>CAMZOI010000004.1 GCA_947331495.1 Erythrobacteraceae bacterium Alg239-R51 | reverse complement strand
TCCTGGACACCCCGACCGCCACCCTCAATACATATGCTGGCCGCCGTTGATGCTCATGGTCGAACCGGTGACGAAGCCTGCATCCTCGCTGCATAGGAAGCTGACGCCGCGCGCAATCTCCTCTGCACGCCCCAGGCGGCCGATGGGGATTTTCGCGACGATCTTCTCCAGCACAGGTTCGGGCACGGCGGCAACCATGTCGGTATCGATATAGCCCGGCGCTATGGCGTTGACGGTAATCCCATAGCGAGCTCCTTCCTGCGCAAGAGCCTTGGTGAAGCCGTGAATCCCGCTTTTTGCAGCGGCATAGTTGACTTGGCCATATTGCCCGGCCTGGCCGTTGATCGACCCTATATTGACGATCCGGCCCCACTTGCGATCCTTCATGCCTGGGAAAGCGGCCTTGGCGGTGTTGAAGCAGCCGCCGAGGTTCGTACGCATGACATCATCCCACTCTTCGTAGCTCATCTTGAGGAGTGTACCGTCTCGCGTAATTCCGGCATTGTTGACGACGATATCGATCGGACCGTGTTCGCTTTCGATCTGGCTGCAACCATCGCGGACCGCAGCGTGGTCGCCGACATCGAACTTGATTGCCGCAATGCCGGTTTCATCGGAGAACTTCTTCGCCGCATCGTCATTGCCACCGTAATTGGCGACGACCGTGCAGCCGTGATCCGCGCGCAGTTTCTCACATATCGCGCGACCAATTCCGCGCGTACCTCCGGTGACGATGGCGATTCGAGACATGGTGCTCTCCCAAGCGTTTCGTAACGTTATCCCACCGTCCTAAGCTGCCTAACAGGCTTACGCAAAGCCAATCGTACCGGATGGCTCGGATCCTTTGGGAATGGAGGGGGAGAGCGGTTAGGCCCCGATTCAGAACTTCAGCTGCGTTCCGACATAGACAGCCTGATCGTCTTCGACCCCGTCCGTCAGCGGGTTCAGGCGGTTGCGATCCTGCGAAACACGGAAGCCCGCGGTCACGCCAAGATTGCCGACCACACGATAGGAGGTGCTGACATCGACGCGCTGTTCGCCAGCCCCTTCGAGCGTGCGCGGCGCGCGGCCCATGTCGCCTTCGTTCTCGACAGCGATGCGGGAGCTGAACCGGCTCGGCTTGTCAACCTTGTGGCTTCCCGACTTGAAGGTCGACAGATCGGGCATGTCGACATCGCGCAATCCAACGGGCACTTCGGTACGAGTCGGCTGGGCGAAGCTCTGATAACCGCGGGCAATGCCGAGATTATAGCTGGTCGGCGCGACAGCGAGCGTATCGCCCCGGGTCTTGCGAGTGCCGACGCTATCTATCGCACCGCGCACCGTGATGGCCCGCGCGGTCGCATCGTCGACCCGCACGGCAATGGTGACGGTGCGTTCGCCAGGACGGATCGCGGCATTGTTGGCCGGGGTAAAACGCAGCCCTTCTTCGCCCATGATCGCAGCTACACGCTTGGCCAGTTCGGGATCGACCCGAGCGGGAGTGAAAGGAAGGTTTTCGAAGTCGGTAGTTTGAACAGCGGGTAGCCCGCTATCGACGGCCATGCCGACGCCGGGCAAAACAAAAGCAGCGCCGACAATCGCCAACACCGCGGGAAGTGCCCGCTTCAAGCCATGCGCTTTGCCGCCGTTTGCCATAATCTGTCGCTATCCCCGCATTCAGACCCCTGTATCGACGACGTTTACGGAAAATCGAGGTTCCCCGAATTTCTCGAACCGAGTCGTACAAAGCAAAGGTTACGTTAGACCGAGTCCCCGATGCTGGCCAGCTTTTCCACAAGCGTGGTATCGGGAATCATTGTCTGTGTTGCACATCCCACACAAGCACTTGTGCCCTGAAGGCACGATTAAGCGATCGTTCACTGGCGATGGGGGCAGGAAGAGCTGACATTTCGCTTTGCCTTGCCCGGACTGGTACAGGCCTTATAGAACCCGATCAATTGCACGAAAACCAAGGACAGACATGAGCGCAACCGCCATTTTCCGCCGCCCCTCAACCCTTGCCCTGGCGATCATTGCCACCACCGGTCTGGTGGCCTGCAGCAGCGCTGGCGATCGGACCGAGGCGGATTTCGCCGCATCCCAGGTTACGACGATCGGTGTGAATTCCTACCTGTGGCGGGCTTCGCTGGAAACCGTAAGCTTTGCTCCTCTGTTGCAGGCGGACAGCGCGGGCGGGGTAATCGTGACCGACTGGTATGCGAATCCCGAAAATCCAAGCGAGCGGGTGAAAGTCACCATCACGATTCTCGATCAGGACTTGCGCGCCGATGCCTTGCGCGTAGCTGCCAGCCGCCAGGTGTCGCAAGGCGGCGCATGGGTCGACGCGCCGGTGCAGGCCGCCACCGTGCAACGGCTGGAGGACATCATCCTGACCAAGGCTCGCGAACTTCGTAGGCAGGCTATCAGCTGACCACAGGCTCCGTAGCGCCTTCCCATTGCGCGCAAAATCCTTAAACGCGCTCGCATGAGCGACACCCGTTTCGATCCATCCTCCGCCGATGCGCGCTGGCAGTCCGCTTGGGAAGAGGCACAGACCTTTCGTGCGAACAGCGCCAGCGAAAAGCCGAAAAGTTACGTGCTGGAGATGTTCCCCTATCCTTCGGGGCGCATTCATATCGGCCACGTGCGCAACTACACTATGGGCGACGTGCTGGCGCGCTACAAGAAGGCGACCGGGCACGAAGTCCTTCATCCGATGGGCTGGGATGCCTTCGGTATGCCGGCGGAAAACGCAGCAATGGAAAAGGGCGTCCATCCCGGCGCCTGGACCCGCGCCAATATTGACCACATGAAGTCGCAGTTGAAGCAGCTCGGTTTCGCGCTCGACTGGTCACGAGAACTCGCGACCTGCGAGCCCGACTATTACGGGCACGAGCAGGCGCTGTTCCTCGACCTGTATGAAGCCGGTCTGGTTTACCGCAAGAAGAGCGAGGTTAATTGGGACCCGGTCGACATGACGGTGCTGGCCAATGAGCAGGTGATCGACGGCAAGGGCTGGCGTTCGGGCGCCGAAGTCGAAAAACGCAAGTTGAGCCAGTGGTTCCTGAAGATCACCGACTTTGCCGGGGAACTGCTGGAAGGGCTCGGCGGACTGGAGAACTGGCCCGACAAGGTTCGGCTGATGCAGGAGAACTGGATCGGCAAATCGAAGGGTCTCGAGTTCAGTTTCGACCTTTCCAATGGCGAACGGCTACCGGTCTACACAACCCGGCCCGACACGATCTTCGGTGCGAGCTTTGTGGCGGTGGCCGCCGATCATCCGGTGGCGCACAGCGCGGCGGCAGACAGCGCGGAGGCGCAGGCCTTCATCGCGGCATGCAAGCGCGGCGGGACCACGGCCGCCGAAGTGGAGACGGCCGAGAAGCTAGGGTACGATACCGGCATTTCGGCGAAACATCCGTTCACGGGGGCGGACCTGCCGCTTTATATAGCGAACTTCGTATTGATGGACTACGGCACCGGCGCGATCATGGCCGTGCCAGGCCACGACCAGCGCGATTTCGAATTCGCAACGAAATACGGCTTGCCGATCCGGCGCGTTGTGGCTCCCGCCATCAATGATGCCGACAAGCCGTTCGATGGCGAAGCCGAGGCGGGGGAAGGCGTCATCGTCAACTCGGACTTCCTCGACGGAATGGAGGTCGAGGAAGCGAAGCGCGAGATCATCGGGCGGATCGAGAAGCAGGGTCGAGGCGAGGGCAGAACCGTTTGGCGGCTGCGCGATTGGGGCGTCTCGCGTCAGCGTTACTGGGGCACGCCGATCCCCTTTATTCACTGCGACGCGTGCGGCGTGGTACCCGCGCCCAAGGACAGCCTTCCGATCACCCTGCCCGACGATGTCGATTTCAAGACTCCGGGCAACCCGCTTGTGCGGCACCCGACATGGAAACACGTCGACTGCCCTAGTTGCGGTGGCAAGGCAGAACGCGAGACCGATACACTCGACACCTTCGTCGACAGTTCGTGGTATTTCCTGCGCTTCGCCAGCCAGCCTGCGGACAAGCCCTTCGACAAGGACGAGATCGCCAAATGGCTGCCGGTCGAGCAATATATCGGCGGCATCGAGCATGCGATCCTGCATCTGCTGTACGCCCGTTTCTGGACCCGCGCGCTGGAGCGGATCGGGCTGATCGACGTCGAGGAACCCTTTGCCAGCCTTTTTACACAAGGCATGGTGACGCATGAGACGTATGAGCAAGCCGACAAGACAGGCCGCGTGCTGTATTTCGCTCCTGATGAGGTCGAGCGTCGAACGGACACCGCCACGCTCAAGGCCGATGGATCCCCACTGGCTATCGGTCGCGTCATCAAGATGTCGAAGTCGAAGAAGAACGTCGTCGACCCCGATACGATCGTCGACACCTACGGGGCAGACGCGGTGCGCTGGTTCATGCTCTCTGACAGCCCCCCGGAACGCGACCTGCCGTGGTCCGAAGCTGGCATCGAAGGCTGCTCGCGCTTCGTCCACCGGCTGTGGCGTTTGTTTTCAACGTATGAAGCCGAAGCAAAAGGAGCGGACAAGACGCTCGATCGGCGGACGCATCAGACAATCGCTGCCGTCGCCGAAGATATCGAGGCGCTGGGCTTCAACAAGGCAGTCGCGCGGATCTATGAACTGACCGGCGCTGTCGAGAAGGCCACCCCTTCGGCCAGCCGCAGCCAGGCGGTGCGCACGCTTGTTCAGCTCGTGGCGCCGATGATGCCGCATCTCGCGGAGGAAGCCTGGGCAACTATCCGCGGCGAGGGCATGGTCGCCGATGCGCCGTGGCCCGAAGTCGATCCTGCGCTACTTATCGAGGACGAGGTAACCATCGCGGTGCAGCACAAGGGCAAGCTGCGCGATACGCTGACGGCCCCCAAGGGCACGACGAAGGGCGATCTGGAAGCGATGGCACTGGCCAGCGATAAGGTGCAGCGTTCGATCGATGGGGCGCAAATCCGCAAGGTCATTGTAGTGCCCGACAGATTGGTCAATATCGTCACCTGATGCGCATCCTGCTCGCCGGTCTCGCTCTAGCTTCTCTTTCCGCCTGCGGTCTGGCGCCGATGTATGCAGGCGGCGGAAGTGGCGGCGTGGCACAATCGCTGGCAGCGGTCGAGGTGCCCGCGATCGAGGGGCGGGCCGGCTGGCTGATGCGCAATGCCTTGCTGGATCGCCTGGGCGCGGCAGGCGCGGCGGCGCCGCAGTATCGGCTCGAGGTCCGGCTCGACGACCAGCTCGAGGGCCTCGGTGTCCTGCGAGACGATACGATCACGCGCGAGCGCCGCACCCTGCGGGCACGCTATCAGCTCGTCGACATGGCCACGGGCAATATCGTTCTCGACGCAACCGACGGGTCGGATGCCGGGATCGACGTGGTGTCGAGCGAATACGCGACGATCGCCGCCGAGCAGTCGGCGCTCGAGAGATTGGCCGAAGACGTCGCGCAACGGATCGTGACGCGTGTGGCGCTGACCTTGCGCAACCAGCCTGCCGGACAGCCATGAAACTCACCAATCGCGACTTTGCGAACAAGGGACGCAGTGCGGCCCAGGCGTGCACGATCTTCTTCTTCTGCGGTCAGGACGAGGCGGGGGCCAGCGCCGCCGCCAACGAACTGGTAAGCTGGTTCGACAGACCTGGCGAGCGGGTCGAGATGACTGGAACCGAACTGCGCGCGGACCCGGCGAAACTGGGCGACGAAGCGCGGACGACATCCCTGTTCGGCGATGCCCGGCATATCTGGGTGAGGGCTAATGGTGACGAGGCGCACGAAGCGCTCCAGACGCTGATCGAAACGCACGACAGCGGCGCGGGCGAGGCCTGCTCGGTCGTCGTCGTCGCAACGTCTGCGACGGACAAGTCACGCACCGCCAAGCTGCTCGAAAAACGCAAGGATGCACTGGTAGCGATGTTCTGGCCTCCTGACCTGGCATCGGTCACGCAAAACGTGCGCGCAATGGGTGATGCGGCGGGCGTGCGGCTGGCAGGCGATCTGGCAGAGCGCATCGCGCGCGGCGCCGGGCTCGATATTCGCCTGGCGCAGAGCGAAGTGAGCAAGATCGCCTTGTACCTCGACGCGTCGCCGCAAAGTCCGAAAAGCGCGTCTTTGGACGATCTCGATGCCATCGGGGCGGCAAGCGAGGAAGACGGCTTTGCGCCGTTGGTCGATGCGGTGATGCTCGGTGATGGGGCAAGGACTGCGAGCGAGATCGCCCGGATGAAGCAGTTGGGGCTCAACCCGGTCGGCGTGCTGCTTGCCTTCGAGCGGCGCGCAGCACAGCTCGCCCGGATAGCTGCAGCACTGGGCGATCGCCGCTATGGCGATCTCGACAAGGGCGCAAAGGCCCGGCTTGGTATATTCTGGAAGGAAGAGCGGGCAATAGGTCAGCAATTCGACCGCTGGCGGCGGAAGGACAAGCTTGGCCGGCTGACCTTGCGTCTGACCGAACTGCACCGCCAATTGCTGACCAACAGTCAGGCGGCAGAGCTGTTCCTCGCCCAGGGACTGACCGGCATCGCCCGCGTCGCCGGAGCCGTGCGGCGCTAGTTTTCGGGGACCGCGAAAGTCCCGGTTACACGTCCGGTCGAATTGGTGGTGGCACCAGTGACCGATGACGAACCGCTCGCATTGCCGTCCACGCTGGAGACGCCGCTCGCTAGGTCGATGACCAACCGCCCCCCGTTGAGCGTATCGCCGCCGCGATTGAGACGGACATCGCCTGCCATAGTGATAATCCGCCGGTTGAAATCGTAGACCGCGACGTTTCCACGCGCCCGTTCGCCCCCACGCTGAACCGTCACTCCGCCAGTCGCCATGATGCGCTGGATCTGCAGTGTTCCTGCATCGGAGTAGTTCACGATGGTTCGCGCAGCATTGAGCGTAAGCCCGGCCTGGGTGATTTCCACGCCGCCCGACAGAACCACGCGGTTCTGACGGTCCTGGAGTTCGATACGGTCGGCGGCAAAGGATACAGGTGCATTGGAATTGTGTCCTGCAATCGCCTGTGCGGATAAGTGAATGGCACCCAGCGCAGCAAGCGTCAGGACGAAGCCGGCCAAGCTCCAGCGTGCGGACGTGTTCAGATGCTGTCTCATCAAGGCATCCTCAGTTGGCCGGGCACCATGCGCAATCGCGCATTGCCCGAAAGGGTGATTGTACGTGCTGCAAGATCGGCGGTAAGACGGTTGGCACTGAACGTCCCGGCGGGAATGGCACCTTCTACCCCGCCTGCCCCGAGAAGTGTTTTTTCCGGCAGGTTTACCGATACACCGCGAGCCTGCATGCGATAACCATCGGCAGCAATCATCCGCATCGGTCCATCGACAGAAACGATCTGATCATTAAGATCGTATTGTCCGCCGCCGGCCATCACTCGCGCAGGTCCCTCAGGCAATAACAACCGGGCGATCAGGTCGTCCAGCCGGACGATGCCTTCCGCACTGGAGCGCTGGACGGCTTCGCCGGCCGTAAGCGAGAAGGGCCGTCCGGTAATATCTTCCCCGCGGTATAGCGCGTTGTCGACACGCAGACGCTCGTCGATAACGGCCACCTTGTTGCGGTCGAGCAGAAAGCTGATCTCACCGCGCGGCGAGAGTGGCGTGATGATCATCAAGGCGGCAAGCACTCCCACGGCCATGGGCAGCGCCTTGGCAAGGAATCCGACCAGCCGATCGTGCGAGCCGCCGGGCTCGGCCCAGTGCTGGCGCCGGTTGCGGCGTTCCTTCGCCTCTTGCGTCTCTATTCTACGGTGCTCGGCGGCCATGATACTGCGTTGCTCGCTTGCTCCTTACGCGTGGCTGAAGATATCGTGATCGGCCCAGCCGGCAATGTCGAGCCGCGCCCGGGTCGGCAGGAAGTCGAAGCAAGCCTGCGCCATTTCCATGCGTCCTTCGCGAATCAACCGCTTGTCGAGTTCGGCCTTCATCCGGTGAAGATAGCGAACGTCGCTGGCCGCATATTCGCGCTGCGCATCATTCAAGACCGGACCGCCCCAGTCGGAACTTTGCTGCGCCTTGGACATGCTTTCGCCCAGCAATTCCTCGGCGAGGTTCTTGAGGCCGTGACGGTCGGTGTAAGTGCGCACCAGTTTGCTGGCGATCTTGGTGCAATAGCAGGGCGTCGCTGCTACACCGAGATAGTATTCGATCGCTGCCAGATCGAAGCGTGCGAAGTGGAACAGCTTGATCCGCGCCGGATCGGCTAGAACGGCTTTGAGGTTCGGCGCATCATACGTGCTGTGGGGCCCGAAGCGAACGAGATGTTCGTCGTTACCGCCATCGCTGATCTGCACCACGCACAGCCGGTCGCGCGTGGTAACAAGGCCCATGGTCTCGGTATCGACAGCGACGTCGCCATCGGCCAGTACGCCTGGGGGAAGGTCTTCTTCGTGAAAATGAACTGCCATGGGATTGGCCTTAGGACGATCGGGGATTTGTGGAAAGGGCGGACTGGCTGCGCATCGCGCGACAAGCCATGGTGGCTGCGTGACCGAAACGATACCCCATAGCTGGAAACCGGTGCTCGAACCGGCCTTGGCATCCCCCGAGGCCCGGCGTCTGGGCGGTTTCCTGACGGCAGAGGAAGCAGCCGGAAAGCAGATTTTTCCGCCGCGCGGTTGCCGCTTGCGGGCGCTCGAATTGACGCCGATCGACGCGGTCAAGGTCGTGATACTCGGTCAGGACCCTTATCATGGTTCCGGTCAGGCAATGGGACTATGCTTCGCCGTCCCCGAGGGAATTAGGGTGCCGCCAAGTCTCGTGAACATCTATAAGGAGCTTGAGAGCGACTTCGGCATACCCCGGCCCGATCACGGTGATCTGTCGGGCTGGGCGCGGCAGGGCGTGCTGCTGCTCAACAACACTCTGACAGTGGAATCGGGGCAGGCGGGAAGCCATGCCGGGCGCGGCTGGGACGCGATCACCGATGCCTGTGTAGCGGCGGTGGCGGCGCGCGATGAATCCTGCGTTTTCATCCTGTGGGGCAGTCACGCGCAAGCCAAGGCGAAACGGATCGAAGGGCTTCGGAGGTCGCGGCATTGCGTGATCGAGAGCTCGCATCCCAGCCCACTTTCGGCGCATCGCGGGTTCTTTGGTAGTCGCCCGTTCAGTCGCGCCAACGCGTTCCTGACCGCAAGCGGACGGACGCCTGTCGACTGGTCACTAGGGGGTTGTTGATTTAGGTGGATTGCGCGCGGCGAAGCGAGTGCGATAGACCTGAGTTGCACGGGCCGGGCCTGGCGGAAAGTGGCCGAGGTGTGGGATGATCCGCCGGAACGAAGTGCACGGTCGGTCGCTGAATGGACTAAGCAGGGGAGGATGAGAGATGCAGAAGATCGTACGGTATATCTTGGCGATATTGGCAGGGGTTGCCCTGCTGGCGACCTTGGTGTCGCTTATCCCGAGCGATCAGTGGTTCATCCGCGCGGTTGATCTGGTGCGCGAACCGATTGCCTACATCGCTCTTGCTCTGGCCCTGCTTTCGGCGATCGTGTTGCGCGAATGGCGCTGGATCATCGCCGGGATGTTCCTCGTTGTGGCCTTGATCCAGTTCTGGCGTATCTGGCCTTACAATTCGATCGCGGACGAGGAAATGGCGTTATACGAACCTGGCGCCCAGGACCGATGTTTCACCGCGCTGGCTGTCAACGTGAAGGTAAAAAATACGAACTTCCAGGGGGTAATCGACCAGATCCAGTCCGTCGATCCGGATGTGTTGCTGTTGATGGAAACCGATGAAAAATGGGCAGAAGCGCTTGCGCCGGTCGTGTCGCAGTACCGCCACTCGCTCTCGGACATCCAGCCGGAAGCTTTCGGAATGATCTTCGCCTCGCGCCTGCCGGTGCGCCGCTCGCAGATGATCGAGAACACGCATCGGGATACTCCCACCCTCTATGCGACGATGGACCTTCCCAACGGTGCGGCCTTCGAATTCATCGGATTGCACCCGAAGCCTCCGCTTCCGGGTTGGGACACCGAGGAACGCGACCGCAATATTATCGATGCAGGCGCGAAGACTCCGGATAACCTTCCCAGTGCAGTGGTGATGGGCGATTTCAACGATGTGCCCTGGTCGCGCACGACCACCAAGTTTCGCGAAGCAGGCGACTGGCTCGACCCGCGTATCGGTCGCGGTACCTACGCGACCTTCCCATCGCGCCTGCTCTTGCTGGGCTGGCCGCTCGATCAGTTTATGCTGAAAGGCAATTTGGGCGTGCGCGGCTTCGAGGTAATGCCCGACAACGGCTCGGACCACCGTGCGATGCGTGCGGTTCTTTGTGCCGGACCGCCAAGCTAGCGCGGCAATTCGCTCGCGCCCATAAGTGCAAGGTCGACCGCGCGGGCACACTGGCGGCCTTCGCGGATAGCCCAGACGACCAGGCTCTGGCCACGCCGCATGTCGCCGCAGGCAAACACATTGGGCTCGCTTGTCAGATACCATTGCGTATCCGCGGCGACATTGCCGCGCGCGTCCAGATCGACGCCTGCCCGGTCGAGCAGGCCGCGGCGCAATGGGCCGGTAAAGCCCATGGCGAGCAGGATGAGGTCGGCCTTGAGCGTGAAGCTGCTGCCCTCGACCTCCTGCATTTTACCGTCTCGCCACTCGACCCGCACGCATTCAAGGCCAGTGACTTTTCCTCCATCTTCGACCACGCGCTTGGTCAGCACGGCCCAGTCGCGATCGACTCCTTCCTCGTGGCTGGACGAGGTACGCAGTTTCAACGGCCAGTCGGGCCACGTCAGCGCCTTGTCCTCTTTCTCAGGCGGTCGAGGCATGATTTCGAGTTGGGTCACGCTGGCGGCGCCCTGCCGGTTGCTCGTGCCAACACAATCGCTGCCCGTATCGCCCCCGCCGATCACGATAACGTGCTTGTCGGTGGCGGTGAGCGATCCCCTCGGCGCAGCGCGCACTTCCTCATCCCCCGCATTGCGCTTGTTCTGCTGGGTCAGGAATTCCATGGCCAGCCGCACACCGGGCAGTTCGGCACCGGGAATGTCGAGCTGGCGCGCTTCCTCGGCGCCGCCTGCCAGCACGATAGAATCGAAATTCTCCTGCAAGGCCGTGAAGCTGACTTCGACGCCAACCTCGCTCGACGTACGGAACTGGACGCCCTCTGCTTCCATCTGAACCGCTCGACGGTTTATAAGGTGCTTTTCCATCTTGAAGTCGGGAATGCCGTAGCGCAGCAGCCCGCCGATACGGTCGCTCTTCTCGAACACGGTCACCGCATGGCCCGCCCGCGCAAGCTGCTGGGCGCAGGCAAGACCAGCCGGGCCGCTGCCGATCACCGCAACCGATTTTCCGCTGCGTTTACCCGGCAGTTGCGGCTTGACCCAGCCTTCTTGAAAACCGCGGTCGATGATTGCGCACTCGATGCTTTTGATCGTCACCGGCGCATCGACGATATTGAGCGTGCATGCCGCTTCGCACGGGGCAGGGCAAATCCGCCCAGTGAATTCGGGGAAATTGTTGGTCGAATGCAGGACTTCGAGCGCATTCTTCCAATCGTCCTCGTAGACGAGGTGATTCCAGTCCGGGATGATGTTATTCACCGGGCAACCGTTGTGGCAGTAGGGAATACCGCAATTCATGCAGCGCGCCGCTTGCCTCTGCAAGGTGTCCGTGTCGAAGGGCCGGGTGAACTCCTTGTAGTTCTTCAGCCGTTCTTCCGGCGCTCGATAGCTTTGCGTCTCGCGCTCGTATTCGAGAAAACCCGTTTCCTTGCCCATCGTACCTACTCCGCCGCTTCCGTCGCGGCCTGCTCGCGTTCGTCCTCGAGCGCCTTGAGTGCACGCGCGTAATCGCGCGGCATGACCTTGCGGAAATTGGTCAACTCGTTCGCCCAATCGTCGAGCAGCGCCTTGGCCCTGGGCGACCCGGTATGCAGATGATGACGTTCGACCAGCACTTTCAGACGTTCGACATCGTGATAAAGCGGGTCGCCCATGCCCACATTGTCGACCGACGAAGCACCCTGTTGCGGCTTACCCCAGCTATTTTCCGCACCTTCGCCATCTCCCGGCTTCACATCGAGCACGTCGACCTGTGCGAGATTGCACAGTTTTTCGAATTGTCCGTCAGGGTCATAAACATACGCGATGCCGCCGCTCATCCCTGCAGCAAAATTTCGTCCGGTAGCGCCGAGCACGCAGACGACGCCGCCGGTCATGTATTCGCAGCCATGATCGCCAGTCCCCTCGACCACCGAAACAGCGCCCGAATTGCGCACGGCGAAACGTTCGCCCGCCACGCCCTGGAAATAGGCCTCGCCCGCGATGGCGCCATACAGAACGGTATTCCCGACTATGATGTTCTGGCCGGGTTCGCGCGGCGCGGCTTCCGGTTGTCGGACGGCAATCCGGCCGCCCGACAGCCCCTTGCCGACATAGTCGTTGGCGTCGCCCTCCAAGCTTAGCGTCACACCATGCGCCAGCCATGCGCCGAAGCTCTGCCCCGCCACGCCGGTAAAATCGATGCGTATGGCATCAGGTTGCAACCCGCCGTGCCCGTATGCTTCGGCGATACGGCCCGAAAGCATCGCGCCGACTGTGCGGTTGACGTTGCGTATCGTGCGGGTGAGCCTGACCTCCTGCCCGCTTTCTATCGCCGGTTTGCAGGCGTCGATCAGCTCTGCATCCATAGCAGCTTCAAGGCCATGGTCCTGCATTTGTGTATGATGCAATGGTTGACCCTCTTCACGCGGCACGACGTGAAGAATGCGTTTTAGGTCCACGCCATGCGCTTTCCAGTGACGTTCCACGCGCCTTGTATCGATACGGTCGACCCGCCCGATCATCTCTTCGATGGTGCGGAAACCCATCTCCGCCATGATGGCGCGCAGTTCCTCGGCTACGAAGAAGAAATAATTGACGACATGTTCCGGCGTGCCGGTAAAACGTTTGCGCAGCACCGGATCCTGTGTGGCCACGCCGACGGGACAAGTGTTGAGATGGCATTTGCGCATCATGATGCAGCCCGCGGCGATCAACGGCGCGGTGGCAAACCCGAATTCGTCTGCACCGAGCAGGGCGCCGATTGCTACATCGCGGCCGGTCCGAAGTCCGCCATCGACCTGCACCGCGACGCGGCTACGCAGATCGTTGAGCAGCAGTGTCTGCTGTGTTTCGGCCAATCCGATTTCCCACGGGCTTCCGGCATGGGTGAGGCTGGTGAGCGGGCTTGCGCCGGTCCCACCCTCATAGCCCGAAATGGTGATATGATCGGCCTTCGACTTGGAAACGCCCGCCGCCACCGTGCCAACGCCGACCTCGCTCACCAGCTTGACCGAGATGCGGCTCTTCGGCTGGACGTTTTTGAGATCGTGTATCAGTTGGGCAAGATCTTCAATCGAGTAGATATCGTGATGTGGGGGTGGAGAAATCAACCCCACCCCGGGTGTCGAATGGCGCACCTTGCCGATGCGCTTGTCGACTTTGTGGCCGGGCAGCTGGCCACCCTCGCCGGGTTTTGCACCCTGGGCCATCTTGATCTGGATGTCGTCCGAATTGACGAGGTATTCAGTCGTCACCCCGAAACGTCCCGATGCGACCTGCTTGATCCGACTGCGCATCGAGTCGCCGTTGTCGAGCGGCTGGAAACGTTCCGGCTCCTCGCCGCCCTCACCGGTGTTCGAGCGACCGCCTATGCGGTTCATGGCGATCGCTAGGGTCGAATGGGCTTCGTGGCTGATCGAGCCAAAACTCATCGCGCCCGTGCTGAAGCGCTTGACGATGTCAACTGCGGGCTCGACCTCGTCGAGCAGGATGGGTTGATCGGCGGGCCTGAGTTCCATCAGCCCGCGAATGGTCAGGAGACGCTCGGACTGTTCGTTGAGCGAGCGTGCGAATTCCTCGTAATCGCTCGCGTTCTCGCCGCGCACCGCATGTTGCAACTTGGCCACAGAATGGGGCGTCCAGGCATGTGTCTCGCCCCGCAGGCGGAACTGGTAGATCCCGCCGACATCGAGCATGCCCTTGTACAACGGATTATCGCCATATGCCTGCGCGTGACGCAGAACCGATTCTTCCGCCACTTCTTTCAGACCGACACCCTCGATGGTCGTGGCGGTGCCGGTGAAATAAGTATCGACGAACTCGGACGACAGGCCGACCGCGTCGAATATCTGAGCACCGCAATAGGACTGGTAAGTGGAAATGCCCATCTTGGACATGACCTTGAGAATACCTTTGCCGACCGCCTTGATGTAGTTCTGGCGCACTTCGGCCGGATCGAGATCGGGAAAGCGGTCGGCCCGCAGGGCTTCCAGCGTCTCGAGCGCGAGATAGGGGTTTATGCCTTCGGCACCGTAACCGGCAAGGGCGCAGAAATGATGAACCTCGCGGGCCTCTCCGGTCTCGATCACGAGGCCTGTCTGCATCCGCAGGCCTTGCCTCACGAGCTGATGATGGACGGCCGCTGTGGCAAGCAGGGCAGGCATGGGAATGCGGTCCGGCCCCTGGTTCCGATCGGACAGGATGAGGATGTTCGCATCGCCCAGAACTGCTTCTGTCGCGGCCCAGCACATCTCCTTGATAGCCATGGCGAGACCGTCGGACCCCGTATCGGCAGGCCAAGTGATGTCGATGGTCGCAGTCCGGAAGGCACCGTCCACCGCGACTTCGATCGAACGGACCTTGGCAAGACCTTCGTTTGTCAGGATCGGCTGGCTGACTTCAAGCCGCTTGTGCAGACCGGCATCGCGCCCGAGCAGATTGGGACGCGGCCCGATCATCGACAGCAGGCTCATTACCAGCTGTTCGCGAATGGGATCGATCGGCGGGTTAGTAACCTGCGCGAAATTCTGTTTGAAGTAATCGTAAAGAAGCCGGCTCCGGTCGCTCAGAACGGCAATAGGTGTATCGGTGCCCATCGACCCGATCGGATCTTCGCCTCCTTGCGCCATCGGTTCGAGGAAACGTGCGAGGTCTTCCTGGGTAAAGCCGAAGGCTTGCTGGCGTTCAAGCAGGCTGGTCTTGACCGTAGCAATCGCGCTCAGTTCAGGCTCGATATGATCGAGATCCTTCAACTTGTATTGTGCGGCCTGCAACCATTCGTCGTACGGTTCGGCCTGGGCGAGGTCAGCCTTCAGTTCCTCGTCCTCGACGATCCGGCCTTCCTCCAGATCAATTAGTAGCATCTTGCCGGGCTGGAGCCGCCATTTTCGAGTGATGTCTTCTTCGGCGAAGGGCAGCACCCCGCTTTCGCTGGCCAGCACGACAAGGTCATCCTTCGTCGTGCACCAGCGAGCGGGACGAAGACCGTTGCGGTCGAGGCAGGCGCCGATCTGCTTGCCATCGGTAAAACATACCGCTGCCGGGCCGTCCCAGGGTTCCATCAGTGCCGCGTGGTATTCGTAAAACGCACGCCGGGCCGGGTCCATGAGCGTGTTCTGCGCCCAGGCTTCCGGCATGAGCATCATCATCGCATGAGCGAGGCTGTATCCGCCCGTGACCAGCAATTCGAGTGCGTTGTCGAGACAGGCCGTATCCGACTGGCCATGCGGAATCAGTGGCCACATCTTGTCAAGATCCGCGCCCAACAGTTCGCTTTCCATGGTCCGGCGGCGTGCTTCCATCCAGTTCACATTGCCGCGAACCGTGTTGATTTCGCCATTATGCGCCATGAAGCGATAGGGATGCGCCAGTCGCCAGCTGGGAAAGGTATTGGTACTGAAGCGCTGGTGCACCAGGCCGAGGGCCGATACGCAATCGGGATCGCGCAAATCGTCGTAAAATGTGCCTACCTGATTGGCGAGCAACAGCCCCTTGTAGACCAGCGTACGGCTGGAAAAGCTAGGAATGTAGGTGGTCGACAAGCCAGGAATGCCGTGCTTTTCTTCCAGCGCGGCAAGCGGGTTTAGTGTCTGCTTTCGAATGACCACCAGCTTGCGTTCGAACGCGGCCTGGTCTGCACAATTGTCACCGCGTGCAATTATGCATTGGCGGATGACAGGCATCGAATCGACGACCGCCTTGCCCAGCCCATCGAGTGTGGTCGGCACGTCGCGCCAGCCGATGATGCGCTGACTTTCCTTTTGGACGAAACGTTCAAGCTGCTTCTGCACGAAGCTTCTCGCATCCTCCTCCTGCGGCAGGAAGCACATCGCGACCGCATAGTCGCCGGGTTGCGGAAGCTCGTAATTTTCCGCACGCGCCCAACCGCGGATCAGCGGGTCGGGGATCTGGACCAGTATCCCGGCTCCATCGCCCAAAAGGGGGTCCGCGCCAACCGCTCCACGATGGTCGAGATTGGCAAGGATTTCTAGGGCTTGGGTGACGATATGGTGGCTTTTCGCGCCCTTGATATGCGCGACCATGCCGACGCCGCAGGCATCGTGTTCGTTGCGGGGGTCGTAAAGACCCTCGATATGTTGGGGCGGCTTGCGTCCCATCGGCAGTGCGTCCTCCGTCATGCTCCCTGGACCGGCTTCGCGGCTGCAGCGCTGGCGGGAACAAAAGTAAAGCGACGCTCGTCACAGCGTCGAGAAAATTGCGCGAGGAAAGTTCATGAAGGCAGCAAAATAATTTTGCAACTGCGAAGAGAATAGCAATTTTTCAGCGGCGCGAAGTTTTCGCCGCTTTAGGTATCACGCTCAGCTTCGCTTTTCGGTTTGCGACAGCCTATCGAGAGCGTCTTTGAGCACGGCCTGGGGATCGTTCTCATTGCCAGCGGGCCTCACGCGATCGCTTTTGGTCGAACCGGCCTCTTGGCGCAGGAAGGCAATCACCGGATCATTAGCCCCAGTTTCGTCTTCGTGCATCTCGTTCCGGCGCAGACTGTCGGCGATTGCCTGCTCCAGCCGACGGGTTAACGCATCAAGCGGAAGGTCGCCGAGAGCATCTGCAGCAGGGGCCAGTTCGGCAGGAGAAGGCTTGCCACCCGTCAGTTCGGCTTCGTCCGCCGATATACCTAAGCCATCATGCTCACGGTTCGGTGCGTCTTCCATCCCCACCGCGACAGGTGCAGCTTCGATCGCATCGACGCCCACCTCGGTAATCTGCTCGACCGCGGCGTCATCATCCAATACGGCCTCTGGCTCCGCAACCGTATAAGCTTCGCGGTCGATGACCAAATCGTCGCGCTGCCCGATACCGTCCTCGCCGATGTCCTCGCGTGGATTGAAAGGGCGACGCGGAACATCTGCCTCGCTGTCGGAACTCTCTTTGTTAGTGCCGTCGTAATTCAGGCGGGCAATCGTAGGGGCGCATTTATCGTCCTCGTAAGCTGCCGAACGCTTGTTCAACGCCGCGACGCGCCGAGCAATGACGAGACCGAGCGAGAGGCCGAGCAGCACCCCGACTATGGTCAGGATAATCCTTGCGCCTGACGGGGTGGTGTCCGCAAGACCAAGATTCTTCGCGATATTGACATGGACTGCGTCTGGCATGACCCACAGGCTGCCGCCCAGAAGTAAGGCGAACCAAAAGGCGACCGCGCCTTTGAATAAGGGATGATTGCTTAAGCCTGCAGTACTCATCGTGCTGGTCTCGATATCCATGCGCAGGGGGAGCCCTGCATTTAATTACTGCTTGTCTACGCCCGTTAAAAGCCGTTGGTAAACGGCGCGATAAAGATCGACATTGCGCGACCAGTCGTGGTGTTCGGCGACATGGACACGCGCAGCATCACGCATCGCTCTCCAACGGCAGGGCATCGCGAGAAAATCGCCAAGCGCAGCTGCAAGAGCATCTGGATCGTCTGGCGGGAACAACACGCCAGTAACGCCATCCTCGACCAGCTCGCGATGCCCGCGAACATCGCTCGCGGCGACCAGCTGACGCTGCGCCATGGCTTCGAGTGGTTTTAAAGGCGTGACAAGATCGGTCAGTCGCGATTTCTTGCGCGGGTAAGCGAGGACATCGACGAGTGCATAATAGCGCTCGACCTCGGCATGCGGGACTCGGCCGGCAAAAACGATCGCATCAGCGGCGGATGAACGGGCTGCCTGAGAGCGCAGGGCTTGTTCCATCGGGCCGCCGCCTACCAGCAGGAGCTGAAGCTCGGTATGCCGCTCTCGCAACGTCGGCATTGCATCAATAAGATCATCGAGACCCTCGTAATCATAGAAGCTGCCGATGAAGCCGATGATTGGACCATCTCCCAGTCCAAGCTTTTCGGCCAAGCCGGCGTCGCGTTCCAGCGGATTGCCGAACAGCGTCAGGTCCACCCCGTTGGGCACGATACCAATCTTGCCCCCATCGTGTCCTCGGTCGACGAGATCGCCGCGTAGCCCCTCACAGATGGCGATCACGGCGTCGGCCTCGCGCACTACATGATTTTCCAACGCGCGGGTGAGGCGATATCGGAGCGAACCTTCGGTGCCGGTGTCGTTGCCTACCGCGGCGTCCTCCCAGAAAGCGCGAATTTCGTAGACGAAAGGCAGGCCGAGGTTTCGCGCCGCTCCACGTCCGGCCTTACCGCACAGAGCTGGGGAATGCGCGTGGAGGATATCCGGTTGCCATTCGCTCGCGAGTTCCTCGATGCCCCTCCGCAGGCCTTCTGTCTCTCGCCATTCACGGTAGATTGGTAGGCCGGATTGCTGGCTCGCACCGCGCACGAAGACCAGGCCGTCGACTTCATCACGCTCCGGCCCCTTCGCTGTATGACGCGCACCGGTAATGCCGCGTACCTCGATTCCAGCCGCTTCCTGCGCCTTCATGATTGCGCGCGTTCGGAAGGTGTAGCCGCTTTGAAGCGGCAGCGAGTGATCGAGGATGTGCAAGATGCGTGTCATTTGGTTCGTCATGTGGCACAACAGGCTTAACGTCGTGTCAACCGTGTTCGGATAGAACGCGGTCGACACCAAGAGGTCGCCGCTTGATTGACTATTTCGCCCTTGCGCTAACTCACGCGCTGCTCGCAATAGTTTTGCTACGCCTGCTTTCGCGTCCCGAGCTTGACGAGGAACCAAACGCGTCCGAAGCACCGCCGGTCATGGCTGAACCCTCCCGGCGCGAACAGCGCGAAGCCAGGCGTAACAGACGAACCGCAGACGATGCTTGACCTTGCACTGTTCCTGACGGTGTTCGGGATGCTCTTGCTTGGCCTGCGGCGACCGTTTCTGTGGGTGTTGACCTATATATATATAGATATACTCGCCCCGCAGAAAATCGGCTGGTCGCTGACTGCAATGCTGCCGATCTCTCTGATCGCGTTCCTGCTCGCCTTTACCGGTTGGATTATTTCCGACCGGAAGGCGGATACCCGGTTCACCCTTCGACAGGCGATACTGGCAATCCTGCTGTGCTATTGCTTCATGACGCTTCAATGGGCCGAGTTTCCTGTAAGCGCTTTGGAGAAATGGGGCTGGGTGTGGAAAGCGCTCGTCTTCGCGATTTTCCTTCCCTTCACCCTGACCACGCGCCTGAGAATGGAGGCGACCGCATTGATCATGGTGCTGACTGCGGGCGCGATCATCATCTCTGCGGGTATGAAAACCCTTTTCGGTGGCGGCGGTTACGGCGATCTCTACCTGTTCGTGAACGACAATTCCAACATTTATGAAAGCTCCACCCTGGCGACGGTGGCGGTCGCGATCATACCGCTCGTCCTGTGGCTGACCCGGCATGGAAGCGTGTTTCCCCCAGATTGGAAAACGAAAACATTCGCGTACCTGCTAATCTTCGCCTGCTTGCTGATCCCGATCGGAACAGAGGCGCGCACGGGCTTGTTATGCATCGCCACGCTCGCGATCCTGATGCTGCGCGACGTCAAGCGCCGGCTGACCTATCTTCTGGGGGCCGCGGCGCTCGGTGTCATGGCGCTGCCCTTTCTGCCGGCCAGCTATTACGAGCGTATGGCGACGCTGGGCTCGGTCCAGTCCGACCAGTCTGCATCCACACGCATGCAGGTATGGGAATGGACTATCGACTACGCCAAGGCACGGCCGCTGGGCGGTGGTTTCGACGCCTATCGCGCCAACAGCTTCAGCTATCGCATGCCGGTAGCGCGCGAAGAGGCGGGAACAACGGTTATCGAAACAAGGGAGGTGACCGAGCAGGGACGCGCCTATCATTCTTCTTATTTCGAAATGCTTGGCGAGCAGGGATGGCCGGGTCTCTTCCTGTGGCTTGCTCTCCATCTCGTCGGGCTCATACAGATGGAAAGGATCCGCCGGAGATGGCGGGACCGCGAACTTGCCGACGAACAATGGCAGGCTCCGCTCGCCAGTGCCCTGCAATTCGCGAACATTGTCTATCTGGTCGGCGCTGCTTTCCAAGGGATCGCTTATCAGCCATTCATTCTGCTGCTGATCGGGCTCCAGATCGCGTTGCATACCTACTGCCGCAAACTTGATTCGGCTTACGTGGATGAGACACGCAAAGCCGCTCGCAGCGCCCGTCGCGAGGCCGCCACGGGCAAGCCCGCAATGCCGTAACGGCACCTCTCCGCCGGTTGCACCGCGGATTTCGATGCGCCATGACACGCTTGGAAAAAGCGCGACCGGGAGTCGCGCAGAACATATATCTATCGAGGAGAGAGGCATGACCCCGCAGGATGTTGCAGAAAAAACCGGAGAACAGGTCGGCACCAGCGAATGGGTCGAGATGAGCCAGGAACGGATCAACCAGTTCGCCGACGCTACGGGCGATCACCAGTTCATCCATATCGACGAGGAAAAGGCAAAGATGACGCCGTTCGGCGGCACCATCGCGCATGGCTTTCTCACCCTCTCGATGATTCCCTACCTAACTGCGAACAGCGACGTGCCACGCGTCGACGGGATCAAGATGGCGGTGAATTACGGGGGCAACAAGACCCGCTTCATTTCGCCCGTGCGATCGGGCAAGCGCATCCGTGGACACTGGAAGTTGCTCGAAATGAACGAGAAACGTCCTGGCCAGTGGCAGCAGACCATGGAGATAACCATCGAGATCGAAGGCGAGGACAAACCGGCCCTGATCTGCGAATGGATGACCCAGTTCTTCGTCTGATCTGAGCTCCTCCCCGGCGGAATCGGACCAATTAAACAACCAAGGAAATCCCATGTCTCGTGACGCAGTCATCGTATCCACCGCTCGCACGGCCATTGGCCGCGCCTACAAGGGCGGGTTCAACGATACCAAGGGCCCCACCCTCGGCTCCTACTCACTGAAGCCCGCGATCGAGCGTGCCAAAATCGATCCGGGCGAAGTCGATGACGTGCTTTGGGGGTCGGCTCTGCAGCAGGGCACGCAGGCTGGGAACCTCGCGCGGCAGGTCGCGCTGCGCGCCGGTTGCCCGATCGGCACCAGCGGCATGACCATCGACCGCCAGTGCTCTTCGGGACTAATGAGCATCGCCACGGCTGCCAAGCAGATCATCACCGACCGGATGGACGTCGTCGCTGCGGGCGGGCAGGAATCGATCAGCTTGGTGCAGACCAAGGAAATGCGGGTGATGCCCGATCCCGAACTGATCGGGATGCATGGCGCGATCTACATGCCGATGCTGCAGACTGCCGAGACGGTTGCGCAGCGTTATGGCATCAGTCGTGAAGACCAGGACGAATATGCCCTTCAATCGCAGCAGCGCACCGCCGCCGCGCAGGAAGCGGGCCGGTTCGATGACGAGATCGTTTCCGTGTCGACCACGCACAAGGTGCAGGACAAGGAAACGGGCGAAATCTCGGATGTCGACATCACCATCGACAAGGATGAAGGAAACCGCCCCTCCACCACGCTCGAAGGTCTGCAGGGGCTGAAGCCGGTCATGGGCGAAGGTACCACGATTACCGCCGGTAATGCCTCGCAACTTTCGGACGGTTCCTCGGCCTCGATCCTGATGGAAGCCAAGGTCGCCGAGAAGAAGGGGCTGACCCCGCTCGGCCGTTACATCGGCATGGCGGTGGCGGGCACCGAGCCCGACGAAATGGGCATTGGCCCGATCTTTGCCATTCCCAAGCTGCTCGAGCGCTTCGACATGAAGGTCGACGATATCGGCATTTGGGAACTGAACGAAGCCTTCGCGGTACAGGTGCTCTATTGCCGCGACAAGCTCGGTATCGACAACGAGAAGCTCAACGTCAGTGGTGGCTCCATCTCCATCGGTCACCCCTACGGCATGACCGGCGCACGCTGCGTTGGCCATACGCTGATTGAGGGCAAGCGCCGGGGTGCGAAATACGGCGTCGTCACCATGTGTGTCGGCGGCGGAATGGGTGCAGCGGGCCTTTTCGAGATTTTCTGATCGAAAGGAACTTGAGATGATCGAGCGGTGGCCGAAACTCGATTACGGGCGCGACCGCGAGATCATCGAGAGTCTTCATTCTTACCTTCAGGTTGTCGGCAAGCTGCCTTTGCGCACGCTTCCCTGGCATAATCACAGCTGGCATGTCGCATTGCGCGTGGTGCCGCGCGGCTTCCGCACCTATCCGCTGCAAATGCAGGGCGGCGAAGCCGAGTTGCTGTTCGACTGCCTCAGTTCGGCAATTTTGTTGCAAACCTCGCAAGGCTTCGCCGACGGGTTCGATATCGAGGGGCAGACTGTTGCGCGGTTCCATGAACAGCTGCGCGAACTACTTGTGGCAGCCGGTCTTCCAGTCGATACCTCGGGAGCTCCGAACGAGGTCGAAGAAGCGGTACCTTTCATCGACGATAATCGCGAACGCGCGTGGGATCGCGCGACACTTTTGCGAATTTTCCGCGCTTTTTGCGATGCGAACCGCGTCTTCGAGCATTTTCGTTCCGGATTTGTCGGCAAGTCCTCTCCAAGCCACCTGTTCTGGGGAAGCCTCGACCTTGCCATAACCCGGTTCTCGGGCCGGGAGGCTCCCTTGCATCCCGGGGGCTTTCCAAATCTTTCCGACCGGGTGACGCGCGAGGCGTATAGCCATGAGGTCGCCAGCGCAGGCTTCTGGCTTGGCGGTAGTGGCGTTAGCGAGGCAGCGTTCTACGCCTACGGCTATCCGACTCCGGACGGTTTGGGGGGTCGCGATGTCGCGCCGGATGCCGCAAATTGGCAGAATGAACTTGGCGAATTCGTGCTGCCCTTTGCGGATGTCAGCAACAGTGCCGATCCTGACAAGGCCTTGTTGAGCTTTCTTGAGACAACCTACGCAGCAGTGGCAGAAGCAGCGGGTTGGGATCGTGACGCTCTCGAAATTCCACGAAGCACCTTTGGCGAACCTTACGATGTGAAGGCGCTGCGGACCAGTTGACTTGTCGGCCTTGCGCGCTTCTGGGCAAAGCTAAATCTAGCTGCTCGTAGTTTCGCGCCGAGTCATTTATCCGGCTGACAGACGGTCCTGCCTACTGCCTAACCATGAGCCGCGATGAACTCCTCGACCACCGGGGCGATCTTGTCGCGCCAGCGGCTGCCGTTGAAGATGCCATAATGGCCCGCGCCTTCAGCCATGAAATAGCGTTTCTTGGACGCGTCAAGACTGGGTGTCAGTTCCAGCGCCGCACGCGTTTGGCCCAATCCTGAAATATCGTCGCGCTCACCTTCGATGGCGAGCAGCGCGGTTTCGGTGATGTCGCCCAGATCCACGCGGTGTCCGCGATGCATGAAGGTACCATTGGGGATCGCGTGGTCCTGGAAGACCTCCTGAACGGTCTGCAGATAGAACTCCGCCGTCATGTCGGCGACGCTGCGATACTCGTCGTAGAAATCCTTGGTCGCCTGGGCGCTGGCATCGTCGCCTGCGGTCAGGTGCTTGAACATCTCGTAATGGCTCTGCATGTGGTTGCCCAAATTCATGCTCATGAACCCGGCCAATTGCATGAACCCTGGATAGACCTGCCGACCGCTCCCGCGATATTGCATCGGAACGGTGGCGATGACATTGTGGCGGAACCACTCGATCGGGCGATCCATCGCAAGATCGTTGACCGTCGTTGGCGAACACCGCGTGTCGATTGGCCCGCCCATCATGGTCAGCGTCCTTGGCGTGCAGGGATGATCATCGCGGTTCATGCAGGCGGTTGCCGCAAAGACCGGAACCGATGGCTGGCAGACCGCCATCACATGCGCGCGCCCGTCTGATTGATCCTGGCCGATATGTTCGAGAAACCCGATGACGTAATCAATGTAATCATCGAGATCGAATTCGCCTTCGCGCAGCGGCACGGTCTTCGCATCCGCCCAGTCGGTCACGAATACACGGTAATTCTGCAACATCCGCTCGACCGTGCCGCGCAGGAGCGTGGCGAAGTGTCCGCTCATGGGTGCAACGACCAGCAGCCGAGGGGCATCATCGGACAGTCCAGAGCGGTAGAATTCCTTCAGATCGCCGAACGGCCGGTTGAGCACGGTTGACTCGACCACTGGATCGGGTTCGCCGTCTACCTCAATCGCCTCGATGTTCCAGGCGGGCTTGCCGTAAGTTGCGGTGGCGTGGGCAAAGACATCGAGCGCGCTCGCGGCGACTGGACCCAGTCCCATGTACCCCATCGGTAGAGAGGGATTTGACAACATTTCCGCCCCGATCGAGGCCCAGGCGCTGGCCGAGTTCAGCCAGCTGCGCTGTAATTCGTAAGCATGATAGAGCATTCTTGTCCCCTGCGAGCCCGGCGCGATCCAGTCGCGACCTTCGGGCGAAAGGCGACTCCTGCCGCCTTAGAAGTGATTGTGCAACGCACAAGAGGGTAAATGTGCACCCACACCACGCGGGAGGTGGATTTTCAGCCGGCGGCGACCTACTTGAACGAGGATGGACGCTCGCACAGGATCGGAACCGATGGCGGAGCCGCGCGGGCGGTTTGCGCGCAAGCGTCCGGCAAAGGATGCGCCCCGGCAGCGTTCCCTCAAGCCCTTGCGGATGGTTTGGGACGCAGCGAGAAACTATCCTGGGCACGTTGCTTTGGCGGTCCTCGCCCTGTTCATCACCGCTGGGGCGACGCTGGCGATACCCGCCGGATTCAAGATGGTCATCGACCGCGGTTTTGCCGAAGGCAGTTCTAACGATATCGGGAGATGGTTTCGTTACCTGCTCATGATCGTAGGTGTCCTTTCGCTGGGAACGGCAATGCGGTTCTACTTCGTCAGCTGGCTGGGCGAACGGGTGGTCGCCGACATTCGCTGCCGTGTGCACGCCAACCTCATGCGTCTGGCCCCAGGTTTCTACGAGGAAAACAGCCCCAAGGAAATTTCCAGCCGGATGACCAGCGATACGGCGCTGATCGAAACGGTTGTCGGCACCACCATCTCGGTTGCGCTGCGCAACACGCTGATGGCAATCGGCGGGACCGCGTATCTGTTCTACCTTCTTCCGGGGCTTACTATCTGGCTGGTTTTGCTGATTCCAGCGATCACCTTGCCGATTACCCTATTCGGCCGGCGATTGCGCAACGTGTCTCGTACCAGCCAGGACCGGGTGGCCGATATCGGCGCGCTGGTGACCGAGGTGCTCGGGGCGATGAAAATCGTGCAGGGGTTCAATCAGGAACGACGGGAAAGCAGCCGCTTCGGCGAGGCGGTCGAGCGCACATTCACCGTTGCAAAACGCCGCATCATCATCCGCGCGGCCATGACAGCGATCGTTATCATGGTCGTTTTCGGTGGAATAACCGGCCTAGTCTGGCGTGGTGCGATGGCGGTGAGCGAAGGCGTAATATCGGGAGGAACCATAGCGGCCTTCGTCCTTACCGCGGGGCTCGTCGCGGGTGCCTTCGGCGCCTTGACCGAAGTCTATGGCGATTTGCTGCGCGGGGCCGGTGCGGCAAGCAGGCTGTCCGAACTGCTGGAGGAAAAGCCGGCAATCACCGCGCCCGCTCGACCGCAGGACTTGCCGGTACCGCCGCGCGGAAGCCTGTCGTTTCGCAACGTGACTTTCCGCTATCCGACCAGACTCGAAGTGCCAGCAATAGAGGATTTCAGTCTCGAGGTGGAACCAGGCGAAACTGTCGCCATCGTCGGACCTTCCGGGGCCGGCAAATCGACCGTGTTCCAGCTTGCCGAGCGCTTCTACGATCCGCAAGCAGGCACGATCCGGCTCGACGGGGTGTCGATGACATCCGCCGATCCCTCCGAGATCCGCCGCCGCATCGCCTACGTCCCGCAAGAAGGGGTGCTATTCAGCGCCGATGCGCGCGACAATCTGCGCTACGGCAATTGGGACGCGAGTGACGAGGATATCCGGGCCGCCGCCCGTGCGGCCAACGCAGAAGGATTTCTCGACCGCCTGCCGCATGGGCTTGATACCTATCTTGGTGAAAGCGGGACCCAATTGTCGGGTGGTCAGCGTCAGAGAATCGCCATCGCCCGCGCCTTGTTGCGCGACGCACCGATCCTTTTGCTGGATGAGGCAACCAGCGCGCTTGACGCCGAAAGCGAGCGGCTGGTTCAGGATGCGCTGGAACATCTGATGGAGGATCGTACAACCTTAGTCATCGCCCATCGTCTCGCCACTGTGCGCGCTGCGGACCGTATTGTGGTGATGGAGGACGGGCGCATCGTCGAACAGGGCACGCACGCGCAATTGTCAGAGAGCGGCGGCCTATATGCCCGTCTGGCAACATTGCAATTCGGGCTGGAAAGCGTCTGATCAATCGGCAAACGACGGTTCGGACCGACGAACGGCTTCGCTCCTTTCCAATGTTTTGTTAAATAAGACTTAGATTTGACCGCTCGCCGGAGCCGGTCGCGAATTCCGGGAGACTTCATCCATGATACGTACCTTGCTCGCAGCGAGCGCCAGCGCGCTCGTCCTCGGTCTTGCGGCCCCCGCTGCCGCCCAGAACGAGGCCGACGCGCCCATGCCGACGATGAGCTTTGGCGACTGGGGGTTCGATCCCGATTACATTTCGCAAGACATCGATCCTGGCGACGACTTTTTCGCCTATGCCAACCAGAAATGGCTCGAGGCCAATCCTCTTCCGGCCGAATTCAGCCGCTTCGGGGCCTTCAACCTGCTGCGAGAAAAATCCACCAGCGACGTGAAGGCTCTTGTCGATGAACTGGTGGCCAGACCTGCTGGCCAGCTGACTGCCGACGAAAGGCGCATTGTCGCTGCGTATGACGCCTATCTTGACACGGGTGCGATCGACGCGGCGGGCCTAGCCCCGGCACAGCCCTACCTCGCTCAGATAAAGGCTGCCGACACTCTTGCCGAACTCGCTTCGTTATGGGGTACGCCCGGGTATCCTTCGCCGCTGGGCGGCGGGGTCGGCGTCGATTCCAAGGAGCCGACGCGATATTCTGTCTTCTTCGGCTCCGGCGGTCTGGGCCTGCCGGACCGGGACTACTATCTCGACGAAACCGAAAAGGGTCGGGATATCCAAACGAAATATCGCGACTACCTGGCGTTTCTGCTGAACGAGGCGGGATACGCTGATGCAGCCGGGATGGCGCAAACAGTCTATGCATTCGAGGACACCATCGCGCGCACGGTCAGTTGGGACCGCGCGACGCGGCGCAACCGGGACCTTACCTACAATGCACTGACGCCAGAGGACTTCGAAGAACTGGCGGGCGAATTCCCACTCGCCCGAGCGCTGGAAGCGTCGGGCTTTGGCGAATCTGACCGTTTTATCATTGGCGATCTCCCGCCGAGCGACGAGCGCGCGGCGGAACTTGGCCTCGATGCCGAAACGCGTGCCAAGATCGGCGGCGGCACTCCGACCATGTTCGAACTGCTCGCGCAAACTCCGATAGAAGTGCTTCAGGCCTGGACGCTCAAGGAGTTCCTCAAGAACAACGCCGCCGTCCTGCCGAGTCGTTTCGATGAAGCGGACTTCGCGTTCTACGGCACCGTCCTCAGCGGAACGCCCGAACAACGGCCGCGCTGGAAACGCGCCATCGATGCGACCGAAGGCCAGCTCGGCGAATTACTGGGGGCATCCTATGTAGAGCGATATTTTCCGCCCGAGAACAAGGCGGCGATGGACCAGCTAGTCACCAATCTCCGCATCGCGCTTGCCCGTAGCCTCGACGAAATCGACTGGATGAGTGAGGAAACGAAAAACGAAGCGCGCGCCAAGCTCGACAGTTTCACGCCCAAGATCGGCTATCGGGAAAATCTCGAGACTTATGAAGGGCTCACGATCGGCGGCGATCCGCTGGTCAATCGAATGGCAGCGGCCAGATGGAACTGGGAGGACGACCTTTCCAAGCTGGGCGGGCCGATTGACCGTAGCGAGTGGTTCATGCTGCCGCAGACGGTCAACGCGTATTACTATTCGACGCTCAACGAGATCGTCTTTCCGGCCGCGATCCTGCAGCAACCTTTCTTCGCCCTGACCGCGGATCCGGCGGTCAATTACGGTGCTATAGGCGGGGTAATCGGACACGAAATAGGCCACGGCTTCGACGACCAGGGTTCGAAGTCGGATGCCCAGGGCGCGCTACGTAACTGGTGGACCGATGCGGACCGCGAAGCGTTCGATGCGCTGGGCGACGCGCTGGTGGAACAGTACAACCAGTTCTGCCCGCTCGATGCCGGCGAAACCTGTGTCAACGGTCGGCTGACGCTGGGCGAGAACATTGGCGATCTCGGCGGCCTTAGCCTTGCCTACCGCGCTTACAAGATTGCTACCGAAGGGCAGGATGTGCCGGTTATCGACGGGCTGACGGGCGACCAGCGGTTCTTCCTGGCCTGGGCGCAGGTCTGGCGCTCGCAACAGCGCGAGGAGAATTACCGCAATCGCCTGCGCACCGATTCGCATAGCCCGGAAGAATACCGCACCAACGGTGTCGTTCGGAACATGAGCGAGTGGTACGAGGCGTTCAACGTGACACCCGAAGACGAACTCTATTTGCCGCCTGAAGAGCGTATCCGTATCTGGTAGAGTTGGCCGAGGCCTGAAATTCGGAAGGGCGGAGCTGGTCGCTTGACTTGCTCCGCCCTTTGTTCATGGACGCGTCCGACATGACACTCTTCCAACAATTGCTGATAGCTATCGTGCAGGGAATCACTGAATTCCTGCCGATCTCGTCGTCGGGACATCTGATCCTGATCCCGAAACTGACGAATTTTCCCGACCAGGGGCCGTTAATTGATGTTGCGGTGCATGTCGGTTCGCTGCTCGCAATCATGCTTTATTTTCGCAAGGACGTTGCAGGGCTCGCCCGCGGTGGCTTTGCAAGCGTCGGCCTTGGCCGAGACGATGAGCAGCGCCGGCTGTTCTGGTTCGTACTGATCGGCACCATTCCCGCGGTTGCAGCAGGCCTGTTCATCAAGCTGGGGGGTTATCTGGAAGGGTTCCGGTCGACTGATCTTGTTGCGACAAATCTCATCATCTTCGGGATTTTCCTCGGGCTTGCAGACCGGTTCGGCAAGCAAGTGAAGGCCTATGAAGACATGACTTTGCGCGACGCGGTACTGGTGGGGATCGCACAGGCTCTGGCCCTGATACCGGGGACAAGCCGTTCGGGCGCGACGATGACTGCGGCGCGCGCATTGGGGTATTCGCGGGTCGAATCCGCAAGGTTTTCATTTCTACTTGCAATTCCCGCGGTGGCGGGCGCAGGCCTGCTAGCAGCGTTTGATCTTGCCGAGGCAACCCGCGGGATGCAGGTCGATGCAGCGGTGACTGGCATATTCACGTTCTTTGCTGCGCTTGCTACGATGATGTTCCTGATGAATTTCCTCAGAAAGGCGTCGATGCTTGTTTTCGTTGTCTATCGGATTTTCTTGGGCGCGGCGTTGCTGGTCGCTTTCTGATGCTTTTCTTCGCCCCATTCAAACCGTGTCGTTATGGCCACAGTTGGTGTTTTCAGCGGTCCATCGGAACTATCACCCTCGCAAGATGGTAAAAGCGTAACATGGCTTTGAAGGAAGCACGCGAATGGGCCTGCTGATATTGATCATCGTCGGCGCCATCCTGGGGTGGCTGGCAACGATCGTTCTTCGAATAGAAGACGGGCGCGAGATACTGGCCAATGCCTTGGTCGGAGTGCTCGGGTCGCTGCTGGTCGGACTTATAGCAGGGAATGGGACGTTTCTTGGTGCGGTCAGCGGGTTCGCATTGATCTGGGCGGTCGCCGGATCGCTGGTTGCACTGGCAGCTTTCAATCTCGTACGCCGACGCGTCCTGCATTAAGTCACATTTTCGCCATTTTTCGTTTCCCTTGGGGAAATGCGCTGCTATTGCGACCGCCTCACCATTCAAGGGGAAGAGTATCATGAAATTCAACAAAACGGCGCTCGTCGCTTCGGCCGCAGCCCTCAGCCTCGGTCTTGCTGCATGTGACAGCCCTGCCGAGAACGAAATGGAAGACGACATTGAAGTGATGGAAGACAACCGCGACGAAACGGTCGACATGATGGAAGATACCGGTCAGATCACCGACGATCAGGCCGACGCGATGGACGACCAGACCGATGCCATGGAAGAATCCATGGAAGAGCAGGTCGACGAAGGCGATGCGATGTAATCGCAAGTCGGCTTAATCACCGAATGATGAAAGGCGGTACAGGATCGAACCTGTGCCGCCTTTTTCCTTGGCCGACCCTAAAACGGGGCAGCGCCGCTGCCACGACCACCACGAAGCGTGTATTCCAGGGTGCCGTGACTGATCACATTGTCGACATCGATCACCGCGGTGTTGGCATAGGTGAAGCCGGGCCCAAGACTCTTGTAGAGTTTGTCGAAATCCCGTTCGACCGTCTTGCGGTAAAGATCTTCGAAGCTCGAAATTACGAAATAAGTCGGCTGCAGGTCGCTGATCACGTAATCGGTGCGCATAACGCGGTCGACATTGAGCATGATGCGGTTCGGACTTTCTGCTTCGGTAGAATAGACCGCTTCGGTCGGACCCGACAGGATACCGGCACCATAAGCGCGAATATCACCCGCTGTTTCTTCTAGCAGCCCGAACTCGACCGTATACCAGTACAGCGACCCCAATGCCTTGAGGCGGTTGTATCGCATGGCTTTCCAGCCCGCCTTGCCGTATTCCTGCATGTAGTCGGCATAGACCGGGTCGGTCAGCATCGGCACATGGCCGAAAACGTCATGGAAGACATCCGGCTCCTGAATGTAGTCGAAGGTTTCGCGTGTACGGATGAAATTGCCTGCGGGGAAACGACGGTTGGCCAGATGCCAGAAAAACACGTGGTCGGGGATCAGCATGGGCACCGGGACAACGCTCCAGCCAGTCAGCCTGTCCAGCTCTTCACTCAGCAGACCGAACTCGGGAACGCCTCCGCGACCTAGGTCAAGCTTTTCGGTGCCTTCCATGAACGCCGTTGCCGCGCGACCGGGCAGAACCTCCATCTGACGCGCGAAAAGATCGTTCCAGATCGCGTCGTCCTCGCTGTCATAGTCGGTCTGATTGGGCTCAAGCCAGTCGTCGCCTACATGGTCCGGCTTTTTTAGCGGTGCGGTAAAAACATCGTCCGGCATTTCGGGAAGCCGGGTGAAATCCTGTTCGGGTTCTGCAAGCGTTGCCATAAAACCCTATCTACGCGTTCGCGGCTTGAGATTCAAATCAACCGAGTGCCGCCGTGGCCTTCGTAATCTGGCGTCCGTCGGGTGCGAAGGCCCCAAGTTCGACCGCGTCGTTTTTCTTTCTTACTGCCAGATGCAGAGATTCGCCTGCAATAGCCGGGCTGAGCCCGCGAAACTCAAAGCAGGCAAGGCGGTTTTCTCCGAACCGTTCACCGGCAAGCTGCAAGAGCAGACTGGCCGTCAAGGGGCCATGGACCACCAGGCCGCGATAGCGTTCGACTTCGCGGGCGTAGGGTTCATCGTAGTGAATGCGATGGGTGTTGAAGGTCAGTGCGGAATAACGGAACAACAAACGCTCGTCGGGTACGACGCGACGATGCAAGTCCCAGGCCGATGCGTCGAAAGTTTCGGCGTCTGACGTTTCCGGCGGCGAAAGGGGCGCCCCGGGCGGAAGCGCTTCCAGAAAAACGAGGGTCTGACGCTCCTCTACAGAGAGCCTGCCATCGACGCTGGTTTCGTGATCGATGTCGACGAATACCATGTCGCCACGACTGCCCGATTTCTTCGCGATGGATACGATGCGGCTGAGCCGCTCGATACTCGCGCCAACGGTGATGGGCTCCCGAAATTTCATGGCGCTCGACGCCCACATCCGTCGTTGTAGCGGAAGAGGTGGAAGAAAGCTGGAAGGTGTATCATCTCGTACCGGGTGACCGTCCCTTGCCAACTGTTCGGTCCGCGCTTCGGGCGTGCACAGGCACAAGTGAATGCCCTGTGGCATGGCCGTGCCGTCCGGGGGGCTTCGGTCGAATGTCGCGCACCACCGCGCGGCCAGAGCTGGATCGAGGCGATCGGCGCTACGCTGTTCGCGCCCGATCCAATCGTGCCAGTCGCTCATGTAGCTCGCTCGAATACGGCGGCCATACCCTGACCGCCCCCGATACACATGGTTTCCAGCCCGTAGCGCACCTCGCGCCGTTGCATCTCGTGCGCCATGTCAGCCAGAATGCGGATCCCGGTCGCGCCGATCGGATGACCTAGAGAAATGCCGGATCCGTTGACGTTCACGATTTCACGCCGACTGTCCTCGTCTGCGAACCCCCAACCTTTTAGCACGGCGAGCGCCTGGGGAGCGAAAGCCTCATTCAGCTCGATCAGGCCGATATCGTCCCAGCCAAGTCCGTTCCGGGCAAAGAGGCGCTCCACCGCAGGGACCGGACCGATGCCCATGCGCGATGGATCGCAACCCGCAGCGCTCCACGAATGGAACCACAGGATCGGTTCGAGACCAAGCTCATCGACCTTGTCCTCTGCAACCACCAGGCAAGCTGCTGCGGCGTCGTTCTGCTGGCTGGCATTGCCTGCCGTCACTATAGCTTCGGGGTCGCGCTTCGCGTCGATCGGACGCAGTTTTCCTAGAGATTCCAGGTCGGCGTCGGCGCGAAACCCCTCGTCTCTAGCGAAGACCATCGGATCGCCGCGCCGTTGCGGAATCTCGACCGGGACGAGGTAATCGTCGAACTTGCCTTCCTGCCACGCAGCGGCGGCATTGCGATGAGAACGGACTGCGAACCGATCCGAAGCCTCGCGCGAGATGTCATAGTCCTTGGCCAGATTTTCTGCCGTCTCGATCATGCCGGTAATGACCCCGAAGCGCTCGATCGGCTGGCTCATCAATCGCCCCCGGGTCAGCCGATCCCAGAGCACCATGTCGCCCATTCGCGCCTCATGGCGGGCCTTCGTGGTGTAGTGTTCGACATTGGACATGCTTTCGACGCCGCCAGCCAACACGCAGTCCGCCGCTCCGGTCTGCACCATCATGGCTGCGGTAGCCACGGCCTGCAGCCCCGAGCCGCACCGCCGATCAAGCTGGAAACCGGGCACTTCGATCGGATATCCGGCCGCAAGCCAACTCCAGCGCCCGATCGCCGGGGCTTCACCGCTGCCATAGCCCTGGCTGAACACCACATCGTCAACACGCGAGGGGTCGATGCCGGATCTCTCGACCAGCGCCTTGATCATGATCGCGCCAAGTTCGCCCGCCTCGAGCGGTGCGAGCGTGCCGAGAAACTTGCCCACTGGCGTACGGAGGGGACGGCAGATGGCTACACGGCGGAGTGACGTCATGGCATGGTCCTGATCTTGGAATAGTTGCGACCGGAATCACTGGTGGCGGCAAGACCGATGTCAATCAGTCTTCCAATTTCCCCCGATGAAAGACCGAGCCGGTCGGCAAGTATTTCTTCGGTATGTTCGCCCAGGTAGGGCGCCCGTTGCGGCTCGGCGCGCTCCTTGTCCGGGATATTGGCGAAGCTTCGTGCCGCAGGATAGTCGAACCCGCTCGGGTTGTCGGTTGTGATAGCGAAGAGGGGGTTGTCATCCACCAATACCGGATCGCGTGATGCTTCGAATGGCGTACGATACCGCTCGTAGGTCGTGCCCGCTGCGCCCATGCGTTTCTCGAGATCGGCGTAATCGTGGCGGGCCGCAACCGACTGGAACAGTGCGAACAGTCGTTCGCGATTCTCGAAGCGGGGCGTATCTCCCTCGGCGAAGCGAACATCGAGCTCGGCTTCCAGCGCGGCAATTTCTTCCGCCAGATCGAAGGCTTCGATGATACCGGACCACTGCTTGGCAGTCAGAGCGGCGACCATGAACCTCACGCCGTCGCGTGAGCGGAAGTCGCGACCGAATGCACCCCAGATCGCATTGCCGAGCCGTTCGCGATCGCCGCCGCGAAACAGCATTTCCGCCATCGTTCCCGAATTGGCCAGCGTGCCCATCGCCACATCGCCGAGCGGCACGCGAACCTCGGCCCCCTCGCCAGTGGCATCGCGATGGCGTAACGCAGCCAAGAGGGCAAACGCGCAATAGGCACCAGTGAGAAAATCCCACGCGGGCATCAGCTGATTTACCGGCTGCGCTTCGTCAGGGTTCCATTCTTTGGGACCGGTCATGAGCGGATAGCCACTCGCCGCGTTAACGGTGAAATCCATTGCCTGGCGCCCGTCGTGCCAACCCATGATGCGCACGCTGATCATGTCGTTTCGCCCCTCGGCCATGCTCGCATGGCGTAGGAAGCTCTTTTCCGGCAGATTGGTAACGCATTGACCGGTTTTGCGGGCGAGCTCGACGCACAGTTCGCGGCCTTCTGCGCTACGCAGATCTAGCGCGACCGATTTTTTCGTGCGGTTGAGATTTTCCCATGCCAGCGATCGGCCGTTTTCGGCCAGCATGTAGCGGTCGTAATCGAGCCCGCCGGCAATATGGTCTACGCGAACTACCTCCGCGCCAAATTGCCCGCAATAAAGACCGACTGTGGGCGAGGCCACGAAGCTGGAAACTTCAAGCAACGAAAGTCCGCGCAGGAGATCGTACATGCCTCAGCCCTGCGCCGCGAAATCGCGCAACATATGCTTGGCGATCTGCAATTGCAGGATCTGCGTGGTGCCTTCGTAGATGCGGTAGATCCGCGCATCGCGGAAGAAGCGTTCCGCATCGTATTCGGCGAGATAACCCGCCCCGCCATAAATCTGTACCACCCGGTCGACGACACGACCGCACATTTCCGAGGCGAAGACCTTGAAAGCAGCAGCCTTGCGGATGACGTTCTCGCCGCGATCGGCGCGCGCGGTAACGTCTGCCATCATGCATTCCGCAGCATATATCTCCGTCTCGCTATCGGCGAGCATCTGCTGAATAAGCTGGAAGTTCGCAATCGGCTCGCCGAAGGCCTTGCGCTCGGTCGCATAACGCAGGGCTGAATCCAGCGCGCGTCGGGCATAACCGGTACTTGCCGCACCAACCGAAATACGCCCATTGTCGAGGCTCATCATGGCAAAACGGAAACCCTTGCCGGTTTCTGCGCCGAGCAAGGCGTCACCTGGAACATGCACATCGTCCAGCATGACGTCGGAAATATGCGACCCTGCCTGGCCCATCTTCTCGTCTGGACTGCCGGTCGACATGCCGGGCGTGTCCATCGGCACGATGAAGGCGCTGACATGAGCGTTCTTGGGCAAGGCATCCTTTTCGGTGCGCGCCATGATCAAGGCGACGTCGGCGTGTGGCGCGTTGGTGATATAGCGCTTGGTGCCGTTCAGTATCCACCCATTGCCGCTTGGATCGGGTTTGGCGGTCGTCTGCATTGCAGCCGAATCGCTGCCCGACCCCGGCTCGGTCAGACCAAAGCAGGCGATCGCGCCGGCAGCGATCTTCGGCCACCATTCTGCTTTCTGTTCCTCGGTGCCGCCATTCTTGATCGCCGAATTGAACATGCCGACATTGATCGAGAAGATCGAGCGGAAGGCAGGGGCGGCGTAGGCCATGGTTTTGACGACTTGGGCATATTGCGCGGTGTTGAGGCCCGCACCACCATAATCGTCGGGCACGGTCAGACCGAAGAGGCCCATGTCCTTCATTTCATCGACGATCTCGTCGGGAATTCTGTCGTGGGCGATAACGTCCTTTTCTGCCGGGATCAGCCGTTCGCGAACATAGCGTTCCAGCTGCTCGAGAAACTGGTCGAAAGTGTCGCCATCCATCCCTTTATTGGCCGCCGCTGCAGTCATCGTGCTGTCTCCGTGAATTCGGTGGTTTCGTCATCCCCGGCCGGTGGCAGGGCATCGTCAGGCAAACGGCGCTGTTCGATCATTTCCGCTGCATCATCGAGCGCTTCGCGCTCGCTCTGGGTAATGACCTCGGATGGGTCATCTTCCTCATAGCCGGAACAGGCGGCTAACGTAACAATGGCAGCGCAAGACAAGATGAGTCGGATCATAGGTCACAAGCTATCGCCGGAGTGCGTGGGCGTAAAATCCGTTACGGCACTCCGGCGAATAAAAGCTCAGTTCTCGGCGTCGCCGTACATTTCGTCCATCGCTGCTTCGGCGGTAGCAGCCGCGTTGTCGCCAGCAGCCTCGATCGTTGCAGCTTCTTCCGGAGCGACCTCGGCCTCGTCCTGGACGTTCTGCGGCGTGGAAAGATTGGCCGACGGATCGGCGACCGGTTCTTCGTCGACGCCTTCCAGCGCCTCGTCGGCGGTGTATTCAACCGTCTCGGCCTCAGCCTCGATCGATGCATCTTCATTGCTGCCACAAGCAGCAAGCGCGACAGTCGCAGATGCGACCAGAGCAACACGAAACTTCATGAGAATTCTCCTGTCAATGGGTTGCCGCGTCGTTAAACGTAAGGCTTGAGCAAGGAGCAAGGGGAAAAATGCGAGGGAAGCGGTTGCGTGCCCAAGTGTTTGTGCCACAGGTAGCCCATGCTGAATGAGGCCGAAGTGAATTTGGACGAGGCGCGTGCGCATCTCAAGACCCTGTTCGGCTTCGATGATTTTCGCGGAAAACAGTCTGAGGTCATCGCCCGGGTGCTGTCTGGGCAATCCGCACTTGCCGTCATGCCGACGGGGGCGGGCAAATCCCTTACATATCAGCTTCCGGCGACAATGCGGCCCGGAACGTGTGTGGTCATCAGCCCCCTGATTGCCCTAATGCACGACCAGCTCCGGAGCGCGCGTGCCAACGGCATTCGTGCCGCAACTCTGACCAGTGCCGACTTCGATTGGCGGAGCACCCAAGATGCGTTCCGCGCGGGCGAACTGGATCTTCTCTACGTCTCTCCCGAACGGGCAAGTCAACGCGGTTTTCGCGATCTGCTGAGCAGCGCGCCGCTAAGCCTGTTCGCGGTGGACGAAGCCCACTGCGTGAGCGAATGGGGCCATGATTTCAGGCCCGACTACCGCCAGTTGCGCCCGCTCATGGATGCGTTTCCCAATGTTCCGAGGCTCGCACTGACGGCCACGGCAGACGGCCGGACCCGAACCGATGTGATGACCCAACTCGGCATTCCTGAGGGTGGCCTGATCCTGGCCGGGTTCGATCGTCCGAACATTCGTTACGCCATCCGGCACAAAGACGATCCCCTGCGCCAGCTTTCCCAAATGATGGCTAAGCATCCGGGTTCGGGTATCATCTACGGCCCTACGCGCCGAAAGGTCGAGGATCTGGCAGAGAAACTCGCTGCTGCGACAGGGCGAAGCGTGTTGCCCTATCACGCAGGGCTGGACGCGGTGACTAGGGCTGCGAACCAGGAGGCGTTCGTTCTCAGCGAAGACATGGTGATTGTCGCCACGGTTGCTTTCGGAATGGGTATCGACAAGCCCGATGTCCGTTTCGTCGCGCATGTCGGTGTCCCAAAGTCACTCGAGGCCTACTACCAGGAAACCGGCCGTGCTGGTCGCGACGGCGATCCTGCACAAGCGACGATGTTCTGGGCTGCCGGCGACTTCGCCACCGCCCGTCAGCGCCTGGCCGAGGTCGAGAGCGCGAGGCGCGAGGCAGACCGTGCCAGGATCGATGCACTTGCGGGACTTGTCGAAACCGCCGACTGCCGCCGCGCAGTCCTGCTCAGGCATTTCGGGGAAGATCCGCCGCAAGCCTGCGGCAATTGCGACAATTGCCTGGAAAAGCCCCGCGTCACCGATGTCACCGAACTGGCGCGCAAGTTGCTCTCGGCAGTGTATCGCACCGGTCAGAGCTTCGGCATGGGACATCTCCAGAAAGTCCTGACCGGGGTTGAAGACGAACGGGTGCGCCAACGCGGACACGACCATTTATCGGTGTTCGGCATTGTTCAGAACGAGCAGGCCAATCTCCTGCAACCGCTCTCGAGGGCTCTTCAAACGCGTGGCGATCTTGTTGCCACAGAGCATGGCGGACTTGCCCTTGGTGGTAGCGCAAGGGCGATTCTCAAGGGCAAAAGTGAAGTGGCGATCGTGGCCCCACCGAAACGTCAACGACAGCGACGTCGCGACCCGATAGCAAACCCGGTGGGCGACCCCCTCTTCGAAGCTCTGCGCACCCTGCGCAAGGAACTGGCCGAAGCTGGTGGAGTGCCGCCCTATGTCGTCTTTCACGATTCAACCTTGCGAGAAATGGCGGCAAAGCGTCCCAACACGATAGCCGAACTCGGAGCGCTGCCAGGCATCGGGGCAAAGAAACTGGATGCCTATGGAAAGCAGTTTCTCGACGCGATTGTCCGAAGTTGATGCGGCTGTTGTGCCAAGCCGCGCAATGCGCTCTTATTCGATTCGGAATACAGTTCGAGTGAAAGGGTGCCGAATGAAGCATTCGTTGAAATCCATTTTCATTGCGGCAGCAGGTTGCGCCATGTCGACGAATTCTTTTGCACAGGTAGAACTTACTGCGCCTGGCCCCGAGGACCAACTGTCCGGCACCTTGATCCAGCCAGTGGACAACAATCCGGTCGTGCTGATTATACCTGGTTCCGGCCCGACCGATCGAGACGGCAACAACCCTCTGGGCGTCACCGCCGCATCCTACCGCCTTCTGGCAGAAGCGCTCCGTGAACGAGGCATAGGAAGCTTGCGCATCGACAAGCGCGGAATGTTCGGTAGCAACACTGCGATCGCCGATCCTAACAACGTGACCATAGGGGCTTACGTCGAGGATGTCGCTGCCTGGATCGTTTCGGCGCGAGAAGCTACGCAGCGTGAATGCGTATGGTTGCTTGGGCATAGCGAGGGCGGCCTTGTCGCTCTTGCGGCGGCACAGCGGGTCGATAATATCTGCGGAGCAATTCTTGTCGCTGTGCCGGGACGGCCTCTGGGCGATATTCTGCGCGATCAATTGCGGGCCAATCCGGCGAATAGCGTCATTCTTCCCGATGCCATGACGGCGATCGATACGCTCGAAGCGGGCGACCGGGTGAATGTGTCCGATATGCACCCGGCCTTGCAGGGTCTATTTGCGCCTCAGGTACAGGGTTTCCTCGTTGACATTATGGCATACGATCCAGCGGCGCTGGCGGGGGAAACCGCGCTTCCGATGCTGATTGTTCAAGGGGGGCAAGACTTGCAGGTCACGCTCGACGATGGTCAGGCGTTGCATGCGGCGCAACCGGCGGCGCGATATGTCATGCTAGCAAACATGAATCACGTTCTCAAAAGTGCCGCCGGCGAGGATCGCGCAGGGAATTTGGCGACCTATACCGACCCGTCCCTGCCCGTCATGACGGAACTGGTCGATGCGATCGCCGCGTTCGTCGGGCAGGCGGATGGTGAAGCTGAGTGAGCGGTCAAGACTCCGGGATGTTGTCGTAATGTTAACCATGAGAATCTATTTCCGGGACATGGTCTCGTCGATAACACGAACGCCGCGCTGGCTTACGGGCACAGTCGCCTTGTTCGCGGTGACGGCCATTCCGCTGGCGGCGCTTCTGGCGCAGGATCGACCGGCAGCTCCGTTCACGGTCCTGGAAACCGGGCAGGGCTTTGCCTCGTTGCAGGAAGCGGTGAACGCGATCGGCGAGCGCGACGGTACGATTTCCATCGCTCCTGGAAACTGGAAACAATGCGCAGTCCAGACAAGCGGGAATATCACGTTTCGCGCTGTCGAACCGGGCGAGACGCTGCTTGGCGGCACCGCGTGCGAAGGCAAGGCCGCGCTCGTCCTTCGCGGACGCGGCGCGGGGGTCGAAGGGATCGTCTTCGCCGACATTAGTGTTCCGGACGGCAATGGCGCGGGCATTCGGCTCGAACAGGGACCGCTTCACATTTCGCAAAGCTGGTTTCGCGACAGCCAGCAGGGCATTTTGACAACGAACGGTGTCGATAGCGAGTTGACTATCGACCGTTCCACTTTCACGCGGCTTGGCACATGTGAGCATTCCGCGGGTTGCGCACACTCGATTTATGTCGGCGATTACGGGCGACTTAGCGTGACACGCAGCCGTTTCGAACAGGGAACCGGCGGACATTATCTGAAGTCGCGTGCTGCTTATAACCTCATAAGCGACAACAGTTTCGACGATTCGAATGGAAGAGGGACGAACTACATGATCGATCTGCCCGAAGGCGGCGGCGGCGCGATCACCGGCAATTGGTTCGTACAGGGCCGTGACAAGGAAAACTGGTCCGCCCTGATCGCTGTCGGGGCCGAGGGCGCGAAATACAGCTCCGACGGGCTGGTGATCGAAGAGAACAATGCACAATTGGCACCTGGCCTGCGGCGTGAGTCCGTGTTCGTGGCCGACTGGACTGGAGACCGGCTGACGATTGGCGACAATCTGCTCGGTCCGAACCTGCGCGCTTTCGAACGCCGGTAGGGAACACGTCCCTCCACCTGATCGTTTGAGAAATCAAGGAGGCCTTCATGGCAGGTGGATGGGCCCGCGACGGGGCGGTTCAGGACCAGATCGATGACACGATAAGCGATGCGGTCAGCGCGGCGCGTTCGCGCATGCCTCAGGGCGAAAGTGCGCAGTACTGCGATGAGTGCGGCGAGCCGATCCCCGAAAAACGCCGAAAAGCGCTGCCAGGGGTGCGCAGATGCGTCGAATGCCAGTCCGGCAAGGACGCGTTTGTCCGTCACACGGCGTATAACCGGCGCGGAAGCAAGGATAGCCAGTTGCGTTAAGTCGCGTCCGTGCGCACGACCAGTCCGATCATGACTTCACCCTTCATCTGGCTTCAGCACATCCTCCCTCACCACGCCGTATCACGCAGCGCGGGCAAGATCGCTTCGAGCAAGATCGGCTGGTTGAAGGACCGGCTTATCCGGCGCTTTATTGCGGCTTATGACGTTGACATGAGCGAAGCGGCCCGAAACGTCGATGACTATTCCTCATTTAACGATTTCTTCACGCGCGAACTGAAGCCGGGCGCTCGACCGCTGGCCGACGAAACGCGCAATATCCTCAGTCCGGCCGATGGCACGATCAGCCAGATCGGACGGGTCGAGCAGGGCCGGATTTTCCAGGCCAAGGGCCGTCATTTCACGGCCCGCCAGTTGCTCGGCGATAACGAGACTGCGGCACGCCGGTTCGAGGGTGGGCACTTCGCGACCGTCTACCTGTCTCCGCGCGATTATCATCGGGTTCATATGCCCGCGACCGGAAATTTGCTTTCGACCACCTACGTCCCGGGCGACCTTTTTTCGGTGAACCAGGTTACAGCTGAGAATGTCGACGGCCTGTTCGCCCGCAACGAGCGCCTTGCTTGCCTGTTCGAAGGTGAGGATGGCCATTTCGCCAGCGTGATGGTCGGTGCGATGATCGTGGCAGGCATCGAAACGGTCTGGTCGGGGCTTGTCGAAACCCACGCGCCTGCGCTCGTAAGGCAGGAGTTCTCACCGAACCGGCACAGCTTCGGAGCAGGCGAGGAAATGGGACGTTTTATTCTCGGCTCGACCGTGGTGTTGCTCTTCGAGCCGGGCAGGGTCGAATGGCTCGATGATCTCAGGCCGGGAGACAGCGTCCGCATGGGGCAGGCCATCGGCAAGCGGCTTCAGCCGAACGCCGCGGCGTAGGCCACCGTCCCGCGGAGCATCGCCTTCGAGCACCAGCTGCTGCGCTCCGAGCTCCCCGGTCATCGGGCCGAGGTCGTACCAGTCGCGGCTGCCTTCCGAAATGGTCTCGCGCGAGAAGGCGATATGGCCGATGATCCGTTCGGCATTCTCTACGCCAATAACAGCACCAGGTCGCGACCGCGCCGCAGCGCGTTTACGAGATGCTGCTCGTCGCCGTCACTCAAAGGCATGTCGCGAAACGTGGTCTCGGTCAGCGCCTGAATTGTCCCTTGCTCGCCCGCCCGTTCAGCTAGATGACAATTGCGTTCATGGCAGCAGGTGTCCCGCCCGGTCTCGCTTCGTAGCGAGGTAGCGGGCGTTATGGGGATTGTCGGGCAGCGAATGTGCCAAGCGCTCGGACACTTTCACGCCTTCGGCCTCAAATGCTGCGACCTTCGCGGGATTGTTCGTCATAAGGCGGATATCCTTCACGCCAAGCAAGCCCAGCATGCGCGCGGCGGTGGGGAAATCTCGCGCCTCGTCGGGCAGACCGAGCCGGGTATTGGCGTCGACCGTGTCGAAGCCCTGATCCTGCAGGCGATAGGCGCGCAGCTTGTTGACCATGCCGATCCCGCGCCCTTCCTGTCGCATGTAGAGCAGAATGCCCCAGCCGCCTCCCTTTTCCTCCGTCGCCATCGCCTGAAGCGCGGCATCGAGCTGCGGGCCGCAATCGCATTTTAGGCTTCCGAGAATATCGCCCGTTACACATTCGGAATGCAGGCGGACCAGCGGCGGCGTGGCCGAATTTTCACGGCCGATGATCAGCGCGAGATGCTCGCGCGTATCGTCAGGGCTGCGAAAGGCGACGATGTGCGCGCCTTGGGCCGCCGCCACGGGCAGCCGGGCGCGGGTGGCAATGCCGAGCCGCATGGGATCGCTGAAGGCACCGACATCGCTGGCGGTCAGACATGCGGCCTCGCTGCTTCCTTCCGGATCGACGATGAAGGCGGGTAATATTCCCGCAATTCGCGCGAGTTCGAGCGCGGCTTTTGCCTGTTTCTCCCATTCGAGAGGCAACGCCTTGAACGGTCCTTTCAGCGGGTTTCGCATATCGAGCGCAGGATCGGCCACTGCCAGCGCCGCGGGCAGATCGAAAAGTTCCGCGGCGCGCAGCAGCACCGGATGCCGCGGAACCGCCGCCTCGCGCTGGTTTGCTAGCTTGAGGGTGGCCGCGCGCGTAGCCGATATCAGCATGGTTTCGCCCGAAACCTCGGAAAATGCCGTTTCGACGGGCTGGAGCAGCGGCGCGCCCTCGATCGCCAATGGCCAGCCGTGGCGCAGCGCATCCACCGCCAGCGCCGCCCGCCGCGAAGGAGAAGGCCCTGTCAGTGGCCTAACTCCGTCATATATCGAACTCGGTGACGAGCGGCACGTGGTCGGAGGGCTTCTCCCAATCGCGCGCATACTCGTGAACCGAATGCGCCTTCGCCTGCTTCGCGAGTTCGGGGCTGGCCCACATATGATCGAGTCGGCGGCCCCGGTCGTTAGCCTTCCAGTCTTTCGCGCGGTAGCTCCACCAGCTGTAATACCGCTCCGGCGACTTGATATGCTGGCGACCGATATCCGCCCAGCCATGCGCGTCCATGAATCGCTGCAACGTCGCGATCTCGATCGGGGTATGGCTGACGACCTTGCGCAATTGCTTGTGGCTCCACACGTCGCTTTCCAGCGGCGCGACGTTGAAATCGCCGACGATTAACGTGGGCCGCTCTATAGCGTCCGCCCAGCGCGTCATCCGCTCGAAAAAGTCGAGCTTCTGTCCGAACTTCACGTTCTGCGCGCGGTCGGGAATGTCACCGCCGGCGGGAACGTAGACATTCTCCACGATCAACCCTTGATGTGCGGGATCGGTCAGTTCGACACCGATATGACGGGCCTCGCCATTGTCTTGCCAGTCATGCTTCGAATGATCGCGGAACGGAATTTTCCCGACGGTCGCCACGCCGTGATAACCCTTCTGCCCGTGGACCGCGAAATGTTCGTAGCCCAACGCTCTGAACGCTTCGAACGGGAACTGGTGCTCCTGACATTTGATTTCCTGCAGACATAGAATGTCGGGCGACTGCTCTTCGAGAAAGCGCGCGACGATCGGCATGCGCAAGCGAACCGAGTTTATATTCCAGGTAGCGATCGAAATCATGCGAGCGAGTTAGGCGACGGACCTGCCTCTCGCAAGCGTCACGCTTTCGTCTTCAAGGGGACCGATATACAGAATAATCGATCGAACCTGGAGATACCGCATGATCCGTCGCCCCCTTCATATCGCCATTATAGCCGCGACACTAGGCTTGAGCGCCTGCGCCACGCCCGCGCCGGTGCAGAGTTCAGGCACGGTCGGCGTCGCGGGTCCCCAAAACAGCCGAGCGAAGAACGTCATCCTGTTCATTGGCGATGGAATGGGGGTTTCCACCGTGACGGCCGCGCGTATCTATGCAGGGCAGAAGCTTGGCAAGATGGGCGAAGAGCACGTGTTGCCTTTCGAAACATTCGAAAATGTTGCCTTGGTCAAGACATACAATACCAACGCCCAGGTCCCTGATAGCGCGGGTACGGCAACAGCCATGCATTCGGGGGTCAAGACGAAAATCGGAATGCTTGGCATCGGTCCGGGCGCAACGAGCGGCGATTGCGCCAGCGGAGCAGGACACGAACTGCCGCTCCTTGGTGAGGAAGTGAAGCGCCGCGGTTACGCGCTTGGCATCATCAGCACGGCGCGCCTCACCCACGCAACGCCGGCCTCGGTCTATGCCCGCAGCGTCGACAGGAATTGGGAAGCGGATATCGGCATACCCGAAGGTCAGCGCGGCCTTATGTGCCGCGATATTGCGCTGCAGCTTGTAGAAGCCGATTTCGACGTGGCACTGGGCGGCGGGCGGGCGGCCTTCTTTGGTCGTGATGGCAAGGGCCAGCGGCTCGATACGGCGGGCGACCTTCCGCGACAATGGGCGGCACGCACCGGTGGGAGCTACGTCGAGAGCGCACAGGCCCTGGCAGCGGCACCTGCCGACAAGCCCGTCCTCGGTCTCTTCGCTCCGAGCCATCTGACCTACATGGTCGAACGCGAACCCGGCAGCAGCGAGCCGACGCTGACGGAGATGACAGCATCTGCGATAGCCAGGCTTAAATCCGATCCTAAAGGGTACTACCTGATGGTCGAGAGCGGGCGTATCGACCATGGACACCATGCCGGCCAGGCGGGCTACGCGCTGGAGGAAGCGCTCGAATTCGCGCAGGCAATCCAGTATGCGATTGACAATACCGACCCGGAAGAGACGCTGATCATGGTCACGGCGGACCATAGCCACGTCTTCACCATCGCCGGCTATCCGCGACGCGGAAACGACATTCTTGGCCTGGTGATCCCGCCTGAAAGCAGCGGCTCGGTCGACGGGCCGACACTGGGCGCTGATGGTAAGCCCTATACCACGTTGGGCTATGCAAACGGCCCGGGCGCAGTGCAGGGCGAGCGCGACGTTCCAGCTACGGGTGTGACGGCCAGACAGCAGGCGCTGGTGCCGCTCGGCTCGGAAACCCATGCGGGCGAGGACGTGGCGCTTTACGCACATGGACCGGGGGCGGAACGGGCCCGCGGCGTGATCGAGCAGAACCGCATCTACGATATAATTCGTGATGCTTTTGGCTGGGAATAGGCGAACAACAAAAAACCCTCGTGCCGGGGGCGTTGGCACGAGGGTTCCTTGTGAGCGTTCGTCACGCTTGGAACGAGAAGAAAAAATGCGAAGGGATCAACAGGGGGGAAATCCGCCTCGCGTCGTCTCGTCCATTGATATTTAGGCCTGTAGCGATTGCTGTCCAATGAACGCGCGCCATCAAAATGTCGCATTTGTACAACCGCTCGTCGCCGGAAGGTTTAGCCAGGGCGACGGGACGAGCGGCGCGGGTCACGAAACGTGAACGCGCTGTCAGCAACCGACACGCCGTAGCGCTGGTTCGACAAGCGCACAGTGGTGCGGTGGTTCTGAGAATCCAACGCGACCCAGTGCGTAAGCTTCAGTCCACCCGGCGAAGACGCATCGCGGGCGAAGATCAGCGTCATCACGCCGAATTCGGGCCGCTTCGGGTCACGTACCTGAACACTTACGACGTCCGGGTGGCTCGTAGGTAGTAGCTTGCCGTATTTCTTCACGTCACGACTGGGATCGAGCAGAGCGCCGAGCGGCGAATTTGCAATTGGCCAGCGCTGGACCTGATTCACCTCGTAGTCGACCAGATACATCGACTTGCCATTGGAGACGACCAGCATTGGGACGCCCTTGGCGTATTCGAACCGGATCTTGCCAGGGCGCTTGAGCGTCATGACTCCGGATACCGACTGACCGTTGCGGTCGGTCTGGATAAAATCCGCCTTCATCGTGGAGATACCGCGCAGGGCCGAGACAGCCTTGTCGAGATCGCCCGCTGCGGCTTCGACCGGCGACGGCACCAAGGCGAAGGAAACGGGCAAGGTCGCCGCCAAGGCAACAGCCAGCGCGGTGCGAATGGATCTTTTCGATTTGAAAGTCACAGTGTTCATACTCCGAGGTCTAGGGCCGGAGCTTTGAACCATTACTGAACCCGGCTCGTTCCAGCGGTTCAGTTTAGCCTTGCATCACTTGATCTTGGCTTCCTTGAATTCGACATGCTTGCGCACGATCGGATCGTACTTCTTGAATACGAACTTTTCGGTGTGGTTGCGCGGGTTCTTCTTCGTCACGTAATAGAAACCCGTATCGGCGGTCGAGACGAGCTTGATCTTGACGGTTGCGGGCTTCGCCATGGCGTGTTCCTAAGATCTCGAAATGGGCCGACCCTCAAACCGAAGAGTTCGAATCGAGGAACGGGCCGGAAAAAACAGGGGCGACGCACCGGCGCCGCCCGTCAAGGCGCGGCCATTGGGCGATTCACCGGTAAAAGTCAAGCGCTCTAGAGCTTCACCGGACCGCGCTTGGCCTTGACCTCGCCGCGCGCTTTCTTCGCCTTGAGCCGCTTGACCTTGCCGACGCGATTGAGACGACTCTTCTTGCGCTTCCTCGGTGGGGTTAACGCTTCGCCCAGCAGCGCGACCAGCCTTTCGCGTGCGGCCTCGCGGTTCTGTTCCTGGGTGCGGTATTCGTTGGCGGTCAGGACGATTTCGCCATTCTTGGTAAACTTGCTTCCGGCGATGTCCTTCAGACGCTCGAATGCATCGGGGGGCATGCCGAGCTGAAAGACATCGACCCGCAACTGCACCGAAGTGGCAACCTTGTTGACGTTCTGCCCGCCGGGGCCAGAGGAGGCGATGAATTTCTCTTCGGCAATTTCGAGCGCCTTGTCGGCTATCCTACCCATCACCGAAACCGAGCGCGACGAAGTCTTCAGGAAGGGGCGCGCTCGCCTGGACGGGAGTCTTGTTCTCGCGCGGTACGGTAATTGCGGCGGCATGAAGCATGGTACGAGGCGCTCCCTTGCCATTTCCGTAGACCGGGTCACCGAGGAGCGGAATGCCCAGTCCGGCTTCACAATGCACACGAATCTGGTGCGTGCGACCCGTCTCGGGACGGAATTCCACGAGCGCATGACCACCACTCTGGGCGAGCACTTTCCAATGCGTTACCGAAGGCTTGCCTTTCCTTGCTGCGATCATCCGCCAGCCTTTCTCGGCGCTGCTGATTTTTGCGAGCGAGAGCTCGACAGTCCCCTCCTGCTCTTCTGGCAACCCGGCCAGCAGGCCCAGATAGCGCTTCTCGACCAACCGTTCCTCGAACGCCTTGGCAAAGCGTTTCAGGGCCTTCGGATTGCGCGCGAGAAGCAAGCATCCGCTGGTATCGGTATCGAGCCGGTGGACAGGGGCGGGATTGCGCTGGAAACCCATGCGCAATTGTTCGTAGTGATCTTCGAGACAAGGTCCGCCCCGGCGCGGCCTATCAACCGGCAGACCGGCCGGCTTGTCGATGACGAGCGCTTCGCCGTCCTCATAGACGATGGAAATTTGGGTCATGGGTTCCTGAGTTTCGCGCGCGTCATGAGACGAAGTGCATTGCCGAGAAGAAAACCGTCCTCGAGATCGGGTATGATAAGTTCGGCCTCGCGCGCCTTGCCTTTGTCAAGCAGAGACTGCCGAAATACACCCGGCAAGAGCCCGAGCCTGGCCGGCGGGGTCAGAAGGATGCCGTCGCGTTCTACGAAAATACTGGTTGCGCAGCCTTCGGTAAGCAAGCCGTCGTCGCGAACGAACAGCGCCTCCTGCGCGCCGAACTGGTGCGCTACGCGCTGGCCGTCTTCGTAGAAACCGCGGTCCGAAGTCTTGTGCCGCAAGCGCCAGTCTCCCGGCTCTACCGGCAGCGGCAGAACGACACAGCGTGCGGGATCGGGCCAAGCTTCGGGCATTTCCTCAGCCGCGAGCGCGATAGCGCCCGAGCGGGCCACCAACATGCGCACACGGCTTGGCTTTTCGAGCACGAAGCACAAGGCATGCATCTGGTTGCGTGCCTCGTGCCGGTCGAAGGAGAATCCCAGCTCCTGCGCGCTGTTCTTCAGTCGGGTAAGGTGCGCTTCGAGCATCGGAATGCCGGCTTCGGGCGTGAAACGCATTGTTTCGATCAGGTCGAACTGCGCCGCGCGTTGCTCGGGCGAGCTCGTCTTCGCGAACGCACCCTTCAGCAAGGCTTCCCGCCATTCGGTGCGCAGTTCGCTATCGGCCACGATCGCGCCCCCAACGCCCAGCACCGCCTTGCCGCGCCCGTTCTCGATCTCGGTTAGCCGCAGCGTGCGGATGGCAACGTTGAATGCAGCATCGCCGTTCGCATTGATCCGTCCGATTGCGCCGCAATAGGGACCGCGTGGAGCTTGCTCGACCTCGTCGATCAGTTCCATGGCTCGGATTTTCGGCGCGCCGGTGATGGATCCGCAAGGGAACAGCGCGCGGACGACATCGATCGCACCCTGACCATCGCGCAGCCGCGCTCGTACCACACTTACCATCTGATGCACGGTCGGATAACTCTCGATCGCGAAGGGCTCGTCCACTCGCACGGTCCCCGGTTCTGCCACGCGGCTGAGGTCGTTACGCATGAGGTCGACGATCATCAGGTTCTCCGCCTTGTCCTTGGCAGAGTTGGCAAGCTCGTCCCGCAAAGCGCGGTCCGCTGCCGGATCGGCGGCACGCGAACGTGTGCCCTTCATTGGCTTGGTCTTCGCGTCGCGCTTCTTGAGCGAGACGAACAGTTCCGGACTGAGGCTCAGCAACCAATGCGTTCCATCGAACACTACGCCGCCATATCCGGCTTTCGCCGCCGGGCGCATCGCGGCATACAGGCCGAGCGGGTCACCGGTGAAGCTGCCCTCCAACGTGAAGGTCAGATTGGCTTGGTAGATGTCGCCCGCATGGATCGCTTCCTGAAGCTGCGCAAAGGCTTTCGCGTACCCGCCAGGCGAGATTTGCGGTTCCAGCGGACCGACGCTGCCGCTTTCTTTCGCGCGGCTCGCTAGCCAGCCGGGGACATCGGCTGTGGCAATCCGCGTCGGTTCGGCGAACAATCCGAGCCATACCAGCGGACCGGACGCCCCGGCGCGTGCTTCGGCGCGATCTAACAGTTTGGGTTCGAGGGCCAGCCCGGCCTCGTAGGCAACGTACCCCGCCAGCTCCCCTCCATCATTCCTGCGTTCCGTTTCGGCGGCCTCGAGGATCGACTCGACTTCACTTGGACGTCGCGCGACGAAGAGCGCGCGAGGGTTTTCAAACAACAACGCATCGGCAGCGCCGCTTTCGCGCGCATCATCAAGCAGGACGAAGGGAAGCCGGTCGGCCATCGCCTGCAAGCCTTTACCTGATGGTGTGCGGCTGTCGAGGGATAGCTTGACCATCCCGACGACCATGCGTCATTCTGCCTGGACCGGATATGCTCGTATTCGCTGCGTTGTTCTGAATTTCCATCAGAACTGCAAGGAACTGTCACAAACTGGTTCAACCAGTTGCGCTTTCAGCGCGGGCGGTGCTGCGTGCCCTCGCCGGCGGTGACGAAGATCGCCGTCGCATGTCCCTCGACATCGCCAGTATGCCATACGCCCGGCGGATTGACTGCATAGTCACCGGGGACGAGCGTCACGGTCTCGCGGCGACCGTCGGGAAATTCCTGGTGCAGCGCGATCTCGCCCTTCGTGCAGACAACCAGCTCGTCGCCCAACGGGTGCATTTCCCAGCTATCCCAATTCTCGGCAAAGCTGTGCTGGCTGACCAGCCGCCCTTCGCGCCCATCGGCCCCGTGCCGCTCACCATAGGCTTCGTACCATTCCATCCCACCTTCGAAGGGCGGTTGCGGCACGGCGGTCGCGCCGAGGCCGAGATGGACGAAGCTGTCGGTGAGACGGCGCGGTTCAGTCGTCACGCGGCCGTGTCCATCAGGAAGGCGTTAAGCTTGTTCCCGTCGGGATCGCGGAAATAGCCGGCATAGAAGACCATGCCGTTCTCGTCCGGCTCGCCGCGCGGTCCCGGTTCGCCCTCATCGCTGCCACCGTTTGCCAGCGCGATTTCATGAAGCTTCTTGACCTGGTCTCGATCCTTCGCCTGGATGGCTACCATCGTGCCGTTGCCGACACTCGCGTGTTTACCGTCGAACGGCTTGGTTGCGGCAATACCCGCGCCGCCGTCCCATGCGCCCCAGGCGATGAAACTGTCGAAATCCATCATCCGCCCGACGCCCATTTCCTTGGCGATGGCGTCGTAGAATTTCGCTGCCCGCTCTAGGTCGTTGGTGCCCAGGGTCACGTATCCGATCATTCATTTTCTCCCATGATAACGACTCGCGACCGCTGGAACATTACTAGAACGATTGACCTTCTACAAGGGGGTGCACTGCTCCTCGAGCCAGGTGAGATCGCTACCCACCATTTGCGGGCCGAGGATCGCCAGAACCGAGGTGTGGTAGTTGTTCCACCAGTCGATTTCGGCCTCGGTGAGCAGACGCTTGTCGACGAGCGTCCGGTCGAGCGGCACATGGGTCAGCGTCTCGAAACCGAGATAGTCGCCTTCGCTCTCGATTTCTGCCGGGACCACCAGCACGAGGTTCTCGATGCGAATGCCGTAGTGGCCAGCCTTGTAATAGCCCGGCTCGTTGGACAGGATCATGCCCGCGCGCAGAGGCGTTTCGGTGCCTGGAAACGCGCCGCCGGGCTTGGATATGCGTTGGGGTCCTTCGTGAACCGAGAGGTAGCTGCCGACGCCGTGCCCGGTGCCGTGGCCGTAATCGACCCCGCCATTCCAAAGGTGCATCCGCGCCAGTGCATCGAGCGCGCCGCCGCTGGTGCGGTCGGGGAATTTCTGCATGTCGAGCTGGATATGGCCCTTGAGCACGCGGGTATTGCGCTCGATCATTTCCGCGCTCGGCTCGCCCGGTCCAATCCAGACCGTGCGGGTAATGTCGGTCGTGCCATCCGCATATTGCCCGCCAGAATCGACGAGGTAGATCGAGGAGGGTGGGATCGGAATATTACTATCCTCATCAACCTTGTAGTGCGGCAAGGCGGCATGCGGACCGGCGGCGCTGATCGTGTTGAAGCTGGCATCTCTCAGCGCGCCCGACGCCTCGCGATACTCTCGCAACTTGGCTGCGGCAGTCAGCTCATCGACGCCGCCCTTGGGCGCTTCGATCGAAAGCCAGCGCAGGAACCGCACGACCGCCGCCCCGTCGCGCGCCTGCGCGTCACGATGGCCCTTCTGTTCGGCCGGGTTCTTGATCGCCTTGGGCAACACGGTCGGATCGTCGGACCGTACGATTTTTGCCCCGCCCGTTTCCAGCGCATGAAAAATCCCGGCGACCGCATGTTTGGGATCGACTGCGACGGTCTTGCCGGAAAGGTCGCTCAGCGCGGACTGAAATTCCTCGCGGGGACGCACGGTCACTGCGTTGCCGAGATGCTTCGTCAGTTCCGGCGTTACTTTCTCGGGAGCGATGAACAGGTCGGCAGTCCCGTCGGCATGGGCAACGACGTAAGACAGCGCTACCGGCGTATTGTCGACATCCTTTCCGCGCATGTTGAGCAGCCACGCAACCGAATCGAGCGCACTGACGACCGTTGCATCATGGCCCTCGCGCTTAAGCCAGTCGGCGATCTCGGCGCGCTTGTTGGCGCTCGACCGGCCCGCCAATCGCTCGTCATGCGGGACGGCAGGAGCGAGCGATGCTTCGGGGCGGTCGTCCCATACCGCGTCGATCGGGTTACTATCGACGGGGACCAACTCGATCCCTTTCTTCGCGAAAGCCTTCTCGGCGTTTTCTGCCCATTCGATACCGTGCAACCAGGCATCGTAACCGATTTTTGCGCCTTCTGCCGCTTGTTCGGCAATCCACTCCGCAGGCGAAGTCGCAGGCACATCCTCGTAATCGTAGAGCTTGCCGTCGACCTGTTCGCGCACCTGGACGGTGTAGCGACCGTCGGTGAACATCGCCGCCTTGTCTTTCAGCACGACTGCGCTGCCCGCACTGCCGCCGAAGCCGGTGAGCCATTCGAGCCGCTGTGCGTAGGAGCCGACATATTCACTCATGTGCTCGTCGGAAATCGGGACGACGAAGCCATCGAGGCCCCGCTTGGAAAGCTCGGTCCGCAACGCGTCGAGACGGGCTTCATGGGTCTGCATAAGCATGGGTCAAAATCCTTTTATCGGTGCCGATCGCATGAATGACGACACGGCGCTTGCGGCAGGACTCGCCGCCGCTTAATCGTGTAGTCAATGTAGGCGTGCGCGCGGCACCTTTCCAGTTTTGCGGCACGCGATGGAGAGAACCATGGCTTTCAAGCAACTGGCACCCTTCCTATCTGCCGTCGCTCTGGCGCTTCCCGCGCCATCCATCGCCCAGACCCTCGAAGGGAACGCAGTGACACAGCCGACTTCGCCGCCGATCGCCGAAAAACGCGAACACAGTTACACGCATCACGGGATCACCATTTCCGATCCCTACAACTGGCTGCACGACAAGTCCTATCCGGCCATCGACGATGAGGATGTGCTTGATTACCTAAAGGCGGAGAACGCCTGGTTCGGAGCACGGATGCAGCCTCAGCAAACGCTCGTCGATACGTTGTTCGAGGAGATGAAGGCGCGCATCAAGGAGGACGAGAGCACGGTGCCGCAGAAGGACGGTGACTGGCTTTACTGGTCTGAATTCGAAGAAGGCGCGCAGTATCGCAAATATTACCGCAAGCCTGTCCTTAGCGATGACGAGGCGCCGGTTGGCGGCGACCAGGCTCAATTGCTGCTCGACGAGAACGAACTGGCCGAAGGTCTGGAGTATTTCCGCCTCGGAGCATTCTCGGTTTCCCAGAACGGACGCTATCTCGCCTATTCAGCCGACACCGATGGTTCGGAGCGGTTTACTGCGCGAATCAAGGATTTGCAGACGGGCGAATTGCTGCCTGACGAAATACCCGAAACGCTTACGGGCCTGACGTGGGTCGCGAACGACACCGCACTCGTATACGGCAAGGCGAACGAGAACTGGCGGGTCCTCAACGCGCGTCTGCATAAGCTAGGCACGCCAGTTTCGGACGACATCGAAATCTATACCGAGGGCGATGAGAGCTTCCGGGTCGATAGCGGCCTTTCGGCGCAGGAAGACTGGCTAATCATCGCCACCGGCGACAACGAGACAAGCGAAGTTCGCCTTGTGCGCGCAGATGACCCGACCGGCGAGCAGATCCTCGTCAAGCCGCGCAAGAAGGGCGTCGAATACTCGGTCGATGTGCGCGACGGAGAATTGTTCGTGCTGACGAATGACGAGCATATCAATTTCCGGCTCGCCAAGGCTGGTCTGCAAGCGCCGGGGGACTGGTCGACCGTGCTCGACGGTTCGAACGAATTCTACCTGACCGATTTCGACCTGTTCAAGGACTACTTCGTGACCGAAGGGCGCCTCAACGGCCTCGATCAGGTCCAGATCCGCAGTTATGATTCGCCCGAGCAGGCCAAAGCGATATCCTTTCCCGAAGCGAGCTACGATGCCGGGCTGTCCAACAATCCGGAATACGATCAAGCCAGGCTCCGCCTTTCCTACGAAAGCATGGTGACGCCGGATTCGGTTTACGATTACGATGTCGCGAGCGGAGCGCTCGAACTGCTCAAGCAGCAGGAAATTCCGAGCGGCTACGACGCCAATGTCTATGTCACCGAGCGGATCGAGGTTGAAGCGCGCGACGGGACGTTGATCCCGGTCAGCATTGTCCGGCGCAAGGATCGCCCCGCCAGCGGACCGGTGCATCTCTATGCCTACGGATCCTATGGCTATGCCGTGCCGCCGGGCTTCTCGACCACGCGATTGAGCCTCGTCGACCGCGGCTTTGCCTATGCTATCGCACATATCCGCGGTGGGGACGATCTGGGACGGCGCTGGTACCTGCAGGGCAAACTGTTCGAGCGGGCCAACACCTTCAACGATTTTGTCGATGCGGGGCGCGGTCTGATCGCGCAGGGTTATACCCAGGAAGGTAAAATTACGGCCAGCGGCGGTTCTGCCGGAGGCGAGCTGATGGGAGCGGTAATCAACCAGTCGCCCGAACTGTTCGGCGCCGTAGTGGCGCATGTGCCCTTCGTCGATGTGCTCAACACCATGCTCGACGAGGATCTGCCACTGACGCCCGGCGAATGGCAGGAATGGGGCAATCCGATCGAGGACAAGACGGCCTTTGCCTATATCCTCTCTTATTCGCCTTACGATCAGGTCAAGGCGCAGGATTACCCGCCGCTACTGGTGACGGCAGGACTGAACGATCCGCGCGTGACCTATTGGGAACCGGCAAAGTGGGTCGCCAGACTGCGCGATACCAAGACCGATGACAACGAACTGCTGCTCAAGACCAACATGGGCGCAGGCCATGGCGGCAAGTCGGGCCGCTGGAACTCAGTCTACGAAGTGGCGGAGGAATACGCCTTCATCCTCTGGCAGATGGGCATGAGTGACGATCCGCAAATGGCAAAACGATAGGGCCCGCAGACAATCTCGCGCTTCCAAAAAAACTTTACCGCCGAGCCGCGCCACATTGACGAGATGGGGCACGTCAACAATGCGGTTTGGGTGCAATGGATTCAGGACATGGCAACCGCGCATTGGGATACGGCGGCGCGGGTCCAGGACCGCGAACAATTCGTCTGGCTCGTGGTCAGGCACGAAATCGACTATCGCGGCAATATCGATGCCGGCGAGACCGCGACCGGCGAAACCTGGATCGAGGGCGGGGCACACGGCGCAAAATCAGTTCGAAGGGTCGAATTTCGTGACAGCGCAAAAAAGGTGCTGGTCAGCGCCGCGACCACCTGGGCCATGCTCGATCGAGGAACCGGACGCCCCGTGCGGGTCCGGCCCGAAGTGCTCGCCCCGTTCGTTTCAGGTTAGAAGCTCGGCCACCGGGCGATAATCATAGCCAAGTTCCGTTGCTACCGCCTCGTAGGTGATCTCGCCCTGATGCACGTTGAGACCCTCAGCTAGGTAAGGGTCGGCGGCAAGCGCACCCTTCCACCCCATCCGCGCGATGCGCAGGGCATGGGGCAGCGTGACGTTGTTGAGCGCATAGGTGCTCGTACGCGCCACTGCGCCTGGCATGTTGGCAACGCAGTAATGCACGATCTCGTCGACCACGTAGGTCGGCTCGGCATGGGTGGTGGGCTTGGAGGTTTCGAAGCAGCCCCCTTGGTCGATAGCGATATCGACCAGAACGGCACCCTTCTGCATGTCCTTGAGCATTTCGCGCGTTACGAGCTTTGGCGCGGCCGCCCCCGGGATCAGCACCGCACCAATGACGAGGTCTGCATTGGTAACGGCATCGTAGAGGTTGGCGTGGTTGGAGAAGCGCGTACTCGCCCGTGCTTCGAAGTGGGTGCCGACCTTTTCCAGAACCTCTGGGTCTCGATCGAGAATCGTGACATCGGCGCCTAGGCCGACTGCCATTTGCGCGGCGTTGAATCCGGCGACACCGCCACCAATCACAACGACCTTGCCCGGCATAACCCCCGGTACCCCGCCCAGTAGCACACCCCGTCCGCCATGCGCCTTTTCGAGCGCGCTCGCACCGGCCTGGACACTCATGCGACCGGCCACCTGGCTCATCGGCTTGAGCAGCGGCAACTGCCCGCGCGGTCCAGTGACGGTTTCGTAGGCTATCGCGGTCACGCCGCTTTCGACCAGCTCCCTTGTCTGGTCCGCATCGGGAGCAAGGTGAAGATAAGTATAGAGGATCTGGCCTTCGCGGAGTCTCTTGCGTTCGACAGCCTGCGGCTCCTTGACCTTTACCACCATTTCGCACTCGGCGAAGATAGTATCCGGACCGTCGACTATCTTCGCTCCGGCAGCGACGTATTGTTCGTCCGTCGCATCGATTCCGCAACCGGCCTGTGTTTCGATCCAGACCTCGTTGCCCTGCAACACCAGTTCGCGCGCGCTCTCCGGCGTCAGGCCAACGCGATATTCGTGGTTCTTGATTTCCTTAGGGCAACCGATGCGCATGGGGAGCACTCCTTCTTTCACGGGCCGTTACGGCGCCCGTGGCTGCGCGGCAAGTATCGGCACGGCCTTTGTAATGTTATTGCGGCAGCGCCTGCCACCGGACATCGATCTGGTCGGCTGAGCCTTCTTCCGCTTGTGTCACGTTCGCGCCCCGAGTGCGCAAGGCGGCGACCAGTGATTCGCCTGCCTCGCCGCCACCGGCGATGGTCACGGGAAGCGAGAGCCGCTGCACGGCCCACAGGACAGCCTGTCTTGCTTCGCTATCCGTTTCGCCTTCGGTCACGGTTATGGGGGGTAGGGCGAGCAAGGGTGGACGAAGCTCGACCGACCATTCAGGCGTGGACTCGGCGATCCTTCGTTCCAAAAGGCGCCAACCGGCAAGGGTCAGCCCGGGGAGCGCCGCTGCCTCTACAGATGCCCGGCGGTTGTCGCGGTCGACTGTCACGGCCGCGCGGTCTTTTCCGGCGATCAGGGCAAGTCTGTCGATCATCGCGTCGATCTGTGCTTCACTGGCAGCTTCCTGCTGCTCTGCGCGAGCCTTTGCCAATTGCGCCTCCTCCGCCGCGCCGGGATCGGCACCGACACGAAACTGATCGAGCGCGACCGCGACCGGCGTATCGAACCTGCGGGTCAGACGCCGAACAATTTCGGTATTGGCGTTCGAATTGAATTGCGGCGTGAATACCGTGGCGCTGACAGAGGCGGGCTCGCTATCCCAGTCTATGGCGACGTCGCTGACCCGGGCATTTTCGGGAAAGCTTTCCGCAATCGCTTCCTGCACCACCCGCTGCGAATTCGCTTCGAACGCGATCTGGCGGAGCGAAAAGCCGAGTGGAATGGCCAGGGCGATGAAGACCAGGAATATTCCGACATTCTGAAACCAGCCCTGCCTCGTCGAAAGATCGGTCCGGAAGCCGTAGAGTCGCGCCATGACTGTCGCGGTAAGGGCGATGGTCAGGAAGTTGGTCACGTACAACGCGAGTGCGCCGCCGAAAACGGTCCAGTTGAGCGTTGCCAGACCATAGCCGACGGCGGCGAGCGGTGGCATCAGAGCGGTGGCGATGGCCACTCCGACGATTGTGCCCTCGCGACCGCGGATCATCGCATAGGAGCCTGCCAGAGAGGAGAACAAGGCTACCAGCAGATCGAACAGATTGGGTTGCGTACGCGCGGCAATTTCCGGCGTGACCGTCTTCAGGGGCGAGACAAGTACGATCAGAGCCGTAAATGCTATGCCTGCGATTGTCCCGATCGCAAGCGCGCGTATGCTGATCTGCAACCATTTCACCTTGCCGGTCGCGAGCGCGAAGCCAGCGCCCAGGATCGGGCTCATCAACGGCGACAACAGCATGGCTCCGATGACCACTGCGGGGGAAGACAGCAGCATCCCGAGGATCGCGATGCCGGCCGACATCATCGTCATGAAGATGTAGCGAGGGCTGGTCCGGCTCTCGCTCGCCACCTTGGCGATCACGGCGGTGTGGTCGACCCCTTCGACCACGCTGTCGACCCACCAGCGTCGCAGCGGAACGAGCGCCCTGCCAAGGGGGCTGTGCACCCAGCCGGGCGGTTCACGCAGAGGAGTCTGGTCGGAAACGGTTCCTGCGGAATCAGCCATGGGCCGGCATCTAGATCGGATTGCCGTCCTGGTCGCGGAAGATTTCGCGGCGTCCGACATGATTGGCAGGCCCTACCAGCCCTTCGCTTTCCATCCGCTCGATCCACTTGGCGGCGGTATTGTAGCCTACGCCCATCTGGCGCTGGAGCCAGCTTCCGCTCGCCTTCTGGTTCTCGATCACGATCTGGCAAGCCTGGCGGTATTTACGCTCGTCCGGGTCATCGCTGGCGGTGAATTCGTCCTCGAACGTGTAACCGCCATCTTCGGGTTCCTCGGTCACCGCGTCGACATAATCGGGCTTGCCTTGGGCACGCCAGTGGTCAGCGACCTTCTCGACCTCTTCGTCGCTGACGAACGGCCCGTGCACGCGGACCATGGCCCCCGTATTGGGCTTGTAAAGCATGTCGCCCTTGCCGAGCAGTTGCTCGGCGCCCTGCTCGCCCAGTATCGTACGGCTATCGATCCGGCTCGTGACCTTGAAGCTGATGCGGGTCGGCAGGTTCGCCTTGATCACGCCGGTGATGACATCGACGCTCGGGCGCTGTGTTGCCATGATCAGATGAATGCCCGCCGCGCGCGATTTCTGCGACAGGCGCTGGATCAGCACCTCGATCTCCTTGCCAACGGTGACCATCAGGTCAGCCAGTTCGTCGACGATCAACACGATCAGCGGCAGCGGCTGGTAATCGAGCTGCTCTTCCTCGTAGATCTCCTCGCCGGTTTCCGGATCGAAGCCGGTCTGCACCCGGCGACCAAGCGGTTTGCCCTTGGCGGCTGCGGTACGAATTTTCTCGTTGAATCCAGCGATGTTGCGTGAATTCACGCTCGACATCATCCGGTAGCGTTTTTCCATCTCCTCGACCGCCCACTTGAGCGCGCGGACCGACTTGTGCGGCTCGGTTACCACTGGGCTGAGGAGGTGCGGGATGTCATCGTAGGTCTTGAGTTCGAGCACCTTGGGATCAATCAGGATCAAGCGGCACTCGTCAGGCGTAAAGCGGTATAGCAACGACAGCAGGATCGCATTGAGTCCCACCGATTTCCCCGAACCGGTGGTACCCGCGACCAGCAGATGCGGCATGGCTGCAAGATCGGCGACGATCGGTTCACCGGCAATATCCTTGCCCAGGATCATCGGCAGCGAGCCCGTGCTGTCGACGAACGCGGCGGAATTGGCGAGCTCCTTGTAGTTCACCATTTGCCGGTCCGCATTGGGCAGTTCGATGCCGATCACGGTCCGACCCGGTATCGGCGACACGCGTGCGCTGATGGCAGACATGTTCCGCGCGATATCTTCAGCCAGGCCAACGACCCTGCTGGCCTTGATACCGGCCGCCGGTTCGAGCTCGTACATGGTCACTACCGGTCCCGCGCGCACGGCCGTGATCTCACCCTTCACATTGAAATCATCGAGTACATTTTCCAGCAGACGTGCGTTGCGCTCGAGCGCCATCTTGTCGAGTTTGGGGGCGGCGTGTTCCGGTGCATCGTCTAGCAGATCGTGGCTTGGCAGCTGGTAATTGGCAAACATGTCGCGCTGCTTGGCTGGGGCAGGGCGCGTCTGCGCGGGGGACGGCGCGGGGTCGGCGATCTCGGGGGCACGGCGCGCTACGGCGATGGGTTCGCCGTCCGTGTCGCTGTCCTCGCTGGCTGGTCGCCGGTCGCGTTTCTGGCGCTTCGGCGCCAGCGGCAAGTCGAGGTCGGACAACGTGCGCGTCTGTTTAACAAAGCCCGGCAAGGTCAGAAATTGCGCCCAGTCGATCGCGAATACGCGGGTGACGAGGGCGATGCCCGCCGCCAGTGCGGCCAACCCGAGCGAACCTATGATCCAGCCGGAAAAGCCGCCGTCGAACCGCATTGCGACCGCCTCGATCGCGCCAGCGCCAAGGAGACCGGCAAGTCCGCCCAAACCTGCCGGTAGACTGACTGACGCAGGCTCGAACAGCAGGGCAAGCACCGTTCCGAGCAGCACCATGGCTGCTATCAGCATCGCGAAGGGGCCCCACCACCGGCCCGGCGTTTCTTCTTCCTCTTCGTTCTCGACCCCGGTCCATAACCGGCGCGCCGCGATATAGAGCAGGGGCAGGAGCAACAATGCGCATATACCGAACCAACCGAAAGCCTGATCCGCCATCCATGCGCCGCTAGCTCCCATCCAGTTGGAGATGTTGGTTCCGCTTGCCGCAGTGGAGGCACTGGGATCGGTCTGGGCGTAGCTCGCTAGCGACAGGGTCAAAAAGATCAGGAATGCGAACAGCAGCGCGGCCCCCGTCAGATGAGTGGCGCGGCGAAATGAGCGGCGAAATGCCGCCCGCCAATCGGGTTTGGCGCTTGCGCGCGTGGCCATTTGTCCGTCCCTTGTCCGTGCTGTAGTTGTAGTATGAGTCGCCAGCGAGTCCGAGGTCAAGCGCTGTTCGTCGAGACGAGTCCATCGATCGCCCCCCAGCGCGGCCAATCGATCTCGCGCGCACGTTCATGGCTCATGCCCCCCAACGCAATTACCGGCACTGTCGATCGCCTTGCAAGAGCGCGGAAACCCCGGACGCCGAGAACTTCGGCTCCGGGATGGGAAGCGGTCGGAAAAACGGGCGACACGAATATTCCATCGGCCCGCGCCTCGATTGCGGCTTGTAGTTCTCCATCATCATGTGCGGTAGCGAGATGCAGGCCATGCCCGCGGCGACCGGGCGAACCATACGTTCCGTCCGCACCCCAATCTTCAGGTCCAGAAAGAATGACAATGTGTTCGCGACTATGCGCAATGCGAGCCAGCTTTTCGAAACGGGCGCGGCGTTCAACGGGCTTCAGGTGATAATGACGGAAAACGAATCCTGATCTCCTCGGCAGCGCGGCCAGAGCGCATTCGAGCCGAGCGTCGTTTCGCGCGTCGCTCAACAGCCAGAGGAGGGGGAGAGACTTTCTATCGGACATATTCACGCTATAGCGCAGCGCGATGGAAAAAGCAGATACACCGCTCGACGACATCCGCGCGAATATCGAGAAGACCTGCAAGATCGCCCGTCGCAGTCCGGACGAGGTCACGCTCGTCGCAGTCAGCAAGATGCATCCGGCTGAAGCGATCATTCCGCTACTGGAGCAGGGTCAAGTTCATTATGGCGAAAACCGGGTGCAGGAAGCGCAGTCAAAATGGCCCGGGCTCCGCGATCGGTTCCCGGACGCGCAACTACATCTCGTCGGCCAACTCCAGTCGAACAAGGCCGAGGATGCGGTCGCGCTGTTCGATGTCATCCATTCGCTTGACCGGTCCAGCCTCGTCAAGGCGCTTGGGAAGGCGTTCGACAAGCTCGGCAAGCGCGTGCCCTGCTTCGTGCAGGTGGATGTCGGCAAGGAGGACCAGAAGGGCGGTTGTCCGATCGACAAGCTGCCCGATCTGCTGGACCAGGCGCGCGAAGCGCAAATCCCGCTTGCCGGGCTGATGTGCATTCCACCGCTCGACACCGAACCCGCACCGTTCTTCGCATTCCTCGACAAGCTGGCGCGCGATCATGAACTGGACGGGCGCAGCATGGGCATGAGCGGGGATTACGAGACGGCGATCCGCTTGGGCGCTACCCATGTCCGCGTGGGTACTGCCCTGTTCGGCGAACGTCCTGAGCCCGCTTGAAGCACTATATCAGGCGTCTTCCAGGCGCTCCTGCATGGCATCGCTGGCAGCGTCCATAAGCCGCGCCTCGAGCCGGTTCATCCGTTCGCCGCTTTCGAGCTTTCCGCCTGTCAGGTCGGTGACATAAAACGTGTCGGCGGCCCGCTCCCCGTAATGAGTGATGTGTGCGGAATGGACCACCAGCCGGCTTTCGAACAGTGCGCGCGCCAGACGATTGAGCAGTGCAGAGCGATCCCTTGCGTTGACTTCGATCACGGTAAAGCGGTTCGATGCCTTGTTGTCGAACAACACACGTGGAGACACGTCGAATGCTTTCGAGCGACTGTGTGGCAGCGGGCGCTGGGCAAGGCGGGGAGCAAGATCGATCCGGTTGGCGAGCGCATCGGCGATGCTCGTTTCGATACGCTTCAACTGGTCGTCGTCGCGGAAGGGATTGCCATGCGGGTCCTGTACGAGGAAATTGTCGACCGCCCAGCCGGTGCGCGTCGTATGGATGCGCGCGTCGATGATGTTTCCGCCTGCCAGGTGTATCCCGCCCGCGATACGGTAAAACAGGCCAGGATGATCGCCTGCGATCACCGTGACCAACGTTGCCCCTCGCGCCTCGTAATATTCGCAATGGACCGACAGTTCGTGCTTTGCCGCCCGCGCCGCCGCGTAGTGCACGAGGTTCAACGCGATGATATCGGCCGGCTCCGCAATCCAGTAGGCATCGCCCATCGTTTCGGCGAGATCCTCGACCAGATGTGCACGATTGCCGAGAGCGGACACGACCTCGGCCTGCTTGTGAGCGATCTTCTGGGTGCGGCCATGACGCATATGGCCGAGCCGCAAGCGCTCATTCGCCGCATCGTAAAGCTCGCCGAGCAATTGTCCTTTCCAGCTGTTCCAAGTGCCCGGTCCGACCGCGCGAATGTCGACTGCCGTCAAAATGGCAAGGTGGTGAAGCCGTTCGGCGCTTTGTACCTGGCCGACGAAATCCTCGATGGTCTTGGGGTCGGTCAGATCGCGTTTCTGTGCGGTATGGCTCATCAGCAGGTGGTTGAGTACCAACCATGCGACCAGTTCCGTCTCGATCTGCGACAGCCCGAATCGGGGACACAGTTCTCGGGCCACCTGTGCTCCAAGAACAGAATGATCTCCGCCGCGCCCCTTGGCGATGTCGTGCAACAAGGCCGCAACATAAGCCACCCGGCGCGATTGCACCTTGTGTATGAGGCGCGTCGCGCGCGGATGATCGTCGGCCAGTTCGTCTTTCTCTATGCGGTTGAGGAGGCCGATCGCACGGATTGTGTGCTCGTCCACCGTGTAGTGATGGTACATATCGAACTGCATCTGCGCATTTACCTTGCCGAAATCCGGCACGAATTTCCCGAAAATGCCGGTTTCGTTCATCCAGCGAAGTACCGTTTCGGGGTCTTTGCGACCCGCCAGGAGATCGAGAAACAAGGCGTTGGCGCGCTCGTCCTCGCGCAGTCTGTTGTCGATCAGGCCGCTGTCCCGATTGGCCTGGCGCATGGTTTCCGGATGGATTTCCAGTTCCTCCGCCTCGGCGAGCTGGAAGATCTCGATCAGGCGCACCGGATCCTTGCGAAACCAGTCGTCCGAGGGCGCGGCTATCTTGCCGCCGAAGACGCGGTACCCTTTCACGATGCGCGCCTTCTGTTTCCAGCCGGCGAAAAAACCGCTGCGAGCGCTTTTCGCTTCGAATTGCTCATCGATATGGGCAAGAAATACGCCGGTCAGCGAGCCGACGCGCTTGGCGTGCAGGAAATAGAGCTGCATGAACCGTTCGACCGCGCTCTTGCTTGGTCGTTCGGCGAAATTCATTCGTTCGGCGATGCGACGCTGCATGTCGAATGTCAGCCGGTCTTCCCCGCGCCCCGCAAGGACATGCAGATGGGCGCGGACGGCCAGCAGGAAGTTTTCGGCGCGGCGGAAGCTGCGATATTCTGTTTGCGTGAACAGGCCGATCTCGACCAGTTCGGCGGCCGCCCGGACGCGGTGAATGAACTTGCCGATCCAGTAGAGTGTGTGCAGATCGCGCAGCCCCCCCTTGCCGTCCTTCACATTGGGCTCGACGACATAGCGGCTGTCGCCCATGCGCCTGTGCCGCGCGTTGCGCTCGGCCAGCTTTTCGGTGACGAAAGCACGCTCGCTGCCCCGAACGACCTCGGTGGTGTAACGGCGCGACCCCTCGTCGTAGAGCTCCTGGTCACCCCAGACATAGCGTCCCTCGAGCAGGGCCGTGCGGATTGTAAGATCGTCGTTCGCCATGCGGATCGCATCGTCGAGCGTTCGGGTCGAATGACCGACCTTGAGGCCAAGATCCCATAGCAAATAGAGCATTGCCTCGACCACCTGCTCGCACCAAATGCTTTTCCTGCTGTGGACGAGGAAAGCGATGTCGACATCCGAATGCGGGGCCATCTCCGCCCGTCCGTAACCTCCCACCGCCATCACCGCGAGCCGCTCTCCCGGTGAACGACCGGGCGAGGCGTAGAGCTGCGTGACCACGTGATCATGAATCACGCGGATCAGTTGATCTATTAGGAAACTGTATCCGCCAGCCGATTCATGCCCCGCGGAAGGCTTTTGCTCGAGCCGCGTGGCAAGTTCCCGACGACCGTCGTCGAGCGCTTGCCTGAGCGTGTCGACGACATGCGGTCGCGCATCTGTCCCATGCTCCGCGACCAGCGCTTCGATCCGAGGGGCGAGTCGGCGCCGGTCGATGATCGCGCGCTGGCGGGGAATGCGGATACGGTTCAAGCCGAAGGATGCTCCCCGGCATATGCTGCCTTCACTGCGCGCTTGTCGACTTTCTGGGTTCCCAGGCGCGGCAGCTTTTCGTTCGCGCGCCACATCACGGAGGGCACTTTGAACGCAGCAATATGTTCGCGCAGGAAATCCTGCAGCTCTTCGGTACTCAGCGACTCTCCTTCATGGAGATAATAAACGGCTGCTGGCACTTCGCCGAGCCGGTCGTCCGGGATGCCGAACACCGAGCATTCGGCGATCGCTTCATGTGCGTAGATCGCTTCCTCCACCTCGATGCAGGCGATGTTTTCGCCGCCGCGAATGATGATGTCCTTCTTGCGGTCTACAATGAAGAGATATTCGTCCTCGTCGAGATAGCCGAGATCGCCAGTTCGAAAATAGGCATTGTCGGTGAATGCAGCCTTGGTGGCTTCCTCGTTTTTCCAATACCCGAGGAAGTTGCATACTGAGCGGATCGAGACTTCGCCGACCTGCCCTGCCGACAAGGCGTTGCCGTCATCGTCGAGAATGGCGAGATCGACAAGTGGCTTCGACGGCATGCCGGTAGAGCCGGGCTTCGCCATATAATTCTCGTTCAGATTGCCACAGCCGACCGCATTGGTTTCGGTCAAACCGTAACCCAATAGCGGGAAGGCTTCGGGAAAGGCTTCCTTGATGCGCGTTACGTGTTCGGGCGGACGCGGGGCCCCGCCGGCCGCGAAGCTCTTGCAATGCGACAGGTCGTACTTGTCCTTGTCCGGGTGGGTCGCCATTTCGTAGCTCATCAGCGGAACGCCGACAAAGTAGGTGATCTTCTCCTCGGCGATGAGGCGCAACGCCTCGCCGGCATCCCATTTCGGCATCAGGACCAGCTTGCGGCCCGTGGCAAAGCTTTGCAGGAACAGGGGAATTTCCCCGGTTACGTGAAACAATGGCACCGCCACCAGCGCACATTGCTGTACCGTCGGCGCTTCGCCTTTTTCGGTTAGAAGGCCAAGGATCATGGCCGATTGGGCAACGTAATTCAGGACGCCGGACACCACACCCAGGTGATCCGAGTAAGCACCCTTTGGATGCCCGGTAGAACCGGACGTATAGAGGATGGTCGCAAGATCATCCTGCCCTATCTGCCCGAGCATCTTGGTTGCGGTATCGCCTTCGGCCCAGATCGGAGCGAGCCCTTCGGACGGAACGCCATGATCGAAGATGACGATCTTCGCATCGACGTCCTGCCCTTCGAAGCGCGCGGCGCGCTGATCGTCAGCTAGGACAAGCGAGCATTCGCATAACTGGACCCCGTAGGCGAGCTCTTCGCCAGTCCACCACCCGTTCAGGAGCGTGGCGCATCCGCCTGCCATGATCGTGCCCATATAGGCGATCATCCAGTTGGCAGAGTTGCGTGCCGCAATACCGACCCGGTCGCCCTTCTTGACGCCATGTCTGGTCGCAAGACCATGAGCCACACAGGCTGCCGCTCCGTAAACCTGGCCGAAGGTCAGGCGCAGATCGCCGTCTACCAGAAAGGTCTCGTCCTTCTTCTCGTTGCAAAAATGAGCAAGGTAATGCGCCAGGCTTGGCGGAGCATTCTTGAAGGCCGGCATTTCGACGCCTCGCCGAGCGACGGGCGTGGTTTCGAACATCTGTCCGGGCGCAGTTACGGCTGCGGTGAAGCGCTGGATATCCTGGTCAAGTTCGGTAGGCATGGTCTGTCTGAAATCCTCTCCACGTGGCGCACGGCCCCGTTGGCGAGGCTCGCGCATAAATTGCGGCTCGACGCAGGCTTTCCCCAAAACCCCTGCTATGCCAAAAGCCGCTTCCGATGGGTCGCCGGACGCGGCGTTCACGCACACCTCTAAGGGGATAAGCACTTGCTGTCACTACTCGCCGCGAGCGGCGCAGCCGAGCCGATCTACTGGGAAAATCTCGGATTGAGACCTTACCTGTTCGAGGTCGGGGGCTTTCAGTTGCGATTCTATTCGCTCGCCTACCTGGTCGGCATCCTGCTGGGTTATTGGCATCTTTCGAAGATGATCGCGGCCCCTGGCAGCCCGATGGCCCAGCGCCATGCCGATGATCTGTTCTTCTGGTGTACGCTCGGTGTCATTCTCGGTGGCAGGTTGGGTTATGCCGCGTTCTATCGCCCCGAACTGTTCGGAGGCATGGAGCTTTTCGCGGTCTGGGAGGGCGGCATGAGCTTTCACGGTGGGGTGATAGGCGTGCTTGTGGCCATCAGCTGGGTGGCGTGGCGCGGCGGCTTGAACTGGCTACGCGTATGCGATTACATCGCGGTCAATGTTCCGCTCGCCTACATGCTTGGCAGGCTCGCGAACTTCATCAACGGCGAATTGTACGGCCGGCCGGTCGAAAGCGATTTTCCTCTGGCGATGGTCTTTCCGACCGATCCGCTACAGGTCGCACGGCATCCCAGCCAGCTGTACCAGGCTGGACTGGAAGGCCTGTTGCTCGGGGTCCTGCTCATCGCCCTGTTCTGGAAAACAGGTGCGCGATACCGTGCCGGATTGCTGGTTGGCATCTTTACCGTCGGCATGGGCGTGGGGCGGCTGGTGAACGAATTCTTCCGCGAACCGGATGCGCATCTGGCATACGTGGTGGTCGAGACGGGGCTTTCGCGAGGCCAATGGCTCAGCCTACCAATGATTGCCGTCGGGGTGATCGTGATCATATATGCGCTGATGAAACCGCCGGTTGGTGGGAATGGGAAGTTGTCCAAGCCGCAGCCGGCATGACCGCGATTGCCGCCCCGACCACGCTTGCGGAAACGTTCCGGCGCCTGATCCGCGAACACGGGCCGATACCGGTCTCGCGGTACATGGGGGAAAGCAATGCGCGATATTACGCTTCGCGCGACCCGCTGGGAACAACTGGCGATTTCGTCACCGCCCCGGAAATCAGCCAGATGTTTGGAGAAATGGTCGGACTTTGGCTGGCGGATATCTGGGTCCGGGCTGGTCGACCTGCGAACGCTGTCTATGTCGAACTGGGGCCAGGCCGCGGCACGCTGGCTCGCGATTCGCTACGGGCAATGGCGACGCAAGGATTGAGGCCGCAAGTGCACCTGGTCGAAGGGTCCGAAGCATTGCGATCGCTCCAGGCAGACGCACTTGCAGGAGCGCGGTTTCATGAAACTGTCGATACGCTGCCGGACCATGCGCCGATGTTGCTCGTCGCGAACGAGTTTTTCGACGCACTTCCGGTACGGCAACTGGTTTGCACGGAGGTAGGATGGCGCGAGCGGATGATCGCGTTGGACGACCAGGCGCAGTTCGTGTTTGTTGCCGGCGACAATCCGATGGACGAGGCTGTCCCTGCTGACCGAAAGACGGCGCCCCCTGGCGCAATAATCGAAACCAGTCCGGCCGCGGCGGCCTTGGCGGGAGAAATCGCGCGCAGGCTCGACGTTCAGGGCGGCGCGGCAGTGTTCATCGATTACGGTCATCTGGAACCGCGAACCGGTTCGACGCTCCAGGCCGTTCGCGTGCATGAGAAAGTGGGGCTTTTCGACGCTCCCGGGGACATGGACCTCACCGCGCATGTCGATTTCGCGATGCTTGGGCAAATAGCGGCGCGCGCAGGCCTCGCAGGCGCGACCGCCACGCAAGGCGAATGGCTCAGCGCCTTGGGAATTGGCCAGCGCGCGCAGGCGCTCACCGCGCGTTCACCGGCACGAGCCCAGGACATCGCGCAAGCTCACGATCGGCTTGTCGGAACGGACAAGATGGGCGATCTGTTCAAGGTCATGGCGCTTTCGCCGCGTGATTGGCCGCGCGGAACAGGATTTGCCGAAGGGGACATAGAATGAAGAAATTTTTTGCCTGCATGGCTGCGTTGATGATCGCCCAGCCGCTTTCCGCCGCAGATCCCATTGCAGGCCGGTGGATTACCGAAGAACGCGATGCAGTGATTCAGATCGGGTCATGCGGCCAGTCTTTGTGTGGTAAGATCGTCAAGTTTCTGGTGGCGCCGCCACAGGGCAAGAACCAGCGCGACGTGAACAACGCCGATCCTGCAAAACGCAACCGCAAGCTTATGGGCATGCCGGTGTTAACCGGTCTCGACGAGGAGTCGGATTTGTGGCGGGGGGAAATCTACGATCCGAAAAGCGGCAAGACCTACCGTTCGGTCATTCGTCGCAAAAGCGCCAACGTGCTGGAGGTTAAAGGCTGTGTGGGGCCATTCTGCCAGACGCAAAACTGGCGCAAGGCCAGCTAGAAGCCGATGCGCGCCGCCAGTCTGCGCGCAGCTTCGTCGAAGCCCAGCTTGTTCTCTTCGCGATCAACGGAAAGATTGGCTCTGCGCATTTCCTCAACGTCGATTGCGCCAATCAGCGGCTCGAGTGTTGCCAGCAATTGCGGGTCTTGCCCGGCCTCCGGACTTAGCAGGATGATCGCGTCATAACTGGGGAAGGCGCCACGCGGGTCGTCGAGTATTGTCAGATTGTCCGCCGCGATCCGACCGTCCGAGGTATAGGCTCCGATCACGTCCGCCTCACCGGACCGCAAGGCATTGTACATGAACGTCGGCGAAAAGTTGCGCGTTGCGGCGAAGCGCAGTCCATAAGCATCGCGTACCGCGATCCATTCCGGCCGTTCGAAAAATTCGGGGTCGCCGCCGATCACCATGTTCGGAGCACACGAGGCAAGGTCGCTGATATCCGCCACGCCGCGATCTTGGGCCCACTCGCTTTCGACCGCCAGGCCATAGGCGTTCTCGAAGCCCAGGCGGCCCAGCACACGCGTGCCAGCGGTTTCCTCCTCCCAGCGGACGATGGCCTCGTACATCGCGTTGCGGCCCGGATTGTCTTTGCGTGCCATCTGGTTGGTCCAGATCGTTCCGGTATAGTCGACCAGCACGTCGATCGCCCCGCTGGCGACTGCGTTGTGAGCGATAGCAGAGCCCAACCCTTCGCGATATTCGACTGCGTAGCCTGCCGCTTCCAACCGGTGTCCGATGAGCCGGGCGAGGATATATTGCTCGGAAAAACCCTTCGCTCCGATTACGATGGTATCTTCGTCGTCGCGTCCTCCAAACTGGGCCAGCAGTGCGGCTGACACTCCGAGTAGGACGGCGACCATTCCTCCTGCCCAGAACGATCTGCGGCGCGTGGCGAAGCCTTTCTCGATCAGTCCCAGAAGTGCGTCCGCGACCAGCGCCAGTCCGGCGCTTGCGACGCAGCCGGCCAGCACCAGAACCCAGTTCTGGGTTTGCAGCCCGGCGAAGATCGGGTCGCCCAAACTCGGCTGTCCGATCGTCGTGGATAACGTCGCGGCCCCGATGGTCCAGACCGCGGCGGTGCGAATGCCAGCCATGATATAAGGCGCGGATAGCGGGGCCTCAACCAGTCGCAGCCTTTGTGAGAAACTCATTCCCACCCCATCGGCCGCCTCGAGCACGCCAGGATCGAGATTCGTCTGCGCGGTCACGGCGTTCCTGAGAATCGGCAACAAGGCATAGAGCGACAAAGCAAGTAGCGCAGGCAGAAATCCGAGGGTCGGCAACCCGTCACCGAACACAGCGCGCAGGCTGAGCAGGATTGGAAAGAACAGGGCCAGCAAGGCCAGAGCAGGGATTGTTTGTACCAGACTTGCAAATCCGAGAGCGGCGCGGGCCACGTTTTGCGAACGGCTCGCCCAGATTGCCAGGGGCAACGCCACGATTATGCCCAGAGCGATGGCGGCAGAGGCCAGCAGTATGTGTGCAGCAAGCTTGTCGCCCAGACCAGTCAGGGTTTGCCAGAAACCCGTCATCGAGACATCCGAGCAAGTTTCTCGGCCTGCGCCCTCGGCACGGCAACCATTCCCTGCGCGATTCTGCCGCCTGCGCCCTCCAGCAAGGCTTGCGGCGTTTCGTCGGCAACGATCCGCCCGCCGTCCATCACCAGAACGCGATCGGCAAGCAACAGCGCTTCGGCCATGTCGTGCGTAACCATGATGGTTGTCAGGTCGAACCGTTTGTGAAGGCGCCGTACCCGTTCGCCAAGCGCGTTGCGCGTGAGTGGATCCAGCGCGCCGAAAGGTTCGTCCATCAGCAGGAGGTGAGGCTCCCCCGCCAGAGCGCGGGCCACACCCACGCGCTGCCGTTGACCGCCCGACAATTCGTCAGGCATGCGCGAACGCATTTCCGCTTCGAGCTCGACGAGTTCCAGCAACTCGCCGACACGATCAGAGGATAGCGGTTCGCCTGCCAGACGAGGAACGATTGCGATGTTTTCGCTCACGCTCATATGCGGGAAGAGACCGATCGACTGGAAAACATATCCTACGCGTCGGCGAAGGGCAGGCAGCGGCGATGTTGCCACATCCAAGCCTTCGAAAAGAACCGTGCCTGCGCTTGGCTCGACCAGACGGTTCACGGTCTTGAGCAGCGTCGATTTGCCCGAACCCGAAGCCCCTACCAGGGCGACGAATTCGCCGGTCGCGATGGCAAGCGAGACGTCCGCAACCGCATCGAGCGCACCATAGTTTTTCCGCACATCGCGAAATTCGAGTACCGGCCCGGCGGAATGGGTCACGCCCCGCCGTCGTCCTCGTTATCCTCTGGTAGTGTGTAGTCGACAGGTTTTAGTTCGATGCGCCGCCCGGCGGCGTTGGTTGCCACCATCGTGCCGTCGGTGATACGGCCCGGCTGCCAGCAACGCTCAACGCCGTTCTCGTCGTCGGGAGTGAAGCACAGCATCTTGGCTTCGGGGCCGTCTTCGTATGACCAGGTGCCATCCTGCCACGGATCGCCATTGCGCAGATCGCGATAAGTGCCGTCGGCGTCGAAATAAGTAACGTAGCGCGCGCCATCTTCGGCAATTATTCGCCAAGCAGTGTTGGCGAATTCGTCAGGCGCTGGCTGGCCCTCAGGTTCCGATACCGCCGCCGCTGTCTCGACCGGCGAGACTGCGGTCGTGCTACCGTCCCCTGTCGGCGAACAGGCAGCGAGCGCGCCCGTCGCAAGCAGTCCGATCAGTCGTTCAAGTCGCATGTCGTCTCGTATCTCTATCACCCCTGGACTCCCTAGCCGCGCCGTCCTGTCCGTGCGAGACCCCGCAGCATTCAGCGCGCAAGCTGTGCAGTCGGCACGGTAATCTCGACATTCAGCCCGTCATCGGAGAAGATCCGTTCGAACCTGCCGCCCAATTGTCCTTCTATCGCCATGCGCAACAGCCGTGAACCGAAGCCTTCATTTTCCGGTTTTCTCGCATCCTCGTTATAGGTCCGAGAATGTTCGCGCCAGCTGACGCATATCTCGTCCTGGGCTCCGCATGCGACAATGACCTCGATTTCCACCCGTCCATCGTCGCGGGCCAGCGCACCGTATTTTGCCGCGTTTGTCGCCAGCTCGTGAAAGATAAGCGCCAGTGGCGTTGCCGCGCGGGGGCCTATTTCGATATCGTCTCCGGCAATGGCGACCCGGTCGAGGCCATCGACGGCGTAGGGTGCGAGCAGGTCGCCCAGCAAACCCTTCAGACTATCGCTCATGCGACCATCGCCGGGGCGAACGTAATCATGCGCCATTCCGAGCGCGCGGATCGCACTGGTGATTTCTTCGGCAAAATCCTGGATTTCCGATCTGCCACGTGAACGCAGGGCAATCAGGCCCGACACCACTGCAAATATGTTCTTGATCCGATGCGACAACTCGTTGGCTAGCAGGTCACGCGCCTCCGACAGGCGGTGCGCTGCATCGACGTCGATGACCGTACCAAACCAGCGCTTGCCTTCGACCCCCGCCTCCTGGACCGGCAAGGCGCGCGAAAGGACCCAGCGATACGAGCCGTCCTTCTGTCGCATGCGGACCTCAGCTTCGTGTGGATCGCCCTTGCGCATCGCAGCGACCCAGCGGGCCAGGCTGGTCTCGCGATCTTCAGGGTGAATGAACTCGGCCCATTCTGTCGCGCTCATCGGCACCGGAGCACCCGTCGTTTCCGTCCAGCGAGCATTGACGTAATCGAGATTGCCGCTCTGATCTGATGACCAGGCTATGCCGGGCATGCTGTCGATCATCTGTTTCAGCCGCTCTTCGCGACGTTCGATAGCAGCACGGGCGGCTTGATCGAGCCATTGTTGGGTGAGCCTGCGCATGACCGCTTCGGCCAGGACACCCAAACCCTGGCGCTGAATGTTGGTCAGTCCGGTTGCGCGAGGCGTGGTGTCGATAACGCACAATGCCCCCAGTGGAGCGCCTTCGTTGGAAATCAACGGATGTCCAGCGTAGAACCGGATTCCAGGCTCCCCGGTAACCAGCGGATTGTCCGAAAAGCGCGGATCGACCGTGGCGTCAGGGACCACCATCGGTTCGGCTTCAAGCATGGCATGGGCACAGAAACTGGTTGGGCGCGGCGTTTCCGATTCCTTCAGACCGGCCCGGGCAATGAAATGCTGCCGGTCCTTTTCGACCAGTGAGACCAGCGCGAACGGGGAAGCGCAAAGCTCGGCAGCGAAATTGACGATGCGTTGCAGTTCCGGATCGTCGACCAGTGAGTCCGTTCCGTGCGCAGCAAGCACCGACAGGCGCTCGTCCTCGCCGCAAAGAGCCGCCGCCGGCGGTTCGCCGTTCGGCCAGAGATGGGTCGTCTTCGGGTACATGTCCGGCGCGAAGGGTTAGGCGATAAGTGCTGCCTACTCAAAACAATTAACCTTCTTTCCGGTGAACAGGGATTTCGCGGTTTGCCCCTGCTGGCACGCTGGGCTATCGGCAGACCCGACCATTTCGCGAGCGGACAGGAGAAACCATGCGCGCGACTCCCGATTTCGATTTCCAGCTGGGCGAAACGGCCCAGATGATCCGCGAAACCACTTCTCGCTTTGCCGACGAACAGATTGCCCCGCTGGCCGAGAAGGTCGACCGAGAGGACTGGTTTCCCAAGAACGAGCTGTGGCCGGCGATGGGCGAACTGGGCCTGCACGGGATAACCGTATCAGAGACCGATGGTGGCCTTGGCCTTGGCTATCTTGAGCATGTGATCGCGGTCGAGGAAGTCAGCCGCGCGAGCGCTTCTGTCGGCCTGAGCTACGGCGCGCATTCCAACCTGTGCGTGAACCAGATTGCGCGCTGGGGTAACGCAGAGCAGAAGGCGAGATATCTGCCCAAGCTGATCAGTGGCGAGCATGTCGGGAGCCTGGCGATGAGCGAGGCCAGTGCCGGGTCCGATGTCGTCTCGATGAAGATGAAGGCTGGGAAGGTTGACGGGGGATACATCCTCAACGGAACAAAGTTCTGGATTACCAATGCGCCTTATGCCGATACGCTGGTGGTTTATGGCAAGACCACGCCCGACGCGGGCAGCCGCGGGATCACCACTTTCCTGATCGAAAAGGATTTCGAAGGCTTCTCGATCGGCCAGAATATCGAGAAAGTCGGCATGCGCGGTTCGCCGACTTCCGAGCTGGTCTTCGACGACTGTTTCGTGCCGGACGAGAACGTCATGGGGCCGGAAAACGGCGGCGTGGGGGTCTTGATGAGCGGACTGGATTACGAGCGCGTGGTGCTGTCCGGCCTCCAGCTCGGGGTGATGCAGGCCTGTCTCGACACGGTCATTCCCTATCTGCGCGAGCGCACGCAGTTCGGCAAGCCGCTCGGCTCTTTCCAACTGATGCAGGCCAAGGTTGCGGACATGTATGTGGCGCTGCAATCGGCGCGCGCCTACACCTATGCCGTCGCCAAGGCCTGTGATGCCAACCAAACGACGCGCTTCGATGCGGCAGGCGCGATTCTGCTCGCCAGCGAAAACGCCTTCCGCGTGGCCGCCGAAAGCGTTCAGGCGCTGGGCGGCGCGGGCTACACGCTCGACTGGCCGGTCGAGCGTTACATGCGCGACGCCAAGCTGCTCGATATCGGTGCCGGGACGAACGAGATCAGGCGAATGCTGATCGGTCGTGAACTGATCGGAGCCGCGGGGTGAGCGCACCCGTTCTCACCTCCACGCTCGACCGCGAGGCATCCGATTCGAAAGCACGCTTCGAGCACAACAGGTCGCTCGCCGCAGAATTGCGCAAGCATGTAGCCGATGCCGCTCTCGGCGGCTCTGCGGGCAGCCGCGAGCGGCATGTGGGTCGCGGCAAGCTGCTCCCTCGCGAGCGGGTCGAGCGCCTGCTCGATCCGGGCAGCCCGTTCCTCGAGATCGGTCAGCTCGCAGCGAACGGCATGTACGGCAAGGACCAAATCAACGGCGCGGGTTTAATCGCGGGTATCGGACGCGTCTCAGGGCGTCAGGTGATGATCGTGTGCAACGATGCGACCGTCAAAGGCGGCACCTATTACCCGATGACGGTCAAGAAGCATCTGCGCGCGCAGGAGATCGCGCAGGAAAACCGCCTGCCGTGCATCTACCTCGTCGATAGTGGCGGCGCGAACCTGCCGCACCAGGCCGAGGTGTTCCCCGACCGCGACCATTTCGGGCGTATCTTCTACAACCAGGCGAACATGAGTGCGATGGGCATTCCGCAGATCGCCTGCGTCATGGGTTCTTGCACCGCGGGCGGGGCCTATGTGCCCGCGATGAGCGACGAGACGGTGATCGTGCGCAATCAGGGCACGATCTTCCTTGCCGGCCCACCGCTGGTGAAGGCCGCGACGGGCGAGGAAATCAGCGCCGAGGATCTGGGCGGCGGCGATCTTCATGCGAAAAGATCCGGCGTGGTCGATCACCTTGCGGAAAACGACGAGCACGCGCTCACCATCGTGCGCGATATCGTATCTCACCTTGGCAACAATTATGCAGAGGCCAGGAACATCGATTTGCGCGAGCCGCGCGACCCGAAGTTCGATGCGGAAGACCTTTACGCGCTGATCCCCGACGATGTTCGCGCGCCATACGACGTGCACGAAGTCATCGCGAGGCTGGTCGACGGCAGCGAGCTCCACGAGTTCAAGCAGCATTATGGTAGCACTCTGGTCTGTGGCTTTGCTCATATCTGGGGCATGCCGGTCGCAATCCTCGCTAATAATGGCGTGCTGTTTTCCGAAAGCGCGCAGAAGGGTGCACATTTCATCGAGCTGGCACAGCAGCGCCGCATTCCGCTGCTTTTCCTGCAAAACATCTCGGGCTTCATGGTCGGTGGAAAATATGAGGCGGAAGGCATTGCCAAGCACGGCGCGAAGCTCGTCACCGCCGTTGCCACCGCCAGTGTACCTAAGGTGACCGTGGTAATCGGCGGCAGCTTCGGCGCAGGCAATTACGGCATGTGCGGCCGGGCCTATTCGCCGCGTTTCCTTTTCACCTGGCCCAATGCTCGCATCTCGGTGATGGGCGGCGAACAGGCGGCCAGCGTCCTCGCTACGGTCCATCGCGATGCCGAAAGCTGGACCGAAGAACAGGCGGAGGAATTCAAGGCCCCGATCCGTCAGAAATACGAAGATGAGGGCAATCCCTATTACGCCACTGCGCGGCTGTGGGACGACGGTGTAATCGATCCCGTCCAAACCCGCGATGTGCTCGGTCTTGCCCTGGCATCGACGCTGGAGGCACCGATCCCCGAACGGCCCGAATTCGGGGTGTTCCGGATGTAATCGGCGGAACGCTGCGGCCTGCCGAACATTACAAATGATAATGAGAAACGGACGGGCCATCTAGGAGAGAGCCATGGAAGGCCAGGAAGCTACATTTGCCATCATTGCACTGGCGGCAATCGTCGTGCTGCTACTGGCGTGGCTGTTAATGCAGCGGCGTCGCACCAAGGCTCTGCGCAAGGATTTTGGCGACGAATACGATCGCACGGTAGAAGCACGTGGCGGTCGCCGCCATGCCGAGGCCGACCTGGCCGACCGCAAGGAGCGGGTGAAGAAGCTGGAGATCCGTCCACTCACCCCTTCGGAACGCGATCGCTACAAGGATGATTGGCAGGAGACGAAAGCACTTTTCGTCGACAGTCCGGTTGAAGCGGTCAGCCGGGCGGACCGTTTGCTGACCGATATCATGAACACCCGCGGGTTTCCGATGTCGGATTTCGAGCATCGTCATGGGGACCTGACGGTGGATCACGCGAAAGCTGCCAAACATTACCTCGCTGGGCACGAAATCGCCCGGCGATCAAACGATGCCACGACCGAAGAATTGCGGCGGGCTATCAACCACTACGAAGCACTGTTTTCCGAAATGACCAGCAAGTTGGCCGGACAGGACGAGAATGTCGCACACGGCAGATCGGGCCAGACCGGAAACGACGACGAACGCGATATGGACGGCAGCAACCAAGCACCGACAAAGCCCGCTGCGTTCAGCACGACCACTAGCCGTCCGGACTGACTGCGCACGTCCAGCCTGATGTTCGGGATATCGCAAGCCGCCGGACGCGCCAGCTTTATGCAGAAGTGAGTCGGCCATGGCATGGGGAGCCGCGCAATGTCGAACGAACCAGGCCGTAGCCCGTCGCTGGCCAGCAGAGCAGCAAGGCGGATCTTGCTCGGACTGCATTATCGTAAGGACTGGCAGATAGAAGGCCATCGGCCCCAATGCGACAAATTCGTGCTGGTCGGCGCACCGCACACGTCCAACTGGGATTTCGTCTTCTTCCTCGGTCTCGCGCAGGAACTCGGCATCGAGCCCAGTTTCATGGGAAAGCAAAGCCTGTTCCGCTGGCCGGTCACCAACTTCATGCTCGACATGGGCGGTGTCCCGGTGGATCGTGGCCGACGCGGAAATTATGTCGAAGAGGTCGCCCGAGCATTCGCCAGCGCGGACAAGCTCGCTCTGGCCGTGGCGCCCGAAGGATCGCGCCGTTCCGAAGGGGGCTGGCGAAGCGGCTTCTATCACATCGCGATGGCGGCAAAGGTTCCGATCGTCCCCGGCTGGGTCGATTACGAAACTTCGCGCGGCGGAGTTGGCGAGCCGCTTATGCCAAGTGGCGACTACCGGGCCGACCTTGCAACACTGGCGCGCTTCTACCGCTCCAGAATGCCCGATTGCGAACGGTTCATCGCTCTGGAAAAGAGCACTCAGACCGTCGCGCAATTGTCGAAAGGCGACCGGGGCGAAACAACAGACCCCCGCACGCCAGCCTAGCGCGTATCGTCAGATGTCCAGATTTGCTACGTTCAACGCATTGGTCTGAATGAATTCGCGGCGCGGTTCGACCACGTCTCCCATCAGGCGAGTGAAGATTTCGTCGGTCACGTCGGCATCCTCGACCTTGACCTGCAACAGAGCGCGATTGTCCGGATCGAGTGTGGTTTCCCAGAGCTGTTCGGCATTCATTTCGCCAAGACCTTTGTAGCGCTGAATCTTCTGGCCTTTGCGGCCGGCACCCATGACCGCATCGAGCAACTGGGTGGGCAAGGTGATCGCGCTGTCATCGACGATGGCGGGCGTATCGGCATCGGTTTCGTCCGCGCTGTCGGGGTCGATAGGCTCTGCTTCCCCGCCTTCGCCTTTCACCAGATGCACTGGCGCGGCGTAAACGTCGGCGAACTCACTCGCAATGCGGTGGAGCTTGCGTGCCTCGGCGCTTTCCATGAACGCGCGTTCGAACTCGTGGACGTCCGTCACGCCGCGCCAAACGCGCCGAAGACGGACCATGCCGTCGCTACCCGTCTCGGCGGACCAGCGGGCCTCCGGATCGCCCATCTGAAGATGTGCCGCCGCGCGATCGAGGGCAGCTTGCCTGTCGCTCGTTTCGGGATCGAGCGCACCAGCCAGTGCCATCGCCTCGACAAGATCGGTTTCGTATTTGCGTGGGACAAATCCGAGCAGGTTGCGCATTCTCAGACCATGTTCGACGAGCGCTTCCAGCTCGCCGCCACCGCGTGCGCCTCCCTGCGTTTCCAGTACCCGCCCGTCGAGACCCTGCATGATCAGGTAGCGATCATATGCAGGCTGGTCCTTGAGATAGACCTCGCTCTTGCCGCGTGCGACCTTGTATAGCGGTGGCTGCGCGATGAAGAGGTGACCCGCCTTCACTATCTCCGGCATCTGACGATGGAAAAATGTCAGCAGCAGAGTGCGAATATGCGCGCCGTCGACGTCGGCGTCGGTCATGATCACTATCTTGTGATAGCGCAGTTTCTCAAGGTCGAATTCGTCGCGCAGGCCGGTGCCCATCGCCTGGATCAGCGTACCGACCTCCTTTGACGAGATGATCCGGTCGAAACGTGCCCGTTCCACGTTCAGGATCTTGCCCTTCAGCGGCAGGATCGCCTGCGTTTTCCGGTCACGTCCCTGCTTGGCCGAACCCCCGGCCGAATCACCCTCGACCAGGAAGAGTTCGCAATTCTCGGGATTGCGATCCTGACAATCGGCGAGCTTGCCCGGCAGTGATGCGATGCTCATCGCACCCTTGCGGCTCATCTCGCGCGCCTTGCGGGCGGCCTCGCGCGCGGCGGCGGCATCGATCACCTTCTGGATGATCGCCTTGGCGTCATTGGGATTTTCCTCGAGCCACTCGCTCATCTTCTCGCCCATCAGTGATTCGAGCGGCTGGCGAACTTCGGAACTGACCAGCTTGTCCTTGGTCTGCGATCCGAACTTTGGATCGGGCAGCTTGACCGACACGATCGCGGTCAGTCCTTCGCGCATGTCTTCGCCCGAGAGGCTGACCTTTTCCTTCTTCATCAGGCCCGAGGCGGTGGCGTAATTGTTGAGCGTTCGCGTCAAGGCCGCGCGGAAGGCGGCAAGGTGGGTGCCCCCGTCCCGTTGCGGGATGTTGTTGGTGAAGGTGAGGACGTTCTCGTAATAGCTGTCGTTCCATTCCAGAGCGACGTCGATGCCGATGCCATCCTTCTCGGCGCTGACCGAAATCGGCTCCGCGACCAAGGCTTGCTTGTTGCGGTCGAGATATTTCACGAACGCTGCGATTCCGCCTTCGTAGAACAGGTCGTGTTCCTGTACCCCCTCGTGCCGCTTGTCGCGCAGCTTGATGCGCACGCCCGAATTGAGAAAGGCGAGCTCGCGATAACGGTGTTCGAGCTTCTCGAAATCGAACTCGATGACGTTCTTGAAGGTATTCTCGGACGCCTTGAACGTGACGCGCGTGCCCTTTTTCAGGCCGTCTTCGTCACCATTGCTCTCGACCGGCGGAGCATCGCCCACGACGCGCAAAGGTTTGACCGCATCGCCATGTTCGAAGCGCATCCAGTGCTCCTTGCCGTCGCGCCAGATGACCAGTTCGAGCCATTCGGACAATGCGTTCACAACCGAGACGCCCACGCCATGCAGCCCGCCCGACACCTTGTAGGCATTGTCGTCGCTCGTGTTCTCGAACTTGCCGCCGGCATGCAGCTGGGTCATGATGACTTCCGCTGCCGAGACGCCTTCTTCCTTGTGCATGTCGACCGGGATGCCGCGGCCATTGTCTTCGACGCTGACTGATCCATCTGCATTAAGTTCGATCAGGACAAGGTCGCAATGCCCGGCCAGCGCCTCGTCGATGGCGTTGTCCGACACCTCGAACACCATATGGTGGAGACCGCTGCCATCGTCGGTATCGCCAATATACATGCCGGGGCGCTTGCGCACTGCGTCGAGGCCCTTGAGAACCTTGATCGAATCCGCGCCATAGCCGGGTTTCTTGGGCGCCTGCGCGCTCGGGTCTTCGGTATTCTCGTCCATGCTGAGTATATAGGCTGCGAAGGGCGGAAATCCAAAGATTTCCGGCAGGTTTTACCCACAGCTTGGCTTCGCATCGGTTTCATTTGTAATCGATTGCATTTCGAGGCGACGAGGCGCATTTTGCGACCATGCTGTCCGTCCTCGATATCTTCCGCGTCGGAATTGGTCCGTCCTCATCCCACACGGTCGGGCCGATGCGCATCGCGCGACGCTTCGTGCGGGCGCTGGAAAAGACCGGCAGGGTTGCCGAAGCGAATCGCGTGAAAGTCCAGTTGCAGGGTTCGCTCGCCCTGACCGGGGTCGGACACGGCACACTCGATGCCTCGGTCCTCGGGTTAATGGGCTTCGCACCGGACAGTACCGATCCCGACGAGGCAACAGCTGCGCTGGCCGAATTGAAAAGCGAAGGGAATCTCGCGCTGCACTGCGGTCATCGCGTGGCGTTCGACGCACGGCGCGATATCGAACTGGCGACCGAGATCATTCCCGATCTACATCCCAACGGCATGCGGCTGACGGCGCTGACGGAAGATGGAGCACCGTTGCTCGACCGGACGTACTTCTCCACCGGCGGCGGATTCGTGGCGAGCGAGGCGCAGCTTCGTAAGCGCCCCGACAATGACCGGGTCGCGGCCGGGGCATCCGTGCCGCATCCGTTCGGGTCGGCTGAGGAAATGCTCGCGCAGTGCGACAGGACGGAATTGACCATTGCCGATCTGATGCTCGTCAACGAAAGCGCTTTCCGCCCGCGCAACGAGACGCTTCAGGGTGTAGATCGTATTGCGAAAGCCATGGATCAATGCATTGATCGGGGGCTTTCGCAGCGCGGCGTCCTGCCCGGCGGGCTCAAGGTCGCACGGCGTGCGCCCGACCTGTGGGACAAGCTTACCGCCAATCCGCAATCGAACGAACGCGAGCAATTGTTCGACTGGCTCAATTGCTATGCCATGGCAGTGAACGAGGAGAATGCCGCCGGTGGCCGCGTTGTTACCGCGCCTACCAACGGTGCGGCGGGCATCATTCCCGCCGTGATCCGCTTCTACTGCGTTGGCGCAGACGAAACGCCATGCCGCGACAGCCGACGCACTTTCCTACTGACTGCCGGTGCGATCGGCTTGCTCTACAAGCAGCGCGCGAGCATTTCGGGTGCCGAAATGGGATGTCAGGGCGAAGTCGGCGTCGCCTGTTCGATGGCAGCAGGTGGTCTTGCCGCGTTGTGGGGAGCCTCGCCAGCGCAGGTCGCCAGTGCCGCGGAAATCGGCATGGAGCACAATCTTGGGCTTACCTGCGATCCCGTCGGCGGCCTGGTGCAGGTGCCGTGCATCGAACGCAATGCCATCGGCGCGGTCAAAGCGGTCAACGCCGCGCGCCTGGCCCTGCACCGGACCGAGGCCGAGACCTGCGTCAGCCTCGATCAAGTCATCGAGACCATGCGCCAAACAGGCCTCGACATGTCGAGCAAGTACAAGGAAACCAGTCAGGGCGGGCTCGCGGTCAACGTCATCGAGTGCTGATCTGCCCTCTCGACAAGCGCAGCATGCAGGATAGGGTGCATGCATGGCAGAAACCCACACCATTCGATCGCTTAACGAACCGTTCGGCAGTTTTTCGGCGACCATTGGCAGCAATGCCCGGCGCCTCGGCACCTCGGTCGCCATGCGGGACGACGATGGCGAAATCACCTGGGCGGAGCTTGGCGAAAAGGTCGAGCGAATCGCTGCCCGCTTGTCCGAGGACGGGCTGGAGCGCGGACAGGCAGTCGCCATTCTCGGCTATTCGAGCATCCCCTATGCGCTGGTCTTTCTTGCCGCCGTGCGTGCCGGCGGCGTTGCTGCGCCGCTGACGACCAGTGCTAGTCCCGACCAGCTTGCGGGCATGGCAGTGGACTCCGGCGCGCGCCATCTGTTTGTTGACCGCGCCAAGCTGGAGGAGCTCGGCCACGATGCTTTCCCCGGCATGACGGTGATCGTGCTGGATGAAGAACTCGACCAATGGATGGCTACCGAAGGCACCGTAGCTCCGCAGTTCGAGCCCCGGTCTTCCGATCCTTTCAATATCATCTACTCGAGCGGTACGACCGGCATCCCCAAGGGCATCGTCCACACCCACCAGATGCGCTGGCGCCAATTCGCCGCCACGGCTTCGAGCTGGCTGGAAAACGGTCTGCCAGTCCGGACGCTGGCCTCGACGCCGCTATATTCCAACACCACCATGGTCGCTTTTCTGCCTCCCTTGCTCGCGGGCGGCACGGTACGGGTCATGCGCAAGTTCGACGTGAATCGCTGGCTGCAATGGGCACAGGACGATGCGACGACGGTAACTATGCTGGTGCCGGTCCAGTACAGCCGGTTGATGGCGGAGCCACGGTTCGACGAACACGACCTGTCAGCCATGCAATTGAAATACTGTACGTCGGCGCCGTTCTCGGCTGAACTCAAGCGCGAGGTGCTGCGACGCATGCCGGGCGCCCTGATCGAAATCTATTCCATGACCGAAGGCGGCGTGGTTTGCTTGCTCGAAGCGCACAGGTTTCCCGACAAGCTGCACACCGTGGGCCGGCCCGCACCGGGCAGTGAGCTCAAGGTACTAGACGACGACGACCGTCCGGTTGCGCAAGGCGAACCCGGCAATCTCATCGGACGCAGCCAGACAATGATGGCAGGCTACAAGAACCAGCCCGAGAAGACTCGCGAGGGTTACTGGACCGATCCCGACACTGGCGATGTCTGGCAACGGATGGGTGACATCGGGCGCGTGGATGCGGATGGTTTCGTGGAACTGGTGGGCAGGGCGAAGGACATGATCATATCGGGTGGGTTCAATATCTTTCCGATCGATCTCGAAGACGAATTGCTCAAAGAGCCGGATGTCGTCGAAGCGGCAGTGATCGGTGTGCCCAGCGAACGCTGGGGCGAGACTCCGGTCGGGTTCGTGACGTTGCATGCCGAGGCGCGCGATGCGGAGGCGATTCGCGAGGCGGTGAATGGACGCTTGGGCAAGACCCAGCGCCTTGCGCAACTACACACGCTCGCAGAAATGCCGCGCAGCCATATCGGCAAGCTGCTGAAAACCGAATTGCGCGAGGAAACCGAACGCCTTGGCTTGCCGAGCTAACAAGCGCAGTCCAGCGAAGACGCTTCGAGACGCGGCGCCGGTTCTTGGGAGAGGGGGAGAGGAGATACCGACGGCCGCGTCTCTACTCGCTGCCATATCGCCTTGCCGTGGGCGGGCCCGCAACAGCAGAGCCAAGCCGAGGGCAAGGAAGGCCAGACCGGGGGGCGTTCTTGGGGACTGCCCGCCCGCTGCGTCTGATGGGACTGTAATAATGTTCCACGTTTGTGAACGAAAGTGAGAAAAAACTCAGCTCTATTGCGTTTTGTGCAAGCGCTCGCGGACGCGGTGCCTTTGTGGACGCTGCTCCAAAAAACGCGATACTGGACAGGCGCGCGAGGTCGCTAGTAACGCCCGCCCATGCAGGCAGAACATCTTCCCGATTCCATCCTCATTGTCGATTTCGGCAGCCAGGTCACCCAGCTGATCGCCCGCCGGGTGCGCGAAGCCGGGGTTTATTCCGAGATCGCACCTTTCACCATGGCGGAAGAGGCGTTCGACAGACTTCGTCCAAAGGGCATCATTCTCTCCGGATCGCCCGCTAGCGTTCCTGACGCCGACAGTCCCCGCGCACCGCAGCCCATCTTCGACAGCGGCCTTCCCATCCTTGGTATCTGCTACGGGCAGCAGGTAATGACCCATCAGCTCGGCGGTGAGGTAAGGCCCGGTCACGAAACCGGGGAAGGAGGCGAATTCGGCCGGGCCTTCCTAACGGTTACCGAAGAATGCACCCTGTTCGATGGAATGTGGCAGGTGGGGGACCGGCATCAAGTGTGGATGAGCCATGGCGACAAGGTCACCCGGTTCGCCGAAGGGTTCGAAATTGTCGCCACCAGCGAAGGTGCGCCCTTTGCAGTGATTGCCGACGAGAAACGCAGATATTATGGCACTCAGTTTCACCCGGAGGTCGTCCATACCCCCGACGGCGCGAAGCTGATCGCCAACTTCGCCCGCCATGTCTGCGGCCTTGCGGGCGACTGGACGATGGCCGAATTCCGCGCCACGAAGATCGCGGAGATTCGCGAACAGGTCGGCAACGGAAAGGTCATCTGCGGATTGTCGGGCGGCGTGGATTCCGCTGTCGCTGCAGTTCTCATCCACGAAGCCATCGGCGATCAGCTGACCTGCGTTTTCGTCGATCATGGTTTGCTGCGCGCCAGGGAACGTGAACAGGTCGAAAGCCTGTTTCGGGGGACGTACAATATCCCGTTGGTTGTGGTGAACGCTGAAGACCGCTTCCTGGCGGGCCTTGCGGGCCAAACCGATCCGGAAAAGAAGCGCAAGTTCATCGGAAAGACCTTCATCGACGTATTCGAGGAAGAGGCCAAGCGCGCGGGTGGGGCGGATTTTCTCGCCCAGGGCACGCTCTATCCCGATGTAATCGAAAGTGTCAGCTTCACGGGCGGGCCGAGCGTCACGATCAAGAGCCATCACAATGTCGGCGGCCTGCCCGAACGCATGAACATGCAACTGGTGGAGCCCTTGCGCGAATTGTTCAAGGACGAGGTGCGCGATCTGGGTCGCGAACTCGGCCTGCCAGAAACCTTCGTCGGTCGTCATCCCTTCCCCGGTCCAGGACTCGCCATCCGCATCCCGGGCGAGGTGACGAGGGAACGCTGCGATGTCCTGCGCAAGGCCGACGCGATCTATCTAGAAGAAATCCGCAATGCCGGTCTTTACGATGCCATCTGGCAGGCCTTCGCAGTCCTGTTGCCGGTCAAGACGGTCGGCGTGATGGGCGACGGGCGGACCTATGACAATGTCTGCGCCTTGCGGGCGGTCACCAGTACGGACGGCATGACGGCAGACATCTATCCTTTCGACGCCACATTCCTGTCGAACGTCGCTACTCGCATTGTCAACGAGGTGAAAGGCATCAACCGCGTGGTGTACGACTACACCAGCAAGCCGCCCGGCACGATCGAGTGGGAATAGTAGCTTCTAAAAAGTCAAGCATGCGCGAAGGCTGTTTTTGATCGCTCGTCGTATTTATTGAATGGTCATATCCAATCCAGACTTATCACCGAGGAACATAGTGGAACACACTCTAAGCTATATAGCGTACAAGAATAGCCAGTATCGCAGTATCAAACACTCAACTTATTTCGAAACCTATGACGAACTGTTCAGTCGTTATCGCGGCAAGAAAATTACCTTCGTTGAAATCGGCGTTCTTGGCGGGGGCTCGCTCTTCATGTGGCGAGAGTTTTTTGGCGACCAGGCGCGGATCATAGGCATCGACCTCAACCCAAACGCCAAAAAGTGGGAAGAAGAAGGCTTTGAGATCTTTATTGGTAGCCAGAGCGATGAGAAGTTCTTGGCTGACGTCAAACGAATAGTTGGGCCTATGGATGTCGTTCTCGACGATGGGGGACATACATATGAGCAGCAAATTGTTACGACTGAGAACCTCTTAGCCAACATCGTCGACGGGGGGATGCTGGTGGTAGAAGACACTCATACCTCTTATATGCCAGGTTTTGGACGAAAGAAATTCAGTTTCATGCGCTACGTGGCGCGGTTCATCGACCGGATGAACCACCGTTTCAGTAAGATTTCCGGACCAACGGACGAACGCGTCTGGTCGATCCAAGTCTTTGAATCGATTGTAGCCTTTCACGTTAACCGCGCGGCCTCTAGTCGCGTATCAGCAGTTACCGATAATGGTGGAGTTCAAGATGGTGCGATCGATTTCCGCCATGACGATACAAGTGTATATAGCAAGTTAAAGAACTTCTACCTGGGTAGTACCACCTTGAAAAATATCCCTGGTCTTAAAAATTTGATACGACCTGTAAAGAGGTTATCGACTCTATCGAAGGGATCTTCTAGGATAAGTAAATACTTCAAATAAGGTACATGGTTTTTGTTTAGAATCATGAACCTTGCATGGTACGAAATATCTTTAGACCAAACTCCGGTCGGAGATTAGTTCGTGTCATGGCGTCTTGGTTTGCCAGCGCATGAATTCAGTAGATCGACCCAGGACCATCACGCTGTTTATACGATGTATCAGTCGCCCGGTCAGGCGAGGCTGCGCCACAGGCCTTGCGCGCGCCTGATTGCCTCGGCGCGGGGCATCCGGCACAAGCGGTGACGATGAGACGCTTCGGTTCGCTGCTGTTATGGTCTGCCATCGCGGCGGCGTTCATCGGGCCCGGGACGGTAACCGCAGCTTCCAGTGCCGGGGCGCAGTTCGGCACGGCAGTACTCTGGGCAATCGTTTTCTCCGGGGTTGCAACCTTCACCTTGCAGGAATTCGCCGGCCGGTTGAGCATAGCCACTGGGCGCGATCTTGGCGCGGTGTTGAGCCAGCGCTATCCCAGCGGATACGGGCGTCTCTTCGTCGTCGCGCTGGTCGCCGGAGCGATCCTGCTCGGCTGCGCCGCCTACGAGGCGGGAAACATTCTCGGAGGTGTTGCCGGTGCCATGCTGGCGATCGACCTCCCGCGCGAGGTGCTGACGCTTTCGCTCGCAGCCGTGGCAGCAACCCTGCTCCTGCTCGGATCGCCGACCCGGATCGCGCAGGCGATGGCACTGTTCATCGGGCTGATGGGGATCGGCTTTCTCACGGTCGCGGCTAGCTTTTCTCCGCCCTTGGCCGACCTGCTGGCGGGACTGATACCCGACCCGGAGTTTTCGGCTGACGATATGGCGTTGCTGGCGGTTCTTGCGCTCGTCGGCACCACCGTGGTCCCCTACAATCTGTTTCTCGGCTCGGCGCTCGCACGTGGTCAGGACTTGCGTGAGATGCGGGGCGGGCTGGCCATCTCAGTCGGTATCGGGGCGCTGATCACGGCAGCGATTCTCGTCGTCGGGACAGCGGTCGCGGGAGAGTTCTCGTTCGAAGCGCTGGCAGATGCGCTTGCCGCGCGGTTGGGCGAATGGGCGCGCATTGGGTTTGCGCTGGGTTTGCTGGCAGCCGGCCTCTCCTCGGCTGTGACCGCGGCTCTCGCGGCGGCGTTGACCGCGCGGGGGCTGTTCGCAAACGAGAGCGATCCACGGTGGGAGGCGCGCGGACTGTATTTCCGGCTCGTCTGGGCGGCAGTGCTGGGCACGGGCACGCTGCTGGGTCTCGCCGATATCCGGCCCGGACCGGCGATCATTGCCGCACAAGCCTTCAACGGAGCGCTGCTGCCGCTCGTCGCGATGTTCCTGTTCGCTGCCATGAACGACGATGATCTGTTGGGCGACCAGGCCAACGGTCCGCTCGCCAATGCCTTCGGTCTGCTCGTGGTTGCGCTGGCCACGATGCTCGGGCTTGTCGCTCTGTTGCGCGCAGGAAGCGTGGCTTTCGCTTACCAACTTCCCGATCCGGATTGGATGCTGCCGGTGCTGGCTATCGTGGGTGTGGCTCTCGGTCGCGCAGCGATGAAGCGCGCCGATCGATGAAGCCGCAGCTCAGCGAGGACGAAGTGGAAAAGGTTTTCCGGCGCCTTCGCGAAGCCATGCCGGGTCGCACACCCGATGCGAAAGGGCCCAAGGGTCAACCGGATGCCTTCCGTTCTTGTATATCCTGCATGCTTTCCGCGCAGTCGCTCGACCGCAGTACGGCCGCTGCGGCGCGCAATCTGTTCGCGCTTGCCACTACCCCCGAAGCAATGCTTGCCTTGCCCGACAATCGGATCGCGAGCGCTATCAAGCCGTGCGGCCTTTACAACATGAAGACCCGCAACATTCTCGCATTTTGCGAGACATTGCTGGCGGACCATGGCGGCACGGTGCCGAACACGCGCGAAGGTTTGTTGGCCCTGCCGGGAATCGGTCGCAAATGCGCCGACATCGTGCTCAATTTCGTGTTCGGGAAAAGTGTGATTGCCGTCGACACGCATGTCCACCGGGTGTGCAACCGCATCGGCCTGACCGACGCCAGCGCGGCCGACAAGACCGCGCAGCAGCTTGAACGGATTGTGCCGCGCTGGACCTTGCGCGATGGACATTTCTGGTTGATCCAGCTCGGCAAGCGGGTCTGCCGCTCGCGTGCCCCGGATTGCATCGCATGTCCGGTAAACGATCTGTGCCGTTATTACGCCAAGACCAAGGAAGATGAATGAGTTGGGACGATTACTTTGCCGCCGATGCTGGAGCCGCCGAAGCACAAGGCCGCGGAAAGAAGCGCACGGTCACGGTCGGCTGGACGGTGCGTTTTGCTCACGGAAACGCGATCTGGAGCCCTCCCAATCCGTTTGGCCGGACTGATCCGAAGGCGGCTAGCGCCAAGTCGGTACAGGTTTGTCCCGCTGCAATCGACTTCGATCGGCGGCACTTCGTCATTCCCTGCCCTGTCGACATCAATCTGTCTTTTGGCCGCAATGCGCAGGGGCAACTTCAGCTTCAGGATGCAGACGCCGAGAAATCGGCCATGCGACCCCAAGGTCGGGCGAACTTGTTCATGCTGCAGCCGCAAAACGAATGGCGTCATCCTGAACGCCCGATATTGCAGTTTACCGCGCCCTACGTGTTCGTGACGGACGAGCCATGCTGGATCGTGCAGTCCGCTCCCTATCTTCACTGGTTTCCCGAACCGCGGCCGGGCGTACAGATGGGTGGACGCTACCCCATTCACATCTGGCCGCGCCCGCTCGCCTGGGGGTTCGAATGGTACGATCTGTCAAAGCCGCTCAAGCTGAAGCGTGGCGAACCGTGGTTCTACGTGTCGTTCGAAACCGAAAATCCGTCAGCCCACGTTCGGCTCGTCGAACAGGAGATGACGCAGGAACTGGAGACCTATCTCGATTCGATCATCGATGTGTCGAATTACGTCAACAAGACCTACGGGTTGTTCGGGGAAGCGCAGAGACGACGACCGAACACCTTGCTCAAGCCAAAGGGCTGAGACTCGCATCTCAATGCCAGGCAGCACCGGCGAACATACTACTCCGCCGGTTTGCCAGCGGCAGGGCTGTGGTGACTATCAGCTATTCGCGTCCGACTTGGTGTAAGGCACGAAATCGTCAAGGAACAGAACTCCGTTGAAGAACCCGCTCAGCCGGTCACGCAAGGTGATCTGGTCGGTCCGGCACAACCTGGTACCGGTGAACTTGTCGATCACCATGACATCGTCGTCATCGATGCTTTCGGGATTGCGCGTGTAGTTGACCCAGAGCGTGTCTCCGATTTCATAGACCAGAGCGGTATCATCTATTCGCGTGAAAGGGCGGCTGCCGATCGTGCGTATGCAATTCTGCGGTTCGCCGACCACGCGTCCTTCGAGCATGTCGGCAAGCTTGGCTTCGCCCCTGGTCTGCTCTGCCGGTTCATCCGCTTGAGCGGGCGCGGCCAGCAAGGCGAGAGAGGCGGTAGCGAGGGCTAGGCGTTTGAGCATGGAGAGTCTCCTTATGAGAAGCGTATTACTATACCAAAACGCCTGAACCTGCGATGAGTGGCGCGTTTGTTCGCGTCAGGCTGTTCCGCCCACCGTGATTCCATCGATCAGCAGCGTTGGCTGGCCCACGCCCGCCGGCACGCTCTGTCCGCCTTTTCCGCACACGCCGATCCCCTCGTCCAGCGTCATGTCGTTGCCGATGCCGATTACGCGGGTCAGCACGCTCGGCCCGTCGCCGATCAGTGTCGCGCCCTTAATCGGGGCAACGACCTTGCCCTTCTCTACCTTGTAAGCCTCGGTGCAGGCAAAGACGAACTTGCCCGAAACGATATCGACCTGCCCGCCGCCGAAACTTGTCGCATAGATGCCGTCGTCCACGCGGCTGAGCAGTTCATCTGGATCGTCCTCGCCACTTTGCATGAATGTATTTGTCATGCGCGGCATCGGCGCGTGTTCGTAAGACTGACGGCGACCATTGCCGGTTGCCTCGACCCCCATCAGCCGAGCGTTGAGACGATCCTGCATGTAACCCTTCAGAATACCGTCCTCGATCAGGACCGTTTCGCGCGTCGGCGTGCCTTCGTCATCGATCGAAAGGGATCCGCGCCGATGGGCGATACTGCCGTCGTCGATCACGGTAACGCCGGGAGCGGCCACGCGTTCGCCGATGCGGCCAGCGAAGGCGGAGGTACCCTTGCGGTTGAAATCGCCTTCCAGCCCGTGCCCGACCGCTTCGTGCAGCAAGACGCCCGGCCAGCCCGAACCCAGCAGGACCGTTGTTTCGCCAGCCGGCGCATCGATGCTTTCGAGATTGACCAGCGCCTGGCGCACCGCCTCGTCGACTCCTCGCATCCATGCGCCTTCGTCGAACAGGCGGTCGTAAAGATAGCGACCGCCGAAACCGAAGCTGCCGGTTTCGCGGCGGCCGTTCTGTTCCGCAACGATCGAAATGTTCAGGCGAACCAGCGGCCTGATGTCTCGTGCGGCGAAGCCGTCGGCGCGGATGATGTCGATCGCGCTCCAGCTCGCCGCGAGGCTGGCCGATACCTGCGCCACGCGCGGATCTTTTGCCCGGGCAACCGCATCGATCTTTTCGAGTAACGCGACTTTCTCGGCAAAGGGCACGAGGTCGAGCGGGCTGGCATCGGTGTAAAGATGACGGTTGGTGCGCTCGGGCGCAGCAGCGTGCGGTTGTTTGGTCGAATCCAGCAATTGCAGGGTTTCGCCTGCCCGTGCGATCGCAGACGCGGTGATTTCGTTGGCATGGGCGAATCCGGTCGTTTCGCCCGATACTCCGCGCAAGCCAAAGCCCGAATCGCGGCTATAGTCGGCAACCTTGAGCCGGCCGTCGTCGAAAGCGAAACTTTCGCTCGCCACGAATTGAAGGTAGAGTTCACCATCGTCGCACGGTTTCAGAAGACCTGCGGTCAGCGCTTTGGCTTCTTCGGGATCTAGCCGGTTGTAAATCAGGGCGTGCGGGTCGGTTGCTGGGGTCATGCGATCCCATGTAGGGGCACGCGCCCGCGAAGGCGAGGGGTCAGCGGTGCCCCGGATCGCCGCCTTCGGAAATATCCATCAATTGAGCCTGGTCGGCTCCATCGGCAGGACCGCCTTCGAGGACAAATCGCCGGTCGCAATAGCCACAATCGACATATCCATGTTCGTCTATTTCCAGATAGATCTTCGGATGGCCCAGCGCGATCGGCTTGTAGTTCTTGCCGCTACGAATGTCGGTTGCGCCATCGCACCACACGCGGCGCATCGTGACCTTGGATACTTCGGGAGGGGGCAGGCTCATGCGGAGAGGCCGATAATGGGTTTTACGCTGGCGCTCAAGCGCCTAGGTCAACCGGCATGACTACGCCGCCAGCAATTCGCATAGAAAATCTCGTGAAGGAATACGCCCCCGCCGGTCCGGGCGAGGATCCCAAGCTGGCTCTGAAAGGCGTCGGCTTCGATGTTCCGCAAGGCGGGATATTCGGTCTCCTGGGGCCGAACGGTGCCGGAAAATCCACGCTCATAAATATCCTGGCCGGGTTGGTTCGCAAGACCAGCGGAAAGGCCGAAATATGGGGTTTCGATACCGACGAAAACCCGCGCAACGCCAAGCGTTCGATCGGAATAGTTCCCCAGGAAATCGTCTTCGATCCGTTCTTTACGCCGTTCGAAGTGCTGGAAAACCAGGGCGGCTTCTACGGCATCGGCAAAGCACAGCGGCGGAGCGAGGAACTGCTCAAGGCCGTGCATCTGTGGGACAAGCGCGATGCCCATGCCCGGACCTTGTCGGGCGGGATGAAGCGCCGCCTGCTGATCGCCAAGGCAATGGTTCATTCGCCGCCGATCCTCGTGCTTGACGAACCGACTGCGGGTGTCGACGTCGAATTGCGACGCCAGCTATGGGAACTGGTCGGCGAACTGAACAAGGAGGGGGTAACGGTGGTGCTGACCACCCACTATCTCGAAGAAGCCGAGCAATTGTGCGACCGGATCGCGATCATCAACCACGGCGAACTGATTGCGGATAAGTCGACACGTGACTTGGTCGGCATGGCGCGCGAAAAGATTGTCGCGGTCACGGTCGACAAGGACCTGGCCGGTCCGATCATGGAAGCAGTCTTTACCAAGGCCGAGATCGTCGAGCCACGCCGACTTGAGATCACCTATGACCGCGACCAGGCGAGCGCGGGCCAAGTGCTCGCGCTCATTCAGAGCCACGGCTATGCGATTGAAGACGTGACGACCCGCGAGGCGGACCTCGAAGATGTCTTCGTCCAGCTTACCGGAACGGGTTAGCCGTTACAGGAAGGCGCGCGGCGAGAGGCCGGCATCCTTGATCTGCTGCACTGCCCAATGATTCGGCTCGATTTCGATCATCGGGGTCTTGCAGCAGCGACAGCGCCCGAAATGCTGCCCGCCAGCCCGCTTCACGCCGTTCTGATCGATGCTGTGCCTGCCGACTGCGCAAGCGATTCGTCCAAGTGTCATTTCAGTGCGACCCTCCAAACCCGTTTTTATCCCCTGCGATTCGCTTGCTACAAAAAAGTCGTGACGGGTTAACCATGTCTGCGTCCAAACGTTGCTGGCTTGCCGCGTGACGTTTGCGACGGCATGGGATGGGCATGGCGGACAATCATGACGTTCTCGTAATCGGTTCCGGGGCGGCGGGTCTCACGGCGGCGTTGGGGCTGTCGCAGCATCGCCGGGTGCTGGTGCTGGCCAAGGGCAAACTGACCAGCGGATCGACGGCCTGGGCGCAAGGCGGGATTGCTGCCGTCCTCGATGCGGGCGATACGTTCGAACACCACGTGCAAGACACCATGATCGCAGGTGCCGGGTTGAATGATCGCAAGACGGTAGAGTTCGTCATCGAGCGCGCGCCCCAAGCGATCGACCGGTTGTGCGAACTTGGCGTGCCCTTCAACCGCGAGAAGAACGACCTTCACCTCACGCGCGAAGGGGGGCATTCGCATCGCCGGATCGTGCATGTGAACGATGCCACAGGATGGGCGGTTCAGGCAGCGTTGCTGAAAGCCGCCGAGGAGCACCCGAACATTACCCTTCTGCCGAGACAGAGCTGCATCGATCTCATCACCGGTCGCAACCAGCGCGACTACTCCGGATCGGGCCGTATCTGGGGTGCGTATGCGCTGGATGAACATAGCGGCAAAGTCGTCCGGCATACGGCGCGGGCGACTGTGCTCGCGGCTGGCGGGGCGGGGCGCGTCTATCTGTTCAGCACCGCGCCGCGGGGCGCGACGGGTGATGGGATCGCGATGGCATGGCGGGCGGGCGCGCGCGTTTCCAACATGGAAATGATGCAATTCCACCCCACGTGCCTCTACAATCTCGAAGTCAAGAATTTCCTCATTACCGAGGCCGTGCGCGGTGAGGGCGGGCGTCTGCTGAACCCGGCCACCGGCGAGCGCTACATGGCGAAATACGATGCCGAACGGATGGAACTGGCCCCGCGCGACATCGTGGCCCGCGCGAATGACGACCAGATCAAGCGCCATGGGCTCGACTATGTCCATCTCGACATCAGTCACAAGCCGCCGGAGTTCGTGAAACAGCATTTTCCGACCATTTACGAGAAGCTGCTTTCGCTTGGCATTGACATGACGACCGGCCCGATCCCGGTCGTTCCGGCGCAGCATTACACGTGTGGCGGGATCAAGGTCGGGCTTGACGCGCGAACCGATCTTCCGGGGTTGTGGGCAGCGGGCGAGTGCACGGAGAGTGGGCTGCACGGTGCCAACCGCCTTGCTTCCAACTCCCTGCTCGAATGCTTCGTTTTTGGTGAGGCGGCGGCAAAGGACATTCACGAATGCTGGGATCAGCTCGATGAGCCGCCCGAGATACTGCCATGGGACGAGAGCCGGGTGACCGATTCCGACGAGGAGGTCGTAATTAAGCAGAACTGGACCGAGATCAGGCGGTTCATGTGGAACTATGTCGGCATCGTGCGGACCACCAAGCGGCTGGAGCGCGCCGCGCACCGCATCCGCCTGCTACGCGAAGAGGTCGAGGACTATTACGGACATTTCCGCGTCACGACTGACCTGATCGAACTCAGGAACCTGATCGAGTGTGCAGACCTGATTGTGCGCAGCGCCCTTCATCGCCGGGAAAGCCGCGGCCTTCATTTTACCCTCGACCATCTCGAAACCGATCCCCTTGCGCGGGACACAGTCCTGGTACCGTGAGCGCCGCTCAATCGCTCAGGCGCGAAAGCGGCGGCATGGCTCGCCCGAACTGGTCGGTGGGCCGAAAGTTTTCGGATGAGGCTGGCTTGTCTGCATCGAAATAGCGGACCGCAACTTCCCCGACCGGATGATCGAAGTTCACGGCGAGAACGCTGTTTTCGGCCCAGATTACGACGCCCCGCACGGCCAAGCCTTCCAACAGAATGATCTCGATCGCGTCCCCGATCTCTCCCATTCCCCTGGCGTCGGCGAGCCGGCACCCTTTGGTGGACAAGTCCAGCAATTGGTCGGTCACGACAACGTCGTTGATAGTATATCGCACGCGGCTGTCGGCACAAACGCGCCGTTCGGACCTCTTCTCGTGCATTGCTCAACCCCTGGTATCTCGAGGCCGCAACTTAACAATTACTGGTTTCTGGTATTGGACAGAGACGACATGCGCAGAAGAAGAACCGGCTGGTTTTCCACTTCGCTATGGTTCGGTCACGGGGATCCGGACCGAATGCGCGGACCAGTCACCGCGCAGCATCCAATCGTCCAGGGCGTAGTGACGCACGAGATGTTCGGGAATGGGTTCCGGGAAGAAAATGCCAATACTCTCGCCCAACTGCCAGGCGATTTCGCCTGAAACGACACAGTCAGGCGCCAGAACAAGCTCGATCGTAGCTCCCACCGCGACTGAAAGTCTCGTGGCTTCGACCATGCACCCCGAAGACGAGAGGTTGCGAATGGCGCATGGACACCACACGCCCCCCACCGCGATGCGAACATCGCCAGCCGCCAGTTTTCGAACTTCCCGTCGTTTGTCCATGATCCTCGTTCCACCTGCAAGGATCCCCGTCTGGGAAGGCCATGCCAGCCGAGACCGGCTGGCGATTGTATCAAGACGACAAAATTCTGGCTTGTTTAGAAAGCGTTAACTTTCTCCAGCGCTCAACTCCAGCCCAACAGTCGGACCACGAGGATAAGGGCCATCGCTCCCAGAATGCTGGCTAGGCAGCCGGCACGGTGAATTCCCGGTCGACCGCGATGGACGATCAGTCCGGCGAGCAGCGACCCGCCGATGCCGAGAAGGATCGTATTGAGCCACCCCAGGTCGACCGCGCCCGGATAGAACCAGCGGGCCAGCGCCCCCACAATCGCGCCGGCAATGATCGCACCGATGATATTGAACATGGACAAGCCTTCGCAATTGCTGTGAGTTCGTGTTTCGACCCTAACTATATGGAGAGTGATCGGTGCCCAAAGCGCAGGCGAACGGACTGGAACTGCATTACGAGGAGCATGGCAATCCGGACGATCCCGCCATGCTGTTGATCATGGGGTTCGGTGCGCAACTGACGCTGTGGCCCGACGAGCTAGTCGACGCGCTGACGGCGCATGGATTCCGGGTCATCCGCTACGACAATCGCGATATCGGATTGAGCGAGAAGCTCGACGGGGTAAAGGCGCCAGGCTTGATCAAGATGACGCTCCTTTCGAAGATCGGGATGACTCCCAAGGTGCCCTATACGCTGTCCGATATGGCCGACGATGCCGCAGGGCTGCTCGATACGCTAGGTATCGACAAGGCGCACATCGTCGGTGCGAGCATGGGCGGGATGATCGCCCAGCATTTTGCCGCCCGCCATGCCAGCCGATGCCTTAGTTTCACGCAGGTCTTCTCCACCACCGGCAATCCCCGCTTGCCTGCGGCGAAGAAGGAAGCGCTCAAAGCGCTGGTCACACGTCCGAAAAGCACCGACGAAGAAGCGCTGGTCGACCACGGCGTAATGCTCGCCCGTACGATCGGCTCGCCCGGATACCCGTCCGACGAGGACCGCCTGCGCACCCGTACCCGGGCCAGCGTACAGCGCAGCTTTTATCCCGAAGGACCGACCCGGCATCTCTCGGCAATCGTCGCGGATGGCGATCGGCGCGAGATGATCAAGGAAATCGACGTACCGACGCTGGTCCTGCACGGCGAAGACGATCCGCTTGTCCCTTGCGAAGGCGGCCGTGATACCGCCGCGTGCATTCCCGGCGCCAAGCTGAAGACAATACCGGGCTGGGGTCACGATCTACCCATCGAACTGGTCGACGAGGTGGCGGACGCGATCGCCGCTCATGCAAACGGAGCGAACTGACGACCCGGGATGAGCAACTGCCGCGTGATCGTCGACCAACCCGGCAAGATTATCGACCAGTGACATAGGCCGGGTCCGCTGCGTTCTTCGGAACATTTTACTGCCGGCACAACTTGCGCAACCCGGGCTTGTCGATGCCATCAGGGGTATGTTGGATTACAACATCGGTCGTTGATGATCCACCCTGGCAACGTAATAAAGTTACAATTTTGTAGATGTACGCCATGTTTTCGAGCGATGTTTGCATCAAATCGTTCGTGAGAGTATATCAGTATTACTGGAGCAACCGCAGACGCACCAGTCGCGATCGACCAAGGATCCTCACCGCCACGTGATTTTTCGTGGCCTAGGACTGGGTGATTTCTTCTGCGGCCGATCATCTTTGAACGAAGGGATGATCAAATGACCAAGCTTTCCATGATAACGTTATCGACCGTACTAACGGCAAGTCTTCTCGCTGCCCCGCTCGCGGCCAAACAGAATATCGTCGTATCAGCGAGCCCGCACGATACCTTCGTGACCGAAGTATCTGCCGACCTCGACAGGCAACTCGACCGCATTCAGCCTGGGCTTCGGTGGGAACCCTCCGGCATCGTGCAAGTGCGCTTTCGGACGGGTGGCGACGGTCGGGCCCACAAAATATCGACTTTCCGGACGTCGGGCGACGGCCGCCTCGATCGCGAAGCGATACGCGCTGTCGAACGACTGACCAGCCTCGCGTCCCGGCCGGAATTAATTTCTCCGGGGCGGACGATGCAGGTCAACATCATCGTCGCAAGCACCAATTCCCGGTTTGAAAGACTGAGCAAGCTTCTCGCACGACACGAAGCCGCGAGGATTGCGCAATCCCCGCGCGAGCAAGCCGTTCTGGCGCTTACGATGACGGCGCGACCGACCAGCTGAACTCCCGACTCTGCGAAGTTCTTCCCGGTGTCGGGCCGGCCTCAGTCTGCGGCGATGCCGTACCGCGCCGGGTTGAACACGCTGCCTGTTCGAGTCCGTTTCGGATTCGCCACTAGCGCTCGCGCATTCGAATGATGCTCAAGACGACCGGGGCCCTCTTGCACGCAAAAACTTCTTCACCGATTCATTTAAGGGGTTGCGCCATCGCCAAGCCTAGCTTGGTCCATGCGTCGCTGCGTTTCATGTGCGCAGGACACCTTCGTCGCTATTATTAAAATAGTATTTAGACCCTTGCATGCGAGTCCCGACTGATTCAGTATCTAGTAGTCGGATACCCGGGGGTACCCACAAGACCTAGCGATACGGGGCAGGGCCACCCATATAGGCGGCGCGCCCTTGTCGAACCGGACTGTGGGGAAAAACGGGATAAGTAATCGCCCCGTCCGGCGTGATTGTTGCTAGGCGGGACATGCTCTCGCCGACTCGAGCATGAGTGAAGTACGCGCAAGGCGCACGGATAAAACTGGCGGGGGGACACATGGATTTCAGGACTGGGGACGATGCGGCGATGAATCTCGATATCGAGACACAGGATACGGACGCGGCGACCATAACCGAAGGGCAGGCGGTAGCGATGCAGGCTGATGACAAGGGTACCGAAGCCTTGGTCTCCGACAAGGCCAGTGAAGCGCTTGCCAATGCCGTGGCCGAAGCGGCCAAGGCCAATGCGCAAAAGCCCGATAGCAAGAAGATCAACGATCGCCGGTTCGACATCGCGATCGACGGATCGCGCGATGCAAACCTGACGGATTTCGGCAAGGAAACCCTGATCGACCGCTATCTGTTGCCGGGCGAGACGTTTCAGGATCTGTTCGCGCGCGTCGCTGATGCCTTCGCCGACGATCAGGATCATGCGCAGCGGTTGTACGATTACATTTCGAACCTGTGGTTCATGCCGGCGACGCCGGTCCTGTCGAATGGCGGGACCAATCGCGGCCTACCGATCTCGTGTTACCTGAACAGTGTCGAAGACAGCCTCGAAGGTATCGTCAACACCTGGAACGAGAATGTCTGGCTTGCATCCAAGGGCGGCGGCATCGGCACCTACTGGGGCAATGTGCGCGGCATTGGCGAGCCGGTCGGCCTCAACGGCAAGACCAGCGGCATCATCCCTTTCGTCCGGGTGATGGACAGCCTGACGCTGGCAATTTCCCAGGGCTCGCTGCGCCGCGGCTCTGCCGCCTGTTATATCGACGTCTCGCACCCCGAGATCGAAGAGTTTCTCGAGATCCGCAAGCCGAGCGGCGATTTCAACCGCAAGGCGTTGAACCTGCACCATGGTGTGCTGATCACCGATGATTTCATGGAAGCGGTTCGCGCTGGCGAGGAGTTCGAGCTCAAGTCGCCCAAGACCGGCGAAGTTCGCGGGCGTGTCGATGCGCGCAGCCTGTTCCAGAAGCTGGTCGAGACGCGGCTGGCCACGGGCGAACCCTATATCGTGTTCTCCGACACGGTGAACCGGATGATGCCCAAGCATCACCGTGAGCTGGGCCTCAAGGTTTCGACCTCGAACCTGTGCGCCGAAATCACCCTGCCGACCGGGATCGACCATCTCGGCAATGATCGCACGGCGGTGTGCTGCCTGTCTTCGCTCAACCTTGAGAAATGGGAAGAGTGGGAAGGCGACAAGCAGTTCATCGAGGACGTCATGCGCTTTCTCGACAATGTCCTGCAGGACTACATCGACCGCGCACCCGACGAGATGGCGCGCGCGAAATACTCCGCATCACGCGAACGCAGCGTCGGCATGGGCGTGATGGGCTTCCACTCCTTCCTCCAGCAGAAGGGTATCGGTTTCGAAAGCCCGATGGCCAAGGTCTGGAATCTGAAGATGTTCAAGCATGTCAGCGCCAAGGCCGAAGAAGCCAGCATGGTCCTCGCCAAGGAACGCGGACCGTGCCCCGATGCCGAGGAAACTGGCGCGATGGAACGCTTCAGCTGCAAGATGGCGATCGCGCCGACCGCGTCGATCTCGATCATCTGCGGCGGCACCAGCGCCTGTATCGAACCGATTCCGGCGAATATCTATACGCACAAGACGCTGTCGGGCAGCTTCGTGGTCAAGAACTCCTATCTGGAAAAGATCCTCCAGAAGAAGAGCAAGGATTCCACCGCCGTGTGGAACTCGATCCTCGAAAAGGGCGGATCGGTCCAGCATCTCGATTTCCTCACGACGGAAGAAAAGGCGACCTTCAAGACCAGCTTCGAGATCGATCAGCGCTGGCTGCTCGAATTCGCGGCCGACCGCGCGCCCTATATCGACCAGGCCCAGTCGCTGAACCTGTTCATCCCGGCCGATGTCGACAAGTGGGATCTGATGATGCTGCATTTCCAGGCGTGGGAGAAGGGCATCAAGTCGCTCTATTACCTGCGCTCGAAAAGCGTGCAGCGCGCGGGCTTTGCCGGCGGGGTGGAAACCGACAACACCGCCGAAGCGACCAAGTTCGAACTGGCCGCGGGCGCCGGCGAGCAAACCGATTACGAGGAATGCCTCGCCTGCCAGTGAAAGATGCTTTGTGGATAAACCCGGGTCGTCAGTTTCGAGCGACTCGGGTTCATTAAGGAAGGAAGGTATGTATCTGAATCGACTCGGTTGCTGTCGAGTCGAAAGTGTGGGGACCAACCCAAAGGTTGGCCCCCGGCAAGCTGAACAACGGTTCGTTGCGAGCCTGCGTTGCAATCTCTGAATCGCACGTACTGTTGTTTAGGTCAACCTGAAGCCTCCGGTTTCAGGAGGCATGATCTTGTACATAAGCTGTGGATGAGTTTCCGCGGTGAATGCGAGTTCGCAGACTTTGCTTGCCGACCCGTTTTGGCGCCTCATCCCGCAGAGCGCTAATACGGTTTGTCAAATGAGAACAGGCTGGGGGCCTGTGTCTGCCGGACGAAAGTACTCTGATGAATTATTATTCTGCTAAAAAGCCAATCGGCACTACCGCAACGACCGGGCAAACTTGCCCTGAATCGGGCGTTTGGAAATCCATGGATTCACCTTCCACGACAGCTCCGATCGCGAAGGGAAATCGAATGCCTCCGCATAACGGACGCGCTGTAACGTGGAAGCTCATCCGCTACGCATAGTCGTTCATAAGCGAAACCCCGGCCTCGCAAGAGCGCCGGGGTTTCTTTTGCTGCCTCACCTCACGGTCGGGCAGAAACGATTTTCGTATGATCAGACAGAGGCCTTGTTGCCGAGCCCTTCGGGAATGCGCGCGCCCTGTTTGAGATAGACGCGGTTGTCGTCGATCTTCTCGACGTCGTCGAGCGAGATCATGTGGTGCATGCTATCGGCGCTGTCGGATTTGGTCAGCTTGATGGCATCGTCCTTGACATCGTCGACGGTGCCGACGTGCTGGCCGTTGCAATCTGCGACTTCCATGTGTTCCTTGATGCGGATCTTCTCGAACATAAAATAAAAACCTTCGTGGTTAGCGTTGCTTATACCCTATCAACGGGCGGACCCGGCAAGCGGTCCTCGGCTCGTCTGGGCTCAGGCACAGGTCGTTCGATTGCAGATATGGGCGGGCGTGTTCGGCACCTTCGCCGCGAACGTTCCGGGGTCTCGTGCATTGCATCAGGAAAAGGAGAACGAACGTTACGGACGATCAACGCCTGTGGGATTTCGAACGCGAATTGTGGGTCGGCGGTGCCGAAGCCTATGAGAAGAAGGTGGCCGAAGATGTGGTCATGTCCCTGCCGGCTTCGCCCTTCCTCTACGATCGCCGCGCCGCGATCGAGGCGGTGAAGGACACGCCGCGCTGGGACAACGTCGAATTCGCCGACACGCGCGTCGAACGCCATCAGGAAGGGCTGATCGTGATCGCCTACCGTGCGAAGGCGAAAAGCGACGGGCAGAAGGATTACGATGCGCTGTGCACCAGCACGCTGCTGCGGCTGGCGCACGAGGACTGGGTGGTTATCCAGCACCAGCAGACGCCGCTCGGCGTGGAAGTGGCCGACCCGGACGCCTGAGCCGCCCCGCGCGCGGACATGAGAACGCCCCGCATCCAGCAAGGAAGCGGGGTGTTGTTTCGCGGCGCGTTCGCATGAGGGACTGCGAGGCCGCCTCCGAAATTTCGCGAAAGCTTAGTTCTTGCCCAGCGGTCGTTCGGCATCGGCCTCTGCGCGGGCGGCAGGGTTGGACGAAATCTCGCCCGGCTTTGCGCCCTTGACGCTCGGAGCATCGAGCGAATTGCCGAGGCCCTTCGAGCTTACGTCCTGCTCCATGTGCTCGTCTTCGTCGCGTGCATTGCCGTAACCCATCTGCGCGCTCGAATTGTCCTGCGACTGCGACTGCGACTGCTTGTTGGTACTGGTCGCCTGATTGACCTCGTACTGGTCGTATTCGGGCCGGGGCGTATCGCTGTCGGCCTTGGTGGCCTGCTGCTGGTCGCCGGGCTGGCCACCCTTGCGCTCTTGCTGTTCGTGCTGCCGTTCGCGCTCGGTACTTTCGCGTTCGTGCCAGTCGCTCATCGTGTCCTGCGGTCCGGCGTTCTTGTGAACGGTGCGCTGGTCTTCTGGTGCATATTCACCCATCGGTAAATCTCCTTTGCCGAACCAACGGTTTGCGGGCCGCGCCTGTTCCGCAATTCGTCGCAAACCGGGGGCAGGTACGGCGCAAAAACTTACCCCCTCCTTATCCCCACCGAATCATTACCCCTTGCCTTCGAATCCGGCGCATGATTCCCTATATGGGTCGTTCGCGCTGATTCACCGGAGATACCAGATGTCGTTGCTCGAAGCCCGCAAGACCTACAAGCCCTTCGAATATCCGTGGGCTTACGAGTACTGGAAGCGGCAGCAGCAGATCCACTGGATGCCCGAAGAAGTGCCCCTGGGCGAGGATTGCCGCGACTGGGCGCAGAAGCTGACCGAGCACGAGCGCAACCTGCTCACGCAGATTTTCCGCTTCTTCACCCAGGCCGATGTCGAGGTGCAGGATTGCTACCACGACAAATACGGCCGCGTGTTCAAGCCGACCGAAGTGAAGATGATGCTGACCGCGTTCTCCAACATGGAGACGGTGCATATCGCCGCCTACAGCCATTTGCTCGATACGATCGGCATGCCCGAAAGCGAATATTCCGCCTTCCTCGATTACGAGGAAATGGCTGACAAGCACAATTACATGCAGCAGTTCGGCGTCGACAATGACGAGGATATCGCCCGCACGCTGGCCATGTTCGGCGCGTTCACCGAAGGCATGCAGCTGTTCGCCAGCTTCGCCATGCTGATGAACTTTCCGCGCTTCAACAAGATGAAGGGCATGGGCCAGATCGTCAGTTGGTCGGTGCGCGACGAGAGCCTGCATTGCGAAGGCATCATCCGCATGTTCCATGAATTCGTGCGCGAGCGCGATTGCCTGACCAAGGCGGTCAAGGAAGACATCATCGACATCTGCCAGAAGACCGTGCGGCTGGAGGACAATTTCATCGATCTCGCCTTCGAAATGGGCCCGGTCTCCGGGATGACGGCGAAGGAAATCAAGAAATACATCCGCTACATCGCCGACTGGCGGCTGGGCCAGCTGAACCTTTCGCCGATCTACATGATCGAGGATCACCCGCTGCCCTGGCTCGCCCCGCTGCTGAACGGGGTGGAGCACGCCAATTTCTTCGAACAGCGCGCGACCGAATATTCCAAGGGCGCGACCAAGGGCAACTGGCAGGACGTGTGGTCCAGCTTCGACAAGCGCCGCAACGCCAAGCCCGCCAACGAGGAAGAAGTGGTCGACGAGGGTCCGGGGCTGTTCGGGGATGAGAACCGCGAGGGGGCCGTGGCGGCGGAGTAGGCCGGAAGAGCCGATGCCCAGGTCTTCGAGTGGCGGGGCTATCGCTTCCATTTCTATTCGGATGAAGGCGATCCGCGCGAACCGGTCCACATTCACCTTCGCAAGGGCAGGGACAACGCCAAGTTTTGGCTGTATCCCGAAGTCTCCGTCGCTTATAATCGCGGTTTCACGTCACGCGAGCAAAGCGAACTCGTGGGTGTCGTGGAGCAACGCAGGGACGAGATCGAAAGGGCATGGAATGACCACTTCTCCTGAACCGGTTGCCGTCCGCTTCGACGATTACAGCTTCTGGGTGGATCTGGACGACGGTCGGACTTTGGGCATCCCGTTGGCTTGGTTCCCGCGTTTGCTGCATGGCACGGGTGCGCAACGTGAAGCGGTCGAACTCAGCCGGATGGGCCTTCACTGGGACGAACTCGATGAGGACATCTCGGTCGCGGGACTGTTGGCGGGGCGCGGGGATATGACGCGTTCGGCGAAAGAGGCGGCGTGAGAAGAAAAGCGCGGATTTGGGCGCTGGCTACCCTTTAAAATTCGGGGACATGATAATCAAATCGGTAGTCAAGCCGCCAGCCCATGCCATTCCCGGTGCCAAGCCAGAAAGCGCGGGTGCGGACGCTGCGTATCGTTATCCGGTAACCGCGCGCGGCGGTCCGGGTAGAGCAGCTTCTCCACTCCCGCCATATCGTTGATTTTGCGCGACAGCAGGATGTCGCCAGCATCGCTCAAACCGATCAGGCCGCGGTCGAACATCCAGTGGACCGTTCCCGATAGTGCAACGCCATTGGCCACGGTGTCCGGACCACCCGCTTCGACGCTCATTACGTGGGCTGCCTGTGCCTCGGCCCTGCCGCCGCCGTTGACGAGTTGCATGCCCGTTAGCGCGCATCGGCGATCATAGACTTCCAGCACACGCTTGCGGAATTGCCGGTTGCGTACCTTGCGCTCTACCAATGTCGTCGCACGGTCGACAGGGCAGAGCCACGGTTCCTGCTTGTCGAACACGCGTTCCGGGATAGGATTGTTGCTTTCCTCGCCCTCGTCCTCGCGCGGGAGGAGTTCATCTTCCTCAATCAGGCCAAGTCCAACGATGCGATTGAAATCCTCGCTGGACAGTGGGCGGACCGATTGAATGGCCCGGCCATTGCTAAGGCGACCATCGGGATTGAGCAGCCCACGCTCGACAGCAGCACCTTCAAACTGGAACGCCACGTCGCGTCCGAACTCAAGGTAGCTGCCCGGTTCGATCAGTGCGAGGTACATCTCGCCATCTGCTGGATCGCGAACGATCTGTTCGACCCGCGCAGCGGCGTAGTAGCCCCGGTCGCCAGCCCGACGTGGCTCCTGATAAAGAATCCACTGCCCGACGGAACGCGCTGCTGCATTCAGCCATCGCTGCGGAAAGCGATAGAAGCGATCCGGCTCGTCGTCATAGATCGATTGCGAGCCGACGACGAAAACGCACTTGCTCGGCGTTACATCCGGCAGAACGATCGCCGGATCGAGTAGGCGATATTGCCCCGGACCGTCGAATGCGATCTGACCCTTGTCGCGCAACTGCTGCAACTCGCGGCTTAGCGTCATTTCAGGCGTGGCACCGCGTGAGCCGGTTTCGCGCACGATCCGGTCCAATTCTTCAGCGATCAAATCTTGGCGCGAAAATTCTCGGTCCCCATGCCGAGCGGCGAGACGACGAACGGCAATCTCCACCGATTCGGACCAATTAGCCCCCGCCATACCTTACCCCATCCATTCTTTCTGCCATCATGCGACAATGACGGAGCAGGAGAAAGAGCAAAGATTGCAGATGCTCTGCGGAACCTGCGGCTCGACCGATGTTTCGCGCGATGCTTGTGCCGATTGGGATATCGGGACGCAGGAATGGGTTTTGCGCACTGCATTCGACAATGCTCATTGCCACGACTGCGAAAGTGAAACGCGGCTGGTCTCGGTCGAATTAAGATAACGCCTCGTCGGAGCGGAAAGACGCTTGCGCTCTTGCACTTGTAGGACTGCCTGCCTCCATTCGTGCCCCAACAAAAAACACTTTCCTACATCGAAAAATTCTGGCCCATCATGCCGGATGAAGCACGAACCAACCCCGCTCGCCCCGTCCGCAGCCCGTTCCAGAGCCGAGCCCAGGCCGGACAATACCCTCAACTCCATGCCCGCTGCCCCCGCTGCCGAGGCTACCTCGCAGCAAGCCGAAACGCCCGCACAGAAGGCGGTCTTCACCCGGCGGGTGCGCCGCGCCGCGCGCGAGGCCGAGGCAGAAGCGGCGCGGTTCGAGGCGGAAAAGCCGCCCGTGCCCGAGATCCCGCCCGAACCGTCTCAGATCGACGCGCACGGGTTCGATCCGTCCGAATACAAATGGCTGCCAGTCCGTCGCAAGCCGCGCAAGGATGGCTGGACTCCGCAGCGCCAGCGCGATTTCATCGCCGCCCTGGCCCAATCCGGCTCGATCGAATTTGCCTGCATGCAGGTGGATATGAGCAAGTCCTCGGCCCATCGCCTGCGCCGTTCGCCGGGTGGTGAGCAATTCTCCGCCGCCTGGGACGTGGCACTTCAGCACGCGGCGCGCGTGCTGCTCGACGCTGCCTTCGAACGTGCCTTCAACGGCTCGACCGAACCGGTGTTCGACCGCGATGGCAACCGGACCGGCACGCGCTATCGCCAGAACGATCGCCTGATGATGTTTCTCCTGCGCGCCTACCTGCCCGACCGTTTCCGTCATGCGCATCGCGACTGGCGCTCGCCCGACGAGGCGCTGCCGCCTTCTCCAGTTCCGATGGAAGAAGTGCTGCGCAAGCTCGAACCCGTAGCGCCGGCCGAGCCGCACAGGCTCATGGACCCGGAAGAGCTGGAGGATGCGTTGTTTGTCGCCGACAATATGCCCGCAGGCGAATTGCCGCGCTGGCATCGTGGCACGGGCGAGGCCGAGCCCAATCCTCCGATCGACGAGGAATTCGAGGCCAAGCTGGAGCGGCTGAAGCGCGGGGAAAAGGCCTATAGGCCGGAATCCGGGTGAACTTCGAGTGAACTTTAACCGGAGTTTCGGACCGTCGCTTGGCAGGCCCGGCGGCCGATCCCTTCCGCCGCCTGGCCTGCCGCCCCAATGTCTACATCAGCAGTTGGACCAAGGGCGGCACCACGCTGACCCAGCGGATGTTCCACCAACTGCGCATGGTGAGCGGCACCGGCAGGATCGACATGGACTTTCTCGACATCAGCGCCGTGGTCCCTGGGGGGACACCGCGATCATGATCGCTATGGACATGATGGCGGAACAGCGCGCGACCGAATATTCCAAGGGCGCGACCAAGGGCAACTGGTAGGACATGGGGTCCAGCTTCGACAAGCGCCGCAACGCCAAGCCCGCCAACGAGGAAGAGGCGATGGACGAAGGCCCGGCCTGTTCGGGAATCAAGGCGCGAGCGGGAGTGTGGCGGCGGAGTGAATACTGCGCTTGAGTGCAGAGTTCTGAGTTTACAAGCCTTTTTGCACGCCCCGCCAACCTCGCTGCCGTAGCGTTTCGAGCCATCCGACGACCTCGGCATAGTCGCGATCTTCGATGCGGTTCGTCGACTCGTCGCGGTCAAGTTCCTTGTCGTACAATTCTCGCGCGAGAGTATTGCCTGCGGGGTCAGTCCAGACCGTGTAGCGATATCGGTCAGCGTTCACGGACTCGCCCACGAGCGCACCGGTCGTGCGAGGACGGACAGTAAAGGAGAAGGCAGCACGTTTCCAATCCGCGGCTGCGCGCTCGAAAAGGGGGAGGACAGAAACGCCCTCGACCGTATCGGGCGGCGCAAGATCCATCATTCGAGCCAGTGTCGGGTAGATATCGACCGTCTCCACCATTGCTCGGACCCTTCGTCCGGGTGTCGTGACCGTCGGAATACGCATGATCAGCGGAACGCGGACGTCAAGTGAATGGACCGACCACTTGCCCCATCGACCGTTATCTCCGAGACGGAAGCCGTGATCGCCCCAGAGGATAACCGCCGTATTGTCGTCGAGACCGGCCTCTTCAAGTCCGTCCAGCAGGTCTCCCACCATGCGGTCCGCGAACGATACGGATGCCATATAACCCCAACGCAAAGTCTGCGCGACATTGGGCGGTATGGTATTTCCGTACCCCTTGAGGTCCTGAATACCTGAAAACTCCGAGTTTATCGGCATCGCATAACCCGGCGCGCCGTTCTGTCCGTTCGGGTTTACCGTTCGGGGCAAGGTGGCGGGACTGTACTTTGCCCAATCGCTGTCGGGGGCTATCCAGGGCAAATGCGGACGGTGAATGCCGACTGCCATGAAAAATGGCGTCGGCTCCGATGCCAGAGACTTCAGTTCTTGCTTGGCGAGCGCCACATTGGTTTCGTCGGGCAGCGGGCGTCCATTCTTCCAACGAAAGGTTGCTGTGTTCTGACTGCCATCCTCGTTACGAAAACCTTGCCCGTCCAGAAAATCAAACTCGACTGTATCGATGCGTGTCGACCAGCCGTCCGCATCGTCTTCGGGGTAGTGATATACTTTACCGAAGGAGGCTGTCGTGAAGTTGTTCGCCTTGAACAAATCGGGCAGTGTTACCCCGTCACGAAAGGTCGAATTGACAGTATATCTGTCGCGTAGTTCGAGATCGGCCGGAGTCGGCCGTCTTCCCGTTAGGAACGACATGCGCGATGGCGTGCACGCGGCGAAGGAAACATAGGCGTTATCGAACGTCGCCCCCTCGCGGGCGAGACGGTCCATGTTCGGCGTGATCGCCACGGGACTGCCGTAGGCACCCAATTCCGTCCGCAAGTCGTCCACCATGATGACGAGAACGTTCTGCAACCCCTCGACCTCGCTGATAGGTGTCGCTGTCGCTGTCGGTGTTGGTGTTGGTGTTGGGGTCGGTGTCGGAGCTTCCGTCTGAACGGGCGGTGCAGGCGAACTGCTGTCACCACCACCGCAAGACGCAACTGCAACCGCTATCGCCAAGGCACTCGCCTTGCGAAAAAAAATGCCCCGCATCTTGATTCGATCCCCTGTGTTCCCCTGAGCCGAATTTGCATATTTTCAAGTCCGGGAAAAGTCGAATATTGTCGTTCCGAGCTTTTTCGAGAAGTTGCTTGGTGACGACCGTTTCATACATGGCGGACCGCTGAGCATTTTAGCTGAAGAGACATCGATCGTATGGGTTCAAGGAATCACTCTTTAACCGATTTGTCGGGAATGGTTCCCATTCCCGGCGGTACCTTCACCATGGGGTCCGAGCGCTTCTATCCCGAAGAAGCGCCGCAGCGCCGGGTGAAGGTCGATCCTTTCTGGATCGATGCCACACCGGTCACAAATCGCCAATTTTCCGAATTCGTTCGCGATACGGGGCATTGTACGTTCGCGGAAACAGCGCCGAATCCGGCCGATTATCCTGGCATGCCTCCGGAAATGGCAAAAGCGGGCTCGCTTGTTTTTGCTGCGCCCGACGCGGCGGAAGGCTTGCACGATTATCACCAGTGGTGGGACTTCCGCTTCGGTGCGAACTGGCGCCAGCCGCTTGGACCGAACGAAGCATGGGAAGATCTTTCCGATCATCCGGTGGTCCATGTAACGCATGGCGATGCCAAGGCATACGCAGAGTGGGCGGGCAAAAGTTTGCCAACCGAAGCCGAGTGGGAGTTTGCAGCGCGCGGCGGGCATGAGAAACGAGAATATGAGTGGGGGGACGAACTGGCTCCCGGTGGCAAGATGCTCGCGAATTACTGGCAGGGGCAGTTCCCCGATGAGAATACGCTTGAAGACGGTTTCCGGAGAACGAGCCCGGTCAGGTATTTTCCGGCCAATGATTTCGGCTTGTACGACATGATCGGCAATGTCTGGGAATGGACTGCCGACTGGTATGCCTTGCCATTGGATGTCCCGAAAAGCAGCAAAAACTGTTGTGTGATCGACAATCCGCGTGGGGGCCTGAAGAAGCACAGTATCGACCGAAGCATGGGCGACAACGCCATTGCGCGCCGCGTGACAAAGGGCGGATCACATCTTTGCGCGGCAAACTACTGTCGGCGGTATCGACCGGCTGCACGCCAGGGACAGTCGATCGACAGCTCTACTAGCCACATCGGATTCCGCTGCGTTGTCCGTGACAGGAAGGCTCGCCAAAAGATCAGGCGAAACATTTCGAAATCCTAACAGCGTTCTGCAAATAACCGGCGGAAATTGCCGCACGCTTCGTTTGAACTGGTCAGCCTAACTCTCGGCGCGCCTGGCGCCGCCCGCCGGACCCGCGCAGGCACAAGCCGTTTTCCTACATCTGCAAAATCTGCTCCATGCCTGCGGATGAAATATTATCCGCCCCATTCCCACAACCCCTACTTCCCAACCCCGCCCCCACCTGCCATGCTCCCCCTCCCGGGTCGCCCAGCGGGAGAGAAGCGATGCTCTTGGGCGTAGGACGGCCGGCGCGGAATATCGAGGAATTCGGAGCCAATATGGGTTCGCTGGCCGAGGCGACACCGCCGCGGCCGCATCACGCGATCGACCCGCGCCCTTCCGATGTTTATCTCAGCTGCTGGGCCAAGAGCGGCACCACGCTGACCCAGCAGATGTTCCACCAGCTGCGCATGGTGAGCGCCACCGGCTCCATCGACATGGACTTTACCGACATCAGCGGCGTGGTCCCCTGGGAAGACACCGCCACCATGGTCGATATGGACATGAGCGCCGATCAGCGCGCGGCCCCGCGCGGGTTCAAGTCGCACCGCGAATACGAACGGCTGCCTGCCGGATCACGCTACGTCGTGACCTTGCGCGATCCGCACGAAACCTATGTGTCCATGCACCGCTTCTTCGATGGCTGGCATATCGAAAAGGGCGCGTTCTCGCTGGAAGACTTCATGCCGCTATGGCTGGGCGGCGGGCCGAATGGCTGCGACTATTTCACCCATTTGCTCAGCTGGTATGCCCGCCGCGACGAAGGCGATACCTTGCTCGCGACCTACAGATGGGCGGTGAAAAACAAGCCCGCGATGATCCGGGCGCTTGCGCAACATGCTGGGATCGAGGCCAGTGACGAAACGATCGAGACGGTCATGGCCGCGACCACGCGCGAATTCATGCACGAGCACAAGGACCGTTTCGACGATGCGCTTATCTGTGCGGTGATGGAAGAGCGGCTCGGCATTCCCGCCAACAGCGATTCGACCAAGGTTCAGGCGAGCGGGAGCGATGCGGCAGTGCTACCCGATACGGTGGCATCGGCAATCGACGATCTGTGGGCCGAGCGGGTGGAGCCGGTCACCGGCCATGCCGACTACGCCTCACTCGCGGCGGAAATCGACGCACGCTTTGCCTGAGAGTGTCGGCCCCACCTCTCGGCCTGCGTGGCGCCGCCCGCCGGACCCGCGCAGGCACAAGCCGTTTTCCTACATCTGCAAAATCTGCTCCATGCTTGCGGATGAAACACTATCCGCCCCCCGAGCCGCGCGCCTTGCCCATCACCCGGCGGCGCATTCCCGCATTCCATCCCGTGCCGCTCTGCCCGCGCAGCGACGGCTGGACGCCCGAACGCCAGGCGCAGTTCATCGGCTGCCTTGCTGAATCACGCAGTGTGCTCGCGGCTTGCCGCCGTATCTCTATGGGCCGCGAAAGCGCCTATCGCCTGCGCAAGCGCCCCGGCGCGGCAGGCTTTGCCGCGGCGTGGGATGCGGCGCTGGGAAAACCGCACGAAGCCGTGGACTTGTCATCGGCGAAGGCCACGGGGCTCGATGCCGGAACGCGTTACCATTCGGGCCTGTTACAGGTGGTGATGGATGCCGGGCGCTTCGTCGGGATCCGCCGCAAACCCGATCATTCCGCGCTTCTCCAGCATCTTGCGCGGCTCGACCGCGCCTGCGCCAATATCGACTGGGCATGAGGAAAGTCACACTTTCTAAAACCCGAACGGGCGGTCCGCGTAAGGTCGTACAGACGCTGGGTTGATCGCTCCTGCCCGCTACCCATCTGGAACCGACATATCAGGAGCAATATCCCATGCGCACCGAAGCCGAAGTATCCGCCATGCAATGCCCCGTCTGCCGCGTCTCGCTCGCCATGAGCGACCGGCAGGGGATCGAGATCGATTACTGTCCGCAATGTCGCGGCGTCTGGCTCGACCGGGGCGAACTGGACAAGATCATCGAACGCAGCGTCCCGCAAGCGGCCGCGCGCCGCGAGCCCGGCTATGCCCAGCACGGCGGGCAGCGGCATTCGGGTTATGGCCATGGATATGGCAAGCCGCAAAAGCGCAAGAAGAGCTTCTTCGAGGAACTGTTCGACTGAGGGCCGGGGCGAGGGCCGCCAGCTAACATAAAGCAAGTTCCTGTAAGTTGGAACGAAACCGCCGTTCATCCGATGTTTAGGTTATCGGGTCGCGACGCTTCCGCGCATGGTGGTTGCGCGACGGCCTTAAAACCGGAGACGAACCCTATGGCTGAAATTCCCGTAGAGAAAAAATCCTCGATGTCCTGGCTGTGGTGGCTGCTGCTGCTGGCGGGCATCATCGCCCTGTTGTGGTGGCTGCTGGCTGACAATGACGATGACGAATACATCGCCACCGATGCCGACGTCGTCGCCGTCGACACGGTCGATACCGACGCCGACATGATGGCCAATGCCGATGCTTCGGCGATTACCGAGCTTTCAATGTTGACCGGCGATGCCGCGCTGGTCGGACGGCAGGTGAGCCTCGACAATGTTGCCGTGAACGAAGTCGTCGGCGACATGGCGTTCACCGTTGGCGAAGGTGCCAACGAGACCCTGGTGACCTTCAACCAGGTGCCCACGCCCGATACCCCGACCGAAGGCCAGATCGACGTCAACCCCGGCTCGCGCGTTTCGATCGAAGGCGCGGTGCAATCCTACGACGGCAACGTGCCGACATCGGTCAGCCGCGAGATTGCCGACAATCCGGAAATCTTCATCGACGCGACCAACGTCTTCAACGTGGAATAAGGACAGAAAACCATGAAACATGATGAAAGGTTCGCCGAACTCGACTCGCTTTCCAAATGGCAGCTCGAAAACGACGATCAGGACATTCGTGGCTATCACGTCCGCTCGCGCACTGGCGAGGAATACGGCAAGATCGACGACATGCTGGTCGACAAGGACAAGGAGCACGTCATTGCCGTGCGGATGGAAGATGGGCGACTGGTTTCGGCCGATCATCTCGACATCAAGCACGATCACGTGATCTACGATGATGACCGGGCCGCTTCCGGCACGCACTACACCAAGGTGCGGTCACGCTGAACGGCGGTATCCGCGTCGCTCGACAGTAAGTCGCTCGACAGAAAAGGGCATCGGAGCGATCCGGTGCCCTTTTCATGTGGAAGCGGTTCGTGCGCGGAGCCTACCAGCCCCATGCCGGTGGCGGCGCCGCGACCTCCTCGCTCGCATCGAATTCGACCCGGAACAGGCGGGTGGGGTCGTTGCGGCGGGTAAGCTGATAGGCGAAGCGCGCCCCGTTCGTATCGCTCGGGTCGACCTCGACGCGCCAGACATTGGTCGTCGACACGTCCAGCCCGGCGCGTTCGAACAGCGCGATCGAAAAGGCATCGACCGGGAAATCCTGAACCCTTGCAGTGCCTGTGGAAAGCGTGTCGCCGCCATATTGCGTCATCGCGTCCGCGCTGCCGTCGGCGTGGCGGTGGTCATGCTTCAACCTGAGGCCGTCTGTGGTCCGGGTAACCAGCCATGTCCGGCTGCGATCCCACCCGGTGTCGCGCTCGACATGGAAGGCTATCGCGATCCGTGTGTCCGAACACTCCGCCCAATGCGCAACCATGCGCTTGCCGACGAATTCGACATCGCGCTCGTCGCTGCTCGAAAGCCCTCCGGCATAGGCATTGCCGCAATGGCTTTCGAGCGCCTGCCAGAACTGCTCCTGCGGCTCAGGCAAGGGCGGCGGCCCCTCAGGCACGCTCGCGCAGGCGGCGACAGACAAGGCGAGAAGTGGTGCAAGCTGTTTCATCGCCAGTGTCCTAGCCGTTCGAAGTGCCGATGACGAGCGCCATGCACACAGCCTCGGCGGTACGGACGCGCCGGGGAAAGCGGAACACAGACCGGACTTGGCCATTGACCTGACAAGACAATAAGGAGTTCGACCCGATGACCGACCCGATTCCCGATACCAAGGCACCCCACACGCGCTGGATGTGGGTCGCCGTGATCGTCGTGCTGGCGATTGCCGCGGTGATCTTCTTCTTCAACGCTGATGGCGATGAGGATGTCGAAACCGTCCCCGATTACGCCACCACCACCACCGAGGAACGGCTGAACCAGGAAATCCGCCCCGATGCGGATGAGGACGTCTCGGGCATGCTTGATGGGCAGGATGCCACCACCGATCCCAACGTGATCGTCGCCGACGAGTTGGAGCCGTCTGAGACGGTCGAACCGATCGAGTAAACGACGCCAACCCGTTCCCTCTGCAAGGGCGCCTCAAAGGGCGCTTTGCAGACGTGGGCGAGGCAGCTATCGCCATCGGGATGACCAGTACCGGCCTAGACCCCGCAATCCACGCCAAGGCGGAAACGCTGATCGAGGCGCTACCTTTCTTCCAGCGTTATGCGGGGCGCAGCTTCGTGGTGAAATATGGCGGCAACGCCATGGGCGATGAACGGGCGGCGCGCGAATTCGCCGAAGACGTGGTCCTGCTGAAAGCGGTCGGCATAAACCCGGTAGTGGTTCATGGCGGCGGTCCGCAGATCGGCGCAATGCTTAAAAAACTGGGCGTGGAAACCAGATTTGTCGACGGTCTGCGCGTGACCGACAAGCAGACCGCCGATGTGGCCGAAATGGTTCTGTCGGGTGCGATCAACAAGGCAATCGTAGGTTCGATCGCGCGCGCAGGGGGAAAGGCAATCGGCATAAGCGGCAAGGATGGCGGCTTGGTCATCGCGACCAAACTTCAGCGCACGCGCAAGGACCCCGGCAGCAACATCGAGCAGGCACTCGATCTCGGCTTCGTAGGGGAGCCGACCGAGGTCGACACGACGATCCTCGAAACTGCGACGTCGGCGGGCATGATCCCGGTCGTCGCGCCGATCGGCGTCGGCCGTGACGGGCATACCTACAATATCAATGCCGATACCATGGCCGGCGCACTGGCCGCGGCGCTGGGGGCGGCACGGCTGTTGCTGCTGACCGATGTCTCCGGCGTCCTCGACAAGGAGGGCAGCCTTCTGACCAGTCTGACCCCGTCCGACATCTCGCGGCTGCGCGGTACCGGTGCAATCACCGGCGGAATGATCCCGAAGCTGCAAACCTGTGTGCAGGCGGTAGAATCGGGCTGTGAAGCTGCCGTGGTTCTCGACGGACGTGTCCCTCACGCGATGTTGCTGGAATTCTTCACCGCACGCGGTGCAGGTACGCTGGTCAGCCGCGATCCCTGAACGCTGCTTTGGGGTGGCGCGGGGCGGTGCGCTCTTGTAGGACGCAGCCGCAATCGCAAACGACGGGAACGCGACTTTATCATGCAGGCTCTCGCTACCATCTACCAGATCATCGCAATGCTCACCAACGTCCTGGTGATGCTGATCATCATCCAGTTCGTGATCGGATTGTTGTTCGCCTTCAACGTGGTGAACCGCTCGAACGAATTTCTTTCGGCGTTCTACAACGGGATCAACACCTTTCTCGATCCTGTCCTGCGTCCGATCCGGAATATCCTGCCCCAGACCGGCGCGATAGACTTCTCTCCGCTGGTATTGATCATCTTGCTCAATATCGTGCTGATCGTCCTTGGGAACGCGATTTACTGATGGCGGCAGAGCGAATTGACGGGAAGGCCTTCGCCGAGAAGCTGCGTGAGCGGGTAGGCGCGCAGGCTGCCGAATTCGAAGCTGTGGCGGGCCGCAAGGCAGGCCTCGCGGTGGTGCTGGTGGGCGAAGATCCCGCCAGCCAGGTCTATGTGCGCAGCAAGCACAAGGCGACCCTGGCCGCCCATATGGAAAGCTTCGAACACCGGTTGCCTGCCGATACGTCCCAGGCGGATTTGCTGGCTTTGGTGGAGAAGCTGAACACGGACAATGCGGTCGACGGGATACTCGTCCAGCTGCCGTTGCCCGATCACGTGGACGAGCAGGCGGTCATCGCCGCAATCAGTCCCGACAAGGATGTCGATGGATTCCACGTTACCAATGCGGGGCGGCTGGCGGTGGGGCAGAGCGGTTTCGTGCCGTGCACGCCGCTTGGTTGCATGATGCTGCTTACCGACAGACTGGGCGACCTGTCCGGGATGGAAGCAGTGGTCATCGGTCGTTCGAATATCGTCGGAAAGCCGATGGCGCAGCTTTTGCTGGACGCGAACGCTACTGTCACCATCGCCCATAGCCGGACTCGGGATTTGCCTGGTGTGGTGCGGCGAGCGGACATCGTCGTTGCGGCGGTGGGCCGGGCCGAAATAGTCAAGGGCGATTGGCTCAAGCCGAATGCGACCGTGATCGATGTCGGCATAAACCGCCTCGCTCCTGTCGAAGGGGAAGCGAAGGGCCGGCTTGTGGGAGACGTCGACTTCGCTGGTGCCGAGGGAGTGGCGGCAGCGATTACTCCGGTTCCCGGCGGGGTCGGTCCGATGACGATTGCCGTGCTGCTGCGGAATACGTTGGTGGCAGCCTATCGCAACGCGGGAATGGACCCGCCGGAAAACAGCTTGTGAGGCTTGTCTTTGCGGTCTTCTGTGTTGCTGCGCTCTCCGCCTGCTCGGGCGGTTCGCGGCCTGCCATGTCGACCGACCGGATCGAAAGGTTGCTAGCGACGGCGCCTGGTGAGGCGCAACCGAGCAAGATCGTCGCCACGGAGATCGCCTTTGCCCGCGCCGCGCGCGATGACGGTCAATGGACGGCGTTTCGTGACTTTGCCGCGCCTGGCGCCGTGATCCATGGCGTGAATGGGCCGATCGAGGCCGAGCGCTGGCTTGCGGCACAGGATGATCCCGAGCAGGCCGTGCAATGGGCACCGCGATCGGTCTGGATAAGTTGCGACAGCTTCCTCGCAGTCAGCCTCGGGCGGTTTCGCGAACCGGGGGGACAGGTCGGCAGTTTCGTCACGGTCTGGCAGCGGCAGCGCGATGGTACGTATCGCTGGTTCTACGATGCCGGGGCAGTGGACGATCCGCAGCCGGCGAAGGTTACTACGCCTGCCGCAGACGATGCCATTGTCGTGACCGCGCTCGATGCCGTGGACGGCCACGTGACGGATTGTTCTTCGCGCAATTCGCCGGTTCGGCCCGCCCCTACCCTGCCAAGCCAGGCTGAGCGCCATGGGGTTCAGACCTCGCCCGACGGCACGCTGCAATGGTACTGGGAGCACCGCGCGGACGGTTCGAGGCGCGTGGTCGTGAACGCCTTCACCGAAGGCGAATGGCGCGAGGCGTTCGACCAGCGTTTTGCGGCACCTGAGGCGGATCAGTCCCGGTGACCCAGCTGTTCCTGTCCGCTTTCATCACCTTGTTCGTGGTGATCGATCCCCCGGGTTGCGCCCCGATCTATGCCGGCCTGACCAAGGGTGCCACCGGTGCGCAGCGCCGGATGATGGCAATCCGCGCCACCCTTATCGCCGGCGCGATCCTGCTGGTCTTCGCTTTGTTCGGAGAAGAACTGCTTGGCGCGCTGCATATCGAACTCGACAGTTTCCGCATCGCCGGGGGATTGATGCTGTTCTGGATCGCGTTCGAGATGGTGTTTGAAAAGCGCACCCAGCGCCGCGAGGAACGGGCTGAAAAACTGGCCGCGACGCCAGAGATAGAAGACGTCTCGGTGTTTCCCATGGCCATTCCGATGCTGGCCGGGCCGGGCGCAATCGCGGCGATCATGCTGCTGATGAACGAAGCGCGCGGGCTCGAACAGGACCTGACCGTTCTGGGCGCGCTGACAACGGTGCTGATCCTGACCATGTTCGCACTGATGGCGGCAGGTCCTATCATGCGTTTGTTCGGCGACAAGGTCGAGGCGGCGATCACGCGCGTTCTTGGCGTCCTGCTTGCCGCGCTTGCCGCGCAATATGTGATAGACGGCCTGAGGGGCAGTTTCGGACTGGTAGCGGCTACTGCAGCGTGATGATCTCGTCGCCGTCATCGCGCAGGGCGAAGAACTGCATTAGCTGGATCATCAATTCGCACCGTTGCGACAGGTCGGGCGCTTCGAGGAGCGCCTGCTTGGAGGCCGCGTCAAATGGAATTATCTGCGCGACGCCGTTGATGAGAGTTTCATCGTCGAGCCGCGCGACCGAATCCCAATCGACCGAATAGCCCTGCATGTCGGCGAAGCGTCTGGCTTCGAATTCGAAGCCGGCACGTTCGACACTGGACAAGATCTGGTCCTTGGGGTCGTCGATGAGTTCCACCTCTACCTGCCGAAAGGCGGTCGTGACGTCGAGTTCGCGCAGAACCCGGAAACGTGTCTCGCCGTCGAGGATGATATTGTACCGACCATCCTCCAGCGCTTCGACATCGCCGATCCGTCCCATGCAGCCGATCTCGTATAGTGGCGCGCCGTCCTTCGATTTCTGCGGTTGGATCATTCCGATCAGGCGATCCTTCGCCAGCGCGCTGCCGACGAGCTGGCGATAGCGTGGCTCGAAGATATGCAGCGGCAATTGCAAGCCCGGGAAAAGAATCGCCCCGGGCAGGGGAAAGATGGAAAGACGCTGGGTCATGCAATCATCCGAACAGGAGCCTGGATAGTCGGCGCCGGACCGATACGACCCATGGATCCTCCAGTCCGACCGCTTCGAAAATCTGCAGCAGCTTGGCCTTGGCGGCGCCATCGTTCCATTCCGGGTCAGCCTCGATCATCGCCAACAATTCGTCTGCCGCGCCATCGCGGTCTCCCGCAGCGAACGCCGCTTCGGCATAATTGTGTCGCGCCTGCATATCGCCACTTGCCGCCGTGGCTTTCAAATCGGCAAGCTCACCTTCATCGACCTTGCCGTCGGCAAGCTCAAGCGCACTCTTGGCCATCGCCAGTTGGGAATCGTCCGCCAGTCCGGGGATCTGCTCGGCCGCTGTCAGTGCAGCCTGGGCGTCTTCGGTACGACCAGCCTGTACAAGCGATCGTATCAGGCCTGCCTGGGCGGCACCATTGTCAGGTTCCATTTGCACGACTTGCGCGAAGATACCTGCGGCACGTTCCGCATCACCTTCGGCCAAGATCTGTTCGGCCATCTCGACGAACTGTGTCACGTCCTGACGGGCCTGGTCCGCAGCGCCATCATCCGCGCCCCCGTCGATCGGGAGTTGAGCGAGAATTTGGTCGATCGTCTGCTTCAGCTGCGATTCGCTCCGTGCATTGGTAAGGTCCGCGACAGGCTGCCCCTGGAACATGGCATAGACCGTCGGGATCGACTGGACCTGGAACTGCGCCGCAATGAACTGTTCCTTGTCCACATCGACCTTCTTCAGCACCACACCCTTGTCAGCATAGTCGGCAGCGATTTTCTCCAGGACGGGCGCAAGCGCCTTGCATGGCCCGCACCATTCTGCATGGAAATCGAGGATGACGAGCTTGGACATCGACGGTTCGACGATATCCCTTTTGAACTTGTCGACCGCTTTTTGTTCATCGATACTAAGACCGGTGCTTGCCAATTCTGCCACCTTTTCTGCGCGATTGTTGTCGAAGCCCATGTGGGCATTTCAAAGCGAATGTGAAGGAAGGAGCCAAGTACGGCAAGGGCCCAGCGCGAACCGATTTTTGGGCTTGCGAGTCGGTCGGGCCGCTGCTAATTGGCCGCCTCCCTACCGAGATCCTCGCAGGTCCGGAAGCGTCAGTGAGCGGGCGTAGCTCAGGGGTAGAGCACAACCTTGCCAAGGTTGGGGTCGGGCGTTCGAATCGCCTCGCCCGCTCCATTATCCTTCATTCCGGACTGTACCGAGGCATGTAGTAGTCGCAGCGATGGGCGGCTCGTTCGGTCGGCCAGCTCCGTTCGTCGGATGATATCGATTCAATGACATTGAAGACTTGATTAAAGCAAAAGATACGGTAGGGGGAGCGATATGTTGTATCATATGAAGAACCCCCTTCGCCGCCTTGCCTTGTCCGCTTCGGTCGCTGCGTTTTGCACAAGTAGCCTTGCCCATGGTCAGGCGCGCGAGCCTGCCGCACCCGAACAGTCTGCAGCGCCCATGCAGGACGATGGTACGGTGGAAGACGATCTGCACGATCGGCGGATCGGGCAGGATGGAACAATTATCGTCAGCGCCCAGGGGTTGCGAGATTTCGATTTGCTTGCCGGGACCGATGTCGTCGAAGGTGAAGAGCTTCAGCGCAATCTTGCCGGGCAGCTTGGCGACGTTCTGGACAGCCAGCCTGGCGTTTCGGCAAGCGGCTTCGCGCCCGGAGCTTCGCGCCCGATACTTCGCGGGTTTGCCGGCGAACGGGTCAAGGTACTGGTCGACGGAATCGGCGCGATCGACGCCTCGAACACTTCGGACGATCACGCCGTTTCGATCGATCCGCTTACCGCCGAAAGTATCGAAGTCCTGCGCGGACCGGCCGTGCTGCTGTTTGGCAGCCAGGCGATTGGCGGGGCGGTAAATGTCATCGACAAGCGTATTCCGCGGCGCATCCCGGCAGAACCGGTCCACTTCGATTTTCTGGCCCGCGGCGATACTGCGAGCGACCTTCGGGAATTCGGCGGTTCGGTCGACATGCGCGTCGGCGATAGCGGCTTTGTTATACATGCCGACGGTTCCTGGCGCGAAACGGATGACCTCGAAGTGTCTGGCTTTACCGTTGCGCCGCAATTGCGCGCCGAATTACTGGCAGAGGCCGCCGAAGAGGCGGAAGAGGGCGAGTTCGAAGAGGCCGAGGAGCTTCGCGAAGCAGCCGAACAGCGTGGGTTTCTACCCAATAGCGCGACCGAAACATGGAGCGCGAATGGTGGCGTGGCCTTCTTCCGCGGCGACAGTACGCTGGGCGTGTCGTTCGGCGTTTACGATACCGAATACGGTGTCCCCGGCAGGCCCGGAGCAGGGCATCATCACGGGGAAGAACTAGGTGTCGCAGAAGAGGGTGGCGAGGAAGAAGAGGAAGAGCGGGTCAGCATCGGCTTGCGGCAATACCGGGCCGACCTTCGCGGCGACGTATTTCTGGGAGACGGATTTTTCGAGCGCCTGCGCATTCGTGGTGGCTATTCCGACTACACGCATACCGAGTTCGAAGGCGAGGAAATCGGAACCGTGTTCGATGTCGAAGGCATCGAATCGCGGATGGAGCTTGTACAGAATGATCGCGGAGCATGGCGCGGTTCCGTCGGCTTCCAGTATTACTTCCGCGATTTCGAGGCTATCGGAGCCGAAGCTTTTGTCGCGCCGAATGTAACTGACCAGTACGCATTTTTCGCGCTGCAGGAATTTGGCGATGGACCGTTTCAAATCGAAGGGTCGGGTCGGTTCGAAAAAACAGTCGTGGCTTCGGATGAATTCGGGATTCGCCGTGAGTTCGACCTGGCATCGGGCGCGATCGGTTTTGCATACGAGCCGACGGTCAACATCCGCACTGGAATCAATGTTTCCCGTGTTGCGCGTGCGCCGTCGGGCGAGGAACTCTTCTCGAACGGACCGCATATCGCCACACAGGCTTTCGAAATCGGCGATCCCAATCTCGAGGCGGAAAGGTCATGGGGGGGCGAGGTCTATGCCCGAGGCGGGTTCGGCGACGCATCTTTCAAGATTGCAGCGTATAAGAACTGGTTCGACGATTACATCTATCTCGCCCAGAACGGCGAGGAAGAGGACGATCTCCCGGTTTTCCTGTTTCTCCAGCAGAACGCCACCTATACGGGCGTCGAAGGCGAACTTGCCTACGATTTCATCGACACCGGCTATCTGACGGTTGGAACCGTCGTGCGCGGCGAGTATGTCGATGCCGATCTGGACGATGGTACGTCCGTGCCACGCATTCCTCCCCTCCATTTTGCTGGCGCGCTCGAAGCCTCGACCGCGCGGTTTGATGTCCGGGGCGAGGTCGAATGGTTCGATGAGCAGGAAGACGTAGCGCCGTTCGAAACGGCTACGGACGGCTATACGTTCGTCAACGCCTCGCTTTCCTGGCGGCCAGTCCGCGGCGACAATACTGTCACCTTACTCTTGCAAGGTGACAATATTTTCGACGTCACGGGACGACGGCACACCAGTTTCACCAAGGATTTCGTGCCTCTGGCTGGCCGTAACTTCACGGCCAGCATCCGTGCGAGTTTCTAGTCGGCGTGCGTGAGGCAGACAGTCCGGGAATGATCGGAGGTCACGAAACGTAAGCTCTTACTGTTCGACCGCGAAAGTCAGCGCGGCATGTTCGCGCAGGCGCTCGACAAGTGCCTCGCCAAGGAAGGAACCGGGCGTTCCAACGCCTCCGCCAGCGTCGCTGGCAAGTAGCGCCATGCCTGTTTCGGCCAGCATTCGACTGGTCGAACCATAACCGGGATCGTACTTGCCCTTTACCGCGTAGTGCAACCGCTTGCCATCGGGCCATTCGCCAACGAACAGAATGTCGTAAAACCCGTTCTCACGCTCTTCCTTGCTCGGTCCTTCGCCGGGCTTGGGCGGTTTCGCGCCGAACGGGTTCTTGAGCAGTTCGACAACTGCATTCGCAGCCTTCTTGCCCGCCTCGCCCGGGCTGGTCAGTGTCATCTCGTCATATTTGAAATCGGTACCGTAGGGGTGATCGCGCAGGAAATTGGTACGGTGGACATTCTTGGTATTGATGGTCGCCATGATGAACGGTGCGGCCCATTTGCCCAGTTCGTCTTCGTAGCGCGGGATCATGCCACCGGGCTGGTCCGGACCGGCAAAGCCGGGCGTCAGACCAAAGGGATCGTTCAGCACCTTGATCACCGAGGGGTTTTTGGCTGCATTCTTCATCGTCGCGGTCAGACTGGCGGCGGTGCCACCGGAGAATGTCCCCTGCATCGCACGGACCCGACCCTTCACCCGTGGCGCGGGCGAGCCATGCTTCGCTTGCCCCTCTTTCTGGAGCATCAGGACGCCAAGATCGAAAGGAATCGAATCGAAGCCGCTTGAAAAGCAGATGCGCGCACCGCTTTTTCTGGCGGCATCGTGATGTTTGTCGATCTGTTCGCGCATCCATGCCGGCTCGCCGCACAGATCGGCATAATCGGTACCCGTCTTCACGCAGGCCTCCACCAGGGTATCGCCGTATAGCTGGTATGGGCCGACGGTTGTGAGGACCACCTTCGTGCGTTTGCACATCGACTCGAGACTTGCCGGGTCGGAGGCGTCCGCCACGATCATCGGCGTAGACCCGGGCGCGCCGATCTCGTCGCGAACTGCAGTCAGCTTGTCTTCGCTGCGGCCCGCCATGGCCCATTTCGGACCGTCCTCACGACTACCATATTCGCGTACGAAATGCTCGGCCACGAGCCTGCCGGTATATCCGGTCGCTCCATAGACGACGATATCGAATTCTGCCTCGGCCATTCATGCTCTCCCAGTTGAGGATAGCGATTTGCGCCTGCCGACGCATGAAGTCAAAGACGCAGCGTCAGAGCCGTGGCAAGGTCACTCCCCGCTGGCCCATATATTTGCCAGCCCGGTCGGCATAAGTGACTTCCGGCCGCTCATTTCCCTGCAGGAACAGAAACTGGCATGCGCCCTCATTGGCATAGATCTTTGCCGGCAATGGCGTCGTGTTCGAGAATTCGAGCGTAACATGACCTTCCCAGCCCGGTTCGAGCGGAGTCACGTTCACGATTATTCCACATCGCGCATAGGTCGACTTGCCCAGACAGATGACCAGCACGTCTTCCGGTACGCGGAAATATTCGACGGTCCTGGCAAGCGCAAAACTGTTGGGCGGAATGACGCAAATATCGGTTTCGCGATCGACGAAACTGTTGGAGGCGAAATCCTTTGGGTCGACAACCGCACTATCGACATTGGTAAATATCTTGAACTCCGGGGCGACCCGCGCATCGTATCCGAAGCTTGACAGACCGTAGCTGATTGCGCCTTCGCGTCTCTGAGCCTCGACGAACGGTTCGATCATCCCATCGCTACGAGCCTTGTCGCGGATCCACTTATCGGAAAGAATCGCCATCGTGCAACAATTCCCGAGAGCGCTGCCCGGAGCAAGCCAACCGTTACGATTATCCGCCGATCAGAACTGCGTTCCTTTCACTTCGGGGTTGCGTTCAACGATGTGATTCAACCAGGACTTGGGTCTGCGCAGCATGTTTTTAGGATAGTCGACGCGCACCCCGACGATTTTCGCGATCGTGCCGACGAAGTGGATGCAGTTCCGCGTGCCAAGATCGTAAAATCTGCCGGGAGCATCACGCCATCGATCGACTTCCTTGCGCAATGCCCAGTATTTCGCGTCGTCGATCGTCACCGTGAAGTGTCGGTTGGTCTTCCCGATCCATTTCGCGTCCTCCACCAAGATCATATGTTCGACCGGACCTCGTAGGACGGCCGGCGTGGCGCGCTTGGCTGAAAAGCCGTAATTCTCCGCAATAGGCGTGCCATCATCGAGTTCGCCTTCGAGCACCACGAATGTGTGCGGATACCGCCCGAAGAAAATCGAACCGTTGAAACTATGAAAGCTGAGCTGAACGTCGGCCTGCACTGCGGGCGCCCATAAAAGGCCGACCAGCACGATGAACAAATGGAAGGTGCGAACCATTGCGAAGGCATACCTGCATTCGGCATGCCTTCGCAATGGGTTATACATGACTTAACTGGCCAGCAACGTGGCGTTGCCGCCGGCGGCGGTCGTATCGATGCAGACGACACGCTCGGTCGCGAAGCGAGCCACGTAATTGGGACCGCCTGCTTTGGGACCGGTACCCGACATGCCTTCGCCACCGAAGGGCTGGCTTTCCACTACCGCGCCTATCTGGTTGCGGTTGACGTAGAAATTACCGACCTTGCATCGTGCTTCGATGAACGCGCGCGTATCATTGTTTCGACTGTGAAGCCCCAAGGTGAGACCGTATCCAGTCGCATTAATATCGTCCATCACGCGACCTAGATCGGCTGCGCGATAACGCACAACGTGGAGGATTGGGCCGAAGTTTTCGCGTTTGAGGTCGAGTATCGAATCGATCTCGATGATCGTGGGCGCGACGTAGCATCCCGCGCCAGCGCCGCGGTGCAAGCGACGGCGCCAGACGTTCCGCCCGCCCTTCTTGCGGCGCGCTACGTGGCGCTCGAGCGCCGCCTTGGCGTCGGGATCTATTACCGGTCCCACATCAGTCGCGAGATCTTCAGGGTCGCCCAGCGTAAGTGCTTCAAACGCGCCTCGGATCATCCCGAGCATCTCGTCATAGACATCGTCCTGGATATGCAGCACGCGCAGGGCCGAACATCGCTGTCCAGCGCTTTGGAAGGCCGAGGCGACGACGTCCCGCGTAACCTGTTCGGGCAAAGCGGTCGAATCAATGATCATCGCATTCTGGCCGCCCGTTTCGGCAATGAAGGACGCAATCGGTCCCTCGCGCGCGGCGAGGCCGCGGTTGATCGCCTGTGCGGTCTGGGTCGAACCGGTAAATGCCACGCCGGCAATTCGCGGGTCGGCGGTAATCATCTCGCCGACTTCTCCGGCGCCCGGCAAGAGCTGGAACGCTTCAGGTGGAATGCCCGCCTCATGGCACAGGCGCACGGCGAGCGCGGCAATCAGGGGGGTTTGTTGCGCCGGCTTGGCGATGACCGTGTTGCCGGCCGCAAGCGCCGCAGCGGGTGGACCGATGAAGATTGCCAATGGAAAGTTCCACGGGCTGATAGTCGCAAACACGCCGCGCCCGACCAGTTCCAGCCGGTTCTCCTCGCCGGTCGGTCCAGGTAACGCGATCGGACGGGAGAACAGGCGCCGCGCCTCGGTTGCGTAGTAGCGCAGGAAATCGACCGCCTCGCGCAATTCCAGCACCGCGTCCTGCAGAGTCTTGCCAGCTTCCCGTTGGCACAGGCTGAGAAATTCGTCGGTGTGATCTTCGAACAGATCGGCCGCCGCTTCGAGCAATAGCGCCCGTCGTTCGCCGCCCAGAGCGTTCCATCCAGGCTGGATTGCTTCGGCACGCGTAATTGCTTCCTCAACCTCGAAATCGAGCGCATCGCGACGCGTGCCGACTTCCGCGGAAAGATCATGCGGCTTGTTGATCGGCGCAACTTCGCCTTCGGCACCGGACATGAAGGTCGGTTCGGCAAGCCAGTGCTTGTCGTCCAGAGCCCTCAGGCGATCCATCAGCGGTTCGCGCACGAGCGCATCAGACAGATCAATACCCGCCGAATTAACCCGCCCGGGGAAGATGTCAGCTGGTCGTGGTATCGCCGGATTGCGATAGGGTTTCAGTCTCGCAATATCGGCCACGGGATCGGTGGCGAGGTCGGTTGCCGGAATATCGGCGTCCGCCATCCGGTTGACAAAACTGGAGTTGGCACCGTTTTCGAGCAGCCGCCGCACAAGATAGGCAAGCAGGTCCTTGTGGGTTCCGGTCGGTGCATAGATACGGACCATCGTTTTCTGGTTGCCCTCGATCTGGGCCAGTGCGCCGTAAATATCTTCGCCCATTCCGTGAAGGCGCTGGAATTCGAAATGCTTGTCCCCGGCCAGCGCTTTGATCGCACCGATTGTGTAGGCGTTGTGTGTGGCGAATGCCGGATAGATCACATCATTGGCGGCGAGCAGCTTGTCGGCACAGGCAAGATAGCTGACATCGGTGGCAAGCTTGCGAGTGAAGACCGGAAAATCATCGAACCCGCCCACTTGGCTGAGCTTGATTTCCGTATCCCAGTACGCGCCTTTCACAAGCCGGACAAAAAACCGGCGGTCGTATTTTCGGCCAAGCCGCGCGATCCAGTCACACAGCGGTACGCCACGTTTCTGATAAGCTTGAATGGCAAGGCCAAACCCTGCCCAGCGGCTGCCGTCCTCCCGGATGAAGAGGCTGTCATCGCGAACCAGCGCTTCGATGATGTCCATCGACAGTTCGAGCCGGTCCGCCTCTTCCGCATCGATAGTGAAATGGATGTTCGCATCGCGCGCTTTGACCATCAGATGACGGACGATAGGCAAAAGATCCGCCACGGCCAGATCGGCATGAAGGAAAGTGTATTTTGGATGCAGCGCGGACAGCTTCACCGAAATTCCGGGTGAAGTCGTGACCTTGCCCGTCGTTTCGCGCGCCAGTGCATCGATGGCTTGCTCGTAATTCGCACGATACCGCTCGGCATCTGCGTAGGTCATCGCCGCTTCGCCCAGCATGTCGAAGCTATGCGTCAGGCCCCGAGCGCGTTCGGGCGAAGCACGCTTGAGCGATTCCGCGATCGTGCGCCCATACACGAATTGGCCGCCCAGAATGCGCATGGCTTGCAAGGTAGCCTTGCGAATGACCGGTTCGCCCAGCCGGTTGACGGCCCGCTTGAGCGTGGTTCCCATGCCCTTTTGTGCTTCTTCGGGACGTTCGAGCACCTCTCCTGTCAGCATCAGCGAGAAGGTGGCCGCGTTGACGAAGATAGACGAGCTTCCGCCAAGATGCTCGGACCAGTCGATATCTCCGATCTTGTCGCGGATCAGCGCGTCGGCGGTTTGCGCGTCGGGAACTCGCAGCAACGCCTCGGCAAGACACATCAGAGCCACGCCCTCTTCAGTAGCCAGTCCGTACTGATGGAGAAACGCATCGATCCCGCTTGCCTTGCGCTCTCGCCCGCCTTCGATCAGACGAATAGCGAGCTTTGCCGCTTCGTTATGGCGGGCCGATACTTGAGATGCCTGTTCCATGCGTTCGGCGACACATGCGTTCTCTTCCGCGCGATAGGCCTCCCGGACCTCCTGGCGAGAAATTTTCGTGAGAGGTTTGGGATCGTGCAGGGCCATGGGACTCCGGAATGTAAAGGGGCGGCAATGGGCTCACTTGGACGCGAGGTATCTCCCTTTCAAGCCTTGTGACTGCCTTGCGTTCCGTAACGGCGGATCAAACCAACTGCTTCTGATCGAACCATTCGCCTACATCAGCCTTGGCCTGAGGATTCAGATGCAATCCGAGCTTGCTTCGGCGCCATAGAACATCTTCGCTGGTTCGCGCGAATTCATGCCGCACCAGATAGGTGAGCTCGGCCTCGTAAAGATCGCCGCCAAAATGCCTGCCTAGGTCATTCAGTGATCTGGCTTTGCCGATCAGTTTGGTAATCCGCGTTCCGTATGCCCGTGACAGGCGAAGAAGCATCTCGGCGGGTAGCCAGTCATAGCTGTCGCTCGCTTCCCACAGGAACCTTGCGAAATCTGCCCCTGCCATGTCGCCGCCCGGAAGCGGAACCTGCTTGGTCCACGGCTCGCCAGGGATGGGGAGTGCCGAGCCGAGCTTTGCCAGCGCGTGCTCGGCAAGCTTGCGATATGTCGTTATTTTGCCTCCATAAACCGATAGGATCGGTGCGCCCTCATCGCTGTCAAGTTCGAAGACATAGTCACGGGTGACGGTCGAATTGGTCCCTGCATTGTCCTCATACAGGGGCCGAACACCCGAGAAGGTCGAGACAATCTCGTCAACGGCTATACCGCTCTTGAAATAGCGCGAGGCGGCTTCCCGCAGATAATCGTTTTCCGCTGTCGAAATTTCTACCCGATCCAGATCGTCTTCGTACAACAGGTCTGTCGTTCCGATCAGGGTGAAGTCGCGTTCGTACGGAATGGCGAACACAATGCGCCTGTCGGGTTGCTGGAAGATATAAGCGTGCTCGCCCGGATAGCGCCGGGAAACCACGATGTGGCTGCCCTTGACCAGCCGCAGATGCGCCGGTGTCCCTTGGCCCAGGGCAATCCGGGCCATTCGATCGACGAAAGGCCCGCCGGCATTGACGATCGCCCTCGCTTTCACCTCGCGTTCCGTACTTTCGAAGCGCAATTTCACTGTCCAGCAATCGCGCTGTCGGTCGAGTGCGACACATTCGGTCCGGGTCCGCACGCTCGCGCCGCGCGCTTCGGCATCCATCGCGGTCAGTACGACGAGACGAGAATCCTCGACCCAGCAATCGGAATATTCAAACCCGGTCCTCAGTCTTTCCTGAAGGCTGGCACAATGGGGCGCCTTGCGCAGATCAACACGATGCGAGCCGGCAAGAGTTCTCGGACCGCCAAGCCTGTCGTAGAGGGCTAGCCCGATACGCAGCATCCAGTTGGGGCGCATGCCGGGCTCGTGGGGCATGACGAAACGTAGCGGCCAGATGATATGAGGTGCGTTGCGCAACAGCACCTCGCGCTCTCGCAGGCTCTCTGCGACCAGGCGAAACTTGAAATTCTCGAGATAGCGCAGCCCACCATGGACCAGCTTGGTGCTTGCCGACGAGGTGTGCGACGCAAGATCGTCCTTTTCGACCAGCAAGACCTTCAACCCGCGGCCTGCTGCATCCCGGGCGATGCCAGCTCCATTGATGCCGCCGCCGACGACCAGCAGGTCGCAGCGTTCGCTCATGCTTGCCTAACGAGGCGTCCGGCCACCGCGTCCAGTTTGACGAGCATTTCCGGATCGCGTTGCTCGGGCGCGGTAATCACCGCATCACTTAACGCGTGATCGATCGGAGACGGGTTGCGCTTCTTCGGCAGGCTCATGCAAAACGCCTCCACCGTTTTCCTCGCAAGCGCCGAGTTCCGGTTCATCTGTTCGATAATCCTGGTAATCTCGACACCCATTTCGTCGTCGCGCCAGCTATCCCAGTCCGTGACCATGGCCAGCAGGGCGTAGGGCAGTTCCGCCTCACGGGCGAGCTTGGCTTCGGGCATCGCCGTCATACCTATTACTTCGGCACCACAATGACGGTACAGCTTGCTTTCTGCGCGGCTCGAGAATTGCGGACCTTCCATCGCGAGGTAGGTCGCGCCATCGCTGCATTCGCCGCCTGCTTTCGCCACAGCCTTCGCCGCGTGCTTCGATAGCCGCGGACACACGGGCTCGGTCATGGAAACATGGGCAACAAAGCCGTTATCGAAGAAGGTGGACTGGCGACCCTTCGTGTTATCGATGAATTGATCGACGGTCACGAAGCGGCCCGGCGGTAGATCTTCTGACAACGACCCGACCGCACTGATAGCAAGAATATCGGTGCATCCGGCGCGTTTCAACGCGTCGATATTGGCGCGTCCATTCAAACTGGAAGGAAGAATGCGGTGGCCGCGACCATGACGTGGCAGGAAGCGCACGCGCACATGACCGATCGTGCCACAGAGGATTTCGTCAGATGGCTCGCCCCACGGAGAGCTTACCGAAATCCACTGTGCATCTTCCAGCGCGTCGATCTGGTAAAGACCTGATCCGCCGATAATACCAATGGTCCAGTCGCTCATGAAATCCCCTCGAAAAGCACCGATCATTGCCCGGTCAACGTTCGAGGCCGAGGTGACGGTTCAACCGGCGGCTGTCCAGTCCCAACCGTAAGGTCAGCGGTCTATTACGTCCGCGCTCATCGGAGCCAGCTTGGCTAGAAAACGGTTTTGGGCCGCAAAAGGGACGCCTTCTTCGCGCATGGCTTGCTGAAGGTTTTCGACCAGCGCATTCAGGTCTGCCTTCCGTGTGCCCAAACCCGAATGGGAGCTTTCCATATCGCGCCCCGAGTAGTTGCAGCCAGCGTTTAGAATGTAGCAGAATTGTTCGAAGATCGTGCGGCGAAAGCGAACCTCGTCGTGAGCGGCGAAGATCGTCCTTATGCGCGGATCGGAAAAATTCAGATCGACAAAGCGGTTCGCGATCTGCCGAATGCCATTCTGTCCGCCGAAACGCGCGGCCATGGTGTCACCGGCGAACGGCGTGGCGCCTGCGTTGGCATTGGCCTGGACATATGGCTCGACCGGCAATTCTCCCGTAACGGGGTCGCGTTCGACTTCTTCGACTCCGAATTCTTTATCCCAATCGATATCGTCGGCCGGCGCTTGTTGCATGAGCATGATTGGCAGGAAGGCAGCAAGAAACACGGGGTATCTCCTTTAGAAGGCAAGTTGCGTTTGAACGAAAGCGCCACGTTGATCTTCGAAGGTCGCGATCGAACCCAGGTCGGCATATGCCGCCGTCAGCGTGATATTCCTGGTTGGGGCATAAGCGGCGAACAAGTCGAACCAGTCGCCTTCGCCCAGCTTGAGATTGTCAGGCTTGGTACGGTACTCCCCGCCGACCACGAACCTACGAGAGAGCTGGTATACGAGCGCACCCTCGAACTGGAGGGAGTAATCATCATCTGCGGTGCTGCCAAAGCCGAGCAGTCCGTTCTGGTTCGCCTTGGTCAGACGTGCAGTCGTGTTGACGAGCACACTGTGCGAGAGAAACAGCTTGGTCGCGCTCACAGTGAAATCGACGCCATCATCATCGACGGCACCAACCGCTTCGACCACTGCGCCGTCCAAATTGCGCTTGTACTGCAGACCCAACGCAACTTGAGGAATCAGAGGTTCTCCATAAACGAGCTCCCCGAACAGCCGGACCTTTGCTCCTAGAACGTCCTGATTTAGCTTGTAGCCTTGTCCTATGCCGAGCGCCGCGCCGACATCCTGCGTGTCGAAATTTTGCCGCGCGTATGAAAGCTCTAGCCGGTCGGCGATGCCAACAGCCAGTCCATGCGACTGATAGAAATAGTCTGGTAGGAACAAGGTCGTGACATTAGCCTGCACGCCAATGCCGCGTGTTTCCTGTCGCCCGGCGATCGTCGCCCAGTTGGAAATGCCGCCACCACTGGCACCGTCCACTGCGCTTACGGCATTGGTTAATAGCAGTTTGCCGTTGTAATCGACAAAGCGAGCGACAGCTTCCTCGCCACCTTCAAATTCTTCGGCAGCTTCGAACCTTTGGGCGTTTTGCTCTGTCGAGACAGGCTGAGCGCTTGCGGACGATGCCCAGGCAAGCAAGGTAGTCACGAGCGCACTCATAATGTTCTGCCACATCATGATCCGGCACTTCCTAGAATATGGTGCACAAGCCGTTAACCTCGCCGGGACGATTTTTTAACGACTGCGAGCCTACCTGCGTAAAAGCCATGCTACGTCTCCTCGCCTGTCTCGCGCTGTTCGTTTGTCTTCCTGCCACACTGGCCTGGGCGTCTTCTTCCGGATCGGTAAGGGTGCAGGTGGTAGACGAGCGCGGTGTGCCCGTGCGCGACGCTGTCGTCGAAGTGCACAGTCCGGGTTGGCGCGGGGGCCGGATTTCCTTCCCCTGGCGCATGGCGATGGCACAGAAGAACGAGCAGTTCGTTCCTGGGACGCTGGTGATCGCCAAGGGCAGCGCGGTTGCTTTCCCAAACCTCGATAGGGTTCGACATTCGGTCTACAGTTTCTCGAAAACGGCCCGGTTCGAATTTGACCTTTACGGACGCGATCAAACCCGAACGCACAGGTTTCCGGCTAGCGGTGCGGTCAAGGTGGGATGCAATATCCACGATGCGATGCGCGGATACATTCGCGTGGTCGACACACCGTTTGCAGGTAAGACAGACACCAATGGTTACATCGACATTGGCAATCTACCGGTCGGCAAAGCCAAGTTGACCGTATGGCATCCGCGACTGCGCAAACCTGCCAATGAGTTAAGCAAGCCAATCGATGCATCCGGCTCGCTCAAGATTGCGGTACCCTTACGATGACGGGTCTGCTCTCGCGTATCCCCTTTCCGAGCTTCGGCTCGCTAAAATTACGCATTGCGGTGCTCTATGCGGTGCTCTTCAGCGCGGTACTTGCTATAGTCATCATGGCAGTAAGCGCCGGAATCGAGCGGTTTGGTGAGGACACTGCCAACCGGGACCTGGCCGCAAACGCCCGGGTTTTCGACGAGATCATCGACTTGCGGGCTCAGCAAATGCGTTCCAGTGCCGACGTACTGAGTCGCGATTTCGGCTTTCGTGAAGCGGTCGCAACTGACGATCGCCTTACCATTTCCAGCGCCCTGCGAAGCTTGAGAAACCGGTCCGGGGCCTCGGCCGCCTTTGTTGTCGGGCTCGACGCGAGCTATGTGGGCGACGGAGCCTCGGCGCAACCGGATGTTGCCTCGATCTGGGACCCTCTCGACCACGGGCGCGAGCAGGGCATAATCCGCCTCGGAGACACTTTGGCGCTTGCCGCAGCATCGCCGATCGAAGCGCCCGATATCGTCGGATGGCTGGTCATCGCACAACCCTTGGACGCCGCTGAAATGGCGCGGCTCAACAGCTTGGCTGCAATCGAGATGGATGCCACCGTACAAGGGCTGAGTCAGCTGCCTGAAAGGTTCGCTGACCGTCCGACCAATGAGGTCTTCGAAGGCGACGAGGCAGGGCGTAATCTCTACCACCTGTCAGCCCTGTCCTCGCTCGAGGATGGCGTCGAACCGCGACTAGTGCTGCGCCATTCACTTGGCGAGGCGCTCGCCGAGTACGCGTCGTTGAAATATCTGCTTGTCGCAATCGCGCTCGCGGGTCTGGCTCTGGTCGTGGCCTTGGGCTGGCGGATTGCACGCAGCATCACCAGTCCGTTGTCCACCCTCGACAAGGCGGTCCGCAGGTTCGGACGCGGCGAGGACATAACGCTCGATATTCGAACCGATGACGAGGTGGGACGTCTTGCCGCAAGTTTCACCGAGATGGTCGATGCCATCGGAGAGCGCGAACGCCAGATCATTCATGTCGGTCTGCATGACGGACTGACGGACCTGCCGAACCGCAAACTGTTCGTCGAACAACTCGAGCAAGCTCTTTCCCGACGCAAGGGCTCCGAACGGGTCATGGTCGCCTATTGTGATCTAGATGATTTCAAGGTGGTCAACGATACGCTGGGTCATCCGGCCGGCGATGGCATGCTGCGTACTGTGGCGACCGCACTGAAGGACGGTCTTCCCGACGCGCAGATCGCGCGGTTGGGCGGCGATGAATTCGCCATCCTCAAGACCGTGGATGATTCCTCAATCGACCTGCTGCCACTGGCCCGCAAAGTGAGCGATTGCTTCGACCGGTCGATCAAAATCGAGGGCCATACGGTGGAATGTTCGGCAAGCATCGGTATCGCCGTTGCTCCAGGCGACGGGGAGGACGGTATTTCCCTGCTCAAGCATGCCGACCTGGCACTGTATCGCGCCAAGCGGGGGGGCAAATCGGACTTTCACTTCTTCGAGCCCTCGCTCGACGAAGAAGCTCGCCGCCGCCGCCAGATGGAAGCCGACCTCCGGCTGGCCATCAAAGAAGGGCATTTCGAGCTCTATTTTCAGCCGCTCTACAGTTTGACGCAGGAAAGACTTCAGGGCTTCGAGGCACTGATCCGCTGGAACCATCCATCTCAGGGGCTGATCAGCCCAGCCGAGTTCATTCCTCTGGCGGAAGAAACCGGCTTGATCCTGCAGATCGGCGACTGGGTCGTGCGCGAAGCCTGTAGCGCTGCCACTTCATGGCCAGATGAACTTTCCGTCGCCATCAATATCTCGCCCAAGCAGTTCGCCACGCCGGGCTTGTCTACCACGATCTTGCAAGCGCTATCGCGCGCAGGACTGGCGCCGGAACGGCTTGAACTCGAGATCACCGAAAACGTCTTCATCGCCGATATCGATCGCACCCTTGGCACCTTGCATGGCTTGCGCGATCTGGGCGTACGCATCGCGCTCGACGATTTCGGGACCGGATACAGTTCGCTGAGCTATCTGCGCAGCTTCCCCTTCGACAAGGTGAAGATCGACCAGAGCTTCGTGCGCGATCTGTGCGACCACACCAACAATGCTCACGCCGTAATCCGTGCGATCACGACTCTGGCGGAGGCGCTGGGAATGGACACGCTTGCAGAAGGTGTCGAATTTCCAGAGCAACGCGATATCCTGAAGCGTGAAGGATGCGAGTACATTCAAGGCTACCTCCTGAGCAAGCCAGTCCCTCACTATGCCGTCGCCGAACTGATCGGACGCACCGATATCGCGCAACTGGCCAGCAAGGTCGCTTGATCAGGAAGGCGCTCGCAGACAAAGGCTTCTCCGACCGAGACCGCTTCGCTTGACAGCGCGTGCGCTTTCCTGCGGACTCCTGCCGACAGGCAAGACGAAGGTTCCGGCATTATGCGCGATAAGCTAGAGACGACTTTCGAGGGATTGAGCTGCCGACTGCGCGAGTTGCATGAGCGAACCAGGCGTACTCCGCTGTTCAATCCCGTCTTTCAGCTTTCGCTCGACATTTCGCGCTCGCTCGAAAGCGGCGAGACCGACATTGCGACGCTGAGCGGACTGATCGACGAGCTGGAGTCGCGCTCGCTCGATGCCCGTGCCGAGCGGCTGAAACGCTTGCTCGATCCCGACAGCGCGAAAGTGCGGCTCGAAGCGTTAGGTAAGGACGCGAAGGACTTCGAAGCGTTCCGTTCGTTCTGGCAGACACCGCACCTGCATGCCGTCTTCACCGCGCATCCGACATTCCTGTTGACGCCAAACCAAAGCGAAGCGGTGGCCGAATTGGCCGTACACGATGATCAGGTGCAGATACCAGTCAAGTCGGATCGCCCCGAGATTACTCTGCCATTCGAACATGAGCGCGCCATGGCGGCCCTTGGGAACGCGCAGGACGCGCGCGACCGGATCGTGTCACGCGTTCTGACTTTGGCACACAAGGCTTGGCCTGACCGATGGCATGAGATCACTCCTTTGCCGTTCCGCTTCGCAAGCTGGGTCGGTTACGACATGGATGGCCGCACTGACATCAAGTGGTACACATCGATAGCTTTCCGTCTGGCCGAGAAAGCGCAGCGGCTGAACCGTTACGCGGGGTCTTTGGAAAAGATCGACGCATCGCACCCCATATTGCCAAAGCTTCGCGCCGCCGAAGCACACGCCCGCCGCTCGGCTGAAGATTTCGGCGACGACCTGTCCGATCCCGAGACCATGAACAAGGCAGCCAACAGGCTTACCCAAGATGGCGATCGCAAGATGGTGTCGCTGAAACCTCTGATCGAAGCGTTTGAACGTGAGGCGCGCGGCAGTGATGAAGAACGGGCCATTGGGTTGCGAACGCTGGCGGCGGCGATGCGCGCCGATGGCCTCGGCATGGGGTGGATACACTTCCGCGTGAATGCCAAGCAATTGCACAATGCCATCCGAAAGCGTCTGGGCGATGCCGGCGGGATCGACCTTGGTAGCCGCGGCGCGGTGTCGGCGCTGCGGGAACTGCTCGCTGGTGTCGAACCGGTTCGCTGCAATTTCGCCTCGCTCGCTATCGAGAGTTCAACTGCCGTCCGTCAATTTCTGGCGATGTCGCAGATACTCAAGCATATCGATGCCGATGCGCCGATTCGTATGCTGGTGGCCGAATGCGAGCAGCCATCGACCGTTCTCGCCGCGCTATATTTCGCGAAACTTTTCGGAATTGACGACAGGGTGGATGTGTCCCCCCTGTTCGAGACGGAAACTGCGCTCGAACACGGCGGACGGTTTCTGGATCTTCTGCTGGCGGAGCCGGATTACCTGTCCTACGCCCGAAAACGCGGTCGGGTGGCGATCCAGACTGGTTTTTCGGATGCCGGGCGGTTCGTCGGACAGATCCCCGCCAGTCTGGCCATCGAACGTCTGCAGGGGCGTCTCGCAGACGCAATGGCCGCGAACGGGATCACCGACGTTTCCGCGCTCGTCTTCAACACCCACGGCGAGAGCATGGGTCGGGGTGCGCATCCGGCAAGTTTCAAGGATCGCATCGAATGGCCGCTCAGTCCTTGGTCGCAGGGACGGTTTGCTCGCGCCGGGCTCACGCTGGAACCAGAGGCCAGCTTTCAGGGGGGCGATGGTTACCTTTTCTTTGCTTCGCCCGAACTGGCTCTCGCCACGCTGACGCGCATCATCGAGTTTTCACCGGGCCATACTGAGAACAACGCTCCGACCGATCCGTTCTACCGCCGGACCGACTTGAGCCTGGATTTCTACCGGGCTGTCAAGCAACACCAGAGCGACCATCTGGAAAGCCGCACCTACTCCCGTGCGGTTAGTGCGTTCGGCCTCGGGCTGCTGAACGAAACCGGGAGTCGCAAATCCCGTCGTCAGAGCGATCTTTCCACTGATCGCGAAATGAGTCTGCGCCAGATCCGGGCGATACCGCATAATGCCATTCTCCAGCAACTTGGTTATCCGGTGAATGTCATTGCCGGCGTCGGCAGTGCTGCCGAAGGCAACATCGAGGAGCTTGCCTCTCTCTTGCGCGACAGCACGCGCGGAAAGCAGATCACGCGTCTCGTTCGTGCCTCCAACGCGCTGGCCAGCATAAAGACCGTCGCCGCATTCGGTGAACTTTTCAATTCGGCCTTTTGGGCCAGTCGTACCTATCGCGGAACCGAAGAACATCTCGCTCCGGCATGCGAAGCGCTGGCGCAGTATCTGATCGAGGATGACCGCAATGGCGTGTTCCGGCGTCTGGCATCGCGATTGCGGGTCGATGCGCTCAAACTTCACCGACTGCTAGAGCTCGTGCCGGACGAGCATCCACATCCGGATCGAGAACGGGTGCGCCGTACCATCGGCGTACTGCAGGCGGTTCGGCTTGCTCTGCTACAGCACATGTTTCTCAAGGCGGTCAGCGTGCCGGCCTTCAGTCGCGCAAACGATATCAGCCGTATGGACGTCCTGGAAATGGTCTTCACGCTGAGGATCGAAGAGGCCCTTGCGCAATTGCGTCGCGCCTTTCCGACCAGCTTCCCCCGGAAGAGCGATTTCAATCTTGCCGAGGAGGGCGACTATCCTCGCCAGAGCGATGAAGGGTATGCCGCAATCAGGCGAAACTATATCGAACCGATCGAGGCAGCGCATCTCCTCAACCTGCGCATCTCCACCGCCATCGCCAACGAATTCGGAGCGCACGGATGACGCGAGGTCCAGTCAGACGGTCTCGCCGGCATCTTGCCCGAGCCGCTTTCTTGCTTCTTGCGCGATAATTCCTGCTATCTCTGCAAACAGGTCTGCGAAAGCTGCCGACGAACGCCATGCTGCGCCAATGCTTCGGTATTCGTACCATTCAGTGGGTTCGGCAATCTTTACCACGTCAAGGCCTCCGGCGGCAGACCGGATGTAAAGCTCCGGCAGAACCGCTAGTCCGACGCCCGAGCCGGCCATCTGCTGAAGAGCATCGAGGCTGGTTCCTTCATAATCGGCCAGCATCGAAGCATCCAGCTTCTCACAGATGCTTTTGAGTTGAGCGTGGTAGTGATGCTGGCGATCGAGCGTCAGGAAGGTTCTTCCGGCGAAATCCCTGGCGCTTAATGCTTGCTGTGAGAGCAACGGATCGTCTGGCGGTGCGACAAGCCTCAGCGGTTCGCGAAACAGCGGTTCGACGTGAACTCCCCGCCCCGTGACGGGCAAGGGCGATAACACCATGTCGAGTTCGCCCGATGCAAGTCCCAGATGCTGCACCGCAGGAATTCCTTCACGCATGAAGAGGCGGAGATTGGGATGGCGTTCGTGCAGGATCTTGATGACTGTCGGCATGAGGTAAGGGCCGATGGTGGGCGAGACCCCGAAGCGAATCGACCCTGCCGAGCGCAATGCGGCATGGTCGGCCGCGTCGCCGAAGTCGCGCACCGCATTGAGGGCCGCACGTGCCGACGTTAGAAGTTCGCGCCCCTTGGGCGTCGGTTGCATTCCCTTGGGCACTCGTTCGAAAAGCTTGAGCCCGAGACGATCCTCGAGTGCGCGAAGCTGTTGGCTGAGGGCGGGTTGGGTAAGGTCAAGCATCCGGGCGGCCTGGCTCATGTTGCGCGTTTCGGCGAGCCGCGTGAACATCTCGAGCTGACGAATGGTGACCATTGAGCGCCATTAGCAGATCTTATTGCGAGCGGGTAATCTTTCGAATTGGATTATCGGCTTGGGCTCCCGCACATCGGGCCATCACATGCTGGAGAGCGAAATGCCGAGAATGTCGCCCGATGACAAAATCATGAAGCCATATCTTCGCAAGCTGATGCGCGATCATCGGATGCTCAATCGATGTATCGACACCACCAAGGCCATCGGCACGGGCGATGAAATCAAGGCAATGAAGCGCCTTCGCCTAGCCTTGAAAGACAAGATTGTCGCGCTTCAGCGTCATTATTACGGTCGCGGCCTGACACGCTGATGTGCCGGACGGCGGCCGGAAGCCCGCTTCCCCTCCGAGCCGACCGCCGTTATATCGCTTGCAAACAGTCCGAAAGTTTTCATGAACTTGCCAAGCCCCACCCGACGTTTACGTGCATTCATCGCGAGCGAAAGTGCGGGCGGTATCATGCTGATCATCGCGGCTGCGATCGCGTTGATCATTGCGAATTCGGCGTTCCTGCCGGTCTACAATTCCTTTTTGGCAACGCCCGTCAATTTCAGCGCGGGCGATCTTGTCGCGATCGACAAGCCGTTGCTTCTGTGGATCAACGATGGGTTGATGGCATTGTTCTTCTTCCTGATCGGTCTCGAAGTGAAGCGCGAAATCGTGACCGGCCAGTTGCGCAGCTGGAAGCAGGCGGCTTTGCCGGTCTACGCGGCGATCGGTGGCATGATCGTGCCTGCACTGGTTTTTGTCGCGATTAATTCTGGATCTGCCGAAAACATCCGAGGCTGGGCGATACCGGCCGCTACCGATATCGCCTTTGCCCTCGGTCTTCTCGCGCTTCTCGGATCGCGGGTGCCGGTCGCGCTCAAGGCTCTTCTTCTCGCCATTGCAATCATCGACGACATCGGCGCGATCGCGATTATTGCTCTTTTCTACACCGAGAACATGAACCTGGGCGCGCTCGCGCTGGCACTGGTTCCCGCGGCAGGAATGCTTCTGCTCAACCGAACAGGCGTAGCTCGAACCATCCCCTACTTCTTGCTGGGCGCTTTCCTGTGGATCTGTGTCCTCAAGTCGGGCGTCCACGCGACCTTGGCGGGCGTCGTAACGGCGATGTTCGTACCGATCGCGACTGACGATGAACGTCCGCTCGAACGTCTCGAACATGCCTTGCACCCATGGGTGGCGTTCCTGATCTTGCCGATCTTCGCTTTCGCCAATGCAGGCGTTTCATTCGCCGGAGCCGGGCTCGAAGCGCTGCTTGCTCCCCTCTCGCTCGGCATTGCCGCCGGATTGGTCGTGGGCAAACAGTTTGGTATTTTCGGCGCATGCTGGATAGCCGCCAGGCTCAAACTGGCGAACCTGCCATCCGAAGTCAGCTGGCGGCATATTTACGGACTCTCCTGCTTGGCCGGTATCGGCTTCACGATGAGCCTGTTTATCGGCGGACTGGCCTTCGTCGATCCCGCGCAGATCGACGCGGTAAAAATGGGTGTTCTGTCCGGCTCGCTGATCTCTGCCATCATCGGGATGTCCGTTCTCGCGACAGCACCACGGGTGATGCCTGACAGGCCCCGCGCTCATGCCTGAGTTTCTACTTGCCGATTGGCTGGGCACGCCCGTCTGGTTCTGGTCGGCGTTCCTGACCATCGTGATCGCCCTGACTGCTTTCGACCTCGGGGTATTGCACAAGGAAGATCGCGAGCTCGGGATCGGCGAGAGTCTGAAACTCTCGGTGTTCTATATCAGCGTCGCGCTGCTGTTCGGAGTCTGGGTCTGGTTCGAACGCGGGCCGGAGTCGGGAATGCAGTATTTCACCGGCTTTTTCATCGAGAAGGCGCTGTCGATCGACAACGTGTTCGTCATCAGCCTTATTTTTACCTACTTCGCGATCCCGCCGAAATACCAGTATCGTGCGCTTCTATGGGGTATCATCGCGGTAATCGTCTTGCGCGGTCTGATGATCGCTGGCGGCGCGGCGCTGCTGGCAGAGGCTTACTGGGTCTTGTACATCTTCGCCGCGTTCCTCGTATTTACCGGCATCAAGATGTTCTTCGCGGGCGACGAGCCGATGGACGTCGGCAACAACCCGGCGGTCAAATGGATAAGCCGTCACATGCGCGTGACGCCCAAGCTTCATGCCCAACAATTTTTCGTAAAGGTCCGCGACGAAAAAACCGGCCGCATGGTTCGCGCGGCGACGCCGTTGTTCCTGGCGCTGGTCGTCATCAATCTCGCCGATCTGGTCTTCGCGGTCGACAGCGTACCGGCGATATTCGCGATTACGACCGATACTTTCATTGTCTATACCAGCAACATCTTCGCCATTTTGGGCCTGCGCGCCCTCTATTTTGCGCTGGCCGCGATGGTGCACCGCTTTCACTATCTCAAATATGCGCTGGCGGCGGTACTGGTGTTCATCGGCAGCAAGATCTTCGTCAGCGATTTCCTGCTCGGTGGTGACAAGTTCCCGGCCTGGGTAAGCCTGGGGGTAACCGCTGCATTGATCGCAGCCGGGGTGCTCTATTCACTCTGGAAGACCCGCGGAAAGGAAGAGTCGGATTGGCCTGCCGAACCACCGCCGCAAACCAGCTCGAAGGGAACACCGACCGAGTTCTAATGTATGAACAACCAGAGAAACCAAGGAGATTTCAAATTGAAGTACGTAGCAGCAGCAGCCGCGCTTGCGCTCGGAATTTCCGGAGCCGCTATCGCACAGGACAAGGATTGGCGTTTCGGTGATGGCGGGACACCTGAACGTTGGAGTGCACTCAACACCGCCTATGCCGCGTGCGATCTCGGCAAAATGCAATCGCCTATCGATTTGACCGATCCCGATGCCGTGGGCGTGGTTGGCCTATCGACCAATTACGGTGAGGCACGTGGCAAACTGTCAGTTGGTCTGGAGAAGGTGCAGATCGATTTTGATCCGGGCCAGAACAAGGGAATGGTCAGCGGAAACACGGCGTTCGGGCTGATACAGGTTCATTTCCACACCCCGGCCGAGCACGCCTTTGACGGGGTTCGATACCCATTGGTCGCGCATTTCGTCCACGCCACGAACGATGGCGAACTCGGCGTGCTCGGAGTGATGTTCACTGAAGGACGTGAAAACCCTGCGCTTTCGGCACTGCTGCAAGCCTACGACCAGGGATACGGGACTCCGCTTACGGTAGATATTGACGAGATGGTTCCCGAGACGGTCGAGGTTTGGCGCTATATGGGTTCGCTCACTACGCCACCGTGCAGCGAAGGCGTGAACTGGCACGTCGCAAACGTTCCCGTCCAGGCCAGCGCTGAACAGATCGCGAAGTTACGCGCGGCTCTCGGCCCGAGCGCGCGTTCACTGCAGGATCGAAACTTGCGCCTGCTGGTCGCGCCCCAGTAAGACCGGTATAAGTTCCGGCTGCAACAATCGCCGTCGACGGTGCCTCGCCGCATCGTCGGCGGTAGCTGTGCAGGCAGCGCGAGCAGGCCCGAGAAAGCCGGACTGTTTGGTGCGCGACACAAGCTGTAGCGAACCAGTCTCTTGCCTGATTTCTCTGATGTGCAGTGGAACCTACATGGAAAACAGAATTTCCAAGGCCATTCAGGCTTTCGAGACAGATCACCGACCCGCAGAATTACGCCATTCTGACGCTCGCATTCCCTACCCAAAGAACAGGGAAATAGCGGTGCGATAGCAGGGATCGGACAGGGACGGATCAGCGAAGCCGGTGAGCTTCGCAGCGAATGCACTCAGGCGATTATTCTTCGTCGTCGAGCTCGGCTTGGAGTAGCGTCAGCGAATACCCATTGGCCGGGCCCAGGACCTGATCGGTAAGAGAGAGAACGCTCTTCGCTTCGCGTTCGGCAAACCATTCATCGGCCTCGATCTATGCAGTTTCGGTATATTTACCAACTTCAATCGGATCTCCCGAGAAGGTGCCGGCCGGAAGCGGTTTACCTTTTGACAGCGACAGGAATGGAAAGTCTTCGCCTCGGTAGAAGCGCTCGACCTTCCCCTGGCGTGCAACGATGATGGCGACCGGCTCACGGTGTCGATCGACGAAGGCGCGCGCCATTACCTCCTTGCTGACTTTCATGTCCCCCGACAATGCTACGATTGTTTCCAGAGACACCCCATTGCGGCCGACGTATTTCCGGATGTGCTTTGGCAGCATAAGTAGATGCGCCGCGAAGCGATTGGCCTCACCTTCGATCCGGCGTCGGCGATTCTTGTCGCTTGGGTTGAGGAGGAACAGGTCCCCTGGTGAGCACTCCATCGGCATACCCTCGGGCGGCCGGTGGGCCTCGATCAAAAAGTGGCCCAACTCGTGAGCAAGGGAGAACCTGCGTCGATGCCAAGGGCTGTGCCGGCTCAATAGGACGTGGCCGGCTGACTTGATGCTATCTGTAACCAGTGCAGACAGCTACGTTGCCGAGGCACTCACCGCTCGGGAGCGGGAGGTCTTGCATCTTATTTGCGCCGGTTACAGCAACAGAGAGATCGCCGATCTGCTGGCGCTGGCGGAGGGAACCGTGAAGAACCACGTTTCCAATATCCTACTGAAACTCGATGCCCGCGATAGGACTCGAGCAGCTCTGAAAGCCCTACAGCAGGGGCACTTGGGATAGGTCAGGTGCCAGTGTGATTCCATTAGTCGAAATAGCTTTGCCTGCGGAAGGTAATCTAGTTCTTCGCGCAGAGGCAGCGAGACAAAAAGCGTCATAACTCTCTGCTTGAATGAATACAGAAGCTCTTTTCATGACCGACGATCATCAAGCATTAGCGTCTCGCTTCAACATTACGCCAGCGATAGCCCCTCAAAACAAGCAGACCGCCTCAAAGCGACTTCTTGATCCGCACGTTGAAACGTGGGGACATGTCATCGGTGTCGTAGCGTGGGCCCGTCAGGGGCACTGCCACTTCGATATCGAAGTCCAAGCCGCGGGTAATATCAGTCCGGATGCCTCCGCCGGCCGATGCCAACGACCCATTGCCGCGACCATTCGCCAGATTATCCACGACTCCACCATCGGCGTAGGTATACAGTTGCAAGCGGTCTATCAGACCTGCCGCGTCATCCCAGTCGTAGCGCAGTTCACCCGATCCCATCACACCCTGATCACCGAAGCGTTCGCTGAAATTATACCCGCGCAGGAAAGAGTTGCCACCAAGTCCGAGATCTTCGGTGGAGAGAAGCGGGTCGGTAGAACCCTGCGCGCGCCCGGCCAGTCTCAGGCTGAAATCCGACGGAAGGTCGCGGGTCCAGTCGGCCCAGGCATACAGGCTGCTGAATACGGCAGAAGCGTCGTCGCGCGACGCCAGAGGATCGCCCAATTCGGTCGCACCGAGGACGCTCAACCCTTGTGAGACAGTCAGGCGACCGCGAAAGCGTCCTCCGGCTACTTTGGCGACGGTGAACAATCCTGCCCGGATCACCGGAATGCGGTCGTGCCGCACGAGAATGCCTTCGCGCTCCTGGCGCAAATCGCGAAGCTGGAGTTCGCCCTCTACCCATAGACTTGCGTTTCGCGAACGAAGCAGCGGGTGACGGGCCTCGAGGCCCACGCGCCATGCTCTTCCGAATACGTCGCGGTCGGAAAGATAAGCACCTGGCTCGGTGGCGGAGTAAGATCCTACCATGCCCACCTCGGTCCCACTGGAATTCACGACCACGCTGTAGCTGGCGTTGCCATATTGCAGTTCTTCGGGTTCGAAAGGGGTCGTGGTGTAGGTAAGGTCGATTTCGTCGCTTGGCAGGATCAGCCCGTTAAGATCGGCATCTATGCGGGCGCGTTCCGGGCCGATAGGCTGCGAACCGTCGTTCGTCAGTTCCAGATAGCCATCGAGCGCTGATCTGGATGCTTCTACGATGAGAATGCCTCGACCGTTCTCCCGCTCGTAGCGGCTACGCCTGATGTGAACGCCCGAAATATCACCCGCTAGCAAGATCTGCCGTTCGACCATCGCCAGCGTGACTGCCCGGCCATTTTGCAGCGGTGCGAGCTGCGAGCGGATTGCGCTTTCGTCTGCGCCTTCAATCCTGATTTCGTCGATGACGCCTTCGTCCAGATGCACGCGCAAGACTCCCGCCGACAGCGCCTGCGGCTGGATATATGCCGTCGCAAAGGCATAGCCGCGATCGCGCGCACGGCTTGCGATCGCATCGACCAATGCATCGAGTTGAGCGGATCTGAGGTTGTGCCCGCTATACGAATCGAGAATGTCGACGAAGTCGGATACCGACAGTGCCGATCTACCTTCGATGATTATCGCGCCTACCCGATATTCCCCATCAAGCGCGACTGCCTGCGAAGTGGGATCGGCCGCAACGGAAGGCGGAATGCCTTCGGCTTGCTCTGGCTGACGAACCTCCTCTTCCTCGCCTTGCGTGGGATCGGTACGGTCGAACACGTCTTGGGCCATCATCGGGACAGGAAACGCCGACAGGACGAAGACGGAAAGGACAAGCTTCGGTATGGACACGCAGAACTCCCAAAGGGTGGAGAGCCTTCGATGAACTCAAGTCGTTAAATTAAGGTCAAATTCTTGCTAGATTAACCATCCCTGGTGATCCTGAGTAAGGACCCTTCCTCGTATCCAGCACGGGAAGGAGTTTATCATGCGCATGCTTCGACCCGGTTTGGCCGCCTCTGTGGCTCTGCTCATGAGCAGTACGAGCATCCTCGCCCAGACGGGGCCGTGGGTGGTGAGCGAGGCCTCAGGCAATGTGATCATCCGCGACAGGTCGGGAGAGCGCGAAGCCCGCCGCGGTGCGCGGATTGAGCCGGGAGGCACGATCCAGTCTTCGTCGAACGGAACAGCCGTCATCGTTCGAAAACGTGAATTCGTGACCGTTCGTCCGAACACCAGAATCCGTATTCCGGAGGCGACCGAGGAGCGCTCCATTGTTCAGATCGTGCAGGATTTCGGTAGCGCCCTGTTCGATATCGGGAAAAAGTCTAATCCGCACTTCGGCGTGCAAACTCCCTACCTTGCCGCAGTCGTGAAGGGCACCCGCTTCACCGTGACGGTCGCGGAGGAAGGCGCCTCCATGCAGGTAACCGAAGGTCTGGTGGAAGTTGCAACCGGTGACGGGCAGGCCCGCGACCTCGTGAGACCGGGGGAAGTCGCTACAATCGCGGCGGATGATGTTTACCGGCTGACGGTCACCGGCGACGAAACGCGGGTGTTCGATTCACCTGCCAGGAGCAACGGTAGTACGGGGGCTGCGCCTACGACCATTCCGGCTACGCCTCGGCAGATTGCTACTCCTGCGGCGCAGATCACGGCATCTTCTTCTAATCTAGAGGCGCCGGCAGATTTCATCCCGGCAGCAGTAGTCAGTTCTCCCGGTGACCTTTCGGAAATCTCCGGAGGCCTGATCGCAGGTGAAGCGGTAGCAGACCTCGGAGCGCTGGTAGCCGAACTGGCGATCGGTTTGCCGGAAGACAAAAGCAACTCGCCGACAGAGCCCGAACCCGATTCGATTCCTGAGCCGGAGCCAGAACCAGAGCCCGAACCGGAGCCCGAGCCTGAGCCAGAACCAGAGCCAGAACCAGAGCCCGAACCGGAGCCCGAGCCCGAGCCTGAGCCAGAACCAGAGCCCGAACCGGAGCCCGAGCCCGAGCCAG
>CAMZOI010000003.1 GCA_947331495.1 Erythrobacteraceae bacterium Alg239-R51 | reverse complement strand
TGCTCGAGCGCGTCGCGGACCAGCCAGAGGTGCGCCACGTCATCCTGATGTGCAGTGCGGTCAACGAAGTGGACGCCTCGGGCCTGGAAAGCCTCGAGGCGATCAATCACCGGCTCTCCGATAGCGGGATCGACCTCCACCTATCGGAAGTTAAAGGCCCGGTGATGGATCGGCTCAAGCGAACCGAATTTCTCGAGAAAATCGGCGGGCGTGTGTTCCTGTCGCAGAACCGCGCGTTTCGCGAATTGTCGCGGGATAATGCCGATCCGTCTCTGCCCGACGATATCGCTCGAGGTTTGATATGAACGAATATCCAAAAAGGAAATCGAGATTGGCATATCTCTCGGCGTCCATCGCTATAGGCATTCTCGACGCACTTGTTTTTCCTCATCGTCCGCACAGGCGGCACTTTTCCTGTGAACTCGCAATCCTTTACGGTTGCCAACCGTTTTGCTCGGAGGCCTGCTTTCGGCCTGACCGCATCCCCTCGTAAACCGACCAGAAGGAAACTCATCATGCTTCTCGAAAAAATCAAGACACCCGGCCTATCCCATCTGTCCTATCTCGTCGGGTCCGGCGGGCAGGCGGCAGTGATCGATCCGCGCCGCGATTGCGACATCTATATCGAGAAGGCCCGCGCCGAAGGCTTGGCGATCACGCATATTTTCGAGACGCATCGTAATGAGGACCTCGTTTCCGGCGCAGCGGTCCTGGCCGACATGACCGGGGCAAAGGTGCTGCACGGCCCGAACGCCGATGGCGAAGTCGTCTATGCGCAAACGACGTGCGAGGGCGACAGCTATCGCGTCGGCCAGCTCGAATTCCGCGTATTGGAGACGCCGGGCCATACATTCGATCATCTCGCCTACGCATTGTTCGACACCGAATATCCGGAGAAAGCCGTTGCCGTGTTTACCGGCGACGTCTTGTTCGTCGGCGACGTCGGACGCACCGACTTCTATCCCGACCGCAAACGCGAGGTCGCAGGCCTGCTCTATGATTCCCTGCGCAAGATCTGCGACCTGGGCGATCAGGCCATCATTTATCCGGCCCACGGCGCCGGTTCTGTTTGCGGGTCGGGCATGGCCGACCGCGAGTTCTCAAGCGTGGGCCACGAGCGGCACAACAATCCGCGGCTGCAGATCGAGGACCGCGAAGCCTTTATCGACTTCAAGGTGGGAGAGAACCATTATCAGCCTCCCTATTTCAGGTTGATGGAGCGGCTGAACCTGGAGGGCGGGAGTCCCGCTCCGCGGGTCATTGAGCCGAAACCGATGTCGCTACAGGAGCTAGGCGAATGCGGCGCGGACCACCTCGTCGATATCCGCGAGCCGCTCGCCTATGCGTCGGGCCATCTGCCCGGCAGTATCAATCTCCCGGTTGGGATGATCCCCGCCTTTGCGGGGTGGTTTATCGGCGAAGGGGAGAGTGTCGCCCTGATCGCCTCGTCGCAGGGCCAGCTGAATACTGCCATGGAACACCTGGTCCGCATTGCACTGGACAACGTTCTGGGTGGTTACGTAGGCGTGGTGCCCGCGGCGGCGGCGGGCAAGAAGATGCGATCGATTCCGATGGTGGATACCGAAACAGTCGAACGGCGGCTGACCGGCGAACACAACGAATGGACACTGCTCGATGTGCGTGATGCCGATGAACGGGCGGCAGCCGCGATCGACGGCTCGGAGCATATTTATGTCGGCGAACTGTCTAAGCGCTGGCAGGATCTGGACCCGGCCCGCAGCTACACCCTCATGTGCGCGAGCGGAATGCGGGCGACAGTGGCGGCAGGCTGGCTCGACGCCCACGGCTTTGACAATGTGGATGTGTACCTGGGTTCGATGGGCGCGTGGAAAGCAGCGCAGAATTGAATTGCTAAAACCTATCCCGATAGCCGACTGACCAATTGCGGAACGCGCTCCTCGCATCTGCGAAGGTAACGCCGCAAGGCGCGCATCCGTATGTCACGCGAGCATCGTAGACTCGCCCCGATCTCAGCGAGGCTTTCTACAGCGTCGAGCAATACGTCGGGTTCATGGATCTGGACCCGGTGCAGCCGGTCACTGATCCGATCGATCAGGACCGTCAGACACCGGTATGTCGGCAAAGACGGTCAAGCAAGCTGCGACGAAAACGTCCTGCTCGATATGGTGGTTTCTCTCGATGATGCGGAAAATCACGTGAAAGACACGCATGAAGCTGTCGCCTGGATGATATGCGCCTTGCGTTCGACCAGATTGGATGATGCAACTCGCTCGCGCGGAAGTAGAACTGCACCATGAGCAGTAGCATCTGGACATGATCTTCCGTTGCTGGCCCGTACGGTTGCTGTCAGGTCAGCAAAGGATCTTAAGAAACCCGTCCCGAAAGGTTGCCCCACCTGCCCCGCAATGCCCCCTCCGCTTCGCCGACATATCGGCGCGTCAAGGGTAAAGCCCTCCGATCGCGGCAATACTGAATCTGGTAATTGCACATGCCGCCATGTTCGAAAGCCGCCGTGGCTCCGGCGAGATAGAAGGTCCACATGCGATAGAAGCGCGCATCGAACATCGCCTCGATCCGTTCGCGGTTGGCTTCGCAATTGGCATACCATGCGCGCAGCGTTCTGGCGTAATGCAGCCGCAGCATCTCGACGTCGCTGGCAATGAGGCGATATTTCTCGCTCGCCGCGACGGTTTCCGAAAGCGCCGGGATGTAGCCGCCTGGAAAGATGTATTTGCGCGTGAAAGCGTCGGTTGTGCCCGGTGTGCCGATCCGACCAATCGTGTGGAGCAGCATCACCCCGTCATCCGTCAGCATATTGGCGCAGCAGCGGAAGAACGTTGCGAATTGCGGGCGTCCGACGTGCTCGAACATGCCGACCGAGACGATCCGATCGAAACGCTGGCCGCGCAACGAGAACCAAAGTTCTCGCCATCCATGCGCAGGAGTCCATCGCAGCCATAATCGAAAGCGGCGACGAGGAAGCACAGCGAATGAAACTGGCGGAACTCTCAGATCTCTTTGGAAAGTTCAACCGCTAGAGACGATGCCTTGCCCTCCTGAAGGCTGTTTCGAGAAAGACTTGAACGGCAGCGTTAGAAAGTCGGCTAACAGATGCCCTGCGCATTCTGCGTCATGATCGAAAATGCTTGGCGCGCTCCACCATATGATTCATCTGAGTCGCTGCGTGGATGGTCAACGGATGCTGCTTCGCGTCGGGCCGCGGCGTTATAAAGTCCGCCATTTCAGCGATAAGCTCGAGCTGCTCTTCGCTAGCCTTCGAGAGCAGACCAAGAACGATATTTTCCAAGGCAATCACGCGGATGCGCAGCTGGATGAGTTCCGCGTCCGACAGAGCGGGGATATCCCACTCGTCGCAAGTTGCTGCTAACGCTTCCTGGGGACCACAGGGCAGGGCCCCGCCCTCCGCTTCCCACCGCGACACCGCGATGTCTTTCTTGTCGTGTGCCATGTTCTCAAACTCCAGACCTACTTTACCATGCCGCGAGCGGCGAATTCCAAACGGCGACGAACATCGCCATCGCTCACCTATCGCGACGAAGATGGAGGCTTTCTAGTTCCTCGCGAAGGGCAAGAAGCCCTTCCAGATCGTCAGCCTCCGGTTTGCCTACGGCAGGCTTTTCGTGGATCCACCTCCCACTCACTACTGAATCGAGAAGCAGGGCAGCGAGATCGGCATGGCAGCAGCGGAAGCAGTCCGTCGATAGCGTCCGCGCTTTCACTTGCGCTTCGCCGCTATAGGGCAAATCGATAAGCCAACCGGGTCTTGCGGCCGTCCACTTGAGACCTTGCTCGGCCTCGAGCATGCGCTCCATGGCCCGCATGTGTTCGAGAATGTTTGCCAGAGCGGGGACAACTGTCAGCCGGAACCATGACGGCACTCCGGCTTGCTGGTCCACGAATGCGGCGGATATCACTGCGATCCGGTCGATGCCGACGCGGCCCATCGCTTCGACAATGCGGCGCGTACCCTCGGTGTAGAGCGGTGGTGGGTCGATCGCGGTCGATGGCGTGAACGAAACGCCAAGGGTGGAAATAACCGCATCGCAACCACGAATGGCATCAGCAAGGTCGTCCTCGAGAACGTCGCATTGGATATAGTCGACACCTTCGATCCGTTTCGCCGGGTCCGGTAAATGATGCTCGAGACCGCGCACGTGGTGGCCGCGCTGCATCGCCTGTTCGAGGAGCAGCGTGCCGGTCTTTCCACCGGCGCCGAAGACGGCATGGGTCAGATTATCGGTCAAAAAGAAACCTTCGCAATTGCAAATGATGCGGATGAATATGAAGCCCCGCGCATGGGGTTGGTCATGCGCGGGGCTCCAAGACGGCTCCAGTGAGCCTGCGACCCGCAGGGCTCTCTTGGGGGAGCTGGAACCGCCTATCCACTGTAGCTTCGAAACCCGCGCCGGGCTTGCCTCCGGAAACAATCCAGGCACCTCACGCGGGTTCTTCTGCTACTGGTCGCAGATAGAATATCCGCGATACCCCAGTTCGTCTCCGGCCCCGGGCGGGACCACGATCAATTCCTGCGCTTGCAAGCCCGCATTGCCTTCATCGTCCAACAGACGCGTGGTGACGAGCAGATCGCCGCTGGTATAGCGATCCGTACCGGCAGCGCTGACCGGGATCAGTTTGCCGTTCAGCTTGATGAAGCCCTGGCTTCCCGGTTCGTAGACGAAGGTGGGGTAGCCAACCTCGGTCAAGCGGAAGACACAACGACCTTCCTTCCCGCCGATTGCCGAAACATCGGCGTCGCTCATCGTCTCGGGCTTTACGAGCGCCGTCGATATGTTCTGCAGCGCGCTGGAAGCCGGCTCGATTGGCGACGCTTTGGCCGGCGGATCAAGCTGCGCTTCGCGATCATTGCCGATGGCGGTGTTCTGGTTGCACCCAGCCAGCGCGACAGCCAGCCCTGTGGTGAGGATAAAGGTCGTCTTCATTGCGCAGCTCTTTCTTCGGGTGTCTCGGCAAGGGTTGGGTCAGGTTGCGGAGTTGCGGGAACCGGAGCTTCGATATCTTCGGGGAGCCTCTCAGTGGTCCGCACGCCATTTTCCTCGATATCCTCGATGAGGTATTTCATCTGCGCGATCTCGCGGCGCTGGGCGAGGATGATATCGTGCGCGAGCTTGCGCACGCGCGGATCGCGGATATGCGCCCGTTCGCTGGTCATGATGGCGATCGAGTGGTGAGGGATCATCGCCGCCATATATTCCTCGTCGTCGATCGTGGTCTGGCTGCGCACGAGCCACAATGCCAGGGCGAAGACCACTGCTGCGACGCCGAGAATGATGAAGTTCTTGGTTCTGTCTTTATACATGCCCCACATGAAGAGCAGCATGACGACCATCATCATCGCGCCCATCACGAACATCATCCAGAAGCGCGTTTCGCTCCAGAAGAAGTGATCGGCATCGTAGGTGTTGGCATACATGAGGACAAACATGACAACGGTCGATGTCGAGACCATCGCCATGAAGCGCCAGTAATTGCCACCGCCTCCCTCGCTATGATCGTGTTGCGTGCCTTTCGCCATATCAGTTCTCCTGTTTGCTCATGGTCTGGTAGACATATTGGGCGGTGCAGCTGATCATCAGGAACCCGGTCAGTGCGGCTATTCCGGAAATAGCGCGCATGTGACCGGCGGGCAGAATATCGCCCAGTCCGACAGTCGATATCGTAATCAGCGCGAAGTAATAATAGTCCATCCAGCTATCGATGACGTCCTGCTCCAGCGCTCCAAGTCCCCAAACACTGGCGAGATACATACCGCCTGCAAAGATACCGGCGATGACGAGATGGCTGGCAAGAACCAGGGACGAGCCGGCAAGGACCCGAAGATGCCTTGGCTCCTTCCCGGGCGGGGAAAGGGCCTTGGCGCCGCGCAGCATCCACATATGAAAATAGAGCGAGACCGCAAATAGGACGAAGCCGAGGAGCAGAGCCGCGATCATAAAGTGATCCAGCCCAGCGCCTTTGCTCCCATCCAGAGGCCCATACCGATCATGAACAGGTTCTCGGTCAGCGACACGAACCCCAGCGGCACGTTGGAACTGCCGCCCACGCAGGCGCATTTGAGCTCACGCTTCTGGATGTAGACCGCGTAGAACACGCTGACGGCACCAATCGTGCCTATGAACAGTGAGACCGGTACCGAGATGATCGGCAGCGCATGCGCGGTCATCAGGATACCAGCCAGCGCCTCGCCGAAGGGATAGACGAAACCGTAGCGCACCCAGCGCTGCGCCAGCAGATCGTAATTGAGGAACATGGTCGAGAAGCTGCGGACGTCCTGCAGCTTCTGCACCGCGAGCAAGCACATTGACAGACTGACAAACCATTCGGCAGCTTGCACGGTGAGCAGCTCGCCAAGCGCGTACCAGCTGATGGCGAGGCCAAGCAGCGCCGCGATCGCGAAGATGGCGATGACGGGTTGATAGCTGATCGTGTCGTCGCCGGTCTGCGTTCTCTTCTTGCCGAAATGGGCGCGGACATCGTCGTATCCGCCGATCCGCTTGCCATCGATAAAGGTCTGCGGTGTCGTCTCGACGCCATGCTCTTGCTTGAACGCGTCGGTTTCTTCGCGCGAGGAGAGGTGATTGTCCTCGACCGCAAAACCCTGCCGTTCGAGCAGGTCGACCGTTTTCAGGCCGTATGGACAGATGTGCTTGTCCATCACCATCCGGTATACTTTTGCCTGCTTCATTGTTTTTCTGCCTCGTTTTGATGGTCTTGGCTGCTTCCATTGACGCCGGCGTCCGCATGCGCGTTCCCATCCTCCGCACGTCTCCGGCGCAGGAACAGGGCTTCGAGACCAAATACCGCAGCTATGAGGACCGCCCCGATCACCACGATGGCGGGGTCGGAATCGAGCTTCACCCCCGCAAAGGCGACAAGAATTACGCCGTCGGCAGCGATTGCCGCAAGCAGGACCGAACCCTTGGCCCCGATCTCCTTGCGCAGATGGCGGTACACGCCCCAATGGACCAGCATGTCCATGACGAGATAGAAGAACGCCCCGAGCGAAGCGATCCGCGACAGGTCGAACAGCACCGCGAGCGTGCCCGCGATCACCACCGTATAGACCAGCAAGTGACCGCGGATCGGACCCTTCATGCCGAAGTGACTGTGCGGGATCATCTTCATCTCGGTCAGCATGGTGAGCATCCGCGAGACTGCAAATACGCTGGCGATCACGCCCGAAGTGGTCGCCGCAATCGCAATGACGATGGTAAACCAGAACCCGAGCTCTCCAAGCGCCGGCCGGGCGGCGGCAGCGAGCGAATAATCGCGCGCCTCGACGATCTGGCCGATCGTCAGACTGGACCCGACCGCGAACGCGACGAGCAGGTAGGTGACGACGCAGATCGCGATCGAGATCATGATCGTGCGGCCTACATTGCGATGCGGATCGACGATCTCTCCGCCGCTATTGGTGATCGTGGTAAAGCCCTTGAACGCCAGGATCGAGAACGCGACCGACGCCAGGAACGCGCCGCCGCTCGTCATAGACGCAGGCTCGGCAAACGCGCCGGAGAAAAATCCGCTCGCGGCGATTGCGGCCACGGCGAACAGAGCGATCCCGCCGATCTTGATCGCCGACATGACAAGCGAGAAGCCGCTCACCGATCGATTGCCCGCCTTGTTCACGATATAGGCGAATACGATCAACCCAAGAGCCAGGGCTGACAGCAGGAGACTGTTCTCCTCAAGCCCGAACGGTCGCAGGGCGTAGGTAGCAAAGGTTCGCGCAACGAGGCTTTCGTTGATAACCATCGAAAGCGCCATGAGCAGCGAAGCCGAGGCCGCAACGACGCCAGGACCATAGGCTTTCTGCAGTATCATCGCGATGCCGCCCGACGACGGCCAGGCATTGGACATCTTGATGTAGCTATAGGCGGCCAGTGATGTGACGAGCGCACCCAGAACGAACGATAGCGGGAACAGCGGGCCGGCAAGTTCCGCGATCTGACCGGTGAGAGCGAAGATCCCAGCGCCGATCATCACGCCGGTACCCATAGCCACACCCCCGGCGAGACTTATTGTCCCCTCACCAGCGGCGTCGGGCGCGCTTTCCATCGCGGCATGTGTGCCATGCTTCGTCGCAGTCATAAGGCTCGAACTCCCCCGTCCGGAATGCCGGGAGCGCGTCGATCACGACAGGTCTTGTGGAGTGTGAGGTGCAACGTCATCCGCGCTTTTCTCGACCGAACACGGCGTAAAGCGGCACCACGACGACGGCAATATACCAGCCATAAAGGAAGCTGCCGAGGGCTCCGGCAAGGAAGCCGCGCCAGGTCAGCCATTCGAAGCCGGGCAAAAGAGGCGCCCAAGCTTCGTGCATGTGAAACCGCTCAGGGAAAAGGAGGCCGAAACCCACACAAAGCAGATAGCTGAGAAGCAGAAAACTGCTGAGCGTCCAGCCCCATCGCAAGATGTCCGGGCGGATCGATCGATCGGTCATATCGGCTTTCCTTTCAATCGGATCGTTTTCACTCCAGCCCGCTCCAGCGGGTCATGGATAGCTTGCAAATACGCGCTCGCCCGCAGGGCCGAAGGCAATGACCTGGTAGGGCTGCACCCTCCCGCCAACTTCCATGCCGGGGGAGCCCAGGGGCATTCCCGCAACGGCGAGGCCAGTCACGCCGTCGGGTCGTTCTTCGAGAAGGCGCGCGATCTCGCGTGCAGGAACATGTCCCTCAATCACATAGCCATCGACTTCCATCGTATGGCAGGAAATCAAGTCGTCAGGCACGCCTGCATCAGCCTTAACCTCGGCCATGGGACGGTCTTCGCGAACCGTGACCTCGTGATCCAGACCGGTGCGAACATGCTTCGCCCATTCCCCGCAGCATCCGCATTGCGGATCGCGGAACATTACATAGGGGCTTGCCTGTGCGGCGCTCGTGCAGGCTGCAAGGAGGATCACGCCGAAAGTAGCGAGTGCCGCGCGCGCGCGGCGTATGCCCAAGCCAGTAACTATGAATTTCATGCTCAAATCTCCTACATTCCTTCCATGTCGTGATCGGACATGGTCTCCATGTTGTGCCCTGCATGCGGGTCGACCGGTTCCGGAACATCCGAGGTCGTTGGAGCGGGTGCCGGCGTCAAACCAGTTGTCGGCGTGCGCGGTGGTGGCGCTTCGGCCGGACCAGCCGGCTTGCGCTCGGTCGCGGGTACGCTGGCGACGGGCGCGGTTTCTACGCCGGTCTCGGTCGAATTTACGGAAGCGGCCTCAACTGGCGACGGCGCGCTCGCCGGTGCTGTCTCGATGGCAGCCGTATTTCCGTCATCCGCCATAGGCTCGGGTTGTTGATCGCACGCCGCCAAGCCCGCCAGCGCGGTCCCGAGGAAAAGCGTTCCAATCATCTTCTTCGTCTTGAAATGCTGCATCATGTTTATCCTTCAGATCCAGGAGAGGCCAAGGTGATCGGGGCCGTGCGCAAGCTCTCCGCCGAGAAAACCCTGAAGCAGAATGAGCGCGGCCATCGCGAAAAGTCCGGTGCGCAGAAGGACTCTGTCTTTACGCGGCCTGTAAGCAAGGGCGGCAAGAGCGAGACCGAGCGCGGCGATCAGCATTCCGTTCCAGCGGTGGAGATGCATGACCGTATCGCCGCCAAACCAGAGGCCGGTATGAATCCAGCCGAACAGGGCTGCGACGACGGCACCGCCCGCACCGCCATAGATCAGCACGCGGACAGCGGGTTCGGCTGCAGCGCCTCTCCCGGCCATGACGAACAATTCGGCCAAGGCTGCCAGCAGGAACAGTGCAATCGGGAAATGGATCGTCGCGGGATGCAGCTTCTTGAGGACAGTGACAAAGTCACCCTCACTGACGCTCTCGTGTCCGCCGGATGCGTCATCATGGCCGTCGGAGCCGTGGCCGGCTTCGGCAGACTGACCCGAGGCGCTTTGCATCCCGCTCATGCCAGTCGCTTCCTGACTTGGCTCGGAAGAGGCGGCAGCGTTCGTAGCGGGATCATGCGCTTCGTCGCCGTGCGCATAAACAGGACCGAGCGGCAGGATCACCGCGCAAACAAGTATCAAAAAATGGACTGCTTTCATGGTGGCGCGTGCCCTTTCACCGCAGATTAACGAGAGCTATGCTGCCTGTTACGCATCCCGAGCCGCCTCCCCTCATTAAATATCTTTGCGGGGAGCGGACGCGCCGCGCGTATGGGAAGAACGAACAGCAGTTGAAGGATCGACCCGCACCGATGGAACAGGACCTGGACCCTATTCTGAGCGCTCTTGCCCACGATGTTGCGCCCGGCGTGCTCGGCGGCTTCATGGAAGGCGTCTGGGAACGTGTCGGCGATATGAGTGCGCGGCGGGACGGGGCCATGCGCAGCATGCTGTTTGCCGGCCTGTTCGCAGTTGGACTCGGCGCGGGTGCCCTCACGGTTCAGGCTCCTGTCTATGCTCAGGAACCCGCCTACCCGCTATTTAGCGACGCCCGCCTTTCTCCCGCCGCGCTGCTACACGTCGATTGATGAAAAGTCCCAAACTGTATATCGCGCTTGCCGTCCTACTCGCTGCTCTTGCGGGATTTCTGGGCGCGGTCGCAGCAGAGCGATGGTTCGCGCCAACCCAGCCGGGCAGTCTCCACGAATTCGTTCACGAACAGCTCGACCTCACCGCCCAACAGGAAGATCGGCTCGACCGTCTCGAGGAGCGCTACGCAATCGAGAACGCCCAGCGCGAACTGGCGGTTCGGCGTGCTAACGCCAATCTGGCCGCCGCGATGGACAAGGAGCATGAATACGGCCCCGAGGTCAGTCTAGCCATCGACGAGGTCCACCAGAGCATGGGCGAATTGCAGAAGGCGACGGTCCGGCATGTTTTCGCGATGCGCCGCATTCTCGACCAAGAGCAGCAACGCGAATTCGATCAGCAGGTTGCCCGGTCACTGACCGGTTCGCCTTCGGAATGATCGCGGAGTGCAGGGGCAGCCGGATAGTCAGGAGCAGGCGCTTGTTGCAAAAGTTGCCGCCGGTGACCGCCGCGCATTCACGGAACTTGTAGAACCGCTCATACCCCGCCTGCTTGCAACCTCATTGCGAATGGTTGGCTCACATGATGAAGCCGAAGACGTTGTGCAGAATGCCCTTGCTTCGGCGTGGATCGCCCGCAAGCGCCTCGATCCGGCGCGGCCCGTTCTCCCGTTCCTCACGACGATCACACTCAACAAATGCCGCGACAAACTCCGCAGGCGGAAGGCAGCGCAGTTCCTGGGGTTCGGAAAGGCTTCCATGCCGGAACTTGCCTCCGATCCTGCGCCCTCGCCGGAATCCGAGACAGTCGATCGGCAGCTTCTGCAAAAGACCCATGCCGAAATTCAACGGCTTCCCGTGCGGCTGCGCGAGGCGCTGATTCTCGTTGCCATCGATGGGCGAAGCCAGAACGAGGTTGCCGATATAATGGGTGTTTCGGAGAAGGCGGTGGAATCGCTGGTCTACCGTGCCCGAAAGGCTCTGAAGGAAAAAATTTCGCGCGCGTGAGGGGAAGCGCCTCCAGCCGCGTAGGATAGGGCAAACCTCCTTCGAACAGGACTTTCTCATGCAAGCAATCAATCGACGCAAATTCCTGGGCTCGAGTATCGTCGCCGGCGGCCTGTTTGGTGCCACCGCCGCGATGCCCGCCTGGGCGCGCGGCGGCAACATGAATGGCGCGACGATCCGCCAGGGTTTCGATGAAGTATCCGGCCGCAATATCGATCTAACCATCGCGCGCGGCCCGCGAATTGTTCAGGGCCGTAGCGGTATGGGAGTGGCGGTGAACGGTAGCGTTCCCGGTCCGCTGGTGCGGCTGAAAGAAGGCGATCCTGTCAATCTCAATGTGACAAATGCGCTGGACGAAGACAGTTCGATCCACTGGCACGGACTGCTTGTGCCGTTTCAGTTCGATGGCGTGCCCGGTGTGAGCTTTCCCGGTATCGGGCCGCGGCAGACATTCACCTACGAAATGCCCGCCATACGGCAGGCTGGCACCTATTGGTGGCATAGCCATTCCGGCCTGCAGGAACAGGCCGGGCATTACGGGCCCATCATCGTCGATCCTACCGGACCCGATCCGGTGCAGGCCGACTACGATTACGTGATGCTGCTCAGCGAATTTACGCCGATGCATCCCCACACAATCATGTCGAAGCTGAAGAAGGGCGAGGGGTACTTCAATTACCAGCAACGCACGTTGACCGATGATTATCCGCTGACCGGAGAAGAGCGCCGGATGTGGGCAGAAATGCGCATGATGCCGACAGATATCCTCGACGTCACGGGCTCGACCTACACTTACCTCGCCAATGGACACGGTCCCGAAGAAGGGCTGGAATATCTGTTTTCGCGCGGCAAGCGGGTCCGCATCCGGGTGATCAATGGCAGCGCCATGTCCTTTTACAACGTCCGTATTCCCGGGCTGAAATTCTGGGTCGTAGCGGCCGACGGTCTCAACGTGAGGCCGGTCGAGGTCGAAGAGTTCCAGATCGGCACCGCCGAGACCTACGATATAGTCGTCGAACCGACCGGCGAAGCGCATACCATCGTCGCGGAAAGCATGGATCGCTCGGGCATGGCGGTCGCGACGCTTGCCAGCCGCCCCGGTGCCCGCGCGCCTGTCCCCGCGCTGCGCGATCCGCCGCTCCTGACGATGGCCGATATGGGCATGGCGGGTATGGGTGGCATGGCTGGAATGGAAGGTGACATGTCAGGCATGGATCATAGCGCGATGGGACATGGAACCTCGCCGCCGGACGGTATGGACATGAGCGACAGCGGCGACGGGTCAAGCGAGGGAGCGATGGCCGGAATGGCTGGAATGTCGATGGGCGGCATGGACATGCGCGACACGTCCAGGCTGCCACCCGATGTGAAGGTCAGTCCAGGCATAGACATGGTTGCCATGAACCCGCAGGACCGGATGGGCGATCCTGGTATCGGCCTCGACAAGGTTCCGCATAAGGTGCTGAACTACAAGGATCTGGTCGCGCTCGAACCGAATGACGATCTGCGCACGCCGTCGCGCCAGATGGAAATTCATCTCACCGGGAACATGGAACGCTACATGTGGTCGTTCGACGGCGAGAAGTTCTCGGCCGTCAGCGACGAGCCGATCCGCTTTGCCTATAACGAACGGGTTCGGGTCAAGCTGGTCAACAACACCATGATGGCGCACCCGATCCACCTTCACGGTCATTTCTTCGAGCTCGTCAACGGCGCACCTGCCGATCGCCAACCACAAAAGCACACGGTGGTCGTGCAGCCCGGCGGCTTCGCCCAGTTCGATCTCACCGCCGACGAGCCAGGAGACTGGGCGTTTCACTGCCATCTTCTCTATCACATGCATGCCGGCATGTTCCAGATCGTAACGGTCGCGCAGGAAGCAGGGCAACCAGACGTACAGCGCGTGGGAGAGAGCGGATGAAGTATATGATCGCGCTCATGCTCGCCGGAACGGCAACGCCCGCCTTCGCGCAAGACCATGGCCATAACCATTCCATGCCGATGCAGCCTGCCGACCCGCAGGACGCAGAGGAGGCCGCCGAAGAGGAAAGCAGCGGAGAGGATGCTTCGCCGCCATCCTCCGCAATGCCCATGGACCATTCGCAAATGGACCATGGTGCAATGGATCACCAATCCATGCAGCCGCAAGGTGAAGGTAGCCCCGAGATGCCGCAACCCATGGGCCAGTCACCTGTAGACCACTCACAGATGGATCATTCGCAAATGGGCCATGGGTCGATGGATCAGTCCGGAGTGGTCGACGACCAAGCGGGCGGAGAAATGGACCATTCCGCCATGGGTCATGAGGCGATGGCGATGGACATTCCCTCGGGTCCGCCGCCCGCTTCCGCGGGTTCGGGCCCTGCACGCGCCGCAGATGCCATATGGGGTGTTGAGGCAATGCGCGAGAGCCGTGAGCAGTTGCGCGATGAACAGGGCGGCCAGACATATTTCTGGTTCCAGGGTGACCGCGTCGAATACCGCGCGCGCGAAGGATCCGACGGCTATCTGTTCGACCTTCAGGGGTATTACGGTGGCGATCTCGACAAATTCTGGTTCAAATCGGAAGGTGAAGGCAGTTTCGGCGAGAAGATCGAAAGCGCCGAAGTCCAGGCGCTCTACAGTCGCGCTATCGCGCCGTTTTTCGATTTCCAGGCCGGTATCCGGCAGGATTTCGCGCCATTGGACCGCACCTATGCGGTGGTCGGCATCCAGGGCCTCGCACCCTATCTGTTCGAGGTGGATGCCGCCGCATTCCTGTCCGACAAAGGCGACCTGACGGCGCGCATTGAGGCCGAGCTCGACCAGCGAATTACCCAGCGCCTGGTCCTTCAACCCCGTGTGGAAGCGTCCTTTTCGGCGCAGGACGTGCCTGAACTGGGCATCGGTGCGGGCTTGGATACAGTCGAAGCCGGCCTTCGCCTGCGTTATCATTTCGCGCGTGAGTTCGCGCCCTATATCGGGATCGATCAGGAATGGAGGATCGGTCAGAGCGCCGACTACGCACGCGCCGAAGGAGAAGATCCCAGCGTGACGAATTATGTCGTCGGCATACGGTTCTGGTTCTGAGTAACAAGGAAAGTTCGATGCACACTACAATCATTCGGGGCGTGGCCGCTGCGGCGCTTGCTTTATCCGCGGCACCGGCGTTGGCCCAGGACATGGACCATTCCGCGCATGGGGAGCATTCGCAATCGAAGCAGATGGACCATTCGGCGCAGGGCATGAACCAGGCGGATCATATGGCGGCCATGAACGACGACGTCGCGGGGGCGGAGGCTGCTCTCACAGCGTATCGTAACGCGCTGACGGCGCGCGATGCTGAGGCCATGACAGCCTTGTTTGCGGAAGAATCCTTCGTTTACGAGAACGGAAAGGATGAAGGCAGCTTCACGAACTACATGGCGCATCACCTGGGGCCTGAACTGGACGCGATCACCAGTTTCACCTTCGGTGAGCCGACCGTTGCAGTCACCCGGATGGGACACATGGCTTACGGCCGGGAAACCTATACCTACCGGATTGAACTGGCGGATGGACGCGTGATCGATCGCGAAGGCGTGGCAACGTCGGTACTCACGCACGACGCCAATGGCTGGAAGATCGTGCAATACCATTCATCGTCGCGTCCTCCCCGCAACCAATAAGACCTCATGGCGTCGGTTCCAGCTCTACGAAAGCCGTCACGCAAGCTGCGGCTGCACATATTCGGCAGCAAGCTGCATAAGTGGCTCGCGCTTGTTGTCGGCGTGCAGGTGCTGTTGTGGATGGGAACCGGCGCTATCATGTCCTTTCTCAAGATCGAGCAGGTACGGTCCGAGCACGTCATATCGCGCGAGGCCGAAACACTCGATCCTGAGTTTCCGGCGCCGCAATGGTTGGTGGATCGACAGGGCATCGTTGCCGTGACGACCAAGTCCGTAGCTGGCCGTCCCCTCGTTCAAGTCGAGCGTAGCGATGGCTCGATGACGCTTCATGAGACCGAGACCGGAACGAGGGTATCTCCCCTCCCACTCGCCGATGCCCAGGCCATCGCTTCGCGGGCCTGGACCGGTCCCGAGACCTCGATCACCGGTGCTAAGCTGATCGAGCGCCCGATAGGAACAGAGTTCCGAGGTCCGTTTCCGGCGTGGCAAATCACCTTCTCCGATCCAGACGCGACGAGGCTCTACATCGATGCGTCGAGCGGCGCGATTCTCGCCGCTCGAAGCGATACCTGGCGCTTCTTCGACTTCGTCTGGGGCTTGCACATCATGGACTGGACCCAGCGCGACCGGATCAACAGCTGGTGGCTGCTGCTTTTCGGAATCGGTGGAACGGTCATCGCGTTGTCGGGCTTTGTACTGCTGGCGAACCGGTTCCCGAAACTGCGCCGCAGAAAGGTCCGGTGATCTATCCAAGGTATCCAATAATCGCGCTAATGATAGAAAGGCGCAATGTCATCCCTGCCCAGAAGTATCGGGAAAGTTTGCCAAGATCAAAACAGCGAGGCCCGTCATGAACAGTTCCGAACAAACCGCACCTCATCGAAAGGTTTCGATTCTACCGCGGATAGTCGCGATTCTGATCGGACTCATCGGTGCAACACTGTTTGCCGGTGGCATCTGGCTCGCAATCCTTGGCGGCTCGCTTTACTATGGGCTGACCGGCGCGGCGCTGCTTGCTTCCGCCTATTTCATCTTTCGCGGGAAAGCCTTGGGCGCGTGGATTTACGTCGGCATCTATATGGTGACCGTGCCCTGGGCATTATGGGAGAGCGGCAATGATCCGTGGGCGCTCGTGCCGCGGCTTGTTGGTCCGACCGTTCTCCTCGCTCTGGTCGCTTTGGTTTCACCCCGCCTTTATCGGCCGACAAGATGGCCAGTTGCACTTGCAGGGGCTGGGGGAGCGGTGGTGTTCCTTGCGGTTGCACTCTGGGTTGCATCGGCATCGGGCCCCGATCCGGTGAGGGGGGAACTCCCGATAGCCCAGGCCGGGATAGAGTTCGAGGATGTGGGCGTTGACTGGCCAGCCTGGGGAGGAACCCATTCAGGTCAGCGTTATTCGCAGTTGGATCAGATCACACCGGCCAATGTCGGCGGCCTGAAGCGCGCATGGATAGCACATACCGGCGATCTGCCCCTAGGTGCGGGTGAAGGCAAATACGCCCCAGAAACGACCCCGCTGAAGATCGGCGACCGTTTGTATCTGTGCTCGGCGATGAATATTCTCATCGCGCTCGACGCGCAAACCGGCGCGGAAATCTGGCGCCACGATCCACAAGTCTCCACCGCCGCCATTCCCTATTCGGCCTCCTGCCGCGGCGTGACCGCCTACACCCGCCCACGGGACAGCGGCACACAGCTTTCCGGAGGCGCCCAAGGCTCTCCTTCCCAGAATGGAGGCGCGCCGCTCGTACCTTCGAGAGCTGCAGCGAATTGCGCGATGCGCATTATTGAAGGGACGCTCGATGGCCGTCTCATCGCCGTCGATGCCGAAACCGGCCGCCCCTGCGCCGACTTTGGCGTCAACGGCGAGGTCGATATCAAAGAGGGCATGGGCCAGACATATCCAGGCATGGTGGCGATCACGGCTCCTCCGGTGATCGTGCGCGGCAACATCGTGACGGGCCATCAGGTTCTCGACGGGCAGCGCAACAGCGCACCGTCGGGCGTAATCCAGGCGTTTGACGCCGTTACCGGGGAGCGCGCCTGGGCATGGGATATGGGGCGTCCGGGAGAATTTGGCGAACCTGCTCCAGGCGAGCAATTCACGCGCGGGACGCCCAATATGTGGACGACGGCTTCGGCGGACGAGGAATTCGGTCTCGTCTACCTTCCCATGGGCAACAGCGCGGTCGATTACTGGAGTTCGGATCGCAGTCCACAGGAAAACGAATTCTCGACGGCGCTCGTGGCATTGGACGGCGAGACGGGCGAGCCACGCTGGCGTTTCCAGACCGTATACAAGGACGTCTGGGACTACGACCTCGGGAGCCAGGCAACGCTTGTCGATCTGCCGGGCGGAACGCCGGCGATTATTCTCCCGTCGAAGCAGGGCGAGATCTACATTCTCGACCGACGTACCGGTCGACCGCTGCACACCGTGATCGAGCGCGCCGTGCCGCAAGGTGGTGTGGAGCCCGCCGAGCGCACCGCCACGCAGCCCTATTCGGGCTTTGCGACGCTGCGCAGACCCTCTCTCGAAGAACGCGACATGTGGGGCATGACGCCAATCGACCAGATGATCTGCCGCATCCAGTATCGGCAGTCGGCCTATGATGGCTACTATACGCCTCCCACGTCAGATCGCCGGTGGATCCAGTATCCCGGTTACAATGGTGGATCCGACTGGGGATCGGTGGCGATCGATCCGCGCCGCGGAGTGATCTACGCCAACTATAACGACATGCCCAACCACAACCGCCTCGTCCCTCGCGCAGTGGCGGACGAAAAGGGATGGGAGCCGCGCGGCCCGCAGGGCAATCAAGGTGGCGGTGGTTCTGAAGGTGAAGGCTCGCCCCAGACCGGTACGCCGTTCGCCATCGACGTCAACGCGGGCTGGCGGCTCGGGCTGACCGGCCTTCTGTGTAAAGAGCCGCCTTATGGCGGCATTCGTGCGATCGACATGAGTAGCGGCGAGACGCTATGGGACCGGCCCTTCGGTTCGGCACGCGCAAACGGTCCCTGGGGTCTTGCTCTTGGCATTCCGTTCACGATCGGTACGCCCAACAATGGCGGCGGTGTCGTGACGGCAGGAGGACTGCTGTTCATTGCCGCGACGACCGACAATCTGATCCGCGCGATCGACGTAGAAACCGGTGAAACCGTCTGGACCGACGTCCTGCCGGGCGGCGGCCAAGCCAACGTGATGACCTACTCCCAGGACGGCCGCCAGTATGTCGTGGTTATGGCAGGCGGGCATCATTTCATGAAGACACCTGTCAGCGACGCAATAGTAGCCTACGCGCTGCCCTGGAACTAGCTAAGGAGAAATCACTGGGCAGAGGGATTGCCTGCCAGCGTTCCTAGGCAGAACCGGCATTGATCGCTTCAAGCTTCGTGTCCGTCATCACAAATAAGGCCATTTGCCGCTTCGTGACACCCCGGTTTTCTAGCGATTATTTCGATCCTGCACTTGCATTTCGAAAACCGGAAGCTTCACCCCCCGCAATCGCAAAGCATTGGCAATAACCGAAACCGATGATAGGCTCATCGCCGCTGCCGCAATCATCGGGTTGAGCAGCAGTCCAAACGCCGGGAACAGCACCCCTGCGGCAACCGGTATCCCGAGCGTGTTATAGGCAAAGGCGAAGAACAGGTTCTGGCGGATGTTGCGCATGGTCGCGCGCGACAGGATGATTGCCTGCACTACCCCGGTCAGATCACCACGCACCAATGTTACACCGGCGCTTTCGATCGCTACATCCGTGCCCGTTCCCATGGCAATGCCGACATCGGCGGCTGCCAGAGCCGGCGCATCGTTTATACCATCGCCCGCCATGGCGACGCGGCGTCCTTCACTCTTCAGCCTTTCAATCTCGCGGTGCTTGTCCTCGGGCGAGACATTGGCGTGCACCTCGTCGATGCCCATTTCCCGCGCGACCGCTTCAGCCGTTGCTCGGCTATCGCCGGTCAGCATGACCACGCGGATATCGCGAGCGTGCAAAGCGGCGATGGCTGCCGCGCTGGTCGGCTTGATCGGATCGGCCACCGCGATCATCCCCGCAGGGTGCCCATCGAATGCGACAAACATCACTGTTTGTCCTTGCGAGCGACCGCTTTCCGCAGAGCCCAGCCAGACATCGTCATCGATCCCCACCCGCCGCATCATCTTTTCATTGCCGATGGCGATGCGACGATTCTGTACATTCGCCTCGACGCCTTCCCCCGTGGTCGAAGCCAGGTCTGTGGCTTCGGCAGGCGAAACACCGCGGGCCCGCGCGCCTTCTACTATGGCGTGCGCGAGCGGGTGTTCGCTGCCCATCTCGACGCCCGCGACCGCGGCAAGGAATTCGGTTTCGTTGATACCCTCGACCGGGTCGACCGCAACCAGGTCAGGCTTACCCATCGTCAACGTGCCGGTCTTGTCGACCACCAACGTATCGATCTTCTCCAATGTCTCCAGTGCTTCGGCATTGCGGATCAGGATGCCATGCTGCGCGCCCTTGCCTGTGCCGGTCATCACCGACATCGGCGTGGCAAGCCCCAGCGCGCAGGGACAGGCGATAATCAGAACAGCAATCGCATTGACCAACGCATAGGCAAGCGCTGGCGCGGGACCCCAGATGGCCCACACCGCAAAGGTGACGATCGCAACAACCACGACCGCAGGAACGAACCAGCCCGCGACCTGGTCCGCGAGCCGCTGGATCGGCGCGCGGCTGCGCTGCGCCTCGGCAACCATCTGGACGATCTTGGACAGCATCGTGTCCTTGCCGACATTGGTGGCACGCATGATGAAGCCGCCGGTCTGGTTCACGGTCCCGCCGATAACCGTATCGCCCGCGCGCTTGGTCACGGGCAGAGGCTCGCCGCTGACCATGGATTCGTCGATCGCGCTTGAACCCTCCTCGATTTCGCCATCGACCGGCACTTTATCGCCGGGCCGCACTCGCAAGCGGTTGCCGGTCGCCAATTCGTCAAGCGGCACTTCGCGTTCGTCGCCATTGCCGAATATCTTCACCGCCGAGGGAGGTGCGAGTTCGAGCAGCGCCCTCAGGGCGCTGGAAGTCGAACCGCGCGCCTTGAGTTCGAGTACCTGGCCCAGAAGCACGAGCGTGGTGATAACCGCCGCCGCCTCGTAATAAACGCCCACGCGCCCCGAGTGGTCGCGGAAGGCAGGCGGGAACAGATCCGGCAGCGCCGTTGCCACGAGGCTGAACACATAGGCAATGCCCACGCCGATCCCGATCAGCGTAAACATGTTGAGATTGCGGGTCTTGAGCGATTGCCAGGCCCGGACGAAGAAGGGCCAGCCGCCCCACAGGACCACCGGCGTGGCAAGGAGGAACTGCGCCCATTGCGCCCTGGCAGGCTCAATCAGGCGGTCGAAGCTGATCCCCGGGATCATGTCTCCCATTGCATAGACAAACAGCGGCAGCGTCAGGAGCGCGCTCCACCAGAACCGGCGGCGCATGTCGACCAGTTCCGGATCGGGCCCTTCATCCAGGCTGACAGTCTCGGGTTCGAGCGCCATTCCGCAGATCGGGCATGAGCCGGGACCGGGCTGGCGGATCTCCGGGTGCATCGGACAGGTGTAGATAGTGCCTTCCGGCACGTCCTCAACAGCATCGAGATGCGCGTTCGACAGATAGAGCTGGGGGTCCAGGAGGAATTTGTCGTGGCAGCGCGAAGAACAGAAATAGTGCTCCGCCCCCTCATGCTTGGCCTTGTGTTTCGCGCCGTCGATCTCGACGCTCATCCCGCAGACCGGATCGATCGCGGTTCCCTTGATCACGCTTTCATCCCTGCTCATGACCATTCCTTCCTAGCTGTTCACCACGACGAACTGCCCCATCATGCCCGCATCCTCGTGTTCGAGGATGTGGCAGTGATACATGTAGGGCGTGTCCGGGTCGCTATGTTCCTCGAAGCGCAGCAGCACGCGCACCTGCTCGCGCGGATTGACAATAACCGTGTCCTTGAAACCGGTTTCCAGTGGCGGGGGCGCGTGGCCATCGCGGTCGATCACACGAAACTGGACGTTATGAATATGAAAAGGGTGGGCCATCATCGAAGCGTTGGCGATTTCCCAGATTTCCCACTGGCCGACGGGCACCCGCTCGTTGATGACATTCATGTCCATGCTGGCACCATTGATAGACATCCCGCCGCCCATCATGCCCATATCGAGCACGAACCTCCGGGTTCGCACTGCAAGTGAAGGGTCGAGTGCTGGTAGCGCGGCAAGCTGCGGCGGCAGATTCCTTCTCGGCGAGGAGCCAGAGGGTCTGATATCGAGGATCCGGAACGGCTCGTCCGTCCGGGCATCGTCGCGGCGTCGGCCCATCATACCGCCGCCCATCATGCCGCCGCCGTTGCCCATCATGCCCATCGAATTGTCCGGACTGGTCGCCAGAAGGCTGAGTGGGCGCCCCTCGGAAAGATCGACGAGGATCTGCGCCCGCTCACCCGGTGCGAGCCTGAGCGAGCGGACTGCATGCGGGCGATCCAGCAAGCCGCCATCGCTCGCGATGAGCTCCATGGTCTGACCACCGGACAGCGAGAAATCGTAGAAGCGTGCGTTCGATCCATTGAGGATCCGCAAGCGTAACTGACCGGTCCGAGCGTCAAACACCGCGTTTTGCGTGCCATTGACGTAGAGTCGATCCCCGCGCACGCCCATCATTTGCGCATGCATATTCTGCGGATAGAGGAGCTTGCCGGAGTTATCGAGCACGCGGTCCTGAACGATAAGCGGAATATCATCCACGCCGTATTCGCTCGGCAGGTCCAGCGCGTCCTCTTCATCATCACGGACATAGATCGGCGCGGCAAGACCAGCATAGACCTGCGGTCCCGTGCCGCGATGCAGGTGCGAATGATACCAATAGAGAGAGGCACGCTGGCGAACTTCGAAAGACGGGCTCCAGCGCGCGCCGGGGCGGATAAGCTGGTGCGGTCCGCCATCCGCAGCGGCGGGAAGCTCGAACCCGTGCCAGTGGACTGTCGCGCCGTCGTCCAAGCCGTTGTCGACATGCAACCGGACCCGCTCGCCGCGGCGCATCTCCAATGTCGGACCAAGATAAGGCGCGTTTATACCGATCGTAGGCGAAACGACCCCGGGAACGAATTCCTTCTGCCCCGCGGATATCGACAGTCGAAAGACCCGTTCGCCTTGTTCGACAATTCCCTGATTGAGCTCGGGAATGGCGAGCGGATTGGCGCCGGCTCCATCCGCACTAAACAGCGAATTTTGCGCTTCGCATGCAGACAAGGGAAGTGCCACGAGGCCGGCAGCCGCTGTGCCAGCCCGTCGCAGCAAGGCACGACGGTTGAGGCTGGATGCAATCGACCACTGGTCCATCTTACTTGCTCCGGAGATATTTGATCAGTGCAGCGATGCCCAACACCATGAGGATGGTCAGCAATAAGCAGAACAGGCCCATGATCCCCATCATGGCCGCTGGCATGTCACCGTTCATCATCGTACTTCTCCTATTGTGCCGACCCCGAAAATGATCCGGGGCCGGTTCACAATTACTTCTTGGTGATCGAAGTGATCGTGTTGCCGCCTTCGCCGGTTGTGAAGTCGAACGAGATCGTGTCGCCAACCGCCACGTCCTGACGCAGCTGTTCGTCGGCTTGGAACCCCATCGTCATGGCGGGCCATTCGATCGCGGGGACAGCGCCGTGATCGACTGTGATCGTTCCCGCATCGGCGTCGATGGCGGTGACGATCCCTTCGGCGCTGGCGGTCCGCATCGCGCCATCCGATCCCATCATCGGCATGTCGCTATCGTCCATCGGCATCTGAACGTCTGCCATGGCCGTGTCGTCCATCGCTTCGGTATCGTCGCCCGAGTCGCACGCGGCGAGAGCCAGCGGCGCTGCCAATAGGGTCACGAGGGTTGTAATACGCATTCTTCTTCTCCTTCGAGGGGTTTGGACCGTTTGGCCCTGGGCCGCCGCATCATCAGAAAGGCGGCGGGAAGTACGAACATTGAAAGCAGCGGGGCGGTGATCATCCCGCCGATCATCGGGGCCGCGATACGGCTCATCACCTCGGATCCGGCGCCAGTGCCGATCAGGATCGGAAAAAGTCCAGCGAGGATCACGGCGACGGTCATCGCCTTGGGCCGGACGCGCAGCAGCGCGCCTTCGCGGATGGCTGCCGATACCTCCTCGGCATCGAGATCGCCCTCCCGCCGTTCCAGCGCGGCCTTCAGGTAGATCAGCATGACCACTCCGAATTCCGCTGACACGCCTGCCAGCGCAATGAACCCGACGGCGGTGGCGACGGATTGGTTGTATCCCATCAGGTAAAGTAACCAGAACCCGCCGGTCAGCGCGAATGGCAGCGTGCCCATGATCAGCAGCGCCTCGTCGAAGCGGCGGAAGATCAGGTAAAGTAGCAGGAAAATGATCGCCAGCGTCGCCGGTACGACGATCTGCAACCGCTCGTAAGCGCGCGTCAAATATTCGAACTGCCCAGCATAGGACAGGCTGACGCCGGCGGGCAGATCGACCTCGGCACCGATTGCCTCCTGCAAATCGCCCACCACCGAGGTGAGGTCGCGCCCGCGTACATCGACATAGACATAGCTCGTCGGCCGGCCTTGCTCGCTCTTGAGCATGGGCGGCCCGCTGGTCACGCGGACGTCCGCCACTGTACCAAGCGTAATCTGCTGTCCCGCGGGGGTTAGAACCGGAAGATTGCGCAGCTCATCGACGCTGTCGCGAATCTCGCGCGGATAGCGGACATTGACCGGATAACGGGCCAACCCCTCCACCGTACGCGCGACATTTGCGCCGCCGATCGCGCCCGATACAATCTGCTGCACATCGGCGATGTTGAGCCCGTAGCGGGCTGCTTCCAGACGATTGATATCGACATCGACATAGCGCCCGCCTGAAAGCCTTTCGGCCAGGGCCGAACTGACGCCCGGCACCTCCTTCGCAATCTGTTCGACATGTAGCGCCACTCGTTCGATTTCGCCCAAATCTTCGCCCGAGACCTTGACCCCGATGGGGCTCTTTATGCCGGTGGCGAGCATGTCGATGCGGTTGCGGATTGGGGGCACCCAGACATTGGCGAGGCCCGGAACCCGGACCACGCGATCGAGTTCTTCCACCAGCTTGTCAGGCGTCATCCCTTCGCGCCATTCCTCGCGCGGCTTGAAGCTGATCGTCGTCTCGAACATCGTCAGCGGCGCGGGATCGGTGGCCGTATCAGCGCGGCCCGCCTTGCCGAAAACGGTATCGACTTCGGGCACCGTTTTGATCAGGCGGTCGGTCCGCTGAAGCAGGGCCGAGGCTTCCCCCGGTGAAAGTCCGGGAAGCGCGCTCGGCATGTAGAGAAGATCGCCCTCGTCGAGCGGCGGGAGAAACTCGCCGCCCAGCCGCGTAAAAGGCACCAGCGTCGTCGCGAATATCAGTCCTGCGATGACCAGCGTCGCCTTCGGACGCCGCATCACCCAGTCGAGCCCCGGACGATAGGCACGGGTCAGCGCCTTGTTGATCGGGTTGCTGTCTTCCCGCGGTATCTTGCCGCGGATCAGCCATCCCATGAGGACCGGAACCAGCGTGATCGAGAGGATTGCAGCCGCTGCCATCGCGTAGGTCTTGGTGAAGGCCAGCGGAGCGAAGAGCCGTCCCTCCTGTGCCTGCAAAGTGAAGACCGGCAGGAACGAAAGGGTGATAATCAGCAGGCTGAAAAACAGCGCCGGACCGACTTCCTTGGAAGCATCCGCGACGATCCGCCAACGCTCCTCACCCGACATGACCGTATCGGGATTTTCCTCGGTCCATCGCTCGATGTGCTTGTGCGCGTTCTCGATCATCACGACCGCCGCATCGACCATCGCGCCGATCGCAATGGCGATCCCGCCAAGCGACATGATGTTGGCGTTCACGCCCTGGAAGCGCATCACCAGAAAGGCTGCCAGAACACCCAGCGGCAAGGTCACCACGGCGACCAGCGCAGAGCGGGCGTGCCACAGAAACAGCAGGCACACGAGCGCAACGACGACGAATTCCTCGATCAGCTTGGTGGTGAGGTTATCGACTGAGGCATCGATCAACTGCGATCGGTCATAGGTGGTGACGATCTCGACCCCTTCGGGCAGGCTTGCCTGCAACTGGTCGAGCTTCGCTTCGACCGCCTCGATCGCACCGCGCGCGTCGGCGCCTTGCCGCAGAATGACGATGCCGCCTGCGACTTCGCCCTGGCCGTTCAGCTCGGCGATACCGCGGCGCAGTTCGGGGCCGATTTGCACATTGGCGACATCGCCAAGCGTCACCGGCACACCGCCCGCTTCGGCGCGCAAAGGGATCGAGCGGAAATCATCGAGACTGCCGAGATAGCCCGACGAACGCACCATGAATTCCGCTTCGCCCATCTCGACGATGGAACCGCCTGCCTCCTGGTTGCCTGCCTGGATCGCGCTCACGATTTGGCCGTGGGTCACTCCGAAGGAAGCCATGCGGTAGGGGTCGAGAACGATCTGGTACTGCTTGACCATGCCGCCCACACTGGCGACCTCGGCGATCCCAGGTATAGTCTTCAGCTCGTAGCGCAGGAACCAGTCCTGCAGGCTGCGCAGTCCGGCCAGATCGTGGCCGCCGCTGCGGTCGACCAAGGCGTATTCGTAGATCCATCCCACGCCGGTCGCGTCAGGGCCGAGAGTACTTTCGACTCCGTCAGGCAAGCGGTTCTGGACCTGGTTGAGGTATTCGAGCACGCGCGAGCGCGCCCAGTAGAGATCGGTCCCGTCCTCGAAAATCACATAGACATAGCTATCGCCGAAAAACGAATAGCCTCGCACGGTCTTTGCTCCCGGCACCGAGAGCATGGTCGTCGCCAGTGGATAGGTAACCTGGTCCTCCACGATACGCGGGGCCTGCCCGGCATAGTTGGAGCGGATAACCACCTGCACGTCGGACAAATCGGGAAGCGCATCGACAGGGGTGGTCCGCACTGCCCAGAAGCCGGCGAGCGCCAGGCCGATCGCCGCCAGAACCACGAAAAGGCGGTTGGCGATCGAACTGTCAATGATCCGCGCGATCATTGGCCGGTCTTCCGGATCGAGACGATGCGCGGACCGGTGCTTGCCTGAACGAAGGTAAAGGTCACCCGGTCGCCGCGTTGGAAACCGCGAACCTGGGCCGGACCTTCAGTGGCAAAACCCATCGTCATGGCTGGCCATTCCAGAGCTTCGACCGGCCCGTGCCGCAAGGTAATGCTGCGGGAAGTGATGCGTTCGATCGTACCTGTGGCTCGATAGGTGCGCGGCTCGTCCGCATCCGCCTGCGCCTGTGCGCCTTCTTCACCGGCAGCCGTCGGTGCATCATCGATGGGACGTACATCGATACCCGCAAGGCTGGCTTCGGAATCGAGCAGGAACTGGCCGGAGGTAACCACCTCCTCGCCTGCCGCGAGGCCCGCGAGAACTTCGGTGCGGCCGCCTGCTTCTCGCCCGATCCGGACTTCGACAGGTCGGTATCCTCCGCTTTCCTGAGTGATCATCACCAGCGTGCGTTCGCCGGTGCGGATCACGGCCTCCGACGGGATGAGCAATGCTTCACGCCGTTCAGGAGCGATCGTGACCTGCGCAAACATGCCCGGTTTCAGGCGAAGGCCGGGGTTGGGCATCGCCGCGCGCACGGTAATCGTCCGGCTTGCCTCCTGTGCACTCGGCAGGATGGCAATGATCCGCCCTGCAAATCGCTCGCCAGGAAAAGCGGTGAGCGTCACGCTTACCGGCTGTCCCACGCGGGCGCTTCCCGCAAGGGCCTCGGGCACAGCGGCCTCGAGCCAGATCGGACTGTAGCCGCTGATTTCGGCGAGGCTTTGGCCTGCCATGACGGTCATGCCCGGCCTTACACCGAGCGAGGTAATCGCGCCCGATTGCGGCGCGGTGACGGTGATCGTCGATTGGGGTCTCCCGCTTCGAGCCACCGAGGAGATCACGCCTTCCGGCATCCCGAGCAATCGAAGGCGCTGGCGGGCTGCACTGGTAAGCGCCGCGTCGCCAGTGGCCGCCACGGCAAGAAATTCCTGCTGGGCGCCGCCCCATTCGGGCACCAGCAAATCGACGACCGGCGCGCCTCTTGCGATCAGATCCTGCGGGGCGTGGCCGTATGTTCGCTGAACATAGCCGCCCGCGCGTGGCTGGACGATCGCTACCTCGCTGCCATTGTAGGCAAGCGTGCCGGTCACCGTCGTTTCCGGTTCCAGCACGCCGTATTCGGCCTCGGCAGTGCGGATCCCGAAGTTCTGGACCATTCCGGAATCGATGCTGACCCCTTCGCCAGCCTGCGCATCGCCGCCCGCGCATTTGGGAACCAGCTGCATGTCCATGAATGGCGACTTGCCCGGCTCGTCGAAGCGCTGATCCGGCACCATCGGATCGTACCAGTAGAGCACTTCTTCGCAGCCGGCATCGGCAGCGGCGTCACCGCCATCGCTGCCGCCGCCGAGCATCGACAGACCGTAGCCAGCCCCCAGGCTGATCAGGGCTATACCCGCCGCCGCTGCATAAGAACGCTGGCGCGGCGAAAGACGTTCGAACACGGCTTTCATGGCCTGTCCTCCCCATATGTAAGTCGTAGAGTTGCAGCGGCTTCGACAGCCATCTGTTCGCGTTCGAGAATCTCGAGTTCGAGCAATGCCAGCGCAGATTTGGCCGCGATCACTTCAACGAGGTCGGCGCGTCCAGCAGCGAAGCTGGCGGTTTCTAGGTCGGCACGGTCGCGCGCGAGCGGGAGAAGCTGGTCACGCGCACGTTCCCATTGCTGTAGCGCGCTGCGCCATTCAGCAAGATCGGTTTCGAACCGGGCCCTGATCGCCCTCAGGCGGTCGACGCGCTCGGCCGAGGCGGCAGCAGCGTCTGCTTCGGCCGCCGCGATGCGCGGATTCTGCCGCCTGTCAGTGAAGATTGGCAAAGTGACCGATCCCATGACCGATATGACACTGCCAAAATCAGGATTACGGTGTCCATAAGTCACGCTGACGCCGAAATCAGGTCGCTTTTCAGCGCGTGCCAGATCGGCTGCAGCTTCGGCACGTCGCTGCTCGGCATCCGCCAGACGCAATTCCGGATTGGCCTCCAACGCGAACCGAAGCTCTTCCGGGTCCACGGTAACTTGGGGAGCGCCCCCCGCAGCGACGGGCTCGCTTCCGGCGATATATCGCTGCAGCCGGGCACGCGCGGCTGCGCGCGCGGCCTCGATCCGGGTAATGGCATCCTCGATTTCGAGAAGCTCGCGCCGGATCGCAAGGCTTTCGGCAGGTCTGGCCGATCCCGAAGCGACGGCACTGACTGCGACCGGAACGAAGTCCCTTAAGCTGTCCAGAGAGTCGCGCGCAAGAGCGAGGCGCTGCTGAGCATAATACAGGCCAATCCAAGCCGTCCCGGCCTCGGCGAGGATGGAACGTTCGGACAAGCCAAGACGGGCTTCGGCAATACCGATTTCGGATCCGGCAAGGCCGTATCGTGCTCGCCGCCTGGCAAGATTGGGAATTTCCTGCTCGATGCCCACCGCGAGCTGCGTCGGCAATTGCGCATACGGATTAAATGCAGCGGGTCCGGTGACCGGCAAGTTCATCACGCCTGCACGAACGCGTGGATCGGGCAATTCGTCCGCTGCGTCCGCAGCATCGCGCCTCGCCTGTACACGCAAAGCGCCCGCTTCAAGCATGGGCTGTTCCGCCCGCGCCGCCGCAAGGGTTTCTTCATAGCCGACCGACTGCGCTTGGGCAGCCTGCGCGACCAGCAGGGCCGAAAACGGCACCCAACCAATTCGCCAGTTCATAAATCTCACTCGTGCAGAGCGAGCTGACGACATAACATGCCGCACCGGCGAAGACCGGTTCGTGCGGCTGCATCGTTCGTCAGTCTCGCAAAAGTCGCAACGCGCCTTCAGGGAAAACTAGACGGTGAGGATTGGTTTTGGAGGAGGCGATTCCGGTCGCGGTGGATCTGTTTCAAACCACGGGGCCGCAGAAACAAGGTAGCTCGGTACCAAACGAAGGGGCGCACCCTCCATTTCAGTCGCATTCGACAGAGCCAAAGGCGGCAAGCAATTCATGGCAATCACGCAATCGAGCGTCATGCTGGAACATGGTCCTGCCGGATCGGTGGATGTATCGTTATCGGCCATCTCGGCACAGTCGCTCATCTCCGCCGCCTCGATCTGAGGAAGGGCTGCCGCATTCGCTCCAACCTGGACAAAGAGTCCGAAGCCAAAAAGGATCAAGGTCAAGGTACGAATGAACTTCACCGGCCCGAGATAGTCGGGGGCGAGGCGATTGACAAGTAACGAGCGATTGCGGACGGGGACCGATCAGATCGCCCCGTCCGCTTTATCCGCGTAAAATCAATAGTCTTGTGCGACTAGCAGCATCCCGCCGAAGCTGGCTCCGAACTGGCCTCCGATACCTCGCGCACGAGGTCGCCGGTTTCCTTCTCAGCTGCGCTTCTGGCGATATCGGCCTGCGCAACGATGCCGCAGCATTTGCCTTCGTCATCGACCACCGGAAGCCGCCGAACCTGATTGTCTTCCATCTTGGTGCAGCATTCGTCGACGCTTGCATCGGCGGTGACAGTAACAGGTGATGATGTCATCACCTCCTCAACGCGTTGGTCGGAGGAATTGCCTTTGGCAACACAGCGGCAGGCGATGTCCCTGTCGGTCACCACGCCCACCAACGCACCGGAATCATCGACAACGGGGATTTGGCCGCAATCATTATCGACCATCAGTAAAGCTGCCTCTTGCACGGTGCTCGATGGATTGCAGCATGCGGGGTTCGATGTCATTACGTCTTGGGCCTTCATGTCGCCTCCTACTCTTCGAAAATTGTAGTTTGATATGACAGAACTACGGTCTCCCCTTACCATGTGTTCCTATTTCAAAGCCGACTCGTTGGTCTTTCGCGCTGGTCCGTATTATCGGCTGCCGAGGAAACCCGAGGCTCGGCAGGAAGGGTGCCGTTAGTTAAATCCAATGCCCGCTCGCTGCGGAAATTGCTCTCGATGTGAGGGAAATCGATCGTTATTTCGTAACAGGGAGAAGGACTGCGTTTTCCCGCACGCTTTCGGGTTGGAAACTCTGTTAGATTGAGGTTTTTAGGCACCGCTCAAGGGTCGTGAGGTCGTTCAAAGTCGAAGCAAGGATCATATCTTGACTGACAACTCCGATAAACCTGTCGTGATCGTTACTGGCTCGAGCGGCTATATCGGCTCAGCCATCGTAAAGAAGCTTGCAGCGAGATACCGCGTGATCGGATTCGACCGCGACGCCGCTCCCCATCCCCCGGCAGAGGCCGAATGCGTCTGTGTCGATGTCACCGACCAGGCGAGCATCGATGCCGCCTTCGAACGCGTTCGAACCGCCTATGGCAAAAGGATCGCCTCCTTCGTCCACCTTGCTGCCTATTTCGATCTTACCGGTGAACCGAACCCCAAATATGACGCGGTGACGGTCAAGGGAACCGGTCGATTGCTCGACGCACTTCAGGATTTCGAAATCGACCAGTTCGTGTTCGTGAGCACGATGCTGGCCCATGCCCCCATCAAGGGCGGCGGGCTGATCGACGAGACCTCGCCGCTGGACACGGATCTGCCCTACCGCGAATCGAAGGTCCGCACCGAGCAGTTGATCCGCGAGAAGCGCGGCGACATCGATGCGGTCTTCGTGCGGCCTGCGGGCGTATACGACGATGAAGGCCATTCGGCGTTTCTGGCACAGCAGGTCGCGCGAATTTACGAGAAGCGGCCGAGCGCCCGCGTCTATCCCGGTGACCTCGACACCGGACAGCCATATTTGCACCTTGAGGATTTGCTCGACGGGATCGAGCGAATCGTCGACCGGCGGAGCGAGCTTCCCAGTGAATGGCCGGTTCTTCTCGGCGAAGATGACGTGATGTCCTATGGCGAACTGCAAAAGTCGCTTGGACGCCTGATCCACGATGAGGACTGGACGACGCGCACGGTGCCGAAGGGCCTCGCCAAGACCGGCGCCTGGGTCGAAAACGAAGTGCTTGGCGAAGAGACTTTCATCCGGCCGTGGATGGTGGACATTTCGGACGACCACTACGAACTCGATCTCAGCAATGCGCGGGAAAGGCTGGACTGGACGCCGCAGCACAGGCTGAGGACCGCCCTCCCGCGGATCGTCGAAGGTCTGAAAGCCGATCCTTCGGCCTGGTACGCTGAGAACAAGCTCAATGCCGCGCGGGTGGCCGGCAGCAATTTCGATGAAGCCGATGAGGCAGAGCCTGCCCCGCTAAGCGAAGATGCTCTGGCGGACCACGCCGGTCACATGCGCAAGATGCATTTCAACATGCTCTGGGTTCATTGGTTTACGATGTTGCTCGGCCTATGGCTCGCGACCACACCGTTTGTCTTCGGGACCTTCGACCAGAGCGAATTTACCGCTGCAGTCACGCGCATAACCGAGGATCGCGATCTCTGGGATCCCGCGCTACGAAGCTGGCTGACAGCCTGGAACGATTTGGTGAGCGGCGTGCTGATCATGATCTTCGCGGCCATTTCCCTTTCGCCGCGCGGAGGCTGGGCGCAATGGGCGAACACCTGTATCGGCATCTGGCTGCTCGGCGCCCCGTTGCTGTTCTGGACGCCCGATGCTGCCGTCTATGCCAACGACACTTTCATCGGCGCACTGGTGATCGCTTTCACCATCCTGGTGCCCATGATGCCGGGCATGGCTCCGGAAGGCATGATGGACGACAGCGACGTGCCGCCGGGTTGGACCTATTCGCCCTCGACCTATGTCCAGCGCATGCCGATCATTATTCTCGGCGCCGTCGGTTTCTTTCTTTCACGTATCCTCACGGCATATCAGCTCGGCCATATCGACGGCGTGTGGGAGCCGTTCTTCGCTTCGCCAAGCGCGCTCAACGGGACCGAATACATCATTACCTCCGATGTCTCCAAGGCCTGGCCGGTGGCCGATGGCGGCATCGGTGCGATGAGCTACATGTTCGAGATCCTGATGGGCGTCATGGGCGGCAGGGCCCGCTGGCGGACCATGCCCTGGATGGTGACACTGTTCGGCATCGTCGTCGTGCCCCTCGGCGTGATCAGCATCTACTTCATCATCATCCAGCCGATCATGATCGGCACCTATTGCACGATCTGCCTCATGGCGGCGGCCGCGATGCTGATCATGATCCCCTATTCGCTCGACGAGCTGGTCGCGATGGGCCAGTTCCTGGTTCTCAACACGCGGCGCGGGCGACCGTTCTGGCGCTCGTTCTTCCGCGGCGACGCGCTGCCAGGCGGCAGCAAGGACTCACATCCCGGTTTCGATGCTCCGCTCGCGGCGATCGGCGGTTCGGCGGCGCGCGGGGTCACGGTCCCATGGACATTGGCCATCAGTGTGCTGATCGGTGCTTTCCTGATGTTCTCCAGGCTCGTTCTTGGGAATGTACCGCCTCTTGCTGACAGCGACCATCTGGTCGGCGCGCTGGTCATCACGGTATCGGTAATTGCCATGGCGGAGGTCGCAAGGCCATTGCGCTTTCTCAACGTCGCGTTCGGTGCCTGGCTCATCGTGGCTCCGTGGCTTATGGACGGAGGCGCCAGTACTGTTGGCAACGTTGTCGGTACGATGCTCGGAGCGCTTCTGATTGTACTGAGCCTGCCAAGAGGGCATCGGAGCGACGAACATTACGGAAGCTGGGACCGGTTCGTTGTTTAGCGGATCGGCATGGCGATGGCGGAGCCAATGCAATAGGATGGTGAGCTTTGGAGCCTATTAATACGGGTAGGCCCGAAGCAGTGTGGCGGGGCGCGCATCCCGCCCTGTGGATCGCCATTTTCGGCGGACTGATTGCCTTCGCCTGGGAAATGTTCCAGCTCCCGTTCTACAGCACTGACGGGCTTGGTCCTGTTGAAGCCGCATACCGATGTGGTCTGGCATCGTTCGGTGACGCGGGTATCATGGTGGCGGCCTATCTGGGCGCCTCGTTGGGAAACCGCCGAACACCTTGGCTTGTCGACTGGCCAATATCCCGCTTCCTTATCTATCTCGCCATCGGTCTCGCGATAACATCCGTGGTCGAAATATTGGCCGTTGGGGCTGCCTGGGGCTGGACCTACAGTCCCACTATGCCGCTAGTCCCTGGGACAAAGATCGGACTCGTTCCCATAATCATGTGGGTTCTTGTCCCGACCGCGACCCTTTGGCTCTCACGAAAAATGGGACTTGGGTCAGCCTAGTCGAAGCGAGCGAAAGTGATTCCTAATGAGCAGCGGTCGCCGGGATGAGCAGCGCGACGAATTGCATCAAGACTGTCACCATCAGGAGAGACAATCGTTACCCGGCCGCCGAAAACATCACCGTCTCCGGAGTCCACCGCAAGGATGGTTTTGATGGACCAGTACTCATGCGGTCACCTGCAATAATTGAAAGCGGTTGGCCTTCAATGGGCTTTGAAAGGAAGTTAGCGTAAGCCAGCAGAGGTCGTGCTATCACGTAACTGCCTGTCGGAGTCCCTTCTCAAGCAGAGCGCAACTCACCGCGCGCTTGACCGAATACCTCAATACTGCCCCAAATTGCTAGGCTGGCCATAATGGCGGCCACGACCAGGTCGGGCCACGCGCGCCCGGTTCCGAAGACACCCAGCGCCGCGCCCAGAACCGCTACATTGCCGATCGCGTCGTTGCGCGAGCAAATCCACACCGAGCGCATGTTGGCATCACCCGTGCGAAACCGGAACAACATCGCGGCAACTGCGAGATTCACCGCAAGCGCGACGGTTCCGATAATGCCCATGGTCCCGGCGTCCGGCGAGGCACCGACAAAGAAACCCCAGATCGCGGAGCCAAGCACCCATAGCCCGAACGCCAGCATGGTCGCTGCTTTGGCAATGGCTGCGCAAGCGCGCCACGCAAGCGCCATTCCGGCAACGCAGAGACTTATGGCGTAATTTGCCGCATCGCCCAGAAAATCGAGTGCGTCAGCCTGCAATGCACGCGAATCAGCAGCAAGGCCCGCCACGATTTCGACGCTGAACATAACCGCATTGAGAATGAGAGCGATCCACAGGATACGGCGCCACAGCGGATCATTATTCGCCTCGACGTCCTCGACAGGACCGCAGCAATTTTTTCCCATTCGCTCGACTCCTTGTGTCGAATCGATTTATACACCTTGTAGTCGCTACAAGGTCAAGCGATCGAGGGAAGCCTATGCGGATCGGTGAACTCGCCCGCGCGGCGGGCGTAAAAGCGGAAACCATCCGTTACTATGAACGCGAGGGCGTTCTCGCGTCCCCGCCCCGCACACAGGCCAACTATCGCGACTACGGTCCCGAGCACGCCCGGAGACTGAATTTCATTCGCCGCGCGCGCGACCTGGGGTTTTCCATGACGCGCATTCGCGAACTTCTCGAACTGGCCGACGACCGGTCGCGGGCCTGCCATGCGGTCGACACGCTGGCACGAGCGCACCTGGGCGAAGTCAACCGCAAGATTGCCGATCTGGAGGCTCTCCGAAGGGAACTGCGCCGGATGCTGGAAAACTGCGAGCAAGGAACGGTCGGCACCTGTCTGGTCATTGAAGCGCTCGCCGAGGGGACTGAAGCGTGAACGCGATATGGATCTATCCCCTTGCCGCGCTCGCCGAGATTGCGGGGTGCTTTGCGTTCTGGGCCTGGTTCAGAATGGACAGGAGCGCCTGGTGGCTCCTTCCCGGAGTATTGGCGCTCGTGTTGTTCGCCTATCTCCTTGCTCGCATTGAGGCGGATGCTGCAGGGCGAGCCTTCGCCGCCTATGGCGGCGTCTATATCACCGCGTCGCTTGGCTGGCTCTGGCTCGTCGAAGATACACAGCCGGATCGCTGGGATCTGCTAGGAGCATTGATCTGCCTCGGCGGTGCCACAGTCATCCTTTTCGCGCCACGCGTGGCCTGAAAGATCGCGACGAATCCCTGATACTGAAAACACCGGTCGACTTTTCAGGGATACGATTGTCGTTCGAGAACCAGGATTCGCGGACGAGCTCACCCCCAGGCGTCCGCAACAGTCTTGGTGGGGAGTTCCGCCCTGCCCAATCCCGTCTGGCATTCGATCTAGGGTCAGCTTTCATCTCAGTTCTCGCCTCCAAGCACGCAAAATGAAGGGGGCGCGAACATCAACGCCAAAAGCCTCACGCGGAGTTTAAAAACTGACCCGAGCACCACCCACAATGCGCCGCGGAACCCCTGGTCGCAGACCGAACGGGCGCCTGCTCACGGCGTATTGATTGTCGAGAACATTGTCGACGCGCGCAAACAGGGAGAATTTGTCAGTCAGCGCGTAACTTCCCGCAATATCGAAGACGATGCGATCATCGATCCTCTCGTTTTCAGCAACGGCTCCGCTTCCTGGATTGTCGCGCAACTCGGAAACGTAGTTGGCGCCAACGGTAGCCGCCGCACGTCCCATGTTTACCCCCGCTTCGACATAGAGCTGATGGCGCGCGATGTACGGCAGGTCATCGCCTTCGTTTACGTCGCCAAAAAATTCGCTGTCGAAGCTGCTGTCGAATTCTGCATCCGTGAACGTGTAGGCAAGCGAGAGCGGGAACGAGACCGAATTGGAAAGGCGAGGTTCAACCGCCGCCGACAGTTCCAGCCCTTTGACCGTAACCGCGCCGCCATTGAACTGATCGCCAATATCACCGACGCTGCAGCCCACGGATTGAGTGCAGTTGCCCAGAAGGTTCGAGTAGTCGTTGTAGAAGCCGATCGCGGAGACCTGGACCTTGTCGCTCCGATAGCGGACCCCGGCTTCGTAGTTCCAGCTTTCCTCGGCCCGTGCATCAGGATTGCCTGGACCGGGAGGTGAGAAACCGCGCGACACACCTGCCAGCAATATGGCATCACCCAACTCGTAGGTGGCGCCAAGACCTGGCAACCACTGATCGATATTGGTCTGACGGACACGTGTCGGCCCATTTGAGCGATCCGGGTCCGACCCGGCATAGTCGAGCCGGGTCAGGTCAATCCCTTCATACCTCAAGCCGGGAGTCAGTGTCAGGGCACCGATCTCGATCCGGTCCTCGATATAGAACGCGATCGCCTTTGCTTTCGCTTCCCGGTTGGCTTGCTGACCAAGATCGGTCTGCCGTTCGAAGACGAGATCACCCCCGATCTGTGAGTAGAATTCCTCGTTTTGCAGCCTGTCTTCCTCATCCTCGTGGTAGCGGACAGATACGGCAAGGTTGTGCCTCGCGCCGCCCATCTCGAAGGGGCGCTCAAGCGAAATCTGAGCGCCTTCGCTGCGATAGACGCGGTTGTTGTTCCGTATGCGAACCGCGCCCTCGAAGCTATCCGCCCCGCGCAAGATGCTAAGCGCCCCGGCATTGTCCTCTGGATTAACGAAAACCGAGCTAATTGAATCGAAGCTGCCATCGCCGTCGAAGTCGATATCCTGGAGCTTGGACCAGCTGCGGGCAAAGTCGTTCCGGTACAGCGTAGCTGTGATCCTCGTTCCGTCAGAAAATGCCAAGCTGCCGGTAACGCGATATTGATCGTGCTCACCGGAAAAAGCGTCGCGCTGGCTTGCCGCATAGCGACGATAGGGCTCCGCGGCGAAATCGGTGTCGGCAAGTCCAAGGTACGTCTCGTTGGCTTCAAGGTCCGATCGGCCATAGACGAATTCCAGTCGCGCCTCGACAGGCGCGTCCGGTGCTGTGTGAACAGCCAAGCGTCCACGGTAATCCTGTCGCTCGAAACCGGTGTCGGCGTCGGGAAGCCCATCAATCGTCTTGAAGCCGTCGCTGCCCTGCTGGTAGGTTTCAAGCAGCGCGCCGACGTAGTCCGTGTCTCCACCGACCCAGGCCTGTCCCTGATAATAGTCGCGCGACCCGTATTGCCCGAAAGCGTAGCCAGCCAGCCCGTCGGCCGGAATGTCGGTCGACCGAAGATTGACCGCCCCGCCGATCGTACGGGGCCCATAGCGAATGGCGGCGGCCCCTTTCGTGACTTCGACCGCCTGCATGCGCCCGATGGCCGGGAAATAATACGCTGCCGGCGCGGCATAGGGAGCAGGCGCGATCAGCACGCCGTCTTCCATGAGCGTGATGTTGCTCGAACGTTCGACCGGACTGCCGCGCAGACCGATATTCGGGAACAAGCCGAACCCGTCTTCCTCCTGCGTGTTGATGCCGGGGACCTGCCGCAGGACGCGATTTACATCCCCGTAATCGAACCGGCGCAGATCCTCGCTGTCGATAAGATCGGCCGATCCCGCGATACGGTAGGGATCGATCCGGCCGCCGACCACGATGATCGAATCCACCGGATTCTCCCGGCGCTCGTCTGCAATCTGTTCGGCGCGCACCTCTCCGTCATCAGGCCCGGTAGTCTCTTGTGCCACCGCCGGTGCGGACAAAGCGATTGCGAGGGACGAGACGGTAGTACGATACATAAAAACTTCCTGTTCTCCGAGTGTGGAAATCCGGGCCCTAACCTTATTGCGATTGCCTCGCAAGAGCAAAAACACGCTTTGGGAAAACTTCTCGGTAGCGCTCGTGCGCGTAGCTGTGCAGCGCAGCGCGGGGGATTTGCGACACCGATGAGGCAAGGATGTGGTGATTTACCTGAGCTTCAAAGAGTAAGCCTGCGGTCGGCTGTTTTCCTTTGTAACCGAGCAACTGCAACGCATTTAACACCTTGCGCAGCGCGGTCCTTTTTGCACGAGCAGGGCCAGGCCGATGGCAAGCCCGACAATCCTCGCAAGCCTGAGTTAGGGTTGTTCAACGAACACTCGTACGCACCCAAACCTTGCGGCCGAGCTTTGACGGCCCGGGTTTCCGGTTTTTCAGCAATTATCGTGGTCTGCAGACGTCATCGAATACGCACACAAATCTAAGGCTGATGGGGTCCGCCAACTTCATGCGGATGTGCGGTTTGATGCGCGGGAACGAGATCGGCTTCGCAGTCCGTTTCAAAGCACGCTTCGAATGTCGCATGCTCAATTTGAAATTCTTCTTTCAACATCGACCTAGCCCGGCCCTTCACTTTCTCGAATTGCTCAAGTGAAGCGCCTTCAGGGGTTACATGCGTTTCCAGCGCCCGGTGATGCTCGCCGATCGACCAAACATGAACATGATGTACTCCGTCGATCCCATCCAACTTTTCGAGTGCCAAAACGATCCGATCAAACTCCAGCTCGTCGGGAACCGCGCCCATCAAGAGCCGGACTGTCCGCGGCATCAGGGTCACCCCCTGCCAGATGACATAACCGGCGATGATTAGGGTGATGATCAGATCCGCGATGTAGAGATCGTATAGCAGGATCAGCGCGCCAGCAACGATCACACCGACCGACGCGAGAGCATCGGAGACGTTGTGCAGAAAGGCCGCCTTCATGTTGATGCTGTCATGCGAACCGCGATAGACGATGAAGGCAGTCACCAGATCGATGACCAGCGCTATGCCCGCCACGCCTATGACGGTCCATCCCTCGACCGGTTGGGGATCGGCGAACCGGTTGATTGCCTCCACCAACAGGTAGAAGCCGATGATAAGCAGCGTCGTGAGGTTGATGAGTGCGGCGACGACTTCGCCTTGCGCATAACCGAAGGTCATAAGTTTGTCGGCGGGTCGCCGCCCGATTTTGCGCGCGAACCAGGCCAGGCCAAGCGAAGCCGCATCGCTGAAATTGTGCAAGGCGTCGGCTATGAGCGCGAGCGACCCTGAGACGATCCCGCCAATGATTTGGGCAACTGTAAGCAAAACGTTGATCGCCACTGCAAAGATCAGCTGGCGATCGCTGAGATTTTCTTCGCCGTGACTATGTCCGGCGTGACCGTGGGATTGCTCCATTACTCGCGTCCCATTGTGAAGGGTTCAATGCTAAACGCGACTGCCGGTCGCTCTGCGGGATGCTCCAAACCCGAATTCGGAAGATCCACCGCGTCTGATAATTCATCAAGCCCGGCGAAAATGAGTGCGAGAAGGGCGAACCCGACGAGAAAAACAAGAAGCGATTTGAAGTGCCCCGCTGTGTGTGCCGCTTGATGAAGAAGCAAAGCTCTTACCGCCGCAGCCAGGAGCAACCCTGCAAGGACGGTGAGGAGCCAAGGCAGCCCGAAACTATCGACACTGTGTACCATCCAGAATGCCAACAGCGCAGAACCGATGAAGGCCAGAGCGAGACCGACCTGTAGCGCGATGCGGTCCATTCGGCTTGAGCTAGCGGCTATGAACCTGGAGCCAATCTGACGACTGACCAAGACATTCGCCATGGCCAACCCTGCCGCGGTGACTATTGCCAAAGTCACGGAAGCGGCTGCTGCAATACCGAGGGTCAAACCATAGCCGATCAGATCGACGATGGAGAAGATCGACGATACAGCAACATTGGACAAATCCTCGTCATGATCATGCTGCTTTCTTTTGCCGTCCGCGAAACGGCCTCTGAGATAGCCGGCTGCCTTGCACAGAAGAACATAGGCTCCTCCACCGAGCAAAAAGAGCACAGGGATGGCCCAGCTGTCGACTGCCGATTGGACGAACGGCGTAACCGCTAGCGCAGCGGTCGCAAACAGAACGCCCGCAGCAGCAGGATACAACAGATCGGACCGGCGCAATCCCGCCCCCACACGTTCGACCCACAACGTCCCTACGACCAAGCCGGTGCTTGCGAATATCGCAAGAAGCAAAACATGCGATCGGCTTTGTGTCTCAAAGATAGTGTCGAAAAGGCTCATTAGCTTTTCAAACCCCGTACCGCCGGAAGTTCGTCTGCGACTTTCTTCCGCGCGACAGGCAAATCTCCATCAAAATCTTTTCGGGGAGATGTCCTCATAAGCAAGGGCTGATCGTCATGATCCTCTTCGCGGTGGCTATGGCCGCTCCGTTCACCCTGATCTCGGTTGTCATTGCTCATCCGGCTCCTCCGGAGACTTGCAAAGGCTTCACCCACAGGAATATTACGGCAATAAAAGCCGCATTGGCTGCCCAGAACGCGAAGATGTGCCATCGACCAAAGCCTCTTTTCTCTTCGTCTCCCAACGAAAGAAAGAGAGCGTATAGCGCGGCCATCAGCACGACGAACGCGAGACTGACCCAGAAGAGTTGAAAATTCTCGATCGGCGTTCCGATGATGGTGAGCGGGATGAAGGCGAGCGTCATGGTCACGACATGGTCGCCGATCACGCTTGTGCTGGCGGAGGTCACCTGACCGGAGCGCGCGACGCTCCAGGTCGTGAACACCTCGGGCAGCGATGCGACGGCGGCAGTGATGAAAAGACCGCCGACGATATTCGGGATGCCGAGTGCGCTCACGATCCTTTCGGTCGAGAATACGGTGAAGTAGGCCCCGACCGCCAGGGCGCCGACGCCCGCTATGGCCATCCATTTCTCCTTTAGACTCCACTCTACCTCCTCTCCCTTCTCTCGGCCCCGAACGAGAGCCTGAAGGAGATAGGCGAGATACGCGATCAGCAGCAGCCATCCATCGATCGGCTGCAACCCGCGCCAAGGGGCGGGAAGCGTCAGTAGAGCGAAGACCGCGAGGATCGCCAGGTAAGGCAGCGCCTGGACGGTAAGAGCCCCCTTATCGACCGCGACGTAATGATCACGACGATGCTTCTTGTGCTCCTTGTCAGCACCTTCAAGGGCCCCTTTACGGGTCGCCAGATAAGCGGTCGTCACGATCACCGGAATCACCAGAACGGTCGAACCCAGCATGGCGCCAAGGCCGATATCGGACACATCACGAGCAGCGCTCGTCACATTGATGCCCATCTCTGGCGAAGCGGCGGCTAGACCTAAAAAGGAGCCCCCCGCCGCGACGGAGAACCCCCATTGCTTGCGTAATTTCTTGAGCGGTGCGGACAGGCGTTCCGCGCCCCAATGAGCGGCCCAGACGGCGGCGAGGAGAACCGCTGCCCAGACCGCGATCACTTGCGCCAGCCCTCGTGCTCTGTGCCCTCTTCCTCATGGATGTCCATATGCGCATCGCGCAGGATCTCGATGCCGCCGTAGATCGCTATGCAGGCCACACCGATCCCGACGACGAGATCGGGCCAATTCGATCCGGTGAAAAACACTACGATACCCGCTATGATAATCCCGCCGTTCGAAACGAAATCATTCAAACTGAACGTGGTGGCTGCACGTAAATTGACATCCTTATTCTGCAAACGTTTCAGCAGGTAAAGGCACCAGAGGTTCACCGCACCGGCAACCAGCGCCATCACCATCATGACGCCGCCGATCGGATCCGAACCCTCCATGAAGCGCCGGATGGCATCGAGAATCACACCGCCTGCGAACACAAGCAGCATGACCCCGGAAAAACGCGCGGCTCCGCGCTTCCAGACCCGGGAGCGGGTGAGCGCAAGCAGGCTCAATGCATAGACAATCGCGTCCGACGAATTGTCGAGCCCATTGGCAATCAGCGCGTTGGAATCGCCGATTACCCCGGTGATGAAAAACCCTATCGCAATCGCCACATTGAGCCAGAAAACGATCCAGAGAGTGCGGCGCTTTTCGGCCGAATCGAGGTTGAGTTCGCCTTCGCCGCTCATGACGCATTCCTTCCGTCTCTCGCCCAGCTTTCGGCGGCAACCCGCTCGACAGGTGTGAAAAACCTCATCTCCGCGCGGAATAGCGGATCGAAAAGCTTGGTGCCCCACTCTTCCCAACTACTATCGCCGACCATCGCGATCCGGCCGAAGCTGTCCTTGTGCTTCGCATCGAATTTCAGGTCGCGCCAGAGACCGCCCATATCCCAGCCAGAAAAGTCGGGAGCAAGTTCGATAAGCATCGGAACCGTCCCAGGAACTCGCGCCGCGACGCGCTCGAAAAACGGAACGAAGCGGTCATAGTCGCTATCGGAAAGCGTTCCGTCCGCCCTGATGAGCAACAGACCGTTATCTTCGATTGCGGTGAGCATGGCGATTTCTCCTCTTGAATGTTCCGCGCGACCGTCGAGCGGCTTTGGCGCGTCCTCTGGACAGCGGTAAAAGATGCGCTCGAAACCTCGATAGTTGCAGGTGAAGGGCCGTCCCGGGCTACAATCTTCGATCGTAAGATGGCGCACTTGCATTGGCCGCGCATGCCGTTCGAAGGGCTTATGGTCATGGTATATGCGATGGCCTCACCCTCATCGCGCCAGATGCCGACAGCGGACAGATCACCGTCCGAAGGTTGCACCTCTGCATAGAAGCCATCGGCGAAAAACACCCACGCCGTGCCCGTATCGCAGCCGGGCGTTCTGCCGAGGCTCCGCGCGCCCGCAATTGAGTCCGATACCGGATCGCTTCGAGACTTGTCAGTCCCGAAGCGATCTGAGGCAGACAAATTGACCTAGCTAACTTCAATTAGCCCTCCCCTTCAAGTAACATCCCGAAGTTCTTTACGTTCCTCAGGCGTGACGTTGCGACGCAGGCGGTCCCACCATCTTTGGCGCCAGCTTCGCTTCTCCTTGCCATCATCGAGTACCAGGCGAGCGATCGCTGGCAAAACGAACAGCGTGAGCGCAGTGGCTGTGATCAGCCCGCCGATAACCACCGTAGCCAAGGGACGTTGCACCTCAGCACCTGTTCCTGTGGCAATCGCCATCGGCACAAAACCCAGCGACGCCACCAACGCGGTCATGAGCACCGGTCGCAGTCGCGCCAGCGCGCCATCGGCAATCGCCTCATCCAGTGACATCCCGCTGTCGAGTCGCTGCCGGATCGCGGTCATCATGACGAGACCGTTGAGCACCGCCACGCCGGAAAGCGCGATAAAGCCGACCGCTGCCGACACCGAGAATGGCAAGCCTCGCAGCGCCAGAGCGAACACCCCGCCAGCCAAGGCCATGGGAATGGCACTGAACACGGCAAGCGCTGGAACCCATCCACCCAAAGCCATGAACAGCAAGAGGAGAACCAGAGCGAAGGCAATCGGGACGACGATGGTGAGCCGCGCCTGCGCTTCCTGCAGGTTCTGATACTGTCCGCCCCATTCGATGAAGGAGGCCGGCGGCATATCGACGCCGGTCGAAACCCTTTCCTGCGCTTCCTCAACAAAGGAGCCGAGATCGCGCTCGCGTACGTTGGCCGAGACGATCACAAGCCTTCGGCCCTGCTCTCGCCGAACCTCGGCAAGGCCATCGACGACCTGAAAATCGGCCAATGTCCGCAAAGGAACGGTGACCCCGTTTTCAAGCACGATCGGGAGCGCGCCGAGCTGGTCGAAATCGTCGCGCGTAGCATCCTCGAGGCGCACGACAACATCGAAACGGCGATCGCCCTCGAACACCAGTCCTGCTGGCCGCCCGCCGAGCGCGATAGCAACCGACTGTGCCACTTCCTCGACGGTCAGACCATAGCGCGCGATGGTCGGGCGATCGAAGGCGATGTCCAGCGTAGGAAAGCCGGTCACCTGCTGCACCTTCACGTCCGCGGCGCCTTCGACACCTCCAAGCACGCCCGCGACCTCGCCCGCAGCTTCGGTGAGCGCAGTGAGGTCATCGCCGTAGAGCTTGACCGCGACATCGCCGCGCACACCGGCGATCAGCTCGTTGAAGCGCAGCTCGATAGGCTGGCTGAACTCGTAGAGATTGCCGATGAGGCCTCCGAGCGCGCTTTCCATTTCACCAACAAGCTCATCTTTCGGCAAATCGGGATCGGGCCATTCGTCGCGAGGCTTCAGGATGACATAAGCGTCCGAAGCATTGGGGGGCATTGGATCGCTGGCGACTTCGGCCGTGCCCGTCCGTGAGAACACAAGATCAACTTGGGGAAACTCTTCGAGCCGGTCTTCGACCCGCCGCTGCATCGCCAGCGAGCGTTCGAGCGATGTCGAGGGGATGCGCAAGGATTGCACCGCGATGTCGCGTTCATCGAGCTGCGGGGTGAACTCGCTGCCCAGAAAGCCGAACACAAAAACCGCTACTGTGAAGAGACCAACCCCGGCACCAATCATCGGCCAGGGCCGCGCAATGACCTTGCGCACGGCGGGACCGTAGCGCTCTTTGGCCCAGCGAATGGGCTTCACCTCCTTTTCGGTCAGCTTCTTGTTGAGCAGGACCGCAATCATCGCTGGCACGAAGGTCAATGAAAGAACGAAGGCCGAAGCCAGCGCGAGCATCATCGTGATCGCCATGGGCGAGAACGTCTTGCCCTCGACCCCGGTAAAGGTCAGCAGCGGCGCGAAGACGAGGAAGATAATCGCCTGACCGTAGACGGTCGGTTTGATCATTTCCTGCGCTGCGAGACGCGTTTCGGTCAGCCGCTCACCCAAGGTAAGCAAGCGTCCTTCGCGATGTTGCCGGGCCGCAAGCCGGGCGACGCTGTTCTCGACAATGATGACCGCACCATCGACGATCAGCCCGAAGTCGAGCGCGCCCAGGCTCATCAGATTACCTGAGACACCAAGCCGGTTCATCCCCACCGCTGCCATCAGCATCGAAACGGGAATGACCAGTGCGGTGATTATGGCGGCGCGGATATTGCCGAGCAAGAGGAACAGGACGGCGATCACGAGCAATGCGCCTTCGAGCAGGTTCTTTTCGACGGTGGAGATCGTCGCATCGACTAGTGAGGAACGATTGTAGACAATCTCAGCGACAACTCCGTCCGGAAGCGATGCGCGGACCTCTTCAAGTCTCTCGGCAGCACCAGCCGCAACGGTCCGGCTGTTCTCGCCCGCGCGCATCAACACGGTTCCCACCACCGCCTCTTCACCGTTCAGTGAAGCAGCACCGGTTCGCAGGTCGCCGCCGATCTCCACATCGGCCACATCGCCGATGCGGATGGGCACGCCCTCGCGGGTCGCAATGACGGCTTCTTCGATGTCGGCAATGCTGCCCAGCCTCGCGTCCACGCGGACAAGCAGGGCTTCGTCGGCACGATCGACGAAATTGGCGCCTGCCGCCAGATTGGCGGCTTCTAGAGCATCGATGAGTGAGTCGAATGACAGGCCATAGCCGGTGAGACGTGCCGGATCGGGCTGAACAAGGAATTGCTTTTCGAACCCGCCAATCGAATCCACGCCGGCCACGCCGTCGATCGAGCGCATCAACGGCGCGACCACCCAATCCTGCACAGTGCGCAGATAGGCCGCCTTAGCCACCTCACTCTCGAGGCGGTCGCCGCGTTCGGTGATGAAGCTGCCATCGGACTGCCAGCCTGTGCGGCCACCAGTGGTCGCACCCTTGCCACCGGGATGCTCATACTCGATCGTATACATCAGCACTTCGCCAAGGCCGGTGGAGATCGGCCCCATGGTAGGCTCCGCTCCTTCGGGCAATGAAGCGCCAATCGGCGCGAGCCGTTCGTTCACCTGCTGCCGGGCGAAGTAGAGGTCGGTGCCCTCCTCGAAAATCGCGGTGACCTGGCTGAAGCCGTTGCGCGAAATCGATCGTGTCATCTCCAGGCCTTCGATCCCGGCAAGTCCGGTTTCGATGGGGAAGGTCACCTGCGTCTCGACCTGCGAAGGTGAGAGCGCGGCAGCGCTGGTGTTGATCTGGACCTGCGTGTTGGTGATGTCGGGAACCGCGTCGATCGGCAGGCGCACCAGATTGAACGCTCCGTAGATCGCTGCGAACACGGTCAGGACGATGATCGCCCAGCGGAAACGAACGGCGACATCGAGGATGACTCCGATCGGGCCGTGACGGTGGCTACCTTCGTCCGAAGACATGGGAGAAGATGCCGTGGTTTGATCAATGGCCATGTTCTGCGCCCTCCTTTTCGAGCTCGGACTTCAACAGGAAGGCATTGGCAGTCGCGATCCGCTGACCGGGCTCGAGCCCGGAGAGGATCGTCACCATTCCGGCAGACCGGCTGCCGATCTCGACCTCCCGAGCCTGAAATCCGCGTCGTGTCCGCACGAAGACAACATCGCGTCCTTCGAGCACCTGCACAGCATCTTCGGGTACCGCGATACGGCTCTGGTCCAATTCGCCCGAGGGGCGAATACGCGCCTGAAGGAACGATCCGGGCTGCAGACCGGGAACGGCGCGCGTCAAGGTAAGAACCGCTGTCGCGCTACGGCTCTCGGCATCGAGCGAAGGCGTTACCGACCGGACGCGAGCGCCGATCTCCCTTCCATCGCCGAGGATCAACGCAGCCTCGTCGCCAGGCTGGATGCGTGAAGCATCTTCGGAAGGCAGCGCAACCTCGATCTGCAAGCCGCTGGGATTGACCACGCTGTAAAGCTCCTCCCCGGCGTCGACGAACGAGCCGAGCACGATTGGAGCGGCGGTCACACGGCCCGAAAGCGGACTGGTGACAGCGAGCGAGCGTCCATCGCCGCTCACGCCTGCCGCGGCGACGGCCGCCTGCGACCGGTTCAGTTCGGAACGGGCAACGTCAAGATTGGCGCGCGCCGCTTCGAGATCCTGGCGTGCGGTCACGTTGGCTTCGAATAGCCGGCGCTCCCGTTCATAGGCCGCCGAAAGCTCGGTTACGCGGGCGCGGGCGGCACTAAGCTGGGAAGCGAGTGCAGCCGCATCGGCGCTTTCGATCCGAGCGACGGTCTCGCCCTGCCGGACATAATCGCCAAGCGTCTTGCCAACGCTGCGCACGACACCGGAAGCCCGTGCATCGATGCGTGCGCTGGCGGTCGGACTTGCCGCAACCGTTGCAGGAAATACGAGTTCGACAGCGGCACCCGTTTGCACCGCTGCGACCTCGATCTCGGCGGTGCGGATCTGCTCTTGCTCGATTAGCACGAGCCCCTCGGGCAGTTCTGTCTCTGCGACCTCTTCGTCCGCGTGGGTGTCGACCTGGCTGTCAGGCCAGAACATCAGCATCAAGGCCGAAACAAGTATGACAATTCCGGCGATGATCGCCAGTCTTTTGCGGTTCATTTTGGTATTCCTCATTGTGCGGCCAGCCTGATCAGTTCGGCGGCAGCTTGTCCCCGGTCTTCTTGCGCAGCAATCAACGCCTCGCGAATGGCATCGCGCGCTTCGGCTGCGCTCAACACTTCGATCAACGGAAAACGGCCATTGCGATAACCGATGCGGACGAGCCGAAGAGCCTCCTCGGCCTGGGGGAGTGATGTCGTGGAAAGCGTCTCGACGCGCGCTTCGGCAGCAAGATATTGCGATCGTGCGCGCGTCACGGCTTGCTCGAAATCGGCCAACGCTACAGCCTCGCGAGCATTGGCGGCGCGCAGCCTTGCTTCGGCTGCAGCGATATTGCCCTGATTACGATTCAAGAAGGGAAGCGGGATCGAGACACCGAGAAGAAAGGCACTGTCATTGCTTTCCTCGAAGCGTCGAACACCGGCGGAAACGACGGGATCGGGAATGCGCAGGCTGCGCTCACGATCGATCTCGGCGGCGGCGGCGGTGCTTTCCGCACGCGCCACTCGCAATTGCAGACCGCTTGCTGTCGCCATTACAGCACCGGGCGGTTCGATCCCGGGGAACCTGCTCGGAACAAGCGGCGGCGCCCCCTGATCGCCCCATAGCGAGGCGAGGGCCGTTCGGGCTGCAAGACTTGTCGCTTCGGCGGCCTGAAGTTCGGCTTGCGCTTCCGCCAAGGCCGCTTCGGCCCGAAGAGCACGGAGCGGGGGCTCGCGCCCGACTTCTACGAGGAGACCGGCAATGCGGGCGAGCTCTTCGTTTCGCTCAACCACATCGAGGGCCAGTTCGACGCGCGAGGCTGCTGCAGCCGCTGCTACGTAGCGTTCACGGACAAGAAATCCGAGTTCGGCCCCCGCAAGGTCAGCCCGCAGATCCGCCAGCTGTGCCTGCGCCCGGGCAGCCTCGACGCGTGTGCCGCGTTTACCTCCAAGTTCGAGCCGCTGTCCGACAGCAAGCGTATATTCGGTGGCGCTTAGCCCGGAGAAGGCCCCACTCCCGGCGATGTTCTCGACCTCGAGCGATATTTCAGGGTTGGGCCGCAACCGCGCCTGTCCGACAAGAGCCTGCGCCGCCTCGGCTTCCGCTCGAGGGCCGACGATGCGCGGGTTTAACTCGGTGTTAGCGGGTTCGGCAACCACGCCTGTCCGGCCCAACGCCTCGTCGAGCGTCAGAAGCTCCCGCTCCTGCGCTGCCACAGGCGTGACAATTGCGGCGAGGGTTAGCCCTGCTATCAGGGCCCCTCGCCATTTGATGGCTGGCATTTTTCAAAACTCTCTCTGCTGACAAATCGAAATGCGCTGCGTCAAGCAGCGCAGTGACGGTCGTCAGGCGCGAGGAGGGCGTTTGGGTAAATTGCTCGCATCGCCGAATAATTCTTCGGCCATATGCGACCCAACCGTGATGTTAAGCCGGTCGGGCATGTCGTTTAAAAGCTTCGATTTCAGTGCTGCGGCGACGTGATGGCAATGCCCGTGGGCGCATTCCTGCTGCTCCGGGCTTTCGTTTTGCGGGCTCTCGTCCGCATCAATGTCGAACATCTGGACCGAATAGGCTATTTCTGACAGCTCGTCCGCACATTGCGCTGCTTCGACCGCCGGAGACGCCATCAGCGCTGCGACCGCCAAAAGGGCGGCGACAATCCTGACGGGAATCAAGGCGTTCAGATCGAACATCCTGTGGCCCCTAACAAGGTGAAACGAAAGTTGAAACAAAAATCTTCTCGGTTGCTGTAATGTGATATTGTCACGAAGCGTCCGGACAATGAATATTGTTCGAGTAGTTTCTTTTTCGACCAAATTCCATGGAATGAATGCAGCGTTCTTATAAGGCGAAAGCTGATTAATATTCAAATTACCCAAGTTCCGTCATAATCAGCCATCCAATCCTAGATCACGACATCAGAATCTGGATTATCACGATGATAACGCTTCCAGCGACTGGAGGTGCAAGCACTTTTTTTGCTGTCTGGGTTCGGTGTCCATAGTCCCATTATAGCTTTCGCGTCAGCGACCCGCGGAAGAGGCGGCTGGGTTTCGAGAAAGCGTTTCGATGATTTTGCATTCGGAAACCTCGCCGCCCGTGCAGGCCGCGACCACACTTCTCAGTTCGGAACGAAGCGCTTGTAGCCGACTGATGCGCTCGTCCACGGCTCGAAGGTGCCGCAAAGCGATGTCACCCGCCTCGTCACAGCTCTGATCCGGTCTCGCCTTCACGCTTAAAAGCGAGCGTGTTTCATCGATCGAAAACCCCAATTTTCGAGCATGCCGAATAAAGGAAAGGCGCTCGACGTCCTGCTCTTTGTAGGTTCGCTGCCCCGCTGCCGTACGCGCGGCTTCGGGCATCAGTCCGATATCCTCATAAAACCTTATCGTATTGACCTTGGTGCCCGTCGCCTTCGAAAGACCTCCGATAAGCATGAACTCACTCCTCCAGCTCCGAAACCGCGAACCATTCGCAATTTTGGCTTGCTCCTACAGTTGCTAGAGGTGTTACCTAATGCCTCATGTCGAATAACGAAACATCGGATTGCGGCTGCACAGGCGATACGCAAAGAGCAGGCGCAGACCCCGCCTATCGCCGCGCCCTTTGGATCGTCGTATTGCTCAATCTGGGCTTTGGCGTTTTCGAGGCCTTCGGCGGGTTTCTGGCGGACAGCCAAGCGCTCAAGGCCGACGCTCTCGACTTCATCGGCGATGGATCGATCACGCTCATCGGCATCCTTGCTCTTGCGTGGACTGCCCGCACGCGCGCCCGGGTCGCGCTGGCACAGGGGCTGTTTCTGGGCGTACTAGGCCTCGGAGTGATCGGTCTGGCGGTCTGGCGATCGCTTAACGCGGTCGCGCCGGAAGCCGGCTTGATGGGCGGGATCGCCGTCGCAGCCTTGATAGTCAACATCGCGGCGGCGCTTGTGCTGATGCGGTTTCGCGAAGGCGACGCACATGTATCCGCGATCTGGCTGTTCAGCCGCAATGACGCGATCGCCAATGTCGGAGTGATCATCGCTGCTGCCCTGGTCGCCTGGACCGGGCAAGCCTGGCCCGATCTGCTGGTCGCAGCGGTGATCGCACTGATCTTCCTGCATTCGGCCTATCTTATTGTCCGGCGTGCCACCGAGGAACTTCGCGCGCAGCATGTTTCGGCTCTCGGAAAGGCCGCCTCCAAATGACGCTACGTGCTTTTGCGGTCCAATTGATCGCTTTCCTGTCGATCGCAGTCGCAATGCCCGCTTCTGCAGGCACGCATGACGCGGTTCAGACGACCTGGCGCCTGCTCGATTACATCGCCGTGGATTACACCGAAGCCGTTAGCGGCGGTGAAGTCACGAACGAGCTGGAGTATGCCGAAATGCAGGAATTTTCTGCCTCGGTAGCCGAACGCATGGCTGCCCTGCCCGCAAACGCGCACCGTGCCCAGCTGGTTGCGGAGGCAGAGGCTCTCGTCGAGTCAATCTCGACGAAGGTGGAGCCTGCTGTCGTCGCACGAGACGCGCGCAGATTGGCAAGCGAGCTGATCGCGGCGTTTCCCGTTCCGCTTGCTCCCGAGGCGGCACCCGACCTCGCGCGAGGTGCCGCGCTGTACGCCCAGAACTGCGCAAGCTGTCATGGCGTGAGCGGAGGAGGCGACGGCCCCGCGGCAGAGGGACTCGATCCCCCGCCAATCGCGTTCGACGACGTCGTCCGTGCCCGCGAGCGAAGCGCTTTCGCGCTCTACCAGGTCATTGGACAGGGTCTGGAGGGAACGGCCATGCCGGGCTTTTCCGATCTCGGGGCGGAAGATCGCTGGAGCCTGGCCTACTATTCAGGGTCGATCGCATTTGAGGATGTGGAGCGCGGCAGACGGATCTGGAACGACGATCCGGAAATCCGGGCGCGTATTCCTGACCTCGCCGCTCTATCCGGCCTTACGCCGGCAACCCTTGGCGAGGCGATCAGCACCGAGCGTGCCGATGCCGTTATGGCCTATTTGCGGGCTCATCCCGAAGCCATGGCGAGCGATACGACCGGCTCACTCGCTTTGGCACGCAAACGCTTGCAGCAAAGTCTTGCCGCTTACGAAGCGGGTAATGAGGCCGAAGCGCGCGAACTCGCACTCTCGGCCTATCTGGATGGCTTCGAACCATTGGAAGCCGTTTTAAGCACGCGCGATGCAGACCTGCTCGCATCTGTCGAAACCGGCATGGCGGAGCTTCGAGCGGCAATAGGTCGCGGGGATCCGCTGGCCGCCGTCGCCCAAAGGGTGAATGCGCTCGACGTTCTTTTCTACCGCGCCGAGACGGTCCTCGCCCCGGACAATGCCAGTGAGGCGTCGGCATTCGCAGGAGCCTTTGCGATCCTGTTGCGCGAAGGGCTCGAGGCATTGCTGATCGTGATCGCGATGATCGCGTTCCTGCGCAAGGCCGAGAGAACGGAAGTTCTGCCCTTCGTCCATGGCGGATGGCTGTCGGCCCTTGTCGCCGGTGGCCTGACTTGGGTGGCAGCGACTTACCTGATCGGCATAAGTGGAGCAGGCCGTGAACTCGTAGAGGGGTTCGGATCGCTTTTTGCCGCGCTCGTCCTGCTGTCGGTCGGTATTTGGATGCACGGCAAGTCGCAGGCCGGCGAATGGCAACGCTATATCCAGAAAACCATGCAGCACGCTCTCTCGCGCAGGTCCGCATGGTTTCTGTTCGGGCTGGCGTTTCTGGTGGTTTATCGGGAGGTCTTTGAAACGATTCTCTTCTTCGCGGCGCTCTGGACTCAGGGGCATGCCGACGCAATTCTCGGCGGCGCCGCCTCCGCAGTCGTGTTGCTCGGACTAATCGCCTGGGCGATGCTGCGCTACAGCCGCCGACTGCCGATCGGAACCTTCTTCGCGTACAGCTCGATCCTGATCGGCATTCTTGCCGTCGTTCTGGCCGGGAAGGGCATTTCGGGCCTCCAGGAAGCCGGTCTGCTGGGCATCACCCCGCTTCCGGACCTGCCCCGCGTTCCGATTCTGGGCATTGCACCAGCACTCGAGCCGGTGGCAGCGCAAATCCTCACACTCGCCCTGATCACGCTGGGTTATTGGCGCAACAGAACGAAAGGCCTGCAAGTGCGGACGCCGCAAGCCGAATCCGGCTAGCGGCGCTCCGGTCGCAGGAAAGCGATATGATCGACAGACGTTCCATTCTTGGCGGTGCGATGCTTGGCGCAGGTGCATTGGGGATAGCCGCATATGCCGGGCGCGACCTATTGATAGGCAAGAAAGCAACGCTTGCTTCGGGAACGGCACGCTCGCAACTTCTCATTCCTCCTCTTTATTCAGGCGAACGAGAAGGCGGCGAGAGGGTTTTCGATCTCAATCTGCGCCACGGCGTCTCGCAATTTTTTGACGGGATCGAAACGCCAACCATCGGCATCAACCAGCCCTATCTCGGCCCCACGCTTGAACTGAACGCGGGCGATACGGTGCGGATGAATGTCACGAGCGATCTATCCGAAACGGCGACCGTCCACTGGCACGGCTTTCATCTGCCTGCGCGCGCCGATGGCGGACCGCATCAACCGATCGAGCCAGGAGGCAGCTGGACCGCGCGTTTCGATGTCCGCCAGCGCGCATCGATGTTCTGGTATCATTCGCATGCGCACCGTCGCTCTGGGCCACAGGTCTATCAGGGTCTGGCCGGAATGATCTACGTCCGCGACAGCGCGAGCGAGGCGCTCGACCTTCCAAACGACTATGGCATCGATGATATACCGCTGGTCGTTCAGGACCGCGCTTTCGCGAGCGATGGAAGCCTCATTTACTCCACACGTATGCACAATGTCATGATGGGGATGATGGGTGATACGATGCTGGTCAATGGCATCGTCGAACCCGTCTTTGAAGCAAAGTCTGATCGCCTTCGGCTGCGTCTGGTCAATGGCTCGAACGCACGCTTTTACCGTTTCGGGTTCGACGATGGCCGCAGCTTCCATCAGATCGGAACCGACGGCGGTTTGCTCGCCGCGCCGCTGCCAACCGACAATGTTGTTCTCGCCCCGGGCGAACGCGCGCAGGTAATCGTCGATGTCAGCGACGGAAGGCCGGTTTCGCTGCTTGCGGACGGGCTCGAAATCATGGGCATGGGAAATAGGGGCCGGGGAATGAGAGGGCCCGGACCCACGCGCGATTCCGACCGGCCGGTGGACAATTGGATGATGGGCGAACGGGAGCGTCGCGATGGGATGATGGGCGGTATGATGGATGAAAGGCGTCGCTTTACCGTGCTGGACATCCGGCCGGCCGCAAGCCGCAGGCGGGCGATCGCTATGCCGCGCCAGCTCGCTACCTTGCCTCAGATCGATCCAGGCGACGCGGTCCGGACGCGCCGTTTCGTTCTCGATATGGGCATGGGAATGCGCATGATGCGTGGAGGCGGTTTTACCATCAACGGCAAATCGATGGACATGCAGCGTATCGACGAGACAGTGCGGGTCAATACCACCGAAATCTGGCAGGTCGAGAATGCCTCGATGATGGCGCATCCGTTCCACATTCATGATGTGCAGTTCCGTATCCTCGACCGGAACGGCCGGGCACCTGAGGCGGCGGAACAGGGGTTAAAGGACACGGTCGTCGTCTATCCGGGCGAGACCGTGCGGCTCCTTTTGCGGTTCGAGGACTACACCGACCCGGATTTGCCTTACATGTACCACTGCCACATCCTCGAGCACGAAGATGCCGGCATGATGGGGCAATTCACCGTCACAGCCTGAATCAGTAGCCGAGCAGAAGACCTGCCACCGACAGCCTCCAGGCCCTCACCAATGCGAGAACCATTCCATGAAAGCATCCGATCTTCTTGTCGCCGCGTTGGAAGCCGAAGGCGTCGAGTATATCTTCGCGGTTCCGGGCGAAGAAAACCTCGATCTTCTGGAGTCACTGCGGACCTCGTCGATCCGTCTGATCGTTACCCGGCACGAGCAAGGGGCAGGGTTCATGGCGGCAACCTATGGACGTCTTACCGGTAAAGCCGGCGTATGCCTTGCCACGCTGGGACCAGGGGCGACAAACCTCACGACGCCCGCAGCTTATGCCGCTCTGGGCGCTTTCCCTCTGGTCATGATAACCGGCCAAAAACCCATCAAGGTCTCGAAGCAGGCGCAGTTCCAGATCGTCGATGTTGTCTCGCTTTTCACTCCCTTGTGCAAGATGGCGAAGCAGATCGTGAATGGGGAGCGCATTCCTTCGCTCGTGCGCGAAGGTTTCAGGAGAGCTCAGGAAGAGCGACCCGGTGCAGTTCTGCTGGAACTGCCTGAAGATATTGCCGAGGAAGAAACCTCCGAACCGGTCGTTGCGCCCCACCCCCGCCAATATGCGGTGGCCGGAGATGCCGCGCTAGACGAAGCTGCCGAGCGAATTCTCGCCGCCGATCGCCCGCTGCTTTTGGTTGGTGCCGGGGCCAACCGACGTAGCGCCTGCAAGGCGCTCCGAAAGTTCGTCGACGATACCCAATTTCCGTTTTTTAATACGCAGATGGGCAAGGGAGTGCTCGATGAGGCAAGCCCCCTGTATCTGGGAACGGCGGCTCTATCGTCGGATGACTATGTTCATTGTGCCATCGATCGCGCAGACCTGATCGTCAATATCGGCCATGACGTGGTCGAGAAACCGCCCTTTTACATGGAGCCTGACGGACGCACCGTTATCCATATAAATTACAAGGCCGCAGAGGTCGACCAGGTCTATTTTCCGCAGCTGGAAGTCATTGGCGATATTGCCGGATCTGTCGAGCGACTAGGAAACCGGCTGCGCGGCAAACACCCTAGTGACCCGGCAGCCTACGCCAAAGTCCATGAGGACATCGCGGCGCACATCCGCCAAGGCAGCGACGATGGCCGCTTTCCGATGGTGCCCCAGCGCATCGTTGCAGATGTACGGGCGGTCATGGGCCGCGACGACATCGTCGCACTCGACAACGGCATCTACAAGATCTGGTTCGCCCGCAACTATATCGCGCATGAGCCGAACACGATTCTGCTCGACAACGCGCTGGCGACGATGGGAGCGGGTCTCCCCTCGGCGATGATGGCAGCGATGCTGTCGCCCGAGCGCCGCGTGCTCGCCGTATGCGGCGATGGCGGGTTCATGATGAATTCGCAGGAGGTGGAAACCGCGGTCAGGCTCGGCCTCAACCTCGTCGTACTCATCCTCAATGATTCCGCTTACGGTATGATCCGGTGGAAGCAGGAAGAACTTGGCTTTCCCGATTACGGTCTGAGCTTCGCCAACCCCGACTTCGTTACCTATGCGAAGAGTTATGGTGCGACGGGCCACCGGATCGAAAGCAGCGAAGCACTGGTACCGACCTTGAATGAAGGGTTTGAAAGCGGCGGCGTTCACCTTGTCGACTTGCCGGTGGATTACTCCGAGAACCGCAAGGTTCTGATCGATGAACTCAAGGCGATGGAGTGTCCCCAATGACGTGGCAGGTCCTCAATCCCTACGACCAGGAATGCATTGGCAGCGTTGAGCTGGTCGACTGGCCGCAAGTCGATCGTTGGCTCGACGAGGCGCGCGCGCTGCACGAAGACCGACAAGCGCGGCTCCCCGCGCATGAACGCATCGCCATCCTGCAGCGCGCCATCGGGCTGATGCGCGAGCGCGCGGAGACACTGGCAATGCAGATTGCGCTCGAGGGCGGTAAACCCATCGTCGACGCGCGCGTGGAAACCAGTCGCGCCATTCAGAGCGTCGAATTGTGCATACACGAATTGTTCGCCAGCGGCGGGCGCGAAATCCCGATGGACCTGACGCAGGCGGGGGCAGGACGCAAAGCCTATACCTTCCGTGAGCCGATTGGGCCGGTCGTGGCGATCTCCGCTTTCAATCATCCTCTGAACCTGATCGCCCATCAGGTGGGACCGGCAGTCGCAAGCGGATGCCCTGTTCTGGTGAAACCGGCCAAGGACACGCCCCTTTCCTGCAAGAGCTTCGTCGAAATCCTTTATGAAGCCGGACTCGATGAACGCTGGTGCCGCTTTGTGCCATGTTCGAACGATGTCGCCGAACAAATGGTCATCGATTCGCGGACGGCATTTTTCTCCTTCATCGGTTCGGCCAGAGTTGGCTGGATGCTCCGCTCCAAACTGGCGCCGGGCACCCGCCTGGCACTGGAACACGGTGGCGCGGCTCCGGTCCTCGTCGATGAGGGCGTCGCAAGCGGCAAGGTAATTCCTCCTCTCCTGAAAGGCGGCTTTTATCATTCTGGACAAGTCTGCGTCTCGGTGCAGCGCGTGTTCGTTCCGCGCGCCGAACTGCCGGACTTCGCTGCCGAGCTCGCTGAGGGAGCAGAAGCGCTGACTGTGGGCGATCCGACCAAAGCGGAAACCCAATGCGGTCCGCTCATTCGTCCTGCCGAAGTCGACCGCGTCGCATCCTGGGTCGATGCAGCCGTTCAGGGCGGCGCCAGGCTCGCCGCAGGGGGTAAGCGCATGGGTTCCACCCTTTACCAGCCCACGGTCCTTGTCGATCCGCCGTGCGACGCCGATGTATCGCAGAAGGAAGTGTTTGGCCCTGTGGTCTGCATTTACGGATACGACGACGTCGATGCTGCGATCGGCCAAGCGAACGCGCTTCCCTACGCCTTTCAGGCGGCTGTGTTTTCCGACCGAATGTCCTGGGCCGATTACTGCGTCGAAACGCTGGCCGCGTCAGCCGTAATGGTCAACGATCATACCGCATTTCGCGTCGACTGGATGCCGTTCGCAGGACGTCGTCAGTCGGGTCTCGGAACAGGCGGTATAGGTTATACGATGGTCGATATGAGCGAAGAAAAGATGGTGGTCGTGAATGCACCATCCAGCGTCCGATGACCTTGAGCGCGGCGAAACGGCTTGCGCCCGTTTTGATTCTGGTTAGCTTCGGCCTCGACCAATTGTCGAAAACCTGGGCGCATTCTTTGGTTGGTTCGGGTAACGTGATCGCAGTGTTCCCGGGCTTCAATCTAGTCGCCATCGCCAATAACGGCGTGGCTTTCGGACTGGCCGGTGGAGCAGCCCCCGTGATCCTTATCGCGATCGGCGTTCTGCTTTCGGGCATGCTCGGGATTTGGCTGATGAGAACCCGATCCCCCATCCATGCGCTCGGCTTGAGCTTGGCGATTGGCGGAGCGCTCGGCAACGTTGCAGACAGGCTGATGTTTGGCGCCGTCAGGGACTTTATCGATTTGTACTGGGACAATTTTCATTGGCCATCATTCAATCTGGCCGACGTCGCGATCGTAGCGGGACTGGGGCTTTTGATCCTGGTGGGCGAAGACCAGCCTGAAACCAGCGCGAATACGAGCTGATTAAGACCGGACGCAATGAGAAAAGACGAACGCTTCCGCATAGCGCGGAAGGTCGCCACACCAGCACGCTGGCGATGCCGTCTATCGCGTCTGAACGCCGCTTGGTCGCGATCTCGGTTGCACCTACAGCAACTGTAGCACCCATCTGTACGTGTAGCTGCGTTGCTTTAGCGCTCACCACAGGAGATTTTCAATGACACTTCAACTTGGCGACACCGCACCCGATTTCGAGGCCGACACAACCGATGGCACGCTCAAATTCCATGAATGGATGGGTGACGACTGGGCGGTGCTGTTCTCGCACCCTGCGGATTTCACTCCTGTTTGCACGACGGAACTTGGTGAGGTTGCCCGCCTCAAGCCTGAATTCGACAAACGCGGCGTCAAAGTGATCGGTCTCAGCGTCGATCCGCTCGAAGATCATCGAGCTTGGGCGGGCGACATTGCCGAAACCCAGGGTCATGCTCTCAACTTTCCGCTGGTCGCGGACCCGGATCGTGAAATCGCTGATCTCTATGGAATGATCCATCCGCAGGCTGATGATTCATTCACCGTCCGCTCGGTGTTCATCATCGGTCCCGATAAGAAAGTGAAACTTACGCTCACTTATCCCGCGAGCACGGGACGAAATTTCGAAGAGATCTTGCGGATTATCGATTCGCTGCAACTGACGGCGGACCACAGCGTGGCCACACCTGTGAACTGGCAGCAGGGCGAGGACGTCATCATCGTGCCTTCGCTCAGCGATGAAGAAGCGCGTGAGAAATTCCCCAAAGGCTGGGAGACGGTAAAACCTTATCTGCGCGTCACACCGCAGCCGCAGGATTGATCGCAGCATAAGGGGCAATGCGAGACTTATCGGCGGGAGCATAATCAAAAGCGCGCCGGTTGGTTTTGCCGTGCCTGGCTCGGCACCGATATGCCAAATCGAGAGGACGGTATTGGTCTATGAAACGTTCCATAAAACAGAGCGAAGAACTCATACCGCGAGGGCCCTTCGACAGCACACTCCATTTCCTGAGGCGGCCCTATGACTTCGTAAACACGGTCTGCTCGCGAACCGGTGGCAATATGTTCGAAACCCGCCTGTTGCTCCGGCGGACTGTGTGCCTGCGCGGCGAAGCTGCGGCCGAGATGTTCTACGATAAAGCGCGAATGTCGCGCGACGGCGCGATGCCGGAACCGGTTCGGGCGACTTTGACTGGCAAGGGCGGAGTCCAGGGTCTGGATGGCGAGCGGCATCTGCGGCGCAAGGAAATGTTCGTGTCGTTGCTGACGCAAGAGCGTGTCGAGGCTCTGGGAGAGAAATTCGAGAAAATGTGGTTGGCCCAGCTCCCGGCATGGACCCGGGAATCGCAGGTAATCTTCTACGAAGCGCTGCATCCCATATTGGCCGAAGCAGTGTGCGACTGGGCCGGTGTGCCACTACCGGCTGAAGAGCGCATCAAGCGAACTCGCGACCTTGTTCTACTCTTCGACCGCGCGGCCGCGCTCGGCTTGGGCCATTTTCGGGCCCGGCGCGCTCGCAGCCGTTCCGAAGCGTGGCTTGCTCGCGTCATCAAGGATGCGCGTGACCGCCGTCTGGTCCCACCCGCTGAATCGGCGCTGGCTGTGATTGCTGCGCACCGGGATGAGGATGGTGCGCTGCTAAGTCCCAGGATCGCTGCCGTCGAACTGCTGAACGTTCTGCGCCCAACCGTCGCTACGTCTGTCTATATCACTCTCCTGGCGCATGCTCTCCATTCATTTCCCGATGTGGCTCCGACCCCTGCATCCGATCGCTCTGAGTTAGGCCGTTTCGTGCAGGAAGTGCGCCGGTTCTATCCGTTCTTCCCTGCGGTCGCTGCCAGGAGCCGAAAGGACTTTCGCTGGCGAAATGTCCGTTTTCCCGCCGGCCGACGTTTCCTGCTCGACTTACACGCAACCAACACTGATCCTCATCTCTGGAACGAGCCGGAAATCGTCAATCCGGATCGCTTTCGCAAGGAAGACTTTTCCGCGTTCGCATTAATCCCTCAGGGCGGCGGCGATGTCTCGAAAAATCATCGCTGCCCCGGTGAGACAGTCGTGCTCGAAGTGATGGAGCGCTCGTTGCGAATGCTTCTTTGCGAAATGGAATATCGGCTTCCCGCGCAGGATCTGCGCATCGATCGTTCCCGGATGCCGGCGCTGCCAGGCAGCAAGATCATTCTCGAGGATATCCGGCGCAGTGAGCGGTCTTTGAAAGAGACTTGAGGAGAGCCGGGAACGCGTTGAGATCTCTCAGAAAGGAACGTCCGATTGCACAGCAGCTAAGACGAAATCGCTCTTTGAGAAGCACCGACGCCTCATGGGAGGGCAACATGATGCTCGGATTTGGCTGGGCACTTCTCGACGCCCAAACAGGAGAGAACCGTCCGCACAGTCATCTGGCACACCAGATCAGTCTTTCGCTGGTCGACTCTTGCAGCATTAACGCTGACCGAGATCTTCGCTTGTCGCCCGGTGAAGCTGTTCTCATCCCTGCCACCACGGTTCACCGCTTGACGCCATCCGGTGCCATCCTGCGAAATCTGTATGTCGATCCGTTTTTCATGGGAACCCGTGACCTCAACAAGAGTGTTGGACTGGAACGGCTTTCGACCGCTGAAGCGAATGCATTGGCTCTGGTTGGATCTGGGAACGAGGCACGCAAATGGATGGAAGGCTTTTTGAACCGGAAGGGTTCGAGCCAAATCGACCCGCGCCTCCGCTCTACGCTGCAACGGATCGAACCCGGGGCGACACCTTCGGAATTGGCCAAAGCCGTCGGTGTTTCGACCACGCGGATGCGGGAAATTGCGGTTCGGGATTTTGGAGTGCCGACAACCAAGCTCCTGCAATGGTTACAGGTTCAGCGTGCCATCGAGAGCTTCGACCAATCTCATAGTGTCGCTGCCGCAGCGGCCGCGGGTGGGTTTTCCGATCAAGCGCACTTTACCCGTCGTTTGGTCGAATGGTTCGGCGTGACGCCATCACTGGGTCTTGCAAAAATCGCGATTACCATCGTGCGTTAAAACACCACCGAAACGTTCAAGACCGGTGGGCGACGGGAGCGTAAATGGATCCATCGTTTGATGGAGGCTCCAGTGGTCGTTTTTCGTTATCTCTATGCCCCACTCTATTTTTTTGGTTTTGTCGGGGGCGCTACGGCGATCGTGTCCTCGGATAGTTCGCCGGCCTGGCTGTTAGTTCTGGTCATCGCTGCGATCGGGACCTCACTTGCCGCCGAGCATATCGCGCCTTTCGAAAATCAGTGGAATTCGAGCCATGGGGATGGCGGGCGGGACGTTTTGCATGCCCTTGTAAACGAAGGGTCTCTTGTGGCTATGGTGCTGCTTCTTCCGCTCATCGCAAGCCTTGTCCCTTGGGAATCAGCCTGGCCAACGACGCTGCCCTTATGGGCTGATGCGGCCATCGCGATCGTGCTTCTCGACCTAGGGATAACCCTTGCCCATTTCGCCAGTCACAGGGTTTCGTTTCTCTGGCGTTTTCATGCCGTGCATCATTCGGTACGCCACATGTACGGCTTCAACGGGCTATTGAAGGTACCCATCCGGTGAGGCCCGCCTTGTCCGGCGAGTGAACGACCGGTCTTAAGAGCGCTCGTATGAGCGAGCTTAGGAGCGGAGCATGGGTCAGATCACGGTGATGACGGGGCCGGAGCGTCGTCGGCGTTGGAGCGAGGAGGAGCGGATTGAGATCCTCGCCGAGGCCTTTGCGCCGGGCGCCTGCGTTGCCGATGTATCGCGGCGGCGCGACGTTTCGACCAGCCTGATCTACACATGGCGTCGCAAGTTGCGCGAACAGTCGGCGGCTGCGTCCTTGCCGGTACCGGAGATAAATTTCGCCCAGGCCGTGCTCGCCGATGATGAGCAGCCTGCCGATCACGATCCGTGTGCCGCGGTCACGGTCGATCTTGGCAATGGTCGGTGCGTGCGCATTTCGTCGAATGCGCCTGCCGCACTGGTTTCGGCGACCTTGAAGGCGCTGCGATGATCCCATCGGGCGCGAGGGTCTGGATCGCGATGGGCCACACGGACATGCGCAAGGGCATGCAGGGGTTGGCCTTGCAGGTTCAGCAGGGCCTGAAGCGCGATCCACATGGCGGCGACCTGTTCGTGTTCCGAGGGCGGACGGGATCGCTGGTCAAGATCATCTGGCACGACGGCATCGGCATGTCGCTTTATGCCAAACGGCTCGAGAAGGGTCGCTTCGTCTGGCCCTCGGCGAGAGAGGGCATCGTCTCGCTGACCAATGCCCAATTGTCCTGCCTGCTGGAGGGGATCGACTGGCGTAACCCGCAATATTCATGGCGTCCGCAGAGCGCCGGATAGGGGCTGCATTTTCTTCGTTGGCTGGCGCATTTTGGGCTTTGACCGAAGGCCGATCTGTGATTCCATGCCCCTTATGGACACGGCCGCATCGCCCCTGCCGGACGACGTCGAAGCGCTCAAGGCGCTGCTGGCCGCCGCGCTCTCACGCGCCGATGATGCCGAGGCACGCCTTGCCAAGGCCAGGGCCCGCGAGAGCGCGATCGAGGCGCTGATCGCGCACCTCAAGCTGCAGATCGCCAGGCTGCGTCGCGAGCAATATGGCGCCAGCGCCGAACGCAGCCGACGTCTGCTCGACCAGTTGGAATTGCAGCTCGAAGATCTCGAGGCCGATGCCTGCGAGAATGATTGCGCTGCCGAAGCCGCTCCGGCGAAGACGAGCGAGGTTGCCGCGTTCGACCGCAAGCGCCCGAGCCGCAAGCCGTTCCCCGAACATCTGCCCCGCGAACGCGTCGTCATCCCCGCGCCCTGTTCGTGCCCGTCCTGCGGCAGCGCGCGTCTGTCAAAGCTGGGAGAGGATATCACCGAGACGCTGGAAGTGATCCCGCGCCAGTGGAAGGTGATCCGGACGGTGCGTGAGAAGTTCTCCTGCCGGGATTGCGAGACGATTACGCAGCCCCCGGCGCCGTTCCATGTCGTGCCGCGCGGATGGGCCGGGCCCAGCTTCCTCGCCATGCTACTTTTTGAGAAGTACGGTCAGCACCAGCCCCTCAACCGGCAGGCCGAGCGCTTCGCCCGCGAAGGCGTAGCGCTCAGCACCTCGACCCTGGCCGATCAGGTCGGTGCCGCCGCCTTCGCACTCATGCCGCTCTACCGGCGGATCGAAGCCCATGTGCTGGATGCAGCCCGGATCCATGGCGACGATACGACCGTGCCGGTCATGGCGAAGGGCAAGACCGATACGGCGCGCCTGTGGGTTTATGTGCGCGATGACCGGCCCTTCGCCGGCTCCGATCCGCCAGCAGCCTTGTTCCACTATTCCCGCGATCGGCGCGGTGAGCATCCACGGGAGCATCTGGCGTCCTGGGCAGGGATCCTGCAGGCCGATGCCTATGGCGGCTACAACGAGCTTTACGCTCCCGGTCGTCAGCCAGCACCCGTGATCGAGGCGGGCTGCTTCGCGCATGCACGGCGCAAATTCTTCGAGCTGGCCGATGTCGAGGGAGCCGCGCGCAGGAGAAGCCGCGGCGGACGCAACGGCATGATCTACCCGATCGCGCTAGAAGCCGTGCAGCGCCTCGATGCCCTGTTCGAGATCGAGCGCGGCATCAACGGCAAAACGCCAGGCGAGCGTGTTGCACTCCGGCAGGAACGCAGCGCGCCGCTGATGGCGGGCCTGCACGCCTGGCTCACCGCGCAGCTCGCGAAGCTGTCGCGCAGCCATGATATGGCCAAGGCCATCAACTATATGCTCCGGCGCTGGGGTGCCTTCACCCGGTTCCTCGATGATGGCCGGATCTGCATCACGAACAACGCTGCCGAGCGGGCGCTGCGCTGTGTGCCGCTTGGCCGCAAGGCATGGCTGTTCTGCGGTTCCGACCGCGGCGGACAGCGCGCGGCCGTGCTCTACACGCTGATCCAGACGGCCCGGCTCAACGATGTCGATCCGCAGGCGTGGCTGGCCGATGTCCTCGCGCGCATCGCCGGACATCCTGCCCACCGGATCGACGAACTACTGCCCTGGAACTGGGAATCTGGGCGAGCCAGAATCGCAGCTTGATGGCGCACGTTAACAAGGTCCATTCGGTCAGCACGATCGCACTCGTAGCGCGTCATCTAAGCGTCGAAGAAGATCTGATTGCTGAACTCGCGTCGGGCATGGACCCGGAAGACGGGCTGATCTGGGTGTACAGCCTTGATCGTCCGGACGGCGCGATGGCATTTACCGAATACGGCGTCGAAAACCTCACAACGCTCATCGCCGACCACGATATATAGCACTGCCGCGGCCTTCACCGGATGGGTACTATTGAAGCATCCGGTCCACCAGTTCTTCGAGGTTTCCGCCGGTGCCTTGCCATGGCTTCTATTGGGGATTCCTCTAGATGTCGCTGCCGTGGCTTCCTTTGCGGTGTTGATCCAGCTCCAGTTACAGCATTCGAATGTCGAGATGCGGGTCGGGCCGCTGGCATATGTCTGGGCCGTCGCCCCTGTCCATCGGCACCACCACCTTGCGTCCCAAACGGACGGCGACGTCAATTTCGGTCTGTTTCTAACGCTCTGGGATGTTCTGCTTGGTACAGCGCGCTTTGGATCGAGTGAGCATATCAAAGCCGGGGCGATCGGCCTCGCTGGCATCGAAGATTATCCTAATGCGTACCTCGCACAGTTGGCCGAACCATTTAGAACGCAGGCGTAAACTGGCCGGCGCCGACGCCCGAAGCGAAGGATGGGCATGACGGAACAGCAAGTATCCTACGCATCACCAGCCGGTTGTCGTGCCCTCACTCCGCTTTTCGGCATGCCGGAGAAATCCAATATGTCGCCGAATGCCTGAGAGCAACGACGCAACCCAAAGTTACCGCGGCAAGCGAACTGCTCATATAAGGCCTTCTCCCGCTGCGGAAGCATTGAGCGCTTAAGTTCCGCCACCTATTCCAAGTGCCAAAGCCGTCGAGATCTGATCGCTCAGTGTTGCGATTCCGAGCAGCGTAATGCGCGTAGCCGCAAATTGTCGGCGGATCTTCACCTTACCATCAGCAGGCCGATCGCGCCCAGCACCATCGAGGCCGATCCGAAGATCGTCTTTGCGAGGGACATTTTGCGAGCGACGGCACCTCGACAAATCCGCTTTCTGACCTTGTCCAGGCCGGTTCTGAGGCCTGCCGTTCCGTCCCAGACATCGATCATTCCCCAAGTGAGGAGAGCGCCAGCGACGATACAGGCGTAGCTGTCGGCCTCGAGACGACCCATGGCGAACGATATGGTCGCACCTGCCATCACGGGCAGCATAATGATCTTCACGACGTCGATCGCGCTCAGAACCGACCGATAATGCCGCGAGGAGATGAAAGGGAGCAGGAAAAGGGGCCGTGCGCAGAGCGTGCAGGTTTTGCCGGGATAGCGCGACATCCATCCCGGCATAAGACCCCTGCAGAAGGGGCATCGGACCTGCGGCTCGTCGATGATCGCGGCCCTTCCTCCCGAGCTCACGCCTTCTTTTGGCATTTCGTTTTCCGGCAATCATTCCGAACATCGCATTTCGCCTGATCGCCGCAGTCCTGCTTCTCCTGTTTGCAGTCGTGGCATTTGACCATTTCGTCCAGCGACATACGGCGCTGCTTGCGCTCGACACTGTCTTCGAGCGTCGCTTTCGCCTTCGCTTCCCGGGCGACAAGATCGAGCATCTGCCGGGCCACATTGCCGGTGCTCTGATTCACCCCATCGGCGATCGTCTTCGTGGCGGCAGCGTGTTCGTGCATTTCATCCGCCGCTAAGGCATCCTGTGCTGCTGCCGGTACGGCCATGAAAGCTCCTGCCATTGCAGCGGCTGCCATCATCTTCTTCAACATTGTTAGTTCCCTCTTCTTTCCGGTTGCCCGGGTGGTTGATGCGCCGGTGGCGCGTGATGCCCCTTGCGGAGCGGTTTCGCGGAAGGTGAATGCCTCCCGGACCTTTGAGGCGCTTGCGCGCGAGCATGGGCGTCATCGCCAGAAGCCGTCGCGCCTTTCGCCGCTGCGGTTGTCGTAATTTTCCTTGTCGTCGTATCCGCTCTTGCGAATGCCGACCTCGACGCGATCGCCTCCGGCGTTGCGGATGTGGAGGTCGCGCAGGTCCACCCTGTTACGGTGTGCCCAGTCCTCGGCGGCTCGCTTGCTTCCGAATGTGCCTACGTCTTCGTAATCGAACGCCATCGTGGTCCTCCTTCAGGTTTGAGTTGCTTGCCAGGGTGATTGGGTTCGGTGCGCAACGAGCGGTCCGAGCGCGGCTTCGATGTGCCGTTCGACGCTCGTCTTGGTCGGCCGCTCTCCGGCCGGAAGGCGGACGGTCGTATAGCCTGCGTGTCGGGTGAGAGCGTCGCGATCGGTATCGCTGCGGCGGCACCTTGAGACGGGAGAGCTCCCGGCGCGGCAGACCGCTCCAGATCGCGGCTGTCGCGATGATGACGCCGGCGATGACGAGGAACAGGAGGGTCTGGCTTGTCCATGACGTCAGTTCTCCGTCGATGAGCGCGGGTCGGCCCAGAAGATCAAGGGTCAGTCCGGTCGCCACGGCGAGGACGACGCCGGTCGCGGAGAGCTCTTCGGGCGTGGCGGGGAGAAAACCCCACGGGCCCGTCAGGAGGTGTGTCATGTCGTACTGCCATTCCAGAATTCGTTCAGGCGGCGCGGAAAGAGCGCGTAGACGCGGTTCATTCCGAGCGGCGCTGCGAACTTTGTTGCGAGATTGACGAAGGCCACGGCGATCGAACCAACGATCACCGCGATGAGGATGGCGAGACCGATTGCGACGCATTCGGCTACCATCTGCTGGTTCGCGACCATTTCGCGCATGTCGGCGCATCCCTGGACCCCGTGCAGATCCAGATCGCACGCCACGAAATTGTCCCCCTCCACCAATTCGGCGAGTTCCTGCAGTCCCGCCTGCTTCACGAAGTTGGAAAGCGTCGGCTGTTGCTCGAGAACGGAGTTTAGACTGTCCTTCTGCGGGGCGTTGGCGATCAGGTCATGCTGGGTCTTGTCCATTGCCGGTCTCCTATCGGGCACGTTCGATGTTGCGTTCGGGAAGGTCGATCTGCGGCACCGCGCGCAGGCTCTCTTTGTCGACCGAGGGCAGGCGATCCGCGCTTGCTTCTCCGACCTTCAGGTGTTCGGGGATCTTCGGATTGAAGTCGGGGGCTGCGCGATCAATGCGGGCATCCGCGATCCGCTTCTCGCCAAGCGTCTCGAGCGCGCTGGTCTTGTCACCGGGGTTGCGGCCGATCTGGGCGAGCAGCTGGTCCCTGTCGTTGGTGACGATCGTGATGTCGTCGCGCACGCGGGTCATCATCACCAGCGCGAGCCGCTGGTTCGAGAGATGGCGCGCCGACGAATGCATCTCGCCGATCGCCATATCACGGGTGTCGCCCTGCGCCTGGTGCATGTTGATCGCGTAGGCGAGGCCCATGCGCTCGAGCATCTTGTCGTTCTGCTTGAGTTCGACCGTTTCCCCGTGACGGTTCTCGACCGTGACGACGCCGTCCTTGACGCCGAGGATCTTCGCCTCCTCTGACTTCATCAGCTTGCGGGCGTCGTCCTTCTCGGTCCAGCGGACCTTGTCGCCCTCGTGGATGGTTTCCTTGGTCTTCTCGGACAGACGCAGTGCGTCGCGTTTGTCGACCGGGTCGATGCGCGACGGGTCGAAGCGCTTCAGCTTGCCGTTTTCGTCGCGCAGAAACACCCTGCCCTTCGCGTCCAGGCCCTCGACATCGTATCTGCCGCGAGAAAGCCCTCCAGGGGCATTCTGGCGCATCACCTCGAGCAGCTGACCCTTGGCGTAGGTTGCTGCGTAGCGAAGCTCCTCGCGGGTCGCATGGGCCGGCCTGAGCGTATCGAGCGTCAACCCCTCGCCCTTGATCGATCCTTCGGCGCGCAGCCCGTCCTGCACCATCCGGTTGAGCGATGCGCGTGCGTCGCGACCGGAGGAATAGATCGCGGTCCGCTCGCGGTCCTCCGGGGGTAGATCGAGCCAGGTCTTCGCCGCAACCTCCAGATGGTCCTTGCCCGCCTCGACCACCTTGTCGCCGAGCAAGGCGAAGCTCTCCCGGAACCTGCCCGCGCGGGCGAGGCCCGAGGCTTCCTTCATGTGCTCGGTGCGCTGACGTAGGCTCGTGTCGAGCCGGGCCAGCGCGGGATAATCCGCCTGGATCAGCGAGAAGCTCTTGCCCGCCTCGATCGGTTGCAGCTGCGCCTTGTCGCCGATCATCACCAGCTTCTCGACACCCAGGCGATTGGCGATGGTGAGGAGGTCGTTCATCGGCTTGTTCGCGACCAGCGAGGCTTCGTCGAGCACGAGGACCTTGCCCTCGAGCGCAGCGCGCGATGCTTCGAAGGTTGGTCCGCTGCCATGAAGCGCACCGCGCAGGTGCTGGTTCACGAACGAGGAGACGGTCCTAGCTTCGATGCCCTCCTTCACCGCCTCGCCGTTCGCCGTGCGTATCTCGGTCTCGTTGCGCAGGTCATTGACCATCTTGTTCGCGAAGGCGAGGCCGATCACGTCCCTGCCCTCCTCGCGCGCAACGCTAGCGATCGCGGAGATGAGGGTCGTCTTGCCGGCTCCGGCCACGCCCTGAATGACGACGGTGCGGTCGTCGCTCGACAAGGCCAGCGTGCCGGCAGCGATCTGCTCGGCGTTGAGATCGTACTCGCCCGACACCGCGCGCAACCGCTCGGGGGCCCCGCTAGCCTTTATCATGCCTGGACTCGCGTCCTTCCCCGCAGTCACGTTGGCGAGGGTCGCCCGCTCTATCGCCACGTGTTCGGGGGTGGTGTATTTCTCGATCGCCCCATCGAGCCGGGCGCTCTTGCCTGGCAGCATCTGGCCCTTGTCGACCAGCGCTTCCATTCGCGCTTCGACGCCTTCGACTGTCACTCCCCTGGCGCCGAGGTCGAGCGCGGTCTTCACCAGCTCGCCGCGCGTCCACGACGTCTCGCGCTCGCCGATCACGCGAACAGCGGATGCCGTTACGAGTTCGGTGCGCAGCTGCGTCGGGGTCAGACCCATGCGCTGCAGGCCGTTCGTGGTCAGTTCGTCGGCGGGACGCGTGTAGAGCTGCGCGGTCTCCTGGACCGCTGCGATCACTCCGCGGACGCGTTCGGCCGTTCCCAGCGGTCCCTCGCGGCCGTTGTCGATGCGGGCGCGCGTTTGTTCGACCATCGCCTTGGCATCGAACTCTAGTCCTTCGGCGCGCTTCGCCCATTCCTGGCGAAGCGCCTGCTTGTCATCAGGATTGAGTTTCGGATCCCGGGTGTTCTTGGTGACGCCTCGCAGGAATTCGGTCTCGTTCGCGCGTCGGCCGAGCTTTTCGGCTGTCGCGAGTATGTCCAGTCTACGTTGACTGAAGGCTTCGATCACCTCACGCGAGACTCCTTGGATCTCGAACTGTCCGTGTTTTCCGGTAAGCTCGGTCCGATAGCCAAGCTTCTCGAGGTTCGTTCGGAGCGCGGCATTGTAGATCGAGCCCAGAACGGAATTGTTCTTCCAGACCTCGCCGTTCCAGAGTGCCTTCCAGTTGCCCGCCTTGTCCTGGGTCATGGCGGCGATGACGGCATGGGTGTGGTTCTGCGGATCGAGCTTGCGGCTCGTGTCATGCTGGAAGAGCGCATACAGCAATTTCCCTGTCTGAACCGCTTCGCCATTCGGATTGCGCGAATAGTCGCGCGCCTCGGCGAAATGCTTCTCGAGATAGGTCATGGTCGCCTTGACCGCCGCCTCCTGCGCGGTGAGGACGCGCTTGTCTCCGCCGAGCTGCGCCATGAGGCTTGCGGACTTCGGCATGGAGAAGGTGAGGTCGATCCCAGCTCTCCGGTTCTCGTTGCCGTTGACGATGGTCCCGTCGGGCAGCTTGCCATCGAGGACCTTCTCGAAATCCTCCTTCGTGACGGGACCGCTCAGGCCCAGCGCCTCGGCACCCTTGCCGCCCCACTCGCTGAGCTCGGCAGGGCCATCGCCGACATAGTAGTCGTCCTTGGCGAAGTAGTTCGCTGCTCCGCCTGCGGAGGAAACCGATGCGACGGACAGCATCAGACGCTCCCGAGCCTGATTACTCTTCGAAGCATTCGGCCGCGGAGGAGCCAGTCGGCGCTTATCCCGAATTGCTCGCCGCCGATCCCGGTTCTCACCTCATTGTCGAGGAACCGCGTCTTCGTAGCTTGATGGGGCAGCGCGGCGATCATGTGGTCGCTCCGGCTTCGGCGCATGGATGGAGAGAGGGTCACCGGCCCATCTCCTGGTCCTTTTCGATGGAGACCTCATGGTGCTCTTCCGTCTCACGGCCGAACCCTTGACGGTTCTCCCGTTCGAGGATGCTTTCCTGGCTGTCGTCGCGTCCTCTGACCTGGCGCGTCTGCGCGACAACGTTCCGATTGGACGCGTTGCGCTCTTCGACGTCCCGCTGGGCCAGGCGCTGCCGTTCGCGATCGTCGCGCTTGCCGGTGTGCTTGAACTTCGACAGGTCGTCGTGATCGCGCTGGTCGCTGGTTCCGTCGACCACTTCCTGGGCAGCGGTCCTGTGCTGCAATTCGCCCGCGGTTTGCTCCACCGAACGATCGAGCGAACCCTCCACCTCCTCCCGCAACTTCTCGGCTTCGATCTCCGCCTGGCTGAGGACGACATCAACCCCGTCGCGCGTGTCCTTCGGCACGTTGTCCGGCCCCTCCCCCTCGCGCCCCCCGACACCCATTTCCGTGGCTTCCTCTTCGGTCGGCACGTATTCGGCAGCGCGCATGTCGGTGACGCGGCAGAAGCCTTCGGCGCGTTCGGGATAATCGTTCCAGGTGAGCCGGATGCGTGACGCCGGGAAGCCGTCGGGGAATTTGATGAAGCCGGTCAGGCTTTCCAGATTGCTGATGTCGTCCGGCATCACGAGCTCTTCGACATCCGAGCGCGGCGTGATGGTGGATGCGTCGCGGCTGTTGTTGTACCCGTAGGAATAGGCTTCATCCATCAGCCGAACCTTGCGGTTGCCGATGAATTCGGAGCATCGCCGGGAGGTTTCCGGATCGGCAGTCTTGAGGATCAGCTTCGTGCCGGCAAGCGAAGCGAGATTGGTCGCGCCATGCTCGCCGTAGGTCTCTTCCAGCTTGTCGAAGGAATGCATTCCGAGGACGAACGCACCGCCGAACGCGCGGGCGGTCTGCAGGCCGTGATCGATTGCGGGAAGGCGGTGGAGCGCATGGACCTCGTCGATGAGGAACCATGTGCGCAGATTCCGGCTCCGCCTCATTTGGAACAGGGCATTGACGGCAAGGTCCATCCACAGCGTCAGCAGCGGCCGATTGAGTACGAGATCGGGGTGGGTGGAGGTGATGAAAAGGATCGAGCCTTCCCTAACGTCCTCGCTCATCCATCGCTTGATCGAGAAGCCCTCTTCGCCCGGCTTGGGTTCGGGCAAAAAGCGGAAGGCGTTGGCGTTGGCGATGAAGGTGGTCCGGATCGATTCCGCCATCTTCGCGGCGGATGGGGACATCATCGGTCCGGCAATCGTGCCCTCGAGCTGGGCATGGATCGTCTTGAGGTCCGACATCATCAGGAAGTAGGCGAGACCCCCATTCGAGCGGACGCCCATCTTGAGCATCTTGACGCACATCTCGACCATGAGTGTGCGGGCTGACTTCTGCCAGAAATCGTCCTCGACCGATTGCCCGCTGGGAACGAGCGCTGTGGCCGCGCTCATGAACTCGGCGTAGTTGCTGCAATCGTTGAAAATGGACCAGGGTTTGCAGCGCTTGTCCATCGGGTTGAGGATCACGTCGGTGTCCTCGTTGTAGAAGCTCTCGACGAAGGTTCCTGTGAGGTCGAAGATTACACAGCGATGGCCGCGTTCGCGCGCCTGCTTGACGATCTTCTTGAGCTCTGTGGTCTTACCGGCGCCGGTCGTGCCGACGAACATCGCATGGCTTTGTTCGAGGCGCCACGGATAGGGCAGTCCGGCAAGCCTGTAGGGGTGGTGAAGGCCGCGTCGGATTCGGTCTTTGAGCGGCTCTTTCAGAACAGCGTTGGGATCTTCCGGCGGGGTGCGCGAGAGGCATTCTTTCTGATGCTCGCGCCAGTTGTGGGCGAGGATGGATTGCTTGAGGATCGAACGCTCGACCAGGACGGCGCCGCGTTCGTGGCGCTCGGTCAGGATGTCCGATCCGCGCTTGCGCGAAAAGTCGATGAACCAGATGGTCAGCGGGACGCAGATGAAGGCCGCGCCGAGCATCGAAGATACGGTCACTTGGATAGCCCGCGACCACGCGGCTTCGACGGCGGGATGGTAGGGCACCATCGACATCGTCCCCTGCACCACCTGGCCGGAAGGAAGCGTCAGGTTGATCGCCTTCATCGGATCCAGCGACATCCATCCCCAGACCGAGGAAAGAAGCTTCATCAGGACGAGGTGGATTTCGTGATTCTTGAACGTGAAATAGCCCAGCACGAAGAGCAGGAGGACGGTGGTTCCGATCCATGTGTAGAGCGGGATTCTGATCCCCGCCCAGGTCATCAGGATCTCGTGATGGAACAGCTGCGATCCCCGCGTGAAATTGCCCGCGTTCCGCTTCACTTTTCCGCGCGCAGAAGCGTGCGTCAGAGTGATCGCCTGCTTGTTGTATCTGATATCCTCACGCATGGTGCTCTCGCACGTTGCGCATGGCCGCACGGATCAGCTCGTCACTGTCCTCCGGATACTGCCTTTCGACCAGGAGGGAGAGCGCAAGCTGGGTGTGCTCGAGGATGGTGAGCGCACGCTGGCCATTGAGTGCGATACCCAGCTTGAGCATCGGCAGGCCGATATTGACGGAGGTGCGTATTACCTCGGCACGCGTTATGCCTTGTGCGGCCGCGTAGGCGTCGAGGGCTTCGAGAGCATCGGGGGAGAACCCTACGCCGATGCCTTTGTAGGTACTGGCCATGCAAACTCTTTCCGAGTTGTGCATGGTTTCTCTATCGCAAGCCCTTTATATATCCGCCGAAACGGAAAGGGAAGCGCGTTTGCGGAAGAAAGATATTTCGGCGCTAACGCGCTGATGTACCGGCATATTCCGATCATATCGCTTCTTTCGTCTTTCGCCGAAATATGTTTCGGGAGCGCCATTCTGAACTAAGTGGCTGTTCCAAAGCCTATTTTGTCCCGAAAAGAGCTACGGCGCAGCCGTGTTCGGTGTGCATAAATCAGGGACTTGGCGGTTCTTCTCTTGGTCTGCTGGTCTTGGGGGAGTCGTAGAGGAGCTGGTCATCCAGCTGGAGGTGCCGGCTTTCTAGCCGGAATGAACCTCACGCTTGGTCCGCAGGGCTGATCCTCGATACTGCCAGGGCGGACAAGAGTGGACCGACAGGTCCACGTCGATCGTGACCCGCAGGGCCGAGACAGGCATCGCCCGGCTCGGTGGAGCTTGATGACGAGACGGCCCTAGCGAAGCCAGGGCAGTGAGGAACCTAGCGCAATAGAGCGCGGTCCTGAGCGGCGCAGTCCGCGAAGGATGGGCCGAAACCCTCCTTCCCGAAACGATAAAAGAGCGAGAGCAGATCGCAAAAAAACATCTCGAAATTGCAGTCAGGATCGGCCATCAGATTCCACCTCGATCATTCCGGAAATGGAGTTGAAAATGGTGTCGAAAGTGGAACGCGAACGGGCGGCGTTGGAAGCGGCCGAACAGGACATTGCCGAGCGCAAGAAAAGGCTCGCGCAGATGGAGAAGGAAGAGGCCGGAAAGGAGCTTGCGCGACTGGTCCGCAAGGTCGGGCACGAACGGTCCGTGAGACTGTTGGAGCTGGCCGTCAGCGTGAAGCCGAAGAGCGCGATAGAGGCGCTCGAAAAGATGGAGCCTGCGGGTCAGAAGCAGGCGTCCTGATGGGCGGCGTCCGAGAGGTCTCGGCGGCCGCCCATACCCGTCAGTATTGGTCGTCCATCTTGCCGGTTGCGGTGTAGACTATGTCGTCGATGAGGTGCATCGGGAGCTCGCCGTAATCGCCTTCTTCTATCAGGATGTAACCTTCCTCCGTCTGGACGACATGGACGTCGAAGAAGGAGTGGTAAGAGCGCCGCTCCGCTTGCAGAGTCTTCTCATCGAGTGCGATTGTATCGGTGTTGATCTGGCGCGTCGTGGCGGTGTCAGCTTCGAATGTTTCCGTGGTGTAGCACATGGGTAGCCTCCTGTCGTTGGCGGCTCGTCCGCCATGCCATGAATCAGCGCTCCGGCGGTGCGCGGGTCACCGGAGCGAAGCGGAGGGGAAACGAAAATTGATCGAGTGGTGCGGAAGGTGCGCAGCACCTTCACGGTCGGTCCATTTTCGTTTGACCCGTGCATGGCCGGAGTGCTCATGGCGATGGTGGCGGACGGGCCATCGGCGGGAGGCTTAGATTATCTCTGCACCGCATGTTCGAGGCGCTGCCGGGATGCGCCAGTGCTCCGATTGGCTTGCATGAGAAAAGGGTGCCGCGGCGCGTGGCCGGGCACCCTTCCCCAGGCATCGTTCCAGCGGGGAGGCTAGTCGCTGGTCGATGGGATTTCGCGAGAGGCTGCACTCTGTTCGATCGGGCAACACTGCACGCAATGTGGAACGCCGGTGACGGGATGCGGCTGCATGACATGTCGTTCGCCCGAAACGCAGTTTTCGGTCAAGCCTTCGTCGGGTTCTGATCCCATGATCGCGCCGGTTTCGATGTCGATCCTGTCGAAGTGGTCATCCCCTTCGTGCTCGCATTCGATTCAGGTTTCACGATCGTAGACGCCGCCCAGCTCCCGTCGCTGATTGGTCTCGTCCCAGGCGGCCCACGCGTCCTTGCAAATCGATTCCGAACCGCAGTTTGGGCACCGCATCTTTAGCTTGGGGCGAGGCTTTGCGACCGCGTTCATGAGGCCCACGCCAGAACAGGACGTTGTTCGCCGCAATTCGTGAATGCGAGGTATGCCAGGCTGTCGTAGATCGGCATGATCTTTGCGCCGCGGAACGCGTCGTAGGTGCGATGGTTCTGCAACAGGGTCCGCAGGCTATCGAGCGTGAGTTCGCCGGCATCCGCATTGTCCCGGCCGAGCGCGAACAGCACCTTTCCCGCGAGGTCTGGTCCCATCATCAGATCGCGCGCGAGAGCGATATGCTCGGAGACCTCGATCGTGATCGGAGCGAGACGGCCGAGGTGCCGGACGCGCAGCGTTCGCCCGAGAAATTGCGCCTCCTCGACAATCGCGATGATCTCGGCGCGGTGGTCGAAGCAGGCCGTGAAAGCGGCCATCGAAAGTGAGTTCGCGTTGATCTCGAAGTTGAGCGGCGCAGCTCCGAATTCGTTCGCATCGACGTCCAGTGCGATATCGCTTGCATGAAGCCGCCGTGTCAGCGCGGCGAGTTCGAGCGCCGAAATTTCGGCGGGCGTCGAATGAAGCTGGGTGCGCGTGTCTTCGATGCGGAATGTGACGAGCATCCTTGCCTCCTATGATGGCTCGTCTCCCTCCTTCCCTCTCCCCTTTGATGCGCTGCCCTGGCATTGTCGGATGAGCTTGCCGGTTGCGCAGAGCCGTCGGCATTCGGCTAGGCGACAACCTGCTCCGGCAAGTGACCGCTGTCTCAGGAGGATTGTGATGGCGAAGCGCAGGCGAACGTATGTTCGTCAGCGAGCCGGAGCGATGCGGTCGTGGTCAGCCGTTCGAACGCGAGGGTTTGATACCCGAGGAGGGCGACGATATCCGCAGCGGCCTGTCTTTACGTGGCGGTGGCACTGACATGACTCGCCTCGGCAGGCGACACCTCCATGTCGGAAAATTGGGTGGGGAGCAGAATGGCAGCTTTTGAAAACGACGTTCCGGAAAACCGCCGTTGAGCGAAAGACTATCCTAACTTGCTCTCTAACCGAGCTTTCTTCGCATCGCGAAGAATTTCCAGAGCTTCCTTGACAACATACAACCCTATCGCTGCGCCCACGAAGAGGTCGAAATAGCCGATACTGGTAAGCAGAACCGCAACGCCTGAAGCAATGACAGCAGAGTTGGCTACGATGTCCGCGCGCGTAAAAATCCATGCCGCGCGGATATGGACCTCGTCCCGTCGCTGCTTACTCAATAGGCGAAGAACAATGATGTTCACGAGAAGCGCGACCAGCGCGACAGCGATCATCCAACTGCCTTCGGGAGTTGACCCGACAATCGCACGTCGGACGACATCCGCAAGAACTCCGATGCCGACGAGCATGAGCAAGCTACCGCTCAGTGTTGCGGCTTTGGCTTTGAAGTTTGCGCTTCGCCCAATTGCTGCCAATGCAATCGCGTATGCGCTTGCGTCCGTCAGCATGTCCAAGCCGTCTGCGATCAGGCCAGTCGACTGGGCGATAATGCCCGTCGTGGCTTCGACGACGAACATGATGCCGTTCAAGATCAATGCGATCCACAAGGCACGGCGCTGCTCTTTCGTTTCGGCTTCGGTTGGTCCGCACCCACAATCGCTCATGGATTGCAGATAACCGAGTGTCGCAAAGCCGTAAACACGTGGTCCCCCAACGATCTAACCCGAGAACACGTTGGTATTGCCCATGAGCCTGCCGACAACTCGATCACGGCCGATTACGGCGATTTCATTCGGAAATGGCTGTGACTGCAACGAGGTCGGAAGTTGCCAGCGCAAGCCATGTTGAATGCCACCGCCATTTACCCGCAGTCGACTGGCCTGACCGCGAAGGCTCCAGAAACATCTAAATCCGGGCAAGGCAGCCATGCCGGTTCGGCCAAGGCGGACCGCGCTATGCGCAGGCGACTGAATAGTCGCCAGCGAGCAAGTGATCGCCGGGGTCCTGTGATGCGCCCACACGGGCGACGGGGGCTCGATGCCACCCGAGCCCGTTCTGCTGAGACAGAAAAGGAAGGGAGGCCCCGGCTTCCGCCGGAGCCTCCCGAGAGGCGCTCACCCGAAGGTGGACGCGCCGACCCGCTGCGTTTGCGGCCGCTGATCGGCGATGCGGCGGACGTGAACCGGCACGCCTGCCTGCCGCAGTCGCTGTGCCAGGTTCGACTGGATGCCGGAGCCTTCGCCCACGACTGCTTCGACCGGGCTCAGCTTGACCATGTTCTCGTTGCGGAGGAACGGAGCGCGGTTGCCGTGGCGTCGGTCAGGCATGAAGAGGATCGTCTGCACGCCGTTCTTCTGTGCCCATGCGTTGGCCATCGCGTCGACACCCTTGCGCATTCCGGTCGTTCCGAGGACCATGTTGGGCACGCGCGACTTGATGTCGTCGAGGATGTCCCAGATCATCTCGTAGTCGTGCCATTCCTTCATACCGCCCGACACCACGACCAGCGGCCCTTCGGGCTGGAACTGCGCCCTGCGGTCCTTGGCCCGTGCGGCGAGGAAGTCGCGTGCCTGGATCTGCGAGGCGGTCACGCCGTTCTTGCTGACCTGCGATCCGCGGGTGGCGGTGAACGGACGTCCGGTCTCGACCCGGTATAAGTCCGAAGCGTGATCCCGCATCGCCTCGAGCGCTTCGCGGCATCCCTGAAGGGTCTGCACCAGCATTTGCGTCTCTTCGAGCTCGACCGCGTAGATTTCGGAAGGATCGAAGTGGCGAGCCATCTCTCCCAGCTTCTTCGCGGCATCGTCCTCACGTCCTTCGACCAGGCGGGCTGTCATGTGGAAGGAATTGACCATCCCCCAGGCGAGCTGCTGGGCGAATTCCTCCATGCGGGTGTCCTTCAGGACGTCGAACACGGTGCCGATCGCCAGTTCTACCGCAGCCCGGGCCATGTCCGGATCGGGCATCTCGGCGGCCATCGGCTCTTCGACGACGCTCAGCTTCGCCATGTCGCTCTGCTCGAGGAAGGCGCCATCATACGCGGTGGTAACATCGGAACGGGTGTCTGCCAGTTCCATGCGGGCGTTCGCGAGATCGGCGAAATTGTTGAACTTTTGCATTGTAAGCCTCCATTGGTTTTGTGTCCGTCATCTTGTGATGACGGGGTCCAATGGTGCGCAGCGGACAAGCGAGGTCAGGGACGTTGACCGGGAAGCCGGCACGTCAGTGCCGGACCCCGGTTAACGCCTACGGGCCGTGGGGGAGCCGATTTTTTCCCGTCTGCTGAAAGCAGACAAATGCGGGGAAAAAATTGGGGGAACCGCGGATCCTTGACCGGATCCTTGCCGCAAGTATCCTTCGGACCCCATCACACGAGGATGCAATCAAACACACCCTCCCCCTCCCCTTTGCTTGAGAATATCGGGCTCCCGCAGGAGCTGCGGCAGACAGGCCGGGGCGTCTCGCGCGCGCGGCAACGCCAGGGGTCGTTGCCCTCGCGCGGCCGCTTCGGACGCGAGCGGCGGGACCGAGAGCCCGCGGTGTGGAATCATAAAATGGAGGCCCGACCGTAGGCCGCATCGCCCTCTTTGGAGCGCGGAAGTCTGTTGGACGCCAGTTAGCCTTCGAGGCCATGCGGGCCGCAGGACGAGCCGATGCATTCTGCCCCGCTCTTCTGGCCGCAGCGCGATAGCGCGGTGCGCGGCTGTCCCGCCATGCGATCGTGACCCGGATGGGCCGAGACCCGCAGGGTCTCGGTGGAGCTTGATGACGCGGCGAGCCCCAGCGAAGCCAAGGCCGCAAGGAAGCTAGCGCAATAGAGCGCGGTCCCGGCCGGAGGACGGGAGGCGGCAACTATTATAGTGTCACCTGCGCAAGAGTCTCACTATCCTGACGACAATCATGGAACGTCCAAGGCACTTAAACAGTCTCGGCTATGTAATTGCAGGGAGCGCCACTGAGCGCGCGTCCTCCCAGGCTATGATCGCATGAGGTGAGAAGCCGCGAAGAGTGGGACCAGTACCTTGGAAAAAGCGTATGATCCTTTTGGTTCGGTAATGCTGGAACCGCTGCAGCGCGAACTTGATCTGTGGGCGGCCACTGGGTTTTCGTTGGGGTAAATCTATGGCGAAGAAGCGGATCTCTCGGAGTTCTTCAACAACAACCCTCGGTCAATTCAACAGAATGCGGAAGGACCGACGCTTCAACAACCTGCGTTGTACGGCGCGGGCGGCTCTGGCCCCCGCCCCGGCACAGCTGGTTTGCAACATATACGGCCGCTCGTAGAGCGCCGTCAGGGCTCCCACACATAGGGGACATAATCGTCCGGCTTCACGACGTAGTAGCGGGCGGAATGCGGCCCACTGTGAAGCTGGTTCATGCTCTGAGCTTTCTCTTCGGCGGCCCTTGCACTCAGGCCGGTCGAGACGACGCGGTCGCTGATGTGGTCGCGGCCGAAATTGTCGATCGCGATAACTTGCATGGCGAGATCTCCTTTCAGGCTGCGCGCGGAAGCGTTGCGGCGATCTCGGCACGTTGTGCTTCAAGCGTCGCGAGATGGTGAACATAGATCGGGCCGAATGCGAGCGTTTCGGCAAGATCCTCGTCGGTCTCGAGAATGTCGAACGCGGTGTTGCGATCGAGTGCATCGAGATCGATGGTTTCCAGAAGCTGTTCGCGACGTTCTGCGAAGCGGGTGAAGTTGTTGAGCTTGCGTTGCGCATGTGCGGCGTCGCGCTCGGCAAAGAGACCGAAGTCCTTCATGGCCATTCTCCTGCGATAGATGGTGAAAGGGCGGCGCTTTCGCGCCGCCCCCCTGGTCGGTCAGATGAACTCGACGTTTTCGGCGATGATCTCGCAGCCGTAGCGATCGTTGCCGTCGGCATCCTGCCAGCGCGAGTAGTGCAGGCGGCCGGAGACAGCGAGCTGGTCGCCCTTCGACTTGTGCTCGCGGAGCGGAAGACCCATGCCGTTGAAGACGGTGATCTTGTGAAACTCGGCGTCCGTCTTGGTGTAGCCGGTTTCCGGATCCTTCTGGACGCGGCCGTCGCGGATGACGGGACGTTCGGTGACGAGCAGCAGCTCGGTGACCTTGGTCTTGGCGCTGTCGCGGGCGATGGGGTCCTTCGCCAAGCGGCCCACCAGATTGATGTTGTTCATTTCGTAATCCTCCATTGGTCCCGGCGGACCGTCCGCCGGTGCCCTCAACGAGCCCCGGAAGGAGGGATGGGTCACCGCGCACTCGTGCGCGGGAAACCTCGAAAATCGAGGTGGTGCGGGCAGCTCGCGAAGCGAGCAACACGGCTCGCATTTTCAGGTTGGCCTTAATCCCGATCGGAGGGGCAGGGACACTAGGCGGCGGACGGACCGCGCAGGGAGCAATGGGACCGATCCGAGTATCGACGACGACCGGCATGGTCGCTTGGCCCGTAGGACCTTGCTCGCGACTTTAGCGAGATCGCGCCAGCCACGCTGATTTCGGCTAACCAGTGAATTCGGCCACAAGGCCGTGATATCCGGTTCGAACCGCTACTCCTCTGGAGCCGGTCGCAGGATCATCGTCTCCGGGCGTTTCTCGCGGAAGTGACCATGTGAGTGCCCCTGCCCATCGGACGCTATGATCGTGCCGGGAAGCCGGGGGCTATACGCTGACATGGGAGCATCCAGAACGCAGTTCGCGGCGCAGGGGCGGTGCGCGAGGGCCGCTCAGTTTGGCCCGAAGCCCGATCGACTGTCTGCTACAATTGGATAACGGTTTTCAGCGCCACGATTTGTCGTTTTTCGGAAGGCGGCGGTCCTGATCGATTACGCGTAGTATGGCCTCGCTATTCAGGTTCCAGGCCCATAGTGCGACATTCTCGAGGTCATTGTGCATGGATGCATAGGACGCTCCATGAAAACCGTCGGCAGCAAGGGTATCTGCCAGATCCCAGGTCGGGGCTTGGGTCTGCTCCACTACGTGTGTGTACCAATTGGTAGCGAGCAAATCAGGGGTGATATCGTACTGGGCGTGTGTGTTCGGATCACGTGTATCGAAAACTCTGGCATTGCGCAGTACGTAGGAGATGAGCGTGACAGGTTTGAACGGGTCTAGACTGGGCTGGCTCTCGACCATCGCTGTGGTCGGGTCGGCACTCAGATAGAGCATTTCGACTCCTGGCGGATTCCAGCGTCCTCCGTTTGAAGCGGCTCCTGCACCGCTCAGAGGCGCGCAGGAGCTGGCCGCAGTAAAAAGGCCCGCCCGCGGGGTCGCGCGGACGGGCCTTCGCAGTTGGCCTGTGCGGGAGGAGTCGCACCGGCCCGGGGGACGCTGTTGGTCAGGCGTCGGCGGTCTCCTTCGCCTTGGTCTTCGCCTTCGGCGAGGGAGCGGTGCTCTCGCCCAGGCCGTCGCCGCCGACGGTGGAACCGGGCTGCTCGGGCTCGCTGCCGGTCGCGGTCGCGTTCAGCGGCGGCAGCGCCTCCTCGCCTTCGCTGGCCATGCCGGGGAGCGTGCGCTTGCGCTGCGGGCGGCGCCAGGCGACGTTGTAGGCGCCGTCTTCCTGGCGGAACATGGCGACGTCGATCGGCTTGTCGAGCGAGGGATCGTCGACCCGGCCCGAGAGGAACACCTCGCCGGTGTCGTTCGACGAGTATTCCCACAGCGCGCCGACCTTCACCCAGCTGCGGCGGTCGGCCGACAGCGCCATGACGTCGAAGGCGGGGGCGCGCTCGTTGGTCGAGACGAACTCGCGCAGGGCGATGGTGGCAGCGAATGCCATGGTGACGATGCGACCGATGTGAACGCCGTCCGCATTGGCTTTGAGGGTACCGATGTTCATGGGAAGTTCTCCTGATGCTTTTGCCCGAACCCCTTGTCCGGACCACCTTCCTTCATCCCTCCTTCCCCCCGGGCGCAGCCCGGCAGCGCGCGAACGCGCGCAATCCGCACCCGGACCCTAGGGCGGGTGCGTCACCGACTTGTGGTGGTTGTTAGGCCAAGTCGCGCTTGTCGCGGGCTTCGAGACGAGCGAGGAAAGCCCTCGCTTCGACTTGATTGGGCCCGTCGGTTTTCGCGAGCGTCTTCATTCTGTCGATCTCGAGACTGGCGGCGGTCTCGGCGGGAATGTCGCAGTAGGGCTCGAGCAGCCTGATCGCATCGATGGGCCGCGGCAGTTCGGCCTCGACGGTTCCTTCCCACAGGATCGGAACCTCTTCATCCTCGTCCTTCGGGTCAGTGGCGAAGACCTGTGCGAAGAAGGTACGCAAAGGACGATCCCAGCCTATCCATGCGGATGTCGCGGGCACGCCGTCTCGCAGCTGAAGCTGATGGCGGCTCATGCTTGCGTCCTCGCACGGCGGTGGTCGCAGTTGCGCCTTGCCCTTTCGATACTTTTGATGGCGTTTCGCACTTTTTCGAGGACGCGTGGGCAGTTCGTTTGGCGGAGTTTGGTTCGGCCCGCACGCAGATGGCGCAGCGCGCTCTCAACGCTCGCATGGGTTGAATCGTCCGCTGTCCTGATCGTCATGACTCAGTAGTCCTCGGGTTTCATGAGCGTAATCGCTCGCCGTGTCTCTGCCGCGTTCGCCGGATCTTCCGAACCGTACTCGAACGCGGCGTCGTAGTAGTCGATTTTCATCATCACCTTCACTCCGTCGACCTCGAACCAGGCCATGTCCCTCTCGGGTGAATCGTCTGAAAAGGTGCAGTCGCGCATGGCCTTCATGATGCGCGCCTGTGCGAGGATGTCGTTGCGGCGGGTTCCGTCGCTGAGGCTGTCGAGCAGATTGAGCGTGAAGATAATTCGCGCGGTACAATCGAGCCCGAGCCGGGCGCGGTCGTTTAGAGTGGCGATCCTTTCAGTCGTCGAAGGTGGGGGTTGAACAAGCATGTCAGGCATGGTGGATCTCCTGTGCGTGGAACCGCTCGAGCCAGGTCGACATCGGTTCGCGAGCTTCGACGGGTTGCTGCGCGGCGCGCTCCTGGAAGGCGACCAGGTCGGACGGGGCGCTCTCGATGATGCGATTAATCTCGGCCTCTTCGAGGAGCGCTTCGCCGTGGATGAAATCGGTCATTCGTCCGGGCCGCGTCTTTGTCGACTTCCGCTATAATCCCTCTACCGTCTTGAGCCGCGGCGCCGCGCGCCCCGATCAGAACGATCGTGCGCAGCCATTCAGCGGATAGTGCGCGGACCTCGTCGGGTTTCGTTGTCCGTCACGCGGTGACGCATCGTAACCGATGTAGCGCACAACCTTGGCGCCTTCCGCCCAGGCGTCGATGGCTGGTTGCCAGGGCTTGTTGAAGGCTTCCTGCGGGGCGGCCTTGTATTCGAGACTGCAACTGTGCCGCTCGAAGGCGATCGATGGGGGGCACCCGTTGGTTAAGAGCAATTCCGTGAGGTCGCGATATGGCGGCCAGTTCTTGGAGCGCTTGGCCTCGTAGCGCACGACTTCGTACGCGATGGAGCGCTCCGCCATCCAGCGCCCATGATTTCTTGGAAGGCGTAGATCTCGATTTTCTCCGCGCCGGTGTCCGCGGTGAGGACGAGATCGGGGGCCTCGCGATTTGCCAGCTCGATCAGCAGGGCGGTGCTGTCTACGCCGATACCATAGCAAAGAACGCTTGATGGCTTCACGTCGCCTGCTCCAGATCGGAAACGGCCACATCGATCGGGCTGTCGTGCGTAAAGCCGATCGTTACGCTTTTACCCTTGGGCAGAGTCCACATGATGCGCGCCACCGCGTCGCGGAATTGGGATGCGATGGCGGCGTTCTCGCCGACCAGGATGCGGTATGCGAGCTCTCGTGCGTCCCGGAGGAACCGGTCGTGCTGTGTGTCCCAGCTGTCGGCGTCGGAATCGTTCCAGGCTGAGAAGCACGCGTTGTCTAGGAGGTCCACGAGGCCATCGGGCTGAAGGCTATCCGATGACACGTAGGCGATGGTAACGTCCTCGATCCCGTCGGAGCAGCAACCGTCCGGGAAGGTGAGAACGATGTCGGCTTTCACCCGTTCGCGCTGAGCGGTGCTGCAGCCTTGCTCCTTGATCGCGTATTCGAGGTGGATTTCCTGCGCGGCGCTGATCGCGGGGAGGGGCGGATCGGCGGCGATCGCGTCGACCGTGTGGATCGTACCATCGGCGTGCACGATGAAGGTCGGATCGCTGAGCTCGCGCAGCTCGTCATACCAGCTATACCCTTCGAAGGCGGTGTTACGATCGACCAGTTTGGCGCGGATTGGAGTGCCGTGCAGCGCGCGGGCAATGATTTGTCCGAAATGCGCTTCTTGGGCGTCCATCAGGAATTCCTCACTGGTGATCGTCCGGCGCTGCCCGGCCTCGCTGCCGCTTTCGTTGTCGGCAATGTCCGGTTCCCACGCATTGAGAACGGCCTCGGCCTCCGCGAGGTTGATGCCGAGCTCGGCGGCTCTGCGGTAGCGTTCGAAGCTGAGGCTGTGCGACGTCTGGGCCGCGATCGCGCGGTAGCAGGCGGCCTCGCAGGCGACTTTTAACGCGTCCAACCCGGCGTTCTCCACGAATTCTTTGCGTGCCGGGAGAACGAGCTGCAGTTCGGGCGTATGCCCGATGTCGATCCGGGCGTGCATTTCTTGCTTGCCGATCTGCGGTATTTCGAAAAGCCGCGCGAAGACAGCGACGCCGTGGAAGTTCACCGTCGGTGCCCGGTGATAAGTTCGGCCTTGGAAGACGCCGATACGACTTCCGCGCCAGTCTTCGACATGGATCGCTCCGCAGAGGAAATCCTTCTTGGGCATTTCCTTGCCATGAAAGCAGACGGGCACCGGGAAGAATTGCACGGCTTCCCGAAGGGCGTTTTCGGCTGTGCCTTCGTCAACGCCGGGGACAACGAATGAGACTGAGGTTCCCGTGGTCCTGTTGGAGCGGTCGACAACGATATCGACGTCTCCCGTCCAGGCAGCGGGCGCGATTTCGATCCGCCAGGCATCGCTCGACGAGCTAGGTCGGGATTCGATCACCGTTGCCTTACCGGCCAGGCTGAACACGCCCATTCCTGCGGGGTCTTCGCCGTTGGCGACGGCGGCGTCCCATCGCGATGCTCCCAAGGCGAGAACGCGTACCGGATCGTCAATCCCGCAACCATTGTCGTCGAGGGTAATTCGCAAACCGTTCTTTTGAGGCGTCGTGGTGACGTTGACGACGCTCGCGCCGGCCCGGCGAGCGTTCTGCAGGAGTTCGTTCAGGATGTCGCTTAGCGAGCCGTTGAACAGACGCGTTACCTTTCCGATCGTCTCGGGGCTCACGCTCGCGCGAATGGGTTCGTATTTCATCGGGTTCCTCCTTGTCGGACTGATTCCCGTCTTCCTCTCCCCCTCCTCTTTGCCCGAGATGGCCTGAAGCGATGGCGCGGGCGTTGCCCGAATTTCTTCGTCGGTGGTCGATCAAGCCGCCTTGGCGGCGTGAAGCTCGGCAAATCGCTCGCGGATCGTCAGCGCGTCGGGCCAGTGGTTTACGAGGTTGTGCGTGGTGGTCATTTCCCTCCGCACGCGGTGAATGGTGTGTGCTTCGTCGAGCGTGGGAACGCGCGGTGGCCACCCCTTCATGAACCGGAGGTCGTTGGGTAATTCGCTCTCGATTGTACGGCGGCGTTCCGCCATCAATTTGGCTTTCCTGATCGCAGCCGTTCCCTGCGCGTCGAGGAGCTGTGGGCTGACGTCGGCTAGCCAGCGCCCCGGTTGGAACGAGAATCCGGATTTGGCCTCGATCCCGACGATGGCGCGATAGGCCGGGTGGTTTCCCTCGCATGTCGACGAGACGGCGAGGTTGTTGAGTCCTGCGAGCACGCAGTAGCTGCAGCTCAATCGGTCCGCTCCGCGGCCGTAGGCCTCGTGCAGCGGGATGCGGCGCGTGGCGTGATAGGCGAACACGTCGCGCGCCGACCATTCGACTATCGGATGCCACGTCAGCATGGTCGTCCCTGCCCGGTTTCCGATAGGCGCAAAGCGGGTATCAGGCTTGCTGATCGGGGCCTTGGACCGGACGATGCTTTCCTCGCGGCGAATGCCGACCACAGAAATGACGGTTTCCCCGGCAAACCTCTTCCTGAGATTTGCGCCGATCGGTTGCACCTTGGTCTCACCCGTACAGAAGCGCAGGCGTGCGGAGGAAAATGGCGGCACGAGCTGGTACGTCTCGAGGTTCTCGTATCGGCGGAGCGAACTCTTCCAGCGCTGTTCCCATCGCTGAACAAGCCCGCCGGCCTTGCGCCTCACGACGGATAGGTCGACCGCGAGCATCGTCGCGATTGTTTCGACGAAGCCTGATGTGGATGGCCATTCGATCATGCCGAGATCCGCATGGATTGCATGGCGCCGATCGCGCGGATGTCCGATCCGGTCGAGGTAGGCATCGACAACAAAGGCGGCCGCGCTGGAATCCTTCCCGCCCGAAAGGCTGTAAACGACGTGTGTGCCATCGGACAGAGCCGAGGCGACGGCGTCGTCGATGGCGATGTCGTTAACCTGCGTGGTCATGCCACTCTCTTCGACCGAAGCTCGGCGGGCGGATCGATAATTTCATGCGGTATCGAGGCGAGCATGGTGACCTCGCCGCGCTGGGCGTAAGCATCCTTGTCGATCAACGCGCAAACCTCATCGTCGGCGTACGTTGGGCGCCCGAGGTGATTTACCGACGTGAGCCGGCGAGCGATGACGCCGGTCTTACCCTGCGGGACCCAATCGGCCCAATCGCCCCACGCGCTGGTCGTGCAGAACTCGCCTATGGCGGCTTGGTATGCTGCACGAGTACGCAGGATATGCGATTCATTGGGCGCGACGGTTTCGCTGGTATGCGCCGTGAACCGGTCTGAGTGCCAACACCGGGCGGTGTCCCGCGCGAGCTGCAGGAAGCCTGCAGTGCAGGTTTTCTGCTGTGCAAGTTCTCCTTCGAAAGCCAGGTAGACCAGACACCAGTCGGCGTCTTCCTCGTAGGCGTTCTCATCGAGACGGAGCACATCGGGCATTGCGTCCTGTCGCGCATCCGAGAGGAGAAGGCCGCCGTGGCTGGCCGTCATTACGGACCAGATGCCCGGTGCGAGCTGATCGGCCTGCTGGATCGCCCCCCAGGGCGAATTTACCGGTCGTGGCCTGGCGGGGAATACTGACATGAGCGAAACCTCCTGATTGTTCGCTCAAATCCTTCCCCCTCCCCCTTTCAGCTTATGATCTGTCTCGCGCGTTCGGCGATGATCTGTACTGTGATCTCATCCAAGGGCAACGCTACGACCGGGCCTATCTCGAGAAGGCGCTCGTGTTCTATGCTGCGCAGTTCGAGATAGCCGCTATCGGCAGACTGGAGGATCTGCAGGGCGAAGGTAATCTGTCGCTGCGACGCCTGGTCTTTCACCGCCACAAGGAAGTCAGGTCTGGCTGAACCGTGTTCGGTCTCGATATCAAAGAGGATTTTCTTGACCGCCATGCGGATGCCGTGACGCCGTAGGCTGTATTGCGCTTTCTGGAGTTCCAGCAGGATATCCCGATCGTGGTCTCGTTCTGCCGGTACGAACTGGTTGCCGGTGAATACGGGCTGCGCATAGGCCCGCAAAGCTCGGTAGCCCTCACGCTTGCTGTGTTCACCGACGACGGCGAGAACTAGGAAAGGGGGCTGGACTTCGGCTCGAATGATTCCGGTGTGCTGTATGCGATTTCGGATCTGCACTGTGCCGAGCCCGGTCACGATCTCGCTGCTTGTCACCTCGCTCGCTTCAAGAAGGAGGAAGGCCTGCGGCGCGTATTCTTCCGGCCAGTCGTCTTCGGCCTCGCGCAGCCTCGCATGGACCTTGCATTTCTCGTACTCGATCGCGTTCGTGTAAAAATGATGAGCGAGCTTGATGCCCGGGGCGATTTCGAACTGTCCGGCCACCTCGCGCAAGCGCCTCATCTCTGCGCTTATCGAGCCGTCGCGCGGACCCTCTGGCGGAAGCTCGCGCAATACGTTTGATCGCGCGCGTTCGAGCAAAAGCCAAAGGAGTTTGCCGAGCCTGGGGATGGCGACGCCGCGGGATCGGTCGTCTGGCTCGCTTTCATCAGGTTTCTGGGCGAGCTTCTCTGGCGCTTTCTGGTGCGCGTTGAACAGTCCCTTGGGCTGCTTGATCTCGTAGAGTGTGTCGCGGCCGGTTTCGCGGATACGTTGTGGCGCTTGCGGCATGTAGAACGGGCACCTGGGGCTGTGGCTCGGACGAGCGGTCAGGCGGCGGAGATAATAGGTTTCCTGGAAGCTGAGATAAGCGGGGCTCATGAGCGGCGGCGATCGATCTTCCGCCAGACAGTCGCAGGCTAGCCATTTACCGTTTTCGCGTGAGGTCACGACGAGCGAGACCGAGGCTCGGTGATCCGCCTCGTCGCCTTTGCCGATATACCATCGCACCAGCGCCGCTTTCAGCCCGTCGCTGATAGCGACGCGGTTCGTCATGCCGCTGGTATCTTTGGGTATGAGCCACATGATCTAGACCAGTTGACGCGCCTCTTTGTTCACTCTATGTTCATCGCATAGAGGAGTTTTGCGTGATGAACAAGGCATTCGCGGTTGGTCGGTTCGATCTGGATATTGCGCTTCGCGATGCGTCGCTCGACGAGATGAACCGCGTTGCCCGCCGGTCGCTGGCGAATGCGTCGATCGGCGTCGAAGCGTTCGACGCGTATCATTCGGCCCGAGAGCTTTTCGAGACTCTTGAGGCCCTTCACGAAGGCCAGCGCGGAGCCAAGCGCAAGCTCGCCCAGGTTCTTTCTTGCGAGTGCGACGATTATCAGCGTTGTCTGTATTACACGGTTGCCGGTCGCGGTGTCTTGCAGATGCTGGACGATCTGGAATGGCTGATCGACCTGCTCAAGGCGCGCTGCGAGGTTTCTGCCGGTCTCTTCCGTTCAGGGACGCTGCCGCTCGTGCAGATCAATCCTTACGTCTCGGCCGAGCCGGATGGACCTGTACCGGCGCGTGGTGGCGAGTTCGAGCAGGGCGCTTCGTGGTTCCTGGATCCGGCCCTCGGCGGCCAAGTCGGCGAGTAGTCAGAGCAGGATCACCTGCAGCTCGAATGTTGCCGGATCATGGCCATGCGACGGCATGACGCGCAGCGGCTGCAGCGGGCACTCGGTGCGCACGACGGCGTGATCCTCGCCGGTGGCTTCCGAAAGCCGGAGCGCCAGCCTTTCGGCGTTGTTTCTTCCGCATAGCTGGCGGCGTCTGGGATCGAGACTTTCGCATTCCATCATGGAAAATCCGGTTCATGCGGCAGGGAAGAAAGTCTTCGCGACCTTCGGTTCGCGGACGATCTCGAACCGGCGCTCGAGAAGGCGGGAGATCTTAAATCGGCCGCGACCGTCGGTTAGCGTCAGGACGGTCTTCTGCCCTCCCCGCCGAAATCGAAACTCGCGATGTTCGCTGCCGTCGCTGAAGCGCATGGGTGCGGGGAACCGGATGAGGTCACCGTCGCCGAGGCGCCGCCCCTTGAGAGCGAGCAATCTGTAGCATCGTCGCCTCCAGTCGAGCGCCCAAGGATGGCTTGTCGGTGTCAGGAGCTCCAGAACACTTTTCGGGCAGGCCGTTTCGACGGGCCCACATGTTTCGTCGAGGTCCTTGTAGGCGAATATATACCCGTCGGCAGCGCGAGGATTCCAGCGAACGAGACACACGACCGCTGTGATGTCGATCGTCTCGTCATGTTCATCGTAGCGCTCGGCGGCGGCGTAATAGGCTGATCCTGAATAAACGCTCTTGAGCACCCTGAGCGCGCGAAAGGGCGTCTCATCCGCCGCCGGATGTTCGTAAGTCAGCTGAGCATCCAGATAGGCCTTCGGCGTGTCGTAGGCACCCATCCCCATTCGGGTCATTGAAAGCCATCCCATATCGGTTTCCTTCAGATGAGGCCGGCTTGCGCCGGCGCCGGGAGTTTCAGTTCGCTTGCGATCCGTTTCGCGAGGGCCGGAATGTCTTGCAGCACCGTGATCGGGGCCTTGCGCATCGTGGCTCCGGGCGGTTTCCAGTGCGGGTTTCGCCAAGCTACACCTGGTTCGCCGAAGCGCTCAGGGGAAATGCGGATATACAACCCTCTCGCTTCCAGCGTGTGATCTCCGGCAAGCGATTCCTGCGGCGTCGTGTATCCGAGGCGATAGTCGTTGTGCGCCATGCCGAGTTCGAACGCGATCATGCGGAGGGTCCGCGATCCTTCGCGGCGATAGTGGCGAAGCTCCTCTTGCCGGTAGTCGATGCCGCGTCGTACCAGCGCCACGATCGCGGGCGATCGCTTCAAGTCTGCAAGCTTGTCGATGCACTGCCGTCGTAGGTCTGCATCCTCGGTATCTTGGCGGGTTCGCACCCCTTCTGCGATCCGGGAGAGATGCCGCGTAAGTAGGAGCACCGCTGGACAATCCGCGGCCGATCTTCCGGCAAGGCGAGCATCTTCGATCGCCTCGTTGAGCGCGCGGATCGCAGTATCGTATGTCGTTAGACCATCGGGCTCGAGGGCTCGGCGGTAGCGGTAGTCGATGTCGCAGATCATGAGTTCGCCCTTCCATTGCTGATGCAATGGCCCTCTCCCCCTCCCCTCAATGCAGCGACCTAGATATCGCCGTGAGCGTATTTCCTGGCAGCGGCTCGAAGGCGATCGGCTTGAGAAATGCCTCGGGTGCGACCTGCTCGAGGATCCGAGCGATGGCGGAAAAGGCGACGCCGGAACCCTCGGTGGAGACCACCAGCAATGATCTGCCGTCCTCGTGTCCTGAAAGGTTCCATCCGGCGGGACCTTCGCCCAGAAGGCTGTCGAGTACGTCGCGGGGTTCTCTGGCCGGGAAGTTCAGCAGCATCCGCCCCCTGAGCGCCGGTCCGATCAGTACACGCTCGCCATCCACGAGATCAGTTGCGTATTGATGGAGTTGAGCGAGACGCACGATCGCCTTGAGACCCGGTTCAAGCGTAAGCTTGAAGTGTAGCCGTTTCATGGCCCTTCTCCTCAGCTTCGCTGTCGTATCCGGAGAACGCTGCGAGATAGTTGAAGGCCTGGTCGGCCTTGGCGGCGGCGGTGATGATGGCGCTCTTGTCCGACTTCAGGATGTCGAGCCAATGGCCGATATAGCTGGCATGGCTTTCGTGCAGATCGGCGGGAAGGCCGAGCTCGTAGCAGATGCGGGCCGAAATCTGTTCTGCGACGAGCTCTTCGAAGGCGTAACCTTTGTCTCCGAATCGTTTTCCGAAGGTGCGGGCAAGCCTGCTGGGATGGCCCGTCCAGTGGCCCGTTTCATGGGCGATTGTCGCGACGAGGCCATCCTCATCGACGAAGCTGTGCCGGTGAGGCATCTGGATGAAGTCGCTGCCTGGGGAATAGAACGCCCGATCACCGCCATAGCGGACCTCGGTCGGAATGGGTGCGAAGAATGCGTCGATCGCCGCCGCTTTCTGCGATGGTGTCGGAGGTGCCTCCGGGACCGGGTCGGGATAGAAATGGGCCGGCAGATCGTCGATCTGCGACGCGTTGAAGACGGAGTAGGCGCGCATGAATCGGATCGTTCGCGAAGATTCCTCTCCTGTAGCCCGATCGACCTCCGTTTTCTTCGTCGTATTGAAGTAAATGCTTGGTTCGGCAGCTTCCCCCCGACGGACCTGTCCGCCGAGCTCCTGCGCCTGGCGATAGGTCATCCAGTAGCGGGATTCGTATCCCATCGCGTCTGCAGCGGCCCACAGGTAGAGCCGGTTGATGCCGGTGTACGGCACGCCGTTCGCGCGCAGCGGCGCGCCGCCGGCGCCGGTCTTCTTCCAGGGGCGGCGCCAGGGCAGCGTGCCCTCTTCGATCTTTCGGATGATTAGGTTCGTAATGTCTTGGGCGACGTCGCGCTTTGCGGATCGTTTCATGATGTGTCTCCGGGCATGAAAAAGGCCCGGTCGCTTGGTGGAGCGGCCGGGCCAGTGCATCAGGAGGGTTGCGGCGCCTTCAAGCGTCCACCGCCGCTTCTTCGTCGACGTCTTCGGGTTCCTCGAAGGTCGGTTCTCCGTTTGCGTCCGCGAGATCGGTGTCGTCGTCGGGTTCGACCGGTGTATCGTCCTCGCCGCCGGGATCCTGAGCGAAATCGAATTTCATCGCTTCGGGCAGCCAGGCGAGAGCGCGTTCCTTGATGTCTTCCTCGACGATCGCATCACCGGAAAACAGCTTCTCGCATGTCTTGGAGAGTTCGGCCTTCTTGGAGGCGGCGTACCGGGCCGCGAGTTCGGACCCGCCGATGTCGATCAGCGCAGCGAGGCAGGACGTCTTGTTGATGCGGTCAAAGAGATTCTCCGAAGTCGGCCGCCACATGGCTGCGACGTCGACGTCGAGGATACTTCCGAGGACCGCATGAATCGGATGGTATTCCGAGTTGTAGCCCTTCTTCGCCTCCAGCGAGACCGCGACTACGTAAGACAGCCATGCGGCCTTGGTCTCGTCGTCGAGTTCGCGGAAGGCCAGGAAACGCTGGGCGACCTCCTTGGGCTCGTGCCAAGTCTTGTCGAGTGCATCTTCCGCCTGTGCGAGGATGCCTTCGGCTGCCGACTGCGGGATGTCACCGTAGGCCGGATCTTGGGGCTTGCCCGCCTTGAGCGAGGTCCCCTTGCTCTCGTAGCTGCGATCGTCGCAGAGCGCGAAGATGGCATAGTCGAGCGCCAGTCCAGGATCGCCGAGAAGCGATGCGGCGAGGATGTTTCGGCGCTGGACGGAGAGCTCGTCGAACAGCTTGGCGCTGATCGGCTTCTCACCGCCCGGGGCGACTGCTTCGGGGGTCGACGGGCGAGCGGCCGAGCTGCCGGTGCTCCCGCTGGTCGGCATGTCTTCGCTGGTCGCGGTGATGTTGCCGTCTTCATCCTGCTCGAAGCTCAGCCGTTTCTCGCTGTAATAGTCGCTTTCCAGGACCATTTCGCCTTTGTTGGTCAGGATGAGGAAGCGTCCGGCTTCGCCGTGCCATTCCTCGGGCAGCTCACGGACCGGATTGTTGAGATCGTCGCGTTCGTTCGACAGCGTGTCGTATTCGACCTCGAGTTTGTCGAGATCCACGCCGTCTTCTTCCTGCGCGCTCTCGTCCTCGAAGATCGCGTTGATGTCGTCCATCCGTGCGTCGATCTCGTCGATGCGAGTGCGTGCCTCCTCGGAGAGCGGCGCAGGAGGCAGGCGCACCGGATTGAGGCCGAGTTCGCTGCGGGCGCTCCACGAATTGGTGGCAGCGACGGGGTTGATCCAGGCGAGCCCTGTTTCAGCCGCCACACGTTCAGCCTCCGCCTCCATCTTGGCACCCGCGAGCTGATGCGCGATTTCCACGTCGATCCAACGATCATCGGCCGCTTCGCTGAAAAGGTCGCGTTCGATCTTGCCACCGGCCGCGACATAGGTGTCTTCACCGACGAGAAGCGCGATCGGATCGTTGCCGCGGAGCGAGCCATCCGCGATCATTCGCCGGATGGCGTCCGCGCTGGGGTTCCATGCGTGGCGCATCTGTTCGAATACGCGCAGTTGTACCTCGTGCTGGTCGGTTGCGGCGTAGGCCTTGGCGATGTCCAGCGTGATGTCGCTGGCTGCGAGTGCTTCGAAGATTGGACCGGCAAGGTTGGCGAGGCGCAGGCGCCCGTCGACGAAACGCTGCGTCAGTCCGAAGCGCTTCGCAACCGCAGCCGTATCGCCGTCTTCTTTGATAAAATGCTGGAACGCCTGGCATTCCTCAGCAGGCGTCATCTGCAGTCGCTGGAAGTTCTCCGCCAGCGAGACCTCGCTCGCATTGTGTTCGCGGCGATCGATGACGAGGCACGGTATTTCGAAGTCCGCGTCCATGGCGCCCCGCTCGACGATGCGGTGCATGGCCCGCATCCGCTTCCCGCCGCCTATCACCTCGAAGCGGCCGCGCTTTTTCGCCTTGGCGACGATGAGGTTCTGCAGCACGCCGCGCGCCTCGATATCGAAGGACAGTCGCTCCTCGAATTCGGAATTGGGCCGCTTGCAGACATTGTCTTCGCTCTGATCGAGCTTGCTCAACGGGATGAGTTGCATGATCGTATCTCCTGATGGTCGACCGGCGATTCACCGGACACCAATCCCCCTCCCCCTCCCCTTTGACCGGGCATGAGCCATCAGAGAGGCGCGAGAAGAGCCCTGACGACGGGTTCGGGATTGTCGGCCGGAACGAAGATTCTGGTGCGGTACGCGATGATCTCGGTGAAGCATCCGATGGTCTTTAGCCATTCGATCTGATCGGCGGGGACTCCGGCGATTTCGATGCGAAGATCCCCTGCCACGCGCGAGCGCTTCAGGACCGCGCCGAACGGCTGCTCGATGGTGATGCTGCGGTTCTCCCGCAGTGCCTTCACGACAGCCTCATCGGTGAGCTTCACGCTCGAATTGACACCGAACGCCTTCAGCACGTCGGCGACATCCGTGTCGTAGACGATGCGGCCGAGCCAGCTGCGGCCTTCGAGGTCTACGATGCGGTTGACCTCGAGATAGTCGCGGGGAAGGTTTGACCAGATCGGCAGCAGCAGTCCGGTTGCGAGGTGGATCGTCTCGGTGTGCAAACGCGAAGCGCTGTCTTCGGCCTCGGCCAGCCACAGCTTTGCGAAGCGAAGCTCCGCACATTCGACCCAGGCGGATTCTTCGAGGTCACGCAGCTGATGATATTCGCGGCGTAGCGGTCGGTGCAGGATGACCCGCTGGATAAGCTCACCCTTCTCGGTCATGAAATGCCGTGAGGGCTCGCACAACGCCGCCTTGTCGCTCTTCGTGTTGCGCATCAGGATGCAGCCGTCCGACCATTCGCGTCGCTCCAGCACCCTTTCTAGTGTGGTCGGCTGATACCGGGTCGTCAGATCGATTCGAAGCAGATGCGATGTCGCACCGGTGCGCTCGTCGGTGCGAAGGATGATATCCTCGTCGACGCTCGCGCTTTCGACTTGGATGGTCTCGATGCCGACATCCAATGTGCCGGCATCGCGCGCGGCGGATATCCGAGCTTCCACCAGGGCCAGGAATTCGTCGAATATCGCGTTCTGCATCGCGATCGGTAGGGCGAGGATGCGATTGAGCCAGCGCTGGATGGGCGGAAGATCCTCTTCCAGGATGCCGTCGGCGGAGGCGATCTTAAGACCACTGCGTTTCTGGAAATCGACCAGCGTGGCGCTGGTGAGTTTGCCTTCGGCTAGGAGGCCGAACCATGTCACGAGCGCCGCCTTGGCATATTCGCTTTCGAGGTTGTCGGCCGGGTCGAACAGGTTCTGTCCGCCGGTCTGGCGCTGGCCGCGCGTGAGCGCGCCCAGGCTGTCGAGCCGGCGCGCGATCGTACTGGTGAAGCGCAGCTCGCCCTTGCAGTTTGTGGTCACGGGGCGGAACAGCGGCGTTTCGGCCTGATGCGTCCGGTGCGTGCGTCCGAGACCTTGGATGGCGCGATCGGCCCGCCAGCCCGGCTCGAGGAGAAAATGCACGCGCTGGCGCCGGTTATCTGCGTCGAGGCTTGCGTGGTAGGAGCGGCCGGTTCCGCCAGCGTCGCTGAACACCAGAATGTTCTTGCGCCCGTCCATGAAGTGATCAGTTTCGGACTGGTTCGTACGCGCCGACCTCGTTTCGAGTTTCTGGCTCCCGTCGCCCTGCGTTACGAGCCGCTTGGTGCGTCCGGTGACTTCGGCGACCTTCTCGGTGCCGTAGTGTTCGATAATGCCATCGAGGGCCGGCTTGATCGGGGGAAGCGCGCAGAGGTGCTCTATGAGCCGCTGCTTCTTCTCGATTGCTTCCGCATTGTGAACCGGTCGTCCCTCGTCATCGAACATTGGCATCGAACGCTCTTCACCGGTATCGTCGACGAAGACCTGCATCTGCTGGGTGGGAAAGGCACGCTCGAGATAGTCGATGACGTTCTCGCGAGGACTGAGGTCCAGATCAAGCTCGGCGCGTTCCTCGGGAGATAGACTGTCGAGACGCCTGTCCAGAATGCTCTCGGCCGTGGAGACGAGCTGGACGACGATCGCCTTGTCGTCGTCGATATGGCCATTGATTGCGGCGATCAGGGTCGGCAGCTTCATGGAGAGAAGGACCTGGTTGAAGAAGCGTTGCTTGGCGCCTTCGAAGCGAGAGCGGGCCGCGGCCTTTGCGCCGCTGTTGAGCGTGTCGCCGTCGAGATCGTCGACGACGTTTGTAAGCGCCAGTGCCTCCTCCATGTTCTGATGGATGATCGCCCAGGCGTCCGCATAGGTGTCGTAGATGCCGATCTGATCGTTTGTCAGATCGTGCTTGAGCACCTCGTATTCGACACCGGCAAAGCTCAGTGCCCTCGCCTGATAGAGGCCCAGCGCCTTCAGGTCACGGGACACCAGTTCCATCGCGGCGATCCCGCCCGACCGGATCTGGCTGATGAAGTCCTCGCGGTTCGAGAATGCGGTTCCCGGTCCCCAGAGGCCGAGGCGAACGGCATAGGCGAGGTTGTTGACGTCGGATGCGCCCGTGGCAGACGCGTATAGAACGCGGGCATCGGGGAGGTGGTTCTGGAGCAGGACACCGGCGATCCCTTGCAGGGAACCCGGCTTCGCGCCGCGCGCGCCCTCGCCTCCTGCCACGCCGCCCATCTCGTGGCTTTCGTCGAAGGCGATGACGCCGTCGAAGTCGGTGTCAGCCCAGTCGAGCAGCTGCTTCAGGCGTGTCGCATCCTGGCGTTGGCTGCGCAGCGTTGGATAGGTCACAAAGACGATGCCGTCGCGGAAGGGAAGTTCTTGGTCGATCTTCCAGCTGGAGAGCGGTTGGATGTCGGCGGGGAGCCCGCCGATCGCGGCCCAGTCGCGGCGGGCATCTTCGAGGAGGCTTTCGTTCTTGGATATCCAGATCGCTTGCCTGCGGCCCGCCAACCAGTTGTCGAGGATGCAGGCTGCAATTTGGCGCCCCTTCCCCGCTCCGGTCCCATCGCCCAAGAAATAGCCCTTCCGATAGGCCTTGCCGTTCTCGGACAGCGAAAGACCCACCCCCTCCTCTGACGGCACGAACTTGCCCGGAAGAAACTGCGTCCAGGCGTTGCCGGCGTAAATGATCGTTTCGAGCTGCGCTTCGGAGAGATGCGCCTCGTTCAGAATGCAATCGTGAAGCCGCGGTATGTAATCGGGCACCGGCGCCGGGATCGATCCCATGGCGACGCTCTCGACGAGGGGTGTCGGGTGTTTCCGGGAGCCCTGGATGTTGATCCGGCTCGGCCGATAGGGAACGTAGACGCCCGATTGCGCCCCGAGCGCGCGGGGCGCTTCCAGCTTGGCATAGTCCACCGTGACGATCTCGCGCGCCGCAAGCTTGCGCTCGATCTTAGGCGTGGTGCGCGGCTTGGCGCGCATCGACTTGAACAGGCTTGTCGCCTTCGGCTTGATCCGGGTGGGTCGTGCCGGCGGCGCTGTCGCGGGGTCGATCCGCTTCACGATCAAAAAGCATTCGGCAAGCTCGGAGACGGTGTCGCGTGCAATCAAGGACGGTTTCGAATTGCCCGGAACCTTGTCGATGACCAGCAACCGGACCGCCACGCTCGTGCCCTGCTTGTGATAGCATTTGGCGAGCCTGCAGGATGTCTGCACCGTGCAGTTTGCGAAGGTTTCCTCGTAGATCCGCAGCATCTTGGCGCTGGGGGTGAACCAGTCAGGCATGATGGCAACGACGCGGCCGCCCGGAAGCAACTTCGCCAAGGCCGCGCGCAGGTGACGGACCGCTGCGAATTGGTCGACCCCCCTGCCCTGCGAACGCGAAAACGGCGGGTTCATCAAGATCACCGTTGGCCGGAGGTCGTGCGCCGAAAGGGACGTCAGCATCGCACCGTCGAAGCCGGTGATCGTGGCTCTTTCGAAAAGAAGCGACAGCTTCGCACGGCGACGAGGATCGATTTCGTTGAGGTGGAGCTGCGCGACAGCCGGCAACATGCTCACGAGAGAGCCATGCCCGGCACTCGGTTCCAGGACGATGTCAGTGCTGCGGGGTTGCGCGGCGATCACGGCGAGCGCCGCCAGATCGGCCGGCGTCGAGAATTGCTGGAAGCGGATCTGATCTTCGCTTCGAACGGTGTGGGTGGGCAGCGAGTCGACCAGTTCCGACAGCGCAGGCACATCTTCGAGCAAGGGTGTCGAACGCGCCGAAAGATGAAGCGCCAGCCCCGCCTCAAGCAAATCGTAGGCATCGCGCTGCGTCCAGGATCCATTCGCCGATGTGCAGCCGTGCAGCTGCTCCATGATCGCAAAGAGGCTCTTCTTCGAAAGGATCGAGCCTGCGATGTTCTGGGCGACTTCCTCGATCGCCCCCTTGAGGCGGTGGTCGGATTGTTCGAATAGGTCGGTCACGGTCTGCTCCTGATGTTGATCCGCAACCAAGCTTCCCTCTCCCCTCCCCCTCGAACCGCAGTCCTATCCTCCAGTGTTCTCGTTCACCTCGGCCCAGTCGCCCGCCTTTCGTGGCGGAGGATCGCGGAGAACCGTCCGGTCTTTAGTCGCGTACGCCTCAATCGCCGCCAGTGCGCCAAGCCGCCCTGCCCTGTTGTTGTCCTCGGCGATCACGACCGTCTTTACGCCGTCCGGTATTCGGACAAGAGCCAGGCGTTCGGCTCCGAGCGTACTCCAGCACGGAATTCCTTTGATCCTGGTGTAGGCGACTGCATCTTCCATGCTCTCCGCAAGGCCGAGCGTGTCGCCTTTGAACGACGGTGACCAGGCGCCCATCCCCGGCCGCCCAAGCATGTATTTGCCTTTGTGGCACAGCCCTTTCGATCCGAGCGCGATACGCTGGATTGCCATGATCTCCAGGCGATCCCTCACCGCAACGAGAAGCGCGGGTCTGAAGACGGCATTGGGTTTGCGTCCGAACGGACATTTATGGTGGTAACGGATATCGCGGAGATCCAACGGAAGATTGCGCGATTTCAGGTATGCCTCAGCGAGCGTTTCGCAGATCTCCCGGCCCTGGTCCCATATTCGCCGCGCATTCGCTGACGATGGACTTGGCTGAAATTTGGGTGCTGGCGAATTGAATACGGGCCGCGTTCGCGAGATTGCTCGCAGTACGTCTTCATTTTGGCATCCGGCAAAGCAGTGTACCAGTATTCCGTGCTGGCCCTGCCTGATCGAGAGGGACGGCGTGCTGTCGCGGTGTGCTGGACATCGGCACATGGCGTAGCTGCCATGCCACTTGCCGCGAAGTCCTGCTACCGTGTCGATTGTTTCCTGAGTTGGGCTCAGACAGGTCAGCATAGTTGCTCCTCCTTTACCCCGAACCTCTTCCTCCACTTTTAAGAATGAAACCGAGACGAGTGTTGATACTTGCACCATGCTTGCCGGTCTCAGGGGGTCTGGCGATATTCAAATCACGCCAAAGGTGTGGTTGTGAAAAATCTTTTTCTGATTCCAGGGTCAATGTTCCTTTCTCAGCCAACACAAGAGGCCAAGGTCGAGAGGTTCGTCAGTGCTTTATCCCGAATTTCGTGGTTCTGGTTTTTGGAGTTAACGCACAAGCGGATCGACCGGAGGGCAATCAAGCCTTCCCAGGAATTGCCTCTGCTCAATAGTAGCGGAAAGCCCGTTTCGCCGGGAATGTGGCAAGATTCATTGTGTTCTCGGTGTCCCCGTGAAACCAAGAAGCCGACGATGCGCGTATCGTAGGACTATATGGCAACGGTGGCGGGACACCACACGAGAAGGTTGGTGCCTCTGCGCGATCGTCCGTATGGGCGTAAGTGCACCGCTCCTATTGGTGCGCGGCTCTCCGCTTGGCATAGGAGATGACGAAACTTTCCCAGATGCGAAGCCATTCTTTCTCGGTTCGAGGGCGTTCGAAGTCCGGGCAGCCACTGCGGAATTGGCTCGCCATCAGATCGACATCCCAGGGAGCACCCTTTTCGCGGCCAATCCGCAAAAAAGCTTCTTCGCGCTTTCCATACTGAAGCGACCCTGACGGAAACGCCAAGGTTTCGACTTCCGGCAACGTCTTCGCCCTGCCCTCTGCTTCGCCTGTCCTTTTGGACAGGGCTTTCCGCTTGCTGCGCGGTTCGATTCCAACGAGCCGTAGATGGGCTCCAACGAGCTTCTTCTCGAGCGGCGCTGGTGAAGGATAAAGGACGACCTTCCTCCCCGAAACATCGACATTGGCGTTCGGATAGACTGATGTAACAAGTTGCATTGTTTCACGGACGGTCTGGCGAAATCGTTTGCTGTCCGCGGCGTTGCCCAAATGCTTGGCCAACTGGTCCCACGAGAGTGCCTGGCCGCGCTCGGCGGTAACACGGGGGAGCCGGTAGGCAAGATAGGTGTAGAGATCGAGCGCGGTCGGCGCTCCCTTCAGTTCTCGGATCGCCACTTCATTGAGTGGAACCGCATGTTCAACGAGATGCTGATAGAAGACCTCCGACATTCTGATTTCGCGAGCGAAGGCACCGTCCTTGTCCAGCGAGCCGGCATATTCGCTGGAAATCTTTACATCCCTGACGGCAAAGGCGTTCTGGTCCGTATCGGCGCCGTCCCATCTGATCTGCCATTCACAGGCAAGCAACCGATCGACCTGCTGCTTCATCAGATTGGCAGTACCGCGTGGCCCGTATGAAATCGTCTGATATCCGAGACGCCGCATCCAATCAGTGAAATTGCGGCCGAGATAAACATCGCGCGACCGTTGCTGAACCGCTTGCGAGAGCATGTAGATTAGCGCCACGCGGGGATAGGATCCGAAAGGAACACCCAGACTCTTCATCACTCGCTTGCCATCGATCTCCTGCAGCACCGGCCGGGGATTGATTGCCAGCGCATAGCGACCGTCCTCGCGAATGATCGGTTCGAACTCGTCCTTGGGGCGCTTTGTTGGGAGCGACATGGCGCATAACGCCGAATGCAGAAACGCCGGCACCGGGTTTTCGTCCTGAACTCTCAGGAATGCGTCGAGCGTCAGTTGCGAGCCAGCATGCTCGGCAAGTGTACGGACCTGTTTCTCGCCGCCAGCCAGCATTGCCAGAGCGTATTGGTGGCCAACCGGTTTCTTGTCATCCTGCGTCATAGTCCCCTCCCCCGATTCGGCGGGCCTCGGTGGCTGGATCAACAACAGGGTTGGGGGGCTAAATCAAGCCCTTTGGCGATTTACGGACGATTTGTGGCCGAAAACCTGCAAAATCACCGATGATGTCGGGTCCGTTGAGCAAAACATGCCAATATCAAACTTTCAAACTCAAAATTTAACCGATTGCGAATCGGATTCGAAGGAGGAGATTCTCTATAAGTAGGTATGCGCTCTGAGATCATCGGTTCTTAGGCACCGAGATCATTGCATTTCTGCACTGAGTTCATCGGCCTGGCTCTGAGATCATCGGTTTTCGTCCACAGCTCGGTTTTGCGAGTCCGATGGTTGGATCAAGCAGTTCAAAAGGGCTCGAAGATCATCGGCGAACGCGTTTACTCGCCCGCGACTGCCCGCAAGTGGCTCGGAGATCATCGGTGTAGCTGTAAGTTTTTTGGCCAAGTCGTTGCTGAAAGCGTCAACTCGGGCTAAATTGATGTCCAGACTTCCAAGAAGGATAGTAGATGGCCACCAAGATTTCAGCCGATGGGCTTCCAGGCAGCTCAGCAACCGATGATCTCCGTTCCCTTCATCGCAAGTCACTGGCAATTCTCAAGCGGCTCCAGACACACGCGCTCGATCCCGAAACCGGAGAGAAGGCGGGCCCAACCTTCCCCATCTCGAAGGCCGCAGAACTCGTCGATCGAACGGCATCGGCAATCCGAGAGGCCGAACGCGATGGCCGTTTGCCCGAGCGCAGTCGCACCCCTTCGGGTCACCGCTTGCCGTACAATCTCACCGAGCTTGATAAGATGCGCAAGGTTTTCGGAACAAGGCCTTGGCGCGATCCGGAAGACACGCCGGCGATTATCTCGGTGTCGAACTTCAAGGGCGGCGTCGGCAAGTCGACGATCGCGGTGCACCTTGCGCAGCACTTTGCGATTAAGGGGTACAGGACCTTGCTCGTCGACTGCGACAGCCAGGCCAGCTCGACCATGATGTTCGGATATCGTCCCGATATCGATCTCGGTGAGAACGATACGCTTTACGGGCATTTTCACGACCCCGAGTTGCTCGGGGTCCGCTCGATCATCCGGGACACGCACTTTCACGGCCTCAGCCTTATCCCTTCAAATCTCAAGCTCTATAATCTGGAGTATGAGATAGCTGCGCACCTGGCTCAGACGCGAAGCTTCGATGTGATTGATCTGATTTCGAATGCGATCGGCGAGGTCGTTCACGACTATGATGTCGTTATCATGGATCCGCCGCCGGCTCTCGGAATGGTGTCGATGGCGGTTCTCCAGGCAGCGAATGCCATGGTGATCCCGATGCCGCCAAGCGTGATCGACTTCTCTTCGACTGTATCCTTCGTCGATATGGCGAGAACCACTATGGAACAGCTCGAGCAGTTGGGGGGCAGGGCGCGACCGGCCTACAATTTCATCCGCGTGGTCGCGAGCCGCGTCGACGAGAACAAGTCGATGCATCGCGAGCTTCTGGCCATGATGCGCGATGTGTTCGGCGGGTCTTTGCTTACATCGATAATGCCGACGAGCGCCGAAATCGACAATGCGAGTTCACGCCTCAAGACCGTTTTCGAGCTCGATCGGCCGGTAACGTCACGCGAGGTGCACATGCGGTGCGTGAAGTACCTCAATGCGGTTTGTGAGGAGATCGAGCAGGAAGTTATCGGCAGCTGGGCGAGCCGGGCAGGGGAGGTGATGGCATGATGTTGCCACGTGGCAACGATCTGGAAGGTCGTTCTGAATCAATGAGATATAGCTATCAGGCGAGTCCCGTGCCGGTGCCGGCGCATTGCCATGGTCAGCTGGTGTACGAGACCATTCAGAGTGCCGTTGCCACGTGGCAACAAACTGCCGCCACGGCAACACACGAAAGGAGATTGAGTCTTGGCCAAGGGTAATAAGGGCTTCGGTTCGCTGCTTACCGAATCGATCGATGATGACATCGAGGAGGGGGAGGCGGCGCCGGCAAGGAGCATAATGGCCAGTCGCAGCGAGGCGCTCAATCGCCTGGCATCGGGTAAGGTTGTAACGGATCGCACGGAGTTCGTGGATCCAGCCCGCTGCCGGCCATGGCGTCTCCACAATCGCGATCTCGATCATCTATCGGAGGAGAGTTGCCGCGATCTCATCGACGCCTTCCTTTCGGCGAAAAAGCAGCGCATCCCGGCAATCGTCAGGCGACTGCGCGACGACCCAGAGCATGATTACGAGATCATTGCCGGCGTCAGGCGCTGGTGGACGGTGCAGTGGCTGCGCGAGCACAACCATCCAGAGTTCGATTATCTGGTGACCGTCCAGCAACTTACCGACGAGGAGGCGTTCCGGGTATCGGATGTCGAGAATCGGTCGCGCAAGGACATCACCGACTGGGAGCGCGCTCATGAGTACGAAGCGGCGCTGTCCGAATTCTACGAGGGCTCGCTTACCCAGATGGCCGAGCACCTCAACATATCGAAGTCCTGGCTCAGCCGGATGCTCAACGTCGCGCGGCTACCCGAGGAACTCATCGTAGCTTTTGCCGATCGTCACGACATCACCGTGCGCATCGCGCGAGACCTTAAGCCGCTTGCCAACGAAATGCGCTCGCTTTCGGCGATGCGCAAGGAGACGGAGGCGATCCTTGCTGAACGCAGCTCGGGGAGCGAACCGCTTTCCGGGCCTGAGACGGCTAAACGCCTGATCAGGGCGACCACCGCGCCTGGCAAGCCGAGGACGAAGGTCCAGACCGAAACCGTGCCGACCAAATCCGGTGTTCCGATGCTCTCGGTGACCAGGCCGACCAATGGGGCAGGGCTCACCATCAAGATCCTCCCGAATTCAGGAGCTAATAAGACGACGATCATGGCGGCGATCGAAAAGCTTCTCTAAGTTTCGGTGTGCTTTCGCGAATGATCCGACAGCATCTGATCGATCTCCGCCATTTCTCTGTCAAACTCGGCAAGAACAGTGTCGAGGGCCGGTGACGAGCGCGACGGGGAGGGCGGACGCCCGCGCGGGGGTGCAACAATCCCCAAGGCAATCCCGACATCGGGAGTAACATAGAGACGCCAGCTCGTCCGACCGCTTGTTTCTACCAGCAGACCCTTTTCAGCCGCTCTTGAGAGGAGCTTCCCGGCTCCCGAGAGTGTGATGTCAAATCGGTCAACAAGTGTTCGCGCGGCCAGGAAGGGCGTCTCGAGTGCCAAGGTTCCTAACCGGGGAAGATGGCCCGGACGATGCTCGGCACCGACAGCAGCGCCGTAGTGCATACGATAGCCCTCGAGGCGGCCGAGACGCCGCAACCCTTCGTCGGCTAGTTCTCGCAAGGATTTGAGCAAACGCTTAAGCTGGGCTTCCCGCGTGCCGTGAAGAAAGCGAAGGCCCGGGTCGCCGGTCACCAGGCAAGGGAGTGGGTTCCTGGTCAAATTCATTCGCCGCAGCAACTTGGGAAACGCCAGCCAGGGAGCGGGCGTGTTATCCTGCCGCGACCAGGAATCGAGAACGGCGAGGGCGCGGGCGAGGGGAGGGGCGTCGCGCCAGCCATCGGGAATGTCGAAGGTAAAGGGTATGTCCTCGCGCCAATGACGGTCGTGACCGGCTGCCAGCTCTGCGGCCCAATCGGCGTAAGCGCCGAACGGATCGCCCGCGGTGACAACGGGGGGGCGGCCCGGGATCGAAACGCCGGTGAAATGTGAAATTACGTCGATTTCGTCGATTTCGTGCCGCTGCAGCCTCAGAGCTGTGGCGTAGCCGGTCCAGCTGGCTCGCAGCATCCACGCGGGGGCAACCGAACTGGCGGATATCCGGGCGTCAAGGCGACCGATCGATGCCATCGTTCGGCCGAACTCATCGACCAGATCGGGCGACCAGAGTATCGCACAAAGAGGACGAGCCGGACGTGACATGTATCAATAGTAGCTTAAAACGAGCGGTTCAGTCCACTGAGGAAGGCACGTAATGTTGATAATGCCTGCTTATCACTACTAGACAAGCTGACAGGATTGGCACAAAACCACCAAATGGCCTCCGAAATCGCTCCGAACGGCGTTTCAGCGCTCGCGTCGAACGGGTTTGCCGATCGCGAGAGCGAGCCCGTGATCGCGACCGTCGCCGCGCTCGCCGACGCTAAAACGGCAATCGATCCGGCCATGATCGACGCGGCGGCGCGCGCGTGGTCGGCCAATACCAAACGCGCGTTTCTTTCCGATCTTGGCCTCTGGGGCGATTGGTGTCGCGCGAACAGGGTGAGGGCCTCCGACGCTGACGGGAAGCTGGTCGCGAAATGGGTGAGGGCGCTTGGCGGCCTGGAAACCGAGCGTCGGCTGCGCACCCCGATCAAGAGACGCGCGCCCGCGACAATCGCGCGCTATCTCGTCCATGTCGGAATGGCCTATAGGATGGCGGGGCTGACCGATCCGACCGCGGCACCGCTGGTGAAGCTCGAATTGAAGGCCATGCGCCGTGCGCGTGGCACCCGCCAGCGCCAAGCTAAGGGGATACGCTACAAGGGCGATATCGCCGACCTCGACGGACCACCTACGGGCGTGTGTCTCTCGCATCTTCTGAAGGCCTGTCGGCGCGACTGGCTAGGCCTGCGCGATGCCGCGCTGCTGCGGGTCGCCTACGACACCGCCTGTCGGCGTTCCGAGCTGGTGGCGATCGAGATCGATCATATCGAGGCGGGCGAGGGCGGGGCAGGGGTGCTGTTCATCCCCTCGAGCAAGACCGATGCCGAAGGGGAGGGGGCCTATGCCTATCTGTCCCCGGCGACGATGCAAGCGATCCGCGTCTGGAAAAAGGCGACAGATATCCGCTCGGGACCGCTGCTGCGACGGGTCGAGGTGCATTTCGACGGCTCGGTGAGCCGGGTCGGCAATCGTCCGCTGCACCCCAACAGCATCACGCTGATCTATCGCAGGCTTGTCCGCGCCGCGCACGCCAAGGGCTTGCTCGGTGAAACGAGCGAGCAACGGCTCGAGCAGTGGGTTAGCGACATCTCGAGCCATTCGGTCCGCGTCGGGGTAGCGCAGGACAATTTTGCGGCCGGGGAGGGGCTACCGGCGATTATGCAGGCCTATCGCTGGCGCGATCCAGCAACGGTCATGCGCTACGGGGCGAGGCTTGCCGCACAAAGCGGGGCCAGCGCGCGGCTTGCGAAGCGGTTCTCGTCGGGCTGATTCGGCGCGACTGTTGTAGGTCGTCCAAGAGATTATGGCAGTCGCTTTTTCGGGTTCTCACTCAACAGGAGCGATGTCGGCTTCGCGGCCTCATGCCGGACGTAGAGGCTGTCGCACCGACAGTCCGAAAGCCGTCATTTAACGACGCGGAGCCTTGGGTATAGTCTGCGCCGGCTTTGATCTATTCCTGTCGCTTAGGCGATGTGGTCCCAACAAAGGCTCTATCCTCTTTCGGTCGATGTATCACTCTGAGACTTTCGAAGAGCATGGCGAAAAGCAATCAACAATCGTTCGCGTGAACTTCGAGCACGCTCAAGAGTTGAAGCGCGCGCGTGGAACCAAACCCAAATCGATTGCAACATGACTTCATTTTCGTTTGCCAAAACAACTGGCACCAGCGCCAATTCCGCTTCCCAATTATCGTTGCCACTTTCCTGTTTTAGGTGTGCCTCAATCGTCTTTGCGAGCGGTTGCAATGCGGGGACGCCTTGTTGCTCGCGATCCCGCGCCATGATTTGTACATATCCGCCCGCTACCGAGCGGGTTGAAAGCCGTCTCTCGGGCTTCTTGTCCTCGCCCATATCACAGCCAAGCGAAATGAAATCCGAAGCCGGCGAAGCAAGATCGAGAAGCAGCGACCGCAAGGAATCGCTCCAAACCACTTCCGGGATTTCGTCTATTCGTTCGGGATGGCCGTCGGTATCAACGAAACCATGGTTCTGGCGTATTGCATCGAATAGCGGTGGGTAGGGGACTGTATTGCCCGGCGCAGTGCAATAGGTAACCCTTGCTCCCACTGTGCTACGCTCTATCGATCCTTGGCAGCCCGTCCCAAGTTTCGCCATCGAGGTGTCGACCAGCTATTTTCTTGCCGACCCGGTACATTTTTGTTCCGTCATCTGCCTCGGCCGCTTGGCGCGCCTTAGCGAGATTAATCCCTTGGCCTGGCGACCAGTCTCCCCATTGCTTAAAGTGGAACGGGATATCTGCCGCCATGCAATCATTAAGGAGAGCGCGAAACCAGGACGGGCTTGAAGGCCTGGCCTTTGGTCCGCTCTCGCCGCCGGTAATCACCCAATCAAGCGAGTTCGCCCATTCTCCCAGGGCTACAGGACCAAGCAAAGGCTCCGCCGAGATGAATCGCACCTTCGCAGGCAAAGCAGCTAGCTCAGGCAGGCGCTTGTCCGCCCATTCTTGATTTTCGGCCGTCGTGCCTATCCATACATTGCTGGGCCATTCCTCACCCCAAGGCACAAAAGACGAGACGAGGTCTGGCCGCTTGGTCAGCAGCAGCCAATCGAGCGCCGGTGTCGCTTCAATGAGCTTCCAGAGTTTTGTGCGTTCACCATCGAGATCACGACGATCCTCAAAGACATCTGCCATGGATGCGCAAAAAACACGCGCGCGGACACCTTCGCGCTCGGCTTGACGGTTCCACGCGATTGGTTCTGACCAGTGTCGTTCGCTGAAAAAGCGACGATCTGCGTTAATGCCCCACACTTGCTCGCCAAGACGCTTGGACCAGCTTTCAGCATAGCAGAACTTGCAGGCCGGAGACATCTTGACGCAGCCCCACCAAGGGTTGAAGGTGTGCGTAGTCCATTCAATTTTCGAGTTTTTTGCCACGCCCATCTCCTGCCAAGAATCTCAAAAATGGCAGCTATTCGGCCGTCTGGCCACCCTTTTTAGAGCATCAAGGCAGACAATGTCGGATTGCTTTCGCCAAAGTGGTCCCGAAGCATCACGAGCAGAAGATCGCGAAACTCCTGCGCTTTCGCCCGGAGTGCTTCGAACTCCGGACTGTCTTCGCCCTCTGGAGATTGCACGGAGAGCGCCGCACGTATTTCAGGATCGTCCAAAGCATGCAGAAACGCGGAATAGATCTCGAGTATCGGAGCTGCCTTCTCACCCACGATATGATCGACTCGTTCGAAGGTCGGGATGGCGAGCAATTCGTTCAGGCGCCGGAGTTTCTCGTCACGATCGACACCGAAAGTCTCGCCAACCGCGAGAACGCCCGCGACGAACAGAAGCATTCTTGAAAATCGCAGCTTTATAAGCCGGATTGCCCGGGGCTTCCCTCCAATGAGTACCTTGTGCTCGAGGTCAACGCAAATCGTTCGCCAGTAGCGGATGATATCGTTGAGCAGGAACATGGCGATTTGTTCTGATCGGATTGAGTCTGGAATATACTGAGCGAGGAGACGGTTGCGGGCGTCGTCAAATGTTTGCTCACCGAAGATCCATTCACCTTCGAGGAGCAGAAGCATCCGACGGGTGATCGAGACATTGGAATCGCCTTGCCCGCCTATTGTTTGCGTAAGAGCGCTGATCGCCAGTGGTTCGTCGAAAACTCCTCCGCTTGATGGCATTTCGAAGTCGGCCTCCGATAATGCAGCTCTGACCGCTTCTTGCAGACGGCCCGCCTCGGTAATCGCATCTTTGCGAAACAGGACGAACAAGTCGACGTCTGAACCACTCGTCACTTCTCGTCGCGCATAACTTCCATTGACGCCCACTACGAAACGATCATCACTACCGATCTGGGAAGCTACGATCTCACGCATGCGTGCAAGCCCCTCTTCCGAGCGCTGCTTCGTTAGATCGAATGCGGTCACTGCCGCCGGCGTTTGCCCCATCACGCTATTCGTTCTTCTCTTCTTTATGATCCAATTAGATGCGCGATCGTTACACCGCGACTGCTTTTGCTTTGCGCGTATCTCGCGACCAAGTCCGTGCTCCCTTGCACCCGCACCTTGTCTATCACGTCAAACTTCCGCGTCGGAGCCTTGACCTCAAATTCGAAGAGCTTGGGGCTTAGCTCGCATATGCGTCTGTAGGCTCTTCGCTTAGAACTCCGCGCCCAAGCAAAGATATGAAAAAGGGTGGGCGCTCGGTCTCTCAATCTCTGTTCGGTGAATTGGAACCACTCAGGCCTAAATCGATGAATTTCGTGCGACATGTAGGCTTGTGCCAGGCCGTCGTAGAGTAGACCATCCGGATGATGAATGATGAGATTGTAGACTTCATCCTTGAGTCGCCAAAAATCGTCGGCTGCCTTGGTAGGCCACTCATCGCTGGCAGCGATCATGGCCACTAGGCGCTTGGGATTGAACGGTCGCGTTGCTTTCGCGGCGAACATCCGCGAGCGGCTTATCCCCTCGATCGTATCGAGATTGATTGGGCCGGAAAACAAGAAGGAATGTTCGCCTTCATGCTTTCCTTCGATCATCGCCAGCACTTCATCCAGATCAACGCCATAGGCGGCCATGATCGACGGTATTTCACGGCCGAGCAATGTCTCTCCATACATGATCGAGAGACCCGCCTCATGATGATTGACCCCAAAGGTAGATTTGAAGATCGGCTCTAGCGTATGGGATAGCGGACCATGGCCAATGTCGTGAAGAAGACCCGCCGCTGCCAGCACACGAGTTTCCCTGCGCGTCAGCCCTCGAATATCCGCATAAAGCAGCGCCAGTTCGGTCACTCCTAAGGAATGATCGAATCGATTGTGCCGCCGTCTGTGCGCGTCGCTCCCATTCGATACCTTGATATAGTCAAGCGCTCCGAGAAAGCCGATATCCCTCAATCTTTGCAAAGGTTTCGATAACGCTAGCTCGGTTAGGAAAGGGTCGGCAAAAAAGCTCGCATCGGCGTTCATCAAGACCGAGGGACACGGCGGGAGATTGGGAAAAAGCGGCAACCGCTCCCACTCATCGTCACCTACCCACTCAGCATCCGCATACATCGAAAATGACTCGCATTTTAGTTCGCTTCGATGCTCTATCATCGCATCGGATTTTCGCCAAGCGATGGCATCTGTGGCCTCATACGCCGATCACGTTCCCAGCTTGCTGAACAGCAAGCGCTGCCTCGCTCTCACAAATCTGTCCGTCCATGCAACCGATCTCGCGCGCGGTTTTTCCTTGCCGATTGCATCCTCGATGACGATTTCCTTCTCGTCCCTCAGCATCAGAAGCACTTGCTCGATGATCTCTCGTGTCACCGGCGTATCATTGCAGTGATGACCGAACAGCATTTCCAGCGATGGAGCTAGGTCCGCATCTATCGCGTCGCTGATCTTTCTAGGGATCTGCTCCATAAGAGTTGAAATGGACCTTTCCCTTGCTGCACCATCAAAACCATAGGGCAGGTCGAGCTGGCGTGGATCGGCATCTCGCTCGAATCCGAGGGCCTGCAGACCAGCACGTCCATGATGCAGCGAAACTGTGCTTTCTTCCCAGTGAATCGTACCGATAACATTTCGGGCTTCTCGGTGGCGCGACAAATGAAGGAACCAGTAGCTTCTATGCGCCTCAGTCGAATGAATGAAAAAGGGGGAGTAAAATTCTGCTCCGGTTTTCTCGACGAGATCAGAGTAGAGGCTGTTTTGTATGAGGGTTCGCCAACCATCTCCCTCGCCCTTTTCTGCCAATATTTCACGGATGAACCCCGGGTCGAGCTCAACATCGCGATAGCCGCGCTGTTCGAGGCGTTTCTCGCTCATGTAATCGATCAAGCTGTCCACGCTGAAGGTCAGGAATATCTCGGCTTTCTCCAGCTCGGCCAAGATCTGCCTCATCGAGCGAAAAGCAACATCGCTCCAGCCATATTGGTCAAGTAACCATATCGAGCGACCCTTTGTGGAAAGGCGTTTGACGGTTGCTATCGCGTCGTGCACGCGGTCGTTGAAGTCGTCAGTCCAAATGAAAATCGATTTGTCCAACCGGTCGGCAAACGGCGAGGCTTCGATTTCGCCGCGCAAGAACTCGGTGTTCCTTCGGTCCAGATCGATAAAAACGAAATCAGTACGGATCTCAAAACCTTTCGGCCTCGATCCATTTAACTTGTCTTCCATCTCTGTGATGGCATTGAGAAGGACCAGTGGAGAGCCCGGAACCCGCTGACCCAAGAAGTCGTAAACACCCCCGCCGCAAAAGCCATCGATTACAGCAAGATTGAGCTTCTCCTGCACAGGAGTGGCGGTACAGATTTTGACATACTCACGCAGATACCGATCGATTATGCGGTGTTTCGCGAGACTGTGCTGACCTATAGTCGGCGGGGGTTTACCGATCTCCCAGTTGTAATGGTTCGTGGGCATTCCTCAGTAGGTAGGCAGATTCTTTCCGGTCGTGAAGTGCATCACTCACAGCTTTGACCATTATGTTGGCAATCCGCACTAGGCTGGAAGCTCCGTCGCACTCGTCCAGAACGAATATCCAGTGGCTCTAACACGTTGGAATGATGCAGAGATATATGATGCCCAACTTTGCCCTACCTTTGCCTGCCTTCAACCGTATCCATCAAGTCATCCATGGCACCATCAAAGAGGAAGGTAACCCAGGAAAGGCGTGTACTTTATTCGCCTGCATCGGGGCGCTGATCATGAATAAACACTACAAAATTCCGGCGCGAGCGGTGGCCGGTGGATTCGCCCTCTGTGTCGAACCCGGCAAGAATATGCTTTTTGGACGTGATGGCGGTGGCATCGTCCATTTTGATGAAGACGGCTTTCATATGTGGGTTCAAACTGAGACGCACGTCATCGATTTCATGTCACCTCTATATCAAGAGGCGTTCGAAGGTGTGCAATCGGACGTGAGCATCCCACGGCGAATGCTTCAAAAGCGTCTGCAGGATGAAGCGCCTAGTTTGGATGCATTGGATGTTGCAGGACATTTCTACACGGTGCCGGACCCGGATCTAACCGAGAGAATGATCGATCGTATTTTGAAGCGCCCGATTAACACCGACATCATCCATATCGCGGACACTTGGTTTGGAACTAGGCGAGGTAAGCAACAGCCTTCAATGACCATCGGGAGCAATGACGGGCTCGTGCGCGAACTTCGGTTGCCGGCCACGCTCGCTCGAGGTGCCTGGTAGAAGTCACAAGGCCGCTGCCCGACGCGTTCGACGCTCTGCAGATAGGCAACTTCTCGCTGATTGGCTACACCAAGGCTTGCACGGTCGTGCCGCTCAAATGGAACCTAATTCCAACTAGCTGCGGCCGCCCATCTGAGAAATTGCGATCCGCAACGTCCGATTTCGCGGCGTTCTCTCCCGCAACCGGGCCGTCCGCGACCGGCCCAATTGCGGTTGTAGCTTCGGTGAGTCAAAATGAGTCACCCCTCCCAGCGGCCCATCAGCTGCGCACCTTGATCGGATCTCTCAGTGACTGACCTCCCTGCTGCCGTTACCGAAGCGGCCGACTTTTACGATGCGCATTACGCAGGTGCAGAACCTGTCTTTCTCGAACCCGGCGTGAAGGTAATCTTGGGCGCCCCGGATCACCCGAGGCACTGCCGGTTTTGCGATCGGGAGGAACCGGCGGTGACGTTCAAGGACGAAGCACACGCTCTCCCCGCCGCGTTCGGCAACACGGGCCTCTTCAGCAACTACGAATGCGACACCTGCAACCACCTTTTCGGCGAAGGTATCGAGAACCACCTCGGCAACTGGACCAAACCCATGCGCACCTTGTCACGCATCAGGGGCCGAAGCGGCGTGCCGACGATCAAAAAGCCTGGCCCGAATAAGGGCTGGCGTGTCGAAAGCGACGGATCAGGCTTCCAACTTAGCGAGTATGAAGACGAGCCGTTCTTCGAGGTGGACGAGTCCGAAAGGCGATTGAAGTTCGAGTTACACCGCGACACCTACGTGCCTGTGGCGGCGCTTAAAGGCTTGGTGAAGATCGGCCTGACGCTCATTCCCGATGTCGAAGTTCCGAACTTCCGCGGAACTTATGGCTGGATCAGGGACAAGGATCACACGCGTAACTTCGTTGCGGAGTTTCCGGTGTTCCGGACCATCATACCGGGCCCAGTCCGGAACGACTTGATCGTGCTCATGCTCATGCGTCGCCGCGCGGGAACCGACAACGTGCCCTATGCCTTCTTCACGATGGCGTACGGCAACGAGGTGCTGCAGGTTGTCCGTCGTCAGAACATTTGGCACAGAACTGGTCGCTCGTTTGATGAGTGTTGGCCTCGTCTGGAGGGTTGATCTTAAGCGGCGATCTTGCGGTGCTGCAAGCGCCGATGGGCGATGGTCTTTCGTTTGATCCTTCGGCGCCGCTCCAGAATGGCAGAAGCCCTGCCGAAGTAGGCATCTGCAGGCGTCACATTATCCAGGCTCTCGTGGTAGCGCTGGTGGTTGTAGTGTTCGATGAAGGCCTCGATCTGGCATTCGAGATCGCCGGGCAGGAAATAGTTTTCCAGTAGCACGCGGTTCTTCAGCGTCTGGTGCCAGCGCTCGATCTTGCCCTGGGTCTGGGGATGGAACGGTGCGCCGCGGACATGGGCCATGTCCTTGGTGTCCAGATAATCGGCCAGCTCGTTCGCGATGTAGCTCGGCCCATTGTCCGACAGCAGCCGGGGCTTGTGCAGCACGGTGGCATGGTCGCAGCCTGACGCCTCCAGCGCGAGGTCGAGCGTATCGGTGACATCGCTGGCGCACATGGTCGAACACAGCTTCCACGCGATGATGTATCGCGAGAAGTCGTCCAGCACGGTCGAGAGGTACATCCATCCCCACCCGATGATCTTGAAGTAGGTGAAGTCCGTCTGCCACATCTCGTTCGGACGACTGGTCTTGTCGCGGAACTCGTCCGCCGCCTTGATGACCGTATAGGCTGGGCTGGTAATGAGATCATGGGCCTTTAGCAGCCTGTAAACGCTGGCTTCCGACACGAAGTAGCGCCTCTCGTCAGTGAAGCGCACCGCCAGTTCGCGCGGCGAGAGGTCGCTGTGCTCCAGCGCCATCTCGACGATCTGGCGCTGGATGCGGCCCTCGATCCGGTTCCACACACGGTCCGGCGTCGAGGGACGGTCCTCCAGCGCTTCCGGACCGCCTTCGAGGAAGCGATCATACCAGCGGTAGAATGTTCGGCGGGGAATGCCGAGTTGGTCCAACGTGCGCTTGGCTGGCAGATGCGATTGCTCGACCAGCCTGATAATCTCCAGCTTCTCGGATGCGGGATATCTCATGCCTCGTCGCCCCCAAGCCCGCTGATGCTTTTTTTAAGCAGCCGGTTCTCGAGCGTGAGATCTGCGACGCACTCCTTCAGGTCGCGTGCTTCGCGGCGCAAATCCTGCACCTCGGTGCTGGTCGCGGCCCGTGCGGTATCGCCGGCGAGCCGGCGCTTGCCAGCCTCCATGAATTCCTTGGACCAAGTGTAGTAGAGGTTCTGAGCGATCCCCTCCTTGCGGCACAGCTCGGCAATGCTGTCATCGCCACGCAGGCCTTCAAGAACGATACGGATCTTGTCCTCTGCCGAGAAATGCCGCCGGGTACGCCGCTTGATGTCTCTGACGACCGCCTCCGCGCTGGGTTTGGCTGCCGAATTCGACTTGGAGTGTTTGGGCTTCATCTTCGTTCCTTCGTCACTACGACGAAGCCCAAACACTCCTTAACTTACAACCCCGATTTTGTGCCATGGGCGCTGACGGGGGACAGATTGCGGAGTATTGCCTATCAGTCTGGGCGCATCTAGAAGAGCGAAGCGATAGAAAAACCATGCCGAAAGGTATGGTTATGAAAAATCTTCTGCTTGCAATCCTCTTCCTGTCTGTCCCTGCATCCGCGCAGCAAGCGCAACTGCAAACATTCTCGCCAGAGCGCTCGTCCGCGTTTCTAATGCTCACACCGGGTGTTCCATCGACGGCTTCGCCTTTGGACGATTCCAAGGCTCTGCCGTCACCAACTGGGGCACTCGAGGCCGATTTCGCAAATTTTAACGGGACTATGGAGCCCGAGGCCGACCTTTCTTACGACGTTGTTCCGGCAGCGACCTTCGTGCCGGATTGGATGAGGGGAGGGCGCCCGAAATTCGAATATAGCGTCTATCGCCGCAGAGCATACTTTCCCGATCCGGATTGCCTCACGACAGGATACTTTCCTCGTCATGGCATCAGCGCGGATGCCCAATCGCGCCGGCGCCTCTACTTCCATAATATCCTTACAGCAGCCTGCGAAGCCGGTGTTCCTGTAAGGCTTTTCGATGCATTGGTTGCGCAAGAGAGCCGGTATCGTCCACACGCACGAAGTCATGCAGGGGCGATGGGACTCACGCAACTCATGCCGGGAACCGCGCGTCATCTGAAGGTCGGCAACCCGTGGGACGTGCGTGAGAATCTAACTGGTGGCGCGCGTTATCTGCGCGAGCAGCTCGATCGGTTTGGTTCGTGGGAACTTGCGCTGGCGGCTTATAACGCTGGTCCGGGCCGCATTGAGCAGTACGACGGGATCCCGCCTTTCCGGGAGACCCGCAACTATGTACGAGCGATCATGTCGACGCTCGATGGCGGCGCGGCGCCCATAGTGCGGTCTCCGCCGTTACTCGCTGCCAACCCGTTCAGGAGGACAAAGCTGGTTTCCTTCGCTCGGCCGTCAAAGATCCCAGAAGACTGAGAACCCCACGCTCCAGGCGTAATACAAAGCTACCGCGACGATGACCGGTGCGCCTTTGAGATAGTTGATCTGCCAGCGAAGCCAGATCTTTGGCAGAAGCAGCGTCTTGTCGAGACGGGTGGCGAGGGCGGGACGCCACCTTCCGGTGCGCCAATCGTGTGCGGTTACCAGAACGGCGAGGACAGCGCACATCAGCGTCATGATACCGACGGCAATGTAGAGCGACGTCCAGGCGATAAGAGCTTCTTGCTTCATGGCTCCTGGCTACCAGCGTGCCTCTTGCATATGGTGACCGAGCCCGAAGCCGTCCGATCCAGCTCACCGAACATCGCCTCGTTCCGTCCGAACCGCGTATGCTTGAAATTGACATCGCCGCTTTTCGCTTGATTGACGACGAGGGCTTTCATTTAGACCTCCGCTGCTTTCCGTATTTCATTCTGCGCCAGATCGCTGTTCGGCAATGAGAGCGCTATGTTGCGACATCTGGGGCGCCGGATGGCCAGCAGAGACCAGCCAGGTAGTCCGAGCAACGCTCAACCGTAGGCGAAATCGAAGTCTCCACCGTTGCGTCGGTCTTCGAGCTTGCGGTGGTATTTGGCGATTGCGGAAGACGTGTTTTTTGCAATTCCGTTGCAGAGTTCGTCGCGAATGGTCTCGAAGGTGCCTTCACAGGCAGCGAGCTCGCCTGGCAGATGGGTGGCCATCGCGATCGCAACGAGAGCCGAGGTCTCGCAGCACGGATCTTCATAGGAAGCTGGGTCCGAGAAACACTGAACTGTGATCGCAGCGCGGATCGGATCGATTTCGAGTCGTGCAGACACGGCATGGAACTCAGCGATCGGAAGCGATCCTTCGGCAATGCGTTCGAAGAAACGGTTGCGATGGCTACGTCGGATAACCCCTTCGTTGACCAGCTTCCGCACGCTCACGCCGCGCTTCTGCATCTGATCTCTGATGAGGACCGAATATTCCTCCTGAAGCTGACTGCAGCTTTTTATCTCAGCTCGCTGTGACCCCTCGGACATAGTTCCTCCGATGCCCCGCCCTATGCATACGCATACCTTGGAAGAGGGTAGCGATGTTTGGCAAGTTAAACTTTATCGTTGAGAAATGACGAGCGCGCAGAAAACAACCGTCTCCCGGACACCGCATGGGCGACCGAGACGCTCACTCAAATCAGTCTTTATCTCGTCCAATCTGGCGTTGAGTGGGCGCGAAAGGCGAAGATAGATCCGCACTCGGCCGTCCAGCGGGAGCTGCCCCGCGAAAAGCTTGAGCTGTTCCTTGGTAGGTTTCGGGCGGGAGTTAATGGCCTCAATAATAACGTCTTTCAGGCGCTGAAACTTCAACCTTTCAACCGTGAGGATTCGGATCGCGTCCGCGATTATCGCGAAGGGCTGCTCGCCCATCAGCAACTCATGCACAACCTCGCTGTCGTCTGACATAGAACCTCCTCGCCCCCTCAAATCTTTGTGCGGGCGCGCCCTGTCAGCGGCTCGAAAGGTCAGAGAATCAGATTTTTTGTTTAGATGGGGGAGGTGGCGCTGCATACAGGCCAGCTGGCTCTGTATTCGGGCCATCGTGGGTCCGATTTCTTGCCAGGCAGGCACACTGGCGTAGCCAAATGGCTTCGTTTTTGCACCCGGCCGGGACGAATTTCGATGCCGAGTGGCCATGCAAACGGTGATTCGAAGTCGGGTAAAGCTAAAGATACCCACGCAATAGTTGAGAAATGGTTCCCGATCTCCCCTTCTGGCCTTGGCGCATCGCGCCATTCGTCAAACCAGAAGGGAAAGACAATGAAAGCACTCGACCTCAAGAAGGGCGGCGCGAACCTTGCCGTCGCTTTGGCTGCAGTAGCCGGGATGAGCGTATTCGGAATCGACGCCGCGATGGCCGGTACCGACTCCACGTTCGATACCGCGCTGACGCAGTTCACCAATTTCCTCGAAGGCTCGGGCGGTAAGATCATCACCGTCCTGTCGCTTGCCGGCGGCATCGTGGCGCTTGCCTCCGGTCGCTTTTCGCTTGGCCAGGTCGCGATCCCGGTTGGTGTGGGCGTCGGTGCCGGCACGGGCGTGCCGATCGTCACCTCGACGATTACCGGTACGGTCTGATTTTTCGATCGGACTCTCACCACGGGATGCGGCCTGCTGATTGCCTCGCGATACGCAGCCGCCCCCAAATTGGCGGAGACGACCTTTGGACCAGTATTCAATCCCAAGACACCTCGACGATCCCGAGTTGATCGGGTTCTGGACGCTTGATGAATTCCTCATAATGTTGATTCCATTCGGATGGGGAATTCTAGCGCAGCACATCGTTATCGGACTTTTCTTCAGCGTCGCTGCATGGTTTTTCTATCGCAAATTAAAAGCCGGGCGTTCGATGTATTGGGTCCTGCATTTTGCCTATTGGCATCTGCCGGGTGGGTTCTTTGGTCTGAAGGTCGCTCCGCCTTCTCATCTTCGTGTGATGGCGGGCTGAAATGGAACTCTCTCTTGCTCACGAGGCGTCGCAACGGACGCTGAAACAGCGCAATCTCCTCGCGCTCATCTGTATCGTTCTCGGCATCCTTGTGGTTGTGATGTTCACGGCCGCCTCGACGCGCGATCGGGAGGTCGTCCTTCAGCCGATCCTCCCTAGCGAAATGACGCTAAGCTCCTCGTCGGTCACGCCCGAGTATCTCGAGGCGGTAACGCGCGACACCGCGCAGCTCGCGCTCAATCGCTCGCCTGAAACCCTCCAGTACTGGCTCGACGGGATCGTCGCGATCGCCGCGCCGGAATCGCGCGGCGCGCTCAAAGCCAAGCTGATGGAGATCATGGCCGAGCAGGAAGGCTCGCAGGTCACGCAGTTCGTTACCATCGACTGGATCAGGACCAACCCCGACGAACTCACGAGCCAGGTCGGCGGCGTCCTCCATACGATCGTCGGTTCGCGCGACGTCCGCCGCGAACACAAGGTCTTCGAGTTCCACTGGAAATATACCGGCGTCTCGCTCCGCCTGAAGGGCTTCGGCGTCGTCGTGAAAGAAGGAGAGGAAGAATGAACCCCGTCATTTCTTCGCTCATGATCGTCTCCGGCGGGCTGTTGGCCTCGCGCCTCGACTGCTACCTTACGCGCTTGAGCGGCGCGGCGCTTATCGCAGGCGCGTTCGTCATGTCGGCTGCGCCCGCACTCGCGCAGGAACACATTCTCGCCGTCGACAACGGCGAGGTACGTTGTCAGGCGTCGAAATCAGACCTTACCCGGATCGCGCTCAAGGACGATCAGTTCGTCGCCGTGTCGCGCGTCCAGAGCGGTATCGAGGCAGAGGACTTCTCGATTGTCCACGAACCCACGCGCGGCGACATCTATCTGTCGGTGCCGGGAGGCTACACCAAGCCGAACATTTCCTTCTTCGGCACAACGCAGAAGGGATACGTCTACAAGTTCGACTGTCAGGTGTCGGGTGACGGCGCGTTGCAGGTCTTCGTGGCCAACGCGGATATCGAGCATCCGCAGCCGCAGGCCGAAACGCTGCAAGCTGCTTCGCTCGCCGATCGTGCGGTGGGCCTCGTTCGGGCGATGTTCGAACAGCGTCCCGTGACGGGCTTCGAAATCAGCGACGCCGCTCGCGCGCCGGTGAACGTCGGCGACATCAAGGTCCAGCTGGTCAGCGAATATCGCAGCCCGACCATGACGGGCAAGGTTCTTCGGATCGAGAACACCGGAGCCGCTCCCATGACGCTGCAGGAAGAGCTCATCGCCGGCGACGGTGCGATCGCCGTCAGCATTTCAAACCGTGACCTCGCGAGTGGGCAGGCGACTGCCGTCTATGTCGTCGTCCCCACAGGAAGGTAACTGAGATGGATCTCCTGAAGCGCAAACCCAAGGATCTGGATGCCGCCGGATACGACGAGCACGATGAGCTCGACGAGAGGGGTTCGATCGCGGAGAACGACCAGACCCAGAAGCGTCAGAAGATGCTGATGTACGGGCTGGTGGGCGTCATCGCGATCGCGGGTTCGATGTACGTCCTCGATACCGACGATACCATCGAACAGGCGATGGACGACGGGACCGAGACCACGGTCTCGACCGACGCCCTCATGAACCGCCAGCGTGTCGACCAGGAATGGGTCGCCATGTACGAGGGCGAGATCAACTCCCAGGGGCAGCGGCTGAAGGGCGTCGAAGCGCAGGCCGGCCAGATGATGGAGCTTCAGTCGCAGGTCGAGAGCCTGCGCAACGAGAACGCCGCGATGGTCCGCGATGGCCAGCGTGTTCTGGAAGCATACGAGCGCGAGAACGAGCAGCTACGCCAGCAGGCGAGCCGCGGCAACGCCCGACCGAGTGCTCCGGGTCCGGTCGCCGCCGCACAGGCTTTGGGAGTCGCCCCCTCCTCATCGCCTGTCGCGGCGACGCCGCAGCCGCCGCGGCGCGCCAACGACGTGCAGATGGTCTCGTTCACGGCGAATGGCACGGGTTCGCGGATCGACGCTTCCAAGTCGCCCGCCATCTACACAGACTCTCCGAACTACTTGCCTCCCAACTCGATCGCGAAGGCGACGGTGGTCGTCGGGGTCGACGCCACCACGAATACGCGGAGCCAGAGCGATCCGCTCCCTGTCCTTCTGCGCATCACCGGACCAGCGCGCTCGGTCTACAGCGAGGGTCGCCTTCTCGCCACTCGCGTACAGGGCTGCATGGTGAACGGCGCGGCTTACGGGGATCTCTCCTCGGAAAAGGTCTACGTGAAGCTTCAGCGCATGACATGCGCGCAGCCTGGCGGCCGCTTCGCCGTATCGGAGGTGAAGGGCTTCATCGCCTTCGGCGGCAAGGTCGGTGTTCGCGGCCGGGTTGTCAGCCGCGAGGGGTCCCTGACGACTCAGGCCTTCCTCGCTGGTCTCGTCAGCAGCGCCGGCAGCGCCCTCAACGGCTCGTTCAATGCGCCCATCATCTCGGGGGGTCGCGAAGATCCGGATGCAAGTGAGGTCGGCCTGCGCGCTCTTGGCGGCGGTGCCGAACAGGCCGGCACGACCCTCTCCGAATATCTCATCGAGCGCGCGGAGCAATATCAGCCCGTCGTCGAGATGCCCACCGGCGCAAGTGTCGAGGTCGTGTTCCTCGACGGCACCTTCATCAGGAACTGAGAGGCAATCATGCTGAAGAATTTGACCCTCAAGCGGCTCATGCACGACGATCATAAAGCCGGTCTCGTCCGGACTGTTCAAGCAGTCGGGATCCTTGGCGCGGGAGGCGTTCTTGCCCTTGGAGCCCAGGCTCTTGCGCAGAGTTCCTCGGACGCCGCCGTGCAACAGGCCCTCGCCGAACGCCTGCCCAAGACCGAGATCACAGCGATCGACTGCGAGAAGATCGAGGGCGTATGCGAGGTGCAGGCTCGGCAGAACCTCTTCTACATCGATCACGGCGCTCGCTATCTCATTATCGGCCGCGTCTACGACATGGAGACCAAGCAGGATCTGACGGCGGCGCGGCTGCTCGAGATGAACCCCGACATGCTGATCGGGGGAGGGGGCGGAGAGTCGGCCTCGCCTGGCGTCGACATGCAAGCGCCCGCCGCAGGCGATGCCACGGGCGGCTCGATCGACGATCAGATCGACCCTCGCGCATTGGCTGCGTTGCCGCAGAACGGCGCGGTCGTGATGGGCCGGGGGACAAAGACGGTCACCGTCTTCAGCGACTTCCGCTGTGGCTATTGCAAGCGGCTTCACGAGACCCTCGAGACGCTCAACGTGAAGGTCGTCGAGCGCCCAATCTCGGTGCTCGGCACACGCCCGATTTCCGAAGCCGTGATCTGCTCTCCCGACAAGCGCCGGGCCGTGAATCAGGCGTATGATGGCGGGTCGATTACCACCGGATCGGAATGCGACACGTCGGGGCTCGATGCCAACGAAGCTTTCGCGCGCCGGCATGGCTTCAATGGAACCCCCGTAATCGTCCGCGAGGATGGTGCCGTCGTTCACGGCTACCGCCCCCGCGAATTCCTCGAAAGCTGGATCCAAGGGAGTGCATCGTGAACAGCAAAGCCATTCTCGCCATCGCCGCGCTTGGCGGCGCGCTCTCGGCCTGCACCACACTGGGCACCAATGTGAGCGGCAGTTTCCGGTGCGATGCTCCCGACGGTGTGTGCGCCCCCTCCACCGTGATCGACGACAACGCGATATCGCGGATCGAGGAAACGAGCTCCACCGATCTGCTCAATCCCGCCGGTCCCTACCAGATGGATGACGGGATCGATGCTCCGGTCCACAACACCGTTCTCGCGTCCGTTCCCATGACGGCGACCAGTGCCCCCAGTTACGAGCTTGCCGTTGTCTTTCCGGGCTACACCGATGCGACGGGCATGATCCACGCACGGCGGACCGTCAGGACCGAGGCCGTCTTGCCTGGTCGCGGCGATGCGATGGAGGCGATGGCGATGCGCGGGCGCCATCCGACGCGCAACCAGGGGCTGCTTGCCGCTGCGGAGAGTGCCCCGCCGTTCCTCGCGATCACCCCCGATATCCTCCCGCCCGCGGCTGATCCTACGGCAAAGCCGCCGGAAGTCGCCGTCGCGACAGGGACCGATCCCATCGCGGCGATCGAGGCGCAGGTATCCGAACGCCTTGCAGGCCAGCAGGCGAAGCCGCGGCGGCGGGCCGCATCGTTTCCCGGCGTGGTGGAGTGAAGCGCGATGATGAGAGCATTCAGCAACATCGTGGACCTGGTGGTCGGCGACAGCCGGAAACCCGAGCAGAAGTCGAACCCGCCGCAGGTGCCGATGCTGTCGCATTACCTTGGCTATCGCTCCTACGACGAAGACAAGCGGGTCTTCCACCAGGTCCGCTCGAAAGGCTTCATCCTCGAGCTTGCGCCGCTGGTCGGGGCCAATGATCGCGTCAACGACATCATAAGCTCGCTGTTCTCCGATATCCTCCTGCCCGGGACCAAATTCAGCGTAACCAATTATTCCTCTCCGCGCGTCGCGGAGAAGCTGCAGGACTGGGCGCTACCGCGCTTCAGCGCCTCGGGCGTCTTCCAGACCCTTGCCCGACATCGTCTCGACAAGCTCCGCAACGGCGCGTGGTCGACTCTCGCGAGCGACGGCCCCTTCTTCGTCCGCAATTACCGTGTCGTCATGTCGGTCGGCGTCAGTCAAGGCTCCGGGTTGACGACCGATGATCTGGTGACGATGCGCGACGGAACCATTTCGGCGCTGGAATCGATCGACGTTCCAATCAAGCAATTCGAGCCCACCGATCTGATCCGCTTTTTCGACGAGATCCTGGCTCCATCGACCGGAGCTGGAGACGAGGTTCCGGGGTACAACCGGTTCGACCCAATCAACGAACAATGCGTCCGCCGCGATCTCGTCACCCATGTCGAGAAAGATCGCCTTATCCTTCATGCGCAGTCGCTCCGCCCAACGGGTGCCTCTGTCGAGGGCGTGCCGGAGATGAAGGATTTCGTTCCCGAGCGCTTCGACATCCGGACGATGGCGGTACGCAATTTCCCCGATCGCTGGGCTCCGTGGGACACGCAGAAGATCATCGGCGATATCTTCAATCCCAAGCTGAACTTGCCATGCCCGGTCCTCCAGACCGTGTGCGGGGTCATCCCCGGGCAGGAGTCTTCGGAAAGCAAGGCGGGATACAAGTTCGCGCGCACGAGCTCGCTGGCGGAGGGAAAGGGCGTCAAGCTCGTCCCGAAGCTTCGCACAGAGGCCGCCGAATGGCAGTTCGTCCAAGACCGTGTGAAGCAGGGCGAAAAGCTGGTCTCATGCTATTATGCGGTTTCGATCCTTGCGCCCAAGGGACGTGGCGAGCCCTGCGAGCGAACGCTCAAGGCGCTCTACAAGGCGAGCGGGTGGGACCTGATCGACGAGACCCATATCCAGCTGCCCGCCTTCATGGCCCATTTCCCGCTCATGCTCGCGGACGGACTCGATTCCGATTACAAGCGCATGAAGCGGCTGCGCACCATGCGCTCCACGAACGTCGCGGCCATCGCACCGATCCAGGGTGAATATGTAGGCGGCAACATTCCGCATCTGCTGTTCATCGGGCGCCGGGGACAACCGCAATTCTGGTCGCCGTTCCAGAACGGTGCCGGCAACCACAACGTGGCGATCGCGGGCAAGTCGGGTTCGGGGAAATCGGTCCTCCTTCAGGATCTGACGGCGAGCTTCGCCGGCGTCGGCGCGAAGACGATCGTGATCGATGACGGTCGCAGTTTCGAGCACATGGCGAAGGCGCTCGGCGGCACCTTTACCGAATTCAAGCTCTCTTCGGGCATTTCGATCAACCCCTTCCGGATGATCGACCAAGAGCTGGCCCAAGGCGACGATGACTATCTGGTCGACTGCCTCGCCATGTTGAAGTCGATCATTTCGCAGATGGCGCGGAACGAGACCCGACTGAACGACACCGAGCGGGGGCTCATCGACCAGGCCGTCAACGCCGTCTGGGAAGCAGAGGGTCGCGATGGAACGGTGGACCACATCATCGAGGCGCTAAAGCAGCCCGAACATCCCTTCGCCTACGATCTTGCGACCTCGCTGCTGCCGTTCGCCTCGACCGGGACATTCGGTCGCTTCTTCCTCGGCGATGCCAATCTGGACCTGTCAGCCGACCTCACCGTCTTCGAGCTTTCCGATCTGGCGACGCGCGAGGAGTTGCGCGGCGTGGTGCTGACATCCGTGATGTTCATTGCCTCTCAGGTGATGCGCCGGATGGACCGCTCGATCCCCAAACCACTCATCATCGATGAAGCCTGGCAGATGCTGAAGGGCGGGGCGATGGCAGACTTCGTCGAGACTTATTCGCGCACCTGCCGCAAATATGGCGGTTCGCTCATCACGGCGACGCAATCGATCCACGATTACTACAAGTCGGAGGGGTCGCGCGCCGCGCTCGAGAACTCCGACTGGTTCCTCATCCTTCAGCAGAAGGGCGAGACGATCTCCGACTTTCGCAATTCGGATCGCTTCGAGATGGACAACATGACCGAGGCGCTCTTGCGGTCCTTGAAGCGCAACGGCGCGGACTACTCGGACGTGTTCATTCGGGGGCCCGACACCGAGAGCATCGGGCGGCTCGTCCTCGATCGGTATTCGGCAGCGCTCTATTCCTCGAGCCCCGACGTCTTCGCCGACATCGAGGATTACGTCCACCTTGGCTTCCCGATGCACGATGCGATCGAGGCAGTAGCCTTTCCCGAAAGCCATCATATGCTGGAGGCCGCGGAATGAACGCGTTTGCACACGCCGGATCCCCGCACACCCGGATCGCACGCGGCCAAGACGCAATGGCCGTTGCGCTCCGCCTGATCGGGTGGTTCGCCACGACGGGCCTCGCGACCCTTGGCGTCGCGACCTTGTTCTTCGTCCTCCTCGGCAGCTTCACCCTTTCTGGGACGATGCTTCAGCTGGACAATTTGACCGCGCGCTTCCTCGCGGCCGACGCGGCTCGACAGGCGCAATTCCAAACGATCGTATTCACGGTCCTCGGCGGCACCTGGGTTCTCATCGCTTTCTTTCGCCGCGCGAGCCTTCGCTCCGTTTTCGAAGTCGCTGGAGGTGACAATGACTGATCTGTTCGAGAATGCCGATCGTGCGGCGACCGGCGAAGTTCGCAGGCCCAAGACAGTGGCTGCCAAACGCGCTTTCGCGGGTCTTTCACCCCGGGAGATCGCGCTGCTCGCTGCCGCCGCCGCCATCTTCATCTGGGGAGCCTGGGTCACCAAGAACCTCGTCTCTGAAGATGGGGGACGCCAGGAGTTCGTGCAGCTTCAGCTGCAAGGCATCATCGGCGAATATCTGCAGGCCCAGGCGCGATCGAGTTCCGACGAACAGACCGCCGCCCAGGAAACGGCCGTTTTCATGGCTACACTCGATCGGACCGTCGCCGGCCTGTCGAAGAGCGGGAAGGTCGTTCTCGTGCACGAGGCTGTGATCGGCGGCGAGGTTCCGGATGTCACCCAGAGCGTAAAGGCGGCTGTCTACGCGAAGGTGCCGCGCCCGCAAATCGCCCAGGCTTCGATCGACATGCAACAAACGCAAGACGCGCGTGTCGAGCAGGAAATGCAGGCGTTCATGGCCGCGAACGGGGGAGGGCAGGGCGGTGTTCAACAATAGAGCCAAGCGGCTGTCGACCAAGGGCAAGCTACTCGCGATCGCCGCGCTTTTCGGCGTCGGAACGGCGGTGACGTCCCTGCAGCAATGGAGCGAGACCCATGCCTTCATGATTAACGCAACGGATTCGCTGCCGAACTGGGCGTTCCTTGTCGAAAGTGGCCGCTTTCCCGACCGCGGGGATTACGTGATATTCCACCCGGGCCATGATCCGGTCACCCAGAAGTATTTCGGCGAAGAGCCTGGCGCCTTCGCCAAGATCGCCTTCGGTCTGCCCGGCGATTTCGTGACCCGCGAAGGCCGCGACGTGCTGGTCAATGGCGAGCGCATCGCATCGATCAAGCCGCTCACCAAACGGGGCGATCCCCTGACCGAAGGTCCTCTCGGCGTCGTTCCGGAAGGCTGCGTGTTCGCGGCCACTCACCACAAGGATGGCTTCGACAGCCGCTATTCGCACATCGGCTTCGTGTGCCGCGACCGCCTCGTTGGAACGGGAGTGGCGATCCTGTGAGGTATCGTCTCGTCATCCTCTCATGCGCCGCCGTCACCGCGGCTGCGACGGCGCCGTCGATGCCGACTGCGCAGGCGCAGGCGCAGGATCATGGCCAGATGGGTCAGACCTGGCCCGTCATCGAGCCCGACCTCCTGTCCGTCATCAAGGCGCGTCTCGATCATGCGCAGGCGACCGGCAAGCTCGACGAGATGAACCAGCAGTTCGCCGCGAAAGTGAAGGATCGCGTCATGCGTCCGGTTCCCGTTCCGGGAATGGCGCGTGCCGAAGAGACGCGTTCGTGGGAATTCGATCCCGCGATCGTGGTCGAGAACGACATTCGCGACCACCAAGGCAATCTGATCGCGGCGCGTGGTCAGCGGGTCAATCCGCTAACGACTTCGGGGCTATCCAAGAAGCTCGTCTTCGTGGACGGCGACGATCCCGCCGAGGTTGAATGGGCGCTCGGGCACGGACCCGATGAACGCGCCAAGATCATTTTCGTCGACGGTTCGCCCTTCGAATCCATGAAAACTCACCAGCGTCGGTTCTACTTCGACCAGGAGGGCAAGCTCACCAGTCATTTCGGCATCACCCGCACGCCCGCGCTCGTCGAGGCAAAGGGCGATCTCCTGCTGGTTACCGAAAAAGCTATCCCCCGGAGGCAATCGTGACGTCCTGGCGCGATATGATCCCGGTTCCGCTGGCCGCTCCGGAAACCAAGGAGCTGCGGGCTGCGCGCTTCCGCGTCATCGCAGCCTGCCTGGTTCTCGCGGTCGCACTTCTGTTCCTTGGCGAGCTTCGCCAGCTGATCGGGTCCGCCGCTCTCCCGAGCCTGGCCGCGGCCTTCACCTTCATGGCCGTTCAGGGCTGGGCATGGGCCAGGCTGAAGAACGCCGCGGACGATGCCTGGCTCTTCAGGGAGACCGACGATGTTGCGTAGGTGGCTTACCGTTGTTGCGGCGCTTGCCGCCCTTGCTCTTGTCGCGCCGGCGTCCGCCCAAGGACTGCCCTCCGGTCCGGGGCGTTGTTCCGGATCGTTTGTCAATCCGATCACGGATGTGTGCTGGGGCTGCATGTTTCCACTTTCGCTCGGATCGCTCAAGATCTGGCCATCCTCGCGCGCCGATACCAAGAATCCGGATCTGCCGATCTGCGCGTGCGGAACGCCCGTGCCGCGCGTCGGGCTTGCGATGGGATTCTGGGAACCCGTGCGCCTTGTCGATGTCTCGACAAAACCGTGGTGCTTTCCAAATCTCGGAGGCATCAAGCTCGACCCTGGCTTCCCGATCGGTAACGGCTATGCGTCGAACTCTTCGCAGATCGGAGGACAATCGCAGAACACCGCCAAATATCACGTTCATTATTACATCTATCCGCTTCTCTATTGGCTGGAGGTCGTAACCGACTTCCTGTGCCTTGAGGCGAGCTCCTTCGACATTGCCTATATGAGCGAGATCGATCCGCTCTGGCAGGACGACGAGCTGACGACGCTGTTAAACCCGGAAGCGGCGCTCTTCACCTCGCCGATCGCGCAGGCCGCGTGTTCGGCCGACTGCATCGCCTCGACCGCCAAACTGCCGATCGACGAGCTGTTCTGGTGTTCGGGTTGCCAAGGGCCGATGTATCCGATGAACGGCAATATCGGAGCCAATGTCGGAATCAAGCAGTCGGCGCGGCTCGCGGCCGAGAGAATGATCTACAAGATGCATCGTCAGGGCCTCGCCTGGGGAACCAGCGGCTCGAAGGCCCTTTGCTCCAAATACATCATGCCGATCCTCAAGAAGAGCCAGTATCGGCTTCAGCAGGTCAACCCCACGCCGATGGTCAGCGGACGCGAAAGCTGCTCGCCGATCGGGGCGACAACCATCCTGCCCAAATCCGGACAGGTTTACCCGGTCAAGGGAGAGGACGTCGGCTTCCTCCTTTGGCGTAAACGCAATTGCTGCGTGCTGTAGGACGGAGGCTCGCCGTGAACCGAAAAATCGCTATGTCGCTCACCGGCTTCAGCCTCATCGGCTGTGTAACGGCGGTCTTCGCGCAGAGCGCTGACGGGTTCGACCCCCAAGCTATCGAGGCGCGCGCGGGAGAGTTCCAAGAGGATGCCCAGGCACTCTTCGACTACGTGACCTCCAATGGCGAGGAACATCAGGAAGAGGCGCAGACGATCGTCAATGAGGGTTACGCTTCGATCGAAGGTCTCGATGTGTCCGATATTGCGGGCGGTGACGGGCCTTTCGACTTCGACGAAATGGTCGCCGGCGCGAAAGCGGGCATGGCCAATCCCGAAGGTGCTCCACTGTTCATCGCATTCGCGAGCCTTTCGATGCCCGAGGAATCTCTCGCGAAGATGATCGAGGACACGACCAAAGCTGGTGGCGTCGTCGTGTTCCGTGGCTTCTCGGCCGGAAACCCGCAGGCGTTCATCACCGGCATCCGCAATGTTGTGGACCAGGCTGGCGCGAGCAACGTCGCGATCGATCCGCGGCTGTTCCGGTCGTTTCGGGTCGACCGGGTACCGACCTACGTCGCGCTTTCGAGCGATTTCGAACCCTGCGACCAGCTCGACTGCGTGACCACGCCGCCTCCGCACGACCGGATCGCCGGCAACGTCAGCGTTGGCTACGTGCTAGAGACCTTCTCGAACGCCAACGGCCCCGGCTCGCCGGTCTCGCGGGTTGCGCTCGCCAACTACAGGTCTGCGCGGTGAACATCCGCGGCCTCGTTCTTGCTTGTGCCGTTCTCGTTGCGACGGGTCAGCTCGCCCATGCCCAGATGACTTCGGCCGATGCGCGCGCAGAGGGCGAGGCGATCGGGGAGGGCGTCCGCGATGCCACCAACGGGTCCATCCTCGCCGATGGTGCGCAAGCGAACGTCCCGACATACGGAGGGACCGATTTTCCATCGCTCGAGTATGCTGACGATGCGGTCGGCCTGACGACGGCCGGCGAAGCGCAGCGCTATCAGCAGGACTATCGCATCGTCGTAGATCCATACCGCAAGGTCGTCGATCCTGCGACGATCGATCTCTCCGCGGCATCCGCCATCGAAAGCGATCCCGACGCCTATCTTGGTCCCGGCGCTAGCCCGGGTGGATCGAGCGGTTCATGCAATCCACTGCCTCCCGGGGGCGGTGGCTCGACCACCTATCTCGAGAGTTGCAACCAGGGCTCGCAGCCTTTCGACGAAGCGCGGACGTGCAGGGCTCTCCTGACAATTCAGACACAGGGTTCCCGGTATTGGGAGTACACCTGCGATGAGGGGTTCGACAGGGATGTCAATCTAGGCGCGCGGCAATGCGCCGCCATTCAAGGCCAGCTCGATGCCGGCGGTTGTCAGGAGATCAACCGGGTCCGGATAGGCCAAGGGTGCCTTCAGTGGTACGACAATGGACGCACTCGCTACTGCTCCGAACCCGGCGACCCAATTTACCGTCTGACCTATTCTTGCCCCGCGCAAACTGCGGTCTCCGGCGGCATTGAGCGGAACACGATTTCGATTGTCAGCGAGTCCGTCGACGAAACACAATGCGAAGCCACGATCGGTGGAGCGACGTGCTCGCTCCAAGGCGAGACCTGCACGGCTCCCAGCGAGACGCGCGTCATCAATGGCTTGCCCGTAACCCGCCCGTGCTGGGAGTGGAGCCGCACGTATCAGTGCCAGGGTTTGCTTCCGGCGAACGACTGTGCTGCGCTCGAGGCACGTCCGGAATGCTCGCTCAGCCATGACGAATGTCTGAGCTACGACGCCGATGGCATCACCTGCAACGTCTATGATCGCTGGTTCCAGTGCACGACACCGGACACGGGCGCGCCTCCGCCGCCTGCCTACGTCTGTGCTGGCGACCTCTACTGCATCGACGGCGAATGCACGAGTGTCACGCGCGAGGCGTCGACCGAGTTCAAGGACGCAATGGTCGCCATGAACGTCCTGGGCGAACTCAGGGACGAGTTCGACCCGAACCAGCTCAAGATCTTCAGCGGCGAGAACCTCAAATGCACGAAGAAGGTGTTCGGGCTGTCCAATTGCTGCAGCGGGAAGGGCGTTCCCCTTCTCACGCCGTGGCTCTGCAACAGCCAGGACCGGGACGTCGACAAGAAGGATGACGCCGGGCTCTGCCATTATGTCGGCACCTACTGCTCGGACAAGATCCTCGGCGTCTGCGTGACGCGCAAGCAATCCTACTGCTGCTACGGGAGCAAGCTGGTCCGCATCCTCAACGAGCAAGGCAAGGCTCAGCTAGGGATGCGATGGGGCAAGGCCAAGGAGCCCGACTGCGAGGGTTTCCTCATTGCCCAGTTCCAGCAGCTCGACCTCAGCCGGATGGATTTCCGCGAGGTTTACGCTGAGTTCGTCGATGCGGCCAAGCTGCCCGACGAGATCGAAATGTCGCTCCAGATCCAGACCAAGATTGAAGACTACTACACTCTGAATGGAGGGACTTGAAGTGTCGGGCGGCGAAGTCATTGCGTTTCAGAAAGGGGATCCGTTCCCAGCTGCCGAGGTGCTCGATCTCGCAATCAGCGTCGCGATCGGACGCAACCTTGCTGCCAGCGAGGAGGAGATGTTCTCGCGCATCCACGACTGGTTCCTGCGGCCAGCATCAAGGGCGGAGCTCGTGGCCGCTATCGGCCGATTGCTCGAACGCGGTTGGATCTCCCGGGCGGGCGAGAGCGCCTTCGATTTCTGCCTCACCGACGCCGGCATCGACGGCGCGACGACCCTGTCCGGCGGAATGATCCGGATGATCGACCGTGGTCGGGGTCACCTCAAGACCGCCTTCCTCCTGCAGATGCTCGACCTCGACAAAGGGAAACGCTCATGAACAAGCTCGCTTTGCTCAGCCTTGCGGCAGTAGTCGCCGCAGCCACGGCCCCCAGTTTGGCGCAGACGGCGGACACGGCGTCCCAGCGCGATGCCTTCTACTGCCACGAGCGCAAGCTCGGGTCGTGGTTCTACTGCAATTCCGAGAAGGTGAAGCGCGAGGCGAAGGAGAGGGAGCAACAGCCCGCCCAAACCGTACCCGCCGTGGAGCGAATGGCGGCGATCACCAAGCAGCTCGACGAACTCAAGGCGCTCGCGATCCTCGAACCGACCTCCGAGAACATCGTCAACTACATCCGCTTTCAGCGTGAGCAGCTCGATCGTGCGTCGACCTTCGCCGATACGTGGAGCAGGTCGATCTGGCAGAACCCCGAGCTCGACTACACACTCGAACGGCCAGTGGGCACCTTGGCCAAGCAGACCTGGCTCACGGACCGCCGCGACCAGCGCGAGGGATCGATGCAGGCGCTCACGCAGCGCTACGGCGTCTTCTACTTCTACTCTTCGAGCTGCTCGGCGTGCCGGACGTTCTCGCCGGTCATGCGCGCGTTGTCCGACAACTACGGCCTCGAAGTGCTGGCTGTATCAATGGACGGTGGTCCGAATGAGCTCTTCCCGAATTACGTGATCGACAGCGGACAGTACCAGCGAATGGGTCTTCAGGGAGGCACCGTGCCGGCGATCGTCCTGTTCGACACGCAAACCAAGCAGCCGATCCCGATCGGCTACGGCGTCATGGCGGCCGACGAAGTCATGCAGCGCATCTTCTACCTCACGCAGATCGAGCCAGGGAGCGATTACTGATGTCTACTCGGACGAGAGGCGGCATCGCCGCCCGTTTCGCAAAACGCGCCGGTGTCGCTCTCTTCGCGGTGGCGACGACAGGCATGGCCGCTGCGCCGGTCAGCGCGCAGGTTGGGGCCGAGCTCAACGATTTCTTCAACGACATGGGTGCGGCGGCCAACGCGACCGGGCCGACCGCCTATCAGGGCCAATCCGCGGGCTATTATTCGGGTGGGAACATCTGGACACGGTTTCCGCAGAAGAGCGTGAACCCGGTCAATCTGCAACTGCCCTCGATCAAGGCGGGTTGCGGCGGCATCGACGTCTTCTCGGGCAGCTTCTCCTTCATCAACACCGACGAGATCGTCGCGATGATGAAGGCGACCGCCAACAATGCGCTCGGCTTCGCCTTCCAGCTCGCCATCAAGTCGATCAGCCCGCAGATCGCCTCGACGATCGAAGAGATGGCGCAGAAGGCTCAGCAGATGAACCAGTTCAACATGAACAGCTGCGAAACCGCTCAAAATCTCGTCGGCGGTTTGTGGGGAAAGTCGGACCGCATGTCGTCGGAGATCTGCAAGTCGATCGGCAACAGCCAGGGGCTCTTTTCGGACTGGGCGAAAGGCCGTCACGAATGCGGGACCGGCGGTCAGCGGGAGTCGACGATCGCTGCGAACAGCGATCCGAACATTCCGTCGGAAAGCTACAACTTCACGTGGGATATGCTGAAGCAGAGCTATCCGAGCTTCTCTCCCCAATTCCGCGAGTACCTCATGACGTTCGTGGGGACCGTCATCTATTATCAGGATGGCGATGGGAGCGGAAAGCGCGGCTACCAGTTCTTCGGGCAAGGCGATCGCGCGCTCCTGACGGCGCTTCTCGACGGCACGAACTCGGTCACGATGCTGAAGTGCGATACGATCGACAAGTGTCTCAATCCGACGACTCAGACCATGTCGGTCGACCAGGCGCAGGCATTGAAGCCTCGCGTCCGTGCGATGATCGAGAGCATGAATGCCAAGATCCGGTCGAACACCGCGCTGACGTCGGACGAGATCGGACTGCTCGGCGCGACCACGATCCCGCTATACAAGATCATTTCGGTCAACGCGGCGGCGACGCTTGGCGGAATGACAGCCAATGACATGAACGATCTGGCCGAGATTGTGTCGATGGATCTGCTCGATGCGCTTGCGCAGCAATATTACGGCTACGCATCGCGGGGAGTCGGGACGTTCCAGAACGCGAACGAGGAAGCGCTGTCGCAATGGCGTGACCAGATCGTCTCCGTGCGCCACGTCCTCGATGGATATTCCCAAGGCATGAACCTGCGCCTCGATCGAACGCAGCACGTCATCCAGCGCGCGGTCTTCCTGGAGGGCACGCTGCGCAACAATCTCTCCCCGCAGATGTCGGCGGCGCTGTCCTTCAGCACGTCGCTGTCGAACCAAGGCGTCCAGTAAGGATCAGGGACCATGATGGAGATCTTCACGATTGGGGGCGGGGAATACATCGTCAACGTCCTCAACGCGGTCTCCGCATGGACGGGGGGAGGGGGCTTCCGTTCGCTTCTCCGGGTCGTGATGGTGATGGGTTTCATATACACGCTTCTGATCGTCGCCTTCAGTTTGAACTGGCGCGCCTGGCTCAACTGGTTCCTGGGTGCGACACTCATTTACGGGGCACTCATCGTTCCGACGACCACCGTGCAGGTCACCGATCGCCTCAATCCCAGTCTGGCACCCTCGACGGTCGGCAACGTCCCGGTTGGTCTGGCCCTCATCGCGTCGGTCAGCTCGACTGCCGGCGACTGGTTGACGCGCACGGCCGAGACCGTCTTCACGATGCCTGGCACCCTGCAGATGTCGAACAACGGTATGATCTATGGAGCGAGGCTCTGGGATCGCACCCGGGACTTCCAGATCCGCGACCCCCGCATCAGCGCCAATCTCGAGGAGTATTTCAAGCAGTGCCTCTTCTATGACATCTTGCTCGGCCATGCGTCTTTCGACACGATCGCGAACTCGAACGACATCCTGACCGATATGGGCCCCGGCTCGCCGGCGCGAGGTATGAAGTGGATCCCTGCCACGGGCACCCCGACGATCGTGACTTGCCAGGCAGGATACACGAGCCTTCAGAGCGGAATTGTCACCTATACCGATGCGCAGCTCGAGGAGGAGGGCCGCAAGCTCTTTCCAGGCCTCACGCCCGCGGCTGCTCGCGCCAAACTGATCGCCGACCTCCCAGTCATCGCCAATCAGTTCCACGGTAGCAGTCAGACCGCGCAACAGATTTTCCATCAACGCTCGCTGGTGAGTGCCTTCCTCGAAGCGCGCGCCAATCTCGGTGCGGCTGATGGCGATACATTCGCCATGCTCCGCGCCGAGGAACAGGCGCGCAACACCTACACGTCGATCACACAGCAAGCGATGACGTGGGTCCCGCTTCTCAACATCGTGCTGACCGTCGTCTTCTATGCGATGTTCCCGGTCCTCTTTCCGCTCTTCCTTCTTCCGCGCACAGGGGTGACCGCGCTGAAAGGTTATTTCACCGGCTTCTTCTATCTGGCCGCATGGGGCCCACTCTATGTGGTCTTGCACATGTTCATCATGGATCGCGCGTCGGACTCGTTGAATGCGACCGCGCCGGGCGGCATCACGATGGCAGGCATGGCCGGTATCGATGCTGTCAACGCCGATACCGCGACGATTGCAGGCTTCCTGATGATGTCGATTCCGTTCCTTGCTGCCGGCATGGCGCGGGGAGCGATGGCCGTATCATCGCAAGCGACGTCGATGCTCGCGCCAGCACAGGCTGCAGCGGAAGCGGCGGCTGTCGAGCGAACGACCGGTAACTATTCCTACGGGAACGAGAGCTACATGAACCTGTCGAGCTCCAACCGGCAAGCCAACCAGTGGAACACCGCGCCTTCGTTCACGGGTGGAGCCGCGGTCCAGTCGATGGTGAATTCGAACGGAACGTTCACCAAAACAATGGCCGATGGTTCGTCGGTCTTCGACACCTCTCCGGGTATGAGCCGCCTTGCGTTCGGCTCGTCGCTCAGTTCTTTCAACAACGCGGAAAGGCAGCAGACGCTTTCGGAGCTGGAGACGGCGCGAAATACATTGGCCCAGGAACGTTCGCGCGCAGTTTCTTTTCTTGATCGCACCTCGACCAGGCAAACCAGTGGTGTTCGAAATTCGAGTGGGTCGGAGAGTTCGGCCGGTTATCGTTCTGGCGAGAATATTCAGCGCTTCGATAACCAGTCGGTGGATGCCCGAGACGGCGTCAACGAAAGTGAACGCATCACGACCACTTCCGGGAAGCAGCAGACGCAAACCGATAGGCTGGAAACTAGCCGGGGAGGAAGTATCGGCGTCGGCGCCGGTGGTGGCCGAGGCGGTAGCAATCAACGTGGAGGCGGTGGGCGACCCGGTATCAGCGGCGGAGTACAGGCAGGAGTTTCGGGCCAGGGCGTCTATGTGGACAGTGTCGATCGCGGAGGTCGTCGCGATCAGTCGAATGGCTTCGACTCATCGACATCGGACAACCGCTCGAACGGATCGAATGTTACGCAGGACAGCGGCACATATTCGCAGAGCGGCAGTTTTAACCGAAGCGAAGCATACACCGACAACTCCCATTCTCGTGAGCAGGCGCTCGAACAGATCCGAAGGATTGATGGGCGCATTGCGGAGATCGATGAAACTGCGCTTTCTCTTAGCAGTAACACATCCACGCGGGATGGCGTCGGCGCGATCGTGAACTTCGACATGAGCCAGATCGTGGCAGGTCGTTATCAGGAGAAAGCCGCTGAAATGGGCATTACGGCGCCCAGTCTTGCCCGCACAGACTACTCCCCTCAGGAACAGGCTGCTTACGATCTGGTGGCCCGCGAAATCATCTCCGATTATTACGATCAGCGCGTCGCCCCGTATAAGGATTTGATCCCCCAGAGTGGGTCAATCATCGGAAATGTTTCTGTTCCTGGGGAATTTTCCGAAGCCGACCTTCGTGGGTCCGCGCCGCGTCGTTCACATGGGGGAGCGCGCAACTTGGCAAGTGGCTCGTCCGACGGTTCGATTGGCAAGAGAATCGACGACGGAGGCACCTCGCTAGGACAGCGGCTCGATGCGAATACCCAGCGATATGGTCAGCGCCGACGTGAATTTGATGAGGATCAGAGATCGCCCGATGGATCGGAGGAACGCTTTGACCGGAGATTCTATGATCGGGATCAAAGATGAAACCGAGCCTTTTTAGAGAAACCCGGCCAGCCTACATGCTGGCGAAAGCTACGATCATGAAAAGGATAGCTAAAACGAGAGCGGTCAGAGAGCCAGAGCTTGTTTCGCCAGAACTGTAAGAAGCATCAAAGCCATCATCGAGGAGGATTCGTTCATCTCGCATCGATGCGCCACGCGATGGGTCACCGGTCTTAACGACGTACTCGATCGGTCCGTCATTTGCGTATGGATCAAAGGTTTCCATCATTCGCTCCTGTCTGGGCATAGCATTCTAGGTCATTAAAAACAATAACTGGCGGAATGCTGCGTTCAAATCAGGACGGGCGGTCCGTTACGGAGTCCTTTGATCGAGGTCCTTGCGGGCAATTCCAAACCTGCGCATGGGACAGGGTTGGAAGGCAGTGCACACATTGCATGCTTAATCGAAGATTTGAATCACAGGGCAGGGCGGTGATTCAGTTTCTGCGTTGGATTTGAGGGCTTCGGTGTGAGCAATGTTTTTCCATGGCAAAGCACTTCGAATGCCGCGAGCACTGGCGGGCTGTCGACACCGTGCGCAATATCGCACGCGACTATCAACTCACGGTCACGCTCGACCTGTTTGGCTGGACCGTCGTCGAACGTCACTGGGGTCGCATAGGTTGTAACGGGAAGGGCGCGCGCGACAGCTTTCCGAATTCGGCGTCGGCTCGGCGTTTTGTCGATGCAGCTCGTCGTCGACGCGGAAGCGCCAAGCGCCGGATCGGAGTGGCATATCGGTCCGTTGAAGAAACATAGGCGAGCGACCTTTCACATCCCGTAGCCATGGTTTCAGGCAGTTTGGGAAAATAGGCTTTCCAATCTCCGCATGAACTGTCGCGAATGTATTGCGCAATGCGGAGATTAAGAGAACTGGTCTGCTTTTGAGCGGGATGCCGAAACATTGTCAGCGCGGATACCTCGCAGACTAGACGTCCGAGATCTCGCGGCTGAGGCGTGAGTTCGACCGCAGGTTTGGGCCCTGAGTCCGAGCTAAGGTTTGTAGACTTCGCCAAACACCAAGCTTGGCTTGGCAAAAGCGGAAAGCTTCAAACTGGATTTTGGTTTGAAGGTATGCCAAAACACGAAGCATGACTAAGCGTTCGGACGGCAAGCTAAACCGGCTCCAGCGGGAACTCCCCGAGGGACTCCTGGCCGATGCCGCGTGGATGGAGGCTCACGGCTATTCATCGGCGCTGCGCAGCCAGTATGTCCGCGCTGGCTGGCTCGAAAGTCCGGCGCGGCGGGTCTATCGTCGCTCGCGCGCGCCGTTGACATGGCCGCAGGTGGTTATCTCGCTCCAGACCGTGCTGGACCTGCCGCTGACCGTCGGCGGGCGCACCGCACTCGAACAGCTAGGCTATGCCCATTACCTTTCGGCGGAGATGCGCGAGGTTCACCTCTACGGGCCGAAGCGACCGCCGACATGGCTGGACAGCTTGCCGCTCGACGTAGCCTTCCGCTGGCACAACAGTCTGCGTCTGTTTCCCGGCGATGCCGGCGCGCCGCCGGAACCCAGCCCGGTCATGGTCAGCGCCGCTGGCCTAAGCTTGCCCATCCGCTATGCCAGCAAGGAACGCGCCGTGCTCGAGCTGCTCGACGAGTTGCCCAAGCATGAGAGTTTCCATCAAGTCGATGCCCTGATGGAAGGGCTGAGCGATCTCAGCCCGCGTCGCCTGCAAACCCTGCTGGAGACGTGTGCCAGCGTGAAGGTAAAACGGCTATTCCTGTTCTTCGCGGACCGCCACCGGCATGCCTGGCGATCCCGGCTCGATGTGACCCGTGTCGATCTTGGATCGGGGAAGCGCGTCCTGGTCAGAGGTGGCACGCTCGACCCCGGCTACCACATAACCGTACCGTCCGATCTGGCGGGGTAGCGGGCATCATGGCCTTTCTCGACCCTTACCGGCAACAGGTCGCCCTTCTCATCCGCACCATTCCTTTCGTGGCGCAGGAAGAAGCCTTCGCCCTCAAAGGCGGTACCGCGATCAACCTGTTCGTGCGCGACATGCCGCGCCTGTCGGTGGACATCGACCTGACCTATCTGCCGGTCGAGGATCGCACCAGGTCACTTGCCGCGATCGACGCGGCCATGCTGCGAATAGCGAAACGGATCGAACGCGGAATACCGGATGCGAAGGTCCATGCTTCGCGCTCGGCCGACGAGAAAATCGTCACCAAGCTGGTCGTCCGCGCCGGAGGCGTGCAGATCAAGATTGAGGTGACGCCGGTACTGCGCGGCACCGTCTACGATCCTGCCGTGAAGAGCGTTGTGCCAACAGTCGAAGACGCCTTTGGCTTTGCCGAATTGCAGGTCGTATCCTTCGGCGACCTTTATGCGGGCAAGATCGTCGCGGCGCTCGACCGCCAGCACCCTCGCGATCTTTTCGACGTGCGCGATCTCCTGGCGCACGAAGGTATAGGCGACGAGCTGCGGCGCGCATTCCTTGTCTACGTCATCAGTCACCATCGCCCGATTGGCGAAGTTCTTGCCCCGACACGAAAACCGCTTATGGAGGAATTCGAGCGCGGTTTTGTCGGAATGACGCATGAGCCGATCGCGCTGGCCGATCTTGAAGAAGCGCGCGAGGCGATCATCGCTGCGATGGTTGCCGACATGCCCGATGCGCATCGGCGGTTTCTGGTCGGCTTCAAACGCGGAGAGCCGGACTGGCAACTTCTCGGCATACCGGAAGCTTGGCACCTGCCTGCCGTCCTGTGGAAGCAACGCAATCTGGACCGGCTCCCTGCCAAGAAGCGATGTGAACTGGCGGATGCACTCGAGAAGATGCTGTTTCAATAAAGCTAGTATCGAAACTTCGTTGTCCGGAATCAAACCCTGGTCTTATTGCGGATCGTTTCCCAGAAACCGTGCGGTTGCGCTCGAATATGCCTGCAGCTTCCTGCCGTATCGCAGCACCGTCGATGCAGAATCCCAGCGCATTGCATTCAAGATCGCGACACCGTCAGCGCCCAACGCGATCAGATCCTGGGTCAAGCCAACCCTCAACGAGTGGGATGATATCAACTTCAGATAGCCCACGTTGTCATCATTTTGTCGCATCGACGGCGAAAGCGCGGCCTCCGCCGCATGCTTTAGGTCCTTGCGGAAAATGTCAGGCCGCGTGGCCCAAGCTCGGATAGCAGGACCCCTGCGATGCTTAATCGAAGATTTGAATCACAGGGCAGGGCGGTGATTCAGTTTCTGCGTTGGATTTGCGGGTTTCGGTGTGAGTAATGTTTATTCATGGCAAAGCACTTCGAATGCCGCGAGCACTGGCGGGCTGTCGATACTGCGCGCAACATCGCACGCGATTATCAGCTCACGGTCACGCTTGACCTGTTTGGCTGGACCGTCGTCGATCGTCACTGGGGTCGCATAGGTTGTAAAGGAAAGGGCGCGCGCGACAGCTTTCCGAATGCGGCGTCGGCGCGGCGTTTTGTCGATGCAGTTCGTCGTCGACGCGAAAGCGCCAAGCACCGGATCGGAGTGGCATATCGGTCGGTTGAAAAGGCTTAAGCGACCGACTTTTCGCATCCGGTCGCTCTGGTTCCATGCGGTTGGCGGAGAATAGACTCCCCAATCTCCACACGAACTGCCGTGAATATATTGGGCGATGCGGAGATTGACGTCTATATTCACCGCAGGAATTGGCAGCGCCTTTGGCTGCCGTTCGGCATCGCCAAGGGCGTCTGCGGAGCCGGATGGAAGGCTTCGGTTTTGATCTCCGCACGGCACGAGGGCGGTCAGGGAAGGTGGGGAACGTCCTACCAGGATGAATCCGAAAACATGGTTAGACGAAAGCTTCGCTTCGATCACGCTGGCAAACATCCCGACATACCCGATTGACAAGTGTTGTCAGATATGACTACATAGGATCATGTCGCGCCCCAACGCTTCGACCGATTTCGTGGATCAAGGCAGCGCGCAAGGATTTCGGGGCGTTCCCGGCCCGTGCGATCGACAAGGCGCTCGATGCGCTGACGATCGTGGCCGATGGCGGGGCGCCGGACATCGCCAAGCCGCTCGCTGGTCTCGGCTCCGGTGTTTGGGAGCTGGCGATCAAGGAGCGCGGCGATGCCTACCGTGTCGTCTACGCCCTGCAACTGGATGACGATATCTGGGTGGTGCATGCCTTCCAGAAGAAGTCGACGAAGGGAATATCGACGCCGCAGCGCGAGATCGACCTCGTGCGCGAGCGGATCAGACGATTGAAGGAGATGCTGGAATGACCGAACAGAAGGACGACATCGAACTGGTGCGCGGGTCAGGCAATGTCTTTGCCGATTTCGACGTGGCCGATGCGAGCCTGCGTCAGCTCCGCGCGATCCTCGCCGCCGAAGTGGTCAAGACGCTCGACAAGGAAAAACTGACCGTCCGCGATGCCCAGGCCCGCACAGGTATCGCGGCGGCCGATTTCTCGCGCATCCGCCAGGTCAAGCTCGACCGCTTCACCGTCGACCGGCTGATGCGCATCCTCGACCGGCTCGACCGCGATGTTCGCGTCAAGGTATCGGTTGCTGCACGGCCCGAGCACCTCGCGGCATGTCGGCGCGGCATTGCAACATCTCGCTAAGAGTGGCCGGGCGCACGCCCGGCATGGTGATCTGGTCGGGGTCGGGTCCGGCGGTGTGGACCGGTGGATTGCGCCTGGTCATGCTCCACCCCTCAATATTCGCTGGCAAGCATGATCGTCAGCACTCGACGGGCAGTCGCTAGGTTGGCCGGGTTCTCGCTGCCGAACCGCAAATCGCGGTCGTAGGAATCGATCTTCCAGAACACGGTTTCGGCAAGTTGTGCCGGTCGCATGATCGTCCAATTTCCATCGCCGCCCTGATAGATCGTTCCGAAATCACGCGCGCCTTACGGATCGTTGTCCGGCACGAAGGCGTCGAAGGTCTCGATCAACTCACGCACCCGAGACCGATCTGCCTCGGGCAAGGCCCGGAATCCCTCTGTCGCCACGGCAACACCGGCCAGCCCCATCGCCTGCCGCGCCCGGTCATTGAGCCGGACAATTTTCTCGGTGCGTGAAAGTGTGCCAGCGGTCATTACACCGCCCTCCCGCCACTTTCGCAGATGTCGATCAGTTCGCCGAAATCCTTCTGCTCACCCAGTTCCTCGACGAGTTCTGGGAGAAATGGGCAATGCGCTGGTGTCCCAAAGACCAAGAACATCAATGGCTGCTACCGGCGGCTCTACTTGCAGGAGGCTTTTCCGGGTCTCTGCATCGACGAGCTCAATGAAGAGCACGCCACCAGATGGTTTGCCGAGGTCAACCAGCAAATGGAACCCGGCACTGCTAACAGGGCCTTCGGTTTTCTAAGGCTGACGCTCTTGCGTCAGCGAACTTTACATGCACTCTGATATGCTAACAATAAGTATCGGATTTAACATAAGAAGTATTATCATTCTAGCGGATCAGCTCGGCCTGCCTTTCGGAACCCTTCCCAGGAAAGCTTGTGCGCGGATCCGCTACCAAGTAGCGCGCGTGGCCCTAGGACTGATCTCGGTCGGTCGCCGGATGAGCGGGTCACGTCCGTATCACTCCCAACCTCCCAATTCTCATCGCTCGAATACGTGCGATCGGGCTCTGGCGCAGCATAAGAAATAGACGAGATCCTTGAAGAACTGAGCTATCTGACACGAGACGCCGCCCGCGAAACGGAAACAAGACTATGTTTTCCAAGCGGAGCCCGGCATGCTAACTTTTTGCAGTATCATGGCATCCGAAAGACGCTCGACCGCTCCTGCGATTGTTGTGCAGCTTTTGCTGGGCATGGCACTCTTTGGCAGTGCGACGCCGCTCAGCAAGCTAATCGGGCAACAGTTCTCGGTCTTCACGGCATCATGCATGCGAATGCTGATCGCTTGTCTGGTCCTTGCTCCATTTACATGGCTGCTGACGAAACGGTTTGCCGGTGCGAAGCGGTCGGACTGGTGGGTGATTGTCGCGATTTCATTATTCGGGATGGTCGGTTTCACCGCAGCCATGCTTTTTGGTATGCGTCTCACTACAGGCGTGATCGGCTCGACGATCATGAGCGCAACACCGGCAGTGACTGCCGGCGCGGCCGTAGTTTTCTTCGGTGCCGCAATGAACTGGCGGACGTCGGGAGCACTGGCCCTTGCGGTCGCGGGGATAGTAGCAATCAATCTGCTACGAACGGAAGGAGGCGGAGACACGGAAGCTCCGATCCTCGGCGCAGCTCTTGTCGCAATGGCCGTGTGTTTCGAGGCAGCCTACACCCTGCTTTCACGGAAACTGTCCGACGGTATAAGCTCGCTGGAGGCCACGCTGGCAGCCTCATTGATTGCTGCGTTGGTTTTTGTTGTTCTGGCTATCGTTTTCGACCCCCAACCGTTCGATTTTTCCGACGTAGGTCAGACTGGGTGGTTTGCGGTAGCCTTCTGGGGCGCGGCTACAGCGGGGCTTGCTCCTGTTTTATGGTATAATGGTGCCCGCAAAGCGCCGGGAGCACTCACGGCAGGTGCTATGGCGGTCATGCCCCTCAGCGCGCTTGTGCTATCTTATTTGTTGCTCGGCGAACCTTTTCGCTGGTCTCACCTCTTGGGCTTTGGGTTGGTTTTCTCAGGGCTTGTTCTGATGATAGTCGAGCATTCGAAGTCGGAAGATTAGGCTCCGGACCGGGATTCCCAGAGCCGCCATAATGTGATCCCGCAGCGCCCCCCAGCAAGTTGCGCGCAAACTTGACGCGGTTTCCTGCCGTGCTGCCAGCCTATTCTCGACGAGAAAACCGCCGGGCCGTTCGAGCGCCTTGCTCATATTAAATGGCGATCAGCCTACTGCTTCAGTGACTAACCTTTGTTATCAAAGAGGATTTTTGCGACGAGCGGAGAAACTATCATCGCGGTGCGAGCGTTACTCCGCTGTGACCAAGTCACTCTTGGTCAATTTCAGTCGGAAAGGAGTTATCACGATGTCGCATCAAAACGTAAGGAGCAGCGATCTGATTGGCAGCGACCGCGTCGAAGGAACGGCGGTCTATGGGTCCAATGGCGACAAGATCGGTACTGTCGAACGTGTCCTGATCGAAAAACGCGGTGGTCAGGCCCGCGATGTCGAGATTTCGGTGGGCAGCTTCCTTGGTATGGGCGGCGAGTTGCACAGCCTTCCTTGGGAGAAGTTCGACTACAATACCGATCTGGGTGGCTATCAGCTCGACGTGACCGAGGATCAGTTGAAGGGCGCGCCGACCTATAAGGAAAGTGAGCGCGACACCGCTTATGACCGCGATTACCAGACGCGGTCGTACGACTATTGGGCGGTCACACCTTACTGGTGACGGAAGCCACGAACCGAGCGCGCACGAAGTGGCGAGAAGCATATTGAGTGGAGACGAGGAGCAGATACCATGCCGACAAAATCGAAAGCCCAGCAAAAAGCCGCAGGAGCAGCTCTGTCTGCGAAGCGCGGCGATACCAAGGTGAGCGATCTGCAAGGCGCTTCGAAAGACATGTACGACTCGATGAGCGAGGACGAGCTTGAGGATTTCGCCAAGGGCGAGCGCCAAGGGAAACCCGAGCACGCCGACAAGGATGATTGATCGCCGGTATCGCCGTACTGAAGCTTTGTCGATCAGGCGACCGCTCGCCCACCCCGCTCGGTATGTGATACAATAAATTGGTTCCGCGCGTCCTGATCCAAGACTCTGTTCGGGAGACTAGAGAGGCTTTAAACAATGGCGGAGGCTCAGGCGGTCCGCTTTGATGAAGCATTGGATATGCCGGAAAGCATAATTCTGGACGTCATGCGATGCTGGCGCGATGCCAAGGATCATGGCGAAGCGGTTCAGCCCTACATATACCAGACGCTGGCGCGGCATCGGCTTGAAATTCTCGTCCCAGTTTTTGATAGCCTGATGACCCTTTGCGAAGCGGCTATGAAACGATCCTTTGTTGCCGGCGAAGATGGCGATCGAAGCGGCGACGAAACCGCTCTGATCGATATGCTCGTCGATCCCGAAGACGCGCGAATTTATATCGGCTGCACTCAAGAAGATCGCATTTTGTTGAATTGCGCTTTGCGTTCGACACGATTGATGATGGAACAGGCGGTCGCGGGGATATCGACAGGCCGCCCACAGCAATATTAGACCAGAGCTGTCGGCGTATGGTCAGCGCCGCGTCCCTTCCAAAATTTCCGCCGAAAATTTGCATCTCACATGTCACACGATCCGAAACACTTCCCCTGTCCTGGTATCGCGGTAGAGATCAACCCGCTCCCCATCCCAATGATAATCAAGATGGCGACCCTGGATCGCATTTGAGGCGAGGTCGGGATAGAACAGGCCAGCACACTCGCCACTTTCGCGGCGCACGCTGGAATAAGCCACGCCGTTGGACCCGGCTGCCCGTAACTGCCCTCCCAGCGTTTGGCTTGCCGAATAGTCATTCGGATCCGCGGCTTTACTAAATCGTCCCTCATCCGCGCGGAGATCATGCAACCGCGCATTGATGTCCATCACGACCTCGCGGAATTGCGAAGTCCAGCCTGGTGCTTCGTTCGTGCGCGCCATGAAGCGGCTATGATGATGAATGGTTTCGAGCAGCGCGACCTCGAAGCTGTTGCCCGCATAGAGCACGCCATAGCTGCCGTCACTGAATCGCGTCGGGCGGTCGGGGCTGACATGGGTGAACGGTGCCATAAGATACGTCGCCCCCGGTCCGCCGACACGCCGTTCTTGCGGTACGAGGTCGAGATTGCCGATATTTTCCATCAATCGCGGATTGGTCTTTTGCTCCGCCGAGATGAGCAGCGGCCAGTCGGCAGGATCGGCAATATCCTCGAACAGATCGATCGGCGGATGGATGCTGCGGATGATACGGACCGCGTCTTGCCATTCAATGGTGGAAACCGGGACCGTGTCGGGATCGATCACCAGCCGCCACGCTCGGCGTCGAGATAGCGGCGCACCCGCATCAGATCGGTCAGTTCGCCGCCCAGCATGATATCGAGCGCGGAGCGACCCTGAAATGCGCTATTGGGTGCCTTGATCCAGTCATGGGCGCGCCGTGTCTCACGAAAGATATAGCGCAGCGCCTTGTGAATACCGATCAGGTTGGACAATCGCGCCTTGCCGTCGCGGTCGATCCGGCCGGGTTCACCGTCCGCTTTCCAGCGGCGGTAAGACCGCACGGGGACGTCAAGCAGTGTGGATGCCTGTTCGTCGGTCACATCCCATTTTCCGAACAGGTTTACCACCGCACGAAACATCGCAGCGGCCTCGTCATCGGTAATCGGGACGGGCCGAAAATCGCGAATTGCGGTGTCTACAGGCTGAAATGCAGTCATCATGATACTCCTATATGGCATCGTATGGGTCATATAGGGCCATTTGGCAACCTTCGTTTGTAATATCGGGGTTCTTGTCGCTTGCATTTCTCCTCGTTGAAATCGCTAGCGGTATCCTTACCCGAAGCTGGCTTGGCGGTGGTGAACCATGTGAGCGGTTCGCAAGCAGGCGTTGCGCGCGCCTACCAGCGCCCCAACTGGAAACAGGAAATAGGGCAAAGCCCTCGACGACTGGAACAGACATCTCGTTCGCACCGTTGGTGATGCGGTCCTCTACTGCGACGCGCCACAAGTGGAACCGCCGCCATTTTCGCGCGCCTCCTGAATGGGCGGACATGGCACATCTCCATAAGAGCAAAAGACGCAGCAGTCTCCGGCCAGCGGCTTCAGCCTTTTCTGGCAATGCGGGCACTCGTAAAAGAACCAGCATGCGTTGCTCGGCATGGTTTCGGTCGTGGCCGCTTCGCATTGGGGGCAAGTGATCGTGGAGACAGTCTGCATCAGGCTCCTCCGAGTGCACGCATCAGCGGTTGTTCAATAAAACCCCATAGCGCGGACAGAACGACCATCGGGGTGGCAATCAGCAATATCAGCCGGGTAGCGCTGCTGTGGGCAGGCTGCGCACAGCCATCAGCACTGCAAAAACGCACTTTGCGCAAGTGAAGAAACCACCCAAGGGCCACGACTAGGAAGGCTGCGATTGTGAGCGGCAAGTGGTAGGGAACAAACCATGCGAGCCCTCCAGCGCCAAGGCCGACCGCGACAAGGGCCAAGGGCAGAACGCAGCAAGCAGCCGCGGAGAGAAGCGCAGCTGCACTTGCCAGTACTCCGACGCCAGCCACCCCGCGATCGCTCACGTTTTTCGGCTCGTCGTATTGGATAGTCTGCTCGGTCATCTTTGCTTCCGCTCGATTCGATCCCTATGTACTTCCTGTAGTAGATATAGGTGCAAGGAGATTCGACATGGGCGGCCTGTCGATAGGTGAGCTGGCGCGCAAGACCGGCGTCAATATCGAGACGATCCGGTATTTCGAGAAGATCGGAATGCTCGGTGCGCCGGAGCGCACAGCAGGCGGTCACAGGGTGTTCGACGATGGTCACCTTCGCACACTCAAATTCATCAAGCGGGCGCGCGAACTAGGCTTTGCGCCAAAGGAGGTTCGGACACTTCTGGACCTGGGCGGTCCTGCCAAAGCATGCTGCGACGAAGTGCGCAAGATTGCAGTTCATCACCTCGAAGAAGTGCGGGGCAAAATCGACGATCTCGTCCGATTGGAACGGCACCTAGCCGCCACCGTCGAGCAGTGTTCGGGCGGGCATGTGCCCGACTGCGCAGTCATAGACATGCTGGAAACCGCCCGGCCCTAGACCCACCCCTAGACCATGTATCCGATGTCAGACGCGCCGGTTGGATAGGCGAACATCGTAGTCTTCAGATCGTCCGCAGTGAGCCCATGGCGGATCGCCAGTCCGAAAATATTGATGGTCTGATCTGCGCCGGGTCCGACAAGGTGGGCGCCCAGTATCTTCCCCGTCTGCTCATCAACCAGTGTCTTGTAGCCGTAGACCGGTTCAGCGATCCGCCTGGCGGTGAACCATTGAGAGGTCCGCTCGCACTTTGTTCGAAATTTCAGCCCCGCCTCTTTCGCGTCGGCCTCGGTGAGGCCAACCCGGGCGATAGGCGGAAGCGTGAAGGCCACGCTCGGTACACCTTTGTAGTCGGGCTTGCGGTGATTGCCTTCGACGAGATTGGTCGCGACAACTTTTGCATCATGGCTGGAAACGGGCGTGAGTGGCGGCCCGTTCGAGGCAGCATCTCCGGCAGCGTAGACGGCCGGATTGCTCACGCTCTGCAGAAATTCGTTCAGCTTCAGCTTTCCGTTTTCGACTGCGACACCGCCCTTTTCGAGATCGAGCCGCTCAATCGCCGGGGCCCGTCCTGCCGCATGAACGACAAGATCGGCCGCAACCTCGATCGGCCCCTCCTTGCCACTCGCATGGACCGTATACTCTCCGTCCCGTTCTCGAATGGCATCGACGGTCGTATCGGTAATCACGCGGACACCGATCCGATTGATCGCATCCATGAGCCAGCTCACCAGTTCTGGTTCGAACTGCGTCAACATGCGCGGTCCCCGCTGGAGGATCGTTACCTCGGCTCCCGCGCGGGCGGCGATATGCGCAAACTCGGCGGCGATATATCCGCCGCCGACCATCACGATCCGCTTCGGCAGCGAGGGCAATTCGAGAAAGCCCTCATTGTCGATCAGGTGCTTTTCGCCCGGGATGACTAGAGGTATAGGTCTGGCTCCTGACGCAATCAGGATTTTGCGGTATTCGATTTCCTGGTCGCCTACGGAGAGCCGATCAGGCCCCGTGAATTTTGCCGTTCCATGCAAGGTCACGATGCCGGCCTCTTCATACCGACGCTCATGCTTTTCAGGCACGGGGTCGGTGAAGCTGCGCTTGAAGCGGATAAGGTCGGACCAATCGATGCGTAAAGTCCCCTCTACCCCGTGACCTGTCATTCGTTGTTTTGCTTCGATCGCTTCTGCGCCGGCCACCAGCATCTTTTTGGGATCGCAGCCGCGTAGCGCGCAGGTGCCGCCAAACGGTTTCTCGTCGACGACCGCGACTTTCCAGCCAGCTTTCGCAACGCGCATAGCGCAAACCATGGCTGCAGTCCCCGTGCCGATCACTACCAAATCGTATTCCATGTTCACTCTCCTGCCCGCTCAACGAAGCTGGAGCGGCTACAGGTTCCAATGCCACCATCGAAAGATCGGTGAAAGGCAAAAGTCATTCCTTGAAAATATCTTAGCCTGCTCTAAATTAGTAATAGCTAATGGAGAAGATTATGGGCCAGGACGGGCCTTCAGAAACGGATTTCATGCGCCAGGCTGGCGAGGCCAGCCGCCTGCTGAAAGCGATGGCCAACGAATCGCGCCTGCTGGTCCTCTGCTTCCTGGCCGAGGAAGGCGAGTTGTCCGTCGGGGATCTGGCGCAGCGCGTCGGGCTGAGCCAGTCCGCCCTGTCGCAGCACCTCGCAAAATTGCGCGAAGGCGATCTCGTCGCGACCCGCAAGGAGGCCCAGTCGGTGTTCTACCGTGTGTGCGACCCCAATGCGCAGCGTGTTCTGGAATTGCTGCATGACATGTTTTGCCCTGAGCTCGGCCAATCCCCCAGCCGAGCGACGACATCGGAGAGACAGTATGAGTGACGACACGAATATCGAAAAGGCCATCGAACAGGTGAACGGCGTTCTTGCCGGCAATCCGCGAGCGCCTCACGTCAAAGCGTTCTTCCATGAGCCGACCTTTACCGCGACCTATGTCGTCAGCGACGATCAGACCAAGCGCGCGGCCATTATCGACAGCGTCTGGGATTTCGATCAGCCTTCGGGCCGCACCAGCTTGGAAGCGGCGGACGAGATTATCGATTATGTGCGCGAGGCAGGCCTGACCGTCGACTGGATTCTGGAAACCCACGCACATGCCGATCACCTGTCGGCCGCGCCCTATCTGCAGGAGAAGCTGGGCGGCGAAATGGCCATCGGCCGCGACATCGTGACCGTTCAGGGCGTGTTCGGCAAGGTGTTCAACGAAGGCACCGAATTCGAGCGCGACGGCTCGCAGTTCGACCGCCTGCTGGAGGATGGCGACGAGTTGATGATCGGCGATATACCGCTGATCGCGCTCCACGTTCCCGGCCATACCCCGGCCGACATCGCCTATATCGTGGGCGATGCGGCCTTTATCGGCGATACGATGTTCATGCCCGATTATGGCTCTGCGCGGGCCGATTTTCCGGGCGGCAATGCGCGCAATCTCTATCGCTCGGTCCGGCGACTGATGCGCCTGCCGGACAAGACGCGGGTATTCCTGTGCCATGATTACAAGGCACCCAACCGCACCGAATTCGTCTGGGAAACCACCATGCTCGCACAGCGCACAGCCAATGTGCATCTTCACGAAGATGTTGATGAGGATGAGTTCGTCGATATGCGCACGCAGCGCGATGCGACGCTGGAGATGCCGCGCCTGATCCTGCCCGCCATCCAGGTGAACATGCGCGGTGGACATTTGCCTCCGCCGGAAGATGACGGCACGTCCTACCTCAAGATGCCGGTGAACAAGCTGTGATGCTGCCCGGATTTCCCGACGCCGCTCCACTGGCAGGATTGCTCGGAGGCGTGCTCATCGGCCTCGCGGCCGCGCTGATGCTGCTGGGCGCAGGGCGAATTGCCGGCGTGTCCGGCATCGCCGCCCGCGCCTTCGGCATCAGCGGTGACGGTACGCCCAGATCCGGCGCGTGGGCGTTTGTCCTGGGTCTGCCGATTGGCGCAATGCTGATTGCCTGGGGCCCTGGCGGGATCCAGGCCAGCTTTGTCGGTTACGTACCGCTGATTGTGGCGGGCCTGCTGGTCGGCATCGGCACGCGCATCGGCAGTGGCTGCACCAGCGGCCACGGCGTTTGCGGAGTCAGCCGGTTGTCACAGCGCTCGCTCGTCGCCACGGTGACCTTCATGGCGGCCGGGATCGCGACCGTCGCCATCATGAATGCCTTTGGGCTGGAGGTGCTGTCATGACGCGTTCGTGGCCGGTGACGCTCCTATCGGGGACGTTGTTCGGCGCCGGGCTGGCGCTGGGCGGCATGGTCGACCCGGCGCGTGTACGCGGTTTTCTCGACATTTTTGGGGACTGGGATCCCACTCTTGCTTTCGTGATGGGCGGCGCGGTGATCGTGATGGCGATTGCCTGGCGGATCCAGGCACGCATGGCGCAGCCTTTGATTGGCGCGACGTTCGCTCTTCCCGACCGGACCGACCTGACCCCCCGTCTGATCGGCGGCGCGGCGCTGTTCGGCACCGGTTGGGGAATTGCCAGCCTGTGTCCCGGACCTGGATTCGCTGCACTGGCGATCGAACCGGCAAAGGCGGCGGCTTTCGTGGTGGCGATGCTGGGCGGAATGCTGATCGTACGCTTGTTCGAGCCGCAGCGCTAAAGCGTCGTCGGAGCAATCGAAGCCATGGCCGAACCCACCTTGCTGGCACGCTACCTCCCCATTCTGCAATGGGGGCGCACCTATAATGGTTCTGTCCTGACGAACGATCTGGTGGCGGCGGTGATCGTCACGATTATGCTTATCCCGCAAAGCCTGGCTTACGCCTTGCTCGCCGGGCTGCCACCGGTCGTCGGGCTATATGCCTCGATCCTGCCGCTGGTGGCCTATGCGCTGTTTGGGACGAGCCGGACGCTGGCGGTGGGTCCGGTCGCGGTCCTGTCACTGATGACCGCATCGGCCGCGGGCGCTGTCGCTGCGCAGGACACGGCCGAATATCTCGAAGCCGCGATCACGCTGGCCGCTCTGTCGGGCATCATGCTGGCTGTGCTGGGCTTTCTTCGGCTGGGCTTTCTCGCCAACCTGCTCTCGCATCCGGTGATCAGCGGCTTCATCACGGCCAGCGGCATTCTGATCGCCACGAGCCAGATCAAGCATATTCTCGGGATTTCGGGCGGCGGCGACAATTGGCCGGAGATGCTGGGATCGCTTGCGTCCAATATAGGCCTGACCAATCCGTGGACGCTGGCCATCGGTATCCCGGCGACGCTGTTCCTGTTCTGGGTCAGGGGCGGACTGAAACCAGCCCTCTTGAGGATCGGCCTGAAACCGCGCGCCGCCGATATCGCTGCTAAGGCGGGGCCCGTGATCGCGGTGGCGCTGACCATTCTCGCGGCCGTTATGCTCGATCTTGCGGAAAAGGGCGTCGATCTGGTCGGGGCCATTCCGCAGGGCCTGCCGCCTTTCGCCACCCCGTCGACCGACATGGACCTGATCGCGCAGCTATGGGTGCCCGCGCTGCTGATCTCGGTGATCGGTTTCGTGGAGAGCGTCTCGGTCGCGCAGACCTTGGCCGCCAAGAGACGCCAGCGTATTGCGCCCGACCAGGAGCTGATCGGCTTGGGCGCATCGAATATCGCAAGCGCCTTTTCGGGCGGCTATCCGGTGACGGGCGGGTTCGCCCGCTCGGTGGTAAACTTCGATGCCGGCGCGGAAACGCCGGCTGCGGGCGCCTATACGGCCATCGGGATCGCCCTGGCATCGCTGTTCCTTACGCCGCTGCTGTTCAGCCTGCCTATCGCCACGCTGGCGGCCACGATTATCGTCGCGGTGCTCAGCCTGGTCGATCTGAAGACGCCCGGTCAGCTGTGGCGCTATTCCAAGGCGGATTTCGCAGCGCATCTGGCGACCATCGTCACCACTCTCTTGGCTGGCGTGGAACTGGGCGTGATTACCGGTGTCGTGGTTGGTCTGCTGCTGTATCTGTGGCGCGCATCGCGGCCGCACGCGGCTATCGTCGGGCGTGTTCCGGAAACCGAACATTTCCGTAATGTGGAGCGGCATGATGTCTTTACCGTTCCGCACGTCCTGTCGATCCGTATCGATGAAAGCCTGACCTATCTCAATGCGCGCTGGCTGGAGGAATATGTGCTCGAGCGCGTCGCGGACCAGCCAGAGGTGCGCCACGTCATCCTGATGTGCAGTGCGGTCAACGAAGTGGACGCC
>CAMZOI010000002.1:322500-426207 GCA_947331495.1 Erythrobacteraceae bacterium Alg239-R51 | reverse complement strand
TTCCGAAATCCCACCGTCATGGGCCATCGAGGCGAGGAAGGGGGTGCACCAGCTTTCGCGCCCTCCCGATCCTGCCTGTCAAATAACCAAACGGGTTAAAAAGTCAAGTAAATACAGGCTAAATAGGATTGTCGCAGGGGCTTTCCTACACCCTACATGCTGCGCGCGATGACCATCTTCATGATCTCGTTCGATCCGCCGAAAATACGGCTGATGCGGCTGTCGCGGTACATGCGGGCGATGGGGTAATCGTTGATATAGCCCGCGCCGCCATGCAGCTGCAGGCATTTGTCGACCACCTCGCCCTGCAATTCGGTGACCCAGTACTTGGCCATGCAGGCGGTCGGCACGTCGAGTTCACCCTTGAGATGCCTGGCGATGCAATCGTTCACGAAAATCCTCGCCGCCGTGCCCCGCGCCTTCAGATCGGCCAGCGTGAACTGCGTGTTCTGGAAGTCCCAGATCGTCTGACCGAAGGCCTTGCGTTCCTTGGTGAATTTGACCGTTTCTTCCAGGGCGCGCTCGATGACATTCATGCCGCCCATCGCGATGATCAGCCGTTCCTGCGGCAGTTCGCCCATCAGCTGGTAGAAGCCCTTGCCTTCCTCGCCGCCCAAAATGTTCTCGGCCGGGACGAAAACATCGTCGAAGAACAACTCGCTCGTGTCCTGCGCATCGAGCCCGATCTTGTCGAGCTTCTTGCCCCGCTGGAACCCTTCGGCCCCCTCGGTTTCGAGCAGCATCAGCGAAATGCCCTTGGCCCGTTCCTTGGGATCGGTCTTGGCGACGACGATGATGAAATCGGCGGTCTGTCCGTTGGAGATATAGGTCTTGGCCCCGTTGATGCGGTAGCCATTGCCATCCTTGAGCGCCGTCGTGGTGATGCTCTGAAGGTCCGAGCCCACGCCCGGTTCGGTCATCGCAATCGCGCTGACCAGTTCGCCGGTGACCAGCTTGGGAAGGTATTTCTTCTTCTGCTCCTCGGTCCCGTGGCGCACCAGGTAGGGCAGGATCACCGTATTATGCAGGCTGGCGGAAAAGCCTTCGACGCCGTGCTTTCCCTGCTGGTCGATCACCACCATTTCGTGCCGGAAATCGCCGCCATGGCCGCCATATTCCTCGGGCACGGAGGAGCCCAGAAGGCCGGCCTCACCCGCCTCGTTCCAGAATTCACGCTCCACCTGGCCCTCTTCGCGCCATTTCAACACGCGCTTTTCCGGTGCGTGCTTCTCGTAGAACTTGCCGACGGCATCGGAGAAGATCGAGATCTCCTCGTCTTCCATGAATTCAGGCTGCGGTACGTCGATGACGGGCATATTACTTCCCCTTCCAGTTGGGCTTGCGCTTTTCGGCAAAGGCGGCCGCGCCTTCGCGGGCATCCTCCGACACGAAGACCGGGCCGATCAGCTGAGCCTGCTTGTCATAGCGTTCGTCCATCGCCCAGCCGCGCGATTCCTTCATGATCTGCTTGGAGACGCGGACAGCCAGCGGGCCGTTCTCGGCAATCTTGCCGGCCAGTTCCTTGGCCCCGTCCAGCGCCGATCCATCGACGATGCGGTTGATCAAGCCAAGTTCGTAAGCGCGTTCGGCACCGATGAATTCGCCGGTCAGGGCCAATTCCATCGCGATCCGTTCGGGGATCTGGTCGGGCAACATCATTACCCCGCCCGCCGCCGCGACTAGGCCGCGCTTCGCCTCGGGAATGCCGAACTTCGCATCCTTGTTGGCCACGACCAGATCGCAGGCGATCATCAGTTCCAAGCCGCCCGCCAGCGCATAGCCCTCGACAGCCGCAATCAGCGGCTTGGAGGGCGGTGCCTGCACTACACCCCCGAAGCCGCGTCCTTCGACGCTGGGCGATTCGCCCTTGAGGAATCCCTTGAGATCCATGCCCGAACAGAACGTGCCGCCCGCGCCGGTCAATATGCCGACGCGCAGATCGTCGTCCTTGTCCAGCCGGTCCATCGCCGCCGCGATGCCTTCGGCCGCGGCCTTGGTCATCGCATTCTTGGCTTCGGGGCGGTTGATCGTGACGATCAGCACGCCATTGTCGACCTCGGTCAGCACTTGTTCGGACATCTGCCTCTCTCCATTGCAAACTGAAACTGTTCTTGCGCCCTTGCTGCGGGAGGCTTACGCAAACGTCAACCGGCAATTCGCCGCGATCGAGAACCTTAGAGAGGAGCCAACCCAATGTCCGAAGCCTATATCATCGACGCTGTCCGCACCCCGCGCGGCATTGGCAAGCAGGGCAAGGGCGCGCTTGCCGCCATGCATCCGCAGCACCTGGCCGCGACGGTGCTGGGCGCGATCCGGGATCGCAACGGGCTGGACACCAAGACGGTCGACGACGTGATCTGGTCGGTCAGCACGCAGGACGGCATGCAGGCGGGCGATCTGGGACGCATGGCCGCGCTCGATGCCGGTTACGACGTGACCTCTTCGGGGACCACGCTCGACCGGTTCTGCGGCGGCGGGATAACCTCGGTCGCATTGGCGGCGGCGCAGGTCATGAGCGGCATGGAAGACTGCGTTGTCGCAGGCGGCACCGAGATGATGAGCCTTACCGGCCAGATGTCGAAGGAGAAGATGGCGGCGGGTCTGAAACCGCCGATGATGGGCAGCTACAACCAGCGTCTGCAGGCCACCCACCCGCAGAGCCACCAGGGCGTGTGCGGCGATGCCATCGCGACGATGGAAGGCTTCACCCGCGAGGAACTCGACGTGGTCGGCTATCGCAGCCAGCAGCGTGCCGCAAAGGCGATCGAGGGAGGCCGCTTCGACAAGTCGGTCGTTCCGGTCAAGGACGACGACGGCAATGTCGTGCTCGACCAGGAAGAGTACCCTCGCCCGCAGACGACCCGCGAGGGACTTGCCGAGCTGGACCCCGCCTTTGCCAAGATCGCGAACGTCCCGCTGGACAAGAGCGGCACGACCTTTGCCGGACTGGTGAATGCAAAATACCCCGATCTGGAAATCCAGCATTTCCACCATGCGGGAAACAGTTCGGGCGTGGTCGACGGCGCTGCAGCGGTACTGGTCACCAGCAAGGAATACGCGCAGGAACATGGCCTGAAACCGCGCGCGCGCATCGTCGCGACGGCCAATATGGGTGACGATCCCACTCTGATGCTGAACGCGCCCGTGCCCGCGGCGAAGAAGGTTCTGGAAAAGGCCGGACTGACCAAGGACGATATCGACCTTTACGAAATCAACGAGGCCTTTGCCGTGGTCGCTGCCAAGTTCGTGCGCGATCTCGATCTCGACTGGGACAAGGTCAACGTAAATGGCGGTTCGATCGCTCTTGGCCACCCGATCGGGGCGACCGGATCGATCCTGATCGGCACCATGGTCGACGAGCTGGAACGCCAGGACAAGCGTTACGGACTTGTCACGATGTGCGCGGCCGGCGGCATGGCCCCAGCCATCATCGTCGAGCGCGTGGACGATTTCGTCGATTGATCGTGAAAGGATGCGGCGGGGTTAAAGACCGAGCTTGAGCCCCGCCCAGACCGTGCGCGGCACGCCAAGATCGATCGTGTCGCCCCGTTGCAGCGTCACGATCCGCTCGTCGGTCAGGTTTTCGCCGCGCAATACCAGCGAAATTTCCCTGCTCAGCGGAAATTCCGCATAGGCGCCCAACGTGGTCGCGCTCGGCAACAGATCGCTTTGCAAATCGTCCTCGAACTGGCGCCCCACATGGCGCAGGTTTGCCGCGAGGAGAACGCGTTCGGCAGGGCGATAGCTGACAATCGCACCGCCCGCCCAACGCGGGGTCTGCGCAGGCCGCAACCCGTCGAGAGCTGCGGCAAAGCCGGAACCGCGCGCTTCGGCATCGGTATAGGCGAGCGAGCCATCGAACCGCAGATTTCCGAAAGTCAAACCCGCGCTCGCCTCCACCCCGCGCGAGCGGATCGCATCGATATTGCGGCGCTGCCGCAGGTTTTCCTCGATGGTGACATTGGCAATTGCATCGTTCACCCGGTTGTCGAAAACCGTCAGCGACAGGTCGATCGCCTCGCTCGGCGTGTAGTCGACCCCGCCCTCATACCCTTCGAGCCGCTCGTTCTCGAGCGCGGCATTGGCCTGTGTGACGACCGGGAAGACGACGAACGGACGGTACAGTTCGTTCAGCGTCGGCAGGCGCAAACCGGTGTAAACCGCGGCGCGCACGCGCCATCCGGCCCCAAGACGCACCAGCGCGCCGCCACGAAAACTTTCTTCCCATCCGGAGCGATCGGGGAAGCGATCGTCGACCAGCGGCGCGCCCGAACCATCGATTGCGGCAAAGAACCCGTTGCGAATGGTAAAGCGGTCAAGCCGCGCCCCGCCGGTCAAGGTAACCGCATCGAACGTGCGTTCGTATTCTGCGAAAAGGCCGAGATCGGTATTGGTCCCGCCTGCATTGCGGCGCGCGGTGACCGCACCGGAAAACGCGCTGATGGCCGTTTCGAACAGTTCGCCATCGGAACTGCGGTAATCGGTGCCCAGCCGCAATACCTGATTATCGCCAATCGGGGGGCGGACTTCCAGCTTGCCACCCAGGCCGGTCGAAGGCGTATTTCTCTGGTCGAGCACCGGCACGAACCGTGTGGAGCTTATGACCTTGTTCGAAAAGTTGCGCGACTGGACATAGCCGATGAGATCGAACTGCCATTCGCCGCGCCCCACCAGCCGCAAGCTGGCATCCTGCGCCTCGCTCGAACTGTCGGCACCTTCGAAGCGAAGCGTCCGATCGTCATCGTAGATCAGCATGCGGGCTTGCAGTTCGACCGTTTCCGATACCGGCGCGACGCCGCGAAGCTGGACCGAGAAATTGTCGAACGATGCGCGCGATGTCAGCGGTACGCGCTGGTCTTGCGGCGTGGTGAAGAACCCCTGCCCCCGGTCCCAACGCGCAGAGATCGTTCCGAAACCTTCGCCGAGCTCACCGGCGAGGGTAGCTGCGGCCTCGGTCTCTCCCCGATCATTGACAAGAGCGCGAGCGCTGAACGGACCAAGCAGATCGGCATCGGCACTGAACAACTCTATCGTTCCCGCCAGCGCGCCTGCGCCGAACGGTCCCGATCCGCCACCACGTGTGACGCGGGCCCGCGCCAGGCGTTCGGGTGCGATGGCGTTGAACGGGACATAGCCGAAGAACGGATCGGACAGCGGCACCCCGTCGAGCAGCACCAGCGCGCGGCTGGTCGCGTTTCCGCCGAGCGCGCGGAGGGTGGCACCCTGTGCCGAAGGATTTGCCGAGCGACTGTCCGAGCGCCGGAATTGCTGAAATCCCGCGACAGCGGCCAGCGCTTCCTCGATCCGTCCGGACGGCACCGAGATCAACTGCTCCCGGGCGATGACCTGCGTGTCGTAAGCCGCTGTGCCAAGCGGGGTTTCGAGACCTTCCGCAGTCACGACGATCGTCTCGGGCGAAGGAGTGTCTTCCTGCGCGAACGCCGGACACGCCGCGATCGAAAAGGCGGCGAATGCAAGTTTTTGCGCAGGTCTCAAGGGGAGCTTTCCTGTACTTCGAATGGCGTCATTTTCCGTCATGACATCCAATGGTCTGAGGGCCGGTGGCGGAGCGGGGAGTCTGCTGCGAGCTGCTCTACACCCTGTTATCCCAGCCTTGCAGGGAATATACAGAACAAATAACGTTTTTCCGCCAACCGGCAGGTCTGGATCGCAATGGATTTTCCGCAGATTTGTGAAGTTTTTCCCGCCAAGTTACTACGCGCAGACAAAGAGATTTCAGTTCTCGCTACTTTCAACGCGACCACCACCGCTCGCTATCCAGGCGTCGACCCGGTTCTCCAGTATGTCCAGCGGAACCGGGCCAGAAAGCAAGACCACATCGTGGAAATCGCGGATGTCGAAACTCTCGCCCAAGGCCTCGCGCGCATTCTCGCGTAGCTCCATAATCTTGAGTTTGCCGATCATGTAGGCCGTGGCCTGGCCCGGATAGACGATATAGCGCTCGATCGCCTTTCGCACGTCACCTTCCGGGTTGGGCGTGTTCGTCTGGAGCCACTCGATTGCCTGCTCGCGGGTCCAACGCTTGTGGTGGATGCCGGTGTCGACGACCAGCCGCGCCGCACGCCACAACTCCATGCCGAGCCGACCAAAATCGGAATAGGGATCGGTATAGAACCCCATGTCCTTGCCCAGTTCTTCCGAATAAAGGCCCCAGCCTTCGGTGTAGGCCGTCACGCCTCCGAAGCGCCGGAACGGGGGAACATCGCCGAGTTCGGTCTGCACGGCACGCTGCAGATGGTGTCCCGGAACGCCCTCATGATAGGCGAGAGCCTCGAGTTCGGTCTTCGACATATCGCGCAAATTGTAGAGGTTCACGTAATAGGTGCCCGGCCGAGAGCCGTCTGGAGTGGGGGACTGGTAGAATGCCTTGCCCGCCGATTTCTCGCGAAACTCCTCGACCGGCTTGACGCGCAGGTCAGCTTTGGGAAGCGTGTTGAAATAGCGCGGCAGTTCGGCTTCCATCGCCGTCAGAACCCTGTCGACATCGGCAAGGTAGGCTTCGCGAGTATCGTAATAGTATTGATCGCCCTCACGCAGGTGCGTGAAGAACTCCTGCAAGGTGCCTTCGAATCCGACCTGCTCCATGATCGTTCGCATTTGGCCATGGATGCGATCGACCTCCCGCAACCCGAGCGCATGGATCTGATCGGCAGTAAGATCGGTGGTCGTGTAATTGGCCAGTCGTTCGGCATAATATTCATCGCCGCGGGCAAGGCGCCAGATGCCATCGTCGGTCGGCGCGACAGCCTGCTGCCGTTCCATTTCGGCGATGAGCCTGCGGTATGCGGGGGCGAGATCACCGATGATCGCCGACCGGCCTTCGGCGATCAGCCGGGTCTTGTCCTCATCCGGGATCTCGAGCGCATTCACCTTCTCCTTGAGATCGGCGAAAATCGGGGAATCCCTGCCTTCTTCAAACGGGGCGCCGCTGATAACGTTCTTCGCATCACTGATTACATACGCGTAGACCCAGCGAGGCGGCATCACGTCGGCCGCGGCCCTTTCGGCGCTTTCCTCGATGGCCTGATCCAGAAATGTATCGGCGGTCCGCAGTCGTTCCACATAGGCTTCGGCGGTCGCCCGGTCGCGAACGCGGTGAATATTGATGAGGAAGCTTGGCACGAAGCTCTGCAACCCGTTCATTTGGTCGAAGAGGAAATCGTTTTCGCGGAATTCGTAAGCTGCGGTGCTGCGGGCAACCATGGCCTCGAACAGGTCAAACGACAGCCGATCTTCCGCCGAGAGTTCTTCGCGTTCGAATTGCGAGCGCATGCTGCCAAGCGTGGCCAGGTTCAGCGCCTGTGCCCGCGCTTCGGCCGCATCGGTCAGTTCGTCCCATTCGCCATAGTCTTCGTCGATAACCCCGCGATAGGCTTTCGAGATCGGAGACATCGCCAGTTGCGCCGCATCGTAGCGTTCAAAGAGAACGGCGAGCGCCTCGCTCTGACCTGCCTGAACAGCCGCCGTCGCATCAGGGCCGGTTTGGTTATTTGCAGGCGCGGGAACGGTTGCGCAGGATGCGAGAAGAGCGGTCGAAGCCAGTAAGAAAAGGCGCATAGCGTGATCCAATATTTAAGACGGGTTTAGCTTTAGCCAGCATCGCAACATCTTGGCCACCCCCTCAAGGCGTTGCCACCGTCCGGTCTGAGAAAAGCAAAAATCAATCGGCCAAAGTCGAGATATGCCTTTGCGCTGCGCCACAGGCGTATCCAAGAGCGCAATTCGTGGCATCAATCGTTCGTCGAGCCATAGTATGCGACGACCGCCTCGACCGTGGCTTGCATCAATTGCCTGCGCTCGGCTCGCGGGCGACTGGTCTGGCCGATCAGAACCGCGACTGCATAGGACTGCCCATCGGGCGCGCTGATCAGACCGATATCGTTATAGCCGGCCTGCGTGCCTTCGAGAATCTGCCCGGTGCCTGTCTTGTGCGCGATTGACCAGTTCGCTGGTACTCCTCCGCTCAACCGCCGCTCCCCCGTGGCCGACCTCGTCATCAGCTTGAGCAAGTGCCGAGTGGATGACGACGAAAGGAGTTGCCCCTTCTCCAGCTTGCCCAGGGCATGCACGATACCGACGGGCTTTGCCCCGTCCATCGGCTCGGTCAGATAATCCTTAAAGGCGGTGCGGCGCTCTTCGAGAGGCACTTCGGCGCGTGCGTTGATGAATGCTGGCCCGATCGAATATTCAGGCTTCCATTCGAGCCCGGCGATCTCGCTCTGCAACTCCTGCTCTCCGGGGCCGAACCTGATCCCGCCCAACCCCAACCGCGCCAGTGTCCGACGTACCGCTTCGGGTCCCCCAGCCCGACGCAGCAGGAAGTCGTTCGCCGTATTGTCGCTCCGCACAATTGCGCGTTCGAGAAGGTCGCCAAGAGTGGTCGTATAACCGTCATTGCGCAGGATGAGCGTTCGGACCGGCTGGTAGAATACGGTCAAATCGTCACGTTCCAGCGTAACCTCTTCCGACAGATCCAGTTTGCCCCTGTCCACCTGATCGAGCACCGTAATTGCCACCCAGAGCTTGCTCACGCTTTGCTGCGGACGATAGTCGTCGCCGCCGAAGTGCGCAGTCCAGCCGCTTGCGAGATCCCGCACCGCGATGCCCACATCGCCCTCGAGGCTCTCGCCAAGCTGCCGGATCGTCTGGTCGAGCTGCTTCTCCGCCTCGGTCTCCGGCGCACGCGGGGCTGGTAGAGCGGGCGGCTCCGGTGAAGCCTGCTCCGCGTTCGCATCGGGTTCGTTCCTAGTCGTGGTTTTGCCTGCTATTTCCTGGGTCGGTTGCGGATCCGGCTTTTCCGACCGGTCGCCTTGCGAACATCCGCTAATGAGAATTGGCAACGCCAAGACCATTGGCCAGAGCCATTTCTGCGCATCGGGGAGCGAGAGGCTGGACTTTTTCGTTGGGTCAGGATCGGTCGGCGAATTCAAGGAAACTCGGCATCGGTTAGGTTACTGGCTCGGGCGTGATCCGCCACTTGCGACGTCCAGTTCAAACCGTCGACCGGTGGCGAGGTTCCAACGTAAGCAACAACAACAAACGGAAGATTGGTCGCTTGCGAGAACCTTTTTAGTTTTCGCGCTTTGACTGAAGAGCCTATGCCTTATCTGAGACTTACCGCCCCGCTGCTGATGCTCTTGTTCGCCAGTTGCGGTGATACGGAAGTCGAGGACCCGGTCGGGACGAGCAATCTCACCGGTCTCTATCTTGGAGAAGGCGAGGGCAAGCAACAGGATCGCATTTGCATGGTCACGGCTCCCTCGGGCGCCGTTCGGTTCGGCATCGTCACTCTGGAGCCGGACCGGGCGGCTTGCAGCGGCATCGGCCGTGTGCCGCAGGCCGGCGACGAATTGCGTCTGATCATGGCCGGAGACGAGAATTGCGAACTTCGGGCAAACGTGGCGGACACCCGGGTGACATTCCCTGCAAGCGTCCCCGAAGGTTGCTCTTACTACTGCGGTCCCGACGCAACGCTGGCGGGTAAATCTTTCGAAAAAACGGATGACAGTCTGGAAGGCGCCATGAGCGCCGACGATCTGGTCGGCAATCCGCTCTGCAGATAACAGCAAGCGCGCTAAGGTCTACGAGACCCGGTTGCAGGGTGAGCTCGATCCGCGACCATCGGAGCCCCAGCGGCGATATCCGCTGCTGTCGACATGGAAGCGCAGACCGCTGTAGAAACCCAGTCCGGCCTTGTATGCTTCGCCCCGTTCGGCATGGGCTTCGCACAGTTCCGAAATGAGTTCGTTACGCGCAATGCCGCCCGCCGGAACCAGATCCATGGCAAAGAACATACGGTGGGCCGAGCCGGGCCTTCCTCCGGAACAAGAGTTCAGTTCCTCGTTGCGAAACGCCGACAATGCCTCAACCTCGCCCACTGCAGGCACGACTTCGTTTTTCACAAAGGCGAGCGTGTTCACGATATTCTGCCACTGCTGGACGGGCGCCACCTCGAACCGCTCGGCAGAACATTCGCGCCACGAGGACGAGGTACGCACCAACTGCCACGTCGGCAGGACGTTTCTCGCGTGCTTCTGGGCCAGGAAGGCTTGGAACGCGCGCACGCGGTCGCGGTTCTGGGGCGACTGAGCCAGCCAGGCATGATAGTCAGCCTTCGCCTGGCCCGGGGCCGTGCTCTGCCCGGCTGCGCCTGTAGGTGTCAGCAATGCCAGCGCAGCGGCGGTAAGCGATGCCAGATGCTTGAGCATATGTCTTGCCTCGTAATTCGACAGAATTCTCCTGCCTGCAAATATTATCTCGTAAAACCAACGCATGGGAACCGGCTGGGTTCACGAAAATGCACGAAGCGAGCAGCGAGCCCCGAAAACTTAGTCCTCCCGAAATTTCTCGGACCGCAGAGGCTTGCAGGGCGTTGAGGCGGAAAGGCAATTGCAGCAGACAGAAGAAGATCAAGTGAACAGGAATTTTGCGATAGGATCGACCGCAGCGCTGGCGCTTGTGGCAGCATGCGGTAACGCAGGCCAGGATACGACACAAACAAACCATTCGGAGATGAGCTCGGAAAGCCAGGTCGAGGCCGCTTCCATGGTCGACCCCGAAGCTGTCAACGAGTCCGAATTGAAAGCGGCGGTCTCCGACGACCGCGTGCGACAGTTCTACCGAGATCGAAACTGGAAACCGGCATGGACGAGCGAGACTGCGCCGGACCTGGTCGAGGCCTTGCGGGGCGCAGGCCGGCACGGGCTGGACCCCGGCGATTATATCGGATCGGTCGAGGATGCGAGCGGCCCAGTCGCGCGCGAAGCCGCTCTCACTTGGGCGGCGCTCGACCTCGCCGATACGCTGGCCGACGGAAAGGCGGACCCGAACGAACTGTTCGCAATCTACACCCTGCCGCGACCCAGTTTCGATCTGGTTAGCGGGCTGAGCCAGGCTGTAACAGACAAACGCGCGGGCGAATGGATCGAAGGACTGGCACCTTCCACTCCCGAGTATCGCGCCCTTTCCAGCGCATATCTACGATTGGCCGAACGCGCAGCGGGGAGCGATGGCAGGACCATCGGAAGCGGGGAACTGATCCGCGAAGGCGATAGCGATCCGCGCGTGCCGCAGATCGCGCAGGTTCTTCGAAGCAACGGCTATCTCGCCCGGGCGGAAGGCCCTCGCCAGCCGACTACGCAGCAGGGCCAGACAGGTCGCTATACAGACGAACTGGCACGTGCGGTAGAGGACATGCAGCAGGATTTCGGGATTGCGGCGGATGGCGTAGTCGGTCCCGATACGCTTAAAGTCCTCAACACCGGAGCCGAGGAACGGTCGCGGCTGCTCGCGGTCAACATGGAGCGGCGGCGCTGGCTCGAACGAAACCAGCCCGACACACGCATCGATGTGAACATCGCTGCGGCTGCACTGGATTATTATCGGGACGGCGAACACCGCGACCGGCGCGTGGTCGTGGTGGGCCAGCCAGGATGGGAAACGCCGCAGCTCGGATCGCCAATCTACCGCCTGGTTGCAAATCCGACCTGGACGGTTCCCAAATCGATCGAGGAAGAAGAAATACAGCGTCGCGGTCCCGGTTATCTGCGGCGGAATAATATGGTCCGGCGCGACGGCTGGATTGTCCAGCTCCCGGGTCCGGAAAACGCGCTGGGTGTCGTCAAGTTCGACATGCAGAACGATCATGCGATCTATCTTCACGACACTCCGGCCGAGCAGCTCTTTGATCGCAACCAGCGCCACCTCAGCCACGGTTGCATAAGGGTTCACAACGCACCGGAATTCGCCCGCATGCTGGCCCGGGAGGCGGGCGTGTCAACCGAATTCAATCAGGCGCGGGCGAGCGGCGAAGAAACCTTCGTCGAGATCCCTCAAAACATTCCAGTTCGGCTGCTCTATCATACGGCTTTCGTCGAGCCTTCAGGCAAATTGCGCTTCCGCACCGACCCTTACGGCTGGGACGACCGGGTTGCCGAAGCGCTCGGATACGAACCGCGCCAGTCGCCCACGCTGGAAACCCACATCAGTGACCTCGGCCCGTGATAACGGATTGGGCAGCCGGGGTCGGTATCTAAGTTCAGTACGGCAACGCGCCTCTAAGTCGCACCCATCGCCGCTTCCATCGCACTTCCTGCATGGGTGCTGGGTCATGACCCGACCCGGCGAACCATCTCGTTGAGCTACGGCCAGGATCTCTCGCTCGAGTATGCAGCCCAGTTCCGGACCGTCATGCGCTCGCCGTGGTATGCACAGGTCTTTCCCCGTTCGGCGGCCAGCATCGTGCGCGACACTGCTTCGGAAATGAAAACCGCGCAGAACGGGCTTCGCTATGCGACCTCGCTCGGCAGCGCGCTCACCGGGATCGGCGGCGACATGATCATCATCGACGATCTCATGAAGGGCGAAAACGCGCGCTCGCCGGTGGAACGAGCTCTCGCGCAGGACTTCTATGGCAACACGCTGCTTAGCCGTCTCAACGACAAGCGTAACGGGTCAATCATAGCAATCCAGCAGTGGCTCCATGAAGATGACCTTGCCGGTTACCTGCTTGGACTTGGTGAATACACGTATCTCAACCTGCCGGCGATTTTCGGAGAGACGCAGGACTATACGCTTTCGAATGGCCGCATGTTCCGCCACGAGCCGGGTGATCTGCTCGAGCCAACGACTGAACCCAAAAGCGTGCTGGACGAGATCCGCGCCGGGCTGGGCGGACCCACCTTCCAGGCGCAGTATCAGCAGAACTCGACACCGCTCGGGAGCGCTCTCATCGTATGGAACCGTATCCTGACCTACGAGGACGCACCGCCGCGTGAGCGGTACCAGTCAATCGTGCAGAGCTGGGACACTGCGATGGCAGACAGTCCGCGCGCGGACTCAGCAGATTCGCGAGATGGCCCAATGTGGTGTACAACTCGGCGCAGAGAACCTTGCAACGAGAGCGATCCTATGGCTGGCGGACTTGCGGTTGTACTCAGCGGAGGCGGCGCGAAGGGTGCGTTTCAGGTCGGTGTGCTCGACGCGCTGATCCGGGAACGCGGCGTCAGTTTCGAAACCTGCGTCGGCACCTCAACCGGAGCGATTCAGGCTGCCGCCGTCGCACAGGACGATATCGGTCAACTCGTGAATTTCTGGAGCGCACTACGCGGTCCTGGCGATATCTACCGTAAGCGCGCGGGCACGCTGTGGGCTATCTTGCTTGGCAAATCCTCCATTTACAGTGTTGGGCCTCTGCGCTCCTTGCTGGACGAAGCCATCGACGATGCCAAGATCCGCGCGACCGGCAAGTGCTTGCGCATTGCGGTGGTCAATATCACCACAGGCGAGCTGCGGATAGTTGCCGAGAACGCCGACGGCATAGCCAACTGGGTTTATGCCAGTAGCGCCATGCCATTCTTCTTTCCGCCGCTGAAATCGCGCGATGCGCATGGGAATGAAGAGCAGTGGGTTGATGGCGGTGTGCGTGATGTGACGCCGCTGGACGCCGCGCTCAAGGAACGGCCGCGTGCTGTGCTGGTAATCCGCGCCTCCGCCCAATCAACACCAGCTACGCCAAAGCCGTATGCAAGCTTGGTAGATATCGGGCTGCGCTCGGTCGAGATCCAGTCGAACGAAGTTTCGACCAATGACCTTAAAAACGTAAACCTCATCAACCGCCTTCTGACAGCGCGCACACATCAGCGCAGCGAGTTACAAGCAGCAGGATTGGATGCTGCCCAAATCGAGCGAGTCATGCGACCATTCGACGACGAAGTCTCACGCTTCCGATTGGTCCCCACAATGGTGATTGAACCGGAACGCGACCTGTATGATACGCTGGATTTCGAGCCCACTTTGATCGCGCAAGCTATCGGCGACGGGCGTTCTTACGTTGCCAATAACTGGACCGAGCTGGCGCAGTTCCTTGGCGTGAATGAATGAGCGTGCGGTCAGTTACCTTCGCAGCGTAAGACACAATATCGCTAAAGGTAGTGCAAAAGCGATTGAGGCCATGACTTCTCTTTAAGCCTGCGTTTGGGCCAGTTTCGGACAGTCCAAAATGGGTTGCCGAGATACCGAAAGTGGCCGTTTGTTGTTGAAACAGTTTACCGATGGTCTTCGGTATCGGAGCTCGAGAACGCGGATGCGGCAAAAGCGATAGCAGTTCCTCAAGTGCTGGCTTTTCCTCCGCCCTTGACGACCAAGGTATCGATCGGAAGGCTGCGAAGCAGTTCGTTGGCTGTGCTGCCTATGGTAGCATGTCGAAGAGCCGACTCTCCGTGCGTGCCCAAGACCAGCAGATCAGCTTCGCTTTCCCGTATATCCTTGCGCAAAGCGCCGCCCGGGCTGCCGTACACCAGACGGGGGGTGACCCGATCTCGCGTCTCCGGGCGTAGCTCGGTCATGAATTCATCGAAGACCTTGCGTTCGGCTTTTTCGACATCCTTGCGGACGTATTCCGCCTTTTGCCATCCTTCGAAAGGGACGTGATAGGCGTGGATCAGTTCGAAAGTCGCATCGGGGAAAAGATCCGCAGCTGTTTCCAGTGCTTGTCGGGAAGGGGGGTAGAAATCCGTCGCGCAAGCGATACGACGATAAGGCTTCACCGGCCTCTTCTTGACCACCAAGGTTGGGACCTGCGAATGGCGAATCACGTAATCGACTGCGGTTCCAAGAAGGAAGTCCTTCATGCTGTTGAACCGCGCGACGCCGAGCACGGTCAGGCTGGCGTCCTCCTCTTTAGCGACGCTCGCAATTGCTAGGTCGGCGCGTTCCAGAGGATATCGGAAGGTTATCTTTGCTTCGGGGTCCGGAAGAACGGAGCGCATGCGGCGGTCAAGTTCGCCCCTTGACGGTGGATCGCCCAGCGTCGGATCGAGGGCATGGACGAGAACCACTTCTGCGTCCCACTCTTCTCCAAGTTTCAGGGCCCTGTCGATCGCTCGATCGGCTTCTGCCCGAAAATCGGTTCCGACAACAATCTTTCCGCTCATTGCGCCTCTCGTTTGTTAGCAGTTCTTGGTTTTCCAACAAAATTTAGCACCCGTGAACGCGTGAAACAAGGCGCAAGGGCAATCCTGTCTCGACAAACTCGCCTGGTTTGGAGAGGTTGGCATGATGGAATCGCAACTGCACATTCCCTACCTGCGCGAGGCGATCGTGTTCCTGGTTGTCGCAGGTTTCGCGGTACCCCTGTTGCAGCGCAGGGTGAGCCCGGTTCTTGGCTATCTCCTGATCGGGGGACTGATCGGGCCGTATGGTTTGGGACTGTTCGCGGACGATGTTCCGTTCGTCGCGTTCCTCGTCATCGACGACCTCGACGGCGTTCGCGCTCTTGCCGAAATCGGCGTCGTCTTTCTTCTCTTCACCATCGGGCTCGAGTTGTCGCTTGATCGGCTATGGTCGATGCGTCGCCTCGTCTTCGGTTTGGGTAGCGCGCAGATCATCCTGACCGGAATGCTGATTGGCGGGATCGCTTATGCATGGGGGAACAGCGCTGCCGCAGCGCTTGTTCTGGGCGCCTGTCTTGCTCTTTCATCCACGGCCATTGTCACGCAATTGCTGGTGGAAAAGAGCAGGCTCAGCACGCCGGTGGGGCGCTCGGCGTTTTCCGTCCTGCTCATGCAGGATCTGGCGGTGGTTCCGATCTTGTTCGCTGTAGGCGTTCTGGGCACTGTTTCAGCCGGGGAAGGAGTGTTGGGCGGACTGGCACTTGCGCTGGCGGAAGCCGTGGTAACGGTGGTCGTCATCTACGCCGTAGGGCGCCTGTTGCTACGCCCCCTGTTCCAGACGGTCGCGCGAACCGGAAGTCGCGAAGCGTTCATGGCGATGATCCTCTTGGTCGCGCTCGGCACTGCAGCCACTACCGGCGCGGTGGGTCTGTCGATGGCACTTGGGGCTTTTCTGGCAGGGCTGCTGATAGCCGAGACCGAATTCCGGCATCAGGTCGAAGTTGATATAGAGCCGTTCAAGGGACTCATGCTGGGCTTGTTCTTCACGTCTGTCGGCATGGGCATCGACTGGAGGGTCCTGGCAGAAGAGCCGTTCTGGCTTGTCGCTTCTGTGGGCGGCCTTGTCGCGGTAAAGGCCGCGTTGAACGTTGGCCTGTTCCTGTTGTGGAAAGCCCCGCTTCATCGCGCGGTGGAAGCTGGCTTGCTGCTCGCGCAGGCAGGTGAGTTCGCCTTCATTGTGGTGGGACTGGCCATGTCGCTGGACTTGCTACCGCAAGAGACTGGACAGTTCATGCTGATCGTCGCGAGCCTTACCATGGTTCTGACACCAACGCTCGCCGGAATCGCCCGAAAACTGGCGAGCAGGATTGAGCAGAGACGCATCGGCGCCGATCAATCGAAGACCGACGATCAAGCCTCGGAGCTTGAGGGGCATGTAATTATCGCGGGTTTTGGAAGAGTTGGTCATATGATCGCCTCCCTGCTGGATCGGGAGGGTGTTCGATACCTCGCGATTGACAAGGATCCGCACGTTGCATCGCAGGCGATTTCTGCTGGACTGCCCGTACGTTTTGGCGACGCGTCGCAAATAGACGTTCTACGGGCTGCGAGAATTGACCATGCGAGCGCGCTGGTTGTTACGCTCAATGATGAAAAGAGAACGGAGAACCTGACCGGACGCATGCGCGAAGCTGCAAATCATATCCCCCTATTCGTGCGAGCGCGGGACCAGGAACAGGCGGATCGCCTGATCGACAAAGGCGCGACGGCTGCTGTTCCCGAGACCGTCGAAGCAAGCCTCCAGCTCGCCGCTCATGTTTTAGAACGCTGCGGAATCGACGACGATGCGATTCAACGTCGCATTCAGCGGGAACGATAACTGCGGCCGCTCGGCTTTACGCAACTCGATTTGCAGCGAAAAATGACGCCATTCCGATTGGCAGTACTTGTTCGAACCGTCCTGAAACAGAAGGGCGCTTGGAAAGCTGACAAGCGAAGCCTAGGTGTGGATCATGGAAGCGCCCGCACCCGAAAACGAGCTCAATTTCTGCCAAGCCTGCTCGGTCCGGAACCGGGCAATCTGTGCCGATCTTGAAGACGACGAGATAAACTTGCTCAACAAGATTGGCCGGCGAAGGCGTCTTGAAGTTGGCGAAACCCTTTTGTGGGAAGGCGATGAGGCGGTGTTCGTCGCCAACGTCGTATCCGGAATCATGAAACTCTCCACCCGGACGAGCGACGGTCGCGAGCAGATACTCGGCCTTGCCTATCCGTCCGACTTCCTTGGCCGCCCCTTCGGCGATACGACTCCCTACAATGCGGAGGCCATTTCCGACACTGTGGTCTGCGTGTTCCTGCGTTCCGATTTCGAGCGCTTCGCGCTCGATCATTCAAGACTTGAGCACAAGTTACTCGAACGCACGCTGGGCGAACTCGACCGGACCCGGCGCTGGATGCTGCTCCTTGGTCGAATGAATGCCGAAGAAAGACTGGCGACACTTCTATTGGAAATCGGCGAGCGATCCGTCGCCACGACCTGCGACAATTTCCTCGAGACGGATCCGGACCGGTTCGACCTTCCGATGTCACGCCAGCAGATCGCGGACATTCTCGGTCTCACCATTGAGACGGTCAGCCGACAATTCACCAAGATGCGGGAGGACGGCGTTATCGAAATCCGCGGTCGAAGGGATATAGCCATTTGCAAGCGAGAAGTGCTGGAAGATTTGGCAGCATAGTCGCCAGACCGCGGCACGGCGGTCAAAAATCGAGAGCGTTCATCGAGCCTGAAACTGCCTTTTGACTTGAATCAATGAATTGCTGCAGTCCGACTGCAATCGGGATTCCGCAAAGATATGTCGGGATCTCAACTCATGTCGCAAGCCGACCCGTTCAAGCATTTCGCAAGAGCATTGCTACCGCCCGATCTGCAAGTGTCGTCGTTGGCACGTTTGCAATCGTTGGGTCGTTCCCACGATGTAGAGCAAGGAGAAATGGCAGAACTGAACGGACAAGGCCACAGATGGGTGGTCTTCCTTTCTACTGGAGCCGCCAAACTCGTCGCTCATGTCGGGGTGGATCGCGAACAGATCGTCTGTTTCGCCTTCGAAGGAGACCTTCTCGTCCTATCTCCGGCCTCGCACGCGCATTACGCGCTTCATGCTCTGACCAGATGTTGCCTGGTCGCTTTTCCAGCAGAAGAATTCATGCAGGCGGCGACCGAGAGCGGTGAAGCAGCGTGCGCGATCTTTAACAGGTCGCTTCTGGCGCTGGATCGGGCCCGCGAAAAATCGGTGGTTCTTGGAAGAAAAACGGCGCCTGAGCGAATGGCCAGCTTCCTGCTTTCGATGGCGGACAGGATCGGCGAGCCTCAAGGCGATATCATCTCGCTGAACCTCCCCATGTCTCGTCGCGAGATCGCGGACAGTCTAGGGCTGACCATCGAGACGGTCAGTCGTCAGCTCACCGAACTACGCAATCGCGGCATTATTCGAACCCAGGGGCGATCGGAAATTTTAATCCTCGACACGGTCCGACTACGCGATTGTGCAGCGCTAGTCTCCTGTATTACTTGAATCTTTTTTCAATTTGATCTGAGTCAATGCAGACCCGGTGGCGCCCCCATAGAGACGCTGGAAAGCCATTCGGAGTCTTTAATGCAGGCGGAAGCAGCCCTGGGGCGGGCGGGCCTATGGTTCGGCGTCCTCATAATCTCGTTGATCCTAGCGGCGACGGCGCGCGACACCGGCTTCGCAGCTCATGCGACGATCATCGCCGTCGTCGCATTCGTTTTGATGTGGATGTCGGCCGCGCGGTTCGATCCGATGAGCCGGGCGCGCAGCTTCTTCCGGATGCCGGAAACCCTCTCGCGATATGACGACGACCCGGTCCGTTGGGGTGTCCTGGCGACAATGTTCTGGGCAATTATCGGCATGCTGGCGGGTGTGTTCATCGCCTTGCAGATGGCTTTTCCGCAGCTCAATATTGAACCGTATTTCAATTTCGGACGCGTTCGTCCCTTGCACACCAGCGCCGTAGTCTTCGCCTTCGGTGGCAATATCCTCATCGCCAGCAGCTTCTACGTCGTCCAACGGACCTGCCGGGCCCAACTTGCCTTTCCCGGCCTCGCCCGGTTTGTCTTCTGGGGCTACCAACTGTTCATAGTTCTGGCTGCGTCGGGGTATCTGCTCGGCGTTACCCAGAGCCGCGAGTATGCCGAACCCGAGTGGTATGTGGACATCTGGCTGACAATCGTCTGGGTCGCCTATTTGATCGTCTTTGTCGGTACGCTGGCCCGAAGAGTCGAACCGCACATCTATGTCGCAAACTGGTTCTACCTTGCGTTCATCATTACCATCGCGATGCTGCATATCGTGAACAATCTGGCGGTTCCGGTCGCTCTGAACGGATCACAGTCCTACTCCGCTTTCGCAGGGGTGCAGGACGCACTGACGCAGTGGTGGTACGGCCACAACGCGGTGGGGTTCTTTCTGACCGCCGGCTTCTTGGCGATGATGTACTACTTCGTGCCGAAGCAGGCGGAGCGGCCGGTTTACAGCTATCGCCTTTCGATCATTCACTTCTGGTCGCTGATCTTCCTGTATATCTGGGCCGGCCCGCATCACCTGCATTACACGGCGCTGCCCGACTGGGCGCAGACGCTGGGAATGGTTTTCTCCGTCATCCTGTGGATGCCCAGCTGGGGCGGCATGATCAACGGACTCATGACGCTCAACGGGGCGTGGGACAAGATCCGCACCGATCCCATCATCCGCATGATGGTGATGGCGATGGCGTTCTACGGCATGGCAACCTTCGAGGGGCCGATGCTCAGCATCAAGGCCGTGAACTCGTTGTCACACTACACGGACTGGACGATTGGCCACGTCCATTCGGGTGCGCTTGGCTGGAACGGGTTGATCAGCTTCGCAGCAGTCTATTTCCTGGTTCCTCGCCTGTGGAAGCGCGAGCGTATGTATTCCCTGCGCATGATAAACTGGCACTTCTGGCTCGCGACGCTCGGCATCGTTTTCTACGCTGCCAGCATGTGGGTGGCAGGGATCACTCAAGGGCTGATGTGGCGCGAATATGGCGGGGATGGATACCTCGTGAACAGCTTCGTCGACACTGTGGCCGCGCTTCATCCGATGTACGTAATCCGCGCCGTCGGCGGTGGCATGTACCTCGCCGGCGCCTTTGTCATGTCGTACAACGTCTGGATGACGCTGGCCGGTCGCCTGAGGGACGAGGCGCCTATGACTGATGCTGCCTACGATGCGGAAAAAGACCGCCCCATCGTTCAGCCCGCCCTAGCCTCCGTTCCGGCCGAATAAGGGTCGCCAGAATGAACACCAAAGACAATCTTCCGACCGAGCAGGACATGGCGAACGAACCGCCCGACGTGGTGGCGACGGTCAAGGGACACAAGCGGCTCGAGCGCAACATCACTCTGCTTGCCGTAGCCACCTTCGTCGTGGTCGCGATCGGCGGCATCGTCGAGATCGCGCCGTTGTTCTGGATCGACAACACTATCGAGGAGGTCGAGGGGATGCGTCCGTATACGCCCCTGGAGCAGGCGGGCCGCAATATCTACGTGCGCGAAGGATGCTATTCCTGCCACAGTCAGATGGTGCGCCCGTTTCGCGACGAGGTGGAGCGGTATGGCCACTACAGCCTCGCTGCTGAAAGTATGTACGACCATCCGTTCCAGTGGGGTTCCAAGCGAACCGGTCCGGATCTTGCGCGCGTAGGCGGGCGCTATTCGGACGAGTGGCACGTGCAGCACTTCGTGGACCCGCAGGCGGTGGTTCCGGAAAGCATCATGCCGTCCTACGCATTCCTTCTCGATACCGACCTGAAGATTTCCGATCCGGCGGCGATGCTGGTCGCTCTGAGCCGCGTCGGCGTTCCTTACAGCGATCGGGACATCGATCAGGCGGAGGCCGACCTCCTGCTTCAGGCCAATCCCGATCTCGACGATGGCGATTTCCTTCAACGCTATTCGGAGGCGGAAATCCGCGACTTCGACGGACAGCCCGATCGATTGACTGAGATGGACGCGCTGATCGCCTATCTCCAGATGCTTGGCACGCTGATCGATTTCGAGAGTGCAGTGGCGCAGGAAGAGCTTGCGCAGGAGAAAGGGCGATGAGCTTTTACGAGAACCTGCGTCACTTCGCCGACAGCTATGGCTTGGTGGTAATCTTCATTCTCTTCCTCACCCTGTGCGCCTGGCCGTTTCGTCCGGGCGCGAAGCGGCGCAACCGCGACGCTGCCCGTTCGATATTCGAGGACGAAAATAATGGCGAATAGGAACGCCGAAAATCGCGAGGCCGGCGGGAAGCGTATCGATGCGGCAACCGGTACTGAAACGGTCGGCCACGAATGGGACGGCATCGAGGAACTCGACACGCCCATGCCGCGGTGGTGGCTGTGGACGCTCTATCTTACGATTGTCTGGGGGATCGCCTATGTCATTCTCTACCCGGCCTGGCCTCTGATCGACCGGGCAACCGTCGGAGTTCTGGAATGGTCGAGCCGCGGCGAACTCGCCGAAGACATGCGCTTGGCTGACTTGGAGACACAAACCTTCCGCGAACAGCTCGCTGCGATCGATGTTGTGAAGCTTCAGGATAACCCCGAACTGCTTAGGCAGGCGATCGCCGGGGGCCGTGCAGCATTCCAGATCAACTGTTCGCAGTGTCACGGATCTGGTGCGGCAGGCAGTCAGACGCTTGGCTACCCGAACCTCAACGATGACGCTTGGTTGTGGGGCGGCGACCTGAAGTCGATTCACTATACAATAGAACATGGGATCAGGCAGCCAACCGAGAACGAAGAGCGGCAGAGCATCATGCCCCCTTTCGAAGGCGTGTTCGAGGCAGCGCAGCTTGAGGCCTTGGTCGGCCATGTTCAATCATTAGGGAATGACCAGGCTTCTCATCCGGTCGGCGCCCAACTGTATGCTGATAATTGCGCATCCTGCCACGGTCCGTCTGGGCAAGGATCGAGAGAACTTGGGGCCCCCAATCTTAGCGACGCGATCTGGCTGCGCGGAGGATCTGCAGCAGAAATTCGGGCACAGATTCTCAACCCAAAAATGGGCGTCATGCCAGGTTGGAAAGAGCGGCTCGACGAAGCAACGGTCAAGATGCTGACCGCCTACGTCTGGTCGCTCGGCGGCGGCGAGCGGATCAGCGAGGATGCCGCAGACCCGGCGGTTCGGACCGATGTCGAACCGTGAGGATGGTCGCGCGGGAAGTCGGCCTCCACGCCGGGCGGAGGAGGGGGAGCGCGACTGGTCCGTTATCCTCGAGGATGGCCGCGCGAAAACCAACGAGCCGGTCTCTGGTGCAGTAGCCGAACCCGAAGCAACCACCCTTCGCCACGAGCCGCATGAACCGCCGCGGCAGAACTTGCCGAACAAACTGTTCGAGAAACGCACGAAGGTTCACAACAAACGGATCGACGGACCATTCCGGCGCTTCAAGTGGACCGTCATGTTCATCACTCTGGCGATCTATTACGTGACGCCATGGATCCGCTGGGACCGTGGTCCCTATGCGCCCGACCAGGCGGTCCTCGTCGATATCGCCAACCGGCGCTTCTACATGTTCGGTATCGAGATTTGGCCGCACGAGTTCTATTTCGTGGCCGGTCTGCTCATCATGGCGGCCCTGGGCCTGTTTCTCGTGACCAGCGCGGTGGGGCGGGCGTGGTGCGGATACGCCTGCCCGCAAACGGTCTGGACCGACTTGTTCCAGCATGTGGACCGCTTTGTCGATGGAGATCGGAACGCCCGGATAAAGCTGGACGCCGCGCCCCTCGGACCGAAGAAGATCGCAAAGCGGACCTTCAAATACACGATCTATCTTGTCATCGCTTTCTGGACCGGTGGCGCGTGGATCATGTATTTCGCCGACGCTCCTACTCTCGTGCGCGACTTCTGGGCAGGCGAGGCGACACCCGCCGCTTACATCACGGTTGCGATCCTCACGCTGACCACTTTCACACTGGGTGGCTTCATGCGCGAACAGGTTTGCATCTACATGTGCCCCTGGCCGCGCATCCAGACGGCGATGATGGACGAGAAATCGCTTCTCGTAACCTACAAGGACTGGCGCGGCGAACCGCGCGGCAGCGTCAAGAAGGCAAAGAAGAACCCAGAGAAATACGGCGACTGCATCGACTGCCTGCAGTGTGTCGCCGTCTGTCCCACCGGCATCGACATTCGCGAAGGGCCGCAAGTCGGGTGCATCACCTGCGCCCTGTGCATCGACGCCTGCGACAGGGTGATGGCCGATATTGGCAGACCCCGCGGGCTAATCGATTATGCGACGCTCGAGGATTGCGAGAAGGAAGCGAACGGAGAAGCCCCGCGTCCGCCGTGGAAAGCCTTGCTTCGGCCCAGGACCATTGCTTATTTCCTGATTTGGGCAAGCATCGGACTTGCCATGCTTTTCGCCCTCGGCGTGCGCAGCCATGTGGGTCTTTCTGTCGCACCCGACCGAAATCCACCGTATATTCTGATGAGCGACGGATCGGTACGCAATTCCTACACTCTCAAACTGCGAAACATGGAGAGCCGTCCGCGGGAGATGGAGATCGCGCTTCAAGGTCTTCCCGGTGCCACGATGTGGACCGACACGAGCCGACGTGAATCGGCTGCCCGGAAGCAAGCCAAGTTGGTCCCTGCCGACGAAGTACTCGCTGTTCGCACTTATGTCGTAGCGCCCGAAGGGACCGAAACGCAGGAATTCAGCTTCCGCGTAACATCACGCGACGAACAGCAGGAGAGCGTTGAAACCGAAGCGCGCTTCGACACGCCGGGAGCAAGCGAATGAAAAGCGAATTCACCGGCAGGCACATGGCCATGATCATCGTGTCCGGCTTCGCCATCATCATTGCCGTAAACCTGTTCATGGCAACTCTGGCCGTTCGTGGCTTCGGAGGCGTCGTGGTCCAGAACTCCTATGTCGCTAGCCAGAAATTCAACGGCTGGCTGGAGGCTGCCGAGCGGCAGGAAGAGTTGGGATGGACAGTGGACATATCGCGGAGCGATAATGGCCACCTCGTTGTCGAGACCGCCTCGGTGCCTGACGGTTCCACCGTCGTAGCGGTCGCCCGCAGGCCGCTCGGGAAGCCGGAAACTGCGCAGCTCAGCTTCATCGAGGCGACGCCCGGCGATTACGTTTCGCTGGAGGCGATGGAGCCGGGGCGCTGGATAGTTCGGCTGACCATCGCCTCTCCCGACGGTCAGACCTGGTTGGCGGAAGAGCACGTTCAGTGAATGTCCCGGTGGCCCTTGATGCGATCGAACGTGCCGAGCTTACAGACAGCCGATTCACAGTGCCGGGTATGCGCTGTGCCGGTTGCATCGCCAAAATCGAGCGAGGCTTGCAGGATGTCGAGGGCATAGAAGCCGCGCGCGTTAACTTCTCCGCGAAGCGAGTTGCTGTTCGGCACGACAGGTCGCTGGATGCGGACGGGTTGGTTGCCGCGATCGGAAAGCTAGGCTTCGAAGCACAGGCCGCTGAGGCCAACCCGCTTGGACAGGATGATTCAGAGAGTCGCACTCTACTGCGCGCTCTCGCCGTCGCAGGCTTCGGCATGATGAACATCATGCTCCTTTCGGTCAGCGTCTGGTCAGGAGCAGGCGGTGTCACGCGCGAACTGTTCCACTGGGTCTCGGCGTTGATTGCGCTGCCGGTGGTTGCCTATGCCGGGCGACCGTTCTTTGCCAGCGCGGCGATGGCGTTGCGGCATCGCCGGACGAACATGGATGTGCCGATCTCCATCGGTGTTCTGCTCGCTACGGGACTGAGCGTCTACGAGACTGCAACCGGCGGTGAGCACGCTTATTTCGACAGTGCGGTTATGCTGCTGTTCTTCCTGCTGGCCGGACGCGCGCTCGATGCGATGATGCGGAACAAGACCCGCGCTGGGATCGGCGCCTTGCTGTCCCGAATGGGCAAGTCGGCGCGTGTCCTGGCAGGGGATGGATCGACTAGAGCGGTTGCCGCGGAAGACCTCGAGCCCGGTATGCTGATGCTCGTCGCAGCCGGCGAGGCGCTGGCGGCCGATGGAGTGATCGAAGACGGCCGGAGCATGATCGACAATGCCATGCTGACGGGCGAGAGCACACCTCAATCGGTGGCCCGGGACGACCTGGTTCATGCCGGGACCATAAACCTGGCAAATCCCATCCGTGTTCGCGTCACGGCTGCGTCGTCTGATACCGCTCTAGCCGAAATTGCGCGAATGATGGACGAGGCCGGGCAATCGCGCAGCCATTACGTTCGCATCGCGGATCGCGCCTCGCGCCTCTACGCGCCTGCGGTCCATACCCTCGCTCTGCTGGCATTCGCCGGGTGGATGATCGCAGGCGTCGGTTTGCACCAGTCGCTGGTCATCGCGATTGCCGTGCTGATCATCACCTGCCCCTGCGCCATGGGGCTGGCAGTCCCCGCGGCGCAGGTGGTAGCATCGGGCGCCCTCGCGAAGCGCGGCCTGCTCGTAAAAGACGGCAGCGCGCTCGAACGGCTTGCGGAGGTCGATACAGCACTGTTCGACAAGACCGGGACGCTGACGATGGGAGAGCCGGTGCCGCGGATCGATCGCTTGTCGAGCGAGCAAAAATCCGTCGCCCTCGCGCTGGCGCAAGCCAGTCGCCATCCGTTGAGCAAGGGGCTGGCAACCGCACTCGAGGGAAAAGGTGTCACGCCCGCTGTGGTTGGTTCGCTATGCGAAGTGGGCGGCCAGGGCATCAGCGCTGATTGGGCCGGCACCCGAGTTGCCCTGGAGCGGACCGACATTGTCGGTCGCGAACTTTCAAGCACTCTCCGGATCGGGAAAGAGTTGGTTGCCATCCCATTCGCGGATCCAATGCGTCCAGATGTTGCCGAGACCCTCGCCGCGCTTCGTGTCAGCGGTATCGACAGCCGCATCGTCTCCGGTGATCGGCAAGCGCCCGTGGGAGCGCTCGCTATTGAACTTGGTATCGCGGGCGACGCAGAGATGCGTCCGGATACCAAGCTGGCGCTGCTCGATGCGTTAAAAGCGGACGGGCGTCGCCCGCTGATGGTTGGCGACGGGATCAACGACGGCCCGGCGCTGGCGGCTGCCCATGCATCGATCGCGCCGGGCAGTGCGAGCGACGTCAGCCAGCAGGCCGCGGATGCGGTGTTCCTGGGCAGGGCGCTGATGCCGGTCGCGCTCGCGGTAGCGGTCGCACGTCGAACAATGCGCATCGTCCGCCAGAACTTTGGCTTCGCCATCGGCTACAATGTGCTGGCTGTTCCTCTGGCGCTCGCGGGCCTGACCACGCCGCTGATTGCCGCGATCGCAATGTCGCTCAGTTCACTGGTCGTCGTGGGCAATTCGCTTCGCCTGGCGCGCGTTCCGAGTGGCCTCTCGTCATGAGCGTCCTTGCTTATCTGATCCCCGTGGCTCTCGCATTGGGCGGTGCCGGTCTTGCGCTGTTCTTCTGGGCCATGCGCAACGGTCAGTTCGAGGATCTCGAAGGGGCCGCGAACCGCATCCTGATCGATGACGAGGACGACAAGTCGGGTGCGGAGAAGATTGAACGGGAGGCCGACCGGTGAAAACGAACCTATCGGCGCTCTCCGCAATAATTCCGGTTCGGATTGATCAAGCGCAATGATACCATCCCCGCTCACGAATGTGGGATCGGCCATGTGGCCCTATTATCCCGATCTGCTGGCAACCCCGGTTCCCCGCTACACCAGCTATCCTACCGCAGCCGAATTCGGTCCATTGTCAGCCACTGACCATGCCCAAGCGCTCGGCGGCGCGCACGGCAACGTTTCGCTCTACGTCCACATACCGTTCTGCGAGAAGATCTGCTTCTACTGCGGCTGTAACACCGGCAAAGCTGGGAAAAGGCAGAGATTGGAATCCTATCTGGATGCTTTATGCCGCGAGATCGACCTCGTGTCCGACCTGTTGCCTTCGGATGCCGCGGTGCGAAGGATAGCGTTCGGAGGCGGGAGCCCGAATGCAATCAGTCCCGCCGAGTTCCTGGCCCTCGTCGACCGACTGACAACGCAGTTCAGCATCGACGATCCGGTTTTTTCCATCGAGCTCGACCCCCGAACCTTCACTGCGGAATGGGCGAAGGCAATCGGAAGGGTCGGGATCGAACGCGCGAGCCTGGGCGTGCAGACCTTCTCCCCGCATTGTCAGGAAGCTATCGGAAGGATTCAGCCAGAAAGCCTGATCGAGCGAAGCGTCGGCCTGCTCCGTGACAATGGTGTTTCCTCGCTCAATTTCGATCTGATGTATGGCTTACCCGATCAGTCGCACGAAGACCTGCGCGATAGCTTAGAGCAGTCGCTGTCGCTGGGGCCGGACCGGATCGCCCTGTTCGGCTATGCGCATGTTCCGCACCTTATTCCGCGACAGCGTGTCATTGACGGGAATGCGCTTCCCGGACCTGCGGACCGCTTTGCAATGGCCTCGCTGGGGCATGAGCTGATCACCAGTCATGGCTACCATGCGATCGGGTTCGATCACTTCGCCAAGCCTGACGATCCGCTCGCGCAAGCTGCAGCGACCGGAAAGTTGCGGCGTAATTTCCAGGGTTGCACCGATGATCAATCCACCATACTGATCGGTCTCGGCAGCTCAGCGGTAAGCAGCTTTCCCAAGCTGCTGGTGCAGAACGAAAAGAACAGCGGACGCTACCGGATGCTGGCAAGCCAAGGTAGGTTGACGACCAGCGTGGGTATCACCCGCTCAACCGACGATCAGATGCTTGGCCGGCTGATCGAAAACCTGCTGTGTGCCGGGCGCGCGGATGTCCCGCAATTCCTGCAACGGTCGGTCAGTGATGGGCTGGAACCTTTTATCGATCGCGGCCTCGTCACGTTGGACGGCGATCGGCTATCGATTTGCAGCACAGGTGTGCCTTATTCCCGTGCGATCGCTGCTCTCTTCGACGCTTACCGGCCGCAATCAGCCCGCAGGTTCAGCTCTGCCATCTGAACCTCCCTCCACGAAGGAATTTCCGTCATGCCCTTATGGTTTCTCCCAGCAATGATCGCCCTTTTCGCGGTGTTCAGCCTCGCAGCTGGGATATGGCTTCTGTTGCACATGCGGGACCTCGCGCGAATATTCAGAGGCGACCGGCCCGGAGAAATGGTACGCGGGCCGGGCCCCAGACGCGCTACTCCTGCAGCAGTATGGACGGCGTTGATCGTCTGCAATGTTGGCTGGATTGCCTGTCTTGTCATTTGGGTTTTCGTAATGGGTGGAGATGCGAACGCGATAGTGGACGCGGATGCCTGAGGTACGCGCCACTAATGGCGGCGCGCTGCTATGAGCGAGCCGGGTCGGATCCTCATTACTGGCGGCACTGGAACGGTAGGTAGTTCCGTAATGAAAGCTTTGCGCGATGCAGGTGCGCAACCGATAGTCGCCACACGCACCGGTGGGGGCAGGGATGAAGTAGCCTTCGATTTTTGCGACAAGCAGAGCTGGCAACCCGCGCTGACCGGAGTAACGCGGGTATTTCTTCTACGGCCGCCTCAGATTGCCGACATTGACCACACGCTGGGACCTTTCATCACCGCCGCGCGGGCACAGGGGGTTCAACACATCGTGTTCCTATCTGTCGCGGGCGCAGAAAAACTGCGGTTCCTTCCGCATGCCGCAGTCGAGCGTCATCTTACCAAGACAACCGGCTGGACAATTCTGCGACCCGGTTTCTTCGCGCAGAATATTGAAACTGCTTACGGCGATGACATCCGTACCCGGGATCGAATTTACATTCCGGCAGGAGACGGCAAGTCCGCCTTCGTCGACGTGCGCGATATCGGCAAGGTAGCGGCGGACTGCCTGCTGCGACCGGAGCTACATCACGATGTATCATATGAACTGACTGGTCCGGTGGCCGCTACCTTCGCCCAAGTTGCGCAACACCTATCCTTGGTCCTTGGACGAAAAATACGCTATGAACCTGCCTCGGTAATCGGCTATTTCTCGCGCCTTCATTCGAACGGCGAGCCAATGAGCAAGGCGCTGATCCAGACAGCTTTGCATGTCGGGCTACGGTTCGGACAAGCCGCAGCGGTTTCGCCAGACCTTTCGCGCTTGATCGCGGAGAGGCCGAGAGATGTATTTGAATATATCGATGACTGTCGAGATGTTTGGCAGAAACGAAACTAGAGCTACTTCCATTGGATATCGGTTTGCTGCCAGCGCTCGGCTCGATCCACAACAGTGACCTGCGCTTCCGCACCATCGACAGCTATACCGTTCCTCTATCGCCGCAGGGACCGGTCTTGCACTAGGTGGCAACGTGGAACACGCATCAAGATGCTTCTATTTCGCAGACACGTGTAGCCATCGGATGCCGCCGGAACGAATTCTTATGGGGCACGCCCGCAAGGGTAAGCAGCGCTACCGCTACTATGTCAGCAAGACACTCCAGCAAGGCACCAGCGGAGAAAATGATGGCTGCCGGATGCCCGCGCTGGAACTGGAGAAAACGGTCTGCGAAGCCCTCGCCCGCGAGTTCGAGAACCGCAACCCCACCTGCTCAAGCTTCTCCATCGCGCGCGAAGCTTGTGGTCGGAGATGGTCGAGACCGGTGCCAACGTCACTGAAATGGCGAAGCGTCACGAGGTCACGCCCTCCTACGTAACATGGGTCATCCGGCTGAACTTCCTTGCCCCGCCAATAGTGCAGAAAATTGCCACCGGTACGGCGCCCGCGAGGATCGATGCGAAGATTCTTCTCGGGTTAGGCGACCTGCCGCTCGACTGGTCGGCGCAGGAAAAGCTGCTCCTGGCGGGCTAAGCCAGATTTCCTAAAAACGAACTACAGCGGCGCTTCGGCGCCGCTCTTCTTTCCCGCACGGGCCAGCAGCCAGGGCCAGAACCGTAGCACCGGATTGGGCGGCAGAGAATTCGGGCCAATTCTCCCGATATTCGCCAGGCGTTGTGCTCTCTGACGAACGGAAATCCGCGCCGAACCCCGCGGAACTGCGCGAGTTCTGTAGGTATAAGAAAAGCGTTCTCTATCAATGACTTATAGTGGCGGAGAGGGTGGGATTCGAACCCACGATAGGGTTGCCCCTATACCGCATTTCGAGTGCGGCGCATTCGACCACTCTGCCACCTCTCCGCAGGTCGGGTGCGCTTGCAGCCCGTGGGGGCCCGGTCGAAGCGAGCGCGCCGATTAGCCGAGCGCCCTATCCTTGCCAACCCCCTTTCGACCACAAAACCGGGGATGCGCGAAGCATGGCGGTTGTATCCAAACCGCCTGCTACCATATCCTGACAGCCCATGGATCGTACCAACTTCTTTTCCGCTCAGGCCGGTCGCACGATCGAAGCACCGCGCCGTCTGAAAACCCGTTTTGCCATCGGCGATGTCGTCAAGCACCGTGTGTTCGATTTCCGCGGTGTGATTTTCGACATCGATCCGGTCTTTGCCAATAGCGAGGAATGGTACGAGGCGATTCCCGAGGATATCAGGCCGGACCGCGACCAGCCGTTCTATCACTTGCTCGCCGAAAGCGATGATAGCGATTACGTCGCCTATGTGAGCCAGCAGAACCTGGTCACGGATTCAGTAAGCGGACCGGTATCACATCCCGAGGTGCATCAATATTTCGAGCAGTTCGAGAATGGCCGTTATCGCATGCGCCGCAGGATGACGCACTGATCGTCAGCTTTTGATTTTCCAGCCCGATTTCAACAATCGGTAGGCCGCGACCGCCAGAATGACGTTCAAAACGAGCAAACCGAACGCGGCCCACGCCACAGCGGCGTCGCTGCCAATATCGCTTTCGCCAAGAAAGCCGTATCGAAAACCCGAAATGACATAGAAGAACGGATTAAGACGGCTCACGGCCTGAAATGCAGGCGCCAGCCGGTCGATGATATAGAAAGTGCCCGAAAGCATTGCCAGCGGGGCGATCACGAAGTTGGAAACGGCAGCGTTGTGATCGAATTTCTCTGCCCAGATCGACGCGATTAGTCCGAGTACCGAGAGCATGGCTGCGCCCATTATGCCGAACCAGACAACCGCCCACGGATGCTCCATGGCGAGGTCGACGCCGGGATAAAGCAGCATGGCGGCCGCGACCACGAACCCGACCATCACTGCCCTGGTCATGGCCGCCCCGACGATCCCGGCCATCAGCTCTCCTTCGGACAGGGGCGGCATCAACAGGTCGATGATCGTCCCCTGGATCTTTCCGGCCAGAAGCGAGAAGCTCGAATTGGCGAAGGCGTTCTGCATCATTGCCATCGCGATCAGCCCCGGCGCCACGAAGCTGGGAAAGCTGACCCCCAGAACTTCGCGACCGCCCCGCCCCAGCGCCACAGAGAAGATGACGAGAAAAAGCAGGGTCGTGACTGCCGGAGCCCAGATTGTCTGCGTCTGGACCTTGAGAAACCGGCGTATCTCCTTAATATAGAGACTCCACAGGCCAATCCGGTTTATCCCTTGGATTACCGGTTGTCCGCGCGGCGGAAATCTGCCCCTTCTTCCGCCATGCTCCTCCACGAACGAGGCGTCCGGATCCTTGTCGCTCGGCGACTGGTCTTCGGGCTGGAAGGGGCGGGCTTGATCGGCCATAGGGGCGCGCCTAGGCCCAAGCATTGCGGCTGGCAAGCCGGGGTGCACGAGACATGACACAGGATTGCAGATGAGCTGGACCGACGAACGGATTTCAACGCTGAAGAAGATGTGGGAAGGCGGTTCGACCGCCAGCCAGATCGCCGACGAACTCGGCGGTGTAAGCCGCAATGCGGTGATCGGTAAGGCGCATCGGCTTGGGCTGAAATCACGGCCATCGCCGGTCAAGACGGCCGAGAAGAAAGCTGCCAAGCCAAAGGAAACGGCCAAGCCTGTTCCCAGAAAGGCAGCGCCCAAGCCAGCGCAGAAGGCGGCTCCTCCGCCTCCTGCACCTGCCAGGTCGCCCGACAAGCCGGCACCCAAGCCAGACAGCGCATCGCCTTCGCAGCCACTGCCCAATCGCAATCCCGACTTGCCCAAGATCGTGTCGGTCGGGCCCGGCGGTTTCTTACGGCAAGGTCCGGGGGATCAACAACCGCCGATCCCGCCGGCCCCGCCTCGGCGGCTGGTCCCTGCGAAGCCCGATCCTTCGATTGCCGACAAGACCAGCCTGCTCGACCTTTCGGAAAAGGTCTGTCGGTGGCCGATGGGGCACCCGGGCGAGCCGGATTTCCATTTCTGCGGCGAAGCGGTGAACCCCGGCTTCCCCTATTGTGTCGAACATTGCGGTAGGGCCTATCAGGCCCAGCTCCCGCGCGGTGCGCGCCGTCCCCCTCCCCCTCTGCCGTTTGGCGGACCGCGCGTCAGGTAACCTGTCGTTAGGCGAAGGTCGCCTGGCCGACGCACGAAAATCTTAAGCATCCCGGTTTACCGACTGGGCAGACAGCTGCGCTAATGTTCGCCTCGGAGCGGTCCCTTTCGACCGCGACGATGGGGATTGGATCACGGGCGTATGGACTGGCCGGGCGTAACCTTCGGAGCCTTCCTTGGCATAGCCGGAACTTACGGTCTGCTTGCGCTTGCCCTGTTTCCAGTCATGCAGCGCCGGTTCCTGCTGTGGGTTTTCGTGCGAACCATGGCCTTCGTAGTCATGGCCCTTGCCCTTTTCCCGGTCCCACTCCCCGAATGGTTGCCGAGCGGGCCCTTGCGCATAGCCATCGGCGAGGTTGCCGTGGCGATCGGTGTGGGATGCACCGGACCCCTTCTGGCTGATTATATCGAGGACTGGTTGCAGCTGCGGCGGATGCGGGCATGGTTGAACACCCAGCTATATACCGGGATGATCGCAGCAGGAGCTACTTTCGCAGCTTTTCGCTGGCCATTCTTCGATGCGGTCCATGACGTCCTTCTGCTGTTCATCACCGCGGTAGTAGTGGCCGGACTGGGGACCGCGATCCGTGCCGGAAGCAATGCGGGTCGCTTTCAGGCAGTGGCCTGGTCGCCTCTCATCATCATCGGACTGACAACCCTCATTTACGAGCTGTCGACAGGATCCGACCTGCCGATGTGGGTAACCGCTGCCCTCCTCGCGATATTCCTCGACTTCGTGATCAGCGCCGTCGGGCTGGCGGCGGGATTCATGGCGATACAGTCCCAGCGCGACGAAGCCGTGGCCGATGTTCGCGAGGCCCGGATCGCGGTTGCCACCGATCCGCTGACCGGCATTGCCAACCGCCGGGGTCTGGCGATCCGCTTTCGCGATACGAAGCATGGCCGTCCCAGTGGCCTGGCGGTCATCGACTGCGATCACTTCAAACGGATCAACGACCAGTTCGGACACGATGTCGGCGATGAAGTGCTGGTCGCCGTCGCTCATGGGCTGGTCGAGGATCAAGTCTTTCCGGCCAGGCAGGGGGGCGAGGAATTCGTCATCCTGCTTTACGGAGAAGACTGGCAACGCCGGGCGGAAACGGTCCGCCAACGCATAACCCTTGCCGTATTCGAACTGGTGCCCGAAATGCCTTTCCGCGTTACTGCCAGCGCGGGACTGGCTGAAGTGTATGACGACGATTCCCTCGACAGCGCGGTAAAGCGCGCCGACCGGGCGCTTTATGCTGCGAAGGATGCCGGCCGCGATCGCATGCTGGCCTGGTCGTCCAACGCCGTTAGTGGGCCGCAACTTGCGCGCATCGGCTGACGTTCCTCTGGCCAGCAGCGGTTGTTGCGTTATGCTCGCTGCGAACCAGCCGGAGAAACAACAATGCCCCTTTCGCTTCACGCCGCCTACGTTCCCAGTGCGCTACAGATGCTCGGCACTGCGCGACATCTGGTCGAGAGTGCCGAGAAATGGTGCCAGGAACAGGATTGTGCGCATGGTGAGATAATTGGCGCCCGGATCGTCGAGGACATGCTGCCCTTCTCCTACCAGGTAAAGAGCGTTGCCGAGCATACGCAAGGCGCGATCGAAGGGGTGCGCGCCGGGGTCTATTCGCCCGATCTCAATCCTCCGCCGGAGAGTTTCGACGATTTGCGGACCAAGCTGTCAGGCGCGGTCGATACGCTGGATGCACTCAGCGAAGCGGACATGGAAAGCTTCATGGGACAGCCCATGCGCTTCGAGTTCAAGGGCAATCGCATGGACTTCACCGCCGAGGAGTTCCTGCTCAGCTTCAGCCAGCCGAACTTCTATTTCCATTGCGCGACGGCTTACGGCATCCTGCGCATGAAGGGTGCGAAAGTGGGCAAGCGGGACTTTCTCGGCAAGGTGCGGATCAAGACCTGAGCTTGCTTGCGAACCAGATGGTGTGGCGCGGTCCCTTGTTGTTGGGCCGCGCGCGCACTTCGCGGGTCTCCACTTCGAAGCCTGCGTCCATCAGGCGACGGGTGAACTTGTGATCGGGTGCAGCCGACCAGACCGACAGGATCCCCCCGGATTTCAGGGCCTCCTTGGCTTTCGCAAGCCCGGTGCGGGTGTAAAGGCGACTGTTCTGGTCGCGCACGATGCCATCGGGCCCGTTATCGACGTCGAGCAGGATCGCATCGAACTTGGCGCAGGTGCCATCGTTCGCATCGTCGATCAGCGCCGCGACATCGCACAGGACGATCTGTCCGCGCGGATCGGCCAGACTGTCGCCAGTCAGATGCGCGAGCGGACCCTTCGCCCATTCAATAATATCGGGCACAATCTCGGCCACTATGACCTCGCCGCTTTCGGGAAGTTTTGCCAATGCGGCGCGATAAGTGAACCCCATGCCATAACCACCGATCAGGACGCGTGGCCGTTTTGCTGGCAGCTCCGCCAGAGTGAGCTCGGCCAGCTGCTCTTCGGAAAATTGCATCCGCGTACCCATCAACTCGTCTCGCCCAAGCATGATGATGTAATCGCGCCCATGGCTCATGAGCGTCAGCGTCTCGCCATCGGGAATCTGCGCGGTTGCGATCGTCTCGCGGGGAAGCATTCATAATCTCCGGGTTGGCGCTCATCTAAGCGAGCCCGGCCCCGATAGCGCGCCGTCGAAGATCGCGAAAGCTATCCGGTGACTTCCAGCACCATGTTGGTCGCGGTTTCCGACGTGCGGCGTACGTTCCGGAACCCGGCCTCCTTTAGCACTTCGGTCAGCCGTTTCTGACCCGCCTGGGCACCCAGCCCCAGCGCGACTTCCTGGGACAGCGAATTGGGCGTGCATACCGTGGTCGAAAAGGCGTAGAAAATCTGACCGAGCGGGTTCATGTTCTCCGCGAAGGAATCTCCCGCGATCGGTTCGACCAGCATAAGGGTCCCACTGTCCTTCAACGTTTCGCGAATATGTCGCGCCGCACCAACGGGATCGCCCATGTCGTGCAGAGCATCGAAGATGCAGGCGAGATCGAAATCGGCGCCGCCGAACTCCTTTGCATTTGCAACGTGGAAATGAACGTTCGGCACCCCGGCCTCATGGGCGGCGGTTTTCGCGATCTCGATCGAGGGCGCGTGGTAATCGAAGCCGTGAAATTCCGAGTCCGGATAGGATTGCGCCATCAGCACGGTCGACGATCCGTGGCCACAGCCGATGTCGGCCACCTTCGCCCCCGCTTTCAACTTGCCTTCCACCCCGCTCAGCGACGGAATCCAGTCGGCCGTAAGATTGGCTTCGTAACCCGGACGGAAAAACCGGTCGACACCGCAAAACAGGCATTGGGTGTGATCGCCCCACGGGCGTCCCTCGCCGCTGGCAAAGGTCGAGACAGCCTTCTCGTGCTGTTCGTATTGCGAGACGACGGCCTGGATAAAGCCTTGCATGCATGCCGGCTGACCTTCGCGGGCGAATATCAACGCCTGTTCCGGCGAAAGCGAGAATGTCTCATCCTCGTGCATGGTCACGTATCCGGCGGCGCTGACAGAGCCGAGCCATTCATGCAGATACTTTTCGTTCAGGCCGGTCTTCTTTGCGAGTTCGGCAATCGTCAGCCGTCCGGCGCCGTCCAGCGCTTCGAACACGCCCGTCTGGTCTCCGATATACGCCATGTACAGGCTCAGCGCACCTGCCACATCGCCGATGACCTTGCCGGCCAGTTCTTCGACTCGTGCCATGTCAATTTGTTCGCTCATCTTCGCTCTCCCAAACAATTGGACAAGCGACCCAGCGACCCGCGTTTCTCGATTAACCGGCTCCGACTCTATCTCAGTCTCGAGGATTCCGGGGAAGTCAGGATACCACAACCCCTTCCTTCGCAGAAACGGAAAAAGGCCGCGAGCGAACCCGCGACCTCTTCCGTTTCACATTCACCGCCTCGGGACGATGCGTTGGTTCAGTCCTTCAGGAAATCCGGCACGTGGGCTTCCCCACCGCCTTCCCGGCCACCCTTGTCGCCTCCGCGATCGTCGCGATCACGACGCGGGCCGCCGCGACCGCCCCGACCGCCGCGGCGGTCACCGCCGCCGCCACGCGGGCCACGATCGCCCTTGGGCTCGCGCGGGGGACGGGTGTCTTCCAGTTCCTCGCCGGTTTCCTGGTCGACCACTCGCATCGACAGGCGAACCTTGCCGCGCTGATCGATTTCGAGAACCTTGACCTTTACTTCCTGCCCTTCAGACACGACGTCGGTCGGCTTCTCGACACGCTCGTTCTTCATTTCGCTGACATGGACGAGACCGTCCTTGCCACCCATGAAGTTCACGAACGCACCGAAATCGACGATATTGACGACCTTGCCGGTATAGACCTTGCCGACTTCCGCTTCTTCGACGATGCCTTCGATCCACTTGCGTGCAGCCTCGATTTCATCGGCATTGGAAGACGAGATCTTGATCGTGCCTTCGTCGTCGATGTCGACCTTGGCCCCGGTCTCGGCGACGATCTCGCGGATGACCTTGCCGCCCGTGCCGATGACGTCACGGATCTTCGACTTGTCGATCTGCATCGTCTCGATGCGCGGAGCGTGCTTCGAAACTTCACCGCGCGCTGAGCCCAATGCCTTCTGCATTTCGCCCAGAATGTGCGTACGGCCGTCGCTCGCCTGCGCCAGCGCGGTTTTCATGATCTCCTGCGTAATGCCGGCGACCTTGATATCCATCTGCAGACTGGTGATGCCCTTTTCGGTTCCGGCCACCTTGAAGTCCATATCGCCCAGGTGATCTTCGTCACCCAGGATGTCGGACAGCACGGTGAAGTCTTCACCTTCGAGGATCAGGCCCATGGCAATGCCGGAAACCGGACGCTCGATCGGAACGCCGGCATCCATCATAGCAAGACACCCACCGCAGACCGTCGCCATCGAGGAGGAGCCGTTGGACTCGGTGATGTCGGACAGGATGCGGATCGTATAGGGAAAGTCCTCATGCTTCGGCAGGACCGGGTGCAGCGCGCGCCAGGCGAGCTTGCCGTGGCCGGTCTCGCGGCGACTGGTAAAGCCGAAGCGGCCCACTTCGCCGACCGAGTAGGGCGGGAAGTTGTAGTGCAGCATGAAGTGATTGTACGACAGGCCCTCGAGGCCGTCGATCATCTGTTCGGCGTCCTTGGTGCCCAGCGTCGTGGTGCAGATTGCCTGCGTCTCGCCACGCGTGAACAGCGCCGAACCGTGGGTCCGAGGCAACAGGCCGACCATCGCTTCGATCGGGCGGACATCGGTCGTCTTGCGGCCGTCGATACGCTGGCCATCCTTGAGAATGGCCTTGCGTACGATGTCGCTTTCCAGCTTCTTCACCAGCTTGAGCTTGCCGAGATATTCGGCTGGATCTTCATGGTCGAGGCTTTCGTAATGATTACGAGCCTTCTCGCGCGCAGCGTTTACGGCATCCTGACGCTCGGCTTTGTTGGTGATCTTGTAGGCCTTGGCGAGATCGTCGCCGATGATGCCACGAAGTTCCTCGATCGTGGCCGACTTGTCCTCGACCGGCTGGAGCTCCCACGGATCCTTGGCAGCCTGCTCGGCCAGATCGATGATCGCGCCGATGACCTTGCGGCTTTCCTCGTGCGCGAACATGACCGCACCGAGCATTTCCTCTTCGGTCAGTTCCTTGGCTTCGGATTCGACCATCATCACCGCGTCCTGCGTGCCGGCCACGACGAGGTCGAGGCGACCTTCTTCATCAAACACATCCGACACGCTCGGATTGAGAATGTATTCGCCGTCGCGGAAACCAACACGCGCCGCACCGATCGGGCCCATGAAGGGAACGCCGGAAATGGTGAGCGCGGCCGAAGCGGCGATCATCGCGACGATGTCGGGTTCGGTCTCGCCATCATAGGACAGGACCTGTGCTATGACGTTGATTTCGTTGTAGAAACCTTCCGGGAAGAGCGGCCGAACGGGGCGGTCGATCAGGCGGGAGGTCAGCGTTTCCTTCTCCGTCGCGCGGCCTTCGCGCTTGAAGAAGCCGCCCGGAATGCGCCCGGCGGCAGAGAATTTTTCCTGGTAGTGAACGGTCAGGGGGAAGAAATCCTGCCCTTCCTTCACGGTCCGTGCGGCCGTGACGGCGCACAAGACCACGGTTTCGCCATAGGTGGCAAGGACCGCCCCGTCGGCTTGACGGGCTATGCGGCCAGTTTCGAGGGTGAGGGTCTTTCCGCCCCACTCCAGCGATACGGTTTTCTTGTCGAACATGTGTTTTCCTTGATGACCCGCACGGCCTGATTGCGGTGCGGGGCCTGCAATGCCGGGTATGCCGTCCCGGTCCGGTGCGGGGCTGTCTTCGCCCCATTGTTCCGCTTCCCGCCGAATTGCGTGGAAGCCGGATGGACGAAGGGGCGGCTCTTGGAGCCGCCCCTTCGAGAAACTCTTATTTGCGAAGACCCAGCTTCTGGATCAGCGCGTTGTACCGCTCGACATCCTTTCTTTTCAGGTAGGCGAGCAGGTTGCGGCGCTTGTTGACCATCATCAGCAGACCACGACGCGAGTGATTGTCCTTGTGGTGGTCCTTGAAGTGATCGGTCAGGTTCTTGATACGCTCGGTCAGGATCGCGACCTGGACTTCCGGCGAACCCGTATCGCCCTTGCCCTGCGCATTGTCCTTGATGATCTTCTGCTTGTTTTCGGCGGTAACCGACATGTGTTTACTCCGCGACATCGGGAAGGTTGAAACCCCGCACGACCTTGGCCGTGCCACCTTCGAGTTCCATCAAGGCCACCGGCACGTCGTGCAGCTTGGCAAGGTGGAGCCCATCGGCCCATTCTCCTGGAACGGGGGGCAAGTCCGACAATACCCGGCCCTGGCGGACCGCCTGCGCGCTGTCGGGATCGAGGGTGAGGACCGGGATGTCGTCCAGTCCGGCCTCTAGCGGCAGGAGAAGGTTTTCGATGGCCGCGCCCTTAGCGATTTCTTCGCATCTGTCCAGCGAAATCGCCTGTCGTTCGGTGAACGGACCAGCCTTGGTACGACGCAGGTAGGTCACGTGGCCGACCGTGCCAAGGGCATGCGCGATATCCCGTGCAAGCGAACGGATATACGTCCCTTTCGACACGCGTGCAGCCAGCGTGACGCTTTCGGCCAGTTCGAGCGGGGCCTGCGGATCGTAAGGGTCCGGTCGGCCGGCCGTGGTGGCGAAGGTCGACCGGATGGAAATATCCTCACGCTCTCCGACGAAAGTCAGGGAATGAACCGTGACACGGCGTGTCTTCATTGCGACGTCCTCGCCCGCACGCGTCCGGTCGGAGGCACGCTTGCCAGCGATCTTGACTGCGGAATAGGCAGGTGGGGTCTGTTCGATTTCGCCGGTGAAATGCTCGAGTATCGCGGCGATCGCCGCAATTGGAGGTCTGCGATCAGACCGGCGAACCACTTCACCTTCTGTATCGAGCGTTGCCGTCTCCTCGCCGAACTGGATGGTGAATTCGTACGCCTTGTCGGACTCCAGCATACGTCCGGCCAGTTTCGTCGCTTCCCCCAACGCTATCGGGAGGACACCTTCGGCCAGAGAATCGAGCGTGCCGCCGTGTCCAACCTTGGTTTTCGGGAAGCCGCCTTGCCGCAAGATGCGCTTTACCGCCGACACCGCCTGCGTCGAACCCATCCCGCGTGGCTTGTCGAGAACCAGCCAGCCGTGGGGAACGGACCTGTCGCTCATGAAGCCAGCGCGCCCGAAACGCGGTCTGCAAGCGACAGAAACCACTCGACGATCCACTCCACGGGCGGAAGAACCGTGCTCGCGATCAGGCTGTTGTCGGGGAAGATCCAGGTCGCCGCGATCAGCACCACGATCAGCAACATGCCGAGCGACTGGACGCGTTGCCAATGCCGCGCCCATTTGCGAGGCATCAAACCACCCACGATATGCGAGCCGTCGAAAGGCGGGATCGGCAGAAGGTTGAAGAACGCCAGGAAGGCGTTGATCACGATGAAATAGAACAGCCCCGAACCGATCGCACTGATATTTCCGGCCCCATCGGCGAGCAACGGCACCGTTCCGCCTTCGACCACGAATTGCGGATCGTTCGGTCCGAACATGCCCAGCAGAACTGCTCCGACAAGACCCAGCAGGAGATTGGTGCCCGGCCCCGCTGCTGCCACCGCCATCATTCCGAAACGCGGATTGTCGAGCCGACGCTGGTTGACCGGCACCGGCTTGGCCCACCCGAAGATCGGCCCGCCGAACAGCGCCAGCGCGCCGGGCACCAGCAGCGTTCCGATGGGATCGACATGGCGGATCGGATTGAGCGTCAGGCGTCCCATGTCGCGCGCGGTAGTGTCTCCCAGCGCCAGCGCGGCCCACCCATGCGCAACTTCGTGAAACACGATGGCGATGATCAGGCACGGGATCAGGATCGCCGCGAGGAGCAGGGTTTCTGTCATCGAGACCAGATAGGGGGCGCGGAGCTAAGCTTCCAGCGCCTCGACGAAATGCCGCCGACACAATGCCACATAACGGTCGTTCCCGCCGATTTCGGTTTGCGCGCCTGTCGTGACCGCGTCGCCTGCCTTGTCGACACGCAGGTTCATCGTTGCCTTGCGTCCGCAATGGCACACGCCTTTCAGTTCCACGAGCTTGTCTGCAATTCCCAGCAGCGCGGCGGAACCGGGAAACAGCTCGCCCTGAAAGTCGGTTCGCAGTCCGTAGCAGACAACCGGAATATCTGCTTCGTCGGCCAGCCGCGCAAGTTGCCAAGCCTGCTCACGCGAGAGAAACTGCGCCTCGTCGACCAGCACGCAGTCGGGTGCCGGATCGGCGCGGGTCACTTCGGACCACAGATCCGTCTCCGGCGTATAGCAATGCGCGTCGGCTTCCAGCCCGATACGGCTGCGTATCTTGCTTTGGCTGCGGGTATCGAGGCTGGCAGTCCAAAGCATCGTCCGCATGCCCCGTTCGCGATAGTTGAAATCCGCCTGCAGGAGTGTGGAGCTCTTCCCTGCATTCATGCTCGCATAGTAGAAATAGAGTCGGGCCATGCTCGTGCCTCTAGCCGCTTTGATCAACCGGGGGATAGACTGTTAAGCGACGCGACAGGCAGGCTTCGGAATGGTAGCCGGAATTACGACATAAACGACCGGGAAGAGACGACATATGGCGGAAGCGACGGCAGAGACCGTGCAGCAGGGCGGCTTCCTTGGATGGATCGAGCGGACAGGCAACAGGTTGCCCGATCCGGTGTTCATCTTCCTCTATCTGATCATCGCGCTCGTGGTGATCTCGATCATCGCCGCGCTAAGCGGGGTTTCCGCGCTCCATCCCACCGCAATCGACGAGGAGACGGGCAGTACCGCGGTGATCTCCGCCGTCAGCTTGCTCTCGCCGGAGAATATCCAGCGGCTTTGGGTCGAAATGCCCGAGACATTCACTCACTTCCATCCGCTCGGCTACGTCCTGGTGGTCATGTTGGGCGCGGGCGTGGCGGAACGATCCGGCTTCTTCGCGGCAGGCATGGCCAAGGCGGTAAAGGGCGCGCCCAGGTCGTTGCTCACGCCGGTGGTCGCGCTGGTCGCGATGATCGGCAACCACGCGGCGGACGCAGGTTATGTCGTCCTGATTCCGCTGGCGGGCGTGCTGTTCGCCGCCGCCGGACGCCATCCGCTGGCAGGCATCGCCGCGGCCTTTGCCGGCGTGTCCGGCGGCTTCTCCGCCAATGTCTCCCCCGGTCAGCTCGATGCGCTGCTGTTCGGAATAACCGAGGAAGCGGTGGGTGCCAGCGCGCTCGACCCGGCCTGGTCTGCCAATATCGCTGGCAACTGGTATTTCATCGTCGTGATGACTTTCGTCTTCCTGCCGATCATCTGGTACGTCACCGACAAGGTGATCGAGCCGCGCCTCGGCTCCTGGCGGGGCGGCGCGCAGGCGGGCGTTGGTGACGACACCAGCCCCGATCCGACCGCGCATGAAGGCGCGCGTGCATCGAAGGGGCTGCGCAATGCGGGCATCGCCGCTCTGCTGGTGGTCGCGCTTTGGGCGCTGATGGTCTTCGCACCGGGCACGCCGCTGATCAACGAGGCGGCATGCGAAGGCATCCCGGCTACCGAATGCTCGATCCACACAGAGCTCGACCCCTTCTACAAGTCGCTGGTCGCGGCCTTTTTCGTGCTGTTCCTGGCCACCGGCTGGGCCTACGGCCGCGCCGCCGGGACAATCGAGGATCACCGCGATCTCGTGGCCATGATGGCCGAGGCGATGAAGGACATGGGGTATTACCTGGTCCTCGCCTTCGCCGCAGCGCATTTCGTGGCGATGTTCGAATGGTCGAATCTCGGCCTGATCACGGCGGTGCATGGCGCGGCGATGATCGAAAGCACCGGCCTGCCGTTGCCGCTGGTGATCGGGTTGATGGTGATCTTCGCCGCCTTGCTCAACCTGTTCGTCGGTTCGGCCAGCGCCAAGTGGGCCCTGCTCGCGCCGATCCTCGTGCCGATGCTGATGCTGCTCGGCATCAGCCCTGAAGGTGCTACCGCCGCCTATCGCGTCGGCGACAGCGCGACCAACATCATCACCCCGCTGATGGTGTACTTCCCGCTGATCCTGGTCTTCGCCCAGCGCTGGCAGACGGATTTCGGCCTCGGCAGCCTGACCGCGATGATGTTGCCCTATTCCATATGGCTGCTGATTTCGGGTACGGCGCTGATTGTGGGGTGGTTCTATCTCGGCATCCCCCTGGGGCCCGATGCGCCGGTGGGCTATGCGTTGCCCGAGCTGTCAGTGCCGGCAGAGGCGACGCTGACGGAATGATCCGTCACTCTTCGTCGAGGTCGCGTACCACCTTGGGATCGTTGAGCAAGCGCTCGATCCGGTCGGCCTCGTCGAAGCTTTCATCGGGCTGAAAGGAAAGTTTCGGCGCGAATTTCAAGCCGAGACGCTGCGCGACTTCCTTCTGAAAGAAAGCAGTGTTGGTCCGCAACGCTGTCAGGACCTTGCCTTCATCCTCGCCCAGAAGTGGCTTTACGTAAGCCTTCGCGTTTCGCAGATCGGGCGTCATCCGCACTTCGGTGACAGCGATATTGGCCGCGCGCAGCACATCGTCGTGCGCTTCCCCGCGCGCCAGCAATTCCGACAGGATATGACGCACCCGCTCGCCCACTTTCAGCACGCGAACCGATTGTTGTTCCGAAGTGGTTGCGCTCCGGGCCATCAGCCATCTCCCGTGGGTCGCGGGGTGGGAATGGCGGTGCTGGTCGAACGGGCAAGCAACGCCCCGCCTTCATCGAACAGCTCGCCTTCGAGGAAGATGACCTTGCGTCCGCGACGCACCACCCGGCCTTTTGCGACAAGTGGACCGGCCAGAACCGGCTTCAGCAAACTCATCGCAATATCGAGATTGAGCGGCGCCTCGGCGTGATCCGTTGCCCAGACATGCGCCCAGCCCATGACCTCGTCGAGAAACCCCGCGACGAGCCCGCCCTGCACGCTGCCGCGCGGGGTGATGAAGCTGTCCGGCGCGCGAAAACGCAGGGTTATCTCTTCGCGCTCCTTGTCGAAGCTTTCGAACTCCACGCCCAGCAACTCGGCATGGGCAGCGTTCTCGTCATGCGGACGCATGGAAACCGCTTCGCTCACAGAGTGCGCTCACGCTCCTCGACCTCGAACACCTCGAGCTGGTCGCCAGCCTTGATGTCGTTCGTGTCGGCAAGCACCACGCCGCATTCGAGCCCGGCCCGTACCTCGTCCACGTCGTCCTTGAACCGTCGCAGCGAGGCGATGGTGGTAGCCGAGACGATCACGTCCTCGCGGGTCAGGCGCGCGAACAGACCCTTGCGGATGACCCCCTCCTCGACCAGCAGACCAGCCGCCTTGTCTCGCTTGCCCGAGCGGAACACTTCCTTGACCGCGGCACGGCCGACGACATTCTCGATCCGCTCCGGACCAAGCTCGCCAGCCATCTCCTTCGAGATTTCATCGGTCAGGTGATAGATGACATCGTAATACATCATCCGCACGTTGTCGCGCTTCACCAGATCGCGAGCCTTGGCATTGGGACGGACGTTGAAGCCCAGTATCGGCGCTTCCGACGCAGCCGCCAACTGGACATCGCTTTCGGTGATCGCCCCCACGCCGGCATGAAGGACACGGACCTTGATGTCGTCATTCGAGAGGTTGTGCAACGCGTTGACGATCGCCTCGACCGAACCCTGGACGTCGGCCTTTACCAGTACCGGGAACTCGATAACCTTCGAAGACAACGTGTTGAACATCGTATCGAAGCTGGTCGGCGCGAGCGCCGTGCGCTTTTCGGTTGCCTTGGCCTGACGGAACTCGGCGACTTCGCGCGCGCGCTGCTCGTTCTCGACCACGGTCAGCTGGTCGCCCGCACTGGGTACGCCGCCGAGACCGAGGACTTCGACCGGCATCGACGGACCGGCTTCCTTGATCTGCTTGCCCTGGTCATTGACGATTGCCCGCACGCGGCCGCTCTGCGTTCCGACCACGAATGTATCGCCGCGCTTCAAGGTTCCGCGCGTAATCAGGACACTGGCGACGGGTCCACGACCCTTGTCGAGCTGTGCCTCGATCACCGTCGCATCGGCGTCGCGGTCGGGCCGCGCCTTCAGTTCGAGCAATTCGGCCTGGTTGGAGATGGCTTCGAGCAGTTTGTCGAGGCCTTCTTTCTTGAGCGCGGAAATCTCCACATCCTGAACATCGCCGGACATCTTCTCCACGATCACCTCATGTTCGAGCAATCGATTGCGGATGTTGTCCGGATTGGCTTCCTCCTTGTCGATCTTGTTGATCGCCACGATCATCGGAACGCCCGCCGCCTTCGTGTGATTGATCGCCTCGATCGTCTGCGGCATGATTCCATCATCGGCGGCAACGACCAGCACGACGATATCGGTCACGTTCGCACCTCGCTGACGCATCTCGGTGAAGGCGGCGTGGCCAGGCGTATCGAGGAAGGTGATCGAATCGCCCTTCTTCGTCTTCACCTGATAACTGCCAATATGCTGGGTGATACCACCTGCTTCGCCCTTGACGACATTCGCACCGCGCAGGGCGTCAAGCAGCGAGGTCTTGCCGTGGTCGACATGCCCCATGATCGTCACCACCGGCGGACGCGGTTTTAACGTCTCTTCCGGGTCGGCATCTTCGGTCCTGTCGATGTCGACATCTGCCTCGGAAACCTTCTGGATATTATGGCCAAACTGTTCGACGAGCAGCTCTGCCGTGTCCTGATCGATCGTCTGGTTGACGGTAACCATCATGTCTAGGTTGAACAGTTCCTTGACCAGGTCGGCACCTTTTTCGCCCATCCGCTTGGCCAGTTCGCCAACCGTGATCGCCTCGGGTACGACCACGTCCCTGACCTGCTTTTCGCGCGGCTTGGACGGCCCCCCCTGCATGCGGCGCTCCTTCTCGCGCGCACGCTTGAGTGCGGCGAGCGAACGAGCACGGCGGCCCTCGTCTTCATTGAGAGCCTTGTTTACCGTCAGCTTGCCCGCCCGGCGCTTGTCCGGTTGTTCTGCCGCACGATCGGCGCGCTTGTCGTCTTTCTTCTTGCGTTCGGGTTTCTTGGGCTCAGGACGAGCGACCGGCGTAAACCGGCGTGGCGCCGCAGTAGCGGCAGTTTCCGGTTCGCTTTCAGGTGCTGGCTGCTGTGCTTCAGCAGTCTCCTCGATCGCGTTCTCGGCAGCCTTTTTTGCTTCCTCGGTCGCACGCTTCTTGGCCTCTTCATCGGCCTTCCGCTTGTCCTCAGCGCGCTTCTTCTCGTCCTCGACGGCTTGCTGGGCTTCGGTATCCTCACGCTTACGGGCTTCTTCGGCGACGCGCAGACGGTCTTCCTCGGCCTCGCGCTGGAGGCGGGCTACGCGTTCCTGAGGCGTCTCGCTGTCAGCCTTGGGTTTCTTGCGCGCAGGCTCCTTCGCAACCGGCGGCGGCGGCGCCGGCGCGGGTGCAGGTTCCGGGGCTGGCTCGGGAGCGGGGGGCGGCGGCGGCGCTTCACCCGGTTTCACGAGCTTGCGACGGCGCTTCACCTCGACCGCCACCTTGTTGGTGCGGCCGTGGCTGAAGGTCTGCTTGACCTCGCCCGGCTGGCTACCCTTGAGGCTCAGCGGCTTGCGGGCGGGTTTCTTTTCGTCGTCGCTCATTCTTGCTCGTTTCTCTCAGTCTCAATCGTTCGTATCGTCATCGGCGCGCGAGTGGGCACGCCCTGTATCGCCGGGAAAGTCGCGCCCCTGATAATGCATGAGGCGCGTCAGGGGCTTCGAAACCCTGGCAGCCGAAGCATGATCGGCCAGCGCCAGATGGACGACGTTGTCGCGGCCCAATGCCACAGACAAAGCATCGCGGTCCAGTGGCAGTGTCAGCCCCCGCTCGCCAGACCCTTCGGCATCGCGCCCCACGCGCCAGGCTTGGTCAAGCTTCTTTCGTCCGTCTTCGCTGGCATCTAAAGCGTGCAGCAACAGCGCCACTTCGCCTTTGCGCGCGGCATCGGCAATGCGTTGCGTGCCCAAGATAAGACTTCCGACCCGCATTTCGAGGCCCAACCGGTCGAGAAAGACCCGCAGCAGCGCATCCTCGATCTTCTGAGGAAGGTTTTCGGGTATTTCGATGTCACCTGTCTTGAAGGCGCGCGAAAGGCCCGCCCTCAACTTGCCGCTATCCTGCGCTTCCTCGACCGCGCTGCGAGACGAACACACCCACGCCCCACGCCCAGGTGCCTTTTCCTGTGCATCGGGCAAAACCAGGCCCGAGGGTGACGCGGCCAGACGAACGAGCGAGTCACGCGGACCCGTCTGGCCTGTCAGTATGCAGCGCCGTTCGGGCTCGGAAGTCTTCCGTGCCTTGGGCGCTTCAGCGATGTCGGACGTCAGGCTCTCATTGGGTGGAGTCCGCATCGGCGGCCTCCTGTGGTTCGGCTGCTTCGGCACTGTCCTTTGCCGAAACGTCCTGGTCGTCTTCAAACCAGTGCGCGCGGGCAGCCATGATGATCTCGTTGCCCTGCTCTTCGGTCAGACCGTATTCGCCCAGCACGCCGCCCTTGTCCTGTTCGCGCATGGGACGGTCGCGCCGCATCGGCGGTCCATCTGCGTTGTTGCGGCGGCGAGGGGCTTCGCGTTTCTTGGCAATCAGTTCGTCGGTGGCGAGATCGGCCACATCGTCGAGCGTCTTGAGACCGGCCTGACCAAGAGTGACAAGCATGGCTTCGCTAAGGTGCGGCAGTTCGGCCACATCATCCTCGACACCGAGCTCGCGGCGGGTTTCGCGGTGCGCGGCTTCCTGCCGTTCGATCGCTTCCTGCGCCCGGTTCTGAAGCTCTTCGGCCAGATCCTCGTCGAAGCCCTCGATCGTGGCGAGTTCTTCCAGTTGCACGTAGGCGACTTCCTCGAGTTCGGCGAACCCTTCGGCAACCAGCAGCTGCGAAAGCGTCTCGTCGACGTCGAGTTCCTCTTCGAACATCTTGGAACGCTCGGCAAATTCCTTGCTGCGTTTTTCCGAGGCCTCTTCCTCGGTCATGATGTCGATCTGGTTGCCAGTAAGCTGGCTGGCGAGCCGCACGTTCTGACCGCGGCGACCAATGGCGAGCGAGAGCTGGTCATCGGGCACGACCACTTCGATCCGCTCTGCTTCCTCGTCGAGAACGACGCGGCTGACCGTGGCAGGCTGAAGGGCGTTGACAATGAACGTCGCGCCATCCTCGCTCCAGGGAATGATGTCGATCTTCTCGCCCTGCAGTTCCTGCACGACCGCCTGAACGCGGCTGCCCTTCATGCCGACACAGGCGCCCACCGGATCGATCGAGGAATCATGGCTGATGACACCGATCTTGGCGCGGCTGCCTGGATCACGCGCAGCAGCCTTGATCTCGATGATCCCGTCGTAGATTTCCGGCACTTCCTGCGCGAACAGCTTGCGCATGAAGTCGGGATGCGCGCGGGTAAGGAATATCTGCGGACCACGATTGTTGCGCTCGACCTTGCTGATCAGCGCGCGAACACGCTCGCCTACCCGGGCGGCCTCGCGCGGGATTTGCTGATCACGACGGATAACGCCCTCGGCGCGGCCAAGATTTACGATCACGTGGCCGAATTCCACCGACTTGATGACGCCGGTGATGACTTCGCCCGCGCGGTCCTTGAATTCCTCGAACTGACGCTCGCGCTCGGCGTCGCGGACCTTCTGGAAAATCACCTGCTTGGCGCTCTGCGCGTCGATACGACCGAGATCGACCGGCGGTAGCGGATCGACGATGAAATCGCCGACGCTGGCATCGTCCTGTAGTTTCTGAGCCTGCTTGAGGTCGACCTGCTTGAAATAGTCTTCGACTTCTTCGACGACCTCGACGACGCGCCAGAGGCGAAGATCGCCAGTCTGCGGATCGAGCTTGGCGCGAATGTCGTTCTCCGCGCCGTAACGGTTACGAGCCGATTTCTGGATCGCTTCTTCCATCGCCTCGATGACGATGGCCTTGTCGATCATTTTTTCGGACGCGACCGCGTTCGCGATAGCTAGGAGTTCAGCCTTGTTGGCGGAAATGGCACTGGCCATCAGTCGTCTGCCTTTTCTTCTTCGAGTTCGACGATTTCGTCGGCACCGCTCGTGTCGAGCGGCTGGGTGGCGGCGATCAGCGCATCGGTCAAGACGAGCTTCGCCGAATGGATTGATTGACGGGGGAGAGAAGTCTCGCCCGCCTTGTTGTCGTCAATGGTCACGATGTCGCCATCGATGCCCTTGAGGTCGCCCTTGTAGGTGCGCTGGCCGCCCCAACCTTTTTCCATGCTGATCTTGGCCTCGTGTCCCACCCATTGCGCAAAATCCTTCGCACGCGTGAGCGGGCGATCGATTCCCGGGCTGGAAACCTCGAGGTGGTAGGCCCCGGAAACCAGAACCTCTCCAACCTCTTCGAGAGCATCCATTTTCTCGGAAATGCGACGCGAAAGCGCGGCACACTGATCTATCACCAATTGGCCTGTGGCCGGATCTTCGGCCATGACCTGCAAGGCCTGTCCGCCCTCACCGGCTTCGGAAGGGAGCATCTTTACGCGCACGAGTTCGAACCCAAGCGCATTCGCTTCGGGTTCGATCACTTCTGTCAGGCGCGTCAGATCGGCCATTCACTCTCCGGTTTCTAGCAGTATTGCCGCAACGGGTTTTCGCGCCGGCCCCTTGCGGCGCCAGCCCCTCCGTTGTCGCGACAATGTCGGGATGAAGGGTCATTTAGGCCCAACCACCGGAATTGGCAAGAGCCTTACCTGAAAGCATCGGATAGCGCGGCAAAAGCCGAGTAATTCAGTACTCGCCAGTCACCCACGAGCGCGCGAACCGGACCGTGCTGGTCCGGTGACGATGCAGGATTTCTCGTGTCGCATGGCGCATGGCGACGACGATGTGTCCGGGAACATGTTCGTCGAAACGCAGGCCAATTTCTCCCCCGCAAGCCCATACGATCTCGCCGAATGCTTCATGCCCTTCGAACCGGCACACCCCAGGAACGCCGACCTTCGGCTGCCAACCCAGGTTCAATCGCGCGCCGACCACCGACAGATCCACCAGCATGCAGGGAAACACGCCGCTCACCAGTTCCAGGCGTGCCGGGACCCCCAAGCGAAGCCTGCTGTGCGAACGGCGACGGGCGATTGGGGAAACAAGCGTGGCTGATGTGCCTTGGGTCATGGCCCCCGCTTGTGACCTGGCTGGGTAACGATCGCCTGTAGCAAGGCGTGCGGGAAAACCCGTATCCCGCGTTCAATCGTCGTCGGTCAGTCCGTGCTTCTTGATACAATGGCGTAGCTGGTCGTAGCTCAGTCCGAGCGCCTTGGCGGTCTGGCGCTGGTTCCAGCGATGCTTGCCAAGTGCATGCTCGACAATTGCGCGTTCATGCTCATCAACGGCAGCACGCAAGTCGTCAATCGACTCGAAGTCGCTGGCAACGGGCGCAAACATTTTCCCCTGTTCCGGTTGCGGAGCGCGGGTTTTCGGCGTCATCGGTGCCCACGGGCTGTCGAAGGGATCGAACTGGACGTGACCGATCGGCTCGCTCCAGTTGTCCCAGCGATAGATCGCCCGCTCCACGACGTTGCGCAACTCGCGCACATTGCCGGGCCAATCGTGGTTGACAAGCTGCTCACCGACATGACCCGCGAAGCCGGGCCAGTCCTCCCAGCCCAGCTCGGCCGCCATCCGCCGCCCGAAATAGTCGGCAAGAACCTCGACGTCGCCTTCGCGGACACGCAACGGTGGCAGGGTGATGACCTCGAAGCTCAGACGGTCGAGCAAATCGGCGCGGAAGTTCCCGCACGCAGCCTTGTCTGGCAGGTTCTCGTTGGTCGCGGCAACGATCCGCACATCGACCTGCATCGGGCGTGATGAACCGATCCGCGTTACCTCTCCATATTCGACCGCGCGCAACAAACGCTCCTGCGCACCCATCGACAGCGAACCCAGTTCATCGAGAAACAACGTGCCCTTGTCGGCCTCCTCGAAACGTCCTGCCCGAGTCTTCGTAGCGCCGGTAAAAGCCCCGGCCTCGTGGCCGAACAGCTCGGCCTCGATCAGTGTTTCGGGAAGGGCGGCGCAGTTCATGACAACGAGCGGCTCGTCCCACCGCGTCGAAAGGCGATGGAGACGTTCGGCGATCAGTTCCTTGCCCGTACCCCGCTCGCCAATCACCAGTACCGGTCGACGCATCGGAGCGGCGCGACTGGCCCGTTCGACCGCGTCGAGAAACGCGCCGGATTGGCCAATGAACTGGTTTTCCCGCTCCATAACCACAATATAGGAAAAACCACCAAGGGTTGGCAATCAAAACCAACCCTACAGTCGTCGAGAGCCGTCTAACGTTTGTTTTTCCGCCGTTTTGTTGGTTTGGCACGCCCCTTGCGAATAAATTAACAACACCAATCCAGAGAGGTAGCCAAGCCATGTACGATCGCAGTTTTTTCCGCACCAGGCTCGGGAAGGCCGCGCTCGCCAGCATTGCCGCGACGAGCGCGCTGGTCATACTCAGCTCGCAGATCGCAGTGACCGGCCCCACGCCGACGATGGCGGTTTACCAGAAGTCCGCGATCGCATGACCCTGCCCCCCGACCACGATCCTCTCGGTCCGGAGCGTCGCTCCCCTGACAGTCCCCAAGGCAGCGATGTCGACGGCGCTTCGGACCGTTCCAAATCCGGACCGAGCCTGTCGCGGATCGAGCAGGAGGTCGAGCGGTTACGCCGTTCGCCCACCCCGACCCGCGACGGCGGACGGCACAAGAAGGGATCGGACTTTTTTTCCAGTGGAGCACCTTTAATGGGAATTTTCAGCCGTACCCGCGATATCATCGCGGCCAATTTCAACGACATGCTCGACAAGGCGGATGATCCCCAGAAGATGATCCGCATGATCATTCTCGAAATGGAGGAAACGCTGGTGGAGGTCCGGGCGTCCGCCGCGCGCACCATTGCAGACCAGAAGGAAATGCATCGCCACACGGTCAAGCTCGACAAGCTTCAGAGCGACTGGGGCGAAAAGGCACAGCTTGCCTTGTCGAAGGACCGCGAAGACCTGGCCCGGGCCGCATTGGTCGAACGCAAGAAGGCGGCGGACATGTCCGACCAGCTGAAGCAGGAAATTTCGGTGCTCGACGACGCCTTGCGCGCCTACGAGCAGGACATCCAGAAACTGCAGAACCGGTTGCGCGAAGCCCGCAGTCGCCAGACCGCCATCGCGGCGCGGCTCGAGAGCGCAGAGAACCGCGTAAAGCTGCGTACGCTGATGACCAACGAGCGGACCGATGAAGCGCTTTCACGTTTCGACCAGCTCGAACGCCGGGTCGACTATGCCGAAGGTCGTGCCGACGCACTGAACATAGCCGACGCGTCAGACAAGCCGAGCCTTTCCGACGAGATTGCCGCCCTCGAAGGGGCCGATGCAATCGATGACGAACTGGCGGAAATGAAACGCGTGCTTGGCGAAAAGACCGGCAACGGCCCGCATAAGGAGGATTGATCAAATGGAAGAAGTATTTGCAGTCGTAGCCATCTTCATCGCCCTTCCCTGGATCGTGCTCCACTACATCACGAAATGGAAGACCTCCGCGAGCATCACGACCGACGACGAGGCCCTGCTCGAGGAGCTCTACAACCTCGCCAAGCGCCTCGACGATCGGATGGACACGGTCGAGCGACTGGTCGCCAGCGACAATCCCGATTTCAAGCCCGCGCGCCTCGTCCATGATAGCGAGCAGGACAACCAGCAGCTGCGCGAACTCGAACAGCTCATGGCCGAAAAGAAAGGAATTTCCCAGTGAACAGCCCCCGCACAACTCTCTATCGCGACAAGCAGAATGCAAAGCTGATGGGCGTGTGCTCGGGCGTTGCGGATTATACCGGTGTCAATGCGTTCTGGGTCCGACTGGGACTGATCGCCCTTACTTTCGTGGCGGGCGGCATGACCATTCCGATCTACTTCATCGCCGGACTGTTGCTGAACAAGAAGCCACCGCATCTCTACGTCGATCATGAAGAGAGCAATTACTGGCAGCGTGTCCGGCAGAACCCGAAACGCACAGCGCGCGAAATCCGCAGTCGGATGAAGGATGTCGACCGCCGCCTCGCCGAGGTCGAAACCTATTACGTCAGCAACAATCCGCGGCTGAACGCCGAAATCGAACGGCTGCGCTGAGGAAGTAGGAGGGAGGAAACAGGATGTTCGAATGGGCCTATCTCATACCGCTCGCGCCGTTCATCATCGGCGGGCTAGCGATCTGGACGCGCCATCAGCACAAGATGGCCGAACTCCAGGTCAAGAGCACCGCCGCCGATACGGCCGAGCGCGCCGCGCAATATGCCAACCAGGTCGGAGATCTCGAAGACCGCGTCCGCGTGCTCGAGCGCATCGTAACTGACAAGGGTTACGACGTCGCCACACAGATCGAGGCCCTGCGCGACCAACGGTCGGTCGAGGACCGCGGAACGGGTGTTCCGCTCGACATGAAACATGGAGAAAAAGCATAATGGACTGGGGTGGGCCTGAATTCGTCGTCGCGATCATCGCATTGAGCACCGTCGGCTGGCTGGTGAACAACTGGATCCGCGCCAAGCACGGCTACTCCCTCGAAGATGAGTGGGGAGGGAAAACCGAACGCACCAACACGGTCGAAACCAATGAGTTGCGCGCCGAGAACGATGAACTGCGCGGACTGCTCGGCAAGGTCGATAAGCGGATGCAGGTGCTCGAGCGAATTGTTACCGACAAGGGCTATTCCGTCGCAGCCGAAATCGAAGCTTTGCGCGATCGCGCCCCTGACAAAAGCGTTCAACTCGACACCGCAAGCAAGGAGCGCATGTGATGGAATTCATTACCGAAACAACGATTATCGGCGGAGTGATCGCCATGTCCCTTGCCTGGGTCGCCAACACCTGGATTCGCGTCCGGAACGGATACCCGCTGGAAAACAGCTGGGGCAAGGCAGTCTATCCCAAGAATGACCAGGCGGTCGAACGGGTCAGGCTGCTAACACAGGAAAATGCCGAGCTTCGCGCCGAACTCGGCTCGCTCAAGGATCGGCTCGGCAACGTCGAACGTATTGTTACCGACAGCGGTTATCACCTGACGCACGAGATCGATCGCCTGCGTGAAGGGCAGGAGGCGAACTGATGGACCCCAATCTGCTGATCATTTTCGGTTTCATCCTGATCGTCGCTTCGCTGGGGTTTCTGTCCGGCATGGCAATCCACCGCCGGCAGACGGCCCATGACGAGCGTAAGCTGGAACTGAAGCGCGAGATCGAACAGGCAAAAGCCGACCAGGCGCGATTTACCAACGGCGATTACAGCAGGATGGAAGAGCGTGTCCGGGTTCTTGAGCGGATTGCTACCGACAGCAATCACGCGCTGGCCTCGCAGATCGAGGAACTGCGTGACATCCACGCCGTCGAAGATCGGACTGGAGCCGTCTCGTGAGCGGGTGGGCATTCGTTGCTATCGTGGCAATCGTGGTCTGGGGCATCGTACAGATGTCGAAATCACGCCACCGCACCGACCGGGGTATCGTGACCGACGAGCGAGGCAATGAAAGTCTCGTGGAACGGAACGACCCCGAAACGCAACGCGAAATAGAAGCCCTGCGCGAGCGTATCGCGGTGCTCGAACGCATCGCAACCGACGGTAATTCTCTCGATGCGACGGAAACCCGCCGTATCTCAGCCGAGATCGAGGCTCTGCGCGACAAGCAAAACAAATAAGTCCGCAGACTGGTTCAAGGAGGACATGAAGGAAATGTTCGAACCGACTTTCATCATCGCACTCGCGGCTCTGACTGGCCTTGCGATCGTATGCGGGGCCGCTCTTCGAGGCTGGCATGGATGGCTGGCTCTGAAGCGCCAAGAACTTGAAAACAGCTCCCCCTCGCCAAGGGATACAGGGTCGCCAATCGGAGCTGCGCGAATAGAACTGGCCGACCTCAAGGAACGTATCAGGAAGCTTGAAGCTATCGCCAACGGGGTGGATTTGTAGGCTGCGTATCCTACATGGCCGGAATGCGCAGCCTTTCCGATATCGCCGAAGAGTACGAATTTCTGGAAGGCGACGAACGCTACCGGCTCTTGATCGAACTGGGGCGGGAGCTGGACGAAATGCCGAACGCACTCAAAACCGATGCCACGCTGGTTCGTGGCTGTTCTGCCGCTGTCTGGGTATATCCGACAGGCGAAACTGACGAGCTGCATTTCCTCGCAGACAGCAACGCCGCGATCACTAAGGGGATCGTAGCGTTGGTGATCGCTGCGGTGCAGGACAAGCCAGCGGGTGAAGTCGCCGACATGGATATAACCGCAGCGCTCGAGCCCTTCGATCTGAAGAACCAATTGTCCAGCAACCGAACCCAGGGCGTGCCGAACATGATCGCGCTGGTGAAGGAGCATGCTGCACGGATCGCGACCGAGTAAGTGAAGCGCCAGATTTATCGCGCGTGTGGCTTGCTCTCCGTCGGTCTAGGTGCGGTCGGTGCCGTGCTGCCGATCGTGCCGACGGTCCCGTTCCTCTTGCTCGCGGTGTATTTCTTCGCGCGATCGAGCCCGGAGCTTGAAAGAAAGATCCTCGACCATCCCACGTGGGGGCCACAGGTACGCGACTGGCGCGAGCGCCGAGCGATCAGCCGCCGTGCCAAGACGATGGCTATCGGTGCCATGGCAACTGGAGCGGTCTTCACCTGGTATACCCTGGGTCACCCCTGGTACTGGCTTTCAGTCGCGATCCTGGTCATCGCCGGCAGCTGGATTGCCACCCGCAACGAGTAGGCGAGGAACTGCAGACTGGGTAAGTCGTTGAGAATGCGAACCATGGGAGGGTGAACAGAGGAAATTTACGATGGCCGTTCTCATTCTCATCGCCACCATTCTGCTGCCGCCACTCGGCGTTGCAGCCAAGCACGGACTGGGAAAAACCGCTCTGATAAATCTGGTTCTCACCTTGCTGGGATTCATCCCCGGCCTGATCCATGGGCTCTATGTAAATTACGCAAAATAAGCGGTCGCGCGTTCGTTACGCGCAAGATTCGGGATCTCAGGCTCCGGCGCTCTCGCGAACGATAGCCTCGCCGGACTCGCGCTGGCGCTTGAGTTCTTCTTTCAGTCTTGCCGGATCACGGGCAAAGACGAAGCCGAAGCTCACTCCGCCCTGCTTGCCGACAGTTGCATGATGGAGTTTGTGTGCCTGCACCAGCCGCTTGGCATAACCGCGCTTCGGGACCCAACGGAAATACCGCTGATGAACCAGACCATCGTGCACGATCGTGTAGATCAACCCGTAAAGTGTGATGCCGAAGGCCAGCCACCACACGAACTCCGACCGGTAATAGCCGTAAAGAAACAGGAAAAACACGATCGTGCCGAACGTCACCGCGTACAGATCATTCTTTTCGAAGGTATTATCATGGGGTTCGTGATGATCGCGGTGCCAACCCCAACCCCAGCCATGCATGATGTATTTGTGTGCCCACCATGCGAACAGCTCCATTCCCAGCACGGCCAGCAAGACCGTGGCCACAATCGCTATCGTATTCATGCGTTTGTGCTCCTTTTCTCGCTAGATCGATGCAAGCTTGGAAGCGCCCACCAGGGCACTTCGGGCGAACAATGGTGCTGATGATGGCAACCGAAATGGAAACAGCTGAGGAGAGATGCAAGCCATGAAAATTCGTCGCTGCGCGCCCGGTGGCCGTCGGCAAACTCGTCACCCGAATGATGATGCGGGCGATACGTCCCGAAATAGAAGAGCTGCATCGAGGATGCGATTGCCGGAAAACCGTACAACAAGACGATGTTCTCGATCGGAACGGCGAAAACTAGCCAATAGAGCGTTACCACTGAACCGACGAAAAACACCGATGGCCATCCGAAGTACCGGCGCAGAAAGGTCGCGTACCACATCCAGAAAGACGACGGATTGTCGCTGTCAAAATCCGGGTCTCTGTTCGTCCCCGGCGCTTTGTGATGGGCGAAATGCGAATCTCGCATGCGTCGCCAGGCGAAACCGGCATACATGAACAGCAAGCTGGCACCGACCAGACTGTTGATCCGTCGCGAGTTCGGTGCGAGCGACCCATGCATGGCATCGTGGCTCACGATAAACAGACCGACCGATAGCCAGCACTGAACCAGAGCCATCAACAGTGCGATTGCCAAGCTGGAAAGAGCCAGTTCGAACGCGAACATCGCGAACAGGTGAATTCCAACCCAGGCGCCAACGATTGCGCATGCCAAGCAAATCCCGATCAAGGTCTGCTTGTAACGCGGCATTCGAAAAACACGGGAAGCATGCGACTTCGGCATGTTCCGCTCCGTAGCAGCGAAGCGGTGCATGTGAAAGTTATTCAGACGTTGCCGTCGGCCCCGTTCTGGTCCGGAAAAAAGAACCGCGTTACCTCTTTGCGCAACCTTGCAGGACGAAGCGTCTCTGAATCGATGCAGCACCAGGCGCTTTTCACTTCGGCGAGAACCTCTTCGCCGCGCTGGATCATCGTCGTATAAAAAGCGCGCGCCCCCTGCACTTTTTCCAATACGGTGCGGGCAACCACGTCGTCTTCGAGAAAGGCTGGCTTGCGGTAGGTGATCTCGTGCTTGAGCGCGACCCAGGCCTTGCTCGCAACCTCGTCGGCGGGGGCGACCTTGTTCCAGTGCGCAAGCACCGCATCCTGCACCCAGGAGAGGTAGCGCGCATTGTTCACGTGGCCCATGAAATCAATATCCGCGGGCAGGACTTTGATAGGGAAGGCGAAAGGTTTTGCTGACATGGATGTAAGTATTGCAGAGAAAGGTTAAGTTTGGAAGACTCTGCTTTTGCCATTTTGCTCCAAAGACGATCATGCCGCACACGATGCGCACGATGGCCAGCAAACCGCGCACCTTGTACGAAAAGATCTGGGACAGCCATGTTGTCGAGCGGCGAGAGGATGGCACCTGCTTGCTCTATATCGACCGGCACCTGGTGCATGAAGTAACAAGCCCGCAAGCGTTCGAAAGTTTGCGTATTGCCGGACGGAGCGTCCGGCGGCCCGACCTTACACTGGCGGTGCCCGACCATAATCTGCCAACCACGCCTCGGCTTGCCCGGGACGGCGCGCGTGTGCCGATCGCCGACGCGCAGAGCGCCGCGCAACTCGCCGCGCTCGAACGCAATGCACCGGAATTCGGCATACCGTATATCGACGCCGTCGCGGCGGAGCAGGGGATTGTCCATGTCGTCGGCCCGGAACAGGGATTTTCGCTCCCTGGAACGACGATCGTATGTGGTGATAGCCACACGGCCGCCCACGGCGGGGTTGGCGCGCTCGCCTTCGGTATCGGGACGAGCGAGGTTGAACACGTGCTGGCGACACAGACGCTTCAGCTACGGCAGAGTCGGACGATGGAGGTGCGCGTCGAGGGAGAACTGGGCCCCGGCGTCACTTCAAAGGATCTTATTCTTCACATCATCGGGACAATCGGCACGGCGGGCGGCACCGGTCACGTCATCGAATATCGCGGCGAGGCGTTCGAACGCATGAGCGTGGAAGGCCGGCTTACAGTCTGCAACATGAGCATTGAAGGTGGTGCAAGGGCCGGACTGATTGCCCCGGACGACAAGGTTTTCGAGTATTTGCGGGATCGCCCCTATGCTCCGACCGGTGCCGACTGGGACCGGGCAGTCGAATGGTGGCGGTCGCTCCATACCGACAAGGATGCGAATTTCGACAAGACCGTCATTATCGACGCCGCCGAAGTCGAACCGACCGTAAGCTGGGGCACCAGTCCCGAGGACGTGGCTGCGATTGGCGGCACGGTCCCTTCGCCCGAGAGCTTTGCCGACCCGGCCAAGCAGGAGGCCGTGCGCAAATCGCTCGATTACATGGGGCTCGAAGCCGGTACGCGACTGGAAGACATAGCTGTCGAGAACGTGTTTATCGGATCTTGCACCAATTCGCGGATCGAGGATCTGCGCGCTGCGGCCGATGTCCTGTCGGGGCACACGAAGGCAAAGAACGTCCGGTGGGCGATCGTCGTCCCTGGATCGGGCCTCGTCAAACGGCAGGCCGAAATAGAGGGGCTGGACCGGATCTTTACCGCCGCGGGGTTTGAATGGCGCGAACCAGGCTGTTCGGCGTGCCTTGCGATGAACCCCGACAAGGTCCCTCCGGGCGAACGTTGCGCCTCGACCAGCAACCGCAATTTCGTCGGACGGCAGGGGCCGGGTGCACGCACCCATTTGCTTAGTCCGGCGATGGCGGCGGCCGCGGCCATTACCGGTCGGCTCACCGATGTGCGCAAACTGACCAGCACTTGAGGCCTTGCTCTCTACCACACACCATTACATGAAGGCTGTATGACCAAGAACCTTACAGGCAAGGCCGCCATCGTCGGGGCGATCGGTTCCGCCGCCATCGCCGCCGCCCTGCTGTATACTGGCAAGCGAACGAGGAAGAACGAACCCAAGCAACCGGGGCCGATACCTTCTGGCGAAAAACCGGAAACTGACTAGACATGCAGGATAAGAGCATATGAATTTCGCAAGAATATGCGCCGCGGCGGTTATGCTCGCTGGTCCCGCAGTCGCGCAGCAGTCACCCGACATCGAAATGTGGAGGTTGGACTGCGGAACGCTCGAACTGAGCGACACCGGGCCCTTCTCCGACACCCAACTCTACGATGGCGAAGAGCGGGTTCTGACCGATAGCTGTTACCTGATCCGGAATGCCGACCGATATCTGTTGTGGGATGCAGGCTTGCCTGCCGCGCTGAAGGGAGCGAGCGCGGAACAGTATGTCTTTACGCTCGGCCTCGAAAAAACGATCGCGGACCAGCTGGACGAACTTGATCTGACACCAGCTGACATCGACCTTGTGGGTCTGAGCCACTACCACGACGATCACATCGGTCAGGCGATGGTGTTTCCCCAGGCACAGCTTCTGATCGGCAGCGACGATGCCGATGCCGTGACTTCTGGTGCAATGGAATCGACCCGAGCCCAACTCGCTCCCTGGTTATCCGAAGGTGCGAGCGGCGAGATTACGCGCGTGACTGGCGACCATGACGTGTTTGGCGACGGCTCGGTGAGAATGCTGGCGATGGAGGGGCATACGCCCGGCCATAAATCACTGGTCGTCCACCTGCCCCGGACAGGTACGGTCATGTTGACAGGTGATCTCTACCATTTTGAAGAGCAGATCGCGAACCGCGGCGTACCGGCTTTCAACACCGATCGCGCTGACACGCTGGCCTCGATGCACCGGTTCGATCAGATGGCCGAAAATCTGGACGCGACGGTCGTGATCCAGCATGATCCGCGCCACCTCGACCGTCTACCAACCTTCCCCGAAAGCGCAAAGTGACGGGGCCAGCGTCAATCATCGAAGGGCGCGCCATCCCGCTCGGTCTGAAGAACGTCGATACCGATGTGATCATCCCCGCGCACTGGTTAAAGACAGTAACGCGCGAAGGGTTGGGCGAAGGAGCATTCGAAACGATCCGGCAAACGCCCGGCAATCCTTTCGATGTCGAGGATTTTGCCAACGCTCCGATCCTCATCGCCGGCGATAATTTCGGCTGCGGATCGAGCCGCGAACACGCTGCCTGGGCGATGCTCGACATGGGACTGAAGGCCGTGATCGCTCCGAGCTTTTCGGATATTTTCGCTGGCAACGCCTTCAAGAACGGTATTCTTGCCGTCGAACTGCCGCAAAACCAGATCGATCGGCTGCTCAGTATCGCTCAAGATCATCCGGTAACGATCGATCTCGAAAACCAGGTCGTTACGACACACTTCCAGGACCGGTTTCAGTTCGAAATCGACCCATTCCGCAAACGCTGCCTGATCGAAGGGCTGGATGAGATCGACCTGACGCTGAGCAGCGAAAGTGCCATCACGAAACACGAGCGCCAGCGGGCAAATGCCCTGCCATGGCTGGATAATCCAAGGAGAATTGCAGTATGAAAGCAGTCCTGTCGAAGGAAACCGGGGGTCCCGAAACGCTTGTTGTGGAGGAAATCGATGAGCCGACGCCCGGCAAGGGTCAGGTGCTTGTCAAGGTCGCAGCCTGTGCGATTAACTTCCCTGATACTCTGATCATTCGGGATATGTATCAGTTCAAGCCCCCGCGTCCCTTTGCCCCCGGCGGCGAAATTTCCGGCACCATCGAGGCGCTTGGTGAAGGCGTTCGGGGATATGCCGTCGGTGACAAGGTCATTTGCGGTGTCGGCAATGGGGGCCTTCAGGAGAAGGTCGCCGTTGAAGCGGCGCGACTGTTCAAGGTTCCCGACGGCATCGACCTGATCAAGGCCAGCGCCTTGCTGATGACCTACGGCACGACCATCCACGCCCTGAAGGATCGCGGCGATATCGCAGAAGGCGAAACCGTCCTGGTGCTGGGCGCAGCGGGCGGCGTCGGCCTTTCCGCTGTCGAGCTTGCAAAGGCCTATGGCTGCCGGGTGGTCGCCGCCGTTTCGACCGAAGAAAAGAGCGAGGTCGCACGCAAGCACGGGGCCGACGAAGTCGTGATTTATCCTCGCGCGCCATTCGACAAGGACACTTCGAAGAAGCTTGCGAGCGATTTCAAGGAAGCGGTTGGACCGGATGGTGCGAACATCGTCTACGACATTGTCGGCGGCGACTATTCGGAACCCGCTTTGCGTTCGATTGCCTGGGAAGGCCGTTTTCTGGTAATCGGTTTTCCAGCCGGGATCGCCAAGATGCCACTTAATCTGACGCTGCTAAAGAGCTGCGACATTCGCGGCGTCTTCTGGGGGGCTTTCACGGCCCGCGAGCCGGAGCGCAACCAGCGGAATATCGACGAATTGTTCGATTTGTGGAAGGCGGGGAAGATCGAACCGCTCGTCAGCGAAACCTATCCGATCGAACGCGCCCACGAAGCGATCGCCAAGCTGGAAAACCGCGGGGCGATCGGCAAACTCGTCATCGTGATGGAGTAAGCGCCTTGTCGGCGCTTTCATGCTCGCCTATTCCAGGGAAGATATTCATTCCGAGAGGATAGCAATGACCGATTTCAAGGACCGCGAGCGGGGCGAGGAAACCAAGTTCGCCTTCGACCAGGAAACCGCTTTCAAGGTTGCCGCGCGCCGAAACCGCCTCGTGGGCGAATGGGCCGCCGGCAAGATGGGACTGACGCAGGAAGAAACCGACGCCTACAAGAAAGCCGTAGTCCAGGCGGACTTCGAAGAGGCCGGGGACGAAGACGTGATCCGCAAGCTTCTGGGCGACCTGACCGGGGCCGGTTGCGAAGTGTCGGAGGCAGATATTCGGGCCAAGCTGGAAGAGTGTGGCATCGAGGCGCGGCGCCAGTTCATGAGCGAGAACAACTGATCCCATGGCGATGCAAGGCTTGGAAATCGAACGGCTCATCAAGGAAGGTCTGCCCGGCGCCGAGGTGGAAATACGCGACCTCGCCGGCGATGGCGATCACTACGCGGCGAAGGTGGTAGCACCGCAATTTGCAAACAAGTCGCGCGTTCAGCAGCACAAGCTTGTATACGAAGCGCTGGGCGGTCGGATGGGCGACGAACTGCATGCCTTGCAACTGACCACCCAAGCCCCCAACTGAAACGCAACACAACAAGTTGAAAAAGGACGGACCGTTATGTCCGATGCAAACGAGCGCATTTCCGACGTTGTCGGTGCGAACGACGTCGTTCTCTTCATGAAGGGCACGCCGCTTTTTCCGCAATGCGGATTTTCGAGCCGCGCGATCGCTATTCTGGACCATTGCGGGGTCGCCTACGAAAGCGTGGACGTGCTGCAGGACATGGAAATCAGGCAAGGTATCAAAGCGTATTCGGACTGGCCGACGATTCCCCAGCTTTACGTGAAGGGCGAGTTCGTGGGCGGTAGCGACATCATGATGGAAATGTTCGAAGCGGGCGAATTGCAGCAGATGATGGATCAAAAGCAGGTGGCCAAGGCCGACAGCTGAAATGCTCCTAGTTTTAAAGGGAAAGGCCCGCCCGGTGCGACAACCGGACGGGCCTTTTTTTGGTTTGAAAGGCGAACTAGGAGATCAGGTCCGCCTTCCGAAGACCGATTAGGGACACGACAGCCGATGCAGACACCATGCCAGACTTCGCTGAACGGCCGTCTTGCCGGAATGCGATGGTTAACCGCCGCCAGCAAACACGCTGGCCTGTAAGAAATTCCGACGCACCGCGTTAACCCTCGCGGTCTTGGCAAGCTGGAAATGGATGGGCATCAAGTCTCAATGAGTACAAGCGAACCCCGATCGGGCGAAGCAATCCCGGCTGCCACCATGGTCATTTTCCGCAACGGGCGTGAAGCGCCCGAACCGGAACTGCTGATGGTCGTGCGCTCTCGCAAGATGAGCTTTGCAGGGGGAATGGCTGTGTTCCCGGGCGGCCGGGTCGATCTCGCCGATCGCGAACTGGCCGCCCGCATAGCCGAACCCCACCAGGCGGACGAGATCGCACACCGGATTGCGGCGATCCGCGAAACGCTGGAGGAAACGGGTCTCGTCATCGGTTTGCAAGGACGGATGGACGCAGACCGCGCCATGGCGGCTCGAGCAATGGTTGTCGAGAAACAGGCGTTGGCTCCCGTTCTCGAAGCCCACGGTCTTGAATTGGACCTTGAAGCGCTGACTCCCTTTGCTCGCTGGCTGCCGCTGGGGCTTGCGCATAACCGTATATTCGACACGCTGTTCTACCTTGCCGATCTGGGCACCGGCGCGGTCGATATAGAAGTCGACGCAACCGAGAACACGAGACTGTTTTGGGTAAGCGCGAAAGAGGCGCTGGCCATGGCCGAACGGGAAGAGATTTCGATAATTTTTCCCACTCGGCGCAATTTGGAGCGCCTGGCTCTGTTCGACGACTTCGCCCAGGCAAAGGCGCATGCAGAAGCGACACCTTTGCGAGCGATCACGCCGAAGATAGAAGACGGCAGGGATGGTCCGGAACTGCGTATTCCCGACGATCTCGGCTATCCGGTGACGTCCGAACCGATCACCGACGTCCGTCGTACAGAGAGAGATGCGTAACCGGATAGGCAGGGAAGAATGGCGCGCCCGGCAGGACTCGAACCTGCTGCCTCAAGATTAGAAGTCTCGCGCTCTATCCAGATGAGCTACGGGCGCGCGCCTCGTCGCCCATAGCGCCACTTTCACGCGTGGCCAATCGGCAGTAGCCCTGTCGGCAATGAAAAAAATTGTGTCAGATCGACCGTCAGGACCGCCGCAGTTCCGATATTTCGACATCGTCATGGCAGCTTTTGTCGCCGTGCTGTTGCTCTCGAATGTGATCGGCGCTGCAAAACTTTCCGACATCGCCGGCTATACGTTCGGTGCCGGCATCCTGTTCTTCCCGATCAGCTATGTCATCGGCGACGTTCTGACCGAGGTTTACGGGTATGGCCGCGCCCGGCGAGCGATATGGGTCGGGTTCGGCGCGATGATCTTCATGGCGTTCATGAGTTGGGCAGTCGTGGCCATGCCGCCCGCCGCTACATGGGACGGGCAGACCGCGTATGAAAGCGTGTTCGGTCAGGTGCCGCGTATAGTGCTTGCATCGATCCTGGCGTTCTGGGCCGGCGAGTTCGTCAATTCCTTCGTTCTGGCCAAGATGAAGATCTGGACGAAAGGCAAGGCCTTGTGGAGTCGGACCATCGGTTCGACCATCTTCGGCCAGGCGATAGACAGCGTGATCTTCTACCCAGTCGCCTTCCTGGGCGTCTGGGACACGCGCGATGTGCTGATTGTCATGGTGACCAACTGGGGTCTCAAAGTTGCCTGGGAAGCGTTGCTGACGCCGGTGACCTATGCGGTCGTCGGTGTCCTTAAACGGGCGGAACAAACCGAAGTCTTTGACATCGAAACCGATTTTTCGCCCTTCTCGACGACCCGCAAATAGAAAGGGGCGACCCGCAGGCCGCCCCTCCCCTCTCAATCTCGCGATGTTGCGGTTAGAATTTAGCCCCGACCGCGATGCCGTAGCGCCGCGGATCGAGCGTGAAGATGTTGGTGAAATTACCGGAGGATGCGTCCGTCAGATACAGCCCGGTGACCGAGTTGGCATCGAAGATATTCTGGATGAATCCTCGCACGAACCAATGATCGTCGGGACCGTTGAGCTGAATCTGCGCATTCGCCTGAACGAAAGGCTCGATGCGGTTGACGTTGCCGTTGAAGACGTTTCCGAACTGCTCACCGGTCATTGCCACGTCCACCCGCGGTACGAGGGACATCCCGTTCGCAAACTGCGCGGTGTATTGCGCGCCGACCGACGCCTTGACCGTGGGCGCTTGCGGCAAATCATTGCCGCGAAGGTTCACCTCGACGCCGGGACTCAGGACATCGACCCCTCCGAACAGACCACCAATTGCGGCAGCTTGATCGTCAAGCGCCGAGCATATCGAAAATGCTCCGGTCGAAGCGATCCCGCCATCGCTGGGAAACGCCGTGGGACCTCGAAGCCCAAGTCCCTCATTCACCGCAGCAACGAACGCGTTGGCTCCAGCACCGGTCACCGCGCAAAGAGCTCCGTTCGAGATATCCTTGATAATGACGGCATTGGGATCGCCACCGCCCGGATCGCGCGGATTGGAGAAGAATTGATCGCCGGTGACCTCGGTATTGAGGTAACTGAAGTTCATATTGATCAACACGTTTTCGTCCGGTCGGAAAACCGTCTCCAGTTCTACACCCCAGATATCTGCATCGATCGTATCGTTGACGGACGTTCGCGCGACAATACGGCTTAGCTGCAGATCCTTGTATTTGTAGTAGAACCCGGTGAGGTTTATCTGCGCCGCGCCGTTCATGAAGATATTCTTCGATCCGATTTCGAAAGCATCGATCTGTTCTGAATCAAAGGCTTCCGGAACGGCAAAGATTGGCGAAAGCGGCGGATTGATCCCTCCGGACTTATAGCCACGCGAGTATGAGAAATAGACGTTGTTGTCCGGGGATATCTCGTAATCTACAACGGCTCGGCCGGTGATCGCATCGAAAGAAACGTCGCGTTGCTGAAGCAACTGGTTTCCAGGGACACCGGGATCGGCGTCGAAAGTGCCGACGAACGGGGAAGTGAAAGGATCTCCGTTGCCGAATGGATTGAGGAAATCGGCCAGCGTTGTCCGGGCCGAGACCGACTTAGTATCGTCATTGTAGCGCAAACCGCCGGTGAATTGCAGGCGATCGGTAATGTCGAAATAAACTTCCGCGAAGATCCCGAAGCTTTCCAGTTTGAAATCGGTCGTATTGCTCCGATACATCGACGTTGCCAGATAAGATGGTGGTGCGCCCGCGCCGAGGGCTGCGAACGTGCCGAGAATTGCTGATGCATAATCGAGGCCAAAAGCATTCACGTAATAGCTGTTTTCGCTCACCTCGGTCTCGGCATAAATGCCCCCGACAAGGAAGTTGAACGGTCCGTCGAAATCGCTCGTGAGGATTGCCTCAGCCGACCATGCCGTCTGGTCCTGAACCGATCGATCAAACGCGAGAGGAACATCGGCGCAGATCGAGTTCCCTTCAAAAGCGCCCAAATTTCCATTGTCATTGTCTGAAGTGCAAAGCGGCCCGTTCGGACCGCCGGGGATCAACGCATTGGCGATAGGAGCGAAATAAGCGCTCGATCCGGGAACGAAGGCGATCGGAGCACCGGTATCGGGATCGAAGGCCGCTGGCAGCCCATTCTCTGCAAAGAACGCCAATGTGTTCAGCCCGTTAGCAAAGCCGGACCTATCGGTTACCCCCAGATTGTAATCCTGTCGGGAATCGACCGTGGTTTCCTGATAGAGCCCTGTCAAAGACAGGTTCATCATTCCGATCTGCTGATCGAGACGGGCCTGGACCTGCAATTCATCTGCGAAATATTCCGGAGTGAACGGCGTGTTGACGGTCCGCACATCGTCGGGTTCGTCGAAATTGGCAAACCCGTCCGGTCCGTACACGCTGCCCAGTGCCAGCGATTCTGGTATCCCTTGAATACGGAACAGTTCGACGGATGGCAGGACCGAGGCCAGGGTGGAATTGGCGTTTGTACTATCAAAATCGCGTCTTGTGTTCAGGCAACCCAACACGCCGGTTGGATCGCGCTGACAAGTCTGCTTCTGGATCCGGAGACGGTCATCGTCTTCGCGGAAGTAGAACCCCATCAGGTCAACCGTGGTGGAGGCCGTCGGTTCGAAACGAAGCGAACCGCGAACGGCATACATATCGCGACCATCGATGTCGCTGTCGTCAAACAGGTTCGTCGTGAACCCATCACGATTCAGATAGAAACCGGCGAAACGGGCCGCGACCGCATCGCCGATCGGCACGTTGATCATGCCACGCGCCTTGATGCTGTCGTAGTTTCCGTATTCAAACTCAGCGGCACCGCGAAACTCGCCAAGCTCCGGTTTCGCGGTCACCACGTTCACAACGCCGGAAGTGGCGTTACGACCGAACAGCGTTCCCTGCGGTCCACGCAGCACTTCAACCCGCTCCAGATCGAAATACTCGGTTTCGAACAAACGGGTTCCGAACAGCGGCGATCCATTGATGTGAATAGCGGTTGCGCTGTCGCACGTTACGCCAACGCACAGATCGCCAATGCCTCGGATAGTGAACGAGGCGCTGGTGAAATTAGATTTGGTGAACGACACATTCGGCAGAGTAAGTTGCAGATCGCTGGCATTCTCGATCTGCTGAGCTTCCAGCGCCTCGGCATCGAAGGCGCTCACGGCAATCGGCACCTCTTGCAGACTTTGCGCCTGTCGCTGTGCGGTAACAACGATTATGTTACCGAGGCGCGGATCTACGAGATCGTCCTCGGTAGCCTCTTGCGCGAATGCCGGAAATGAAATTGCGCTGACGCAGATACCTGCAAGCAGGGAAGCCCTCACCCTCATAAACCCTCTCCTTTTCGGTTGGCTGTCTGATGCAGCCTCGGAAAGGAAAGCTACCATAGATTGAGATACGCGCAAGAGAATGCGTTTAATGTTGTCGCAAGCGCAATATTAAAACCTGTGACGCTACGGCATCCGCGGCTGGTATTCCCGACTTCGCACGCTGTCAGACCAGCGTTCGCGTTTCGGCGATCTGCGTTATGCCTCTTCTGCCTGACGAGTCGCGTCCCAATTGAACGATCACGTCGATGACGCTGGCCGCATATTCAATCGTATCGGATCTGGTCAGCCCGATCCCTGTCTGCATGACCATCAGCGATAGCTGTTCCAACGCCCCGCGCAGGCTGTTCGCATGTATGGTGGAAAAGCTACCAGGGTGTCCGGTGTTGATTGCGCGCAGGAAACTCACACTTTCCGCGCCGCGCAATTCCCCCAGGACAATGCGGTCGGGGCGCAGGCGCAGAGCCGCCTGTAGAAGTTCGTTGGCAGTGACCTTTGCCTCGCCCAGTTCGCCCTTGACCGCGACAAGTCCGACACCGTTTTCTCCGGGAAGCTTGAGCTCGGGCGTATCCTCGACCAGCACCACGCGCTCCTGATGCGGAATTTCGCCAAGCATCGCGTTCAGAAATGTTGTCTTGCCAGTGCTCGTGCCGCCGGAGACAAGTATCGTACGACGCAGGCGAACGGCTTCGCGCAGGAAGGGCACCGGCTCGGCCTGGGGGTCGGGCATGTCGACAGTTTCCGATATCGTCAACGGGCCGGAATCGTAAGCATCAAGTGGCAGATCTAGTCTGCGGTGCCGTCTTATCGCCATCGCCCAGTGCTTGCGCGCGGCGGGCGGGCCGCAGAACTGGATCCGCGCGCCATCGGGCAGGGTCGCCCCCAGTAAGGGATGTTCCCGGTTGATGCCTTGATGGCTTACGCGTGCGACCTGTTCGGCCAGACGCTGGACCAGCCGGTCGTCAATTTCGGGGAGCAGGACTTTTTGCATCCCCGGATGTGCGGCATCCTCGATCCATAACTCCCCGGGCTTGTTCACAAGGATTTCGGTGACCGTATCGCGTTCTAGCCATTCGGCGAACGGCTTGAGATAGGCGTCGAGATAAACGCTCCGTTCCCCGCGTAAGTCCACTTGGGGGGTATCCTCGTCCGGACGGTCGTCAGGCACGAAGGGATGAATGTCGGCGCTCAAGTCTCGCTACCGACTAGCTGACAGAGGAGAAGTCTAGGTCGCGTGCGGTGAAGATACGGATGGGCTCACCCATGCGCACGCGCACGGTCGGCCCGCGTTGGCCATCCTGCTGAGCGGCCGCACCTGCTGCAGATTGGCTCGCGCCACCGATCAACACGCCTCCCGCGCCACCCGTCGCAACAGTTCCGATACCGCCAATCACCGAAAGGAGCATGGCCGAACCAAAGCGTTGGAAAAAGCCGGCGCCCGATACCTTGCCAGCAAGGCCCGTCGTCCCGTCGAAACCAATCGCCGGCGAAGCGAGATTAACCGAAGCGCCATCGGGCCGGATCAGTCGCGTCCAGATGACGTAAGCGCGGCGTTGGCCGTTCTGCATGCCGGACTGGTACTGTCCGATGAGGCGCGAAGATCGCGGGACAAGGACTTTCGTGCCGTCAAAGCTGCGCACATCCTGGCTGACTACCGCGCGGACATAGCCGGGCACGTTCGTGTCGATCGCCGTTTCCAGCACGGCGGGGATCAATGTACCCTGCGTGACCGTGGTCGACGGGTTGGTCATCGCTTCCGCTTGGGCCGGCGCACCGCCAACACCGCCAACCCGGCTGGCGAAGTCCGATGCATTCTCGCCCGATGCTGCGTTGGCGGGTTCGCTCGGCGCAGGATTTCCCGTGGCAAGCGTTCCCATCGAAGCGCCGGCGTCGAATACGACTGTCGGACTTGCATAGGGGCTCCCGGCGGGGTTGCCTTGCGGAGCAACGGCATAGACAGGCGACGGCGCCGGATCGGAACGCACCGCGGCAAGCGCCTGCTGCGAAGGTTCGGGATCGGTAATGTTGGTAACAGCTTCCGCCGGAACCTCGGGAACTGCCTCGACCGCCGCGGCGCTCTCGCCCCCGATACTTTCCGGTTCGGCGACCCGCGTGGCATTCATGCTCCACAAGGTCACCGCGCCCAGCCCCGCTACGATTGCGATACCTGCGACAAGACCGAGAGCATCGGACTTACCCGCGGGCCGTGCGACAGCGGGAAACGAATTACGCTGCGCGAGATCGATGATTTCCGCATCCGTTTCGTCACGCGGGTCGACATCATTGGCAATTTTGTGATCGCCAGGCTTGGTTTCCGGCAGTCGCATGGCAAGGCGCATCAGTTACCTCCTCTAGAGGCGAGCGCGGCATCCCCCCGCGCGGGTGCAGCGGACCGTTCCGGTCCGGAATTGACAAGTTCGGCGCGCTCTTCGCCGGAACGAAGTACGATCATGCGCGGAACGCCGTCCACGACTATGGTGTCGCCGCGCACGGTGAAATTGACGGGTCCTTCGACGCCGTTGGAATTGACGATGAGTATTGCCGGAACATCCTTGCCGGTCGGCCAGGAAAGGAACGTTGCCTCGCCATCGTCGAAGGTGTTTTCGGGAAGCAATTCGACATCGCCGGAGCCGTTCCATGCGAAATTGAGATCGGAAGGGTCGACGGTCGCGAACGGATTATCGGCTTTCTCGGTTTGCTGTGGAGCAGCGGCCAGTTGCTCTTCCTGCTCGGGTTTCAGCTCCGGCGGATAGTCGAAGCGCAACACATATAACGGCTTTGCATTCGGGCTTGCAACGAGATCGAAAAGATAGGTGCGCTTGCTCGTCACGACGGTAAGGTTGGTCGCCGCGCGCACTTCCAATGGTTTCACGAACAAGATGTTGGCACGCTTATTGGGCGTGACCTGCCAAGTCTGCGAATTCCCGATCGCCACGTTTTCGATCACTTCATCGTCGCCGAAAACGATACTGGCCTGAACGTTGACCCGCCCCGGCACCGTGACGACCGAATATTCGTCATACATGACTTCGACGAGCCGATTGTCGGCAAGCGCCGCCGGCGCGGCGAACGCAAGGGCAAGAGCCGGAAGAAGTGCGCGTTTCATGATCGTTTCTCCGATGAACGGTCCAGTGTCCTGGGTGGCGCAGCTTTGAAGCGGCTGCCGATCCCCTGCACGCGCGACGGACCCGCAGTGCGCGATGCGACCTGAGTGGAACCTGAGGCCGTTGCGTAGACTCTTGTTGACCGGGATGCACCAGCAGCACCAGCATCGTTCGCTGCCATTGCGGTCGGAAGTGCTGCAATATCAATTCGACGAGCCTGCGAACTTGCTTGGGACGCTTGTTCGGCCTGAGACAGTCGGGCTTGCGCTGGGGTTACCGCCGAAGGAGCGGGAGCGGAGGAAGACGAGCTCGACTTTTCCTCGCCACTCGCCGCCAGACCGAAAACAGTCCAGCCTGCCACCATTGCCCCGGCAACCTTGAGGACCAGGATCATGAGCGCGACGTGCACCGCCCCGATCATGAAGAAACCCATGGCGGCTTGCGGATTGACCAGTCCGGGCGAGGCTGTCAGTGCACCGAGGATCGGTACGGCCAGTTCCAGCATCACGCTACCGCCGAGCACTGCGAAAAGAGGCGCCAGCGCACACATCACGAGACCCTTGACCCAGCCGGTGAAAAGTCCGCGTGTGCCGTTGAACAGCGCCATGACCACGAAAAGCGGGCCAAGCGCGACCAGCACTCCTAAAGCGATCTTCGTCGTCACTAGAAGCCCGACCGTTCCGAGCATGAACAGCATCGCGCCGAGCCACATCATCCCCTCTGGCGAGAAAGCGGAAAACTCTTCGTTTCCGCCGCTGGCCTCCTGGATGGCAAGGAAAACCACGTCGATCTTCTGGGCAAAGACGTCGGTTGCGCTGCCTCGCGTGCCGGTCAGGATTCCTGCTAGATAGTCCGGTGTTCCGATTGCCAGATTCCAGACGACGCTCTGGTACGCCACCCAGCTGGTGGCGAAAGTCAGCACGAGGCCGAGCGTCATGAACCGCGGCGTAAGCGAGCGGACGCCGATATTCGTCCGGCCTGTCAGCAGCGCGATGGCGAAGATTGCGACATAAATCGTCAGGACGATGGTAAGGACGGTGCCGAGCGAGCCGCCGGGCGCAAACAACCGTCCGAAGGCAGCAGCACTTGCTTCGCCCGCCACGCAATCGACGCCGCGAAGCGCAGCGGCGACACCATTGCCGACCTGTTCGGCGGCGCGCTGGCATGCCGCGCCGTTCATTCGGCTGCCATGTCGAACGCAAGTTCGTCCATGCCTTCACCATCATTGGCGTCCCCCGGCCATGCCATGCCGGTGAGCACAGGAAACCAGTCGGCCGGGGCATCGCCCATCGCTTCGCGCAGAAGGTCGAGCCGACGAACCGAGCTTTCGCGACCCGAGAGCAAGGTCAACACTTCCGGCGCTCCCGAAAGGTCGAGCCGCACCACGACACTCGCATCGGGCTGGCGCACCAGGAAACACCGGCTATGAGCGGGCAGCGTGCGGATCAATGCGAGTTCGTGTTCGCTAAGCCCGAAACCATCGCAATAGTCCTCGGGTCGCGCGCGACTGTTGGGCATGAACACCATGGTCGCAGTTTGCTCGACCAATGCGGTGGATATGCGGCTTTCCAGAGCATCGCGAGCGCTCTGCGTTGCAAACCCCACTAGGGCATTGCGCTTGCGCAAGGTTTTCAACCAGTCGCGAATCCGGGCGGCGAAAACATCGTCGTCAAGCGCTTTCCAACCCTCGTCGATCAGGATCATCGTCGGTTTTCCGTCGAGACGTTCCTCGATGCGATGGAAGAGGTACATCATCACCGGCGTGCGCAGCTTCGGGTTTTCGAGCAAGGCGGTCATGTCGAAACCGAGAACGCGCGCAGAAAGATCGAGCTTGTCTTCGGCATTGTCGAACAGCCAGGAGTTTTCCCCCTCCCCGATCCAGGTGCCGAGGCGGTCCGCCAGATCACCGGGCTGCGGCCGCCGGCTTCCCGAAAGCAACTCCTTGAAGTGCCGGAGGCGACGCAGGGTGGCATCATTGGCGTACGCAGCCTCGACCGCCGCGGCAATTGTCTGATCTTCTTCAGGCCCGTCGGCCTTCAGAAGGACCGAAAGCCAGTCGCGCAAGAAGGCCTTGTTTCCGGGTGTTTCGGGTAGAGCAAGCGGGTTGAAGCCAGTCGGCTCACCGGCACGGATACTGTCGTAGCGTCCGCCGATGCCGCGCACGAACAATTCGGCACCGCGATCCTTGTCGAACAGAATGGTGCGAGGGGAGAATTTCTGAGCCTGAGCGGCAAGAAAATTCATCACCACGGTCTTGCCCGATCCACTTGGTCCGATGACCGAGAAATTGCCCAGATCTCCGTGGTGGAAATTGAAGAAGAACGGGGTGGCGCTGGTGGTTTCCAGCAATGTTACCGCGTCGCCCCAGTGATTGCCCTGCGCCTGGCCGAGAGCGAAGCCATGCAGGCTGCCGAAGCTTGCCATGTTTGCCGATGAAATCAGCGCGCGGCGGACAAGGTAGCCCTCGTTTCCGGGGAACTGGCCCCAGAACGCAGGTTCGAGATTGGTATCCTCACGGACCGCAATCGCGCCGGTGTCGGCAATCGCCGCAGCACAGGCGGCAGTCGCATCGTCGAGCCGGGCCAGATCCCGCTCCTTGACCATCACTGTCAGATGATGATCGCCGAACCCGACCGCGCCATTGCCGAGCGCATCGCGGGCTGCCATCATGTCGCCACGCTCGGCAGCAGCTTCCTCGTCGGCCGACTTGAGCCGTCGGATTGCCAGATCCATTCGCTCCCGCGCAGTTTGCCGGTCCGTCGGCGCGTAACTTTCCGTCACGACCATTTCGTAGGGGAGCCGCAGCAGTCCGTCGAGCAGGCCGGGGCTGGTCGCTTCCGGATAGTCTTTCAGCCCAAGAATGGCGGCAAAATCCGGTGATCCCGACCCACGCAATTCCATCGCGTCGAGACCGAAGCTCACCCGGCGATAGGGTAACATCTGGCCTAGATCGACGTCTTCGGCAGGTTTGCGCACCGGTCGCATCTCACCGTTGTAGAGCGCTGAAAGCAGTTCGAGCATTTCGGAGTTACGACTGCCCTGCGGACCCACATATTCCGTCAGCGGAGTGGCTCCGTAGGCTTGCAGTGAAGCGATGAGGCCAGTTGCAGCCGCACGCAAGCCACGCAAATCCTTCACGTCCGCTTCTGCTCGTTCGTTGCCTTGCCGCTTGAAGGTCCTGCCAATACGGTCGACCAACCCGGCCTTTCCGCGCGCCGGGCGGCGGATAAGAGTGATGAACTGATCATTCACGAAAAGCTGGCCCGATCCCAGACGCTCGCGCCAGCGATCATCGATATGGCGACTGATGGGATCGGGAAATTGCGCATCAAGCTCTACCGCGACCCGGCGACGGATAACGTGATGGTAAAGTACGAACCTGGCATCAAGGGTCGAGCGCAGCACGACTTCGCGGGTGGCTGCATGGGCGTTCAGCGCTTCGCTGTCCTCGGTTTCGAAAAGCAGGCCGGGCACCTGGATCGCGGTCATCACAGAACCGTCGCGCAACAGCAGTGTGCTCTCGTCGATGGCTCGCAAGTAGGGCAGGCGGTCACCGGCGCGCGTTTCCTTCGCGCTCCAGGCTGCTGCTCCTTTCCACTTGCTCATAGCCGACTCCCAGAATGCTTAAGCGGCGTAGCTGTTACAGCCCCAGCGCTTGTAGTTTTTTACCCGTGGACACTTGGAAACCTTCGTGATCCAGAGATCGAAGATACGCGGTTCGCGCAGGCAGGCAAAATAACCGATGCCATGCATGATCGCAAAAACCAGCAGGGCCAGCCAACTGCCGGTGATCAAGAATGCTTCGGTGGTCACCATACCGTTGATGATGAAATAATTGTAGGTCACGCCGGCGAACATCTGTGGCCGGGTAAGCGCACGGTGCACGGGATGGCGAACGAGCGCGGTCATGTCAGGCCGCCACGCCCTGAATGCCGGCGACGATGGACGCTGCGCCAAACAGGATGAAAACGCCGATGATAACCGTGGCGCCGAAGCGCCAGTTCAGCCTGCCGGTCAACATCATGAAGCCGACTGCCGCCACGGCCATTACCGCAACCGCAGTTGCGACATTGCCGAGCAGCGTACCCTGCAGCCAGCCGAGTGCCGAAACGATCGGACCCGAGCCGGCAGGATCGACAGCCTGGGCAAACGCGACAGTCGGATGAATTAACATGGCCAGGACAACAAGTGCCGGAAACATGCGCTTCAAGATACTTTACTCCCGTGAATGATCGGACAAGCGACCCATGATCGCCGCAACGTAATGCTGGGTTTCGCGAATGCGCGGTATCCCTCCCGCGCGCTCCACCCTTCCCGGCCCGGCATTGTAGGCGGCGAGAGCTTTCTCCAGGTCACCGTCGAACCGGTCGAGCTGTTCACGAAGATACCGCGCGCCGCCTTCGAGATTTGCGAAGGGATCGTCCGGATTGACGCCGAGATCCCGTGCCGTTCCCGGCATAAGCTGTGCTAGCCCCCGCGCACCCACAGGCGAAATCGCGTTCGCTCGCCAACGGCTTTCTTGCCAGACGAGCGCCTCGATCAGGGTCGGGCTGAGATCGAAGCGAACGGCAAGCTCGTCGACCTTCGCTTTGTAACCGTCAGGCACATGTCGCGCTTGCAAATAGGGATCAGCGAGCACGGCGTCAGGCACCACGATGTCTGCCGGAACTTCGGCGAGTGGGTGCGCAACAGTTCCCGGCGCAGTCGGAACAGCCGCAATCACGGAGCTTCCGCCGGCAACCCAGCGCGCCCCGTCATCATCGATCTGCATAACATCCGCCTTCACGGGGAAGGCGATCAGCGCTGCGCAGGACAAGCCTGCAGATAACGCCAAGCGTGCGAGAATCATTGCACCCTCCGTACGGCCCCAATGGCGAGACTACATGACAATCGGGTGACAGGAAACTGAATGGATTGCAAAACTTCTCTGGCGGGGTGTGGAAACGGACCGAAGCGCAGCCCGAACGCTCAAGCGGCGCATCGATCGAGCGACAGGTGTTGTGGATGGCGCGCATCGCGCTCAGCAACCCATGTCGGATTTTCAGATCGAGATAGAATGCGAAGGGGGCAATCCTCGCTGCTTCCCGCAGGTTAGAACAGGTCTGCAACATAACGGTCACGAACGGACAAAAACTGTCACGAAACCCTCCTAGCTGAAGATTCGCGATCAACGAATTCGCGCTTCCGATTCACCCGGTTTTTGAGGGGACCGCTACTCGTGACTAACTTTCAAAATTCATTCGTGCTCGGTTGCAGCGCATTGGCCTTGGCCGGTTGTGGTGCCGACGAGATCGTTTCGCCCGGCACCGGCGGCAACATCACCATCAACAATCCTGCTGCACCAGCACCAACCCCAACCCCGACACCGCCGCCGGTATCGTCGCAAGTCACGCCGGCAGCCGGCTGCCCGACGATCTCCGACCCGGTCGGCCTGAGCGATAGCGGCACGATTTCCGGCCCGACCGGCGAATACCGCGTCTGCACCATGCCAGCGCGTTTCACGGCCAGTTCCACCCTGCCTTATATTCGGGGATTGCTTTACCGCATGGACGGCCGCGTGGATGTCGGCGCCGATGGTGGCCCGACCGATACCGGCGCCGATAGCGAGGTCGAGCTGACCATCGAGCCGGGAGTTATCGTCTATGCCTCGGGCTCGAGCTTCCTGAATGTCAATCGCGGCAACACGATCGATGCGAACGGCACCGCCAGCCGCCCGATTGTCTTCACCAGCCGCGACAACGTTCAGGGCCTGAATACCGACACTTCATCCGGGCAGTGGGGTGGCATCGTCCTGTCCGGCCGAGCGCCGGTCACCGATTGTATCGCCCCTGGTGCGACCCCTGGGAGCGCGGCATGCGAACGCCAGGTCGAAGGCGCGGCTCAGCCGGCGTTGTTCGGCGGTACCGATGCCGATGACAGTTCGGGCAGCATGAGCTTCGTCCAGATACGCTATTCGGGTTTCGTCCTGTCGGGCGACAACGAGCTCCAGTCGTTGACGACTGGCGGCGTCGGTCGTGGCACGGTGCTGAACAACATCATGAGCTTCAACAGCTCGGACGATGGCGTTGAATTCTTCGGTGGTCGCGTGAACGTGCGCAGGCTGATCGTGGTCGGTGCCGAGGATGACAGCATCGATACGGACACGGGCGTAAAGTCGAACATGCAGTTCGTCATCGCGATCCAGCGTCCGGGTACTGGCGACACGATCATCGAAGCCGATTCCAACAACGGCCTCGAGGAGCAGACCCCGCGCCAGAACACCCAAATTTCGAATGCCACGTTCATTCACAACGGCCAGGATCAGGACCAGGCGATCCGCATCCGCGGCGGTGCGGATTTCGCGATCGTCAACTCGGTTCTGGTCGACCGGACCGGCGGCACACCTTGCCTGCGTCTCGACCTGCCCGAAACCATCCGGGGCGCCGGTGCCGGTCCCGACGAAGACGGTCCGCCGGTGTTCGAAAGCTTCGTGCTGGATTGCGCCGTCGACTTTCGCGATGGCAGCGGCGGCGTGACGGCAGCTCAGGCCCAGAACATCTACGAAAGCGGGTCGAACAACAACGCCAACTTCACCAACACGCTGACAATGACTTTTCTCAACGGGTCTAACGAGAGCGGTGTCCCGGTGTTCGACCCCACTACTCTGACACCGTTCTTCGTCGTTCCCGACGAAATCGGCGCAGTCTACGCTGGCAATGTCTGGGTGAACGGCTGGACCTGCAATTCCAGCACCGTGACCTTCGACCAGAGCGTGTCGAACTGCACGAGCCTGCCGGTGTACGGCAACAGCGACGATAGCGACGGCTGATCGATCTGAGCCGCGGGGCGCGCAAGACCGCGCCCCGCGGCCTCCTTTTATTCCATTCCGGAGCCGGCGCACGGCTCCACCACGTTTGACCTGAACATGAAGGGGTCTCGTACCATGTCGACCGGCAAGCAGCTTTCCGCGCTGCTCCTGCTCTCCACCGCGCTTAGCGTTCCAAGTATAGCCTATGGCCAGGTGACGCCGAACACCGGGGCCGAAGGCGTCCCGGCGCAAGAGGATTCCGAAACCGACGAGCTACTCGCCGAACAGGTCGAGGGTATTGACGACACGCCTCAGGAAGACGCCTTCGAGGATACGGAAATTTCGGTTCCGGGAGGGACTATCGTGGTGACCGGCCAGCGGCGGCGAGACGTGACGCGCGCATCCTCTCAAGTCGTTTCGGTGCTCGATTCAGAAAGTATAGCACGAACGGGCGAAGGCGATATTGCCGGTGCCCTTACCCGCGTGACTGGCCTTTCGACCGCTGGCAACGGGCTGGTTTTCGTGCGCGGTCTGGGTGATCGCTACTCGCTTGCACTTCTGAACGGCCTGCCCCTTCCTTCTCCTCAGCCACTCAGCCGCGTCGTTCCGCTCGACATTTTTCCCACCAGCGTCGTTGCGTCGAGCCTGGTCCAGAAGACCTATTCCGCCAACTATCCAGGCGAGTTCGGCGGTGGGGTGATCAACCTGACCACGCGGGCGGTTCCGGACGAAAGCTTCGTCACCATCGGCGGTGGCATAAGCGGCGACACGGAAACCACCTTCGGCCCAGGCTACTCATATTACGGATCGAGCTACGACTGGTTCGGCTTCGACGATGGCCGCCGTACGATCCGCCCGCAATTGCAAAGTTATCTCGACAGTGGCCTGCCGATCAACGATCCCTCGATCGACCAGCAGGGCATTCTCACCGAACTGGGCGACCCGAACCTGATCCTCTTGCAACGGATCGATGACCTTCCGGTCAATTTCTCGGCCGGCATCACGGCGGGCACGAGTTTCGATGTCTTCTCGGACGGCCGGCTCGGCGTGATCGCCACCGCTTCGCTCAGCAACAAGTGGCGCAATCGCTATATCATCTCGCAAACGGCGGTGAATCAGGAACTCGATCTGGACACCGACTTCCGTGAATTCGTCACCGACCAGCGCATCCTTGCGAACGCACTGCTCGGCTTCGGTCTGGAGGTGGCCGAACACCGGTTCCGCCTTACCAACCTCTTTATCCGGGATTCTCTCAAGCGCGGCTCGCTCGAACAGGGGACCGATTTCCAGAACGACGATACAGACCTGATCCAGGACACGGCGTGGTTCGAACGGCAGCTATTCGACACGCAGTTCGTGGGCGAACTCGATTTCGGCGACCTTAACGTGGACCTGCGCGCCGGCTATGCCCAGACCCAGCGTGAAGCACCGTACGAGTGGGAGTTTACCTATACTCGCACGAACAACGAGAACGATCCTTTCGGCAATATCTTTCTGAATACGCTTGATGGGCAGCGCGGCAGCGCCATCGTCGCTTTCTCGGACCTGACCGAAGACCTCTATTACGGAGGCCTCGACGTCAGCTACCAGGTGGCCGACTGGCTCGGCGTGACAATCGGTGGCGCCTATACCGACACCGACCGCCTGTCCGAACGGCGGGAGTTCGATCTTCGCGCGCAGGGCGATTATCCCGACGCGTTCGGTGCCTTCCGTCCTGACAACCTTCTTGGGGATTCGCTCATCGCACTCGGCTATGACGCCATTGCCCAGGCCGCCGCGGGTATCGGCCCATTTACCTATACCATTTTCGATACGACCGGCTCGGACCCTGCTTTCCAGGCCGGGCTTGAGATCAAGGCCGGTTACGTTCAGGCACGTTTTGCGCCCATAGATCCGCTGTCGCTCGACGTGGGTGTGCGGTACGAGGATGCCGACCAGCAAGTCATTCCGCTCGGTCTCGACGGCCAGCCAAGCGGTTCGGCCAACACGACCGCCCTGAACAATGATTATTTTCTGCCGGGGGCGACGCTGACCTGGTCGGTAACCGACAATCTGCAAGCTCGCATCCACGGCTCGCGCACCATCGCGCGGCCGCAATTTCGCGAACTGATCTTCCAGACCTATTTCGATCCGGAAACGAACCGTCAGTTCAACGGCAACCCGTCACTCATCGACAGCGAACTGACCAATTACGAAGCACGGCTCGAATATTATTTCGGATTAGGAAGCCGCGTCAGCCTCGCCGGCTTCTACAAGGATATCGAAAACCCGATCGAGGTCTTTTCTAGCTTTTCGGACAACGAACAGATCAGCGGCTTCGCCAACGCGCCCAGCGCCACGCTCTACGGCGCGGAAGTCGAAGCGCAATGGAACTACGACCTTTTCGACTGGGGCGAATGGTTCGAAAGCAAGCGGATCGTCGCAATCGCGAACTACACTTACACGACCTCCGAACTCGAAGTGACGGAAGACGACATCGTGCGGGTGTTCCCGTTCGCGGATCAACCTGCCACCAACTTCTTCCGCGACGGCGTACCCTTGACGGGCCAGTCCGATCACTTGGTCAATCTGCAACTGGGCTTCGAAGACCTGGACAGGCTCAGCCAGTTCACCTTCCTGCTGAACTACGCAAGCGAACGGGTCACCAGCCGCGGCACGGCGGCGCTGCCTGACATCGTCGAAGATCCAGGGCTTCGTCTCGATTTCGTCGCCCGTCAGGGCGTCAAATTGGCCGGCACGGAGCTGGAACTCAAGTTCGAGGCGCGCAACCTGACCGGGCGCGACCACTTCGAATTCCAGGCAAACGAGAACAACCGGATCGAGATCAATAGCTACGATGTCGGTCGCAGCTTCAGCTTGTCGGTGTCCGCCGAGTTCTGAGCGTCCTCTTGATCCTGCTACAGGAGGGATCGTCCATCCGGACGGCCCTTCCTTCCAGCCCGGCAGCGGTCAGTGCGTGTCGTAAACGTATCCGAGCGAGCGGACGGTACGCACGCGTTCGCCAGCTTTTGCCGCACGAAGCGTCCGGCGCAGACGTCCAATCCAGACATCGACCGTGCGCTCGTCTATCGGAGGATCCTGCTTACCCAGCGCCGCGATCAGATCGCGCCGCGTCAGAACTCTATCTGGATTCTGCGCGAAAAAATGCAGCAATCTGAACTCGTTCGGCCTGAGGTCGAGCGGCTTGTCATCCCAGCGCGCCTGGCGGGCAGCCATGTCGATCGCGAGCAAACCCTTCTCGAAATGTTCAGATGCGCGGTATCCGCCTTGACCCTGCCGGGCCACGACCCGGTCGAGCACGACTGTCCGATCGACCGGACCGAAGACATAGTCGTCCGCACCAGCCCTGAGCGCGCGGCGCTTGTCCTCGGCATCATCCGCTTCGAGAACGATCGTGATATGGGCATTGCGGGTGCGGGGGTCGACACGCAAACGGCGACACATCTCCAGGCCAGACAGGTCGTCCATGATCCAGTCGACGAACGCATAGACCGGGCCCTCGACCAGTCGGCGCGGGCCTTCGGAAAATAGTCTGGCGAACACGTATCGCCTGTCGCCATGCTCGAAATCATTCAGCGTTTCGCCAAATTCGCTCGTGATGAATATGTTGACGTTCACCTGTGCACCGCTCCACCCGATGAGACGGGAAATGGCGCAACGATGTGACCGGTTTGTGACCGAGTTTCGGCTTTCGTAACATTTGCCGATCGGGAGAGTTACTCAGCTGTCCTAACCGAAAGCGACCAGTCGCGCGGAGCCGTACTGGCGACACCCACCGGGTCTTTCGCCCGATATGGCGCTTCGAGGCGATTGACCTCCTCGTCGCTCAATTCGAGTTGGGTTGCCGCAAGGGCGGCTGATATATGGTCCGTTTTTGTCGCGCCGATTATCGGCGCGGTTGTATCTCTGGCAAAGTGCCACGCCAAGGCAATGGTCGCACGCGGAACGCCGCGCTTGTCGGCGATTTCGCCCACAGCATCGACAATAGCCCGGTCGGCCTCGAGATTCTGGCGATACAGCATCTGACCGAACCCGTCCGTCTCGCTGCGGACTGTCGTTTCGTTCCATGCGCGCGCCAGCCTGCCACGGGCAAGCGGTGACCAGGGAATGATGCCGACCCCCTGGTCGCGGCAAAGGGGGATCATCTCGCGCTCTTCCTCGCGGTACAGCAAATTCACGTGATTCTGCATTGAGATGAACGGCGTCCAGTTGCGCGATCGCGCAATTTCCTGGGCCTTGGCGAATTGCCATGCGGTCATGCTGGATGCCCCGATGTAGCGCACCTTGCCGGCCTTCACGATATCGTGAAGCGCCTCCATCGTTTCCGCGATTGGCGTGGTCTCGTCCCAACGGTGGACCTGATAAAGATCGACATAATCCATATCCAGCCGGGTCAAGCTATCGTCGATCGCCTTAAACAGGCTCTTGCGCGAGAGACCTCCGGTATTGGGGGCCTGTCGCCACGGCAGGAACGCCTTGGTCGCGACCACGATCTCGTCACGCCGGGCGAACTCCGGCAGCAGGCGGCCGACGACTTCCTCAGATGCGCCCATCGAATACATGTTGGCGGTGTCGAAGAAATTGATCCCGGCTTCGATCGCCTCACGAATGAACGGCCGGCTTTCGTCTTCGGACAGCACCCAGTCACCGTGCCAGCCCTTGCTGGTATCGCCATAGCTCATGCAGCCAAGGCAGAGCCGCGAAATCTTGAGGCCCGACGGGCCGAGATTGACGTATTCCACCGCGAACTCCTTGTCAGAGGGTCATGCCGCCATCGACGCGCAAGGTCTGTCCATGCATGTAATCGGCGAGTGGGGAGGCAAGGAACATTGCCGCGCCCGCCATGTCGTCTGGAGTACCGAACCGGCCGGCCGGGATCGTTTGCAACGCGCCCTCGCGGCGTTTGTCGTTATCGAAGGTCACCGCCGTCATCTTCGTTTCCACCAGACCCGGCGCGATCCCGTTGACGCGAATGCCCTTGCCGGCCCAGGCCGCGGCGAGCGAGGTCACGAGGTGCACCGCTCCTGCCTTGCTGGCCCCGTAGGCCGGCGTGCCGACCATGGCGTGAAACGCGCCGACGGAACTGACCACGATTAGCGATCCTCCTGCCTCGGCAAGTTTGGGCCGGACAGCGCGCGCGCAATCCATCAGGGAATTGAGATTGACGTCCATGACCGCATCCCAGCCCGCGCGATCGAACTCTTCGCGGCCATAGCGGACGATGCCCTGGCACAGCACGACGACATCGAGTTGTTCCGGCAGGTCAAGCGAAGCGACGCTGTCTCGCTCCGCGACGTCGAGCCGGTGAAAGGTCAGTTCGTCAAGATCACTATCGGCGTAATCATCCTTGCTCGAGCGGGTGCCGGTCACGTGCACCGTCGCCCCGGCACGGTTGAACCCCTGGGCGATGCCGTTGCCGATCCCGCTCGTCCCGCCGATGACGAGGACGGTCTTGCCGGAATAATCGAGCGCATGGGTCATCTCGTTCTCCTCAGATCGCGCGGCCGACCACTTCCTTCATGATCTCCGACGTGCCCCCGTAAATACGTTGCACGCGCGCATCGCGCCACAAGCGGGCGATCGGGTATTCGTTCATGTAGCCCGCTCCCCCGTGCAGTTGCAGGGCCGCATCGCATACCTGCCATTGCATTTCGGTGTGCCACAGCTTGGCCGCGCTTGCCTCGTCCGTGGTCAGTTCGCCGCGCAGGTGCCGCAGGATCGCCCAATCGAGGTGAGCCCAGCCGACCTGCAGCTTTGCCGCGAGATCGGCGAGCGTGAACTTGGTGTTCTGGAACTCGAACACCTTGCGACCGAAAGCGTCGCGATCCTTGGTGAACGCGACGACCTCGTCGAACGCGCGCTGAGCGCCCGCCTGCGCGCCCACGGCGATCGACAGACGTTCCTGTGGCAGCTCCTCCATCAGGTGAATGAACCCGCGCCCTTCGCTGCCGAGCAGATTGTCCGCCGGCACCCGGCAGTCATGGAAAAACAGCTCGGACGTGTCGGCCGAATGCTGGCCGATCTTGTCGAGATTGCGTCCGCGCTCGAACCCGGGCGTGCCCGCCTCGACGAGAATGAGCGACGTTCCTTTCGCGCCCTGGCTCGGATCCGTCTTGGCGACGACGATCACCACGTCGGCATTCTGGCCATTGGTGATATAGGTCTTCGACCCGTTGACCACCCACTCGCCATCTTCACGCACTGCTGTCGTGCGCACGCCCTGAAGGTCGCTGCCGGCACCCGGTTCGGTCATGGCGATCGCGGTGATGATGTCACCGCCTATCATGCCGGGAAGGTATTTCTCTTTCTGCTCGTCCGTCCCGAGACGCTCGAAGTAATTCACGGTAATATCGTTCTGCAACGTGAAACCCGCCGACGAGCCGAGATAGCTCAGTTCCTCGGTAACGATACAATTGAACCCGAAGTCGAGGCCAAGGCCACCATGTTCTTCCGACACGGTCGGACACAGCATGCCGGCGTCGCCCAGTGCCTTCCATGCCTCGCGCCCGACGATGCCTTCTTTTTCGTGCTGATCGAGGAACGGCGTCATGTGTTCGGCAAAAACCTTGCGCACCGTGTCGCGGAAGGCCTCGTGATCCTCTGTGTAAGCGACGCGCTTGGATGTATCGAGCATGATCGGTCTCTTTCGTTATGCGTTCTGGAAACCGGCCAGCCGCTGGGTGATGATCGCCTCAGCCTCCGCCATGATCGAATCGATCAGTTCCTGACAGGTGGGGATATCGTCGATGAGGCCGGCTACCATGCCGCAGGACCATGCGCCTGCGTCCATCTCGCCCTCCATCATGATCCGGGGATAGACGCCGGCGACCTGTTCGATGACATCTTCGAATTTGAGGTCGGCCCCTTTTTCCTTCTCGATCCGCAGCAGCTCCTCGACCGCGTCGTTGGTCATCACGCGCTCTGTATTGCGCAGCGGCCTCATCACCAGGCGGGTATCGAGTTCGCTCGCCGCGACGATCGCTTTCTTCACGTTTTCATGTACCGGAGCTTCCTTGGTGGCGATGAACCGCGTGCCCATGTTCATTCCGTCCGCGCCCATCGCCAGGCTGGCGACAAGACTGCGACCATCGGCCATGCCACCACTGGCGACGAAGGGAATCTCAAGCTCGTCCGCCGCGCGCGGCAGCAGGATCATGTTGGGAATGTCGTCTTCGCCCGGATGTCCGCCACATTCGAATCCATCGACGCTGACTGCGTCGCAACCGATCGACTGGGCCTTGAGGCTATGGCGCACGCTGGTGCATTTGTGGATGACCTTGACGCCCGCATCCTTGAAGAAGGGCAGAACCTGTGCCGGATTGTTGCCCGCCGTCTCGACGATCTTCACCCCGGCTTCGATGATGACGCGCACCAGGCCGGGATAGTCGGGCGCATTGACCGTCGGCAGAAAGGTCAGGTTCACGCCGATCGGCTTGTCGGTCATGTCCTTGCAGCGAGCGATTTCATCGGCCAACTTTTCCGGCGTGCCCTGGGTCAAACCGGTGATGATGCCCAGCCCGCCCGCGTTGGACACCGCCGCTGCCATCTCGGCAAAGCCGACATAATGCATGCCTCCCTGGATGATCGGGTGCTCGATGCCGAACATTTCGGTGATGCGGGTTTTCATTGCCGTCCTCTCTACAGTTGCTTTTCGCAACCGGTATCGGCACGCGGTGCCAGTGTCTAGCGCTTCGCGACCTCCTCGAGCGCGCTGAGCAGGTCGGCGCCGCTCGCGGTCAGGGCCAGCCCATCGCCGATCCGCTCGGCCAACCCTTCACGCTCGAGATTTTTTCCCGATGCCGCACGCATCACGCGCCCGTAGCGGCCACCGTGATAAATCAGGGGTTCGGCGTCACGGCGATCGAAGTCCACGACTTGGCCCAGGAAAATTGCGTGGTCTCCGCCCTCGTATTCGAACCGGGCCCGGCAGCCGAAGCGGGCGGCGTAGCCATCGAGAAGGGGCGCTCCTTCCGGTCCATCCTGCAGGTCGAGGCCTTCGAACTTGGCCGAGCCCGGACGTGCGAAGTGGTCGGACAAAGCCTGCTGGTCCGCGGCGAGAACGTGCACCGCCCAGTGATCGGCGTCACGAAATATCGGCAAGGTTCCCGATGTCAGCGAAAGGCTCCAGAGCACCATTGGCGGATCCAGGCTGACCGAATTGAAACTGTTGGCAGTAAGCCCGAACGGTTGCCCGCTTTCGTCACGCGTGGTGACGATCGTGACGCCGGTGACGAAGGAGCCAAGCGCGTCTCGAAATGCAGTGGGGTCGAACATCCTTGCTTGCGCTAGTCGGGCGGCGTGAGGAGGGCAAGGTGTCAGTGACGGCGTTCATCGCCACCCGCCAGATCATTACCGGGGTTCGCAAGCACGCCTGTCTCTGCCATGCGACCGCCGAATTGTTCGAACCAGATGGAATTTCGATGACCGACGCAGAACTCGCCGCTCGCCTTGCCGACATCGCAGGCAGGATCCTTGTCGAGGTGCGCGACAGCAAGATGTTCGAAGGCAAGGCCTTGGGAAATGCGGGTGACGAAACCGCAAACCAGTTCCTGGTCCATGCGTTGCGAGAACAGCGTCCCGATGACGGTCTTCTGAGCGAGGAAAGCAAGGACACCGAAGAACGCCTTTCGAAAAATCGCGTCTGGATCGTCGATCCGGTCGACGGCACGCGCGAATATGGGGAATCCCGAACGGACTGGGCGGTACACGTCGCCCTGTGTATCGATGGACATCCCGAAATCGGCGCTGTCGCCTTGCCCGGCCTGGGCGTGGTCCTGCGTACGGACACCCCCATCGAGGTACCCGCCGGTGCCGCAAAGCCGCGGATGGTCGTCAGCCGCACGCGTCCGGCGCCAGAGGCCGTCGCGGTATCAAAATCCATCGGGGCCGAGCTTGTCGGAATGGGTTCGGCCGGAGCGAAGGCCATGTCCATCGTGCGCGGCGAAGCGGAAATCTATCTCCACACCGGAGGGCAATACGAATGGGACAGTGCCGCGCCCGCCGCCGTCGCGCTCGCCCATGGACTGCATGTCAGCCGGATCGACGGTAGTCCGCTCGTCTATAACAACAAGAACACCTACATGCCCGACCTGCTCATCTGCCGGCAGGAATATGCCAAGCGGGTTCTGGAAGAGGTCGCGAAGCTTTCGACGTAGCTCTCGACCTAGCTTTCAACCTGGGCGAGTAATTGCCGCGCCCGCGACAGGTGCGGGCGGTCCAGCATGCCGCCTTTCCAGCCGATCGTGCCGGCACCCGGATTGGCTTCGAACAGCGCGACGATCTCTTGCGCCTCGGCAATTTCATCTGCTCCGGGCGAAAAAGCCTCGTTGATGATCGGAACCTGCGCCGGATGAATTGCAAGCATGCCGCGATATCCTTCGCGCCGGACCTGCACCGCACGGTCTCTTAGCCTGTCCAGATCGCGGAAATCGGTGCTTATGGTCTCGATGGCAGGCACTTCCGCCGCCGCTGCGCCCAGCAGACACAGGCTCCGCGCGAGCCTGTAGGTGAAACCGAACTCACCATCGGCATCGCGGTTGCTTTGCGCGCCGATCGAATCCGCAAGATCCTCCGCACCCCAGGTCATTGCCGTGAGCCGCGGTGCACCGGCATAGTCCCCGGTGGTGAACATCGCCGCCGCGGTTTCGGTCACCAGCGCGATCACCGGCGTCGATCCTGGCGCAATCCGCTGAGCCAGTTCCCGTGCGGTCAGAAGTTCATCGAGCTTTTCGACATCGTGCCGGCCGCGCGATTTCGGCAACATGATACCCCCGGGCCGGGCAGGCATGATCGCAGCCAGATCCCGAGTGGTCCAATCGCCATCCAGTGGGTTGACGCGGACCCAGATCCGCGCCCGTACCCTATCGCTGCGTCCGTTCAGGAAACTGGCGATGGCCTCGCGCGCGGTCGGTTTGTTTTCTTCGGTAACCGCGTCTTCGAGATCGAGGATGACGATGTCTGCTTCCCCCTCGCAAGCTTTCGTCATCTTTTTCAAGCTGTCGCCGGGTGCGAAAAGCCAGCTGCGCATCCTCGGCGCGTGTCGTACAGGTTCGGTCATACCCCCCGTATCACACGCAAAGCCCCCTTCACGTCAAGCATGCCCTAGCGTATTTCCGTGAGCGGTCACTTTGCGGTATGGAGAGGCCAAGAGAGGAGAGGCGTAATGGCGACCCAGCTTGAACCCGATATCCACGCAGACGAAGATGCGTTTCGTTCCGAAGTGCAACAGTTCCTTGCACAGAATTTTCCCGAGGACCTGAAAGGCAAGTCGAATGCCCTTGCCAGTGTCGAGGGACCGACCGAAGAAAGTGACGCGCAGAAGCAGTGGCGCGAAGCCATGGGCGAACGCGGCTGGGGCACACCGACCTGGCCAAAGGAATATGGCGGCGGCGGACTGACCAAGTCCCAGGCCAGGATCCTCGACGAGGAAATGGCGAAAGCGGGCGCCTACAACCCGATCGGCGGGATGGGGGTGATGATGTTCGGTCCGACCCTGCTGGAATATGGCAGCGAGGAGCAGAAGCGCGAGCATCTTCCACCTATCTGCAAGGGAGAAATCCGTTGGTGCCAGGGATATTCCGAACCCAATGCCGGATCGGACCTCGCCAATCTGCAGACCTTTGCCGAAGACAAGGGCGACCATTATCTTGTCAACGGTCAGAAGACCTGGACCAGCGGCGGGCAGTGGGCGGACAAGTGCTTCGCCATCGTGCGCACCGACAAATCGGACAAGCACAAGGGCATCAGCTTTATGCTGATCGACATGGATTCTCCTGGCGTGGAGGTCCGCCCCATCACGATGATCTCGGGGACGAGCCCCTTCTGCGAGACGTTCTTCACCGATGTGAAAGTGCCCAAGGATAATCTGGTTGGCGACGAAGGCCAGGGCTGGACCATCGGCAAGCGCCTGCTCCAGCATGAACGCACCAATCTTTCCGGCGGTGGCAGCCTGGCTCGCCTGATGGGTCAAAGCCTTGGTGACATTGCGAAGAAATACCGCAGCACCACCGATGACGGCGAACTGTCTGATGCGGTACTGCGTGACAAGATTGCCGATTTCGAAATTCGCTGGAATTCGTTCCTGCTGACCGCTCGCCGGGCGGTGGAGGAAAGCAAGGCCCAGGGTGGCGTTTCCGAAATCAGTTCGGTGCTCAAGAAGCTTGGCACGAAGCTCGGCCAGGAACGCGCCGAACTGTTGATCGAGATCCGCGGGCTCCAGGGCCTTGGCTGGGAGGGCGAAGGCTTCACGGAAGGCGAATTGGACGCCGTGCGCGGCTGGCTCTTTGGCAAGGCGACAACGATCTACGGCGGATCGACGGAAATCCAGAACAACATCATCGCCAAGCGCGTGCTTGGCATGTTGGACCACCAGTAAGGGAAACCCGCGAAATGGCTGTCCTTAACGAAGAACAGGAAATGCTGCGCGACATGGCGCGCGACTGGGCAACCAATGAAAGCCCGGTAACCGAATTCCGCAAGGTCCGGGCCGGTGGCGAGCCCGAGGCTTTCGATCGCGAAGCATATCGCGCCATGGCCGAGATGGGCTGGGCCGGCGTCGTCATTCCCGAAGAGCACGGCGGGTCCGATTTCGGCTTCATGTCCGCTGGACTCGTGATCGAGGAACTCGGCAAGACATTGACGGCCAGCCCGATGGTGATGAACACCGTCGCGGCGAGCGCGATCATGCTCGGCGGTGGTAACGAGCAGAAGGCAAGGTGGCTACCCAAGCTTGCCAGCGGCGAGGCTATCGCAACCCTGGCAGCCGATGAGAACGCGGTGCATGATCCAGCGAGTATCGAGGCCAGCGTCACCGACGGGAAGCTGCCTGGTCCAATGTCGCGACCACGCTCGCGCGTTCGGCATCGCCAAGCGTCGAATACAGCACGCGCTGTGGCGCGGGCGAAAGCGTGGCCCAGGTCAGGGCGAGTAGTCCGAGCCCGGCCGTTCCGACGAACCACGGCAACATTTTCTTGACCGAAGGCTGCGACGAAAAAGTTCGCAGCCGTTCGCCGAGCGAGCCTGAGCCACCGGTGAAGGGAGAAAGGACGCCATTGCCAGCATGACCGGCGGGAACTAGATTGCTCATGGCCTAGACGCCCATTCTCATGGTTTCCTGATACGCGGCAAGTAGCTTATTGCGCACTTGGAGGGTGGCTTCGAAAGCAACGCCGGCCTCTTGTCGCGCGAGCATGACCTTGGCGATATCGGTCACCTCGCCGCGCTCGTAGGCGGCAGTCATCTGGCTTGATTCGGCTTGAACCGCGTTGACGTTATCGAGCGCGGTGCGCAAGGAATCGCCAAAGCTTGTGGCAGGTGTCGCTGCCTCTGTCGGCGTCGCCGGTTTTGGTTGATGCAGGTCCTGAAGAACCTTCGACCGCTCAATGATCTGCTGGCGCAGGGCAATGACCTGTTCGATCGAACCGCCGCCGCCAATTCCGCCCACGGGGTTCATCGGCCGGCTCCCACTGCGATCCCGGCCTCACGAAAAGATGCCAAGCGATAACGCAACGTGCGTTCGCTGATGCCGAGGGTGCGGGCTGCGTTCGCGCGATGTCCCCCGACCGAGTCCAGAGCTTCCATGATAGCGCGGGCTTCGGATATCTTGACGATCTTGGACAGTTTCGCCGGCCCTTCCGCTGCTTCGGGTGCGCTCGGTTCCAAGGGGGCTTCTACGGCTCGTGCAGTCATGTCGAAAATTACGTGTTCGGGTTCGATCTGCTCGCCTGCCTGAGCAAGAAGCATAGCGCGCCGCATAACATTTTCGAGCTCACGGACATTGCCGGGCCATGCGTAATTGGCGAACATCGCCAACGCTCCGTCACTGATCCAGGGGATGCGCTCCCCCTTGGGGGCGTGACGCAACAGCATTGCAAACGCGAGCGGCGCAATATCTGCCGGGCGTTCACGCAATGGCGGCATTGCTATGGGGAACACGTTGAGCCGGTAATAGAGATCGGCGCGGAATCTGCCCTCCGCCACTTCTAGAGGAAGATCGCGGTTTGCACAGGCTATGATTCGGACATCGACCTTGACCGGGCGCGTTGCACCAATCGGAACCACTTCACCCTCTTGGAGCGCGCGCAAAAGCTTTGCCTGTAACGAAAGCGGCATTTCCGCAATTTCATCCAACAACAAGGTTCCGCCATCGGCAGCCCGGAAGAAACCTTCCCCTGCAGCACTAGCGCCGGTGAAAGAGCCTTTCTCGTGCCCGAACAACATGGCTTCGAGCATGGTTTCGGGGATGGCCGCACAATTGACCGCGATGAAAGGCTTGTCAGCCCTGTCGCTGCGGCAATGAATGAAATTCGAAAGCACTTCCTTGCCTGTTCCGGTTGGGCCATTGATCAGGACGGGAATTTCAGCACGGGCGAGACGATCGGCCAGCGCAATTATCGACAGCGAAGCTGGATCGGCGGCGATTGGCCCCTGTCCAGCATAGGCAAGAGCAACCAGCGCGGCGATACTGCTATCTGCGATTGGATCGCTGTAATTTAGAGTTCCGCCCGCGCCCGACCGCTCGATGCCTGGGTTCTCGCTGCGCGACAGCATGACCGTCCGCGCGCCGCGGCTCGATGTCAGGTCGCTCTTGTCGACCAAGGTAACTGGCTGCTTCATGAAAAGAGAAGATGCGATACCGGCCAAGCGGGCTTCGATCGTCCCGTGTTGGCGCGAAAAATTCCTGGTCTTCGTAATCCCGTCCATTAGTGCCCCCAAATGGCAAGTCTTATCGACAAGCGGACGTTTGGCCGGGAGACGTCCAAAGATTGGATAATTTTAGTCGTAGTAGAATTACGTACATGGTTAACGCGCTACCGGCGTTCTCGAAATTTGGGTCTTAATCTCGCTGCCGTTCGGCCGGTCTGCTTCTTGGCTGCCGCATCCTGAACGGAGGCAGTGATCGTAGACCAAAGGGAAAACAGTCATGAACGTCATCAACACCAACATCGGGGCACTTAAGGCCTCCAACGCTTCGAACGCTGCCGGTAAGTCGCTCGCGACCGCCATGGAGCGTCTGTCGACCGGCAAGCGCATCAACTCGGCCAAGGACGATGCCGCCGGCCTAGCCATCGCCACCTCGATGACGTCGCAAGTGCGCGGCATGAACCAAGGTATCCGCAACGCGAATGACGGAATCTCGATGGCGCAGACTGCCGAAGGTGCGCTCAATGAAGTCACCAACATGCTGCAGCGCATGCGCGAACTTAAAGTCCAGTCGCAGAACGATACTTATTCCGCTGACGACAAAGCAACTATTACGAAAGAACAAGATGCCCTAGCCGCACAGATTAAGTCCGTCGTTGACAACACGCAGTTCAATGGCAAGAATCTTTTTAATTCCGAGGCTAGTTCTGTAGCAATTCAAGCGGGCGCGAACGCAAATGACACTATATCGCTCGAATTCGGCGACCTCACGGCGAACTATGTCGCTGGCACACCCGGCAGCCCCGCCACGGACGGACCAGACGGGATTGCCGGTAATGCCGACGATGTCGCTGCAGTGGCGGCTACTGCGGCGACGGGGACACGTTTGAACACGGTTATCGACTTTACCGCAGGATCCTCGGTTACAAGTGCGTCTCTCGAAGACTTCGATAACGCAATCGCTGACATCTCCAACGTACGCTCCGGCCTTGGCGCTTCGCAAAATCGACTAGAAAGCGCGATGAACGGTCTCAGCAACAACATCACCAACCTGACCGACGCGCGTTCGCGGATCGAAGACACCGATTACTCGGCTGAAACGACCGCGCTCGCCAAATCGCAGATCCTCAGTCAGGCTTCGAGTGCCATGCTTGCGCAGGCCAACCAGAGCCAGCAGAACGTTCTCTCGTTGCTCCGTTAAGCCTCCTAGTTCCACGGCAACGAACCAGAGGGCCCACCGCTTGCAGAAGCGGTGGGCTTTCCTCGGTCCGCCTGGGGCGATCGGTTCCGGACTGATCACTAAGCGGAATCCCGGATCCGAACTGTGACCAGATCTTCGCTTCGCTCTGTCAGCCGCATTGCGAGGAATTGTCATGCTATCTGCGCCGTACGAAGCCCCCACTACCTTCAGCGAATGCTCGCGCGGCGAACCGCGCACGAACATGTTCGTCATGGCCAAGCTCTACGCCGGCGGCTGTACTTACACGGTCAAGGTCCGCAACATGTCGCCCGGCGGCGCCTTGGTGGAAGGAACCGGACTGCCGCGACCGAACACCCCGTGTCGGTTAATACGCGGTGAGTTGTCGCTCGAAGCAGACGTTATTCGATCGCTTGGAAGCAAAAGAGGGCTCAAATTCCGCGAACGCACTAGCATAGACGGATGGCTGCCTTCGGGTGGCAAGACTCAAATTGAAGTCGACAAGGTGGTCGCGCACGTCCGAACAGAAGCTGTTCGCGTACCTTTGACGAGAACCGACGAACCACTGGTTGCCAGCAAGCTATCCGCAGAAGATGTCCATAGCATCGCAAATGCACTGGCAGCGCTCGCTGACGACTTGTCCGATGATACTGCAATGATCGCGCGTTACGCGACTCGGCTTCAAACCCTTGACATATCCGTGCAAACCATGCGGAAATTCGCCACCATGCTTGCCGGGCAATGAAATGGTCTGAATTGATAGAGCCCTATACATTCTTTGCGGTTACCTGACGGTTAGGTCTTCCGACCCGACCGCCACCAAATCGGGTTCGCAGTCGGCCGGTGCATCAGCCTCCACCACTGTACGGATCATGCTCGCCATGTTACCTGCACCGAGTTTCGTCATGATGTTTGCGCGATGGAGCTCTACCGTGCGGAAACTGATGCCGAGAGGCTTGGCTAGCTCCTTGCTTGAAAATCCGCCACCGATCCCCTCGGCAACCTGTCGCTCCCGACGCGTCAACTGCGCGAGCTTGTGCCGGGCGCGGGCCTGCTGGATCCGACGACGCACCTGATCCGCGGACGATCGCGTCACCACATCAAAAGTATTCCAAAGTTCCGGTTCTGGGCACGGCCAAGCTATATAGCCTGCAAAAAGACCATGAACGCTGTCGATCACGCGCGCGAGTGATGGGGCTTCGCTGTACGCTATGGCTGGATGGAAGATGCCCTTTGCGTGAAGATCTCGACAAAGTTTCGCGGCTTCTCCGTCACGGTCCGAAACGAAAACAATCGCTTCGCCAAATTCCCGCGTGCCGAGCTCCTCAACACAGTCGACCTGTACGACGTAACATCTATCAGCCAGCGTTCGAGCCAGGAGGTTCCGTACTTTATAGTCGGAATCAATAATAATAGCGTTATATTCATGCATCTTAGCGACCCAGCCAGACGTATTTTCCTCCGGTTCAGTCCGGAGCGTTAAGAGCTTGTAAACCATCTCGAGGAGTGGAACAGTCATCCAGGACAATGTCATTACGTTGGAGGTCATCCTATCGGATGACAAGGTTGGCTAAACAGTTGCAATGGGGTCAGCCGGTCGGATGCAAAGGATCAGGGGGAGATCTGTCGATCGAGATTTTCGACGATATCGGAAAGGCATCGAACAAGGACGAAATTTTCGGCCTTCTCCGCCAATATTTCCGCGACTTGGGTTTTCATGCAATGGGTTACATGGTGCCATCGGCGAATGAACCAGGTCGGGTCAAAATCGAGGCCGAGGGCTTTCCAGTTGATTTCGCGAAGCTGTACCTGGAACGAAAACTGGATGCCGTTGATCCGTTTCCTCGGCACGTTGCCCGTTCGGGAAGACCTTTGCGCCTCTCGAGAATTTCCGAAGAAACAACGCTGACGCCCGAACAGCGAGAATTTGTTGAAACATCGAGGTCGTTTGGAGTAACGGACGGCTTTCTCATCCCTACGTTTGGGATGAGGCAGCATCTTGGCTTGTTCGGTTTAGGGCAAGTCGTGGATCTCGAAGTGCTCGACAAGGTAAGCGTATCGCTGCTTCAGGCCGTAGCTCAAGCGGCTCATACCCAACTTGATTTGCTGGCTTTTCAGACACAAAGCCCGAGGCCGTTACTCTCCCAACGTGAAGTTTCTATCCTGCATTGGATAGCGGCGGGCAAGACCAACGGAGAAATAGCGAATATCCTCGGCATCAAGCCGCCAACTGTCGCGACCTACATCAAGCGTGTTTTTTATAAGCTCGACGTTTCAGACAGGTCTGCTGCCGCTACCCGAGCGGTGAAGCTCGGCATAATTGACATCCATTGATCCCGGAATTCATAGCCGATCCTTTATTTAGCACAGGACGCAATGTTCTGATCGAAACAGAACATTCACAATCCAAGGCACGTGGAAATCGAAAAAATTCGGTTAGCCTTGGAACTCGATTGTTGTAGCGTCGTCTCGCAAGGACAGTCCCAGCGCTACAGAAACAAGAAATTGGCCAATGCCCAATACCATCCTGATCGTCGAAGACGAGTTCCTCATTGCCGTCGAGATGGAGGAGGTGGTTCGCGATCTCGGCCATCATTCGGCTGGCATAGCCGATGACATGGACTCGGCGATGGAAAAAGCTTCTGAACAGATCGATGTCGCGCTGGTGGATATCAATCTGGCCGACGGGGCCACGGGGCCGTTGATCGGCGAACGACTGGCCGCCGACTTCGGTATCGAAGTGATCTTCGTCACGGCAAATCCCGGTCAACTCGGCCAGGGGGTCAGCGGGACGGTCGGAGCCTTGGAGAAGCCTGTCGATCTAACCATCCTGAAGCAGGTGCTCGATTATGTCATCGCCATTCGAAAAGGGGAGCAAGTCGATCCGCCAAAGCGGCTGAAACTGTTCGGCGATTAAAGCTGTTCCAACCTGTTTCGCTTTACCGTCATGACGATTTCCATTCCGTCTGCGTTCCACGTCCGCCGGTAATCTCCCCCGAGTTGCTGTTTCACGGCGAGGTCGATCAGGCGGCTGCCGAACCCCCCTGTCGGTTCCTTTCCGGGTTCGACAGAGGCACCATGTTCGGTCCATTGGAACGTGACCGTGTCGTCATCTCGCGACAGGTCGAGCGTGATTTTTCCGTTCTCGTTGGATAGCGCTCCGTATTTCATCGCGTTCGTCGCCAGTTCGTGAAATACGAGCGCGACCGGCGTTGCCGCCTTGCTGTCCACGGCAATCTCAGGCCCGGTGATTACGACCCGCCCTTCACTGAACGCGGGATAAGATTCGAAAATCGTCGCCAGCAATGTCGAGAGGGTAACTTCCTCAGCTTCCGGTCGCGATTTTTCCGAATGCGGACGAACAAACTCATGCGCGCGCCCCAGGGCGGATATTCTGCCCAGCAGGTCCTTGGCAGCTTCGCTGAAAGCCGCGTTCGCACGCGCAGTCAGGCTGATGAGTCCGGAAACGATCGCGAAGATGTTCTTGATGCGATGGCTGAGTTCCTGACTGAGAATCTCATTCTGAAGCGCGATCCGCTTCTGCTCCTCGATATCGGTGCAGGTACCGATCCAGCGCTGGATTTCGCCCCGTTTGTCAAGAATCGGAAGTGCGCGCCCGATCATCCAGCGATATTCGCCGGAACGGTGGCGCAGCCGATATTCGACTTCATAGGGTTCGCCCGTGGCAAGGCTGTGATTCCATTTCGCCCAGGCACCAGGTTGATCGTCCTCATGGAACATGCCGGCCCAGCCCTCGCCATCGGTCGATCCGACCGGCACCCCGGTGAATTCGTACCACCGCGCGTTGTAATAATCATGGGATCCGTCAGGGAGCGTAGACCACACCATCTGGGGCATTGTGTCTGCCAGTGCATGAAACGCCGCCCCGGCGGATTGAAGCGCATGCTCGTGCGCGAGCGGAAGCACTCGGTCTCCCTCCGCTTCCCGCTCTTCAAGCTGGAAATTCTTGATGACGTTCGCGTCCATCGGGAGCGGCAAAGCCTTTCAGAAGGAGTGCGTCAGGTCAGATCGTCACCCGGAATTTGCTTTGAACTACATGGAGATGCTTTCTCTTGGCAAGTGCCAAAACCATGATGGTGCTGTGTCGGATGGGGAATCGCGCGGCCTGGCCCGTCGGCCTTACCCCTCGATGTCGCAATCGACGTAGCCGCGATAGCCCAATTCGTCCTCGGCGCCGGGCGGCACGATGATGATCTCTTGCGCCTGCAATCCAGCGTTGCCCTCGTCATCGAGCGTACGCATCGTCAGCAGCAGTTCGCCACTTACGAAGCGATCGGGGCCTTCTGCCTGCATCGGGATCAGCTTGGCGTTCAATTTGACGAAAGCCTGTGCGCCGGGCTCGTAGACCACGGTGGGGAAGCCGACCTCGGTCAGCCTATAGACGCACCTTCCGTCCGTTCCGCCGATTTCCGCAATATCGGCTGCGCTCATGGTTTCCGGCTTTACAAGCGCAGTCGCGACGTTCCGGAGCGCGCTGGAGGCGGGCTCGATCGGGGAAGCTTCGGCGGGCGGCGCAAGATGCGCTTCGCGGTCATTGCCGATGGCAGTGTTCTGGTTGCATGCGGCAAGGGTCGCAGTCAGGCCGGCGATGAGGAAAAGGTTCGTCTTCATTGCACGGCTCCTTCGTCCGGCGTTTCGGCGGATGCGGGGTCCGGCTGAGCCATGGCGGCCACCGGCGTTTCGATCCCAACCGGCAGGCGCCTCTCGGTCCGCACGCCGTTCTCCTCGATATCGGCGATTAGATACTTCATCTGCGCAATCTCGCGGCGCTGGGCGAGGATGATGTCATGTGCCAGCTTGCGCACCCGCGGATCCTTGATGCTGGCCCGCTCGCTAGTCATTATGGCAATCGAGTGATGCGGGATCATCGCCGCCATGTATTCCTCGTCATCGATCGTCGTCTGGCTGCGCACGAGCCAGAGGGCGAGCGCGAAGACAACCGCCGCCACGCCGAGGATGATGAAGTTCTTGGTCATGTCCTTGTACATGCCCCACATGAAAAGCAGCATGACGACCATCATCATCGCACCCATCACGAACATCATCCAGAAGCGCGTCTCGCTCCAGAAGAAATGGTCGGCATCATAGGTGTTGGCATACATGAGGAAAAACATGATGACGGTCGAGGTCGAAACCATCGCCATGAAGCGCCAGTAATTGCCGCCCCCTCCATCGCTGGAATGTGACTTTGCCATTTTTCAGTTCTCCTTTCCGGACATGGTCTGAAATACGAATTGCGCTGTGCAGCTGATGAGCAGGAAGCCGGTTAGGGATTCGATCCCGGTCATCGCCCGCAAGTGGCCTTCCGGATAAATGTTCCCGATGCCCACCGTGGTGATGTTGATCAAAGAATAGTAGAACAGGTCCATCGCATCGACGGCGTCGCGCTGTTGAAAACCACCCAAGCCCAATTCAATGGCGAAGGCGAACCCGGCTGCAAAAAGTGCAGCGACGGCGAGATGGCTCATCAAGACCAACAGGTATGCGGCTGTCAGCCTCGTCGGCTGTGTCTTGGGCTCACCCGCGACCAGCCTGGCACAGCGGATCAACCATATGTGTAGCCAGAGCGAGGCGACAAACAGGACCATGGCCAGGGAAATAGCTGCGATCATGCGCCGGTATCCTTTGTCGTAATGGCGGGGCCATCGCCCTTCTTCCGGCACACCGACCAGTAGAAAATGCCCCACCAGAAGTCGTGCCGCCTCGCCTCATCGAGGATCCGGGCAGCCGTTGCGTCGGGACGGATCGAGAGATGCTCGCGTTCAATGTCGCATGCGCTATTGAGCCATATGCCGAACCGCACCAGCCAGTCGGGCCAGCCCCCCGGTTCCTGAGACCCGAGGAGGCCGAGCCGGGTGCCAGTCGGCATCTGTGCGGCTAACTGCGTCACGATCCTTTCGACGTCAGGAACGATATCGAGCCCGAAGGTGGACACGGCGGCGCGCATGTCGGGGGGAAGCACCACGTCTGCCACGTCGGCCTCGACCAGCTCGACGTTCCGCCAGCCATGTCGCTCGGCATGATTGGCAGCGATCGCCAGCATCTGACTTGAAATGTCGAACCCGACGATGCGACCCTCGCTACCCACCTTGCGCCGCAGGTCGGCGAAATTCTGCCCGGAGCCGCAGCACAGGTCGACCACGGTATCACCACGACTGAGACCGAGAGCATCAATCATTCGGCGGCGCTGCCTGGCTACGCCGAACAGCTCGAAACCCTTCGCGAGGAAGGTGTAAAGCCGGGCTTTAGAATCATAGGTATCCCGCCATCGAGAAGTATCCTTGGCGGTCTGCCTGTCTTCGTGGGCTACCCGATCAGACAACGATCCAGCCCAGCGCCTTACCGCCCATCCAGAGACCCATGCCGATCATGAACAGGTTCTCGGTCAGTGAAACGAAGCCAAGCGGCACATTGCTGTTGCCGCCCACGCAGGCGCATTTCAATTCGCGCTTGTCGACATAGACCGCCTTGAAGACGCTGACCGCGCCGACCGTGCCGATGAACAGCGCCACCGGGACCGATATGATCGGCAAGGCATGCGCCACCATGAGGATGCCCGCCAGGGCCTCGCCGAACGGGTAGATAAAGCCATAGCGCACCCAGCGCTGTGCCAGCAGGTCGTAATTAAGGAACATGGTCGAGAAGCTGCGCAGATCCTGTAGCTTCTGCACGGCGAGGAACGACATGGAGAGCGCAACGAACCATTCGATCGCCTGCACGGTGAAGACGCTATCGAACACATACCAGCTGATCGCGAGGCCAAGCAGGAAGGCAACGGAAAAAATGGCGATGACGGGCTGGTAGCTCGTCTCGCCTTCCTCGGGCTGGCTGCGCGACTTGCCGAAATGCTCGCGCAGGTCGTCGTAGCCGCCGATGCGCTTGCCATCGATGAAAGTCTGCGGCGTTGTCTCGACGTCGTGCTTTTCCTTGAAGGCGTCGGTTTCCTCGCGAGTCTCGAGATGGTGATCATCCACCGCGAAGCCTTCACGCTTCAGCAGGTCCACGGTCTTCAACCCGTAAGGACACACGTGCTCGGGCATGACCATTCGGTAAACGCTCGCCGTGCGCGATTTCGAAGACGCTGGTTTCTGTTTGCTCATCTGTATGTCTCCACTACCCCCTAGGGGTATGAGTCCTGTATTACTGCAAGGCATTACCGGGGGGTTGGTTCCGGGCCAGCACCAGGACCACGAGCGGAACAGCTACCCACATGGCGATCGGAACGAGACCAACACCTGTCAAAGGTTCGCGTGGCATGGTTTCGCTGTAACGCCAGCCCCATGGGCTCTTGATCGCCAAATGCTCGACGATGACTGTCACCGTCAAACCTGTCGCCAGATAAGCCGCCAGTGCCTGCGGCGTCCATCGGTGAACCCATTCGTGATCGTCCACGACCCGTGCCGCCACGAAGTAGGACAGCACCATCAACCCGGCATCTCCGAAGGCCCCAAGCGAACATCCGCGAACGGCATCCGCTATCGATAGCCCTGCCCGGTCGTAAAATGGCATCTGCCACATCTCCCAAAGGAAAGCGGTCAGGAAACCGAAAATTGCGACACGCACTTCAGGCTTGGACACCTTCTATCCCCCGACAACCTTCGGGCGAAGCGGAAGGAAGCGTGGCCCTCGATCAATCATGACTTGCAAAAACGCTTGTCCCTTTCGGACCGAAAGCAATCACCTCGAAAGGCTGACGATGGTCGCCATGTTCCATTCCGGGGGAACCCATCGGCATGCCGGCGACCGCAAGCCCGGTTACCCCTTCCGGCCGCTCGGCGAGAAGACGCTCGACATCGGCAGCAGGAACATGACCTTCGATGACATAACCGTCGGCGATCATGGTATGGCAGGATCGCAGATCGTCCGGCACGCCGCGTTCCGCCTTGACCGATGCCATGTCGGGATGGTCGACGGTTTTGACCTCGTGCCTGTCGCCCTGTTCCATATGTTCGGCCCAGGCAAGGCAGCAGCCGCAGTTCGGGTCGCGGTACATGGTATAGGTCGCGGCCTGAGCAGCGCAGGCCGACAGGGCACTTCCCAGGACCAGCACCCCCGCGAGGGTTTTGCGTGCGATAGCGGATCGGATCGTGTTCAGCATGATTGAAGTCCTTTCAGAAACCGAGATGATGCGGCCCATGGGCGAGTTCACCGCCCAAGTAGCCCTGCACCACCAAGGCGCAGGCAATAGCGAAAAGCAGGATACGCAACGGTGTGCGGTTGTCGCGGCCGGCAAGCCACGCCGCCAGCGGGGCTACCAGCGCCAGGGCAGACCCGGTCCAGCGGTGCCATTGCATCACGGCATCCCCGCCATACCATAGGCCGGTATGGATCCACCCGAACAGCGCCGCGATGATAGCCCCTGCGGCACCGCCAATGGCCATGACACGTACGGCGTTGGCAAGGGTCGCGTTCGGGCGAACGAGATGGACAAGTTCGGTCAACGCGGCCGCCAGTAACAGCGCAATGGGAAAATGGACGGTTGCCGGGTGAAGCTGCGTCCAGACCGAACTGCCTTCGTGCTCGTCCGCCGCCTCTTCCGAAGTCGAAGCTGATACCGTCGATTCCTGCTGGGCAGGCGAAGCTTGCGCCTCTTCGGCGAGCGCCGGGGTAGCTTCGCCTCGCCCCTCGTGCTGTTCGCCGCTGTGCGCGAGCGCCAGTTGCGCCCCCAGAGCGAAAAGGAAAACCGCAACGAGACGAAGAACGGATTTCAACGCTTCGCTTTCTCGAACAGATCGACCAACTCGTTGAACTTCTGTTTCTGCTCGCCCTCGTCGCCACTGGCGATCGCCTCGGATACGCAACAAGCCGCGTGTCGCTTGAGTATTTCGCTTTCCGCACGGCCCAGCGCCGCCTTTACCGCCTGCACCTGCGTCAGGATATCGATGCAATACCGATCGTCCTGGACCATCTGGGTAATACCGCGAACCTGCCCTTCCACGCGTTTCAACCTATTGACGATCGGGGAACTGTCAGACTTGCTCATGTTCGAACGCTTTCAGATACGGATACTGCACGGCGTGGCTTGTAATACTCCATGGGGGTATATAACGCGACCCGACAAGGAGTTGCAAGACCGATGCCTGATCTGACCATTTCACGACGCAGCCTGATGAAAACCGGGACGTTGGGTGCGGCGGCCCTGGCGGCGCCTGCATGGGCGCGTGGCGGCGACCTGAAGCACGGCGGCTTGATCCGGCAAGGATTCGACGAGGTTTCGGGCCGTGATATTCGGCTCGACGTGATGGAGGGCATGCGGGTCGTCCAGGGTCGTCGGGGACATACGGTCGCCGTGAACGGCAGCGTGCCGGGTCCACTGGTTCGCCTCAAGGAAGGCGAACCGGTCCGTATCCATGTCACAAACACTCTGGACGAGGATACCTCCGTCCATTGGCACGGCCTGCTCGTGCCGTTCCAGTATGACGGAGTGCCCGGCGTCAGTTTTCCCGGGATCCGGCCCGGCGAGACGTTCGTCTACGACCTGCCGGCGATCAGACAATCCGGTACCTATTGGTGGCATAGCCATTCGGGTCTGCAGGAACAGGCCGGTCACTACGGGCCATTGGTGATCGATCCAGCGGGCCCTGATCCGATCGAGGCCGACCGCGATTACATACTTCTGCTCAGCGAGTTCACGCCGATGCATCCGCACACCATCATGGCGAAGCTCAAGAAAGGCGAGGAGTATTTCAATTACCAAAAGACCAGCTGGACGGATGATTACGGCCTAACCGGCGAGCAGCGTCGCATGTGGGCTGATATGCGCATGTCGCCGACCGATATTTCGGACGTCTCGGGCTCAACCTACACCTACCTTGCCAACGGGCGTGGGCCGGAAGAAGGATTGGAGTATCTGTTCCGCCCCGGCGAGCGTGTTCGCTTCCGGGTGATGAACGGCAGCGCCATGAGTTTCTTCAATATCCGCATCCCGGGCGCCAAGCTGACGGTCGTTGCAGCAGACGGCATCGCGGTGCGGCCGGTCGAGGTTGAGGAATTTCAGATCGGCACGGCGGAAACGTACGACTTCCTTGTCGAGCCGAAGGGCGAAGCGATGGCGATCGTCGCGGAGAGCATGGACCGTTCCGGCATGGCACTGGCCCATCTGGTAACGCAGCCCGGTGCGCGCGCCACGGTTCCAGCCTTGCGCGAGCCACCGCTGCTCACGATGGCGGACATGGGCATGGGAGGCATGGAGCATGGCGGAGAGATGGCCGACATGGTTCATGGTGCGGCGCATTCCGGGATGGATCATTCCGCCATGGGTCATGGTCCCCCGCCCGCCAAGACAGACTCGGCGGAACCCCGTGCGCATTCCATGGAGGGGATGAACATGCGCGACACCTCGCTACTGCCGCCGGACGTCGATACCGGTCCCGGTGTGGACATGGTGTCGATGAACCCGATCGACCGGATGGGAGATCCCGGCATCGGATTGGACAAGGTCGCGCACCGCGTGCTGACATACAATGATCTCGTCGCGCTCGAGCCGAACCGGTACGCCAGTACGCCTACGCGGCGCATGGAAATCCATCTTACCGGAAATATGGAACGGTACATGTGGTCCTTCGATGGAAAGAAGTTCTCTGCCGTCAGCGACACTCCGATCCGATTTGCGTATAACGAGCGCGTGCGTATCAAACTGGTCAACGATACGATGATGGCGCATCCCATTCATCTTCACGGTCACTTCTTCGAACTGGTGAACGGCGCTCCATCCGACAGGCAGCCACTCAAGAATGTCGTTATCGTGCAGCCCGGGGGGACCGCCACTTTCGACCTCACTGCAAACGAGGAAGGCGACTGGGCGTTTCACTGCCACCTGCTTTATCACATGCATTCGGGCATGTTCCAGATAGTGACCGTGGCGCCCAAAGGCCAAGAGACCGAAGAGCCGCGCGTGGGGTCGGGTAAATGAAGGCTACTCTTGCCATAGCGACCATGGCGCTCGGTACTGCCGGTCCCGCACTCGCGCAGGAACACGCAGGACATGGCCCTGCGCCCGACACGGTAGCGGCGAAGACCCAGTGCGAACAGGAAGCGGCGCGTCACCGCGCTATGGGACATCCGGTATCGGATGGGGAATGCGCACCCGAACAGTATCGAGATGCAGACGAACCACCGATCGACCTTTCAACCATGGATCATGATGCGATGAACCATGAGGGAATGGACCACCCCGCGATGGATCATTCCACGATGGATCACTCGGCCATGGGTCATGGTTCAAGGGATCGCGATGCTGTGCTCACACCCATCCCGCACGGTCCGGCACCCGCCGCTGCCGGCTTCGGCCCGCCCCGTGCAGCCGATGAGATCTGGGGCGCCGAAGCGATGGCGGAAAGTCGTGCCGGTTTGCCGTC
>CAMZOI010000002.1:0-315000 GCA_947331495.1 Erythrobacteraceae bacterium Alg239-R51 | reverse complement strand
GCAGCCTCACCGCCACCCACTCGCGCCATATCTATGAACTGTCCGGGCCGATAATGCTGCGATCGATCGAATCGCTGCCCAGATCTCCATGGCGTGCCTACGCATATCTGAGGCTGGCGACACGCGATCCCTACAAGCTGCGCTGGGGGCTCCTGTGGTCCTCATTCCGCGACCATCCGCCCACGCCCTTCAGACACCTGCGCGCGATAGCTGCCTGGCTGCGCTTCGCCGTGCGCGTCCGGCTTACCTAAGCGCGCCGGTGAGTACAGCTGAAACAGAACCGCCGAGCTTCCGCGCGCTGGTTCGCAGCGCAGTGATCTGGCGCTCTGGCTCCCAGATACTCGGACAGCTCGTCACCTGGGCATCCACGTTCCTTGTCCTGCGTATTCTTCAGCCGTCTGATTATGGCCTTTATGCCATGGCCGCGGTCGTCGTGACCTTGCTGAGCCTGTTTAACGGATACGGCCTTGCCAGCGCGCTGATCCAGCGAGAACATGTGAGCGATCGCGAGATGCGACAGCTGTTCGGCCTGCTACTGGTCGTGAATGCGATTCTGGCCGCCGCTCAGATCGCGGTCGCGCCGGTAATCGCGAGCTTTTACGAAGAACCCCAGATTGCCATCCTCCTGCGCACGCTCGCGATCGTATTCCTGACCAATCCTTTCCTCGCGCTCGGTTCCGCCATCCTTTTGCGTGAAATGGATTTCAAGCGTCAGGCGCAAATTAACCTGACGACTGCGCTTCTTGGAGCAGTCGTGGCGCTTGGCGCGGCTCTGGCGGGCCTCGGGGTCTGGGCGCTGATCATTGCTCCTCTCTCGGTTTTCGTCACCCGCGCGCTGGGCATGATGGTGTTGGCGCGCGCCTATTATTGGCCGAGCTTCGATTTCCGAGGGGCCGGGTCTATGGCAGGCTTCGGGGGCGCCATTGCCTTGTCGAGCCTGTTCTACTTCGTTCAGACCCAGACCGACGTGATTATTGCTGGTCGCCGGTTCGACGCCCGGACAGTCGGCATCTATACGACGGCTCTCTTCCTGGCGCAGATATTCGTGAACAGGGTGGTCCCTCCGCTCAACGAGGTGGCATTTACCGCGCTTGCCCGCATTCAGTCCGACCACGACGCTTTCGCGAAGGGTTTCCTCGTTTCCGTTCGCGCGATCATGCTTCTGGCCATACCGTTCTGCGTGGGAATGTCTTTGACGGCCGAGCCCCTCATTCACGTCCTGCTCGGTGCAAAATGGTCCGGTGTCGCGCCCGTGCTGCGTATCGTCGGGCTGGCGATGCCATGGATGGCCCTGCAGGTTCTGTTTGCCCCGGCCACGAATGCTGTCGGTCGTCCCAGCATCGCCTTGCGCAACTCGATTGTCGGGGCAGTCTTGATGCCGATCGGCTTTCTGATCGGCGTGCGGTGGGGGATCGAGGGCATGGCGACGGCCTGGCTGATCGTGTATCCGGTCATTGCCGCGATCACGGCGTTCAGTTCCATACGTGCGATCCACGTGTCGTTCGGGCAGCTTGCATCGGCCGTTGCGCCGCCAGCCCTGGCAGCGTTCGCGATGGCCCTCATCGTTCACCTGGCAAACCAGCAGATCCAGTTTCCGAACCATGTGCTGGAGCTTGCCGCGCTATCCGGCATTGGGGCAGCGATCTACCTTGGTTGGCTCGCCGTCTTCGCACGTGAGCGGTTGAAGGAATTCGTCGCCCTGGTTCGCAACCGCTAATCCGGTCTTCGGAGGAAACTCGCTCGCAAGGAAGCGTTGCTCGCGCATGGTCATCGAATGTGGTAGTCTCGCGAACTGCGGAAGATTAAAAAAACATCGTTCCGCATATCGGGAGAGCATCCATGCCTGCCTCGCGCTGGCTCGCCGCCGTCTGCCTGGTCGTTTCCTCGACCCTTTCTGCCCAAACGCACGAAGGTTTGCCGGACGACCCGGCGCTGTCCGCTGAAGAACAACTCGCTCAGGACCGCTACGAGCGGTTGACCGTGTCCGTCACCATCGGCGGAGTCGGCCCGTTTCATTTCTTGATCGACACCGGCTCGCAGGCGACAGCCGTGTCGCACGAATTGGTCGACCGCCTGGCCCTGCGTCGGAGTGGCGAAGCGCTGCTGGTAGCGATGGGTAGCAGCAAGATGGTCGACACGATCGAGCTCGACGGCCTGGAATTCGCCGGTCGCTCGATCGACGGTCTTGTCTCGCCGCTGCTGCAGGCACGCGATATCGGCGCAGACGGCATTCTCGGTCTCGACAGCCTGCAGAATTTGCGGGTGCTGATCGATTTCCGGGAAGATCGCATGCTTGTCGCTTCGGCCGAGGAACTCGGAGGCAATTCGGGATACGAGATCGTGGTTCGCGCGCGCAAGAAACTGGGTCAGATGGTGATTACCGATGCCGAGGTTGACGGTATCAGGACCGCCGTGATCATCGATACCGGTGCCCAGAACACTGTCGCCAACCCTGCGCTGATTGGTCGGTTGCGGGCTCGCAACGCGGCCCGGATAAGCAGCGTCGATGTCCTCGGCACGACGGTTCTCAGCGACTTGGCTATCCTAGGAAGCATGAAGATCGGCAATATCGAACTGACTGATGTACCGGTCGGAACAACAACCAGTCCGGTGTTCGATTATCTGGGCCTGGCCCGGAAACCTGCAATCGTTCTCGGCATCGGCAATCTGCGCGTCTTCGACCGGGTCGCGATCGACTTTTCCAATCAGCGGGTATTGTTCGACCTTCCGCGGGGCGTGCGTCGCGGTTCGGCTCGAAACTGGGCTTCGCGCCTGCCCGACTGATAGCCTGGCTCAGGGGGCCCGTGCCTTGCGCGTTCTCCTTGCGATAGCCACATGGGCCGGCGATGCCGCCCGATACCGTTACTTCCGACCAGCGCGACGATGCCGAAAGCTGGGCGACGATCCGGCGTTTCCTTCCCTACCTTTGGCCTGAAGGAAATCCGAAGCTGAAGCGCCGCATCGTCGGAGCGATGGGTTTCGTACTGTTGGCCAAGGCGACCATGCTGGCCCTTCCCTTTGCCTACAAGCAGGCGGTCGATTCAATGACTACGCCGGGCAACGAGGCAGCGATGGTCGCGCTGGCGTTTGTCATTGCCTATGCCGCCGGGCGCTTTGCAGGTGTTGTCTTCGACAATTTGCGCAACATCACGTTCGAGCGCGTCGGACAGGATGCAACGCGGCAACTGGCCGAAGATACTTTCGCCAGACTGCATCAGCTCAGCTTGCGCTTTCACCTGTCGCGACGGACGGGCGAGGTTACCAAGACAATCGAACGCGGCACGAAAAGCATTGATTCGATGCTCTATTTCCTGCTGTTCAACATCGCTCCCACGATCATCGAACTGATCGCCGTTGGCGTGATCTTCTGGATCAATTTCGGGTGGGAACTGGTTGCTGCGACAGGGGCGACGGTGGTCGCTTATATCGCAATTACCCGATGGATAACCGAATGGCGCACCAAGCTGCGCCGCGAAATGAACGATCTCGACGGACAGGCGCTGTCGCGCGCGGTCGACAGCCTGTTGAATTACGAGACGGTCAAATATTTCGGTGCCGAAGCGCGCGAACGGGACCGGTACGCCCATGCCGCCGGTTCCTATGCCGAAGCCGCCATCAAGAGCGAAAACTCCCTCGGCCTTCTCAACATCACGCAGGCGCTGATAATGAACCTGCTGATGGGCGGTGCCATGGCATTCACCATTTGGGGCTGGAGCCGCGGCGAATTGACCACCGGCGACCTTGTCTTGGTGAACACCTACCTGATGCAGCTTTTCCGTCCGCTCGACATGCTTGGCTGGGTCTATCGCACGATCCGGCAGGGTCTCATCGACATGGCAGCGATGTTTCGACTCATCGATAGCGAGGTCGAGGTCGAAGACGCTCCGGGAGCGCCGGCGCTGGTCGTGCGACGCCCGACCGTTGCGTTCGAAAACGTTCGCTTCGGTTACGAACCAGAACGCGAAATCCTTCATGGTCTCAGCTTCGAGGTGCCGGCAGGCAGCCAGGTCGCTCTCGTCGGTCCGTCCGGCGCGGGAAAGAGCACGATCGCCCGGCTGCTTTTTCGGTTCTATGATCCGAACTCCGGACGTATTCTCATCGATGGCCAAGACATCCGCAACGTAACCCAGATTTCCTTGCGCGCGAATATCGGTATCGTTCCCCAAGATAGCGTTCTGTTCAACGAGACCATCGGCTACAATATCGGATACGGTCGCGAGGAAAGTTCGCACGAGCGGATCGTGGAGGCGGCCCGTTCCGCCGCAATCTTGCCCTTCATCGAGTATTTGCCGGACGGGTTCGAGACCGAAGTTGGCGAACGCGGACTGAAATTATCGGGCGGAGAGAAACAGCGAGTCGCCATCGCCCGGACGCTGGTGAAGGACCCTCCGATCCTGGTGCTTGACGAAGCCACGAGCGCGCTCGACAGCCGGACCGAGCAGGACATACTGGGGACCTTGCGGCGCATATCCGAGCACCGCACCACGCTGGCCATTGCCCACCGGCTTTCCACCATTGCCGATGCAGACCGGATCCTCGTTCTTGACCAGGGGCGCCTTGCCGAAAGCGGCACACACCAAGCTTTGTTGCGGGCAGACGGTCTGTATCGCGACATGTGGATGCGCCAGCAGGCCGAACGCCAGACGATGGAAGCGGCAGAATAGGCGCCCCTGGCTAGCTCGGGGTTGTGCTGCACTGCAACATTTGCCATTGAGGCCGCGAACTGCGCGATGCGCGGTCGAAGGTGCCAGGCGCCGACCCTCAAGAATACGACGGATGTTCATCATGCCCGATTTCGGCGCGATCAAGCGCGACTGGTTCTCCAATATCCGAGCCGACATACTGGCTGGCCTTGTCGTCGCGCTTGCCCTTATTCCCGAAGCCATCGGGTTTTCGATAATTGCCGGCGTGGATCCGCGCGTGGGTCTGTACGCATCGGTCGCGATTGCCATGATCATCGCGTTCACGGGCGGTCGGCCGGGCATGATCAGCGCCGCTACTGCTGCGGTCGCCGTCGTGGTGGTGCCGCTGGTTCGCGATTATGGCGTCGAGTATCTTTTCGCTGCCACCATCCTGATGGGCGTTTTTCAGGGCATCGCCGCATTGCTCCGGCTCGATCTCCTGATGCAGTTCGTCAGCCGCAGCGTCATCACCGGCTTCGTCAATGCGCTCGCCATCCTGATTTTCATGGCGCAGATCCCGCAGCTTACCGGTGTCGGTTGGCAAGCCTACGCAATGGTCGCCGCCGGTCTTGCGATGATCTATCTCATCCCGCGTTTGACGACCGCAGTGCCCAGCCCGCTGGTTGCTATCGTCGTGCTGACCGGTTTGAGCATCTGGCTGGGCGCGCCGGTGAACACGGTTGCCGACATGGGCGATCTTCCCGAGGGGCTGCCGTATTTCGTCCTGCCCGATGTACCCCTTACCTGGGAAACGCTGCGCATCATCGCACCCTACTCCGCCACCATGGCGGCGGTCGGTCTGCTCGAATCGCTGCTGACCGCGCAGATTGTCGACGACATGACCCATACAGGCTCGGACAAACGCCGCGAAAGTGCTGGTCAGGGTGTCGCTAACGTTGCCGCGGCAATGGTCGGCGGCATGGGCGGTTGCGCGATGATCGGCCAGTCCGTCATCAACGTGACCAGCGGCGGCCGTGGGCGGCTTTCGACATTTACCGCTGGCCTGTCCCTCCTTATACTCCTCGCCGTTCTTGGCGATCTGGTTGGACAGGTACCGATGCCCGCCCTGGTGGCCATCATGATCATGGTCTCGATCGGCACTTTCAGCTGGAATTCAATCCCGAACCTGTCGAAGCATCCTTGGCAATCGAGCGTGGTGATGCTCACGACCGTCGCCGTCGTCGTGGCCACCCACAACCTTGCGCTCGGCGTGCTCGCCGGGGTCATCCTTTCTGGCGTTTTCTTCACCCACAAGGTCATGACCATGTTCGAAGTTGTGCGCGAACGCAGCGGCGAAACCGCGATCTACCGTGCCAAGGGCCAGATCTTCTATGCCAGCGTGGAACGGTTCGAGGCAGCGCTCGGACCGGAAGGCGCGCAACCGGATCCGGCCGACCACGTCATCATCGATGTATCGAAGGCGCATTTCTGGGATATCAGCGCAGTCGGTGCACTGGACAAGGTTGTCGAACGGATGCGTCGCAGCGGGCGCAGCGTGCAGGTGCGCGGTCTGAACCGGGCGAGTAGCGATCTGGTGGACAAGTTTGCCCTTACCGACAAAACTGGCGTGGAGATCGGGCTGGCGCCGCATCCTTGAGCAAGTCAAATTTGCATAGGACGGCCGGAACCGTGAGTGGGAGATGGCAGTCACTACGTTATGGCAACCGTCCTCAATCCGAAGGAAATATTCGACAGGGCAGCAGATGAAGGCCAGCGGCGCCTCGACCAGAGCCTTTTGGCGCTGCTCGCCACCGGATTTATCGCCGGCTTCACGATAGTATTCGGTAGCGCCGCGCAAGCTCTTGTCCACTCCGCTGCATATCCGCATTTTGGCAGCTTTGCTTCGGTGCTGGGCGCAATGAGTTTCGGCCTGGGCGTGGTCCTGCTCATCATCGGAAGAGCGGAACTGTTCAGCGAAAATTTTTTCGATCCCATTGCCACAGCATTCGAGGGAAAAGAGCAACACGTCTTTCCTCGCATAGTCAAACTCTGGTCCCTTACCTTAATTCTAAATCTGGTCGGCGGAGCGTTAATGATTTTCGTGTTCTCGATCGAGGGCACCCTACCCCAGATCGCTCGCGACGAGATAACCACGCTGGCCGTGGCAATCGCAGACCGCGCTCCTGCCGCCACTTTCGCTCGCTCGGTTATCGGCGGAGCGCTCGTCGCTTTGCTATCCTACCTCGTCATCGCCTCCCAATCGATGGGGCTGCGCGCGGCGATGGCTTACATCGTCGGTGTGCTGCTGGCGCTTGGTCCGTTCGAACATGTCGTGGTATCCATGCTTCACATCGCATTCGGGCTTTTGGTCGGGGCCGAACTCAGTCTGGTGCATCTCGCCAAGATCGGCGGAATAGCTCTGGCCGGGAACCTCGTCGGTGGGGTCGGCCTCGTCACCCTCTCTCACGCGGCTCAGGCGCTCGGCGAACAGGATGATGCGGGCTAGACCAGCATTTTCAGGACATATTTCGACAGATCGGTATCCGCAGCGAGATCCTCGAGACGCTCGCGCACCTAAGCTGCGTCGATGGGAATCGGCCAATCGGCAGGTCTCTCGCTACTGATCCTGCTCGGCAATCTGGTCAAACAGGTACCGCTTCCCGCGCTGGGAGCGATCGTGATCGTGGTCCCGGTGGGCCCTTCTTATGGAACTCGCCCCCCAACCTGTCGAAGCACCCAGGGCAGTCCAGTGTCGTAATGCTCACTACCGTGGCCGTCATTGTCGCGAAGCATAACCTCCCGCTTCACGTGCCGGCAGACGTGGTACTTTTAGGGGCGTTCCTCACTCACAAGGGATGACCGTGTTCGAAGTGGTGCGCGGTCTGAACCGGGCGAGTAGCGATCTGGTGGACAAGTTTGCCCTCACCGACAAAACTGGCGTGGAGATTGGGCTGGCGCCGCATCCGTCGTGTTTCAGGCGAGGCGGTGCATGTCGCGCAACGCCTGCCGGTCGAACCACCAGAACTTCGGGTTCCGCCGTCGGCGGAAGCGTGGAAGGTAGATCGGATACAGCTCGGACAGCTGAGCGGGCAGGCCCAAGGGCCCTTCCCCGCGCATGATGTCGCTGATGATCTGGTTCTGGAAATAACGCTGGCTGTAAGCCCGCATGCGTTGCCCCTGCAGGGCAAGTCCGCCGAATGACAGCGCGACCGGATCGCACAAAAACCCCGCGTTCTCTACCGGCTGCACGCGGAGATCAGACCATTCGCGCTCGTGACCCAGATCGGTCTTGGCCAACGCACCGATCAACCCGTCATCGCCGATCAGATCTTCCGGCAGGCGCAAGCCGCTTTCCCGAAACCGGGCCACGAAGTCGCCATGGAGGGCATAAAGATCACCGAACAGGCTGTGATCCCGCGTCATTATCGCACGATATTGAGCAACGCGGCGTCCGTTTGCGGGGTAGCCGGATGCCGCATTGACGCCGGTTTGCTCCAGCGTTTCGACCCGGGCGGCGACCGAACCAGGCAGTATTTGCGCATCACCATCGATAAAGACGTAATGGCGGGCTTCGATTCCCGGCGTGTCGAGCATGAACCGATTCCAACTCCGGGACTTGCCGCCCTCCTGATATTCATGGACGACAACGCCGGCAAACCCGCGCGCGATATTCGCCGTGCGATCGCGCGATCCGTTCACCACCACGTGAACTTCGATGTCGGGATCATCGAGTGGTAGGCTGGTGAGGCAACGCCCGATCAGCCGTTCCTCGTTGTGGGCAAGGACAACCGCGATCGTCGGAAGTTTCTGAGTCATTCAGGCTTGCGGGCGATTGCCCAGACGGTCACGGGGTAGTTTGGCTCGTTCTTCAACCGTCGCTGCCAGCCCGTGCGGGCCCAGCGATTCAAGTTGGCTTTCACCGCGCTGCGATTGCCCCAAGACCCTGTTTCCATGGCCGTCTTCTCAAAACCGACCTCGGCCAGGAAATTGCGCATGCCAAGCTCGGTCCAGCGGGTGCAGTCCACCGGGACTGCGTGCTGGCGAATCATGAAGGGGGTGATATTGATAAATATTCCGCCCGGTTTGAGCATTTGCAGAACGTGTTCGGTTGCCCGGTAAGGGCGAACAAGATGCTCCCACACATTATCCGCGATGCAGATGTCGAACTGGCGGTCGAGCACATGCTCGCAAATGTCGTAGTTCGGCCAGTTCATCTCGGTATAGCTGCCCCAGTCGCGCTGACGCCATTTCCATCCGGCAGCAATTTCCAGCGCATCCATCTGCGCCACGGGCAACGCGTCGAGAAATGCGTCGATCGCCCGATAGGCGACTGTACGCGTAACATGCGTCTTGTCGTAGCCGACGACACTGGCGATGCGTTCCGCAAAAGCGAGGGCCCGCTGTCTCATCGACACCGCCGATAACGCCGGTTCTTTAAGATAGGTATATCGTCCACGCCGTCATGCTGGCGCGGGCCGGAAGCAAAAGCAATCACGCCTGTCGCAAGCCACCACTTCCATCGGGTCAGACTATATCTTCTGGAAGGAAGCGGCAGCGCGACCTTCGCGAATCATAATGGCTTCCTCCTTCCCGAAAAGTCTCGACAGCGGCACAATCACCGCAGCATCAAAGGATGTATTTCGACAAGTCCGTATCGCCCGCCAGTTCATCAAGACGCTCGCGAACGTAAGCCGCATCGATCGTGATCGTCTCGCCCGAATGTTCTTCGGCCTCGAAGCTGATATCCTCGAGCAGTCGCTCCATCACTGTCTGAAGTCGGCGCGCCCCGATGTTCTCCACCCCCTCGTTCACCTGCGCGGCGATCTTGGCGACTTCGACAATTGCCTCATCGGTGATGTCCAGAGTAACGCTTTCGGTTCCGATCAAGGCGATGTACTGATCGACCAGATTGGCTCGCGTTTCTTTCAGAATACGCACGAAATCCTCTTCGGTCAGCGCGCGAAGTTCCACGCGGATCGGCAGGCGTCCCTGCAATTCAGGAAGCATGTCCGAAGGCTTTGCCACGTGAAACGCCCCACTGGCGATGAAAAGGACGTGATCGGTTTTCATCGGGCCATACTTGGTCGAGACTGTCGTGCCTTCGATCAGCGGGAGCAGGTCGCGCTGAACGCCTTCGCGGCTGACGGAACCGCCGCGTACATCGCTGACTGCGATCTTGTCGATCTCGTCGAGGAAAACGATTCCGTTCGTCTCGGCATTTTCCAGCGCGACGCGGGCGACGTCGTCCTGGTCCATGCGCTTCTCGCTTTCTTCCTCGACCAACCGGTCCCAGGCGTCGGGAACCTTGAGCTTGCGGCGCTTCATGTTCGACTTGCCCATTGCCTTGCCGAGCATGTCCGACAAGTCGATCATCCCGACATTGCCCTGCATTCCGGGTATATCCATCGGCATGTTCGGCGTGTCCCTGACCTCGATCTCGACTTCAGTGTCGTTCATCGAATTGTCGACGATGCGCGCGCGAAAGGCTTCGCGCGTGGCTTCGCTGGCATTCTCGCCCACCAGCGCGTTGAGCAGCCGATCCATCGCCGCTTTGCTTGCCGTTTCGCGAACAGCCTCGCGCCGGCGTTCTTTTTCCAGCCGGATCGCTTCTTCGGCGAGATCGCGCGCGATCTGTTCCACGTCGCGGCCGACATAGCCGACCTCGGTGAACTTGGTCGCCTCGATCTTGATGAACGGCGCTTCGGCCAGTTTTGCCAGCCTACGGCTGATCTCGGTCTTGCCGCAGCCCGTCGGCCCGATCATCAGGATGTTCTTGGGCGTCACCTCGTCGCGCAGTTCGGGCCTGAGCCGCTGGCGCCGCCACCGATTGCGAAGCGCCACGGCGACCGCACGCTTGGCGTCCTTCTGCCCGATGATGTGCTCGTCGAGCGCGGCGACGATCGCCTTGGGAGTCAAATTGTCCATGAGTTCTCTCAGACCGTCTCGACGGTTACATTGCCATTCGTGAAAACGCATACCTCGGCGGCAACCGCCATGGCCTTGCGCGCGATCGTTTCGGGATCGTCTTCGTAGTCGACAAGCGCCTTGGCTGCGGACAACGCGTAATTGCCGCCCGAACCGATTGCCGCGATACCCCCCTCGGGTTCGAGAACGTCGCCATTGCCGGTCAGGACAAGAAGGTTTTCCTTGTCGGCCACGATCATCAGCGCTTCCAGATTGCGCAGATACTTGTCGGTGCGCCAGTCCTTGGTCAATTCAACCGCGGCGCGCAGCAATTGGCCGTTATACTGCTCAAGCTTCTTTTCCAGTCGCTCGAACAGCGTGAAGGCATCGGCGGTCGCCCCGGCGAAACCGGCAACCACCTTGTCGCCCTCGCCGATACGGCGAACCTTCTTGGCGTTGGGCTTCATGACCGTATTGCCCATGGAGACCTGACCGTCCCCGGCAATAACGATCCTGTCGCCGCGCTTCACGCCGATAATGGTGGTCGAATGCCATTGCTGAAGGCCATGGCGGTCATTGTCTGCATTCATGCCGCGCGATATGGGAGCCGCGCGGCGCGGGTCAAGCGTAACAGATCAGCCGGGCCCGCCCGGAGCGCCCGCGCCCGGAGCGCCGACCGTGCCGATATTGCCAAACAGATCTTCGAGGAAGCCGCGCTCGCGTCCGAGGGTCGGCGTCTCATCACCATCGGGACGTAGATAGACCACCTGGTCGATGCCCGAACGTTCGGCCGAAACCACATTCCCCGCCTCGTCGAACTGAACAGCAAGCACAAGATGCTGCTGGACACGGGGCCGCACGAAAGGTTTGCGCCCGGTCGTGCTGGAAACATAGTACCAGGTCGGCTCGCCGAACTGGCTGGTGAAGGTAGGACGACCCAACGTCGCCGTGACACTGCGTTCGTTGTCGATACCCGGCTGGACCGAATTCACCAGCGATGCATCGACAATATAGCCACGCGGTTCGCGGATCGAGGTACAGCCCGATGCCGTAATGCCAGCCACGGCAAGGGCGGTTAGGCTCAAAATCTTTGCCCGGTTCATAGGTCGGGGTCTTCTCCGTTATGCAGGAAGCTTGGCCGTTCGGCGCGGGGCTCCTATATGCTCGCCAACGCCTTAGTCGCAAAGCGGGGCGGCGTGCAATGTGACAATGCCGTCCGCTGGAGAACGCGGCTTGAATTACCGCTGAACGGAGTACCGATGTCGCTGCTTGGCCGCCTGTTTTCAAAAGGACCCGACCCGCGCGAGGAATGGCGCGCGCTCTGGCATCGCACGGTGCAAGAGGCCCGCGATCCCGACTGGTACCGCATGTGCGGAGTCGCCGACACGCAGGAAGGGCGTTTTGACATGATCACGCTGGTGCTGGCGCTGGTGATGATGCGGCTCGAAAACGAACCCGAGGTCGAGATAGCCACGGCGCGGCTGACGGAACTGTTCGTCGAGGACATGGAAGGGCAAATGCGCGAGGCAGGCATCGGCGATCCCACGGTGGGCAAGAAAATCTCTGCGCTGATGGCCAGCCTCAACGGCCGCATCGGCGCCTATCGAGAAGGCTTGGGCGCCAGCGAACGGAAAGTTTTGATCGATGCGGTGCGCCGCAACGTCACCATGGCGCAGGAAGACGAAGCCGAAGCGCTGGTCCAGCGCATGGCCAGCTTGCACGAGCGGCTCCAGCGGACCGGTGTCGAAACCTTGCGAAAGGGCGAGATCGCAGCATGAGCAAAACCGAACTTCGGCGCGAGATGAAGCCGCGCGCCCTGCCTGCAAAGGCGACCACGATCACCGCCGACACTGCCGAGCGCGAGGCGCTGTCGCAACGGTTCGGGCTGACGACGATCCACGCCTTGAACGCCCATGTGGAGCTTGCACAGGATGACGAGGCAGTCGTGGCCAATGGTCGGCTGATCGCCACGGTAGAACAACCTTGCGCCGTAACCCGCGAGGATTTCATCTACGAGGTGGACGAGCCGATCGCGCTTCGCTTCGTGCCTGCTAGCTCGCTTCCCGAGGCTGCACCGGACGAAGAGATCGAACTGGATGGCGAGCGCCTCGACGAGATCGAATACGAAGGCGAGACGTTCGACCTCGGCGAAGCGATCGCCCAGACGCTCGGCCTCGCCATCGATCCCTACCGGGAAGGACCGGACGCCGACGCGGCGCGCGAGCAGGCCGGTATCGTCAGCGACGAAGACGTGACGCCGAGTGGTCCGCTGGCCGATGCATTGGCGGCCTTGAAGCGACGCGAGAGCTGAGCCGCCAGGGGCCTCTCTTCCAACGGAGACAAGGCGAGCTCAGCAATGACCCCATCGTGGTCTAGTTCGCCATCGGACCTAAATAGCTTGTTCGATCGCCAATCATCAAAACGGGATGTCGTCGTCGAGATCGTCGTAGTTCGATCCGCCGCCGGAACCGCCCTGCGATCCGCCGCCCTGATTGCCGCCACCCGACGAACCGCCACCATAACCGCCGCCGGATTGGCCGCCACCGTAATTGCCCCCGCCGCCGCCGGAAGCCCCGCCTGCACCGTCGAGCATGGTCAGCGTGCCGTCAAAGCCACGCAAGACGACTTCGGTCGAATAGCGGTCATTGCCCGACTGGTCCTGCCATTTACGGGTCTGCAACTTGCCTTCGATGAAGACCTTGCTGCCCTTGCGCAGATAACGTTCGGCGACATTGACGAGGCCTTCGGAAAAGATCGCAACCGTATGCCATTCGGTCCGCTCCTGCCGCTCGCCGCTGTTGCGGTCCTTCCACGTCTCGCTCGTCGCGATGCGCAGGTTGCAGACCTTGCCGCCATTCTGGAAGCTGCGGATTTCCGGGTCCTGCCCGAGATTTCCGATCAGCATGACTTTGTTGAGGCTACCGGCCATCGATTCGCGTCCTTTGTCTGTTCAGTCGCGGGACTATCGAATGGTCGGGCGAGTCGCCACCCCTGCCGACGCTTTCCCACATCGCGCGTGGTCACAAACCCAATGCCACCGCCGTCCAGTAGGTCAGGCCCGCGAAAATCCACGCCAGCGCGAACAGATAGACCACCATCACGACCGGCCATTTCCATCCGTTGGTTTCGCGCCGTGCGACCGCGATCGTCGACAGGCATTGGGGCGCGAACACAAACCACGCCAGGAATGCCAGCGCGGTCGGCAGGCTCCACAAGGCGGCGATGCGATCGGTCACGCCTTCGGCTGCCAGATCCTCATCCTCCGCGTTCACGGCATAGGTGGTCGCCAGGGCCGACACGGCGACCTCGCGCGCTGCAAGGGCGGGAATGATTGCCAGGCTCATCTCGCGATTGAAGCCGACCGGCTCGAGCACTGGATGAAGCCCGTCGGCGACGGCTCCGGCAAAGCTTGCATCCAGCTGGCTTTCTCCCGGATCGGCCTGCGGAAAGCTCAGCAGGACCCACAATGCGATCGTGGCGACGAAGATTATGGTGCCGGCGCGACGCAGAAACACCCAGGCGCGCTGCCACAACCCGATGCCGATATCCTTGATCCGCGGCATCTGGTAGCGCGGCAGTTCCATGATGAAACCGCTTGCCGTGCCCTTGGTCACCGTGCGCCGCAAGATCAGCGCGACGACCATCGCCCCGATGATCCCGGCCACATAAAGGGCAAACAGGACAAGGCCTTGCAAGCCAATTCCCGGCCCCACGCTGGTGCGCGGAATGACTGCGGCGATGACCACGGCATAAACCGGAAGCCGCGCCGAACAGGTCATCAGCGGCGCGATGAGTATCGTGGTCAGGCGGTCCTTGGGATCACTGATCGAGCGGGTCGCCATGATGCCTGGGATTGCGCAGGCGAAGCTGGACAGGAGCGGAATGAAGCTTTTGCCGGAAAGCCCGACGCCAGCCATCAGCCGGTCCATGAGAAAGGCCGCGCGGGCCATGTATCCGCTCGCTTCCATGATCAGGATGAAGAAGAACAGGATCACGATCTGCGGCAGGAAAACAACCACCGAGCCCACCCCGGCTAACACGCCTTCGGTCAGGAAGTCCCGGAAAAGGCCTTCTGGCAAGCCCCCGATCACGCTCTGGGACAGAACGCCCACGCCGCCTTCCAGTGCGTCCGCAAACGGCGTGGCCCAGGCGAAAACGGCCTGGAAGATGACGAACAGCAGCGCAAAGAGAATGACCGGCCCGATCCACGGATTGAGCAGGATGCGGTCAATGCCGTTTTCGATCGTATGGCGCGCAGATTTCGACAGGATCGCGCTACGCGCGATATGCTTTGCCGCCAGACGCCGTTCGGGCAGGGTCAGGTGCCATTGCTTGTGCGCGTCCTCGTCCGCGTGGGTTTCTGCTTCGGCAATCGCGTCGGTCAGTTCGGCAATCCCCTTGCGGCGCACTGCAACGGTAGCCACGACAGGCACACCAAGCGCCTCGCTCAATCCTTCCGGATGAAGCGTCAGGCCATCGCGTTCGGCCAAATCGACCATGTTGAGCGCAACCACTGTCGGTCGGCCGAGTTCGAGAACTTCCTGGGCAAAGACCAGATCCTGTTCCAGGTTCGATGCGTCGAGCACCAGCACCAGGACATCGGGCGTCGCCTCACCCTCGAACCGCCCTTTGACCACATCGCGGGTCACCGCCTCGTCCGGACTTGCCGCGTCGAAACTGTACGATCCGGGCAGATCGATAATTTCGACCGGCTCGCCGCTGGGCAATGTCAAGCGCCCGGCCTTACGCTCGACCGTGACGCCCGCGTAATTGGCAATCTTCTGGCGCGCACCGGTCAGCGCATTGAACAACGCCGACTTACCCGAATTCGGGTTTCCGACCAGAGCAGCAGTGCGTTTGCGGCTCATAGCGGTTCCACCTCGATAGCGCGCGCATGCGCCCGGCGGACCGCGATGGTCATATTGCCGAGACGCAGCGCGAGCGGGTCGCGAGTGCCGAACACGCCGCGGTGGAGTATGAACACCTCGGCGCCTTCGTCCAGCCCGATTGCGCGCAGCCGCTTGCCTTCGTCCTCGGCCAATGCGGCCCAGTTCACGCCGACGATGCGTGCCGGTCTTGCCTGATCGAAACCGTCGAGAGTCATGGCTGCCGCCCTGTCAGAGCGGAGCTCTTTTTGCAACTGGTTATCAATAGCGGATCAGCGCGCCGGGTAACGCAGTCGGCCGAGGAACCGCGTGACACTGAAAGTCTCGCGATCGGGCTGCAGCCACTTCGCCTTGGCTTTCTCGAACTTCATTACACCGTCGATGCGGCGGTCAAGGAAGGCCCGCGTGTCGGCCTTGCCCTCGCTTTCATCCTCGACGAAGACTGCCAATGTCGCCGCGTAGATCGAAGCGAGGATCGCGCGCTTGGTATAGTGATTGTAATCGGTCGCGGTATCGCCGGCGAGGCGCCACATCACGTCGGCGGTGCGCCAACCTGTTTTCAGGGCGCGCGCCGCGTTCTGCGGCATCGCCATGATCGCAAGCGCGCGCCGCAGGGCTTCTTCCTGTCCCGTCACCGCATCCAGCCTGAACTGGACAAGCGATCGGATGCGCTCGCGGATTTTCATGCTCGCCAGCTTTTCCGGCGCCATCTCGAGATCCATTCGCCGGTCAATCGTTTCGATCCAGGCGCAGATCATCTCCATCGCGTTCGCCTGCGACCCGTTTGCCTTGAAAGCCAGCCGGGCTACATCCGGATCGGCACCCATCCTTCGCGCCGCTGCCTCTACGGCAATATCGCTCCACCCATCGAATACCGCCTCGTCGGCGACGGCGTCGGCCAGGGCGAGGCGAAGTTCATCGAGTGTGAGGTCGGCATAATCCATCGATCAAATCGGCCCGTAGGTCGATGTCTGCTCGCCGCGGTCGGTTTCGGCCTGCTGGATAGCGACAAGCATCTGGGAACGCGCGCCCATCAGGGTCGCGTAATCGCGGGCCGTACGGCCGGAATTGTCTGCCCGGTCGGGATTGGCACCCTTGTCGATCATCATCTTGACCATCGCGGTGTCGTTGCGGTGCACTGCCGAAATCAGCGGTGTTTCGCCCGAGGCATCGGTCACATCGGGGTCGGCTCCGCGGTCCAGCAGGATCTCAACCCCGTCCACGAACCCGAGCTGTGCGGCAATCTGCAACGCGGTCACGCCATTCTTGGTCTCGGCATTCGGGTTGGCCCCGCGGCTCAACAGGAAACGCATCCAGACAGGGTCCCGCCTCTGGGTCACGATATGAAGGCCGGTCTCGCCAGTCCCGATATCGCGCGCGTTGATCAGAACATTTCCCGGCTGGCTGAGCATTTCGGTGGCGATATCGCCGTCCCGGTCACGCACCGCCTCGAGAAAGACGTAACCGTCGCGCTTGAGCTGCGCAGTTGCAGGCGGAGCCACCATTGCCAGAGCCAGTGTGCCGATAACGATCTGCGCCGCGCGCTTCATGCCAGTGATCCCGTTCGTGTTTTTAGCAGTCCCAAAGCGGACTCGCCCTTGCCTGCGGGCGGTTAGCAGACCATGAACCGGGAAGCCATGGCTCGCAAGTTCATCCTCTCCCTCGCCCTCGTTGTTACCCTGTCCGCGTGCGAAGCTGCGCAAAAGGTCGATCCAGGCGAGCCACCGCTAGCCGGAGCGACCATCGGAGGCGACTTCATCCTGACGGGAGAAAGCGGCGAGCCGGTGAGCTGGAACGATTTCGACGGGCAATATCGCACGATCTACTTCGGCTACGCCTTCTGTCCCGATATCTGTCCGACAGATGTCCAGCGGGGAATGGCCGGCCTGAAACGCTTCGAAGATGAAAACCCTGAACTGGGGTCCAAGATACAGCCGCTCTTCGTCAGCGTAGATCCAGACCGCGACACACCGGAAGTTCTGACCGAATTCACGGATGCGTTTCACCCGCGCTTGATCGGCATGACGGGCGATGAAGCCACCTTACGGGACGTCGCGATGGATTTCGGCACCACTTTTTCGCGCGGCGAGACGAGCGAGGGTGGCGGTTATCTCATGAACCACTTCGGCTACACCTATCTGTTCGGGCCGGACGGCGAGCCGATCGCAATGTTGTCGACCGATGAGGGACCCGAGGCCGTTGCTGCGGAACTGGAAAAATGGGTGCGTTGAGAGAACGTTTCTGGGAGCTCCCGCTCGCCGAGCTTTCGCAGGAAGAATGGGAAGCACTGTGCGATGGCTGCGGTCGATGCTGCCTGCACAAGGTCGAATACGAGGACACGGGCGAGATCGAGGAAACCAATGTAGCCTGTCGCCTTCTCGACACGCAGACCGCGCGCTGCACCGACTACGCAAATCGCAAGGCTACCGTTCCGGATTGTCTTCGGCTGACCTTGAAGATCGTCGACGATGTCTCCTGGTTGCCTTCGACCTGCGCCTATCGCCGGCGGGCCGACGGACGCCCTTTGCCGAACTGGCATCACCTTCTTGGCAGCGGGCGCGACGGCGTTGTCAGGGCGGGCGTGTCCGTGGCCGGTCGCGTAATCAGTGAGGATATGGCCGGCCCCCTCGAGCATCATGTGGTAGAATGGCACGACGATGACGATGAAAGCGCGGTTCCATGATCGACTGGTTGCGCCGCGAAAATCAGGAGCCTGTGATAGCGATCGCGGGACGCAACGTGCCGATCGAACTGACGCGCCACGGCCGGGCAAAGCGCCTGACCCTGCGCCTTGCGCCCGATGGCAGCGCGGTGCGCATCACCCTGCCCGCATGGTGCCGCAGCGCCGACGCCATCGCCTTTGCCCATGCGCGGCGCGAATGGCTTGCCAAGCAACTCGCCAAGGTGCCGGAACCGCGCCGTCCGGCGAGTGAGGGCAAGCTCCGCTATCGCGGAGATGACCTCTTGCTCGACTGGTCAGAAGATTTTCCGCGTCAGCCGTTTCATTCAGGCCGGTCACTGACCGTGGGCGGACCGCACGCCACGCTGGACAAACGTCTGCAACGCTGGCTCGAAGCCGAAGCGCTGCGCCTGTTCAAGGAAGATGCCCGCGAATATTGTGAACGCGGCAAGCTCGAACATGCCGAGGTAAAGCTGACCCGCGCGCTGCGTCGCTGGGGCAGTTGCTCGTCGCACGGTACGTTACGGTTGAACTGGCGACTGGTGCAGGCTCCGGACGCGGTACGGCGCTCGGTCGTCGCGCACGAAGTCGCGCATCTGGTTCATTTCGATCATTCACCGGCCTTCCATACGCTTCTGGCTGGCCTGTACGAAGGCGACCTTGGCGCGGCCAATCAATGGCTGTCGCGGCACGGCCGCGAGCTTTACGCCAGTTTTGGTTGAGCGATACTGGCGTGGTTCATCGATAATCCCTATGATGTCCGCATGCGACGTCTGAAAGTCTCCAGCCGGTATAATGCAAAGGCCGGCATTGCCGATTTCTGGGAATATGTCCGTCAACCGGTCCCATACCGCTGGCCGATACTCGGCGTATCGTGCCTGATGACCTTTGGTCTGTTGTTCGCCTTCATGCAGGAATCGGTTTTCGTTCCACCGGAGCCGCCCAGGGTGACATTCATCAACACCTTCCCCGAGGGCCGTACGGACGCGGAAATCGTGGCGTCCAATGTCGAGAACCAACGTCGCAAGGAACAGCGCCAGGCCGAACGTGCCGAACTTCTCGAACGCAAGGTCGATGCGTACAAGGCACTCGGCCGGGCAACCGGACTGGATGTAGATGCGATGGCTGCGCAGGCCGAAATCGAGAACGCGCGCGAACGGGCTGCTGAAGAAGCCCGCAGGCAGGAATTGTACCGAGCGGGCGAGACGGTTGCCGACGGTAGCGAATGATGCGCGTTGGCTCGACGCGGCCGCGCGATTGGCGACACGTGCACGGCCGCTGAGCCGTCCGAACCCGGCGGTCGGATGCATATTGGTCAAGAACGACACCGTCATTGGACGCGGTTGGACCCAGCGGGGCGGGCGTCCGCATGCCGAGGCCATGGCTCTCGAGCAGGCGGGCAAAGCCGCCCGTGGCGCGACGGCCTATGTGACGCTTGAGCCGTGCGCCCATCGCTCGGGGCGCGGTCCGTCCTGTAGCAGTCTGTTGTGCGAAGCGGGTATCGGACGGCTGGTTTGCGCAGTCGAAGATCCCGACCCACGCACTGCGGGAACCGGGTTTGCGAAATTGCGTGCTGCCGGGATCGCGGTTGAACATTGTCCGTCCCAGGCATCGCGAGAAAGCCTCGCCGGCTATCTTGTCCGCGCACGGTTCGGCCGTCCGCATGTCACGCTCAAGCTGGCGATCTCGCTCGATGGTTGTATCGCGCTTGCCGATGGCCAGAGCCGCTGGATCACGGGCGAGACGGCCCGCGCACATGTTCATTCGCGGCGTGCGATGGCCGATGCCATCCTGGTCGGCGGCGGCACGTGGCGCGCGGACAAACCTCGCCTCGATGTCCGCCTGCCCGGTATTGAAGGGCTAAGCCCCCGACCGGTCATTCTCACGCGCAAATCTGCGCCGGATGGAGTAGAGGTTATCGATGCACCCAGCCAGATCGCAGAGCTCGAGGCGGTGCAATATCTTTACGTCGAAGGCGGCGCGGGTACCGCGGCCAGTTTCCTGGCCCAAGATCTGGTCGACCGGCTCGAACTCTACCGCGCACCGATCCTGATCGGCTCGGGCAAGCCTGCCATTGGCCGCCTCGCCATCGAAAACCTCGCCCTGACGCACGGGCGCTGGACGCTTGCCGAACGCCGTCAGCTTGGCAGCGACGTATTCGAAGCCTACAGCCGCACACGATAGGTTCGGAGCGCGCATGTTTACAGGTATCGTCACAGCAATCGGCACCATCACCAAGGTCGAGGACCGCGGCGATCTGCACGTGACCATTGCCTGTCCGTGGGATCCCGACAAGATTTCGATCGGCGCATCCATTGCGTGTTCGGGTGTTTGCCTCACTGTCGTCGGAAAAGGCGGTGTCGCAGGTGTTGCCTGGTTCGCCGTCGACGTTTCGGGCGAGACCGTCAGCCGTACCGCGCAGGACCAATGGACCGTCAATCGCCGGCTCAATCTCGAACCCGCGCTGCGCCTGGGCGATGAACTGGGCGGGCATCTCGTAACCGGTCACGTGGACGCAGTCGGCCGGATCGCGCTGGCAAAGGACGTCGGGGGATCGACCCGCTTCGAAATCGTCGCTGACGAGAATATCGCACCCTACGTGGCGGAAAAAGGGTCCATCACGGTCGACGGGGTTTCATTAACGGTCAACGACGTGGAAGACGAGGCGGGCGGCAATGTCCGCTTTGCGCTGAACATCATCCCGCATACCGGCGAAGTCACGACACTCGGCGACCTGTCGGAAGACGATGCGGTCAACCTCGAGATCGACGTTCTGGCGCGCTATCTCAAGCGGATGGAAACTCTTCGCGCGGCGTAGATTTCCGTACCTCGATTCTTCCGAGCGCACGCCAAGCGAGCAATACCAACACTGCCGAGACGATGCCGTCCCATGCGTAGTGCCATGCAAGATGGAACGAGCCGATCCAGATCGCCAACGCATAGGCTCCGGCAGCCCATCGTGCCCATCGCGCACGGACCCGCTCGCGCACCATCAGGAAGGTCAGCACCGCGAAACCGCAATGGACCGAGGGCATCGCCGATATGCCCGATCCAAAAGCGGAAGTCCGGTTCACCTCGATCAGCCAGTCGGCGATGCGCAAGGCCGTGATCGGGTACGTCTCGTTCGCCTCGGCCAGACGTGCGATCAGCGGATCGTAATAGTCCGAACCGAAAAAGTATTCGTAGAAGATCGGCCCGCTGGAAGAGAGCGCCAAGGCCAGTATATTTCCCAGCACGATGAGCACGAAATAGACCGCCATCACGCCGCGAAACTGGAAGCTGCGATCGCGCGATGCACCGATCCATATGGCGAGGAAGGGAAAGAGCGTGAACCATAACACGTAAAGCCGGTCTATGGCGATCGTACCCCAGGTTCCAAGCAGTGCATGGCTGACCCTCCAGGGATCTACTCCAAAAAACAGCCAACGGTCGGCCTGTACGAAAAAGAGATCGGCATAGAAGGGCACATAAGCGGGAATACCTGCCTTGATGACCGAGAAAGCGGCGCTTGGAAAAGTAACCAGAACGATCAGCGCTCCGGGCAAAAGAAAGCCGAGCGCATCGCCGCGTATTTCCTCTAGAAGCGTACGCGATGTAACTTGTCCTCCCGCGACCCGCTTTTGTCGCAACCGGATCAGCAGCGTGGCCAGCGATGCCGTTACTGCGACCATGAGCACGCGAGGCGAAAGCGGCGCCTGCCAGAGCCAATCGGCGCCCATGAACGCCGCTGCGAACAGCACCGGGGCGAACGACGCAGCGATGACCAGTGCCGCAGCAGCACGCTTTGAAATCGTGATCATGCCCCACCCTTCCCCGGAATGTACGCGCATATCGCATTGTCGATGGTTGGGCACCCCGTCTCGAGGCATTTTCCTACACGGGTGATTTCTGGTTCACCCTGGCGGATGACTTATCGTTCGATTCGCTTCTCGGAGTATGTCCGCTCGTGGCTTCCTCCCCGTATTCCAGCTTTCTACGCCGTTCCCGGGCGGAGGCGGTCCGACGGATGGACACCGCTGAAGCAGGCGGAGTTCATCGGCCAGCTCGCCGAAACGCGCTCGATCGCCGAGGCGGCACGGCGCGTCGGGATGGCGCGCGAGAGCGCATATCGCCTGCGCCGCCGCAAGTGGTCCGAAAGCTTCAACGCAGCTTGGGATGCGGCGCTGGGCCACCAGTCAGAGACCCGGCACACGGCCGGGAACGCAAGGAACCGCGCGGAAGGTTACATTCGTGCGAAAAGTCACGCATGCCTGCAGCGTAAAGTCACGGTCGAGGAACTGGAATGGCGGGTCGAAAGCGGCCAATGGAAGGTCACTCTCAGGCACGGATGCTATGCCGGCGTGAAGAGAAAACCCTGCAATTCCGACCTGTTGCAATGGGTCGCGCAGACGGGCCGCGGGGCACCCCTGCCCGATCTGCATGCGGGCTTGAGCCATGGGCCACGGTTTTGAATTTCGCAATATCCGTCAATCGGAACCGCTGCGAAAGCCGTCAGTCTCGCGTGACCTCGGCCAATGCAGCGATGAATCTGTCAGTATTGCCTTCGTGGAGCCCCGCCACGTTGATGCGTCCCGATCCGGCCATGTAGATGCCGTGATCCTCGCGCAGCTGCGCAATTTGGTCCTTGCTCAGCGCAAGCACGGCGAACAGTCCGTTCTGTTCGGCCAAGGCAGCAAGGTTCAGGCTCGGCACCTCGCTGTCCGCCGCGGCGAGCCGGTTGCGCACCTTCCGCATGCGCGTGCGCATGTCTTCCACTTCGGCGAGCCAGGCGGCTGTCAGTTCGTCGTCATGCAGGACCGTGCGAACTGCCGCGCCACCGTGATCGGGCGGCATCGACCAGTTGGCCCGCGCCAGCGCATTGGCGTTCGAGAGTATGGCTTCGATCTGGTCGGGCTTGGCAGCCATGATGTAGAATGCGCCGACCCGGTCGCGATAGAGGCCGAAATTCTTGTCGCAGCTATAGGCAACAAGCGCTTCGGGAACGGAAGCGAGCACGCGCCGCACGCCATAGGCGTCTTCTTCCAGCCCGTGCCCGAGGCCCTGATAAGCGACATCGATGATGGGCAGCACGCCATGATCAGTGAGAGCCTGCGCAATCGCGTCCCACTGTTCGTTCGTGTAGTCGACCCCGGTCGGGTTGTGGCAGCAGCCATGCAGCAGAATAGCGTCGGTTTCGCGGGCGTTGGCGATCGCGTCCAGCACGGCAGCGAGATCGGCCGAACCATCCTTGCTGGCGTGATCGAACGGCGCAGTCTCTACCCCGACATCGCCAAGGATCTGTGCATGGTTCGGCCAGCTTGGGACACCCATATGTATCCGTTCGATACCGGCCTGCTGCGCCAGAGCAACGGCCAGACGCACGGCGCCTGTACCGCCGGGGGTCTGCATGCCTTCTATCCGGTCGTTCGTCCCCTTGTCGCTGCCGAATATATAGGGCTTGAGCGCATCGACGAACTGTTTGTCACCCTCCGGCCCCAGATAGGACTTGCTGTCCTGCGTATCGACCAGGCGTTGTTCGGCCTGCTTGATCGCGCGGAAGACGGGCGTCGCGCCGTCATTGGTACGATAGACACCGACGCCCAGGTCGATCTTGTCCTCGCGCGGATCCTGCGCATACATCTTGATGAGCGCCAGCAGCGCATCGGGAGCTTGCGGTTCGAGACGGTCGAGCATGGGCGCCTCATCGCCGGATATGGAAGGGGCCGCAACAGGAAATCCTGCCACGGCCCCGGAGCTCTCCGGTTTTATATTTGTGCGACCCGAAGGGCTCCTTCTCGTTCAGAAGGGCAGCCAGCGCTGTTTCTTCGAAAAACGCATGTAGCCTGCATTGACGCCAAGCCGCAGGCCCGCGCCTACGCGGATCGGGATAAGCACGACGTCGCCCTTGCGCAGGTAACTCGCGGTCATTCCGCCGACGACATAGGCCTGCCCCTCGCCGGCCGGATAGCGCTCGTACAACTCCTCGCTGTCGTAGAGGTTGTAGACCAGCACGAATGTGCTGCCTGCATTGGCACCGGCATCGAAGCCTACCGACGGGCCCGTCCAGTAGACCGGCCGATCGCCTTCGACCTTGTGGAACAACGTTCCCGAACCGTAGCGTGCGCCGACGATGAACGCCCCGCCCGCTTCGCGCCCGACAATATAGGCATTGGGCTCACCCTGTTCGGCCAGCAGGTTCCGGATAAGCTTGGCAACGCCTTCGGCGCCCTTGCCGAAGACGCCTTCAGCCGCACCGATCAGGTCGTCTTCGCGATAGGTGGTCGACGCGTCGTCGACCGGGACAGAATCAATCGCCGCCGATGCTGCATTCTCGACCGATTGCTCGGACCAGCCTTGTTGTTCGGAATAAGGCTCCGCCGGGTCCGCGACATAGGGATCGGGCGTGGAGGCTCCGTTTTGCTCCACCTGGGATCGAGGCTCGGAATAGACCGGGCGATCACCGGGTCGCTCGATCAGGTCGCCGTCGATAGCGGTGTCCGGATCGATCGTCTCGACCTGGGCGCTCAGCGGCGCCATCGCAAGTCCGAACGCCGCCAGCGTCAAGCCGATACCTGGAAGTTTCGCTCTGAATGTCATTGTTGCTTCCTTCCTGCCCGCGCGACGCACGCAGACGGCTTCGATCCGAAGAGAATCCTTCTAGAGCAATGCAGCAATGAAACGGCGATGAACCGAATCGAAAATACGCCGAAGCGAGTCGCACCCCCGCGCGATTGCAGCGGGAAAATCGTCCTTGAAGCGGTCCCATGCCATGGCTATAGCGCGCCTCTCGCAGCGGAAACGCATGCGTCGCGGAGACGTGGGTGAGTGGCTGAAACCAGCTCCCTGCTAAGGAGCCATACCTGGTAACGGGTATCGAGGGTTCGAATCCCTCCGTCTCCGCCACCACCCGTTCCGCCGACGTCCGAGACGTTCCGGACGCCGGAATATTCCCCAGATTTCCGAGACGTTAGGATTCCATTAGGGTCCGACGGGTTCCATCATCATCCGGAACCAAGTGGGGGCACGCCGGGGGCACCCATTCAGCGGATTGGGGGCACGGATGTTGACCGACGCGGCGGCCAGACAAGCGAAGGCCAGAGACAAGGATTACAAGCTATCCGATTCCGGTGGGCTCTACCTCTTCGTGTCGAAGACTGGGCACAAGACCTGACGCCTCAAGTACCGCTATCTTGGCAAGGAGAAGCGGTTGATGATCGGTACCTACCCGGAGGTGCGGCTCTCGGATGCGAGAAGTAGAAGCGATTCGGCGAAGCTCGCGTTGAAGGAGGGACGCGACCCCCAGATCGACGTCAAGAAGCAGCGACTGGCGAACCAAGAGCTGGCCTCAGGCACGTTCGAAAAATATGCGCGCGATTGGTGGAAGGTCCAGAAGCCGAGATGGCGCCCTGTCCATGCCAATGACGTTCTGAACTCAATGGAGCGGGATCTTTTTCCGCACGTGGGGCCGTTGCCCATCCATGAACTAAACGAGCCAGTGCTCCTTGGAGTGTTGGAGAAGGTCGAGGAGCGGGGTGCCATCGAGACGGCGCATCGTCTGCGGCAGCGCATCGAGCGAGTGATCCGCTACGCCAAGGCGAAAGGCGTGCCCATCATTGGCAACCCGGCTACCGAGATCAAGGAAGCGATGAGCCCTGTGCCCAAACGAAGGAAGTGGCCGGCCCTTACGAAGGTCGAGGAAGTCAGGGCGTTGATCCGCCGGATCGACACCTCGAATTCATACCCTGTGACGCGTCTCGCCTCGCGCTTCCTCGCATTGGTCGCGCAACGCCCGGGCATGGTCCACAGGATGAAATGGGACCACCTTCAGGACATCGAATGGTCGAAGGGGCCTGACGCCTCTCCCGCCGCGCACTGGTACATCAACTCGGAGGAAATGAAGCTCGAGTTTGACCGGCGGGGCGATGAGGAGTTCGACCACGACGTCCCCTTGGCGTCTCAGGCACTCGAAGTGCTGTTCGAGGTCCGCAAGCTGACGGGGCTCGGACCCTACGTGTTTCCCAACTGCTGGAATTCCCACGCTCCGATGTCGGAGAACGCCCTCAACTCGTTATACAGACGGCAGGGGTTCAAGGGGAAGCACGTGCCCCATGGCTGGCGAACCAGCTTCTCCACGATCATGAACGAGAAGCTCGAACGTGGACTGATGGCGGAGCAGCGGTTCATGATCGACCGGTTGGTGATCGATATCATGCTGGCGCATCTGCCGACGGGGATGAGCGCGGAGGAGTTCGCCTACAACCGCTCGCGTTTCTCCGAACGCCGGCGTGAACTCGCAAATGAATGGGCGGATCACATTCTCGTAGACGCCGTCCCGCTTCAGGAACTCATCGGCGGCAGGAGGCGCGCGGTCACTTAGACCTCCTTCGCTTCTGTGCCCTGGGTAACGCGGTCCAACCGTGCTGGGGAATAGAAATTTCTAAATCTTTGGGGATTTAAGGCCGAACTTCCGCGCTCGTTCCCGCAGCGATTCGCGTTTGGGTTGACGATGTGTCGTCAGGATCGGTGAGTAAGGTTACAGAGGGGAAAATGCCTCGCCTTGCTCCGCAAGGAGAAACGAAGTGAACAATGAATTTCGCAGCCAGCTTCGCAAGTTCGTGAAGAATATCCGGCAGACCCTCATCGAAGAGGGGCACGATGACATCATGATCCGTCCGTTTTGGCTCGAGGAACGGGACGCAGGCGACCTCTTCGACGCAGTTTCGAAATCGGTCGCTGACGATATGCATCGACCAGCAAGGAATAACCTCAGGCATCATCCGCGAACCACCTTCGTAGGCATGTAATCAGGACGTACCCGCCGGCCTCTGTTCACCATCGCCCCGCGGCGTGGTGACACACCCCCATCCTTGCTTAGATCGACCGCTTCCACACTGGCGATGTCGCCGTCGACGTCCTTGAAGCTACGGGCATGTTTTTTGCGCGGGAGGCGTCCATCCTGAAGCGCACTTTCTCCGTCTCCACGAGCTACATGCCTCAGAGTGTCGAAGGAGCCGTCGACTTTTGCATGACCTCGCCCCAGTGGTCGCGTCCGTTCAGGGGGCTACGCCTCTTCCTTACCTTGGCAGCTATCGGTCGCATCGCATACGAGCAGCAGATCGATCGAGATGTAGCGCTTGGCCAGGAACTGGCGCAAAAACTTCGGGAGAGCGGTTGGAAAATCGTCAACACCACTCCCTTTCCGGTGGTCTGTTTCGCGTGGCCGGAGCGGGAAGAGGATGCCAGTTGACATGAAGCCGTCGCTGCGCGCGTTGTTTCCTCGGGGAAGGCATGGATATCGAACGTGTCCCTATCGGGGCAGCCGTTGCTGAAAGAAGTCCTTGCGATACGATCTGCGCGTTCACTGTAGTCATTTCGTTCATCGAATCGTTTGCCGATATCTGGCGTAGATAGGCGGCAGCTCCGATCAGCGCCATGATCACATGTGACGCTATCATTGGGTGGATCGGGCGGATAGTACCCGCAGCAATCCCGTCGGATACCAGACCCGCAATGCGACTGGTCACTTGCGCGATGCGGTGAAGGGCTCTCCGGCGCAGCGGCGGCGGAAGCGCCTGATAAGCGCTGGCGGTCAGCATGGGGCTATCCGCCACGAGTTGGAACCGGATCAGGCCGGAAACGATTTATTCCAATCGCGGCACCCCAGCCTCCCGTTACTTCAAAACCGCGATGATTTGCTCTTCGCTGAACCAGCTTCTTTCCATTCTCGTCCAACTCCTTTGCATCGCACTCTACCTGAAACCGGTCGCATCTCAGGGGGTACGTCAGTCAGACCTTGTCGGCAGGACCCGGCTTTCCATAACCGCTGGAAACTATTAACCCATAACAAGGGGTATAGACCTGTTCGTGATGGTTCCGTTTCCAACGTCCCAGTTGGAGTTGCAGGCTCGGGCCTGCTATCGGTTGTCGGATTACCAAATAAACAGGCTTTGAAACCACCTGATGACGAAAACGGCAGAGAAAACCAGAATCAAAAGGCGCTACTCGCCCGAGGTACGTCGTTCCATGATCCTCGATGCCGCCGCTACTATGGTAGAGCACGAAGGGTTATCGCAGGTCTCAATGGAACGCGTGGCGAAGCAGGCTGGAATCAGTAAGTCTCTGATCTACAAATACTTCGAAAGTACCAGCGAGATCTTACGAAAGCTCTTGCAGCGCGAGCTGACATATCTGCGCGAAACTCAATTTCAAGCAGCAGAAGCCGCCGATACCTTTGAAGAGCTGGTTCAGGGAATTACCAAGACGTATCTGCGGAATATCTCGAAAAAGGGATTGCTGATAGAGCGCTTGCAGGCCGATCCCGCGATTTCCGAAACTAAGGATCCGACAGCCTTCAATCGCGACATTGCGGTCGATTATCTCGCGGGCATCGTGAACCGCAATTTCGACATCCCTTTGGAAACAGCCCGCGCGGTGACCGATATTTCCTTCGGCGTGCCGTCTGCGGCGGGATCATATCTGCTCCGCCACGACATCGATATCGAGAAGCTGCAGGATATCACCGTGTCGATGATCATCGGTTCGATCAATGGGGTCAGAGATGATTACATGATCCGGAGGCGAAAACTAAAACGTTGAAGACCTCAATTACGGCCAAGCTTAGCCCGACGCCTCTGTGATGAGTGCCAAAATCGCCTCAGTCACTTCTGCTTCGCGCTCGATATGCGGCCAATGACCGGTTCCCCGCAGAGTGAGCATAAGAAGGTTATCCGAGAGATCGGCAAGCCGTTCATTGTAGACCAAAACCATAATGGGATCATCCTCGCCCCAAATCATCTGGGCGGGCATCGAGAGGCGTGCGTCCCTAGAAGGCCAATAGTCGTCTTCACTCAGCTCTTCGATTGCTGGAATATTCGCGCGGTACCAATTGATATGGGCGTTGAGACGGCGCGGATCGCCTGTAGCTTCGCGCATCAACTGTCCCACTTCGGGCTTCATACGACCAGTGGCGACCAGCGGTTCGTACGCATCCGTCCAGACCCGTTTGTGGCCGCCTGTCGCAAGGATCAGAAGTGAATTCGCTGCTTTAAGCCGTTCGATATAGGCAGCGGCCTCGCGGGCAACCGGATCGCTTCCGAGGCTTTCGAGCAATACATTTTGCGGTGGGGCGCTAATCCCCGTCACGCTTGCCACTCGCTCTGGGTGCCGCTGAGCTATTCCAAATGCAAAGGTCGAGCCCCAATCGTGGCCCACCAGATGCACCCTGTTTGCGCCCAGTTCGTCAAGCAATGCTATCACGTGGGCAGACATCCGCTCGAGCCCATACTGGTTTGCGTCTAAGGGTGCGTCGGATCGCCCCGCGCCCAGCCCATCAATTGCGACGACCCGGTATCGATCCTTCAGCGCCACCATCTGCGGCGAAAGTGACAGCCAGTATGATGGAAAGCCATGGAGGAAGAGCACAACCTCTCCTTCGCCCCCTTCAACATAGTGAAGTCTGTTGCCCGCATACTCGAAGTAGCTTTCACGAAACGATGCACCGCTTTCGAACTGCGTGTTCAGGTAGGCGACCGCAGGGTCTGCTGTCGTGGGCTCGACTTTCAACTCAGTGTTCGACCAAATCAGGCTGATCCCAAAGCCCAGCAGGATAATTGAAAGCAAAGTGCCGCCAAACTTGATGCCTAGCCGTTTCATTGCGGTGCCATTCTTGATCCGAAAAAAATGATGGCCCGACCTTGGATAAGCCGAGCCATCTGGAGAGAGGCGGTGAGTGCGCTATGCAAGCGGATCGGGCACTAGAACCGGAAGGTCGCTTCGACCCCGTAGGTCCGCGGTTCCAAGATCACGACTTCGCGGAAACGGCCAACCAAGCGGCCTGCAGGTAAAACGCGAGTAATGTCGTCATTATCGAACAGGTTTTTAACATAGCCGCGGATTTCGAACGGACCAGAGTCCGGGGCGAGCAAAAGCTTCAGATCGGTTTGGCTGTACCCTTCAAACCGGTCGATTGGCTTGTCGAAGGCCGAGCTCACAAACTCGCTTTGCAGATAGTGATCGACCCGCGGTGTGATGGTCCATGTACCCACTGGGATTTCCCATTGCGCGCCGATGGAAACCTTGATCTCGGGTGAGAAGGGCAGTGGATTGCCATCTGCGTTCTTGATCACGCCAGCCGGCGTTGCGGCGACAATCACCGTACCGGGCGCAACGCCGAATGGATCGGTTTCATCGATCGATTGGAAGCCGACGATTTCAGTATTGAGGTAGGAAAAGCTGCCATCAACCTGGAAGCGGCTTGACGGACGCATAGCGAATTCCGCCTCTGCGCCCCAAACCGTCGCATCGGAATTGACCGTCAGCGCCGAGGTTGGCGTCGTCTGGCCGAGCTGCAAACCTTCATAATCGTAATAGAATGCCGCGACACTGGCATTGAAGGTTCCATCGGAAGAGCCGCCTTTCAGGCCGATCTCATAGGCGTTCAGAAATTCCGGATCGAAGCCGCGCACGCCGACATCAATCTGGCCTGGGTTGATGCCGCCGGCCTTATAGCCGCGTGAGTAGCTGGCATAGCCGAGCAGATCATCCGAAATGTCCTGATCAATTACGATCCGGCCGGTCACGACGCCGCGCTCGAAATCGCCGAAGGTAAAGTCTGGCACGCTGCCATCGGTTTCCGGATTGAAGAATATCTGACGTGTCAGAATGGTCTTCTTGTCGTCGGAGTAGCGCAGGCCGCCGGTGATGCGGGTTCTTTCAGTCAGGTCGAAATAGACCTCTCCGAACACGCCGAAGCTTTCTGTGGTCGTGGGATCGGTCTCAGTGGTCAGCGTCGCAAACTCTGCGCTCAGTCCTGTAACTTGCTGGCGGAACGCGAATATATTGCTGGTGAACATCGCGGTGCTGGAGCCTCGGCGGTCATAGTAATTGCCGCCGACGATGAAGTTGAACGCGCCGTCGAAGTCGGATGCCAGGCGCAGTTCTTGGTAATATTCTCGCTCTTCGCTTCGGTCGCGGCGGCCGCTAAGGATCGCATTGCTTGTGACGCTGGTTCCATCTCCAAAGAAATCGAACGTGACCGGGATCGGTAGGTTCACCGTTGGAACGAAACGATCGAAATCGCGAAAGCTGTCGCGCTCTATCTCCGTGTAGCCGGTCAACGAGGTTAGCGTCAGCGCGCCGAATTCGTGCGTGATCTCAAGCGACGCCTGCCATTCTTCAACGAAATAGCTTGGATCGACATCTTCGTTGAGCAGACGAGTATCCGCAGGGTTCAGACTGCCCTCGAAATAGTTGGTGCCGGGCGCAAACAAGCCCAGTCCGACGGCAAAGGTATTATAGACGGTGGGTTGCGAATTCGGCACGCCAAACCCTGTCTCAAGTGGTGAGCACCCAAGCACTACATCCTCGACACACAGCACTTTCGTGCGCAGTTGCCGCCGGTCATCCTCGCGGAAATAGGATACGACCAGATCGGCGCGGGTGTTGCCGAATTCCAGCTTGGTGCTGCTGCGGATGCCGAACATCTCGCGGTCATCGACATCATTGCCGGTAAAAAGATTTGTCGAATAACCATCACGATCAAGGAAGAAGCCTGCAACGCGCGTCGCCAGATTGTCCGACAGCGGAATATTGATCGCACCGCGCAGCTTGATAGAATCGTAGTTGCCGTATCCGGCAGTGACATAGCCTTCAAACTCATCGGTTGCCTTTTGCGTGATAACGTTCAGTACGCCGGCAGTGGTATTGCGTCCGTACAGCGTGCCTTGCGGTCCGCGCAGAACCTCGATCCGCTCCAGATCGTAATATTCCGCTTCGATTGCGGGCGAACCGAGATAGACACCGTTCACATGATAGCCGAGCCCGGCTTCTGCAGTGGATGAGATGGCGAGATTACCGACGCCGCGCAGCGACGCGCCGAACTGGTCCACGGTCAGGTTGGGGACGGAGAAGCTGAGGTCAACCACGTCGTCGATAACCTTGTTATCGATCTCGGCCGCATCGAACGCTGTAATGGCGATCGGCACATCTTGAATGTCTTGCGAGCGTTTCTGGGCTGTAACAATAATAACGTTACCATCGTCTGCATCAGCGGCTGCCGAGGTCTCGTCCAAGTCCTGCGCGTAAGAGGGGGCAGCGAATCCAGCCAACGAGGCTGCGGCTACTCCCGTAAGCAGCGTGAACCGCCTGGATTTCCCGACTGATGTGTACATTTTCCCTCTCTCCCTAATTAAATGGACTTTGCGTCCTCCTGTATAAGGCGATAAGCTAACTTCACGCAATATCCAAGCCTTTAATTTGACTTTCAGTCCAACTAGTGTCACCTAAGATCATGGCTGGGCCAATGGCCAAACCGGCTAACGAGGATAGATATGACTAAAAAGCGCAAGATAATCGTGACGTTGGTCGGGCTTGTCCTGACAATCGCGCTTGCTGCCGCCTGGCTGGGGTACACCATCATCAAGAGTGCGACGCCGCGCGAAGTTGAGCCCGATGCGATCATCTTGGGTGTGAATTTTGTCGGCATTCATGTCGACGATGTCGATGCGGCAGCGGCGTATTATGCGAGCTCGGTCGCGACAGAAGAGGTTGATGCACCTTCGCTTGATCCGTCCGGTCTGTTCGTAGCTTTCGGTGCCAGCGGCGTGTCTGAAGAAGATGGCGCGACGGACGAAGTCGAGGACGACGCCCGACCAAGCTCCAGGCTCATCCGCAGCAGCAATGCGCAGTTATGGCTGATGACATCGGCTAACCGTTCAGAGGCCGGCACGCAAACCTCGGCCGTTCCGGTCAACGGTCCAGGTATTGCACATGTCTGCTTCCAAGTTGCTCAAGAGACCGACGCTTATGCCAAGATGGTTCGAGCGGGCGCGAACACAATTGGTGCGCCCGATCTGGTACACCTCAACCCGAAGAACCCCGTCTATTACGGCTATCTCGCCGATCCGCATGGCATCATCACCGAAATTGAAGAGGTTGATGTCGCCGCACTCGATCTGCCTCAGCCGCCGACGAACAAATTCCGCATGCGCCACGTTTCGCTGGCGACGCCCGACATCGACGCGATGATCGAATTCTACTCAGCGTTTCTGGGTGGACAGGAGCCACGCCACACCGGATGGCTGTCTCCAGTTTCTGGCGAGACGATCGATCAGGTTTCCGGGCTGAAGGACAGCGAGCTTGAAATGGCGTGGTTCCAAATCCGCAATATCGAACTCGAAATTTTCCAGTATCACAGCCATCTGCCAGAGCGTCCGGTCGAGCCTCGCCCGATCGATGCGCCCGGTTATAACATGATCGTACTCGACGTCTCCGACCTAGACGGAGCGCGCAAGCGATTTGTCGACGCAGGCGGCGAATTGGTCGCAGGGCCAGAGAGCTTTGCTGGAGGCCAGGCAATCTTCGGCCGCGACCCGGACGGCAATTTGCTGGTCCTGCACAAGGTCGCAGGCACCTCACCATTTTCAGCCAAGAATTTCGCCGATAACGGCGCCAGATAATTTCAGGAGTTTAGATGTTCGATCTGACAGGCAAAGTCGCAATCGTTACCGGCGGCAACGGGGGACTGGGTCTCGCCTATGCGCGCGGTCTGATAAAATGTGGAGCGAAAGTTGCCATATGGGGCCGCAATCTGGATAAGAATTCTGCCGCCATCGAAGAACTGCGTGGCATCGGCGGTGATGTCGAAGCCTTCGCCTGCGACGTTACGGACGAAGAGCAGATTGCCGAAGCTTTTGCGGGTACTATCGAGCGGTTCGAAAAGGTCGATAGCTGCTTTGCCAATGCAGGCGGCGGCGGCTTTCGCGGAATGTCGCATATGACCAGCCGCGAAGATTGGCTTGCCGCGATTGATCTCAACTTGATGAGCGTCGTGCAAACCTGGAAGCCGGTGACCGAGCATTTGCTCGCCCGAGGCGAGGGCGGACGGTTGATCGTCACGTCATCGGTTGCCGCTCTCGTGGGTACCGGTGGCGCGGCTGCGTATTCGACTACAAAGGCAGCGGTGATTGGTTTAGTTCAGGCGCTGGCGCTGGAGCTTGGACAGGGGGGTATCCGCGTGAATGCAATTCTGCCCGGTTTCATCGAGACGGAAATGTCGCTGAACACCAGCGAAGCATTTCAGGAAGCTGCGCGTCGTCGCTCGGCGATTGGCCGGATAGGGAAGCTGGAAGACATGGAGGGGCCGGCGGTCTTCCTCGCGTCTGATCACAGCGATTTCATGACAGGTCGCTGCATGATCCTGGATGGTGGGCACACTATCCACCCAATGTAAGACAGCCAAACGCGGCAATACCGATCAGGTGCGCAGGGTCTATTTGGAGAAAGCATGGAACTGAGAGCCATCACCCACTGGGCCTTTGCAATACTGCTCATTCTCATCGGCCTTTTGTTGACGGTTCCGGGCGGTTTTCTGGTCTATCTGGGAGGCAGTCCATATTACGTGCTGGCGGGTATCGCGACATTGGCGGTGGCGGTGCAATTCATCCGGCGGCGGCCTGACGCTGTCGTGATCTATGGCGCGATTCTCGCGATCACGCTTGTCTGGTCGATCTACGAGGCAGGTCTCGATCTGTTTGCCCTGCTGCCGCGTTTCGCTGCGTGGCTGGTGGTCGGGCTCTATTTCCTTACGCCCTGGTACAGGCAATCACTGCGATCAAAGCGCGCCGATGACGACACGGAGGCACCGGCGATCAAACGGTGGTTTATCGCCGTGCCCACGCTGGCCGGCATCGCAGTCCTGATAATCGCGAGCATTCCGGGATATATTCAGAACAGCACTGGCAGTGTGCGTGAGGCAGCGGACGGGCTGGCCTCTGATTGGCGGCATTATGGCAACACGCCGGGCGGCACACGCTTTGCAGCCATCGACCAGATCAATACCGAAACCGTATCTGGGCTCAAGGAAATCTGGCGTTATCGCACAGGCGTCGAGGAAGATTTTAAGGCCACCCCCCTTGCTATCGATGGCACGCTTTACATGTGCGCCGCTGGCAATGTGATGATGGCGGTGGATGGCGAAACGGGCGTCGAGCTGTGGCGTCATGATCCGCAGCTGACCCCGCCGGCCGATCACCAATATGCCATCACTTGCCGCGGCGTAGCCTATCACGAGGCGGGGGAGGATTATGCGGGCCAGTGCCGCAAGCGGGTTATCACTGCCACGATAGATGCCAGCCTGATCGCGGTCGATGCCGAAACCGGCGAACGCTGCAACGACTTTGGCGAAGCGGGCGTTGTCGATCTGCGCGAGGGCATGGGCGAGCATAAGCGCGGCGATTATTATCACACTTCGCCGCCCACCGTGGCGGGCGATAACCTGGTGGTTGGCGGATTGGTGAACGATTCGCAGAAGCTCGGCCTGCCATCGGGGGTGGTTCGCGCGTTCGATGCCATCACAGGTGATCTCAAATGGGCATGGGATCTTGGCAATCCGGGCAATCGCGGGCTCCCCGCCGAGGGCAAGACCTATACTGCAGGCACGCCCAATGTCTGGTCGATCATGAGCTATGATCCCGCGCTCGATCTTGTCTTTGCCCCGACAGGGAACGCCAATCCCGACTATTTTGGCGGCGAAAGGCGCGATTTTGATGATCGGTATTCCTCGGCCATCGTCGCGATTGATGCGACAACCGGCGAGGAACGTTGGACCTATCAAACAGTGAAGCACGATATCTGGGATTATGACGTTCCCGCCCAACCCGTGCTGGTGGATGTGGAGCGCGATGGCGAAAGCGTGCCGTCGGTCGCGGTGCCGACCAAGATGGGCGAGATATTTCTGCTCGATCGGCGCGATGGCACTCCGGTCTATCGGGCCGAGGACCGACCCGCGCCGCAGGACCCTGAACTGGGCGAGTATCTGTCGGATACCCAGCCATCCTCGGTGCTGCCCGATTTTCATCCCTATCGTTATGAAAAGGACATGTGGGGCCTGACGCCAATTGACCAGATGGTGTGCCGCATCGAATATCGCATGATGCGCTATGATGGGATGTACACTCCCCCGACACGCGGCGGGACTCTCATCGCGCCCGGTAATTTTGGCGGGTTCAACTGGGGCAGCGTCTCTGTCGATGCAGACAACGGCCTGCTGGTCGCCGCGCCGATGCTGCTCGCGCACCGGTTGCTGCTGGTGACGCCCGAACAGGTGCAGGAGGCAGGGCCCCGCGCGGCGGCGATTCTGGGCGAGGATCATCCGGCGGTGCGGTTGGATGAGAATGCACCACTTGCCAGATTGCCCGATCCCGATCCGGATAATCCATACGATCAAATGCGGGTAAAGTATTTCGGCATTCCCATGCCTTTCATGTCACGTCTCGGCACGGCCATCCCATGCTTTGAGCCGCCATGGTCGCGGATTGCCGTAATCGACCTCAACACCAAAGAGCTGTTGTGGAGTCGTCCCGTTGGCGACATGAGCGATGCCGGCCCGTTCAATCTGCGCTCTGGGCTGCCGATTGATGTCGGCACGGCGGTACGCGCGGGCACGCTGACAACGCGCGGCGGGCTGACCTTTATCAGCTCGACGATGGATTCAAAGGTGCGTGCCTATGATGTCCGCACCGGCGAGGAGAAATGGAAAGCCGAACTTCCGGGCAATGGGCAGGCGACGCCGATGTCCTACATCTCCGAAGAATCGGGTCGCCAAATACTCATCGTCACAGTGCCCAACCCCTCTTGGCGTTACCCGCGCGATCCGGCGACGAATGAGTATTTGGATTCACAAAACATACGCGATGGCAAAGGTGGTTATGTGATTGCCTATGCGCTGGATAATGAGAGCTGAGACGGGCCCCATCTCGGCGATGGGCTGTAAAATGAAGGCCTGAATAGGCAAATTAGAAACCGGTCCCTCTGCTTCCCACCCCAATGCGTCATAACTGAGGTCGATCCGCCGGAAAAGCCGACGGTCCGCTTTTTGAGGTATTAATTTCGGGCGCGAAGCAGACGCGCCCTCTTGGTAGACTCTCTCAGAACGAAAGGAGGTGGCTCTCTGGAAGAGAGCGGAAAAGGGCACGCGATCCCCGCGTCCCATGGAGACTTGAGATGACTGAGATTGAACAACAGAAGCGCATCGCCAACTACCTCGCCGCCTTTGTCCACTTGGTGGGTGGCCAGCCCGGGCGCTTCGCCGAATTCCGGGACAAGGTGGACATCATGCTAGGCGGGTCGGCTCCCCACGCCTTCGGCCTGATGCAGTTCTCCGACCGGGTCCAGGCAACTGGTCGCCCGCTCATCTGGGTACATCAGCCTGCAGAGAGCCCCCATGTTCCGCAGATCGGCCTGGTCGCTCAGGTAGACGGCGGAACGCATTATGTCGAAAACTGCATGCTCTGCCTCGCCAGCGAAGGCGACCGCGCGATTCTCGTTCCGGACAGCTTTGAGCTGGGTGCCTACAGGTTCGACGATGCGCTCGACCTTCACCGCAGCACCGAAGCGCCAGCATCGAGCGTCGTTCGTGCGGATGGCGCCATGGTCCGAGCTTATCAGCGACTGATCTCGATCCAAGCGGATCAATGGGAGAGGGGCGACATCTTCGACCTGCCTTATCTCGCCCAGGCGGCCTAGACTTCATTGTGCGCCGGATCGTCGAGGGGCGATCCGGCAGCGCTCGCTGCCTAGCTATCTTCGTTGGTCGGTTGCCCTGAGCATAACGTTTTTACGCTCGAATGCGTTGACGCTTCGTAGCCGACGAAGGTTAAAAAGAGCGGCTCATCTGTTAAGATTTAGACGGTTGCATCCTACGCAACGCGCGGTTGCTCTTATAAGAGCTAAGTGCACCACAACGTTCTTGAATCGCATTTGGGGGTAGCTTGCTCGACAATAGATTTTCGCCCGGTCTGCTTTTGACCGCCTATCGAATTGATCAATGTCAAACACAACGAGGCGAAATCGTGACAGGTCGAACTTCCTGCGAAGTTGAGCGAGGCCGCGAGTTCACAATGACTGTCACATTCAAGGCAATACGCATTCGAAACGGTCTTTCAATAGATCGATTATTGGCAGTCGTCCTCGCACTCGGCCTTATCCAGCCCGCGGCGCTCTCGGCGCAGAGCGAACCGGAGAGACCTTCTTTCGACGAGCGGGTTTCCGGCCTTGAGCCTGGCGACTACTGGTGGGCCGACGCTGTCGCTCCCACGGGACCGCTTCTGGTGGTGGTCAGCCTCCCTGCGCAGCGCATGTTCGTTTATCGCAACGGTGTACCGATCGCCGTGTCGACGGTTTCGACGGGCACCGCAGATCATCAGACACCGACCGGCGTGTTCACTGTGCTTCAGAAACGCGAAGAGCACTATTCGAACATTTATGACGATGCGCCCATGCCCTACATGCAGCGGCTAACCTGGACCGGTATCGCCATTCACGCAGGCGCGGTGCGCGATGGTCCGGCATCGCACGGATGCATCAGATTGCCCGATGAATTTGCCAGATTGCTATTCGAAACCACAAGCCTCGGCATAACGGTCATCGTGACCGACGCGTCCAGCGTTCCGAGGATCGCACCTGCCCCCCAATTTCTGGAGGGGGACGACGGTCGTCTTGCGTTCGATCATTATGAACTTGCCTGGCATCCCGAGCTTTCACCCGCAGGGCCGGTCTCGATCATCGTGAGCGAAGCGGATCGTGAAATCCGGGTGCTTAGAAATGGCATCGAGATAGGCTCCGCCCCTGCTATTCTCCGACGAGAAGTAGCCGGCACCGAAGTATATTCGCTGGAGACGATGAACGCTGCCGAGGATCGCTTTGAGTGGGTGCGCGTCCCCCTGTCCGAAGAAAGCCCCGACGCCGCTCCGGTCACTGTCGACGAGCGCGCCCAACTGGTAATTGCTGATGCGTTCAGGGAACGATTGGTCGAGGTGCTCAGCCCGGGCACGGTGGCCGTCATTACCAAGGAAGGGCTCTTGCCCGACACCCATAGCGACTTCCAGATAATGGGAACGCAAAACGAAGATGAATCGCGACCGTAGGATGACGGTTTCGCGAGTGTTCAACCCATGATGGCGTTTCGTCATCACCTGCGGATCCGGGACATCCGGATCCTCATCCGCGCTCAGTTGTGGGTACAGATCCTCGCCGCCATGGCGCTGGGTATTATCGTGGCGCTGTTGCTGTCTCCTGCTGTCGGGAGCCCGCTGGCGCTGGGACAGGAGACCTCCGAGGAACTGAGCGGCTGGCTGAAGCTGCCCGGAGGACTTTTTCTAAACCTCATCCAGATGGTCGTGATACCGCTTATCACGACTTCTATCGTGCTGGGGCTCACGTCGGCGGAGGATCCTGATTTCCTGCGTCGGGCTGCAAGCCGCATAGTGCCCTATTTCGTGTTTACCACCACAGTAGCCGTCATCATCGGTGCCGTACTGGCTTACCTGATCGAACCGGGCACGCTGGTGGATGCTGCCAGTCTTTCGATGGACTCCATCGAACTCGAGATCGATACTGCGGATACCGGCGCGGAAGTCGGAATGGCCGAGCGGCTTGCCGATCTAGTGCCCGCGAACCTTTCCGAGGCGCAGCTTTCCCAGAACATGTTGCAGATCGTGATAGCAGCGATCATTGCCGGCGTTGCCCTGGCTGCGCTGGGCAGCCAGAGGATGGGTCCGCTGCTCCAAATCGTCCAGCTCATCCAGGAGTTGGCGATGAAGATCGTCGGCTGGGCGATGCTACTTGCTCCGATAGCGGTGTTCGGGCTGATTGCCGATTTCGTCATGCAGGCGGGAGTGAGCGCGCTCTACGGCGTGTCGGCCTATATCGGCACTGTCCTGGCCGGCCTCCTGCTCCTGCTATCTTTCTACCTCGCGATCGTAGCCTTCGTTGCGCGGCGCCACCCTATACGGTTCGCCAAGGATGTCGTCGATGCGCAATTGTTGGCCTTCTCCACGTCAAGCTCTGCCGCCACCATGCCACTATCGCTGCGCATCGCCGAGGATCGGCTTGCTGTCTCGCCGCCGGTGGCGCGTTTCATCATACCGCTGGGCGCGACCGTGAACATGGACGGGACCGCCCTGTATCAGGTGGTGGCCGCGCTGTTCGTTGCCCAGATGTTCGGGATAGCGCTTGCTCCCGCGGCACTCGCGGTCCTGATCGTGACCGTTGTCGGCGCTTCCATTGGTAGTCCGAGTACGCCGGGCGTGGGCATCGTCGTGCTGGCGACAATTCTCCAGTCCATCGGCATTCCGGCCGAAGGCGTTGCTGTGATCCTGGGGGTCGACCGGATTCTCGACATGTGCCGCACGACCGTGAACGTAACGGGCGATCTTACTGCATGCGTGGTCATGGATCGCTGGTTGGCAGAGAAAATTCCTGATTCCCAGCTGTTAGAGGCATCTTCAGCTAAGGGGTAATCGGATCCGGGCGAAGAAATAGGCCCTGGGGCGATCGGCAAGCCGGTTCTGGTTGCGTGCGGTGCGGGTTCAAAAAGACCTGCACTTCGTTCGTTCAAGTCGTGCGTTCTGACGACGGACAAGGCAAAACGGAAGGGTAGTTCGAAGGTGGCTGACTGAACCATGTTTCGACTGCCGCCGGAACTTTCAGGGGCTCGGGTTCCAAAGCAATCTGCAGGTATGATTGGCAATCATGCGCTCTTCGTCTGTCGGAATAACCATCGCCGCAATATTGCCGTCAACTGCGCTGATTGAGGTTTGATTCGTAGTGTTGGCGGTTTGATCCAGAACCATACCGAGCCATTCCAGGCGATTGCAGATCGCTTGTCGAATACGGGGCTGGTTCTCGCCAATACCAGCGGTAAAAACCACTGCGTCAAGTCCGCCCAAGACGGTAGCGAGCGCAGAAATCTCCTTCGCTGCGAGCATGCAAAACAGGTCTAGAGCCTCCTGCGCGCGCGGATCATCGCTTTCAAGCAAGGTTCGCACATCGCTCGACAGGCCAGACACGCCCAGCAGCCCGGATTGCCGGTATAGCATTCGCTCGACCTCTTGCACGGACATGTCCGCCTGCCGGATGAGATGTAGCACCACGCCGGGATCCAGCGAACCGCAGCGTGTCCCCATCATCAGCCCGTCAAGCGCCGTGAAGCCCATGGTCGTATCGATGCTGCGCCCGTCATGCATCGCGCACAGGCTGGCGCCGTTGCCGAGATGGGCGACGATGACCCGCTTTTTCGCCAGCCCAGGATCGATGCGGTGCAGTTCGTCCGCGATGAATTCGTAGGAAAGTCCATGAAACCCATAGCGGCGAATACCCTGGTCATGCAGCGAGCGCGGTAGGGCAAAACGCTGATTGAGGTCAGGATTCCCGCGATGAAACGCGGTATCGAAACACGCCACCTGCGGCAGATCGGGCAGCAGCGCTGCCACGGCCCTGATCGCGGCCAGATTGTGCGGCTGGTGCAGCGGCGCGAGCGCACAAAGGGTGTCGAGATCGCGCAGATTGTCATCTTCGATCAGACATGGCTCGGCAAACCGGGTCCCGCCATGGACCACACGGTGACCCGCGGCGATCAGATCGGTGCCGGGCAGTTCATGGCGGACGACAGTGAGCAGATCCTCGAGCACGGATTCATGCGAAGAAACCCCTTCCGGCCACCGCCGCTCGATAACCGTCTTTCCACTGGCATCCTTGACGGTCAGGCGCGGATCGCTGCCGATCTCCTCGACCTTGCCGAAATGGCGGCGGACGAGCTTTGTAGCGGCACCAGCTTCGAACAGCGCGAACTTGATGCTCGATGAGCCGGCATTAAGGCAGAGTATCTGTCCGTTCATTGTCGGCCATCGCCGGCGAGGCCCGGGGCCGCTTTCGTTGCCGCACCGGCCAGGAGCACCGCGACTGCGCAGGAGGCAAGGCGGGTGCGCACGGTATCGGCGCGGCTCGTCAGGATGATCGGCACGCGCGCGCCCAGCACGATTCCGGCGGCGTCGGCACCACCCAGGAAAGTCAGCTGTTTAGCCAGAATGTTGCCGGCATCGAGATTGGGCGCGACCAGAATGTCCGCACGGCCAGCAACGGGCGACTGAATGCCCTTCTCGCGCGCCGCCTCCGGATCGATTGCATTATCGAAGGCAAGGGGACCGTCGACCAGACCGCCGGCTATCTGCCCGCGTTCGGCCATCTTGCACAGTGCGGCGGCGTCCATGGTAGCGGGGATCGCAGGATTGACGGTTTCGACCGCAGAAAGAAGCGCTACCCGTGGCTGCTCGATCCCGATGACATGCGCCAGATCGATGGCGTTACGAATGATATCCGCTTTCTCCGTAAGCGATGGTTGGATGTTGATCGCCCCATCTGTAATTATCAGCGGTGCGTCGTGGCCGGGTACGTCCATGATATAGGCATGGCTGATACGTCTTTCTGTTCTGAGCCCGCTTGTCTGCGCGAGAACTGCCGCCATCAGTTCGTCCGTGTGCAACGAGCCCTTCATCAGCAGCTGCGCGTCGCCGCTGGCGACCATCCTGACTGCGGTTTCGGCAGCGGCGTGACTGTGCAGAGCATCGACGATGGAAATGTCTGTAAGATCGATGCCCAACTCGTCGGCAAGCTTTTCAATGCGTGCGCGCGGTCCCACTAGGATCGGCGCGATCAATCCTTCTGCTGCAGCCTCGATCGCCGCTGTCAGTGCCGCGACGCTGCATGGGTGTACCACAGCGGTAGGAACAGGAGGTTGCTCTGCTGCCCATTCGATCAGTTGGCGGTAACGATCATGATCGGCAATCCGAACATCGGGCAGCGCCATGCGCCGACGTCGCACTTTCTCGTTAGAGGCTTTTACCACCGCCTCACCCAGGATGACGTCTTCGCCATTCTGGTTGCTGCATCGGCAGTCGAAGGTCAGCCGATGGCCACTTTCCTCCTTACGGATGACTTTGACGGAGGCGGTGATCGAATCTCCCAGCCGGACCGGCCGGATAAAGCGCAACGACTGACTGAGGTAGATCGCGCCCGGACCCGGAAGTTCCGTGCCAAGAACGGCAGAAATCAGCCCGCCGCCCCACATGCCATGCGCAATCACTTCGTGAAAACCGTCTTGCGCGGCAAACTCGGAATCGACGTGGGCAGGGTTCACATCACCCGAAACCAGCGCGAACAGTTGAATGTCTGATTCGTCCAACCTGCGCTGGAGACTGGCTTCGTCTCCCATCTCGATCTCGTCGAAGGTCCGGTTCTCGATATAGGTTCGCTCGGCCATATTCTAATGTTCCATCACGTCGCGCCCGGGGGCCGCAGCAATTGGCGGAAAGGCGGCGCTGGGTCCAGGAGGCGCAACCGGCGTACCCGAATTTTCGTCGAGCCAGTCCTTCCACGCCAGCCACCAACTGCCTCCATGCTGCTTTGCCAGATGCATTAGGTGACGAAGTCCATCCACCAGGCACTGCCCGCCGGTGTCGGAAATGCGTTTCTCCAAGACCGGATTGGTTGCCACGAAGTTGGTCGGAGACGTCATGTCGAGCATCTGCCGCGCCATAAAGCGAACGATGTCCTGATGATGGCGTCCGACGCCGGAAATTCCACTTGTCGCGGCGTCCCACCATTGCTGATTGAGAAGGAAAGCTCGGAAATCACGTTAAACGCAAGGTTGCCCCACAGGGGGTCGTCGAACCTGCGAGCCTGAGGCTGCGGCTTGATCGCACCCAGGTCGTTGTCGCGTACCGCTTACCCAGCGACGAAATCGGCGAGCTGCAGCACCTTGCGCCCGCCGCCAGCTCAGTTTGGTCCAGGTGGCCAGCCAATCCCTCTAGAGCATTGGACCTGGCTTTGATCTTGCTGTTCGTCATTCCGTCTGCAGCCCCGAACTTGAGGAAGTTGGCCAGCGAGTAAGGCTACGAGCGGTCTAAAACCTTGATCTTTGTCAAGGTGGTTGAGGCCGACGATTTGCCAAGGAAATCCAGGATGCGCTCGAACGGCCCGAAGATCGGAGGAGCGCTGGTTTGGAAGCGACGGATTGTATGCTCCGCTACTTTTTCGACGGTTATCGCCGAACGCTTATTCACGAGATGAGGACCGCGCCGGGACGCCATCCAAGATCGGGTGCTAGGCGACCAGTGCCTCGGGCATCAATGCCTCGGCATCCGGTATGACAATCGATCGGCTAGGTCCCATGGCAATCAGCCCGTCATTCCTCAGCTTGGTAATCTGCCTGCTGACCGTTTCAATCGTGAGGCCAAGAATGTCGGCTATTTCGGCGCGGGTCAGCGGAAGATCGATCTCTATGCCGGCTTCGGTCCGGGTGGCCTGGTTCGCCGCCGTCATTCGCTCGGCCAGAACACACAGAAATGCCGCAACCCGATCTCGCGCCACGGTCCGGCCGAGCACCAGCATCCAGTCGCGGCAATCCGAAACCAGTTCGAGCGACCGATGGAGCAGCATTGACTTCATGTCGGGCTGGCTGTCAATTTCAGCTTGATATTCACTTGTCCGGAACTGACACAGTTCGAGATCGGTTAGAGCGACAACCGAATGTCTGTTGCTCGTCGAATACGGATCGGAAATCATCTGACCCGGCATAAGGATATCAACGATTTGTTCGTCGCCCTCGGAAGTTGCCGCAATCACTTTGGCCATGCCGGACTGGATATGTGCGCACAGCAAGTTGTCCTCTCCCGCCCAGATGACCGGATCGCCCGCAGAAAAGCTTTTTTGTTTTCCGATCCTGGCGAGGTGATGGAGCTGATCGGCCCGCAGACTACAACAAAGCGAAATTTGCCTCGCTTCGCAACGAGCACATCGCTCCGGCAGCGCTGTCCGGCCAAATAGCGACTGGATGTTCGTGACGTTGGACAGTTTAAAAATCCGATCGGGTAGCAAGCGGTTTCGAAATCTGAACAGCCAATGAGGACGATAGACCGTTCAGTCAACACTGAATGAATTAGTCTTATTGAAAAATACCGGGCGCACGAAACGTCTCGTCGCAAGCATGGCCTAGAAAAACGGAGCTGCCGGGACAGGGCAAACATACGTTTTTCTGAGGCTTCCCAAGGGGAAGGCTCGCTCAGGTGCAGCGACGGCCACCCTGCTCCGGTTGATAAAAATCAACGCCAGCGACGGAGGAAGGGCTATTTCCGGTCCGGCACAACGCAGCAGGATTTTCCTGAAAATATTGCGGCCGCAGGAGAGGCGAACGACCCCTTTCCGGGGTGAAGTCTCATTGAACTATATCGAGGAAATTATGATAAAATATTTTGTCCCAGCAATTGCCACCATATGCCTAGCAGCGCCGGCGTATGCTCAGGACGATGGATCGTTCACCGGAGCCAAAGGGGAAGTTCTCGTCGGCTATGATACCCTGCGTTCAGGTAGCAGCACGGACTTGGACGTAGCCGACGGAGATTTGTTCGACACCGACGGTCCCGACGAGTCTATAGACGGTATCGGTTACGGTTTTGCGCTTGGCTATGACTATGACTTCGGGAACGCCGTAATCGGACTCGAAGGCGAGTTCACCGAGTCCACAGGCGAACAGGATAGCGATGAAATCATCAGCGCACCGTTCGGCTACCGCATCGATGTAAGCCGGGACATCTACCTCGGTGCGCGATTGGGTCTCAAGGCAAGTCCAAGAACACTGGTTTACGCCAAAGGCGGCTACACGAGCACTCGTGTAGAAGCCGCATTCGACGACCAGCTCGCCGACGATGGGTTCGATTTCGACCTCGACACCGATGAAAGCATCGATGGGTTCCGCGTTGGTGCGGGCGTCGAACATCTGCTCGGAAATCTTGGGCTTGGCGCAAATAGCTATATCAAGCTGGAATATCGCTTCTCGAAATATGACGATCTTTCATTCGACGATGAGATTTTCGCCGACAACACGATCGACATCGATCTTGATCGTCATCAGATCATGACCGGTTTCGGTATACGGTTTTGAATGGCTGGATGCCGCACGGGGCCAAAGGTCACGTGCGGACATTCCACAAAATCAATCGTGATAACCGGAAATCGAATCGAAGCGCACTGAACATTGATCGGCAGGACCGTATCCCGGGCTTTGATTCCCAACCCCCACGAGAACATTAATGGAATTCACATGTTGAATGTCAAAGAAATCAAGTCGAACGTCTTCGAACTGACATTGGAAGGCGTTATTGAGAAATCCGACATCGAGACGATGGAGCGCGACCTTACTCCCGCGTTGAAGGGAGAAGGGCCGCTCGGTCTGGTTGTCAGGGCTGAGAATTTGCAGGATTTCACGGCGGACGCCATCGCCGAGGATATGAAATACGAATTCGGCATGCTCACCCAGTGGTCGAAAATCGCTAAAATGGCCGTCGTTACCGACCTGCAGGCTCTTTCGGCGCTTATGAAATGGATCGATCCCATTCTGCCGATGATCGACATGAAGAGTTTTTCATCGTCCGATGTTTCGGCTGCAGAAGCGTTCGCATCCGACTTGTCTGAACGGCAAGCTGGTTCCGGATTGACGTTGCTTGCCGATGGCTCGGAAGGCCTGATCGCGTTTGAAATCGACGGAATGATCACGCAAGATGGCATCGAGAAAGTCATGAAGCCTTTGAAGCCGGTTCTCGAAAGCGATAAGAAAATCAATCTGCTTGCCCGCTTCAAGAACTACGGCGGCTTCGATCTGGGCCTGTTGCGGGATGGATCCTTTCTCGGGATGAAAGCCAGCGCCATCGGTCATGTCGAACGCTACGCTATTGTCGGAGCCCCCTCGTGGATGAATGGTGTGGTCTCGAATGTCTCGGCACTGATCCCGATTGAAATGCGGCCTTTCGCCACAGAAGACGAAGACGCTGCTTGGGACTGGGCCAAAGAAGCCTGAACTTAGACGTAGCATTGTGGCGCGGCGCAGCATTCTGCGCTGCGCCACAGCGTCCTGTGCTCAGGTCGAAGGCGCGATTGTTCGCAATATCGATCACCAATCAGGAAGATTGACCTTTATCAACGCGCGCTTCTGTCGCGCGTCTTATGGCTGACTGGCGAAAGTGTGTGAAGAGGAGTGACGACGATGACCAAGACAATGAAAGCTGCGGTTGTACACGAGTTTGGCAAACCGCTGGTCATCGAGCAGGTTCCTGTTCCGGAGCCCGGCCCCGGCGAAGTGCTGGTGAAAATCGTGGCGTCGGGTGTTTGTCATACCGATCTCCACGCCGCCGCCGGGGACTGGCCGGTCAAACCAAACCTGCCATTCATCCCTGGTCACGAGGGGGTGGGCATTGTCAGCGCACTTGGAGAAGGCGTCACCGATCTGAAGGAAGGCGACAAGGTCGGAATCGCGTGGCTGCACGATGCTTGCCGCAACTGCGAATATTGCGAAACCGGCTGGGAAACGCTCTGTGAAGCCCAGCATATGAGCGGATACACGGTCAACGGCACATTCGCAGAATATGCGATCGGTGCCGCTCCTTTCGTGGCGCGGCTTCTGGACGATGTCGATTTCGCCGCTATGGCGCCGATACTTTGTGCGGGCGTCACTACCTACAAGGGCATCAAGGAAACCGAGGCCAGGCCCGGCGAATGGCTGGCAATTTCCGGCATCGGCGGTCTGGGTCATGTCGCGGTTCAATATGCCAAAGCAATGGGTTTGCACGTGGTTGCGCTCGATGTTGCCGAAGAAAAGCTCGCGCTCGCCAAGGAACTGGGCGCGGACGTTGCGATCAACGCGCTGGACGACGACGCGGCCGAGCAGGTGAATACTGCAACGGAGGGAGGGGCCCAGGGCGTGCTGGTCACGGCTGTTTCAGTCCCCGCGTTTGCGCAGGCCCTGAAAATGGTTCGCAGAAAAGGAACCATCGCCTTGACCGGACTGCCTCCTGGTGAATTCCCCACGCCGATCTTCGATGTCGTGCTGAAGCGGATTACCATGCGCGGATCAATCGTAGGCAATCGCAGAGATCTGGCAGAAGCCGTGCAGTTTGCGAATGAAGGCAAGGTCAAGACGCGCATCAGCAAGGCCCGGTTGGAGGACATCAACGATGTTTTCGCGAATCTTGAAGCCGGCAAGGTCGAGGGCCGCATCGTTATCGAACTTTGATTGGTCGCTAAGCCGATTAGCTGACTAGTTCCGGTGCACGTAGCTTAGCGTAGTCACCGACCGATGCTCTAGCGGTCCGTGATCTACCGACTACCAATACTGTTGCCGCTCGCGCTCTGGCCCGGTTCGTCTGCAAAGCCACCCCCCAGGGCCAGATGGAGCGCCACCCGGTTATCCAGCCGCGCCCGTCGCACGCTCAGAAGAGTGCTGCGCGCATCATAGGCGCGTTGCTGCCCTTCGACCACGGTCAGAAACTGTTCTCTTCCCACGTAATAGCGATTGAATGCCACCTCGACCGATCGCTCGGCTTCGCGCGCGGCCTCGGCCAGGGCCGCTTCCTGACGCGCCAGGTAGGCGTCGAGCGCAAGTGCGATCTCGACTTCGGAAAGCGCGGTCAGAACCACATCGGCGAACGCCTCCACCGCTTCGTCGCGCTCGCCTTCGCGCACCGCAACTTGCGCGCGCAGGCGCCCACCTTGGAAAACGGGCTGCAACAGGCGTCCGGCGACCGACCAGATGAAGAAATCGGGATCGAAGATATTTGCAATGTCGGTGCTGGCGGTTCCGGCCGATCCGGTGAGTGCGATCTGAGGCAGGAAAGACCGTTCCGCCGCTGTCAGTCTGTAGCCTGTCGCCGTAAGCCGAGCGCGTGCCGCCAGGATGTCCGGCCTGCGCTCGAGGAGGTTGGCAGGAAGTCCCGCGGGAGGAGCAGGGGGCATCTCGGGCAGGGCCCCGGCTAGGGCGACTTCGCCATCGGGATAGGCCCGGACCAGCGCGTCGAGTTTCCGAACCGCGCGAGCGTGCTGCTGTTTACGGCGCTCGAGTTCGGCGCGAGCGGACTGGAGGTTCGAATTGGCAAGATAGCTTTCGTTCGGCGCGGCTCTGCCGACCTGAACGCGATTGGCGACCTGACGCGCCGATTCCGCAAAGGCATCGACGGTGCGTTGCGCCAGTTCGATCTGCTGGTCTGCCTCGATCGTTTCGAAATAGGTGCGCGCTGTCTGCGCTGCGATCAATTGCCGCGCGGCGAGCAGATTGGCCTCGCTCGCAAGAAAATTGGCTCGCGCAGCCGCGGTTTGCGAGGAAAGCCTGCCCCACAGATCGAGTTCCCAGCTCACCTGTGCGGAAAGCTGGAATGTGTCGTAGGTGAAAGTTTCGTCCGTTTCGTCTTCCGTTCCGGGCAGCACGATGCCTAGGCTGGCGAGAGATTGCTGCTGGCGCGAAGCCGACAGGGCAAGGTCGAGTTGCGGATAGCGGTCGGCACCGGCGATCCGCGCGCGCGCCTGTGCCTGTGCTACTCGTGCCAGAGCCATGCCCACGGAAGGGTTGTCTGAAACGGCCCGGTTGACGAGGGCGGCAAGCTGCGGGTCGTCAAACCGCGTCCACCAATCGCTGTCGACCGGTTCTGTTTGCAGACTATCAGCCGCGATAAATGCGGCGGGAAGTTCCGGGAGGTTCGCCTGCGGTGTCGATTGAACAGTTGTACATCCGGCAAGTGCTGTCAGGGATAGCAACGCGATCGCTCGCCTTGCGCGTCGAGGGCTGCTCGATCGAGCTCCTTGGGTTCGCATGATCAGCCCACCTCCCTTTGCTCGACGGCCTCGCCATCGGCCAGGTCCGAGGAGGGATAGAGCACGACCTGCGCGCCCTCTTCCAGTCCCTCGAGGACTTGCGCCTGTGTCCCGTTGTTGCGCCCGATTGTGACGCGCCGCAGCACCGCCTCGCCGCCGTCCACGGCTAACACGGCCCAGTGGCCCTGATCACGAAACAGTGCGCTTGCCGGCACGACCAACGCGTCGCGGTCTTGCCAGACGATGATACGTGCCTCGACGCGAAACCCGCTGCCCAGGCCGGCGTTCGTCGGCTGATCCGCTGAAAGGCGCACGATCGCATTGACCCGTTGTTCCTCGACACCCAGCGCGGATACCTTGGTAAAGCCCTGCGGTTCGAGCTGCACGACAACGCCTCGCAGCGGCGTATCTCCACCCCATCCTTCGACTAATACCGGATCCCCCAGCGAAACTGTTACAGCATCGGTAGAGAGCAGTTCGACCAGCACTTCCAGATCGCTGCCGACATCACCGATTTCGACAATGGGCGTTCCGGCCGCAAGCGTGGCGGCGCTCTCTTGCATGACTTCCAGGATTCGGCCCGATGCCGGTGCCCGCAGTGCAATCGCGCCACCACTTGCTCCGGGTGCGCTACCCAACAATCGCGCGCGCGCCTCAGCCAGTTCGGCCTCGCGCATGGCGACCGAGGATCGCGCGGATTCCAGCGCCGCCTGCGCGTTTTCCGCATCGCGTATTGCCAGGTCGAGCGCAGCGCGGCTCGTCGATTGCAACTCCCACAACTCTTGCTCGCGCGCCAGTTCCGCGTCCGCAAGTCGCTTGTCCGAACGCGCCTGTTCTACCGATTCCCGCGCCGCGCGGATGGAAGCTTGCGCCGATGCGATGGCTGCCTGCGCTTGGGCACGGCTGCGCGCATCGAGCGGTGTCGGGGTCATGCGCGCGATTACCATGCCCGCGCTTACCAAGTCGCCGGGCTCGGCTTCGATCCGCAGCAATTGCCCATTCACTGGAGCAGATACGACATAGGTATCGTGCACGCGCGTTCGACCCTCCTCGTTGATCGTCACCTGCATGGGACCGCGCGTGACCGTGCCGATATCGACCATCGTCGGGCTTGGCCAGAAGGCGAAGATCAGCAGCGCCGCGACGACCACGGCTGCGAGCACCGTCAGGATCAGCCGGGATTTTGGTTTTTTGGCCATGAGTGTGGTGTTTCCAGACTATTCTTTGGATTTGAGAGCGGAGACGAGATCGGTTCGGTCGGTGTCGCGCTTGACGAGCCATCCCGAGAGTAGAGACGCGGCCAGAACGGCGAGCGCGGCCATCCCGAAATCGGCGCGACCGAACCCGGCGGGAATTTGGTACAGGTCGCTGCTGAAACCGGCCGCGACCCCGAAGGTAAGGAAGAAGGCCAGCACCGCGCCGATCGGCAAGGCGAGAAGGGTCACGACCGCGATCTCGCCGAGCAGGACGAACGACGCCTCGGATTTGGTGAAGCCGATAACCCGCAAGCTGGCGATGTCGCGCTCGCGTTCAGCCTGCGCGATACGCGCGGTGTTGTAGACGATGCCGAAGGTGATGACGAAAGCGATCAGGGCCATGACGTAGCGCATCGCTCCTGCGCCGCTATCCATCAATTGCTGGAACGAACGCCGCGCATTATCCTTCAAATGGACGCCCGCCACCGTCGGCATATTCTTCAGCCTGCTATAGATCGCCTCGCTCTGAGAGGCGTCGATTGCGAGATAGGCGCCGGACACTCTCCCGGGTTCCTTCAATGCGCGATTGATTGCCGCGATGTCCATGTAAGCGGGCGATCCGAGCAAGCTGTCGGCGAGCCCGACCACCGGCACCTGCAAATCCGGTTGGCGACCTTCGCGCACCTCGATGGTCAGCATCTCGCCGGGAGAAATGTCGAGAATATCGGCCAGCGGCCTTGCCAGGATCACGCCCGAACCAGGCATTTCGATCGGATCCAGATCGCTGTCGAGCGCGCGGTTGAGCCGCGGGCGGGGCACCAGTCCGCTGATCGCGCCGCGATGGGTTTTGAGACCGTTGCGCAGGACGGCGGGAACCATCCGTACCGGCTCCACGTGCTTGACGCCGGGTATGCGAGCCAGTTCCAGAAGGATCTTGTCCGACCTTGCATCGGTGAATGTCACGGTCACATCGCTGCGATCGATCACCCCGAAGGCGATACCGAGCGTTTCGTCGAACCCCGACATCACGGCGATCATCGCACCAGATAACGCCAGTCCCGCCGCGATACCCAGCATCGCCCCCACCATCCGGCCAGGCTGACGGGTGATTCGCCGCAGGACCATCCGGCTGGGCTGGTCGAGCAGCCGGTTGAGTGCGCTGCCGAATGCGCCTGCGCCGGAGTAATCGGCCGGAGCGGCCGCGCGCATCGCCACGGCCGGGGTGAGCGCGAACACGCGGCGAAGCACGAACAGCCCGCCCGCCGAGGCGGCGAGGATGCTGGTCAGAAAGCCGATGATGAACGGTCCGGGCGAAAGCTGGAAAATGAGAAACGGGAACTTGAAATACTCAAGATAGAGACCCGCCATCGCATTCCCGGCGGCAATCCCGAGCAGGCAACCGGTTACTGCACCGCCTGCGGCAATCACGATCACCAGCTTGAAATAATGGAGGCCCACTTCGCGGTTGTTGTAGCCGAAAGCCTTCATCAGGCCGATCTGCTCTCGCTCGGCCTCGACCATCCGCGAAATGACGATGTAGAGCAGGAACGCCGCCACGCCGAGAAAGATCGGCGGTACCCCGGTACTCATCGTGCGCAGACCGCTTATCTCTTCGGTTACGAACCGGTTGGAGACGTGATCTTCCAGCCCATAGGCAGTCTGTCCGCCGTAAGGCTCGAGTATCCGGTCGACCGCGTCGAGCACTGCGGCTTCGCTGGCGCCACGGGCCATAGACAGCAGCGCTTCGTTGAACGCGCCCTGCAGGTCGAATGCCGCTTCCGCCGCTGTCCGGCTCATCCAGATTACTGCGAAGCGCGCATCGTCCGGGGCGAGTTCCCCCGGAGCGGTGACATAAAGAAATTCGGGCGACTGCGCGAGGCCGACGATCCGGAAGTCGCGTCGGGCGCCGCGCACGGTCAGTCGCAATGTGTCCCCGGGCACAAGTCCGTGGGCGTCGGCAAAGCCTTGCAACAGCAGGATCTCGTCCGTGCGATCCCCTTCCAGCCTGCGTCCGCCCGTCAGATAGACGTCGTTCAGCTTGGGTTCGCCGAAATCGGGCAGCGAGACTACCCGTGCCTGAAGCGGCAAGGCGCTACCTTCGATATCGACGAGAGCCGCGCCGGTCACACGGCCCTCCGCAGCCGCCACGCCGGGCAAGGCTGCGAGTTCGGACACGACGCGTTCGGGTGCGCGCGTGACTGGCGCAAACACTTCCGCAAGACGATAGCGTTCGTAATATGCCTTGCGGGTTTCCTCGAGCGAGGAGACGAGGCCGGTCATCATCACCAGCATCAGGACGCCCACCGCGATGACCGCGCCGATGGCAATGGCTTGACCCTTGATCCGCCACAGATCGCGCAACAGCTTGCGGTCGAGAGGGCTCATAGCCGCATCACCATTCGATCTCGTCCGGGTCGGCTTGTGTTTCGTTTTCTATGACTTCGCGGACATCGCCATCGGCGAAATGGATGACGCGGTGCGCCATATCGGCGGTGGCAGCTGCATGGGTGACGATAAGCACCGTGGAGCCGAGCGTCTCATTGACCTCCTTCAGCACCTTGAGCACGGCACGCCCTGTCTTGCTGTCCAGCGCACCGGTCGGCTCGTCGCAGAACAGCACCCGCGGACGCTTGGCGATGGCACGGGCGATGGCGACGCGTTGCTGCTCTCCTCCGGAAAGCTGTGCGGGAAAATGATCGGTACGCTCGTGCAGTCCGACCAATGCTAGCGCTTCGCCCGGATCCATCGGGTCATCGGCAATTTCGGTGACCAGTTCGACATTCTCGCGCGCGGTTAGACTGGGCATGAGATTGTAGAACTGAAACACGAAGCCGACGTTATCACGGCGATAAATCGTCAGTTCGGCATCGCTCATATCTGCAAGATTCTGGTCTTCGAACCAGGCCTCGCCATCTGTCCCTCGATCAAGTCCGCCTATGATATTGAGCAACGTCGATTTGCCGCTGCCCGAGGGGCCAAGCAGAACGACAATCTCGCCCGGTGGAATTACCAGATCGACGCCGCGAAGCGCGTGAACGGCCGCCGCCCCTTCCCCATAGACCTTGGTCAGGCCAACAGTGCGATAGATCGCCTCGTGCAGATTCTCGCTGATCTCTATTTGGCTCACAGGCATGATCTTAGCTTTCGCGTGATGCCGTCGCGGAACACTTCACGGCCGGCTCAGTCACGGTTTTCGGATATGGCAAATGCGGCGAGATCGTCCGCGCATTTTTGCAGCGCATGTGCGGTATTCGCGTAAAAATGCATGAGGTTCTCAAGCCTCTGCCGCGTTTCCGTGTTCGCTTCCCCGTCGCGAAGCTTGCGAATTTTCAGGCTATTGGTCCGAGCGCGCTCGGCAGACAAGCGGGCGAGGTTGGAATAGGGGTGCTCGCGCATCGCGTAATAGGTTTGCCGGTCTCCTGGACGGACGCGGCGTTCGAGGACGCCCAAGCTTTCAAGCATGCGCGTAGCAGTGCTGATGCTACCGCGGCTAACAGCCAGTTTTTCGGCAATCTGTTTGCCGTTCAAGGGGGTCTCGGTAGCGAGCAAAAGCCCCCAGATCTGGCCGGAAATTCTGGGCATGCCCTCCCTTTCGGCCGTCAGGCCTAGCTGTTCGATGATCGCATCGGTGTGGCCATGGTTTGTGCTGCCGGACATTCCCTTCAATCCTTTCGAAAAATCGAGTAGCACTGGTTTCTTTCAGTATCAACTGAACGACCTGAACTTAGCTTGGCGTCGCTCTGGCTTTCCTGTTGTTTCACTTCAATCAGGCAAAAGGGAACTGAAGCGCGAATTTGACCGCGTCTTCTTTAAACGGAGGGGGAAATTCCGGCGTATCTACGAGCTCCGCGCCTGTCTTTGCGTTTAATCAAATAGCTGGGTTTTTTGAAGGGACTGACGATATTTATAGAAATGTCTTATTCCGACGAACGCTCGTCTATCGCGCTGTCCGCGATTTGGGGCCGAGCTCGTTTTTCCCCGTTTGCTTTCCGTGATCGCGAGCTTGACGGTCTGCATATCGCCAGAAATCGTCTGAGCCTGACCTCTGCCGCAGCCTCCAGTCTTGGCGGCAGTTCAGCGTCGCGGCCTAACGATTGGTTTGCAATCCTGCAGTACATAAGCCGATCTCGCCAACACCAGTCGGTCCCTAGCCAACTGTCTTGCAGCGTGGCGCGGCAGCCATGGTATTCGGCGCGCTGGCCTCGCCGTGCTTTGGCGTTCCTGACGCCGAGTGCTACGCAGATCTTGCCTTCTCCTGCGACCCCGACCGTCTGCGCCTTCCAATCCGCTAGGTTGCCAACTCACTGGATGTAAGCGTCAGCTTTTAGAAGTCGCTCGGCGACGACTAGACGTCGCCATTGGAGGCGCTCAGCGGACACCACAAGGGCCATGGGTACACTCGCGAGCTTTGCCTCGTTACGCAGTTAAAAGACGAGAAAATCGGGGCACGCAAGGGGGCATAGATTGCTTGAAAGGAATGAAAGATATTTGTATCCAATAACTTAATCTTCCAATCGGAATCCCTCCGTCTCCGCCATCTATAAGTTGTTGATCCAGAACGATCTTCCTTCTTCTGCCGAAGGGCGCAGTTCCGGGCGGTTCCGCGATCATGACGGGTCTGCGGAGAGCGTCTACGATAGGAACCTAGCCCCATATCGCTCGGTCTTCTCCGCGCGGCCCTGCGCCAGTACGTAGTGGGGGTGTTCAAATAAGCAAAAATGGCGATGCAACGCTGATGCAATGGGGTTGCAATTGCTTAAGCGCCGAGTGCGCGCATCTGCTCGTCCCATTCGATCGGCAGATCGAGCAAGCGCAGGCTCTGCGCGGATACCGAAGCGGGCTGGCGTCCGGAAAGGATCGCTTCGACCATGGCAGGCGCAAGGAAGTTCAGCCGCACGACCCGCGAGATATAAGAGGAGGTCATCTCCTGTTCGCGCGCCAGCTCAGTGATAGTGATCTGTCCCTCACCCAGACGCTTCCACCAGCTGCGCGCCCTGGCGATCAGGCGAACCAGTTCGGGATTGGGTTCGCCCCCGTGCTCCTGGATGCCGTCCTGCACGAAGGTTAGCCGACGACCGGACTTCTGCAAGCGGACCGGTACGTCGAGAAGGATCGGAGACAACTCGCCAGGAACGGGGAGGGACAGCTGTTCGCCAAGCCGCTTCGCATCAAGTTCGATCACGATATGGTCGGACCGAACCGTGACCCGACGACAAAGGCTGCGCATGGCCTGTCGCTGCCGCTTGCAAATGGCCTCTGCAAGCCCGGCGATTGCGGTCAGAACCATGCGTGATTGTTCGGGCGCGGCGTCCGGTGCGAGCTGCGCCATAAGGGCGAGCGGATCCCCCAGCGAGTCGGCAATATGCTGCGCGACCGTCTTTTCCAGTTCGAGCGCCGGGATCCGCATGCCGGTACCTCGCGCGTTCGCACCGCCATGCTGAAGAGCTCGGCTGACGTAATATCGATAGCGCCGCGCACCCTTGCAAGCATGGCTCGCGACCAGCGGTTCGTCCTGCGCATCAAAGCAGCGGCCCGCGAGGATACTGCCATGCCGCTGGCTCGCTGCGCGTTGCGTCCCTTGCACATTGTCCTTCAGCTTTACCTGTACGCTGTTCCAAAGAGCTTGTTCGACGATCCTCTCGTGCTGGCCTTCGTGGACCGTGCCACGATGGGCGATCTTGCCGATATAGATCGGGTTGGCGAGAATGCGGTAGATCTGCCCGCGCGAGAAAGGCACTCCGCCGATCCGCCTTGTCTTGCCGATCCTGCGTTCGGGCACCAGCGTGCCTTCGTCATCGAGCGCTTCGGTCAGCAGCCGAACGGTGCCGAGCTCGAGATAGCGCTCGTACAGCGAGCGCACCACGGCTGCATGTTTGGAGACGATGGTCAGCGTCCTCCCGTTTGGCTCATAGCCCAGCGGCGGTGTGCCGCCCATCCACATGCCCTTCGCTTTGGACGCAGCGATCTTGTCGCGGATGCGCTCGGCGGTCACCTCGCGCTCGAACTGCGCAAACGAGAGCAGCATGTTGAGCGTCAGGCGACCCATGCTGGTGGTGGTATTGAACGACTGGGTGACCGAGACGAAGCTGGTTCCAGCCTTGTCCATAGTCTCGACGAGTCTCGCAAAGTCGAGCAGCGAGCGGGTCAGCCGGTCGACCTTGTAAACGACCACGATATCGATCCTGCCCGCTTCGATGTCGTCGAGCAGACGCTGGAGAGCAGGGCGTGCAAGCGTGCCGCCGGAGATGCCGCCATCATCGTAGACCCCGGGCAGCAGCGACCAGCCTTCCGACGCTTGGCTCAGGACATAGGCTGCGCAGGCCTCGCGCTGGGCGTCGAGCGAGTTGAAGTCCTGTTCGAGACCTTCCTCGCTCGATTTCCTGGTGTAGATGGCACAGCGGACTTTGCTCATGCTGCCGGCACCGTTCGTTTGCGCAGGCCGAAGAAGGCAGGACCCGACCAGCGCGTGCCGGTAATAGCGCGTGCGACCTCGCTCAGCGAGCGCCATTCACGCCCGTTCCAGATGATCTCGCCGTTCTCGCCGATAGTCACGACATGGACCGTTCCGCCATGTTCGCGCGCAAGCCGCATGCCGGGATGAATGTCTTTGGCCGACGCGCGGCCCGCAGCCGCCTGGTCTAGCTGTCGCATGGCTTTGCGCGATAGACATCTTCCAGCCTTCGCCTGCAATTCATAGCCTAGGGCGAGCCGCAGTATTTTGGCGCTGACCTCGGGCACCGGGCGAGCGGTAAGCTTCGCCCACCGATTCCGCAACTCCTGCCGGTCCAGCTCGTCCAGAGCGGCGAGTTCTCCTTCCCGCAGGGTCATGCGGAAGTGCTTTTGACGATGCGATAGCGCGAGCCGCCTTCGACAGCCTCGCGTTCGATCGCATGGCCTTTCTTCTTCAGCCCGGTCAGCGCAGCGCGGACGGTGTGAGCCTGCCAGCCCGTCGCGCTGGTCATCTGTTCGAGGCTCGCGCCCTGTTTGCGCTTCAGCAGGCCGGCAACCTTGCCAATCTTGGTCTCGCGCGGCTCCGGCTTGCTGGCGAGCGTCTTGCGGTCGCGGCTCTGAGTCTTCGTCGTCATGGGTGGTTCTCCTGGTTCGGACGCGGAGTGAATGCCGGTCCCACCGCCCAGAGCCCCGCGAGCATCGGCTCGAGCGGGGTTGCAGTCGTTACGATCGGCTGCGGTCCGGTGAGAAGCACCATGCTCGAACGTGCAGGGAAGTCGAATGGAAAGTGAAAAGGTTACAATGTCAGCTTCGCGCCCTAATTTCGGTCGCTCGGATGGCCGTCGCGTAATCCTGGAAGCTGCCGTTCAATCAAACTTCCCCGTGCCAGTGCTTTCCGTCACACGCCAGTATTGGTGTCGCAGCGAGCCACAGATGATTCCCGACATCTTGATGCCCGACGCCCGGCGAGGTTCGTCAAACGCAACTCGATATCGCGATTATCGGTAAGCCGGTGACTAACGTGGCAACCAAGCCGATCCACCCGATCGCCCTGGCCATCCAGTCCAAATGCGTTTCCTTCTGTCGAGCCATCCGGCGCAGCAGCCCGCACTGGATAGCAACAAACAAGATCCAGGCGGCCAGCAACAGCATCCGCGACTGCGAAAGGCCGAACACGACCTGCTTGCTCCATCCCAGTGAGCAACCGAGACCATGAAGAGCGTAGAGGGTGCTGAAGGCTATCGCCCATAGAACGAGCCCGGAAACCAGACGCACCAGCTCTATCACAAAACAGCGCTCGACAAGGCGACTAGCCAGATCACCACGAGCGCAACCCCCGCCCCGTAATCGCTCCACAAGGCGGCGATGCCCATTTCATTCGGCCGCTCGGCACAAACATGTTTACTGGCGATCCGGCGGCAAATGAATAGTTGCACCAAGATGCCTACTCCGGCTGAAAAGATTGCATAACCGGTCAGCGTCCAGGCCGCGGCGGCAAAGGAATGTTCGGTCGGCCCCGGCAGGTGTCGCAGCGCGCCCAACAGAAGTCCGGTGATTGCCAATACCGAGCCACCTGCTGACGCCAGGCAGCCGCGCTTGGCCTTTCTGAAATCGCGCAGTCCAGCCCGCCCTCCGCCAACCGCCAGCAGCGTTCCCAAGGTTACGATGGCCGGTTCGAGGAAAAAGACGTCGAATTGCCCCGACGGCGGCCAGTTGGGCGCGACGACCCAGAGGAAGAGATAGCCGAAGATCAGCGAGGCAAACAACGTAGCGCTGACCGCTATGGCGAGGATGCTGCCCCAGTAACCCACGCTTCCCCGCACCGCAAAGCTAGTTGGCAAACAAAATCCGTCGCCAGCATCGATTGGGCCGAGATCACGCACTGTTCCGGTCGTGGCAACCCATCGCCAGACCATCACCGATATGGCGGCGATGAATACCGGTGCGAGCCAGTACAGGCCTGCAAGCAAGGAGAGGAAGAACCCGCCGATCACCAGCGCGGTTTGCAGTGGTATCAGGCTGGGGCCGGGCAGTATGGCAACATGTTCGGGTGTGCCGGTCGCGATGTCGACGGCCAGCGTCTCGCGCCGTCGTCCGACAGCGCGGCCCAGCAGGCCTCTCCCGCCAGCGAGATCGGCACCCAAGTCGCGGTTGCGTGTCAGTGGTTCACGGCTGTCGACCGTCGGAAGGCTTGCGAAGTTGTATTGCGCCGGCGGAGTGGGCATTGCCCATTCCAGCGTTTCGGCCTCCCACGGATCACGCCGCGTACGACTGCCCAGCCGCCGCTGCAGCGCGACATCGATGGCAAAAAGGGCAAAGCCGAACGCCTGCATGAAGCCGCCGATGGAGGAGATCAGGTTGAGCGTGGTCCATCCAGCTTCCACCGGATAGGTATAGACCCGGCGCGGCATTCCCAACAGGCCGGTCAGATGCATATGCAGGAATGTCAGGTTGAACCCGATGAAGATCAGCCAGAACGCTGCGATACCAACTCTCATCACCCGCGTCCGGCCGGCGACGTGGGGCAGCCAGTAGTAGGCCGCAGCCAGCATGGGGAAGACGAAGCCGCCGACGAGGACGTAATGCAGATGGGCCGTGACAAAAGCGGTATCGTGAGCCTGTTGGTCGAACGGCACGATTGCCAGCATCACCCCAGTTAGCCCCCCAATCACGAAGGTGATGAAGAAGCCGAGGATATAGTACATCGGTAGCGTGAACTTGGGCCTTCCCGCCCAGATCGTCCCGATCCAGGCGAAGATCTGCACCGCCGTGGGTATCGCCACCAGAACCGATGCGGCAGAGAAGAAACCGAGCGCCATATGCGGGATGCCGGTTGTGAACATGTGATGCACCCACAGGCCGAAGCTAAGGAATGCGAGGGCAAGCACCGCAGCCACGATCGCGCTGTATCCGATCAGCGGCGTGCGCGCCATGACCGGAATAATAGTGGACAGGGCACCGGCTGCCGGAAGGAAGATGATATATACCTCCGGGTGACCGAACAGCCAGAATAGGTGCTGCCACAGGAGCGGCGAACCGCCAAGTTCGGGCTGGAAGAACGGCCAGCCGAAAGCGCGCTCGACTTCCAGTAGGATCGAGGCAAGGATTAGCGGGGGGAAGCCGAATATGATCATCCCCGCAGTCGCCAGCAGATACCAGGCCAGAATCGGCATCCTCGTCAGCGACATGTTCGCAGCGCGGAACTTGAGGATGGTCACCACGATCTCGATAGCGGCGGAGATCGCGGAGATTTCTACGAAGGTTATTCCCAAAAGCCACACGTCCGAATTGATGCCAGGCGTGAATTCGCGGCCGGAAAGGGGGGGATAGAGGAACCAGCCAGCATCGGGAGCCACCCCGCCCAGCAGGGCCAGGATCATGATCGTCCCGCCGAAAAGATAGCACCACCAGCCCAGCGCGGTGAGGCGCGGATAGGCGAGATCGCGGGCACCTAGAATCTTGGGTAGGAGGTAGATCGCTAGCCCTTCCAGCATCGGTATGGCGAAAAGGAACATCATGATGCTGCCATGCATCGTGAATATCTGGCCATAGACTTCGGGTCCGGCGAATGCGCTTTGCGGGGTGGCCAGCTGGGCGCGGATCAGCATGGCGAGCACACCGCCGATGCCGAAAAAGGCAGCAGCCGTTACTATGAACCTCTTTCCAAGATCAGTATGGCTGACACTGCTTAATACTCCGCGCCAGCCAGGCTCGTTCTGCCAGATCCTGGTGAGTTCGCGGTGCAGTTCGAGAGCCTTCATCGCGCCAGTTCCATCATGCTATCCGGAACAGGGTCGTCGTAGGCTTCCACGACGAAGCGATGGCCAGCATGCCCGATGCCGCAGTATTCCGCGCAAACCGCCTCATAGATACCCGGTGCATTGGCTTCGATCCGCAGTCGGTTCACCTGACCGGGGATGGCATCCATCTTGCCCGCCAGCCGCGGGATCCAGAGGCTATGGATCACGTCGGTCGACCGGATATCGAGATCGACAGGGCGCTGGGTTGGTAACCGCAGCACGTTTTGCGAACAAGTCCCGTCCTCGTAGCAGAACTCCCAGCCATAGTTGTAGGCAGTCACCTCGATGGTCTGAGCTGGAGGTCCAGTCGGCAGATTGCGCTCTCCTATCCATAAGGCAAAGCCGAGCAGCACCATTAGCACCGCTATCGGCATGGCGAGACCCAGCCCTACGATCCACACCCGTTTGTGTCCGCCGGTCTCCCGATCTGCCACGCCGCGCCGGAACAGTGCGACAAGCAGCAATAAGAGAACCAGCGCAGCCAGCAGGATCGAGCCGCCCAGCATCCACCACCACAGGTACGCCACCCGCGAAGCGGACGGGCCGGCGGGATCGATGGTGGACAAGTTCCCCTCGCACGCCGCAATAAGGGGCAGCAGGCAGCTCGCTGCCGTCAGGCGAGCGCGATTGCGCAAAGGATGAAGCCAATGAGCGATACGAGCCGCGAAAAGGTCATGGAGAAGGAATTGGTCGAAGCGAACTCGGACGATCTCGTCGATCCGGTTGAACAGCAGCCGAATTTCTACAGGCTCGAATCCCGCATCGCGCTCGCAGGCCACCCCATTCACGCGATGCTGGTCTCTTTCCCGATTGCGCTCACTGCCTGCGTGCTGGGGGCGGATACCTTCTATTGGTGGACTGGAGACCTCTTCTGGGCGCGCGCAGGCCTGTGGGCAGCGGGAACGGCATTCCTTTTCGGCGTCGTGGCAGGCATTACCGGCACGGTCGAACTGCTGAGCGTGCCGGGTATCCGCCAGCGCTCTGCAAGCTGGACGCATTTCATCGTAGCGGTGATGCTGCTTTCCATCCTCGGAATGAACTGGGGTTACCGTCTGCTGGGATACGAGGAGGCTGTGCTTCCTTTCGGCATCATGTTCTCCGCCTTCGCCGTGGGCTTTGCCGGCTTTACCGGCTGGCACGGGGGCAAGCTGGTATTCGAATATCAAATCGGCGTCTCTTCCACCGGCAGTTCATAACCGCGCGGCTCGTTCAGCCAGCCCGGAGCAAAATTCGGAAGCTCCGGCTTGCCCAGAACGAGGAAAAGTATCGTCAGCATGGCCGCCGCGATAGGCACCAGGGTGAGTATTGCGCTTCGCGGCGCGAACCGGCCTCGCCGTTCGCTCATCAACACCACCAGATGCCCGATCCAGGCGTGCAACGTAACCAGTACGCCCACCAGCAGGAGCTTCAACAGCATCCACAGCGTGAACACCCCGGCCAGAAAGATCAGCGTGGTTCCTGCAGTAATGGCAATGACCGCAGCGGGCGTGATCAGATAGGAGTATGTACGATGCGTCAGCAGACGAAGTTGACTGTAGCTTGCCTGACTTTCGCCGATCTCGTGCTTGCTCAACATCAATGGCAAGCCGAGCAAGCCCGCGCACCACACCACGAGCGAGGCAAGATGCAATGCCTTGATTAGCATGAGTGTCATGCCGCGCGCTCGCTCAAGCGGAAATACCCGTTGCGGTGATCGACTTTCTGCCTGGCGACTGAACTTGCCAGGCCTTGCGGGCGATCAGTAAGCCGCCGACCGCAAAGGGAATCATTCCGCCCACCCACATGACCAGCCCCGCCAATTGCTGGTCCATCAGCCCTGGCAGACCCCAGGATGGCGCGGCCAGAGCATGGGTTACATACAATGGCTCCGTAGCGAAGGTAAGCAAGGCGCCAAGGAACCCCATCTGGACCATTCCGCCCAGCAACCCACCTACCGCGCCCATTACGCCCGCCTGGCGGATTGCCAGCCAGAATGCGAAGGACGATGCGAAGATGGTGATCTGCATAGCCCAGTACAACGCGATGTTCGCCAAGGCCGCATTGTATAGCGCGGGCACGTGCCAGGCCCAGAGCACCGCCGTCATCGTGAACGTGGTCAGACTGACTGGCAGACGCACTCGTAGAAGGCCGCCGCCGGCAGCGCCCGAGGGCCGTAACGCGAGCGCAAAAGCAAGGGCAGCGGCAATCAGTAGCAGGTGATGTATCGAACGAGCCGCGAACAGCGATACGCTGGCTGCACAAAGTGGTGAAATGAACGCCAGAGCCAGAATCGCGATGCCACTTGCCGCCATTCGATTGCGCGCCTTGAGGGCCAGCGCGATCGCGATGGCAAGGAAGCCGATCACGACCGGGTCGAGGTTCCAGCGCGAACCTATCTCCGCCAGAGCGGGCGGGCTTCCGCAATAGCTGCCTGCAAACATGCGCAATCACCTCCTGAGGAATGGATCGATCCGATCCGACAGGCCGTCTTGCCGAACCTTTCGTTTGCTATCGAGGGACATAGCGGTCTCAATCGCCGTTTGGGAACCGCTAATCGAATTTTACCCAAGTCCCTTGTCCCTGCTCGTGCAGGCGAAGGGCCGCGCGCCGTCGCCCGCTGCTGTCACATGGAGTTGAAATGATCCGTTCAAACGGCAAGGCCAACCTGCCTCATCCGTTCAAGTGAAGCAGAGATAATGACCGTTGGAAATGAGCAGAGCCCGAATAGCGAAAGACCTCCAACCGCCTCCTTGCCTGGCGGATCAACAGCCATCGTGGTGATGGGGCCAAGCGGTTGCGGAAAATCGACGCTCGCCAAAGCTCTTGCCGAGTCCCTGGGATGGACGTTTATCGAGGGAGATGACCATCACCCTCCCGAAAACGTTATGAAAATGAAGGCAGGTGAGCCACTTACGGACGAAGACCGCCTGCCGTTCCTCAAGAGCGTAGGGCGCGAACTTGCCGCCCGTTCGCCTGCGGTAGCGAGCTGTTCTGCTCTCACCACTTTACACCGTGACATCCTGCGCAGCTTTAATGACGGTATCCTCTTTGTCTGGCCGAAGGTCAGCCGGGAAGAACTCGAACGCAGAATGGAGGAGAGGGGGAACCATTTCATGCCACCGGGCCTGCTAGAAAGTCAGCTTTCCTCTCTCGAGCCGCCGTACGACGAGGAAAACGCCGTCCGCATTGACGGCGGGTTGCCGACGAGCAAACAAATGGACGCTGTGCTAGGTTACCTTTCGGGGTCGGACTGCTAAACTTTTTCGCCATCCGTCCCTGTACGGTGCCACCTTTCATGCATGCCCCAAGCCCGGGTCTGAAGGCGAATATTTGCGCCTCCCGTCCAGACCTTGCGGAACAATGGCCATTGCCTGCAATTCAACCACTATGGGCAGCTTAGAAAGAGCGGACAACTGGTGGCGCGACCAGGTCATCTACCAGATCTATCCGCGTTCTTTTCAGGACACTGGGAGTAATGGGGTTGGCGACCTCGCCGGTATCCGCAAACGACTGCCGTACCTCGCCGAACTTGGCATCGATTGCATCTGGCTGTCGCCCGTTTTCGCCTCCCCCATGAAAGATTTCGGATACGACGTTGCCGATTACCGCGAGATCGATCCGCTTTTCGGCTCGATGGCCGATTTCGATGAGCTGCTCGATGAAGCTCATTCGAGCGGGCTAAAGCTATTGCTCGATTTCGTGCCGAACCATACCTCCGATCAGCACGAATGGTTCATCGAAAGCCGGTCTTCGCGCCAGAACGCGAAACGCGATTGGTACATCTGGAAGGATCAGGCCCCGGATGGCGGTCCGCCCAACAACTGGATCAGCAATTTCGGCGGTTCGGCATGGCAGTTCGACGAACGGACCGGGCAGTATTACTATCACGCATTCCTGCAGTCCCAGCCCGATCTCAACTGGCGCAATCCGGAAGTGCGAACAGCCATGTTCGACACCCTTCGCTTCTGGCTCGACAAGGGAGTCGACGGCTTTCGCGTCGACGTGATCTGGCATCTGATCAAGGACGAACACTTCCGCGATAATCCGCCCAACCCCAACTATCACGCGGACCAGCCGGAAATCGAAAAGAACCTCCAGGTTCATTCGGCAGACCAGCCTGAAGTTCACGATCTCATTGCGGAGATGCGCGGTGTCATCGAGGAGTACGATAACCGCCTTATGATTGGCGAGATCTACCTCCCTATGGAACGTTTGGTCAACTACTACGGAAAGACCCACGACAGCGGCGTGCATTTGCCGTTCAACTTTCAGCTGTTGCAATGCCCGTGGCAGACGCAGGCAATCGCCTCTCTTGTCACGGAATATGAAGCATCACTGCCAGAGCACGGCTGGCCGAACTGGGTGCTGAGCAATCATGACCAGCCGAGAATAGCGGCGCGAACAGGTCCGTCGCAGGCGCGGATCGCCGCCACGCTGCTGCTTACGTTGCGCGGAACACCGACACTCTATTACGGAGACGAGATCGGTCTCGCCGATATCACCATCCCGCCCGAACGGGTGCAGGATCCCTGGGCGAAACAGGAACCCGACACCAGCTTCAACAGGGACAAGGCACGCACACCGATGCAGTGGTCAGGTAAAGAGAATGCCGGTTTCTCGTCGGCCCAGCCTTGGTTGCCAGTTAGCGATGACTGGCAAGAGCGCAACGTCGCTTCGCTGGACGAGGAAGACCAATCCCTGTTGCAGCTTTATCGCCGTCTCCTTGCCTTCCGCCGAACGGAACAGGCGCTTCGCAGCGGTACCTATCATGAGCTTTATTGCGACCCTTCGATATTCGCGTTCGAAAGAGAAATCGAAGCGAAACGTCTGGCGGTCATTCTCAACTTTTCCGAGGAGGAAGCTCCTCTGCCTGACCTGCCGGATCGCTACCGAAAGGCGAAGACGCTGTTTTCCTCTGTAGGAGAAAGTCGATCCGGCCTTCCTGCGCATAGCCTTCGCCTGAAACCGGCCGAGGGCGTTATCCTGCAAGCAGAGGAGCACGAAGGATGAGCGCCGACCGCTGGTATAAGAATGCAGTGATCTATTCGCTTTCGCTCGACAGTTTCCTCGATTCAAACGGTGACGGCATCGGCGATTTTGCAGGGCTGCTCGATCGCATTGATTATCTGCAAGGTCTGGGCGTGACCGCGATCTGGCTGATGCCGTTCCACCCATCGCCCCGCCGCGATCACGGTTACGATGTTTCGGACTATTACGGGGTCGATCCGCGCTACGGCACACTGGGCGATTTCGTCGAATTCACGCAGGCCTGTCGCCAGCGCGGCATCCGGGTGCTGATGGACCTCGTATTGAATCACACCTCGACCGAACACCCCTGGTTCCAGGCGGCGCTTGCGGACCGGAATTGCAAGTATCGCGATTTTTTCATCTGGGCAGACAAACGGCCCGAAGATGCTGATGAAGGGCTGATCTTTCCGGGCGTGCAGGAAACAACCTGGACTTGGAACCGGCACGCTCAGGCCTATTATTTCCACCGCTTCTACGACTTTCAGCCCGATCTAAACCTTGCCAATCCCCAGGTCCAAGCAGAGATGCTTAAGATTGTGGGGTTCTGGCTGGAACTCGGTATTTCCGGCTTCCGGGTCGATGCCGTTCCGTTCCTGATCGCAGCCGATGGCATCAACGTGAAGGACCCGGAGCCCGCCTTCGAGTTCCTGCGTCATCTGCGAGAGTTTGCCCAATGGCGGAAAGGCGATGCTGTATTCCTGGCCGAGGCGAACATCCCGCCCGAGGATTGCGTGCGCTACTTCGGCGAAACAGGTGACCGACTGCAGATGATGTTCAATTTCCCGGTAAACCAGACGCTGTTCTATGCCCTCGCGAGCGGCGACACCGCGCCGCTGCGCGAAAAGTTGCAGGCCTCGCGCGACTTACCGCCTATTGCCCAATGGGCGCATTTCCTTCGCAACCACGACGAGCTAGACATCGCGCGCCTTCCAGACGAGCAGCGGAAAGCCGTGTTTTCTACATTCGGCCCCGATGAGGAGATGCAACTTTATGACCGGGGAATCCGCCGCCGACTGGCTCCGATGCTCGGGGGTAGTCGGGCGAAGCTGGAGCTCGCCTATTCGCTGATGCTAACCATGCCAGGTACGCCCGTGATCCGCTATGGCGACGAGATTGGCATGGGCGAAGACCTGTCGCTTCCCGAACGCGAGGCAGCGCGCACGCCGATGCAGTGGTCGGCCGAGGTGAATGCCGGCTTCACGCCTTGCGACGAGCCGGTGCGACCGGTTATCGATCATGGACCTTACGGATACCGCAAGGTGAATGTCGCCATGCAGCGCGCCGACGACGGTTCTTTTCTACGCTGGATCGAGCGCATGTTGCGCATGCGCAAGGAGTTGACCGAGATCGGGCATGGCGAGTTCACCATCCTCGACACCAAGAGCCATATCCTCGCCATGCAGTACACCTACGAGGGGCGCACCTCGTTATTCACGCACAACCTATCCGATCGCAAAGTGGAATTTGCTGTAAAGCTCGATGACAAGTCGGAGTCGGTCCGCCCCCTCGTGTGCCTGCAAACGAACAGATCGATACCCGCCAGCGATGACGGTAGCCACGATCTGGTGCTCGAGCCCCTGGGATACCGCTGGTTCCGGCTCGGCGGTCTTGAAGACATGATCGTAAATGGAGGTCCGGCGGCCGACACGCCTGTACGCGTCGTGCAATGAAGACCTCATCGCCGCACCAAAAAAGCACTCGCCGTCAGCCGTTCCCGATAAAGCCGGGGTAGAGCGTCATCCCGCCGTCGACATACAGCGTGGTACCAGTCACATAATCGGCCTCGTCGCTGCAAAGCCATGACACAGGCCCGGCAACGTCGTCGACCTCTCCGATCCTGCCATAAGGTATCAGTTCGCGTAATTCATCGGCCTTTTCTTCGTCGCCCCATACCTCTTTATTGATATCGGTCTTGATCGCGCCCGGTGCGATCCCGACTACGCGTATGCGGTGTTTCGCAAGCTCTTGCGCAAGCGTCTTTATCATCATGTCGACGCCTCCCTTCGCGGCGGCATAGTTGGCATGTCCTGCCCATGGCACGACATCGTGGACCGAACTCATGCACACGATGACACCTGCGCTGCGGCGACCCTCGCCCACGCCCTGCTCGATGAAATGGCGGGCGGCCGCGCGAGCGACAAGGAACTGCCCCGTAAGATTGACATCGAGTACCTTGCGCCACTCGTCAGCGGTCATTTCAAGGGCCGGGGCATCGATCTGAATTCCTGCGTTGGAAATGAGGATGTCGATCCGTCCGAACCGGGCCACGGTCTCTTCCACCATTCGCGTGGCGTCTTCTTCCTTCGATACGTCTCCGCCCACGCCAAAAGCCCGCACGCCCCCTCGCGAGATTTCTTCCCCTAGTTCCTGCGCCGGACCGTTATCGCTGTGCCAGTTGATGGCAACGTCGGCGCCTTGCGATGCGAGTTCACGCGTGATGGCAGCGCCGATGCCGCTATCTCCACCTGTGACGAGGGCAGTACGCCCCTCCAGCCTCTTGCTCATGCCTCCTGTCCCTTGAAGCCGGAATACCGCTTCGATGAGCGGCCTCTGCCCTTCTTGCTGCGGCGCGATGTGCCGGGAAGCTGCCTAACCATCGCCAAAAGCCATCGTCGAGAGAAGGGCGATTTCGGATCGTCTCGAGTCGAGCCGCGTGTGTTGCACCACGATAGGCCTGTCCGCTTCGATCACGCTTGCATAGTCGGTGTCGCGCGGCACCGGTTCGGGATCGTCAAGATCGTTGAAGCGCAAATGAAGGGTGCGGCGCGCACCTACCGTTACGCGATACGGACCTGCTGGCTCGCGATCCTTGAAGTAAAGGGTCAGCGTAACCTGCGCCTCGTCCTCACCCGCATTAAGAATGCAGGCCGTTTCGTGGCTCACCAGGGCCGGATCGTCCGGGTCTGCGCTTCCTGAAGGGATATACCCCTCGGCAATAGCCCAGCGACGTTTTCCGATCTCTGCCATTGAAAGGGAGCGAACGTATCGGGCGATCGTTCCGCAATTTCGAAACACTTTGGCGTCTGGTCTATTGAGTAGGGAGATAGCAAAGGAGCCAAGTCTCTTGGTGGAAACAGCGAATGATACCACCCGCGATGCCAAACCGTTGATCCTGATCACCGGCGCCGATGGCAATATCGGGCGCTCCCTGGGCAAGGCATTCGGCGATGATTTCACCGTGGTGGGGCTCGACCGCGACAAGGAGCACGAGGGCGGACCGCAAATCGTCGAAATCGATATCACTTCCCCGCAATCGATGAACACGGCGCTGGAAAAGATCGCGGACGAGCATGGCCGCAGCATCGCCGCTGTCATCCACCTCGTCGCCTTCTTCGACTTTTCCGGAGAACCAAGCCCGCTCTATGAGAAGGTGAATGTCGAGGGCACGCGTAACCTGCTTCAGGCTCTTCATGGCTTCGATGTCGAAAGATTTATTTACGCCAGCACAATGCTCGTGCACGAACCGCAGGATCCCGGCGAGAGGATCAACGAGAGCACGCCGTTCGACCCGCGCTGGGAGTATCCGCAATCAAAGAAGAGGGTCGAGTATCTTATCCGCAGTGAGGCGGAAATGCCTTACGCGATCCTGCGATTGGCTGGCATTTACGATAGCAAAAGCGCAGTCCCGACGCTGTCGCAGCAGATCGCCCGAATTTACGAGCGCAGCTTCCAGTCGCATCTGTATTCTGGGCCCCTGAACGCCGGACAATCGATGCTGCATCGCGACGACATGATCGATGCAATGCGCCGGACCGTTGACCGCCGCACGACATTGCCGCCTGATGCCGAGATCCTTGTCGGGGAACCCTTTGCCCCGGGCTACGACACATTGCAGGATCGTATCGGCGAACTCGTCCACGGCGCGGATGAATGGAAGACGATCAAGGTTCCCGCCCCTGTCGCGAAGGCGGGCGCGGCCGTTCAGAACGCAGCAGAGCCGCTGGTGCCGGATGCCATCGACCAAGGCGAAAAGCCCTTCATCCAGCCGTTCATGATTTCCATGGCAGACGATCACTACGCGCTCGATATCAAGCGCGCCGAAGACTGGCTGGGCTGGCGTCCGCGCCATCGTCTTGAAGACGAACTCCCGGCGATGATCGCCAGTCTGAAGCGCGATCCGCTCGGCTGGTACGAACGAAACGGCATTACTCCGCCGCATTGGTTGCAGGACGCGGAGGATAATGAAGACATCGACGAAGCGGAAGCCCTTCGCTCGCAAATAGAAAACCACAGGATCGCTCAGCACCGCCAGTTCCGCTGGGCACATTGGGTAAACATCGGCCTTGCGTTCTGGCTCATCACACAGCCGCCGCTGATCGGCATCGACAACAGTTTTTACGCCTGGTCGGAGGTGGCTGCAGGCGTTGCTCTCCTTGTCACCGCTACGGCGTCGCTCAGCTGGCGACTGGCACCCGCACGCTGGCTGACTGCCGGCATCGGCATGATCGTAATGGCTTTGCCCATGCTGTTCGTTACGCCGAATGCAGCTGCTTACCTTTCCGATACCCTTGTAGGCGCACTGATCTTCGGCCTCGCCGTCGCGACCCCGCCCGAAGTCGGGCCGAGCATCCTCGCCCGCAAAAGAGCGCCCGAAGTGCCTCCAGGGTGGAGCTTCAACCCGAGCGCGTGGACCCAGCGACTTCCCATCATTGCGCTAGCCATCGTGGGACTGTTGTTTTCGCGATACCTCGCTGCCTACCAGATGGGCCAGTTAGATGGGGTTTGGGAGCCGTTCTTTGCAGGTAGCGCGATCGACCCGCAAAATGGCACGGAAGAGATCATAACCTCCAGTGTTTCGGAGGCATGGCCCGTCCCCGATGCCGCCGTCGGTGCATATACCTACATGCTTGAAATCCTGACAGGCATCGTGGGCAGTCGGGCGCGCTGGCGCACTATGCCATGGCTCGTCCTGCTTTTTGGCCTGATGATCGTGCCGCTGGGCATCGTATCCATCACTTTCATCATCATCCAGCCGATCGTGATCGGTACCTGGAGCACGCTGGCGCTGATCGGCGCGGCGGCAATGCTCATACAGATACCGTATTCGATGGACGAACTGGCGGCATCGCTCAGTTTCCTGAACCGTCGCCGCAAGGCAGGAAAGAGTATGCTGCGTGTCATCCTGTTCGGAGACACCGACGATGGCGAGAAGCTGACTCCGCACGAGCACGAGTTCGAGCGAGGACCATGGGCAGTCTTCAAGGAAATGTGGACCGGCGCGGTGAACCTGCCTTGGAACCTCTGGCTGGCCGGAGCCATCGGGCTATCCTTCCTCTTCACCCGCGTCACGCTCGGCGCGGACGGTTCGATGGCCAATGCCGATCACCTGCTGGGCTCACTGGTAATCACCGTTCTGGCAATCGCCGCTGCAGAGGTAACGCGCGCAGCGCGCTTCGCGCTGGTGCCATTGGGCCTCGTGATCGTTGCGGCGCCGTTCCTGTACGGAGGTGACACGGGCCACATCGTTGTCAGCATTGCGGGCGGTCTTGCGATTGCGGCACTCGCGTTACCGCGAGGAAAGATCGTGGAAGGCTATGGCTCACTGGATCGGATCATCCGCTGACCGTGCGCGGCAGCGCATTAGGAAAGGGGAGGCGGGCCAGCCGGATGCAGTCGTCTCTATAGCGCCCCCTATCAGGATGGTGCGAACCAATTGCGCCGCCCGAAGACGCTTAGCGACCGGAGAGAAATGATGACTTATGCCTGATTTCACGCACCTGCCGTTGCCTGTTCTCGCTGCGGTGTTCGCTGTTGGCGCCATGCTCGTCTGGTACGCGGGGCGGAAGCTGGCCCGCTATGCTGACGAGATTGCCCAGCGGACCGGCATAGGACAGGCAACGATCGGCGTTCTTCTACTCGGCGCGATTACCTCGCTTCCAGAAATCTCTACCACCACTGTTGCCACCCTATCCGGCAATCCGGACATGGCGATCAACAACATGCTGGGCGGAATAGCCTTTCAGGTCGTGGTTATCGCGCTAGCCGATTTGTTTGTCGGCAAACAGGCATTGACGAACATGGTGCCCGGTCCGCGCACGATCCTCAATGCGCTGGTGAGCATCGTCCTACTCAGTCTAGCCGCTATCGGTGTGATGCTTGGAGACTGGTCGCTTCCCGGCGGTGTCGGCTTTTTCCCGGTGCTTATTGCAGTCACGTATATCGTGTGCATCCGTCAGCTGAGCCGGGAGGTCGCCGTCGAAGGCTGGGTCCCGGCCAAGGAAGCAGATGTCGAGCGCAGCGAACTCGAGAGGCTGTCCACCTCGAACCCGCGTCTTATGATGCTGACGGCCGCAATGGGTCTACTGATATTGATCGGGGGAACCCTAGTCACATTGAGCGCCGAGGGGATCGCCGACCAAACCGGAACGGGGACGGGGCTTGTTGGCCTTACCCTTCTGGCCTTCGCCACCTCGCTGCCCGAACTCAGCACGGCGATAGCGGCCGTCAAATTGCGCCGCGCGGAACTGGCGATCGGCGACATACTGGGCGGCAACATGTTCGACGTTGTGCTGATCCTGTTGATCGACATTCTCGATCAGGGCGAGCCGGTGCTAAGACAAGTCGACGATTCCTCGATGACGGCGGCACTGCTCGGCGTACTGCTAACAACCCTTGTCCTGATCGGCCTTATCGAACGGCGCGACAAATATGCTCTTCGCATGGGCTATGACAGCATTGCCATCCTGATTGTATATTCTGCGGGGATTGCTGCTATTGTCGCCAATTAGCGATGCTATCGCGCGCACTTATTTAGACATCTTGTGAGCTCAGTGCGCTTACGCATTTCGACGAGGCGAACTTGCGTTTCGGTTTACGTTCTCGTGTTAGCCGAGACTCCTATAAATTGCCGGTCGTCATGCCCGAGTCGGCAATAGCTGTCGTTCGGCTTCCGGCCCACATGGAGCCGCGGCCCTTCTGGCCAAAATTGGTTCGGAAGCGGTAGGTCCGCTTTTCAGATTTCAGGACCAAAAGCGGTCAGACCGCTAACGGCCCAACTGCGGACATTTCGGAAAACTTACCTGCTTGAACCTCGATCGCACCATTACGAACAACTGCACTTCCGGCATTCATGCTACGGCAATGCTGGGCCATCGGACCCTTTTTTGTGAACAGGAGTTGAGGGGGGAATTAGAAAGGAACAGACATGCTCAAACTAGCCGCCCTTGGGGTACTCGGTTACGCAGGGTATAAGTACTATCAAAAGAACGTTTATCATAGCGCGGACCGCGAGGCGACCGCCTCCAAAAACAAGGTGGCTGGTGGGCCGCTGAGCCAGAGAGCTCAGGTTAGTCCGACGGCTGGACCGCCCGCTATCGGACAATCCAACAATAGTTGAGAAATCGATGCGTGTAACTGGTTGGAAACTCGACCCTGAGCACCGCGTCGCATTACTCCAGCGTATTCCACCGGTCTGGCCCGATCTCATCGCCGATCATGTAACTCTCGACGCGTCAGCTACATCGACCACAACTCTTCCAGATGCCAACCGCGGAAAAATTTTCGGCCATGTGAATGATGGCAAAGGACTACAGGCGCTAGTCGTTTCAATTAACGGCTCTACTGACCGGCCCGACGGCAGCACCTATCACATAACATGGTCCATAGATCGCGAAGGCGGCCGCAAGCCGGAAGAGAGCAATGAGGTTCTGGCGCAGCGGGGATGGGAACAGCTCAGGTCGCCGATCCTTATCGAGCTCATTCCGACACAATGGCCGTGAACCAGCTCTTCCTCGATTGCGACGGCGTTCTTGCCGACTTCGACCGGGCCGCCGAAGCCCTCTTTGGCATGCCTCCCAGGCAATTTGAGAAGCAGTTCGGATTGTCGACATTCTGGTCCCGTCTCGCGCGAAGTCCGGATTTCTACGGCTCTCTTACGGTTATGTCTGACGCGCGGCGATTGTTCGATGCAGTCAGACATCTGGAGCCAATCATACTGACTGGCTGTCCGAGGGGAAGATGGGCAGAAGCGCAGAAAGTCTGCTGGGCTGCAAACCATTTCCCGGGGACACGTATCATCACTTGTTTCGCGCGGGACAAGCGCCAACACGGCAGGCCCGGTGACGTTCTCGTCGATGACACTCTTCGGCATCGGCATTTGTGGGAAGAGATGGGCGGAACATTCATTCATCATGTGAATGCCAATAGATCTCTTGAGGATCTACGAAAGATCGGTTGGATTGCAGCCAACGGCTTAATGAAGTAGCATAGTAGCGTTCTCGGGAGTTTTCGAAATGACCCAGCGTCACCGCTAAAGTGGCAAGGCACATTCAAGGCAGCGATCCGCAACCACAGTAAATCGGTCGCGCTTTACTGCGCGCAGCAAGGCTGGAAGATACGCTGCAACTCCATTCACCCAGCCGCTATCCTTACGCCCATATGGGAGCCTATGCTTGGCAACGGGGCAGATCGGGAGGCAAAGATGCAGGCTCTCGTAGCCGATACACCGCTGAAGCGGTTTGGCATGCCGGATGAGGTTGCGGCCATAGCAGCGACGCTTGCCTCGGATGAGGCGACTTACGTAACGGGTACAGAAGTGAGCATCGATGGCGGGCTGCTTGCCGGCTCTGCTGCTTCACCTGGTTGACCTTACTTATCTCGAATGGCCGGTTTTGGAACGTCCTGACGATCTGCTGAACGGCCGAGAGGGGTCCGAATGCTGCCTATCCGCTTTGAGCGAACTAACACCCTTCGCTGCCATTCAGTTTACGATCCTCTGTGGACGTTCGATATCGCGGTGGTTAAATGACTTGAAAATTGATATTAACCCGCATGCTTTCGATCGTTCTTGCTCTAGTCGCACAAGGTTCACCCCCAGTGGCGATCGAAACCTTACGCAATGCACCAGCGAAATTTCGCGACCAAAGTGTTAGGGTTTGCGGGGAGCTGTCTGATGAAAATGACATTCTCTATTCCAATGTGCACCTGCCGCGCCATGGACGGTTAGGCATTAGGCTAAGCAAGAATCACTTGGCTCCGACGGATGAGCAGACATGCGTCGAGGGAATGTGGATCCGCGACCCGAAACTTCCCTATTCGAAAGCCGATTCGAGCACCCTGTTCCGCTATCCAGCCAGGCGGTCGAAGCGCTAAGGGCAGTCCGCTGGCTCACGGGACGATCGCCATTCGTCTTTCCGGGGGCGCGATCGGGGCTCAAGCCGATCAGCGAGAACGCTATTGGCTATCTATACAACCGAGAAGGCTACAAGGGGCGGCACGTGCCACATGGCTGGCGCTCAAGCTTCTCGACCATCATGAACGAACAGGCCGAGCGCGATCTCGGCAGCAATGTGCGGTTACTGGCCGATCGCATGATCATCGACCTGATGCTCGCACATACGCCTAAGGGAATGAGTGCCAGCGAGCTTCGCTACAACCGTGCCGCATACATGCCGCGCCGTCGTGAACTCGCTCAGCGCTGGGCCGACATGATTATGGAGGGGTCTATCGCACCTGTAGAAATCATCGATAGTCCGCGTCGGAAGCGCCGCTAACGGTCTCCGCGCTTGGCCGCCTGTTCTTCGACCCAAGCCAGGACCTCCGATTTCTTCCATCTGGTGCTTGAGCCAAGCTTGATACCTTCCGGGAAGGCACCCTTCTTCACATCAGCGTAGATTGTCGAATTACTTCTACCGATCAGGTCGCTGACTTGCTCGACCGAAAGCAACAACGGACCGATGCCGGGAGGATCAGCTGCCGTTTGGTTATTACGGGATCCTGCAGATCCAAATTCCACGCTTTGCACATCCTCGCTTTGTAAACGTCGCTCGGCAACGGCTCGCTGCGCGCGCAACTGTGGATCGACTACTTCATCGACCTGGCGATTGGTTAGGAAGCCTAGCGGTTTCAGCGCGGCTAACCAGTCGTCGAACTGGTGACGATCGACGAAGATATGGTGAGTAGGTGGTGCCTCAGGTTCCGACCAAAGATCGAGGTTCAATGAGCCGATTGCGAAACGGGGAAGGGGGTCATCGATTTCCCAAGCCGCTGGCGGAATGCCGACGACATCGCCACCACCAAGTGGTCGCACGGACGTCGCTATGCGGCCGTACGCGAACATCCGCGCCATATGCTCAGCGTCAAGCCTCACAAGGTCGCGAGCAGCGTCATTCTCTCCATCATCAGGAAGAGCTGAAAAGATCTCCGGCCGCTCGTGCGACGGGAACCCAGCTCGCACGCGCACCAGATCCGAAAATGCTGCAGTCAGCGCAATACGCCCACTAGAGATCATATGTGTCCGCCCTTCATATGGCGACCACGGAGAAATTTTATTGGACATCGGAATAAGCTAGCAGAAGATACTCGCGACGGAAGGCAGCTTCGCGCCCCAATTTCTGCCATTCCGAAAGAGGGGCCCGTTACCCATAAGAAGACATTCGGTTCGCTTTGGGCGAATGTTATAACAGCCAATCGATCGGTGAGCGCTCCAACGCCCGGACGACTATCCGCGACAGGAATGTAGTCCCTGGTTCTATCCGCTCGATTACCGGATCATCATCGCGCGTGTCGATCCAACCAAGCTCGTCGCCCTCCAGAACGACACGATATGTGTTGCGCGCTATGGTGTCGTCGAAAGCCTGGCGCATCTGTTTTGCCAACGCGACGTTGTCGATCACGATGCCCAACTCTGTATTCAGCGAAAAAGAGCGGGGATCGAAATTGAGCGAACCTACAAATAGACGGGTTCCGTCCACGGAAAAGGCTTTGGCATGCAAGGTCGAACCTGGGGTGCCGTCTTGTTCCCGGGAACCGGTGCGCACGAACTTACGGGCGGTTTTCGGTTCGTCATCGGGTGCTGGCACTTCGAACAGCTGCACTCCGGCTTCGAGGAGCAGCGTGCGATGTTTGGCGTAACCCGCGTGGACCGCACCGACATCCGTGGAAGCGTAGGAATTCGTCAGCACCCGCACGTCGACGCCTCGTTGCGCCATTCCTGCAAGGGCGTTGGCCCCATTTCTGGTGGGGACGAAGTATGCCGATACGAGCAGCAGTTCTTTCGTCGGCTCACCGATTATCCCGGTAAGGGCATCGAGTAACGGGCCGCCCGTTTCGCGCGCTGCAAGCACTTTTTCCGGGGGATCGCTGACCAGCTGAACCGGCGCCCAAGTCAGTTCGATCTCCCCCCGCTCGATGCGGCCGAGCAATGACCCTTCTGCAACCTGCTTGCCGTAGGTGACGGATTGCGTCCCACCGGTGAGCCGCTTGATACGAGTTTCTAGCTTCTGTGTTCTTGTCTCGGCAACCTCGGGAACGATTGCATCTATCGGCACAGCGAGTGGCGAGTTCCAGAATCGATCGAAGCAGTCGGAAACTTCCTGCACCACCGGACCGATGCAGACGGCATCGAGATCGGCAAACATTCCCTCGCGCTTGGCGGCGAAATATTCGTCGCCAATATTGCGTCCACCCACGATCGTTACCTGATTGTCGACCGTGAAGCTTTTCGAATGCATCCGCCGGTTTGCGCGGCGGAAGCGGAACAGAAAATCGAGCGGTTTGAAACGGCGGCTGCGGAAGGGGTTGAACAGCCTAATCTCAATGTTGGGCAGGTCCGCCATCGAGCGGAGCACATCATCCAATCCTGCAATACCATTGTCATCGAGGAGCAGCCGAACCCGAACACCCCGCTCCGCCGCCCTGCGAACCTGTTCCAGCATCAGATTGCCTGTCAGGTCATCGTGCCAGATGTAATATTGTAGATCGATCGACCGCTCTGCATATTCCAATAACACCTTGCGAATTGCAAAAGCATCAAGGCCGTCGTCAAGCAATTCGATACCGGTCATGCCAGGATATTCGGAAGCTCTTTGCGACGCACCCAATCCCAACGTGGAAAGTCCGGTATTGCCTAATGCGCTGCTGGGTCTGCGCGTCTTTTCCTGCCGTGATCTCGGTAGTAACATATGATCAATCGGCGATATCGTTTTGCAGATGGATGGTCTGCGTCGGGAAGGCAAAGTCGATCCCGAGTTCGTCCAGCTTGCGCATGATCGCGAACAGCAGCGTTTCCTGCATTGCAAGCGATTCCGGATAGGAACGGGTGTTGAAGTAGGCGAATATCTCAATCTGCAGTGCGCTGTCACCAAAACCGTGAAACCGCACGCGGGCATCGTCGAGAATGTGGCCGTCATCGGCAATGATATCTCGCAATTCGCCGAGCAATCGCTCCATCTGTTGGGCATCGGTATCGTAGGTGACGCCTATGGTCTGATGGAAAAGGAAACGGTCCCGCAGCGCGAAATTCTCGATCCGCTCCGATGCGAGGTATCCGTTCGGGATCGACACCAGGGTGCGATTCAGCGTCCGCACGAGAGTCGAACGCATTCCGATATCCTCGACCGTCCCGAAGACCTCGCCGATCTGCGCGGCGTCACCCACCTGCACGGGCCTGTCGGCGATCAGCGTGACCGAACCGACCAGGTTTTCGATGGTCTTCTGCGCTCCCAACGCCAGTGCAAGGCCGCCAATGCCGAGTGCTGCGATGCCGGTCGTCACATCCAGCCCGACCGTATCCAGCACAGCCACGAATGCGATAGCCAGCAGCAACACTTTGGCGCCGCGGCGAAGGAAGCTGACGATTGTGACAGCCTGACGGCGTTCGGCCCGGTGCATGCGCCCCGTCACGATGCGGGCAATGGCATCGACAAGCCGCAACGCGAACCAGGCCAGTGCTATCCAGGCAACGATGGCGGCGTAGCGCAGCAAAGTCTGTCGCGCGACGATCGACACTCCAAGGTTGTCGGCAGTGGCATAGAAGGTCAGGACCGCCAGATAGAGCGACAGCGGCGGCAGGGCTGCATGCAGGAACCGGTAGATGGGACTTGCATCGTGGTCGGTTATAGCCCGCCGTAAAATTGCCATCACCAGCTCGGCCAATAACCGGAAGGCGGCAAAGGCAAGCAGCGCAAGGGCGACCAGTTTAAGCCAGTCGATCAGGGGAGCGCCAGCGAGAGCGATCCCCTCTTCGGTGATAGTCTCTTCAACCGCCTCGGCAGGAACGAAGTCGGCGATTTCTTCAGCCGTTTCGGGAGCTATGCGCCATTGCATGCTGCCATCAGCAGCGGTGATCTGCTGCAACAGGATCGGAGCGGCACCTTCTCCACTGGAAAGTGTGCCGACCTGTTCGAGGTTTTGCGCCAAGCCGTCATCGACGACGCCTGCCGCCTCGTTCGATAGGAGTGGGAACGCCAAGAGGCTTCCGCCGCTATCAAGCGCGATCTGAAATTTCCGCGCCAGTTCTGCCCCTTGATCCAGGTCTGACTGCGCGCCTGCTGTCCGGGCTTCTTCGCCCTCATCCGAAGTCGTGCTCTCCGACTGCGCCTCGAGATTCTCCCCGGCCGGAAAGTATTGGGCCGCGCGCAGGTAATCCCCATCGGCCAGAGCCCGAAGCAGTTCAGTGATTGCGCCGCGCGGTGTTTCGCGACCGAACGGATCGGGCGTGGGCGTGGTGGCCGCATCTTCGGGAACCGGTTCGGCTCCCGGCACCGATTGCGCGCCTGCAAAGGATGCAAAGGCAAGCGCGATCGCAGCAATCAGGAACCGGAGAGGAGCCAGCGCAGCTTTCATTCGGCGTCGTCCAGTTTCCGGAGCAGGTCGAGATGGGATTGTTCCATAAGCTCGTAATAACGCGCCAGATTGGCGAGGTTTTGCTGGCTTTCCTGCCGCTCGATCCTGGCTGCGGCCTCCTCTACCATGCGCCTGTGGTTTGCAGAGCGCTTGGCGAACTGTCTCGTGAGAGATGTGTAGGGGTTCGGGCACATGGCGAAGTAGATTTCGCGCTCGCCCGGTTTCGACCGACGTTCGATGATATCGAGCCCTTCCAGCAGCCGAAGATTGGTGCTGACACTGCCCCGGCTGACCTGAAGCGTCTCGGCGATTTCGGCCGAGGTGAGCATCCGCCCCATCACCATCAGCAATCCCCATATTCGACCGGTGATGCGCGCCTGACCATCGGCCTCCGCGTTGATCCCCATCCGTTCGATAAAATCGATCTCAGCAGGGGTAAGAGTTACCGGTTTGTCGCTCATTCGATACCTGTCCCAAAAGTATAGGTCAGGGCAATTCCGCCGGCGAACTGGTCGCGCGAACCAAACGCAGCGACTACCGGGGAATCTGCCGGATCGCCGACAAGACGATCGTATTTCGCGTAGCTATAGAATCCCCATCGCGGACTGAATTGCTGGATGTACCCGATTGTTGCGCCGACCGATTGCACGCCCCCGCCCGCATCGAATGCGGGCAGGCCGACCGACGAGTCCTCCGGCCGAATACCGAAGTACGCATCCTGATACTTACTGTCGGTAATCGTGACGCGGGGGCCAAAAGACAGCAACTGCTGGTCGCCCTCGCGCAAGACGTAGTCCGCGCTCAGCACGGAGATGAAGCCATCATGGCCGGTGACCCCCTGGCGTGCCTCCGCGCGGAAGCGAAGGTTCTCGCCCATTTCCAGTTGCGCAAAGCCGCCCAGCTCGAACGAAAAGCCTACTTCCGGCAGCCCATCCACATCGTCGGAAGATCGTTTTCCCTCGAATCCGAGCGACGGGCCCAGTGACAAATTGCTGCCGCGAATAACCGCGAAACCGAAGCTTTCGTCAGGTGCCTCGAACTTGAAATCCTCGCTGGCATCCGCTCGTGAGACATCGATCAATGGCCGAATGGCGAGCGTGTCGGAACCAGGATAGCTGGGAACCAGCTGGGGACCCAGCGCTACGCGTGTACGGCCGGGTTTCTCGGTTTCGTCTTGTGCGGCCGCGGGCGCGGTCATCGTGAAGCCGAGGCCGATTGCGCAAATCAATAAAGTATATGCTGTTTTCATTGGGTAATACCGTTTCTTGAGTTGGGGGCAGGTCGGCTTCGTGGCGAACTCGACGACGAAGCAGAACCCGGACCCTGTTCCTCGTCCTCTTCCCGCCGTACCCCGCCGACGAATTCTATCATGAACGCCGTGCTGAGTCCGAACATGAGAAGGCCATTCGCTGCGACGATAGCCGAAAGCAAACGCACATCGTCCGAGAGGATGACGTCACCAAAACCCAGCGTCGTGAGGGATACCGTTGCGAAATAGAGCGAAGGCTCCAAGGCATCGAACGCGCCGAGATACATGAACAGGCCTGCCCAGAGCCAAGCAGCGACAGTCAATGCGCCGAGCATCCAGAGAGTTGCCGCTGCCAGCATCGCGGTTCCGCCGGTTCGCGTCTGCCGAAAACGTAGTGGAACAATCCGGTGCGCGATGGCGAAAGCGAAGGCGATAAAGCCCGCTTGCGCGATTATCGCGAGAGCAGTCACGATGCCACCTAGAAGAAGTTGCCCGGCAATCGTCACCGGCTTTCCGCCGTTTCCTCGAGACTGCCAGACCAAGCCCCGGTGCGACCACGTTCGATACCGTGTTCGTAGAGTGCATTCATATAGGGCTGGGAAAAAAGCTCTTCGGTTTCCACATCGAACTCGGGGCCAATATAGCTGATAGCTAGGTCGATATTGTTGCTGGCAGCGAAGTGCTGCGCGTTGGCCAGGCTTGCCCGGTCGTAGGCCGACAGGACGGTATCGAGGGCGCGCCCAACAATCGAAAATGTGGAAGGGGCGATGGTCTCGTAACGCGGGCGCAAACGACCGTTGAGGATGATGAATATGCGATCCCGTCCTGTCCCCGGCCGAATCTCGCCGGATATAGCCATGCTTTCGGGAACCGCTAGAAAACCTGCGGTGACCGCCCCGTCGACATGCATTTCGGCGAAACTTGTGGCCCCGTCCGAAACTTTGATCATGACGGGCGCGAAGAGACCCGGCACGCTGGCGGAAGCGAGCAGCACGCGGCGAAAGAGTTGGAGCCGCTGCGGATCGCTGCTTCGGGCGATAGCGCCCATATCCCAGATCATTCCGCGCGCGGCATCGAGGTTGGTCGTCTGAACCAGCAGCCTTCGACCCTTGCCGTGCTCGGTCGCGATCGCGTCTAGTACCGAATAATCGATATTCGCCGCGATCAATTCGCCAAGCGGCGTTGCATCGGCAAAGCTCGGCTGGGTCAGCAGCCCGACGATGCCGCGCTGCCGGTAGATATCCTTGCGCGAGATTTCGGTGTAGAAAGCGCGCAGGCGCTCATCGTATTGCGGACCGAGGAACGCAAAGGGCGCGATCAGCGCGCCGGTGCTGACGCCTGAAACGATGGTGAATTGCGGCCGATTTCGGCTGTCGCTCCAACCCTTCAGAAATCCTGCGGCGTAGGCGCCGTCGTCCGCCCCACCCGATAGCGCGAGCAAGCTGTCGCCTTGGCTTTCGGGAGCATTTCGCGCCATTTCCTCGCGCATGGCGGCGAATGTTGCTGGGGGCGCATCGGACCAGTAGCGGATGGCCTCGAAGCCGGGAACTTCAGCGCTCGCGGCCTGTGCTTCACCGTGCGGGACGCGGTCCGGCCAGGTGGCGCAGCCACCCAGCGCGAGCGACAGCGGCAACAGCAGGGCAAGCATGCGATGCATCAGTCCAACGCCTCCGCCTGCGCGCGGCTCTTTCGCGTCAGCAGGGTGTAGAGCGCCGGGATGATGAACAGCGAAAGGATGGTCGAGGAGACAAGCCCGAACATGATCGCGAAGCACAGCGGGCGATACATCGGGCTGCCGATCGCCAGCGGAACGAGCCCGACGATGGTGGTGACCGAAGTGGTCAGGATCGGCCGCAGCCGGTCCGCTGCCCCTCTCGCGGCGGCATCGGCGATGGTGAACCCTTCGAGCAACCGCGAATTCATCGTATCCACCATGACGATGCCGTTGTTCACCACGATCCCGATCAGTGCGATCACGCCGACGACCGCGAAGAACGACAGGCTTAGACCGAACGCGAAGAAGCCGAGGAACGTCCCGATCAGAGCCATCGGCATGGTGGTGAGAAGAATGAAGGCCTGCGGGAAACTGTCGAAGACGATCACCAGCACGCCGAACACCATGATTATCGCAACCGCCAGCGCGATGCCGGCGGAGCCGAAGGTTTCCGCAGTCTCTTCCGCTTCGCCGCCAACCGCGAAAGAATAGCCCGGAGGCCATTCCTGCATGGCGGCTTCCAGCTGCGGTCTCACCGCTTCGACAATCTCCGTCACGGGTCGCCCCTGATCCTTGGCAAGCACCGTCAGCGCCCGCTCTCCGTCCTTGTGACTGATCGCGACGGCCGCTTCGGACTGGACGGGCTCGAGCAGGGACAGCAGGGCGACGCTTTCCCCGCTCGGCGTGAAGGCGCGCACCATTGCCAGTTCTTCGTACCGCGACGGCCCACCGGCTTCGAATCCGCCGCGACTGGGCCAGTCGGTACCGACGCGGATTTCCAGATCGTCCTCCGGCCCGGGCGTGACGAATTCGCCGACCTGATCGTTCGACAACGCGAACCGGATCTGTGCCGCGAGATCGGCCTGCGTCAGACCGAAGAAATCGAGCGCCTCGCGATTGGGTCGAAGGGCAATTTCGCCGGTCACGCTGCCCAGATTGTCCCGCACGTCGACTACGCCCGGCTCTTCTTCCAGGATCGCCTGCACCTCTTCGGACAGTTCCTGCAGCTCGGTCATTTCGGGACCGGTCAGGATGATTTCGATCGGATCGCCCGTGGTCGGCTGGCCGGTTTCCGGCACCACGAGCAAGTCTGCGCCCGCGACATTGGCATCGAGATAGGCCTGCAATTCCTCGCGCAGATCGTCGGCCAGTTCATAACCCGCGGCACTTCGCTCCTCGCGCTCCACGAAGGTCGCCGAAAAACCGATGAAGTTTTCGGCCGTCGAGGGTTGTAGCGAGGCGGCGACCGAGCCGCCAGCGAACGGGCTCTTGCTACCCACCAGCTTCAGAACGTCGGCGAAGTAAGGCTTTTCAAGAAGTAGCTCGCCAACTTCGTCTGTAATCCTCTGTGACGTCTCGAGCTGGGTAGAGGCGGGAAGCTCGATATTGATGCCAAGGTTTTCGCCATCTGTCTTGGGATAGAGCACAAGCGACGTCTGTGCGATGGCCACGCACGACAGCAGGAATACCCCCACCGCGCCGCCGACCCAGGTCCAGGCGCGTTTGCGGCTGGAAATGATGTTCGCCTGCGTGAAGCGTTCCAGCCAGCCCGAAGCGTCAGCGGCCATGGCGTCGGCTTTGCTCGTTTCTTCCTTGGTATCCCCGTCGGCAACGCGCTGGAGCAGATAGCGCGACAGGGGAACCGCCGCGAACAGCGCCACAATGTAAGCGAGTATGAGGCAGGCGATTGCCGTGATTGGCAGGACGCGGATGAATTTGCCGGACACGCCCCCGATCGCCATAAGGGGGGCGAGCGCGAGGATGGTGGTCAACTGACCGGCGAAGGCCGGCATGGCATAGCGGTCGATAGTACTGAGCGCTGCTTCCCCGAAGCTCTTGTTGTTGGTGTAGATGTCCTCGTGGAGGCCTTCCATCATCAGGATGAACACATCGACCAGCAGGCCGAGCGCGAGCACCATGCCGATGATGACAAGTTCGTTGAGCGAATAGCCCATCAATAGGATGACGACCAGCACCCCGCAAAAGGTCACCGGGATCGACAGGCCCGCGATCAGCCCCTCGCGCCAGGTCAGCACGAGGAACAGAATAATGAATACCGCTAGCATCGCCTGCCAGCCGTTGTTGAAGACGCTGATCAGCGAATCCCAGATCGTCTCGGCTTCATTCTGGACCACGGTATGCTCGACACCTTGCGGCCAGGCGGTGGTTTGCGAATAGGCCTCGATGTCCGCCAGCACGTCCTCGATCAGCTGGATCGTATCGGCACCGGGCACCTTCTTGACAGACAGACTGACGGAGGGCCGGAAGCGTTCGCCACCCTCGCTGTAAAACGTTCGCGAATCCTCGGTTTCCAGCTGACGGCGCACGGTCGCGATCTCGCCCAGCAATACGGGGCGACCTGAAGCCCCTTGGCCGAAACGTGCTACGGGAAGAGCCCGCAGGTCATCAACGGTCTGGAACTGCCCCTCAAGTCGAACAACCGCTCCGATTTCCTCGCTTTCGATCTCACCAAATGGTTGTTCGAGATTGGCGCGGGTGATGGCATCGCGCACCTGTACCGGCGACAGACCGAGCGCCAGCAGGCGCTGAGGTTCGAGCAGAACCTGGACGATCTCCTCGCGCACGCCGGCCACATCGACCTCGTTGACTCCGCCGATCCGCTCGAGCCGGTCCTGCAAGTCCTCGCCCAGTGCGCTGAACGCCGCCGGGCCCGCGTCGCCATATAGGGCGACCGTGAGTACGGGTCGATCATCCACGGAGACCTGTTCGATCGCGGGCTTTTCGGCTTCCGACGGCAGGTTTGCCTCGGCATCGGCCACGGTTTCGCGCAGGCGGGCGATGGCTTCGCCCGAATCCGCGCTGGCCTCGAACTCGACGGAAATCAGCGAGAAGCTGTCGAAGGATGCGCTGTTGATCGCTTTGACGTCGGCGAGTGTGGTCAGCTCGTCCTCGATCTCCTGCGTGACCTGTTCTTCCATCGTGGTCGGGTCGGCCCCAGGCCAGGTGGTGGTGATAGTTGCCTGCGGAATGTCGAGATCGGGCAGCGATTCCTTGACCAGGCTGAAATAGGCCATGATCCCGCCAACCACGAACAGCGTGGTCAGCAGGATGCCGAACGTCGTTTTGAGGAAGAAGAACTTCTTGAAGCCGCTGGCATTGGCCACCGCTTCGCTTTCTCGGCCCTCCTCGCCGGTGGCCGCTCCCTCGACCTGACCTTCGTCTTGCTGGAGACCGTCGCCGGATTGCTGATCGTTCACTGGGCAGCACCTGTACGGCTACCGGACTGCCTGGGCGTTTCGCCGATTCGGCGAACTCGGTCGCCATCGGACAGGCGTTCGACGCCGCTCGTCACGATCGGAGTGCCAGCTTCAAGACCTGAGGCGATCGCCACGCCCTCAATACCCTGCAGTCCCAATTGCACCGAGGTTCTGCGAGCGTTTCTGGTTTGGGGATCGTAGACGAAAACGAACGCCTGATTATCCTCGAACCGAATGGCATCATACGGCACGATAGCGACATTCTCAGCCTGTCGGCCTGCAATCCAGATCGTGACAAACTCGCCGTCCTGCAAACGAACAGCGCCGCTGTTCGTGCGGACCGTCACCTGGAACGAGCGGCGCTCTGGATCGAGCGAAGGCGAAATCGCCACCACGCGCCCGCGCACGGCGAAATCGCTTACGTTAAGACCCGGCGCCCGTCCTGCACCGATACCCGGCCGCGCTTCGGCCTGCCTTGCGGTCCCCGCCGTGCCGTTGCCGGCATCGATCAGGACCTCGGAGCCGATCTCGACCGCATCGCGTTCGAAGGCCGGGAGCTGGACGGTAACCTCGAAACTCGAAGGATTGATGATGACCACCGGAACAGTGGCCAATGCGCCCGATTCACTGGTCGTCTGTATGGCCTGCGGCGAGAAATACTGACCCTGCTCGATATTCAGGCGAGCAATTACGCCGTTGATCGGCGAGACAATGCGGCTCTCGCTAACGCTGACCTGCGCCTCGTCGATCCCGGCCTGCGCGGCGTTGACATTGGCGCGAACAGCGGCGAGCTGCGCATCGGCCTTTTCCTTGGCGGCACGCGCTTCGGCGAGCTGCGCTTCGGCCTGATCATATTCCTGCTCGGACGCCGAATTGAGCGCCAGCAGCTGGCGATATCGCTCGAAAGTCTCGCGCGCCAGTTCCAGGCTCGCTGCCGCCTGCCGCTGGTTGGCCTGTGCCACCTGGACTTCGGTGCGTGCATTGGCCAGGTTCGCACGCGCACTCGCCACTCCGGCCTCGGCGCGAGCTTGTTGCTGATAGGCAATCACCTGACCGCGGCGAACCCTGTCGCCTTCCTCGAGGCGCGGATTGACATAGGCGACGCGGCCAGCGCTTTCGAACGACAGAAACTCACGCTGCGCGGCTCGAGCCGTGCCCTGCGCATAGACCCAGGACTGGATTGAGCCTTCCTCGACGCGGGCGACGCGCACACTGACAGCTTGCGCCTCTTCGGCGGTTGCGGCTTCATCGGCATCCGGTTCGTCACTGCCGCCTCCGCAGGCCGACAGCACCAGCAACAGGCTGGCTGGAATGGCGTATAGGGGTTTCATCGGTAGGTATCCTGAGGGCTGGGCGCAGCAAGGCCGTCGCCAATGAAGACTGGAGTGGTGGAGGGCGAACCGAAGCCGCCCCCAAGAGCGAGATGGAGGGCGATCCGGTTTTCGAGCCGGGCCCGCCGGGTTGCAATGACCGCGCTGCGGGCATCAAGCGCGCTTTGCTGGCTCTGCAGCACGGTCAGAAACGGGTCTATGCCTGCGCGATAGCGATTGAAGGATATATCGACCGACTGCTGGGATGCTTCGGCGGCGCTGACCAGTGCTGCTTCGCGGGCGGCCAGTTCATCGTCTACCGCCAGCGCGGTTTCCACCTCGGACAGTGCAGTCAGGAGGGTATCGACGTACAGTTCGACAGCTTCGTCCCGCTGCCCTTCGGCGAGCCGGACCTGCGCGCGAAGCCGCCCACCCTGGAAGATCGGCTGGAGCAAGGCGCCGGCAATCGACCAGACGAAGAAATCACCATCCAGCAGATTGCCCAGTTCGTCGCTCGCGGTGCCGGCCGACCCGGTCAGGTTGAGCGAGGGCAAGAGCGACCTTTGTGCGGCGGCAGTGCGAAAGCCAGCCGCGCGCAAGTTGTATTCGGCAGCCGCCACGTCCGGCCTGCGCGTGAGCAGATCGACCGGCAATCCAACGGGCGGCTGTGCAGGGATCGCCGGAAGAACTGTCGCCGTGGGCAGGGACCCGGCGGGATAATCGCGCAGCAGGGTTTCGAGCTGACGGGTGAGACGCTCGACCGTTTCCTCGCGCTGCTGCAAACCGGCGATCGCCGATTGCAGGTTGGAGATGGCAAGCAGCTTGTCGTTCGGCGGGGCGATACCGATGTCTGCGCGATTGCCGACCTGTCGGGCGATTTCACCGAAGGTCTCCACGACCTCCTGCGACAGGGCGACCTGCGCTCGCGCCTCGACCAGGCTGAAGTAGGCGCGCGCGGTTTCCGCCGCGATAGCTTGGCGCGCAGCCCGAAGATTGGCTTCGCTGGCAAGAAAGTCGGCCCGCGCCGCGGCGCTCCGGGCCCGAAGCGCCCCGAACAGGTCGGTTTGCCAGCTCACATCGAGTGAGAGAGCGTAATTTTCGACCACGAAGCCCGACGGTCCTTCTTCACCTTCCGGGACTCCCGGAATGGCTCCGACCGGACCAAGACCACCAAGCGTCTGACGCGAACGCGAAGCGCTCCCCGACGCGGAAATCTGCGGGAGTTGGTCCGCGCGTTGGATACGCGCCTGCGCTCTCGCTTGTTCAACCCTAGCGAGCGCCTGTCCGACCTGCGGACTTTCCGTCACCGCTTCATCGATCAAGCTGGTGAGCCGTTCGTCCCCAAAGCGGGTCCACCATTGATCGTCCGGCTGGGCGGGAACACCACCGGCAGCAAAGTTTACCGGAAGGTTCTGTGCCAGTTCCGGGCGATCGAGCGACGGCGAGGCGCAAGCAGCCAGAAGGCTCGCGCTCGTCAGTACCAGCAGGTACTTGCGATCCAGAAATGATGACCGATGAAAAGGCAGGGTAGACTCCTTTGGGAACGGGCCGAGCGCTTATGCGTAAATTAATTCAATAGCAACTGAAAGTTCTGAAAGGTCTACGAATGATTACGATTAGCAAGCTTGCCCCAAACGTTCATCAGATCAAAGTTACCGGCAAACTGAAATCCGAAGATATGCCGCCGGTGATCGAGCTGGCTGGAACGATTGACAAGGAGTCCGACAAGGCCAGCCTCGTCTTCAACATCGAGAATGTCCACGACTTCGAATGGTCCGCTGTTGGTGAAGAATTGAAACATCTGCCGCTGATGTTGCGGGTTCTGACCAAGCTGGATCGGATCGCCGTCATCGCCGACCAGGCGTGGATGCGAACGGGCGCGCGGATAGAAAGTGCGCTGCTGCCAGGTGTGACCTACGAAGTCTTTTCCCGCGACAAGGCGGAGCATGCCCGCGCCTGGGCGAAGGGCGAAATCGACCGCCCCCATGCAGATGCGGTGCGGTTGATCGATGTCGGCGACAGCTCGATCGTGGCATTCGAACTCGATGGCCGGATCGACGAGGATAATGCCGCGACGATGATCAAGGACGCCAGACTAGCTCTGGAAAAGACAGGCGCCCGTCGGATGATGGCACGGATAAAGAACTGGCATGGATTCGATCCGTCGCTGCTTGCATCCGGGAAAATCGCGAAAGCAAAAATGGACTTCATCAAGCTCCTTGATCGATATGCGATTGTAGGTGGTCCAGGATGGATGCGCCCGCTCGCCGAGACCATCAGTCCGGCAGTGGATATCGATATTAAGGGGTTCGACCTCGATGAGGAAAGCGAGGCGCTCGAATGGCTCAAGCGATAGGTTGCGGGTAACTTCTGGCCTGCACCAGTGCCTTTTCCTTTAGGTTCTCCTAACGTCTGAAACGAACATCCAAAGGCTTAATACCGGAAGTTCCGCTTACGGCCCTATTCTGTTGAAGAAGTCGGTGCTGGTCGCGGTCGATAGGCTCTCGGGATTGCGGGCGAGCGGGGCCGCCGCCCCTCTCAGGCCATCGCGAGGCCTGGTATCGGTCGCATCTTGGCCATTTTGCGGAGGTTCTGGGCTGCTGCGGCGAGGTGGAACTCGTCTTTTGCTCCGTTGGGGCCGCGCAGGCGCAAGCGATCCAGCTTCAGTATTCGCTTGAGGTGAGCGAAAAGCATCTCGACCTTCTTTCGCTGGCGACGTGAGACGACATTAGCGTCGGTGGTGGCGATATCGCGGGCCAGATCGCGTGCGCGTTCGTGGACCGAACGCATGATCTTGCGAGCTGGCATTTTGGGTGTGCAGCGCGGCTTGAGATCGCAGGTTGAGCAGTCCTGCTGGCGCGCGCGATAGCGGATAAAGCCATCGGCATTAGCGAGCGGACGCGGCGTCTTGAAGTTGCGGTTGGATGGTCTCAGGCGTTTGCCGCCAGGGCAGACGTAACTGTCGTCCTCGTGATCGAAGGTGAAGTCGGATCGCGCGAAGGTATCGTCGCTTCGGGCGGACTTGTCGAACACGGGTATGTGCGGCTCGATGCCCTGATCCTCGACCAGCCACGCGAGGTTCGGCGCGGAGCCATATGCGGTATCGGCCACGAGCCGTTCGGGCCACAGACCGAAGCGCTCCTGCGATCGCTCGATCATCCGGCGTTGGGCTGTCACCTCTGCCTGCCGCACGGATGTCGTCGCCTCGACATCGACGATCACCGCATGATCGAGATCGATCAGATAGTTGGTGCTGTATGAGTAGAAGGCCGCCTCGCGCGTTGCTGCGGTCCAGCGCGAAGCAGGATCGGTCAGGTTGATACGCTTGGGGGTTATCGGCGTGGCACCGCCGAACGCGGCATCGTCGAGCACGTCGAGATACTCAGCGACCGCGCGACCTACCGCCTCGGGTGGCAGGCCTTGATCTCCCGGCACCGAGCGCTGGCGGTGAACGTCGGCGCGGATCAAGCTGGCGTCGACCGCAATGCCCTCGGCACCTACCAGTCCCTCGGACATGCACCGTTCAACGGTCATCTCGAACAGCTTGCGTAACAGATCGCTGTCGCGGAACCGGCCATGGCGGTTCTTCGAGAAGGTCGAGTGATCGGGCACCGTGCCGTCGAGATCGAGACGGCAGAACCAGCGATAGGCGAGATTGAGGTGAACCTCCTCGCACAGCCGCCGCTCCGATCGGATGCCCATGCAATAGCCGATGATCAGCATCCGGATCATCAGTTCGGGATCGATCGAGGGCCACCCATCGTGCTGTAGAACGGCTTCAGGTGCTCGCGGATGCCGTCAAGATCGACGAACCGGTCGATCGACCGAAGCAGGTGATCTGCCGGAACATGATCCTCGATGCGGAAGCTGTAAAACAGCGCCTCCTGCATCACTGTCCGCTCGCCCATCATCAGCATGTCTCCGCTTACTTGCCGAGATCACTGAATCAGCAGCTTGGCCCCTCTGCAAGCGGAGTTTTTCAACAGAATACGCCCTAATTACGGTCGCTCACTATCCGAACGGCCAAGCCCGAAAGCTGACGGACGGCCTTGTCATTCGGCGTGAATCGGTCGGAATGTCCCACTTGGTTGGATGCGATCATTCGCGAGCAACTGAATAGACGGCGACGCGCGCCTTGGCTGAGTATCGCGCGATCTTCCTGCAAGCATTGGACGAACTGAAAAATTTGCTTGTTTCGATCGACGCCTATCACCAGCGCAATGCCGAACTCGAACAAGCAATCGAGCAGAGCGAGAATGCGCCGGCATAATAAAATGCCCTCTATCGTGTAGGGCTCTCGTCCCTGTTCGACGTGCCCGACGCGCAGCGTCAGCTGATCGCCAGCCGCCAGGATCTCATCGACAGCGAGGCAGCGCGGGCCGGCTCGTACGTGTCATTCTACGCAGCTGTAGGTTTGGAATGACCGGAAGCAATTAAGCCTCTGCTTTCTTGCGAATGGTTCATCGGCGACGATGATCGGTTCGCTTCGGTCTTCTAAAAGGCAGACTGGTTCAGTCTGCTCTCAACAAACCCCGATACTCAACCTTCTAGACGACTGCGAGATGTCGATTGGACAATTTCCCGCTATAGTTTCTCTGCAAGCGGACTTTGCGTTCCAGATCGTCGAGAATCGCCCCGCTGAAATCAACCCCGCTGAGATCTTCCATATAGTTTAACGCGCCGGGCGTATCGACGTTCACCTCGATCATCCGATCGCCCACGACATCTAGCCCAGCCAGATACATGCCATCGTCGATCAGTTTTGGCGCACACAATTCAGCAACGCGCAGCGCGGCCTCGTCGGGCTGCTGAAGATCGGCCTTTCCCCCCGCAGAAATATTGGAGCGGTGATCCTCGGTCGTGCTGGAACGACGCAAGGATGCGTAAGTGCCATCCACTTTGAGAGGGCGACCGTTCATGGTGATTATTCTGAGGTCACCATCGGCGGCTGCCGGGAGATACTCCTGCACGATCGCGTAACCATCGCGAATAACGGATTCGATGATCTGGTTCAGATTCTGCCGGTTCTTCTTGTCAATGAGGAAAACGCCCTGTCCGCCCGATCCCTGCAATGGCTTGATGACCCCCTTGCCACCATGTTCGTCGAGGAATTCGCTTACTTCCTCCGCGTGTCGGGTTATACAGGTGGAGGGCCGCACTTCCTCTGGAAAATGCTGAAAATAGGTCTTGTTGACCGCATCCGTAAGATGGCTCGGATCGTTGAGGACAATGGTGCCGCGTGCTGCGGCCAATTGCGCGAACAACAGGGATGAGGCAGGCGCCCATGGGCGTGACACCAGTTCGTCAGCGGGATCGCTGCGCAGCATAACAATATCGTAATCTTCCACGACGATGCGGCTCTCCGGTGCATCGTTCTGCAGATATTTAAGAAACCCCGCATCATCTTCGTAATCGCCCGCAGCGGGAACCACCGCTCGAGCGCAGATGCGACCGGACGACTCGTAGATGAAATCCCCCAGGCTTATGAAGGCCAGCTCGTGTCCCCGGCCCGCGGCTTTGCGGGCAAGCCTGATGGTGGTGTAGTCAGCCTTTTCTGTGGCGACCTGGTTGACGACGAATGCAAGTTTCATGCAGCAACATTTTCCTTGTAGAATTGCTCCACGTTCAGACGGCTGATTTCAGAAACACGCCGCCTTCCCTCAGGACCAATGAAATTGGGGGGCAGTAATGCGGGTTGTTCGAGAAAACCGGCCGCAAGCAAACGTTGCAGCGTAGCACGCTGTTTGAGTGCGAACTTTCCGATAAACAGGAAGGAGATGTCGCCACCGCGTTTGAGATACGCAAGCAGATCTATCAGGCCGTCGAGATATAACGCGTCCTTTGTCATGCCTCCGCCGCGGAGTGCGCGAACAGTTGTATCGAAGGCCGCTTCTACGTCGAGAGCGTGTTCCTCGTGCATTGCGGAATAAATGTCTGCCGCAGAGCGTTCGTCTATCGCCATGCGAGCGGCGACGACGCGCGCTGCGAGCACGCGCAGGCGTGACGGGGGCAAGTTGCCAGCAAGGTATTCAGTGACAACCGCAATGCCTTCTTGCAATGCATCGTAATCGGCCAGCCCGCACTCGAGCGTAGCGAGCGGCTGACACCGGCCGTTGAAACGGGTGAGAGTATGAGTGCCCACTTCATGCTGGATCAGCGGATCGACGCGCGACGAAGGGCACGTATAATCGTGTGCAACGTGCAGATTGCCCGCAGACGTGAACAGGTGAGTTCCCGAAGCACTTTCTTCGACCACCCTGAAATCGAATCGCTCGTCACATTCGCGATACCGGTCCATCTCTTCCTGCGCGACCGCAATGAAAGCTTGTGCGTCGACATCGCGGTCTAGTGGCTGGTCGCGCGTGGGCACGGTAGCCAAGATCTTTTCCGCTGCCGCAAGCAACCTTGCTCCGACGTTGCCGAATAGGTCGATCGCGGCCATCGTGAAGCCCGAACGACCGCGAAGCCGTACCAGTTCGATCTGGCGGTCGAGCTCGCGTTGCTTTTCGATCAGCAATGCCTCGATGTCCGAATTTCCAAGGCCCCGCATGGAAAGTCCGAGCAAGCGGTCGCGAAGATTCTCAAAACCATCCGGAAGGTCCGGATAAGCGAGTTGCGGCAAGACCCGGTAGCCACTCTGACGAAATCCTTCCCTCACTTCATCCAGATTGACGGGGGTAAGACGAGAGAGCCAATCGATCCGGCCATCGATATCGGCCAGAGCACGATCGGATTCGCGGGCCGTCTCGTTGAAGACCACTTCGCCGCTCATCGGTTCATTTCTTCGAGTTCGCGTCGCGCCGCCCGGAGCGCATGCATCAGTCCCGTGCGCAAATCCTGAACCGCACCGATGTCGAGCGCCCCGGTCCACTCATCCATGAAAATCTTCTTGTATTCGAGCGTCATTACGCAGGCGCGTTTGCCGTAGACATCGAACAGCCATTCGGGAAAATTTCCCCCATCCGGATAACGGATGTTTTCACCCACGGTCGGCAAACGCCCTCTAACCGGGCTCTTCGCCAGTTCGCCGGTGAAGACATTCAGCAACTCCCCGAATACGGATTTGTCGAGCGTGGTCGCCCCGATATCGATATCCGGATTTTCCCGTTCGTCTGCCGGCTCGGCAGCGGGTCCATCGCGTCGATGGTTGTAGCTGTGAATATCCAGAACCAGAAGCCGTCCGTGTTTTTCCAGCAGGCCATCGAATAGCGAGCGCATCTCGCCATAGAACCGATCATGCAGTTGCCGGGAGGTTTCTTTCTGCTCCCCGCTCAGATCATCCCGCCAGATTTTCAGGCCCCACGTGTCATCCGGGTCATCGCTTATGCATTTCTCGCGCGGTCGGTTCATATCGCATTCGAAGCGAGATCGGTTGACGCGCACAAGATTGTCGCTGAGCGAAAGGAAGTAGTCCGTCAGAGGGTCCTCTTCGCGGCGGCGATCCTCCGCTTCGATGGCAAGCGATGGCTCGAGTTCCTTCCGTATGACATGGCCTGCGTGGATCGCGGTCGCGACAACCGGGCCACCCCCCACGATACAATTCCAAGGTGCTCCGTCCCCGTCGGGCAGATTGTGTTTCGTGCTCATGCCTGACCAATGCAGCAGCCCGGCTAAAGGTTCAGGACTTGAGAATTTTTGATGGCAAACTGTCAGGAAATCTTACGGACAGGGGATTTCGTGATAGACGCCAGCGCTCCCGAACGGCTCGAGAACCCCCGCAGACAAACGTTTTCCCCGACACGCGTTGTGGTTCTCTCCGACATACCTGCCAACGGAATCATCCCACTTCAAGAACTCGAATAACGCGTTGTTATTCGTGGCGCAGTGCATCGATCGGGTCGAGTTTGCTGGCTTGGTGGGCCGGATAATAGCCGAAGACCATTCCCATGATCGCGCTGAATACGAAGCTTATGGTATTGACCACAGGATCGAAAACGAACGGCAGGTCGATTGCGCCGGCCAGCAGTACCGACAAGCCGAAAGCCAGGATTATCCCGATCAGTCCGCCAAAGCAGCAAAGCACCACTGCTTCTGTAAGGAACTGCATCCGCACCTCTTTGGCGAGCGCTCCGATGGCAAGCCGAATGCCAATTTCGCGCGTTCTCTCTGTCACGCTGACCAGCATGATATTCATGATCCCGATACCACCGACCAGCAGGCTGATCGCAGCGATGACTGTCACCACGGCCGTCATGGTTCCAGTCACCGTATTGACTGTTTCGTTGATGTCGGCGGTATCGATGATATTGAAATTGTTCGCCTCGCCATCCTGGATTACTCGGCGTTCCCGCAGCAGATCTATAAGCTGCTGCTGGATCGACGCGCTGGAATAGGAGCCATCGTACTTCACCACGAAGAACTGCACGTTCGCGCTTCCGGTAAAACGGCGCTGCACGGTCTGCAGAGGCATGAAGACGACATCGTTGGCATCTTGGCCACCGCCAATCGAACTGGACCGTTCATCGATAACACCAATTACCTGGCAACTGACATTGCCGATCCGCATCTGCTCGCCCAGCACCTCACCCTCGATGAAGATTTCCTCTACGATCTTCGGGCCCAGGATACATACGGCATCACCCCTGGCGCTTTCTTCGGCGCTGAAGCCGCGGCCTTCGACCACTTCAATCGATTGCGCTGAGAAGAACCCGGCATCGCCACCCTGGACGGTTGTCGACCAGTCCTGTCCGTTGTGAAACGCCGTCGCACTGGTCTGGGCAGACCCGGCAGCATTCGTGACGCCCGGGATCTGCTGTTCGACCGCAACAATATCCGCGTCGTCGAATGGCGAGGGCGGCCGTTCGTCGACACCTTCGGGAAAGACGATGAAAACATTCGATCCCAGCCCGGCGATGTCTTCCTGCACGTTTGCAGTCAGGCCACGGCCCAGCGTGACCATGGTGATCACAGCGGCGACGCCAATGATAATTCCAAGCGTTGTCAGAAAGCTGCGGAGCAGATGACGCCTGATCTCGCGCAAGGCCAGCAGGAAGGTTGCGCCGAACATTCGTAGCCTCATGTGATGACCTCGCGAAGTGCGCCCTGCTCGACATTCTCGACCAGCCCATCCCGGAAACGAACGATCGTTCTGGCGAATTCGGCCATTTCCTCCTCGTGTGTGACCATGAGTACCGTAATGCCCGTTCTGCTTAGATCGCTAAGCAGTTCCATAATCTCGATCGAGCGTTCAGTATCGAGATTGCCCGTCGGTTCGTCGGCAAGCAACACGTCGGGATCGGTCACCAGCGCACGGGCTATCGCGACCCGTTGTTGCTGACCGCCTGAAAGTTCAGCCGGCGTATGGCTTGCCCATGGTAGCAAGCCAACCTTGTCGAGCGAACGTTCAGCAGCTTTTCGCCGCGCTGCTTTCGGTTCACCGCGATACAGCAAGGGAAGTTCGACATTTTCCAAGGCAGTTGTTCGTGCCAACAGATTGAAGCCCTGAAATACGAACCCGAGATAGCGGCGTCGGAGCAAGCTACGCTGATCACGAGTAAGCGCCTGCACTTCCACGCCGTGGAACCTGAAAGTTCCACTCGTGGGGGTATCGAGACAACCAAGAATGTTCATCGTCGTCGACTTGCCCGAACCGGACGGTCCCATGATCGCTACGAAGTCACCGCCCTGGATGGCAAGATCGACTCCCTTGAGAGCCTGAAAGGCTGCTGCCCCGGTCCCGAAGGTCTTGGTTATGCCTTCCAGTTCGATCAGTGGGCCGTCGGTCAAGTTCTGCTCACTCCGTACCCGTGCCGACACCGGTAACAACCTGCATACCGCGAGTCAGATCATCCGAGGTAACGACCGTGAAACGGCCATCGCTCTGGCCTGTGACGACATTGATCGCACGCAAGCTGCCATCTTCCTCGGTCACGTGGACCGTCTGACGGCTGCCCACTCCGATCGTGGCTTCCTCTTCCTGGTTTAGTCCGATGTCGGGCTCACCGAACAGACCACCCTCGTCCTCTTCCTCTTCGGGGTCGAAGCGCAACGCGGCGTTGGGCACCAGCAACCGATTCCCGGTGCTTTCCGTCGCGATCGTGGCCGTGGCGGTCATACCCGGCCTAAGCAAACCTTGGCCGTTATCGACGATAAGCCGCGCCTCGTAACTCACGACCTGCTGGCCAGGCTGTGCCTGCTGCTGGGTCTGCGCGATATTGTTGGAGGCAAGATCGACCCGCTCCACTCGTGCAGGAAAGCGGCGCCCGGGATAAGCATCTACGGTGAAAGTCGCGGTTTGTCCGAGTTCGACCTGTCCGACGTCCGCTTCGTCAAGATCTACTCGCAATTGCATCGTCGCAAGATTTTCGGCCAGCACGAACAGTGTGGGCGTGTTGAAGCTTGCGGCCACGGTCTGTCCCGGTTCGACCTGCCGGGCCAATACCACACCCGCAACAGGAGCGCGGATAACCGCCCTTTGTGACTGGGTCTGCGCGGTCGAAAGTTGCGCCTGTACCGCTGCCACGTTGGCCCGTGCCGACGCAACGGCAGCCTGCCCGCGACGCACGGCGGCTATCGCCTGTTCGAGTTCGGCGTCTGACGGTACGCGGCCGCCCGAGAGGCGCTCGACCTCTCTGAGCCGCTCCAGCTGTGCAGCGTCGGCGTCAAGCGTCGCCTCGGCCTGCGCAACTTGCGCGCGGGCCGCATTGAGGTTTGCGCGGTTCTGGTTGATCTGATCCTGGATGACGTCTGTGTTGATGACTGCCAAAACCTGCCCACGGCTCACCTGATCGTTCACATCGACCAACACGCGGTCGATCCGGCCAGATACTTCTGACCCTACTTCCACTTGGTTGGTCGGTCGCAGATTGCCGGTTGCCGTGACGGACAGGTCGAGCGAGCGGGCCTGCACCTCGGCGGTAATATAGTTGGGCGTCGGATCTTCACCCGTGCAGCGCGATACAGCGAAGATCAGCAGCAATACCAGGATCAGGGCCGCCCAGACCCGCTTTCGCTTGAACCACTTTTTCGGCTTGCCGCTCTCGAGATAGGTTTCGATATCCTGCTCACCAGCGGTGTCGGTGTCGCTCATTCAGCTATCCTGCTAATTTGCCGCGGATCGGGCACGGACAAGGGAAAATCGTACTCGGCGCTACTCCAGCCGCCGCCCAACGCTTGGGTCAGTCGCACGAAGGCAGTGGCACGGTCTGCCTGCGCGCCGACCAGCTGGTTTCGTGCAGAGAGCAACTGGTTTTCTACTACGAGAAGCGTCTGGAAATCGGTCAATCCGGCCTCGTACTGACTGCGCGCGAGAAAAGCAGAGTTTTCTGCCGCATCCAGCGCCTCTTCGGTGATCGCTACCCGCTCCGCTGCAGTGCGCTGGTTGACTGCTGTGGTTTCGACTTCCTCGAAAGCCCGCAGGATTGTCTGCTCGTAACTGGCAAGCGTGGCGCGCATGGCAGCTTCGGCACTGTCGATGCGTGCAACAGTGCGGCCACCGTCGAAAATCAGTTGGCTGAGCCCGGCGAACAAATTTCCCGTAATAAGATCGAACAAACTACCGAAAGACGTGCCTCCGGTGCCAATCGATCCGGTGATCCTGGCTGCCGGGAACAGGTCGGCACGCGCGACGCCAATGCGCGCCGCGCTGGCAAATAGATCTGCCTGTGCCGCGCGGACATCAGGTCGGCGTTCCAGCACCTCGGCGGGTGCTTCATATTGCGTCAGCAGCGGAGGAAGCGGAACCGGCGCCGGTTCGGTTGCCACAAGCGCAGCGAGCACGCGGCCCGGCGGTTCACCGATCAGTACTGATACGGCATTGGCCGTAGCAGCCAGATTGGCTTCGAGGAGGGGAATAGTCGCTGCGGTCTGTGCCCGCTGAGTACGCGCCTGCTCGACATCAAGGCTGGAAACCAGCCCGGCCTGATTACGCCAACGCGCAACCTGGAGATTATCGTCCTGAAAAGCGAGCGTCGAACGCGCAATCGCGAGTTGTTCGGCGATTGCGCGAGCAGTGATGGTCTGAACGGCGACCTGGCCAACAATCAATCGCTGAATGTCCGCCAGTGCATAGCCTGCTGCCAGGATCTCCGCACGACTTGCCGCAACATCATTCGAGATCTGCCCGAACAGGTCCAGTTCCCATGAAGCATCGGCACCGATGGTGAACTGAAAATCGTCATCGGCGAAATCGCCAACGTCGCGACTGACGCCTGCCCGGCCGTCCAGCGAAGGGAACAGACGGGCGCGGGCCAGCCGCAAGCCGGCACGAGCCTGATCCAGACGGGCAACACCGACCGCCAGATCTCGATTCTGCATGATAGCTTGTTCGACAAAACTGCTGAGCAGAGGATCGCCCAGCATCCCCCAGTATCGAGTAAGGTCGGTCGAAACCGGAGCGGCGTCGGCCAAAGACCAGTCGGCAGGCACCGCGACTTCGGGAGCCGGCGGTTCTACCCGCAGTGTTCCGCAGGCGCCGAGCGACAACAACGCCCCGGCGAGCAGCGCCGCGCGACGCCTGACGCGTAACCATCGTTTTGGAATGACCGCCCCCCTTGAGATCCCGTTAGCCTTCTAGCGGGCCCCTCGCCTCGCGCAACTGTTCCGCCCACTTCAATCGATGAACGGCAGATCAGCACCCGCAGTCTGCCTGTGTCGTTCCGTATCGGTCGCGCTTCGCTCCCGGTCGGTTCGGCATTGTCTTCAAAGCACTTGGGAGGTGCAGGCAATTATCAAGAAAGACAAAAACTTTCTTAATAACGACGCGCGAGTACGAGTCGGTGCGCGCGGAGCGGATCCATCATTCAAAATCAATGCTACGCTCTTTGAATAACCAGTCTCGATTGCAAAGTGCATTTGGTTTTCGTGACATCGAACTTGAAGCCATTAAAGTATTTTAAGATCGCCTCCTCACCCGTGCGGTCTTGATGATTGTGTGATATACGTTGGTTCATAAAAATAAGGTCGAATGATCCGAAGCACCTAGCGAGAGGGCATTATGACGCACCAGGGGGTACAAGGAGGCTTATCGGTGGCCTCGAGGACAGTCCTGCCGAACGACATCCAGGCAATTGATAATTCGGAAAGACCGGCCGACGATCTACTCCACGATCGGATCCTGGCCGAAGGGGTTCATGTCTCCAAAAAGAAGGGAGACTTTCTTTGTCGCGAAGGAGAGGTGGCGTCTGACGTTTACGCCATGACTTCCGGCATCGCCGGTGTTGCCGTCCACTGCGACCACGCCACGAGACATTATCTTTTCTTCCTCACGCCTCCGGGACTGATGGTTCCCCCGATCGATTCCCAAGGGAAAGCAATCTATTCGATTGAATGCCTCGGGCAGTCGGAATTCTACACTGTTTCGCGTCGCGCGATGATGCGGCTCATGAGCGGCAACAGGCTCGGCTTGGCAATCGAGATTAATCTTGGAAAAACGCTCAGGCGCGCGAACGATTATCTGTCGAACCTGTTGTGTCGGCATGGTGCCGAAAGAGTTGCCTATCTCCTGGCAAACCTAGCGTCCGCCTATGAAACGCCGAGCAGCGACTCGGAAGGCGGCACGCATACTCCTATCGATCTCACCCAGGTGGAACTCGCGTCCGCCTTGGGCATGAGCCCGGTGTACCTAAACCAGATAATTAAAGAATTTAAAGCTTCTGGCTTCCTCTCCATAAAATCAGGTAAAATTATAATCAATCAATTGAAGTCTCTAAGGCTAAAATACGGAAACACGTAAAAGCTTATCTTGTTCGTTTATTAAATTGATTCAAATTTTTTAATCATTTTATTTTCAGTATTATCTACACACAATTGATTAAACCCCCAAAGCTTCTGCATAATACTCGGCGGCGTTCAAACCTTGAGCAGCCCTCTAAACAGGAGTTTTTATCATGAAGTATGGACTATTTGCGGGGGCCGCGACAGTTGCCCTCTGCCTCTCGGGCCCGGCACTTGCCGACGTTACCGTGACCGGCGAAATCGATCTCGAAAAAACGATCAATGTTGTCGAAACGATCACTATCGACACCGATGTCGATCTCGACGTAGCAGTCGCTCTGCTAGCGGAGAAATTCGCGGAATCGATCGCGATCGCCAATCAGAGCAATTTCGACAACGAAGCCTGCACCAATTGCGCCGAAAAAGAAGATTTCATCACGAATTCGGTCAATGGCAACGAAGGCATCGCGTCGATCAACCAATCGTCGGGCAATCTGAACAACCAGGGTACGCTGGTCAGCGTGGCCGTGGATGCGGCCCAGGATTTCCCGGGTGAAGTACCGCCAGGCGTGGATCCGGGCAATAGCGGGTTCGCTGAATCCCTGGCGGCAGCCGACCAACGCAATGGCACACCAGATGCGCTGGCCGGTGACGACGATTCCTTCAGCGGCGGCGGAAACGAGGTCGACACCGTGAACATCCTTTTCCGCAGCGCGGATATCACGGGCTCGTTCAACAGGAATACCGGTTTGGTCTACGGAAACCAGGCGACAGGCAACATGGCCAACCAGGTTAATGTTCTCTCGCTCGCCTTCGCGCTCGATGACAATGGCGTGGCGATTTCCGAAGCCGATTTGGGGCAGGTCAATGCCAACAACGAAGTTCGTGAATCGAGCAGCGAGAATGACGGCTTTGGCGTCCTCAAGGTCGCGAGCGTCAGCAATTCGCTGAATGGCAATGTCGGCATCGTCGGTGTGAACCAGTCGGTCGGCAATATGTCGAACCAGGCGAACATCGTTTCGATCGCAGCCGTCGGATCCAACTTGCCGACGTTCTGATCGCTCACCCAACAACTTGAACAGAAGGATTTTCTGAAATGACGCATTTTCTGAAAAGTTCGTCCCTTGCGCTGATAATGGCAGCAGGGCTAGCGACCCCCGCAATGGCCGATATCCAGGTCACAGGCACGCTCGATATCGACAAGGATATCACGATCGATGTCGACACCACCAAGGACAAGAGCATCGTCGTCGGCGTTGAAATGGACGTCATCCTCGATGGCTCGGCCCAATCCAATGCCGCCATCAATGCGACGATCGACGACGTGTCCGTCGGAGCGATCAACGATTCGGTTACCGACCAAGGCATCGACAAGACCGCCAGCACGACGGATTCCGTCAACAGAAACACCGGTATCGTCCAGTTCAACCAGGACGCCGGCAACGTTTCCAACCAGGGTAACGTAATGGCTGCGGCAGCGGTGTTCACCGCCGTGGATTCAGATGATAGCCAGGTGGTGATGTCCGAAGCCTATGCCGATCAACGCATCAGTGATTCCGAATCCACCCACGAGGAAGATTTCGACAACCTTGCCGGTCTGGTCGATCTGGTGGATGGCGAATTCGTTGTCGATCTGGATGGTGACTTCGACTTCGATCTCACGGCCGAAATCACCAATTCCTACAATGGCAATGCCGGTGTCGTGATGGGCAACCAGAACGTCGGCAATGCCAACAACCAGCACAATCTGCTGTCGCTGGCAGTAGGCGACAATGCTCTGGTGGCGCTCTCGGATGCGGGCCTTGGCCAGGAAAACAGCGGCAACGTCCTGAATGACGTGAACACGCTGAAGACTGCGACCGTCACGAACTCGATGAACGGGAACACCGGTATCGTCGCCGTGAACCAGTCGACGGGTGCCTTCAACAATCAGGCAACCGTTATCTCCGTCGCGGCGCTGACCAGTTCAGTCGGACTGGGCCAGTAAGCACGCGTCAGATGGTGAGGCTGGTGAGAGAACAGAAGTCCCCGTCTCTCTCGCCAGCCTCACTACTGATCCGAACAAGCGACCGAACAATGCAAACTCATCAAACCACCAGCTTTTTCACCCGCATCGCATCGGGTTTCCTGTGCCTCCTCGTGATGGGTACTGGCCCAGGGCTCGCAGCCCAGACCAGCGAACCTGAGCCCGAACCGGAACCCGAGCAGACGGGACTGGAACAGGTCGGTAACGAGGGGACGGGCATTTTCCACCTGAACCAGTCAGCTGCCGACGCCACGAACCAGGACAACGTGCTGGTCGTCTCCGCTGTCGAGCAAGCAGGCGCCGCGATTGCCGATGCCGGCAATTCCCAACGTACATTTTCACCCACTCTCGCCGTACCGAGTTCGGCTGCCGTGATGACGGAAGTCGCCAACGGAGCGAGCGGCCTCGTGGGCATCAACCAGTCGACCGCATCAGGATCCTCGCAAGGCAATCTGGTTGCCCTGGCAGTGTCTGACGACGCTGCGAGCGTGGCATACGCTTCGGCAGTCAGTTCCACATCCTCGATTGCCTATCGCATGTCTGCGAATAACGCGCCGGACGTGGGAATAGCCTCGTTCGGCAACGGCGCGGTAGGTATCATCCAGGCGAACCAGCTCGCGGGTATAGGCGGTCAACAATCGAACATCGTCGCCCTTGCTTCTGCCAGCGACGGCATCGCGCTTGCGAACGCCGCATCGCTCCAGGCGAGGCCCGACGACACATCGACCGACGAGGGTGCGCCGCCGCCTTTGGTTTCCACGGCGTCCCTCCGCGATAGTCTGAACGGGGCAGTCGGCCTTGCTCAGATCAATCAGGCGACCGGCGCGGACAACCGACAGACCAACCTCATTGCTAAGGCCTTCGGCTCGTATGCGGACGCCACGACAATATCGGACACAGGGCTCGGCGACGTTCGGTCCCCCGTATTAAATGCCGAAGACGTCGAGAACGCAGCGCTCGAAGGGCAAACCGAGATGCAGAACTCCTTCGAAGGGTTCATCGGGGTCGGCCAGGTTTCGCAAGTCGTGGGCTACGGCAACCAGACGGCGAACACGATCTCTGTATCGATCGGCGCCGGGCCAGGAAGCTGAGCATGAGCAAGCCCTTCATCCTTGGTCCCGGTCTGGCTGCGGCCCTTGTTTTCCTCGCAGCAGCTGTTCCCACTCCGTCCGTAGCCGAGCCGGTCTATGTGCCGGGCGCGGGTTCGTTGCAGGTAAAGGTGACTTCGCTGGCGGACATGCGTTTTCGCAACATGACACGCCAGTCGCGCGATCTCAGTTGTGGCGCAGCCGCGGTCTCGACCTTGCTTGCGCACGGATATGGGCTGGACGCGACCGAAGGCTCGGTCATCGACAACATCTTCGACATAACCCCCGAGGACAACAGGCAGAAGATTGCCGAGGAAGGCTTCTCGCTGCTCGAACTCAAGCGATATATCGAAACCCGCGGCTTCGCTGCTGGCGGCTTCAAACTCGATTCGGTGGCAAAGCTCGAAAACCTTCAGGTTCCGGTGATCGCGCTGATCAATGTCCGGGGCTACAACCACTTCGTGGTCATCAAGCGCGTCCATGAGGGCAGAGTTCTGATTGCGGATCCCGCCTTTGGAAACAGTCGCCCGACGCTGGACGAGTTCGCCAGTCAATGGGACGGCATCATTCTTGCCGTTGCGAAGGCTGACACCCCTCCTGATCCGCAGTTCATGGAAGATCCGACGATCCTGGCTCGACCCGGCGACTTGCGATCGATCGCCTTTGCCCTGGGAACAGCGGAAATCACCTTTCCGGGGGAATATTGAAATGAAGACCGACTTTCATTTCGGTTCGCAAATTCAGACAAGGAGCAAACGTCATGATTAGGAAGCATATTTGCAAAACCAGCCTGTGCGCAGCGTTTGTCGCTGGCGCTATCGGCTCACCGGCCCAGGCCAACGAATATCCGCCCAATTCAAACGTGACCGGTAACCTTTCGCAGCTCGTGTTCGGTGAGACAAACCTTACCGATGGCCGGGTGCTGAGCGAAGAGGAGCTGGGCATAGAGCGCGGTGGCTTTGGCGGCGTTTATTTCACCCTCTTCGGCTATGGCGACATCAACCAAGTAGGCAGCGGACTTCCGGAAGGGGTAACCCTTGCCTCGCAATCCGCCGACCTCGTCAGCATGAACCTCGGGCTTGCGAGCCTGCCCAACACTGGCGGGTTCATCCAGTTTGCGTCCGTTGTCGGAAACAACAATATCGTGAACAACAATCTGGTTCTGAACGTCTATTTCCTCGAAGGTGGCGTGGCCGATACCAGCAACATTGCCAACGGAGCGATATTCGGATTCTGAGCGCGAAGGCCGATTGGAACAGCGCGAAAGCGAAAAAAGTCTGGCGAAAAGCAGCATACGAAAGCGGGGAGGGGCACATGCATTGTTCAACAAAGGGTTATCGGAGAAAGACTTCAAATTTCGGCAAAGCGGGGAAGGCATGTTGCAGTGCAATCGCCATCAGCATCTTCCTGTCTCCAGGCAGCGTACTGGCCCAGGAGGGTCCGCAATTCCATTCGTCCATTGGCGAACAGTCGCGTGACGGCACTCGATCCGGCAAGAAGGCGGAGAGGCGCGAGGACGATATTCTAGCCCGGCTCGAGCGACGGCTCGACGATCAGGAGCGCAGAATTTCCGAGCTGGAGCAGACGGTCACCTGGCAATCCTCAGAGATTAGTTCGCGCGACCAGCAGATCCATGCCGCTAACGTCGAAGTCCAGCGCCTGAACCTCGCATTGGCCGATCGCGACGGGCTATCGCAACCCTCGGGCGCCAGGTTCTATACGGCGCAGGCATCCGGTGGCGCCGCTACTGCACAGGATCCTTCGGTACAGGATGAGCCTGTCCAGAACACCGTTCCTGCGGACAGCACGGCGAACCAGACCGTAGCTGCTGCCGAACGACCTCAATCGGACAAGGCAGTCGATCAGCTTCTTCTGGATCAGGGAGGCGTTCTGCTTCCGAGCGGCAAGCTGCAGATCGAGCCCAGCCTCGACTACACCTCCATCTCCAGCGACCGGGTAAACCTGTCGGGTTTCTCGATCTTCAACGCGATCCTGATCGGCACCATCCGGGTGGACGATATCAACCGGGATATCCTGACCGGTGCGATTACGGCGCGCTATGGTACCGGACGCCGGAGTCAGGTCGATCTGCGCGTTCCCTTCGTCTACCGTAACGATACCGAAACCACCGGGATCGGGACCGGCGATGCGCTGGAGCGAAGGACGTCGGGCCACGGTCTCGGCGATATAGGACTGACGCTCGCCTATCAGGCGCTCACCGCCAAGGGTGGGCGCCCAGCGACCATTCTGCGGGTGCAGGCGGAATTTCCTAGCGGCAAGAGCGCTTTCGAGATTGACCGTGTACCGCCTTCCGAAGACAGCCCGGAACTCGTTCTGGTCGAGGCTCCCACCGGGTCCGGTTTCTATACCGTATCTCCGGGGGTGACCTTCGTCTGGCCGATCGACCCGGTCGTGCTGTTCGCTGGCGGGGCGTACAATTACACCTTCGGCCGAAGCTTCGACCAGTTCGGCTATATCGAACCCGGTCATGGTTTCGAATTCTTCACCGGACTGAACATGTCGATCAACCAGGGTGTGTCGATGAACTTCTCGTTCCTCGACAAGCAACGCTTCGCCACCTCGTCGAATGGCGAGAAGATACCGGGCTCAGGAACGCATGACGCCCGGCTTTCCCTCGGCGCCTCGGTGGGTCTGACCGACAGGATGTCGCTGGTGCTGTCCACCGCCGCCGGCCTGACCGACGAATCGCCCGACTTTTCCTTCTCGGTTCGCGTGCCGTACCAATTCTAGAGCGTGTCGACGCGATCTCGCCCCGAAGACCGACTGCGAAGTCCGAAGTGGTGCCGCTTAGGTGACTCGAACACCTGACCCCATCATTACGAATGATGTGCTCTACCAACTGAGCTAAAGCGGCACGTCTTCGGGCGCGCATTCGCGCTGGAAGAGTGGAGGCCCGAGCCGGAATCGAACCGGCGTGCAAGGATTTGCAGTCCTCTGCGTAACCACTCCGCCATCGGGCCTCGCCCGGCCTTGCGACACGGGAAGCGGGGCCGTAGCGACTCTGCGCGCCAAAGGCAATCGGGTATGCTTGCCTTCCGTAACGTCAGTCTGGACGCGGCGCGAGCAACCGGCAAGAAGCCGAATCATGAGTGTTGCCAATCTGCTTGACCCGATCGCCGCCACAGGGGGCCAGACCCGTTTCGAAAACCTCGACGGCTGGATGCAGGGGCGCACGCTCTATGGCGGCGCATCGGCCCTGATTGCGTATACTGCCGCGATCCGGGCCTTCTCCGATCTGCCGCCGCTGCGCGCCGCGCAGATTGCCTTTGTCGCGCCGACCGGACCGGACGTGGAACTGCGCCGCGAGATCGTCCGCCAGGGGCGCAACGTGGCGCAGGTGCGCAGCGAGATCTGGTGCGAGGGCAAGTGCACGCTGACCGCCTTCTGGTTGTTCGGAACCGAGCGCGAGCCCAATGCGGTGCATGCGGCCGACCGCCCCGACGACTGGCCCGGCCCACCCGAAGACGCCGAATCGGTGATGGCCGACAAGGGACCGGCCTTCATCCGGACCAATTTCGAACTGCGCCGCGCACAGGACTTCAGCGGACCGGGCGCGCCGGTGGTGCGCCGCTGGGCGCGCGTTGCCGGACGCGACATGCTCGACCCGGTAAGCGAGCTGATCCTGCTCGGCGACGTGATGCCGCCCGGCGCGATGCGAGCGATGCAGCGGCAGGGGCCGATCAGCTCGATCAACTGGAGCTTCAACCTGCTCGACACCGCGCCCGAAACGCGCGACGGCTGGTGGCTGTCGGAAAACGCCAGCCAGCACGCCGACAAGGGCTATTCGAGCGAGCGGCTGCGGCTGTGGAACGCCGATGGTCAGCAGGTGATGGATGGAATGCAATGCGTGGCAGTGTTCGGGTAAACCGCGCCCGTAACCTTCGGTGGACCGCTCACAAGGGCGTTTTAAAAAACTTTCTTCAGCCACTTTTGCGTTTCGTTTCCAATGGTTGCACCCGGTTTCCGCGCCGATGGTGTCACCTTCCGCCGTGCCGCGTTTCGCGCCCTTCGAGACCGGCTTCGGAACGTTTGCACAATCGGTAAACGGTTTCGAGGCATGATAAGGATGGGCGAAGCTCGCGGGCATGCGATTGCAACTGGCACATGCGACGACCTGTAGGAAAGAGCTACCCCGCTGGCGCGGCCCGTTCTGGCAGGCGTGAGAGATTGGAAATACGGCCAGCGAGATGGGTCACGATGGTCATTCTTCGCAAAGTGGCTGACGCGCAACCGGTGCGCCGCCCTCGCCTCCTTGAAACTGCCCGCAAATATGGTCGGCCTTGCGACAATATCGGCTACTCGACCGGAAGATGCACTTCCCAGCGTTGGCGCGATCGCGGCACGCTTGGCCCGTCATATCCGGCTGTCGCGAACGGACCGGTCGGGGACAGATCGTTTTCCTGCACGAATGACGATATTGCGCGTTCGGCCGTAGCGATCCTTTCGGGCGGGGGCCGTCCGACAAATCGAAGCGCGACGATCTGGCGTGCGGGCAGCGGAACTATGTTGACAGCCGGATCGATCGGGCGCGGCAGCGTTTCCATCGTATATTTGGAAGGCATGGTGAAGCGCACGGTGTAGGTCCTTTCGGTTCCGCCGCCTTCGCCGGTACTATCGGCGCCGGCCGGGCTCGTCGTGACCGGGGCGGTCATCGCGATCTCTTCGGATTGGGCGGGTGCGGTCGTTACCGGTGCAGTCATGGCGATTTCTTCGGATCGGCCGTCCGAAGTCGTGACCGGCGCGGTCATGGCGATTTCCGCGCTGGGTCGGTTCTTGCCAAAAATGAACGCCGCAAGCGGTTCGAACCCGCGACTGGACGCCACCGACCGGTTCGGCGCCTGAACAGTTGTTTCGGCGACAATGACAGGTTCGTAACGCCGCAGTTCGATATCGCCCGCGAATGACGAGGGGCCGGGTGCCGATTTCACGACGCTGAAATCCGGTCGCTCCACATCTTCTGCCTGCCCGTCGGCTGCCTGAACGCGTCCGTTCTCGCTCGTCGACGAATTGTCCGCACGTGCCGAACAGGCGGCCACGATGCCCGACAGCAGGACGAGGGCGATGGTGGCTGGAAGCTTCTGGCGCATGGGTTTTCCTTGAAGAAAATAGTATTCGGCGTCGTGTTGCGACGATCACCTCTCCTTACGCCCCAGTCGGTTTATCGTGCCCCGATCGACAATCGCCACCCGATTGTTCGAAATTCAACGCAACCCCTTCGCATCTCCCGCAAGCCTGCTAATGCGAGCCTTTATCAGGAAAAGGATTCGCATATGCGCAAGCTCGTACTCGTCGCCGCCCTGTCCGGCACCGCCCTCGCCCTCGCCGCCTGCGCGGACGATGCCGACGACACGGTCGAGACCGAAGCGATGGTCGAGGCCGACATGGATACCGGCATCGATACGGCTTCCGAAACCGGTGCGGTCGTCGATGCCAACACCGCGACGGCCGAGCAGCTCGCGAGCATGGACGGCGTTTCGCCCGAACTCGCCGCAGCGATCGTCGCCGGGCAACCCTATGCCAGCGTCACCGATCTAAACGCCATGCTCATGGAAACGCTTTCCGAAGACGAGGCGGCCATGGTGCGCACGAGTGTGTTCGTGCCGATCAATCTCAACACTGCCAGCGAAGAGGAAATCCGGCTGATCCCCGGCATGACCGACAAGATGGTCCACGAATTCGAGGAATACCGGCCCTATGAAGACATGGCCGAGTTCGACCGCGAGATCGGCAAATATGTCGACGAGGCCGAAGTGGCACGGTTCCGCAACTACGTCACTCTCTGACGCCATTGGGCGCCAAGCCTGACGAGCTCGATCACGGCCAGGATCGCGATGTGGATCCAGGCCGTGGTCGGGTCGTAGGCGGACAGCACCCAATGCGCGAAGGTCAGGATCGCGGCGGGGTAAACCAGCCGGTGCAACCGCTTCCATGACCGCTTGAGCCTGCGCATCGCGATATCGTTGGACGTGATCGCGAGCGGCACGAACAGGACGAACGCCAGCCACCCGATCAGGATGTACGGCGTCGACAGCTCGTTCACGATCGTCTCCAGCGATGCCTTGCGGACCAGATAGATGACGGTGTGTCCGGCGGCATAGGCGAAGCTGGCAACGCCGAGATCGCGCCGGTGCCGCATGAGCCATTGCGCCCAGGCCCGCCGCCGGAACAGCAGCCGGACCGGCGTGACCGCGAGCGTCGCCAGCAGAAGCCAGGCCGCCCAGTCCCCGCTATCGGCGATGGCATGGCCGTATCCGTAAAGATCGGGCGTCGCGCCCCAGCGGCCGAGTATCCACGCGCCGGGTAGAGCCAGGACCAGCCACAGGAACGGCCGCGAATGCACGACGGCTCTCACACGGCAGCTTTCAGGCGTCGGTGAAGTTCGGCGCGCGTTTCTGCATGCCTGCGGTTACCGCCTCGACCTGGTTGGGCTTGCGGATCACCGCCGCCTGTTCCTCGCTTTCGGCCAGCAGGATCGCGTTCCCATCCCCCTCCATCATGGTCGCGGCCAGCCGCTTTGCGGCACGGATCGCTTCGGGATTGCGCTGGGCGATGGTCTCGGCGATCTCGGTGGCGCGGGCCAGCGGATCCTCCTCCACGAAGGTTGCCAAGCCCAGTTCCTTCGCCTCGACCCCAGTAAATTCGCGATTGGTATAGACCAGTTCGCGCAAGGAATCGTCGCGCACCAGCCCCCGCCACAGGGCATAGCCGCCCATGTCGGGAACGAGGCCCCATTTCATCTCCATGATCGCCATGCGCGTGTCGGGATGAACCACGCGGATATCGGCACCGCTGGCGATCTGCAGCCCACCGCCGAAGCACACGCCGTGCACCGCGGCGATAACGGGAACCGGGCACTTGCGCCAGGTCATGGCGACTTCCTGGAACTTGTTGGCATTGCCATGCGTGCGCTCGGTCAGCGGTTTCGCATCGCCCGGAGGCGCGGCGGTGAAGCTGGATATGTCGAGGCCGGCGCAGAACGCCCTGCCCTCGCCCGAAAGAACGACAGCGCGCAGACCTTTCATCTCGCGCAATTCCTCGCCCGCCGCGATGATCGCTTCGAACTGTTCAGGGTCGAGCGCGTTCATCTTGTCGCCGCGGGTGAAACGCACCTGCGCAACGCCGTTGTCGGCGAGGTCGATGGATATGCGGTCATTCGTGGGCATGGCAGTAATCCTCTTTATCAGTGCCTGGCGCGATGTTCGGCCAGAAAGCGCTTCACGTTGCGTGCAGCCTGGCGGATGCGCTGTTCGTTTTCGACCATGGCGATGCGGACAAATCCCTCGCCCTCCTCGCCATAGCCCACGCCTGCCGCCACCGCGACATCGGCGTGTTCGAGCAATTGCTTGGAAAACTCCAGGCTGCCCATGTCCTCGAACCCGGGCGGGAGCCTGGCCCAGGCGAACATGCTGGCAGGCGGCGTCGGGATATCCCACCCGGCCCGGGCGAAGCTTTCGACCATCACGTCGCGCCGCGCCTGGTAGCGTTGACGGTTCTGTTCGACCACGTCCTGCGGCCCGTTCAACGCCGCGCAGGCCGCCGCCTGGATCGGTGTGAAGGCACCATAGTCGAGATAGGATTTTACCCGCGTCAGCGCCGAGATCAGCCGGGGGTTGCCGACTGCAAAGCCCATCCGCCATCCGGCCATGGAATAGGTCTTCGACATCGAGGTAAACTCGACCGCGACATCCTTCGCACCGTTCGCCTGCAGGATCGAGGGCGTCGGATTGCCATCGTAATAGAGTTCGGAATAGGCGAGGTCGGACATCACCCAGACCTCGTTTTCGCGCGCCCAGTCGACCAGCCGCTGGTAGAATGCCGCATCGACCACTTCGGCCGTGGGATTGCTGGGATAATTCACCACCAGCACGGTCGGGCGCGGCACGGTGAAGGCCATCGCATTGTCCAGCGCCTTCCAGTAATGCTCGTCCGGGGTGCTGGGCACGCTGCGGATCGTGGCGCCCGCGATGATGAAGCCAAAGGTGTGGATCGGATAGGACGGGCTGGGCGCCAGCACCACGTCGCCCGGCGCGGTGATCGCGGTCGCCATCGATGACAGGCCTTCCTTCGAACCCATGGTAACCACGACCTCGCGTTCGGGATCGAGCTCGACCCCGAAGCGCTGCGCATAGTAGTTCGCCTGGGCCTTGCGCAGGCCGGGGATACCCTTGGACTGCGAATAGCCATGCGCATCCGGCTTGGCAGCGACCTCGCGCAATTTCTCGATCACGTGAGCGGGCGGAGGCTGGTCGGGATTGCCCATGCCGAGATCGATGATGTCGCGCCCCGCCCGCCGCGCCGCATGCCGCATCGCGTTGACTTCGGCGATGACATAGGGCGGCAGGCGCTTGATGCGGTAAAATTCGTCGGACATGCATTCTCCCGGAACGCGGTGGCTTGTGCGTCCATTGATTAGCTGTTCGCGGCGCAAGCGCAAAGACACTCGCTATCGCTGCGGGACGAAATAACTTATGACGCGACAAGCGCCGCTTGCGCGACCTGAGGAACCCAGATGACCGAAACGCCCGATCCCTTCACCAATATGTACGAAGCGCCGGCCAAGCTGGCGCGGGCAATGTTCGCCCCCATGGCCGGGGGGATGAACGCACCGACGCTGAAGCCCGAAGATGCGCAGCACTGGGCCGAAGTCGGCACGAAGCTGCAGGGGTTGTGGCTGCAGTACCAGGCGGAACAGATGACCAATCCGCAGGCCCTGGTGCCCTTTTTCGATCCGACGCGCTGGATGGCGCTGGCCGGCGACTGGTACCGGCAGATGCCGCTGGCGCAGGTCGAGCAGCAGCAGGCCTTGTGGGCCGAAGGCATGCGCCTGTGGGAAGACGTGCTCGGGCAATACGGGCTCGGCCCCAAGGCGGACGAGAAGGCCGAGGGCGATCCGGACCTGCCGCGCAAGGACCGCCGCTTCGCCGACGAGAAATGGCGCACCCACCCCGCCTTCGCACTGATCCACCAGACCTATCTGTTTCTGGCCGAGCGGGTGAACGCCATGGTCGACGACATGGACGGCCTGCCCGAAGACAAGCGCGAACAATTGCGTTTCACCACCCGCGCGATTACCGAGGCGGCGAGCCCGGCCAACTACCCGCTGCTCAATCCGGTGGTGATGGAGCGCACGCTGGAGACGCGGGGCGACAATCTGGTCAAGGGCATGGAGCACCTGCTTGCCGACATGCGCCGGGGGCAGCTCAGCCATACCGATGCCAGCGCCTTTACCCTGGGCGAGAACATCGCCGTCACGCCGGGCAAGGTCGTCCACGAAACCCCGCTCTACCAGTTGATCCAGTATTCGCCGACAACGGACGACGTGCTGGAAGTGCCACTCGTGATATTCCCGCCATGGATCAACCGGTTCTACATCCTCGACCTGAACGCCAAGAAGAGCTTCGTGAAATGGGCTGTCGACCAGGGGGTGACCGTGTTCATGGTCAGCTGGAAATCGGCCGATGCCAGCATGAAGGACGTGGTGTGGGACGACTATGTCCGCGCGCAGATGGATGCGATCGATCACGTGCGCGACCGGCTCGACGTGCCGCGTGTGCACGCCATCGGATACTGCGTCGCCGGAACCACGCTGGCCGCCACGCTGGCGGTAATGCATCGGCGCGGCGAACAGGCCAGGGTGGCAAGCGCAACCTTCTTCACCGCGCAGGTCGATTTCGAGAAGGCAGGCGAATTGCTGAACTTCGTCGACGACCAGCAATTGGGCATGGTCGGGGCGATGAGTCCCGACGGCTATCTCGACGGGCGGGTCATGGCGGCAACGTTCAACATGTTGCGGGGCACGGACCTGATCTGGAACTACGTGGTCAACAACTACCTGCTGGGCGAAGATTACCCGGCCTTCGACCTGCTTCACTGGAACGGGGATGTCACCAATCTGCCGGCCAAGTGGCACGGCCAATATCTCCGCGATCTCTACCGCGACAACCGTCTGGTCGAAGCCGATGCGCTGAGCGTCGACGGCACGCCAATCGACCTTGGCCAGGTTGAAACGCCGACTTACGTACAGGCGGGCAAGGAAGACCATATCGCCCCAGCAGAAAGTGTCTGGAAGATCACCGAACACTTCAAGGGACCGATCAAGTTCGTGCTGGCTGGCTCGGGCCATATTGCCGGCGTGGTCAATCCGCCCGAGGCCGGGAAATACCAGTACTGGCTCAATGACGATGCCCCGCGCAGTCTTGCGGAATTCCGCGACGGAGCGGAAGAACATCCCGGAAGCTGGTGGCCCGACTGGATCGACTGGCTGCGCGAACAGGACGGCGAGACCGTAGCTGCAAAGGGCAAACGCAAACCCGGCGGCAAGGGCGACTTGGTGATCGAGAACGCACCGGGACGCTACGTCGCCACGCGCTGACCCAGGCAGGGCACGGCCCATCGCTGGATATTGTGCAGTGCACAAAAATGCTTGACTTCGCAGACGCAATGCCTATTTTGTGCACTGCAACATAAGCGAGGTTTCCCATGGCAGACAGCCAGAACAAGATCGATGCCGCTGCCGAGAAGGCATATGCCGACGCAGCGGAGAAGAAAACTGCCGATACGGCCAGTGACGATGTGAACGTCAAGGCTGTCGAACGGGCGGTCGAGGCCGACGAGACTGCGCCGGTAAAGGCCGCGGCCGTCGCCGAAGCCATTGCCGCTCCTGCAAGCGAAGAGCCTGCTGCCGAGGCGAAAGCTCCGGCGAAAGCCAAGAAGGTTGCCGTCAAGGCGGCACCGAAAAAGACTTCCGCCAAGAAGGCAGCTTCCCGGACGGCCAAGCCCGCCAGCAAAAAACCTCGCGATACGAAGACAACCCCCATTTCCAATCTGAAGGATACGATCATGGCCACTGCCAAGAAGACCGCCACCAACGACTATTCCACCAAGGCGAAGGACGTTGCTGCCGACATGCAGACGCGCGCCAAGGCTGCCTACGAGAAGGGCAACGAGATGACCCAGGACGCCGTCGAGTTCCAGAAGGGCAACCTTGAAGCACTCGTCCAGTCGGGCAAGATCCTGGCCAGTGGCATGCAGGACATGGGCCGGACCTATGTCGAGGAAGCCAAGAGCGCTGCCGACACCATGCAGGCCGACGTCAAGAAGTTCGCCGCCGTCAAGTCGCCGACCGAGCTGTTCCAGCTGCAGGGCGAAATCGCGCGTCGCAATTTCGATGCCATGGTTTCGACCGCTTCGAAGAACACCGAAGCGATGATGAAGCTGGCCAACGAAGCTTTCGCACCGGTTTCCAACCGCATGAGCCTGGCGGCCGAAAAGGTACGCACAGCTGCGTAAATTATGAACTTCAATCCGCCGGGCACCCTCTCCTCTCTCCCAGCCCGGCGATTGGACACGGCGGGTCGGATGGCTGAACAGCTGTCCGGCCCGTTTTCCTGCATGCTGCGGCATCGTGCAGACGGACGATTTCTTTGCCCGGCTCGAGGCAGCAAGCTTGCGAATTCCATGATCGATACGATATTGCCGACGCAATGATGTTTACCGCCCTCCCCCTGCCCGTCCGCTCCAGCGAAGACGACGACGAAAACCGCGAGGGCGATGGCCAGGTTGGCACTGCCACCAAGACCCGGACAAAACCGAAGAAACCCAGCCAGTACAAGGTGCTGTTGCTGAACGACGATTACACCCCCATGGAATTCGTCGTGATCGTGCTCAAGCGCTTCTTCCGGATGGACATGGAAGAAGCGACCAGGGTCATGCTGCACGTTCACCAGAAGGGTGTGGGCGTGTGCGGTATCTTTCCTTACGAAGTCGCCGAAACCAAGGTGAACCAGGTGATGGATTTCGCCCGGCAGAACCAGCATCCTCTGCAATGCACCCTAGAAAAGGCCTGAGCAAATAGCGTTTCGCCACCCCCGGCCCGATCCTGTCGCCAGGGGTCAGGAAAGCGTCTGGGACTATCCGCGTCCGGCAATTGCCGAGCAGACCGATCGCCATATCGTCATTGCTCATCGGGGTGTCACGCTCGCCGACACGACAAGCGCCTGGCGGACGCTGGAAACCAGTCACCCGCCAACCTATTATCTTCCGCAAGCGGACATCGCGATGGAACTGCTGTCACCCAATTCGCGCCGGTCACTGTGCGAATGGAAGGGCCAGGCGCGTTATTGGGACGTGGCCATCGCGGATGACGTGGTGCGGGCGGTCGGCTGGTCCTATCCCGACCCAACGCCGACCTTTGCGGGCATTGCAGGTCATATCGCCTTTTATCCCGAACCGTTCGATACCGTTCTCGTCGACGGAGAAAAAGTGATCCCGCAGCCCGGTGGCTTTTATGGTGGCTGGATCACCTCGCGCGAGGCAGGCCCGTTCAAGGGCGTTCCCGGCAGCCGGTTCTGGTAACTTGCGCCGCGCGCTTTGGGACATGACCTGAGCGGCAAAGCGCGCTAGGACGGGATACAGGCAGCAAACCGGCGTACCCTTGTTCAAGTTCATCCCAAGCATCGACCGATATATCTTCAAGCTCGTCATCGTGCCGATGATGGGCGTGTTTGCCGTGGCCGCATCGCTGCTGATCCTCGACAAGATGTTGCGTCTGTTCGATTTCGTCGCGGTCGAGGGCGGACCGGTGGGCGTCGTGTTCAAGATGCTCGCCGCGCTGATCCCCGAATATGCGAGCCTGGCGATACCGCTCGGGCTGCTGCTGGGCATCCTGCTCGCCTTCCGGAAAATAGCCACGAGCAGCGAACTGGACATCTTCAACGCCGTGGGACTTGGCTACGGACGGCTGCTTCGCGTACCTTACATCCTGACTGTGCTTCTGATGGGCCTGAACGTCGCGCTGGTGTTCTACGTCCAGCCGGTCAGCCGCTATTATTACGAACAGCTCGAATACGAATTGCGCTCTGGCGCTCTGGGCGCTTCGATCAAGGTCGGCGAGTTCACGACGCTGGCAGACCGGATGGCCTTGCGCATCGAGGAAAGTGAGGATGACGGCCGCCAACTCAAGGGAATATTCGCGCGCGTCGCCAATGATAGCGGGCAGGTGCTGTCGATTTCCGCAAGAGAAGGCGCGTTCCTGGCCACCACGGATAGCGCGGATACCATCATCTTGCGCCTTACCGACGGCACGATCGTGCAGAATTCCAATGGCCAGACACCGCGCGTGCTGACCTTCACGCGTCATGATCTGCCGATCGATCTGCCGCAGATCGAACAGTTTCGCGCCCGCGGCGATGCCGAGCGCGAATATATCCTGCCCGAACTGCTGCGCATCGGCTGGAGCGGGGAGGTAGCGCAGGAGGTTCGCGATGCCAGCCAGGCAAGCTTCAATTTCCGCCTGGTCGAAGTGGTCATGATGGCCCTGTTGCCCCTGCTCGCCGTGGCGCTCGGCATTCCGCCAAAACGATCTACCAGCGCGCTCGGGGTATTCGTATCGATCGTGATGGTGGTCGCCTATCACAAGGTCAATCAGTACGGCGAAGACATCGCCGCGCTGGGCAGGGTTGATCCCTTGCTGGCATTGTGGGGACCGTTCGTATTGTTCGCCGCGCTCATCATATGGATGTACTGGCGGGTTGCTTTCGTCCCCGGCGGACAGGCGATCGGTGCGCTGGAAGTCTGGTTCGACAAGCTGAGCAAACGGCTCGGAAAACTGTTCGGGCGGCGTCGGCGGCGCGACATCGACCTCCATCCGGCTCCGGCCGAATAGGGCGCTGGCATGCAATTCGATTTCTTCCCGTCCCGGACCCTGACAATTTATCTGTCCAAGCTTTTCGTGGTCCGGATTGTCGCCATGCTCGCGACACTGGTCCTCGTCCTGCTGATGCTCGACCTGCTGTCGAGCAGCGGCGACATCCTGGCGGTCGAAGGCAACGGACAGGGCGAGCTGTTGACCTATGCGGGCTTGCGAATACCGCAGCTGGTCTCGTCCTTCCTGCATTATTCGGTCTTGCTTGCCACCCTCATCACGCTGGTGACGCTCAACCAGAACAGCGAAGTCATCGCGATGAAAGCGGCCGGCCTGTCGGCGCACCAGGTTCTCGCACCCTTGCTGTTGACCGCTGGCCTCGTGTCCGCATTCAGCTTCGTTTTCAACGAGACGGTCGTGACGCGCTCGACGGCTACGCTGAAAGCTTGGGAAGCGGCCGAATTCGGGCCGATCCCAGAAGAAAGCGACGTGCGCTCGAACCTGTACCTGACCGATGGTCGCGGCGTCCTGACCGCAGCCGTCGCCACCGGAACCGGCCCCCGGATGGCGATGCGCGACGTGACCTGGTACGAACGCAACGAAAGCGGCGCGATCATCGAGCAGATCGATGCCGCCCGCGCCACTTACGCATCGCCCGGATGGCGGCTGGAAGAGGCCACGCGTTTCCGCGTCCAGAACGCCACGACCGAACCGACAGGTGACGTAGTCGTCGCGCAAGGCCTGACGCCGGAACAGATCGATCTGGCTAATGTCGATCCAGATGCCCTGCCATTCTGGGACTTGTCGAGCTCGATCGAGGCATATGAGGAAGCGGGTCGCCGCACCTCCGAACTGCGCGCCAAGTGGTGGCACAAACTATCGGGGCCGCTTGCCTCCTTCCTCATGCCCTTGCTGGGTGCCGTAGCCGCTTTTGGTCTTGCAAGGTCAGGCCAGCTTTTCGTGCGCGCGATCATCGGAATGGCGCTTGGTTTTGCTTTCTTCGTCGTCGACAATGCCGCGCTGGCGATGGGTAGTTTCGGCGGCTACCCACCCCTCCTTGCCGCCTGGGCGCCGTTCCTTCTGTTCCTGCTGATCGGCGAGACTGTGCTCGTCCGCACCGAGGAATGACCGAGGCGTTCAGCATCAGGCTGGCCCTCCCGGACGATGCCGAAGCCATGACCCGCGTCGAGAATGATGCCGCGCAACTGTATGCCGCAGAACCCTTGTTGGCCGAGCTGACCATTCCTGCGCCCCGTACACCCCAGACCTATCGCGCCCTTATCGCCAGGGCCCGGTGCATCGTTGCCATCGCGGGCGACAAGGTGATCGGGTTTGCCGCCTGCCGGGCAGTGGGCAGCGAACTCCATCTGCACGAGCTCAGCGTTTGCCGAAGTCGCCAGGGCCGCGGTATCGGAAGGCGATTGCTATACGCCGTGGAAGCCGATGCCCGGGCGTCGAACTTCAGGGCGATCACGCTCGACACGTTCCGCGACGTGGCGTGGAATGCGCCCTTCTATGCCCGGCACGGCTATGTCATCATCGACAACCTTGAAGGCTATCCCCGACTGTCCGAGGCGCTCGACGCGGCGGTTCAGGCGGGTCTGCCCAGAGAGCAGCGTTGCGCGATGATCAAGTTTCTGAACTGACCCCGACCCGGAACATGCGGCGCTTCGCTGCGTCGTTCCGGCAATACAAAAGGAGTTTCCCATGAAATATTCGGCAATGCTGGCGATGATGACGACCCCTCTGGCCCTCGCGGCATGCAATGACGAGGTGGAAGAGCCCGACACCGCTTACGAGCAGCAATTGCCCGCCCCCGTGCCGGAGGGTGGCGATGGGATCGCCTCAGTTCCCGACAACGATTCCATCGAAGGCGGTCCCGACGAACGGATCGACGACCAGTATGCCGGCGATGCGCAGCTACCGGACCCGCATGAAACCGCCGACTGAGGTTCGGATCAGCGCCGGCCACCCATCGTGTTGCGGGCGATCCGGGCGACCAGCACGCCCATGCCGGCATGGTTGGCGCCGTGATAACTCGAGGATTCTCCCAGTTCGCGCACCAGGCGCCGGTGCGCTTCGGGTAGCGAGTGATAGGGCATGGACGGCATCAGGTGATGCAGCGCATGGTAGCGCAGGCCGACAGGCGCCCAGATTTCCGCGATGCGGCCGGGCGGCGGAACATTGACCGAATCAAGAAATTGCGCAGTCACCGTCATCGGCTCGCCCTCATTTTCCCACAGATGGGCGACCAGCGTGCGCAGCTGGTTCAGCGTGGCGGTCACCGAAACGATCGCCAATGCGATCAGCAGCGGGCGCCAGCCCAGCATGAAGACGCTGCCGATCAACATCCACGACCACACGAGACCTCCCAGTTCCTGCCAGAGGACGCGCGGCTTCAGATCTCCCTCGGCGGGACGGCGGCGAAATTCCGGATTGATCGCCAGCGCACTGAAACGCTGCCATGTCAGCTGGCGTATCGCAGGAATGGCCGCGCCCAGTGGAACGAGGACCGCGAAACGCAGCAGCAAGGCCACGGGCGCCAGCAGCGCGATGAGGACGAACAGTGGCAGGCTCCATGGCTTCATCAGCGCGAGCGGCAGATATTCGGGGTCCTCGATCGTTCCGTACTGCGTGCGCTTGTGGTGCAGGGTATGCACGCCTTCATACATGAAGGATGGCGTCAGCAGCGGAATACCGATCAGCAGGTTCCAGCCCGTTCGAAAACCGGGCAATGCGTCGCGACGAATGTGCGAAATCTCGTGAATGAAGAGCAAGGCGCGATACAGGGACAGCGCCGAAACCAGCCCGAGCCCCAAGGCGACCGGAACGTTATCGACCAGGATCGTCCCTGCCAGCGAACCATAGCCCAGCAGCGCCGAGATCAGCATATCCGTCCAGTATACGCCTGGTCGCGCAGACGCGATGTCTTTGGTCAGGTCGCGCGCCGCGCGCAGCATCGCCTTGTCATCGGGAATCTGAGCATGCCAACCCGATCCCGCGTTTCGGCGCGATACGATTTCAGCGGCAGTGATCGACTGTTGTGCGGTCATGATCGATTGTCCTTGAGAGGCCGATAGCCGATTTTGGCGCGCCACGACACCATGAGGTTTGCGATCATAGTAATCGGCGACGGCGGCGGCCTTGCTTGACAAGTTTCCTACAGCAAACGCAGGGCTAATGACGGCTGAACGGGAGTATCGCCAGTGGCAGAGCAGATGGTTATCGAACCGGTTTCCGGCAAGAAGGGCCGTGCGGAATTCGTCGACATCGGACGCGCCTTCGCCGCGCGTGAGCCGCATGCGGTCCCGCAATTGCGCTCCGAACAGCTCGAGCTGGTCGATCCGGACAAGAACCCGTTCTTTGGCCATGCCAGCCATCAATTCTTCGTCGCCCGCCAAGGCCCAAAGGCCCTCGGGCGCATTTCAGCGCATATCGATCGTCTCGCGCTGGAACTCCCGCGCGAACAGGGCTTCGGTCCGGGAACGGGAATGTTCGGATATTTCGATGCCGAGGATGAGCAGACAGCTCACCAGCTGCTGGCCCGTGCCGCGGAATGGCTGCGCGGTCAGGGAATGACCCGCGTGCTCGGCCCGATCTCGCTCTCGATCTGGGAGGAGCCGGGCCTGCTCGTGCGTGGTCAGGATCATTCGCCAACCATCATGATGGGTCATCATCCAGCGCATTATGCCGGATGGATAGAAAGCGCGGGATATGCCGAGACAAAGCGGCTGACGACCTATGAACTGGATATCGAATGCGAATTCCCTCCCCTCATCAAGCGGATAATCCAGTCGGGCGAACGCAACGAACGCATTGCGGTGCGTGAGGTCGATCCGAAACGCTGGGACGAGGAGGCCGCAGTGATCCTTTCGATCCTGAACGATGCCTGGTCGCAGAATTGGGGTTTCGTGCCGTTTACCGATCGTGAGATCGCCTATGCCGGTAAGAAGCTCAAGCCGATCATCCGCCCGGACCTCAACATGATCGCCGAACTCGACGGGCGTCCGGTCGCTTTCATGCTGACCTTTCCGGATATGAACAAGACGCTCAAGGCCATCGACGGGAAGTTGCTGCCGTTCGGCTGGTTTCGCATGCTGCGTTGGTTGCGCAAACCTACCGGATCCGACATGCGCGTGCCGCTCATGGGCGTTCTGAAGGAACTGCAGAATTCACGCATGGCCAGTCAGCTAGCCTTCATGCTGATCGAGCGTATTCGGGAAAACGCGGTCAACAACTACCAGGCCAGTCGGGGGGAAATAGGCTGGATCCTCGACGACAATCAGGGAATGAAGGCCATCGCCGAGGCGATCAAGAGCGACGTCAACCGCGAATACGCAATCTATCAGAAACCGCTGTAGTACTGACATTGTTGCCAAGCAGCCACGCTGGCGAACAATGGCGATCCAGCGGGAACTGCGCAGGGCGCGCTGCCGTTGGGTGTTTGAATCGATGGCCACCAAGAAAACCGACACTGCAAAAGCATTGCCCGCCCGCGTTCTCGTCGTGGAAGACGATGCGATACTGGGTCTGACGATCGAACAGGCCTTGCTCGACGCAGGCGTGGCCAACGTCGAAATCTGCCCGACGACCGACGAGGCGCTGGCGGCCCTGCGCCGCGAACAGCCCGATGCAATCGTGCTCGACGTTCACCTGGCGGACCGTGACGATGGCTGGGCCATTGCCGAACTGGTACGAACGCTGGGCCCGGACAGCCCACGTATCGTATTTTCCACCGGAGCGCCCAACGATATTCCTGAAGATGTGGCCGAGATGGGCTGTGTCCTTGCCAAGCCTTATGCGCCCGAAGCACTCATCCAGGTTTTGCGCGAACCGGAACGCCGCGGGATCATAGCGCGCCTGCGCGGCGCGTTGCGCTGACCATCTCGCAGCGCGAACGCGCCGGACATAATCCGACACATCGCCCGGCTAAACTGTCATGAAGCCGTCTATCGAAGAAAAGCTCGACCAAGAAAAAAGGCCTTCGCTCGTATAGAGCGAAGGCCTTTCGGGATCGTATCACCAGCCGCTTGGACGGGAGGGGGGGTCTCGGCGGTGACATAGACTAAATGACCCGATTGGAATGGGGTTCCCGCCTCTCACATTTTTTTTCGAAATTCGATTGTAGCTTCAAAAATCGGGTTAAATGAATGGCCTAGGCCGGACCTCGCTCCTGTCGAAATGCGCGTACTCGCAGGCTTTCTGCATGTCCGGAATCCGTATCTCCCTTGACTTCCAGTTCACCAGACCTTCGCGCTCAAGCTGCCGGATGGTGCGATTGGCATGGACGAGCGATACGCCCAGCATGTCCGCGATCCGGGTTTGCGTGATCGGCAGGTGAACTGCGTTGTCGTTGTCAGCAACGCCCGTCGCGACCGCGCGGTCGAGCAGCCAGACGGCGAGGTAGGCGACCCGCTCCTTGGCGCTGCGCTGGCCCAGCGAAACGATGTGTTCCTCAAGCGCCGTCTCTTCCTTGGCCGCAAGCCAGGTCAGGTCATATCCGAACTGTGGATGCTCCGCGACAAGGTTCATGAAATGCTGTTTGCGGAACACACAGAGCCTGGCTTCGACGAGGCACTCGACGGAATGACGAGCCGGTTCATCGTAAGCGCCCTGAAGCCCGACCAGATCGCCCGGGAACATAAAGTTGACGATCTGCCTGCGCCCATCTTCGAGCGAATGGAACCGGATCATCACACCGGTGAGAATGGTGTACAGCTGTGTGCTGTCCTGGCCTTCCTCTACAAGAGTATCACCGCGCCGGAGCAGGACTTCACTATCCTTGAAATCCTTCATGAATGCGAGCCGCTTTTCGCCCATCGGACGCAGTCCCGGATGCTGGCCCAACGGACATTGCGTGCAAGGTACCGGATCGCTTACCTGTTCCATCGCTGCGCAAACCCCCTTTTATTATTGTTTCCCGCGCTCTAGCCGTCGCCCGAACATCTCGATTTGTCAAACATTCGTGCGCTGTTGTAAGCCCTAGGAACCGAAGAAGAGACCGGACGTTCTAGGCGCGCACCTAATGGAAGGGGTTTTATGTCGCTTGGTGACCAAATTGCTCGAAATCTGCCATATCTTCGCCGTTACGCCCGAGCCCTGACCGGCTCGCAGGCAACGGGCGATGCGTTTGTTCGCGCCACGCTGGAAGCAGCTCTGGCGGACGAAAATCTGAAGGAATCACTCGAAGGCGGCCGCGTCCCGCTCTACCGCGCGTTCAACAAGGTCTGGGCCAGCGCCTACATGGATGTGCCCGAAACCGATGGAGAGGGACACGAGAATGCCGCGCAGGATCGTCTGAAATCGATCACGCCGCTCAATCGCCAGGCGCTGCTGCTTACGACCCTTGAAGATTTCTCGGTCGAACAGGCCGGAGAGATCATGGAGATGGAAGCCGAAGAGATCGAAAAGCTCGTTCAGGAAGCGGTTTCGGAAATCGACCGAGAATCTTCCACCAGTGTTCTCATCATCGAGGACGAGCCGCTTATCTCCATGCAGCTTGAAGATCTCGTGACATCGCTCGGCCACGAGGTTTGCGGCACTGCTGCGACGCGTACGCAAGCGCAGGAAGTCGTTGCAGAGACGACGCCCGGCCTCGTGCTGGCCGATATCCAGTTGGCCGATGGTTCTTCAGGACTCGATGCTGTCGACGACATTCTCGCGATCAGCAGCGTGCCGGTCATCTTCATCACCGCCTATCCCGAGCGGCTTCTTACGGGCGATCGTCCCGAGCCGACCTACCTGGTAACCAAGCCGTTCCAGGAACAGACCGTTCGCGCCGCAATCAGCCAGGCACTGTTCTTCGGATCGAGCCGCCCGCTCGGCTAGGCCGAGGACCAGCCCGCAATACCAACGCAAAAAGGCCGCCGGGTGTAACGCCTGGCGGCCTTTTCTTGTAAGTCACTCAACCGTTCCGGCCGGCTTCAGCGAGCGCGAGCGTCCGGCCGCTTGGTTCTCAACTCGAACTCGCTGGGTTCGCGTATCGGCACCAGCAGAGTGCACCGCACCCCGCCGCGTTCAAAGCTCAGATCGACCGGGTGACGCAGTTCGTGCGCTACAATCTTCTCGATCAGTTCCATTCCAAATCCCCGACGGTCGGGCGCCGCGACAGGCGGTCCGCCGCTTTCGACCCATTCGACCTTCGCCAAGGTATCGCTGACATTGGTCCAGTGAACCCGGACCTTTCCGCCCGACTCGCTCAGGGCACCGTATTTCGCCGCGTTTGTGGACAGTTCGTGCAGTGCAAGACCCAGGGAAAGAGCATCGTTGGGCGCCAGTTCGACATCCGGCCCGCCAAAGTCGACCTCGCTGTCATCGTCGCGAGCATAAGGCGCCACTTCCACTTCGACCACCGAACGGATCGGCGTGGTGCCCCATTCCGATTGGGTCAGGAGGTCGTGCGTGGCCGAAAGGGCCCGGATGCGGCCATCGAGCCCGTTTGCGAATTCCTCCACCGTTTCCGCGCGGCGCCGGGTCAGGGACACGATCGAAAGAACGTTGGCGAGCGTATTCTTGACGCGGTGATTAAGTTCGCGGGTAAGCGAGTTGCGAATGGAATTCTGTTCGGCGAACCATTGCAGCGAGCGATGGTCTTCCGCGGCCTGCTGCGTCAGCAGGCGCGCGACCAGCATCAACAGGCTGGCAACGGCCAACCCGAACAAAAGCGTGATCATCGACATCGAGGAGAGCGTTTCCGAACGGTCGGACTGTACGACGACAATCATTTCGCGATTGGCAAGCTCCACTTCCCGTTCGACCGTGGCGCCGGTTTCCTGCCACCCGGCCGTCTGAGCAAGCAGGTCGCGCCCAAGGCCAGCCGCATCGTACAACCGGACGCCCAGCTGCTCGTAACTCACCAGGTCCGAAGCCGACGACAGGAATTGCTGCGCGTTGAAGGGGCTGTAGATGAACCCCTTGATTTGCCGCCCGGCCCCCGAACCTTCGAATACCGGCATGTATATAAGGAACCCTAAATCTTCCGCGCCGCCTTCCTGGACGAGCACGACCGGTCCGCTGGCGGTTGGCCGCTGATTCTCGACTGCTTCCTCCATTGCGGTGCGGCGGACCGGTTCGGAATACATGTCGAACCCGATGGCCCGGCGATTGCGCGCCGTGTCGGGCAACAGATAAAGAATCGGAGTCATCAGCGAGCGAGGCGTTTCGCTCAGCGTTGGCCGGATCGTCAGAGGGCTGATGCGATTTTCATTCAAATCGTTTTCGAAAGCCTCGAGCGAATTGGGATTGATCGCTGGGGCCCAGCCGATCCCTTCCGCTCCGCGATAGTCCGAATCCAGCCGCAATTCGGTGACGAAGCGGCGGAAGACATCTTCGGTCACTTCGTCCTGCGTGGTAAGCAGTGCGGCCCCCGCGCGAAGGTAGGCGGAACTGGTGAATGCCCGCCGCTCGATCGCCATGGTCATTGCCTGGGCGCGGCGGTTGATTTCAGCCTCGTCGCGCTGCGTTTCGCCACGCTCGATCGCGAATACGCTCAACACCGTCATTGCCATCACAAGAATGAAAATGACCACGGGTGTTGCACGCGGATACTCTAGCAGCCACCGACGCCCAGCCGGCTTGGTTCGGTTGTCTTCGCTACTCAGCGTGTCGCCCCTGCAATCGAAAAGTCCTAGTGCGTTCGTGCGTCTGTATCTATGAAAGGCGTGCTGATTGGTTCCTGTTCTCTGCTGGGAACCAAACGCCCTGTTCCACGTTGGGACCGCACTTATGGGATCGACTGCGTTGCGCAGCGAAGGGACTGACGGGCCGCGCGACGACGAAAAAAGGACGTTTCTTGATCGATATGAAACCTGACGAAACCAATCCCGTTTCGGCCGGCAAGCCGAAGCGTGCCGCAGCGAAGAACAATCCGGAGTGGGCAAACGGCCTGCGCAACCTATATGACTCGGTAGTCGAGGAACCGCTCCCCGATCAATTCAAGGATCTGCTGTCGAAATTGGACGCGAAGGACTGATGGGGGAAAATAAACGGACGGCCTCGGAAAAAGCCGACTTCAAACGCGAATTGACCGAAGTGGTCCCGCATCTGCGTGCCTTTGCCCGCGGATTGTGCGGGCGTGCCGACATGGCCGACGATCTCGTACAGGAAACGCTGCTGAAGGCCTGGGCGGCGCAGGAACGCTTCCAGCCCGGCACCAGCATGCGCGCATGGACATTCGTGATTCTGCGTAACGCCTATCTTACCGACATGCGACGCAACCGTTTTCGCGGCGAATACGACGAAACGGTCGCCGAACGCATCCTCACCGCGCCTGCCGGCCAGGAAGAGCCGATCCATCTTTCCGACATGCACCGCGCGCTGCTCACTCTGCCGCCTGAACGCCGCGAAGCGCTTCTTCTGGTCGGTGCCGGAGGGTTTTCCTATGAAGAGGCGGCGAATATCTGCGGTTGCGCAGTGGGTACGATCAAGAGCAGGGTTGGCCGCGCACGTTCGGCGCTCAACTCGATGCTTGCCGATGGTTCGATCCCGAAACGCTCGCTCGATGACGCGACCGCCCATCGCGCCATTCTCGAAGAACTCGATGATGTCGCGGCGGGACAAGGTATCGCAGCCCGCAACTGACAACGGCTGTTCCTCGCCGAGCGTCATCTTGCTAGTCTAGCGCACCCGGTGCAGATGTAATTCGATGAGCGAAATCGATCCCTCAACGCACGCAGATCCCGCATCCGCGCAACGTTCTCGGCGCCTTGCGTTCGCCGAACAGGAATTGCGTCTCATTTCCTCCCTCGTGCTGCTGATCGGGCTTGGGCTGTTTCTGGCCCTCCCCTTCGTCCTGTCGATCGGCTCGGTGGTGTTCCTGCCGGTCGTAACGGCGCTCGTGCTGACCGTGATCCTGTCACCCCTTGCGGACAAGCTGAACGGCTGGGGGTTGCCCAACGCGCTCGCTTCGCTCGTTTCGCTGCTCATCTTCTTCGCCATCCTGCTGCTGGCGCTCGCCCTCATCCTTCAGCCGGCGACAGTCTTGTTCGAGGATGTTCCCGCCATGACCGAACAGGTCATGCTACGCTTCGGCGAATTGCGCGAGCAGTTCGCCTGGGTCGCGCAGATCAATGAGCAGCTGGCAGAGCTGTTCGACAATGATGGCGAGCGGGAGGTCGTCCTGGCTAGTCCCAGCCTGATAGAAGAACTGGCCTTCGCCACGCCGAGCTTTGTGATCGAAGCCGTGCTGACGCTGCTCATGGCCTATTTCATGGTGGAAGCCCGGGTGCGCCTGCGGCAGCGGCTGCTTTTCGGACGGTCCAGTTTCGGCACCAGCATCAAGGCCGCCCGCGTGTTGCGCGAAGTGCAGGACCGGGTTGCAGCCTATATCCTGACGGTCGGGGCGATCAACGCGGTGGTAGGCGTGGTGGTCGCGCTGGGCGCCTGGGCCCTGGGGGTCGATGCCCCGGTCATGTGGGGTGGGCTTGCCGCGCTGCTCAACTTCCTGCCCTATATCGGACCGATCGTGATGGTCGTCCTGTTGTCCCTGTTCGGCATCGGGACCAGTGAAACGATATTTCTCGGCCTGGTTCCCGCCGCAGCGTATCTCGGCCTGCATACGGTCGAAGCCAATGTCGTGACCCCATCGATACTTGGCGCTCGCTTTACCATGAACCCGGTCGTCATCCTGATCACGTTGTCCTACTTCACCTGGATATGGGGTGTGTTCGGTGCCCTTCTGTCGGTTCCGATCCTACTGATGCTGACCGCACTGTTCGACCATATCGGTCGGCCCAATTTGGTTGGCTTCATATTCGGCGAGCCGCTGTTTGCAACCGAGATACTGACGGCGGAACGCGACCCGGCCGCTTCATGAAAAGGCCCGCCCCGTCGATACGGGGCGGGCCATTCAAACGCAGATCGTAATGATCAGTTCGGATAGGTCCAGGTCGTGCCACGAGCGAGGTTCTCGCTGGCGAAGCTCCAGTTGAGCTTGCCCTTCACGGCGTCGAGATATTCGGGCCGCGCGTTCTGGTGATCGAGGTAGTAGGCGTGTTCCCACAGGTCGATCACGAGCAGCGGAACGGTGCCATCCTGATCGGCCAGGGTGTCGCCATCATGCGTTTCCTCGATCGACAGCTTGCCGTCCTTGACCGCCAACCAGACCCAGCCGCTAGCGAAGTGTCCGGCGCCGCGCTCTGCAAGTTTTTCCTTCAGGCTGTCGAGCGAGCCGAAAGCGTCCTCGATCATGCTCTTCAGTTCGCCCGAAGCGTTCGTTTCCTTTCCGGCCATCGAATGCCAGTAGAAACCGTGGTTCCAGCTCTGGGCGGCGTTGTTGAACAGGCCCTGGTCGCTGTTGCGAGCCGACGCGATAACGTCTTCGAGAGGCTTGCCGTCAAGGTCACCGCCGTCGACCGCCTTGTTGGTCTTGTCGATGTAGGCCTTGTGGTGCTTGCCGTGATGATAGGACAGCGTCTTGGCCGAAACGGCAGGTTCAAGCGCAGTGTCCTCGTAAGGCAGGTCGATCAGTTCGAAAGCCATGGAATAGTCCCTCTTGGGTTGGTGTGAAAACTTTTCGGTATTCGTTCCTTAACGCGCGGCAACGCCGGTGGTTGCAGCGATCAACGATATTGGCCGGAGAACGGCCACTGCCGGTCTTTCAATCGTGCTGCAATCGCGCCATGGCGGTAGCCAAGGGAAGCAGGAGCGCAATCATGGGACGCAAATTCTTCGGCACGGACGGCATACGCGGGCGCACCAATGAAGGTGTGATGACCGCGGCCACCGCCATGCGGGTCGGCCAGGCTGCCGGCACCCATTTTCTTCGCGGCGGGCACCGCCACCGGGTCGTGATCGGCAAGGATACCCGATTGTCCGGATACATGATGGAAAGTGCGCTGGTGGCCGGCTTCACCAGCGTGGGAATGGACGTCGTCATGACCGGCCCGCTGCCGACCCCCGCGATCGCCTTGTTGACGCGCGAAATGCGCGCCGATCTCGGGGTCATGATTTCGGCAAGCCATAATCCGTTCGAGGACAATGGGATCAAGCTGTTCGGCCCCGACGGATTCAAGCTGTCCGACGAAGCCGAAAGTTCGATCGAGCGTCTGCTGGAGCAGGAACCGCTGCTTGTCGAAGCTTCGCGCATCGGCCGGGCGCGACGGATAGATGATGCCCGTGGTCGCTATATTCACGCGGTCAAGCAGTCGGTTGCTAGCGATATACGGTTCGATGGGCTCAAGGTCGTGGTCGATTGCGCCAATGGGGCCGCTTATCAGGTTGCGCCCAGCGCTATCTGGGAACTGGGTGCGGAGGTGGTTGCAATGGGCGTGCAGCCCGACGGTACCAATATCAACCGGGACGTCGGATCGACTGCTCTTGACGCCATCCGGGCCCGGGTGGTCGAGGACGGGGCGGATATCGGTATTGCTCTGGATGGTGATGCCGACCGGCTCATCGTTATCGACGAGAAGGGCAAGACGGTCGACGGCGATCAGATCATGGGCCTCATCGCCACGCGCCTGCACGATCGCGGTGACCTCAAGGGCGGAGGGGTCGTGGCGACGGTCATGAGTAATCTCGGGCTAGAACGGTATCTCGACGGGCTCGGCCTGACGCTGGAGCGGACGAAGGTCGGCGATCGTTACGTGCTGGAGCGAATGAAACAGGGCGGCTTCAACATCGGGGGGGAACAATCCGGCCACATGATCCTGCTCGATCATGCGACGACGGGCGATGGGACAGTCGCAGCGCTGCGTGTTCTGGCCAGTCTCGTCAGGTCAGGTAAACCGGCAAGCGAGGTCTTGCATGTCTTCGATCCAGTGCCGCAGCTGCTAAAGAACGTCCGGTATTCGGGCGGCAAGCCCCTTGAACACGAGAAAGTGAAACAAGTGATCGCCGGAGTAGAAGGCGAGCTTGGAGACAGAGGCCGACTGGTCATTCGCCCTTCGGGGACCGAACCGGTGATACGAGTGATGGCGGAAGGTGACGATGCGGACGAGGTCGAGACAATGGTCGACCGGATCTGCGATGCGGTCCGCGCAGTCGCCTGATGCTCGCGAAACGTCACTCTTGCGAGCGCGGAGCCATTCTGCGCAGTGAAACTGCGCCGAACCTGTTTAAGGTAGGTATCAGGTGAGCGGTCGGGCCCCTCCTCGCATACTCTCGATTGCCGGTTCGGATTCGTCCGGCGGCGCGGGAATTCAGGCCGACATCAAGACGATAACCATGCTCGGCGGCTATGCCATGACGGCGATTACTGCCGTAACAGCGCAGAATTCGACCGGAGTAAGCGAAGTCGAAGTGCTCGCGACCGAACTAGTTCTGGCGCAAATCGAAGCCTGCCTGAACGATATCGGGGCCGATGCGGTCAAGATCGGGATGATCGGTTCGCCCGACACCGCCCGCCGGATCGCTCGACGGCTCGATACCTTCGCCGGGACAATTGTTTTCGACCCGGTCATAGTCGCCACCAGCGGGGCAGCGCTGGCCGACGAGGAAACCATAGCGGTGTTCGGCGAACTGATGGATGTCGCCAGCATAGTTACTCCCAATATCCCCGAACTCGAGGCGCTGACCGGCATGCGCCCCGCGTCGCCCGACGCTATCGTCGAGGCAGCGCTCGCGCTGGCACGTGAACACGACGTCTATGTGCTGGCGAAAGGTGGTCATGGCAGTGAAGCGGAGGTGCACGATCGCATGGTTTCGCCCAGCGGCAAGATGGCAAGCTTCGGCCATGCTCGCCTCGACACGCCGCATACCCATGGGACGGGCTGTACCCTCTCCTCGGCGCTTGCGACCTTGTTGGCGCACGGTCAACCGATGACCAACGCGGTCAGACTGGCAAGAGGCTACACCTTCGCTGCGATCGAGAATGCGCCGGGGTTCGGCAAGGGCCATGGCCCGCTGGGTCACGGCGCGGTGCGGCAACCCGCCTAGCGATCGAGGTCGTAGAAAGCGGTTATATGACTCCAAGCCTCGTCAGCGGTTTCGCACCACCGGAACAGTTCCAGATCGCGTCTTGAAATGGTGCCTTCATCCGCGATCGCTTCGAAATCGATCACCCGGGTCCAGAATTCCTTGCCGAACAGCAGGATGGGCATGGGTTTCATCTTGCCGGTCTGGATCAGGGTCAGCAGCTCGAAGAACTCGTCGAAGGTTCCGAACCCGCCAGGAAACACCGCCACCGCCTTGGCGCGCAGCAAAAAATGCATCTTGCGGAGCGCAAAGTAGTGGAAGTTGAGCGATAGATACGGCGTGACGTAGCTGTTGGGAGCCTGTTCGTGCGGCAGGATAATGTTCAGGCCGATGCTTTCGGCCCCGGCCTCGCTGGCCCCGCGATTGGCCGCCTCCATGATCGATGGGCCCCCGCCCGAGCAAACCACGAACTGGCGTTTGCCATCCTCGATGATCGAACGCTCGCTGGCAATCTTCGCCAGCTTCTGAGCCTCGGCGTAATATTTGCTTTTCGCAACCAGGTTCTCGACCACCCGCCGCTCCTCATCGGGAAGGTCCTTCGCGCCTTCCAGTGCGGTTTCGCAGGCTTCGGGCGGCGGAATGCGCGCCGACCCGTAGACGACCAGCGTCGAGCCGACCCCGGCCTCGTCGAGCAGCATCTCCGGTTTGAGCAATTCCAGCTGGAAGCGCACCGGGCGCAATTCCTGGCGCAGCAGGAAATCCTTGTCCTGAAAAGCGAGCTTATAGGCCGGGTGTGCCGTTTGCGGCGTCTGGCTGGGCTGCGATTTGGAAAACTCGGCCTCTTCCTCTGCGGGGTAGAACTTGCGATCTTTCAGGTCGCGCTTCATCTTTTCTTCTTCGGTCATGCCGGGCGCGGTTATCGCTCCGCTGCAAGAGACACAAGCAGCTTCGCACCGCTCGCCTTCCTCGGGAAAAGAGGCTAGGCGCTGGCGATGCATTTTCTTGATCAAGCCAAGATCTATCTCAAGTCCGGCGCGGGCGGCCCCGGTGCGGTCAGTTTCCGGCGCGAGAAGTACATCGAGTATGGCGGGCCCGACGGCGGCAATGGCGGTAGGGGCGGCGATATCGTGTTCGAAGCCGTGCAGGGCCTCAATACGCTGATCGATTTCCGGTATGCCCAACACTTCAAGGCAGCGCGCGGCAATCATGGAATGGGCAAGGACCGTACCGGCGCAGGAGCCGACGATCTGGTGATCGAAGTTCCGGTCGGAACGCAGGTTCTGTCGGAAGACAAGCAGGAAGTGCTGGCCGATTTCACCGAGGTTGGCCAGCGGGTCGTTTTTCTCGAAGGCGGAATGGGTGGACGCGGCAATGCCAGCTACAAGACAAGCACCAACCGCGCCCCGCGCCAGCATCAGCCTGGCGAACCGGGCGAGGAAATGTGGGTCTGGTTGCGGCTGAAGCTGATCGCCGATGTGGGCCTGCTCGGTCTGCCGAATGCCGGCAAGAGCACTTTCATAAATCAGGTCTCCAACGCCAAGGCGAAAGTTGGCGACTATGCCTTCACCACGCTCATACCGAAGCTCGGAGTGGTCCGCCACAGAGGGCGCGAATTCGTCCTTGCCGACATTCCCGGCCTGATCGAAGGCGCGGCAGAAGGCGCAGGGATCGGTGACCGGTTCCTGGGCCATGTCGAACGCTGTAGGGTGCTGATCCATCTCGTCGATATCGCCGGTGACGATCCGGCCGACGCGTTTCGCACCATCAACACCGAACTCGAAGCCTATGGCGGGGGGTTGGCCGACAAGCCGCAGATCGTTGCGCTGAACAAGCTCGATCTGGGTGATGCCGAACTTAGCGAGGCTTTCGGCGAAGAACTCATCGCGGCGGGAGCTGACAAGGTCTTCACGATATCGGGCGCGACCGGTGCCGGTATCGACGACCTGCTCGACGCCGTGCTTGCCTACCTGCCCGATCGCACTTCGACGGAGACGAAGGCCGCCGAGGTCGAGGAAGTCGAGGAAAACGGCGGCGAGTGGTCGCCCATCTGATCCGATGAGCATCTCCAGCCTGTCCGATCTGCGCCAAGCAAAGCGGCTGGTCGTGAAGATCGGCTCCGCACTGCTGATCAAGGATGGGGGTCCGCGCACCGCTTGGTTGAACGGCCTGGTCGATGAACTGGTGGATCTGCGCAGGACAAGCGAAATCATCGTTGTGAGTTCGGGAGCGATAGGCCTTGGTGCAGCGAGGCTGGGCCTTCCCAAGCGTGGCCGGGCCAGCCTAGCCGATGCCCAGGCTGCGGCATCTGTCGGTCAGGTCGATCTGGCCCGATTGTGGTCCGAAGCGCTCGGACGCCATCGGATCGTCGCCGCGCAGATGCTCGTCACGCTGGGAGATCTGGAGGACCGGCGGCGCTATCTCAACGCGGCGGCGACGCTCGGGCGGTTGCTGGAAGAAGGCGTCGTGCCGGTAGTCAACGAGAACGATAGCGTGGCGACCGAGGAAATCCGTTTTGGCGACAATGATCGTCTGGCGGCGCGGGTCGCCCAGGCGGCCCAAGCAGACGCGGTCCTGCTTTTGTCCGATGTCGATGGTCTGTATAACAGGGATCCCCGCGAAAATGGCGCGAAGCTGGTCGAACGCATCGACGGCGTTACGCCCGAGGTCATCGCCATGGCGAGCAGCGCGTCCAGTTCCGGCCTGGGTAGCGGCGGGATGCTTGCAAAACTGCAGGCGGCGCGGATTGCCGAGCGGGTCGGGATCACCCTCGCCATCGTCAATGGAGCGCATGACCGGCCGATTGCCCGCGCTCTGGACGCAGGCCGCGGAACACTTTTCCTGCCCCAACAGGACGAAAGCGCGCGTAAGGCGTGGTTGTCGGGACGCCTTGCCCCTGCGGGCGTTCTGAGCGTGGACGAAGGCTGCGTTTCGGCTCTGGCCAATGGTGCGAGTGTGTTGGCGGCGGGCCTCACGGACGTCGAAGGTGAATTTCGCCGGGGAGATCTGGTGGCGATCTCCGGCCCGAAGGGAGAGCGCCTGGGACAGGGGCTGGTCGAATATACATCCGCTGAATGCATCGCCATTCTCGGCCGTCGCGAAAGCGAACAGGAAGCCGAGCTTGGCTATGCACCGCGGGCGGCGGTGGTCCACCGTGACCATATGGTCCGCGCATGAGCATAGCGCTGACCGGGGCAACGGGCTTTGTCGGACAGGCGTTACTTGACGAGGCGAACCGCCGCGAACAACCGATCCGCGCCCTGACCCGGCGCCCCCAGGCCGCCCGCAGCCTTGTCGAGTGGGTGGAAGGCGATATGTCCAATCCGGTCGCGCTTGCGTTGCTGTGTCACGGGGCGGATGCTGTTATCCATGTTGCAGGATTGACCAAGGCGACCGATCCGGCGGCATTTACAGAAGCGAATGTGACGGGAACCGAGCGGCTGTTGGCCGCCGCGAACGAAAAGAAGATCAAGCGCGTAGTTTTCGTATCTTCGCTTTCCGCGCGCGAACCGGGCCTGTCGGCCTATGGCGCGTCCAAGGCGAAAGCCGAAGCGCTGGTCGAGACGAGCGGCCTCGACTGGACAATCGTGCGCCCGCCCGGCGTCTACGGTCCGCACGATGTCGATTATTTCGAGATGTTTCGTAGCGCGAAGTTCGGGTTCGTACCGCTTCCCCCGCGCGGGGCGAGCTCGATCATCCATGTCGCTGATCTGGCGCGCCTGTTGCTCGACCTGGTCGACGCACCGCCAGCGTTGGCCCGCCGCCGATTGTTCGAGCCTGACGATGGGCGCGAAGGCGGCTGGTCGCACAAGGAACTGGCGAAGGCGATCGGGAAGGCGGTTGGCCGCCGGGTTGTCGCGCCGCACTTGCCGAAAGCGTTGATGCTGGCGGGCGCCCGTGCGGATCGGCTGTTGCGGGGCGACAAGGCCCGGCTTACCTCGGACCGGGTTGGTTACATGGCACATCCGAACTGGGTCGCCCGTTCCGACCGCGGCGTTCCCCCGGCGGTCTGGCGGCCGTACATCGCTGGAGAGGACGGGTTGGATCAGACTGCCCAATGGTATCGCGATGCGGGATGGCTGTGATCCGCGCCCGACCGTCAGCGCGGCCAAACGTCACAAGGGTCTGGACAATTACCTCGCTTTGCGGGAAAGGCCCGGGCCGCATGGGCCGGCTTAGCTCAGTTGGTAGAGCAGTTGATTTGTAATCATCAGGCCGGGGGTTCGAATCCTCCAGCCGGCACCATTGTCCGACCTCCCGTCCAAGCGCGTTCCCTGCCGAGGCAATCTGTCATATAGCTGCGGCACGGGACGCGAATCACGAGCGAATAAATCCGCACGTTCATCCAGGGTCGCGACTGGAGGAAACATGAAATACCTGATGCTCGTCGCCAGCTTGGCGATCCTTGCCGGTTGCTCGCAAGCCGAAGAGAGCGAACCCGTTACCGAAGCCCCCGATACCGCTCTCGTCGAGCCTGCACCCGCTTTGGCGGCGGACGGCCAGCCAACCCCTGGCCTGTACAGAATTACCACCGCACAAGGCGAGGTCTTCACTGAAGACGTCAGGGACGACGGAACATATGTCCAGACGGATGCCGACGGAACAGTGGTCGAAACCGGAAGTTGGGAACAGCCCAGCCCCGACCAGTACTGCTACACAGTCGATGCGGATTATGTCGATGCGGACACGAGCGGTGAGCGACGATGCAACACCGAGGCGCTCGACGCCGACGGGGTATGGACTTCAACCAATCCGGACGGAGAGACTTCGACAGTCGAACGGGTCGAGGCCTGACCTGGACCAGCACGCGCGACACCGAGGACGATAGTCCCGGTGTCCGCCGTGCTTCAGAGGAACGGCTCCTCGCCCGGTTGATGGATGCCGCATTCCACCTTGTCCCACCCGGCCCAGCGTCCGGCGCGCGGATCTTCGCCCGGCCTGGTTTCCCGGGTACAGGGCGAACACCCGATCGAGGCATAGCCGCGCTCGACAAGCGGATGGCGGGGCAGTTCGTGTTCCTCGAAATAGGCCGCGATGCGATCCGCATCCCAGTCGATCAACGGATTGATCTTCAGCCGACCCTGCGCATCGGAAGTGTCGATCTCGATCCGGGGGAGGTTCGCCCGGGTCGACGACTGAAACGCCTTGCGCCCGGTCAGGCTCGCATCGAATGCGATAAGCGCTTTTTCCAGCGGCTTCACCTTGCGCAGTTCGCAGCAGCCATCGGGATCGTATGACCAGCGCAGACCGCTCTCGTCGCGTAATTGCAGATCTTCCAGTTCGGGATATAGATCGATCCGATTAAGGCTGAACCTCTCGGTCAGTTCGTCGCGATAGGCCAGCGTCTCGGAAAAATGCTTGCCCGTCTCGAGGAACAATACGGGGATCCGGTGATCGATCTGCGAGACAAGGTGCAGCAATGCTGCGCTTTCCGCGCCAAAGCTCGACACGATCGCCAGATCGCCGGCGAGATTATCCTCGATCACCGCGCGCAACCATTCGTCCGTGTCCGACCCGCGAAACATGCGGTTCAGCCGAACGGCATCGTGCTCGCAATAGCGGGGACCCGTGTCGAGCCGGTCAATGGCGCGCAATTCGTTCATCCGTGACGTTTCGCCCAGATCGGCGTGCGCGCATCGGCGGCAGGCTGATAGACCTCGGGCCAGCGCGCGAATGCCGCCTCGACATCATGCTCGTCGAGGTGTTCGTCAGGATCGAAAGCATCGAACCCGCAGCGGCGCATATAGGCAAGCTGGTCGACGAGCACGTCACCCACGGCGCGGAGTTCGCCCGCGTATCCGGCCTCACGCAGGATACGCGCCGAAGAATAACCGCGCCCGTCGCCAAAGGCGGGAAAATTGACTTCCACCAGGGCCAACCGCTCCAGATGAGGGATCAGTTCGCGCGCATCGTCGCCCGGCTCGACGCGAACGGCGCTAGCATTCGACTGGTCGAGAAAGGCGTCGACGGTGACGGCACCGTGATCGACTGGCTCGTCGTCGCGATAGCGAATAAGCCTGCCGGTGTCGGGACCGCGGCCTTCTGCAGGCGGGGTCTGGTCAGTCATAGAGTGCTTCCTTGAACGGGGCCATGCCGATACGGCGATAGGTATCGAGGAAGCGCTCGCCATCGGTACGTTCGCGTTCGTAGACGCCGGTTACGGTTTCCACCGCATCGACAATGCCATCCTCGCTGAAACCCGGCCCGGTGATCTTGGCCAGGCTGACATCTTCCGCCTCACTTCCGCCGAGCGAGAGCTGGTAGTTCTCGACACCTTTGCGGTCGACGCCGAGAATACCGATATGACCTGCATGATGATGCCCGCAGGCGTTGATGCAGCCGGAAATCTTGAGCTTGAGCTGACCCAGCGTCCCGGTCTTCCCGGTCTTTGCGAATCGCTCCGATATCTTTTGCGCGACCGGTATCGAGCGGGCATTGGCGAGGCTGCAGTAATCGAGCCCGGGACAGGCGATGATGTCCTCGACCGTATCGAGATTGGGACTGCCCAAGCCTGCGTCATCCAGAGCGCTCCACAACGTGTGAAGGTCGGCCTTGCGAACATGCGGCAGGACGATGTTCTGCGTGTGCATCACGCGCAGCTCGTCGAAACTATGCCGTTTGGCGAGGTCGGCCATAAGGCGCATCTGCCCTGCGGTCGCATCGCCGGGAATACCGCCGACGGGCTTCAGCGAGATCACCGCGGAAACGTAGCCCGCCTGCTTGTGTGCCACGGTATTACGGTCGACCCATAGCGCAAAGTCGGGATCGGAACGGTCGATATCGTCGCCTGCATCCCGATCGAAATCGGGATCGGCAAAGAAACCCTTGATCCGCTCCAGCTCTGCCAACGGCGGCTCGATGGCCTGATCAAGCAGGAGGGCGAATTCTTCCTCGACCTGGCGGGTATATTCTTCCGCGCCCAGTTCACGGACGAGGATTTTGATCCGCGCCTTGTACTTGTTGTCGCGCCGGCCGTAGCGATTGTAGACCCGCAGACACGCCTCGGCATAGGTGACGAACTGGTCGAGCGGCACGAACGCATTGATGCACGGCGCGATCATCGGTGTGCGGCCCATCCCGCCGCCGACATAAAAGGCCGCGCCAAGTTCGCCGTTCCGTTGCACTATGTTGATGCCGATATCATGCAACCGCATGGCCGCACGGTCCTGTTCGGAAGCAATCACCGCGATCTTGAACTTGCGCGGAAGATAGCTGAACTCCGGGTGGAAGCTCGACCATTGGCGCAGCAGCTCGGCATAGGGTCGCGGATCGACCACCTCGTCCGCGGCGGCGCCTGCGAAATGATCGCTGCTGATGTTGCGGATGCAATTGCCGCTGGTCTGAATGGCGTGCATCTCGACCTTCGACAGGTCGGCAAGGATATCCGCTGCATCTTCCAGCTTGATCCAGTTGTACTGAATGTTCTGCCGCGTGGTGAAATGGCCGTAACCGCGGTCATACTTGTCCGCGATATCCGCCAGAGCATGCATCTGCCGGCTGTCGAGCGTTCCGTATGGCACGGCGACGCGAAGCATGTAGGCGTGAAGCTGGAGGTACAGGCCGTTCATGAGGCGCAAGGGCTTGAACTGGTCCTCGGTCAATTTGCCTTCGAGGCGGCGGCGCGCTTGGTCGCGGAATTCCTCCACGCGGGCATCGACCATGGCCTGGTCGTAAGAATCATATTTGTACATCAGATTACCCAGTTGCCGATATCGGGATCGGCGGGTTTGAGGGTGAGGTCGGGGCGAACGGTCGGCCCGAGGGCACGCACTCGGTCCTTGATGTGCGACGGGCGGGGATGCCCTTCGTGCATTTCGGCGTCGATGGCATAGGGGACGTTGACCCGGCGCAAGGCCTCTTCGCGCCGCGCGATCTCGTCCTCATTGCCGGCTACATCCGCCGCATCCCCGACATGGATGGACCAGTCGGTCCCGGTCCACCAGGTAACGGCTCCGGTCCTCAGGTCATTGCCGGTGAGCAGCCTCATCGTGCTGCCTCCTGCGCCAGGCGTGCGATGATCACATCCTCCCGCGCCGTGACCTCGCCAATCACGATCAATGCCGGGCTGACAACTACCTCGCGCTCGACCAGATCAGGCAAACCTGCAAGCGGGCTGCGAAGCACGCGCATTCCCGGTCGCGCACCGTTCTCGATAACCGCAACGGGCATATCGGGGGACAGGCCATCATCCATCAGCTTGTCGGCAATTTGCGGCGCAGTCTTCACGCCCATGTAGATGACGAGCGTGCGCCCCTTTCCGGCAAGGCCAGCCCAGTCCTGATCCTTCAGCCCCTTGCACTGACCAGCGACAAAACTGACTATCGAGGAGGCATCGCGGTGTGTGAGCGCGATCTGCGCCGCGGCTGCGGCGCCGTTCGCTGCGCTGATACCGGGGACGACCTCGACCGGGACGCCGGCCGCGCGCGCTGCCTCGACCTCTTCACCGCCGCGACCGAACACGAAGGGATCGCCACCCTTGAGCCGCACGACATCCGCGCCCGAACGAGCGGTACGCACCAGCAGCGCGTTGATTTCGTCCTGAGGCATCGTGTGCTTCGACCGGCGTTTGGCGACCGAAACGAGGTGCGCCTCGGGGTGTGCGAGCGCCAGAATGGCCGGATCGACGAGGCCGTCATGGACAATGGTCCGCGCGTTTGCGATCAGCCGCGCGGCCCGTAGCGTCAGCTGCTCGGGATCGCCTGGCCCCGCGCCGACGAGATGAATGGTTCCGGTTCTCGACATCGTGCCAAGATGCGGATCCGGAAGGCTGCACACCAATCAAAATGCGTGTGCGGCAAGGAAGCGTAAATTTTGAAAGAGGGTCTGTAGGGGTGCGAACCTATTCTTTTGCGTTTGGTCCGTGGCGTCTGTCGTCCCCCATCATCTCCAGCAACCTGTCCATCTGGTCGCTGCTGCGGATATGCAGGTCGCGTTGAGGAAATGGTATTTCGATGTCGTTCTCCTTCAACAGCCACCACAGCTTCTTCAGGACTGCGCTGCGCACATTGCCAACCCCATCTTCCGGATCCTGGATCCAGCAATGAATGGTGAAGTTGACCGAGCTATCGCCATATTCGCTCATCCAGACAGTCGGTGGCGGGACCTTTAGCACGCGGTCGCAGCTCTTTGCCGCTTCGAGCATCAGTTCTTCGGCGAGGTTCATGTCGGCTTCGTAGCTGACGCCGACGGGCACCTGCATACGCACGTTCTTCGAGGAATAGGACCAGTTTTCGACCTGATTGATCATCAGGTTCTCGTTCGGGATAAGATATTCGCGCTGGTCGCGCGTCGTCACCGAAACGGCCCGGATTCCAATCTTGCGGATCTGACCGAAGGTTTCCTTGCCGGTTGTATCGGCTACTGCAATCACATCGCCAGGTTTTATCGAGCGGTCCATCAGCAGGATAATACCGGCGATAAGATTGCCGAAGGTCTTCTGAAGGCCAAAACCGATGGCAAGGCCGAATGCACCCGAGAAAACGGCCAGTGCGGTGAGATCGATGCCAAGCAGATCGATCCCGAGAAAGAACGCCGACGCCCAGATGATGATGGTAATCAGCTTTTCGACCAGCAATTGCTGGGTGTTGTCCAGCTTGGTCATCCGCCGCACCAATTTGCGGGTAAGCTTGCTGACGAACCAGGCGACGAACAGGATCACGAACAGGATCACCGAAACGATCAGAACGTCGAACAGCGAGATGCGCATGTCGCCCAGGCTGAGCGCTACGGCATCAAGCGTGTCGACGACCGAGCCGACCGTCTCGTTCTGGCCGCTGACGGCTTCCCGGATGCCCTCGGTCGCAGCGACCGGGCTTTCCTCGGGCGCGTCTTCCGCCAGGCTCCAGGCCTGCTCGACCGGCTCTTCGGCCTGTGGTGTTTCGGTTGATGTGGGTAGCGCCCCCTGCACGGTCTATCCTTCGTTCATCGCGGCAAACCCGCGTTCCAGATCAGCAATGAGGTCATCTGCGTCCTCGAGCCCGATCGATAGGCGAATGCCACAAGAATCCTCAACCTCCCAGCCCGGTTTGGGCCACGCCATCTGTGCCCGGACCGGTTCCACGTCGAACGGCAGGGCCAGGCTTTCGAACCCGCCCCAGCTATATCCGATACCGAACAGTTCCAGCGAATCGACTAGGCGACACCGCGCCGCATCGTCATGGCCCCTGAGGACGAAGCTGAACAGACCGCATCCACCGGTGAAGTCCCGCTGCCATAACTCGTGCCCGGGCGCACCCGGCAGGATCGGGCACAGCACATGGGCAACATCGTCGCGCTGCGAAAGCCACTGCGCAATAGCCAGTGCAGAGGTGGTTTCGCGCTCCAGCCGTACGCCCATCGTGCGCAGTCCGCGCAAGGCGAGCGCCGCATCGTCGGGCGAGACGACGTGCCCCAATTGCTGCGCACCGAGCCGAAGTTTGCGATATAATCGCTCGCCTGCGGATGCCGCACCCATCATCAGGTCCGAATGACCCCCGACATGCTTGGTCAGCGCGGTAATCGCGATATCGCATCCATGCTCCAGCGCAGCGAAGCCCAGCGATGTTGCCCAAGTGTTGTCGATCAGGCTGACGGCACCTTTCTCGCGTGCAATTGTGGCGAGCGCCGGCACATCGCAGACTTCCATTGTGAGGCTGCCGGGGTTCTCCAGCATCACGGCTGTCGTTCGATCGCAAAAGGCAGCCGCGTAAGCATGACGATCGAGCGGATCGAAGAAACGGTGCTCGACCCCGAATCTTTTGAGAACGCCCATGGCTGTTGCACGGGTCGGATCGTAGGCGTTGTCGGCCAGCAGCAGGACGTCGCCTGTCTTGACCACGGCCATCAGCGCACCAACAATAGCTGCGAGGCCGCTGGGATAGAGCACCGTTCCTGCGGCGCCCGGTTCCAGTTCGGTAAGCGCTTCGCCAAGCGACCATTGCGTCGGCGAGCCGCGCCGTCCGTAGAAGAACCGACCGTCCTGGTTTGTACTCGGCCCTGCTCGCAAGGCGGCACAATCCTCGTACAGATGGGTACTGGCACGCCAGATTGGCGGATTGACCACGTATCGAGCGAAGTCACCCGACCGTCCCGTCGTGACCAGCCGTGTCGCGCCGTCGTGCCTTGACTTGTCTTTTCCCATAATCAGACGGCTACGCCCTTTTCCTTAGGCGTGGCGGGATCGGCACCCCATTCCATCCAGCTGCCATCGTACAGAGCGGCATCTTTCTTGTCCGCAAGGTTAAGTCCGAACAACAGGACGGCTGCGGTCATGCCGCTGTTGCAACAGGCAATTACGGGCTTCGACAGATCGACACCGGCGCATTCGAACTCGTCGCGGATAGCGCGCGCCGGTTTGTAGGTTCCATCATCTTCGAACAGACGCCCGAAGGGCAGATTGGTCGCGCTTGGAATGTGCCCCTCAGATCCGCTTCCTGCCGAACCTGCGAACCGCGCCGCGTCGCGCGCATCGACGACCTGTTCTGCCTGCGATGCGCAATTAGCCAGCATGTCCGCTTTCGAACGCAGTGCCCGGCGGGCTTCTGGTACGGGAAAATGTGTTACGCCGACGTCCGGTTCTCCACTTTCCATGGGGCGCTGCTCAGCCCGCCATTTCGCGATGCCCCCATCGAGGATCGCGACCTTATCGAACCCGTAATGATCAAATATGTACCGGGCTCGCGCAGCGCTCCTGATGGCACTGTCGTCATAGAGCACCACTCGCGAGCCGGGCCTGATGCCCAATTGCCCCATTCTTTGGGCAAACTGCTCGGCGTTCGGGATGGCTTTGGGCGTATCCGCATCGAAATCGACGAAACTTGCCAGATCCAGAAATAGCGCCCCCGGGATGTGGCTGATCAGAAACTCCTCGTGTGCTTTCCGCGGCACGTCGGGCAGGTGCATCGTCGCATCGAGGATCACTACATCGTCGGTATCAAGCTCGCGCGCGAGCCACTGGGTGGAAACAAGACTGTCCATATGCAGCGAAGTAGCGCGGCGCACGGCTCAAGTCGACTGCGCCCGTCCGATCAGGCAAGTTCGCGCTGGGCGATAGGTTGGTAGCTTTGCGGCGCTTCGTCGAGCCGGAAGGGCTGGACCCGGCCGCCCTGTGCCCCTCCCTGCCCGACTACGAAGGTCTTCACCAATGCGTCTTCGCCCGCGCCATCTACGCGCACCCGCATGAGCGGCACGAGCAGGGGGAGACGACCTTGCCGGATGATCTGCGCTGCGGCGAGAGGCAGTTTTACCTCGCCATCGACCGATACGTTCTGACGCGGCGAGATACGCGGCAGAACATGGCGCGTTTCCAGGCGGGTCGTATCGGTCGCCACCTGCTCCTCCATCGGCGCGCCCGCATGCGCGGATGACAGATCGATGCCGATCCGCACGTCGGCCAGCGGCCCATCGGTCCGGTTCACCAACGTCAGGCGATATTTCAACGTCGCATAGACCGCGCTTCGCGTCAGCTTCACCACTTCGCAATGAAGCGACAGGGCATTCCTTGCCGGGATGGCCTGTGGCGTGCTTCCTGATACGACCGGTCGGGCGATCCTTCGCGCAGATGGGCCCGTCCGGCGGCGGCGCCAGAACAAAGTTAACCCGGCCAGCAATACGAGAACCGCAACTACTCCGACGAACAAGGGCCAGTTGAGACTGGTTTCGGTACTATTTTCCGAAGGAACCGGCGGCGTTTGCGCGACCGGTGCGATCGTCTCGGACTCTTCGACGATCGTTGGGACCGCGCCGAGAGGGTCGACCGCCAGTGCAGGATCAGGTTCTCTCGGCGTCGGCAGGACGGTCGGGACCGGGGCGGGCAATCTGCGTTCACGCGGAACTGGAACGTCACTACGCGGAGCCGAAGTCGGCTGTGGCGGTTCGGTCGCGCGTCGCGCGGGAGCAGGAGTATCTGCCGGAGCAGGTGTCGCGGTCACGCGCGGTGTTGGCCGTGCGGTGCGGATCTCGCGCGGTGCGACCGGCACTGCCCCGCTCTCGGTATCGACCGGACCCTGCACTCGCGCGGTAGGGGTGGGCGTGGGCGCGGGCTCGAGCGTAAAATCCTGCACCGATTGGGCCATCGCCGGGAGCGGCAGCAGGAGCATGGGCACAGCAAGAAGGAAGCGGAAACGCGAAAGCATAGTTCTGATCACGGCAAGGGTGCAGACAGTTGCACCGGGGCGCGCTGAATAGGCACTGAAGCCGTGGCTTCCAAGCCCTGCCTTGCGCCCAGGCGCCTTTCCCGGCAGATGCGCGACATGAGCGACACACCCAGCCCGAAGTTCCTTGGCGAGAACAGCGCCCTGCCAGCCTCGCCGCAGGACGCGGAGCTCGATTACGTACAGAACCCGCGCGACGGCCAACTCTACATGGTTCGTTTCGCTGCTCCTGAATTCACTTCGCTTTGCCCGGTGACGGGCCAGCCCGACTTTGCCCATCTCGTGATCGATTACGCGCCCGGCAGAACGATCGTCGAAAGCAAGAGCCTCAAGCTTTTCCTGGGCAGTTTCCGCAATCATTGCGGATTTCACGAGGACGTGACAGTCGGCATAGGTCAACGCCTGTACGAAGAAATGCAGCCGCGCTGGCTGCGCATCGGCGGCTACTGGTATCCGCGTGGCGGCATACCGATCGACGTATTCTGGCAGAGCGGCGCTCCTCCGGAAGGGCTGTGGTTGCCCGATCAGGGCGTTGCCGCCTATAGAGGAAGAGGCTGAGTATGAACGAGACCAACCACCAGAACGCCCCGGTATCGCCCGCTTCAAGGTCTACTGACGCGCCAGATGCGCACGCGGAAACTGCAAAGCCTCGCCGTAACTGGCGCACGGCACTGCCGAACTGGTCGCTCTGGCTGTCGCTTGGCGTGTTGCTGTGGTTCGCTCTGGCTGCGTTCGGGCCCAAGTTCGGACTGATAGACTGGCGCACTGGCCTGGGCTTCATGATCCGCGAAGCCGGGGTTTGGCTGCTCGCGATTTCGGCGCTGTTCGCGATCTTTGCATTCGCGTTCGCCTTTCTCAAGACGCCGCGCGGTCCATGGTGGAAAGCGGCCCTGGCGATGGCTATTCCCGCCGTGCTCTTCATGGGCCTGCTGACCATGCGCGCGCAGGCCGATGCCGTTCCGCCGATCTATGACGTATCGACAGATCTGCGCGATCCGCCTGCGTTCTCGCGCGAGACAATGGCCCTGCGCACCCAGCTCGATGCCAACCCGGTCAACGATTACGGCATACCCCTTGGCCAGTTGGAAATGTGGGCCGGAGTCGAAGACGAGGCCCTCAAGGCCAAGAACCACGCAGATGTCATCGCCGAAGAATATGCCGACTTGCAGCCGATCATTCTTGGAAATGTCGATCGCGACGAAGCGTTTGACGCAATTGTCGCAGCCATGGGCGAGATCGGCCTTCAGGACGTGCGCCGTGTTGACGGTTCGAATACGGTGGAAGGGGTTGCGGAAACCTTCGCTTTCGGCTTCCGGGACGATGTTGTCGCGCGGGTCGCGGACGGCCAGATCGATCTGCGATCCGTCAGCCGCGTGGGCCTGTCCGATCTTGGTTACAACGCCGAAAGACTTCGTGAATTGTCGCAGGCGATCGAGGAACGCCTGGCGCGATAAGGAACGCCACCTGCTGTGCTGGCACCGCACGCAGGCAGTCCGAAACCTGGTGCGCGCCGCTTGCGCCACGCCATTCGGGCGGTCGCCGACCTGACACGGAATCATATGCATAAATCCGCGTGGAAATTCCTGCTTCTCGTGCTCGCGCTCAGCTGGCCGGCGATCTATCATGGTCATGCCGCCATGTTCCCGGACACGGCTGCCTATGTAACCGGCGGGCAAGTGGTCTTCGAAGAAGCACAAAACCGGCTTTCCGACATGGTCTCATCAGGCCAGGACCCAGCCGCATCAGACTCCGATGGGCAAGTTTCGGCGCGAAACTCCGTATCGGGAAAAAGCATTAGGTCGATCACTTACAGCGCGTTCGCCTTCGCGTTGCATGGCCCAGAAAAACTGCTGTTGGGTGCCATATTCGTACAGGCGGCCCTGACAGCCGGGGTTATCATGATCATGCTTGGTGTCGTGGGCGGGCGGCCCTTGCATTTGCCTGGCTTCATCGCGGTCACGGCGACCATTGCAGTCCTGACGAGCGCGCCCTGGTATGCTTCTTTCGCCTTGCCCGATATCTTTGCCGCCACGGGGATTGCGAGCATCGCGCTTCTTGCCTGGTACCACAATCGCTTGAGTTGGCTGGCCATCGCGTTTCTTGTGCTGGTTGGTGCGTTTTCCATCATGGTCCATAACAGCCACGTCCCGATCCTTCTTTCGGTCTGGCTGTTCGCGGCATTCCTGAAGGCAATTGCACCTGTGGTCCGGTCAAAAGCAGCGCTGAAAAGAGTACTCTTGCCAGTCGGTCTTGCCGGATGCGGCCTTGCCGCAGGGCTGGCTGCGACATCCATGCTCAATTACGTCGGACTGGGACAGGCGGGGGTCTTTGCCAAGCATGTGCCCTTGCCCCTTGCTCGCTCGCTCGAGGATGGTCCCGCACGCTGGCATCTGGAAGCGACATGCCCCGTCTACCGCTACGCCATCTGCGATGTTTATGACGAGATGCCCGAAACCATCAGCGAATTTCTCTGGAACGCGGACACCAAGGTAACAACCTTGGCCAGTCCGGACGAGCTGCGCCGCATTCGCGAAGAGGAACCGGTCATCCTCGCCCGCGCGACGCGCGACTATCCGCTCGAGACCGTCGGGCTGTTCATTGCGCACAGCGTAAGCCAACTGGGCCAGTTCGGCCTCACCGAGATCGATTTCGGGAGAAGGTTGGAACGTTTGGAATCCGGCCGCTTCGTCCTCGAACGGGCCGAGCAATCGCGTTCCAAGATGCTGCGCACCGTGGCAGAATTCGTCCAGGCATCGATCGTGATTCTAACGCTCATCTTCCTGGCGTGGCGGTTCGCTCGTCATCGCAAGTTTGATACCGATGCCCGATTCACGCTGACGATAACCGTCGGACTGGTTGTCAATGCGATCATCTGCGGGGCGTTGTCAGCCCCCGTCGACCGTTACCAGGGGCGCGTCATCTGGTTGCTGCCGCTGATCGGTTTTCTCTTCGCCTGGAAAGACTGGCAAAATCGATCCAAAATCACGTCCATTTGACGGACTGCCGGCCGAAGCCGTAAATTGTGGCAAACTGGCTCAATGCCATCAGCGCGATGGTTCGGGCGGCCGAGCTGTCATGTCGTCCATCCAGCGCTTGAGCCGCCAGCTGTTTGTAGAGCGCGAGGTGGCCGCGCGTGTCCGGTACGGTCTTTTCGTCACTCGCGCGCCGCTGGTAGGTCAGCGCCGCCCCGCGGCCATAATTGCGGTGCTGCCGCCAGAAGCTGCCCAGCGTCAACGCGTGGTGGTGCCATGTTTTCGCCTCGGGAACCTTCCTTAGCGTTCGGCCGGACCGCCGCCAGCTATCGCAGAACGCCCTGTCCTCACCAGCCGCAAGCGGGAAGCTCGTGTCGAAGCCCCCGATCTCCAAGAAACTGCTGCGCTGCAAGGCGATGTTGTTGCTGGCGAAAAAGCGATAGATCCCGTCATGGGCCTCCCAATCCTCAAAAACGGTCGCCAAGGTCTGGCTGGCGGAGCTGTAGGGATTTTCTGGCAGGCCGTTCTGCGTGGAGCCGCCAAGTAGGTCGACCTGCCCGCTATCCATCGCCTCGTCGAATGCCGTAAGCCAGTGTTTCGAAGGTCGGCAATCATCGTCGGTAAACACGAGGAATTCACCGCGGGCTTTCCGGGCCCCATGGTTTCTCGCACCCGCCGGTCCGGTATTTTCCTGCACTATCAGGCGCATGTTGTCGGCGCACAGCGTTGCGGACAAATCCACGCCGCCGCCATCGTCCACCACAATGACCTCGTGACCACCCCGGGGCGGATCGATCGAAGCGATGGACGCAAGTGCCCCGGCGACCTGCTCCGGACGTCGATAAGTCGGGATTACGACACTCCAGCGCAGGCTCATGAACCCAGCACCTTGCGATAGATGCTTTCATAACGGTTGACCATCAGATCCCAGCGATAGTTATCCAGCAACCAGTCTTTCGCCTGCACTGCCTTCGCCCGTGTAACGGGCAAACGATGCTGCGCATCCGCCAGCGTCTGATCAAGTTCACCTTGGACATCGGGCGAAATTAACTGACCTCTGTTATCGCGAAGCAAAGCGCCGAGATCTCCGACATCGGTTGCAATGACCGGGAGTCCGGCGGCCATGGCTTCGACTGCTTTCAGCGGGCTGGCATAACGGGTAATGGAAAGATCGCGGCGTGGAATGACAAAAATGTCCATGGCATCGAGGTAATCGGGAATATCGTCATGCGGAACCTTGCCCGCAAAATGGATGCGGTCTGCAATCCCTGTCCCGATGGCCTGAGCCCGAAGGCGCTCCAGCTCCGGACCATCGCCTACCAGCAAGACGTGCATGGCCTGGATGGTTCGCGCAGATCGGATGAGGAAATCCAGCCCCTCGTAGCGAAGCATGTTCGCGGTGCTTCCGACAACGAAGTCGTCCGGGTCCAGGGCCAGGCCTGCACGAACACGAGCCCCATTGCCGGGTCTGGAACAGTCCGCCCCATTAGGCACCACCGTCATCTTGGCCGGATCGAGGCCTTCGGAAACGAGCAGCTGCGCCAGGCTATGGCTTGCCGCCGCGACGTGATCCGCGTGCGCGATATGGCGATGGAAGTAGCTGCGCAAATACGGCTCGGCCCACCGCGCTTTGCCTCGCAGGCTCTGCGCATTCACAGCCCCGGCAAGATCGAAACGAATTTCCGCGACGAGCGGTTTGCGCTCCCGCCTTGCGGCATCGGCGGCGGCCAGGCCAAGCGAGCTGGCGCAGTGGACGTGAACAATATCGACCCCCCGTGCCTGTTCGCCGATCGCGTCGGCCGCGTGCCGACGGCTCACCGCCCAGCGGTGCCATTTTCGCGCACGCAACTCGTGTCTCGAAGGAGCGATGGTATGGACTTCGACATCCCGCATCGGTTGTGCCGCTGCGTTGCCAAGCACGTGTTGCCGCGACGAAACCAGCGCCGTGGGCGTTGCGATGCCGAGGTCTGCCTGGAAGCGAAGAATGTTGACCGATCTCATCGTATTGCCGGAGAGGACGGGCGGCATGGCTTCAAGAACGTGAAGCACCCGCGGGGTAACGGACACTATGCTGCTATTGCGGCCATTGGCCGCCAGCGTTCGGCAATAGAATCGAGCCGGCTGATCAGCCAACCCTGTTCGAGCGCTTGAGCGAGCATGCCCTCGAACGTCCGCGACGTCTCCTCGTCTCGCATGATGTCCATCGGATCGAAATAGACGCTCGCGAAACGCTGCGCCTCGGCCCTTTTCAACATCGTCTTCCACAAACCGGACCATTGCGGCAAATCGTGATACCCAGCGCCAGCTGCCTTGTCGGTGGGCCGCCGGATGGAACTGTAGGAACAAAACGGCGACCAGCGCAGTCCGGGACAGGGGGTCAGCGGCACCATCAATGGTCGCTCGTGCGATGGCTCCCGGGCGGCGTAGAACAGGCTCATCCGGCCGAGATCACCATCCCGCTCGGGAAAATAGGGGGCGGCTTTCGGGCTTTTGCTGGCCAGTACTGTGGAAATGTACTTGATGTCCGCCACGTCGCTCAGGGCATCGAGCATGCGCGGGTGGTCCTTGAAGTGCGGCGTTCTGAACCCCGTCGGCGCCGCACCTGTCACTTGCGCAATCGTCGTCTGGCATCGGCTTATCTCGTCCGCCATTTGCTCGGTCGTGAGCGACCAGAATTCACGATCCGGATTGAGCACCGGATTGTCCGGATGGGTTTGGGTATGATTGCCGATTTCGTGCCCGGCATCGAAAGCGAATCTGTACGGCCGGGGATCCTGCGCCACGAGCGCGCCAATCGAAAAGAAAGTCGCGGTCACCCCATGCCGGCCAAGCAGTTCGACCAGCGGGATCAGTGCGTCCGTATCGGCCTGGTAATCGAGGTCGAAGCTGAGCGCCAGATTGGGCTGACCCCTTGGCACGGGGCCTATACTCCTGGGAAGATAACCCCACAGATGCCGCTCGGTCAGCACCCGTGCGACGACCTTGGGCAGAACGTCGTGATAGCTCATCCGTAAACCGTTTCTGCCGTGCGCCAGGCAATATCTTCGAGCACATCGTCGCGCTTTACCAGCGCGCGGATCAGTCCCCAGGCCACGCGCGGATGGGTCAGCGGGCAGTCCGAGCCGAAGATGATCTTTTCGGGCACCGCGTTGATGGCGTAGCGCAGGAAATCCGCTATCCAGATACCGCTGGTGTCGAGATACACGCGCGGGTTGCGTTTCGCCAGATCCACCGCCGCGCGCAAGTCTTCCTCCCGGTCGGGGAAAGCACCCAGATGCGCGATGACGACGGGCCCCTTCACCCGCGGCAGCACGGCCTTTTCGACGAAGTCGGCAGGTACGAATTTGCCCCCATGGGTAAGCACGGGCATCTCGCGCGCGTTCACCGCCTCGAGGATCTCGTCGGCTGGCAGACCGTCCAGGTGAGGAAGTATCTTGAGGCCGGCGAAGTCGTCGATATCCTCGGGCGAAAGGTCAAGCTCGCGGCTCCCGATCAAGCGCCGCAGCTTGCGCCGCAACAGCCACAACTCAGGCTCGGTCCAGCCGATATGCTTGCCACCCACCCGCGCCAGCGGGCGCATACCCTGGCCCACGTCCTTGCACCATTGCGCCAGCGCGTAATTGGCCTTGCGGTATCCGGAATCGATTGTCGGCGGAAAGACCAGCGCCTTGGTCAGCCCGGCTGCTTTCACCAGCGAGACAAATTCATCTCCGGTTAGCTTGCCGTAATAGAGCTGCCCGGTATCGCTCATACCGACATGAACATGCGCGTCGAACAGTGGATGATCGAGCGCTGGCCCGTCCCATGGACCGAGTTCCGCTTCGAGATGATCCTGACAGCAATCCATCAATCCAACTTCTGATTGAAAATACGAGCGGCATTGGCGTGCGCGACCGCTTCCAGATGCGTATCGCTGCATACCGCGCTAGCCACGTGGGCCCATTGAACAGCGACCGGACACATCGGGGAATTGGACCCGAACATGACCTTGTCCGGCACCTGCTTGACTGCGAATGTGATGAAATTACCGATCCATGCACCCGAGGTTTCCAGATATACGCGCTCGTCACTGCGAGCAAGCGCAACGGCACTTTCAAGGGCGTCTGCCGAACACGGCCAGCTTCCCAGATGTGCGAATATGAGCGGCGCGTCCAACCGTTTGAGCAGTTTCGAGGCAACCCATTCGGGCGGGCATTTCTCCCCTGCATGGACCAGAACGGGCAGCTTGCTGTCGACAATCTGCTCGAGCAGCGATCCAGAAGGCAGTCCGTCGGCGAACGGCATTAGCTTGATTGCGGATATGCCGTCGAAATCGATCTGCTCTTCGACCGGACGGGATGCGAAAATGGCACCGATCTGCCGTTTCAGCGCCCAGGGGCGCCCGAAAGGCCAGAGCGTGCCCGCGAACCGCGCCATCGCCAGCCACCGTTCGGCCTTGCTGGCAGCGATCCGTATCGCGCTGTTGGCCGCAAAGTAGTCGGACACGCGCGGCGGACCGACGACCGTCTTCGCGCTTAGTGCCGCGGCATGCTGCTCCATGGTTTGCTGGAGATAAAAGCCGCTTTCGCCGGTTGTCTTCGGAGGCAACGCATTTACGTGCACATCTATCAGCGGCATCACCGGCGGCGCTTCGGTGCGGAACAAGGGCGGGTCGATCACGCGTTCCCACTGGTCTGAAAATCCGGCGCTGGCCATCAATCGTCGCTACCACAATTCACGCGCTCACCCCACCCGATTTCGCGGATCGTCGCGCATGGGTATTGAAGGCCCGGGCATAGACGTCGCAATACTTGCCGACTTCCCGCGACCATGTGCGTTCGGCGATATCGTAGTCGCCTTGCCAGGGATCATGCGCAAACGCGACGATCCCCGACGCAAGGCTCTCGACCTTGGGTGCTGCAAATCGCGCGCCGCTCTGTTCGCGCAGGAGTTCCCGCATTGCCGGGACGTCCGTCGACAGGATCGGTATGGCGCAGCCGGCCGCTTCGAGCGGCTTCAAAGGCGTCGTGTCGAGCGAAACTGTGGCATGGCCACGCGCGATCACGAACAGGTCGAGTTCCCGGTAGAATTCGCTCATCCTGCTATAGGGAACAAACCCAAGAAGCTGTACGATACTTCCAACCCCGCGCTGCCTGACCAACGTGTCGATACGGTCCCAGTCGCGTCCCGATCCGGCAATCACAAGTTCGAGATTTCGCCCTTCCTTTTCCAACCGCCGCGCCGCCTCGACCGCCGCATCGATCAACAGGTCGAGATTCTCGATACGGTCGAAAGTGGTCGCGTAGCCGAGCCTCAGCGCGTCTCCGGGCTTACGCGCCTCGCGCGGCGCGAACAGCGCCGCATTTACCGAGTTGCGGACCACGAAGACGTTGTCCGGGGCGACACCAGTACGGGTCAGGCGCTTGGCCAGACCGTCGGCGATGGTTACGACGGCATCAGCACGGCGAGCGAGCCTGTATTCGCGGTAATTCTGCCAGTGACCGCGAAGTGTGGTGTAGATTTGCCCCCGGTCAAGATCGTAGTCGCCATTGAAGCATCGCACTTCGTAGACGAACGGGACCTCCATGGCATCAGCCGCACTCATCGCTGCCTTCCCCACGTAATGAGGATGATGGGCGTGTACGATATCGATCCGTTCGCGGCGGCAGACATCGCGAAGGTGGGCGGAAAAGCGCCGGTGCGTGACAGGGGAAAGGCCGATCCCCGGCCGCTCCCAATCGAGCGCGGCAAGCGACCGACCAGTGGCATCGTCGCCGGCTTCGACTTGGTTGTCCGGCCCCCAGCCATCGACGATGAAACCTGTGTCCTGTCCTTGGGCAAAAACCTTGTAGGGGGAGGTCGCCACGACCGGCGCATATCCCAGCACCTGTTTTTGCGCGCCCAGCATGCCCGCCGCCCTGACGGTATACCCGTCCACGTTCGGCCATCCATAGTTGAGGACGTGAAGGACCCGTAGATCGTCCATAAGGTCACTTGTCTCCGAAAACGCGCGTTCAGTCAGTTTGCCTGGTTTTGACAGGATGCAGGCTAGGCAGCGTCCCGGGTCCCTTCATCGGCGGACTGAGACGTTTTTTCCGAATGATCGGTTTCCTCATGATATTCCTGTTCCGCGTTTACCGACCAGATATCGTGCCCGGCATCGTCATAGAGGTTTTCAACCGCGAACAGCCCGGTCAGCATCGCGTGATCCTGGTTGTTGTAGCGGTGCAGGCCGTTGCGACCGATCATCACGAAATTTTCAAACTGGTCCAGATATCCCTGCAAGGTCTTTAGCGATTGCTTGTAGGTGGAATCATAGACCGGATAGGACTTGGGCACTCGAAACACACACCCGTCCACCACATCGCCCTTTTCGACCAGTCCGATCTTGCGCAATTCCCCGGTAGCCTGGGCAATCAGGTCCGCATCTGCCGAAGTCCACAAATCATCACCTTCATTGCAGAAATATTCCATTCCCAAGCTCGACATGCCCTTGGCGGGCACCATGTCCGGGCTCCAGTTGCCGAAATTCTGGATCCTGCCGACTTCGACATGCGGATCGTGGATGTAGATCCAGTTGTCAGGAAACAGCTGCTCGCGCTTGACGATAAGGCACACGGTGAGAAAGTCGCGATATTTGAGGTCCTTCGCCGCCGCGAGCACATCGGCAGGGGGCGCGGGATCCATGCATTCGATCGCCTGCTTCAGGGGCAAGGACGCGATCACCCTATCGGTGGGCTGACGGACTATTTGACCGTCCGGCCGACGAACTTTGACCGCCAAGACACGAAATCCATCCCGTTCGATCCCTACAATCGGACTTTCGAGATGAACCGACCCGCCGCCTGCTTCGACGCGCGACTTGACGGTCCGCCACATCTGCCCGGGGCCGCGCGGCGGGTAGAGGAACTGTTCGATCAGACTGGTGATGGTTTGCTTGGGCTTGATGAACGCCGAGGCGATTGCCGAGCGCAGCGAGAGGTTCTTGATCCGCTGTGCCGCCCACTCGGCGGCGAGCTGATCGGTGGGAATACCCCAGACCTTTTCGGTATAGGATTTGAAGAAGGTGCGAAACAGCCGCCGGCCGAAGCGGTTGGTCACCCAATCTTCGAAGGTGTCTTCCTTTTTCGAAGGGAACAGCGTCCAGCGACTGTAGCTTGCGCCGACTTTCGCAGATTCGATGAGGCCGAGCCCGCGCAGCGCGTTGAACGGTTTGAGGGGATAGTGGAAATATTTCCCCTCGTAGAAAATCCGCGATAACCGCTCGCGGGTTTGCATGTCATCGCCCATCCATTTCCGCCACAATGCATTGACCCGCGCCGATTTCGAAAAGAAGCGATGGCCCCCCATGTCGAAATGGTAGCCCTTGTATTCCTCGGTCCGCGCGATGCCGCCGACGATCTTGTCGGCTTCGAACACGATCGGGGTGATGCCACGTTCGACAAGCGCGTCGGCAGCGGTGAGGCCGGCAGGGCCGGCCCCGATCACGACGGGTCTGCTCTCCGTATTTTTCGACGATTGTTGCACGGATTGCGTCATTAGAACTTCCTGGTAGCGGCAGCGCGTGCCGATCGTCTGACAAACAGGGCCTCGACAATGGCCAGGGACAAGCCGATCGCAGCGCATAGATAATAGATGATCTGGAAAGGCGCGGTTGCCACCGCGAAGGCAATGCCCTTCTTGCGAGCCAGATATTTGTAGAAGTCGATATTCTGCCAGAGCGACAGAGCAAAACAGCCAAGACCAAGAAGGAGGAAAACCGGCGCGGCGAGCCCAAACAGCATGAGTGCGCAACCCAGACACGAAAAGAACACGCCAAGCCGGTGACGGACCTTGAGGTTGAGTTCGTCCTCTACCGTGCCACCTCGCAACAACAGGCGCGACCACGGCAGGGCTCGGTGAAGGATATCTGTCCTGATCATTGACCAGAACTTCCAGCGCTTGAGGTGTTTGCCCTGAATATCAGGCTCGAGAATGATCTCATGCCCGGCGCGGCTGAGCCGCATGCCGAAATCGACATCCTCCATCGCCTGCAGGGTCTCGTCGAAACCGCCGATGCTGATGGCTGCGGCGCGCCGCACCGCACCGAGCCCGGTCCAGAACGTGTGGGCGACACCTGCGCCTTCTAGATGCGTATAATGATGCAGCAGGTTGCGGTAGCGGCTGACGATATGCGGGTCGGTAGGCGCATCGTCATAGGCTCCGAAAACCGCCGAGGCCGTGGGAGATCTTTCCAGGAGTGCATGCAGCCGCGTTATCGCGTCTGGCGCAACGACCACATCGGAATCTACGAACACCACTGTTTCGGCCTGCGAGGCGGAAATACCGCGGTTCCTGGCCGCGGCTGCGCCCGTGCGCTGATTGCATACGATGACCCGTACCGACATCGACCGCGCGATCTGCACCGTATTGTCGTCGGATCCGTCGTCGCACACAATGATCCGGCTTTTGTCGACGTCCGCCTGCAGCAACCCGTGAAGGCAAGCCTCAAGGGTATCCGCCGCATTGAAAGCAGGAACGATGACGTCGAACATTCTCAGGCAGCCAGCGTTTTTGAAAAATAGGCGACTGTCCGCTCGAGCCCGTCTCGAACCGTCACGGTGGGCTTCCATTGCAGCGCCTGTTCGGCCAAAGCGATATCTGGGCAGCGACGCCGGGGATCATCCTGGGGAAGCGGGCGGAAAACCAGTTCCGAGGACGAGCCGACGATATCGACGATCGTCTCTGCCAGTATACGCATCGATATTTCGGTCGGGTTGCCAAGATTGACCGGGCCAGTGAATCCCTCATCGGACAGCATCAGCCGGATCAGTCCATCCACGATATCGTCGACATAGGCAAAGCTGCGCGTTTGCGACCCGTCGCCATGAAGCGTGATCGGCTCGCCACGCAGCGCCTGAACGATAAAATTGGAAACGACCCGCCCATCATTCGGCTGCATGTGCGGTCCGAACGTGTTGAAAATCCGGGCCACCTTGATCGATGTGCCGTACTGGCGGTGATAATCGAAAAACAGCGTTTCGGCGCAGCGCTTGCCCTCATCGTAGCATGCCCGGATACCGATCGGGTTCACATTGCCGAGATAGGTTTCGGGTTGTGGATGAACGGCGGGGTCGCCGTAAACCTCGGATGTCGATGCCTGAAGCACCCGGGCCCCCGTCCGCCGCGCCAGGCCGAGCACGTTGATCGAACCATCGACCGAAACCCTGGTCGTCTGCACCGGGTCGTACTGGTAATGGATCGGAGATGCGGGGCAGGCGAGATTGAAGATCGCGTCCGTTTCGATGAACAAGGGCATCGTGATATCATGGCGCAGGACCTCGAACAGCGGATTGCCGATCAGATCGACGATGTTCGATCTGGCCCCGGTATAGTAATTGTCCACGCAAAGGACCTCGACGCCTTCGGCAATAAGGCGTCGGCACAGATGAGAGCCGATGAAACCCGCCCCGCCGGTCACGCAGATGCGCGGATACGTTTTTGACAGCATACGAGATTATCGAACTCTTGTTAAACCTTTGAGTGTCGGGTTCGCGTTCGCGGATTGCCGCGCAAACCTTGCTGGCACCGCCGCGCTACAACCGTGCGAAACGAGGCGGCTGCCTTTTGTTGTATCGGCGTCGGTCAGACCGTTAGCGTTATCTTACAACCCGATGCAAGGCTGAAGGGCTTGCGTTCCCGCCCTAAGGCTTCCGGGTAGTCTTCTAGAGCGGCAGCGACCACGGTTTCTGTCCCGCGAAAGACCCGCCATAGCCCGAATCTCACTTACGCGGTGATGGCTTGTCCTGCACGGCCCCTTCCTGTGTGGTCTGGGACGCGTCCGGGGATTGTTCGAGTTCCTTGTCGATGCCCTCGGCGGTTTCGCGGATTTCCTTCTGCGCGGCCTCGTAACGCTCGTCGAACGTCGGTTCCGACTTGCAGGATGCCAGCGCAACGCTTGCGAACAAGAGCAAAAGCGCGCTGCCCCTCATCAATAGTTCTTCCGGTACCGGACATTGACATTTGTGCTGCCCGATCCACCGGCCTGGCTGAGGATGGAGAGGGCCGGGGTCAGGCTGATCTCGAGCTGGGTTGCCGTGAAACCGCGCGCGTCTGTGATGAACTCCACATAGATGTCGTCGGTAATGTACTGCCCCACGGCCAGCGCTGTGCCGCGCCCCTCGGTCTCGTCGCCGCCAAGAATGCGCAAACGGTCAACGCCGGCTGCGGACCGCAATTTGCCCAGTGGATTGAGCCCGCCGCCGGATCCCCGCAGCGAGTTGAGCGATGCGGCCAGCTGAACCGCCTGCAAAGTCGACAAATTGCCGATCGAACTGCCGAACAGGATGCGCGAGAGAATCTCGTCTTGCGGCAGACCGGGAACGCTGGAAAAGGCGATCTGCGGGTCCATTGCGCGACCGGATACGTTCACGCTCACCGTCACGTCCTCGATATCCTCGGTCGCCACCAGCGTGATCACCGGATCGATCTGCGCGCCTCCGGTGAACCGGACCCGGCCTTCGGTAAGTTCGAACGACCGCCCGGCAAAGCCCAGCGTACCACGGATAAGTTCGACGCTGCCGGACAAGCGCGGAGCCGTGCTCGTCCCTGCCAGATTGAGGTCGGCCGACCATTCGCTCTCCAGACCCATGCCGGAAACATAAAGTTCTTCGGACGCATCGATCGAGACGTCCAGCCGCAACAGGTCGAAGATGCCGGGCGAAGGCTCCGCCGGTTCACTACCGGTGATGCGCTGCGGACCCTTCGGCGGCTTGAAGCGCACGCCGGTCAGTTCGGGCACTTCGGCCGCACCCTGCGTAATGATCTCGTACCGCGTTTCAGGCAAGCGCAACTGCCCCGACAGCAGCGCACTCTGGCCTGCCGCCTTCGTCAGTTGCAGAGTGCCGCTCGCGGTCGCTGACAGGGCGTCGCTGCGCGCCAGACGGGCATCGTCAAGCGTTACTTCCAGATCCATCGGGTAGCCGCGATCGGATGCGAGGCTGACGAACCCCTGAGCGCTTACCGTACCGTCTCCGGCGGTAGCCTGAAGCTGCTGGAGTTCGAGCCGGTCGCCCGAGAAGCGGCCCCGCACGGTCATGTTGGAAAGCCGCGTACCGTAGGTCTGGTTTTCATATGTCAGGCTGTTCGCCCTGACGATCCCGGAAAGCTGCGGCTCCTGCACCCGACCGGAGAAATCAGCTGCCACGCCGATCGAACCCGACAGGCGCTGGTCGGGTTGGCCCGCAAAGGAGAAGAGGGTGTCGGCAGGCCCGTTATAGCGGATCCCGCCGGACAGCGGGGCCGCCATCAGGCGCGTCGTCCAGCTGCCTGAGCCGGGCGGAAGCGGGCGCAGGGAAGCGACCATGCGCCCGATCACGCTGCCGCGCCGGCGCATGACGGCCCGGGCTTCGCCGCCGTCGGCGAGCAGCTTGCCGACGAAATTGATGTCGAGAGGCTGGCTGACCGACACGGCGGTCGTACGCGTGAAATTATCGATTTTCAGGCGAGCGTCGGCGCGTGGAAACGCGGTCGGACTGGCCTGCGCGAAGTCCAGGCTTCCGCTGGCCCGGCCGCCCACACCTAGGCCAGGCACGAAGGCGTTCATCAGCGCCACGTCCACCGCCTCGAGCCTGCTCTGGAGCCTGATGCCGTCACCATAGGTTCCTGCAAGGCGGATATTGCCCTGTCCGAAATCGATGCGAGTCGGCATCAATTCGTAAGTGCCCTCGCCGGGAATGATCCGCGCCGGGCTGGTGGTGCGAAACTCGATACCGCGCACCCGCCCGCGCAGGGCAGCCCGCCACAGGTCCGGCTGGAGGTTTGCATTCGCAGCGATGCGGAACGGCACGCCGCTGACGCCCTCGGCGAGGAGCTTGGCCTGACCGCGACCATCGCGATAGTCTATCTTCGCCCGCGCCGCGGTCAGATCGAGACCTCCCCACCGGGCCTGCGCAACCTGCGCGTCGGCAACGACATAAGGCGTATCGTAAAGCACGATACGGGCATCGATGATCGCCGAACCGATCGATACCGGCATCGGACCAGGAAGATTGGTGTTGCGCGCCCGCAGATTGACCAGGGCTTCCTGATACTGCCCTTCTGCGTCGAGCCGCACCACGCCGCCGATGCCCTGCCCGTCGGCGGTCAGGCGCCCGGCAAATGGTCCCGCGGGCGTCTGGCGCAGCGAGCCTGCAAAATCGATCCCGGCCAGATTGGCGCTGTTGATGTCGAGCGTAAGCTGTTCTCCGGTGCCCAGCACGACATCGGCTGTCAGCGGCCCGTAATCGGTATCGGCGGTGGCATCGAGGCGATAACCATTGCGTGCCCCGGTAATGTCTGCGCGCACATTGGCCAGCCCGATCCCGAAATCGGGGCGTTCGATGGTAATCGATGCGCGAGGATCGCTGATCATCCCTGCCAGCCGAACGCCTACAGCACCGTACTGGTCGGTCATACCATCCGCGTTGAACGCAAGCGTCCCGTCCGGCGCGTAGCTGCCGGACCCGCCGGTGATCCGCACCATGGGCGAGGAGAGCCGTAGGTTACGGAACCGGGCGATCCCGTCGCCACCATAACGTACATAGGCAGAGGCAACCGCGTTGCCGCCAAGAAAGTCGCGAACACTCTCGTTGAACAGGCTGGTCGAACGCGCCCGGACAGAGCCTGCAAGTGCGAAGCCGGAATCCTCGCTCTGCAAATCGATATCGGTTTCGATATTGAAAATTCCGACGCTTTCGAGCCGGTAATTGTCGATCCGCCCATCGATAGCGCCGGTGTAGAGACCGGTCGACATGTCGGCGAGCAGGATCACTTCGGCGTCGATCCGGTCCGAGCGAACGCGCATGTTATCCGAAAGGATACGCGGGCCTTCGATTGCGATATCGCCGTCGAGCCGGACGTTCGCCAGTAGCCCGCCGGCTACCGTGTCGAGGCCAGTAATCCGGGCCGCGCTGGCGTCCACCGGAATAAGAATGCGGTCCGCATTCACTTGCGCAGCACCGCTGGCTGCGAAATCCTGCAACCCGATATCGTTCACAACCAGGCGGTTTGCGTTTAGTGAGTACTGCACGTCAGGCGTTGCGAACTCGCCATCCAGCAGCAATTGGCCGCGCAGGCCGCTACCGGAAAGGTTCTCGGCCAGAACGGACGGCTGGAGGAGAACGAAGCCCAGTCGCAAATCGTCGAATGTGTTGTCGCTCAGATCGACCACGCCATTCGTGTTCAATCGCAGGGCATCGCTCGAAACTCCGCCGGACAGATCGACCCGCCGCTCGTCGAGCGCGGCGGTCAGGTCAAGGTCGAGGACCGGGCCCAGCAGTGCCGCCGTGGGGCCTTCGAACAGCCGGGCAACGCGCGTCGGTCCGTTCACGGTGAAAGTGCCGTCGCGTGCGCCGACATCGAGCCGCGCAAATTCCGAACCGTCCAAATTGGCGGCCAGTTGCCCGTCCCATTTCGCCCAGTCGCCCGCGCCGCGCAGTCTAACGCGCAACGGTTCACCGAGTCCCGTTAGCGCAGCAATGACCCCGTCATCGGGCGCGTCGAGATCAAGCGTGAGCGCAAGCCGGTTTTCTTCTGGCACCGCATCCAGATCGAGCGCAATGCGATCACCGCCTGCGCGGCCCGGCCCGGCGATGGTCCGCGCATCGAGGCTTGCCTGAGCTCGCCGGTCGGCGATATTCACATTGCCCGCCAGACTGGCCACCTGACGTTCCCCCGTAACCGGCGGTTCGATGACGAAGCGGTCGACCCGCAACTCGCCGATATCGATGTCGAGGTCTGGCAGGAGCGGTTCGTCGGTCGGCGGCGTTTCGGCGAATTCGGGCAGACGCTGCAACGTCATGCGCTCGGCGGTGAGCGAGCGGATGTCGACGTGATTGTCTATGAAGGCAAATGGTCGCCAGTCCACGCGCAGTTCGGGCGAGGTCAGGAATTCGCCCTGGGGATCGGACAGGGCGAAATCGTGAAGTACCATCTCGCCATAGAGCGATCCATCGATCCGGCCGATGCCGATTTCCATGCCGTTTTCGAATTCCAGCGCTTCGATCTGGTCGACCACGAAACGCCTGCCGGGCCCGGTATCGAGCAGCAGCACCGCCGCGACGAGCAGAACGACGATCGCGCCAAGGACGATGCCGATCCACTTTGCAACCGTGCGACCACGGTGGGAGGGGCTTTCCTGCGCCCGGGCCTGTTCGTCGACGGGATCGATCGCGGTATCTTCGGCCATCAGAACGCCTGACCGATCGACACGTAGATGGCAAACTTGCTTTCGCCCGGCTGACGGTCAAGCGGCATTGCCACGTCCAGACGCAACGGCCCGAAATTCGTGTAGTAGCGGCCCCCTATTCCGGCACCGAACCGGATATCCGAGAAATCAGGCACCGTGTCTTCGTACACTTGGCCCGCATCGACGAAGCCGACGACCCCGAAATTGCCGAACCGGTAACGTATTTCGGCAGCGGCCTCGTTCAGGCTGCGGCCGCCGATCGGACGGAAGATGGTCGGATCCGCTGTCTCGTCCGGATCGTCCGGATCGAAATCGGGGTTGGGCAACTCGACCTTGGGGCCAAGTTCCTGGAATCCGAAGCCACGCACCGAACCACCGCCACCGGCATAGAAACGACGCGAAGGGGCCAGATCGAAACGGTCGATGCCCTGGATGGTGCCGACCCTTATGCGTCCGGCCAACACGATCGAATCCGTCGCCGGGAAATAGGCGGACCCGTCGATCCGTGAACGGACATAGGGCGTGAACCCGTCCTGCAACGACCCTTCGGGTTCGACCAGCGCGGTCAGCTTGAAGCCCTGGGTGGGGTCCAGCAGGCTATCGGTGCGATCGATACCGACCTGTCCGATCAGCCCGCCGATAAAGAAGGTCCGGCGATCGAGTTCGCCAAGGTCGAAATTGAAGTCCTGCTCGTTCGTGCCGATCAGGCGTGCGCCGTAAGAATAGGTGAACGGTTTCTGCCAGATAGGCGTCGAATCGTAACTTATCAGCGCCGAAAGCTGTCCGGTAAACGCCTCGTAGGCGTCGTAGTCGGAACGCAACACATCGGCGCGCAGCTGGAAGGTGCGGTCGCGCCGACCCGCATTGGACCGCCTGAATGTCAGCCCCGCGCCCTGTTCCTGGGTTCCGGCGACGGCATTGGCGATCAGTGCCCCCTCGGGCGGGAACAGATTGCGGTGGGTCCAGCTGCCCTCGATGCGGAAGCCCTGTCCGGTCCCGTAGCCGGCGCTTCCCGCGATCGTGCGCGGTGGCCCGGCATCCTGTTCGACCAGGATGGTCGCATACTCGGTGCCTTCCCCGGCTGTTTCGCCGGTGCGCTGCGGCACGACCGAAACGGTGTTGAACAGGCCCGTCGCAACCAGCGCCTGGCGCAGATCGTCGACCTCCCGACTGTCATAGATTTCGCCGCGCTCGAACCGGGCCAGCACCTCGACATGCTCGGCGTCGAAGGCGAGGTCGCCGGTTGTCTCGATCCCGCCGAAACGCGTTCGCGGCCCGGTGTCGACCGGCAGGGTATAGACCCCGTCGCCTGTGTCCTGATCGAGCAGGATGTCGCGCTGACCGATTTCGGCAAAGGGATAGCCCTTTTCGGGCAGGCGCACCGCGACATTTGCCTCGGCGCCCTGCACCCGTTCGGCGATGATCGGTTCGCCGACTTCGAGCGCGAGGTTTTCGCGAATGAGATCGGGCGGCTCGGTCGGACCGGCGTCGATTACGATGTCGGAAAAGACGAACCGTTGCCCTGGCGCCACCTGGAGCACAGCGGTCAGCGGCTGTCCGCTCGCTTGTTCGGAACGGTCGATACGGGTCGTCACGGTGGCCTCGTACCACCCCTCGGACGCGAGGATCCGTTTGAGCAAGGCGCTGTCTTCGGTCAGACGTGCGGAAACCTGCGCGATATTGGTTGCCTCGCCATCTCCTTCGCGCAGCGCCGACAGGTCGTTGAACATGCCGGCAATGTCGGTCTCGGTTTTCTCGTCCGCTGCTTCCAGGCCGTCGATCTCGACATCGTACGCGACTTCGACCACTTCGTCGTCGCTGGCATCCTCGGCGAATTCGACCGGCTCGGCGTCGAAGGTCTCCAGCGGCGGCAGGGGCGCGGCAAGTTCGGCATCGCGGATCGGCGCATCGCCGATGGCCTCGACCGGATCGCCATCGGCCAGCGCCGGGTCGCCCAGCGGAACCTCCGCACCCTCGACCAGTTCGCTCTCGCCCTGTTCGGCGGCAATACGCCGTTCGAACGCCTCGATGGATTCAAGCGGGCCTTCAAGTTCCGGATCGTCCGCCGGGTCGAGCTCGGGGACGGCGTCCTCGAACTCTTCCTCGGTGATGACTGTTTCGACTTCGGGAAGAACCACATCGACCGGCGGCGCGGGAACCGGCAGTGCGGCGGTATCGGCGCTATCGTCCTGTTCGTCCGGATCGATAGTCTGCGCAGCCAGCGCCGAACCTGTCAGGGCGAGGTAGACAGCGGTGCCGAGCGCCAGCCGACGCCGTCCGGCGGCACCAACATGCCCGGTGACCGTTAGATGTGGAAGCGACCCCATCCATCCAATTCCAAAGGAAGCCGGCTTGGCCCCAAGCGACATCGAACCCTCCAAGGATTCCGCCCAAGACCGTCCTTCGCGCGAAATTCCAGATGCAAAGGAATCGCCATCGCCCAATCTCCCACCGGGTGCAACCGCCAATTCACCCTTTGCGATGCCGCTGCCTGCCTGGAAAATCATTTTCAAGCGGGTCTACGCGATGTGGGGTCTTCACAATCTGTCGCTGCTTGGCGCCGGGGTGGCGTTCTTCACGTTTCTCGCCCTCACCCCGTTGATCGCCGCGACCGTCATGATCTACGGGCTGATCGGTGACGTCAGCATGGTTCAGCGCCAGATCGGTGCGCTGACCACGGTGCTTCCAGCCGATGCACGATCGCTACTTGAAGAGCAGCTGATCGGCGTTGTGACCACCAATTCCGGTGTGACGGGCCTCGCCCTGATGGTCGCGCTGTTCTTCGCGATCTTTGGCGGGATGCGCGCGGCCAATGGCCTGATCGGCGCGCTGAACATCATCAACGAGGAACGCGAGACGCGCGGTATCATCCCGCGCACCTTGCGTGTCGCAGCACTGACGCTGGCCGGCATTTTCGTCGCCATGGTCGGAATCATCAGCGCCGGGTTGTTTGCCTGGTTGCAGGTTCAGGCGCAGAGCCTGATCGGGCCAAGCCTCGAAGTCCTTTTCAAGATCGTGGCCTGGAGCGTTTCGATACTCCTGGGCAGCACCGGTTTTGCCCTGATCATGCGCTACGGCCCCGACCGCAGCCCCGCGCGCTGGCGCTGGCTGGCCCCCGGTGCCCTGCTAGCCACGCTGCTGTGGATCGCGATCAGCTTCGGTTTCTCGCTCTACGTCGCCTATGTCAGCGATTACAACGCCACCTATGGATCGCTATCGGCCATCGTCGTCTTTCTGATGTGGCTCTTCCTCAGCGCCTACGGTGTTCTCGCCGGAGCCTTGCTCAACGCCGAGATAGAGCGTCAGACAACGGTGGATTCGACGACCGGCCCGCCCTTGCCCGCCGGCGAGCGTGGCGCGGTACTGGCCGATCTGGCCGAAGGCGGTCTGACCATCGAGGAATGGCTCGAAACCAGCCAGAACCGGGTGGCCCGACGCGAGATGCGCAAGTTCGAGCGAGCCGGGTGACCACCACGGTCATTTCAAGGGCAGAATCTTCCCGATGATGTAATCCGCCGCCGCTTCGGGCGTCATCTCCACCGTGTTAACCCGAATTTCCGGATTTTCCGGTTCTTCGTAAGGGCTGTCGATGCCGGTGAAGTTCTTGAGCTGCCCGGCGCGGGCTTTCTTGTAGAGCCCCTTCACGTCACGCTCTTCTGCCACTTCGAGCGGCGTATCGACGAAGATCTCGATGAACTCGCCCGCATCGATCATGTCGCGGACGAGCCGGCGGTCCGCGCGAAACGGGCTGATGAATGCGGTCAGCACGATGAGCCCGGCATCAGTCATCAGCTTGGCGACTTCACCAATGCGGCGGATGTTCTCGATGCGGTCGGCTTCGGTGAAGCCCAGATCCTTGTTGAGCCCGTGGCGTACATTGTCGCCGTCGAGCAGGAAGGTGTGGCGGTTCATGAGGGCCAGCTTCTTTTCCACCTCGTTGGCGATGGTCGACTTACCCGAACCCGACAGCCCGGTGAACCACAGCACGCGCGGCGTCTGGTTCTTCATTGCGGCATGGTGCGCGCGCGCGATATCGGTCGCCTGCCAATGGACGTTCTGCGAGCGCCTCAGGCTGAAATGCAGCATGCCCGCGCCGACCGTATGGTTGGTGATCTTGTCGATCAGGATGAATCCGCCCAGCGCGCGGTTGTACGAATAGGGTTCGAAGACGATGCGTTTCTCGGTCGTAATTTCCGCGACGCCGATCTGGTTCAGATGGAGCGTCTGCGAGGCGAGATGCGACCCCAGCCCACTCGGATTGTTGACGTCGATCTCGTATTTCGGCTCGGCCACGGTAACGCTGACGGTCTGGGTCCCCAGCTTCAGCCAGTAGGCGCGACCGACCACCAGCGGGGCATCGTCCATCCACACGATCGTGCTCTCGAACTGGTCGGCGACTTCGGGCGGATCGTCGGCCGCGGCCAGCACGTCCCCCCGCGAACAGTCGATCTCGTCGTCCAGTGTGATGGTGACCGACTGGCCGGCCACACCCTGTTCCAGATCGCCATCCATGGTGACGACAGACCTGACCTTGCTGGTCTTGCCCGAGGGTAGCGAACGCAATTCGTCGCCCGGCCTGATCGTTCCGCTCGAGATCAGGCCGGAAAAACCACGAAAATCGAGATTGGGACGGTTGACCCACTGCACCGGCATGCGGAACGGCTGGGCCTGGCTGGCGGCGGCGCGCACCTCGATCGATTCCAGATGATCGATCAGGATCGGACCGTCGTGCCAGGGCGTATTGTCGGAGCGGGCAGTGATGTTGTCGCCGGCCAGGCCCGACATCGGGATGGCGGTGAAACTCTCGATGCCGATGCTCTTCGCAAACTGTTCGTAATCGGCAACGATCGCGTCGAACTTCTGCCGATCGTAATCGATCAGATCCATCTTGTTCACTGCCAGGACCAGGTTGGTGATGCCCAGTTGGTGGCACAGGAAACTGTGACGCCGTGTCTGCACAAGCACGCCCTTGCGCGCATCGATCAGGATGACCGCGGCATCGGCGGTCGATGCGCCGGTCACCATGTTGCGCGTATACTGCTCGTGGCCCGGACAATCGGCGACGATGAACTTGCGCTTCTCGGTCGAGAAAAAGCGATAGGCGACATCGATGGTGATGCCCTGCTCGCGTTCGGCGGCCAGCCCGTCGACCAGCAGCGCGAAGTCGATCTCCTGACCCTGCGTTCCGACCTTCTTGCTGTCGTTCTCGAGCGCGGCGAGCTGATCCTCGAAGATCATCTTCGAATCGTAGAGCAGGCGTCCAATCAGGGTCGATTTGCCATCGTCCACGCTGCCGCAGGTGATGAAGCGCAGCATCGACTTGTTCTGGTGCTGGTCGAGATAGGCCTCGATGTCTTCGGCAATCAGGGCATCGGTCTTGTAAACGGGATCGGTCATAACTCTACTTTCGTCATCCCAGCGAATGCTGGGTGTTCGGCCGGGTCGGGGCGGGAAGCAAGGGACGCGGGAGCGGGCCCAATGTCGATCTTTCATCTGCCAGGAATGCAATCCGGCGAATCAGAAATACCCTTCCTGCTTCTTCTTCTCCATCGATGCGTCGCCGGCATCCTTGTCGATCACCCTTCCCTGCCGCTCGCTGGTGGTGGTAAGCAGCATTTCCTGCACCACTTCCTGCAAGCTTGCCGCCTCGCTCTCCACCGCGCCGGTCAGCGGGAAGCAGCCCAGCGTACGGAAGCGGATCGAACGTTCGGTGATTTCCGGGCGATAGCCCATGACCTTTTCGAGCCGGTCGAGATCGTCGGCCATGAACAGCCCGCCTTCATATTCATAGGTCGGGCGTTTGGCGCTGAAATAGAGCGGCACGATCTCGATGTTCTGAGCCATGATGTACTGCCAGATATCCAGCTCGGTCCAGTTGGACAGCGGGAAGACGCGGATGCTCTCACCCTTCTTCTTGCGCGCATTATAGAGGTTCCACAGCTCCGGTCGCTGGTTCTTGGGATCCCAGCCATGGGTCGCGGTGCGGAAGGAAAAGATGCGCTCTTTCGCGCGGCTTTTCTCCTCGTCGCGTCGGGCGCCGCCAAACGCCGCATCGAAACCGTATTTGTCGAGCGCCTGCTTGAGCCCTTGCGTCTTCCACATATCGGTATGCAATGGGCCGTGGTCGAACGGGTTGATCCCCCTTTCCTCCGCTTCCGGGTTGCGGTGGACGAGGAGCTCCATGCCCGCATCGTCCGCTGCCTTCTGGCGAAGCTTGTACATCTCCTGGAACTTCCAGGTCGTGTCGACATGCAATAGCGGGAACGGCGGCGGCGAAGGATAAAACGCCTTGCGGGCGAGGTGGAGCATGACTGCACTATCCTTGCCGATCGAATATAGCATCACCGGCTTGTCCGCTTCGGCGGCGACCTCGCGCATGATATGTATGCTTTCGGCCTCGAGCCGCTGAAGGTGGGTGAGCGTGGTCTGGTCGGTCATGCTTTGCCAGATAGCCGTCAGGCAAACCGCTGGACCTCCCATATGGGAGGTAGTACGGTGTGGGCATGCGCATTCCCAATATCGGCGAGACAGAGCTGCTCGTTCCGCTGCACGGCGGGGTCTTCGAACAGCCGATATGGGGTTCGTTCCTGCGCAGCCTGCGCCAGGTCGCAGCGGTCGCCGGGGCGCTGCTCGTGGTGCGAACCGCCACCGCGCGCGACGATCTCGAACTGGTCGAAGGCGACGTGGCTGGGGTGCGGGAATGGTTGTCCGAAACGATGCGCGATGGCAGGGTCTATTCTCGCGCCGAACTGTCCCGACCCGACGGCTCGCGGGATTTCCGCGCTATCCGCCTGCACGAAGCGCTTGGTCTGGAAGCGTGGCTGGCGCTTGCCGATGCGCAATTGCTCGATGCCGAACATTCGAGCCTGCTTTCCGCTCTCGCGCCGCATCTGCGCGTGGCGCTGCAGGTGCTGGCTGCGCTCGAGCAAGAGAAAGCGCGCGCCTCGGTCAGCGTGGACGCTTTCCGACGGATGAATTTCGGCTGGCTGTCGATCGACCACAAGTGCCGGATCGTCGATTGCGATCCTCAGGCGGAGCGTTTTCTCGACCGCTCGGCTTCGTTGCGGCGCGGACCCTACGACCGGTTGACGCCGTCGCGGCCAGCCATCGACCGCCAGCTCAGCATTCTTGCGCGCGATTTCGCGGCCGACCGCAGGCACCGGCCCCGGGCTATCAATCTCAACCGCGATCCGTGGATCGATATTCTGGTGTCGCCCATGCGGCTGGAAGCGCTGGGCGGCGACAGCAGGGCGGTGGCGATAGTCTATTTGCGCGGCGACCGTTCGTCGAGCTCCGATCGCCACGAACAGCTGGTCGACCTGTTCGACCTGACGCCCGCAGAAGCGCGGCTGGCATGGTCCCTGGCCCAGGGGCTCTCGATCGCCGAGGCGGCCGCCGCGCATGGCCTGACGGTGGAGACGGCCCGCTATTACTCGAAAAAGATCTACGCCAAGACCGGCGCGCGCGGACAGGTCGATCTCGTACGCAATATCCTCACCGGCGTCCTGGCGCTGGCCTAATCGGTCCGCGCCACCAGATCGGGCCAGAAATTGTCCGCACCCCGTTCGATCACGCTCTTGCCGAGCACCCCGCTCCAATACGCGTCATGGCCGAAATCGGACCGCCATTGCCACAACCGCCTGGTCAGGTGATGGAGCGAATATTCCTGCGTGAAACCGATCGCTCCATGCACCTGATGCGCGACCCTGGTGCCGACGCCGACTGCCTGATTGGCGCGCAGCTTGGCAGCGGCGATCTCGAAAGCGGCATCGCCCCGGTCAAGCGCCTGCGCCGCGCCGACCGCCGCGCAATTCGCGGCAGCCGCTTCGCAGGCAAAGGTGGCGAGGCTTTGCTGCACCGCCTGGAATTTCCCCAGCGGTCGTCCGAATTGCTGGCGCTCATTGGCATAGTCGACCGACAACCTCAGCGCCGCGTCGAGCGCCCCGGCGATCTGCGCCGTCCGGGCAAAGGCCATCAGCTGGAAATGCGCATCGCTGCCTTGGCTGGCGACCTTCGCCACGATCGCCTCGGGCAATGACGGGCCAAGCGCATGGTAGCCCGCCAGCCGGAACACGGTCAGCGCATCCTGCCAGTTTCCGCCGAAGCCGCCATCCTCTTCGGATAGCAGCAGCAGCGGCAGTCCAAGGTCTTCCACCCGCGCCCAGTCGCGTGCGTCGTCGGCTTCGAAACCGAGCTCGGCGAACAGCGGATCGGCCATCTCGGCCAGCATGCGGCGGGTGTCGCTCATCTCAGGCCAAGCCCGCGCGCGATGATGCCGCGAATGATCTCGCGCGTGCCGCCCCGCAACGAGAAGCTGGGCGAAACCTGGAGCAGATATGCAGTCACCATGGACAGGACGTCCGGACCGTCCAAATCCATCGCGACGGTTCTGTGAACAAGTTCGGGAATTGCCTGCTCGTAGGAATTGCCGAGGTCTTTCACGATCGTCGCCTCGAGCGAAGCGTCTTCCCCCCGCGCCAGCTTGGCCGCGACCGATGCGCTCATCAGTCGCAGCGTCCAGGCTTCGGCTGCGAGCCGTCCTGCAAGTTCGCGCACGCTCGGTCCTGCGTCATCGCCGGCCACTCGTATCAGTTCGAGCAACAGCACCATCGAGGACAGATACCGCTCCGGCCCCGACCGTTCGAGCGAGAGTTCCGCAGTGGCCTGCGCCCAGCCGTCACCTTCCGTTCCCAGAAGCGCATCCGGCGAAAGTCCGACGTTCTCGAAGAACACCTCGTTGAATTCGTGCGCACCGGTGAGATCGATGATCGGTTTCACGCTGATGCCGGGTGTGTCCATCGGAACAAGGAACTGCGACAGGCCGCGCTGGCGCTCCGACCCCGGTTCGGTCCGCACCAGCGCGATCATGAAATGCGCTACATGGGCGCCCGTGGTCCAGACCTTCTGGCCGTTCAGAACCCACCCCTCGCCCTCGCGCCGTGCCGATGTCCGGACCGAGGCAAGGTCCGAGCCGGAACTGGGCTCGCTCAACCCGATGCAGGCAAACGCTTCGCCGCGCGCAATGGCCGGAACCCAGCGCCGTTTCATCGCTTCGTCGCCATAGCGCAGGATCAGCGGGCCGCTCTGCCGGTCGGCGATCCAGTGGGCGCCCACCGGCGCGCCCGCCGCCAGCAGTTCCTCGATCACGACATACCGTTCCAGCTGGCTGGCTTCATGCCCGCCATATTCCCGAGGCCAGGTCATGCCGAGCAAGTCGGCTTCGCCCAGTCGGCGGCTGAATTCGGGATCGGGCTTGGTCCAGCTGTTGGCGCGCAGGACAGGATCGAGCGGGCCATGGTCCGCAAGAACGCCGCGCACCCGATCGCGAAGCGCGCCGGCGGTGTCTGGCCAATCGATCGCTTCTGGCTCGAAGGTCTGCATCCAAGCCTCTCTCACCGGTTTCCCGCCGCTTCGCAAGACCCGTTGCATCCAGCAACGAATCCGCGCACACTTGGCGGCAGACAGTTTTCAGCATGCGAGGAGAGATATCATGACCGACTACAAGAACCTGATCGACGGGAAGATGGTCGACAACGGCCAGTGGATCGAAGTCGTCAATCCGGCGAACGAACAGGTCATCGGCCGGGTCCCCGCCTGCGGCAAGGACGAGCTCGATAAGGCGGTTTCGGCCGCGCGCCGCGCGTTCAAGGACTGGCGCAAGACTTCGCAGGAAGAGCGGCAGAAAGTCGTTCAGGGCATCGCCGCGACAATCAAGGAGAACGCCGACGAGCTCTTTCGCCTGCTGACCAGCGAACAGGGCAAGCCGCACGCCCAGGCGCAACAGGAAATCTACGGCGCAGCCGGCCTCGCCGCCGCGCAATCCACGCTGACGCTCGACGATGTCGTGAACCAGGATGACGAGACGCGCCTCAGCCGCACGCGCCGGGTACCCGTCGGCGTGGTCGGCGGCATCGTGCCGTGGAACTTTCCGATCATGATGGCGATCCAAAAGATCGTGCCGGCGCTGATCTCGGGTTGCACCATCGTGTTGAAACCCTCGCCCTTCACGCCGCTCACGACCTTGCGCCTGGCGGAACTCATCAAGGATGTGGTGCCGGCAGGAACGGTCAACATCATCACCGGCGAGGATACGCTGGGGCCGCTTATTACCGAACACCCGGACATCGACAAGATCACCTTCACCGGATCGACCGCGACCGGCAAGAAGATCATGGAAGGCGCGAGCGGCGATCTCAAGCGAATCACGCTCGAACTGGGCGGCAACGATGCCTCGATCGTCCTGCCCGATGCCGATGTCGAGAAAGTGGCCGAGCAACTCTTCTGGTCCAGCTTTTCCAATGCCGGGCAGGTCTGCATCGCCGCAAAGCGGATCTACATCCACGAGGATATTTACGACGATCTGAGCAAGGCGATTGCCGAATACGCGAAAGGCGTAACGGTCGGAGACGGTTCGCAGCAAGGGACAGGCGTCGGACCGATCCAGAACAAGAAGCAGTTCGATCGGGTCTGCGAACTGATCGAGGATGCCAAGGAGAACGGGTACAATTTTCTTGTCGGCGGCGATGTCGATCCGTCGGGATCGGGCTATTACGTGCCGATCACCATCCTCGACAATCCTCCCGAGCAGGCGCGTATCGTGGCGGAAGAACAATTCGGTCCGGTGATGCCGCTGATGAAGTTCGTCGATGTCGACGAAGCAATCGAACGGGCGAACAATTCGGAATACGGCCTCGCCGGTGCGGTCTGGACCAAGGATACCGACAAGGGCGTGGAGATCGCCGAGCAGTTGGAAACCGGGACGGTGTGGATCAACGAATTCATGCACATCTCGCCGCTCGCACCGTTTGGCGGACACAAGCAATCCGGATTCGGTGCCGAATATGGCGTCGATGGACTGAAGGAATTCACCTACCCGCAGGTCATAACCGTCAAGCGCGACGCGGTGGTCTGAAACCGCCGCCTGGACCAGTCAGCGCCGTAGCAATCCGGCGCGGCTGGTTCGACTTGGTGAAAATAATGGCGGAGCGGGTGGGCATATACCTCTAGATTGTATCTTATTAATTTTGTGTATCTTTTCTAGGCCGAAGGGTAATCGCTCCCTCATCCACTCCCACAACCCAACCTACCGTTCTAAAAAGGGTGGAGCGAAGATGCATTGCTCGATAGGGCTCCCTTGTCTGGTCCGCACGCTTCGGGGAAAAAGAGCTGGCGAGAGAAGCAACAATCTTCGAGGCAGTGAAAATGTGCGCGACAGGCAGGATTGCAGCCCTCAAAAAGACGAAGGGGAACCGATGAAATACCCCTCTTTGTGGCGCGCTCCATTACTTCCAATCGGTTTTGGACAAAGCAGTATAGGGTTAGATTAAGTGGCTCGTAAAGCAACCAACGCAGTTCTTCGCAAAGCTCGGAAGTCTAAGAGTGACGAGTTTTATACTGTGCTTTCTGATATCGAAAAGGAACTGAGGCATTATAAACATCACTTCAAGGACGTAACGGTATTTTGTAACTGCGATGACCCAAGGGTTAGCAACTTTTTCCATTATTTTTCATATAACTTTGAAAAGCTAGGCCTGCGAAAGCTGATAACGACGTGTTATAAAAATCAGGACATGGAGCTGTTCAGCAGACACCAAGAGGACCAAGCTATTTTTCTGGAATATGAAGGCGATAAAAATGGAAATCGAGTTCCAGACCCTGATGAGATCGGCATCAAGCGCCTGAAAGGAGACGGAGACTTTCGAAGCGAGGAATGCATCAGTCTCCTCAAACAATCCGATGTCGTGGTTACCAACCCTCCGTTCTCGTTATTCCGAGAATATGTTGAACAATTAATTAGGTATGATAAAAACTTTCTAATTGTCGGGACATGGAATGCGATTGCTTACAAAGATATTTTCGAACTTATCAAGGACAACAAGATTTGGATAGGCGTAAATAGCAATCGCAATTTTTCTGGCTTTATTGTTCCTCCGCATTATCCACTTCACGGCACCGAAGCTCGTCTTGATGACGATGGAAATAAAATCGTATCTTCGAATAATACCTGCTGGTTCACTAATCTCGATATTAAGAAACGTCATGAGAGATTGATTTTATATAAGAAATACGAACCTCAGCACTACCCTAAGTATGACAACTTTGATGCGATAGAGGTTTCCAAAACCAACGACATTCCGATGGACTTTTCTGGAATGATGGGCGTGCCCATCACATTTATGAACAAATACAATCCCGACCAATTCGAAATTGTTGGCATTGACCGTCCATTGGTGGAAGCATTAACCGGAAGAGTGAGCCGCTTTAGGATAGACGGGAAAGAAATTTACGCTCGAATTGTGATTAGGAACAAAGACCTATGAGGATTGAATTCAGGGAAATCGCTGTTCGAGAGCTGGCGAATGGCTACGAAGATAATGATGAGGAGGGAGTATTTGGCTATGGAGGCGCCCTAGACATACGACCGCCATATCAGCGTGAATTTATATATAGCGGAAGTCAGCGCGACGCTGTCATTGATACCGCTTCGAAGGGCTTCCCCTTGAATGTAATGTATTGGTCTGTTCGTGATGATGGGGGCTTTGAAGTAATTGACGGGCAGCAGAGAACTATCTCGCTATGTCAGTTTATAGAGGGTGACTTCTCAGTCCAACTTGGCAGCTTCGATGAGAAGAGGGCCTTTCATAATCTTCAAAAAGATGAGCAGAGCCGTCTACTTGATTATAAGCTTATGGTCTACTTGTGTAGTGGGTCGGACAGTGAAAAGCTTGAATGGTTTAAAACTATTAATATCGCGGGGGAGGAATTAACCAACCAAGAGCTTCGGAACGCTGTGTTCCACGGACCGTGGGTTTCCGACGCTAAGCGGTATTTCAGTAAAAGCAATTGTCCTGCTTACGGCATAGGAAGCAGATACCTCAGTGGCTCTGTAATTCGGCAAGACTACCTTGAAACCGCGATAAAGTGGCACTCAGAACAGGGCAGCATCGATGGCTACATGTCAGAGCGACAAAATTGGGAAGGAGCTGAGGAGATTTGGGAATTTTTTCGTGGTGTAATTGAATGGGTGGAAGGGCTCTTTCCCAACTATCGAAAAGAGATGAAAGGCGTCCAGTGGGGAGAGCTCTACAATCAATTCAAGAACGAAAGCTTTGACCCGAAACGCCTTGAGCAGGAGGTTCGCACTTTGATGGAGGATGAGGAGGTTACCAACAAGAAGGGAATCTTCCCGTATCTTCTCACTGGGAAAGAGAACCACCTAAATATTCGGTCCTTCAACCCGAAACAGAAGCGAGAGGCCTATGAGCGACAGAATGGCGTTTGCCCGGTATGTGATGAGCGTTTCGAAATCAGCCAAATGGAAGCGGACCACATAACGCCTTGGCATGAGGGGGGCAAAACTATTCCTAATAATTGTCAGATGCTTTGTAGGGATGACAATAGACGCAAGTCCGGTCGATAATCGAATTCAAACTCACCCCAATGCAGCGTCATCTATTGACCGGAGAACGGTTTAAGCCCTCGCGCAATACCGTTTTACCGTAGCAGCAGACAATCCAAACTCCTGCGCTGTCTTGGCGATGCTCGCGGCATTGTTCTTGCGCCACTGAGCCACAGCAGAAGCATCAGCAGCGAAAGGACGCCCTAGGCTAGCTTTGCCCCTATGGGTTCTTCCCCTTGCAGCGAGCGAAGCTCTAGCTGCCGCCCTACCTGCATCGCAGCGTTCCTTGATACGCTGCCGTTCCATATCTGCGATCTGGGCAAGCACGGCTGCGACAAGCTCGCCAACACCTTTGGCGATTGGTCCTAACCCCTGCACATCGATGGTGACACTTTTGGCCAGAAGGTCACGGACAACGCTTTGCACGTCGAGTGCGTCGCGGCCCAGCCGGTCAATTGCCGTTATGCATATTGTATCGCCTTCACGCACATAGGATAGTAGCTCAGCGAAGCCTGGCCTATCAACGGCCCTTGTCGCACCAGATACGCCTTCGTCTTTGAACTCTTTGTCGAAGCTGCCACCGAGCGCCTTGCGCTGGCTTTCGATGCTTTGGGATTCTGTAGACACCCTGAAATATGCAATGCGGCTCATATTCAACTCCGACTCGCTCATAAGTTATACGTTGCTTTATGAGCTAGGTTCAAAACGGAGTCTACTATCTTTTGAGCTTTTTTCTCATATCTGTTATTGGTTGGCTCAAAGCTTACAAGTTTTGAGCGATGGACAATAACAGGTGTCCGGGAGAGGGAAACAAAAGACGCCAGCAAGGTTAATCTCGGATTTCGCACTCCTTTAATGCTTTTATCATTTCGCTAAGTCCCAAGAAATTAAACTTGGCGGTCAACTTTGATTCGTTGATGTAAAGAGGCGAGGGATATTCCCAAGTGATAATAAGAACGCTAATCGTTTCACCATCGAGATGGGCAAGAGTATCTACAAACTGCCCATCAAGAATCCTTCGCTCCATGTCGCTAATTTGAAACGGCAAGTAACGTGTGTAGAACCTCTCATTTTCCCTGCGCCAGTCGATTGAACCTGTATCTCCAAACTCACCCTCAAACTCCCAGACTAATTTTCCTTCATGGTCATAATTCATCACGACAAAAGGGGGTGCGCCTTCCATCATGGTAGTATTGCCGCCGGGAACAGGGTGAGGCTTCCCAATTGCAGGTTTAACTGCCCTACAATCGACACCCGACACCGACTCAAATCGCCACAACCGCCACCCTTCGAAAACGCTTAAGAGTTTCGCGTATCTACCCGGAGTGTATTCCCGCTCCACGCCCAAATTCCAACCTTGGGAATGCGCTGGAGAAACGTATCCGAATAACAAAACGGCTACCAACAATAGTCTAAAACGCTTCATTTCTTAATGCCCCCATTATTTTAGTATATTGATTGCCACCTGTATACTACGCCATTTTTACTTAACGTAGAAACGAGTAGTTTTCTAAGCGTTTCCATTTTCTACATGACATCTATCAAGATATTAATGCGGACGTCCTCCTAGCCGAAGGAAACCCTCTGACTGTGAGCTTTTAGGATTCTTAGGCAAATGACAACCAACAACCCCATGAACTTATTAACTCAGCACGAATACGGTTAGCAAAAAGACCTGTGAAGAGTAGTCGCTCACTTTTGGCTTAAGATACCTAAATATACCTAAACATACTTGAACCTAAATAAGGTCATTAGAGTGTGAGGATGGTTTTTCCGGGACCTTTGCTCTGGAAGGAATATCATGGGCTGAACCGGTTAGCGGTAGGACTTCGCCCATACTACAGTAAACCCTTTCCTTTAATCAACCCTATTTAAACAGTATGCCCTGTATTGCGATTTAAGGCCCCTTCTGTGCGTTTTATCCTGTCAGGCTACCCAAAGTAGCCAAACGGAATGAAAGTGCATTCCTGAGGCATTCTAGGAGCGTCTAGAGGCGTTCACGTTTGGCCAGTGATGAATTCATAGAAGCTACGGGTCATTTGGTTTGCTGGTCGGGAAAAAACGTAAGACTTCCTACCAAACATCATTGCACCCTTCTTTTTGTGCTTAAGCATGTAACCGGGATAAGATTTGCCAGTTTTGTGATAGCAAAATTCGCCCTTGCTTCCTTTGTGAAGGCTCTTTCTGCCACCACTATTCTGCCCAGCAGCTTCCTTCATCGCTTCCTTTACCGCACGCGCTTGATTTTCATCCCCTACCATCGCCATGCCATGGATATGGGGAGCCACTGCCTCGCCCTCTTTGCTATGAGCTTCAACGACAAAGAAATGACGGCTTGGAAGGTGGCCTAAGGCATTGAGCCTACGCCTGACTCTTTTTCCCATTCTATGAATTATGCTCTCATCGGACCAATCCTTGATTAAATCAGGATGTATCTTGATATGAAAAGCATAGAGTGATTTATTCCACTCTTCACTCATTAGCTGAAATAGAGAAACCTTAGTTTTAATAAGCAAATCATTCCAGCTTGGCATTGGTGATTCATGGTATTCGTAGCTAACCTTACCATCCTTATGGATTTTCTCTTTAAATTGATATGAAAGAGGGAAGTATGGTGAACTATATACTGTAAAGGGTAGCGAAGGACTGGCCATTTCGCTTTTAGCAAGGTCCCTTACGTAGCGCAGATACTCTAGGCTTAGCGTATCTCGCCTTGCTTTCATCGCCTCTCGTTTCCTTCGGGGATATGAGGCCCTTTTTCGACGCGTAGGAAGCATGGCTTGTCAACCTGCTCGACGCGCAAGAAACCAAGCGTCTACTTCCTCGCTAACCCAACGAAGAACGCTGCTGCCTTCAATACAGATTGGTTTGGGGAAGTCGGTATAGCGCTTCCTGTAGCGCCACAAGGTTGGCTTACTAAGTCCGGTTCGCCCGGCTAATTCATTCGTAGAGATAAACACTTTATCGGCTCCGTTTTCCATAGGAGCCGATTCACATAACGCGGAAAATGGGGGCGTCTACAAGAGTGTTTAATCTGATTTCAAGAGACTGATATAACTCCATCCTAATTATTTAACGACGAATTTTCCGCTAGTTAGAACTTGCTGCCGATTCCAAAAAAAATTTGTTTAGACGTTAGGGCCAAGCAATCTGGCGCCTTTAACGCAGAAATCTGACCACGCTTTCATCAGCTTGATTCGCTGTTCTAGGAATTTCGTTCGGCGGTATGCAGCTTCGACACGATTGGCGACGGTGTGGGCTAGTGCCGCTTCGGACCATTCGCTTGGATAGCCCTGTTCTGATGCCCAGTCTTTGAACGAAGAACGGAACCCATGAACGGTGAAACCTTCGCCGCCATTGCTTCGAAGAACCTTGCTTAATGTCATGTCGGAAAGAGGTTTGCGCTTTAGGCCGGGAAACACCAAGCCTTCCGGTTTAACGACTGAATGAGCCTTGGCTTTTTCCAGTAATGCTAGGGCTACATCGGAAAGGGGAACCTGATGCTCCTGGTCCATCTTCATTCGGCTAGCGGGAATTGTCCAAACCTTCTTTTTCAGGTCAATTTCAGACCATAGCGCCCCCCTTACCTCTCCTGACCTAGCAGCAGTTAGGATGAGGAATTGCAGACCCAGCCGTCCTACGGTTTCACCTGCCTCGCTTAGCTTCGGCATAAAGTATGCCACCTGCTTGTAAGGCATGGCAGCAAAATTCTTCTGCTTCGGCTGCCTAATGCCTTTTAGAAGCGTTCCAACGGCCCGCATCGGTGCTTCTGATGCTCGCCAACCCTTGGCATTCGAGTAATCGAGAACGCTTCCGATGCGCTGTTTTACTCTCCGGGCAGTTTCCCCTTTGTCACCCCATATGGGCAAGAGCGCTTGCGCAACGTCATGTGCATCAATGGAGTCCACACTCAGCTTACCTAACGATGGATAAGCATAGGTCTTTAATGTGTTAATCCACTGGTCCTGATGCTTACCGTTTTTCCAGCTAGCTTTGCGCTCGTCGTAATAGGTCTGCGCTGCATCTTCGAAGGTGGTTTTAGAGGCTCTCTGGCGCTTTGCTTCGGCTGAGGGGTTATGACCCTCCTTAGCAAGCTTTCGCCAATCCTCGGCCTTCTGTCGGGCTTCTGCCAGCGATTTAACGAGGTCCAGTGAGCCTAAGCCGTAATCACGCCTTCGTCCGTCGACCTGGACCCTTAGCACCCAACTTTTGGAGCCTGTAGGACCCACTAGTAGATACAGCCCTTTGCCATCGGCATAGCGCCCCGGCTTCGCGTTCTTAATCTGCAAAGCAGTTAGGCCAGCCATCGCACTCCCTCATTCGCTCCATCACACTTTGTGCAATTGGATGAAATCGAAAGCAAGCCCTAGAGCGCTAAGACCCTATTTCTAGAAATTATTTTAATAAAATGAAATGGCATGGAATTGCCAGAAAAGGGGTAGTGGCGGAGCGGGTGGGATTCGAACCCACGAAAGAGTTGCCCCTTTACACACTTTCCAGGCGTGCGCCTTCGACCACTCGGCCACCGCTCCGCATTCCTGTCCGGCTTATCGCGCCATCACCGACTTCCGGTGCGTCCCGGCAGCAAAGCGGCCACGCGGACAGGAAAGCGCGCCTCTAGCGGCGACGCGAGAGTTTCGCAAGCCGAACCGGGAACCGTATTCTGGTTTGTTGCGTTATCTATGGTACTATCCCGATTGTAACGATGCTGCGCGGATATGCATTCCCTGCGAACATCGTTTCCGAACCCCCTTCCGCCCCCCAAAACGCGCAGAAGGGGGTTTTGATTCGCGGGCAATGGTGGCAGCGTGCCGGGATGAGAAAACCTCTGATTTCGTTCGCCGCCGCGGTCACGGTCGCCGTCCCCTCCATCGCGCAGGTAGCCGCGCCTTCCCCGAACGAGATCGTCGCGCAGGCCAGTGCGGACGAATGGGTCGCGATTGCCGCAGACGATCTGCTGGTGATTACGCTCGCGCCGGCGGCGGACGGTTCGCCGCGCGAAGTCGTGATCCAGCTAATGCCCGAACCGTTCAGCCAGGGATGGGTGGAGAATATCCGCACCCTCGCCCGCGCGGGCTGGTACGACGACATCACCGTCAACCGCGTGCAGGACAATTACGTCGTCCAGTGGGGCGACCCCAATTACGACAACCCGGAAGCTGCGGGTGAGGCGAAGCCGTTGCCCGATGGGCTGCGGGTGATGGATGAGGCGGATTATACCGCTGAAATGCCGTGGCCGCCATTCATCGCGGCATTAGAAGGGGCGATTGAAGAGCAAGCAGAGATATACGAACAAGATCCCGCTAGCCATGAAATAACCCGGCCGACCGGTTCGGATCAATACGCCAGCTTGAATCTTGTTGTGAACGGTTGGCCAATAGCAGCGCCTGAAGGGGATCGAATCTGGCCCGTCCACTGCTACGGCATGGTCGGCGTCGGGCGCGGCATGTCGCCGGATACCGGATCGGGCGCCGAGCTTTACACCGTGATCGGCCATGCGCCCCGCCATCTCGACCGCAATATCGCGCTGGTCGGGCGCATCGTGGAAGGCATGGAACATCTGTCCTCGCTTCCGCGCGGGTCGGGTGCGCTGGGCTTCTACACTACGCAAGAAGCCGACAAGCGCACGCCGATCCGCTCGATCCGCGTGGCGAGCGACCTGCCTGGAGCCGATCCGGCCTCAAGTAGCGAAGCGATAGGCCAGAAAAGACGCCCGCAGTTCGAATACCTTTCCACCGAAGGCGCCACCTTCGCTCGCTACGCCGAGGCGCGCGCCAACCGCCGCGATCCGTTCTTCATCGTGCCCGCAGGCGGCGCGGATATCTGCAACATCCCGGTGCCGGTGCGGCGGGCCAAGGAATGATTCGCGTCCGCACTTCTCCCTTCCCCGAAGGGAGGGGGACTGCGCCTGACCGATAGGCTGAACCTGACCTTGCCGCTCACCCGCTGGACGGGCGAACGCGGAACATATCATCTCGTCTCGATCACCGGGGCGAATGCCGAAACCATTGCCACGCATGCCCGACTGCACCGCCTCGAATATGGCAGGGGTCGCGGGTTCGGCTCGGTCAAGGTGCTGGCACGGGTCGGCGCGACGGAAATGGAACAGCTCGGTCTTCCCGCAGGACAAGTCACGCGAGTGGATTCTGCTGGTGAGCAGCAAGGTAATGCGGAGCGAAGACCTGGCGGATGGGGACAATATCGTGGTCGAATTGGATCTGCTCTGAGCCAATCCACCACCACCCAATCTTGACAATATGAACCATATCGGTTATATAGCGCGCGCTTTCGTACCTAACCTCATCGGTCGGAAGCATGAGGATCGGGAGGAGGCGCATAGCTGGCGCTCACCTTCCTTCGCCGGAATCTAGGCTGTTTTCGCCTGGGAGCCGGCGGCGCGGCCGGTGCGACAGGCGCGGGCGTCCAGGTCGGGAGCGGATGAACTCTTCCGGACCACAAGGACTCCTCCTCCTTCCCTCCGGAAGCGGCAGACAGCACGAATGTTGGCTCGCGGGACCCGTAAATCGCCCGCGCGGACAGCGGCAGGGGCTCAACGCTCAAGGCGAACCCTCCCCGTCGCACCGGCTGTCAGTGTCGCACCCGAGTGTAATCGGGGTTCAGGTTCGAGATTTCGTGCTTCGACGCCTTCCGGCTTTGTCGCGCGAGGCCCGGCGGGGCCGCCACTCGAACCGCGCCGATGAACAGGTGCCTGCCATCCCGCCCCCGGGACTACGCCACGCGCCCGACGCGAGGCTCGCTCCGGCCGCGTGATCATCTTTGTTGCGCTACCGCGCTTCGCGCTACTTGAGCGCGTCTTGTCGGCGCTACGGCGCTTTGCGCGATTTCAGCGCGAGATTTCCTCTGGCGTTATGTCCGGGCTCGCCGCCGGACGAACGGTTGTGCCTGCGCTAAAGCCGCTGCATCAGCTCGATGCGGTTGCCGAACGGGTCGGCGATATCCCCGCGAACATACCCGTCGAGCGGCTTGCCCGGTTTGAATGCGATGCCCGTATTCTCCAGGCGTTCGACCAGCGCGTCCAGATCACTGACCAGCAGGGCCGGATGCGCGCGCCGGGCGGGCAGGAAACTCTCCTCGACCCCGCAATGCACCGCGATTCCCTTGCCCTGGAACCAGCAGCCGCCGTTCACCGCGAGATCCGCTGGCTTGGCGACTTCCGCCAGCCCCAGAACATCGACCCAGAACCGCCGCGCATGCGGTTCGCCGCCATGCGGCATGGCCAGCTGAACGTGGTCGATCCCCAGAATGCGGGTCACGCCCGTTCCGCCTGGGCGATCGAATCGCTTGCTCGCAAGGCGCTTGTGATCCGTGTCAGATGCGTCAGGTCCTGCACGTCGAGGTCAATCTCGTAGGTTGTGAAAGGGTGGTCGAGCTGGGTCTGTTCGAGGCTTTTCACGTTGACGTGGTTCTGGGCAAAAATGCCCGCCATCTCGGCCAGCGTGCCGGGCCGGTCGTAGAGCGTGACCCGCAACCGGCCGACCGCCCCGCGCGAGCGCTTGTTCCATGACAGGTCCAGCCAGTCGGAATCAATCCCACTGGCAAGCTGGGTGCACTCGATACCATGCACCTCCACCCCCTCGCCCGGCCGGCGCAGGCCCACGATCCGGTCGCCCGGCACGGGGTGGCAGCATTCGGCCAGCTTGAAACCGACCCCCGGCGTCAGACCGCGGATCGACAGCGCCCTGCCGCTCTTCGCCCAGTCGGGTTCCTCTTCCATTTCGGCAGTGCTGCCGGGCACCAGTGCTTCCATCACCTCGCGGTCCTCGATCTTGGCCGCACCGATGGCAAAGAACAGGTCCTGGTCTTCTTCCATGTCCAGCCGCCTGACCGCTTCGCGCAGCGCCTTCTTGCCGATCTTGGCCGGGACGCGCAGCGCGATCTCATCGAACAGCTTCTTGCCGATCTCGGCCACTTCGGCGCGTTCCTTCAGCCGCACCGCGCGGCGGATCGAGGCCCGCGCCTTGCCGGTGACGACGAAGCCGAGCCAGCTCAATTGCGGATCGGCCTGGTCGCTCTTGATGATCTCGACCACGTCGCCATTGTTGAGCTGGGTGCGCAACGGCATGTGCCGCCCGTTGATCTTCGCGCCGACCGTCTGCGCGCCCAGATCGGTATGGACCGCGAAGGCGAAATCGACCGGCGTGGAACCCTTGGGCAGCTGAAACAGCGCGCCCTTGGGGGTGAAGGCGAAAATACGATCCTGGTAGATCGCCAGCCTGGTGTGCTCGAGAAGTTCCTCGGGATCGTGGCTGGCATCGACGATCTCGATCAGGTCGCGCAGCCAGCCCACCTGCCCGTCGGGCCGCTCACCCTGCTTGTAAGCCCAGTGCGCGGCCAGGCCGAATTCGTTGGTGCGGTGCATTTCGCGCGTGCGGATCTGCACCTCGACCCGCATCGACTTGCCGTAGATCAGCGAGGTATGCAGACTGCGATAGCCATTGGTCTTGGGCGTCGAGATGTAATCCTTGAACTTGCCCGGCAGGAACTGCCACGTCGTATGCAGCAGGCCCAGCGCGCGGTAGCAATCGGCCACGTCCTCGCAGACCACTCTAAAGGCCATGATATCTGTGACCTGTTCGAACGACACGTGGCGTTCGGCCATCTTGCGCCAGATCGAATAGGGGTGCTTCTCGCGCCCGGACACCTCGACCTGCAAACCGGCCTGGGCCAGCGCGTGCTTCATGTCGAGCGCGATGGCGTCGACCTGCCCGCCATCCTCGCTGCGGATCTGGTCGAGCCGCCTGGCGATCGTGCGATAGCCTTCCGGCTCAAGCTGTTCGAACGCCAGCAGCTGCATTTCGCGCATGTATTCGTACATGCCGACGCGTTCGGCCAGCGGGGCGTAGATATCCATCGTCTCGCGCGCGATGCGTTGGCGCTTTTCCTCGCTCTTGATGAAGTGCAGCGTGCGCATATTGTGCAGCCGGTCGCCCAGCTTGACCAAGAGCACGCGGATGTCCTCGCTCATCGCCAGCAGGAACTTGCGCAGGTTTTCCGCCGCGCGCTCGTTTTCCGGCATCTGCTCGATCTTGGACAGCTTGGTAACGCCATCGACCAGCCGGGCGACTTCCGTGCCGAAATTCGTCTCGATATCGTCGATCGTTGCCAGCGTATCCTCGACCGTGTCGTGCAGCAGCGCGGTGGCGATGGTTTCCTGATCGAGCTTCAGGTCGGTCATCAACCCGGCAACCTCCACCGGGTGGCTGAAATAGGGATCGCCGCTCGCCCGCGTCTGGGTGCCGTGCTTCTGCACCGTATAGACATAGGCACGGTTCAACATCGCCTCGTCGGCATCGGGGTCGTATTCCTTGACCCGCTCTACGAGTTCGTACTGGCGCAGCATGGTATCGAAATAGGTGCGCTTTGGAGCCATGAACAGCAAGAAATTCCTGTCCCGGGTGGCAAGGCGCGGCCCGGATTCCTACCTCGGCGGTTCCCGTGCAAGAGGCGAGACAGTTCATGACCGATTTTCGAACCGAAACAGATTCCCTTGGGCCGATCGAGGTTCCTGCCGAGGCGTATTGGGGCGCGCAGACCCAGCGCAGCCTGCAAAACTTCCCCTTTCCCGCTCATCAGCGCATGCCGATCGAGATCGTTCATGCCCAGGCAGCCGTCAAACAGGCCGCGGCGCGGGTCAATCGCCGCCACGGTCTCGGCGAGGATCTGGCCAGTGCAATCGATGACGCAGCAGCGGCCATCCGCCAGGGCAGACATGACGACCAGTTCCCGCTGACCATCTTCCAGACCGGCAGCGGCACCCAGACGAACATGAACGTCAACGAGGTGATCGCCGGAATCGCCAACGAAAAACTCGCCGGGACGCGCGGGGGCAAGGATCCGGTCCACCCGAACGATCACGTCAACAAGTCGCAAAGCTCTAATGACAGCTTTCCCACCGCGCTTCATGTGGCCGCCGTCCTGGCGACACGCGATAGGCTGCTCCCCGCGCTGGCGAGACTGCACGAGGCGCTGGCGGCGAAGGCCGAAAGCTTCGGCGACATCGTCAAGATCGGGCGCACGCACACGCAGGATGCGACCCCGCTCACGCTGGGGCAGGAATTTTCAGGTTATGCCGCGCAGATCGCAAGCTGCCGCGCGCGGATCGAGGATTCACTCTCCCGGGATCTGGAAGTTCTTGCCATCGGCGGAACCGCGGTCGGCACGGGGTTGAACGCGCCGGAAGGCTGGAGCGAGGACATGGTCTCGGCCATTTCGGACATTGCGGGCGAAAGTTTCCGCGCCGCCGAAAACAAGTTCGAACAGCTGGCGGCGAAAGACGGCCTGGTCTCCTTTTCAGGCACACTCAACACGCTGGCGGTCGCTCTCAACAAGATCGCCAACGACATCCGCCTGCTGGCTTCCGGTCCACGCTCAGGACTGGGTGAACTGTCGCTGCCCGCCAACGAACCGGGCAGTTCGATCATGCCGGGCAAGGTCAACCCCACCCAGGTCGAGATGCTGACCATGGTCGCCGGTCAAGTGATCGGCAATCACCAGGCCGTGACCGTTGGCGGTATGCAAGGCCAGTTCGAACTCAACACCTTCATGCCGCTGATCGGCGCCAACGTCATCCGATCGATCGAATTGCTGGCGATCGGCATGAACGGATTTGCCGAACGCTGCGTCGACGGGATCGAGGCGAACGAGGAGCGCATCGAAGAGCTGGTCGACCGGTCGCTGATGCTGGTCACGGCCCTCGCGCCCGAAATCGGCTACGACAATGCCGCGACCATCGCCAAGCATGCGCTGGCGAAAGGACAGACGTTGAAGGAAGCCGGTCTCGAGCTCGGCCTTGTCGATGCCGAGACTTTCGACCGGCTCGTCCGTCCACGCGATATGGTCTGATCTAGCCTTCGATTCCCAGGACCCGGTCCACCCCGCTGCGTGTCACCGCGTGATAGGTATCGCGCGTATCGGCGTAGATGCGCCGCGCGATCGGCTGGCCCCATGCGCCCTCGTTCCACAGCGTCTGGAACAGCGGGCGCACGAACTTGGCGCGGCCGACTTCGCCAAGGAAGGTCTCGGCCTGCGCGACGGCAGGCTGGTACCGGTTGGCCAGCGCGAGTTCGAGCCACAGGAACAGCTCCTCGTTATTGCCGGTCTCCGACAGGCCCAGCCCCTCGTCCAGCGCAGCAAGCTGCGCGGCACTGCGGTCCTTCGGGATGTTGTCGAGGAAGCGCTGGCGCTCGGCGCTGGTCCAGCCCTCATAGGCTGACGGTATGGCCCCGGTCCGTGCGTAGGTATTCACCGCTGCGTCGACCTCGGCAAACGCTGCCGGATCGGGCCGCGCGACATTTGCCGGAAGGCCCGGCTCGAAGATCCATTCGCGCAAGCTGAGCCGTTGGGCCTCGGCCTCGTTGCGCACCAGGTTGGCCATCATGTCCTCGTAGAACATCTCGCTCGTCGCGGGCTGGAAGGCATGGTTGTCGAACCATTGGCGCAGCCAGGCATCGAACCGTTCGCGACCGACGATGCTTTCCACCGTCATCAGGAAGAACGCGCCCTTGTCATAGGCGATGGCGCTGCCAAGCTCGTATCCGCCATCGGTGCTGAGCGCGGTACCCGGCGCATCCCGGCCCACTTCGGCCAGCGTTTCCTGGATGTTGGCGAACATCAGCGCAGCTTCCTGTTCGGCACGCTTTTCGCCATAGACCGCTTCGACGATCCGGTTCTCGAAATAGGTGGTGACGCCCTCGTTCAGCCAGCTGTCGCCCCATACCGCATTGGTGACGAGATTGCCCGACCAGCTATGGGCAAGTTCATGCGCGATCAGCCCGTTATTCGACCGGTCGCCGGCAATGAAGGTGGGCGTCAGGAACGTCATCACAGGGTTTTCCATGCCGCCATAGGGAAAGGCGGGCGGGAGCACGATCATGTCGTAGCGGCCCCAGCGATATTCGCCGTACAGTTCTTCGGCGGCCTCGATCATCTCTTCGGTGTCGCCGACCTCGCGCCATGCCTCGTCGAGCACGGACGGTTCGGCCCAGACGCCGCTGCGCGGACCGATCGCGCGGAAATCGATATCGCCCGCCGCGATCGCGATGAGATAGGGCGGAACAGGCTTGTCCATGATGAAGCGAAAGGCGCGGCGGCCATTGCCAAGGTCTTCCGGTTCGCCCTGCCGAACACCGCTCATCACCACGTCGAGCGGCTTGGGCGCCGTGATCCGTGCTTCCCAGGTCTGGCGGATGCCGGGGCTGTCCTGCGTCGGGATCCAGGTGCGGTTGAGGATCGCCTGCCCCTGGCTGAACAGGTAGGGATATTCGCCGCCCGCGGTCTGTTCCGGGCTCAGCCATTGGAGCGCGGTGGCATCGGTCGGAGCCAAATACTGGATGCGGATCGTGCGCGCCCCGTTGAGGGCGATGGTCAGTGGTGCGCCCTTGCCGCCGTCCTCGACCATTGCCCCAATCGTGAACGGCAGTTCGTTGCCGGCAATATCCGTCACGCGGGCGATTTCCAGACCGTTGCTGTCGAGCACGATCTGATCCGCTCCGGGCTCGGCAAGAATGTCGAGGGTCGCCGTTCCGCCGACGCGCTTGGCATCGAAATCGAGATCGAGGTCGAGCTCGACATGCGTCACTCGCGCCACTTCGGGCTGCGCATAGGTCAGATCGTCCTGCGCTTCGGGCGAGGTCAGGATGGGCGAGACCATCGCCTGCTGTGCTGAAGTGACGGTCGGTCCCTGCTCCATGGTCGTACAGGCGCTGGTAGCAAGCAGAAGTGCAAGGGTCGCGGCAAAACGGCGCATAAAATCTCCAATTGATGTAATTGCTTGAACCGAAAAGAGCGTGAAGCGGGCCTTAACGCCAGACCGCGTGCGGCGGCAGGCTCATCAGGATAGCATCGATATTGCCGCCGGTTTTCAGACCGAACAGCGTGCCGCGATCATAGACGAGGTTGAACTCGGCATAACGGCCCCGCCATTCGAGCTGTTGCTGCTTGTCCGCCTCGGTAAAGTCGCTTTCCATGCGCCGCCGGACCAGCCTGGGAAAGATGTCGAGGAACGCGGTGCCGACATCCTGGGTGAAGGCGAGGTGGCGATCGAACGCGGCCGCATCGGCACATTCGAGGTGGTCGTAGAAAATCCCGCCGACCCCGCGATGCACGCCGCGGTGGGGAATGTAGAAATAATCGTCCGCCCATTTCCTGAACCGCTCATAATAGGTCGGGTTGTGCGCCGCGCAGGCAGCGCGAAAGCAGGCATGGAATTCCTCGGTATCCTGTTCGTAGGGGATCGGCGGGTTGAGATCCGCCCCGCCCCCGAACCAGGCCGCCTGGGTCGTCAGGAAGCGGGTGTTCATGTGAACCGCGGGAACATGCGGATTGGCCATGTGCGCCACCAGGCTGATGCCGGTGGCGGTGAAGTCTGGCTCCTCGGCACTCGCCCCGTTGATCGTGGCGGCGAATTCGGGCGCGAAACTTCCGCGCACGGTCGATACGTTCACGCCGACCTTTTCGAACACCTTGCCTTTCATCAGGCCGCGGGTCCCGCCGCCGGGATCCTCGCTCCCCTCTTCTTCGCGCTCCCACTGCGCATAGTCGAATGCCGCGTCCGATCCGGCTTCGCGCTCGATCTGTTCGAATTCCTTGCAGATATCGTCGCGCAGCTGTTCGAACCAGAGGCGGGCGGTTTGCGTCTGCTCGGTCCAGTCAGTCATGCAACGGGCCTTGCCATCGACAATCCCCTGCGGCAATAGCGGCCCATGGTTCCCCTTTCGTTCCCAACCTCGTTCGAATTTTGCGGCGAGGAATGGCTTCTGACAGAAGGCCGCGCACTCTACTGGCCGCGCGAACGCGCTCTGCTGGTTGCCGATCTGCACCTGGAGAAAGGCAGCTTCTTCGCCCGCCACGGACAGTTGATCCCGCCCTATGACAGCCGCGAAACGCTCGAGCGCGTGGCGCTCGCCATTCGCGAAACCGGTGCGCGCCGCGTCATCACACTGGGTGACAATTTCCACGACTCGGCCGGGTCGACCCGGCTGGAACCCCATGCCTGCGGAATGCTGGAAGCATTGACCAAGGCGGTCGACTGGATCTGGATCACCGGCAATCACGATCCCGACATGGAGGCCCGCTGCGGCGGAACACTGGTCGAGGAAATGGAAATCGGGGGCACCGTGCTTCGCCATCGGGCCAGGCCGGGCGAAACGCGCCCCGAACTTTCCGGCCATTACCACCCGCGTCTGCAGCTGACGGTCCATCGTCGTCATATCCGCCGACCCTGCGCGGTCGTCAGCGCGAATGACGGGCCGGATGGCAAGCCGTCGGGGCGGATGATCCTGCCCGCCTTCGGGGCCTTTACCGGCGGCATGAATGCGGCCGATCCCGCGATCCTGAAGGCGTTGCAACCCGCCGACCGGATCGATGCGGTGGTCCCGGCGAAGGGCAGACTGGCGCGATTCAACCTCTGGTCGAGCGCGGCCTGAGTTTCTCCCTAGCGAAAGCGCGCATTTCTCCCTACATAGCCCCTTCAACAACGGCAGAATCAAGGAGAAAGCCCCATAGCCCGTCCACCCCGGCGCAGCATGCAAATGCCCGTGAAAAGCGGCCCGCGCTACGATAACATGATCAATGTCCCCAAGGTCCGCGTGATCGATCACGAAGGCGAAAACCTGGGGGTTATGCTCACCCGCGAAGCGACCGAGCAGGCCAACGAGCTCGGCCTCAACCTCGTCGAAGTGTCCCCCAATGCGGACCCGCCGGTGTGCAAGTATCTCGATGTCGGCAAATATCGCTTCGAAGCGCAGAAGAAGGCCAATCTTCAGCGCAAGACGCAGAAGACGCAGGACATCAAGGAAATTAAGATGCGTCCCAACATCGACGATCACGATTACGATGTGAAAATGCGCAATGTGAACAAGTTCATCGAGAACGGCGACAAGGTGAAATGCACCCTTCGCTTCCGCGGGCGCGAAATGGCGCACCAGCAACTCGGCATGGACCTGTTGAATCGCGTCCGCGACGATGTGGAGGAAATCGCCAAGGTCGAAGCCTTCCCGCGTCTGGAAGGACGGCAGATGGTGATGGTGCTGGCACCGAAGTAACCGGTGACCTCGGCAAAATCGGACAAGGGCGGCCGGATCGGTCGCCCTTTTGCGTTTTGGTGCGTGTCTTTGTAACGCACGCCCGAGCGAGGGAGGGTACATGAACGCACGAGCCATCGGCCTGCTGGTCGGAGCCGCGGCGCTGCTGCTGGCGATTTTCCTTCCCGTTCCTGCAGGCATGAGCCGCGAAGCCTTCGTCGTCGCCGGCCTCGTCGTGCTGATGGCGGCTTGGTGGATGACCGAGACCCTGCCCCTCACCGCCACGGCATTGATGCCGTTTCTTGTCCTGCCCTTTGCCGGGGTGATGGATGCTCGCGAGACCGCCAGCGCCTATTACTCGCCGATCCTGTTCCTCATTCTGGGCGGCGCATTCATAGCGCTGGCGATCGAGCGAACGGGTCTGCACCGGCGGCTGGCGCTGGCCCTGCTGCGGCTTGTCGGCAAGCGCGGCGGACAGGCCGGCGTGCTGCTCGCATTCATGGTCACCGCGGCGATCCTTTCGATGCTGATATCGAACACTTCTACCGCGCTCATCATGATGCCGATGGCGCTCGCGGTCCTGCGCGGAGGCGGGTCCGGCGACGACGAGTTCGAAGGGCTGGCCGGCGCCCTGCCGATGGGCATCGCCTTCGCCGCCAGCATTGGTGGTCTCGGCACGCTGGTGGGATCGCCCACCAACGCAATCGCCGTCGGCCTGCTCGATACGCTCACCGGCACGCGGATCACCTTTGCCCAATGGGCCTATTACGGATTACCCGTGGTGGTGGTAGGCGTGCCGTTGGCGGCCTTTCTTGTGGCGCGCGTTCAGAACGTGGCCGCTCATCCCTTCGGCACGGCTGCCGCGCGCGACGCGATCGAGACGCACACGCAATGGACCAGCGCCGAAAGACGGCTGGTGCCGGTCATCGTCATCACCTTCGTACTGTGGATGGGCCAGCGATGGATCGCACCCTACCTGCCCGAAGGTTCGCTGACCGATGGCACGATAGCGATCCTGATGGCCCTGACGCTGTTCCTCCTGCCCGACGGCACCGGACGGCCGCTGCTGGTCTGGGCAGAGGCCGACCGCGCGCCCTGGGGCGTGATCATGATGTTCGGCGGCGGGCTGGCGCTGGCAGCCGGAATGGGCGCAAGCGGGCTTGCCGACTGGCTGGGCGAGGCACTGCTCCCGCTCGAGGCGCTGCCGCTGTTCGTGGTGGCTCTCGCGGTGGTGGCGATGGTGGTGCTGATTACCGAATTCGCCAGCAACGTCGCCACCGCGTCGGGTATCATCCCGGTTGTCGCCGCCCTCGTTGTGGCGTTGGGGGTGGACCCGGTCCTGCTCGCCATGCCCGCCGCTCTGGCCGCCAGCTGGGGGTTCATGCTTCCCGCGGGCACCGGCCCGAATGCCATCGCATGGGCGACGGGACGCATACGGATCGAACGCATGGTCAAGGCCGGCGTGCTGCTCGATATCGCTGGAATTTTCCTGATCGTACTGGTTGTGTGGGGACTGGAGACGATCTGAAATTCAGAAAACTTCGGCCATTGTTTACTTTCAGCTTTTCTTTCTTTCAAATCGAAGTAGGCTTCACGAACAAGCGAGGCCGGCCCTTACGTCCGGACATGCACGGAACCGGGCGCCAACGATCCGGACAGATGCGGTTTGTGCGGACGGGGGGTCCACCATGAGGGGACTGACCGTGAGGAAAAAACTATCTGTACTGCTGGCAACCGGCCTATTGGTCGGCGGGGTCGGCGCAATGATTATGATACCCGGGGAATCGGCGCAGACCGCCGACCATCTCGATCCGCCGTCTCGTACCGATCCTTCCGCAACTTCGACACCCGATCGCGCTGCCGACATCGCAGACATCTACGCATGGGCTGAGGATGGTAATCTCAACCTGATCATGACCTTTGCCGGTCCTGCGCCAATTGACCAGCCGGCGACTTATGACCGTGACGTGTTGTACCGGTTCTTCGTTTCGGACGATGGTGACCCCCTCAACACCGAAAACCTGATCCAGGTTCGCTTCGGCTTCGACAGCGCTGGTAATCCCGGTGTTCAGGCCCAGGGGCTTCCGGTGACGGGTACGCTCTCCGGACCGGTCGAAACAAACCTCACACGCGATGGCTCGACCCTTCGTGCAGGCTTGTTCGACGACCCGTTCTTCTTCGATCTGCAAGGCTTCATGGAAACGCGTGACACGGGTGAAATCCGCTTCATGGAAGATCGCGATTTCTTCGCGAATTCCAACGCGACGGCGATTGTGCTGCAGATCCCACTCGCTAACTTTGCCGCAACCGGGGCGATTACCGTCTGGGGCGATACTCGTCGGTTCGGAGGACAGCTATGATGAAGCGCGATTTTACGATTCGCACGAAGCCGGTAGTCGCTTCGATGACAGCCTTGGCCCTGTGCTTCGGTCTCTCGGCCTGTTTCGACGATGATGACGACGATCTGGACGATCCGATCAGTACGCCGTCGCCCTCGCCAACGCCGACACCAACGCCGGTAACCTTCGACGTCGGCAAATGCCTCAACCAGACCATTCCCGGCACGGGCGGCGTGACCGTCGCCGGGGCGGTGGTGCCGGACGTCCTGGCAATCGATCCGTCGCAACCGGCAGGTTTCCCGAACGGCCGTCTGCTCCCGGATCCGGTCATAGACGTGACATTGGCACTGCTGTTTCTCGATGTGGACGCATCGGGTCAGAGCCCTGCCACCTTTGCGCAATTGCCGCTCAATCCGCCTTCGAACGATGTGCCTTTCCGGTCCGGATTCCCCTTCCTGGCACCTCCGCAGGGATCGCCCCCGATCGCCAGCAGTGGGGGTTCGGCGTTCAATTTCCGTACGGCACCCGACACGCAATACGTGCGGGTCGATCGCATGGGCATGCCAGCCGTTTCGACTGCGCTCATTCCTTCGGATACGAAGATCGAGTATAACGACGCCAATCCGGTGGTCGACGCCACGGGCGAGTTCGTACCCGAACTGACCAACACGCTGGAAGCGTTGACCGAAGGTATCGGAGGGGATCTGCTCGATCTCGGCTTCAATATCTGTGCCGACTGACGAACGCGGGTATCGTGATGCCGGTTTTCGCGGATGAAAACCGGCATCACCGCATCTTCATGACGGAATCCGAACCATGCGAACTGCAGCAGCTCTCACCATAGCGGTCGTCGCCCTGATCGGGACGGGCTTCTTGCTGGACCGTGGCGATGTCGACACCGCCTATGCCGCGGTCGCTGTCGAGGACATAGAGCACGGCTTCGGCGCTGCCGATTTCGACGCGGCCCTTGCCGATGCCGACGCGAAGGTCTCGCGCAAGCGTGCAAGGATGCAGGCCGCTCCAGGCCAGTGGTTGCACCAGGAAATCCTCGCGCTCGCGCTGATGGAACGTCACCGGCTCGGCGGCGACGCTGCCGATCTCGAGGAAGCGGCGGGTCTTCTGGAAGATGGTCTGCGCCTGGCCCCCGAACCTTCGGGACCGAGCCTGTCGCAAGCTGCACTCGCGCTGGACTGGCACGATCTCGAAAGCGCGCAACGCGCCCTCGACCGGTTCGACAGAAGCGTGGCCCCTCATCCGCGGGACCGCGCGGAGGCCTTGGCCTTGCATGGAGACATCGCCTTTCAGAAAGGCGCGCTTTCGGAAGCGTCCGAATGGTACCGCAAGACAACCGATCTGCGTGCCTCGACGGGCGGTGTCATGCGTCAGGCGCAGGTTGCGCTCTGGTCGGGCGATCCGGACCGGGCGATCCGGATTTCTGAAACGTCCATCGCCGATCGCCGTTCGGCCCCGGCCGATTTCGCCATGGCGGCGTTGATGCTTGCCAATCTGTCCTACGCCAAGGGCGACCTTGCGCGCGCGCGCGACTGGATCGATGCCGCCAACAGCCGCTTCGCAAATTACTGGCTTGGCGAAACATATCTTGCCCAGCAGATCGCCGCCGAGGGCCAGGTGGAAGAAGGTATCGCGCGTCTGAAAGCTATCGCCGACGAAACCGGCGAGCCGAGCGTAATGGATGCCCTGACCGGCTTCCTGTTGCACGCTGGTCGAACCGAAGAGGCGGAGCTCTGGTCGGCCCGTTCTGCGCGGCGCTGGGATGCGCTCATGAAAGATCACCCAGATGCCTATCGTCTGCACGCGGCGGAGCATCACCTCGATTTCGGCGACCCTGCCAAGGCGCTCGAGCTGTCGCGCCAGGAAATCGCCAAACGTCCGTTCGGTGAAGCGATCGAGGTACATGCCAGCGCGCTCATCGCCAACGCACGTCCGGCGGAAGCGCTTGGATGGCTCGAGCGTGCCGAAGCGAATGGGTGGCAGTCCGTGTCGCTCGACCTTGCACGTGCAGAAGCTCTTGCAGAGCTCGGGCGCGATAGCGAGGCGGAGCGCTTCGTCGCGCGGGCCCGGTCAATCAATCCCGATGCGCTCGATCCGGTTCGCAAACTCATACGCTTCGGGCACTTCTAAGCACTCCTGCCGCATTGAAAATCTGTTCGCAGCAGCCTACTGCGCGTCAATACCGGCGCGTGCGGAGAGGCGTTCCTGCGGAGGTTAGGAACGGGTGCCGCGGCCCGCCGACAATGGCTCCCGCCTTCCTGGGAGCTTAAACAGGAAGGACGCCCCTCCCCATGAGCGAAACCGACATCGATCCCACCACTCCGCGCAAGAACCCCCAGCCCGAAGTTCCCAGGATCCAGGGACGCGCGCTGAAGCCCAGCACGCTGATGATGGGTCATGGCTACGACCCGACCCTGTCCGAAGGGTCGCTGAAATCACCGATCTTTCTGACCAGCACCTTCGCATTCGAGAATGCGGCGGCAGGCAAGCGTCATTTCGAAGGCATTACGGGCAAGCGCCCCGGCGGGGCGGAAGGCCTGGTCTATTCGCGCTTCAACGCCCCCAACCAGGAAATCCTGGAAGATCGCCTGGCAATCTGGGACGGGGCGGAAGACGCGCTCAGCTTCTCCAGCGGGATGACCGCGATCTGCGTGCTGATGCTGGCTTACGCCAACCAGAACGACGTGATCGTCCATTCCGGACCGCTCTATGCTGCGAGCGAGGGCTTCATCGCCAAGGTCCTGAGCAAGTTCGGCGTAACCTATGTCGACTTTCCGGCCGGCGCGACGCGCGAGGAAATTGACGGTGTACTGGCCAAGGCGAAGGACCAGGCGGCCGAGCGGGGCGGCAAGGTCTGCATGGTCTATGTCGAAAGTCCCGGCAATCCGACCAACGCGCTGGTCGATATCGAGGCGGTTCGCGATTCGCGCGATGCTGCCTTTGGCGGCGAAGGCGATGTGCCGATTGCCATCGACAACACTTTTCTCGGGCCGTTATGGCAGCGCCCGCTCGATCACGGCGCGGATATCGTGGTCTACTCGCTGACCAAATATGTTGGCGGTCATTCCGATCTTGTTGCCGGCAGTATCGCGGGAGCGAAGAAGTGGATGGACCCGGTACGCGCCCTGCGCAACACGATGGGCGGCATCTGCGATCCCAACACCGCATGGATGCTGTGCCGCAGCCTGGAAACCGTCGAACTGCGCATGCAGCGCGCGGGCGAGAATGCGGCCAAGGTCTGCGATTACCTGTCGCAACACGCCAAGGTCGAAGGGCTCGGCTACCTCGGCATGATCGAGGACGAGCGGCAGAAGGACATCTACGCCCGCCACTGCCTTGGCGCCGGCAGCACGTTCTCGCTTCTGCTCAAGGGCGGCGAGGCGGAATGCTTCCGCTTCCTCGACAGCCTCAGGATTGCCAAGCTCGCGGTCAGCCTGGGCGGGACCGAAACGCTCGCCAGCCACCCTGCGAGCATGACGCATCTTTCGGTCGCCGAAGGCCGCCGCGCGGAACTGGGCATTTCCGACAATCTCGTGCGGATTTCCATCGGGATCGAAGACCCGGACGATCTGATTGCCGACTTCGAACAAGCGCTGGAGTCGGTCTGACACGGATCGGCTTTCTCGCCTGTACCGAGACGCTCCCCGGCGATGGACCGCGCCGGGGAGACGCCTTCGAACACGATCTCGAAGTGGCCGCCCTGCGTCCGGCGTTCGCGGCGGCGGGGCTGGAACTGGTGGAAATCGACTGGCGGGCGCCGCTCGCGGCGTTCGACGGGGTGGCACTGGTCTTGCTCGGGACGGCATGGGATTACCAGGATCACCCGGAGGAATTTCTTGCGCAGCTCGATTTGCTGGAAGAACGCAAAATTCGCGTGTGCAATCCGCCAGAAGTCGTGCGCTGGAACGCCGACAAGCGCTATCTGCGCGAACTTGGCGAGCGCGGAGCCACCATTGTGCCGACACTTTGGCTCGGCGATGCCGGTCGCGACGATGTTCTGGCCGCGATGGACGAGTTCCGTACTGACCGCGTCGTCGTCAAGCGACAGGTCGGCGCAGGCGGATTGGGCCAGCACAGCTTCACCCGCGAGACACTCCCCGACGCAGCCTGGCGCATGGGCCGCGCCTGCATGATCCAGCCATTCCTGCCGAGCATTCTCGAGGAAGGCGAATACACTTTCGTCTTTATCGATAGCATGTTCTGCCACGGTGTTCTCAAGCGCGCGGCGCAGGGCGAATACCGCGTCCAATCGCTCTATGGCGGTTCCGAAAGCGGCTACACGCCTTCGCACGCCGATCTTGGCCGAGCAGAAGCAGTGCGCGATGCGCTGCCGTTCGACGATCTGCTCTATTGTCGTATCGACATGATTCGTCTCCAATCGGGCGACCTGGCCGTCATGGAGGCGGAAATGATCGAACCGTATCTGTATCCCGAGCAGGGGCCCGAACTTGGCGAAAGGCTGGCACGCGCAATCCGCGCCCGGTTCTCAGGAGAAAGCAGGCATGGCGGACAAGGTTTTTCTGGTAATCGGCGCAGGTGCCGGAATTGGTGGGCATGCCGCTGACCGATTTGCGCAAGGCGGCTATCACACTGTCCTTGCGCGACGATCCGACGAAGGCGGACTTCAACAACTGGTTGATCGGATTGAGCATGCCGGCGGCGCGGCTTCCGGAACTCTGCTAAACGCGGCGGAAGACGGCACGATAGAAACCCTGATCGAACGGGTGGAGCGCGATATCGGTCCGATCGAATGCGCGCTCTACAATCTTGGCGCGCAGATCGGCAATCGCGGTTTGGCAGATACGCCGCACCGCACTTTCGAACTGGGCTGGCGGTTGGGCTGTTTTGGCCTGTTCCGCCTTGCTCAAGCGGTGACGCCGCACATGATCGAACGTGGCCATGGCACTCTATTGGTGACTTCGGCGACGGCTGCAGTGCGCGGGAATGCCGGGCAGCACAGCCACGCGGCAGCGATGGGCGGGCGGCGGATGCTCTGCCAGACGCTCAATGCCGAATTGGCACCGAAGGGCGTTCACGTGGCGCACATCGTGGTCGACGGATCGGTCGATGCCCCCGATACGCTCGGCAAGCTGCTTGGCGATGAATTCGAGGCGTACAAGTCCGCGAAGGGCGAAGACGGGGTTGTCGATCCGGGAGCGTTGGCCGAGACCTATTGGCACCTGGCCCATCAGCCGCGCAACTGCTGGACCCACGAAATCGATGTGCGGCCGTTTACCGATGTGCCGTGGTGGAACGACAATCCCAACCCGCAGATCGACACCGGGAAACGCTAGAAGATCTTCGAGATCCGGCGGAACCAATGGTGCAGCAGGCCGCCTTGTTCTTCGGCCGCGGGAGTCACCACGACCTGCGTTTCCACCGGCTCTTCGATACCGAGAAACACCGCGGTGGGTGAGGCAAGTTGGCGGGAAAAGCGGACTCCGGCCTCGCGTCGGCGGACCCACATGACCTGCCCCTTCACACGGTCGCCATTGGGAATGTCGAGCAGGATCGTGGCCCCACGCTCGGCATGCTGCGTCGCGCCGAGTTCGATGCGACAGCCTTCATGCGACAGGTCGAGGATGCGCGCCTTCGACGGTTGCGCGGGAATCCGGCAATCGAGACCGATGTCGGCGGCAACGCGTTCCTTACGTCGGCGTTCGGGAAAGGATTGGTCGTCCATGCCTGCGCAGGTTTGTCGCAATTTGCCGAATATTTATTTAACGCTGCGTGGTTTCCCTTACCCGCGCCATTCGCGGCGTTCCTCTGCGGACTTGAGCACTTCGTAGGCGACCTGCAGTTTCTGAAACTCTGCCGCCGCTTCCACATCTCCCGGCTTCACGTCGGGATGGACGGTCTTGGCTTTTTCGCGCCATGCTTTCTTGATTACCGGAAAATCAACGTCTGCTTCCAGCTCGAGCACATCGAGCGCACGCATTTCGTCCGCACTGCGGGATCCGTCGCCGCTGCCGCCCCAGCCGTAATGCTGCGCTTCGGCATAGCCGGCGGTCTCGCTGCGCTCGGCCTTCGTGCGCGCTTCCTTCTCGGCCTTGTCGAGTCCTTCGAAATAATCCCACTTGCGATTGTATTCCGCCGCGTGAGCCTGGCAAAACATCCAGCGTTCCGGACTGTTGGGCGCCTTGGGCGCGGGACAATTGCCGGGCTCCTCGCATCCATGCCGGTCGCACAGGCGCACCGTCGTCGCCTCTTGCGACGAGCCGTAACCGCGCCAGCGCGGAAAGCCCCAATCGTTCGATCGCCTGGGTTTAGTCACGGCAGTGTTTTGTCATCGTTCGAGCATGCATGGCAGGCAATCTAGACACGCTGAAGGCTGACACAAGCGCAGCAACCGGTTTCGATTGAAAATGTTGCATTGCAACGAACTCTTCATATCTAGGTGTCATCGAGCGCCCCGGAGTATTTACCCAATGAGCAGACAATTGAGCCATTCGGCAATGATCGCGGTGTTCGCCATGGCGATGTTCGCCTTGTCTGTCAGTGCGGACGACAACGGCTATGTCCGCGGTGCCCAGTCAGTTGGTCCAGCCGCCTGGAGCGATATGATCGCAGGCAGATAGGAATGCGCAAAGGGGCACTGGCCGATCTGGCCCGGGCCCCTTTGCGCGTTCAGCCTAGTTAATGACAACAGTAGCCGCCCGGCGGTTCTGCGCCCATGCGCTTTCGTTCGATCCCAGCGCGACGGGACGTTCCTTGCCGTAGCTTACCGTACGGATGCGGTTGGCCGGAATGCCCACCGACACCAGATAGTTTTTCGCCGCATTTGCCCGGCGCTCGCCCAAAGCGAGGTTGTACTCGCGCGTTCCGCGCTCGTCCGCGTGGCCTTCGACCGTGAAGCTTACGGAAGGGTTCTGAGCGAAATACTGCGCCTGGCGCTGGAGCTTGGAGGAATCCTCGCTGTCGATGTTGTACCGGTCGGTGTCGAAATAAACGACGGTGTTCGACTGGCCGACGGCATCGACGAAATGCTGCTGCGTTCCCACCGTCGCGCCAAGCGGAGCGGCGGTGGAGGTTGCGGGTGCGGCGGTGGCAGCCGGCGGCGGAGGAAGCTCCTCGGGAGCCTTCTTCTGGCAGGCGGCCAAGGCTACGCTCGAGACGAGCATTACGGCAGTGGCAACACGGATGTTCATAGGCTTTCCCCTTTCAGACAACGTGATTGTTCGGTTCGCTTCCCAATTTTTCGATCATGAATAAACAATGCAATTACGGCAGAATCGGTCCCCAGGATGGATCCGAGGCATCGACCGGAGTGGGCAATTCGCGCAGATTCTGACCCGTCAGGTCGACTTGCCAGAGCGATGTCTTGCCCGAATTGCGTTCGGTACGGAAGAACTGGATAATGCGGCCATTGGGCGCCCAGCTGGGCGCTTCGTCCTGCCAGCCATTGGTCAGCGTACGAACATTCCCGCCCGAAGGCGTCATGACCGCGATGTTGAAACTGCTCGCATTGGTGAAGGCGATCTGGTCTCCGCGCGGGCTCCATTCCGGTGTCGCGCAACGGCCGCCGCTGAAACTGATGCGCCGCTGGTTGGACCCGTCGGCATTCATCACGTAGCATTGCTGACCGCCCGACCGGTCGCTTTCGAACACGATCCGGCTGCCATCAGGCGAATAGGAGCCGCCAATATCGACACCCGCTGCGTCGGTGAGCCGTCGGCTCTCGCCACCGGTCGCCGGGACGCGGTAGATGTCGGTATTCCCGTTCACGGCCATGGAATAGAGTATCCAGCGTCCGTCGGGGCTCCATCGCGGAGCAAAGGTCGGATTGCTGTTCTGGGTCACCAGGGTCTGGCGACCGGTGCCGATATCGTAGACGTAGATGCGTGGATTGCCGTCGACATAGCTGAGATAGGACAGCTTCGAATAATCGGGCGAATAGCGCGGCGTCAGCGCGGTCGAGCGGCCGGTGGTGACAAAGCGGTGGTTCGCCCCGTCGCTGTCCATGATGGCGAGGCGCTTGGTACGGTTATCCTTCGGCCCCGTCTCGGCGATATAGGCGATGCGGCTGTCGAAGAACGGGCTTTCGCCGGTCAGGCGCGAATAGACCAGGTCGGCGCATTTGTGCGCGGCCCGGCGCCAGTCTGCCGGCTGCACCACCCAGCCTTCGCGGACCAGTTCACTCTGCAGGGCCATGTCATACAGATAGCATCCCACGGTCAGCCGGTTGTCGCTGCGCGCACGGACATAACCGTGAACGAGCATCTCGGCGCCCCGGTTCGACCAGGTCGCCCATGCGGGCGAGGAGATTTGCGCAAAGCTGGGCTGAGGCAGCGCGTCGGGCCCGGTGGGTTTGAACAAGCCGTTATTGCGCAGGTCCGCGGTAATGACCCGAGCGAGTTCCTTGCCCAGCGCCGCCGTGCCGCGGGAATTGGCGGGCGTCGCAACGTCCGCATCCGTCGCGAAGCCGGGAATGGCGATCCCCAGATCGTCGAGATTGCCTTCGAAACTGACCGAACCGGTCAGCCCTTCGCTCTCGATGGTTTCAACCTCGCCGCCTTCGGGAAGAGGTTGGCCAAGGTCCGCTTCGGTGTCCTGCGCCGCCAACGGCGTAGCGAAGAGGGCGAACGTGGCGATAAGTGCATTCTTCATTGGGCCAGTCTCCAGTCGAAGCCGAACGGTCCGACAAGTTTCCATGCTTCGTAATATTGCTCCGGAAGGTCGTTGAACGGAGCGGCGAGTTGCACGGCGCGGATCGCCTGTTCGGCGTGCCGACTTGCCTGTGCGCGATTGGTATCGTTGATGCCGGTCTGACGGACCATTTCGGGACGACCGGCCAGACTGCCATCGGGATTGAGGCGGAAGCGCAGAAACGTGGTAATCTTTTCCACCTCGGGACCGTTCGGCGGTTCCCACCTTGGCTTTATCTTGCGGGCTATCGCCTGGACGAGAGACGCCTTGGCACTTGCGCCTATCTGCGATGCTGGCACCCGCGTTTCCCTGGTGCTTGCGCTGTCGCCCGCGCCTTCGAGGAAATTGTCGCCCACGCGCGAGCCGCCGCTGCGTTCGGTACGACGGGGCGGCGTTTGCGTGCGCTGGGGTGGATCGGGACGGCGCTGGGGCTGGGCCTGCGCGCGGGGCCTGGGCGCAGGAGCAGGGCTTTCGATCCGCGGGGTCGGGCGTTCGATGATCTGCGGGACGGGCTCGTCCGGTTGCGGCGGGGCCGGCAGATCGGACAGCTCAGGTGCTACCGACGCGCGGCTTTCGGCCACCGGATCGGGAGCGGTCGCTTCCATGCCGACATCTTCTGCCAGGCTGACCGTCATCCGCTCGGGCATCTCGAATTCCGGAGTGGGTAGCAAGCCCTGCACGAACAGCGCAGCGAACAGCAGCAGATGCAGCAGCACCGCGACAACCAGCCCGGTGCGCTCCTCTGATCTGATCCCGGTCCTCTCCATTCTCGCGGGATCTATGGTTCGTCCGATGAACGATTGTTGACCGGTGCGGCTCCGCCGCCGCTATTGGTCACGAGGCTGATGCGGTTCAGACCGGCGCGGTTGAGCTCGCCCATCACGGCCATTACACGCCCGTAATCGAGGCCGCGATCGGCGCGCAGAGTGATGTCGGGACCATCACCTGTCTGCGGCAGGTTCTCCAATGCCTGCGGCAATCCGCCCAGCTCCACTGCCGCGTCGTCGATATAGACGAACCCCGCCTCGTCGATGCTGATCGTCACCTGCTGCTGTTCCTGCGGCAGCACTGCGGCACGGCTGTCGGGCAGGTTGATCGGCACGCCCGCGGTCAGGAGCGGCGCCGTGACCATGAAGATGATGAGCAATACCAGCATGACGTCGACGAACGGCGTCACGTTGATTTCGGACATGGGGCGCCGCCTGCCGCCACGTCCCCGGCGCGCACGGCCGCGCCCGGACCCGAGCGACATCGCCATTCAGAGCGCCTCCAGCTGACGGCTGAAAGTCGCATACAGCCGGTCCGCGAAACGATGCAAACGCGCTTCGTAACGATCCACGCGGTGGCTGAACCGGTTATAGGCAATCACCGCCGGGATGGCTGCGAACAACCCGATCGCAGTCGCGAAAAGGGCTTCGGAAATCCCCGGCGCGACAACCGCGAGCGATGAGCTTTCCTGCGCGCCGATCTGGAAGAAGCTGTTCATGATGCCCCACACGGTCCCGAACAAACCCACGAACGGCGCAACCGACCCCACCGTTGCCAGGAAGTTGAGCCGCTCGGCAATATCGTCGGTTTCGAGCGCGATCTGGCTTTCCATCGCGGTAGCCAGCCGACCGCGCAGGGCCTCGCCATCGCGGACTTCGCCCTTGGTCGAACGACGATATTCGCCCACCGCCGCCTTCGCCACCCGCGCGGCCGGATTGTCCTTGTTGCCGCGTTCGGACATGAAGCGATCGAAGTTCTCCGCCTGCCAAAAGTCGGCTTCGTACTTGACCGTCCGCTTGCGCAAGCGGGATATCCGCAAGCTGAAGCTGACGATGATCATCCACACCCAGATGCTGGCGAGCAACAGGCCGGCCATCACGAGCTGGACGACAATATCCGCATCGAGAAACAGTTCGATGGGATCGAGCCGCGTCGGAACCGCTGCGGCCAGGATAGTAAGAGTGGTCATTCGGCCTCTTCAATCGATGAAGGTCTGGAAGGCGGCGCGCCAGTCGGCGGGTTGCCGGATCGGACGACCTGCGGGGGAAACGAAACCGACGCGCAAACGTGCCTCGGCCAGCAATTCCTCGCCCCGAGATGCTGTCTGGTGCATCCGGCACGAAGCGGCGCGCAGTTCGGTGCAACGCGTTTCGATCAGCACGTCGTCATCGAGCCTGGCGGGGCGAAGATATCTCAGATTGATCTCCGACACCGCATAGGCTCCCTCGCCTGCCTCGATCGCCGCGCGCTGATCGATCTTCAGCCGCCGCAACAGATCGCTGCGTGCCCGCTCGAACCAGCGAAGATAATTGGCATGATAAGTAATGCCCGACAGATCGGTATCCTCGTAATAGACCCGCACGGCATAAAGATGTCGCGATCCGTCTATCGTACCGTCGGGGGGAGCGGGCATGGTCATGCGTCAACCGCCCTTAGCCCAGCGCCGACTCGCCCGGCAATTACAAAAGACGAACCGGGGCTTTGCAGCGACTAACGCCGCGCGATCATCGGCCCGAGCGGTTCTCCGCCGAAGATATGCACGTGCAAATGCGGTACTTCCTGGCCACCATGCGCACCGACATTGGCCATCAGGCGATAACCCGGCTCGACCAGTCCCTTGTCGCGGGCGACCTTGCCCACGGCGCGAACGAAGCCGGCAATTTCCTCGGCGCTCGCTCTCTCGCTGAAATCGTCCCAACTGACATAGCGCCCCTTGGGGACCACCAGCGTGTGCACTTCGGCCTGCGGATTGATGTCCTCGAACGCGAAGGCCCATTCGTCCTCATAGACCTTGGACGAGGGAATTTCGCCGCGGATGAGCTTCGCAAACAGGTTGTCATCATCATAGGGCTGGGTCGGATCGATCGGCATCAGTCACTCCTGCTCGCTTTTTCCTCGAGGCCGGACACCCCTTCGCGCCGATCGAGTTCCTGCATGACCTCGGCCAGCGTAATGGCCTGCGCATCGAGGAGAACCGCAAGGTGGAACAATAGGTCCGCCGCTTCAGCGATCAGTTCCTCCCGATCGCCCGAGAGCGCAGCCACGATCGTTTCCACCGCTTCTTCGCCCACCTTTCGGGCGATTACCGGCAGGCCGCGTTCGTGCAATTGCGCCACGTAGCTTTGGTCAGGATCGGCGCTGCGCCGCTGAGCAATGGTGGTTTCTAGCCGTTCGAGTGAATTCATATTGCGCGCTATGCACGTCGCGCCCGAAGCGCGTCAATCGCTACGCCGTCAGATACGGGCCGGGAGCCCGGCTTCGCGCAGTGCGGCATGGGCCTGGCCGATGGTGTATTCGCCGAAGTGAAAGATCGAGGCAGCCAGGACGGCACTGGCATGTCCGCGCGTGACGCCTTCGACAAGATGATCGAGCTTGCCCACGCCGCCGCTCGCCACGACCGGCACAGAGACGGAATCGGCGATCGCGCGGGTCAACTCGGTATCGTAGCCATCCTTGGTCCCGTCGCAATCCATCGACGTAACCAACAGCTCGCCTGCGCCCAGTTTGGCCAGGGTGACCGCATGTTCGACAGCATCGATCCCCGTCGGTTTGCGCCCTCCGTGGGTGAATACCTCCCATCCGCGAATTTCGCCGCTGGTCGATGCGCGCGCGTCGACACTGGCGACCACGCACTGGCTGCCGAACCTGTCGGCGATCTCGCGCACCAGTTCCGGCCGTGCCACCGCTGCGCTGTTGACCGCCACCTTGTCCGCCCCGGCCAGCAGCAGCGCGCGGGCATCCTCGACGCTGCGCACCCCGCCGCCGACAGTCAGCGGCATGAAACACACCGCCGCCGTACGCCGGACGATGTCTAGCAATGTCCCGCGCCCTTCGTGGCTCGCGGAGATGTCGAGAAAGCACAGCTCGTCGGCCCCTGCCGCATCATAGGCCTGCGCCTGCTCTACCGGATCGCCTGCATCCCTGAGGTCGACGAAATTAACTCCCTTGACCACGCGCCCGTCGGCAACGTCGAGACAGGGAATGACGCGGATACGAACGGTCATAAGTGCGGGACCAAAATTGACAGCATCCAAAAGCCGTTAAAAAGGACGAGAACCGCTACTCCCATCGCAAACCAAAAATAGAACGGATGCTCCCGTCGATTTATTGTTTGTCCAAAATAGTTGTGGGTTTGACGCATCAGACCGACATACAGGATCCTGACTGCGACCAACATCACTATAGCCGTAAAAATGACGGTAAAAGTCACGCCCTGGCCGCCATCGCCAAGGCCGCGGCAAGGTCCAGCCGACCATCATACAGCGCACGCCCGGTAATCACTCCCTCGATCCCCTCATCCGCATGAATCGAGAGGACATGGATATCGTCCAGCCCCTTCACTCCGCCGCTGGCGATCACCGGGATATTGACCTGCCGCGCCAGATCGAGTGTCGCGTCGATATTGCAGCCCTTCAGCATGCCGTCGCGCCCGATATCGGTAAACAGCAACGCGGCGACGCCGGCGTCTTCGAACCGGCGCGCAAGGTCGACTACCGGCACGTCGGACACTTCGGCCCAGCCCTCGGTCGCGACCATCCCGTCCTTGGCATCGACCGCGACCACGATCCCGCCTTCGAATTCGCGGGCCATGTCCTTGACGAAATCGGGGTCTTTCAGCGCGGCCGAGCCCATTACGATCCGGGCGACACCTGCCTCGAACCAGCCTTCTACATCTTCGCGTGTGCGGATGCCGCCGCCCAACTGGACATAGCCCGGGAAAGCCGCGACGATCTTTTCGACTGCTTCGCGGTTCCGGGCGGTCCCCGCGAAGGAGCCGTCGAGATCGACGACGTGCAGATGTTCGGCCCCGGCCTCGGCAAACAGCATCGCCTGGGCGGCTGGGTCGTCGCCATAGATGGTCGCGCGGTCCATGTCGCCTTCGGCCAGGCGCACGACCTTGCCATCTTTGAGGTCGATAGCGGGGAAAACGATCACGGCTTCCACTCCAGAAAGTCGGCGAGAACGCCAAGTCCATAGCCCTGGCTTTTCTCGGGATGAAATTGCACGCCGATCAGATTGTCGCGACCGACAGCCGCCACCATCCCGCCGCCGTGGTCGGTCATGGCCAGCACATCCTGCCCGCTTGTCACGTGGAAATGATAGGAATGCAGGAAATAGGCCTCGCCATCATCAACCACGCTGTGCCCCCTGGCATGGTGAGTCAACGCAACGTCGTTCCACCCCATATGCGGGACCTTAACACTGTCGTCGTCCGGTTCGATCAGTCGCACTTCACCGGAAATCCAGTCCAGCCCCGGCGTCTCGCCATGTTCCAGCCCGCGCGTTGCAAGCAATTGCATTCCGACGCAGATGCCGAGAAAGGGCGCACCGCCAACGAACACCCGCTCGTGCATTGCCTCGATAACTCCGGTTTCGGCGCGCAAGCCTTCCGCGCAAGCCCGGAACGAACCGACGCCCGGCAGAACGATACGATCGGCCGCCCTCAGAATTTCGGCATCGGCGGTAACCCGGACATTCGCACCCACCTTGCGCAAGGCGTTTTCGACCGAATGGAGATTTCCTGCGCCATAATCGACCAGCGCGACGATCTCAGCCACCCAACTGGCCCTTGGTGCTCGGTATCGCCCCGCCCTTGCGCGGATCGACCTCCACCGCGCTGCGCATCGCACGGGCGAAACCCTTGTAGATAGCCTCGCAGATATGGTGGTTGTTCTGACCGTAAAGCAGTTCGACATGCAATGTCAGGCCGCAAGTCTGGGCGACCGAGTGGAACCAATGCTCGATCAGCTCGGTATCCCATTCGCCCAGTTTTTCCTGGCTGAACCCCGCACGCCAGACCAGATAGGGTCGGCCCGAAATGTCCAGCGCCACCCTGGCGAGCGTTTCGTCCATCGGAGAATAGGCGCTGCCATAGCGCGCGATGCCACCCTTGTCGCCCAGCGCTTCGGCCAGCGCCTGGCCGAGCGCCAGCGCGCTGTCCTCGGTGGTGTGGTGCTGGTCGACATGCAGATCGCCTTCGACCTTCATAGTCACGTCGATCAGCGAGTGCTTGGCGAATTGTTCGACCATGTGGTCCAGAAAACCGATGCCGGTAGAGACATCGTAGGATCCGGTCCCGTCGAGATCGACCTCGACCCGGATCTTCGTCTCGGCGGTGTTTCGTTCGATACGGCCTTTTCGCATGGCGGCACGCTATAGTCCGGTCATGCTGCGGCGCAAGACAATCGGCGGGGATAGGGTAAAGATGGGTTTAAAGCGCTTGACCCGCGCTTCCGCCCGCTCCACCTAACACGGCCATGAGCGAAGACACGCCAGACAGCCTGATACCGTACGATTCCATCGTGCAGGAAGCGTTGCGCGCGGTCGTCGGGCGGGTGCTCGGGGAAATCGCCGATAGTGGCGCGGAACTGCCCGGCGCGCACCATTTCTACATCACGTTCAAGACGCATGCTCCGGGCGTTTCCGTTCCGGCGTCCCTGCGCGAGCGGTTCCCCGACGAAATGACGATCGTGCTGCAGAACAAGTTCTGGAATCTCGACGTGCGCGAAGATGGGTTCAGCGTGGGCCTGTCCTTCAATCAGATCCCCGCCGAACTCGATATTCCCTATGCCGCGATCACGCAGTTCGTGGACCCGGCGGTCGATTTCGGATTGCAGTTCCAGGCGACCGTGGCCGACATGGCCCCCGCAGCTACCGATCCGGCCGGCAATGACGAGGAACAGGGCGAGGACACGCCCGTTGAAGAAACAGAAGACGGCTCCAATGTCGTCACGGTCGATTTCGGCCGGAAGAAATAGACGCGGTGGGCCCCCGGGCCTCCCGGGAAAGCACAGGGCAGATATGGCAAAGGCCAATAAAAAGGCAAACCACCTTACCGACGTCGCCAGCGACAAGCTGGCCGACGCTGCGGAAGACATTCGTGGCCCGCGCGAGGATGTTCCGGGCCTCAGCCCGAATCCGGCGACCAATCTCATCATCAACGACATTCTGCTGCGCAGTGTGGGCCGTTTGTCCCGCATGACCGTGGAAAAGGCCGTGCTGGGCCGCAAATACGGCAGCCAGTTCGCCAAGGACGCGGTAGAAAATCGCTCGCTGGTGCATACACTTGCTGCTTACGGGGTCACGAAAGTGGCCACCAAATCGGTGCCGGGCGCTCTGATCGTGGGCACGGGCCTGGCATTCAAGGTTCTGTTCGATCGCAGCCAGTCGCGTCGCAAGTCGCGCCGTGCGGGCGAAAAGACGCTGCGCGAGCAAGCCGATCCCGACAGCGCCATCTGATCAGACCTTCTAGTGACTTGATTCGACCCCGTACCATGCGGCAACAGCGCGCATGGCCGAATCCCTTTCCGCACACGATACGCTAGACCGTCCGAACCTTGCGCGTCGGGGGCTTCTATTCATCCTCTCTTCACCCAGCGGGGCCGGCAAGACCACGATCAGCCGCATGCTGCTGCAGGCGGACCAGGAAATAAAACTCTCGGTCAGCGTCACCACCCGGCCGCCTCGTACGGGCGAGGTCGAAGGTGTCCACTACCATTTCGTCGACGATCCCGAGTTCGATGCCATGGTCGAGGAAGACGATTTCTACGAATGGGCGCATGTTTTCGGCTATCGCTATGGCACGCCCAAGGGCCGTATCCGCAATGCGCTCAAGGAAGGGCAGGATTTCCTGTTCGATATCGATTGGCAAGGTACCCAGCAGCTCTACCAGAAAGACCAGCAGGACGTGGTGCGCGTGTTCATCCTGCCGCCCAGCATTGCCGAACTTCGCCGCCGGCTGGAAAGCCGCGCGACCGATGACCCATTGGTGATCGACGCGCGCATGGAACGTGCCCGCGCCGAGATCAGTCACTGGGATGCGTATGACTACGTCGTGATCAACGAAGACGTGAACGCCTGCTTTGCCAAGGTCAGCGAGATCCTGCAGGCGGAACGCATGAAGCGGCAACGCCAGACGGGACTGATCCCGTTCGTGCGCGAATTGATGGCGTGATGCCACAGGTCGACAGATCGCCGCTTTCCGCAATCAAGGAAGTGGCGGGGAAGAGGGATTTTGCCGACTTCGTTCTGAAATGGCGCGAACGTCTGGAATTCTGGACATTGGTGGCCATTGCAGCCCTTGCCGGAGGGGTCTGGGGCTTTATCGAACTGGCCGACGAAGTGTCGGGAGGCGAGAGTCATGCGATTGATACCAGACTGCTCCTCGCGCTCAGAAATCCGGACGACCTTTCCGATCCGATCGGCCCGCTCTGGCTCGAAGAACTCGGGCGCGACTTCACGGCTCTTGGCGGAGTGGGTGTGCTTACTCTGCTGACATTCTCGGTTGTCGGCTTTCTCTGGCTGAAGGGGAAGGTTCGGGCGATGTGGCTGGTGCTGGGCGCCATCGGCAGTGGACTCTTGGCCAGTACGCTCCTCAAGCAGGGCTTTGACCGGGCGAGACCGGAGCTCGTGCCGCACGAATCAATCGTCTACACGGCCAGCTTCCCCAGCGGCCATTCGATGCTGTCGGCCATCACCTACCTCACGCTGGCCGCGTTGCTGGCACGGGTGCAGCCCAACCGGCTGCTGAAGACATATTTCATTGTCCTAGCAGTCATCCTAACCATCGGGGTGGGGATCAGCCGGGTCTATCTGGGCGTGCACTGGCCATCCGACGTAATCGCCGGATGGGCAGTGGGCGCATCATGGGCGCTTCTGTTCTGGCTGATCGCGCGCTGGCTGCAACGCAAGGGAGCCGTCGAACCTGAAGAACCGGACCTTCCTTCGGTCAGCGCGTCGCATGACCTAAGAAGCAAAGAGGACTAACGCCCCCCTGCAGGATCGGCAAAATGGTTCGGCAAATGGGCGTTCACGATGCCGCCATCCACGGTAAGCGTCTCGCCGATCGTATAGTCGCCGGCGCGGCTTGCGAGGTAGACCGCGCTGCCGCCCATGTCGAACTTGTCGCCCACGCGCTTGTTCGGGATGCCCTTGGCGCTTTCCGCTTCCATGTCGCGCGCGACCTTGTTCATGTTCGAAGGGAAGGCGCCGGGTGCGATGCCCGTGACATAGACATGATCTTGCACCAGCCGTGCGGCCATCCGGCGGGTCAGGTGAATCAGCGCCGCCTTGCTGGCCTGATAGCTGTAGGTTTCCCACGGATTGATCCGCATGCCATCGACGCTGGCGATGTTGATGACCTTGCCGGGTCGGTTCTGCGTCGCCTGCGCAGTCAGGAGCTTGTGAAACTTCTGCGTCAGGAAGAACGGCGTCTTGACGTTCAGGTCCATGACCTTGTCCCAACCTTGCTCCGGGAAGGAAGTGTAATCTTCGCCCCAGGCCGCGCCGGCGTTGTTGACGAGAATATCGAGCCGGTCTTCCTTGGCCGAAATCGCCTCGACCAGCGCATCGCAGCCAGCAAGGGTCGAGATGTCGCCCTGGATACCGACCACCTTGTCGCCCAGATCATCGGCGGTCGCCTGCAGTTCGTCTTCCTTGCGTGCGGTGATGTAGACACGCTCGACGCCTGCGGCGAGGAAGCCTTCCACGATCATCCGGCCGATGCCACGGCTTCCGCCGGTGACGAGTGCGATACGGCCTTCGAGGCTGAATAGGTCTTGCAAGTTCATGTCTTTTCTCTCCCGGATCAATATCCGCTCAGTTCGGCCACCCGGCCCGCGTGATAATACTGGTCGCCCAGAAATTCCTGCAGCGCCCGGTCCCGTTTCATGTAGAGGCCGATGTCGTATTCATCGGTCATGCCGATGCCGCCATGCATCTGCACGCCTTCGCGCACGGCAAGACCCGCCGTCTTCGCGACCTTGGCCTTGGCGACCGACGTCATCAACTCGGCCTTTTCGCTGTCGCCGTCGAGAAGTTGGGCTGCCTTGACCGTTACCGCACGCGCGATCTCGATTTCCGAATACAGGTGCGCGGCGCGGTGCTGCAATGCCTGGAATTCGCCGATCAGCCTGCCAAACTGCTTGCGCTGCTTGAGATAATCGACCGTCATGTCCATCGCCCCGCTGGCGACGCCCACGCCTTCCGCCGCGGCCCCGACACGGCCTGCCTTGAGCATCGCATCGAGAATTGCGCGGCCGCCATCGACCTCGCCGATGACCGCATCTCCGTCCAGCTCCACCCCGTCGAATTTCGTGTGCGTGGCCATGGAACTGTCGACCAGCCGGACGGCATCGTGGCTCATACCGTTCGCATCCCTGGGGACGGCGAACAGCGTGATCCCGTCTTCGTCTGTGTCGTTTCCGGATGTTCGTGCGGCAACCACGAGCATATCGGACGATGCGCCGTGCAGCACGAAATCCTTCTGGCCCGAAAGCCTGAACCCGTTCCCCGATTTTTCCGCCTTGGTCGAAATCCGCTCGGGACGATGTTTGGGGCCTTCGTCGACCGCTATCGAATACACGCTTTCGCCTTCGACCAGTCCGGGCAGCCAGCGCCCGCGCATGTCGTTGCTGCCGTGTTTCAAGGCGGTTGCCGCCAGCACCGAACTGGCGAGGAAGGGAGACGGTGTCAGATTGCGACCGATCTGTTCCAGCACGATGCCTGCTTCGACATGGCCCATGCCCAGACCGCCATCCTCCTCGTCGAGCAGCATGCCGGTAAAGCCCATCTCGGCAAACTGCTTCCACAGGTCGTGGCCGAACCCGTCCTTGCAATCGCGATCGCGCCAGTGGCGCAGCTGCTTGGATATGGCGCCCTGCTCGCCCATGAACTGGGTCGCTGTTTCGGCGAGCATCGCCTGGTCGTCGTCATGATAAAGCGGCATGGATCAGCCCCCCGGCAGTTCGAGAATACGTTTGGAGATGACGTTGAGCATCACTTCGCTCGTTCCGCCCTCGATGCTGTTGGCCTTGGTGCGCAGCCAACCGCGCGATGGCTTGCCGCCTTCGGTGGCCTCGCTGTCCCATTCCAGCGCAGTGCTGCCGCCGGCCGCCATGATCAGTTCATGGCGGCGTTTGTTAAGTTCCGTCCCTGCATATTTCATCATGTTCGGTTGGGCCGGATGGCCCTTGCCGACCTTTAGCTCGTCCATGAACTTCTCGCTCATCGCGGTGTAGGACAGCGCGTCGACGTCGAACATCGCCATTTCGGCACGCAGGACCGGATCGAGTTCGCCCTGCCGACTGGTCGCTGCGCCGAGCGAAGTTGCCCGGTCGCCGCCGCCGGTTGCGGAGATCATCTCACGCTCGTGGCCAAGCAGGTATTTCGCCACGTCCCAGCCGCGGTTGATTTCCCCGACATAGCCGGGAATGTCTTCGCCATAGGACTTGGGCACCTTCACATCGTCCATGAACGTTTCGCAGAACGGGCTGTTGCCGCTGATCAGTTTGATTGGCTTGGTCGACACGCCCTGGCTTGCCATGTCGAACAGCATGAAGGTGATGCCCTGGTACTTGTTCTCCTTGTCCGTCCGGACAAGGCAGAAGATCCAGTCGGCCTCGTCGGCATATGACGTCCAGATCTTCTGTCCGTTGACGATCCAGTGATCTCCCTTGTCTTCGCCGAAGGTCTGCATGGAAACGAGGTCCGAACCGCTACCGGGTTCGGAATAGCCCTGGCACCAGCGAATTTCGCCATTGGCGATCTCGGTGAGGAATTTCTTCTTCTGTCCCTCCGTTCCGAAATGCAGCAGCGCCGGGCCGAGCATCCAGATGCCGAAGCTCGACAGAGGGGGGCGGGCATTGATGCGCGCCATTTCCTGTCGCAGAACCTTGCCCTCGGCGGCGCTCAAACCTGCTCCACCATACTCCTTCGGCCATTCGGGAACGGTGTAGCCCTTGTCCCGGCACGTTTCGAACCATTGTTTCTGGGCGTCGTTCTTGAAGCTGGCATTGCGTCCGCCCCAATAGACGTCACCCTCGTCGCGCACGGGCTGGCGCATTTCCTGAGGGCAGTTGGCTTCAAGCCACTTGCGCGTTTCGGCGCGGAACGTGTCCAGATCCGACATGGCGGAAATTCCTCTCTTTTCGACTCCTGCTTGACGCTTACGTTAGGGTGATTCGCGTGGCGCAAGCAAGGGGGCTTGCGCTGCAACGCCATGCCGTAGCGTCAGGCGGAATGCGTTGACGCGATGCCGCTCTTCCCTAAGCTTGAAGGCCAGAGAGCGGGAAGGAAAACACTATGCGATTCTCCGGCAAGACGGTGGTCATCACCGGTGCCGCATCAGGTATCGGCGCGCAGACCGCGCGCCTTTTCGCCAGCGAAGGCGCAAAGGTCTTCGCTTCCGATATCGACGATGAAGAAGGCGCGGCGCTGGCAGCCGAAGGCGTCGGCGAAATTCGTTATCGGCACTGCGATGTTTGCGATCCCGGCGCGATCAAGGCCCTGCTGGACGGAGCCGCCGATGAAACCGGCGGGATCGACATCGTGTTCAACAATGCCGGAGCCGGCGGAGCGCGCGAGGATATCGGCGAGATCGAACCCGACGCCTGGGATCGTACGATGGATCTGCTGCTGCGTTCGGTCGCCATGGGCATCCGCTATGCCGTGCCCCACATGAAGGGCAGAAAAGGCGCGAGCATCGTCAACGTATCGAGTGTGGCCGCAGCGGGCCCGGGCTATTCGCCCACCGCCTATGCCGTGGCCAAGGCTGGCGTGCTGCATCTTACGAAATGCGCGGCAACCGACCTTGCTCAGCATGGCATCCGCGTGAACGCGATCCAGCCCGGCTTCATCAACACCAACATCTTCACCACTTCGCTGGAAATCGATGGTGAAATGAAAGCGATGGCAAAAGCTGCGATCGCCCAGATGTCGTCCAACGCCCAGCCTGTCGCGCGGGGCGGCCAGGCCGACGATATTGCCCAGGCAGTCGCCTTTCTCGCCAGCGACGCGGCCAGTTTCGTGACCGGAGCATCGCTGGTTGTGGACGGCGGGATCACACTGGGCCCCCGGCATAGCTGGGATCCGGAAACGCCGGGCATGTTCGCCGCGCTGGAAGCGATGGAGCAGCAGCTGACCAATGGCGGGCAACAGCCGGGCTGATGGCGTTTGTTTCCGGTCCTCTGCCACAACGCCTCAAGCTTGTTCACGGATCGGGAGCTGTTGCCTTCGGGGTAAAGGATTCAGGGTTCAGCTTCTTCCTGTTGCCGTTCTACAATCTGGTGCTGGGCGTCGATGCGAGAACCGTCGGCGCGGCACTTGCAACCGCGCTTGTCGTCGACGCGCTGATCGATCCCCTGATCGGCCACCTTTCCGATCGCACCTATACCCGTTGGGGAAGAAGACTCCCCTGGCTTTACATTGCGCCGATCCCGTTGGCCGTTCTGTGGACCTTTCTGTGGTCGCCACCCTTCACCGGCGTGCCCTCGTTCTGGGAAATCGTTGCGCTTGCCGTGGGTGTGCGGATGCTGCTTTCGGCGTGCGAGGTCCCTTCGGTCAGCTTGGTGCCGGAGATTACCGACGACTATGACGAGCGGACTACGCTGTTTCGCTACCGCTTTCTTTCCGGGTGGCTTGGCGGACTGCTGATGATGGTGCTGGCGTTCACGGTCTTCCTGCCGACCCCCGAAGCACAATTGCAGCCCGAAGGATACGCTGAATACGGTGTATTCGGAGCCGCGCTGATGGTTCTGGCCGTCATCGGCTCTGCCGCAGGTCAGCACAAGCTTATCGCAAAGCGCCCCCCGATGCGCCCTCCGCCTTTTTCGATTCCGGGCGCTTTTTCAGAAATTCTCGACGCATTCCGTGAAAAAGCCTTCGTCGTTTTCGCTCTGGGCGGCCTTGCCGCGTATGTGGCACAGGGAATGACGTTTTCGATCACTCAATACGTGAACCTCTACGTCTGGCAGTTCTCCGACATGGCGTTCCGGTTTTTTCCGTTGGTCCTGTTCGTGTCGGTCGTGCTCATGTTCCTGACGGTTGGTCCGCTGCATCGCCGGTGGGGCAAGCCCAGGACCGCGGCGATCGCGGCCTTGACCGGACTGTTCTTCTATTTTGTCCCCTATGCGCTGTTGCTCGCCGGCTTCTGGCCAACAACCGGCACGACCCAGTCCACCGTCCTGCTGTTCGCTTTTCTCATCTGCGCCAACACGTCGAGTGTCATATCGATCATCAGCGCAACGTCGATGGTCGCGGAAATCGTCGAAGCGTTCGAGGAACGCACCGGCAAGCGCGCGGAAGGTACGTTTTATTCCGGCAACTGGCTGGTCCAGAAATGCGCGACCGGTGGCGGGATCTTGCTGACCAGCTTCATCGTTCAGTCGATCGATCTGGCGCCGGGCACCGCCCAGGCGGACGTAGGGCAGGACACGGTTACGCAGCTCGTCTGGCTCTACATGCTGGTTTCGACAGCGCTGGCCTTGACCGCCGCCTTCTGGCTGGCCCGGTTTCCGATTACCCGGGAACAGCACGAAGAACGCGTGGAAGCACGGCGACGGAAGGTTATCGACGAGGCCGTACGGGCCGATCCGGACGCACACTCGATTACGCCCTGACATTTGCATCGAGGCTTGGCGCGAGGCCGCGCTTATGCCAGTTTCATCACGCAACGGATTCGAGAAGAGAGGAAATACACGATGGATTTCGAGCCAACCGAGAGACAAGTCTACTGGCGCGACCGGGTGAAGAACTTCATCGACGACCACATCCGGCCGGCCGTTTCGACCTATGCCGAACAGGATGCCGAAGGCGACCGCTGGAAAGTCATTCCCGTGGTCGAGGAATTGAAGAAGAAGGCAAAGGATGCCGGGATCTGGAACCTGTTCATGCCGCCGCGCAATGAGGGGCACCACCACGTCGAGGAAAGCTACGAATTCGAAGGCCCGGGCCTGACGAACCTCGAATACGCATTGTGTGCCGAGGAAATGGGCCGCATCGGCTTCTCGAGCGAGGTTTTCAACTGCTCCGCTCCGGATACCGGAAACATGGAAGTGTTCCACCGGTACGGCACGCGCGAACAGAAGGACGAGTGGCTGACCCCGCTCATGAATGGCGAAATCCGGTCCGCCTTCCTGATGACCGAACCCTACACCGCCAGTTCCGACGCGACGAACATCGAAACGCGGATAGAGCGCGATGGCGACGAATATGTGATCAATGGTCGGAAATGGTGGTCATCCGGCCTTGGCGATCCGCGCTGCAAGGTGGCGATCGTCATGGGCAAGACCGATGCCTCTGCCGGACGCCATGCCCAGCAATCCATGGTGCTGATGCCCATCGAGGCAAAGGGAGTGGACATCATCCGGCATTTGCCGGTCTTCGGTTATGACGATGCGCCCCACGGTCACATGGAAGTGGAGCTGAAGGACGTACGCGTTCCCGTCTCGAATATGCTTTTGGGCGAAGGGCGCGGGTTCGAGATCGCACAGGGCCGCCTCGGCCCGGGCCGTATCCACCACTGCATGCGCACGATCGGCGTTGCCGAAGAGGCGCTGGAGAAGATGTGCAAGCGATTGCAGGAGCGTGAGGCTTTCGGCAAGCCGATCTACAAGCATTCGGTCTGGGAAGAACGGGTCGCCCGCGCGCGCATAGACATCGACATGACTCGCCTGCTCTGCCTCAAGGCGGCCGACATGATGGACAAGGTGGGCAACAAGTCCGCCAAACAGGAAATCGCGATGATCAAGGTTCAGGCGCCAAACATGGCCCTGCGGATCATCGACGATGCCATCCAGGCGCATGGTGGAGGCGGCGTTTCCAACGATTACGGGCTTGCCAGCGCCTATGCCCATCAGCGTACCTTGCGCCTTGCCGACGGGCCGGACGAGGTCCACTCGCGCTCGATCGCAAGGATGGAATTCGCCAAGCACACTCCGAACGAAGGCCCGAGCGCCAACGCGTTGCGCGGTAGCAACGCCCATTCGGCCAGTGCCGGTAGCGCGGCTGCCAGCGCTGGCATGAGCAGTGGCGATGTGGGGGCGACGCGCTGATGACCAGGGCAGCAATACTCGAACAGGTCGGTTCGCTCACCATTGGTGAAGTCGAACTGGCCGATCCGGGCCCGCACGAAGTACTCATCGACACGAAGGCGTGCGGATTGTGCCATTCGGACCTGCATTTCATCGACGGTGCCTATCCGCATCCTCTGCCGGCCATTCCCGGCCATGAGGCGGCGGGCGTGGTCAAGGCCGTCGGGTCCGAGGTCAAGACAGTGAAACCGGGCGATCACGTCGTCTCCTGCCTGTCGGCGTTCTGCGGTCATTGCGAGTTCTGCGTAACCGGCCGCATGGCGCTATGCATGGGCGCGGACACCAGGCGCGAGCAAACCGCCAAGCCGCGCATCATGCGTGCAGATGGCAGCGCGCCGGTCGCGCAGATGCTCAACCTTTCGGCCTTTGCCGAACAGATGCTGATCCACGAACATGCCTGTGTCGCGATCGACAAGGACATGCCGCTGGATCGGGCCGCGGTTATCGGCTGCGCCGTGACGACCGGGGCAGGCGCGATTTTCAACGCCTGCTCGGTCGTGCCGGGCGAGGCCGTTGCCATCGTCGGCTGTGGCGGCGTAGGCCTTGCCGCCGTCAATGCGGCCAGGATCGCCGGCGCCGGCAAGGTGATCGCGATCGACCCGCTGCCCGAAAAACGCGCACTGGCCGAAACGCTCGGCGCCACCCACACCGTGGACGCAATGGCCGACGATGCAGTCGAACAGGTGATGAAGATCACCGGCGGCGGAGTGCATCACGCGATCGAGGCCGTTGGGCGCCAGGCGAGCGCCGATCTGTGCGTGAAAATCCTGCGGCGCGGCGGGACCGCGACCATCCTCGGCATGATGCCATTGGACTGCAAGGTTGGCTTGGGCGCTATGGACCTGCTCAGCGGCAAGACATTGCAGGGCGCAATCATGGGCATGAACCACTTCCCGGTCGACCTACCGCGCCTCGTCGATTTCTATATGCGCGGTCTGCTCGATCTCGACACCATCATTGCCGAGCGGATCCCGCTCGAAGAAATCAATGATGGTTTCGAGAAATTGCGGGGCGGACATTCGGCGCGCAGCGTGGTGGTGTTCGACTGATGGCGGACGAACAGACGATCGATTTTGACACGGAAATGGTCGGCACGATCGACGTGCCGGAGCGCGACCGGCTCGACCTCGACAAGCTGACCGCCTGGTTCGAGGAACACGTCGACGGCTTCCAAGGGCCGATTTCCTATTCGAAATTCAAGGGTGGACAGTCGAACCCCACCTACCGGATCGACACGCCGGGGCGTTCCTACGTCCTGCGCCGTCAGCCTTTCGGCAAACTGTTGCCCAGTGCACATGCGGTAGACCGGGAACATGCTGCCATGTCGGCGCTCGGGCCAACCGGGTTCCCGGTTCCGAAAACCTATGGCTTGTGTGAAAACCCCGATGTGATCGGCGCCAAGTTCTTTGTCATGGGGCTGGCCGATGGCCGGTCACTGTGGAACGGTGCCCTGCCCGGTATCGAACCCGAGGAACGCCGGGCGATCTACAATTCCATGATCGACACCATGGCCGACCTCCACCTGAAGAATCCAGACGAGATCGGCCTTGGCGATTACGGCAAACCGACTGATTACTGCGCACGCCAGATCGCCCGCTGGTCCAAGCAGTACAAGCTGTCGGAAACGGAACACATGCCGCAGATGGAACGCCTGATCGAATGGCTTCCTCAGACCATCCCTGCGCAGCACGAATCCAGCGTTGTCCATGGCGATTACCGGCTCGACAATCTGATCTTCGAGCACGACCGGCCGAACGTACTGGCGGTGCTGGACTGGGAACTGTCGACGCTGGGCGATCCGATTGCCGATTTCAGCTATCTGATGCTCAACTGGCATAACCCCGCCGACGGGCGCGCAGGGCTGCTTGGACTGGACCTTGAAGCGCTCGGGATTCCGACGCAGGACGAGGCGGTCGACCGCTACGTCTCGCGCACCGGCTACCCGGTCCCGCCGATGGAATGGTATTTCGCTTACAATCTCTTCCGGCTCGCCGGAATCATGCAAGGCATCAAGAAGCGCGTGATCGACGGTACCGCTTCCAGTTCGCATGCCAAGCAGATGAGCGAGCGCGTTGGCCCGCTGGTCGAACGCGCTTACATGTTCGCCAAGGACGCGGGGATGGACGAATAAGGTCGTCCGTCCTAACAGCGGCGCGAATTCCACACCGGAGATACGCATGACCGCCAGCCTTGAACGCCGCATCGAAGCCGCATGGGATATCCGCGCCGAGGTTACGCCCCGGTCGAGCGATGTGCGTGAAGTGGTCGAGAAGGCGCTGGCCCTGCTCGATGCCGGCGAAGCCCGCGTAGCGGAACCCGACGGGCAGGGTGGCTGGCAGGTCAATCAATGGCTCAAGAAAGCTGTTCTGCTGAGCTTCCGCCTGAACGACAACCAGGTCATGGATGGTGGCAGCGCGGGCCATCCGGCCTTCGACAAGGTCCCGAGCAAGTTTGCAGGTTGGGACGAGGCGCGCTTTCGTCAGGCGGGTTTTCGCGTGGTGCCCGGTGCGATTGCTCGCGAAGGTGCGTATATCGCACCCGGCTGCGTCCTGATGCCCAGCTTCGTCAATATCGGCGCATATGTTGGCAAGGGTACAATGGTCGACACCTGGGCGAGCATCGGCAGCTGCGCGCAGATCGGTGAAAACTGCCATATCTCTGCTGGCGCAGGTATCGGCGGCGTGCTCGAACCGATGCAAGCCAATCCGACCGTCATCGGCGACAACTGCTTCATCGGCGCGCGCTCGGAGATCGTCGAAGGCGTCATAGTTGGTGAAGGCTGCGTGGTGGCCATGGGCGTCTTCATCACCCAGTCGACCAAGATCGTTCATCGCGACACGGGCGAGGTCGTCCGGGGGCACATCCCGCCCTTTTCGGTGGTGGTGCCCGGCACTCTTTCCGGCAAGGAAGGCGCGCCCTCTCTGGCTTGCGCGGTGATCGTCAAGACGGTCGACGCCCAGACCCGCGAAAAAACCGGAATCAACGAGCTCCTGCGCGACTGACGGGGCCCCGCGCGGCGGAACATTCGCTGCCCAGCCGCGTAAACCCTGCGACACTATCACGCAGGGAGGTTTGCGATGCACGAAGACAAGAATGGCCAGGTCCATATAGACGAAGTCGAAGCCAGCGGCGGTTCGAAAGAGGGCGTCGTCCGCTGGGTGCTGATCGGCGGAACCCTGCTAGCCATACTCCTGTTGTCCGTGACCTGGATCGTTCCCGCGCTGATGCAGGGCGATATCGAGGAAGAAGCCACTGTCAGCGGCGAAATTTCATCGATGGAAGACGACGGCGACGGAACCGACAGCATCGTCGGCAGCGATGCAGATATTGGCGATGCCCAGAGCGAACTCGGCGACGAGACCGGCACGCTCGATTCCGACCAAACCGACGAGGACGGGCTGAACGTTATCGAGAACTGACCTTATGAAGGAGAAGTTTCCATGAGCAAGTCCAACAGCTTCCAGACCGATCAGTATGTCGAATGGGAGTGGGGCAACGGAAAGGGCAAGGGCCAGATCAAGGAGCGCTTCGAGCGCGAAGTGACCCGTACCCTCAAGGGCTCCGAGATCACCAAGGATGGCACCGAGGACAATCCGGCCTACCTGATCAAGCAGGATGATGGCGACGAGGTTCTCAAGAGGGGTTCTGAACTGAAGGAGCAAAACTGATGCCGGCAAAATCCAAAGCGCAGCAGAAGGCGGCCGGGGCAGCGCTCTCGGCCAAGCGGGGCGAAACGAAAGTCTCCGATCTCCAGGGCGCGTCCAAGCAGATGTATGACAGCATGAGCGAAGACGAGCTGGAAGACTATGCTTCGACCGACAGAGAAGGATTGCCCGAGCACGTCGACGAGGACGACTGATGACCGAAGACGAAAAGGACGAGATCTATTCCGAGTTCTACGATTGCGTGAACATGCAGCCCAAGGAACTGGAAGAATGGCTCGATACCGAAGATTCAAAATCGGTAGGTGACAGTGATGAGGGCGAAAGTACCGGTCACAAGTCGGGACGCCGCATCATCGACATCAAACGCACGAACAAGGATTCTCTCACCGATAACCAGTACGAGCACATGCGCAAGGTCGTTGGCTACGTCCATCGCCATCTGGCGCAGAAGCCATCCGGCGATATCGAGAATAGCGACTGGCGATACAGCCTGATGAACTGGGGCCACGACCCCATGAAGAGTGACTGACCGCTTCGGACATTTCCTCGATGCCCAGGATGATGGCGCGTACGAGCGCGCGCTCGAAGAAATTTCCGCTGGACGGAAAACCAGCCACTGGATGTGGTTTGTCTTTCCGCAGATCGCCGGTTTGGGAAGCAGCGCGACAACCCGCAAGTTCGCCCTGGCCAGCAAGAATGAAGCAAGCGCCTATTGCACTCACGAAGAGCTCGGACCGCGGCTTTTCGACGCGGTCGAAGCGATGCTCGAATGGGCCGGGACGATGAGCGCCGAAGATATTCTGGGGTCGGTCGACGCACTGAAATTTCGCAGTTCGATGACCCTGTTCGAAGCGGCGTGCGACGACGACGATCGCCAGGTGTTCACCGATACTCTGGAGGCCTATTACCAAGGCGAACGTTGCCCGCTCACCCTCGAGCGGTTGTAAGATCCAACAATTGGTCTAAATCTGCGGAACTGCACAGCGGCTAGTGCTAGTCATTCGCGTCGCGCGGTTCCCCGGCGGGATATTCCAACGGAGCCGCATCCGATTGGCTGGCCGCATAGGTTTCTGCGGCACGCATGGCGCGCATCATGTTGCGGCTGGCGATCTTCTCCAGATCCTGTTGCGAGTATCCGCGCTCGGCCAGTTCAGCGAACAATGCGGGATAGCCGGTAACATCCTCCATTCCGACCGGGCCATGCGGCATTCCGTCATAATCGCCACCAATCCCGATATGATCGATACCGGCGACCTCGCGGACGTGATCGATGTGGTCGGCCATGTCGCCGATTGTAGACACCGGGGCGGGGTTTTCGGCTTCCCACTTCGCCAGCTGCCCCGCGACCTCGTCGGGAAGGCCGGGAAACAAGGCCCGCAGCCGTGCCTCTTCGGCGGCCCGATTGGCAGAGCGGTTGCGCAATTCGTCGTTGATAAACCAAGGCAGGGCCACGACCATGACGACGCCGCCGTTCTGCGGCATACGCTGGAGGACGCTGTCGGGCACGTTGCGCAAATGGCCGGTCACCGCCCGGGCGCCCGAATGACTGAAAATGACCGGCGCACGTGCCACGTCGAGAGCATCGTGCATCGCCGCTTCGCTGACATGGCTCAGATCGACCAGCATGCCGATCCGGTTCATTTCGCGCACCACGTCCATGCCGAATGCGTTCAAGCCGCCATGCCGAGGCGCATCGGTCGCGCTGTCCGCCCAGGTCAGCGTCTTGCCATGGGTCAGGGTCATGTACCGCGCGCCCAGATCGTACATCTGCCGCAGCACGGCGAGGCTCGAACCGATCGAATGGCCGCCCTCCATGCCGAGCAGGGAGGCGATGCGCCCGGCTTCCATGGCTTCCTCGACATCCTCGCTCGTCAGCGCGAATTGCAATTCGGGATACCGCGCGATCAGGCGCTTTGCCACATCGATCTGCTCGATCGTCGTCTGGACGGCGAGTGGTTCCGGCAGATCGGCACTGACATACACCGACCACCATTGCGCCCCGACCTTGCCCTGTCTCAAGCGGGCGATATCCGTGTGCATCGCGCTGCGTTCTGCCGTGACCGTGTCCAGCGTGTCGCCAAAGTCGAACGCATTGATCTGATTACCGAACCGCGCCCGCAGCTGAATCGGAACATCGTTGTGCCCGTCCCAGACAGGTGCCGCCTCCAGCGCGGCTGCGGCCGTTTCCTCGGGCGTGGATTGGGCGTAAGCCGGTGTCCAGAAAGCAGCAATCAGAGCGGTGGCAGCAGCGAGATGGCGCATAGTTCGGAACCCCTTCGTTGGTCGCGGGCTGTCCTAGCAAAGGCTCGCGACAAGGAAAGGCCCCAACTATGACAATGGCAGCAATCTGGAACGGCGAAACTCTCGCTCGCAGTGACGACACAGTAATCGTAGAGAACAATCATTACTTTCCCGCCAGCGACGTTCAGCGTGGCGTTCTTGTGCCTACCGAAACGACAAGCCTTTGCCCGTGGAAAGGCACGGCGAATTATTATTCGATCAATGCCGGTGGCGCGATCAACGAAGATGCGGCCTGGTATTACCCAGAACCGAAGGAAGAAGCATCCCGGATCAAGGACCGAATTGCATTCTGGAAGGGCGTGGAAGTCGTCGAGGAGTGAAACGGGCGAGCGCGCCTGAAACGCAGCCGGCGGCAGAAGAACTGGAAAACGCGATCCTGTTGCTGCTTGGCGAACGCGAGCCGGGCGCGACGATCTGCCCGAGCGAAGTCGCCCGCAAGATTGTGGGCCCCGATGACTGGCGACCGAGAATGGATGATGTTCACGCCGCGGTAGACAGTCTGCATACTACCGGTGCAATCGCCCTGAGCTGGAAAGGTGAGAGTTTACCCAAGCGGGCCGGACCTTACCGGATCGGCAAGCGAGCTCCATGATCCGTACCGGGCTGCGGTGGCTTTTGGCGGTGCTCTATGGCGTGGCCGGATATCTCCACCTCGCTGCGCCAGATCCTTTTTCATCCATCGTCCCTTTCTGGGTGCCGGGACCGGAAAGCGTCGTATTCTGGACCGGCATCGCCGAAATGCTCGGTGCAGTGGCCCTTATACAGCCTTTTTCGCGCAGACTCAGGCAGGCGGGTGCGTGGGGTCTTGCAGCCTACGCCCTGTGCGTATTCCCGGCCAACATCAATCATTTCGCGCTCGACATGGACCGCGAAAACGGCGCACTCGGTCTTGCCTATCACATACCGCGCATGTTCGCGCAGCCGGTCATCATCTGGCTCGCGCTATGGACCGGCGGCGTCACGGACTGGCCGTTCCGCCGCCGGTAGAACAATCAGCTCATGTGCTTGGAAACGGCACCGGTCATCTTGAACATCGAAATCTGTTCCTTGCCGATGACAGCGCCGAGCTTGTCGTCCGGGTTGATCATCCGCCGGTCTTTGGAATCCTGCAGGTCGTTGGCCTTGATGTGATCCCACACCTTGGAGGTAACCTGGGCGCGGGTCATCGGACCCTTGCCCACCACGTTTTCCAGTTGCGGTGTAAGATTCACCGGTTTTTGCAGTGCGTTGTTCTTGCCAGCCATGATTTATCCTTTCCTTGGCTATGGTTCAGTCCATGTCGTCGAGGTCGTCCATGTCCAGCTTTTCGACCTGATGTCCTTCGAAACGGGCGGTGAGTACGGCTGCCGCCATCACATGTCCTTCAAGGTTGCGGACGAGATCTTCATGCGGCGCTCCTGGCATCAGCGTGAACGGAAGATCCACCGCGAACAGCTGGAAGACGTACCGGTGCTCCTCGCCAAGCGGTGGATCGGGCAGCAGCCATTCCGAATTGCCATGCGCATTCTTGCCCGTACGCGGAGGCGCTTCGCCTTCGAGCAGCTTTCCTTTCTGCGGTAGCAGGCCCCAGACGATCCAGTGCACGTGCCCTTTGTCGGCGTCTTCGGCAACTAGCACCAGCTCCTGCGCGCCCGGAGGCGGTGCAGTCCATTCGAACGGCGGTGCGACCGCATCTTCCTCGACTGCAGTAAAGCTGGGATCGAGTTCGCCGCCATGGCGGAAGGCATCGCTCGACAGAGCGAACCCGCCGCGGCCCAAAGCCTTTTCCTCGGCCACCCGGGCAAGCGTCAGACGGGCAGGCACAGCGCCCCCGCCGACTGCTTTCGTGACCCAGTCCGGATTGCCTTCACTCATCGTCAGTCCTTCATTCCCGTAGCGTCCAACGAGTGTAAGGCATACCGGAAGCCTTAGCACCATGCCTCGCGACAGAATTTGCACCGTTTTTCACTCTCGCCCGTTGCGCTTGCGCATACCGAGATTATTGCTCAGCTACGATTAAGCAGGCATATGGCCAGAAAACTGACATACGGGTTTTTCTTCCGGGGATCGCACATGCAACTGGGTCGCACCTTCCTTTCTGCCACGCTCGCCATTTCTCTCGCCGCTTGTGGAGGAGGTGGAGGAAGAGGAGGTAACACTGGTGGCATCCCCGGCAGCAGTTCCGGCGGAGACGATGGCGGTGGCGGGGGTGTCGCGACTTGCTCGCTCGCCGACCGGCAGGACTGGGTTCTGGGCCAACTCAACGAATGGTACCTGTTTCCCAACCTGCTTGACACCACGGTCAACCAGGACGCGTTCGATACCGTGCAGGGCTATATCAATGCGCTGGTTGCCCCCGCGCGGGCCGAGGACAAGGATCGCTTCTTCACCTACATCACCTCGATCGAGGAAGAAAACGAGCTGATAGAAACCGGTTCGAATGCCGGGTTCGGCATCCGATTGACTTACGATTTTGCCAGCAACCGCGTATTCGTGGTCGAAGCGTTCGAAAATGCTCCCGCCTTTCCGCAAGGATTTGATCGCGGGACCGAACTTATTTCCATTCAGGGGCAAAGTGTTTCCGCGCTCATGGCGAGCGGTGGGGCGCAGGCGGTCATCGAGGCGCTCGGCCCGGGCGAACCGGGTACGACGCGCAGCTTCGTGATACGGCAGCCGGACGGAAGCCAGCAATCCGTAACCGTAACCAAGGCCGAATATTCGCTCGACCCGATCTCCGAACGCTATGGCGTGCGTGTCTTCGACAATGACGGCACCCGCGTCGGCTACGTCAACTTGCGCACCTTCATCGTCGACGATGCCAAGCAGCAATTGCGCAGCGCGTTCGCACGGTTTCAGGCCGAGGGCGTAACGCAAGTCATCCTCGATCTGCGCTACAATGGTGGAGGCCTGATCTCGGTCGCCGAACTGCTTGGCGATCTTCTTGGCGCGAACCGCACGGGCGATGTTTTCAGCCGCACCGTGTTTCGCGATTCGAAGAGCGAGAACAATGAGACGACCCTATTCAGGTCTCAACCGCAAGCTATCGCCGCTGACAAGATCGCGGTTATTGCAACCGACGCCACGGCGTCAGCAAGCGAGCTGGTTACGAACTCTTTCATTCCCTATCTCGGCGAGAATATCGGTCTGATCGGACAGGATACGTTCGGCAAGCCGGTCGGCCAGATCGCGCTGGATCGGTCGGCGTGCGATGACCGACTGCGCGCGGTTGCGCTGAAAACCACCAATGCCAATGGCGAGGGAGAATATTTCAGCGGATTGGCGGGCGTGGTGCGGGCATCTTGCGCGGCCAATGACGACATTTTCACGCCGCTCGGCAATCCCGACGAGGCATCGATCTCGACCGCGCTCGATTATCTCGCGGGGCGTAGCTGCACGCCGATAACCGGCGCGGCGAAAGACGGTACGATCCAGGCACGCCGTACCCAGCGCGAAATGGTTCTGCCACGCCAGCCGAGCGCGGCACAATACCGCATTCCAGGGCTCTACTGACTGGATTGGGGGCCACTTGACGGGAACGGCACGAGGCGCCCAAACAAGGCCCATGGCACGTGTCTATTCCACCTTCAGCGAATTCTGGCCATTCTATCTACGCGAGCATTCGCGGCCCGGCACCCGGGCCCTCCACTACATCGGTACCAGCCTGGTCGTCCTGCTGGCGCTAGGCGCAATCTGGACCGGCGAATGGTGGTTGCTCATCGCACTTCCGCTCGCAGGCTATTTTTTCGCCTGGATCGCACATTTCGCGCACGAGAAGAACCGTCCCGCCACTTTTACCTATCCGTTATGGAGCCTGGCCGCCGATTTTCGCATGTGGTGGCTCTGGCTGACCGGACGCCTCGGCCCTGAACTCGAGCGGGCCGGCGTCCGCTAGGACAGGGCGGCTGCGATCGTTGCCGCACCAAGCCCGAGTGACAAGGGTATTCGCAAACGCATCCACCACCGCGGGGCCAGCGGTCCGAGCTTGGCATCGACCAGCGGACTTAACAGAATGGCTCCTCCCAGCATCACCAGGGAAGGTTCGGGCCAGGTCTTGCCGAACACCCACGGCATGAACGATGCGAGCGCGAGAAGGCTAGGCACGACCGCTGCGATCCAGAGCCAGCCAAGCGAGCGCCGCCGCTCCGCCGCGGGAGCAGCGGCAGCGATGCCCCACCACATTCCGCCAAGAAAGCTGAATATCAAGGCCGCATAGGCATAGGCGATTGCCAGCGCGGCGTAGCGCCATTCTCCGGGTCCCAGGTAAAGAACAATGACGCAGGCCAGCTGCGGCATGATGCCGCCCAAACCCAGCCAGCGCGGTAGAGGGGGTACTCTACTCATGCGTGAGACGCCCCTTCATGGATTTTCCGGTCCGGTGAAAGGCTGGCGGTCCGTCCAGGCGCAACCTTGCCGTTGCTCTTCGCCCAGCATCAGCGTGGCAGTGAAAGGATAGGTTCGGTTGCTCATCTGATCCGAGCAGTCGCCCCGCGTCACCATCAAGTCGAAGGATCGGCCTTCGATTGTGCCGCTCAGGCCAAGACCGCTATTGCCGGCAAACCGTTCGACCGCAAACGTCTTCCCGTCGATGTCCTCCGGTGTCGAATAGCGCGCAACGCCCTCGGTTATCTCTACGCGCCAGAACGGTTCGGTCCCGGTCGCCAGAATGGTTTCCTGCCCGGCGATGTCAGTGAAGACTTCGGCGCTACCTTGCGCCTGTCCCGCCTCATCCGGCGTGCACGCGGAAATCAGCAATGCTGCAAAAATCATCGGTCTCGTACGCATCGGCCCGCTCCACATCCGGTGCCTATCTAGCGCGACATTCTCTGGTTCGCCACAAGTGAGATTTCGCTCTGACCGCAACAGTTCGGAACACCGCCGAACCTTTACGCGTTTGCCCGATATGACAGCGCAAAACCTGCTCGACCGGATATCCTTACGGTTTTTTGCCGGGACAGTACTGGTGGCCGTGGCCGGTGCGCTCGGCGGCGTGGCAGTCGGCTCGCAACAACCGCTTCAACGCGGTATCGGGATCGATCAGCTTCCGGTTTCAACGACCATCCCTGACGCGGCGATGCGTTCGCGAACACGAGAGCACCTACCCGATCATTATCCGCTCGTTACCCCAGAAGGAACCGTGTCCGTGGCTGATCTCGCTTTGCGTGGCCATTTGCGCAACGACCGTACGACACCCTGGATCAGTGGCGAGGATCGCCCGTGGGATGACGCCTTCACCACGCACAGTTCCGATACTTTGAGCCACTCGGAAATAGAGCGTCTCGCCCATTGGACGGCCGAGCCGGACAGGCCGGTGAGTAGCGCTTCGCGCACTGTACGCGTACAATCCTCGGATAGCGTAAGGTATGTCGACGTAGAACCCAGAACATCGTCGGAAGCACCCGCGCCATCGCCCATGGTCCGCGAAGCAACAAGGGTCGCCGAATTGGCTATGGTCGAAAGCGCCAATTCCCCGGCGAACCCACCGCCAATTGAAGCTGCAGAACAATGATCGAGGAACACTGATGTCAAATCGCACACTTGGCAAGATTGCCGAAAAGCTCAGGACAATTGATGTGGCCATGCTGGTTACCAAAACGGGTCCTGCCGAAAAGATCGCCGCCCGTCCCATGTCGAACAACAAGGATGTGAGCGATAGTGACGGGACGACCTATCACTTTGCCACAGATGATGGGCGGATCGACGACGATCTCAAGCGCTCGAGCGAATGCGGCGCCACTTATTCGGACGGGAATTTCTACTGTGCCGTTCAAGGTCAGGCAAAACTTATCCGCGACCGAACGACCCACGAAAAGCACTGGGTCGACGATCTGGCAAAATGGTTCGCCGATGGCCTTGATACTGACGGACTGATCCTTCTCGAGGTCAAGCCGGATCGTATTGCCTGGTGGGATGGCCGTGAACAAGGCGAGCTTACGCCGGGGAAGTGACGAGCTGGCAGGCCCAATGTCCGTAATTCCTGCCTAGCTCACCTGCCGCGCGGCTTGGTCGAAATGAGGATATGCCGATGGTCTTCAGATTCCGTGCGGCGTGTGCATCAGGCCGAAGTTCTGCTGGCTGATAATGGCTCGCTGTACCGCCCTTGTCACTGGTTTTCGCCCGTTTCTGGATGTGGCGGAAAATCCCAGCGCTCTGCTGGTCGAAAGCCTGGACAGGAATTGGGCGGGGGAGACCGGCATTTGTCTCGAAACCAGTCTGCTCGACACGGTTTACGCGAATATGCGCGAGCTGCTTGGCGAGCTCCTGTGCGGCGAGCCCGATGTGCTGGTTTTGACAGGCTACTCCTCGCTCGCATCGGGGCTTAAGATCGAAACGCGCGCGACAAGCTTGTGCAGTCCACGATATCCCGATGCCAACGGATGGTGTCCGCAGCCAGCCCAGGATCCGGTCGCCCACCTTGTCAATGAGACGGTCGATTTTCCGCGCCTGGTCGATGCGTTACGTGAATCCGGCATAGCAGCGTACCTGTCGCAGGATGCGGGCGAGTATGTATGCAACCATAGCTACTGGCACGCACTGAACCTCATAGAAGAACGCGGCCTTTCCACCCGCGCCCTGTTTCTTCACCTGCCCGCGATTGAAGAGATGATGTCGCCGCCTCAAGGAGCGGGGTTCATGCCGCTGGAAACCATGCGGCGCGGGTTGGCGACGATCCTGCGAGAGGTTTGCAAGATCGGATAGCCAGCTGCCAAACCACTTGCTCTCGCCCACATAAGAAAAGGGCGGCCCAGCAGGACCGCCCTCTTTCATACAATCGTCTAGAATTACTGGGGCATCAACACGGTGTCGATCGAATGGATAACGCCATTCGACGCATCGATGTCGGTACCGGTGACCATGGCCGTATTGCCAGCCGCATCGCGCAGGACGACATTGCCGCCGTCCATCATCGCGGTGAGCGTAGCACCATTTACAGTGGTCAGCTCATACCCTTCGTCGCCAGCTCCTTCGATCGCCTGCGTCAGGGCCTGGGCCATCGTTTCACCTTCCACGACGTGATAGGTGAGGATGTTCGCCAAGTCTTCCTGGCCGGCTTCGCTCATGAGTTCGTCACGCGTAGCCTGAGGAACCTTTTCGAAGGCCGCATTGGTTGGCGCGAATACGGTGTACGGACCTTCGCTGGAGAGCGTATCGACCAGATTGGCCGACTGAACCGCCGAGACCAGAGTCGAGAAGTCACTGTTGCCCTGAGCTACTTCGACGATCGTGCCGTCAGCGGTAGCCATGTCGTTGGCCATCTGGTCGTTCATGGCAACATCTTCATCCAGGGTCACCGTATCGTCGGCCGGTTCGCCACAGGCGGCAATTGCAAGCGTAGCCGCCGAAGCGAGCGCAATGGTAATCTTGTTCATGAGAGTGATATCCTTGAGTGTTGGTAAGCCAGAATAGGCGATAGCGCGGGGACGACCCGTTATACGGTGTTCTTAGCCCCGCGCCTTCTCCCCAACAACGGCGCTAAATGATCATGGTTCCAAATTTGCTCAAAATGTGGCAACTGCAAGAAAACCGGTTAGTTTTCGGCTGGTGTTGCTTGATTACGTTCGTCGGCCAGGCGTCGGTGTTCGTCCACGCTGCGTTTCATTTCGGCGGCTTGAAGGTGAAGCGTTTTCGACGACAGCCGGATTTCGCGACTCTGCTGAAAAAACCCGAGCACAAGCCACAGAAACGCAAGCGGACTGGACACACCACCAAGGAAATCTCCCAGTTCGTTAAGGCGAAGGTCAGCCGGATTTTGTCCTTGCACGGCGAGGTAGATCACCAGTCCGACCAGGTAAACCGCGGTCAGAACCAAGCCAATCCGGGGTAATTTCCGCCGTTCGCGGTCGTCGTTCAGCACCGTTTTCGCATCACTCTTGCTCATACCTCCGCCCGTCGAACCGGTTCCAGCGGTGTTTGCGGCAATTTACGTTGATCAGTCATCTCGTTTCCCATCCGCACTACACTCGGGATAATCGAAGGTTGCTGGCTGCGGAAGAGGGCATCGGACGTATCACCCTTTTCAAGTTTGCATGCGAAACGTGGTGGAACACTCACTCACTGGAACGATTACCTCGATAACGGATGTATAAGTCGGACACCTCGGACAAGTCGCTATCGCGAACGCTGACCGGTCGGCAGCTGGATTGCATGTTGCTGGTCCGGGGCGGGTGCACATCGAAGCAAATCGCCCGCGAGCTCGGCATATCTCCGCGCACGGTTGATCAGCACATCGCCGCCGCACTTGAAGTTCTGCAGGTCTCAAATCGCATTGCCGCGATCTCGCGAATGTACGAGCTGGAGCAGAAGGATGGCCAGACGCGGGCTGATGCTGCCTTCATGTTGGAGACCAGTGCTCGCGAAGACGAGACCCATATCTTGGTGCGCGAAAACCGGCCTGACGGCGCAGCTATTTTTCCTCCCCTTGGCGGATTGCAGAACACGGCATCGCACAAGACCCGGCTGACGTGGATCGTACGGATCGCGATCTTCTGCGTCATGCTGACCTGCATCGCCGTTCTCGCCATAATGGGCGTTTCCGAGATGGTTAGCAGCATAAATCGATGACCTTGTCGCCCGGCCGCAACATTGAGTTCTAGCTGCGGCGAGAAAGGAACTATTGATGTACAAGATTGAAACCGCCGCAGGCCGGGTCGTGGCCAACGATACCCAGAATTCTGTCGCCGCCGTCGATCAGGCCGTGGTTTCGCTGGCCAATCTATGCGCCAGCATCGTCGAGGTCAGCAAAGCCTCCGACCTCCCCATCGACACCGCACAGACGGCACTTTCCAGCGCCGGTGCCAGCCTCGCCAAGCTGATTGCCAGCCGCGAGGACATGAGCCATGCCACGCGCGAGATGATCGCAATTCAAAAGGCGTCGAACCTGCAGACGGTGTCCTTCGGATGTCCGGGCGGATTTCCTTCGGCGCGCGTGAAGGAAACTGCGCCATCGGCGCAGGTTGCCTGAGCCGGCGCGATGTTCATCCCGCTTGTCTTCTGGTTGCTGCTCCTCGGGGCCCTGGCGATCGGTTGGCAGGCGGGAGATCGGCAGGATCGAAGAATTATCGTTGCGATCGTCACCGTCTCGATCGTCACGGCTTTGTCTGATCTCTTCGTCGGCGGTCGGGCTTCGCTTGTTCTTGTCGGGATAGCGGACATCGCCTTGCTCATCGTCGTGACACGCTATGCGCTGACTTCCCGAAAACACTGGCCGGTCTGGTTTGCCGGCATTCACACGGCGGGAGTGCTGTTCGGCATCGCAGCACTCTTCTTTCCCGAAGGGGAGCGTCTGATTCTCGATTACGTCAGCGCCTTCTGGGCCATTCCTGCGCTGATCGCGATGGTTCTGGGCCTGCTGGCGGACCAGCGCGCCGGGATCGTCAACGAGACGTCCTGAGTGCGCACAAGACCGAGTTCGGCTCGTACGATAGCACACAACAGCTCATGGAATATCAGGCGGCGGCTTCGTCCTGAGCCTCGGCCTCGCGCTGGGCGGCTTTCTCGCGCTCGATCTTCTCACGCTTCTTGGCTACGGAGCGGGCCTGATCGGCCAGGGCGCGCCAGGTCTTTTCCGAGCGCAGCGCCCGTTCGCGAACATTGTCGAGCGTCGCGGCCTTTGCCTCGGCGGCTGCTTCCTTCGCGCGGGTAGAGTAGAATTCGTAGGTCTGGCTCATCGTAACCTCCCGCCGCATCGAAGAGGGACGCGCGCCGCGCTGGCGGCGATGGCGCGCGTCCCGTTTCGGTATCAGTCGGCGGGCGAAAGGTTTACCGCGCTCGCCTTGCCGTTGCGGCCGGTTTCGACTTCGTAGTTGAGCCGCTGCTCCTTATCGAGCGTCTGCATGCCGGCGGCCTGAACGGCGGAGATGTGGACAAAGCTGTCGTCCGATCCGTCGTCAGGCTGAATGAAGCCGTAGCCCTTGTCGGCATTGAAGAATTTTACGGTGCCAGTCTTGGCCATGAGAGTGTTCCTTTCCAGAACATGTGATTGCCCGCGCGCAACATGCCTCGCGAGTCGTGCATCAGGTCGTCCGAAGAAAGGAAGTCGTCGTCTGGTTTGCGCCGGGGCCAGTGAAGGCAAGCGGCGGTCGTCAAAATCCGAAGTCCGTCGCAAATTTCGACGTCAGCGGGCGATTGTCTAGCACACCTCCCGCCGAACGCCTAATTGCAAATTTGCGCAGTCACATCACCTTGTCGGGCCGGGGATCGTGGCTGTGGCGCTCGCTCTTGCCGAAGTGCCGTTCGAGCCGCTGGGCCAGCGTGCCGGCAGCTTTGCGCGCGGCATCGTCGACCTTGTCGGCATGGCCGGTGACACCGATCGGCTTGCCGCCGCGCGGACGCGCCTCGATGGTGCAGGCCTTGTCGTCGGCGCCATGTTTGGGTCCGTTCTCGTCGCGTACGTGAATTTCGACCCGCGTCAGCCGGTCCTCGAACCGCGCCAGCTTCTCGCGCACATGATTCTCGATCCGCTCGGCGACCTCTTGCGTACCCATGACCGAACTGTCGGAATTGAACTGGACCTGCATTGGGGAAGGCTCCTTTCGGGGTTTGTTTGCTGTTCCTTCAAGAACGGTGGATCGCACGCTTGTGTTCCCCCCTCTTCTCGTTCCTTTCCGAGCGGTCGAAGCTGTGCATGAACACGCGCTCTCGCAGAAACTGGTGCCTTGACCTCAGGCCCGCTAAGTCGCGAGCCATGAGCCAGAAGACCACCATCCTCGTCGATGCCGATGCCTGTCCGGTGAAGGAGGAGATCTACCGCGTCGCCGAGCGCTACAAGGTCCCGGTCCGCGTGGTCAGCAACAGCCCGTTTCGCGTGCCGGTGAGCGAGCGGGTCAGGCGGGTGGTGGTGGATGATGGCTTCGATGCGGCGGATGACTGGATCGCGGACAATGCCGGACCGCGAACCATCGTGATAACGGCCGACATCCTGCTGGCCGAACGCTGCCTGAAGGCGGGCGCGAGCGTGCTGGCGCACAATGGCAAGCCGTTCGATGCCGCCAGCATCGGCGCAGCGGTGGCGACCCGCGCGATCATGGCGGATCTGCGCAGCGGTATGGACGGCCCGCTGGGAGCGAGCGGCGGCGGCCCCCCACCGTTCAGCAAGGCCGACCGCTCGCGCTTCCTGCAGGCGCTGGACCGGGTGCTGGTGCGCCTGAACTAGACAGCGAAGCCGCGGCTCACCCGCCCTTTTGCGCCTTGTGCGCAGCGATCGCCTCGTCCAGCTCGGCAATCCGGCGGCGCTCGGGCGTATCCTTCGCCAGCCCCTTCAGGCGGCAGGTCGCCCACAATTGCCGGCGTTCGGATTCAAGGTTCTTCAGATAGAGATCGGCCATGCGCTCGCCTATGGCCGCTGCGGAGCGCCGTGACCAGTGCCCCGTCGTGGCGGACCGGGGCGAGACATGGACCGGGTGTTACACGGTCCAGGCGAAAAAGAAGTCGGCTTGCGCGGATCGGCGTCGGCTTGCGGGCGATCTGCGTCGGCTTGGCGCACAGGGGCGTCGGCTTGCGCGGCGGGCGCGTCGGCTTGCGGGCAGGAAATGTCGGCTTGGGATTGCGGAGCGTCGGCTTGCGCGGGAGGCGCGGCGCGCAGGTAATCGAGCGCGGCGAGGCCCGGCCCTTCCCACTGCGAGCGCCGGGCCTGCACCCGCGCCCTGCTCGCTTCGGCCCGGGCGCGCAGCCCGGTTCGCCGCGCGTTTTCGAAAGCCTCGCGAAACACCGGCCCGTCCAGCCGCGCGCGCAGCGCATAGGCCGCCTGCCGGCTCATCCCGACCGCGCGGGCCGCCTCGGCCACCCGCCCGCATTGCTCGAGCGTAAGCAGGAAGGCCTGCACCTTGGGCACGGTCCAGCGATAATCGGCATTGGACCGGCGCGCCCGCCCGGGCGGGCCAGAGGAAGGGCCGGAGGAAGGAGCGGAGGAAGAGGCGGATGAATTGGCGCAGCGCGTGGTCGAGCGATCGGTCATCCGGCAGGATGAGCCACAGATGGGGGCGTGTAGGAAAGCTTTTCCTGCAATCGGGGACGAAGGATATCGCGCAGGCGCGCCCGCCGGAATGCGAATTGATGCAGGGGTTCGGGCAAAACAGGCGTAGCGTTCGTCCGGGGCACTCCGCCCCGACAAGGAAAAGCCCATGTCCAAGGGACAGAAATCGAACCGTGAAGCCCGCAAGCCGAAGAAGGAGAAGGTCAAGACCAACGCCTCCAACCCCAGCACCAAGCCCGGCGCGATCAACATGAAGAACTCGTAAGGGTTCAGCCTTCCCGGCCATCGACCGGCGCGGCGGACGATTTCTTCGCCTCGTGCTCCGCCATCAGCCGGTCGATCTCGGCAATTCGCAGATGCGCGGGCCGTCGGCACTCGGGCCGCTGACGCCCGGCAAGATCCGGAACGAATGCTGCGCCGTCTCATTTTTTCAGGAGACCAGAATTTCAAGACGTCAGCCGGCCCTTGCCGGTGAAAGGAAACCCATGCCCAAGCTTCCCCTCAATATCGCCGCTGCCCTGGCCGGTGCCACCTTGCTGGCCGCGCCTGCATCCGCCCAGTATTACGACCCTGACGATGACGACGACGATATCGGCGCCGGTGAAGTTGTCGCGGGCGCGGCCGTCCTTGGCGGCCTGGCAGCCATTCTGAGCGGCGACGATGACGACGATTTCGACCGTGACGAATATTACTACGACCGCCGGTATGACGGACAATATTATCGCGGTGAAAACCGGACGAACTACACGCGCGAACTGATCGAACGCTGCGTGAACGTGGCCGAGAACGAAGCGCGCCGCTGGGGTCCTGCCAATGTCACGCAAATCGAGGACGTGGACCAGGATGGCCGCTTCTTGCGTGTCGAAGGCGATATCCGCATCGCCGCGAGCTATGATCGCCGCGGCTGGCGCGACTATGATTACGACAATGGCCAGGAAGGCGAGTTCGAATGCACCATCGACCGCCGGGGCCGGGTCACGGATATCGACTTCGACGGTTTGTAAGCTCCGCGAGAATACGTGATTTCCCGGGTCGGCCACGCGGTGACCGGCCCGGTTTCACAAACATCCACGACACCGGGGGAAATTGATGGCAGATCCAATCCTCGGCTGGGCAATCGACCGCGGCGATCGGGCCGATCTGCTCGCACGCTTCGCGCCGCGCTATGCCGAAACGGTCGCCGATCACGTCACCTTCGGCCGTCGCAGTGCAGCCCCCGCAATGCCCGATGCCGACCGGGCCATGGTGATCGGACGCGCCGACGATGGCCAAGGGGTCGAAGCGCTGGTGGTCGAGGTGAACGGCACGCACGACCGCTGGGATGGCAGCACCTACCACATCACCTGGTCGCTCGCGCCGGGCCGCGAAGCCGTGGAGAGCAATGAAGTGATCGCGCGCTGCGGATGGCAGCCGGTGGAAGACCGGCCAGCCGTCGGGCTGAAACCGGCCGAGTGGCCGTGAGGGCGAGGCGGTGAGGAAGGAAGCGCGCAAGGCAGGCATCGGCTATCACGAGGTGGTCGCGGGTTACACGACGCCGAGCGGGCTGCGAGCGCTGGTGGGCGCGGGTTAAGTAGACTGTTCCCGGAATTCGTGTCTTCGGAAATCTGAAAGTTGTTGAGGAATGATGCTTAGTGTCGATGCGTGCTCCAATTTGCTGTAGCAATTTCGAATGAACATCTTCGACTTCATTACCCAAGAGGAAATTGAGGAGTTATCGGAAGATCCTAATCTGGCGTTTTCAACCTTCGTAGGTCACGCGTCGCGACGGTTGAGTCAGCGGACCGCGGAACTTGATAGTGTCAACGATCAGGAGGCCTATCATCAGCTCGAAGAAGCTCGCCACGGCTTCATGAACGTAGTTGTCGCCGCTGCAAAAAAATATGAGATCGATCCCTTCGCTTCCATGGAAGTGCCCACACACCAGCAATTCGACTTCAATGCGCACCGTGATTTTAAGTCCGACCTTGATCACTACATGACGCAGCTATTGCTGGATAACGTCATCCGCGAGCGCAGTAATTCTGTTTCCCTAGTACCGAAAGCAAAGGACCGTGTCCGCGCGCATATTCATGGCCTGAGAACCTGTATCGACAGTGCGGACCTCAACGATGCAAAAAAGGCGGTCCTGCTTAAGAAGTTAGCAGAGTTCGAGGCCGAACTTGACAAACGGCGCTTGAGCTTGCTCGCGGTCACTCGGATTGCGCTCGAAGTCCTTGCGCTGCCGGGTGGGGTCTGGGCTACTGGAGAAATGGTCAATAAGTTAACCATTAACGTGCTTGAGATAGTGGCAGAAGCAAAAGCCGCTGAGGATGAAACTCGGCAGCTCGCGCCGACCGCACCGCCGATGCAACTCTCCGCACCGCGACGACAGGTTACAGCTTGGAGAGACGCGGATGATCTGGACGATGATATTCCGTTCTGAGTGACCCGCCCGACGAAAGGAGGAGGGACATTTTCGGGATCACCGTACCACCGCACCACCTGCATCACGTCACCACTTACCACCGTACCACCCGGACACAGATCAAAACACTAGGATTTACGTACGCTAAGGCAAGGTGCCTGCGCGGATAAATGCCATCTCCAAAGCCCACATGTTCACAGATAAGCTATCTCGTCTGCTCACTAGTTCTGCAAGCGCGATGGTTAGAGCGTTAAGAGGCAAAACTTTGCAATTGAGTTGGACAAAAAAATGTCCGATAAACTGAGCATCGTGATGAGCGTGACGTTGGCCGAGCCTCCACCCCTCGGCTGTATCGAAAAATCCTGCGTGACGTGATCAGGTCGCGCCAAGCGAAGGCTCCGGGGTACCAAACCCGGGGCCACCCCCCCCAAAAAACCCGAGGTTGGAGCGCAGACGATGACGGCCAAGGCGTCCGCTATACTAAAACGACAGCTAGAAGTCCGCAGAAGGCTTTGGCCAGAAGTCTCGACGGAAATGACGTGGAATCGGAAAGAGCGAACAGGGTTCGTCACGATGCCGCGCGCGATGCCGCTTATCCTTAGAATTATGGATTATCTTGCCGGCAAAGGCTGCCCTGTCAGTTCGGTGTATTTCGACATCTGGTGCCGCACTTTCGATGAAAGCTTTCTGCAGATTACGAAAGCAGATGAGATGGCAACCTACTCGGGCTTCAGTGGGCAACGGGCCGCTCGCACATGGCGAGAACGAATCTCAAGACTCGAAGAGCTTGGCTTCATCCAGATTAAGCATGGTTTAACGAAGGACGTTCAGTTTGTGCTTCTTCCCAATCCATACCATGTCATCGCAAAGGCGTACGCTAGCGGCAATGTTCCGGTCGATATGTGGAATGCGCTGATAGTTAGGTGCGCGGAGATCGGTGCTGATGACTTGGATGACGTCGATGAAGCAGGTGAATATGTCGACGGAGTCCAACCCAAGCTAAAGAAGCGACCAAGGAAGAGAACGTCTAAGTCCACTTCGGCTCAAAAACCCTGAAAATTCCTACCCCTCCCGCAAATACAACCGCTCGCCCTTCTCACGATATACCTCGCTCATTTGTGCTTTGCACGTCTCCACGCCCTTAGGGGGCGCTCCGACTCCCCCCATTCCCACGTGCTTCAGTCCACTTCCTCTTCGGGCAGGTAGAGCCGCTCGCCCTTCTCCTTATACCGCCGCGACATCTCTTCCATGCCCTCCTCGGCATTCGCGCGGGCTTCGGGCGGGGTCTCGCGCTTGATGTTCTCGCTCGCCAGATAGCTGTCCGAGTTCTGCTTGGCGGCGAAGTCGCGCACTTCCTGCGTGATCTTCATGCTGCAGAATTTCGGGCCGCACATGGAGCAGAAATGCGCGGTCTTGGCGCCTTCTGCGGGGAGGGTCTGGTCGTGATATTGCTCGGCCGTGTCGGGATCGAGCGACAGGTTGAACTGGTCGCGCCAGCGGAATTCGAAGCGGGCTTTCGACAGCGCATCGTCGCGGACCTGCGCGGCGGGGTGGCCCTTGGCGAGGTCGGCGGCGTGGGCGGCGAGTTTGTAGGTCACCACGCCCACTTTCACATCGTCGCGGTCGGGCAGGCCGAGATGTTCCTTGGGCGTGACGTAGCAGAGCATGGCGGTGCCGTACCAGCCGATCTGCGCCGCGCCGATGCCGCTGGTTATGTGGTCGTAGCCCGGCGCGATATCGGTGACGAGCGGGCCGAGCGTGTAGAACGGCGCTTCGCCGCACGCCTCCAGCTGCTTGTCCATGTTCTCCTTGATCTTGTGCATCGGGACGTGGCCGGGGCCCTCGATCATCACCTGCACGTCCTGCTCCCAGGCGCGCTTGGTCAGTTCGCCCAAAGTATAGAGCTCTGCGAACTGCGCTTCGTCGTTCGCGTCGGCGATGGAGCCGGGGCGCAGGCCGTCGCCCAGCGAATAGGCGATGTCGTAGGCCTTGCAGATCTCGGTGATGTCGTCGAAATGTTCGTAGAGGAAGCTCTCCTTGTGGTGGGAGAGGCACCATTTCGCCATGATGCTGCCGCCGCGGCTGACGATGCCGGTGACGCGCTTGGCGGTCATCGGCACATAGGGCAGGCGCACGCCGGCATGGATGGTGAAATAGTCGACGCCCTGCTCGGCCTGTTCGATCAACGTGTCGCGGAAGATTTCCCAGGTCAGATCCTCGGCCACGCCGCCGACCTTTTCCAGCGCTTGGTAGATCGGCACGGTACCGATGGGGACGGGGCTGTTGCGGATGATCCATTCGCGCGTGTCGTGGATGTTGCGCCCCGTGGAGAGGTCCATCACCGTGTCCGCGCCCCACCGGATCGACCAAACCATCTTGTCGACCTCGTTCGCCACGTCGCTCGCCACCGCGCTATTGCCGATATTGGCGTTGATCTTCACCAGGAAATTGCGCCCGATGGCCATCGGTTCGGCTTCGGGGTGGTTGACGTTGGAAGGGATGATGGCGCGGCCGCGCGCGACCTCGTCGCGGACGAATTCGGGCGTCACATATTCCGGGATCTGTGCGCCCCAGGAATTGCCATCCAGTTCGTGGCGCACCTGTTCGCGGCCGAGGTTCTCGCGCTCCGCCACATATTCCATCTCGGGCGTGATGATACCCTGCCTGGCATAGTGCATCTGCGAGAGGTTCCTGCCCGGGCTGGCACGCAAGACGCGCTTCGCCACGTTCGGGAAGGCCGGAACGCCGCCGCTGCGATCCGGGCCAAGCTGGCCGTTGTCTTCGGGCCGGATTTCGCGGGCATCGTATTCCTCGACATCGCCGCGGGCGAGCTGCCATTCGCGACGCAGCTGCGGAAGCCCGGCGCGGATGTCGATCGTCGCATCGGGGTCGGTATAGGGGCCGGACGTGTCGTAAACGCGCACCGGGGCTTCGCCGCCCTCCAGACCGATCTCGCGCATGGCGACCTTGCGGTCCCCGACATGGACCTTGCGGCTGCCACGGATGGGACCGGTGGTGACGCCGATCTCGAATTGGGAATTGATGTCGGCCATGGGTCTGTTCTCCAGGGGCGGATGGAGAGCGGACCAGTGACAATTGCCGCCCGCTCCCTCCGCCGATGCTAATCGGTTCAGGTTCGACGGGTCGGGCGGTGCTTACCCCGCCCCTCTCAGCGAAAGCTCGCTCCCCGGGGATGGGTAATGCTTAAAGCACTTGGGCGTGGGTGTCTATCGCGGGCGAAGGAGCGGCGTCAGGAAGCCACGAGGAGCGCGTCGAAGCCATCGGTCCGGACGGCGGTTTCGAGCAACGCCCGTACTGCCGGTTCGAAGTGTTCGATCGCCCGTTCGCAAACCGTCGCACCGACGAGGCTCCCGGCATCGAAGCGATATTCCTCCAGAACCTCCAACTCGGCACCGTTCGATGATCGCAGGCGCAGGCCTATCGTCCATTCGGCCGTGAACGGAATCTTGCGGGTCAGGGAAATACGTTCGACGGTTCCGTCGATCCGCACCGCCGGATCGTCTTCATTGTACAGACCTGCAGCGGTCAGTTCCTGTACTAATGCGCGACGGACATAGGCACCGGCATCACCTGTCCGGCTGTCCTCGAAATCACCCGAGCAGGTAAGCAGGGAACCCGGAATAGGGACGCCCATCCCCGAACCATCGCCCGCGGTAAACTCGCCGACCGACGTCTGAACGGCTGGAAGTTGCTGGAGAAAGAAGAGCGTGTCGCGCGAGACCATGTATTCCGGCGGCGCGGGTGTCTGACAAGCCGCCAAACCGCCAAGTGCCGCCATCGAAAGCCAGTTGCGCAAACTCATTGGGCCGCCGCGATGACAATCGGACCTGCAGCCTTCTTCGCCTTGCCGGCACTCGCGTCAAGCGCGGCGCCAAGCGTCTTCTCGAGAGGTTCGACCCGCAGAGCGGCCGCATTCTCACGGGCTGGCTTGACCTTGTAATCAAGCAGCGCGAACCGATCGAGCTTTTCTGCCTGCTCTTCAGGTACATCGGCCTTGGGCATGGAGGGCAGAGCGAACGTATCAGCAGCCTGTCCAATGTTTTCGGCAATATCGGTATCGACAGCGCGCCGGGCGATGGTTGGCTCTACCCCGGCATACCGCGCGGTGAAGGCCGAAGCCGCTCCCGCCAGGCCGGCCGAGCGGTAGAAGATATGCGCCCCGATCGTGGCGGTCTTCAGGAGGCTGGAGCTCCAATAGGGAACGACATAATTGGCATGATAATGCGTCGAACGGCCGACGGCTGCATATACCGATCCCGCGAGGGATTCATCCGCGATGCGCTTGGCCCTTGCCCAACCACCAGTCGACGGACGCCGTGCCAGCGAGCCATCGCAGGTAAAGGTGAACTGGCAACCGGTAGACCGTTCGGACCCCTGATAGACGACGCCGCAGACCGTGTTGGGATAGGCAGTGTGCGCCACACGGTTCAAGACCACCTGCGCCACGGCCCGCTGCCCGGCCTCGCCTTCTGTAGCGGCTTCGTAATAAATTGCGCTGGCCAGGCAGTCGACGGACTTGCCGCGCTCGACCGCCGCGGCAAACGATGCGCGGAATGGAGAGGCGGCAGAAACAGCGACGTCGGAAACCGGGATACCGTCATTGACCGATTTCGCGGTTTCGGGCGTGATAGGACGGAGGGCGGTGGCCGAGAATTGCTCGGAAGTGAGCTCATCCACGGAGGCGCCAGCCAATTCGCTCCCGCTCGATGGCAATGCGAGCGAGCGCTGGACAAAAATTCCGCCGGCACCCGCCAAAGTGATCATCCCGAACAAGGCAGCAAACGCGACCGGCGGCCTGGCGAACGATCGCGCCACGCGGCGAAACCGCGATGGTCCTGTCTCCGGCGACGTTAGCATGAACCGCTCAATACAACGGTGCCGGAAAGAGTCAAACGATAGGAAAAACACGCGTGCATCTATGCGCAGGCGAAAGTTCACTTAGTCTGAACGATTGTTCGATGGCAAAGGAAAACCCCCGGACCATTCGATCCGGGGGTTCTCAATCAAGCTTGGAGGGGTCCCCCCTCGCTCGGTACAATTACGCGATGTTGGAGTTTTCCGGGATCATCGCCATGTCGACCGTCGGCTCAATCGTCACGTTACCCGTGCCGCCGAGCACGACCTGGTCGGCGTCCGTGTCAAGCAAGGTGACTTCGAAGCCCTGGAAAGCTCCGTTCGACGTGCTGCCCGAGAAGGTTTCATCTTCAAAGAAGAGGACGGTATCGTCACCCTGCTGCTGAATGAAAACTTCGAGCACGCCCGCATCGCCCTGAGCCGAATTGTCGATGTCGGCAGTGTCGCCGAGACGGACAACGGTGTAGGTGTTGCCGCCCACGAAGAGGATATCTTCGCCTTCATCGCCGAAATCGGAGATCGTGGCAAAGCCATCATCATTCGATGCCAGTACGAAGATATCGTTACCGTCGGTGGCGTTTTCGAAATCGCCATCATTGACCGTGATCGGCTGTTCGAAACCGAGAGCGGTGACGGCGTCCTGAGCGTCCTCGACGTCGTCCTCGAATTCTTCGAGCTGGTTTACGAGTGCTTGCTCGGCATTCACTTCAGCAAGAAGCGTCTGGCGAGCTGCGACGGCGTTTTGAGCGACGACAACGTCTGCGCGCTCTTCGATCAGTTCGACCAGTAGCTCCGGGCCGCGAGCGAACGAACCGACTTCAGCTTCGGCTTCGTCAAAGTCCTCTTCGGCTTGCTGAAGGTCTTCGAATTCAGCCTGATACGCACGTGTCGCGACCAACAGGTCCTGCGCGCCAATGCGACCTGCGGCTGCAGCCGACGCAAATACGAGCTGATCATTGGCGTTCAGGACGATGATCGGCGTACCATCATCGACTTCGAACACTTGCCCTTCCGCATCAAACCGGATGTCCTCGAAGTTCGCTTCATAAGCGGCTTCGGCGGCATTGCGCTGAGCCAGTGCAGCCACGAAAGCAGCCTGTGCTGCGGCGAGATCGGCAGACTCCTGGAGAAGATCATCGATCGCCGCATCAAGACCGGGAATCGTGTCGATTTCCGCCTGGACGGCAACAACATCGGCCACTTCGGCGTCAACCTCTGCCTGCAAACGCGAGAGCGAACCATTCGCATCACGAGCCGCCGCGAGGCGCGCCTGAGAGTCGGCGGCGTTGGCGCGGATTTCTTCTGGCGTATCCGAGGACTCCGGTTGCGCGTCGAGGAAAGCCGCCTGCGCGGCTTCGGCGGCTGCCAGATTGGCAAGAGCGACCTGGAGCGCATTTTCGCCTTCCATCCCTGGTTCAAGGGTGGCTTCGTCGCCGGTGATCGTCTGGTCGCCAATTACCACGGCACCATCGACAATCGCCAGAACACGGGTGTCGTCATCGCCGAAAGCGACTGCGATACCTTCCGTACCGACCGGGATGCTGACCGTCGTGCCAGCCGCATTGGTCAGAATGACGCGCGAACCGACGAGAACGGCGGTGTAGTCTTCCGCTTCACCGGCGAGCGCGACGACGTCGCCACCAGCCGCGAACGAGGCATCCAGAACAACGTCGGAACCTTCGATCACGGTGATGACTTCACCGCCGCTCGTGGTGCCGAACACTTCGATGTCATCACCACCAGCGAAGACGTCTTCGCCGGGGGTGGTAAGAGTAATACGTGCCATGTTATTAATTCCCCATTCTTATCAGTTTAGTTTCAGGCAAAGTTTTCCGCTGCGATCGGAGTTGCCGTGGGCAATTCGCCGGTAGAGAAGAAGTCGAACCCAACTTCGGCTTCCGCAGTTGCTTCGTTGAAGATAAGCCCTGCATCATCTCCAAGAACGTCATCGAGAACGATGATGCTGACAACGCCGTCCTGGTTCACGGTGATCTCGAGATCGTTTGCGTCGTCCGCACTGGTGCTGAACGAAACATCCGCATCTTCGGAGAAGACGATGCTATCGCCGAGTTCGAAGTCCTGGATGATCGTGAAGCTGGCTTCCGATGCATCGTCGGCGAAGACGAAGTCGTCATCGGCCGCGCTGATGGTTTCGGCGGTCAACGCGTTGTTGTCGCTGTCCGAAGCATCCAGATCGACAACGACTGGCTCGTCCAGATCGTTGATCGTGACCACGATATCCTGCGATGTCGCATTGCCGAAGGCGTCGGTAGCAGTGACTGTGACGTTGAAACTATCCTGAGTTTCGAAGTCAGGCGATGCCACGAAACGAACTTCACCGGTATCAGGGTCGATCACGAATTGGTCGGCATCGTCGCCATCGATGGCAAATGTGACTACGTCATCATCAGCATCCGCAACGTCGACATCGAAAGCCACTTCGTTCTCATCGACGTTTTCGTCGATCACGAATGCAGCGGGCGTGACAAACACCGGAGCCGCATTTTCATCGACGTCATTGATGTTGACAACAATGTCCTGCGATGTCGCATTGCCGAGGGCGTCCGTAGCGGTGACCGTGACGTTGAAACTATCCTGAGTTTCGAAGTCAGGCGATGCCACGAAACGAACTTCACCGGTATCAGGGTCGATCACGAACTGGTCGGCATCGTCGCCATCAATGGTGAATGTGACCACGTCACCATCAGCATCAGTAACATCGACATCGAAAGCCACCTCATTCTCATCGAAGTTTTCGTCGATCGCGAATACGGCGGGCGAGACAAACACCGGAGCCGTGTTCACGACTTCGTCGATGTCGTTAATATCGATCGTAACATCCTGCGAGGCCGCGTTGCCTTCGGAGTCTGTCGCCACGACCGTGATCGAGAAGCTGTCCTGATCTTCGAAGTCCGGCGAAGCTACAAAACGAACTTCACCGGTGTCGGGATCGATCGTGAAGGCATCGAAATCTTCGCTGTCGGCAAGAATGCTGAAAGTGATGTCGTCGCCATCGGCATCCGTCGCGGTTGCGACGTAGACCACTTCGCCAACGTCGGTGTTTTCATCGACATCGACAGTCGCATCGGACGTGATGACCGGAGCAACGTTTTCATCGACGTCGTTGATATCGATCGTGACGTCCTGCGAGGCCGCGTTGCCTTCGGAGTCTGTCGCCACGACCGTGATCGAGAAGCTGTCCTGATCTTCGAAGTCCGGCGAAGCTACAAAACGAACTTCACCGGTGTCGGGATCGATCGTGAAGGCATCGAAATCTTCGCTGTCGGCAAGAATGCTGAAAGTGATGTCGTCGCCATCGGCATCCGTCGCGGTTGCGACGTAGACCACTTCGCCAACGTCGGTGTTTTCATCGACATCGACAGTCGCATCGGACGTGATGACCGGAGCAACGTTTTCATCGACGTCGTTGATATCGATCGTGACGTCCTGCGAGGCCGCGTTGCCTTCGGAGTCAGTCGCCACGATCGTGATCGAGAAGCTGTCCTGATCTTCAAAGTCGGGCGAAGCAACGAAACGAACTTCACCTGTGTCGGGATCGATCGTGAAGGCATCGAAATCATCGCTGTCGGCAAGAATGCTGAAAGTGATGTCGTCGCCATCGGCATCGGTCGCGGTCGCAACATAGACCACTTCGCCAACGTCGGTGTTTTCATCAACGTCCACTTCAGTGCCGGACGTGATGACCGGGGCGACATTTACCGGCTCGGGCTCGGGCTCGGGCTCGGGCAAAGGCAGCGTCACTTCGTCATCGTCACCGCCGTCGACGGCGATGTAGATACCAGCACCGACGGCAGCAAGCGCAGCAACGGCGAGGAGCGGCGCCCCGTCATTGTCGCCACCGAGACCGAGGGCCTCATCGCCCTCCGCCTGAGCCGAGCGCGCGCCATCAGCAGCAGCGACGGCTTCAAGGATTTCGGCACCGGGATCCATTGCGAGATCTTCGGTCGCTGCTTCAGCTTCCGCGTCCTCGTCCTCATCCTTCTCGTCATCGAACTTTGCGCGAGCCTTGGCAGCGGCCTGAGCCTGAGCTTCTGCGGCGCTGGTCAGTTCGGCAGCTTCTGCGACGGGGGCTTCGGCACCCAGCAGCGCAGCGGCAGCAGCGGCTTGCGCAGCAGCAGGATTGCCGACAGCTTCGCGAACCTGGGCTTCAGCAAGCGCTGCCTGCTGCTGAGCGGGAGCTTCGGCAGCTACGGGAGCTTCCGACTTGCTCGAGGTCGGTGTCTGGCCATTCTCGGCCATGATCTCTGAGTCGCCTTTTGTCATATTTCCTAATTTCCCTAGATTAGTTCAAGGTCAGTCAAACGTCGGAAGTGCGAAGAGCCCCCCCTCTGGCCGGGGTTGCATAACACCATCACCACAATCGCCAAACCCTTTTTTTCAGCCACATCGGGTCGATACCGTAACGGCATCCCATCCCTACTCTTGCCCTCGTTAATAGTTCCTCACCCGGCGCTTCTCCTTGAATTTCCCGCGATAGTGGCCGTGGAGAATGGTGACAGGCGCCGGTCGACCGATGTGCACCTTCCACAAGAGGAAGGCCATCGGGCATCGGGGTGTGGCATGTTTCCAACAGTTCCGGCCGATCCATGTTTCGCACTACGAGCTGTGCGACCTTGGCAGTTCGAGCGAAAGCTCAATCGGGCAACCAGGGTGCGAAACGATGCTCGACCTCGCGAACCTGCAATTCGATATGCTGCACTGAACAACCGTCCGAGGCCAATAGCTCGCGAACGGCGTTGCTGAGTTCGTTCCTGCCGACACCCTCTGCCCGCAGGCGAACCAGAAGCTCGAAGGCGTGGCCTTCGTCCATCGCGTGAGAGGAAAAGAGCCGATCGAGAGGATCGAAACAGTCTGCCAGATCCTCTTTCCACGATGCCATTGAAATGCCTGCCTGTTTTGATCCGCCGGACTCCGTTCCGCTTTCGGCAGAAACCGGAAGGCAACGGCTGCTACCGTTCCTCCAGTGCTTCGTCGGCGGTCTTGAGGATCGGTTTTGTCAGATATTCGAACACTGTCGATTCTCCTGTCTTGATCTCGGCGGTGGCAGTCATCCCCGGTTGCAGATCGATGACTTCTCCGGCGCGGCGGGCGCGCATCGAGCTCGTCTCGACAGCAAGGTTCGCCGCGTAATAGCTTACCGGGCCATCGGGCGTATCCTCGGTCAATGTGTCCGCGCTGACGTAAGTCACTTCGCCGATTGCCGAGCCGTAGATCGAGGAATCGTACGCATCGAACTTGACTGCCGCCTCCTGACCGGTCCTGACAAAAGCGATGTCGGACGGCGGCACCCGTGCTTCGACAAGCAGGATATCGTCGGTGGGGACGATCTGCAAAACCTCGTCGCCGGGTTTGAGCACGGCCCCGATCGTGTTGTAAGCCACATTCACGACCACTCCCGCGGTCGGGGCATACAGCTCCGTCTGCTCAAGTGCCTGCTGTCTTTGTGTCATGGCCTGCTCTGCAGTGGCCAGCTCGCCCTCGATACGGGCGTATTCGGTTTGCAGTTCCTGCAAATAGACATTCCGGCGGTTGGTTATCTGACCTTGCAGATCGGCTACCGTTCGCTGCATGCGCAGTATTTCCGAGCGGCTCACATCGCCGCTCTCGACCAGCGGCATGTTCATCTCGAGCTCTTCCTGAACAAGTCTCAGCATCGCCCGCAGGTTCTTGAGTTCTTCCTGCAACGCTTCCCGGCGCTGGTAATAGAGCGCGGTCTGATTGGCGATGAATTCCCGGTCCCGGATGTCAGAAGGAAACGACAAGGGGCGGTCGAACAGCTCTGCCTGAATGCGAACCATCTGCGTTCGCAAATCCGCAAGCTTGGCGTTGCTTTCCGCCACCGCTGCCGTCTGGTTGATCCGGTCGAGCGTCACCAAGAGCTGTCCTTTCCGGACGCGATCCCCCTCGCGGACGAGGATCTGTTTGATGACTCCGCCCTCAGGGCTCTGGACGATCTGGACACGACCGCTTGGCACCACCGTTCCCGGGGCACGGGTCACCTGGTCAAGGCTCGCCCACAGAGACCATGCGAGAAAGCCGAGCACAGCCGCGGTCGCGACGATGATTATGATATTGGACTGTTTCATGATTTCCGGTTTTTTCCGACCCTAGCCGCGTGCTGATGCGGTCGCCGCATCGGCATCGGCGTCATTATTATCGGCCATGTCGTCTTCTGCCTTCGATTGCTCGGCCTCGTGGTCATCTTCGTCTTTCGTCGATCCCGCGCCAGACGATCCAACAACTGCTTCTTGACTCGCGCCGCTGGCGATCTTCGCTTTCTTCGGCTTGCCGACGGAAACGGCTTTGGTCTGCTTGAGCTTGTCGAGCACTTCCTTGGGCGAGCCGTCCATCCGGATCCTACCGTTCGTGACGACAATCACGCGATCGACAAGAGCGAGAAGCTGCAGTCGGTGCGTCACGAGGACCAGCGTGCTGTCGCTCGACAGGCCGGACCTGATCGCGCCGAGCACACGGGCTTCGGTAGCCTGGTCGAGATTGGCCGTGGGTTCGTCGAGCAGCATCACGCGCGGTTGACTGAGCATCAGGCGAGTGAGACCCGCCAATGTTCGCTGGCCTCCGGAAAGCCCCCGGCCACCTTCCGAAATCGGCAGATCAAGCCCGAGGGGATGACCGGCAATCATCGGAGCGAGGCCTAGATCGTTGGCCACGTTCATGACGACCTCGTCGCCCGGGTTCGGCATGCCGAGCAGGATGTTCTCACGCAAGGTGCCATTGAGCATGCGCGTATCCTGCGGCAGGTACCCGATATGCTGGCGCAGTATGTCTTCGGCGACGTGATGCATGTCCAGCCCGCCGATGGTGACGTGACCGTCCTTCGGAGCGTAAAGCCCCGCAAGAATACGAAGAAGGGTCGACTTGCCCGAACCAACACCGCCGATCAGGGCCACGCGTTCGCCAGGCTTGATCTCGAGCAGCGGGACGTTGAGGCCGGATTTCGCACCCGGATAGGCGAACTGGACCTCTTGCAGACGAATGGGTCCGTCGAGCTTGTCGGGCCGCAGGACCTCCATCTCGCTCGAACGATCAAGAGGCAGCGCTAGAATTGCATCCAGCGCGCTTAGTGACGAACGTGCATATCCCCACTGGACAAGGAAGTTCGGCAGTTGGCTGACTAGTGGCCCGTTCACGCGGCCGGCGATGATGGCGACGGCGATCAAGGCACCCATCGTCATCTCACCATTGCTGACCTGGACAGCACCGATGGCGATGATCAGTACGTAGGCCACCTGCTGCAAGCTGCTGAAGACGGCGCCGGCAATCGCGGACCACCGCTTCACGGGGTCTTCATGCAATTGCAGCTCGTCCATCAGGTCGTTCCAGCGGGCGAGCATGTGCCACCCGCCGCGGTTTGCCTTCACGGTTTCGGCAGCATCCAGCGATTCCACCAGCAAGCCGTTCTTGCGGTTTCCGCTGACCTGCGCCTTGGCAGTGTCCTTCCGGATCAGTCTTGAGAAGAGATAGGCAAGACCAAGCGCCAGCGGGAAACTGATGATCGGCACAATCGCGACGATTCCCGCAAGACTTGCAATGACGAAGATGAAAAAGAGCGCGAAGGGAAGGTCCGCTATAAGAAAGATCGATGCCGAACTGAGCAGCGCCCGAACTTGCTCCAGACCTCGCAACTGCGCGGCCATTGTTCCGATGCCCCCCGGTCGGGCATCAAGCCTTACAGCCTGCGCTCTTGCGAAGAAAAACTCGGAAACTTCCGCGTCGATCTTGGCTGCTTCACGCTCGATCATCAACGCACGGGTTGTCCGAAGAATGAAGTCGATAAGGAGCGCAAACAGCACGCCTGCCGTAAGTACCCAGAGCGTCGAAAACCCACTCCGCGGAATTACCCGGTCATAGACCTGCATGGAGTAGAGCGAGGTCGCAAGAGTAACCAGGTTGATGATGACAGTCGCTATGACCGCAGAAAAGAAGACTTTCTTGCGCAGAAGTATCGACCGCCAGAACACTGAAAGGGCCCGCGGCGCTGCATCCCGCTCGACCGCCCTCGGCAATGAAAGCTCGAAATAGCTCAGACCGGCACTGTGCTGCCAGCGACCGGTCTCGTCGCCCTCGTCGACCCGAACCGTATCGATACTCTCCCACTGGCTGGCAATACCCCAACCCTTTTCCGGCGAATGAACAAGCAGCGGGAACTGGTTCGGACGCGGACGGCCCTCGACCTCGATCGGCTCCTTCCACCCGGCCGATCTTGCAACCGCGAAAAGTTCATCTTCGCCTTCGGTCTCTTCGACATCCAGGTTCGTTGCCCAGTCCGGTGGAAGATCAACCCCGCGCTGGCGCGCAAACACTTCGATCAGGCGAAGGAGCTTATTGTTCACTTGAAGGTCCCATTAGGTCTGGTCGCCATTCGCACGTGCGCAACAGTAGCCTGGCAGCAGAAGCCATTGCGGTCGTCTCGGCATCGACCAGCGCCATTTCTGCCGACATGCCTTCGCGCACGGCATTCATCACGTCAAGCCAAGTCCGCCGGCCCGTGATGAACTGGCGCATGAAAGATTCGGTAACGCGCTCGGCAGCACGAGCCGCGATGCCGCTGCTATCGATCGTTCCTGCCGAAGTCGTGTTTTCCACGACGTCCAGGATAATCGCTTCCCGAAGCTGACGCTCGGCAACCGCCAGTTGCAGGAAGCTGGCATCCTGGCGAAACCTGGCACCTTCGGCTGCTGCGAACGGCGAAAGGCCGCCATTGGTCTGAGCTGTCACGACCAAGCCTAACCGCGTACCGGTGATTTCGTCATTGCTAAGCTCCACGCCGACGCGCGGCAGGATGGACCCTTCCGCCAATTCGCGTTCAGCCTCCGCAATCGCTGCTTCAGCCAGCAACCTTCGGCGGGTCGGATCGCAAGCGATTGCCTGCACCACCGCGGCATCGGTCGGGGGGTGATGGAGGACGGGCGAATACTCCGGAACTGAATCAAGCTCAAAATCCGCATTTCCGGTAAGTTCGGCCAGCCGCTGACGGTTCGTGTATCGTTGCGCGATCGTCAGGCTTAGTTGCTGCTGGACCTGCGCCGCCCGCGAGCTTGCCAGTTCCAGGTCGGATCGGGGGCTCACTTCCTGTTCTACGCGCCGCTCCATGGATTCGACCAGGCGCTGATGTTCAAGGAGACTGTCCCTGAGTATCGCTTCCTGTTTGGTCGCGCGAACAATCTCATAGAACGCGTTCAACGTCTGCAGCGCCAGATCTTCCACCGTCTCGCTGAGACGGGCGCCTGCCACCGCCCGGCCGGCCTCGGCTCGTTCGATCGACGCGGTTATGCTGCCCCCCGCCCAGATCGGTTGTTGAACCTGTATCTGCGGAGAAAATCTGCCAAGTCGGTCGTCATCCAGGCGACCGCCAACACTGACGCTGGGAAACCGCAACCACTTTGCAGCCCTCACGTCGGCGTTCGTAGCCTGGATCGTTGCCTCGGCGGCCCGTATCGCAGGGTAGGATTCGACCGCTTCATGTGCGCTTTCGCCCAATTGCGGCGGGATAGCCGGCGGCGGTGCCAGAAGCGGCGCGTCAGGCGTTTGAAGCTCCAAGGGAGCAGGCGGACCGTAAATTACGTCCTGAGCCGCAGCCGTCCCGGCAAGACACGCGGTCAGCAGGCCTGCATACCCAAAGGTCTTGCGGTTCACGAATTTCCGAAACGCCCGTTGAGATCGTGCGGGCACATGCGTTGCTTTCAAAACAACCACCTTGTTTGTGCTCGGCCAGCGCGGTGCGGGATCCCACATCGGCACGATGCCTTAGCCTTTTCATGGGGGAAAGATGAGCCCCGCCTAAGCAGGGTAGAACATTAACTTAAGCTTATACGAGTGGGAAAGACGATGAATGCGGAGCAACGGAAACGACTGGCTCCGCGCGGAAACTTTTACAGGGCGGTTTCCCGCCAGGAGACTTCGAGTGACTGGTCATGAAGTCGAAGCTGACGCGAATTAGCGCACCCGAACCCGCGAAGCAAGTTAGCGGGTTTTCGCGGATGCACCGCAGTCGGCCGATCACGGTGAGACAGGGATCAGACAGGTAGGTAACCCTCGGCCAAAAGTTCTGACCCGTTCATGCTGAAGAAAACTGGATGCCCCGTGAGGATTCGAACCTCAATTGACGGAGTCAGAGTCCGTAGTCTTACCATTAGACGACGGGGCATCATCCTGGATCAGAGCGCGGGCGCGGCCGCGCTGATCGGAAGGGGGCGCACTTAGTTTTACGCGCGCTCGAGGTCAAGCCCGTGTTCGCAGCCCGGGCCTTGCCGGGACCGCGCTTCACCGCTAGCATCGCGAGCAAGTCCCCGTGCGAGATGAATTTGCGCGGGAGGAAAACAGAAAGCTCCTGAACTTATGGCGGATCATCCTCCGCCGGACACGACAAGGGGGCACGGGACACAACAGGGCGGCAAGTCCGGCAAGGTAGCCGATTTCCGCTACAAGCGCCCTTCCCGGCCCGACGGAAAGCCGAGCGGCGCGCACGCGCGTCGCCGCGCATCCGCATCGACATCCAGTTCCTCCGCCCCGCGGGCCAACTCGCGGCAGGCCTACGCCGCGCTGGATCTCGGCACGAACAATTGCCGTTTACTCATCGCCCGGCCAAGCGGCGAAAACTTTACCGTTATCGATGCGTTCAGCCGCGTCGTTCGCCTCGGCGAAGGGTTGGCCGCCAGCGGTCGGCTCTCGGACGAAGCGATGGACCGTACCCTGGCCGCGCTTCAGGTGTGTGCCGAAAAGCTGCGCCGTCGCAACGTCCGCCTGGCCCGCTCGGTCGCAACCGAAGCCTGCCGGCGCGCGGCGAATGGACCGAAGTTCATCGACCGCGTGCGACAGGAAACCGGGATCGTGCTCGACATCATCTCCGCCCAGGAAGAAGCGCGGCTCGCCGTGCTCGGCTGCCATGTCCTGCTCGAGGAAGGACCGGGCCCGGCAATTATCTTCGACATTGGCGGCGGGTCGACCGAACTGGTGCTGGTGGAGGTCGAGGACGGCCTCAAGGTCCCGCGGATCGTCGACTGGTTGAGCGTGCCCTGGGGCGTCGTCTCGCTGACGGACACGGTCGGCGGGTCGGACGAGACCGAAGCGACGCGGCTCGATCGCTATTTGCAGATGCGCAGGACCGTTGCCCGCAGCTTCGCCAGGTTCGCGCAGCGGATCGGCAAATCCGCGCAAGGCACGGAACCGGTCCGTTTGCTCGGCACGAGCGGGACGGTCACGACGCTTGCCAGCCTGCATCTGGAACTTCCGCAATATGACCGGCGCGCGGTCGACGGACTGATTGTGCCTTCGCAGGCGATGCGCGATATTTCTTCGCGGCTGTCGCGGATGAGCGGACATGACCGGCGCCAATTGCCGTGCATCGGCAATGATCGCGCCGATCTGGTCATTGCCGGCTGCGCGATTCTGGAATCGATTCTCGATATCTGGCCCGCGGTGCAACTCGGCGTGGCCGATCGCGGCATCCGCGAGGGTATTCTGCGCAGCCTGATGGCTGCGGAAATCGAAAGCGAGCGCAGCCGCACGGCGCTGCAGAACGTGAACGAGGCAAACCTGTAATGGCGCGTTCGGGCAAGGACCGCGATACGCGCGTGAAAACCGCCAGGAAGCGTTCGGCCAGCTCGACCCGCTGGCTGCAGCGCCAGTTGAACGACCCTTACGTGAAGCAGGCCAAAGCGGAGGGCTATCGCAGCCGCGCGGCTTACAAGCTGATCGAGCTAGACGAGAAATTCGGCCTTCTCAAAGGTGTGGAGCGGGTAGTCGATCTTGGTATTGCGCCGGGCGGGTGGAGCCAGGTCGCCCGCAAGCGAATCCCGAACGCATCGATCGTCGGCATTGACCTGCTCGAAGTCGAGCCGATCGAAGGTGTCACGATCTTCCAGATGGATTTCATGGAGGATGATGCGCAAATCGCGCTGGAAAAGGCGCTCAACGGCAAAGCCGATCTCGTATTAAGCGACATGGCCGCCAATACGGTCGGCCACAAGCAGACCGATCACTTGCGAACAATGGGTCTTGTCGAAGCGGCCGCCTGGTTCGCTATCGAAAACCTCGCACGGGACGGTGCCTTTCTTGCCAAGGTTCTGGCCGGTGGCACGGACAGCGATCTGCTCAAGCTTCTGAAGCAGCATTTTCGCACGGTGAAGCACGCCAAGCCGCCCGCCAGCCGCAGGGGATCTAGTGAATGGTACGTGGTCGCCCAGGGATTCAAGGGCTGAGCGATGCGCTGGCCCTCTCGAGGACCGAATCTCAGTCGCCGACCTTGGTCGCGCCATCGGTACTGGTCGCCGCATTGGACGACGGGACAGGCTGGTCGGCGCTCATCGCGCCAGCCGCTTCAGGAGCTTCTGCCGGAACGCCTTCTGTCGGCCCCGGCCCAGCACCGGGCGCATCGCCATCAACTTCGGGTTCCGGAGCAGCTGGTTCGGGCTTGGCCGGTGCGCCGCCGAAACTGGCAAGATATTCCATCACGTTCGCGCGGTCTTCCGGATCGGACAGACCAGCGAAGCTCATCTTGGTTCCGCTGGCGAAACCGCGCGGGCTTTGCAGCCAATCGTCCATATTTTCCCACGTCCAGGAACCGCCCTTTTCGGCCAGCGCAGAACTGTATGCGAAACCTGCGGCATGGGCGCCGATTGCGCTACCCATCACTCCATAGAGATTCGGGCCGATACCGCTCGCCCCGCCCTGCTCGATCGTGTGGCAGGCCGTGCATTTGGCAAACACCGCTTCGCCCGCAGAGGCGTCGGCATTGGCCAGCAGCGTGCCGAGATCCGGCCCCGCGTCAGCGCCGCCTTCTTCCTCGGCTGCCTCGACGAAATAGCCGAACTCCTCTCCTTCGGGGAATTCGTGGTCGTCGGCGTGGAACACCATGCCGCTGACGATGGAGGCGCCAAGCGCAACGATGCCGGAAAAGAGCACCCATCCGGCGGCGGTATTAAAACGATCGTCCATTGCGTGAAAGCTCGCGAGAAATCTGCTGGTCTTACGGTTGCGCGCCGCTCTAGTGCGGGCTGGGCAAAGGTGCAAGTGCGGCATGCGCAATAGCGCTTGCGATAGCTTAAAGCGCCCCGTAGCAGCTCGGTTCCATGCGCAACTTCGCCCAACCCGCTCTCGCCATGGTCGATACCATGCGCGCCGCCGCAGCCGACGACCCCGGGCGCGCCATCGCGTTTGGCGGTGCCCCCGGGTCGAACTCGCACCAGGCGGCGATGCAGTTCGCACCAGAAGCCCTGCCGCTGCCGTTCCTCGGTTTCGAAGACGCTCTCGACGCGGTAAAACAGGGTCGGGCAGGGTGCGCCATGATCCCGATCGAAAACTCGCAGCACGGGCGCGTGGCCGACATTCATTTCCTGCTGCCCGAAAGCGGGTTGGCGATCGTGGCGGAGCATTTCATGCGGATTACCCATGCGCTGATGGCGCTTGGCGAGGGACCGTTCGAGGCGGCCTACAGTCATCCCCAGGCCTTGGGGCAGTCGCGCGAATTTCTGCGAACGCGCGGAATCGTCCCGATGAGCCATGCCGACACGGCAGGCGCGGCGGCGTTCGTGGCGGAAGCCAACAATCCGCTGATCGCCGCGCTCGCCCCGCCGATGGCGGCGGAACTCTACGGCTTGAAGATAATAGAGGACGCGGTGGAGGATGCGCACGACAATACCACGCGGTTCGTCGTGCTTGCGAATCATACGCTTGATCCGGCCGCTTTGAGCGGTGTTCAGTCCATGACAACATTCGTGTTCGAGGTGAAGAACATCCCCGCCGCGCTCTACAAGGCGCTTGGTTGTTTCGCGACCAACGGCGTCAACATGACCAAGCTGGAAAGCTACCAGAAGGGCGCGAGCTTCGCGGCGACCATGTTCTACGCTGATATCGAAGGCGTTCCGGGCGAGCCGCGCGTCGATACAGCGCTCGACGAGCTGGCGTTCCAATGCAATTCGGTGCGCATACTGGGCAGCTACGCGCAGGCACGAAAGCGCGGCTAGGAGGTTTTTGGGCCTACCGCTTCGCTGCTTGAGGCTAGACTTATTCGTCGCCGTAGATCGCGACTTCGTTCACGCCGCTGCCGGTCGCGCGGCCGCGATACATTCCCGCCGTGTTGAAACTGAAGATCGCGTGTCCTTCGGGGGACACCACGATGACGCCCCCATCGCCGCCGAGGTGCTGCACGTCCTCCATCACCGCGTCCGCGATGGCCTGAACCTCATCGGCTTCGATCTCGGGAACGCTCCAGCATTCCCGAAATACAACATCTTCGCCAGTTCCTGCGCAATCTACCTGTTCCGCTACTCGCATCTGCCGTATTTCGCTGCAAATCTCGTGCGCCACGCCAACGCGGATGAAGTATTCGCCCCAGCCCGTCGCGGATACGGCACAGCTGCGGTTGTCGGCGTAGGTGCCCGCGCCGATTATCGGTGCATCACCGACCCTGCCCCAGCGCTTGCCGGTCATGCCGCCGGTGGAGGTTCCCGCGGCGAGATTGCCGTTCCTGTCGAGCGCCACGGCACCGACCGTGCCGAACTTGACGTCGACATCGAGCGCGGAAAGCTCGCGCGCCTTCATCCGCTCGAGCGCCTCGCGACGGAAATCGGTGTCGAACCAGTCGGGCGACACGGTTTCCAGATCATGCTGGGCGGCGAATTCTTCCGCGCCCTCGCCTGCCAGCATGACATGCGGGCTATCGGTCATCACCAGCCTCGCCAACCGGATCGGGTGGCGAATGCCGGTCACGCCCGCGACGGCCCCGGCATCGCGGTTGCGCCCGTCCATGATCGAAGCGTCGAGTTCGTGCCCGCCGTCCCAGGTGAACACCGCGCCGCGCCCGGCGTTGAATTTCGGATCGTCTTCCAGCAGCACGATTACCGCCTCGACCGCGTCCAGCGCATCGCCGCCTTCGCGCAACACCGCGGCACCTGCATCGAGCGCCTGCTGCAATGCTACGCGATAGGCCGCGTCCTGTTCGCTCGTCATGTTCTGGCGCGCGATGGTGCCCGCCCCGCCGTGAATTGCGAGCGACCAGCGGTCGCCGTCCTCGTCCCGGTCCTGCGAAAGGGCCGGACCGGCAAACAGGATCGACAGCGCGGCAACCGCGCAGGTGAAACGGACGAAAACCTCTCTCATGCGCAAGGCATAGCAGCGGTAATTATCCACTCAATCCCCAAACAGGCTTTGTATATCCGCGAATCACGTGTTAGCCGTTCATGTAATAGAAACCAAACGGGGAGGCCGGTTCAATGCGTATCGGTAATTATCGCTTCGATGAGGACGTCGCCATGAACGTGCTCGAAAAGATCGGCCTTGCGCTGATCGTTCTCATCATAACCTGGGCATTGGCGCGGGCCGCGAAATGGGCGTTCGCCAAGCTGGTGGACAATATCTCGTTTTTCCAGCGGCATACCGCCAACGGCCGTTCGCTGGGCGAATCCCTGGGCAAGATCGTCGGACTGCTGATCTGGTTGTTCGGTCTGCTCATCATCCTGACCGTGCTGGGCCTCGGCTCGGTCGCCGGTCCGGTGGACAGCTTGCTCGAAAACGTGGTCGAGTATATTCCGAACCTGGTCGGCGCCGGGCTGATCTTCTTCATCGGCATGATGGTTGCGCGCATCGTGCGCGACCTGATCCTGACCACGTTGCAGACGGTCGATCTCGACAAGTGGGCCAATCGCGGCGGGGTGGACAATGTCACCGGCAACAGTGCGATCAGCAAGACCATTGCGACCATCGTCTATGCCATCATCGTCATCTTCGTGGCGATCATGGCGCTCGACGCGCTCAACATCGACAGTATCTCGGAACCTGCTTCGGACATGCTGCGGATGATATTCGATGCGATACCGCGGATCATCGGTGCGGCCATCCTGCTCGGCATCGGCTATCTCATCAGCCGTTTCGTGGTGCAGATCCTCAAGGAAGTGCTGCCCGGCCTCGGCGTCGACCGTGCCTTGTCCGAAACTGGCATGGTCGGCAGCGGCACCACCGCTTCGTCGATCATCGCCAGGGTGGTGCAGGTGGCCATCATCCTGTTCTTCGCCATCGCTGCAACTCGGCTGCTCGGCTTCCCTGAACTCACCGAGATTCTCGATCAATTGCTCGAACTGGGCGGACGCGTGATCTTCGGTGCGGTGGTCATCGCTTTCGGCTTCTTCATCGCCAACCTACTCGCCCGCCTTATCGGCGGCGACAGCGGCGAAGGCACCGCGGCGACCATCGTGCGCTGGGCGACGATCATCCTGTTCGTCTTCATGGGCCTGCAGTTCACCGGCATCGGTGGCATGATCCCGGCCAACGTCCTGACGATCCTGATCGCAGGTGTCGCAGTCGCCGGCGCTCTGGCATTCGGCCTGGGCGGACGTGACTGGGCCGGGCGCAAGCTTGAACAGATGGACAGCGATCTTGGCGGAACCTCGACCACGACGACCGGCAAGACGCCGGCCGCGCGCAAGTCGGCGGCTTCCAAGAGCGACGATCCGCTGCCGCCAGGCGCGTAAACGATACACTCCGGTTTCTCGGGGGAGGAGAAGGGGCGCAGGGTTGTATTCCTGCGCCCCTTTTTTCAGGTTAACCTATGTAAGACATGGACGGAGGACTGGCGAGGATGAGCGATTTCGGTTTCGAGAGCACCGCGGACGACGTGCTGGCAGGCAAGGATCTGACGGGCCGAACGGTTCTGATAACCGGCGGCTATTCGGGTCTGGGCAAGGAAACCGCCCGGGCGATGGCGGCCAGGGGCGCCCATGTGATCCTGTCGGGCCGGGATGCCACCAAACTTTCGCAAACCGCAGAAGAGATTACCGAGAAAACCGTTGCCAGTGTCGATACGCTGGTTTGCGATCTCGCCTCGCTCGAGAGTATTCGCGACGCAACCGACGAGGCGAACGAACGCTTCGACAGCATCGACATTCTGATCAACAATGCCGGGGTCATGGCTTGCCCGCTCGACCGCACCGGAGACGGATTCGAAATGCAGTTCGGCACCAACCATCTCGGGCATTTCCTGTTCACCAATCGCCTTGTCCCGCTGCTCGAAAAGGGCGAGCGACCCCGGATCGTGAACCTGTCGAGCCGGGGGCACCATATCGACGAAGTGCATTTCGACGATCCGAACTACGAAAACCGCGACTATGAAAAATGGCAGGCTTACGGTCAGTCGAAGACCGCGAACGTGTTGTTTGCCGTCGGCCTGGAGCAGCGTCTGTCGGACAAGGGCATCCATGCCTATGCCCTGCACCCCGGCGGCATTCAGACCAATCTCGGGCGACACCTTTCCGAGCAAGACGTCGCGAACCTGATGGAGCGTATCCGCAAGAACGCCGAAGCAAGCGGCGAGGAACCGCAGGGCTTCAAGACAATACCGCAAGGTGCCGCCACCACGTGCTGGGTCGCCACGACGGAAGAGCTCGAAGGCAATGGCGGGCTCTATTGCGAGGATTGCAACGTGGCCGACCAGGACGACGAGAGCGCCTCGGGTGGCGTGCGCAGCTATGCAATCGATCCGGACAAGGCCGACAGGCTTTGGGCAATGAGCGAGGACATGGTCGGCGAACGCTTCGACACCTGAAGCTGCAGGGATGCGTTTGCGGCCAAACCGTCGTCGATCCATAGTCCAGACACGCTCGTCGATAAGCTGCTTGCCACGGTATGGTCCACGCTGCAGGCTCTGTCCCACGTATTCGAGGGGACCGACCATGAAGACTTTCGCCGCTGCCATTGCCCTTGCCGTCGCCCTACCGCTCGCGCCCCTGTCCGCTCAGGAGCAGGCCGAGACGCGTCCGACGCCGCAATGGGTGGAAACCAGCAACAACTATACGCAAAGGCTGATCGCATTCGAAGCGGAATTCTTTCCGACCGGGGCGTCGTCGGCAGGCTATGAGGAGTATGACGGTCTTGTAAACGACATGTCGCTCGACCGGGACGAACGCTATCTTGCCGGTGCACGCGAATTGCGCGCCGACTTCGCCGATGCGTTGGGGCGCGAAAGCAATCCCTACGTCAGACAGGATCTCGAGATCCTGATCGATGCGCTCGATCGACGCATCGAAGGCATCGTGATCGAGCGCGAAGCCCTGGTCGAATTTTCCGAAGTGCCGCAGGCGATCTTCTATTCGGTCGGTCAGCTTTTGTCGGACCAGACCGCCGAACAGCGTCGTGAAAAAGCGCTGGAATTGCTGCAACGTTATACCGGCACGGCGCCAAATACCGAACCAATGACGGAGCTGGCGAAGCGCCGCTTCGAGGCCAGCCGGGGCGAGGGCAAACTGGGGCCGTATATCGTCGAGGTGCGCGAATCGATCGACAAGATCCCGACTTTTGCTGCGGGAATTCGCGAGCTGTTCGAAAAATACGCCATCGCGGGTGCGGATGAAGCGCTCGATGCGATGGACGAACAGTTCGCCGACTACGCCGACTGGACGCGCGAGACGGTTCTGCCGCTGGCCCGCACCGATCCACGCCTCCCCCCGGAACTTTACGCGCTGAACCGTCGCAATTTCGGCATCGATGCCGATCCGCAGGACACGATGCGCGAGGCACGGCGCGGCTTCTATGAAATCCGCGCGCAAATGGAAGCGCTGGCGCCGCAGATCGCGGCGAAGAACGGGTGGGCCGAAACCGATTACGCATCGGTCATGCGCAGGCTGAAGGAACGCTCGATCCCCGACGATTCGATCGAGGAATATTATCGCGATGTGAACCGCCAGCTCGAGGACAAAATCCGCGAGGAGAATATCGTCGACCTGCCGGAATACGAGCTGTCGATGCGTATCGCGTCGGCGGCGGAAAGCGCTGCGCAACCTGCGCCGCACATGCGCCCCCCGCGGCTGATCGGCAATACCGGTGAACAGGGCACATTCGTGCTGACCACCGGCAATCCGACCGCATCGGCCGAGGATGCCTATGACGACTTCAACTTTCCCGCCGCCAGCTGGACTCTGAGCGCGCACGAGGCGCGCCCCGGCCACGAGATGCAGTTCGCCGCGCTGGTCGAACAGGGCGTCAGCCTCGCCCGCCTGCTCTACGCCTTCAACAGCACGAACGTCGAAGGCTGGGCGTTATATGCAGAGGCGGAAATGCTGCCCCACGAACCGATCGAGGGGCAGTTCGTCGCACAGCAATTCCGTCTGCTGCGTGCCGCGCGGGCTTTCCTCGATCCGATGCTCAATCTGGGCATGATCACGCGAGAGGATGCCGAGCGTGTGCTGCGCGAAGAGGCCCTGTTTTCGCCGGGCATGGTGAAGCAGGAACTCGACCGCTACCAGTATCGCATGCCGGGCCAGGCGGGCAGCTATTACTACGGCTATCGCAAACTGATCGATCTGCGCACGGAAACCGAAGTCGCTCTGGGCGAAAGCTTCGACGAACGCGCGTTCAATGACTTTCTCCTCAGCCAGGGCATCATCCCCCTGGAACTGATGGCGAAAGCCGTGCGCGAGGAGTTCATCCCAGCCCAGAAGGCGGCGGCAAGCTAGGCTACAGCCAGCGCAGGCGGCGGAATACGACGAGCAGGCCGACGAGGAGCAGGCCACACAGGGTCACGACCACCCAGAACGCATCGGGATCGTCCATCCCGGGCATTCCGCCGACATTGATGCCCAGCAGGCCGGTAAGAAATCCGAGCGGCAGGAAGATGCCCGCCACGATGGTCAGCATGTAGGTCGCGTGCTCGCTGCTGGCGAGGCTGCGGGCGCGCAATTCGTCCTGCAGGACAACGGCACTTTCCTTGCTGATGTCGATATCGTCGAGATAGCGGCGCAGACGGGCGATGCTTTCCGCGATCTCGCGCCGATCGTGGTCCTCGAACCAGACCGGCGCATCGCGGCTGATCTGTTCCAGCGCTTCGTGCTGGGGGGCCATGTGGCGCTTCAGGGCGAGGCAGTTGCGCCGGATAGCCGATATCTGTCTCAGCATCCGCTCGGCATGCTCGTCCGGGTCGTCATCCTCCAACCTGTCCAGCACCGTGTTCATGTCGACGATCGACTGGCTCATGCGCGCTATCAGCAGCTCGGCCAGCAGCGTGATCGTCGCCCCGGCATCGGGCGGTCCGTCGCCGCGATCGATGGCCGCCAGGACTTCGCGCGGGGTTTGCAACGGATGGCGGCGCAGGGTGACCAGCCGCCGCCCGTCGCTCCACAGCTGCATGGAAATCATGTCCTCCGGCTCGGCTCCGGGATTGAAATTGATACCGCGCAATGTGCCTACCAGCGTCTCGCCATCGCGAAAGGCGCGCGGGCGGGTCTGGTCGCTGGTCAGCAATTCCGCGGTTGGCTCGGGCGCGCCGAGATGGGTCTCGATCCACTCCTGCACGCCAGGTTTCGTGCGGCACAGATGCAGCCACATCACCTCGTCCGGCGTTTCGGGAACCCAGCCTTGCGCCTCGGCCCACTCGATCGGGCGCCCGCCACCACGCCCGTCGAGCACGCGCCCGAACAGGAGAGGATCGTCGGTTTCGGCATCCGTGGCATCGGTCGGTTCGAAGGCTTCGGTCATGGGTGCGGTTCATGCCGCAAATGGTCGCGATTTCCTACTCCCGCCACACAGCGTATGAGCCGCTGCACGAAACGGGTCGCATTCCTGCAGCTTTTGCCCCATATGCCAGGCTATCGCCTGCCCAGTCGTCCAGCGCCTGGACAGTGGTTCAAATGTTCCACCAGTCAGCCCATGGCCCCTTAATATGAGTGCAATTCGCCCCTGGCGCACGATCGAGCGCCGCCAGTCCCGCCGGATCATGGTCGGCAACGTCCCGGTGGGTGGCGATGCGCCGATTACGGTTCAGACCATGACCAACACGCCGACCGAAGATGTCGGCGCGACGATCGATCAGATCCGCCGCTGTGAAGATGCGGGCGCGGATATCATCCGGGTGTCCTGCCCCACGGCGGAATCGACCGCGAACTTCGACCAGATCACGCGCGCGGCAAACGTACCGATCGTCGCCGACATCCATTTCCACTACAAACGCGCCCTCGAAGCGGCAGACAAGGGCGCCGCCTGTCTGCGGATCAATCCGGGCAATATCGGCAAGTCGGAACGCGTCGCAGAGGTTGTCCGCGCGGCCAAGGCCAATGGCTGCGCGATCCGCATCGGGGTGAATGCCGGCAGCCTGGAAAAGGATCTGCTGGAAAAATATGGTGAGCCGTGCCCCGAGGCGCTGATCGAAAGCGCGCTTGATCACATCAAGCTGTTGCAGGACCACGATTTCCACGAATACAAGGTCGCGGTGAAGGCCAGCGACGTCTTCCTTGCTGTCGCCGCCTATCATGGGCTGGCCGAAGCCGTCGACTGTCCGCTGCATCTCGGTATCACCGAAGCAGGCGGCCTGATCGGCGGTACGGTTAAATCGAGCATCGGCATGGGCAGCTTGCTATGGGCCGGCATCGGCGACACCATCCGGGTCTCGCTTTCGGCAGAACCGGAACAGGAAGTGCGCGTCGGCTTCGAAATGCTCAAGGCGCTGGGTTTGCGCACGCGCGGCGTCCGGGTCGTCTCCTGCCCGTCGTGCTCGCGCCAGGGTTTCGATGTCATCCGTACGGTCGAGGCGCTCGAAAAGCGGCTCGAACACATCAAGACACCGATGAGCCTCTCGGTCCTCGGCTGCGTCGTCAACGGGCCGGGCGAAGCACGCGAGACCGATATCGGGATCACCGGCGGCGGGGCAGGCAAGCACATGGTGTTCCTCTCGGGCGTGACCGATCACCACGTGGAGAGCGAGAGGATGCTCGATCACATCGTGGACCTGGTGGAGGCCAAGGCCGCCCAGATCGAAGCAGGCGAAGCGACGGCCTTCGATCCGCATGCCGAAGCAGCGGAATAAGGATGCGGCCGTTGTCCGAACATCGCAAGACAGCGCCGTCGACCCTGTAAGATCGGGCTTTACGCGAAATTAAGCTCGATGGCGCACCATGCGACGATGCGCGAAATGCTGCTCCTTGCTATCGGACTGCTGGCCTTTATCGGCGCGGCATTCGTGCCGGGCGGCGCGTTGGATTCGGCAAGTAGTGAGGCCAGCGAGATTGCCGAAAGCGAGAGCGCCGCACCGTCAGCCGACATGCCGAGAACCGCGAGCGCACGCAGCGCGGCATTCGCCGCCTGGAACGCCGGCACGGTCGCCCTGCCTCGCGCGCCGGATGGACATTTCTATGCGCAGGCGAATGTCAACGGCATGCCGCTCGGCTTTCTTGTCGATACGGGCGCAAGCATGATCGCGCTCACCGGACCGGATGCCGAAGCGATCGGACTTTACTGGTCGCCAGCCGATATCCGCGTCGTGGCACAGGGCGCGTCAGGTCCGGTGCGGGGCGTGCAAGTCATCCTCGATGAGGTGGAACTGAACGGTCACGTGGCGCGCGACATCAGGGCGGTCGTCATACCCGAAGGTCTTGGTATCTCGCTCCTCGGCCAAAGTTTCCTGGCGACCATCGATCCGGTGCGCATAGAAGGCGACCGGATGATGCTGGGCGATTGAATTGCACGGCATGGCGCTCGTTCATGGCGACGCCAGCCCGCGCGTGCTATCGAATTGGCCATGAACCGTCGCGACCTCCTCAGATCCTCGCTTCTGGCCACCGCGGTGGCCGCCCTGCCGATGCGTGCCGGAGCGCAGACCCCGCCCGTCGGAAGCCGGGATGCACAGCTTCTGGCCCTGGCACGGGCAGAACTACAGCGCGCGGGCGACCGTATCTGGCGCAGGGATATCGTCGGTATTGCCGATTTCGGCCTGCATTCCTCGCAGCGCCGGTTTCATTTCGTCGATGTCGTCAACGATCGCGTCGAGAGCTATCATGTCAGCCATGGCGACGGCTCCGACCGCGAGCATGACGGGTGGCTGAAGCGCTATTCGAACATCGAGGGGTCAAACGCGACCAGCCAGGGCGCGTACATGACGCGCAGCTGGTATGTCGGCAAGTTCGGCACGTCGATCCGCCTCGACGGCCTTGACCCGACCAATTCGAACGCCCTGCCGCGCGCGATCGTGATGCACAAGGCGCAATACGCCCGGCCCGAACATGTCGAACGCTGGGGTCGGCTCGGACGCTCGAACGGCTGTTTCGCGATGGGCCCCGAACAGTTCGACCGTGCGCTGATCGACCTGTCCGGCGGGCGCCTGCTCGTGGCCGGTAGCTACGGCATCGCCGAAAACGGCAGCAAGGTCACCCCGCCCGTCCTGCAAACGACGTTGCTCCGCAACGAGAACGGCGGCACCTTCGAACGGACCAATCCGGGCGTTTACTAGCGTCGCCAGTTAAGTCGTCTGCAGATCGTCGACGATCTCGATCACCTCTTCGCTCGTCTCGCGCGCACGGTCGCGCTGGCGGGGAGAATCGAGGGCGGCGAGAACCGGGGCATCGCGATCGTAGATATCGGCGAATTTGCGTAGCTCGCCATCCACGTCGACGCCGTAGGTGAAGTAGGTGATATAGACCGGCCACTGGTCCTTCATCGGATAGCGCGTGTAATCGCGGCCGGTGGTGATGTGCTTCACCTCGTCCTGAACTGCCGGGATTTCCTCGCGGCTGGAAGCATTGCCCAATATCGCCATCGTCATCGCCAGTTCGCGCGCACCCTGAACGCGAATGCACCCGTGGCTGAGAGCGCGGTCGGCATTGGCGAACAGGTGCTTGGCCGGCGTGTCGTGCAGGAAGATCGCGTGTTCGTTGGGCATGTCGAGCTTCATGAGGCCGAGCGAGTTGCCGGGCCCGGGCTGCTGCACGACGCTGACCCAGCCATTGGCGCCCTTGGTCGCCGTATAGCCGTTTGCGCGCGCCCATCCGGGATTGTTCAGAACCTTCGCACCCAGACCTTCGCCTTTGACGATAGATTGCGGCACCGTCCATGTCGGGTTGAAGATGACCGCTTCGACCGTCTCGGCCAGTTGCGGGGTCGCCGTGCGTCCCGGCTTGCCCACCACCACGCGATAGTTCTTGATGATCTTGTCATTGACCGTCAGCCGCAGCTGGTATTCCGGCACATTGGTCAGCAGGTATTTCTTGCCGAGATCCTGCCCGAGCCAGCGCCAGCGATCCATATTGGCGCGGATCAGCTTGCGCTTCGCCGGATCGCTCGTTCTGGCGAGTTCGGCTTTCAACCTAGCGTAATCCGGCGAAACCGGGTTCAGCGAGGTCAGCGTACCCGCGACATCGCCGCTTTCGACAGCGGTTTGGAGCAGGCGGTGGGTAGGCAGCACATCGGGATCGGGATCGACCACGAACCATTGGCGGCGCGCGTCCATCGGCGTGCGTCCGTCGCGCAGATCCTCGACCAGCCAGACGAAGATTTCGCTTGCGAGTTCGTTCAGTTCGGTACCCTGTCCCGCTGCAATCGCGGCGCGCAATTCTTCGGCCCGATAGTCCTGCGGGCGCAGACCTTCGGCTTCGACCGTCGGAATGAAAGCGAGCAGTTTCCCGGCTTGCGGCACGCTCCATTCGCGCACCAACACCGGCAGGGGCTGGACCACTTCGCCCGACTGCATCTCGATGTCGCCGAAACTGTTGTCGACGTTTCGTGACGTTCGCGACCGCGGATCGCGGACCGGGACAGTCTCGGGCGCGTCAACCGAATAATCGGGCAGATCTTCCTGCACGGCCTCCGGCTCGGAAGGCAGCAAATCCTCCGGAGCCCGATCCTGCGCCATCGTCGCAGTTGCCACGAATGCCGCGCTTGCAGCCGTGCCGAAAAGAATGCGTCTGAAAGTCATTTGGTCCACCAGTTACGCCGCACCGATCGTGCGAGCAGTCCTATTCATACTCTTTGCGAAAGCATTCTCCAATATCCCGGCTTTCGCAGTCCTGAATTGCCGATCCTGCGTGACCCGTTCGAATTGCATCGTTACGCCGATGGCATGGATGCCTACCCTGCCTCCGTTCGCGGACTCGCGCCGATTTTCCTGGCGGTGGTCGGGATCGCCTGCCTTTCCCTGATGGATGCCTTCATGAAGGGCGCTGCCCTGGCAATCGGCGCCCTGAGCGCAACGTGGCTGCGGTCGGTCCTCGGAACGGGGATTGCCGTGCCGATCTGGCTCGTTCGCGGAGGGCGGTGGCCCAGACGAAACGTCTTGCGGCTGCATCTTCTGCGCGGGTTGGTCTCAACATTCATGGGGTTGAGCTTCTTTTTCGCGCTGACCAAGCTGCCCATCGCCGAAGCGATCGCAATCAGCTTCATCGCGCCGCTGATCGCACTTTATCTTGCGCGAATCCTGCTTGGCGAGACCATTCGCAAACCGGCGGTCATCGCTTCCGCACTCGGCTTTCTCGGCACGCTGATCATTGTCGGCGGCAAGATCGGGCGTAGCAATTTCGATACCGATACCGCCCTCGGGCTTGTTGCGATCCTGTTTTCCGCGCTGCTCTATGCGTACAATTTCATCATCATCCGCCAGCAATCGCAACTCGCCGGACCAAGTGAGATTGCCGCGTTCCATTCGGGCGTCTCGGCTATCGTGCTTGGCCTCGTCGCGCCCTTTCTGCTGGTCGTTCCGGAAATGGCGGACTGGGGCGCCCTTGCCGCAGCAGCTGCGCTTACGGTGATCGGCGCGATGACCCTCGCCTGGGCCTATGCGCGCGCGGAAACGCAAGTGCTCGTCCCGCTCGAATATTCCGGGTTCCTGTGGGCCGCCCTGTTCGGCTGGCTGTTCTTCCGCGAAGCGCTCACCTGGACGACGGTGCTGGGGACGCTGTGCATCGTCAGCGGCTGCTGGATCGCAGCGTCCGGCCCACGCCACGCAAAACCCGAGCAGAGCCCTGTCTAAGTCGCGTATGCTGCGTTCGATACACCTGTCCGAAACGTGAACCGGACTTGATTTTTGGCGCATCTGGGCGCAGGTGCGCGGCACATTTCGTCGCCTTGACCATTGGTCGGGTGACACTTTTCTTCAGAAAGGACGCACGCGCGCATGACCCAGGTCGGCAAGGACACGCTCGGAACCCGCTCAACCCTCACCGTCAACGGCAAGGAATATGCCTATTATTCGCTGGACAAGGCGGCGGAGACGATCGGCGATGTATCGAAACTGCCGTTCAGCCTGAAAGTCCTGCTGGAAAACATGCTGCGGTTCGAGGATGACGGCTTTAGCGTTGGCACCGGCGATGCACAGGCAATCGCCGACTGGCTGAAGGATCCCAGTACGGGCAAGGAAATCCAGTACCGGCCGGCGCGCGTGTTGCTGCAGGATTTCACCGGCGTGCCTTGCGTGGTCGATCTGGCGGCCATGCGCGATGCCATCGGCAAACTTGGCGGGGATACCGCCAAGATCAATCCGCAGGTTCCTGTCAATCTCGTTATCGATCACTCAGTCATGGTCGACGAGTTCGGCCATCCCAAGGCTTTCGAACATAATGTGGAGATGGAATACGCCCGCAATGCGGAGCGTTACGACTTCCTCAAATGGGGATCGAAGAGCTTTGAAAATTTCTCTGCCGTGCCCCCGGGCACGGGCATCTGCCACCAGGTGAATCTGGAATATATCGGCAAGGGCGTGTGGAACAGCGAGGGGCCTGACGGCAATGCAGTCGCCTATCCCGACACCTGCGTCGGCACCGATAGCCACACCACGATGATAAACGGTCTTGGCGTCCTGGGTTGGGGCGTGGGCGGGATCGAGGCCGAAGCGGCGATGCTCGGCCAGCCGATCTCCATGCTGATTCCCGAAGTCGTCGGCTTCAAGCTGACCGGCGCGATGGCCGAAGGCGTCACCGCCACCGACCTCGTGCTGACCTGTGTGCAGATGCTGCGCGAAGTCGGCGTGGTGGGCCGGTTTGTCGAATTCTACGGCGAAGGCGTTTCGGGCCTCACTCTGGCCGATCGCGCGACCATCGCCAACATGGCGCCCGAATACGGCGCGACCTGCGGCTTCTTCGGCATAGACGAAAAGACGCTCGAATACATGCGCCTCACGGGGCGCGACGAGGAAACCATCGCGCTGGTCGAAGCCTATTCGAAAGAACAGGGCATGTGGTTCATGCCGGAGAACGAGCCGGTCTTCACCAAGACGCTCAGCCTCGACCTCTCCAAGGTCGTCCCCAGCCTCGCCGGCCCCAAGCGCCCACAGGACCGTGTCGCGCTTCCCGACGTGGATGAACTGTTCAACACCGATCTCAAGTCGGTCTACAACAAGGACAAGCCGCACCGCGTCGACGTGGCGGATACCGACCACGATATCGGCGATGGCGACGTCGTGATCGCGGCGATCACCAGTTGCACCAACACCTCGAACCCCGACGTGATGATCGCTGCCGGCCTTGTCGCCAAGAAGGCGCACGAGAAAGGCCTTGCGCCCAAACCGTGGGTGAAAACCAGCCTGGCGCCGGGATCGCAGGTCGTGACCGACTATCTGGAGAAGTCCGGCCTGCAAGACGATCTCGACGCGATGGGCTTCGACCTCGTCGGCTATGGCTGCACCACCTGCATCGGCAACTCCGGCCCGCTCGCCCCCCCGATCAGCAAGGCGATCAACGGTAACGACATCGTCGCTGCCAGCGTGCTTTCGGGCAATCGCAATTTCGAAGGCCGGGTCTCGCCCGATGTGCGCGCGAACTTCCTCGCCTCCCCGCCGCTGGTGGTCGCCTATTCGATCCTCGGCACGGTTACCAAGGACATCACCGAAACGCCGCTGGGGCAGGATCGCGATGGCAACGACGTGATGCTCGCCGACGTGTGGCCGAGCAACGAGGAAGTGCGCGATCACCGCGCCCGGAATATCGACCGGCAGATGTTCGAAAGCCGTTATGCCGACGTCTACAAGGGCGACGAGCACTGGCAATCGATCAAGGTCGAGGCATCGGACACCTATCGCTGGAACCCGACCAGCACCTACGTCGCCAGCCCGCCCTTCTTCGATGGCATGAACATGACGCCGGTTCCGGTCTCCGACATCGTCGAAGCCAAGCCGCTGGCCATCCTCGGGGATTCGACCACGACCGACCACATCAGCCCGGCCGGTTCGATCAAGGAGGATTCGCCCGCCGGGGAATATCTCAAGAGCCATCAGGTTTCGAAGTCCGACTTCAATTCCTATGGTTCGCGGCGCGGCAATCACGAAGTGATGATGCGCGGCACCTTCGCCAATATCCGCATCCGCAACGAGATGGTTCCGGGCGTGGAGGGTGGTTATACCACCTATGAGGGCGAACAGATGCCGATCTACGATGCGGCGATGAAGCACCAGCAAGATGGCACGCCGCTGGTCGTCGTCGCGGGCAAGGAATACGGCACCGGGTCGAGCCGTGACTGGGCGGCCAAGGGCACCATCCTGCTGGGTGTGAAGGCTGTGATCGTCGAAAGCTACGAACGTATCCACCGCTCGAACCTGATCGGCATGGGCGTGCTGCCGTTGCAGTTCAAGGATGGCGACACCCGTTCTACTCTGGAGCTGACGGCCACCGACAGCTTCACCATCAAGGGGCTCGCCGGTATCGAACCGCGGGAGGAAGTCGAAGTCGAGGTAGTGCGCGAGAATGGCGAGCGCTTCGCCTTCACCGCGGATTGCCGGATCGATACCGCCAACGAAATGGAATACTACAAGAACGGCGGCATTCTGCACTACGTATTGCGCAAGCTCGCGGCCGACTGATTTAGATCGGAACGAACAAGAGAAGGGCGGCACCCCCATGTTCGGAGGTGCCGCCCTTTCTGCGCCAGCCCTTGCCGTTAGGAGATCGGCTTAGGCGCCGCGTTTAATTCGGAACTTGCGACGGCCCAGGACCGCGGCGGCGGCCAGGCCGAACAATGCCATCATCGGCGGTGCAGGAACTTCGGTGCCGCTGCTGCTTCCCGAACTTGACGACGTGCTCGAGGAAGTCGAGCTGGACGTGCTGGTCGAAGAGGACGTGCTGGTCGAGGACGAGGAGCTGGTGCTCGACGTCACGTTGCCCGAGGTCGACGTGCTTGTGGAAACGTCACCCGATGTCGATGTCGAACTCGAGACGTCACCAGAGGTCGAAGTCGATGTCGAACTCGAGACATCGCCCGATGTCGAGGAGGAAGACGAGACGTCGCCCGAGGATGAACTGGTGCTGGTCACCGATCCCGTCGACGACGACACGTCGCCCGAGGATGAGCTGGTCGTCGTGGTGCTGACTTGGCCCGTTGAACTGGAAACCGAACCGGTGGAGGTCGATACGCCACCGGTAGATGTCGAGACGCCCCCCGTAGATGTCGAAACCGTGCCCGTGGACGTTGAAACCGAACCGGTGCTCGACGAGGACGATGTGCTGGTCGAAACCTCGCCCGTGGAAGTCGAGCTGGAACTCCCCCCCGTGGTGGTCGAGACTTCACCGGTCGAACTGGATGTCGAACTGCCGCCGGTCGACGTCGATGTCGAAGTTCCGCCGCTGGAAGTGGAGGTCGATACGTCGATGTCGATATCGGGCACGGTGCCGCCCGTGGTGGTCGTCGAATTCACCACGACGCTGCCGCCGCCGCCCGACCCGCTGAAAAATCCACCGAAGAACCCACCGCCGAAGCCGCCACCAAAACCGCCGCCCCCACCATAGCTGGGAGCCGGAATGGATCGCGTCGCGCCGCCGGCGACGACCGGAGCGGCCTGCGGCAAGGGCGGTACGGGAACGGGCGCCATCGCCTGGCGGTAAACAGGCGGACAGATATTGTTCGGATTGTTGATCGCAGCCGGCGATTCGGCAGGAACGCATTCGATCTGGCGCGGAATGCTGCGCGCGCGCTGGACCGGGCGGCTCGGTATGGCGCGCGGCTGCGCCTTGACCTGCTTGACCGCCTTGACCTGTTTCGTCTTGTACTGCGGATTGTCGGTAATCGGTTTCTCGGCAACGTGAACCGCACCGCCCGCCAGCAACGCACCGCCTGCCGCGGTGGCCGATAATTTGGCTAAGGCTGATTTGACTGACATTGCTTCGAATTCCTGTTCCGAACCCCTAAGGAAAGGCGGCAATCCGCTGTCCCAAAACATCCGTTATTTCTTCTGCGAACCCTTTCCGATGGAATCGCATACGATTCATTTCCGTATCGGCATGAAGGAAGGCGACTTCCAGCACAAAAGCGAGAGTTCCAATCGACACGTCCCGTTGCGGGACCGTTCCCGGCGAGGCTACACGCGCAACAAGACCTTACTTGTCGAACATATCTGTCTGCGGCTTGCCAGATTGCGGAAGGCCGAGATGGACCCAGCCGCCATCATTCAGGCACCGTCCGCGCGCGGTACGGGCGATCAGGCCAAGCTGGATGAGATAAGGCTCGATCACCTCTTCCACCGTGTCGCGCGGTTCGGACAGTCCCGCCGCGAGCGTTTCCACCCCCACCGGCCCGCCCTTGTAGGTGGTCGCGATCATGGTGAGATAGCGCCGGTCCATCGCGTCGAGGCCGAGCGAATCGACTTCGAGCCGGGTCAGCGCCTCGTCGGCGACCCTGGTGGTGACAGTCGGCTCGCCCAGCACGCTGGCGAAATCGCGCACCCGGCGCATCAGCCGGCCTGCGACACGCGGCGTCCCGCGCGAACGCCGGGCGATTTCACGCGCCCCGCCCTCGTCGATACCCATGTCGAGGAGTCCCGCTCCGCGCGTCACCACCCGCAGCAATTCATCCTCGGTGTAGAAATTGAGCCGCACGGGGATGCCGAAGCGATCGCGCAGCGGCGTGGTCAGCAGGCCCTGCCGCGTGGTCGCGCCAACGAGGGTAAAAGGAGGCAGATCGATCCTGACGCTCCTCGCCGAGGGTCCCTCGCCTATGATGATGTCGAGCGCGCGGTCCTCCATCGCCGGGTAGAGCACTTCCTCGACCACCGGATTAAGCCGGTGGATCTCGTCGATGAAGAGCACGTCGTTGGGTTCGAGATTGGTCAGCAGTGCGGCAAGATCGCCCGCCTTGGCGATGACCGGGCCTGAGGTGGCGCGAAACCCCACGCCAAGCTCGCGCGCGACGATCTGCGCCAGCGTGGTCTTGCCAAGGCCGGGCGGGCCGAAGAACAATACATGGTCCATCGCCTCGCCGCGGCCCTTGGCTGCCTCGATGAACACGCGCAAATTCTCGCGCGCAGCCTTCTGCCCAACAAACTCGGAGAGGCTCTTAGGCCGTAGCGCCGCATCCGGATCTTCCGGCTGCCGATCAGGCGCGTGGAGGGGGACGGGTTCGGTCATCAATGTGGCTTCTCACCGAGCAAGGCATGACGCGCTTTCGCGATGTGGCCCGTCCTCTTGCCTTTAGGTGCGCGACCTAGAATCCCACGGACATGTACAGTTCGAAAATAGGTCAAATCCCGACTATTCGCTATCTCTGGATTTTGAGAAAAAGCCATGCCCATCAACGTACGCTCTAGCCATTCAATAGAGCCGCTGTTCGAATGTCCGCGCGAAAAGCGCCATTCCTGATCAAATGGCCGCGTTATTTTAGGAAATAAGTATAGTTGAGCTGGGCCTCTGTATCCTTCTTCAAGCACCCAATTGTAATGATCGCATTTATGCTCCGTGAAAACTTCTTCGCGAAACCCAGCTGAGTTAACAGTTTTGCCCACGTACCAGGGCTTGATGTTGGCATTGCCCATCACGAACATATAACAACCAATTGCACGTGAAACGTCGTGATTTTGATCGACTATTTCGTCCCACCATTTTGCGGGTGGCCGACTGACTCGGCCATCTGTTAATGGAATGAGGAAAGGGCCAAAAGTCTCGAAAAAATGGCCCTCGTCTTCGTAACTCGACATCACCCCGCCGCCCTCTTCAATGCCACCCGGATCAGTTCGCCCTCGCTCGCGCCGTCTCCCAGTTCGCCCTGCGCCGTCGCCACTGCGCGCGCGGCCACGGCGGATTTGAAACCGAGGTTTTCGAGCGCGCTAACCGCATCGGCGCTGGTTTTTCCGGCGGGGGTGTTGACACTTGTGACACTGTCCCCGGAATATCCGCTGCCGGGCAGTGCGCCCGCCTTTTCCTTCAACTCGTTGACGATCCGGCTCGCCAGCTTCGGTCCGACGCCCTGGGCTCGGGCGACCGTTGCCGCATCGCCGTTCGCGCAGGCTTGCTGCACTTCGCCGGTGGAGAGCGCGGACAGGATTGCAAGCGCGACCTTGCTGCCCACCCCCTGCACCTGCGTAAGCAGGCGGAACCAGTCGCGCTCCGCCGCCTCGGCGAACCCGAGCAGGCGCATGTCGTTTTCCGAAACCTGTAGATCGGTATAGACCGTGCACGCTTCGCCTGCATCGCCCAGGGCGGCGAGAGTCTTCGACGAACAATGGACGAGGTAGCCGACGCCCGCGACATCGATCACCGCCCAGTCGGAACCGGTTTCGTCGAGCAGGCCCTTAAGCTTCGCAATCATGATTTGTTCTTGGGCCACAAGACAGTTTTGGTCCAGTCGCAATGGACTTGCGCCCACAATTGCGGGCATGAAGCGCAGCCATGAGCTGGAACACCTTCGGGCGCGTGCTGCGCTTCACCACCTGGGGCGAGAGCCACGGCGCAGCCATTGGCGCGGTGGTCGACGGGTGCCCGCCCGGGCTCGAACTGGCGGAAAACGACATCCAGCCCTTCCTCGACGCGCGCAAGCCGGGGCAGAACAAGTTCACCACGCAGCGCAAGGAACCCGATGCGGTGCGCATCCTGTCCGGCGTGTTCGAGGGCAGGACGACCGGCACGCCGATTTCGCTCTTGATCGAGAACACCGACCAGCGCTCCAAGGATTACTCCGAGATCGCCAATACCTATCGCCCCGGCCATGCCGATTATGCCTATGACGCGAAATACGGTTTTCGCGATTATCGCGGCGGCGGGCGTAGCTCGGCGCGCGAGACGGCGATGCGCGTGGCGGCGGGCGCGGTGGCGCGGCTGATCATCCCCGAAGCGAGCATCCTCGGCTATGTCGCCGAAATCGGCGGCGACAAGGCGGACCCGGCCAATTTCGACCCGGAGGAAATCGGCCGCAATCCTTTCTGGTGCCCCGACGCAGAGGCTGCGGAGCGCTGGGAGGGCCTGATCGACAATGCGCGCAAGGCCGGTTCCTCGCTCGGCGCGGTGGTCGAATGCGTGGCCAGCGGCGTTCCAGCCGGGTGGGGCGCGCCGATCTATGCCAAGCTCGACAGCGATCTGGCGGCAGGCATGATGAGCATCAATGCGGTCAAGGGCGTCGAGATCGGCGACGGCTTCGACGCCGCACGGCTGACGGGCGAACAGAACGCCGATGCAATGTCACCGGGTCCAGACGGTCCAGAATTCGCCGCCAATCATGCGGGCGGCATTGCAGGCGGCATCTCGACCGGCCAGCCGGTCGCCTGCCGCGTGGCCTTCAAGCCCACCAGTTCGATCCTGACCCCGGTGGAAAGCATTACCCGCGACGGGAAAGCCACCCAGGTGCGCACGAAGGGCCGTCACGATCCGTGCGTCGGCATTCGCGGGACGCCTGTGGTCGAGGCAATGATGGCGCTGGTCCTGGCGGATCACAAACTGCTCCACCGGGCCCAATGCGGCTGACCGCCTGAACGGCACGGTTCACGGCACCGCCCGGCCAATTCGGAACATCGGTATGCGCTCATCGCTTGTAAGGGCATGAGGGAACAGAACCAAACCAGCAATTTAGACCATACCATGCCCACGCGCCGCGAGCGTTTGCAGGCCTTCATGCGCCTGAAATCGCAGAGGCAGCTGCTTGTCGTAAGCGCCGCCGCGCTGGCTGCGCTCGCGACGGCGCTTGGCGGGGCGTTATGGCATGAACAGGGCTCGCCCGATACAGTCCGGCTCGGCAAGGGGATCGCAAGCGTGGACGCCCAGCCGGTTTCCGCCCTCGATCCGTTCCGCGCAACGTCCGGCGAGCGGGCGGCAAGTCCCGACCCGACACCCTCGGCTTCCGAAAGCCCCATGGGCAGCGGCGATGCGAGCTATTACGGCAATGAACTGGCCGGGAATCCGACCGCAACAGGCGAGAAGTTCGATCCCAACAAGTTGACCGCGGCGCACCGGACGCTCCCGCTGGGTAGCAAGGTGCGCGTGACCAATCCGCGCAACGGCGAAAGCGTGGTGGTCAGGGTGAATGATCGCGGGCCTTACCACGGCAACCGCGTAATCGACCTGTCGGCTGCCGCCGCCCGGGCGATCGGGCTGATCCGCTCGGGTACGGGGCGGGTGAATATGGCCCTGTTGCTCAACTAACAACGCACCTCGATTGCGTAATTTGCAACTTTTCTGGGATTGCGTTGCGCATTCCGAAAGTTCCAATAGACTGATAGAAAATTCCGATGCCAGCAATCGCACAAACCCGCTTTTGTGCAGTGCTACACTCCCTATCTGACACCCACGAGTTTCAACCCGAACAACGGAGAAAACCATGGGTATCATCGGAAGCCAGATCAAACCGTTCACCGCCACCGCGTTCCAGGCTGGCCAGGACTTCTTCGAAGTCACCGACGAAGACGTGAAGGGCAAGTGGGCGGTCTTCTTCTTCTATCCGGCCGATTTCACCTTCGTCTGCCCGACCGAACTCGAAGACTTGGGCGAGCAGTACAATATGCTCCAGAAGATGGACGTCGAAGTCTATGGCGTGTCGACCGACACCCATTTCAGCCATAAGGCTTGGCACGACACGTCCGAGAAGATCGGCAAGCTGAAATTCCCGTTCCTGGGTGACCAGAACCACGTTCTTGCACGCAATTTCGACGTGCTGCGCGAAGGCGTCGGGCTGGCCGACCGTGCCACCTTCGTGGTCGATCCCGATGGCGTCATCCAGATCATGGAACAGACATGCGAAGGCGTGGGCCGCAATGCCAACGAACTCGCCCGCAAGATCAAGGCCGCGCAATATGTCCGCGCCAACCCCGGCCAGGTCTGCCCGGCGGCCTGGGAAGAAGGCAGCGAAACGCTTGCCCCGTCGCTTGATCTTGTCGGCAAGATCTAGCCGGGAACGCTTGACGAACAGGGCGCGTTGACGCCCACAGCACAAGAGCCCGAGGTTAACTCGGGTCGCTGGAAGGCCCGGGGCATTCCTCCCTCCCCCCGCCCCGGGCCTTTTGATTTTCATCCCCATCCCCCCATTTCGACAACCGGAGTGCGCCATGCTCGACGCCAATCTCACGCAACAGCTGGAAACCTATCTTGCGAATCTTCGCGAGCCGGTGGAACTGGTCGCATCGCTTGGGGATGGCGAAAAATCGCGCCAGACGCGCGAACTGCTCGAAGAGATTTCCGCGCTGCACGGCATGGTCAGCGCCAGCTTCGACGGCACGGATGAGCGCAAGCCCAGCTTCGTCATCCGCCGCGCGAGCGATGCGGAAAAATGGGTACGCTTCGCTGGCCTGCCGATGGGGCACGAATTCACCTCGCTGGTGCTCGCCCTGCTATGGGCAGGCGGTCACCCGCCCAAGATCGATGCCGATCTGCTCGAACAGGTCCGCGGGCTGGAAGGCGATTTCAATTTCGAGATGTATTTTTCGCTGTCCTGCCACAATTGCCCTGACGTGGTGCAGGCGCTGACATTGATGGCGCTCGAAAATCCGCGCGTGACCGCCACGCTGGTCGAGGGCGGAACTTTCCAGGAGGAAGTGGACGCGCGCGACATCATGGCCGTGCCAGCCACGTTCCTGAACGGCGAACCGTTCTTCAACGGCAAGATGGAACTGGCCGAAGTGCTCGCGAAGCTCGACACGGGCAGCGAGGCCAAGGTGGCTGAAAAACTCTCCGCGAAGGATCCGTTCGAAGTGCTGGTGATCGGCGGGGGCCCAGCAGGCGCAGCCTCGGCGATCTACACGGCGCGCAAGGGCTTCACCACCGGTATCGCGGCGGAACGGTTCGGCGGTCAGCTGCACGATACGCTGGGTATCGAGAACCTGCCCGGCACCGCCTATACCGAAGGGCCGAAGCTGGCCGGCGAGCTGGAGCGGCATGTCGGCGAATACGACATTGATGTGATGTACCTGTCGAAAGCGGTGAAATTGGTTCCGGCAGAGCAGGAAGGCGGGTTGCACACGGTCGAGCTGGGCAATGGCGGCACGCTGAAGGCCCGCAGCCTCATTCTCGCGACCGGGGCGCGCTGGCGCAATCTCGGCGTACCCGGCGAAGCGGAATACCGGAACAAGGGCGTGGCCTATTGCCCCCATTGCGATGGGCCGTTGTTCAAGGGTAAGCGGATTGCCGTTGTCGGTGGCGGCAATTCGGGCGTCGAGGCGGCGATCGACCTCGCCAAGATCGTCGGCCACGTCACCCTGATCGAATATGACAGCAAGCTGCGCGCGGACGAGGTGTTGCAGGCAAAGCTGCGTTCGCTCGCCAATGTGGACATCGTTACCAATGGCCAGACGACAGAGATCATCGGCGCGAACGGCAAGGTCGAAGGATTGCGGCTGAAGGATCGCGAAAGCGGTGCCGAGAGGACGCTCGACCTCGAGGGCGTGTTCGTCCAGATCGGCCTCGTGCCCAACACCGAATGGCTGCAGGACAGCGGCCTTGCGCTGACACGCTTCGGCGAAATCGAAACCGACGAGGAAGGTCGCACCAACCTGCCGGGCGTGTTCGGCGCGGGCGACGTGAGCGATGTGCCGTACAAGCAGATCGTGGTCGCGATGGGCGAAGGGTCGAAAGCCGGACTGTCCGCCTTCGATTACCTGATCCGCACCGAACCGGCGGAAGTGATCGCGAAAGCCGCCTAAACCGCCTTGGCCTGCCATGAATGAGGAAAGCGTCGCTGCCGAGATCCGGCGGCGGCGCTTTCTGACGTGCGCACACGGTTCGTCCCGCAATCGGCACAGGCAATCAATCCAACGCAATTAATCGATTGGACGCATCACTATCCATGGCGCATCCTGCCTGTCATAACAGCGAGTCTAGACTTTGGAGAGATGACCGATGGATGCGAAAACAGGTGAAATGAGTGGCTGCCCGTTCCAGGGAGATGGCGGTGTGCGCGCCCTGCTCGGACGGACGAACCGGGACTGGTGGCCCGATACGCTCAATCTGGAAATCCTGACCGAAGACGGTCGGCGCGTCGATCCGTTCGACGAGGATTTCGATTATTGCGAAGCTTTCAACGCACTCGACTACAAGGCGCTCAAGGCCGACATCGAGGCATTGATGACCGACAGCCAGGAGTGGTGGCCGGCCGATTACGGTCATTACGGCCCCTTCTTCATCCGCATGGCGTGGCACGCGGCGGGCACCTATCGCACCGGCGACGGCCGCGGCGGCGCATCGAGCGGGCAGCAGCGCTTCGCCCCGCTCAATTCCTGGCCCGACAACGGCAATCTCGACAAGGCGCGCCGCCTGCTATGGCCGATCAAGCAGAAATATGGACGTCACATCAGCTGGGCCGACCTGTTCGTGCTGACCGGAAACGTCGCGATCGAAAGCATGGGTGGCCCGGTGTTCGGCTTCGGCGGCGGTCGCAAGGACGTGTTCGAACCCGAGAAGGTCTATTGGGGCACCGAGGAAGAGTGGGTCGACGAAGGCGTCGAAACCCGCATCATTCCCGACGAGGGCAAGGCGCTCGAAAACCCGCTCGCCGCGATCCAGATGGGCCTGATCTACGTCAATCCCGAAGGGCCGGGCGGCAATCCGCACGATGCCGAGGGGATGGCGCGCGACATGCGCGAAACCTTCGCTCGCATGGCGATGAATGACGAGGAAACAGTCGCCTTGACGGCTGGCGGTCACGCATTCGGCAAATGCCATGGCGCGGCTCCGGCGGACACGTTCGGGAAAGCGCCCGAGGGCGAGAACCTGCATACGATGGGCTTCGGCTGGCTGACCGATCCCGAAGAAATCGGCAAGGGTCACATCACGACCTCCGGCATTGAAGGCGCCTGGACGCCCAACCCCACCCAATGGGGCGGCGATTATTTCCGCTTGCTGTTCAAATACGAATACGAACTGACGGAAAGCCCCGCCGGCGCCAAGCAGTGGACGCCGATCGACCCCGAAGAGGCCGACATGGCACCGGATGCGCGGGACCCGAACAAGAAGGTCCCCACCATCATGACCACGGCCGACATGGCGCTGAAGCGCGATCCGGAATATCGCAAGATTTCCGAACGCTTCCGCGATGATCAGGCGGCGCTGGACGATGCGTTCGCGCGCGCGTGGTTCAAGCTGACACACCGCGACATGGGCCCCAAGGTCCGTTACCTCGGACCCGACGTGCCGAGCGAGGACCTGATCTGGCAGGACCCGGTTCCGGCCGGCAAGCAGGCTTCGGACAGCGACGTATCGACCTTCAAGTCGAAGGTGCTGGATAGCGGTCTTTCGGTTCGCGAACTGGTCAAGGCGGCTTGGGCCTCGGCCTCGACCTACCGCAATTCGGACCACCGCGGCGGCGCGAACGGCGCGCATGTCCGCTTCGACGCGATCAGGAACTGGCCCGTCAACGACCCGGACGAGCTCGGCAAGGTTCTTGGCAAGCTCGACGAGTTGCGCGGCGATCTGTCGATGGCCGATGCGATCGTGCTTGCGGGTGCGGCGGCAATCGAGAAGGCAGCCAGCGATGGTGGTTTCAAGGTCGATGTACGGGTCTCGACCGGTCGCGGCGATGCGACCGAGGACCAGTTCGATGCCGAAAGCTGGGAGCCGCTGGAGCCCTTTGCCGACGGGTTCCGCAATTACCTCAAGACGAAAGCGAATGTGAAGACCGAGGACATGCTGATCGACCGGGCGCATCTGCTCGGCCTGTCGGTCCCGGAGATGACTGCGCTGCTCGGCGGAATGCGCGCGCTTGGCGCGGTCAGCGAACATGCCGATCACGGTCACAATATCGGCGTGCTGACCGATCGTCCGGGTGTGCTCTCGAACGACTTTTTCACCAACCTGCTGCACATGGGCACGCTGTGGGAAGTGGTCGACGAGAAAGGCGACGAGGAGTTCATCGGCAAGGACCGTAGTTCGGGCGAGGAACTGTGGCGCGCCACGCGCACCGACCTCGTCTTCGGCTCCAATTCGCAGTTGCGCGCCGTGGCCGAAGTCTATGCCGAGAACGGCAATGAGGAAAAGTTCGTCCGCGACTTCGTCAATGCCTGGACGAAGGTCATGGAAGCAGACCGCTTCGATCTGACCTACAGCAAATACCACAAGTAAGGCGTTGAGCCTTCGGGTAAGCAAGGAGCCCCCGGCAGCGATGCCGGGGGCTTTTGTTTGTCTGACTCAATTGCAGGGGGCAGACGGTCGTCGCGACCGCGCCGCCGCAACCGATCAGTCCTGCTTTACGCTTTCACGATCCCAGTAACGCAATTTCGCGCACTTCTCGATGAATGTCTTGCAGGCTTGCTCGCCGGAGGAAATATCGACGAAGCCATCGTCCATCCAGTCCCACACGCCCGCTGTCTGGAAGAGCGGCTTTACGCCGGGAACATACGCCACGAACTTGGCGTGAGCGAAGGCATCGTTGACGAAATCGATGCTCGGCTTGTCGGTATTGTAACGCTTGGCGGATCTTTCATCCATCACCACCGCGACCGCATCGTAGGTTACCGATGGGCCGCCATCGATCTTCTCGTCGGCTTCCATCATGCTGCCATCCGACAACTTCGCACCGGCGACATGAGGCGCGACGATTTCGACCATGGCGCCGACATCCCTGGCCGCCTTCTGCAACGCTTTCACGATGTTCGCATCTGCACCCTCGGCGATATAGATGCCGAGCTTGCGGCCCTTGAAGCTGTCCGGCCCGTTCTTGAGGATCGATAGCGCCGGACTTTCCGGCAGATCGGTGATCGGCTTGCGGGCGAACGGAACCTTGTCGGGCAGTTCAGGCAGACCGATGCCATCGGCAACCTCCTGCGCCAGCCCGTCATCGATATGACGAAGATGTCCGATCATGCGCTTGCGAATGCTCATGCGTTCGACCTTTGAAAGTTCGAAGGTCAGAGCGTTCGCCATGTGGGTTTGCTCGACGGGCGTTTGCGAAATGTAGAACTGACGGGCCTGGCTGTAATGATCGGCGAAAGTTTCGCTTCGCACGCGGACTTTCGGCCCGGCGATTTCTGCCGGATAGGATTCGAAGCCACGCATGGGGCATGCGCGCGGTCCGCGATTTTCCTCCGATCCGTCGCCCTCGCCCCAACTATTGGGTTCGTAATTGGCCCGCCCCTTGGGATTGTGCATGGCCATGTGCCCGTCCTGCTGGAAATGACGAACCGGGCATTTTGGCGCATTGATCGGAATATGGGTGAAGTTCGGACTGCCGAGACGTTTCAATTGCGTATCGAGATAGCTGAAATTGCGTCCCTGCAGCAGAGGGTCGTCGGAATGATCGATACCTGGCACGATGTTCTGCGTGCAGAAGGCAACCTGCTCGGTTTCGGCAAAGAAGTTGTCGACATTGGCATCGAGGGTGAGCGTCCCGATGATCTCGACCGGGACCTGCTCTTCGGGAATGATCTTGGTTGCATCGAGCACGTCGAACTCGAACTGCTCGGCAAACTCGTCGTCGAAAACCTGGATACCGAGATCCCATTGCGGAAAATCGCCGGCGTCGATCGCATCCCACATGTCCCGGCGATGGAAGTCGGGGTCCGCGCCGTTCACCTTCAACGCTTCGTTCCAGATGACCGACTGGAGCCCCAGTCTCGGTTTCCAGTGGAACTTCACGAAGTGAGACTTGCCCTCGTCGTTGACGAGGCGGAATGTGTGAACGCCGAACCCTTCCATGAAGCGGAAGCTGCGCGGAATTGCCCGATCGGACATGATCCACATGACCATGTGCATCGATTCCGGACTGAGCGAGATGAAGTCCCAGAAATTGTCGTGTGCCGTCTGCGCCTGCGGAAAGCCGCGGTCGGGTGCCGGTTTGGCCGCGTGGATCAGATCGGGAAACTTGATCGCGTCCTGGATGAAGAAGACCGGGATGTTGTTGCCGACCAGATCCCAATTCCCCTCCTTGGTATAAAACTTGGTGGCGAAGCCGCGCACGTCGCGTGCCAGATCGGGCGACCCCTTGTTACCGGCGACCGTTGAAAAACGGGTGAAGGTCGGCGTCCTGACCCCTTCTTCGGTGAAGATTTTCGCGCGCGAATATTGCGGGATCGCCTTGGTCAGTTCGAAATGACCATGCACCCCGTAGCCGCGAGCGTGAACGACGCGTTCGGGAATACGCTCGTGGTCGAAATGAAAAATCTTCTCTCGCGCGATATGATCTTCGAGCAATTGCGGCCCGCGCGGTCCGGCGGTCAACCAGTTCTGGTCGTCCGCGATCGGGTGGCCCTGCGCGGTCGTCATCACGTCATCGTCGCCGCGCGGCTTCTGATGGTTCACGCCACCTTCGGAAAGATCGAAATCGTCGCTCATGGTCCACTCCATCTGCTTGAAGAACAAGCCCTCAACGGAGCGGCGAAGCTAGAGTTGCGATGGTAGGAAAAAATTAATCTGCGGACAGGCCGGACCTGACAATTGTTGTAAAACAATCATCTCGTCCGCTTGAGTACGATGTAGAGCGCGCCGTCTCCACCGTGTCTGACATGGGCGCGGCGGATAGCGGCGATGGCGGAATGATGGCTCGACGCCGCGAGCCAGTCGAGCACCTTGGCCCTAATTGCCCCGCGCCTGACGCCGCGATCGGCCGGATCGACCGGGCGTGGCTTGCCGGTCACCAGCAGGATGGTGCGCGCACCAATCGCACGGGCCTGGGCGACACCACCCATCAGACGATCATAGGCAGCGTCGAGAGTGTGCCCGTGGAGGTCGAGCGTGATGTCGGGGCTGATGGCGCCCGACTTGAGCTTACGATCCCATTGCCCGTCCAGATTCCCGGGAGGGTTCGCGGTCGCACGCGCAGGTTCGGACCTGGCCGGAGGGGCCACCGGTTGTCGCATGGAGGCAGGTTGCGCCGTCTTCGCGGGCGCGACCGTTCCTGGCGGAGTTTTCGATTTGCCCCGGTGAATAGGCGTCACCGTCGCGACGAGGTTTTCCCAGGCGGCTGCCTCGTCCGCGCTAAGTCCTCGCGGCGCGCTCATCGCCGGTCGAGGCGTTGAACAGTACCCTTGGGCAGGAGTATAAGGGCGGAACCGCGCGAACTCATCCCGCCGGCGATTTCCCGCGCGTCCTGGCCATTGCCCCAGAACGTGTCGAACCGGTTCGCCCCCTTGATTGCGCCGCCCGTATCCTGCGCGATCCACAGTCCGTCAGCGACGTCGCGGTCCATGTCGAGGAATACCGGCGCGCCATAGGGCACGTAATCCGGGTCGACCGCCACCGACGCTTCGCGGCGGACGGGAACGCCGAGCGAGCCGAGCGGTCCATCGGTTTCAAGCTTGCGGAAGAAAATCCAGCTCTTGTTGAGCCGCATCAATTCGCGCCCCTCTTCGGGATTTTCCCGGATATACTGCATGATGCCCTGCATCGAGCCTGCATATTGGCCGGGACCGTCGCCGAGCAGCCCACGTTCGCGCATGACGCTGCCGATGCCGACATATTCGCGCCCGTTCTGCCCTGCATAGCCGATCCGCATCAGTGAATTGTCGGGCAGGCGCAGCAGGCCCGAGCCCTGGATCTGGAGGAAGAAAAACTCGACCGGGTCGGCAGCCCAAGCGATCACCGGCACGCGGCCTTCCAGCGCCCCCGCCTCGATCTGCGCGCGCTCGTAATACAGGACGAAATTCCCGTTCTCGTCGTAGCGGCCGAGCGGCGGGCGGCCTTCGCGTTCGGCCATCGGCATATCGGCTGGCCACGCTCGTACAAGGTCCGATGGCATCGCATAGACGGGAACGTCGTAACCCGCCTCGCGGGTGAGGCTGGCGCGTATCTCGGGCTCGAAATAGCCGGTCGCAAAGGCTGCGCCGTCGCGCACCCGAACGGTTTCGAAATAGCTGGCGAAGAAATCGCGCGCATCGGATATCGGCCAGCTGGCGGCGGCCTGACAGGATGGCTGCCAGTCGGGCGTCTGCGTCATCCCGCTCGCATCGGAGCGCGATAGAATGGCAGGGCACGATTCACGGAACGAGGACAGGGCACTGGCGGCATCGCCAATCCCGAATGCCAATTGCTCGACAGCGGGGCCACGAGTGAATTCGGCCTGGGCCGCGGTGGGCGCGGGGATGACAGGCGCAGGAACAGGGAGCGCGGTCTGTGGCGGCTGCGCATCGGGAACGATGCCCGTGCAGGCCGCGAGCGCGAACATTGCCGCGGCGATTGCAAATCTGCGCATGACCCTCCCCCGTCAGATGCGGGCGGTCAGCCCTCGTCCGTCTCGTCGAGTTTCCAATTGGGCTGGTCCGCATCGACATTGCGGGTAAAGGTCCAGATATCGCGGCTTTCGACCGCATCGTCGAGCGACCCGGCCACAACATTGCCATCCTTGTCGCGCGTCACCGCGGCGATGTCCGCCACGAAGCGGACCGTGATGCGCGCCATCCGCCCGTCCAGTTCGGCCGAATGCACCGTGGCATCTTCGATCCGGATAAGACGATTGTCGAGCGTTTCCCCCGCTTCGTCGCGCGCGTCGATGGCGCCGGCGAAGCTTTCATAGACATCATCGTCGGCCAGTTCGCGCAAAGTGTCCTTGTCGCCTTGCCAGAACGCTTCGAGGACCATGCCGTAAGCCGCCTTCGCACCTTCGAGAAAAGCAAGCAGGTCGAAATCGGGATCGGCTGCGGCGATGGCGCGCACGCCACTTTCGTTGATCGGCGCCCGCTCGTCGGCAGAACGCACAGCCACCGGCTGACGAACGGTACGCGCCGGTTCGATATCCTGTTCGGATGCCTCCTTGCGCTCGAACCGGCGAGGAATCACTTCCTCCTCGTGTTCCGATCGGCGGCCGAGGACCGAATAGAGACGCAGCCCGAGAAAGGCGGCGATCATGGCGAGGATGACGATTTCCGTTATCACGTGCGCAAATACCTGCTGGTGTCGATTCCTGCCCGGCAATTCCGTATGAAACCGGGCGCTTCCTTTTGCCCTAGATAGGAATGAATTACAAACCGGCAATGTTCCTGCGACGAACGGGATGCGCAATGCGGCACGCACGTTGCTACGCGCCGTCCACGGTGCTAGGCGCGCGCACCGAACCCCCGCGCGATCGAGCGGAAAACGCCGCGCAAGACGAAGTCTATCTGGAAAGCGAACATCATGGCTGACGAAGGCGACATCCTCACCGACATCAATCCCGACGCGAACAATGGCGGAAACGGTGCTGACAATCAGCCCCAGGTCGGGCTGATCTCGCAATATGTGAAGGATCTCTCGGTCGAGAATCCCAACGCGCCCAAATGCTATCAGTGGAACGAGCAACCCCAGCTCGATGTGCAGTTCAACATCGGTTCCGATGCGGTCGGCGACGATGTGCACGAAGTCACGCTGAAGATTACCTGCACCGCCAAGACCAGCCAGGGCAACCTGTACCTCATCGACCTGGCCTATTGCGGCCTCGTCGGCATTCGCAACCTGCCGGACGAACACGCGCACGCTTTCCTGTTCGCAGAAGCGCCGCGCCTGCTGTTCCCCTTCGCCCGCGCGGTCATCGCCGATGCCAGCCGCGATGCGGGCTTCCCGCCGCTGATGCTCGATCCGATGGATTTCAGCGCGCTCTACCAGCAGCAGCTCGCCGCGCGCGCGCAGCAGGACAAGGGCGAAGGCGCGAACCCGCCCGCAGGCAACGCCTGAGCGCTTCGTCGCGTAGGACGGCTCGGCGATGAGCCTGCTCAGGCATGTCGGCACCATTGGCGGGCTGACCATGGTCAGCCGCGTGGCCGGCATGGCGCGCGAAATGATCTTCAGCCGCGTGCTGGGGGCGAATGCGGTGACCGATGCCTGGTTCCAGGCATTCATCATTCCCAACGTTTTCCGCCGCCTGTTCGCCGAAGGAGCCTTTTCGGCAGCTTTCGTGCCGATGTTCTCCAAGCGCCTTCATGGCGAGGGCGGGCTGGAAGACGCGCGCAGTTTTTCCGACGATGTGCTGAGCGTCTTTCTGCCGGTCCTGATCCTGCTTTGCGCCGTTCTGGAACTGGCCATGCCGGGCGTAATCTGGGTGCTGTCGGAAAAACCGGTCGATCCCGGCAATTTCGACATGGCGGTCGATTTCGCGCGGATCATGTTTCCCTATATTTTGCTGGTCAGTCTGGTGACCCTGTTCACCGGGATGCTGAACTCGGTCAGTCGCTTTGCGCCGGGCGCAAGCTTCCCGATCATTCTCAACCTTGTCTTGATCGCAGCGCTGCTGGGCGGGGAGTTCTTCATGAACGAAACCGGGGCCAGCGTGGAACAGGTCACCTACGGCATCGCCTGGGCCGTGACCGGGGCGGGCGTCATGCAACTGGCCTGGCTGTATTACTGGATCCGGGTCGAAGGCTTTCGGCCCAAACTGCTCTGGCCCCGCATAACACCGGAGGTCAAACGCCTGTCCATCATCGCGCTGCCAGCGGCAATCGGGGGCGGGGCGTACCAGATCAACACGCTCGTCCAGCTGTACTTTCTCAATCAGCTGGCCAGCGGCTCGGTCAGCTACATGAACTATGCCGACCGGCTGAACCAGCTTCCGCTTGGCATCATCGGCATTGCCCTGAGCACGGCAATCCTGCCGACGCTGAGCAAGTTCGTGGGCAGCAACAACAAGGACGGCGCCGACCGGATCCAGTCCGACGCGATCGAATTGTCGATGTTGTTGACGATCCCGGCGGCAGTGGCAATGGCGATCTGCGCGGTGCCGTTCGTGACGATGATCTTCCAGGGCGGCCGGTTCAGCGTGGAGGATGCGATCATTTCCGGCGGCGTGCTCGGCGTCCTGGTGCTGGGCCTGCCGGCCTACGTGCTGGTCAAGGTGTTGGTGCCCAATTTTTACGCGCGTGCAGACACGCGCACGCCCGTCTATGCCGCGTTCATCTCGCTCGGCGTGTTCGTGTCCTTCAACATCGCCTTTCTCGAACGATACGGCGTTATCGGAGTCGCCGCGGCCAGCGTGATCGGTGCGTGGATCAATGTTGCGTTCCTCTATATCGTCATGCTCGCGCGCGGACATTACCGCGCGCCGGTAACACTGGTCTTGCGGATTGCCCGGCAACTGCTTGCCGCCGCCGCGATGGGAGCCGCCTTGTGGTTCGCTCGCGATCTGCTTACCGGCTGGTACACTGCGGGCCTCGTGGCCCGGCTGCTGGCCCTGGCGGTGCTCGTCCTGTGCGCCGCGACAGTCTATTTCGGCGTGGCTTTCGCCATCGGTGCCATCGACCGGTACCGGATCGCCGCCCTCACGAAGAAGAAAGCACCCTAATGCGCGTCGTTTCCGGCATCCAGCCCACCGGCAATCTCCACCTCGGCAATTACCTCGGCGCAATCCGCAACTGGGTGGCGATGCAGGACCAGTTGAGCGAGGACGGCCAGTGCCTGTTCTTCCTCGCCGATCTGCATGCGATCAGTCAGCCGCACGATCCCGCGGACCTGCACAAGGGCACGCTGGAGATGACCGCCGCGCTGGTGGCCTGCGGTATCGATCCGCAACGCTCCATTCTCTTCAACCAGGCGCAGGTACCCGCGCATGCGGAGCTGCAATGGCTGCTGGGTGGGACCGCCCGGATGGGCTGGCTCAACCGCATGACCCAGTGGAAGGACAAGGCCGGCAAGAACCGGGAGGGGCAGTCGGTCGCGCTGTTCGGCTATCCCGTCCTGCAAGCCGCCGACGTGCTGCTTTACCAGGCGACCCACGTTCCCGTGGGCGAGGATCAGAAGCAGCATCTCGAACTCGCTCGCGACATCGCGCAGAAATTCAACAATGATTTCACTTCCGAAGACGCACCCGTGTTTACCCTGCCCGACGCGATCGTGCCGCCTCAGGCCGCGCGGATCATGTCACTGCGCAACGGTGACGCAAAGATGAGCAAGTCCGATCCGTCGGACATGAGCCGGATCAATTTGTCGGACGATGCCGAGACGATCATGAAGAAGGTCAAGAAGGCCAAGACCGATCCCGAGCCGCTGCCATGCGAAAAAGCCGGGCTGACGCACCGGCCAGAGGCGCTGAACCTCGTAACCATCTATGCCGCGCTGAAAGAGCAGACCATCGAGGAAGTTCTGCGCGACCACGGAGGCGAGGGTTTCGGTGCGTTCAAACCCGCCCTCGGCGAAGCGCTGATCGAGACTTTGCGACCGATCTCGGACAAGTTCACGACGCTCTTGGACGATCGCGAGTCGCTGGATGCCATCCTTGCCCGGGGTGCAAGCAAGGCACGCGAACTGGCCGGCCCCACGCTCGATGCGACGTACCGCGCCCTGGGCCTTGTACGCGGCCGAAGCATCTGAAATCATGCAATCAATGTCAATCCGGACATTCAAACCGGGTTCAGCCAGACATTTGTAGAACAATGCCCATTCGCTGACAGTCTGCCCTGGGCAGACGACGGGATGCGCGAATTTCGAGTTTCGTGTAAGATGCCCGTTCGAAAGGGACTTTGTTATGACCAGCCTCAAGCACGGTTGGGGGCGCCAGCTCAAGCTCGCCTCCGTTCCGATTCTCCTCGCGGGCCTTGCCGCCTGTGCAACTCCGTTCAAGGCCGACGTGTCGCGCTTCCAGACGCAGCTTCCCGCCCCGCAGGGCGAAAGCTTCTATGTGGTGGCTGACGATCCCGCGCTCGCAGGTGGTCTCGAATTCGCGCAATATGCCGACTTCGTGGAAGCCGAAATGGCGCGCCTTGGTTACGTCCAGGCACCTTCGGCTGACGATGCGACGCTGCTCGTCCGCTTCGATTACGGCGTCGACAACGGGCGTGAACGCATACGCACGACCGGATTTCACGATCCGTTCTATTCCCCGTGGTACGGCTATCGCCCGTTCTACCGTTCGCGGCTCGGCTATTACCATCCGCGTTCTTTCGGCAGCCGCTGGGGGTACGGTTTCTACGACCCGTGGTTCGGCGGTCCGGAAATTCGCAGCTACACCGTCTATACCAGTGGCATCGACATGAAGATCGACCGAACGGCGACCGGCGAACGACTGTTCGAAGGCAGGGCCCAGGCCATGTCGACCTCGGACCGGCTCCAATACCTCGTGCCCAATCTGGTCGATGCAATGTTCACCGATTTTCCGGGCAATTCCGGTGAAACGGTCCGCATCTCGATTAAGCCTGAAGACAAGGTCGTGCGGCGGATCGACTGATCTGACGGCGCTTTTGCAAAAGAAGGGCGGTTCCGCGATCGGGCCGCCCTTTTTCGTGCGTTTCAATCTTTCCGCACAAGCGTCAGCGCTAGGGCGACGAAGGATACGAACACTGCGCCTTCGGTGACGCAAGCAACAAGGTGCGCAGTCTCGCCGAACCTGGCTTCGCCGAACACCGACGCCGCGCGTGCAAGGGACAGTCTGGTATCGCCAAGGCTTTCCTGAAGCGTAACCAGACTTCCGCCCAGCAACCTTCCTCCCACCAGATGGACAAGCGCGCCTGCAAGAGCGCCAAGGCCGATCGAGGCACCGGCAATCGCGGCGCGCGATTTCAGCGAACCGGACAGGACCAGCCAGCCGGCCAGTCCGGTAGCGCAGCCCAGCAACAATCCCTCGATCATGCCGGTCACGTGCCGAATATCCTCGCCCGTCAGCAAGCCGATCCCGTCCCGGCCCAGGGTGCTGCCCAGCGCGCCAACCGCAAGACCTCCCAGCATCGCGCCAAAAACAAGCGTCACGTCGATCCGCTCGCGCCAGGCGAGGATACTCGCCATGCCGAGCCCGACGCCCGCGCCGCCGAGCGTACCAAGCGCAGCGACCAGGGCTGCAAGCACCACGACCGTCGATCCGCCCCCAGTGCTTGCGACAACACCGTAGAACAGCCCACCCGCGGCCCCGGCCATTGCCCCGGAGAGTGTGCCTGCCGCGGCAATCCTCCCGGGCAGGCGATAGCTGTCGCCCGTCACCGACCCTTCGCCCGGACCTGTCGGCTGAACAAGAAACCGGTAACCGTGTTTGGGGACCGTCTGAATATAGTGCGGATTGCCGGCATCGTCACCAAGAGCCCGGCGCAGTGTACGGATACACTGGGTCAGGGCCTCGTCGGTTACCGGAATTCCGCGCCAGACCTCGTCCATGAACCGGTCTTTCGAGACCAGTTCTCCCGCTTCGCGCACCAGCAGCACGAGCGCATCGAAATAGCGGCTGCCAAGGTCGACTGGCTGGCCGTTCCTTATCAGTCGCCGGTTGGAAAGATCGAGTTCGAATGCATCGAAGCGCATGATGTCGGCCTGTGTCGGCATGGATACCCCTTCCCGTCTGCGCTCTATGCGATGAGACATCGGTGCGGAAGGTTTTCAGGTATTGCTCACGAATTGCTCATGCCGCTCAGGCACCGCCCAAGATAGCAGATGCGGGTCAATTCAACCGGAGTTTGCCTGATGAACGCTAACGAAACCCACAATCGTACCTGCTCGCTCAATGGCTGGCGCATTGCCGGATGGGGGGCGCTACTTGCATTGTTCGCGCTACCCGCGATCGCAATGCAGTTCACCAGCGAGGTCGACTGGACCGGCTCCGATTTCGTCTTCGCCGCGGTGCTTATATCGGCCTTGGGCATCGGCGCTGAAATCGCGGTCAGGGTCGGCCGCAACGTGCCGCACAAGGTCGGAATCGCCATCGCAGCGCTCGGCGGGTTCCTGACCGTATGGATCAACGGTGCCGTGGGCATGATCGGCAGCGAGGACGAAGCGACCAATTTGGTCTTCATCGCCCTGGTCGGCATCGCGGTGGTGGCGAGTTTGCTGGTATGGTTTCGGCCAGCCGCGATGCGCTCGATCATGGCCGCGCTGTCTGCCGGACAATTCGGGGTGGGCATCGCCGCCGGCTTGTGGACCATGCCCGGCCATGCGGTTGAATGGGGCGTGCTGGGATTTTTCGCGCTGATCTGGGGAGCCTCGGCCGCGTGCTTTCACGTCGCCCACCAGCGAACGATGCTCTAGGGTCGGGCTAGACCAACTGCGCGTGGCCCCCGGTCGATCCGAAACCGCCAGCGCCGCGCGGGGTTTCGTCCAATTCCTCGACCTCGTTCCAGATTGCCTGCGTCACGGGCGCGAGCACCAGCTGCGCGATCCGGTCGCCGCGCGCGATCGCAAATTCGTCATTCCCGTGATTGATCAGGATGATCTTCAGTTCGCCCCGGTAATCGCTGTCGATCGTGCCCGGCGTGTTGGGCACGGAAATTCCGTGCTTGAGGGCAAGGCCTGAACGCGGACGGACCTGAACCTCGAAGCCCTCGGGTATCGCGAGAGCCAGGCCTGTCGCGACCGCGTGGCGCATGCCCGGGAGAAGCGTCACCTGCTCGGCGGCGAGCACGTCCATTCCTGCGGCGCCGTCGGTGGCATAGGCAGGCAGATCGAGGCCCGCACCATGCGGCAGTCGCTTGATGGCCACTGCGACACGGTCAGTCATGGTCGCCTTCGGTGTTGATCAGCGCTTCGGCAGCACGGGCAACCAGTTCGCGCGCGACATCTTCCTTCGCCATTTCGGGCAGACTTTCAACGCCGCGCGAGGTCACGACATGGACCTGGTTGAGATCGCCGCCCATCACGCTTTCGCCTTCGGATCCGGACACATTGTTCGCGATGATCCAGTCGGCACCCTTGCGCTTGCGTTTTGTCTTCGCGTTCTCGACCACGTTTTCAGTTTCGGCAGCGAAGCCGATCAGAAGATCGGGGCGTTTTCGCCCGGCTGCCACGCTGGCGAGGATATCGGGATTTTCGGCCAGGATCAGCGCGGGGGGCGCGCTACCGCGCTTTTTCATTTTCTCGCCCGCAACGTGGCGGCTCTTCCAGTCCGCAACGGCGGCAACCATGAACGCGATCTCGGCAGGCAGCGCACGGCGCACTTCCTCGGCCATGTCCTCGGCGGTTTCGACATCGACGCGGTCGACACCCGGCGGCGTGGGCAAGTGTACCGGCCCGGTCACCAAGGTCACACGCGCGCCGGCAGCGGCAGCCATTGCGGCAATCGCGAAGCCTTGTTTCCCACTCGAGCGATTGGCGATGTAGCGCACCGGATCGATCGGTTCGCGCGTCGGCCCTGCCGTCACCAGCACATGCTTGCCGTAGAGCGGACGGTGTTCGGGGTCGGGATCGAATGCAGCCTGACCGGCAAGCGGCGAGTCCTCGAACGCGACCTCGTCACCTTGCATGAAACTGGCCATCGGCTGTGGCCTGGCGCGTTCATCCCGCCGGGCGACCTCGTGGTTGATCGCGGCAGCGTCGATGGGGGGAGCGGCTGATGCCTTGCCCTTCGTCGCCAGAACGGGACCGGCGCTCTCCGGGTCGAAAGCGGGCTCGTCCGTAGGTTCCTGTGCCTCGGGCATTTCGGGCTCGGGCAAGTCTTCAAGCTCGGCCTCGATGTCCTCGTGGCTGCGTTTGGGCGTGCTGCGCGGGATGATCGCAGCCAGTAGACCACCCAGTCCACCCCCGGTCCTTCGGACTTCCGCTTCGTCCTCGGGTTCGAATTCCTCGGGAAGATCGTCTTCCTCTTCATGAACTTCGGGCGCGCTCAACTGCGCAGGATCAGGAGCTGGCAACCCGGGCACATCGATATCGAGATCGAGTTCTTCGGCAATGCGCGACAGGATCGCCGCCGGTTCGGGCAAGCGGCCTGCGCCGAATTCGCCGCACGCCATCGTGCCTTCATCGGGTTCCATTACCGCGACGCCCGCCTTCCGCAGCCAGTCGGCGTTGCGCTGCGTGGCCGAATGTTCCCACATGCGCACGTTCATGGCCGGTACGGTCAGCACGGGTTTGTCGGTCGCGAGGATCAGGGTCGTCGCCAGATCGTCTGCGATCCCTGCCGCCATCTTGGCGAGCAAATCCGCCGTGGCCGGGCACACGACCACGAGGTCGGCCTCCCGGCTCAGCTGGATATGCCCCATCTCGACCTCGTCCTTGAGATCGAACAACGAGGTATAGACCTTGTTTTCGGACAGCGCCGCCAGTGCCATGGGAGTGACGAACTGCTTCCCGCCTTCGGTGAGCACGCAGGTAACCTCGCCGCCCGCTTTGCGGATCAGGCGTACCAGTTCGCACGATTTGTACGCGGCAATGCCGCCCCCGATGACCAGCAGAATTTTCGGACCACTCATGTGTTCGCCGCCCCGTCCCCCGCGGCGAGCGCCTTCTTCGGCGCGGATCGGCAAATGCATTCCCATATGTCCATCAACGCGCGTGCTAGCGCCCCCTGTCCGTCATTGCCAGCGCCTTGCCGATTGGTACAGCACCGCCACATTGTGCGCTTCGCGATAGCGCACTATGGTTTAAAAAGGGGTAACGGGAGGAACACATGCACCTTTTTCTGAGCGCGTTGATAGTTTTGGGCGCGATACTCGATCTGGTTATCGGGACCGGATTTCTCGTCAATCCTTCTGTTTCGGGCAATGATTTCGGACTGGATGCGGCAACCACGCATGGCAGCTCGACCTTGCGCGGAGATATGACTGCGTTCTTCTACGTGGCTGCCATCTCCATGGCCTGGGGCGCCTGGAAGCGCCGCGGTGATGTACTTCTGCCTGCGCTGGCCCTGTTCGCGATCGCTTTCACCGGGCGGCTGGTAAACCTGATCGTCGAAGGCACCTATGATGGGTGGTGGCAACCGATGACCGTAGAGGCGTTGCACGTCATCGTGCTGCTGTGGGCAATCCGGAGCTGGGGCTGGCGGCCCGCCATAGCGAGGTAAGCGCCATCGGCAGGAAAGCGAGGCCGATGAACATGGCCGGCGCAACGACCGCGCCCCAATAGAAATTGTTGGCTCGCCCGGCGAGCATGAAAGCCAGGCCGTAGCCGAGGTAGAGCAGCGTGCCGGTTGTCCCTGCATGCGAGCGCCAGCCAGCCCAGCCGAGCGCCATCAGCAGCACCAGCGGCCCGGCCACCTCGTGCGGCAGAAAGCGCAGGTTGGAACTGAGCACGATATTGCCGAGCCAACCGGACAGGCCGCGTAGGACCAGCCAGTCGGGGCTTTCGCGATCGGTCGTCAGGACCTGTGGCGCGATCAGCGAGAGGTGCCACGACATCGCGACAAGAAACACCGCCACCAGCGCCGCCCACGCCGACGCTTCCTTCCAGTCGCGCCGCCATGCGGCCATGGCGCCCAGCAGCAAGACGAAAGGAAGCGCATGCTCGCGGATCGCCAGAGCCAGCGCCGCGACGAACAGTGCCCACCCCCAGCGCCCCGGACGATGCAGTCCGAAGGCAAGCGCTAGAAGCATTCCGGCCCACAGTTCGTGCAGGACGAAATAATAGCGATTGAGGCCCAGCGAGCCGCCCATCAGCATCAGCGCCGCGCCGATCCGCCTGAACTTCTCGCCCCCCGCTTCTTCGCCCAGTCGCTTCCACCATGCCCAGACGGTTGCCCCCAGCAAGACGATCGCCAGCGCAATCATCCCGAGCTCGCCCAGCCATGCGTGGATATGGGCCAGGGTCGGCAGACGCACGGCAAGGCCCGGGCGGACCGGATAATTGCGCGCACGCTGTTCCTCGACGACGAAGTCATAATAGCCTTCGCCATCGGCGATCAGTTCGATGACCCGGTCATAGAAAGCCAGGTCCTCGTCCCGCTCGACCTCCGTATCCTCGACTGCCGTGGTGGCAACGAAATCGGGCACGGTGGAGGGCGTCCCGTCCATGGTCGCGGTAAGCGGGGTCAGTGCTGCCAGAGCCAGAAGCACCGCGACCACTGCGAGCAGGATCCGCGCCGGCCAGGGGCGCCAGTGTGCGAAGCGGTCCCAGTCGGGGGCTGCCCTTGCGTTCAGACGATCCAACCTTGCGCCATCGCCAGCCAAACCGCCGCTCCCCCGCCAATTGCCGCCACTGCATAGCCCACCCAGCTGCGCCCCGCCTCCTTGCGGCGGCGCCTTTCCCACATCAATTCGACCTCCGGCAGAGGCGGGGGTTCGGGCGCGCCGCCCTTGGAGGGATAGCTTTCCTCGATCCGCCGAACCAGCTCGGGAATTCGCAACAAGGTTTCGGTGTCCTCGCGGATGCGATCCGCCAAAGCCGCTTCGGGACCGAGCTCGTCACGGATCCAGCTGCGGACATACGGGGCGCTGACATCCCACATGTTGATCTTCGGATTGAGTTGCGTCGCGATACCTTCGACCATCACCATGGTCTTCTGGAGCAGGAGCAGATGCGGCTGCGTCTGCATGTCGAAATCGCGCGTGATGGCAAACAGGCCGTCGAGCATCTGGCCAACGCTCAGCTCGCTCACCGGCTTGCCCCGCATCGGCTCACCCACCGCGCGCAAGGCTGTGGCAAAGTCGTTCACGTCATGATGGCTCGGCACATATTGCGCCTCGAAATGAATTTCGGCGACACGCCTGTAATTGCCCGTGGTCAGACCGTAGAGGATTTCCGCCAGCCACATGCGCGCCCGCCGGTCGATCCGGCCCATGATGCCAAAATCGATTGCCGCGATAGTGCCATCGGGTTTCACGAACAGATTGCCCTGGTGCATGTCGGCGTGAAAGAAACCGGCGGCAATCGCCTGCTTGAGGAAGGCGAGGACAAGACGGCCCGCCAGTTCGTCCATATCGTGGCCCGCAGCGCGAAGTGCCTCGGTATCGGAAATCTTGATGCCTTCGATCCAGTCGATGGTCATCACCCGGCCATTGGTCCGGTCCCAGTCGATCTCGGGAATCTCGTACCCTGACGTGCCGACCATATGCTCGGCAAGTTCCGATGCGCTCGCCGCCTCGCGGCGCAGGTCCAGCTCACTGTTGGTCCAACGCTTGAAATTGGCGATGGTCAGGCGCGGACGCAGCCGGGCCGCTTCGCCACCGAAGCTTTCCAGATGCGCGGCAGCCCACTCGTAGGTCTGGATATCCTTGGCGAACCGCTCGCGAACGCCGGGGCGCAACACTTTGACCGCCACCTGCCTGCCTTCGGTCGTGACCGCGCGATGGACCTGCGCGATCGATGCCGCACCTATGGGCACCGGGTCAAAGTGGGACCACAGATTCTCGATCGGCTGTTCGAAGCTGGATTCGACGCTTTGCTTGATCAGCGCGAAATCAACCGGTGGCAGATCGTCCTGCAGGGTCAGCAGGTTCCGCGCCGCTTCCTCGCCCACAAGGTCGGGCCGTGTCGCCAAAGTCTGGCCGAGCTTGATTGCCGCAGGCCCAATATCGCGAAAGGCCCCGGCATAGTCGGGATCGCGTGGCTGGACCGTGCCGAAGCGGGCAATTCTCGCCAACCGCTTGACGGGAACGGGCGTATTGGGATCGTTCTCGATCCCGCGTAAAGCGCCATGACGCGCGAGCGTGCGTCCCCATTTGAGCAGACGCCAGATATGCGTGGCAGGTTTGGCCACGCTAGACCTTCCACCCCGAATGGATCGCCACGAGCCCGCCCATGATCGGCTCGACGCGCGTATTCTCGAACCCTGCCTCGCGGATCATGGCCTCGAAACCCGGCATGTCGGGGAAGCGACGGATCGATTCGATCAGATAGCGATAGCTGTCTGCATCGCCCGCAATCGCCTTGCCGAGCTTCGGCACGAGCTTGTGCGAATACAGGTCATAGGCTTCCTTGAAGCCCGGCCATTCGACCGTGGAAAATTCGAGACAGTAGAAGCGTCCGCCGAATTTCAGCACCCGGTGCGCCTCTGCAAGAGCCTTGCGAGTATGGGTGACGTTACGGATGCCAAAGGCGATGGTGTAAGCATCGAATGTGCGGCTCGTGAACGACAGCTCTTCTGCATTCTGGCGCGACCATACCAGTCCGTCGATTCCGCGATCCATGGCCCGTTCGATACCGACGTCGAGCATGTTCTGGTTGATGTCGGATACGGTGACGCTCGCCCCGCGTTCGGCCATCCTAAAGGCGATGTCGCCCGTGCCGCCCGCCATGTCGAGGATCTGTTCGTCAGGCTGCGGCTTGACCCGCCTGACAAAACGATCCTTCCACAAGCGGTGCATCCCGCCGGACATCGCATCGTTCATGATATCGTATTTCGACGCGACATTCGAGAAGACTGCGCCCACGCGCCCGGTTTTCTCGTCCGCATCGATGTCTTCGTAACCGAAGGAGACTGTATCGCTCATGGTCGCGAGCCTTAGGGGGAATTGAGGGATGCGCAAAGGGTGTTAGAGGCAGGCTCATGCCAGAGTTGCCCGAAGTCGAAACCACCGTGCGCGGCCTTGCCCGTTTCCTCCGGGGTGAGCGGATCGTCAGCGTGCGCGTAAACCGGCCCGACCTGCGGCGGCCCTTTCCGGTCGACCTCGTCCAGGCGCTGACCGGGGCAACCGTATCGGCCCTGTCGCGACGGGCAAAATACGGGATCCTGCATACCGACCGCGATCATGCCATGGTCTTTCACCTGGGCATGAGCGGGCGCTGGCGGATCGATCCGAATACGCACGACAAGCACGACCATCTGGTGATCAAAACGGCGGAGCATGTCTTCGCGCTTAACGATCCTCGGCGCTTCGGTTCGGTGGACCTGCTGCTCGCGCCGGACCTCGACCTGTGGCCGCCCTTCGCTGCCCTCGGCCCCGAACCGTTGGGAGCGGATTTGACGCCGGCCCATCTGCGTGCGGTCACCAAGGACCGCAAGCAGGCAATCAAGCTGTTGCTGCTCGATCAGCGGATCGTGGCCGGTCTGGGAAATATCTACGTGTGCGAAGCGCTGTGGCGAGCGGGAATCCATCCGCGCAAGGCGGGCGGAAAGCTGACGATGCCGCAATTGCGCAGACTGGTCCCGGCGATACGCGAAGTGCTCGAACAATCGATCCTCGACGGCGGCTCGACGTTGAGAGACTTCGCCCGGCCAGATGGCGAGCTGGGATATTTCGCCACCCGTTTCGACGTTTACGGGCGCGAGAGCGAGGCTTGTCACCGCGACGATGGCGGAACCATCCGGCGTATCGTACAGGGCGGCCGCAGCACCTGGTTCTGCCCCAAGTGCCAACGCTGAGCTAAAGGTCCACGTCGGCGTAGTGCTTGGGCGGCGGAAGGCCGTCCATCTTCTCGCTCAGCATCGGGCGGAAGCTCGGGCGGCTCTTCATTACCGAATACCAGTGGCGCGACTGGTCGTGCCCCTTCCAGTCGATACCCCCGAGATAGTCGGCGACCGAAATCTGCGCAGCGCAGGCAAGATCGGCCAGACTCAACGTCGCTCCGCCGATCCAGGGACGGGTATCGACCAGCCAGTCGATATAATCGAGATGGCCATGCGCCAGTTTCATTGCTTCGCGCAGAACGCGGGAATCCGGGGGCTGGCGATAGATCAGGCGTTTCTTCATCCGTTCGTGCAGCAATGGCGCGGTGACATCGCCATGCAGGTTCTCGTCGAACAGCGCGGTCAACCGCCGAATTTCGGCGCGGTTGACGGCCGATCCGTTAATCATCGGATTGCGCTCGACCGTCTCTTCCAGGAACTCGCAAATCGCCTGGCTGTCCGACAAGGTCACGCCGCGCGCGCCCTCGTGCAGAACCGGGGTGCGGCCCGCCGGATTGAGCTGCCAGAATTCGTCGCGCCCCTCCCAGGGATTTTCGCGCACGAGTTCATAGGCGATGTTCTTCTCGCCCATAAGCAGGCGCAGCTTGCGGCTGAACGGACATAAAGGGAACTGGTAGAGCTGCCACATCGGAGCGGCGCTCATGCACCAGTGTGGCACCTGCGTCCACCAGCGCGAGCAGCACGAACGGATATTTCATGCGGGAAATTAACCCCGCGTCGTTACTTGCGGGCCAGCCCTTCGCGCATGCGGACGAGCATACCTTTCAGGGTGGGTGCCGCTGCGGCAAGCCCCTGGGCCATGATGCCCATCGCTTCCATCGCCCGCGGCGTATTGCGCGCAACCTCCTCGCTCAGCCGACCGGCTTGCGGAGCCAGCTTGCGCAAGGTCAGATCCGGATCGATCTCCTGCGCCTTCTCGCCAGCCATTTGGGCGGCAGCCTCGGCCATTGGCGCGATCGGCACGTCGAGCAGGACTTCGGTCATCGCCTGCAGCATCAGCGCGGTCTCGCGCTGGGCTTCGGGATCGGACATGCGTTGCGACAGGTCCGCCAGTGGCGCAGGCTCGGATGCGGGTTCAGGAAAAACCGTTTCCTGCGCGGTGGCGGGCACCGCAAAGGCAGCAAAGGCGGCGACAGGAAGCAGATATGAACGCATGGCGGTACCCGGTGATGGTTTGGCGAAGGCCCCGAAGTGCCTCCGAACGGCTGAAAGCAGCCTTAACAGAACTTAGAGGCCCGACGAATCGAGCAAGAGCAGGCAGCCGGGCATCACGGCCTCGAGCGCGCCGGTCTCGCTCAGACTTGCTGCCTCCACGCGCGAATAGAGCATGAGGCGTTCTCGGTTCATGCCCGTGTCGTCCATCAATTGGGCAAGCGACCGGACGAAAAATTCGCGCCCCCGCGTCGTCAGATCGGGCCAGCCCTGTTCCGCCGCCTGGCCGAGCCGCTGGCGTTCGGCCGCCAGCGCCATCGCGACCGAGCAGCGCAGGGCCGTCTGCTGCTGAACCGGGAGCGGCACCAAGTTCGTTTCCCGCTCGATGATCTGCGTATTCGGAGCGGCGATGACGGGAGGCGTCTGCGCCTGAGTGGCTGCGAGCGCGGCGAAGAGAAAGATGTGCATGGCACTTACCTAGTCCCGCGCGGCTTAACGGCAAGCAACTTGCGAGCGACCAACCGCTTCCCTACGCCAGCCGCGCAACAGGAGAATCACCGCCGATGAAAACCCGCGCCGCCGTCGCTTTCGAAGCCAGGAAGCCGCTCGAAGTGGTCGAACTCGATCTGGAAGGCCCACGAACGGGCGAGGTTCTGGTCGAGATCAAGGCAACAGGCATTTGCCATACCGATGCCTATACGCTCGACGGGCTCGACAGCGAAGGGCTGTTCCCCAGCGTGCTGGGCCACGAAGGCTGCGGGATCGTGCGCGAAGTCGGTCCGGGCGTGACCAGCGTGAAGGAGGGCGATCACGTGATCCCTCTCTACACGCCCGAATGCCGCCAGTGCAAAATGTGCCTTTCGGGCAAGACCAATTTGTGCAGCGCGATTCGCGAAACGCAGGGCAAGGGGCTGATGCCCGACGGGACGACGCGGTTCAGCCATAAGGGCAAGCCGGTCTATCACTACATGGGCTGTTCGACTTTTTCGAACTTTACCGTGCTGCCCGAAATCGCGCTGGCGAAGATCCGCGATGACGCCCCTTTCCACACCACCTGCTATATCGGGTGCGGAGTAACGACCGGCGTCGGCGCGGTGGTCAACACGGCGCAGGTCAAACCCGGCGACAACGTGGTCGTGTTCGGCCTCGGCGGCATCGGGCTCAACGTGATTCAGGGCGCGAAGATGGCGGGTGCGGACCGCATCGTCGGCGTCGATATCAACGCGGAAAAGAAGACATTCGGCGAGCATTTCGGGATGACCGATTTCGTCAATCCGAAAGAGGTCGACGATGTCGTCGCCCACCTCGTCGCCATGCTCGATGGCGGGGCCGATTACAGCTTCGACTGCACCGGCAATACCGATGTCATGCGCCAGGCGCTGGAATGCTGCCACAAGGGTTGGGGTACTTCCATCATCATCGGCGTGGCCGAGGCCGGCAAGACGATCGAGACGCGCCCGTTCCAGCTGGTGACTGGCCGCAACTGGCGCGGCACGGCGTTCGGCGGAGCCAAGGGCCGCACCGACGTGCCGAAGATAGTCGACTGGTATATGGACGGGAAAATCCAGATCGACCCGATGATCACCCACGTCCTCTCGCTGGACGAGATCAACAAGGGTTTCGACCTGATGCATGCGGGCGAGAGCATCCGCAGCGTGGTGGTCTACGACTGATGCCCGCCAAGGTCTGCCTGGACGAGAAGTTCGCCACTTTCAGCGAACGCTGGGCACCCCGGATCGTCGCGCGATACGAAGGGCACGAGGTGCGGATCGCCCGGCTGGAGGGTGAGTTCCACTGGCACAGCCACGACCACGACGAACTCTTCGTGATGATAGACGGGGTGCTCGATGTCGAATTCAGAGACCGGCTGGAAACGCTTCGCGCTGGCGATCTGCTGCTTATCGAACGTGGGGAAGAACACCGGCCGGTGGCGCGCGAGGGCGAGGTCAGGCTACTGATGCTGGACCCGGCCGATGCACCCAATACCGGAGATCCCAAAACCTCCACGACCGCGATCGAAATTTGATCGCTTGCGTGGATGCTCGGTCCGATTAAGGTAGCGAATCGAAACCCAAGGGAGAGAAATTCGATGTTCAACCATATCATGATCGGCACCAACGATATCGACAAGTCGAAGGCCTTCTACGAGAAGGTCCTGAAGGTCATCGGTGTCGACGGTTCGATGGACAACACGACCGACAGCGGCACCAAGCGCGTATTCTTCATGCACGATGGAAACGTGCTGGCGCTCAGTCAGCCGATCGATGGCGAGGCCGCGACCTGCGCCAACGGCATGACCATCGGTTTCAAGTGCAATTCGCCCGAACAGGTGAAGGAACTGCACGATGCCGCTGTAGAGGCCGGAGGCACCAGCATCGAAGATCCGCCGGGCCTGCGCGAAACCACCATGGGCCCGATCCACCTAAGTTATTTCCGCGACCTCGATGGCCACAAGATCTGCGGCCTGCACCGCCCCGGCTGACAGGACGAGGAACGGGACCGGGCTCTCGCTCTGGCACCGCACCGGTCCCATTCGTCTCTCCTGTCTTGACCCCTCGCGCTGACCGCGCAATCGGCGGGCGCATGGAATATCTTTCGCAAAACAGAAGCTTCGGTGGCGACCAGTTCGTCTGCTCGCACCCTTCGACCACCACCGGCACCGAGATGACCTTCTCGGTCTATGTCCCCCCGCACGAAAGCGGCGCGGCGCTGCCAGTGCTGTGGTATCTCTCGGGCCTCACCTGCACGCACGAGAACGTCACGGAAAAGGGCGAATACCGGCGCGCCTGTGCCGAACACGGGATCGTCTTCGTGGCGCCGGACACCTCTCCGCGTGGCAAGGACGTACCCGACGCCGACGATGAATACGATTTCGGCGAGGGAGCGGGGTTTTATGTCGATGCGACCGAAGAACCGTATGCCGAGCACTACCGCATGCGCAGCTATGTCGAGGACGAGCTGCCGGCACTGCTGGCGGACGAATTCCCGGTCGACATGGCGCGCCAGGCCATCACCGGCCATTCGATGGGCGGCCATGGCGCACTGACCATCGGCTTGCGCAACCCGGGCCGCTTTGCCTCGATCAGCGCGTTTTCACCCATCGTCGCGCCTTCGCGCGTGCCGTGGGGCGAAAAGGCACTGGGTCGCTATCTCGGCCCCGAAATGTCCGCCTGGCGCGATTATGACGCCGTCGCCCTGATCGAAGACGGCGCGCGGCACGAGCACATTCTCGTCGACCAGGGCACCGCCGACAACTTCCTTGAAGAGCAATTGAAAACCGGCCTGCTGTCCCTTGCCTGCGCCAAGGCGGGCATGAAGCCGGAAATCCGCATGCAGGAAGGTTACGACCATTCCTATTATTTCATTTCGACCTTCATGGCTGAACACGTCGTCTGGCATGCGGAGCGGTTGGGAGCTTGAAGTAAAACGTTTGTCTCTCTCGACGACGCACTAGGAACCGACCTTCGGGGAGCCTCCGAGTACATATTTCCTACACCCTCCGCTTGAGCTAAAGGCGATTGCGGTTTTCATTGTTGTCGAGACGACGTTCTTTGGCCTTGCCACAAGGTGCTTGTCACAACAGATTTGCGACGTGACCTTTCGACCGGAAGGTCACGGAACGGCATTCTGAAAGGTCACGGATTCTGGCTCAGATGGTGGCGCGAAGGACGGCGAGAGGCGCGGTTTTCCGGGTAGCGCGACGAATAGAACGACGCCGCCACGCTTATTCTAATTTTCGCACGAGCGTAAACCTCGGCTGCCGTCGGTCGTGCGGAGCTAGCGCTGGCTCAGTTCGAACACGGCAAATTCCGCGCGAAGGTTCGCCCCGCGCCTGCCGATCGAGCGACCGGCTGAAAAAAACCATTCGCGTTCGATCCGGGCCTGCTTCTCACGAGCCAGGTCGCGGAAGTCGCGTACGGTGACATGGTGGATATTGTCGGTCGCATACCAGCTCACTGGCAGGGCGTTCGTCACCGGCATCCGTCCGCCGAACATGAGTTCGGCCCGGGTGCGCCAATGGGCAAAATTGGGAAAGCTGACGATAGCGCGGCCACCCACCCGCAAAAGCTGGTCGAGCATACGATCGGGCCGTGCGGCAGTCTGGAGCGTCTGGCTGAGGATTGCGTAATCGAAGGCGCGGTCGGGGTAATCGGCAAGGTCGCGGTCGGCATCGCCCTGAACCACCGAAAGCCCCTGCGAGACGCAGCGCTCGACACAGTCTCCGTCGATCTCGATCCCGCGCACGTCGCAACCCTGTCTGCGCAGCGCTCCCATCAGTGCGCCGTCGCCGCACCCGATATCGAGGACGCGGCTGCCCGGTTCGACATGGTCGGCAATGACCGCGAGATCCGAACGCAGTTCAGCCATCGAGGAAACCCCTAACCACGCGATCCAGCGCCGGGATATCGAGCAGAAAGCTGTCATGCCCGTGCGGGGCGCCAAGCTCGACAAAGCTCACCGGCGCGCCCGCGGCGTTGAGCGCATGGACGACATGGCGGCTCTCGCCGGTCGGATAAAGCCAGTCGCTGTCGAAGCTGACGAGGCAGAAACGCGCGGATGTATCCCTGAATGCATTGGCCAGAACCCCGCCATGCTCTTCTGCAAGGTCGAAATAATCCATGGCGCGGGTGATATAGAGGTAGGAATTTGCATCGAAGCGCTGCGTGAAGCCGCTACCCTGATAGCGCAGATAGCTTTCGACCTGGAAATCGGCATCGAACCCGAAAGTCTTCACCTCGCGGTCCTGGAGGTTGCGCCCGAATTTCGCGGTCAGTGCTTCCTCGGAAAGATAGGTGATATGTGCCGCCATACGCGCCACCGCCAGGCCGCTATCGGGCGAATGACCGCCATAATAATCACCCTGATTCCAGCGCGGATCGGCCATGATCGCCTGCCGCCCAAGTTCGTGAAAAGCGATGTTCTGCGCCGAATGGCGACTGGTCGTGGCGATCGCCAGCACGTGCCCGGTCCTTTCGGGCCAGTTGGCAGCAAGGCTCAGCGCCTGCATCCCGCCCATGGATCCGCCGACCACGGCATGGAGTCTGCCTATGCCGAGCGCGTCGAGCAGACCGATATGCGCGCGGACCATGTCGCGAATGGTAATCACGGGAAAGCGCATGGCATAGGGCTCGCCGTCCGGCGACTCGCTCGCCGGTCCGGTCGAACCCATACAGCTGCCGATTACATTCGGGCAGATGACGTGGAAACGATCGGTGTCGATCGGCCTGCCCGGGCCTACCATGCGTTCCCACCAGCCGGGCTTGCCAGTGACCGGATGCGGCGATGCGACGTGCTGATCGCCGGTCAGTGCATGGCACAGGAGGATTGCGTTCGAGCCGTCCCGATCCAGTTCACCGTAGGTCTGGTAAGCGATCTCGACCGGCGCAAGTTCGCCCCCGCCATCGAGCGGAAGCGGATCGGGCAAGGTGAGGGTCTGGGTGGAAATGCTCAAGACTGGCCAAAATTCGTGACGAGGAAACTGGCCTCTATCCGTTCGTCCCCGGCTTGTCGAAAGACTGTTTTTCTTTCATGCGCTCAATCCGCGATGACTGAATCACCCACTCCCAAACCCTGGATCGAAGGCATCCACGCCTATACGCCGGGCAAGTCCAGAGCCGCCGACGGGCGCGAACTGGTCAAACTGTCCGCCAATGAGAACCCGCTCGGCTGCAGCCCTCGGGCGCTGGTGGCACTGGGCGAAGCACGGAACCCGGCGCGCTATCCCGACCCGGACGCGCGGCACTTGCGCAAGGCGATCGGGGCATTGCACGGGCTCGATCCGGATCGGATCGTCTGCGGCACGGGTTCGGACGAGCTGCTCAATCTCGCCGCGCAGGGCTATGCCGGGCCGGGCGACGAGGTGCTGTTCAGCCGCTACAGTTTCTCGGTTTACCATATCGCGGCAAGACGTTGCGGCGCAACCCCGGTCGAAGCGCCCGATGCCGATTACGGCGCGGATGTCGATGCCCTGCTGGCAGCGGTGACCGACCGCACCCGCGTGGTGTTTCTTGCCAATCCGAACAATCCGACGGGCACGTTCCTGCCGCGCGGCGAAGTCGAAAGACTGCACTCCGGCCTGGCTCCCGACGTCCTGCTGGTAATTGACCAGGCCTATGCCGAATATCTGGGGCCGGAGGAATCCGATGGAGGATTGGAACTGGCGGCACGCCACGCCAACGTGCTGGTCACCCGGACCTTTTCGAAAATCTACGGGCTAGCGGGTGAACGCATCGGCTGGGCCAACGGGGCACCGGGCCTGATCGCCACGCTCAACCGCATTCGCGGTCCGTTCAACGTGACGAATAGCGGGCAGGCAGCAGCGGAGACGGCCCTAGCCGATCAGGATTTCGTCGCCCGCTCGCGCGCAGCCAATCAGACCGAGCGCACACGGTTTGTCGAGCAGGTCGAAGCACTCGGCAATCACGGACTTCGCGCCGTGCCAAGCAAGGCGAATTTCGTGCTCGTGCTGTTCGAAGGGGCGTTGCCGGCGGAAACCGCGCTCAATGCGATCGCACAGGCCGGTTACGCGGTTCGTCATCTTCCGGGCCAAGGCCTCGGAGAAGCGCTGCGTATTACAATAGGCACGCGCGAACAGATGGACGAGATCGCAGCAGTATTGCGGCGCGAAGCCGAGGCCGCCGGCTAGGGATTGAGCGCGTTGATCGCGTTCCGTACCCGTTCTTCAACGTCGTGCCTCGGCAGGCCGGGAGGGATTACCTCGCCGAACCTGTAGACAATCCGACCCGGGTGTTTCAGCCATCGGTGATAGACGGGCCCGCTGTTCACCGCGACTGGAACCACCGGCAACCCCAGCATCTTGTAAAGGCCCGCGAAGCCTGCCTGCAATGGCCAGGCCTCCCCGTGCGGAACGCGAGTGCCCTCGGGAAAAATGACCAGCGGGCGCCCTTCGGCATGCATCGCCTTTGCCGAACGGATCATCTGCATCAAGGCCTTCGCACCCGTCGCGCGCGCCACTGGCACCAGACCGAAAGCCAATGCCGCGCGGCCCCAAAGCGGAATACTGAAGAGTTCCTGCTTGGCGAAAACGCTGGGACAGTCGAACAGCGTTGGCGCATCTATCGCTTCGAAAAAGCTTTCGTGCTTCACAGCATAGAGCACCGGTTCTTTGAGCGGTTTACCTTCGAGTACGATCTCACATCCAAGTAGATGCGTCAGGCACCAGCGTTGCCAGTTCGACCAGTCGCGCACCCGCCGTTGGAACGCTTCGCGACCGATCCACAAGGCTATCAGCGCACTCGATGTGATAACGAACGAGCCCACATAGAAGGCAAGGTAGAATGCGATATTGCGGAGGGTTCGCGTCACCATCTCAGACCGGCAGACCTTGCGAGATCGCAGCCAGGAGCAGCTTGTTGTATTCGAGATAGAGCGTCGCGAGATCCGGATTGGATATTACCGCGTCCTGATACACGCGTATATCCGCAGGTACCGTCTCGGCAAATTCGGAACTTGCCCGGGGCATGTGCCAGTCGGTCGTCACCAGGCGCACGGATGTGAACTCGTTTTCCTTCAGCCATTGCGCCGCCTCCCCCGCGTTGGAGCGCGTGTCGACCGCGAGATATCCCAGCTTGACGCAGCAATCCATCGTCTGACGCGGGACGTTGAATTCGACAGCGAATTCGCGCGGTTTCACTTCGGGGTCGACGCCGGATACGAACATCTGTTTCACCAGCCCGCTCTCGACCGTTTGCAAGCCTCGGTCGATCCGTCCGGCGCCTCCCGTCAGCACTATCACCGCATCCGCTTCCTGTTCGGCCAACGGTTCTGGCAGGGACACGGCAAATCCGAGAAACCCGAACGCATAGACGAGCACGATCGCTGCGAGAAAACGCAGTATCACAGCATTCTCCTGAGCGAAGACAGCACGGTCATGCGCGCCGTGTAGACGGCAATTCCCATGGCGACCAGCGGGACTGTCACCAGGACCAGCCAGTCAACGGCCGCCAGTCCCCCACCAGCCACCAGCGCCGAATCAAGTGCAGCGAATTGGGCCCCGAGCAACCATACGCCCAGCCCGCCCACAAGTAGTCCAAGCAGTCCGCCGACAAGCGCATCGAGGAGAATGGAGCGCTGGAAAATACGGGCGATCTGGTTGTCGCTGCCGCCAAGCAAATGGACGATCTCGATCGTGTCCCGGTTCGATCCCAGGGCATTGCGTGCCGCGAGCCACACTGCCGCAGCACCAGTAAAGGACAGCAACGCGATCAGGGCAAATGCCATCCATTTCAACGAGGAAAGAGCACCCAGAACCGGGGCCAGCCAGTCGGATTGGGCGTCGATACGCGCGTCCGGCGCGACTTCTACCAGCCGATCGCTCAAGACCTGCAACGCCTGCTCGGAAGCATCGGTACGCAATCGCAGATCGATCAGAGCCGGTATCGGCACCGCTTCGCTTGCCGTTCCACTGCCCAACCACGGTTCAATAAGCGCTTCGACTTCTTCGGGTGGCACCCGGCGAACCTCGGTCACCACGGGTTCGTTCAAAAGAAGCGTGACCGCGCTTGCGGCTTGCCGCTCACGGTCCCGGTCGTCGGCTTCGACGATCTGGACGGTAGCGCTGCCAGCAAGATCGCCGCGCGCCCGATCAGCCAGATTTCCAAGCGCCAGTCCGCCGCCTGCCGCAATAACCGTGAGCGCCACCATGATCGCGATGACCCAGGGCATCGGCCCGCCCAGCCGCGCCCGGGGAAGGACGTGGGCAGCGCGCTGGCCGCGAAACGGCGACAGGCCACGTTCGACCGCGCGCGTTACCACCGGCGGTTTCTTCACATCCTTACTCCGTCGCGCCGAGGCGGATAACGCAGCGCCCCCGTGGGATCGGCAAGCGTGCCCTTGTCGAGCCGCATGATGAGCGAGTCCGGCACCTTGCGCAGGAGCTGGACGTCGTGCGTTGCAACCACGACTGTCGTTCCAAGCCGGTTGAGCGCCTCGAACAGGCGCAGAAGCTTCAAAGCCATCTCGGGATCGACATTGCCGGTCGGCTCGTCCGCCACCAGAATATCCGGCCTCCCGATCACGGCACGGGCGATGGCGACGCGCTGCTGTTCGCCACCGGAAAGGGTAGCCGGTCTGGCATCTGCTCGCTGGGCGAGGCCGACCCATTCGAGCATGTCTTCGACCGGGCCGCGCAGATCGGCTTCGCGGACACCGGAAACACGCAAGGGCAAGGCAACATTGTCGAAGGCCGAAAGATGGCCGACGAGGCGGAAATCCTGGAACACCACGCCCATGCGCCGCCGGTAGGCCGGCAGTTTTTCGCGCGGAAGCGTGATGACATCGGTGCCGAACATCCGGATCGCACCGCGCGAGGGCCGCTGCGCCAGATAAAGCAGTCTGAGCAGGGACGTCTTTCCGGCACCGCTCGCACCGGTGAGAAAATAGAACCGGCTGGAGAACAGCGTGAAGGAGACGTTCGACAGGATCTCCCGCTCGGTGCCGTAACGCAGCCCGACATTGTCGAACTGCACGATTTCACCCTCCGGCGCGCTCACCGTGTCGCTTCCTGCGAAAAATCGAGACTGTGCGTGCCCACCATGGTCCAGAAGAGTCTATAACCGCGCTTCGGTGTGGAAAAAAGTGCGCTGTCGCGGTTGCGAACAAGCCAATCGCTTGTGGTGATTCGCCAGGCCCCTTAAGGCCTTTATCACCATGATCATCGCCTGCCCCGCCTGTTCCACACGCTACGTCGTGCCTGACAGCGCAATTGGTATGGAAGGGCGGACCGTGCGTTGTGCAAAATGCAAGCACAGCTGGTTTCAGGACGGGCCGGATACAGGATCGGTCGAAGAGCAACCGGAAGCCTCTTCTTCCGAACCGCCGCAACCACCTGCCCCACCCGCGCGCGAAACTGTCTCGTCCCAACCCGCTGCCATTGATGAGCCGCCACGGAACGAGCCGGTCCGAAGCGATTCAGGTGCTCGTGCCGATGGGCGGAAAAAGCCAGATTTCGACGAAACAGAGCCGCCTTACGGCGACGTGCAGCAGGATCTTCCACCGCCGCCCGAACCGAGAAACGAGAACGAAATCTCGCGCTTCGACCATGCGCCGCCGTTCAGCCCAAGGCGCAACATGACAAAAATGTGGACGGTGGCGGCAGGAGTGTTCGCAATGGTCGCGCTCGGTACGGTGGTTGCAGTCAATTACGCTGGGCTGCCCGAATGGATACCGATTTCCAAACCGCTCTTCGGTGCCGCGCAACCCGACCTCCAGCTCGAATTTCCGGTAGAGGAGCAGGAACGACGTACCTTGCCAAACGGGACGGAGTTCTTCGGCGCGCGGATCGTCGTCACGAACACGGCCCGTGAAACGCGCGACGTCCCGCCGATCCTCATCGTTCTGCGCGATCAGCGCGAGCGCCAGGTTTATAGCTGGGTGGTCCAGCCCCCCCAGAACAGCCTTGCCCCCGGCGAAGAGGTGACGATCAACGAGGCCGTGACCGATGTGCCCCGATCTGCTGTTTTTGCCGACATCGGCTGGGCACCGCGCTGACGTTGGCAGGGTCGCCCCGACAAGCAACGCGTCTGCGGATAAAGTTGCTTGCGAGGCTGCAATGCCGCTGCTAGTGGCGCGCTCCTACCTGCGGGATCCGCTTTTGCGGCACCCGAAACTGGACTGAGTGCGGTCGTGGCGGAACTGGTAGACGCGCAACGTTGAGGTCGTTGTGGCCGAAAGGCCGTGGAAGTTCGAGTCTTCTCGACCGCACCAAACAGTCTTTCAGCGAACTGTTTTCACGGTATCTCCTCATCCTCGAGGCTTCAAGCCCGCAGTTCTGCGCGCCAGGCGCCGGCGACATCACACACTGAGGCGAGGAGACCAGACCACTCCTGCCCAAACCGACCTAATTCTTCCGAAAGTCTCCGCGACGAAAAAGCCCGCCTCAATTTTGGACGGGCGGCAAATAGGCGATCGACCATTCAGACGCGCAGGCCAACCATCGTTTCTTGCTCGCGCCAGCTCAATGGCAGATTTCCTGAGAGCAGGACTCTTGTGTTTAGATGCCCGGGCTGCGCGCCATCCAAGATCGCTTCTACGATGCGCGGACTGATCCATCCGAGTTTGACGAGCTGTGTGAGGTTCTTCCTGCATCGTCCTTCGCGCCTGGCGATTTCGCGTAACGATGTCTCGGATGTGGCAAGAACCAATTCGCATGCGCGCCTCGCCTCTCGAAGCAGGCGGGTCATGGATCGATCGGGCTCCGGTTTATTTGCATTGCCTGCATCGATGCAGAGCTTCGAGTCGCGAAACGGCTTGCGAGTTGGTAGCTCGATTTTGTAGCGCCACAGATCGTCATCGCCAGGTCCAGTGAGCACATCAGTCTTTATCAGAAGCTCGATGTGACTTTCGCAATTCCGATCTCGGCCAGCAGTTCAACCAGTGCGATTCTCTGCTCTGCGCGTTCACCCAGCTTGGCGCTCATAGTGGCTGCGTTTGCAAGGAGCTTCTCGAGTACCGCACCGTCTTCTCTGCTGGATAAGCGCCGAAGCCGATGTTCATCTGCAAGCAGGGCGCGAAGTTCAAGGATCACATGGCGGTCGAGCGATGCCATCGAATATCTGGTGCTGGCTGGCTCGCTTGACTTGTCCAGATCGCGCCGCGTTTCATAATAATGGTAGCGTCTCGTTCCTACATCTTGATGGAAAAACGGAAGTTGGTTCTAACCGTGTAGCAGTCTCTTCGCCGATATAATCAGGACATGAGGTCAAAAATTACGTTCCGTATTCTTTCTGCTAGCTTCTCCATAACTGATTTTACCGGAGCAGCGCGCGCTGTAGTGCCCAAATCAATTGCAAGACGCTTTGTCGGCATTGCTTCGCAGAGAAACAGACCCAACTCTCGAAACGCCAGAGAAGTTTCGAGATCGCGGTGCGTTGGGTTGGGCCTATTGAAAGTGTCGAGAAGGCTAATGCCATACTAGTAAACTCTAAGCAGCGCGCGATAGCTGATCGAAAGAAAAACTGTTCAGCTGATCGGCCGGCATCGGTTTGCCGATGAAGTACCCTTGGGCAAGGTCGCAATCAATCGAACGCAGGAAAGCGAGACATTCCGCTTCCTCCACCCCTTCGGCGACGACCCGCAACCCGAAGGAATGCGCCAGTTCGACCGTGGAGCGGACAAGGAGCGCATCGTTCTTGTCGATATGAGCATATTGCACGAAACTGCGGTCGATCTTGAGTTCGGTGAGCGGGAGGTTCCGCAAATAGGTAAGCGATGCTTGGCCCGTGCCGTAGTCGTCCATCGAGATCTCGATGCCCAATTGGCTGAATTTATGAAGCGCCGCAACTGCTGCTTCCGGATCGGTCAAGGTGGCCGACTCGGTCACTTCGAAGATAAGCCGGTCGCGAGGTATTCGAGATTGTTCAATCAGATGTTCGGCTGATGCGATGAATTCCGGCGACACGATCAGCCGTGCCGAAATATTGACCGCAGCCTTCAATACGGTGCCGTTCGCGCACCATCGCGCCAGATCCGCCACGGTCTGTTCGAGCACGAACAGTGTCAGATCGGCAATACGATCCGTCTGTTCCGCCAAGGGTATGAAGCTGTCGGGCCGCAGATAGCCGCGAATAGGGTGATGCCAACGGATCAGTGCTTCGACGCTGGTCACAAGGTTCGACCTGAGATCAAGCTTCGGCTGATAAAGAACCTCCAGTTCACGCTTGCTGATGGCTTCGTCCAACTCACCCATCAGAGAAATCTGCTGCTCCATCGCTTCGCGTTCAGCGCTTTTGTGGAGGTGCCATGGCAGATCTTCACGCAAGGCTATGCTTGCGGCATGACCTGCGTCGGCAATACCGCCAGCTTCCGCTATTCCGAATCGCATCGCGACGTCTATCCGATGTCCACTGATCTCGATCGGCTTCCGCAAGGCCTTTCTGAGACTTGCAAGCTGCTCCTGTAAGGCTTGATGATCCGTTTCTGTTTCCCAAGCCAGCACGCGGTCGTCGATCCGGAAGACCGTAGCGTCCTGACCATGCGAGTGAAGCCGCTCGACCACACGGTTCATGAACGTGCCCACATTGGTCGCCTCGATGACCGATCTGATGGTATCGAATTCCTCGATCATACCTGCAACCACGAAGCGGTTACTCGGCGCCACCTGCAACTCCATGGCGCGGAGATTGGGCATGCCACTCTCGCTGTCGACCAGCATCTTGGCCCGGCTCACTGCGCGAAGCATCAGCGCGATCTGCGCAGAGGCTGCCAGCAACACCAGCATCATCCCGGGAACGATCTCGAGGCTGACCATCCAGACGTCGAATGCGTAATATTGAAGGACGAACAACAAAAGCCAACCCAACGCCAGAGCGAAGAGAACGGCACCGTTGTTTTCGAGGCGCAGCACGACATAGCCAAGGAAGGCGGCGAGCAGCAGCGCCGGCATCCATCCGCCGAATTTCGGTACGCCGCCATAGAGGGTTTCGCCAGCCAGTGCCTGGACGACCACGCCGGGTAGCACACCGTATCTCGGTGTTGCGTAGCGATCGCCCATCTCGATGGCGGTCGCTCCGATCAGGACGTCCCTGCCGCGGATTGCGTTGGGATCGAAGCGCCCGCTCTCGACCGCTCGGAAACTGTGACGGGGAATAGTCGAAGGATCAACGCTATAATCGATGGGGAAGAAGGCGTCCGTTGATCCCGACCTCTTCGCGATCTGTGCCGAGAGAGATGGCCTTGGGACGCCATCCGTAATCGTGCCCAAGGGCATGGCAGTTACGAAGCCATCACGGTCGGGCAGAACCGAGACCGAGCCAAGTATCACATGCTCACGCAATGCGGGGATCGGCAAGGAGTCGAGCTGTCGGTCGCCTGAGGCCCCGGCATGCTGTCCGAACGTTGGTAGTGTCACAATCGCCTTCGATCTGATCAAGGCGCGAGCCAAGGCTGCGTCCTCCGTAGGATCGGACGCCGACGAGAAATCGACATCGAAGGTGATGGACCGCGCGCCGGCTGCATCCAGACGTTCGATTAGCCTTGCATAATGGCTGCGAGCCCAAGGCCAACGCGCGATTTCAGCGACGCTAGCCGCATCCATTTCCACGATATGCAACTGACCGCTCGCGTCATGTTGGCGAGCGGCGAAGGACAGGTTCTGCACTCCGTTTTCGATACCCCGCAAGGCGCCGGAAAGACCGGTTGCCAAAGCGGCAAGGGAGAGCAGGAGCAGCAGGGGAAGGCGCAAGTATGATTTCAACATCGTGTTAGGCCTCCCCCCTCAGTTCACCGCGACATTCAAGACGAAGAAGGTCGGTTCTCAATCATCATCGTCGCGGTCATCATCGTCGCGATCGCCATCATCGTCGCGATCGCCATCGTCGTCGCGGTCATCATCATCGTCGCGGTCATCATCATCGCCGCGATCGTCATCATCGTCGCGGTCGTCATCATCGTCGCGGTCATCATCATCGCCGCGGTCGTCATCATCGTCGCGGTCATCATCGTCGTCGCGATCGTCATCATCGTCGCGATCGTCATCATCACTGTCAGGCTCAGGTTCGGACTCAGGTTCGGGCTCCGGCTCCGGTTCGGGCTCCGGTTCTGGCTCAGGCTCAGGCTCCGGCTCCGGCTCGGGTTCGGGCTCGGGCTCAGGCTCAGGCTCCGGTTCGGGCTCCGGTTCTGGCTCAGGCTCGGGCTCCGGTTCGGGCTCTGGTTCTGGCTCAGGCTCGGGCTCGGGCTCCGGTTCGGGCTCTGGTTCTGGCTCAGGCTCGGGCTCGGGCTCCGGTTCGGGCTCTGGTTCTGGCTCTGGTTCTGGCTCTGGCTCGGGCTCCGGTTCGGGCTCTGGTTCTGGCTCAGGCTCGGGCTCGGGCTCCGGTTCGGGCTCTGGTTCTGGCTCAGGCTCGGGCTCGGGCTCCGGTTCGGGCTCTGGTTCTGGCTCAGGCTCGGGCTCGGGCTCCGGTTCGGGCTCTGGTTCTGGCTC
>CAMZOI010000001.1 GCA_947331495.1 Erythrobacteraceae bacterium Alg239-R51 | reverse complement strand
CATGCCATCCCGCTCCGGGAGCTACGCCACGCGTCTCGCGAAGGGCTCGCTCCGGCCGCGCGATCTTTTTGTCTGCGCTACCGCGCTTCGCGCTACTTGAGCGCGTCTTGTCTGCGCTACCGCGCTTCGCGCTACTTGAGCGCGGGACATTCCAACGGCGTAATCGTCCGGGCTCGCCGCCGGATGTTTTCATGTGTCCGTTCACTGCGCTGCAAGCGTAGAGCCGGACTGATGGTTCACGCCTCCAATTGCAGATGTTGCTCTTCGGATGGCCGATGGGTCGTGCGAAGATGCAGATAGCTGTCATCGAAGCCGCCCGTTTTGGCGAGTGCTTGAACATCGGGAATCCTGAGCTTTTTCATGCGAAACTCTATCAGTCCGCGTTCACGAAGCGATTGAATGGTCCGGTTCATATGCACCGACGACATGCCGGTTGCATCGGCCAGTTCCTCTTGGGTCAATGGGAGTTCGAACACGCGGTCATCCACAAGACCGATCGACTTCATCCGTTGGTGAAGTTCGCACAACAGATGGGCCAAAGCAGGGATCGCCCGCCGACGTCCATTGACCACCCATTGCCGCAGGACTGCTTCGTCGACCAGCGTCATCCACCACAAGGCCTTGGTCAAGGTCGAATGTTTGGACGTGATCTCGTCCAGAACTTTAGCGTCCAGATAAGCGACCTTGCACGGGGCGAGAGCCACAATCCCGTGATCCATCTCGGCGAGAACCGTTACGTGCAGATCGCAGAAATCGCCGGGTATCAGGAAAGCCGTGATCTGCCGGGCACCGTCAGGCAGTAGCTTGTAGCGGGCAGCCCAGCCCTCCAGGATCAGGTGGATATGGTCGGGCGTTGCGCCATCCCTGATGATATCTCTATGTGCCGCGACCTTGCCGACATTCTCTCCGCAGAGCTCCCGGATTACACGCTTGTCGTCATCCGAAAGCTGCGCATAGCCCTCGAGCTTACGAATGAGTACATTTTCGGTCATGTTCATGTTCTATCACACCTCGGTCTCGGGGCCTAACCAAGGTGAAGGAAATCGCTGGCCGAGGACAAGAGTTGCTGTCCGCCTCTCGCCCAAGACCGCGATAAATCGGTCCGGGATCCTCACCTGAAAGCGGACGCGGGGGCAGGACGACGAACCTCTTCCAGCGCGCCTGCAACGTGGTCAGGCCTCCACAACCTTCTGCTCGATCGCGCCGAAGATCGAGTGGCCGTCTTCGTCCTTCATTTCCACGCGCACGGTGTCGCCCGGCTCCATGAAGCGGGTCCTGGCTTCGCCGCTATCGATCGTCTCGATCATGCGGATTTCGGCAATGCAGCTATAGCCCAGCCCGCCTTCGGAAACCGGCTTGCCCGGGTCGCCCTCCGGCCCCTGGTTGGAGACGGTGCCCGATCCGATGATCGTGCCCGGGCCAAGATCGCGGGTCTTGGCGGCGTGGGCGACAAGGTCGGCGAGGCTGAAGGTTGCATCGACCCCCGCATTGGCGCGGCCGAAGGGTTCGCCATTGTAATCGACCATCAAGGGCAAGTGGATCACGCTGTCCTTCCAGGCGTCGCCCAGTTCGTCGGGGGTGACGGCCACGGGGCTGAACGCGCTCGATGGCTTGGACTGGAAGAAGCCGAAGCCCTTGCCGAGTTCGCCGGGGATCAGGCCGCGCAGACTGACGTCGTTGACCAGCATGACCAGCTTGATGTGATCCGCCGCCTGTTCGCTCGACACGCCCATCGGCACATCGTCGGTGATGACCGCGATCTCGCCCTCCATGTCGCAGCCCCATTTGGTATCCTTGAGCGGGATGTCGTCGCGCGGTGCGAGGAACTTGTCGCTGCCGCCCTGGTACATCAGCGGGTCGTGATAGAAGCTTTCCGGCACCTCCGCCCCGCGCGCCTTGCGCACCAGTTCGACGTGGTTGATGTAAGCCGACCCATCGGCCCATTGATAGGCGCGCGGCAGCGGCGAATGCGCCTCGCGCTCGTGGAACCGCTCGGTCGGCACGGCCTCGTGCTGGACATCGGTGTAGAGCGCTTCCAGCTTCGGCGCGACCTCGTCCCAATTGTCGAGCGCGGCCTGCATGGTCGGCGCTATATTGTCGGCGGCGCAGTAGCGCGTGAGATCCTTGGACACGACCACCAGTCTGCCGTCGCGGGTTCCATCCTTGAGCGTGGCGAGTTTCATGAGGCTATGACCTTTCGGGATTGTCGGGTTGATTGTCCGGATGGGCGCGCTGGAACTCTGGCAGCGCCTGGCACGCCTGTTCGATCCGGGTCGTGTGGGGTTTGTCGGAAAAATCGAAGCCGAAACGCCGGGCGTTGTAGACTTGCGGCAGGAGGCAGACCTCGAAGAAACCGGGCCTTTCGAAGAGAAAATCGCCGGTGCCAAGCTGCGCCAAGCGGGCTTCCAATGGGTCGAGCGTGCGGGCAAGCCAGTGGCGGTACCATTCGCCGATCTCGTCCTGCGACTTGCCGTATTCGTTTGTCAGATATTTGAGCACCGGCAGGTTGAGCGGGGCATGCAGTTCGGTGGCGATGGCATAGGCCAGTTCGCGCGCGGTGTAGCGATCCTCGAGATCGGCGGGCAGCAGCGGCTTGTCCGGATGCGCCTCGTCCAGCCATTCGAGCTGGGCCATCGACTGCACCCGATCGCGCCCGCCCGCTTCGAGCAGCGGCACCGAGCCGAACGGGTTGCGGCTGGTAAATGCCTCGCCCTTCTGCTCGCTCGTCAGCAGGTTCACCGGCACGTATTCGTAATCGAGGCCTTTCAGTTCCAGCGCGATCCGCAGGCGGTAGCTGGTGGAGCTCCGATAATAACCGTGAAGCTTCATCAAAACGCCGGTATCCCCGTGATGGCGCGACCCAGGATCAGCGCGTGGACATCGTGCGTGCCTTCATAGGTGTTGACCGTTTCGAGGTTCACCATGTGGCGGATCACCTGATATCCTTCCGAAATGCCGTTGCCGCCATGCATGTCGCGGGCCTTGCGCGCGATATCGAGTGCCTTGCCGACATTGTTGCGCTTGACGATGGAAATCATCTCGGGCGCGAATTTGCCCTCGTCCATCAGCCGTCCGACGCGCAAGGAAGCCTGAAGGCCGAGCGATATCTCGGTCATCATGTCGGCAAGCTTGAGCTGGTAAAGCTGCTTGGAGGCGAGCGGCACGTCGAACTGGTGCCGGTCGAGCCCGTATTGGCGCGCGGCATGAATGCAGAATTCCGCCGCGCCCATGGCGCCCCAGCTGATGCCGTAACGGGCACGATTGAGGCAGCCGAACGGACCTTTCAGTCCCTGTACTTCGGGCAGAAGCGCATCGGACGGCAGCTTGACGTCATCCATCACGATCATGCCGGTGGTGCTGGCGCGCAGCGACAGCTTGCCGCCGATTTTCGGGGCGGACAGGCCGTCCATTCCCTTGTCCAGAACGAAGCCGCGGATCGCGCCGCCATGCGCTTCGCTCTTTGCCCAGACCACGAACACGTCCGCGAAGGGCGAGTTCGAAATCCAGGTTTTCGATCCGGATATCCTGTACCCGTCACCGTCTTTTTTCGCGACGGTCTTCATGCCGGAAGGATCGCTCCCCGCATCGGGCTCGGTCAGGCCGAAGCAGCCTATGAGACTGCCGCTGGCAAGGCCGGGAAGATACTTCTTGCGCTGCTCCTCCGACCCGTAGGCATGGATCGGGTACATTACCAGGCTCGACTGGACGCTGGCCATCGAACGATAGCCGCTGTCGACCCGCTCGATTTCGCGCGCGATCAGCCCGTATGCGACGTAGCTCGCGCCGGCGCCGCCATATTCCTCCGGCACCGTGGCGCCCAGCAGGCCCGCTTCGCCCATCATCGGGAACAGTTCGGGGGCATCCTTTTCCGCGCTGAAGGCTTCGATCACGCGCGGTTGAAGCTCGTTCTGCGCAAAGGCATGCGCGGCGTCGCGGATCATCCGCTCGTCCTCGGTCAACTGCTCGTCGAGCGCGAAGGGATCGTCCCATGCGAAGGGCACCATTCCGGCCATGTCTTCTCCTGTCTTGCGCCCCTGTCGATGACAGCGTTGCCCTCCGGCGGCAAGGGCGGACGCGCCGATTGCCTACTTCACGAGCGGCAGGGCCTTGCGGCAATCGTCTGCGCATTCGCGGCACATCTTCGCGCAGAGCGAACAATGTTCGTTGTCATGCTTCTCGCACTCCGAAGCGCAGGTCTCGCAAGCTTCGATGCAGGTCTGAAGCTGGCTGCGCAGCACGTCGATATTCTGCGCGGTGCGGCGCGTGGCAAGCCGCGCAGTCGCGGTGCAGACGTCGGCGCAGTCGAGGCAGTAGCGGATGCACTGTGCCATGTCCGCATCTTCAGCGAGGCAGGCATCGGCGCAGCTGGTGCAGAACAGCGAGCACAGCATCGCATGACGCGCGGCGAGAATAAGCTCCTCGGTCTCGTCCTTCACCTGCGGATGAGCCTGGATCATTTTCTGAAGCGACATAGGGTAATCCTTTCCATGAGTTCGTTCAGGGAATGGATGCACTGCCGCGAATGTTCCGTGCGTTTGAAGCGCACGATGTCATTCGGTGGTCGTGGCGTTCTGGACCGTGAGCAGGACTTCGGCGGGCGGGCACGGCTTTGCCAGTGCCTGCGCATTCGGAAAGCGGTCCATCATCTCGCGGGTGGACAACTGGCCGGAATGGAAGATGACCGGCACGTCCTCGGCCATCATCTGTTCGGCCAGCGGATAGACAATTCCGTCGCCCAGCTGGACATCGAGGATCGCGACATCGGGCTTGTGCTTCTGATAGGCGAGCATGGCGGAAGACAGGTCCTTGAACGGGCCATGCACGACATAGCCGGCTTCGGACACCGTATCGCACAGGTCGAGCGCGATAATCGCTTCGTCCTCGGCAACGAACACGTGCTTTTTCTGATCCATTCTGGCACTTCTCCACCGAAGCTGACCCGAACGAGATCAATGACATTGCTCGCGGATGGTTCCCGCCTTACGAGGTTGCCCCGTATCGATCGGCGAACTCGTCCGACTTTCCCTGCGCCAGCAGGCGGGCCTGACCGACCCAGTCGTCGCGCCGGATACGGCCCTGGAAACGTCCGAGCTGCGCATCGATCCGGTCTATCTCGGCATCGTCCCAGGAAGCAATCTGCGCAAAGGACGTGACGCCCAGTTCGTGGAGCTGGGTTTGCAGCTTGGGCCCGAGACCCTTGATCGCGGTAAGATCGTCAGCCTTCGCCTGGGCGGATTGCGACGCTGCCGACACGGCTTCTCCCGCACCTGCGATACCGACCGGGGTGGCCGGAGGTACGACCGGGTCCGGCTGCGGAACTGTCTGGCCCAAATCTATTAGTGCGTCGTTACGAGCCGCGCGATCCGCGCCCTCGTCGAGCACGTCGCGGCTCGTTCCGGTTACTCTGGTCTTGCGACTGGCGTGGAAAACATACCACGCAATCAGCAAGCCGATGACCAGCGCGGCGACAATGGCCGGCCAATATGCCTGGAGGAGTTCGCTCATTCCATTTCCTCATCATCTTCTACGCGGCCCCACAGGGCCCATCCCAAACCAATGCCAATCACATAGGCGGCCAGCATCAGCACGACCAGTTCGGACCACACCGGCATGTCAGCGCGCTCCCGGAGTATCGATCGGAGTGGGAACGAGCGGCTCGGTGCGGATTACCGAGAATTCGATCCGGCGATTGGCGGGATCGGTGGGAGAAAGCCCCTCTGCTGGCTCGCGCGATCCGACCCCGAGGGCGCGCAGCCCGTCGCGCGGAATGCCGCGACGGATCAGGGCTTCGCGGACGGCGCGGGCGCGCTCCATGCTCAACATGATGTTGCCCGGTTCGGTGCCCGACTGGTCGGTGTGTCCGGTGATCGCGATGATCGAGCCGAGGCATGGACGAAGCGCGTCGGCCACCTCGTTGAGCAGAACGCTGCTGGCAGGCAAAAGCTCGCTGCTGGCCTCTTCGAAGCGGATCGAGCGGCTGCGCAGCAAGCCTTCCACATCTTCCTGGCAATGCAGAGGTTCGTAAGTAGGGGCGCCGCTTTCGGCGCGCACCGTACCGTCGGCCCAGATCACGCCGCCAACGCCGGGCACGTCGGCGACCGCCTTGGCAACCCTGGCCCGCAACGCTTCGTCGAGCGGTTCACCGCCGAACAGGATCGGATGCCGCGAGGGCGAACCCGCATTGTTGGCGAATCGCGCGACCACCTCCCCTCCGCCGACGGCAGCGACGGCTTCGGCCGATTTTGCTTCGAGCGGGGCGACCACATCCGCCGACGTCGGCACTGCGATCGCGTAAGCCGATGCGGCAATTGCTACGGCACCGGCGAAGATGGCAAGGCTGGGTCGGATCGGCATGACGCGTCCTTAGCCGCTAGCGGACCGGCCTGCCAAGCATGCTGGTGGAGCAATCCTGTCGTAGCGCGAGGAACCCGCGACTTCCCCGGGTCCGGACCCCTCGCTCGCGACGACAGAATCAGATTTCTGCCGGTTTTTCTTTGTCCATTCGACGGAACAACACGCGGTCCTCCGGCCCGAACCCGCGTTTCCAGATGATCCAGCCATAGACCAGCAGGATGGCCGGGACGCCCACGATCAATTCGGCCCATTCGGGCAATTGCGTGGCCGCGAAACCGACCACCACCGCCGGCGCGGCAGCCCAGACCAGCGGCCAGCGGAAATTGTTGATCGGATGCTTCAGGATCCGCGACAGGAGCAGCGCCTTGATCAGGCTGGCAAGCCCCAACGCGATCATCAGTGCGATCGCTGCTGCGGCAGCCTTGTATGGTTCGCCGTAGCCATTGCTGACCATGAACTCGATAAGGGCATAGGTAAGGACGGCCTGAAATGCGATCGTGCCGATCGAGATCCATAAATTGCGCACGCGGGCGACATAGATCAGCACCGCTTCGGAAACGACCGCGGTCGCCGCGACCACTTCCGCCGCCAGCAGAAACGCCAACGCCCCGGTCCCGCCGACATATTCCGGCCCGAACAGGCCCATTACCGCCTCGCCCGGAACGCCGAGCGCCAGTGCGATGCCTGCCTGCATGGCGACGATCCAGAAACCGACCTGGCAGACCTGTTTCGCGATTGCCGCATAGTCGTTCGTCTTGAGGTTCTTGGTAATGACCGGGCCCAGGATCGGCTCGAAGCTGGTCTTGAGCTTTTGCGGAAGGCTGGCGATCTGCTGGGCCATGTAATAGACCCCGACAGCCGACGGGGCAGCAAAGAGCCCCAGGATGAAGATATCGACCCGCCGCGTCCCCCATTCGATCGCGTCCGCCGTCGCCAGGGGCAGGGCCCGAACCGTGACCTGGCTCATGTAGGATAGGCGGAAGCGATAGCGCCGCGGCAGTCCATAGCTGCGCAGCATCGCCCACAACCCCGTGGCCAGCCCGGCGTAAATCGACACCAGATAGGCCAGGGCAAGGCCGGATTCGCTAACCGACGGGACAAGATAGAAAACCCCGGCCATGATCGAGATTGTCCATGGCTCGACCACGGCGCGAGCCCGCACCGTGGTGGCGATATCGTAGCGATAGGCTTGCGCCGCCAGAACGATCTCGGTCAGCGCATAGCCCGGAATGGCAAGTACGATCAGCCGGTCGAGTTCGGTGAATTGTCCGCTGGGAAAAAGCGGTGCCGGTACGAAGTAGAAGAAGGTCGCGGCCAAGGCGGAAAACAGCGTGGCCAGGAGTATGCCGTCGAAGACGAGATTGGCGGGATGGGTGTTCTCTCCGTCCGCCAGGCGCTGCGCCAGCCCCCGCTTCTCGCCCATCGCGCAGATCAGCGCGACCAGTTCCACCACCACGAGGGCCGAGGCGAAGCGGCCCACCGCATCGGGTCCGTAGAGCCGCCCGGCAATGAACAGGAACGGGATCCGCGCAGCGAGGCGAAGCAGGAACCCGATGAAATTCTGCCGCCCTCCCTTGGCCAGGGCGGACATGTCTTCGTTCGACTGTCCGGCAGTCATCCCGCGCTGTCCTGCTCGGCCTTGAGCGGGCGAGACAGGAGCGTCTGGACGACCTCGCGCGGGTCGTCGCCCTTCAGCAAGTCATAGACGGAAGCGACGATCGGCATGGCAATACCGTGTCGCGCGGCCAGTTCTGCCAGGACCGGGGCGGTATGGGCGCCTTCGGCAACGGTCCTGCGATTGGCCATGAGATCCACAGCTTTCCCGCCTTCGCCCAGGGCCTTGCCAAGCGAGAAATTGCGGCTCGAGGTCGACGTGCAGGTCAGCACGAGATCGCCGAGACCGCAAAGACCCGCAAGGGTCTCTGCCCGCGCGCCCAGGGCTTCGCCGAAACGCAGCATTTCCGCATAGCCGCGCGCAATCAGAGCGGCCCGCGCATTCTGACCGAGGTCCAGCCCCTCGACAACGCCGCAGGCGATTGCCAGCACGTTCTTCACTGCACCGCCGATCTCCGCGCCGACGATATCGTCGGTGTAATAGGGGCGGAACGCCTGCCGCGCGATGGCTGGAGAAAGCCGGCTCCACTGCGCTTCTCCACCCCCGCAGGCCAGGGTGACGGCGGTCGGCATGCCCGCTGCAACTTCGTGGGCGAAGGTCGGGCCGGACAGAACCGCGATATCGCTATTCGGCGCGCAGGTTTTGGCCACATGGTTCATCAACCGACCGGAGCCTGCCTCGATGCCCTTGGAGCACAGGACAAGATCGCGCGGATGCGAGGGCATCGCATCGAGAACCGCGCCCATGTGCTGTGCGGGGGTGACCACGAGAAGGCTGTCGAGTTGCGCCATTTCGGCCAGCGATCCGGTCGCGCGGACCCGCTCGTCGAGCTTGACCGACGGAAGGTAGAAACCGTTCGTGCGGGCCGTGTTGATTTCCTCGACCAGTTCCGCCTCGCGTGCCCAGATCGTCACGTCGCGACCGTCGCTGGCCAGCATCTGCGCCAGGGCCGTTCCCCATGCACCGGCGCCGAGAACGCCGACGGTCATGCCTTCACTCCTGCGCCCCGAACCGGCTCCGCGCCTGGATCGAGCGGCCAGCGCGGACGTGCGGAAATATCGAGCGGGTCGGGAATGAAATCAGCCAGCGCCAGCCGCTCGACTCCGGCCCAGGCGATCATCGCGGCATTGTCGGTACAAAGGCTCGGTGGCGGCGCGGCGAAGCGCAGCTGATGATCGGACGCCAGCTGCAGGAGCGCGGAGCGAACAGCCGAATTGGCCGCCACCCCTCCCGCCACCACCAGGGTCGCGACATCCTGCATCTGCAAGAGAGCGACCCGCAGCCGGTCGATCACGCAATCGACCGCGGCCTGCTGAAAGCTCGCGGCGATGTCCGCGACCGAATATTTTCCACTCTCATGCGCGCGCAGAACCGCGCTTTTCAACCCGGCGAAGGAGAAATGCGGCTCCTTGCTGCCGACAAGCGGGCGGGGCAGGGGAACCGCGCCTGGATCGCCTTCTCCTGCCTTGCGCTCGACGGCCGGGCCGCCGGGAAAGCCGAGACCGAGTATCTTTGCGGTCTTGTCGAACGCTTCACCCAGGGCATCGTCGATCGTGGTGGCGATACGCCGGTACTGGCCCACGCCTTCGACCCGCAGGATCTGGCAGTGGCCGCCCGAGACCAGCAACAATGCGTAGGGAAAGCCGATGCTGGCATCCGCCAGGCGCGGGCTGAGCGCGTGCCCCTCGAGATGGTTCACGGCAATCAACGGCGTATCGCTGGCCATGGCCAGGGCCTTGGCGCTGACCAGCCCGACCATGACCCCGCCGATCAGGCCCGGCCCGGCGGTGGCTGCAATCGCATCGCACTCGTCCAGCGTCATCTGGCCATCGGCCAGAACAGCTTCGATCATCGGGGCCAGCCTTTCGGCATGGGCGCGCGCCGCGATCTCGGGCACGACACCGCCATAGGGCGCATGTTCGGCATCCTGCGAAGCGATGCGCTGCGCCACGATCCGCCGGTCGCTGTCCACCAGCGCGGCCGCGGTTTCATCGCAGGAGCTTTCTATTCCAAGAACCAACGCCATTGCGCTTTCCCTTAGCGTGCCTGCCCGCTAGGGCAAGTCGAGCCAATGTCAGACATGCCCCTCATCCGGCTCGGAACGCGCCGCAGCCCGCTGGCCATGGCGCAAGCGCACGAGGCCCGTGCGCGTCTGTGCGCCGCGCATGGATGGGATGAAAGCGCGGTCGAACTGGTGCCCGTAGTCTCGACCGGAGATCGCATACAGGACAGACCACTGGCCGAGATCGGCGGCAAGGCGCTGTGGACACGCGAGCTCGATGCCTGGTTGCTCGAAGGCCGGATCGACGCGTCGGTGCATTCGATGAAGGATGTCGAAACCCTGCGGCCCGATGCGATTGCCATAGGTGCAATTCTCCCGCGCGAGGACAAGGCCGATGTCCTGCTCGGAGCGGCTTCGCTGGATGCCATCGCCCCGAATGCCCTGGTAGGGACGAGTGCACCTCGCCGCGCCGCGCAATTGCTTCATCGCCGCCCCGATTGCCGCGTTGCGCCGATCCGCGGCAATGTCGCGACGCGCCGGGCCAAGCTGGCGGCCGGCGAAGCCGACGTGACGTTTCTGGCGGCGGCCGGTCTGGCTAGGCTGGGAGAAAGCGAGGTCGGGGTCCGGCTCGATCCGGAGGACTGGCTTCCTGCGCCCGCCCAGGCCGCGATCGGTATCGAATGTCGCCGCGATGACGAGCGGACGAAACAAATGCTTGCGGCTATCGACCACCATGCCAGTCATATCGAGGTGTTGGCCGAAAGGCGCTTGCTCGAAGGGCTTGGCGGTTCGTGCAGCAGTCCCGTCGCGGCGCTCTCGCGCCAGGCGAACGGACGATTGCACCTGCGCGCGGCGATCTTCAGCCCCGACGGGGCCGACCGCGTCGAACGTGAGGCGGATTTCGATGCGGACAATGCTCAGGCACCGCTCGATCTTGCCCGTGGCCTGCTGGAGCAGGCACCGCCTACCGTCACCGAGCACTTTACCGGCAGATGAAACCCGTCTTCATCCTGCGCCCTGAACCGGGCTGGTCGGTTACCGCCGAAACCGCGCGGGCCAGTGGGCTCGACATTCGTGGTGCTCCCCTGTTCGAAATCGAACCGGTGGAGTGGGACCGGCCTGATCCCGCGCAGTATGACGGGCTCCTCGTCGGAAGCGCGAACGTGTTCCGGCACGGCGGTCAGAAGCTTGAAAAACTGACCAGGCTTCCGGTGCATGCCGTGGGCCAGGCAACCGCCGATGCCGCCGGTTCCGCCGGTTTCATGGTCGCCCGTACCGGCAAGGGCGGGTTGCAGGCACTGCTCGATGGCTTTGCCGGGCGCGACGTCCGGCTGCTCCGTCTGGCGGGTGAGCAACGGGTCCCGCTCACCGTTCCCGACAGCGTGCGCGTCGATACAGTGGTGGTCTACCGCGCAGTTCCCGAAAGCTTGGGAAAGGAAGACGCCGAAGCGCTCGGCAGAAGCGCGATCGTCCTGTTGCATTCGGGCGCGGCCGCGGTTCGTTTTCGCGAGGAATGCGACCGTCTGAAGATCGACCGCGACAAGCTCGATCTCATCGTTATCGGGCCACGTGTGGCCGAGCTTGCAGGCAAAAACTGGGGCGCTGTCCACATCGCCGGAACACCTGATGACCGCGCCCTACTGGCATTGGCGGAATCTTTGTGTCAGAACGGCTGATGATAGGGATAGGGTGCGCAAGACGCATGCGGGTCGCGGAACGGAACTAGATGGATCAGTATTCGACCAAGCGGCGAACGAAGGCAGGCCTACGCCCGGTTCTCATGGCTGTTACCGCCTCGTTCCTGCTGGGCGGTGCGCTCGTCGGCTACGCCGTGTACAGTCTGAGCGATGACGGAACCGTCCAGCTTCAAGCGGCAGGGGAACCAGACGTCGAACCCGCTCGGCCGGATAACGAGCCGTCCCCTACGCCAAGCGCGACCGCCAGTCAGGCAGCAGCCCGCCAGGCGGTCGAGAGGGTGGCCGAACAGCAGGGCGGCATAGATCAGCGTCTTGCGGCTGCCGAACAGCGTCTCACCCGGCTCGACCTGCAGGCGCAGGCAGCGGCCGGCAATGCTGCGCGGGCGGAAGGTCTGTTGATCGCATTCGCCACGCGGCGTGCGCTGGAAAGAGGGGCGGAGCTTGGATTTCTTGCCGACCAGTTGCGGCTTCGCTTCGGCGATGCCTTGCCCAACGCAGTCAGTACGATCATTCGCAATTCGCGCGATCCTGTCACGCTCGACGCCTTGATCGCCCGGTTGGAGGGGCTTTCACCCAGACTTGCAAAACCGTCCGACGAAACCGGCTTCGCCCGCTTTCAGGAAGAATTGTCGCAGCTTTTCGTCATTCGCAGCCAGAGCGCGCCTTCGCCGCAACCGCAACGCAGGCTCGACCGGGCGCGCCTGTTTCTCGAAAGCGGCCGGACCGAAGCGGCGATCGAGGAAGTGCGCAATTTGCCAGGCGCGGACCGCGCGCAATCGTGGATCCGCGATGCCGAACGCTACGCCGCGACCCAGCAGGCAGTGGACCTGATCGAAACGTCGGCAGTGCTTGAACCGCGATTGTTGCGCGACAGTGCCGGAAACCGGATCGAACAGCCCAGTCCCGCAGAAGAATGACCGTCAGGAGCGCAACAGTTCGGGCAGCTTGCCCGACACGCCGCGTGCCTCGTCCATGAAAAAGCGTTTCAGCATCGGCAGGCGCTGAATGCCGGCCATGCCGAACCGTCGGACAGCAGAAGCGCTCTTGCCCCGAACGCCGAAAACACGCGTCAGACTGTCGGTCGCGCCCATGACCATGAACGAGTCGAGGGCGCGCCATTCCTCGTATCTCTTCAGCACCTGAGCATCGCCCAGATCGAGCCCGAGCCGTAAAGCCTCGTCGAGGACTTCAACCAGCGTGCCGACATCGCGCAGGCCGAGATTGAGGCCCTGCCCGGCGATCGGATGCATGCCGTGCGCGCTGTCGCCGACAAGGACCAGCCGATCATCGACGATCCGCGCAGTGTGCTGAAAGCTGAGCGGATAGGAGGAACGCGCACTGTTGAGCGACAGTTCGCCAAGCAGATTGCCCATGCGTTTTTCCACCTCGGCGAGAAAGGCCCGGTCGCCCAGCTTCATGACGCCCGCTGCATCCTGTTCGGCCACCGTCCAGACAAGCGCGCTGCGATGTTGCGCTTCGGGCCCGTCGAGCATCGGCAGGAGCGCGAACGGCCCGTCGGGATAGAAGATTTCCCATGCGACGTTCTCGTGCGATTTGGAATGGTCGAGGCCGCCGATGATCGCCCGGTGGCTATAGTCCCATTTCGCCATCTTGAGGTCCGCTTCCTCGCGCGCGGGCGACCCGCGTCCTTCTGCCGCGACCATCAGCACCGCTTCGAGCGTGCGCCCGTCGGAAAGCCTGGCAGCCACGCCGAATTCGCCGCGCGTGCGTTCGAAGACATCGACCGGGGCATGCAGCGAAATCAGCGGCTGGGACCGGACGGCTTCGAGCAGGGCGATCCGCAACTGGCGATTGGCGAACATCCTGCCAAGCGTTCCTTCATGCGGTTCGGGCCGGAAATCGAGACGGCCCGGCTTCATCTGATCGACGACCGCGATTGCCGCGATGTCGCAGCCATGCGGTTCGAGCGCTTGTTCCAGTCCGATATTGCGGAACAGGCGCCAACTCGCGGTGGAAATCGCCGAGGCCCGGCCGTCGAAACCTTCGGCGGTCAGGGCCGAAGGATCGGCCCGGTCGACGAGATGGCAGGACAATCCCTTGCTTGCCGCGGCCAGCGCCAGGGTCATCCCCACCAGCCCCCCGCCCAGGATTAGCAGGTCTTGCTTTTGTGTTGCTTGAGTCACAGCCGGTCCGTTCGATTGCGAATTGTCCGGTCCGGTCCTAGATGCGCAACCGTGACAGAGGCAAGAACAATGGCTGGTTGGCGATTTGTGTACGTCGCGCTGATCCTTGTTCTTGCGTGGCTGGTTCCCGCGCAGGCTACTGCCCAGGAAGAACGGTTCGGCGACGGGAACATCGCCGTCGAACTGTTCGCGGATGGTATGCCCACGCCTGGGCAGACCTGGATGCTCGCTCTTCGCTTCAGTCCCCGAAGCGAGGAATGGCACGGATACTGGTCCAATCCGGGCGATGCCGGGCAGGGGATGGACCTGCAGCTCGATCTGCCCGCCGGGTGGGAGATTGGCGAACCGCTGTATCCGGTCCCCCAGACCTTGCTGATCGGCGGATTGATGAACCACATCTACGAGGGCGAGTATGTGGTGCTCGTCCCCGTTGAAAGCGCCGCGGGCGCAAGCTCGATCGACGTGCGCGACGTTACCGGGTTCGTCGAGTTCCTCGCCTGCACCGATCGCATCTGCGTGCCCCAGGACGCCGCGTTGCAGCCACGGATCGGAGGCAATTTCGATGCCTGGCGCGCAAGGATAGCGCCCATGCTCGACACCACGGCCGGGTTCGAGATCGCAAACGATCGTCTGCGCGTTGCGATACCACTTCCATCAGATCTCGATCTTGCAGAGCCGCATCTGTTCATCGAGAACGAAGAGCTCGGTGCCGGCCTTCGCCCGCAATATGCGGGCCCCCAGACCTTCCTTCGCGAAGGCAACCTGCTGGTTGCCGAAATGCCCCTTACGCGACTGGCAGAACAGGTCGCCGCTGTACCGGAAAGTGTCTCAGGGATTTTCTCGTTCGGAGATGGGCGCGGCGTTCGCTTTGTCGCTTCGCCTGCCGAGGTGCCGCTTGAGGGCGCCCCGCCGATTGATGGCAATTCGGCGCCCGCACTATGGCAACTTCTCTTGGGGGCGTTGGCAGGCGGTCTTCTGCTGAACATCATGCCGTGCGTTTTCCCGATTCTCAGTCTGAAGGCGCTCGCTCTGGCGAAGGCGGGCGGCGAAAGGCGGGCTGCGCGCGCCGATGCCGTCGCCTATACTGCGGGTGTGGTTCTGGCCTGTGCGGCGCTGGGTACGGCCGTGCTGCTGCTCCGCTCGGCAGGCACGCAGGTGGGTTGGGCGTTCCAGCTTCAGGAGCCGGTCGTGGTGGTCGTGCTGCTGCTGCTTGCCAGCGCGATTACCGCCAACTTTCTGGGCCTGTTCGAGATCCCCGGCATGGCAATCTCCGGGGCGGCTCCCTCGAAGCGAGGATCGTTCTCGACCGGGTTGCTCGCCGCATTCGTTGCCACGCCGTGCACGGGTCCGTTCATGGCGGTCGCACTGGGAGCGGCGCTGGTCCTGCCCCCGCTCGACGGCTTGCTGATCTTCGTGGCTCTGGGCATCGGCTTGGCGTTGCCGTTCCTGCTGGTCGGGTTCGTGCCCGCAATCCGTTCGCGCCTGCCGAAGCCGGGACCGTGGATGGCAAGCTTCCGGCGCTGGATGGCGGTGCCGATGGGTCTGACCGCACTGGCGCTCGCCTGGCTGGTCTGGCGGATCGGCGGATGGGATTATCTTGCTCTGGTGGCTGTCGTCGTCGCAATCGGCGTGGTCGGGCTTGCCTTGATTGGCGGCATGCAGCGACGCCGTTCGATCGGTGGAGGGTTCGGTCTGGCGGCGCTGGCGATCCCGCTTGGAGTGGCGGTCGCGCTCCTGCCCCGCCCTTCAGAATCGGGCGCGGTGAGCGCCAGCCTCCTCGATCCGATCGAATTCAGCGACACCACGCTCGCCGAAGCGCGCGCTTCGGGCCGTCCTGTGTTCGTCTGGTTCACCGCCGACTGGTGCGTGACGTGCAAGGTCAACGAGCAGGTCGCAATCGAGCGCGAGGCAACGCGCGAGGCGTTCGATGAGGCCGGCGTGATCGCATTGCGCGCCGACTGGACGCAGCGCGACGAGGATATTGCGCGCATGTTGACGCGGCAGGGGGCGGCGGGCGTGCCGCTTTACCTGTGGTACGAACCCGGCGGAACCGCCGAGCAACTGCCGCAGGTTCTTACGCCGGATCTTCTGGTTCGGAAGGCGCGGAACTCGCAAGAGCTTGGCAGGTCTCGATAAGCTCGCCCGGCAGGCGACTGGGATTGAGGATCATGCTGCCCGCCCCCGGAACGGTCGCCTCGACCTGCCGAGCCCCCGTCAAGACGTCAAGTTGGGGATCGTCGGCGGGAACCGAACCATGCCACAGCCAGGCATCGCCCTGTTTTTGTGCGTCCACGAACAGACGGACAACATGGCTGTTGCCGATGAGGGCCAGAATGGCCTCGGCGTGCGGGTCGGCGCGGGCGAAGCGCGTGAAGGCCAGACGCGGATCGCCCTCGCTCTCAACGCATTCCAGTGCCATCAACGGCGTTTCGCCGGGCTTGCCGTAAAGCAGCCTGTTTTCCCGCAACGCTTCTGCCCAGACGGCACCCTCGGTATCGGGAGAGGCAATAGGCTCCGACGGTGCCTGGCGTCCGCTGGAAATTTGCCCACGTTCGACGTAGTCGTCGGAGGCTGGCGGCCTGCAGGCAGCAAGCAGGAGAAAGGCTGTCAGAGCGGTCTGGCGAAACATCGCCATCGCCTAGACTCGCGATACCCCGGGCGGCAAGCGTCGCTGAAAAGTTGTCCATCCTGTCGGGAGGATCAAGGTTTGCCGCCCATCCGTTTATATCGCGTCTTGCCGTAACGCGTCTTGCGCGTGCCGGGCTTGCCCTCGTTCGAACGGCCCACCAGCGGAGCTTTCTTTTCCTCGTCGCCAAGGCCAAGTTCGTCGTTTTCGAGCCGTCGGATCTCGTCGCGCAGGCGGCCCGCCTCCTCGAATTCGAGATCGGCGGCGGCATTGCGCATACGCTTCTCCAGATCCTCGATATAAGCGCGCAGATTGTGGCCGACGAGATTGTTGCGCTCGTCGTCACCGGTGCCGACCGTCACGCCGTCCTGGCTGGCGGTATGGGCGACGATGTCTTGGATGTTGCGCTTGATGGTCGTCGGCGTGATGCCGTGCGTTTCGTTGTATTCGCGCTGCTTTTCGCGCCGTCGCCCGGTTTCCGCCATCGCCCGTTCCATGCTTCCGGTAATACGGTCGGCGTAGAGAATGACCCGTCCTTCCACGTTCCGCGCCGCGCGGCCGATGGTCTGGATCAGCGAGGTTTCGGAACGCAGGAACCCTTCCTTGTCGGCATCGAGGATGCAGACCAGCCCGCATTCTGGAATGTCGAGGCCTTCGCGCAGCAGGTTGATGCCGACCAGAACGTCATAAACGCCCAGGCGCAGGTCGCGGATCAGTTCGATACGCTCCAGCGTTTCCACGTCGGAGTGCATGTAGCGCACCCGAACGCCCGCCTCGTGCATGAATTCGGTAAGGTCTTCCGCCATCCGCTTGGTCAGCGTGGTGACCAGTGTGCGATAGCCCTTGGCGGCGGTATTCTTGCATTCCACGATGCAGTCCTGCACCTGGTCCTCGACCGGCTTGATCTCGACGGGCGGGTCGATCAGCCCCGTAGGGCGGATCACCTGTTCGGCAAACACGCCGCCGGTCTGTTCCATCTCCCAGGAACCGGGCGTTGCCGAAACGCAGAAGGTCTGCGGCCGCATCGCGTCCCATTCGTTGAAGCGCAACGGGCGATTGTCGATGCAGGACGGCAGGCGGAAGCCATATTCGGCAAGCGTGATCTTGCGGCGGTGATCGCCCTTCGCCATCGCGCCGACCTGCGGCACCGTCTGGTGACTTTCATCGACGAACAGCAGCGCGTTTTCCGGCAGATACTCGAACAGGGTCGGCGGTGGTTCGCCGGGCAGTCGGCCCGTCAGGAACCGACTGTAATTCTCGATCCCCGCACAGCTTCCCGTGGCGGCGATCATTTCCAGGTCGAAATTGGTCCGCTGTTCGAGCCGCTGGGCTTCGAGAAGACGGCCTTCTTCGTGCAATTCCTTGAGCCGCTCTTCCAGTTCGAACCGGATGGCCTGCGATGCCTGCTTCATCGTCGGGCCCGGGGTAACGTAGTGCGAATTGGCATAGACCCGCACCTTGTCGAGGCTTGCGCCCTTCTTGCCGGTCAGCGGATCGAATTCGCTGATCTCCTCGATTTCATCGCCGAAAAAGCTGACCCGCCACGCCATGTCCTCGTAGTGGCTCGGAAAAATCTCGAGATTGTCGCCGCGGACCCGGAAATTACCGCGGGCGAAGGCCGCATCATTGCGCTTGTACTGCAGCGCGACCAGTTTGCGGATGATTTCGCGCTGATCGACTGTCTGGTCTTTCTTGATATCGAAGATCATCGCCGAATAGGTTTCGACCGATCCGATACCGTAGAGACACGAGACCGAGGCCACGATGATAACGTCGTCCCGTTCGAGCAGGGCGCGGGTGGCCGAATGGCGCATCCGGTCGATAGCCTCGTTTACCGAGGATTCCTTCTCGATATAGGTGTCGGAGCGAGGGACGTAGGCCTCGGGCTGGTAGTAATCGTAATAGCTGACGAAATACTCGACGGCATTGTTCGGGAAGAAACTCTTGAATTCGCCATAAAGCTGCGCGGCGAGGATCTTGTTTGGCGCAAGGATCAGGGCAGGACGCTGCAACGCCTCGATTACCTTGGCCATGGTAAAGGTCTTGCCCGAACCCGTTACCCCCAGAAGCGTCTGGGTCTGTTCGCCTTCCTTCGCCGCGGCAACCAGTTCCGCGATGGCCGTCGGCTGGTCGCCCGAAGGCGTATAGTCGCTGACGAGCTCGAACTTCTTGCCCGGCATCGACTTTTCCGGACGCGCCGGCTTGTGTGGAACGAATTCACCCGTTGTATCGGGTTCTTCGAGGCCGCGGCGGATTACCAGTTCGCTCATGCGCGCAGATATGGTGGACGAAGTGTCCGCCTGCAACGCCGGTTTGCAGCGGACGCTCGGACTGCTAGCCTGTGCGGGCACAGCTCGGAGACAGATCATGCGTTTCATTGTCGCGACCCTCACCGCAATCGCTCTTGCCGGATGCGGCAGTCCGGACCCGGATAGCGATGGTGACGGAACGATCAGCATGGATGAGGCCCAGGCGGAAATCGAACGTTCGGGAGCGGTCACGCCGCGGGCAGGGCAGTACCGCGCCACGGTCGAACTGGTCGATCTGGAGGCGGACAACGCCCCGCCTCAAGCCGTCGACATGATGAAGCAGATGATGTCGCGCAGTTTCGAATATTGCCTGACGCAGGAAGAAGCGGACAAGGGCTTCGAACAGATGGCCAGGGAATCGCAGGATGACAGCTGCACGTTCGATCGGTTCGAAGTCGATGGGGGCGATATCGATGCCGTCATGAACTGCCAGGGCGAAGCTGGCGAAACCATGCGCATGACCATGACCGGCACCGGCACCGAAACCACGTCCGACATGACGATGCGGATGGAAGGAAACATTCCGGGCCAGGGTGAGGGCAGCATGACCATGCGCAGCCAGCACGAACGGATCGGGGACTGCAGTTCCTAGCAGCGACTGGACGTTTTCAGGAGCCGTTAACGGCCCTCGCGCATTATTGGCAATCATGGTCACGCCAAGCCTCAAGGACACCGCGCTTCTCAATCGCGAAGAACTGGCGCGCCGCTGGACGCTGGCGGCTGAACCGTGCCCCGATGATGTTCAGGCGCCGCGCGCGCTGCTTTTGGCCAAGGAACTGCTCTGGCCCCTCACGGTGCTCAAGCGCAAACTGGGCCCTTCGCTCGATATTGCCGCTTCGGACGATCCGAAAACCGTCATGCTGCTGCCCGGCTTCGGAGCGCATCCAATCCGCATGCGCTGGATGGCACGGCAGCTGGAGCGGGCGGGGCACACGACCAAGAAATGGGGCCTCGGGTACAATTTCGGTGCCACGAAGGACAGGTTCGACAAGGTCGAGAAGCGATTGGTCAGACTTTATCGCCGCAAGGGGGAGCCGATTGTCCTGATCGGCTGGAGCCTCGGCGGGGTCATGGCGCGCGAACTGGCCAAGGCGCATCCCGACAAGGTTCTGAAAGTCGTGACCCTGGGCTCGCCCTTTTCCGGCAGTCCCCGGGCGAACAATGGCTGGCGCGCCTATCAGGCAATCGCAGGTCACCGCGTCGACGAGCCCGAGATCGACACGGTCGTCACGGAAAAGCCGCCGGTGGAGACAGTTGCCCTGTGGAGTCCGCGCGACGGCATCGTGCACCCTCGATCCGCTTGCGGGCGACCCGGCGAACGCGATCGGGCGATGGCTCTGCGGTGCTCGCATATGGGCTTTGTCCTGACCCACGAGGCGGTCGAAGCGGTCCTCAGGGAACTCTAGCCGGGCTCGTTCCTTTATTGGGGTAGGGGATGCCGGCGGGACACGCCGCGCCCGGAGCAAGGGGGACCATGACCGGCAACGCCGAATATTTCGACGAGATGCACGAAGCCGATGGCGGTATTCGTAGTCCCTATACCGGTTATCATGAGTGGTTCGATGGTCAGGACAATGCCTTGTTGCGGCGCAAGCACAGCGAGGCGGAAACGAATTTCCGCAAGACCGGCATCACTTTCAATGTCTACGGGGAAGACGAGGCGGAAGAGCGCCTGATCCCGTTCGACATGGTTCCGCGGGTCATCGGTGCGGGCGAATGGCGCAAACTTACACGCGGCATCGAGCAGCGCGTCAGCGCGCTCAACGCTTTCATGCACGACCTCTACCACCGGCAGGAGATAATCCGGGCAGGCCGCATCCCAGAGCGGCTGTTCCGCGATAATGCCGCCTGGCTTCCGCACATGGTCGGCTTCACGCCTCCTGGCGGGGTCTACACGCATATCGTCGGGATCGACCTGGTTCGCACCGGAGCCGACGAATTCTTCGTCCTGGAAGACAATGCCCGTACGCCGTCGGGCGTCAGCTACATGCTCGAGAATCGCGAAACCATGATGGCGATGTTTCCCGAGCTGTTCATGCGCATGCCCATCGAAAGCGTGTCCGATTATCCGCGGCGCCTCGCCAAGAGCCTCGCGGCTTGCGCACCGGATTGCACGGAGGGCAAGCCGGTTGTCGCCGTGCTGACTCCCGGCATCTACAACTCTGCGTATTTCGAGCATGCCTTTCTTGCCGATCAGATGGGTGCCGAACTGGTCGAAGGAAGCGATCTGCGTGTCGTCGACGGTCGCGTCGCGATGCGGACCACGAGCGGATACAAGGCGGTCGACGTGATCTACCGCCGCGTGGACGATGATTTTCTCGATCCGCTGAGCTTCAACGAGGACAGTGTGCTGGGCGTGCCGGGCATGATGGATGTCTACCGCTCCGGTGGTATTACGATCGCAAACGCCCCCGGAACCGGTGTGTGCGATGACAAGGCAATCTATTCGTTCATGCCTGAAATCGTCGAGTTCTACACTGGCGAGAAACCTCTCTTGCCCAATGTCGAAACGCATCGCTGCGCCGACGAGGAGAGCCTGAAATACACGCTCGACAATCTGCAGGATCTGGTGGTCAAGGAGGTCCACGGTTCGGGCGGCTACGGCATGCTGATCGGCCCGACGGCCTCGAGGAAGGAAATCGAGGAATTTCGCCGGAAGCTTGTCGCCAGGCCTGAAAACTACATCGCCCAGCCGACCCTTTCGCTTTCGACATGTCCGATCTTCACCAAGAAAGGCCTGGCACCGCGCCATGTCGATCTTCGGCCATTCGTACTGGTATCGCCCGACAAGGTCGACATCACGCCGGGCGGCCTGACACGGGTCGCGATGAAGAAGGGCTCACTGGTCGTCAATTCGAGCCAGGGTGGCGGCACGAAAGACACATGGGTGCTCAAGGACTGATGCTAGGAAGAACCGCCAACGGACTTTTCTGGATGTTCCGCTATCTCGAGCGGGCGGAGAACACCGCTCGCCTGCTGGATGCCGGACTGCGAATGGCGCTCACGCGCGATCTCGTGACCGCGGAAGAGGAATGGCGGTCGGTCATCGCGACCGCCGGCCAGCGCGAAGGCTACGAGGCCAAGCATGCCAGCTATACCGGCATGCAGGCATGGAACTATGTCTTGCGCGAAAAGGAAAACCCTGCCTCGATCCTGTCCATGTTCGGCCAGGTCAGGCAGAATGCGCGACTGGTCCGCAATGCCATCAGCGGCGAGTTGTGGGAGGCGATCAACGAAAACTGGCTGGAAATGAAGGATCAGCTTTCCAGACCGGTTCCCGAAAACCGCGTGCTCGATACCGTGGCCACGATTCGCCGGGCCGGAACCCTGGCCCATGGGGCGATGGCCGGATCCATGCTGCGGGACGAGGGATACCATTTCGCCGGTGCCGGCACGTTCATCGAACGAGCGGACAGTATCGCGCGTATCCTCGATATCAAATATTACCTTCTTCTGCCTTCGCTGTCCTATGTCGGGTCAAGCCTCGATACCGGCCAATGGGACCAAGTCCTGCGTTCGGTTTCCGGGGATCGTGCCTATCGCTGGCTCAATGCCGGCCAGATCGACGCCAAGGGCATCTGCGAATTCCTCATCCTCGACGATGGGTTTCCGCGCAGCCTTGCATTCTGCCACTCCGCATTGCGGGCCAATCTAGCTGCCTTGGCGCGACTTCATGGCAGCGAAGGTGAAAGCAATGCCCTGATGCGCGCTGCCGACACCCGCATGGCGGATTTGAACATCGACACCGTGTTCGACCAAGGTCTGCACGAATTCCTGATCGACTTCACTCGATCAAACGCTGCGATCGGTCGTGCGATCGCTCAAGATTACAGGTTCCTTGCCTGATGCGCCTCTCTATACGCCATACCACCCGCTACCGCTTCGAAAACCCGGTTGTGCATGCGCTGCAACGTTTGCGGCTGACGCCCAAGGAAACGCAGGGGCAGAAGATTGTCGACTGGTCGATGGACTACGAGAACGCCCGCGAGGAACTGACCTACGAGGATCAGCACCATAACACGACCACGCTTGTCGCGGTCGAGTCCGGGACGCAGGTCGTGACAGTCACGTGCCACGGTACGGTCGATACACACGATCATGCCGGTGTCATCGGTCGGCACGCAGGTCATCTGCCCTTGTGGAGCTTCCGTGGCCAGACCGACATCACCCGTCCCGGCCCCGGCGTCCGCGAGGCCGTCGAAGACTTGCGCAATAGCGGAGAGGATCGTCTGGACACCCTCCATCGCCTGTCCGCAACCATTCTCGACAAGGTCGAATATCGTACCGGCACGACCCATTCGAAGACCACGGCGGAAGAAGCCTTTGCCGCGCAGGCAGGGGTTTGTCAGGACCACGCGCACATCTTCATCGGTGCAGCGCGCCTGCTGGGCATACCGGCTCGCTATGTGAGCGGATACCTGATGATGAACGATCGGGTCGAACAGGAAGCCGGTCATGCCTGGGCTGAAGCCTATGCCGAGGGACTAGGCTGGGTCGGGTTCGATATCTCCAACGGGATTAGCCCCGATGCGCGCTATGTGCGCGTCGCGACGGGCCGCGATTATCGCGATGCCGCGCCAATAACCGGCATCAGTTTCGGAACGACCTCGACGGTACTCGAAGTCGACGTTTCGGTCGAACAACAGCAAGTGCAGCAATAGAACTGCCGAAGGACAACTACACATGACATATTGCGTGGGAATGGTGCTCGAAAAGGGCCTCGTCTTAATGAGCGACACGCGCACGAATTCTGGCGTCGACAACATTTCCGTCTTCCGCAAGATGTTCACCTGGCAGGTTCCGGGCGAGCGGATCATCACCATCATGACTGCTGGGAACCTGGCTTCTACGCAGGCGGTGGTCAGCCTGATGGAAGAACGCACCAAGCAGCCGGATCAACGCGACAACATCCTGCTCGAATCTCCTACGATGTTTCAGGTCGCCACTGAAATCGGCAAGTTGTTGCGCACAACGATTGCCGAAAGACAGGAGGCGAACGGAGTGCGGGGCAAGGGGCGCTTTACCGCTTCGATCATCGTGGCGGGCCAGATCGCAGGCATGGAGCCGCGATTGTTCATGGTCTATCCGGAAGGCAATTTCATCGAAGCCAGCCGCGATACGCCCTTCTTCCAGATCGGTGAGACCAAGTATGGACGACCGATCATCATTCGCGGCTACGACCGGGAAATGAGTTTGGAGGACGGGGTCAAGCTGCTCATGGTCAGCTTTGATTCGACGCTCAAGGCAAACCTGTCGGTCGGGTTGCCGCTCGACCTGCAAGTCATCGAACGCGATACCTACCAGGCGAGCCATGAACACCGTATCGATCACACGGATGATTATTTTCAGGCGATCTCTTCAAGTTGGGGCGATGCGCTGAAAGATGCGTTTCATTCGCTTCCCGACTACAGCTTCTACCGCGATGACGACTAGCGAGTGCCGTGTGCGAAATCTGGCTTCTAGCGTCCGACATATCCCGAATTTTACGGTGCCCATAGGCCCTGATTAAGTAGTTATCCGGAATGCGCAGAATCCCGTAGGTCGCCATCTTTGTCGCTATGGAACAGCGACATATTTTTCACATCGTCGGCGGCTCGAGCCGCTCGCGTGCCGAACAGGCTTCCTTTTGTTTTGGCCTCGGTCATCACTGCGAAGTGTATTCGGATGCAGCCGAATTTCTCGAGCGCATTCCCGAAGGGGGGATCGTGCTAATTTTCGACGATCACGAAACCGATGGCGCGTTGCGGTTGTTGCATCGCCTGTCCGAACAGGGGGTCTGGCTCCCGGTAGTCGCAACCTCGTTCGATCCTTCCACGCCAGCGATTGTCGCGGCGATGAAGGCCGGCGCGCTGGATTATCTGCAATTGCCGCTGGAAGAGCAACGCTTCCTTGCAACGATCGACTCTATTGCGCTGCAAGCCGAAGCCATGACCGAGGCTCAGCACAAGATTATCCAGGCGCGCGACCGGATTGCGTCGCTTTCGCCACGCGAGCGCGAAGTGCTCGACCGGCTGTCCGACGGTTGTAGCAACAAGACCATCGCACAGGAGCTGGAGATCAGTCCTCGCACCGTGGAAGTCCACCGGGCGAACATGATGGACAAGCTCGGCGCGGATCATTCCGCGCAAGCTGTCAGGTTGCATATAGAAGCTTCGCTGGACAGGCTTGCCGGCTGACCTGCGCCGGTCTTTAACGGCAGAACTGGCCGCTGCCGTGTTCCAGATGCAGATGATTGGCATGCGCCGCGTTGTAATCCGGGCCCAGCACGGTTCCGAACCGCTTGCAGGCGCTGCGATGGATTGTGCGCAGGAACTCGCGCTCCTCGCGCGAGGCGTTCCACCCCGATAGCACCGAGACGCGCCGCCCATCTTCCAGAATGAAGGCCGACACGTCGATCGCCTCGGCCCGCGAATGGGCCGACAACCGCCCCGTGCCCGAAACGTTGCGACAGGCATAGCTGCCCATGGTCTCGATCCGGGCCAGCGGGCTCCCCAATAGCTGCCGGGCCGCCCGGTCGACGCCGAACCGCGCCCAGGCTGCGAAGGTGTTGGCGAGCGGACAGGCAAGGGCGCCCAGATTGGTGACTTCGAAAGCCCCGCTATCGCCGCCCACCCGGTCGAGCTTGACCGAATCCACCGTCATGCACCCCGCACCGTAGAACTGGTCGGGCAGCGGGGCGAAGCTGGAGCCGGTCCGGCCCAGTTCGGCATGGCACAGCTGCGCTTCGGGCCGCATGGTGGCGATGGGCGAACCCGACGCCGGGCGCTGGACCCGCTCGGGCACGCGGTTTTCCGGCACCGCGCCGCATCCGGCCAGCGTGAGCATGAGGGAGCCAAGCAGGGCGGTTCGCCAGCGCATGACCCGTCTTATCGTGCGCTCATGGTTAATCGCAAGCGAACGGGGCGCGCCGGTGTCGATCAGGCTGGCCGGGCCAGCTGCGCCGATGCGGTCGCCTTGCTGACCAGCACGATCGCCGCCCACGCTGCCATGAACCCCGGCACGATCTCGTAAAGACCACTCTCGATGCCCGGCAGCGCTGCATTCCAGCCAAGGGCGATCCAGGCGATGACCACCAGCGCGCCCGTGACCAGTCCGGCGAGCGCGCCCGCGCCGGTCATGCGGTCCCAGGTGAGCGAGAGGATGATCAGCGGGCCGAAGGCCGCGCCGAAACCGGCCCAGGCGTTGGCGACCAGGCCCAGCACCTCGCTGTCGGGATCGCTGGCGATGACGATGGCGACCAGCGCCACCAGCGCCACGCAGATCCGCCCGACATTCACGCTCTCGCGCTCGCTCGCGCTCTTGCGCAGGAACAGCTTGTAGAAGTCCTCGGTCAGCGAGCTTGACGCCACCAGCAATTGCGAACTGATGGTCGACATGATCGCCGCCAGCAGCGCGGCCAGCAGGAAACCGGTTATCAGCGGGTGGAACAGCAAATTGGCGAGCACGATGAAGATCGTTTCGGGGTTGTCCACCACGATGCCGTTGCGTTCCGCATAGGCGCGCCCCGCAATGCCGATCCCGATCGATCCGAGCAGCGCCACGCCCATCCAAGTCATCCCGATATTGCGCGCCGTCCTGACCTTTTCCACCGTGTCGATCGCCATGAAGCGCACGATGATATGCGGCTGGCCGAAATAGCCCAGACCCCAGGTGATCGCGCTGACAAAGCCCAGCAGCGTCAGCCCCTGCGTCAGCGTCAGGAACCCGTCGACCGGCACGTCGGCCAGCGATCCGCCGCCTTCGCCGCCCGCGCCGAACATCACCACCAGCGGCATCAGCACCAGCGCCACCACCATGATGCAGCCCTGCACGAAATCGGTCAGGCTGACGGCGAGGAACCCGCCGACCATGGTGTAGGCCAGCACCACCAGCGCGGTGATCCAGATGCCGAGCATGTAATCGCTCATGCCGATATCGGGCAGGATCCCGGCAAAGCTGGTTTCGAACAGCAGGCCGCCGCCCACCAGGCCCGCCGCGGTGTAGACCGAGAAGAACACCACCACGATCAGCGCGCTCGCCACCCGCAAGGCCACGGCATGCGAGGGGAAGCGGTTGGCGAGGAATTCGGGGATGGTCAGCGCATTGCCATAGCTTTCGGTCTGGGCGCGCAGGCGCGGGGCGACCACGATCCAGTTGACCAGAGCGCCGCAGAACAGCCCGATGCCGATCCAGGCTTCGACCAGCCCGCTGGCATAGAGCGCGCCCGGCAGGCCGAGCAGCAGCCACCCGCTCATATCGGATGCCCCGGCAGACAACGCGGCGACAGCAGGCGGCAGATTGCGCCCGGCGAGCAGATAGCCCTCGCTGGTATCGGTCGAGCGCTTCCATGCCCACAGGCCGATGCCGATCATCAGGACGAAGTAGAGGGCGAGGGAGACGAGGGTTCCGGTTTCCATGGCGCGGGCAGGTAACAAACGTTACCGGCTTTGGCCACCGGGTCCGCGAACCCGCCCGATTCCGCCGAGGGTCCGGCAAAGGTCAGGCCGAGTTCGCGACCGAACCGCGCGGGGGAGGGCCGGCCTGTCCGGCCATCCGTTCAGTTTCGCAGGCCGAAGCCTGAAACATGGACCGGGTGTTACACTGTCCAGGGGCAAAAAACTTCGCTCGAGCAGCGGGCGGGGAAATACCCTGAGAAACAGCGCGCGCCGCGACACGATGCGCGGCGCGACCGGGGTGGAGGATCGACGATGCAAAAAGAGCCGATGCGCGGATTAGCACGCAAGGGCGAATGTAGGAAAACGGCTCTTTTCTTCGCATCAGCGATGCCGGGCAAATTTCCTACAATTTTTCTTTACCTGAAGCGGTGTTTTCCCGCACATGAAGGATATGCCCTCGATCCTTTCCGCCACCGGCGACCTCTTGTTCCATCTTGCAAGCCGCCCCGGCCATGACGAGGTCAAGGCCGACTTTCGCGAATTGCTGATCCAGGAATTCGGTGCCTCGCTGCACGAATTGCATTTCGAGAAGCGTGTGCCAGAGGTTTCGGGCAGACTCGATGGGTTGATCGGGCGGACTATCCTGGAAGCGAAGAGCGATCTGAAGCGCGAGTTGAAGGATGTCGAGCGCCGGATGCCCGACTATCTCGCCGACCGCGAGCGGGAAGAGGGAGAGCCGTTCGTCGGCATCGCGACCGATGGCAAGCACTGGCTGGTTTACGAACTGGCGGACGGCGCGCTCAGGAATATCAAGGAAACAACCCTCGATCCCGACCGGCCCGAACAATTTCTCGCCTGGCTCGACGGGGTCGTCGCCCTCAAATCCTCGTTGCCGCCCGACGCGTTGACCGTGCGCGAAGAACTGGGCGGAGACAGCGTTGCCTTCCGCCGGGTAGACGCCGCCCTGCGCGAGGTGTGGGACAGCGTCAGCGCCCATCCCGCCGAGGCGCTGAAACGCCAGCTCTGGGCGGAACTGCTCAAGCTGGTCCATGGGCGCGATGTCGAGAACGACGCGTTGTGGTTCCAGCATACCTATCTCGTGATCGTCGCCAAGAGCATCGCGCTGGCGGTGATGGATCTGGCCGAGGACGATCCCAGGAAACTCCTTTCGGGCGAAGCCTTCGCCTCGGCCGGGGTCCACGGTGCGGTCGAGAGCGATTTCTTCGACTGGGTGGTGGCCGACCCGGAAGGCGAGGAACTGATCCGCAAAATCATGGCGCATGTCCGCCGGTTCCGCCTGCGCGAGGTGGATAGCGACGTGCTGAAAATCCTCTATGAATCGCTCATCGACCGGGACGAGCGGCACGGGCTGGGCGAATATTACACGCCGGACTGGCTGGCGGCCAAGGTCGTGCGCCACGCAGTGCGCGCTCCGGTCGAACAGAAGGTGCTGGACCCGGCCTGCGGTTCGGGCACTTTCCTGTTCCACGCCGTGCGGCTGTTTCTGGCAGAGGCGGAAGATGCGGGGATGGAGGCCCAGCGGCGCGCGATCGAGGCGTGCCGGATGGTGCATGGGCTGGATATTCACCCGGTCGCGGTCATTATCGCGCGCGTCACTTTCCTGCTGGCGCTGGCACCGGTGCTGAACAACCGTTCCGGCAGCCTGTCGATCCCCGTCTATCTCGGCGATTCCATGCAGCTTTCGGTGAAGCAGGACATGGTGGAAAAGGAACTGGTGATCCAGGTTCCGCCCCCGCCCGCGGGCGAAGGCAGCCGCGAGAAACTGAGCTTTCCCGAACCCATCTGCGCCAAACCCGCCGTGTTCGACCGCGCGATCGAGGCGATGCGGGTCGGCAGCCTGAACGACCGCAGCCGCGAGCAGATCGAGGCGCAGATCGAGCGCGAGGCGAAGGAAGTGCTCGAACGCAAGCTGGACAAGGAAGAACAGCAGGCGATCCGCGATCTCGGCGCGACCTACGAAACCTATCACAAGCTGCGGGTGGAAGGGCGCGATACGATATGGTCCTATGTCGCGCGCAACCTCTCGCGCCCGCTGGCGCTGGCGAGCGGCGGCGGCTGGGCCAACGTGCTGGTCGGCAACCCGCCCTGGGTCGCCTATCGCCACATGAGCGCAGATTTGCAGACACGGTTCAAGGCGCTGGCGAATGGCGAGCGGGTCTATGTCGGCGGCAAGTTCGCTACGCAGAACGACCTGTCGGCCTTGTTTACCGTGCGCGCTGCGCATCTTTATCTGCGGCCATCGGGAAGTCTCGCCTTCGTGCTGCCGCTGGCGGCGATGACGCGCGGCCAGTTCGAGAAGTTTCGCAGTGGGCGGTTCCATAGTTCCAACATCGCCTGGGACGAGGCATGGACGATGGATGATAGCGTCGCGCCGCTGTTTCCGGTGCCGTCCTGCGTGCTGTTCGGGCGCAAGCGGGCGCTGGGGAAGAAGGTGCCGGATACGGTGCGCGCCTATTCGGGGGCGCTGCCCTATCGCGATGCGCCGGAAAAGGTGGCAGACGATAAGCTGCGGGTCCAAGAGGCGGTGAAGGCTCCGGCAATCGGTACGTTCGACGGCGGTTCGAAGTATCGTACGATCTTTAGAAACGGCGCCACCCTATATCCACGAACGTTGATCTTCGTAGAACGACCCGTATCCGGGCGGTTGGGAAGCGATGCGAGTGCTCCACTAGTTGAAACGACGTCGTCGGTCCACGCGCCTTGGAATGAGGTGCAGCCTATTCGCGGCAATGTCGAACAAGAGTTTATCAGACCTATTTACCTCGGAGAGAGCATCCTGCCCTATCGGGTTTTTCACGAATTTGAAGGCGTCGTTCCGGTAAACTCCAACGGCGAAATGCTGAATTCACAGAATTCAACCAAGGGAAAGAATGCGTTCGAAAAACTCGCCGCTTGGTTGCTAAAAACAGAGCGCACCTGGGAGAGTCATAAGTCAGAATCGAGTAAAGTTGATTGGGAAAAGCAGCAAAACTACAATGGGAAGCTGGTGAAGCAATTTCCGCTACCTGATTTGCGAGTTGTCTATACAAAATCCGGAACTTGGCCTGCCGCTTGTATCGTACGAAACGCGGCTGCGGTCATCGAAAATAAACTGTATTGGTTTGCTCCAGACACACTTGAGGAAGCGCATTATCTCGTGACGCTTCTCAACAGCGAGGTGACACGCGCGGCGGTCGAACATTTCCAATCGCGCGGCCAATTCGGGGCCCGCGATTTCGACAAGGTGATCTGGAACCTCCCCATCCCGCTGTTCGATCCAAACAATCCGCTTCATGCCAAGCTTGCGGACGCCGGAGCTAAGGCAGAGGGCAAAGCTCAACTGGTCGAACTGGTCGAGGGCGAGAAGTTCCAGAGGGCGCGCAGACGTGTGCGAGAGGCGTTGATGGAGGATGGGATCGCGGGAGAAATCGACGCGCTTGTCGAAAAGCTGCTCGACAGCGCGGCGTGACCCTTGAGCGGCATGGGCCGCTTGCGCTATGCCACGGCCATGCCTGCCGCAGCCGCCATCGACGATCTCTTCGGCCATGTGCCGCAAACCAATGCACCCCAGCGCGACATTGAGGACGAACCGGATCAGGCTTCCCGGCACGACTCAAGTGAGGCGCATTATCTCGTGCCGACCCCCTACCCATCGGGGGGCCGCCATACGGCGGACAGTATTCGCGAGCAGGTGATGAAGATCATGGCCGTGGTCCGCGAGGCGGATAGTCAGCCGTTCGCCGACGACGAACTGCACAACCACAATGTGTGGATGCCCTATTACTGCGAATGGCTGAAGAATGGCGAGGGTGACGCGCTGCTCGCCGAATATCGCGCGCGGATGGAGGCTTTCGCCGCTCCGGGTCTGTGAGGCAGCAAGGCCCGTGAACGCCACGCTTCTCACCCTCGCCATGGCGCTTGGTTTTTGCGCGGTGCATCTGTTCGTCGGGCATCTGCGCTTTCTGGAACGCACACCGCGCAGCAGGTGGCTGTCTTTCGCGGGCGGGGTGGCGGTGGGTTACGTGTTCCTGCACATCATGCCCGAGCTGGCCGCCCATGCCGAGACGTTCGAGCGTGTGACGGGTCTGCGCGCCACGCTGGCCGAAGGGTGGGTCTATGCGCTCTCACTGGCCGGGCTGGTGCTGTTCTACGGGCTGGAGCGGGCGGTGTCGGCCTCGCGCGACGAACGGGTGGAGGATGGACGCCGCGACCGGCCCGAGAGCGGGATATTCTGGGTCCATGTCGGCGCATCGGCCACGCTGGTCTGCGTCATCGCCTATCTGCTCAACCACCGCGAGGATGAGAGCCTGCCCGGCCTGGCGCTCTATTTCGCGGCGATGGTGCTGCATTTCGTCACCGCCGATTTCGGCACGCGCGACGACCACCCCGAGCTTTACGACGCGCGCGGACGCTGGGTGCTGGTGGCCGCGACCCTGGGCGGCTGGGCGCTGGGCCTGGCGGTTGCCCTGCCGCAGATCGCCATTGGCGGCCTGTTCGCCTTCGTCGGCGGGGGCATCGTGCTGCTGGTGCTGAAAGAAGAACTGCCCGAGGAAAGGAAGAGCTTCTTCTTCCCCTTCTTCGGCGGCGCAGCGCTCTACGCCGCGCTGGTGCTGGGCGAGACCTACATGGTTTCCGCGTAACGCGCGGTCGGGCGGCCATCCGTGCGCTGTTCATGCCGCAGGTGATCGCACGCCACGAACGAAAGAGGGGCGCTCCTTTCGGGGCGCCCCTTTCTTGTGCGTGCGGGAACGGATCAGCCTGCCGAGCGCTTGGCCCGCTTGCGCTCGTGCGGGTCGAGCAGGGTCTTGCGCAGGCGGATGCTTTCGGGCGTCACCTCGACCATCTCGTCATCGTCGATATAGGCGATCGCCTGTTCCAGCGTCATCACGCGCGGCGGGGTGAGGCGGATCGCATCGTCCTTGCCGGTCGAGCGGAAGTTCGTCAGCTGCTTCGACTTCATCGGATTGACTTCGAGATCGTCGGGCTTGGCATTCTCGCCGATGATCATGCCTTCGTAGATCTTCGCTCCGCCGCGGATGAACAGCTCGCCGCGGTCTTCCAGCGCGTTCAGCGCATAGGGCACCGCCTCGCCCGGGACCATCGAGATCAGCACGCCGTTCTGGCGCCCCTCGATCGGCCCGCGATAGGTATCGTATTTCTCGAACAGGCGGTTCATGATCCCCGTGCCGCGCGTATCGGACAGGAACTCGCCGTGATAGCCGATGAGACCGCGCGAGGGGGCGGAGAAGGTGATGCGCGTCTTGCCCGCGCCTGAGGGACGCATCTCGGTCAGCTCGGCCTTGCGGCGCTGCATCTTCTCCACGACCGTTCCGGAATGTTCGTCGTCGACATCGATGACGACGGTTTCGAACGGCTCCCGCCGCTCGCCGTTTTCCTCGCGGAAGAGGACGCGCGGGCGCGAAATGCCGAGTTCGAAGCCTTCGCGGCGCATGGTCTCGATCAACACGCCGAGCTGCAATTCGCCGCGCCCGGCAACCTCGAAGCTGTCCTTGTCGGCGCTTTCGGTGATGCGGATGGCGACGTTGGTCTCGGCCTCGCGATAGAGGCGGTCGCGGATCATGCGGCTGGTCACCTTGCTGCCCTCGCGCCCGGCGAGCGGGCTGTCATTGACCGAGAACTGCATGGCAAGCGTGGGCGGATCGATCGGCTGCGCCTGAATTGGCTCGCTGACCGAGGGATCGGCCAGCGTGTTGGCGACGGTGGCCTTTTCCAGCCCGGCCAGCGCGATGATGTCGCCCGCCTTTGCGCTGTCGACCGGAACGCGGTCGAGCCCGTCGAAGCTCATCAGCTTGGTGGCGCGGCCGGTCTCGATCACCTTGCCATCCGCATCGAGCGCATGAATCGGATCGTTGACGTTGATCGTACCGGACTGGACCCGCCCGGTCAGCACGCGGCCCATGAAATTGTCGCGGTCGAGCAGGGTGGCAAGGAAGGTGAACGGCCCGCTTTCATCGAGGCCGGGCGCGGGGACGTGGTCGACGATAAGCTGGAACAGCGGTTCCAGATTGCCTTCGCGCGCATGCTCGTCCTCGCTGGCATAGCCATCGCGGCCGCTGGCCCAGAGCGAGGGAAAATCGAGCTGGTCGTCATTCGCATCGAGCGAGGCGAACAGGTCGAATACTTCGTCGAGCACTTCCTGCGGGCGGGCGTCCGAGCGGTCGATCTTGTTGACGACCACGATCGGGCGCAGGCCCAGCGCCAGCGCCTTGCCGGTCACGAACTTGGTCTGCGGCATCGGCCCTTCCGCCGAATCGACCAGCAGGATAACGCCGTCGACCATGGATAGAATCCGCTCCACCTCGGCCCCGAAATCGGCGTGGCCGGGGGTGTCGACGATGTTGATGCGCTTGCCGTTCCATTCGACACTGGTGCACTTGGCGAGAATCGTGATCCCGCGTTCCTTTTCCAGATCGTTCGAATCCATCGCGCGTTCTTCGATGCGCTGGTTTTCGCGATAGGTGCCGGACTGGCGGAAAAGCTGGTCGACCAGAGTGGTCTTGCCGTGGTCGACGTGGGCGATGATCGCCACGTTGCGAAGGTCGCGGGACATGATGTTTGCTTTCTATCAGGATGCCGTAACGGCAGGCAGGCGGCGGGCGCCATATTGTCGCGCGCGCCCCTAGCCGAGATGCTGCATTGCGGCAAGGCAAACGGTGTAACGCGAAAGGCACACACGTCGAAACGCATCGTACATCGGTCGGCTAAACCCTTGAGGGCGGATGAACATGCGAATATCCGCCGGGCCGACAGCGTGAAGCGGGTGCGACAAAGCCAATCCGCGCACGCCCTGTGGAGGAGAGATTTTTAATGAAGTTTACCGCATTCGGCCCCGCCGCGACCGTTCGTACCGCCCTGCTCGCCGGGGCCGCCTCGCTGGCGCTGCCCGGCCTTGCCGCCGCACAGGACGTGACCGAAAACGATCCCGTCCGCACGCAGGACAACGATGCCGAACTGACCGATGACGATCGCCGCGTCGCACCGATAACCGAACCAGGCGTGATCATCGTTACCGCGACCAAGCGTGAAACGACGCTGCAGGAAGTGCCCGTATCGGTCAGCGTGACCACCGGGGAAACGCTCCAGCGCGCCGAAATTCGCGACCTCCAGGACCTGCAGACCGTCGCCCCTTCCTTGCGCGTCAGCCAGCTGCAAAGTTCGGCGAATACGAACTTCGTCATTCGCGGCTTCGGCAATGGTGCCAACAATGCCGGTATCGAACCTTCGGTCGGTGTGTTCATCGACAATGTCTATCGTTCGCGCTCTGCCGCACAGATCAACGATATCGCGAACGTCCAGCGCATCGAAGTTCTTCGCGGACCGCAATCGACCCTGTTCGGAAAGAATGCGAGCGCCGGCGTGATTTCGGTCGTCACGCGCGAGCCGCAGTTCGATTTCGGCGGGTCGGTTTCGGCGACTTACGGCAATTACGACAATATCGTGCTGAAGGGCGACATTACCGGTCCGCTGACCAATTCGATCGCCTTCTCGCTGGACGGGAACTACAACAAGCGTGACGGCTATGTCGAAGTTGTCAATCAGGACGAACAGATCAACGAACGCGACCGTTATTCAGGCCGCGCGCAATTGCTGTTCGACAATGGCGGTCCGCTGCGCGTGCGCGCCATTGGCGATTACTCGAAAATCGACGAGCTGTGCTGCTACGCCGGAAACCTGATCGCCGGGCCGACCGTGCCACTGATCTTCGCCGTCGGCGGGGCGATCGCTGCGGAAGACCTGTTCTCCGACCGCACGTTCCTGAACACGCTCCCTAAAAACGAGATCGAAAGCTACGGCGGATCGCTGCAGGCCGATTACGAGATGGGCGCGCTGAATTTCACCAGCATTACCGCCTATCGCGAACTGCGCGCCTTTCAGCAGCAGGATGTCGACTTCTCCAGCGCCGATGCGGTGAACGAATTCCGCGACCAGTCGATCGATACATTTACCCAGGAACTGCGTGTCGCCTCCGACTTCGACGGGATGCTCAACTTCCTGCTCGGCGGCTTCTATTTCAACGAATCGATCAAGCAGAACAGCGGTCTCGACAATGGCGAAGACGCCCGCCTGTTCTTCGACCTGGTTGCCGGTGGCGGTGTTCCCGGAACATTGGCCGGCGTGGAAGCCTCGCTCGGTTTTCCCGCAGGTTCCATCTTCGCGGAAGGGCCGGCCACGCGCGAGTTCTTCACGCTGGATAACGAGAGCTATTCGATCTTCGGCACGGTGGATCTGGAAATCACCGACCGGCTGACGTTGACCGGTGGCTTCAACTACACCGACGACAAGAAGGATTTCACCCTTCAGCAAAGTTCGTTCGATCCGCTGGCAAATACGAACCTGGTCGATGCTGTCATCGTCGGGCAGATCGCTGGCGCGCTCGGCATACCGACAAGCGCAGTGACGCCCACGGTCATCGGTCAGTTCCAGGCCGCCAACCCCGCTGCCTTTCAGGCGATCGCCGGTGCGGCGACCAACCCTGCCGCCAACCCGCTGCTCGCCCTCCGGCCGTTGCAGTTCCTGCCGCCCTTCCTAGGCGTACCGAACGTGGTGGAACCGGGACAGACACGGGACGATGACTTCAGCTATACGCTGCGCGCCGCCTTCGACCTGGTTGACGACATCAACGTCTATTTCACCTACGCAACGGGCTTCAAGGCAAGTTCGGTCAACCTGTCGCGCGATGCGCGCCCGCTGGCCACCGACTTCACGCCCGGCCCGTTCGGTAGCACGATCCTGGCACCGTCTTCGCCCATTCGCGATGCGGGCCTGGCCGTCGCCAACTTGTCGACCGGCTCGCGCTTTGCTGCCCCGGAAGAAGCGGAAGTCTACGAAATCGGACTGAAGGCGCAGTTCGACCGATTGGCGTTCAATCTGGCCCTGTTCGACCAGACGCTCGAAGGGTTCCAGTCCAACGTCTTCACCGGGACCGGCTTTGCGCTGGCCAATGCCGGTGAACAGTCGACCAAGGGGTTCGAGTTCGATGCAACTCTGACCCCGACCGATCCGCTGGTTCTCACCTTCGCGCTGACCTATCTCGATCCGCTGTTCGATAGTTTCGAAGGTTCGGCAGTCGGGGACCTTACGGGGCTGACCCCGGCCGGAATCCCGGAATTCACCCTGGCCACGTCGGGCACCTACACGCACGAGTTCGGCACCAGCGGCAATTTGCTGATCGGTCGGCTGGATTACTACCATGAGAGCAACACCCAGATCGCGGACGGTCTGACCGGCTTCCCGACCTTCGCGCAAGGTATTGCTATCGCCCGCCAGTTCCGCCGCGAAGTGAACCAGGTCAACGCCTCGATTACCTTCGTGATGGAGAACGGTTTCGAATTGTCCGGCTATGTCCGCAATCTGACCGATGACCGTTACATCACGCAGATCTTCGACGGCGTGGCGCAGGCCGGCACGGTGTCGGGTTATCCCAACGCACCGCGGACCTACGGTGCGACCGCCCGCTATCGCTTCTAGGCGAGCGGACATATCTGCCGATAGAGAAGGGGAGCCAACCGGCTCCCCTTTTTGGTCTGAGCAGCATCAAACTCGCGTCGGCGCGAACATCCTTATCCGCGCGACATCGGCTTGATCCGGTCCCTTTCGAAGGCCGGAATGTCCAGTCAGAGGGTGCGCAGGGCCTGGGCCGGTTTCGCCCGCAGAAGCGGCAACGAGGCTGCCAGGGCAAAGACGATGACAATCAGGAGGCCGAGGCCGAGCACGGCCAGGACTTGGCCCCAGTCGGGAAGCCAATCGAATTCGAACAGCTGCGTGACGACGAGCCAGGCTGCGAAGCTGCCGACGGCCAGAGCAACCAGTGCAAGCGCACTCGCCAGAACGGCATATTCGATCAATTGCATGATCAGCACCTGCCTGCGATCGGCACCCAGTACGCGCATCACGACCGTGTCGTAAGTGCGCGCCGCGCGGGCCGCCGCGATGGCCCCGAGCAGCACGGCGAGGCCGGCCAGAACAGCGACGCTGGCCGCGGCAAGCGTAGCAAGGCCAACCTGTTCGAGAATGGTGCGTGCCTGTTGCAGCACGCCCCCGACCTCGATCACCGAGGTCGAAGGAAATTCGCGCACCAGCGACTGGAGAAGCGGGCCGGTGGGCATGCCTTCGGACAGGTCGATGGTCGCGGCGAGATTGTGCGGTACGTTTTCGAAAGTATTCGGGCTCAGGACAAAAACGTAGTTGAACCCCATGCTTTCCCAATCGATCCGGCGCAGATTGGCGATGCGGGCGGTCTTTTCCACGCCCAGCACGCCGAAGGTCAACATGTCGCCGATCTCCAGACCGGCGGCTTCGGCAAATTCCTCGTCGACCGACACGAATGGCTGGCCGGTGTGCGACGGACCCCACCATTCGCCGTCGGTCACGGTATTCCCTTCCGGTACCTCTTCGGAATAGGTCAACCCGCGCTCGCCACGCAGCGCCCATGCTCCGTCGGGTATCTCCTCAAGCTCGGCGGTACGCGTCATCGCGCCTTCGGGCCCGAACGCCAGCACGGAGCCGCGCAGGGCGGGGACGGTGCGCCATTCCGCTTCGGGGTCAGTCTCGCGTACCAAGGCCTCGAAATCGGCCACCCGGTCGCGCGGAATGTCGAGCACGAAATAATCCGGTGCCTCTTGTGGAACCCGGCTTTCGATATTGCCGTCGATTGCGGACTGTACGGCGGCAAGCAGAACGAAGGCGGACAGGCCGAAGCCGAGCGCCGTCACCAGCGCGCCGGTCGAACTGCCGGGGCGATGAAGATTGGCAAGCGCGTTGCGTGCGATCGGGCTTGCCGGGCGGGGCAGCGCGGCGGCAAGCCTGCGAATGGCCCATCCGAGCACGGCAAGCAGGCCGAGCAGGACCGCCGCTCCGGCAAGAAAACCGCCTGAAAGCAGCGGCTGTTCGGCCGTCAACAGCGCGAGGGCGACAATCGCTCCCAGTCCCGCCCCGACAACCAGCAGCGCGGCCCGGTCGCGCGCCAGCGGGGCGACCCGGGAGCGCATGAGAGCCATGGCGGGAAAATTGCGCGCCCGCAGCAAGGGCGGCGCGGCGAAGACCAAGGCCACCAACAGGCCATAGACCAGAGCCAGCAATATCGCGCCGGGAGCCAGGACGAAGCCGGTTGAAACCGGTAGCAGCCCTTCGAGCGCGCCAGCGAGCAGGGGCACCAGAGCAATTCCGGCTGCAATTCCCATCAGGCTTCCGACGAGCGTGGCCGCGATAATCTGAAGCGCATATATGCGTGCGATGTCCCGGCTGGTCGCGCCGAGAATCTTCAACGTCGCGATGCCCTGGCGCCGCGCGTCGAGATAGGAGGTCACCCCGCCGCCGATGCCGATGCCGGCGATTACCAGTGCGGCGAGCCCGACCAGTGTCAGGAACTCGCCCATCCGGTCGACGAACCGGTCTGTTCCAGGTGCAGCGCGGTCGGCTGTGTCGATATCGAAGCCGGCATCGGCAAAGCGTGCCTCGAGCTCTTCGCCGACCGTTTCAGGGTCGCGCGCCATGTCGAACCTGACGCGCGTTTTGGACTGGTACATGGATCCCGGCGCGATCAAGTCTGCGCGAACCGGCAGGTCGTCGGCGACAATGACCGTCGGGCCTAGCTGAAACCCTTCGCCCAGGCGGTCTGGCTCGTCGGCGATGATACCGCCAACGCGCAGGGTCTGCGTTCCGATGGCGATCCGGTCACCCGTGTTTACGTCAAGCCGGTCCGCTGCCCCCCTGGACAGCCACGCCTCGTTCGCAGGCGGCGGTCCGACACTGCGACCGTCTTCGAGCACAAGCTCACCGTATAGCGGGTATCCTTCATCGACCGCCTTCAGCTCGATCGGCGCCGCCTGGTCATCGACGCGGGCCATGGCCTGCATCCGCGTGCCTGCAGACACATCGCCATATTCGGCCAGAGCCGTGCGCTCGTCTTCGGTGAGGGCGCGCTGCCACAGTTCGATCTGCAGATCGCCACCGAGAAACGCGCGCCCGTTGGCTTCCAGCTCGTTCTCGATCGCGGCGGTCAGCGTACCGATCGCCGCCAGCGCACCGGTCCCCAGGAACAGACAGACCAATAGCAGCCGAAGTCCGCGAAACCGCGCGTGCAGATCACGCCGGGCAATGCGCCAGGCGGTTGCCCAGGTCATGCGGCGGTGTCCGTGGCGATAACGCCGTCGCCGAGCGTCAGCACCCGCTTGCAATGCCCGGCAAGTTCGGGGTCGTGGGTGATGACCAGCAAGGTCGCGCCGGTTTCCTCGCGCCGGGCGAACAGGAGTTCGACGATCTCGTGGCCGGTCGCCGCGTCGAGATTGCCGGTCGGTTCATCGGCGAAAATCAGATCGGGGCGTGGGGCAGTCGCGCGAGCAATGGCAACGCGCTGCTGTTCGCCGCCGGAAAGCTGCTGCGGATAATGGCCGAGCCGATGGCCGAGACCGACTGCTTCCAGTTCCGCCTGGGCCCGCGCTTGCGCGTCGTTTTCGCCCGCCAGTTCCATCGGCGTGGCGACGTTTTCCAGGGCGGTCATGGTCGGTAGCAAATGGAACGCCTGCAACACGATGCCGATACGCCCGCGACGGGCATGGGCGAGGGCATCTTCGTCCATCGTGGCAAAGTCCTGCCCGGCCACGAGCAGCGAGCCGCCGCTGGCTCGTTCCAGTCCGGACAGCACCGCCATCAGCGAGCTCTTGCCCGAACCCGAAGGGCCAAGCAGCGCGACGGTCTCGCCGCGTGCAATGTCGAGGTCGATGCCACGCAGGATCTCGACCGGCGCATCGTCGCTGCCGAGGGCCAATGTCAGGTTGCGGGCGGAAATCGCGGCTTGAGAAGTCGTCACCCGAATGCGATGGCAGGGCAACACAGGTTGCACAAGGAAACTCGCCGATGCGACAACGTCATTTGTCGATGTCTGTAATCGTTCTTGCCCTCGCCGCGTGCGATGGCGGAGTTGACGAGGTCGCGGTTGCCGAGCGCCCGGCGACCGAGCAATCCGCGCGGCCCGATGTTACGGTCGAGGGGCCGGAAAGACGCATCCTCGCGTTCGGCAACAGCCTGTTCGCGGGATATGGCGTTGGCGAGGAGAACAGCTATCCCGCGCTGCTGGAGGACGCTCTGCGCGCGCGAGGCATCAATGCGCGGATCGCGAATGCCGGAATATCGGGCGATACCACCGGCGCGGGCGCGCAGCGGCTGGCTTTCACGCTCGATGCGCAGGAAGAGAAGCCTGATCTCGTCCTGCTCGAACTGGGCGGCAACGACATGCTCCGCGGGATCAGTCCTGACGAGACCCGGGCGAATTTCGAGGCGATGCTGAGCGAATTGCGCGCGCGCAAAATCCCGGTCCTTTTGATGGGCATGCGAGCACCGCCAAATTACGGACCGGACTATCAGCAGCGTTTCGATGCCCTGTATGGTGATCTTGCTACGCAATATGATGCACAACTGATCCCCTTCTGGCTCGAGGCTATCTATCAGGAACCGGAACTGTTCCAGCCCGATCGCATCCATCCCACGGTCGAGGGAATCGAAGCCCTGGTCGCCGATACAAGCGACGAGGTCGCGGCGGCCTTGCCAGAGGATTAGGCTAGACCCGTCGGACGGACCCGTCGGCAACGCGCCAAATGGCCGCTTCGTCGAGAATCGTCTCGAACGGTGCCGCTTCGGTCCCCGTCATCCAGACCTGGCCCGTATTGCCGCGCAATTGCTCGAAAAGGGCGCTACGCCGAACCGGATCGAGATGGGCGGCGACCTCGTCCAGCAAGAGAATGCTCGCCCGTCCCTGCGCTGCCAGTCCCGCGTGGGCAAGGGTGATGGCAACCAGCATGGCCTTCTGTTCGCCAGTCGAACTTTGCGCTGCTGGAACCCGCTTCGCTGCATGAACGACGTCCAGTTCGTCGCGGTGAGGGCCGGACAACGTACGCTGCGCCGCGCGATCGCGTCTGCGGCCCTCATACAGCACTTGCGATAGGCCATCGGCATGGTCGGGGGCGCTCGGAACGTAAGTCAGGGCAGGGCGCGCGAAGGGTTCGGCAGGCATTTCCGCGAGCCGTACGGCCAGTGTTTCCACCAGTCGCGCCCGTCCAGCTATCAGCGCTGCGCCATGCCCGACCATCTGTGCCTCGATTGCATCCAGCCATTTCCCGTCCGGTTCGCGCTGGTCGGACAACAGCCTGTTGCGTTCTCGCAATGCCGCTTCGTAACGCGAGGCGTGGCTGGCGTGGCGGGCGTCGAGAGCCAGTGCCATTCGGTCGACAAAACGCCTCCGGTCAGCGGCGGGGCCGGTGAACAGCCCGTCCATGGCCGGGGTTAACCAGGTCGTCGCCAGCCATTCGCCAAGCGCCGCGGCGCTGGTTTCGGCACCGTTGATGCGAACGCGGCGGCGACCGTGATTCTCGCCCTCGACATAGGTACCGAGGCGAACCGGCTCATCCTGACTGACGAGATCCGCTCCGACCGCGAACCCATCCCGGGTGTTGACGCCGACCATGTCCGCCAGGGTCGCCCTGCGAAGTCCGCGACCGGGTGCGAACAGTGATAGCGCTTCCAGAATGTTGGTCTTGCCCGCGCCGTTCTCGCCCGTCAGGAGATTGAACTGCGCCGTTCCAGCCAGATCGGTCGAGCCATGGTTCCGAAACCGGGTGAGCGAGATGCGATCGAGCGCCATTGAATGGCCAGAGCGATAGCGGGACGAACCCGATACGGCCATATGAAAGCGCGATGTCCAACACTTGGTGAATTTCCCCAACCTTTCGGATTGGTGAACGGTATCGAGGTCGGCAATTCTTGGAAGAATGGCGCTTTTGCGGGATTTTTCGGGTTTGGCACGCCCGTTGCAACTCTATGGTTGTCTGCCGGATGGTCCGGTGGAGTGACCAAGGATCAGGGAAACAACACATGTCCGTCTTCGAATATGCCAGCAACCGCGCTCTTGCCGCAGTCTTCGCCTTCTCGGTTTCGGCGTTCTTCATGGCCGCCGCGATCGTCCCCGCCAGCCCTTCCGGCTTCATCGCCTGAAGGCTGCCGGTCAGTCACCCTACGAAAGGAACTCTTCTCATGTTCAATTCCGACAATAGCAGCAGGCTTTACGCAGCTGCGTTCTCGCTGGTCGTTTCGGCGGTATTCTTCGCCACGGCCATCATCCCCGCCTCACCCAACGGGCTGGTCGCATGAGCCAGCTGGACAACCGCAAAGATAACCGCTCCGTCGGATCGCCAAAGGGTTTTCACCTCGATCGGACCAACGGCAAGCTGATGGGCGTATGCGCCGGCATCGCCCGCCATTTCGGTATCGACGTTACCCTGGTGCGCGTGGGTTTTGTCCTGGGGACGCTGCTCGGTTTCGGCAGCTTCATCCTCATCTATCTGGCGATCGGACTGATCGCCGACTAAAGGGACGCGGGAGAGTTTCTCTCGCGTCCTTCTTGCGTAAACTTCACATGGCCGAAATACCGCCGTCGAGCTTGATCTCCGCCCCGGTCATGAAGCGCGATTCATCGCTGGCGAGATAGACCACCGCATTGGCAATATCATTGGGTTCGCCGACAAACCGCAGCGGTATCTGCCGCGCCAGCTTGTCCATCAGAACACCCTTTTCGAGATTGTGGTTCCTTGCCGTACCGTCGAGGATCGGCGTATCGACGAAAGTCGGATGGACCGAATTGCAGCGGATCTGCATGTTCTTCTTCGCACAGTGCAGAGCAATCGACTTCGACAGCATCCATACCGCCGCCTTGGACGAATTATAGGCTGGCATGGTGTCGCTGGCGATAAGCCCGGCAATGCTCGAGATGTTGACGATCGACCCGGGCGCATGGTCGCGCATCAGCGGCAGGGCCTTCTGGCAGCCGTGGAAGATCGAATCGACATTGACCGCAAAGCACCGTTTCCAGTCTTCGAAATCACAGGTTTCGATATTGCCGCCCACGCCGATGCCGGCATTGTTGACCAGCACGTTCAGCCCGCCCAGTTCCTCGCGCGCAGCATCGACGGCTGCCTCCCAGGCGTGCGGATCGGTGACATTGTGCTGGATGGAAAAGGCCGTTGCGTTCCCCATCTCCTGATTGATTAGTTCGGCGGTTTCCTGTGCGCCCTTGGCGTTGATATCGGTGCACAGCACCCGTGCACCTTCCTCTGCCAGGCGCATCGAGTGCGCGCGCCCCAGACCTTGTGCCGCGCCTGTCACCAGTGCCAGCTTGCCTTCGCATCTGCCGCTGCGTTCCTTGGCCATAGTCTTACTCTCCTGCCAGAATTCCCTGTCCCAGCAGCAAGAGCATGCGCACATCGATCCCGCAACCGTCCTCGCGCTTGGCCGCGATAAAACCGTTCAGATCGGAAAGCGCCACGCGGTGCACGGTGATGTTCTCGCTCTCTGTCCCGCCGCCTTCCGATACCTTCGCTAGTCCGGTGGCGCGGACCAGCGTGAAACTTTCGCTGACCATGCCGGGCGATGAGTAGAAGTGCCCGAGCGATTCCAGACCCGCCGCGCGATAGCCGGTTTCTTCCTCGAGTTCCCGACCGGCCGCGGCCAGATCGTCTTCGTCGCGTGCATCGTCGCCATCGCCGATCAACCCTGCGGGCAGTTCGAGACTGCTGCACCCCAGCGGGACACGATACTGTTCGACCAGCAGGACATGGCCGTCCTCGACCGCAAGGATCACTGCGGCACGGATATTCCGCGTGCGTCCGACATATTCCCATCGTCCGCGGGTCTTGGCGACGATATACTTGCCCTGCCAGACGACCTGCTCGTCCGCATCGTGTTCGGGAACGGACATCAGACCTCGATCAGCCGGTCCGGCAATTCGTTCTCGTCATCCTCGGCGCGCGGAAAGTGTTCGGACAACACCTTGCCGACATCGCGCACACTCACGGCGAGTCCTTCGGCAATGCGGCCCTGTTTGATTTCGCCGAGCATATCGGCCATCGCCTCGCCCCAGACCTCGGCCGGAACCTTGGCTGCAATTGGCTCGTCGGCGACGATTTCCGCCCGGTGCTCACGCATGGAGAGGTAAAGGAGGACGCCGGTGCGCCCATGCGTACGGCGTTCCGCCCCGACCTTGAAATGGGTGATCGCCGTCTCATGGACACGCGAGGTTTTCAACGGCCCCGGCACAAGCGCGAACCGTAGCGGGTTCCAGCTGAGCAGCACCCATGCGAGCAGAAACGCGATCAAGCCCAGCGCGATTGTCATGCTGGCGAGTTCGCCCGTTGTCCATTCGTGCGTCCAGCCGCCGATCAGCCCGTCCCACAGGTCCATGAAGGGCTGCGGCAACAACGCGAACAGGCTCATCGCGGTAAATGCAAGCGCCGCGGACCAGACCAGCACCACGTCGGTATAATTGTCACTGCGGTCGGCCAGGACGGTGACGATCTCGCCACTGGTGGTGAGTTCGGCCTCGGCCACCGCATCGGAAACGACCCGATGATCTTCGGATGAGAGATAAGCCATCTACCAGCCTCCCGAGGCGCCGCCGCCCCCGAAACTTCCGCCCCCGCCGGAAAAGCCGCCGAACCCGCCGCCGCCTCCCCTGCCAAAGCCGCCTCCGCCGCCCCAGTCATCGCCACCGCTCAACGCGCCGCGTGCAATCGCCGAGCCCACTTCCCACAGGATTATATCGCCCACCGCCTGGCCCATGCGGCCGCCGCGCCCGTAGCGCCTGCGACGCCGCCCGCCGCGCAGCATAGGAAGGATAAAAAACAGGAATATGAACGCGATCCAGATCAGCGCCCCGATCGGAAAGCCGCCTTCACTCTCGTGAGCCTCGGCCGTCTGTTGCGCCACGCGCGCGGCCTCTTCTGGCGGAAGTTCGAGCTGCTGGATGATCTGATCGGCGCCCCAGGCGATGCCGGCCGAATACTCGCCATCGCGGAAATAGGGTTTCATGCCTTCGATATATTCGAAGGCCAGTCCATCGGGGATGATGCCCTCGAGGCCATAGCCGACCTCGATCCGCATCTTGCGTTCGTTCGGAGCGACGAGAAGGATGATGCCGTCTTCGTTCTCGGCATCGCCCAGCGCCCACTCGCGCCCCAATCGATAGCCGTAATCGGCGATGTCGTATCCCTCGAGATCGGGAATGGTCGCAATCACGAATTGCCGCTGGCTGCGCTCCTCGAATGCATCGAGTTCTTCGGTCAGCGCTGCCTCTGTCGCGTCGTCGATGATATTCGCCGCATCGACGACAGGCGCGGTGCCGCGTTCGGGGAAAGTCTGCGCGGCGGCGGGCAGGGACAAACCCAGTGCCGCCGCGCCGATCAGGCATGATTGCAGAAGCAGGCGCATCGCCGCGCCGCTCAGTTGGCAGCCGCGGCGTCTGCGGGTTCGCTCGCATTGTCGTTCGCGCCGACGGCGCCGGCACCATTTGCATTCGATCGCATGTTCAGTTCGGGCGCGACTTCTGCGCCTTCGCTGACCGCTTCGTAGGGCACCATCGGTTCCGCACCGTGGATGATGTTCGCACCGATCGTGTCGGGGAAGGTACGGATCGTGGTGTTATACTGGCGTACTGCTTCGTTATAGTCGCGGATGGCTACGCGAATGCGGTTCTCCTGCCCTTCGATCTGGGTCATGAAGCGGCCGAAATTATCCTGGCTGCGCAGTTCCGGATAGCGCTCGACCGAGACGAGCAGACGCGAAAGCGCGCCGCCGAGGGAGCTTTGCGCCTGTTGGAACTGTTGCATCTGCTGCGGGTCGGACAGGTCGGAAACGTCGATCTCGGGCCGGGTTGCCGAAGCGCGCGCTTCGATCACCTGGTTGAGCGTCTCGCGTTCCTGCTCCGCGCTCGACATCGTGATCTGCTCGAGATTGGGGATCAGGTTCGCGCGTTCCTGGAAGGCGGCTTCGACATCGGCCCATTTGGCTTTGGCATTTTCTTCCGCTGCGGGAACGGAATTGATCCCGCAAGCCGACAAGGCGAGCGCTGCGGCGGCAATAAAACTGGCGCGAAGCGCGGCGAGACGGTTCATGGATGTGATCCTCATTTGCAAGCTGTCTTATTCAGATAGCACGGCTGCGTGCAAGTGCAAGATTAACGCGCGCTTGTGACCGGTGTCCGGTCATGGCAGTGGCTGTGCGGACGACGAAGGTTAAAGGACTTGTATCGGAATGAAGCTGGGGAAAGAATTCAAGAAATTCATCGCGCGCGGCAATGTGATCGACCTTGCCGTCGGGGTGGTGATCGGTGCGGCGTTCTCTGGCATCGTAACCCAGCTGACCGATGCCGTCCTGATGCCGCTGATCGGCTGGATTTTCGGCGATATCGACTTTTCCAACTGGTTCGTGCTCTTGGGTCCGATACCCGAAGAGTACACCGGATCGGTCACCAATTACGCCGAACTTAAGGAGGCAGGCGTCGCGATGATCGGCTATGGCGCGCTGCTGACCGCCTTGATCAACTTCCTGATCGTCGCTTTTGCGCTGTTCATGGTGGTTCGTAGCGTGAACCGGGTGACGGAAGAAATCCAGGCCAAGCAGGCACAAACGGAAGACACCTCGAAGACCGACGAGGTGCCAACCAATCCTGAACTCGACATTCTGAAAAAGATCTTGGCCGAACTGAAAACCGATCGCCCTACGGCCGCGGATAGCGGCCGTTGAGGGTGAAGGGGCCTGGTGAACGGCTTGCTCACTTCACATTAACGCACAATGCCCTATATAGGGTGCGCTGGTTTCGACCGGCTATGGCGATAAATGGCGCTATGTAATAGGTACAACGGACCCGGGGGCAGTACCCGGCGGCTCCACCACAAGTCCCGGATTTGCGGGATTTCTGACGGGGCCGAACTAGGATCGACGTGTGCTGAAAGATAGCGTTTTTGCCCGGGCTGAGTAACCCGTAAAACTGTTCACAACACACAAGTGCCAACGATAACGAAGCACTCGCAATCGCTGCGTAATGTGACGGCCTAGCGGCCTGAATTTACAAAGCCAAAGCGCGGTTGGACCCACCGGGCAACAGAAGCGGATTCCGGGGCTCCGGGGGTAGCTAGCAACAGAAACCCCCACCTTCACGCATGACCAATCGAGATCGTCAAAGTGCGGCAATGCTCGTTTCTACGAGATGTGTTGGGGCGCTGGTCAGCAGCGTCGGATTCAATTTTAAGGTGTTTCCAAAGACCAAACTTCGGATTCGGTGGAAATTCAGAAATCCATGGCTTGGGAGGCTTTCGCCTCGCGTTCATATCGCAAGGCATCGAGAATTTTTGCGCCGCCAAGGAAAACCGCGCCAGCGGTTGCGGCAAAAAGCAGATAGCCGCCAACTCCGGGGTATTCGAGCGTATAATGAGCACCACGGGTCATGGCGCCAAGGGCAAGGGCGAAGATGATCAGATACGCTTCGAAGCGCGTCTTGATCACGAACAGCCTTTTTACCCGTTTCAACACTGAGACGCGACTTCCTTTCTTAACCATCAACAATGCAACTATTGCAGGAACTTCGTGTTCCTGCGCAGGTGCGACGGTTAACCTTTTACGGGATGTAGGGCGCACTATTATTCAGTGTCCAGCGTGTTAACCTTACGCCGCGCGCTGTCAGGCGAGCTCATCCAGCGAAAGCACACCGAGAAGCGCCTCGCGTGCCTCGATTACGGCTTTTGCCAGCGCTTCGGACCCGACATCGTCGGGTTCGATCCGCTCGGGCCACATTTCGGCGACGACCGCCTCGATACGTTGCGCCTTAACGTCGTCGAGTAGGAAACGCGGATCGACGGTCGCGGGATCGGCGACGACGCGCAGGCGCAAACAGGCTGGTCCGCCGCCATTGGCCATGGACTGGCGAACATCGACCGGGATGACCTGCCGGATGGGTCCGTTGGATGCGAGCATACGCTCGCACCATGACCAGACCGCCTTGCTTTCGCGGCATTCGCTGGGCACGACGAGAGCCATTCCCGCACCCGATCCGGGATCGTCGCCCGGCAAGGTCACGAGTTGCGCGTTGAACAGGTAAGTCCTGATCGCTTCTTCGAGACTGACGCAATCGTTGCGAACCTCGACCACCTGCAATTGCGGGAACGCCGCCAGGATTGCCTCATAGGCATCGTGCCGGTCAGCGAAGGCCCGTTCATGTGTGAAAAGAACCGTTTCGTTTGCCACGGCGACGACATCGTTGTGAAACGCACCCGCTTCGATCGCTTCGGGGTTCTGCTCGATGAAAACACAGCGCTTCGGATCCAGCCCGTGCATGCGCGCCACGGCGCGACTTGCCTGTTCGTGCTGGCGCGCGGGGAATTTGCCGCCCTGCCTGCCATAGACGAACACTTCCACGCCGGTCGCGTCGTGGCGTTCGCAAAGCCGCATGTGGTTTGCCGCGCCCTCGTCGCCGAAGCTGAGCGGAACTGCATCGTGGACCGCGAAATGGCGAACGTCGCCGAACGCGATTTTCAATTGGGCCTGCGTGTCGCGCCATTCCTGCGAGCGGTGCGGCATCGTGACCAGATTGGCGGGTGTGAGATGACACCGCCCGTCGGCGGTATCCGGTGCGGGGCTGACAGTGGCGGCGTTGGCAGTCCACATCGAACTGGCCGACCATGCCGCGGCGAGCAGGGCGCGGTCACTTGTTGCGTCCACCGCCAGATCCTGCAGGAATGCTTGATTGGGACGGGGCAGCGGCAGCAGAAACCCTTGCGCCAGGCCAAGTTCCATATTGCTTCGCATCTTGGCTACGCCCTGCAGCGCGGCGGCGCGCGGGAAGGATGTGTTGTCCTTGTGGCTCGCACTGGCGATATTGCCGAGGCTCAGACCAGCATAATTGTGACTTGGCCCGACAATGCCGTCAAAGTTAATTTCGACGAGGTTTTGATCCCGAGCGCTCATCGCGCCACGCTCCATACCTGATCGCCTTCGCCCACTTCGAGCGTCTTCGCGCAAACTTCGTCGATCGCGATGGTGCCGTCCTCGCCCTGCTCGCGCATGCCGAACGCCGAGCGAAAATTGTCCAGTTCCCCGGTTGCGACAATTGCACGTTCGCCAATGTCGAGATCGGTCGCGCTGATGGTCGACGGTTTGGCACTGGAGATGCTTCTTACCTGATCGGTGCGCGCGGTCAGAGTGGGGCCGCCGTCGAAGATGTCGAGATAGCCTTCCGCCACGAAACCTTCGTTTTCCAGCATGCGCATCGCGGCACGACCGCTGGGGTGGGGCACGCCGATGACCTTCTTGGCTTCGTCATCCAGCATGGCGACATAGACCGGGTGCTTGGGCATAAGATCGGCGATGAACTGGTTGCCGTTGATGGCGTTGAAATAGTCCGCTTCCTGAAAGGTCATCCCGAAGAACCGGCCTGCCACCCCGTCCCAGAAGGGCGAGCCGCCGCGATCGTCGATCACCCCCCGCAATTCGGCCAGGATCCGGTCGGCAAAACGGGAGCGGTGCATGGCGATGAACAAATAGCGGCTTCGCGCCAGAAGCAGGCCGTGACCGCCCGCTCGCTCGCCTGGATGAAGGAACAGCCCGCCGACTTCGCTGGCCCCCTCGAGATCGGTTACCAGACTCAGCAATTCGGCGCGCACTGTCCGGTTGAGCTCGCGGCTGTGCTGGGTCAATGTGTTCAGACGATAGGAGTAGAACGGCCATTGTTGCCCGACCTGGGTGAAGATCTGGCAGGTCCCGCGCACGTGGTCCGTCTCGGTGTTTTCGAGCACCAGAGTGAACTGGTCGTCGCCCAGCTCGTCGTCGGTGCGCGCGAAGGCGTCTTCGGCGCGCTCCAGCTTGGTGGTCAGCGCCTCTCGATCCGGCGGCAGATTTGTGAAACCGCCCCCGGTCAGTTTCGCCATCTCGTACAGATGTTCCAGATCGCCGAGCCGTGCGGCGCGCAGACGAAAACTCACAGATGGTCTCCGGTCGACAGCTTTGTGAGGACAAGCGCCGACAAGGCAGCACGTTCGCGCAGCGAAGGCACGATCATGAATTCCTGCGGCGAGTGGATCGCGCCCCCGCGCACGCCCATCGTGTCGACCACCGGCACGCCGGTCGCGGCGATGTTGTTGCCATCGCACACGCCGCCAGAGGGCTTCCAGCCGATTTTCTGACCCAGTTCGGCCCCGCAATCGCGGACGAGATCGAACAGGGCCTGGGCCTTGTCATCGACCGGTTTGGGCGGCCGGGTAACGCCGCCATGACGCTGCACCCCAACCTCGTGACCGGTCTCTATCTTGCGCAGGATCGCGTCGAGCTCGCCGTCGAAGCGTTCCATCGCGTCGATCGATTTGGGCCGGATATTGAAACGCAGGATGGCAAGGTCGGGTACGACGTTGTTCGCTGCGCCACCCTCGATCTTCGCCGGGTTGACCGTGATGTCCTCGGCTTCGAGTGCCTTGATCTGGAGCACAAGGTCCGAGGCGGCGACAATCGCGTTCCGCCCGTCCTGCGGGTTGCGACCTGCATGCGCCGACTGCCCGGTGATGGTGATTGAATAATTGCCCGTGCCTCCGCGCGCATGAGCGAGCGTGCCGTCGGGCAGGGCGCTGGGTTCGAACGTCAGGGCAGCGTATTTTCCGCGCGCTAGGTTCTCGATCAATCCACGACTGGCGAGGCTGCCGGTTTCCTCGTCGGAATTTATCATGACATCATAGCCGATCCGATGGGCATCTGCGGTACGCTCGAAAGTGCCAAGAGCGTGCAGGATGACGCACAGCCCGCCCTTCATGTCGGCGGTACCTGGACCGTTGATCGTGTCGTCATCCAGCCATGAAATATCCTGAAACGGATGATCGGCGGGAAAGACGGTGTCCATGTGTCCGGTCAGGATGAAGCGACGTTCCGCATCTGGCCGGACGCGCAGGATCATGTGCTGGCCGTGGGGTTTTTCATATTCGCAACCCTCTGGGGAGATCGCGGTGACAGTGTCCGGTTCGACCAGTTCTACCTTCCCGGGAAGCTGCGCGAAGGCATCGGCGAGAATGTCCGCCATGCGGTCAAGCCCTTCGATATTTGCAGTGCCGGTATTGATGGCGGCCCATTCCTGCACTTCGCGCAGCATGGTGTCGGCATCGATGGCGTCGAGAATTTCATCCGGTTTCATCGGCAACGGTCTCTACCTTCCGCGCGTGTCAAGTCCACCCCGTCTTGCATTCGCCGACCGGCAACGCCATAGCGACGCCTGCTCCTCCCCGGCCGACATTGTCCAATCGTTAATCCTAGAGGAGTTCCATGCCAGACTACGTAACGCGCGCCGGTATCGAGGCGGATCCCAGGCTCGCCGAATTCATCGAAAACGAAGTGCTGGCCCCGCTTGGCCGCGATGCCGGGACGTTCTGGGAAGGCTTCGCCGAATTGCTGGGCGCATTCGCTCCGCGCAACCGCGCATTGCTCGACAAGCGCGAGGAATTGCAGGCGAAGATCGACGCGTGGCACACCGAACATGCCGGCCGATCGCACGATGCAAAGGCCTACCGCTCCTTCCTGGAGGAGATCGGCTATCTCGTCCCCGAACCAGCGAAATTCACCATCGGCACCGAGAATGTCGATGCCGAGATTGCCACCATGGCCGGGCCGCAACTGGTGGTGCCGATCCTCAATGCGCGCTTCCTGCTGAATGCCGCCAATGCGCGCTGGGGCAGCCTGTATGACGCGCTCTACGGGACCGACGCACTCGATGCGCCGCCCGCGCGGCCGGGTGGATACGATCAGGATCGCGGCGCCGCGGTGATTGCCCGCGGACGCGAACTGCTCGACGAGATCCTGCCCTTGGCCGATGGCAGCTGGGCCGACCTTGCCAGTCTCGACGAAATGAACTTGCGCGATCCGTCGCAGCGCGTGGGCAAAACCCAGCGCGGGCCGCTGTTCAGGAACAACGGTCTGCATATCGAACTGGTCGTCGATCCCGACAGCCAGGTCGGTAGCACGGATCGGCTCGGGATTGCGGACATCGTCATGGAAGCGGCGCTGACGACCATCGCGGATTGCGAGGATTCGGTCGCGGCGGTTGATGCCGAGGACAAGCTGGTCGCCTATCGCAACTGGCTCGGCATCATGCGCGGCGATCTGGCCGAAAGTTTCGAAAAGGGCGGTCGTACCGTAACCCGCGAACTGGCAGACGACGTGAGATTCACCGACGCGGGCGGCACCCGCCTCACCCTACCCGGTCGCAGCCTGATGTTCGTGCGCAATGTCGGACACCTGATGACGAACCCGGCGATGCACTGGGACGGGAAGGAAATTCCCGAAGGCATTCTCGATGCGGTCGTCACCTCGGCCATCGGCGCGCACGACGTGGCAGGCCTCGGCAAATACGGCAATTCGCGCTGCGGCAGCATCTACATCGTCAAGCCAAAGATGCACGGGCCGGAGGAATGCGCCTTCACCAACGATCTGTTCGACGCGGTGGAAGATCTGCTCGGCCTGCCGCGCCATACGATCAAGGTTGGCGTGATGGACGAGGAGCGGCGCACCAGCGCGAACCTTGGCGCCTGCATCCATGCGGTGAAGGACCGGATCGTGTTCATCAACACCGGCTTTCTCGACCGGACGGGTGACGAGATCCACACCTCGATGCGGGCCGGGCCGATGAAGCGCAAGGGCGAGATGAAGAGCTCGGCCTGGCTGAACGCCTACGAGGCGCGCAATGTCGGCATCGGGCTCGCCCATGGCCTTTCGGGGCGGGCACAGATCGGCAAGGGTATGTGGGCTGCGCCCGACCTGATGGGGCAGATGATGATCGACAAGATCGGCCATCTGCGCGCCGGGGCCAACACCGCGTGGGTGCCTAGCCCGACCGCCGCGACGCTGCATGCGATCCACTATCACCGCGAGGACGTGTTCGAGATCCAGAAGGGTCTGCCGGACGCAGCCAAGCTGGACGAACTGCTGACAATCCCGCTGGCGGACCGGACCAACTGGTCGGACGAAGAAATCCGCGAAGAGCTCGACAACAATTGCCAGGGCCTGCTCGGCTATGTCGTGCGCTGGATTGATGCCGGGGTCGGTTGCTCTAAGGTACCCGACATCAACGACGTCGGTCTGATGGAAGACCGGGCGACCTTGCGCATCTCGAGCCAGCACATCGCCAACTGGCTGCTACACGGGGTGATTTCCGAAGAACAGGTGATGGACAGCCTGCGCCGGATGGCGGCCAAGGTGGACGAACAGAATGCGGGCGACCCGTTCTACGAACCGCTGCTCGAGAACGAGAATGGCCCCGCGTTCAGCGCCGCGAAGGATCTGATCTTCAAGGGTGTCGAGCAGCCGAGCGGCTATACCGAGCCGCTGCTGCACGAATGGCGGCGAAAGAAGAAAACCGCCGGCTAAGCTCGCTCCGGCGGCGCTTCCTGTTGAAATGATGGAACTTAGTTCCATCGGTGCGGTTCAAGCTTGGAAGGCCGGTAGCATATCGGTCATCGTCACCGGTTTGTTCGCATGGGAAAAGAGATATGCTGGAGCGTCGATCTGCAAGTGCAAAGGGGTACATCGGTTGGGGCGAGCGTTTGTTTGACGTAGCCCGCGCGAGCCGTTCGGCTCTGCTGCCGTTGTTTCTTCTCTCGGCTGCCGCTGTTCCCGCCGCCGCGCATCAGCAGAAGCAGGTCGAATCGGTCCATACGGGCGATGTCGCCCTCGCAGTGACCGAGATTGCGGACGGTCTGGACACGCCCTGGGGAATGACATTCCTTCCGGACGGGCGCATGCTGGTGACCGAACTGCCGGGCGACCTGGTCATCGTTTCGCCCGATGGAATGGTTTCGAGACCCGTCGGAGGGACACCCAGCGTGTTCGCACAGGGGCAGGGCGGCCTGATGGACGTAGCCCTGCATCCACGCTTTGCAGAGAACCGCATGGTCTACCTCGCCTTTGCCGAACCGGGCGACGGGGGGAGCGCGGGTACCGCACTGGGCCGGGGCCGGCTGATGGATGACCGGATCGAAGGGTTCGAAGTCATCTGGCGGCAGGAAAAGGTCGAAGGTCCGAACCACTTCGGCAACCGCATCGTGTTCGAGGACGATGATACGCTGTTTCTGACGCTTGGCGAGCGCTTCAAGTTCGGCCCGGCGCAGGATCTGTCGAACACGCTCGGGACCGTCATCCGGATCAACGATGATGGCTCGATCCCTCGCGACAATCCCTTCGTCGGCCGTAGCGGAGCGGACGAGGCAATATGGTCCTACGGCCATCGCAACATCGAGGCGGCGGCCCTGAACCCTGAAACCGGTCAGCTATGGGTCATGGAAATGGGGCCGCTGGGCGGCGATGAACTGAACGCGATCCAGGGCGGCGCGAATTACGGCTGGCCCGTGGTGAGCTGGGGCATCAACTACAACGGGGTCAATATACCCGACCCGACCGAGTTTCCCGATTTCGAGGACGCGGTTCATCATTGGAGCCCGGTCCGCTCGCCCGCAGGAATGGTCGTCTATACCGGCGACCTGTTTCCTGACTGGCGCGGCGATATCCTCTTCGGAGCGCTGTCCGCCGGCGGCGTAGAGCGGGTCGACATGGAGAATGGCCGCGTTGCCGATACGCAGTTTCTTCCCTTCAACACCCGTATCCGTGAAGTGGAACAGGGACCGGATGGGGCGATCTATCTGCTGACCAACGATCGCGGTGACGGTAAGGGCGCTGTCTGGCGGATGGCGCCGATGGAGATCAAGCCGCCTTCCGCGGATGGCGGTCGGAGCGGGCCGAGCAGCAGGTAAGCCGTTCGGGCCGAACGCCGCCCTCCCGGGGGAATGTCACGATAATTCGCGCGCCAGTTCCACGAACTCGGCGACGGTCAGGGTTTCGGCCCGCCGTTGAGGATCGATACCCAGTTCCGCCATTGTCTCCACTGCGCCGGACATGCCTTTGAGACTCTGGCGCAACATCTTGCGCCTCTGTCCGAAGGCGGCTTCGGTAAGGCGTTCGAGTGTTCGCGCGGAGACGCTTTCGGGCATGGCGACAGGTTCGACATGGACGACGGCGCTCATGACCTTGGGCGGGGGAGTGAAGGCACTGCGGTGGACTTTCATTGCCAACTTCGCATAGCCGCGCCACTGGGCGAGCACCGCGAGCCGCCCGTAAGCCGAGGTATTGGGCTGCGCTACGATGCGCTGGGCGACCTCCTGCTGGAACATCAGCGTGAGGCTCGTCCAGAGCGGCGGCCAGTCTTCGCCGCCGAGCCAGCGCACGAACAGCGCGGTGCCGACATTGTAGGGCAGGTTGGAAAGGATAGCGAAGGGTTCGCTTCCCATCAGTTCGCCGTGGTGAAGCTTGAGCGCATCGCCGTGCACCACACGCAGTTTTCCGGGATAGGTCTCGCCCAGTTCCGCCAAGGCTGGAAGACAGCGCGTGTCCATTTCGATCGCAGTCACCCGCGCTCCGGCACGCAGGAGAGCGCGGGTCAGACCGCCGGGTCCGGGGCCGATTTCGAGTACCTGCTTGCCGTTCAAATCGCCCGGGATTGCGGCAATGCGGTCGAGCAATTGTTCATCGAGCAGAAAATTCTGGCCCAGTGCCTTGCTCGCGCTGAGGCCGTGACGGGCGATAATTTCGCGTAAGGGCGGCAGCTCACCCATCGGAGCGCTGACGAGCAATCGCGCTCGCCATCTCCAGCGCGGCGATCATTGCGCCCGGGTCAGCCAGTCCCTTGCCAGCGATATCGAACGCGGTGCCGTGATCCGGGCTGGTACGCACGATCGGCAGGCCGAGCGTGACGTTGACTCCCTCGTCGAAATCAAGCGCCTTGAGCGGCACCAGCGCCTGATCGTGATACATGGCGAGCGCCACGTCGTAGGTCTTGCGCGCTCGCGGCGTGAACAACGCGTCGGCAGGGTGGGGGCCGGTTGCAGCGATGCCCATGGTCGCGAGGAGTTCTACTGCGGGTGCGATGATGTCGCGCTCCTCATTGCCGAAGCGTCCACCTTCGCCGGCGTGCGGGTTAAGCCCGGCGATGGCGATCCGCGGGGTCGCAATACCGAAATCTTCACGCAGGGCGTCTGCGGTTATCCGTGCTCGATCGACAATCAGGCCAGTGGTCAGTCGACCGGACACTTCGGACAACGCACAGTGAACGGTCACGGGCACGGTCCGCAGGCTTGGCCCCGCCAGCATCATCACCGCCTGATCTGCCGACAAGCCGCAAGCTTCGGCGAGAAATTCCGTCTGTCCGGGATATTCGAAGCCTACGCGAGCAAGCTGCGCCTTGCCCACCGGCGCAGTGACGATCGCCGCTGCTTCGTTCAACAATGCACAACGGGTTGCTTCGGCCAGCGATTGCAGCGCCAGCGCCGCCCCGCGCTCGTCAGGCTGGCCGGGCACGTACTCCACGTCCGCGCAGCAAAGGACCGGGAGCGCGCCATCGAAAACCCCGCCCGCTTCTCCGGGTGTGCCGATCCCTATGGTCGGGCACGCAACGCCCATCCGTTCGGCAGCTTCGCCCAGCACTCGCTCGCCGCCGACCACGAAAAAGGGCGCGAAACCGGATTCCCGGCGGCGCGCCCAGCTTCGAACGATGATCTCGGGCCCGATCCCCGCCGGATCGCCTATCGATACGGCAAGGGGAGCCATCGGATGCGTCAGTTATACTCGATATAGGCGTCGTTGCGCAGATCGCGCAGGTAACGCTGCGCGCGTTTGCCGATCCGCTCTTCCTCGAGCTCGCCCATCAGCTGGTCGAAATTCGGGCCCTGCGCGACCTCGGGATCGTCGCGGCCGCACAACATCAGCACGCGGATATTGTCGTCCAGCGAACCGAATGGCGGCGTGACTTGCCCGACCTGGAGTTGCAACACGATGTTCTGCAAGGCATCCGGCAGCGAACGGACACGAATCTGGTCGTTCGTCACGACCGACGCGTTCAGTGCGGCAGCTGCGTTTTCGGCATCGCCGCAACCGCGAATTTCCTGCACCCCGGTCACGAAGGTCTGCAACCGCGCCTCGCGCTGTTCGACGGGCATGGTTTCAGGAAAATCGAGCTGGATCTGCTTGAGCGAGAGCAGCGCATCACGCGGATCGGCCATCAGCACTTGCCGCTTGTCGATCAGATAAAGGATCGAATAGCCGCCCGGGATCGGTACGGGTCCGACGAGTTGACCGGGCGTCATCTGACTTGCCACGGCTTCGAGATCGGCATTCTTGAGCTGGCCGAGCTGGATCCAGCCAAGGTCGCCGCCTACCGCCGCGGTCGATGCCTCGGAGAACTGGCGCGCATAGGCAACGAAGCTGCCGCCTTGCTGCAACTGCTCTACGATCCTGCGGGCATTGGCTTCGACCTGGGCTGCGCTTTCGGGCGTGGCCGAAAGATAGATTTCGCCGAGACGGTATTCTTCCGTTCCCCGCGAGGCCTCAAGCCGCTCGATCAGTTCGTTCACTTCATCGCTGGACACGTTGACGAACGGCGCCACATTGCGGCGCAGCAGGTTCTGCCAGGCCAGTTCACCCTTGATCTGCCGCTTGAGCGAGTTCGGCGACGAGCCGATCGAAGCCAGATATTCATCCATGGCAGATGGTTGCTGCGAAAAATTCTGAGCTGCCAATTGCGCGTAGCGCTGTTCGATCTGCGCCTGTTCGACGACGATTTCCTGCGCCTCGGCCGCCTGTATCTGCAGTGTCTCGTCGATCAGATTGCGCAGGACCTGCATTTTCACGCGGTCCAGTTCCTCCGGCAAGATTTCCTGCTCGTTGGCCGCCACCAGTAGCGCAGTTCGCTGATCGACATCGGTGCCGGTAATGACCGAGCCGTTCACCACGGCTGTTGCCTTGCGGACGTTCGGATTGCTGTCGCCCAGAATGTTCACGTCGGCCGGGATGTTCAGCGGATCGTCTGACGGGATGACCGCCTGCGCTTGCAGCGCCACGGGGGCGCAGGCAAGACCGCAGGCAGCGGCGATCGAAAGCAGTCTGGAAATCGGGTTTGAAGTCACATTGGCTGTCCATTTGCAGTGCATGGTGTGCACCCGTAAGACCATGGCTGTGCCGCCGCGCGGCTTAACCATAGCTGATTGCGCCCGGCGGATAGCCGTTTTGCACCAGGATGCCAACGGGTACGCTCAGCGGAACCCCAGATTGCGCAGACTGAAATAGAACTGGAAGGTGTCGCCCCGCTCGGCATCGCCCGAGGTCACGTAATCACGGCGCCAGGTCACCCCCATTTCGAGGCAATCGTCCTGGTAGGCGACGCCAAGGCGGGTGCGGATGGGCTCGAAGCCATCGGAAATGAAGGTCGGATCCTCGTCGCGATTGGTGAGATTGACCACACCCGAGCCGAAAACCGACCAGTAATTGGCAAATGCCACCCGCACCGCACCGCGAAATTCCTCGCGGTCCTGCAAATCCTCGACCATTGCAATATCGCGGTTCAGTCTGAGATAACCGATTTCGGCATAGGTCCGCCGCGATCCGACCGTCGCGTCGATTTCGTTGCGGCGCACGGCAAGACTGTCCTTGTCCAATCGGTAGCGATGTGTGAACTTGACGAAATCCCGGTACCGCACCTGGGTTCGCCCGACGATGTCGGACACGCGTTCCGACAGACCGGTTCCGTCGGGGAAAATGTCCCGGTCAGTGTCGAGACGATAGGACTGGCCGATGGTGGTGTTCACTTCCCAGTCGGGGATTAGAAGCTTCCAGTCGAACCCGTAAGTCACTCGCGCGCCGTCTTCCACCCGGTCGTAACCTGGAAAGCGGTTGAGGGCGAAAAGGTTCGAATCCTCCAGATCGATCGCCCGGGCATCCTCGTTCGGGATCGCGAGGTTGCGGATCGGCGGCGTGGCGACGAACTGGACACGCGGGGTCAGCACCTGCGTCCCTCCGAACAATTCCCCGACCAGTGGCCATTCGACATCGAGCGCACCCAGCGCCACCCCGCGCGCTTGCCAGCCCGGATTGCCGCGGTAGGACGCCGTCTCGGTCAGGAAATTCTCGTCCGAATGATAGACGTCGCCCCGAACCAGGCCGGTCAGCGTCACGACCTGTCCCAAGGCGGTGATGCGCGACAGGTCCCATTGCGCGCGGGCGAAGGCGCGTTGTGTATCCTGGCCGACGTCCCGCGTGATAGCCAGGGTGTTGGCCTGCAATTCGACCTGACCGCCCAGCGCCGGTTCGTCGAACCGGTAACGAAAATCCATGACGGGTAGCGCCATTGGCACCTGTCCCTGGACCGCATTGAGCCGCAATGTCTGCGTCGCCCATCCGGCTAGAGAGAAATAAGAGTTGTCGTCGATCCGTTCGAGATCGACCATCGAGCGCAAACGGTCGTCGCGGCTGATGTCATAGCGACGCAGGAACGTGCGGTCGCTGGCGACACGGACGGACCCCGTCAGGCTCCATTCCGGCGAGAACTGGAACGTCCCATTGGCGAACAGATAACCGCGAAAATCGTTTTCGCTTGTCGGAACGCTGGTGAAACTGGAAATCCGTCTCGAATAGGTGCCGTAGCCGGTGACCTGGTAAGCACCCTTATCCGTCAGGTGACGCCATTGCGCCGATACCATCGGCGGAGCTTTGGTATAGACATGGCCGTTGAGCGTCAGGTCGCGGTTCTCGGCGAGGCGAACGAAATAGCTCCCGCTGACCTCCACGCCATTGCTTTCCGATATGCGCAGGTCCGGCACCAGAAAGCCGGACACCGACCCGCCATCGGACCGTATGGCCAGACCGGGCAGGGGCAGGATCCGCGTGCCGAACAGTTCAAGATAGGCGCCACGGAAGCGAATGCGGCTTTCGTCCGGATCGTAGGTGACGCGTTCGGCGGTGATTCGCCAGCTCGGCTCTTTCGGGCATCCGCCGGGGGTTACCACTTCGCAGCCGGTATACGCGGCCTGGTCGAGGGTGATCGTGCCATCGGGTTCGCGCGTGCCGCGATTGGCCGCGAGACGGCCGCCCTGCCGCAAGGCAAGCAGCAGGTCCTCCATCGCGCCAGCTTCGAACTCGTCGGTCAGTTCGATGCTTTCGGAATAGAGCTGGTTTCCGTTCTCATCGACGAAACGCACCCGCCCGTCGGCCATGATCGTTCCGGTCGAACGGTTCCAGCTGACCGTATCGGCGCGCAGCGAGCGATCCCCGCTGCGCAACACGACATTTCCGCTGGCCGTGATAATGTCCGCATCGGAATCGAAGCTGAGAATGTCGGCTTCGAAATCGATCTCGTCGATGTCCTGCGCGCTCAACCAGTCTGCATCATCCGACTCTGGTTCACTTTCCAGCCGGGTGTCGGGATCGCCGGGTGGCATGTCTTCGGTCCGTTGGTCTTCGCCCGGTTCGGGGGCGGTGCTTACCGACGGTGCATCGGGTTGCGGATCGCCCGGTTCGCCCTGTGGATCGGTCACATTGCCGACATCGTCCGCCGCGTCCTGTGCAGCGACGGGAAACCCCAGACAAAGCACGCCTGCGCTTGCCACGATTGCAAATCCGCGCCGCCTCGACCGGCAGGGCGCACTGGCTGTCTCGGGCGGCGGGACCATGTCTTGCCTATCGCATCGGCCGCGCCTAATCGCAATCGCCATCCTTGCGGGGCGGACGCGCGACGTGCCGTCTCGATCAGAAGATACCTCTGGAGATCCCATGCAAATTCAGTTCAGCCAGTCCCGTCCGCAGTCGGCGCGCCTTCTTGCCCAAGTTGTCGAGAAGGGCAAGCTGCCCGATACTCTCGAACGCGCACCGCGCGAAGGCGCGCAGGCGGCGCGCTTCAGCGGAGAGGCAGGCAAGGTTTTCGACGGGTTCGTGGAACGTGACGGGCACGTGCTGCGGCTGGCACTCGCCGGGGCGGGCGATCTGGCCGAAGAGAGCCGTCAGGCGAATCTCGAGAAAGCCGGCGCGGCGCTCGCGGCGAAATACCAGTCCACCGGGGACGAGGAACTGGTTCTCGACGTGTCCGGCGGAGCGCTTTCGAAAGATGATGTCGCTGCAGTGCTGCTGGGTCTGCGCCTGAGGAACTGGCGCTACGACATCTACCGCACGAAGATGAAGGACGAGCAGAAGGTAACCCTCGCCAAGGTCACGGTTATCGGCGCCCCCGAAGGTGCCGAAGCGGCGTGGGACGAGATGGTTCACCTTGCAACCGGCATCGAGTTTACCCGCGAACTCATCACCGAACCGGCCAATGTTCTCTATCCGGTCAGTTTCGTGGAACGCTGCCGCGAGCGGTTCGAGGGGACCGGCGCCGAACTGATCGTGCTCGATGATACCGACATGGAAAAGCTTGGCATGGGGTCGCTGCTGGGCGTGGGCCTCGGTTCGGAGAAGGAATCGCGCATCCTCGCGATCCGCTGGAACGGCGGACCCTCCGGCGAAGCGCCCACCGCGTTTGTCGGCAAGGGCGTGACCTTCGATACCGGCGGCATCTCGATCAAGCCCGGCCCAGGCATGGAAGACATGAAATGGGACATGGGCGGTGCCGGTGCCGTTGCCGGTGCTATGCTGGCATTGGTCGGGCGTAAGGCGAAAGCCAATCTGGTGGGGGTCATGGGTCTCGTCGAGAACATGCCCGACGGCAAGGCAATGCGGCCGGGCGACGTCGTGACGTCGATGTCCGGTCAGACGATCGAGGTGCTCAATACCGATGCCGAGGGCCGGCTGGTCCTGGCCGACGCGCTCCACTGGACGCAGGAGGAATTCAAGCCCGCCCGGGTCATCGACTTCGCGACGCTGACCGGCGCAATAATCGTCGCGCTCGGCCACGAATATGCCGGCGTGTTCTCGAACGACGACAAGCTGGCAAGCGATCTTTACGAGGCCGGCATCGCCACGGGAGACAAGAACTGGCGCATGCCGATCGGCCAGGCGTACGACCGGCTGATCGACAGCCCCATCGCCGACATGAAGAATATCGGCGGAAAGGGGGCCGGGTCCATCACCGCGGCGCAGTTCCTCCAGCGGTTCATTGCCGACGGTACGCCCTGGGCACATGTCGATGTGGCGGGAATGGTCTGGTCGGACAAGCCGGGCCGGACCTGGGGCAAGGGGGCGACGGGCTATGGTGTCCGCCTCCTCGACCGGTTCGTGGCCGATATCGTGGAAGCCTGAGCCCAACGGGAGCGAACTCTTGGCGAAAATGCGGCGCAAGGGGGACCTGCCAACCAAGACCTGCGCCAGCTGTGGGCTTGAATTTGCGTGGCGCAAGAAATGGGCGCGCGATTGGGATGAAGTGCGCTATTGTTCCGAACGGTGCCGCATCAACAAGAAGTCAGGGGAATGAGCGCGCAACGCGTAGATTTTTACCAGTTGAGCCGCGATCCGGTCCATCAGGTCGTGGCATTGTTGGCGGGCAAGGTCATGGAGGCCGGGGACAGGCTGCTGGTGGTATCCGGCAGCGCCGAACAGCGCGATCTCGTGTCGAAAACGCTCTGGGAAGACGAAACCTCTTTTCTGGCGCATGGCATGGCTTCGATGGCGCATGTGGAGCGTCAGCCGATCCTGCTTTCCGATGTCTGCGAGGCGCCGAACGGTGCGCGCATGGTCATCCTTGCCGACGGTGTCTGGCGCGAAGAGGCAGCCGGGTTCGACCGCGCGATGCTGCTTTTCGATAACCAGGCGCGCGATGCTGCGGCGGATTTGTGGCGGCGGCTTGCGGCCGATAAGACCATCGACAACCGCATCCACAAGCAGAACGATCGCGGGGGCTGGCGCGAGGGTCGCTAAGACGTTGGAACTTCGCAGCGTTTCACCCGTCGGTTCGGTATGCCAGCGCGCCTTTCCCGAATCCCGATCGTCTGCCTCGCCCTTGCCTTGACCACAGCTGGGTGCGAGCGGATCGAGGACGAACCGCAAACCGAAGCGCAAAGCGATCCCCAGCTGCCGCGCGGCAGCTACGATATCGACAGCGAGACCGGGGAAACGCGCGCAACATATCGCAATGACGATGGTACGACCACGACGATGCGTTCGGGCGAGGCTGTTCCGGTCGATCTTCCCGCAGGGTTCGAACTCTATCCCGCAGCGACGGTTACCAACAACACGCGCGTCGAGCAGCCCGATGGCGCAATGGTCCTGCTCAATTTGGAAAGTCGGGACGATCCTTCGGCTCTCGTCGCGTTCTATCGCGACCAGGCAGAGGCGGCCGGGATAGATGTCGATCTTGAACTGGATACCGGGTCCATGATTATGATCGGGGGGCAGGCGGAAAGCGGGAGCAGCTTCTCTTTCACGGCGACTCGCCAGAACGGCACCACGCAGGGGCAGTTATCGGTCGGGCAGGGCTCGCGATGACGCTTGCCCGCGCGTGACCCGGACGCTAAGGGCGCGCGCGAGACACATCTTCCCGATTTCAAGACATTCGCAAGGAACACTGACATGGCGGTTACCCGCACCTTTTCGATCATCAAACCCGATGCCACGCGCCGCAACCTGACCGGCGCGGTCACCAAGATGCTGGAAGATGCTGGCCTGCGCGTGGTCGCTTCGAAGCGCATCAAGATGTCGCGCGAGCAGGCTGAAGGGTTCTATGCGGTCCACAAGGAACGCCCGTTCTTCGGTGAACTGGTCGACTTCATGATTTCCGGCCCCGTCGTGGTCCAGGTGCTCGAGGGCGAGAATGCAGTGAAGCGCAATCGCGATGTAATGGGCGCCACCAACCCTGCCGACGCCGATGAGGGTACGATTCGCAAGACCTATGCGGAAAGCATCGAGGCAAATTCGGTTCATGGATCGGATAGCGACGAGAACGCGAAGACCGAGATCGAATTCTTCTTCGATGAAGACGAGATCGTCGGCTGACCTGCTGAACCGATCATATCAAACTTAATAAGTCGGGCGCGCGATTGCTGCTAGGGTCGCCGCCTGATGTTCATGCGTTGGTTCAAAAAAGAGCGGCTACGCGCCGATCGCTCCGAAATGGTGCGGGTGCTGATCGACGCTTTGAATGAGCGCGACTATGTGGCCGCGCGCGCCGTGATTGCCGACGAGGTCGTGATGAAAGATGTCGGCGGTTCGACCATCAGGGGAATCGAGACATTTTTCGAGGCGCAGGAGGCGTTCAGCGCGGCGGCGAATCATCCCCGGCTTATCGTGGACACGGTGGATGACAACGATGGCGATGTTCTCTTGCGAGGGCATCTGGAAACCGGTGTTCGGGAAATAAACGGAACGAGTTTCTGGCGATTCGCGTTTTCGGGCGGCAAGATATCCCGGATTGAAGTAACCGGTTCGAAAAACCAGATGACTCTCCCGCGATTCGCCAATGCTCGCAAGGCCCGCGACGCGGCCTGAAAAACTAGCTTCGAAAAATTAGCTGCGGCTTTCGGCGAACACCGCCAGCTGTCCGCCGTGGGCATGATGGCGATCATCCTTCGCGCGCGCATGTTCCGCTGCCATTGCCTCGATCGCATCGCCTGAAGGATCAAGCCCCAAAGAAGCGTAAACCGATGCAATCTGGGTCTGCCAGTCGCGCCCCAGTGCTTCGAATTCAACGTGGGCCATCGCGGCGTCCATGGTCTCGAGCGTTTGGCCGATCCGGCGTTCGCGAAGATCGAGTTTGCGTTGCCATTCGCTTTCGATGGATGTCAGTTCGATATTGTCGCTCTGAAACGCCATCTGGCTTGCAACCAGCGACACCGAACTTTGCCACACGGCATGGCGATCGCGATGCGTAAAGACGAACCGCGTGCCCGGTAGCGCGTTGAGCAAGCTGGGCACATCTTCGGAAAACTGCGGACATTTCAGAACGCGCGGCTTGTCGGCATTCTTCCTCGTGGCCGCATCGGTACGCAGGATACGCGCGAATTCCCGATAGACCGGCGCCTGGTCGCGCGCTTCGCTGAATGCGACGAAAGACGGGATACGCCACTGGGATTCGAAGGCGCACGGCGAGAACGCACCCGAAAGCCAGCCGATCTCCTCGTCGATCCGCGCGGCACCGAATGGATGCAGCATGTCGAGCCACGGGTTTACGCGCCGTGCCAGTGCCAGACCCATCGCCGCCTTGACCGGCCGCCAGTCCGGCGCCTTCGGGACGGGATCGTGACTGTCGCAGAACCGCGTTCCGGCAAAGCGCGGATCGGCGGCGAGCAAGCGGTGGACGCGCGTGGTTCCAGCTCGCATCTGGCCGATAACTGCGATCGGACAGGCGATCTCGATCTGCGCCAGGGCCGGGTTTGTCCTCCACAAACGTCCCAGCGCATGGCGCTTGCGGATCGCGGAAGTGATTTGCCCGTAAGCCATCGTATGACCGAGCGAATTGAGCTGTGCCTCTTCACGCAACGATCGGCACAGGACGTCCAGCCGCTCGCGAAAGTCGGCGACATCTTCCGGCAACCGGACCGAGGCCTCGTCGGCGTGGTCATAACCGCGCGCGCCAACCTGCCACAGATAATCCGGTTCCAGCCGCGGCTTTTCGTTCAGACGGCGTCCCCAGGACGCAGCGAGGACCTTGTTCGCCAATTCGGCAAAGCTGGAGCGATAGAGAGGGTGCGGACGAGGTGGTGACATGTTTGCGGCGTCAGGTTCCGTCCGTATCATCGCGATGATGCGCGACATATTCGGCGAGGGTTCTTGGATAAAGCTGGTGTTCGGCCAGGCGCACGCGGCTCGCCAGCCGTTCGGGCGTGTCGTCCGGCAATATCGCAACTGCCGCCTGGCCAAGCGTTTGTCCGGCATCGAGATCTTCGGTCACGAGATGGACTGTCGCGCCAGCCTGCGTGTCTTGCGCCGCGATAGCCTTCGCATGCGTGTCCAGACCGGGATATTTCGGCAGAAGGGAGGGGTGGATGTTCAGCATCCGTCCCGCCCATCGCTGCACGAAGTCGTCGGTCAGTATCCGCATATACCCCGCCAGCGCGATATATTCTGCTCCGGCGTCGCGCACTGCCTGCTCCATCTCAGCATCATGGGCCGCGCGATCCATGCCGCGATGCGAGAGCGCAAAGACGGGTACGCCTTCCGCTTCCGCTAGAGTAAGCGCCTCGGCCTGTGGATCATTCGCGGCCACCAGCACGATCTCATACGGGCAACCCGCCAGGCGGCTGGCATAGAGCAGCGCGGCCATGTTCGTTCCCCAGCCGGATGCCAGAACTGCCACGCGGGCCTTGTCAGGCAAGATGCGTCACCTGCCAGTCGCTGCGCGCGGACCATGTGCCGGCATCGCCGCGCACGGTGCAGCCCCGTTCACCCTTCATGATCCGGCCGACGGGCAGCACGGTTTCGCCAGCTTTCTCAAGCCGGGTCCTGACGATTTCGACATTCGCCGCGTCGACCGCGAGTACCATTCCTATCCCGCAATTGAACGTCCGTGCCATCTCTTCGGGCTCGATATTGCCTTGGGCCTGGAGGAACGCCATCAGGGCTGGCTGTTCCCAACTGTCGGCATCCACTTCCGCGTGCGCACCGTCGGGTAGCACGCGGGGAATATTCTCAAGCAGGCCCCCGCCTGTGATATGTGCGAGAGCATCGATGAGGCCGTCGCGGACCAGCGGGAGCAGCGATCGCACATAGATGCGGGTCGGTTCGAGAAGTGTGTCCGCGAGCAGGCGCTCGGGATCGAACACGGCGGGTCGGTTCAGCTTCCAGGACTTGTCCTCGGCCAGTTTGCGCACCAGCGAAAAGCCGTTCGAATGAACCCCCGAACTTGCCAGGCCCAGCAGTATGTGACCGGGAACCACGCGTTCGCCGGTCAACTGCTCTCCACGCTCGACCGCGCCGACGCAGAAGCCCGCCAGATCGTAATCACCGCCGGCATACATGCCGGGCATTTCCGCCGTTTCCCCGCCGATCAGCGCACATCCGGCTTGCTTGCACCCTTCCGCGATGCCGGCGATGACGCGCTCCGCCACGCCGTTTTCGAGCTTTCCGGTCGCGAAATAGTCGAGAAAGAACAGCGGCTCTGCGCCCTGCACGATCAGGTCGTTGACGCACATGGCGACAAGATCGATGCCAACCGTGTCATGGCGGTCGGTATCGATCGCCAGTTTCAGCTTCGTGCCGACCCCGTCATTGCCCGCAACCAGCAAAGGATCTTTGTATCCCGCGGCCCTGGGATCGAAGATTCCGCCGAACCCCCCGATTTCCCCATCGGCGCCGGGCCGCATCGTGGCCTTGACCAGCGGACCGATCGCCTTGACCAGGCGGTTGCCTGCATCGATCGAAACACCGGCCTGTTCGTAGGTATAGGAGGGCGTGTTGCTACTCATGTGAGTGCCTTTGCGCATTCGCGCTTGGATTTCCACAAGCGATTGGGCAAAAGGCCCGCTGTTTTCCCCATGCGTCATAGCTTTACCCTCCCAGCCATACCTCGGCTCGCTTATTTCCCGCTCGCTTGCATGCTGATGCTTGCGGCCGGTCTTGCCGTCTGGGCACAGGTCGGCGGGGAGCGCGGTATCGCGCCGATTGCAGCCAGCAACGACATCCAGGTCGGCGGGATCGAGGTCGATGTGCAGGCGGAAACCGGCGAGGAAGCCCGCGAGGAAGCCTGGGCCCAGGCCGCTCAACTGGCATGGGAGAAAATCGACGGGCCGAGCCTTCCCGATTCGCAAGTTGATGGGCTCGTCTCCGCGATCGTTATCGAGCGCGAACGGCTGGGACCCAAACGGTACATTGCAACGCTTGGCGTAATCTTCGATCGCCAACGGGCGTCGCGCTATCTGGGTGCCGGAGGCGAGGCTGAACGCTCCGCGCCGCTGTTGCTGCTGCCGGTGACGGTCTCGGCGGGCAACCAGCTGACGTACGAACAGCGCAATCCATGGCAGCGCGCCTGGGCCGAATATCAGCCAGGCGCCAGCCGCATCGATTACGTCCGTCCCTCTGGCGCTGGCGGCGAATCGCTGCTGGTCAATTTCGGGCAGACCGGACGGCGCAGCCGCTTGTGGTGGCGCAACGTGCTCGACCAGTTCGGCGCGGCGGATGTTCTCGTCCCGATCGCGGACCTGCGATACACCTATCCCGGCGGCCCGGTGGAAGGGCGCTTTACCGCACGCTACGGGCCCGACAGCACCTATCTTGCCTCGTTCACCATGCGTGCCGAAGATCCGGACCAACTGCCGACCATGCTGGAGCGCGCCGTATCCCGGTTCAACGATATCTTCGAACGGGCCTTGGCCCAGGGAAGCCTGAGCCCGGACCCGACGCTGAATGTCGCCACGCCCGATCTCAATCCGATGATCGAACGACTGCTGGCCCAGGCCCGCGCGGAAGGAAACCGTGCCCAGGCGGAACAACAGCGCGAAAGGGCGCCCGCAGAACCGACCGAAGCCAGCGGCCAGGCGATCACCGCGGCCCCGGTCCGCAACCCTCCGCCGGAAGGTTCGGTCGCGCTTTACACGGTCCAGTTCGCTTCGCCCGATGCCGCTGCCTTCGATGCCGCCATCTCCGGTGTGCGCGGTGCACCCGGCGTTCAGGCCGCAGGCATTCGCAGTACGGCAATCGGCGGAACTTCGGTCATGACGGTAAGCTTCCAGGGTTCGATCGGCGAACTCGCTGCCGCACTGCGCGATCGCGGCTTCACGGTGAGCCAAGGCCCGAGCGCGCTGTCCATCAGCCGCTGAGGCGCGGGCCATGTCCCAGATCGCGCTTCCCCTGTCGCTTTCCCGGTCGGCCGGACCGGCTGCGATCGTCGTTGGCGAGGGCAATCTCGAGGTTGCCGACGCGCTGACTTCGACCCAGCGTTGGCCTTTCAACACGGCTATTCTTTCAGGGCCCCCGCGATCGGGAAAGACGCTTTTCGCGCGGTGGTTCGCGACCCAAGGTTCGGGCGAGGCAATCGACGATGCAGATGCGGTCAGGGAAACCGAGATTTTCCATCGCTGGAACCGCGCGCAACAAAATACTCGCCCCCTCCTGCTTGTCGTAGGAGGCGCGCGGTGGGACATCGCCCTGCCGGATCTTAAAAGCCGTATGGGTGCGGCGTTGCAATTGCAGATCGGGCCTCCGGACGATGACATGGCCGCACAGCTCATGCTGAGCCATGCCACCCAAAGAGGGCTGGCGCTGGGCGAAGGCGCGCCGGCCTATCTCGTCCCGCGCATGGAGCGCAGCTATGTGGCGATCGAGAAAATCGTCGCCGAAATCGACCGGCTGAGCCTTGAACGCAAGGTCGCCGCAACCCTATCTGTATGGCGGGACGCGCTGGAGGCGGTGCAGGGTCCGGAACAGGGACGCTTGCTTTAAGCCCTGCTTGGTGGAAGGATTACACCCATGTTCGAACGGCTCATAGCCTATCTCGACAGCGTGAAAGCTCGCGATCCTGCGCCGCGCAGCCGCTGGGAAGTGCTGACATATCCCGGCGTCTGGGCTTTGGGGTATCACCGTGTGGCGCACTGGCTGTTCGAAGCCGAGCTGTTTTTCCTCGCCCGGCTGATCAATCACTGGAGCCGGATGGTCACCGCCATCGACATTCATCCGGGGGCGAAGATCGGACGTAACCTGTTCATCGACCACGGTTTTTCCGTAATCGGTGAAACGGCGGAAATCGGCGACAATGTCACCATTTATCAGAACGTCACGCTGGGCGGCACCAATCCCACCAACGGCGTCGGCGGAAAGCGCCACCCGACCATTTCCGATGAAGTCATCATCGGTTCGGGTGCACAAATCATCGGGCCGATTACCGTCGGGCACCGGGCGCGGATCGGCGCAAATGCCGTGGTCACCGACGAAGTACCAGACGGCGCCACGATGATCGGCCTGAAGGCGCGCAGCACCCTGGTTCCTGCCGAGGAATGGATGAAGGAATTTCTCCCTTACGGCACGCCGTGCGACGATCCCTGCGAAGGCGCCAGGGAAATCGGCCGCGACTGTGTCGAAAAGCTCGAAACGGAACTCAAGGCACTCCGCGCGGAAGTGGCGCAACTGCGCGAAGAACGTGAGCCTACGCGGCGGAGCGGGACGGACGATTGATGAATTTTCTCGGTGACACGGTCATCGCCTTTCCTGGTCGCAAACCGCAGCAGGTTGGATTTACCCGCATAGAATTGACCCGCATCCTGGATCTCTACGGTCGCATGGTCGCAGCCGGGCAGTGGCGCGACTATGCGATGGACTTCACCGGAGATGTCGCCGTGTTCGCGGCATTCCGGCGTGCAGCCGAACGTCCGCAGACCCGGATCGAGAAGCGCCCGTCCCTGCGTGCAAAGCAAGGTATGTGGACGCTGTTCGGCGAACATGGCCAGGTGCTCAAGCGCGGACATGAACTCCCGGGCGTGATCGCGCCTATCGAGCGACGCCTGCTGAAGGCGGTGGACGGATAAGGCTCTAAAGCCGCCAGATCACCCCGGTGCCGCTTCGGCCACGGGAACGCGCGTTCGCAGGTTTGACGGCATACGGCCGACGATATGGCTGCGTATCGGGGTCCAGAAAGCCGACAGCGTCAGGAGAGCCGATCCGATCACGAGCGCGGTGAGCGCGAAGTTCAGTTCCACCGCACCGAACCGATCGAACAGGAAGGTGAGAGCGGCAAGCACGTAGGCGAGCGCCGACACGAGCAGCGCCCTCCGGTCGATTGCCAGAGCGACAATCCCGAAGATCAGATAGATCGCGATCACGCCCAATGCCCCGCCGACGCCGACACTCTCGGCACCATCCATCACGCCGAGCGAATAGAAGACCGGATGCGCGATCATCGGCGCGGCGAGCAGATGTAGCCAGAAGGCGACGTCGCTTCTGCGCGTGATCCGTTCCCGATCGCTGATATCCCAGCGCATGGCGAAGGTGAAGATCGCCAGGCCGACTACGAAGACGAGCGTTAGTAGAGCGTCACCGGCCTCGATGCCCGATTCGTCCAGTCCGATCGCCGCATCGAGCAGGGCGACGATCAGAGCGATTACCGTCACCGCCATCGCAGCCGCCCCTGCCGCGACCGTGATCGGCACCATGAACCGGCGCCAGTGAAGCCAGGCGCCGACGGCTGCGACCACGCCAGCCCCGGCGATGAAGAACCCGCCGGTCGTCTCGTTGTCCATCGCGCCCAACGTGCCACCCAGTCCGAAAGCCGCCGCGAAGATGCTTCCCACGAAGGCGAGCAGGAGGATGATGCTGGGAAGCGCCATTCTGCGACGGCGGGTGAAGAATTCCGCCAGCGGCCAGCTCGTGATGGCCACCAGAAGACCGCCGATAAGCATCTGAATGCTCGACCTGAGCAAGCTCGCTTCCTGGAAGGCGGTCCATTGCGCGTCGGTTGGTTCTCCCCCGTCGAAACCGGGGAAGGGCGGAACGGACACGAAACCGCTCGCGATCGCCTGTCCGATCGCGCCCGCGGCCAGCAGCATGATCACAATGCCGATAGCGACGAAAATATCATTGAAGCTGTTGATCAGCCTGAAGTTTTCTTCGTCGCTGCGCGGGATGTGCCGCAGCTGCGTCATGTGCGCACGAAACGATGCGGCGGCTTCTTCGCTCAACGCACCGGCCGCGACTGCGGAATTGATATCCTCTTCGGAATACACCGGCCCCTCCCTAGCGTTCGATAAAGCCAGGTTAGGGCCGGTGTCCTATATGGTCAATACGGTAGAATCAGCCGCGGGCGGAAGACGGTCCCTGTCCGGTAACCTTCTGCATTGCGGTCAGGATATTTCCCGACTGCTCGCTGCCCGATTGCGGGGCCTTGAGGTTCGAGAAGTCGGAAATCTTGTCCCAGTTTTCGGCAAAGCCTTCGACCGTTCGCTCTTCGTCCTTCAGCCAGACGGCATCGTTCATCACGGTCCATGCGCTGTGGAACCCGCCGGCGCCCGCGCCGACGATCGCGTTGGTCGGTGCATCTTCGCTGACGAGGAAAAGCGCGGCCGGGACCACGTTGACCGGATCGAACAGCTTGAACGCTTCTTCGGGGAAGAGATCCTCGGTCATCCGGGTTCCCGCCACTGGCGAGATCGTGTTCACCTTGATGTTGTATTTCGCGCCTTCGAGCTGCAGCGTCTTGGTCAGCCCGGCGAGGCCGAGCTTGGCCGCGCCGTAATTCGCCTGGCCGAAATTGCCGAACAGCCCGGTCGAGCTTGCGGTCATCAGCACGCGGCCATAGGCCTGCTCGCGCATGGTTTCCCACACGGCCTTGGTGACGTTGGCCGAGCCGTTGAGATGCACGTCGACCACGAACTCGAAATCGTCCATCGTCATCTTGGCGAAGGTCTTGTCGCGCAGGACGCCGGCGTTGTTGATGACCACGTGGACGCCGCCCCATTTCTGCTTGGCGTCGGCCACCATCTTTTCCATCTGGTCGAATTCGGTCACGCTGCCGCCATTCGACATCGCTTCGCCGCCCGCCTTCTCGATTTCCTCGACCACCTTGAGCGCCATGTCCGAATGACCGGTGCCGTCGCGCGATCCGCCGAGATCGTTCACCACCACCTTGGCTCCGCGACGGCCGAGTTCGAGGGCGTATTCGCGGCCCAGACCGCCGCCTGCCCCGGTGACGATGGCTACCTTGTCCTTGAAATCGATGCTCATGCGGGCTGCTCCTGCTTGTTTGGTTTACGTAAGGGTCAATCGGTGCGCGGGGTGACATGTTCCCATGGCGCTTGCAACACCACGCGCGGCGTGCCGCCGTGCCGTAAGGTCAGGACGAGAGCGCGCTACGCCCCAACCGTTCGAGAGCCGGGATCAGTTCGGCCAGCGAATCGATATTCGCATCCGCGCCGATCTCGTCCGGTCCCTTGTCGCAATACCCATAGCAGGCGGCAATGACCGGCACGCCCGCGGCCCGGGCGGCTGCGACATCGTAACTGCTGTCGCCGACAAACGCCATGCTGCCGCCCCCGCAGCGTTCGCGCGCATGCCAGATCGGGTCCGGGGCAGGCTTCGCGCGTCCCTTGCCGAGCGTGTCGCCGCCGACGATGCAATCGAACCGGTCGGCGAGGTCCAGCTTGGCGAGAATATCTTGCGCGAAGCTTTCGAACTTGTTGGTCACCACACCGAGCCGAACACCGCGTTCGGCAAGCAAATCGAGCGTCTGATTCGCGTGCGGATAGGCGCCGGAGTGGACGGCGTTGTTCTCGGCGTAAAAGGCAAGCATCGCCTTGTAGAGCCTGCGGAACGCCTCTTCATCGCATCCGCCCTGCTCGTTCACCGCCCGCTGGAGCATGATCTTCGCTCCGCCACCGATCAGGTCGCTGGCATGGTCGGCAGGAACGGGCGCGAAACCGCCCATCACCAGTGCGTGATTGACCGCCGCGCCAAGGTCTCGGTGCGTTTCCAGGAGCGTGCCATCGAGGTCGAAAGCCACGATATCGAAGGGAAAATCCGCCATTGCGTGCATCGGTGGCGGATGGTTCTTCAAACTGCAAGCGATTGGTGGCAAGGGCGATTGCATGAACACCCAACGCGAATTCGCCACCATCATTCTGGCCGCCGGAAAAGGCACCCGCCTGAAGAGCGGGCTGCACAAGGTCCTGCACAATATTGCGGGCCGTCCGATCATCGAACACCTCATGCATTCGGTCGAACAATTGTCTCCCAGCCGGACGATCGTGATCGTGGGGGACGAACGCCAGCAGGTTGAAGACCAGGTGGGCGGGCGCGCCGAATGCGTGGTGCAGGATCCGCAACTCGGCACCGGCCATGCGGTGGCGCAAGCTCGCGAAGCGCTGGCCGGCTTCGATGGCGATGTCCTGATGCTGCTGGGCGATGCACCCTTCATCAAGACAGAGACCATGGTCGAGATGCTGGCCCGCCTGCGCGCGCCCGACGCCCCCGCGGTCGTCGTTCTCGGGTTCGAGCCGGACGATCCGCTGCAATACGGCCGGGTCATTACCCATGCAGACATGACGATCGAGAAGATGGTCGAGTTCAAGGATGCAAACGAGGCCGAACGGGCTTGTCGCCTATGCAATTCCGGTCTGATGGCGGCCCGCAGCGAGGATTTGTTCGCATTGCTCGACCGGCTCGACAACGACAATGTGCAAGGTGAATATTACCTCCCCGATATCGTGAACGTGGCCGTGCGCGACGGGCGGACCTGCGCAGCGGTGAAAACCGACCGTCCGCACGAAGTTGTCGGGGTCAACAGCCGCGCCGAACTCGCTCGGGCCGAAGCCCAGTGGCAGCAATTGAAGCGCGACGAGGCGATGGATAACGGAGTTACGCTAAAAGCCCCCGATACGGTCTTCTTCAGTTGGGACACCGCGCTTGCCGAGGATGTGACCGTCGAGCCCAATGTGGTCTTCGGTCCGGGAGTTACCGTTTCCAGGGGCGCGCGTGTCCGCGCATTCAGCCATCTTGAGGGCGCCCGTGTGGGTGAGGGCTGCGTGGTCGGACCTTATGCGCGATTGCGGCCCGGAACGGTTCTGGAGAAGGACAGCAAGGTCGGCAATTTCGTGGAAGTCAAGATGGCCACGCTCGGCGAAGGCGCCAAGGCCAACCATTTGACCTATCTTGGCGATGCCGAAATCGGCGCCGGCGCGAATATCGGGGCGGGGACCATCACCTGCAATTACGACGGGTATTTCAAGCATCAGACCGTCATTGGCGAGCGGGCGTTCATCGGTTCAAACAGCGCGTTGATCGCCCCTGTAAGCATCGGTGCCGACGCTATCGTCGCCGCAGGAAGCGCGGTCAGCCGCGACGTCGGCGACGGAGATCTGCGGCTGGTCCGCGCGGAACAGGTCGTCAAGCCGGGCTGGGCAGATCGCTTCCACGATGCGATGAAAAAGAAAAAGGCAGCAGCGAAGAAGGACTGAACAAGGGGCTATTCCTCTTGCCTACAGTGCGTGCTGCAACCAGAGAATTTCACGGGGCCACCGGGTGGGGCCTGGAGCTGGTTGGGTGGCCTGCGCCGATCCCGCCGTCCTGGGATTGTCAGGACACAAATTGTCCGCCGACCTCCCTCACTGAAGCCCAGCGAATGGTGATTTCGTGACAGCATCCTCCGAACCTGAGCTGATATCCTGCGCCACATGGCACGGCGCGTGGAACGGACAGCCGGAAACCATCGGCAGACACGTCGATGATCGTGCAGGCCATGTCGTCTTTGTCCGGCCGCTGCAGGATCGCCGCTTCGGCGACGGAAATGCGTGGCTGATGGTGTAGTTGCGTCAAAGAGCATCTCCGGTGCAAGTTGGAAGATGCAACCCGTTTTCTTTTCGAACTCTTTAGGCAGTCTGAGTTAACAACGATTAAATTGCCGCCTTGCGACAACGCGTAATTTCGCGCGAAGATACTGGTCATTAGGCTGGCGATTGACGCGTTCTTAACCACGGCCGGGCATTGCTGAGATATGGTTTCACAGCCGGTCCTGCCAAGTGGGTTGCGCGTAAGCGTGATCATGCGCGAGATGCCCTGGCGATGGGCACTGCTATGGCTGATCCTGCCGCATTTGCTGATAATCGCGATGATGCCCCTGGGCGGTCCACCGATGACATGGGCACTGGTGTTCACCGTGCCCGCAGTACTGATCGCCTCGCAGATGCCATGGCGACCGGTGAAGGCCATGTTCCTGACTGCGCTGATGGTTGTCCTGAGCACCGTCTACATCGCACTGATGTTCAATCTGGGACCGACGCATCTCAGGATGCTGCCCAGCATGTTCGATGACGTGCGTCCGCTGCGCTCGCCCGAATATCTTGTCGGCGGCGCGCTGGTGCTAGGCGCGCTTTACGCAATGGTCCGGTACTCGCCACGGGTCGAGCGGTTCCGATCGCCGATGGCCTGGATGCTGGCGATCCTGCTCGGCATGGGTTTCATCGCGCTAGAAAATCGGGCGAACTCGGCAACGCAGGGCAGCTATCGCAATGCCCCGTCCGATGATGCGGAACTGCACTCGTCAACTGGCGATACGGGCTTGTTTTCCGAGCCGAACGGTCGTCATCTGGTCGTCGTTCTGGTCGAAGCGCTAGGCGTTCCGCGAGGCGGCGAGGAGCGGCGACTTTTTCAAGCCGACTGGCATCGTTCCGAATGGTCGGCGCGCTATGACATCGAAACCGGAACGGTGCCCTATTACGGTTCGACCACGAACGCAGAATTGCGCGAACTGTGCGATGTATGGGGCGATTTCGCCAGCTTCGACTTCGAGAGTGCGGGATGTCTGCCCGCGACCTATCGCGATGCCGGTTACGAGACACTCGGCATCCATGGCTTTTACGGGGACTTCTTCGATCGGCGATCATGGTATCCCAGAGTTGGTTTTTCCGAAACCTGGTTTCGGGAGGAGCTTGACGCGGCCCGCGTGTCACGATGCGGCGGCATGTTCGAAGGATCGTGCGACGCCGACATCCCGGTGCGGATTGCCAGGCGGCTCAAAGCTACGGAACGGCCGCAACTGGTCTACTGGCTGACACTCAACACCCATCTTCCGGTGATCGAGGAGGGCCGCATGGGAACTGACCAATGCACCATGGGCAGTTCCGCATGGCGGGAGGAAAATCCGCATCTATGTCGCCTGTTTGCCGTCCATCACCAGTTGGCCGACGCTCTTGATGACATGGCGACGGACCCCAATCTGCCGCCGACCGACATCCTGATCGTGGGCGACCACGTTCCCCCGTTTTTCGACCGCGTCAGCCGTCTGAAGTTCGATGGTCAGAACGTACCATGGCTGCTGCTCCGTCACCGCGATATGGATTGACCCCGCTTAAGAAAAGGCCGCATCCCGAAGGACGCGGCCTTTCCTTGCGGGGTGAGAAAGCCCTACTCTTGGTCTGCGAGCTGTTGCAGCAGATAGACGTATTGCAGTGCCTGCAATTGCGCGCGCTGTTCGTTGTCCACGCCGCCCGAATGGCCGCCGGTCATTTCCTCGTAATAGTAATAGGGCTGGTCGAGTTCATTCAGTCTCGCCGCCGCCTTGCGGGCATGGGCCGGATGGGTCCGGTCGTCCGCCGTGGAGGCCCACAAAAACGGCGTGGGATAGTCGACGTCTGCGGCCAGTTTTTGATAAGGCGAATAGCCTTCGATCCAGGCGCGCTGTTCGGGAATGCGCGGATCGCCATATTCGCCGATCCACGAAGCGCCACGCCCGATCAGATGATAGCGCAGCATGTCGAACAGCGGGATCTGGACGATCGCCGCGTCGAACAGGTCGGGACGCTGTGTGAAAGCGGTTCCCACAAGCAGGCCGCCCTGCGACCCGCCCTGGATGCCGAGGTGATCGGGGCTCGTGATACCACGTGCGACGAGGTCTTCGGCCACCGCGATGAAATCGTCCCATGTCCGCTGCTTGTTCTCGCGAATAGCGGTCTGGTGCCACATCGGCCCGAATTCGCCCCCGCCGCGCAGATTGGCCAGCACGTAGGCACCGCCGCGTTCGAGCCACATCTTTCCGGTGCTGCCAAGGTAACCGGGCAAGCGTGGAACCTGGAATCCGCCATAGCCCGACAACAGGGTGGGCGTGGTTCCGTCCATCGTCATGCCTTGCGGCTTGACCAGAAAATACGGGATCTTGGTGCCGTCCTTGCTGACTGCCTCGAACTGTTCGACTTCCATCCCGGCAGCATCGAAATAGCTGGGCGAAGTCTTGATGATTTCAGGCTGCGCGCCGCCTTCAGAGTAATAGAGTGCGCTTGGTTCAAGGAAATTGGTGACCGAAAACATGATCTGATCGGTCTGGTCGGACGTCGCTTGCACGCCGACCGTGGCGTTGTCGGGCAGGGCGACTTCGCGGCTGACCCATTGACCGTTTTCGTAATCGAACTTCAGCACCTTGCCCACGACGTTGTCGAGGATGTTGATGAAGGCACTGTTCGCGGTCGAACCGCCACCCTGCTTGGTCTGCCGGTCTCCCGGAGCCCAGACCAGCGTTTTTTCCGCACCGTTGGGATCGGCAAGCCATTCCTGAAGGTCGGCGGAGACAAGCGCGTCAGCCGGGAAGGTCTGTTCGCCCACCGTCCAGTCCTCGTCGGTGGAGAACAGCATCTGACCGTCTATGATACCCGACAATGACGATTTTTCCGGCATGTCGAGCTTCACCCACTCGCCATCCTGCTGAAGATACCAGGCGCGGTCATGGAAGGAGGTACCGCGCATGGCGGTGTAGCCGTGGACCGTACCCGCCGCATCGCGGAGCAAGCCGGCGCCCGCCCAGACGTCGGTCGGTTCGCCGCGATAGATTTCCGGCGCTTCGGCCAGCGGAGTGCCGCGCTTCCACAGGCGGGTGGTGAAGGGGTATTCGCTTTCGGTCAGCGTGCCTTCGCCGAAGTCGCGACCGACCAGAAGGGTGTCGCGGTCGAGCCATTCGATGCCCCCCTGGCTTTTTTCATCAATGACAAAACCGTCCTCGACGAAGCTTTTTGTCTGCATGTCGAATTCACGCAGAATGGTGGCGTCCTCACCGCCATCGGACAGAGCGATCATGCAATAACGCTGTTCGGGGGGAAGGCAGGTCGATCCCTTGTACACCCACTCGCGACCTTCGGCAGCGGCAAGCGCATCGACATCAAGAACGGTTTCCCATTGCGGATTTTCGGTGCGGTAGCTTTCCAGAGTTGTCTTGCGGACGAGGCCCTTGGGGTTCTGCTTGTCCTGCCAGAAATTGTACAATCCATCGGGACGGATGGAGACATAGGGAATCTTGTCCTCGCTGTCGTAGATCGCCAGCGCCTCGGCCTTGAGCGCCTCGAACCGGGGATCGTCGGCGAGCGATGACATTGTTCGTTCGTTCTCTCCGCGGACCCAGTCGAGCGCCTCGTCGCTACGAGCTTCCTCGAGCCAGATGAACGAGTCTTCGTCGGGGCCGGGAATGCCGTCCTGCGCGACGGCGGGCGTGGTGGCGGAAAGGGTCATGGCGGCGGCCATGGCCAGTGACGATACGAGTTTCAAGTGCGGTCTCCCCAAGGTAAATCCCATGCACCATGCCGCCTAAGGCAAGCGATTGGAAGAGTGGATCAACCTTCGACCAATGCGTGATCAGAACAGGCGTATCGCAGATACAAAAAGGCGACCCGGAGGCCGCCTTTCAAGTGCCGATCTACGACCCAGCGTCAGCTTTCGACATGCTCCGCGAGAACCGTCAGGCCCTTCTCACTGACCTCGGCAAAGCCGCCCCGTACCTCGATGGTTTCGGGGCTCGCACCCTCGCTCTTGTAAACCTGTACCGCGCCGTCGCGGATGGTCGACATGAAAGGCGCATGGCCCTCAAGCACACCGAATTCGCCCTCGGCACCGGGAACGACCACCATGTGGACGTCCTCGGAGCGCTCAAGCTTGGCGGGAGTCACGAGTTCGAAGTGGAGCGGCATTTCTTAAGCGTCCTCGGCCAGTTTCTGGGCCTTCTCGACCGCCTGATCGATGCCGCCGACCATGTAGAAGGCGCTTTCGGGAAGGTGATCGTACTCGCCGTCGACCACCGCCTTGAAGGACTTCACCGTGTCTTCAAGCTGGACGAACACGCCAGGGATGTTGGTGAACACCTCGGCAACGTGAAACGGCTGGCTGAGGAAGCGCTGGATCTTGCGCGCGCGAGCGACAGTCAGCTTATCTTCCTCGCTCAACTCGTCCATGCCGAGAATGGCGATGATGTCCTGCAGGCTCTTGTACTTCTGCAGTGTTTCCTGGACGCGACGGGCGGTCTGGTAGTGTTCCTCGCCGACGACGCGCGGTTCGAGCACGCGGCTCGTGGAATCGAGCGGGTCCACCGCCGGATAGATACCCAGCTCCGAGATGGCGCGCGACAAAGTGGTCGTCGCATCGAGGTGGGCGAACGAGGTCGCGGGCGCCGGGTCGGTCAGATCGTCCGCGGGGACGTAGATCGCCTGGACCGAGGTGATGGAGCCCTTGGTCGTCGAGGTGATGCGTTCCTGGAGGTTACCCATGTCGGTCGAGAGGGTTGGCTGATAACCAACGGCCGAGGGGATACGGCCAAGCAGTGCCGACACTTCCGAACCTGCCTGCGTGAAGCGGAAGATGTTGTCGACGAAGAACAGCACGTCCTGACCTTCCTCGTCACGGAAATATTCCGCCATGGTGAGGCCGGAAAGCGCAACGCGGGCACGGGCGCCCGGCGGTTCGTTCATCTGGCCGAAGACCAGCGCAACCTTCGAGCCTTCGCTGATCGCTTCGCCAGCGTCGTTCTTGGCAATGACGCCTGCATCGAGGAATTCGTGGTAGAGATCGTTACCCTCGCGGGTGCGCTCCCCGACGCCGGCGAACACGGACACGCCGCCGTGACCCTTGGCGATGTTGTTGATGAGTTCCTGGATGAGCACCGTCTTGCCGACGCCGGCACCGCCGAACAGGCCGATCTTCCCGCCACGCGCATAGGGCGCGAGCAGGTCGATGACCTTGATGCCGGTGACAAGGATGGCAGCTTCGGTCGACTGGTCGACGAACAGCGGGGCCTCGGCGTGGATCGGCATGGTGCGCTCCGCTCCGACCGGGCCGCGCTCGTCGATCGGCTGGCCGATGACGTTCATGATCCGTCCGAGAGTTTTCGGACCGACGGGGACCGAGATCTGCGAACCGGTGTTCACGACTTCCTGACCGCGGGTCAGGCCGTCTGTGCCATCCATCGCGATCGTGCGAACAGTGTTCTCGCCGAGGTGCTGGGCGACTTCGAGGACCAGCGTGTTCTCGCCGTTCTTGGTCTCGAGCGCCGATAGGATCGGCGGCAGCTCGCCTTCGAACTGCACGTCGACGACGGCGCCGATGACCTGGCTGATGGTGCCGTTGGGCGATTGGTTGAGTACGGGTGCGGTGGCCATGATCTATGTCCTGACTTGGGGGTTATTGCGCCTTAACCGACGCAAACATTTTCCGGATCGGCAAGGGTCCATTCGCCTTCGCCTTCGATTAACGTTGCCTCGTTGCGAAGGTATTCGTCTTCGCCCAGCCCGAATTCGCAGATGACGTTGGGCGAGCCCAGTCCGGCGCGGCGGCAAACGGCAGTGTTGACGGCTTCCTCTTCCGGGCATGCCTCGGCGTACTTTTCAGTGAAAAGCGCCTGGTCGGGAGCGGGCAGGGTATCAATCGCTTCGGGCGCCACTGCCTGCGTCGCAGCGGCTTCGGGTGCCGGTTCTTCGCCGCAAGCGGTAAGGAGAGCGATCGCCAGGGGAAGGGTGAGGGCGAGTTTATTCACGTAATTCTGTTCCTGCTTAGAGCGCTTCCGCGCCGGCAATGATCTCGATGAGTTCGGTGGTGATCGCGGCCTGACGGCTGCGATTGTACTGGATGGTCAGCTTGTCGATCAGGTCGCCCGCATTGCGCGTGGCGTTGTCCATCGCGGTCATCGATGCGCCCTGTTCGGAAGCTTCACGTTCAAGCAGCGCGCCGAAGAGCTGTGTCTTGACGTAGCGCGGCAGCAACTCCTCGAGGATTTCCTCCTCACCCGGCTCGTACTCGACCACGGCATCGCCCGAACTGCCGGCATCGCCTTCCGGCGAGGGGACGGGGATCAGCTGATCGACCGTGGGGTCCTGCGCCAGCGCCGATTTGAAGATCGGATATACCAGATGAGCGACGTCGAACTCGCCCTTATCGAAGCGTTCGATCAGATCGTCGGCGATCTGCTCCGCCTCTTCGAAGCCGGGCTGGCGTACGTCGGCCGTGTCGAAATGTTTCTCGATCCGGTTTGCATAGTCGCGCTTGATCGGTGCGCGGCCCTTCTTGCCGACAAGGTAGAATTTCACGTCCTTGCCCTCGGCAATCAGGGCGCGGGCCTTGACCTTGGCAGCCTTGACGATGTTGGCGTTGAGCCCGCCGCACAGACCCTTGTCGGTGTTGACGACCACCAGCAGATGCCGGTTGTCGTTGCCCGTCCCGCGCAGCAGTTTGGGTGCGCTGTCTCCGCTGACCTTGGCAGCCAGCGATGCCATCACACCCGACAGCCGCTCGGCGTAAGGACGCGCGGCTTCGGCGGCCGCCTGCGCACGGCGCAGCTTGGCCGCTGCGACCATCTGCTTGGCCTTGGTGATCTTCTGGGTCGACTTGACCGAGTTGATCCGGCCCTTGAGTTCTTTGAGGCTAGCCATTTCGGCTCCCTATGTTCGTGTCTCTCGGGCTCAGGCGAACTGCTTGGAAAAGGTCTTCAGCGCGTCGACGGTCTTGTCCTTCGTGTCGTCCTCGAACTTGCCCGTGGTGCGGATGGTTTCCAGTACGTCGGCGTGTTCGGAACGCATGAAGCTCAGCATCTGCTCTTCGTAATCGGTCACCCGGTCGACCGGCACATCGTCGATATAGCCATTGGTGCCGGCGAAGATCGACACGGTCTGCTCTTCGAACGGCATTGGCGAGAATTGCGGCTGCTTGAGCAACTCGGTCAGGCGCGCACCGCGATTGAGCAGCTTCTGCGTCGCGGCATCGAGGTCCGAACCGAACTGCGCGAAGGCGGCCATTTCGCGATACTGCGCGAGGTCGAGCTTCATCGAGCCCGAGACCTTCTTCATCGCCTTGGTCTGGGCGGCACCGCCGACGCGGCTCACCGACAAACCGACGTTGATGGCCGGGCGGATACCCTGGTAGAACAGGTCGGTTTCGAGGAAGATCTGGCCGTCGGTGATCGAGATCACGTTGGTCGGAATATAGGCCGACACGTCGCCTGCCTGAGTCTCGATGATCGGCAGCGCAGTCAACGAACCGCCACCTTCGGACTTGTTCATCTTGGCCGCGCGTTCCAGCAGGCGGCTATGGAGGTAGAACACGTCGCCGGGATAGGCTTCACGGCCCGGAGGACGACGAAGCAGCAGCGACATCTGGCGATAGGCCACGGCCTGCTTGGAAAGGTCGTCATACACGATCACGGCATGCATGCCGTTGTCGCGGAAGAATTCGCCCATCGCGGCACCTGTATAGGGTGCAAGATATTGCAACGGCGCGGGCTCGGAGGCGGTTGCGGCAACCACGATCGAATATTCCATCGCGCCGTTCTCTTCGAGCGACTTCACGATCTGGGCCACGGTCGAGCGTTTCTGACCGACGGCAACGTAGATGCAGTAAAGCTTCTTGCTCTCATCGTCGCTGGCGTTGATTTCCTTCTGATTGATGAAGGTATCGATCGCCACGGCGGATTTGCCGGTCTGCCGGTCGCCAATGATCAGTTCGCGCTGGCCGCGTCCGACAGGCACAAGTGCGTCGATGGCCTTGAGGCCCGACTGCACCGGTTCCGAAACCGATTCGCGCGGGATGATGCCGGGGGCCTTCTGCTCGACAAGGCGGCGCTCCGTCGTGGCGATCGGACCCTTGCCGTCGATCGGGTTGCCCAGGGCATCGACCACGCGGCCAAGCAGGGCCTTGCCGACGGGCACGTCGACGATGGTCTGCGTCCGCTTGACGCTGTCGCCTTCCTTGATGTCCTGGTCGGAGCCGAAGATAACCGCACCGACATTGTCGTTTTCCAGGTTCAGCGCCATGCCCTGAACGCCGTTCGCAAATTCGATCATCTCGCCGGCCTGGACCTTGTCGAGGCCGTGGATGCGGGCGATCCCGTCACCCACGCTCAGCACTGAGCCGACTTCGCTGACTTCGGCTTCGGTCCCGAAATTGGCGATCTGATCCTTGATGACCTTGGAGATTTCTGCGGCGCGGATATCCATGTTTCTTGTCCTTTAAGCCTTCGTGGGCGTTTTTGGCTTACGCCTTCATAGCTTGGGCGAGAGAGTTGAGGCGGGTGCGAATCGATCCGTCGATACGCTTCGACCCCATGGTGACGACGAGGCCGCCGAGCAATTCGGGATCGACCTTCGTGGAAAGTATGACGGTGCGGCCTTCGCGCTGGGTCAGCTTGCTCTTGAGCTGATCGAGCTGCGCATCGGTCAGCGGATGGGCGCTGGTGACTTCGGCGGTGACTTCACCGCGCTGGGCCGCTGCGATGGCCCGGAAGGCGCGAATGATTTTCGGCAGTTGTGCCAGGCGGCGGTTCTGCGCCAGCACGCCGAGAAAGTTCTGCGTGAGTTCGGACAGACCCATGATCGCCGAAACGCTCCACAGCGCTTTTTCCGCCGCAGTGCGCCCGACTTTGGGATTGGTGGTCAGCGCAGCGAGTTCGGGCGATTCGGACAGGCCGGCCTCGAGCTTGTCGAGATCCGATTCGACCGCGGTCACGGTTCCGTTTTCGGAAGCCAGATCGAACAGGGCCGATGCGTAACGCCCTGCCAGGCTAGCCTGAATACCGGCGGAAATATCCACGCGCTTGAGATCCTCTCGGGTCCGGAAGAAAATTCTGTGCGACCGAGCCACGAAGCGGGCGAATGAATCGCCTTGGCAAGGTCGGCGCGCGCCTAGCAAAGGGTTGCAATGATGGCAAGCCGACTCAGTAGGGCGAAACTGGACTCGTTCACTGCTTGCAGTAGGATAGCTGCCACAGAGAAGGAGACGCGTGATGAGGACGGACAGGCTGGCGCCCAAATGCGGCGTAGAGGTCAAGGGCGTGCAATTGGCCAAGGCCGAGGGCGAAACGCTGGAATCCGTCAAGCAGACCATTTACGAACATGGCGTGGCGCTCTTTCGCGGGCAGGACGATTTCACGCCCGAACAACATATCGCCTTTGCCGAACGGTGGGGCGGTATCGACATCAACAATTATTTCCCGCTTACCGAGGCGCATCCCGAAATCGCGGTGGTACGCAAGAAGGCCGATCAGCAGACGAATATCGGCGGGGCATGGCATACCGACCATTCCTACGATCAGATACCCGCCATGGGCTCGATCCTGGTCGCGCGTGACCTGCCGCCCTCAGGCGGCGACACGCTGTTTGCGCATATGGGCGCAGCGTATGACGCCCTCGACGATGATCTGAAGGCCGAGGTCGAGGGGCTGGAGGCCTTTCACACGGCCGACCATGTCTACAAAGATGGCGGGCTATACGCCCACACCGACATGGGAGACGACTTGCGGGGCCAGGGGCTGAAGACCGGGGCGGTCCATCCGGTGGTCATCCGGCACCCGCAGACCGGCCGCAAGCTGCTTTATGTCAATCGTGCCTTCACGATCCACTTCGTGGGTCAGACCCGCGAGGAAAGCCTGCCATTGCTGAACCGGCTGTGTGATGCTGCCACGGCGGCAGGCAATACCTGCCGGGTCCAATGGGAACCGGGGTCGGTTGCGATCTGGGACAACCGCACGACCTGGCACAACGCGCTCAACGACTATCAGGGCCATGCACGCGAAATGCACCGGATAACGCTGAGCGGTGAAGCGCTGGCGGCTTGAGACGCGCCTAGCTTGCGTATCGTTTCCGATCTCCAGCGCATGCTGGGGCCTCGATTGGCCTGCCCTTCACCTGGACAAGGTTCCGGCTTCCGCCGGTAAACATGCGCTTCTTGAGAATTGCTGCTGCTTGTTGCGGTTCAGGCTAATCGCCTTCCAGCTGCTCGACCGGTTTCAGGCCGCGTCGGCTGGTTATTGTTCAACCTCGTCTTTTGTATCGAACGCTTCGCCATCGCTGGTGGTCTCGCCGCTTCGGAAAGCCGCCAGGACGAAGCTTGCCAGCCGGTTCGGCGAGGCGTTGATCCGCATATCGTACAGACCGGTCAGCAATGCGTAATCGAAGTCGGTCAAGCCGTCTGGCTGCGCGGCCGCGTCGATTTTGAACAGGTCCAGGATCGACGGAAGATCGGACGCGGTTCGCTCGGGCGCTTCCGGGAACGCCAGCACCCGCATCGTGACATAGCTGGCGAGTTGACCCAGTGTCTTACCTTGCGCCTCATTTGCATCGAGCACGATTACCGCGTTGTGAATGGCGAGGCTGGATGTCAGGTCTACCCTGCGCGGCGTTGCACCCGAATTGACGGCTGTCACCGCGCTGATTTCACCGTCGAAACCGGTATGGGACATACCGGGAAGTACCGCGGAACGGCGCAATCGCCCGCCCAGCGACGACCGCCGATCGTGCGTTGCCCAGACTATTGCGGGATCGCCGCGCTCGAGTTGGCTGGTCCGCTGGCGGCGGGTTTCTGCGCGAAAAAGCGCAGGCTGGCGCTTGGCCAGTTGGGCGACGGTTTGCTGAGGATCATGCGACATTACCACCAGCACGTTCGGCGAGCATCCCTCCGCTGCATCGGAAATATCCAGCGCGGCGAAATGGCCGGAAATAAGGCGGTGCAACTTGCCGGCCTGGTCCGCCTCGATCCCCGCAACCGCGAGGCAAAGCGGGTCTATAAAACGCGGCAGGGCGGTATCGTGCGGGACGGTGCGCGCCATGGCCCTGGCCGTTTGTCGGATGGCCACCTCCGCTTCGAGTGGCGCATCCCTGCTCCCGGTCACCACGATTGACGGGATGGCTTCTTCGTCTTGCGCTTGCGCTGGCAAAGGGGCGGCGAGACCGGCGGCAAGGGCAATCAACGCGAGCTTACCTTGCCAATCTATCATCCTATCGGCCCTTCTTCTCGTATTGACAGACTAGCTCTTCTCGCACTGATAGACCAGCCGTTCGTTCGGTCGCTGGGGAAGCTGCGCCAGCACTTCGGTCTGCAGATCGCCCAACCGGCTCGCCGCGCCCTCGGCCTCGCAGGAAGGGGCGGTGTACCTGGCACGCGCTTCGCGGGCTTCGGTCATGGCGCCACGCGAAAGCAGATAGCGTTCGACGCGATAGGTCCGGCGATCGGGATCGAAGCTGTTGACCGACACCGCGTCTTCCGAATTGGGCACGAACAGGCGCGACCAGGTTCCGCCGGAAAAGCCGTATTGCGTGCGTTCGTTGACACAGCCATCCGCGCTCCAGTCGAATTCGATATCCGTTGCCTGCGCGCTGGTGACGCGGCTGCGCTCTGGCAGCAAGGTGCAGGTCAGGGCGAGATCGCCCGGCGCAGGCGGTTCGTCCCTGGCGGGCGAATTGTCCTCCATCGCTGCCGCGACGCGCCGGTCAATCTCGTCGAGCCCGGGGCGCGTGAGATAGGCGGCGATTGCGGCAAGCACGCAGATGATGGCCAATCCGGCGACAATGCGGAAGCGCCTTTCGTCCCGCTCCTCGTCCCGGTGCAGCGCCATGGCCCACTGGCCGAGGCCGAATCCGGCGAGCAACAGCAGGAAGGCGAGAAACAGACGATCCTCGCGTTCCAGGGTGACCGATTGCTGTGCTTCGAGAAGCGCCCGCTCGCGGCGCGCCCGCTGAGCTTCGGTTTGCGTCGCAAGTTCCTGACGCGCGGCCATCTGTTCTCGCTCAAGGCGTTCGCGCTCCGCCGCATCGAGTTCCGCCAGCGAACGGCATGTCTGTTCGTTGATGCGCGGTGTCACGCCATTCGCGCGAAGAAACGGTACGAGTTCGCGGTTCGAGACGGCAAAGAAGAATTCCGCGTCCCCGCCTTCATTGTCCGCGCCGAAACTGTTGACGCCGACCACCCGGCCACATTCGTCGAGCAGTGGACCGCCCGAATTGCCGCGCGCGATCGGAGCGGTATGCAGGATGGTGTCGAACTGCCGGCTCGGGCGCGCCCCCGAGATGAAGCCGCGGCTCTTCACCGGCGGCTGGCTGCTGAAGATATCGGAGATCGCCAGGCCCTGCGCCCGGTCGACATTCATCGGATAGCCGACGCTCGTGACTGTGCCGTCATCGGGTGGGGCACCGCCCGCCAGCGCCAGTGGCGGCAGCCGCAGATCACCGGTAATGCGCAGCAAAGCGAGATCGTTCTTCGGCGATATCGCAATCGGTTCCCCATAGACAGCTTCGCCGCCGCCGCTCGGAACGATCCCGATGCGCAGTCGATCGTCGCGCAGCGCATCGCGCACCACGTGAGCGTTGGTTACCACCCGGTCGCCCGAAACGGCGAACCCGGTGCCGTGGCTGATCGGAAACAGTTCTTCCCCGTCGGTACCGATGATGACCACGCGCACGACCCCGCGGGCGGACGCATCTATATCCGCCGGATCCGCATGGGCAGGCCCGGGCGCGAGCAGCGCGAGGAGAATGGCGATGAGAGGGAGGAGGCGGGTCATTCTTGATGCCGCTCTACCGCGCCTTTTGGTTTGACCGCAAGTTCCGGGATGCGCCATCTTCCAGCAAACGCAAAAAGGCGTTCCGAAGAGACCGTGAACCGCAAGCAGGATCAGACGTCATGATACCGCCCGACGCGATCGACGACCAGACGGCCTGGGCCGCAGTGACAAGGCGCGACAGGGCGTTCGACGGCCGGTTCGTTACCGGCGTGACGAGCACGGGAATTTACTGCCGGCCATCCTGCCCGGCGCGGCATCCCGCGCGCGCCAATGTCTCGTTCTTCTCCAGCGGGGCAGAGGCTCGGGCGGCGGGTCTGCGGGCGTGCAAGCGCTGCCTGCCCGATCAGGTGGCCCGCGACAAGGCGGCGGTCGCGGCAGCGATCAGGGAAATTCGTGCACGGTCCGACACGCCTTCGCTCGCCGTCCTGGCAGCGCTCACAGACTATTCGCCGTCCCATTTCCAGCGGGTCTTCAAGCGCATGATTGGTCTCTCGCCGGCGGCCTATTCCCGCGCGCTTCGCGAGGGGCGCGCGCGCGACGCATTGAGCCGGAGCGACAGCGTGACTGGCGCAATCTACGAAGCGGGCTACAATTCCGCGTCACGGTTTTACGAGGAAATGCAGGGACGGTTGGGCATGACTGCGAGCGACTGGCGCGAGGGCGGCAAGGGCCGAACCATCCACTGGGGCGTCATCGAGACGACACTGGGCGACATGCTTGTCGCGGCAACCGACAGGGGGGTTTGCTGCCTGTCTTTCGGCGAGGGCGAAGACGCGTTGCGCGCTCGGTTCCCGAATGCGGAACTGGTCGAGGGTGAGAACGCGTTTCGCGCGCTGTTCGAACAGGTCGCAGCGGCGGTCGAGCAACCGGGGACCGGCGCCGACATCCCGCTCGACGTGGTGGGTACCGCCTTTCAGCAACGGGTCTGGGATGCGCTCCGGCAGATCCCCGCCGGCGAGACGCGCAGCTACGGCGAACTTGCAGCGGCGCTCGGCAACCCGAAGGCCAGCCGCGCGGTGGGCGGTGCCAATGGCGCGAACAAGATCGCGGTACTCGTCCCCTGCCACCGTGTCATCGCCGCGGATGGCGGGCTGGGCGGCTACGCGTATGGGACGGAAATAAAGCGCGAATTGTTACGCCGCGAAAGAGAGTCGACCGAATAGCCGCGCTGGCGACTGCAATTACGCCGTCACCCCTTTTTCGAGCAGGTCCAGCGCAACCCGCAAAGATTCAAGGCGGACGCCGTCACGCCCGATCGGGCCGAAATGCTCTTCCCGATGTATCGGCGACCCGCCTTCGCAGGCCAGCGCGAAATGAACGAGGCCTTCTTCATCGTCGTCGCCGGCCGGACCGGCAAACCCCGTGATCGCCACCACCACATCGGCGTTCGATCGTTCGAGCGCCCCTGCCGCCATGGCCGTGGCGACTTCGCGACTGACCGCGCCGCAATTGTCGACCATCTGCCGTTCTATACCCAGAAGATCGCACTTGGCCTCGTCGGAATAGGAGACGAAGCCGCGATCGAACACGTGGCTGTAACCCTGAACGTCGGTCAGCAGGGCGGCTAGCAGACCTCCGGTGCAGCTTTCGGCGGTGGCGATCCTGCGATCGACGGACTTCGCCTTGCGCAGCAGGTTCTCAGCCTGGCTGACGATATCCTGCGGCAGGGCCGGTTCGAGCTCCTTGGCCATGAAACGTCACGCCTTTCCCTGAAGAAAACGACGAGGACCGCTTGTCATCATGAGCGACAGTTCATTCCGCACCGACGAAGATCGACTTGGCATTCGCGAATTCCTTGATGCCGAACCCGCCATGTTCACGGCCATAGCCCGAGTTCTTGACACCGCCGAAGGGCATCGAGGGATCGGCCACGCCATAGGTGTTGATGTAAACCATGCCGGTATCGAAATGCTTGCTCGCCAGTTCGATCGCGCGTTCCACATCGCCGCACAGAATGCCGCCGCCAAGGCCATAGCGGCTATCGTTGGCAATGCGCATCGCATCCTCGTCATCCCTGGCGCGGATGACGCTGGCGACGGGGCCGAACAGTTCATCGTCATAGGCAGGTTGGCCGGGGGCTACTTCGGTCAGGACCGTTGCCGGGTAGAACGCGCCTGGGCCATCGGGGATCGACCCGCCGCAAGCGATCTTCGCACCTTTTTCCGTCGATTGGTCGACCTGCTTTTGCAACGTGTCGCGCAAATCGGCCCGTGCCATCGGGCCCATGTCGGTATCCTCATCTGTCGGATCGCCGGTCTCGATCGCTTCGAACCTGGCGACGAATTTTTCGAGAAAGGCATCATAGACCTTTTCGGTCACGATGAACCGCTTGCCGTTGATGCATGTCTGGCCATTATTGTAGAGCCGCGCCTGCGCGCAAACCTGGGCAGCCTTGTCGAGATCGGCGTCTTCGAGCACCATGTAAGCGTCGTTCGATCCCAGTTCGAGGACGGTCGGCTTCAGCACCTCGGCAGCTTGGCCTGCAATGTGCTTCCCCGCTGTGTCCGAGCCGGTCAGCGTAACGCCGCGCACTCTTTCGTGGCCGATGATCTGATCGGACAGGTCGTGCCCGATGACGAGCACCGTAAACAGATTTTCGGGCAAACCGCCCTTGGCAAAGATTTCCGCGATCTTCAGCCCGCTGCCGGTGCAATTGGACGCATGCTTGAGGAGGACGGCATTGCCCGTCATCAAGTTCGCTATGGCATAACGGATGACTTGATAGGCCGGGAAATTCCATGGCTGGATCCCGTAGACCACGCCGATGGGGGAATACGTGATGATGCCGCGTCCCGCATTGTCCGGATCGCGCTGCTCGTCGGCCAGTTCCTCCGGTCCGTGCGCGGCGGTATAGTCGCAAATCGCGGCACACAGCTCCACTTCGTCGCGACTGTCGCCGATAAGCTTGCCGACTTCGCGCGTCATGAGCTGGGCCAGTTCTTCCTTGTGGTCGCGCAAGGCCTTGCCGAGCCCGGCTATGATGTCCGCCCGGTCTTGAAGACTGCGCAGCTTCCATTTCAAGAATGCCTCGTGGCACGCCTCGACCTTGGAGAAGGCTTCTTCCTTCGAAATATGGTCGTAGGTTCGGATGGTGTCGCCCGTGGCGGGATTGACGGTAGTGATATCGGCCATTGCGGATCCTGATAAGATTTTTTGAGTTCAGCACTTCAATTGCCGCGCCGCTCTCTCGTTCCGCGCAAATTCCGTCATTGGCTCTCTTGAGAGCGAAGATGTTCCCGAGCGCTTCGCCGGTATCGCCGGACCCATGGTTCGCCAATGGACCGGCATTGATACCAGTCGGAATTAACAAGGGTCAGCCTTAACATAAGATATGTTAAGCCGATGAAGGGTTGTTTTTGGCTGGCCCGGACGGCACTTGCGACATCAACCGACGTCGGTGTTTTCCGCTCGCATACACCTTCGGCGAGCGGATCTTAACAGGTGCGATCGAACTTATGCCTGCAGACAAGTCCGACTTGGAAAAGATGGTCGAAGCAATCATCGCCGGTGCGCTCGACTATCTCGAGACGCCGCTGTCACCCGAAAAAGTACAGATGCTGGTAGCCGATGCGGCATCGCGCAAGAACCTGCGACGCAGAGAGAATGCCAATCGCCAGGATGCACAGGACCTCGTCGCCGGCCTTACGACTCGCGAACGCGAAACGCTCGAACTGGTGACGCGTGGATTAAGCAGCAAGGCGATCGCGCGGGAGCTTGGAATCAGTCCGCGAACCGTGGAAGTTCATCGTGCGAACGCGTTCGAAAAGATCAATGCATCGTCGACGGCCGATGCAATTCGGATCGGTGTCCATGCAGGGCTGGATCGGCATGACTGAAGAAAGCGGCCGACGCCTTTTTCTGTAAATCCAGCAGGCAGGCAAGCCAGGCTCTCAAGACAGCTTCGCTCGAGTGCGATGCGACCATTTCACCCTTGGCCCCGAACCATGGAGCGCTGATCGTGACAGTCGCGTGCCCGTCCGGCACGTTGATTTCTATAGGAAAGTGGTTCGCCACCAGTGCGCGAGCCGCCTGGTCGTAGGCCCCATCTTCGAGCCAGGTTTCGAACTGCTCTTCGGTGGTATCGACGCCGAACATCTCTGCCAACAGTCCAGGTGCGATCTGCAGCAGGTGAAACGCGTGGCGCAAACCGGCTTCCATATCGATCGTCCGCGCGGCAAGCCGCGCGTCCGTGCGCCGCAGACGGTCGAACCATTCTGCCGGGGAAAGGGGTATTTGGTTTGCCATCCTCTTCACAAGCATACTCGTACTATGGATTGCCGATTTCTGACAGTGCAAGAGTTTGGCAACAGCATGGAGTTTGACAGCGTCCAATTCTGGTACATGTGAGGTTCGGACAACGGTAATTGGGCGCTCCTGTTGATACAGGAATAATAGCAAACTGTTAACGCGCCCACGCCTTGCCGGCTGGCTTCAATTGATCGAGAAACGCCTCGGCGCTGTCGAGGTATTCTTTCTGGCGGTCTTCGCCCATGCGGTCCCAGTTCTGATAGACGCGTCCGACGCGATTGTTCATCTCGAGGCGATCCCGATGGCGGTCCATGAAATGCCAGTAGAGCGGATTGAAGGGGCAGGCACCTTCACCGGTCTTCTTGGATGGCGAATAGGTGCACTCCTTGCAGTAATTGCTCATCTTGTTGATGTAGTTTCCGCTTGCCGCATAGGGCTTGCTCGCCAGTTCGCCGCCATCGGCGTAGAGTATCATGGCCGAAACGTTGGGTAGCTCGACCCACTCATACGCATCGGCATAGACGACAAGATACCAGTCCTGCACCTCGCGCGGGTTGATGCCCGCCAGCAGGCAGAAATTGCCGAGCACCATCAGCCGCTGGATATGATGCGCGTGGGCATTGTCGCGTGTCGATCGGATGCAGTCGGCAAGACAGGCCATGTCGGTCTCGCCGGTCCAGTAGAACTCCGGCAGGCCGCGCTGCGCGTTGAGCGCATTGGCTTTCTGAAGGTGCGGCATCTGGCGCCAGTAGAAGCCGCGAACATATTCGCGCCAGCCGATGATCTGGCGAATGAACCCCTCGACCGAATTGAGCGGCGCCTTGCCATCGGCATAGGCCTGTTCCGCTCGTTCGCACAGTTCCAGCGGGTCGAGCAGGCCGAGATTGATGCTGGTCGAGAGCATCGAGTGGAACAGGTCGTCCTCGCCTGCGACCATGGCATCCTGGTAGGGCCCGAACCGTTCGATCCGTTCCGCGAAGAACGCGTCGGCGCATTCTTCTGCCTGTGCGCGGGTAACGGGCCACCCGAAACTGTCGAGCGCGCCGAAATGATCGGCGAACCTGTCTTCGACGAGGGCGATGACTTCCTGCGTGATCTCGTCCGGTTCGAATTTCGGACGCTCGGGCGCCGACAATCCTTCCTTGGGCGGTTTGCGGTTCTCGCTATCGTAATTCCATTCGCCCCCTTCGGGCTTGCCGTCCTCGGTCATCAGCAGGCCGGTCTTGCGTCGCATTTCGCGATAGAAGAATTCCATCCGCAGCGCGTTGCGGTCCTCGGCCCAGTCGTCGAACTCGGACTGGCTGCAGACGAACCGGTCGTCGCGCAAGATCTCGACCTTGCAGGCGAACTTGTCGGCCCATTGGTCGATATCCTCGCGCACCCGCCATTCGCCCGCCTCGACCACGCTGACCAGGCGCGGAACATGCTCCTCGATCGCGCGCGCCACCTCGCCGGTGAAACTGCCTGAATTGTCCTTATTGTCGAGCTGGACGTAATCGACTGTCCATCCGGCATCGCGCAACTCGTTCGCAAAGTGCCGCATGGCGGAAAAGATCAGCACGATCTTCTGCTTGTGATGCTTGACGTAGGTCGCCTCGTCCCGGACCTCCATCATCAGGATGACCGTATCGTCCTTGGTCCGCCCGCGCAGGCTGGCAAGATTGCGGGACAACTGATCGCCGAGAATTGGGACAAGGACGGGGTCGGGCATGGGGCGGTGCGGGGCTTAGCTTGCGTTCTTGCCGGTCATGCCGAGCGTCATAGTAGTTCCTGCCTCTCCCGTCGGATGATGTGAACTTCCGAACGGACGGTATCGAACGGTGTTCCGGACGCCATCCAAGCGTATGATTCGCACCCTGCCGGGCGCTAGACGAAGCTGTACGGGTCGACATCCACCGCCACGCGCACCCCGGGCGGGTGGTCGATCGCCCCGAGCCAGCGCCGGATAACGTCCTGTAACTGCACGCTTCTTCGGGCGTTCATCAGCAGTCGGTAGCGGTAGCGACCGCGCAAAAGCGCCATCGGGGCGGGAGCAGGGCCAAGGATAAGGCAGTCTTCAACATCGGGCCGAGTGGCGCCGATGCGGTGGGCAGCTTCTCGCGCTTCGGCATCGTCCTCGCTCGACACGATGATCGAAGCCCAGCGTCCGAAGGGCGGCGCGCCTGCCTCGCGGCGCATTTCGGTCTCGGCGGAGTAGAACGCGTCGCGGTCGCCTGCGGCAAGCGCGGCGATCACGCTGGCCTCGGGGTGGCGGGTCTGGATCAGCACTTCGCCCGGCTTCTCGCCGCGACCCGCGCGGCCGGCGACCTGCGCAACCTGCTGGTATGTCCGCTCCCCGGCCCGCAGATCGCCGCCCTCGAGGCCGAGATCGGCATCGACCACACCGACCAGCGTGAGTTCGGGAAAGTGGAACCCCTTGCTTACCAATTGCGTCCCGACGATCACGTCAATCTCTTTCGCCTCGACCGCGGCGATGAACTCGGCGGCGCGTCCGGGCGAGTTGAGCGTGTCCGATGTGGCAACAAAAACGCGTGCGTCGGGCAGTCGTTCGGCGACCTCGTCGGCAATTCGCTCAACCCCGGGCCCGCAGGCGACGAGACAGTCGGGCTCGCCGCAATCGGGGCATGCCTCGGGGCTGGGCGTTTCGTGTCCGCAATGGTGGCAGGCCAGGCGACGGGTAAAGCGATGCTCGACCAGCCATGCGCTGCAATTGGGACACTGGAAGCGAAATCCGCAATTCCGGCAAAGCGTCAGCGGGGCATAACCGCGCCGGTTTAGGAACAGGAGCGATTGTTCTCCGCGTGCCAGCCGGTCCTCGATCCCGTCGACCAGCCTCTGGGCGAGCCACATGCCGGTGGGCGGTTTCTCTTGTGTCAGATCGACCGTATCGATGCTGGGCAACTCTGCTCCGCCGAAACGGCTCGGCAGTTCGACCTTGGTGTATATGCCACTCTCGGCCATCTGGAGACTTTCCAGCGCGGGCGTGGCACTGGCGAGCAGCACCGGCAAACTTTCGAAATGCGCGCGCATCACCGCGACATCGCGCGCATTGTAGCGCACCCCGTCTTCCTGTTTGAAGCTCGTTTCGTGCGCCTCGTCGACGACGATCAGGCCAAGATCGTGGAAGGGCAGAAACAGCGCTGATCGCGCGCCGACCACGACCTGCGCATCGCCACTCGCAACATTGCGCCAGGCGCGGCGCCGCTCGGTCGATTTCAGGCTTGAATGCCACAGCACCGGACTTGCGCCGAAGCGTTCCTCGAAACGCTGGAGAAAGTTCTCGGTCAGCGCGATTTCCGGCAGCAGGACCAGCACCTGTCTGCCCATTCGCAGCGCTTCGGCCACGGGTTCGAAATAGGTTTCGGTCTTGCCCGATCCGGTAACTCCGTCGAGCAGGAACGGCGCGAACTTCTTCGCGCGAACCGCATTGCAGAAAACCGCCGCCGCTTCGCCCTGGTCCTGGCTGAGGTCGATCTCCGCGAACTCGGGACGCGCCTCATCATAGGGACGGTCGCAGTCGACTTCGACGGGTTCGAGCACGCCTTGGTTTACCAACCCGCGCAGCACCCCTTCCGAAACACCGGCGATGCCAGCCAACTCGCGGATGGTCGCCTGTTCGCTTTCGAGTGCCTCCATCGCCGCCTGTCGCTGCGGCGTCATCCGTTCGGGCAGGCCACCGGTCAGCCGGTATTCGGTGATGCTCGCCGGACCTTTCAGCGCTCCGCCCGAAGACAGCGCCATCCGCGCCACGCTCGACAGCGAAGCGACGTAATAATCCGCAGTCCATTCGATCAGTCGTCGAAGCGGTGCGGACAGGGGCGGCACTGGCAGTATCCCGCGCAACGGCCGCAGCTTTTCCGCCGGAACGTCGGTGCCCGGCAGCCGTTCTGCCTCCCAGACGATCCCGATTACGGTGCGTGGGCCAAGTGGGCATTCCACGACCGAACCGGGTTCGACGCTCATGCCGACTGGCACGGTGTAATCCAGTGGGCCGAGGGCGGCATTGAGGACGAGGCAGCGCACGCGGTTCATCGGTGGCCCATATGGGCGGCGCGGGCGAGAACAGACAAGGGTGGCGCGAAGAGGACTTGCAGATATGACCGATATTTTCGTGAAACCCGGCATCGGGGACAAGGCAACAGGTCGACGCGCTTTCATGGGCGGATTGCTCGCATCGGGCGGGCTTGTCGCCTTGCCGGGATGTGCTAGTCTGGGCGGCTTCGGCCTGACCGATGCAATCCAGCGCATGCTGTTCCTGTCGAGCGAGCGGGCCTTTGCCAGGATGCTGCAATCGGACGGTTACTGGGACCGCCAGGTGGCCGAGCTTGGTCTTGGTAACATGATCGGCACGCGCGGCGATGTGCTGACACGTATCCTCACCTCGACGCTGTTCAAGAACCGGCTCGAAAACGCGTTTGGCGCGGTCGCCTATGAGGGTGCGGAGCGGGCTGCACCCCTTGTCACCGATGCCGTGCGCACGATCGGCGTGCAGAACGCCATCGACCTCGTCAACGGCGGCCCGACCGCGGCGACCGGGTTCCTGCGTGGAGCGATGGGCCGTACGCTGATCGAGGCGATGGTGCCCGAACTCGGCACTGCCATGCGAGTGGCGAGCGATCCGCTCGTCGAAGAGTTGATTTCCGGCCTAACCGGCGTCGATATAAGCGGCGTGGCGAGAAACGTCGCAACCAGCATCGACAACACGATCTGGCGCGAGATCGGCAACGAAGAAGCTGCGATCCGCCGAAATCCCCGTTCGACAAACGATCCTCTCATCATTGGCGTTTTCGGCGCGGGTGCCTGATACTAGCCGCGGTGCGTGGCGAACGCTAAGGCATCAGGGAATCGTAAAACCCTCCGGAGCCGCACATGAAGTTTTTCGTCGACACCGCCGACATTGCCGAGATCAGCGAGATGGCCGACACCGGTCTGCTCGATGGTGTCACCACCAATCCTTCGCTGATCGCCAAGTCGGGGCGGGACTTCATGGAAGTTACGAAGGAGATCTGCGGTCTGGTAGACGGACCGGTCAGCGCGGAAGTCGTCGCTCTCGATCACGACACGATGATGAAAGAGGCCGAGAAGCTGCGCAGGATCGCAGACAATGTATGCATCAAGGTGCCCCTGACGATCGACGGGCTGAAGACCTGCAAGAAGCTGTCCTCGGACGGCACGATGGTGAACGTCACCCTCTGCTTCTCCGCGAACCAGGCCTTGCTAGCGGCAAAGGCGGGCGCGAGCTTCGTCTCGCCCTTCGTCGGTCGGCATGACGATAACGGCTTCGATGGAATGGAATTGATCGCCGATATCCGGACGATCTACAACAATTACGACTTTACCACCGAGATCCTCGTCGCCTCGATCCGCAATCCGGTGCACGTTTTGCAGAGCGCCCGCATCGGCGCCGATGTCGCGACCATGCCGCCTGCCGTCATCAAGGGGCTGTTCAAGCATATCCTGACCGACAAGGGCATCGAAGGTTTTCTTGCCGACTGGAAGAAAACGGGGCAGTCGATCCTTTGAAATTCCGGCCAGGGCAGCGGCCTAAGGCGGCCCGTTCCGAATTAGCTTGCTGAGACCTCGCCCTCGCCGGGGTCATGGAGACAAATGACCGACCAGACACCCCTCGACCGTTTCAAGCAGGCCCTGACCGGCGCTTCGCGCGCGCTGGCGCAGGAGGAAGAGGTCGAAATCGCCTGGAGCGCGGACAACCCGGCGCAGTCGGGCAAGAACTTTCGCGTGCCGCTGCCGGGGCGCAATCTGCCTCGTGACCAGGCCACCGAAGCGCGCGGCTTTGCCGACAGTTTCGCTCTGCGTCTGCGCCACCATGACGAAAAGCTGCACGATGCCGGCGCGCCGCCCGAGACGATTGCGCGCGCCTGCTACGACGCGATCGAGCAGGTCCGTTACGAGGCGATCGGCTCGACCCGTTATGCAGGTATTCGCGGCAACCTTGCTTCTGCCGTAGAGATGCGCACTGCCGCCGATCCCATAGTCCGTGCCGACGAAGCGAAGGACGTGCCGCTGCCGACGGCACTGTCGCTGATGTTGCGCGAGGCGCTGACCGGAGAAGATGTTCCGCAGCGGGCGCGCGAGGCGGTCGACATGGTCCGGCAGGACATTCTCGACAAGATCGGCACCGACATGGACGGACTGGCCGATGCATTGGACGATCAGAGGGCGTTTCAGGATCTCACGCTCGACATGCTCCGTCATCTCGATCTGACCCTTCCGGATAATCCGGATGCCTCCGACAGCGAAGAGGGTGACGAGGACGAGGGCGAGACGCCCGAGGACGAAAGCGAGACCGACGAGGAGGACGAGGGCGGGGCCGAGCCGCAGGAAACCGATGCCCGCTCCGACGTGACCGATGGGGAAGCGGAGGGCGACGCCGACCAGGAGATCGAAGGCGATCAGGAAATGTCCGACGGCGACCCCTCGGACGATGGCGAGGAAGGCATGCAGCCGGTCCGCCCCAACCGCCCTTGGACCGACTTCCCCGAAACCTTCCAGTATTCCGCCTATACCGAACAGTTCGACGAGGAAATCGAAGCGGCCGAACTGTGCGACATGGAAGAACTGGAGCGGCTGCGTACCTATCTAGACAGCCAACTGGCCGGATTGCAGGGCATCGTGACCAGGCTCGCCAACCGCCTCCAGCGCCGCCTGATGGCACAGCAGAACCGCAGCTGGGATTTCGATCAGGAAGAAGGCTTGCTGGATGCCGCGCGCCTGACCCGCGTCGTCGTCAGCCCCGGCCATGCGCTGTCCTACAAGATAGAGCGCGATACCGAGTTCAAGGATACGGTCGTCACGCTGCTGATCGACAATTCCGGATCGATGCGCGGGCGGCCGATCAGTATCGCCGCGATCAGCGCCGATATCCTGGCGCGGACGCTGGAGCGGTGCGGGGTGAAGACCGAAATCCTCGGCTTCACGACCCGCGCATGGAAAGGCGGGCAGAGCCGTGAGAACTGGTTGTCCGACGGGCGCCCGGCCAATCCCGGCCGCCTGAACGATCTGCGCCACATCCTCTACAAGAAGGCCGATGAACCCTGGCGCCGGGCGCGCCGCAATCTCGGCCTGATGATGCGCGAAGGGCTGCTGAAGGAAAACATCGACGGCGAGGCGCTGCTCTGGGCCCACGACCGCCTCCTCCGCCGCCCCGAGGACCGCCGCATCCTGATGGTGATTTCCGACGGTGCGCCGGTCGACGACAGCACGCTGAGCGTGAATACGGCAGGCTATCTCGAAACGCATCTGCGCAAGGTGATCGACTGGATCGAGAAGCAATCCCCCGTGCAACTCGCGGCCATCGGCATCGGGCACGACGTGACGCGGTATTACAAGCGTTCGGTGACGATTATGGATGTCGAACAGCTCGGCGGGACGATTATCGAGCAACTTGCGGATCTGTTCGAGGTGGAAAGTTGAACATTACCGAAGCCGTACAGTCGCGCCGTTCCGTTCGCGCCTTTACCGATCAGCCTGTCGAGCGCGAGATGCTCATGCGCGTGCTTGAAAAGGCGCAGCGTTCGCCTTCGGGTGGCAATGTGCAGCCGTGGAATGCGATTCTGCTCACCGGCGAGCCGATGCGGGCGCTGTTCGACCGGGTCGCACAGGAATTTCCGAAGGGTCGTGCCGCGCTCAAACCCGAATACGACATATATCCCAAGGACCTCGACGGTGCGTATGAGGAGCGTCGCTTCGGCGTAGGCGAGGATATGTATGCCTCGCTCGGCATCACCCGCGAGGACAAGCAGCAGCGTCTGATGTGGTTTGCCAACAATTTCCGCGCCTTCGGGGCGCCGGTACTGATGCTGGTTCATACGCCCAAATACATGGGTCCACCGCAATGGTCCGATATCGGCATGTGGCTGCAGACGGTAATGCTGCTCCTGCGCGAGGAAGGTCTCGATTCCTGCCCGCAGGAAGCCTGGGCCGCCTACTCGCCGCAAGTGCGCGAGATGGTCGATATCCCCGAGGACCACATCTTCTTTTGCGGCATGGCTATCGGCTATCGTGATCCCGATGCGCCCGTAAACCAGTTTGAGGTCAAGCGCGCGCCGCTTGATGAGAGCCTGCGTTGGGAGGGTTGGCAGTAACCCGCGCCCGACCTATGCGGCACGCATGACGCAAACGCCGCTCAAGCTGTTCAATTCGCTCACCCGCGAGATCGAGACCTTCACGCCCGTCCACCCGGGCGAGGCGCGCGTCTATTCCTGCGGGCCGACCGTCTACAATTACCCCCATATCGGGAATATGCGCGCTTATGTCTTCGCCGACGTGCTCGGACGGACGTTGAGCTGGAAGGGCTACGATCTCAAGCACGTCATCAACATCACGGATGTCGGCCACCTGACCGATGATGCGGATGCTGGCGAGGACAAGCTGGAGAAAGCGGCGGCGAAGTCCGAGCAGTCGATCTGGGACATAGCGCAACATTATACCGAGGCGTTCAAGGCCGATACGCGCGCACTCAACATTCGTGCACCTGCCGAATGGTCGGTCGCCACCGACTACATCGATGCGATGATCGATTTCGCCAGCGGGATCGCGGACAAGCATTGCTACGAACTTGAAGGCGGCCTCTATTTCGACGTCTCTACTGTCGAGGATTACGCGCTTCTGGCGGGCCGTACGAAGCTTGATCAAATCCAAGAGCATCAAGAAGCTCACATGCGAATTGATCCTGTAAAGCAAAAAAGAAGCCCCGCCGATTTCGCGATCTGGCGCAAGACCCCGCCCGGCGAGACGCGGCAGATGGAATGGGATTCCCCGTGGGGCAGGGGCGCACCCGGATGGCATCTCGAATGCTCGGTAATGGGCGAAAAACTCCTCGGCTTCCCGTTCGACATCCACACCGGCGGGATCGATCACCGCGAGATACATCACCCCAACGAGATTGCCCAGAACCAGGCCTTCTGCGGATGCGGTGGACTGTCGGAAGCCACGAATTCCGGCGCGAAGATCTGGATGCACAACAATTTCCTGGTCGAGCGCAGCGGAAAGATGAGCAAGAGCGCAGGCGAGTTCCTGCGGCTGCAACTGCTGGTCGACAAGGGCTACCACCCGCTTGCCTATCGCATGATGTGCCTGCAGGCGCATTACCGCAGCGAGCTGGAGTTCAGCTGGGACGGCCTCGGTGCGGCGCTGACGCGGCTGAAGCGGATCGTGATAGCGGTCGAGACGTTCCGCGACGAAGCTCCCGGCGATCCCTCGCACGATAGCTTCGCCGCGATCCGCGAGAAATTCACGCATGCCGTTTCCGACGATCTCAACACCCCGGTCGCGCTGGTGGCGCTCGAGGATGCGCTCGCACTGAAGAAGGTCGATGCCGGTGCCAGACGCGCGATTGTCGAGGAAATGGACGAGGTGCTCGGCCTGGACCTGTTCGGTCTCGACCGGAAAGACCTTCGCATCCGGCCTCTCGATGCGCAGGTCACCGAGCACGAAATCGAGGCCGACCTGCTGCGCCGCAAGGAAGCGCGGCTGGCCAAGGACTTCGCCACCTCCGACGCGATCCGTGCCAGCCTCGCGGCGAACGGCGTTGAGGTGATGGACGGCGATCCGTTGGGCTGGGAGTGGAAGCTGGACTGAGTTGCGGTTAGGGACGTAGTCGAAGAGGAGCCCTTGAACATGACCAAAGCCGTCCTTTCAGCCCTGATCCGTCCGCTGGTGGAGCCGCGTCTGCCCGACTGGGTCGAGCCGCTGTGGTTCGCCAGCAAGGACGAAGCGCTGGAACTGGCGCCTCAGGCCCGGATCGGCTGGTTCGACCTCAACGAGAAGGAGCCGATGATCGAGATCGCCAAGGCAGCGACGAACCTCGAATGGCTCAATTCGATCTATGCCGGGCTCGATTTCCTGCCGCTGGACCTGTTGCAGGAACGCGGCGTGGTGGTGACCAATGGCGTGGGGATCAACGCGATCACCATCGCCGAATATGTCGTCATGCTGATGCTTGCCCATGCCAAGGGCTACCGCGAGGTGGTCCGGGCGCAGGAGCGAAAGGACTGGCTGCTCGACAGCCCCGGCAAGCGCGAGCTCGCTGGCGAGCGCGTCCTGCTTTTGGGTCTCGGTGCAATCGGGCAGCTCGTGAAGACGCGACTGGAAGCATTCGACATGACAGTGGTCCCCGTGCGCCGATCGGGGAAGGACGGTGCGCTCAAACCCGACGAATGGCGCGGCCAACTTGGCGAATTCGACTGGATCGTGCTGGCCGTTCCCTCGACCCCGGAGACGAAGCACATGATCGGCGCGGTGGAACTGGCCGCGATGCGCCCCAATGCCGTGTTGGTGAACATTGCCCGCGGCGACGTCGCCGATCAGGACGCGCTGGTCGGTGCGCTGCAGGAGCACACCATCGAGGCCGCCCTGCTCGACGTGACCGAGCCCGAGCCGCTGCCTGAAGACCACCCGCTATGGGATCTCGACAATGCGCAGATCACCATGCACCTGTCGGGCCGCGCGCAGACGAAGATGTTCCAGCGCAGTGCCGACCGTTTCATCGAGAATCTTGGTCGTTGGCATAAGGGCGAGCCGGTCGAGCCGCGGATGGACCTCGAAGCGGGATACTGACACTGCGGCGCGCCTTTTGCGCCGCCTGTCCGGGCGGGTGTTGACACATGTGACACTGTCCTGAGGTGTGTAAAAACCGGTTTGCGCACGGTCGCGCGAAATCGGTCACGCATCCTCCAACAGCAGCAACTCGCACCGAACGAGCAGGCGCGGCTCCGGCAGCAATCGGTGCTCGACCTCGATCACGCCTGCATCAGCCACCAATTGTGCGGGGATCGCGAATTCATGCTCCGGCAGTTCGGCAATGAACCGTTCGCCTGCCACGAGTGCCTCATCGCCAGAGAACAGTAACGCCAGCGAATGGCGCGTCCCTGCGAAGGTGATACTGGCCCAGGCCGTCTCGGTATGCGTCAGCACCTGCCCGCGATGCTCGTGCAGGTCGGCGAGCGCCTCGCGCAGACGATCGGCGGTGGAGCGGCGCGTACGCGGCGGCCGGGGTGGTTTGCTTTCATCCGACATGCGCGATCTCCTTCGCGGCATTTTTACGCGCGGCTTCGTATCCGGCCATGAACCCCTGGATGCGCTGTTCCATCCGGTCGCGCGGCTCCCGACCCATGCGGAGGTCGAGCACGAAGCGCGGATCATGCGTGGCGAGACGACCGAATTTGGTCGCCGACATTCGGTGCTGGCGGAGGAATTTTTCAATGGATCGGATCAGCATAATGCTCCCCTATGGTTGGCGAATCGATAGCCAGGCTCGCTGGCGTTCCTGATTCGTTCCAGTCGAAATCCTACTTGTCTAGGAAAAATCCTATGGTATAGGAAAAAACAATCTGGCCACCATCAAGGAGCCGCCGCATGGAATTTCAGGAGCCGCTGGATCGCTACGAACCCGAGGAGCGTTATGCCCGGGCCCGACTGCGCGAGACGATCAAGGAAAAAGGGCATACCCTGTCTTCGCTAGCGCGACTGATCGGGCGCAACCCGGCCTACCTCCATCAATATCTCGGGCGGGGAAGTCCCCGGCATCTGGACGAGCCGGACCTGCACAAACTCGCGGAATTCCTCGGCGTGGACGTGGAAGTCATCGCCACGAGGGAAGTCGCCGTCAGGCCTGCCCCCGCCGCTGCCCGCAGCGATGGCGATGGGTTCGTTGCCGTACCCCGCCTGCCGCTCGAAGCTTCCGCCGGGCCGGGCGCTTTCAGTGCCGAGGAAATTTCCTACGACACGTTTCAATTTTCCAAGCGATGGCTTCGCGAGATGGGTTTGAGCGGCGCCGACCTCTCGGCCATTCGGGTCGAAGGCGACAGCATGGAGCCGCTGCTCCGCTCGGGCGACGAGATCTTCGTCGACCGCAACAAACGCGGCGGGGAGGGGGTGTTCGTCGTCCGTATCGGCGATGCGGTCCATGTGAAGCAGGTTCAGGCCAGTGCGCCGGGACGCATCAGGCTGATCAGTGCCAACGAAGCCTATGCAGCCATAGAACTCCCGCGCGAGGAGGTCGAGGTGATCGGACGGGTGGTTTGGAAGGGCGGGCGGATATGACGTCCCAGGAACAATCGTTTTGCGTTCCCGTATCTCGTTCGATCCTGGGCGCTGGTGGACGTGACGGGGCAACCATATGCGGAGAGACGATATGAGCAAGACCACACTTCCCCTCGCCATGGCCGGAACGCTTCTGCTCGCCGGTTGCACGAATTACGGAGCGGGTGGCCTGCTCGGCGGTGTTCTGGGCGGCGGTTCGGACTACGGTTACGGTTCGGATTACGGCTATGATAGCCGCAGCGATTTCGAACGTGCCGCTGTCAATGCCTGCGGGCGCGAAGCGTCGCGCTATGGCCGCGTATCGATCAATTCCGTCAATCAGGAGCGGCGCGACACGGTGGTCGTGACCGGCCGGATCAGTTCGCGGGACCGTGACGAGGACCAGTTCGGCTGCACCTTCGCCAGCAATGGCCGCATCGTCGATTTCGACCGGTTCTGACGCACCGCTCTGGCTGGCGTCAGTTCGGCGGTCGGACGTCGCTTTCTGAACGCAGGGTCAGCATGTATCTGGCCACGAGCGTTATGTCGTCGTCGTCCAGATCGACGTCCATCTGGGCAGGATAATTGTGCGCATCGGCGAGAAATGTCGTCAGCGTCTCGCGCGTGAGCCCGGGCCGGCTGGCAATGTTGGCGAAACCGGGCGCTTCGGGGTGCGGCGAGACGCCAAAGGCGGTTACGGCATGACACTCGCCGCAGATGGCCTCGACGAAGGGCGGGGCCTGCGCGGTGTCGCCCAGGGTCATCGGGTGTGCGGAACTCGCGGGTTTTCCCCCGTTCATCTGGCACGCTCCCAGCAAGAAAACCGCCAGGGTAAGAACGCCTGTCTTTAGCATCGACTGCTCCTGTTCGACAGTATGGATAGCACGGACATTGGTGTCCGGCCTTGTTTTAGATCAACTTGCTGGCCAGATATGTCGGCATGAAACAGGACGCTACAGCCAGAGCCGCCCCCATGAAAGCCGGCATCGTGCCCGTAACCCCGCTGCAGCAGAACTGTTCGCTGATCTGGTGCACCGCGACCAACAAGGGTGCGCTCATCGATCCCGGCGGCGACCTTGCAAAGCTCAAGGCGGCAGTAAAGCAGACCGGGGTGGAACTGGAAAAGATTCTCATCACCCACGGACATATCGACCATTGCGGCGAGGCGGGGGTGCTGGCCAGGGAACTCGACCTGCCGATCGAGGGTCCGCACGAGGCTGACCGCTTCTGGATCTCGCGACTCGATGACGACGGTCGTAAATACGGTATCGCCGGCGAAGTGTTCGAACCGGACCGCTGGCTGGAGGATGGCGATACGGTAACGGTGGGCGAGCTGACCCTCGAAGTCATTCATTGCCCGGGCCATACGCCCGGCCATGTCATCTTCTTCCACCGCGACAGCAAGTTCGCGGTCGTCGGCGATGTCCTGTTCCAGGGCAGCATCGGCCGAACCGATTTTCCGATGGGCAATCACCAGGACCTGATCGATGCGATCACCGGCAAGCTCTGGCCGCTCGGCGACGACGTTACGTTCATCCCCGGTCATGGCCCGACCAGCACGTTCGGGCAGGAGCGCAAGACCAACGCCTTCGTGAGCGACGCGGCCCTGGCCTGACGCGACAGGTACAGGTCGACATCACGGCTTGCAAGGCGGCGAAAATTCGGTATAGCGCGCGCCTTCACCGCTACGGTCGGGCCTTTCCGCGTTGACGCGCTCTTGTGCGTTGCCGGACTGTCCCCTAGGGCGGCTACCGAAATTGATTGAAATTGTTTGAGGAACAGGTGCCGCCATGGCCGTCCCCAAGAGAAAAGTATCGCCCCACCGCCGCGGCAACCGCCGCTCGCACGATTCGCTCACCGTCGAAGCACATCACGAGTGCTCGAACTGCGGCGAACTCAAGCGTCCGCACAATCTTTGCCCGCATTGCGGCTTCTATAACGGACGCGAAGTCATCGCCGTCGGCCTCTAGGGCCAAGCTGATCCGGAGACGCACATGATCCTGCCGCGTATCGCCATCGATGCGATGGGCGGCGATGAAGGCGTGCGCACGATGATCGAGGGCGCCGCGCTGGCGCGCCGTCGTCACGACAAGTTCAAGTTCCTGCTGGTGGGCGATCGCGCCCGGATCGAGGCGGCGCTCGAAGCGCACCCGAACATGCGCGAAGCCTCTGAAATCCTTCATTGCGAGGATGTCGTCGGCGGCGATGAAAAGCCTTCACGCGCGCTGCGCCGTGCCAAGACGACCAGCATGGGTCTGGCCGTGAACGCAGTGAAAAAGGGCGAGGCGGGTGCTGCGGTCTCGGCCGGCAATACCGGCGCGCTGATGGCCATGAGCAAGCTGGCGCTGCGTACGATGCCGGGCCTCGATCGTCCCGCTCTCGCCGCCCTCCTGCCGACACTGACCGACGATGACGTGATCATGCTAGACCTGGGTGCGAACCGCGAATGCGACGCGCGCAACCTTGTCCAGTTCGCGATCATGGGGGCCGCCTATTCGCGCATAGTCACAGGACGCGAGCGGCCGCGCGTGCGGTTGCTGAATATCGGCACGGAGGAGACCAAGGGCACCGACGATATCCAGGAAGCCTCCGACCGCCTGCGCGAAGCGACCAATCTGGCGATGGATTTCGAAGGCTATGTCGAAGCCGACAAGATCAATCGCGGGGAATGCGACGTGGTCGTGTGCGACGGGTTTTCCGGCAATATCGCCCTCAAGGCGATCGAGGGCGCGGCGCGGTTCGTGACCGATCTGCTGCGCAACGCCTTTTCCAGTTCGCTGCGTTCCAAGATCGGCTTCCTCGTCTCGCGCCCGGCAACCGAGCTCCTGAAACACCATCTCGATCCGAACAACCACAATGGCGCGGTCTTTCTGGGCCTCAACGGCGTAGTGGTGAAAAGCCATGGCAGCGCCACGGCGAAGGGCGTGGCCAACGCCGTCGAGGTCGCCGCGCGCTTGCTGGAGGACGACATCACGAACCGCATCGCGCATGACCTCGCCGAAGTCGACACCGCCGGACTGGCGGCGGCGAAGTGATTCGCTCGGTCATCACCGGCACGGGGTCGGCTCTGCCGAGAAACTGCGTGTCGAACGTAGAACTGGCCGAGCGCATCGATACCTCGGACGACTGGATCGTGGAGCGTACCGGTATCCGCCAGCGTTACATCGCAGGCGAGGGGGAAACCACCTCGAGCCTTGCCACCGATGCTTCGCGCAAGGCGCTGGAGGCGGCCGGTGTCGCAGCGGAAGAGATTGGCCTGATCATCCTCGCCACCGCAACGCCCGACCATACCTTTCCCGCCAGCGCCACGCAGGTCCAGCACGCGCTCGGCTGCGGCGGCGGGATAGCCTTCGATGTACAGGCAGTGTGTTCGGGTTTTCTCTATGCACTCGCAACCGCCGATTCGATGCTGCGTACCGGCATGGCGAAAAAGGCGCTGGTCATCGGATCGGAAACCTTCAGCCGCATTCTCGACTGGGAGGACCGCACGACGTGCGTACTCTTCGGCGATGGCGCGGGCGCGGTCGTGCTGGAAGCGCAGGACGTTGCCGAGGACGGCCCCGGCATTCTCGCCACGCGCCTCCATGCCGAGGGCGCACACAAGGATCTGCTTTATGTCGATGGTGGCCCGTCGACCACGGGTGAAGTCGGCAAGCTGCGCATGAAGGGCCGCGAGGTGTTCCGCCATGCCGTCGTCAATCTCGCGGAAGTTCTGAACGAGGTTCTCGACGAGGTCGGCATGACCGGGGCGGATATCGACTGGGTCGTCCCGCACCAGGCGAATGCCCGCATTCTCGACGCCACCGCGCGCAAGCTTGGCCTGCCGGCTGAAAAGGTGATTGTCACGGTGGACCGTCACGCGAATACCTCTGCGGCGTCCGTGCCGCTTGCGCTCGACGTTGCCGTGCGCGACGGGCGGATCAAGCGCGGGGACATGGTGATGTTCGAAGCGATGGGCGGCGGTTTCACCTGGGGCGCTTCGCTTGCCCGTTTCTAACAAATGTTGGAAAAAACCGGTTGCCAGTATTGCAGAGGTCGCCGCAAGCCTATAGATTGGTTGGCGAACTTCACTCAGGGTCGTTTCTGAGGAAAGATGGAATATGGATATAATGCGTTCAGTGGGTACGCTAACCCGGGCTGATCTGGCCGAGACGATCAACCGCAAGATGGGCTTATCGCGTGCGGAATCGCTCGAGATGGTCGAAGCGGTTCTTGCCAAGATGTGCGATGCGTTGTCGAGCGGCGAAAACGTGAAGATTTCCGGCTTCGGCAGCTTCGTGCTGCGCGACAAGAAGGAACGGATTGGTCGCAATCCCAAGACCGGGGTCGAAGTGCCGATCACGCCGCGCCGGGTAATGACCTTCCGCGCCAGCCAGCTGCTGAAAGAGCGGATAGCGAACGGCTAGGACCTCTCATGGCTAAGTTCGACGACGGCAAGGACCAGGATGCGCTGCGCACGATCGGCGAAGTTGCCGCTGCGACCGGTATCAAGGCCCATGTGCTGCGTTACTGGGAACAGCAGTTCCCCATGCTGAAGCCACTGACCCGCAGCGGCGGGCGCAGATATTACCGGCCCGAGGACGTTGCCCTGGTCGAACGGATCGATCAGCTTGTGAACCGTGAAGGGTACACGTTGAAAGGCGCGAAGGCGGCCTTGCGCGACGTACCGGACCAGCAGGCAGCGGCGCAGCAGGCAAAAGCTCCGGCCATGACTGTCGATAGCGATGTTCTGACCAGGCTGAAAGCAATCCGCGAGGATTTGCGCGCGGCGCTGGCGGCCTGAGACGCTTCTTAGTCCGGCCCGGATTTCGGCGAATTGGGGTGAGCCCGGCCCACCCCACGCACTCTAGAGGCCGTCGACGCTCTTGCTGACCAGAATGTTGACCGCGACCCGGCGGTTTTGTGCCTTGCCCTGATCGGTCTGGTTGCTCGCGACCGGATCGGCCTCGGCCATTCCAGTAGGGGTGAGCATGCGATAAGGCTTCCAGCCGCAGGATTGCTGGAGGTAATTCACGACGCGGCTTGCCCGCTTTTCGCTCAGTTCCTGATTGAATTCGTAGTCACCTGTTGAATCGGTGTAACCCACCACGAGCAGGAGCGCATTGTCGGTGGCCTGTGCTTGCTGAGCGGTTGCGCACAAATCCGCCTGGGCGCGGTCCGACAGGTTTGCCATTCCGGTGTCGAAATAGACGTTGGTCGTGCCCTTCATGTTGTATTCGTCGATATCGCCCATACGCCCGCGCAACGCGTCGGTTGCGGCAGTCTGCTCGGCGAAACCCTGGGCAGTTCCATTGCGGATCATCGAGGCCATCTCGAGATCGTCGTTCTTGAAAGCCACTTCGCTCGCAACCAGTCCGTACCCGGCTTGCAGCGTTTCTACCTTCACCGGCAGACCGTTGAGCAAAGCGTCGACACCGCGATCCTTGCTGTTCAGGCCGAGAAGTCCGCCCTTTCCGCGTATCCTGGTGGAGTCGTCGACAATGACGACCGTGCTGGTGCCGTCGTTCGCCGTGATCTGAATCTTCTCACCGCTACGGGCGGAAATGATCCCTTCGACTTCCGGGCCTTCAGCCAGCCGCTCGCCGTAGACGGTCACGTCCTCGTCCGCCATTTCCTGTTGCTGTGCGGAAGCGGCGCCCGCGGCAGGCAAGGCGATCAACGCGGACAGGGCGAAAAACGTCGGATTCTTGTGTGTCAGCTTCATCGGTCTTCTCCTTCGGTGTCACGGCCTTCTGAAATCACAGCCTCCTCGCTGCATTCCCGGCCCCGGTCACATCGCCCCTTATTTCGTTCGTCATTCCGCGCGAACTTGCCGCGCCCCGACGCCCGTGTTCATCTCTACCTTGCAGGCGGATGAACGAAGTCGGTCAGATTGCGGCAGAAAGGTGGCAGGAGAATTTCGTGCGGCGAACCGATGATTTGCGAACTACTCCGCTGCCAGCAGTTCTTCAGCGTCGCCCAGGTCCACGCTGACGAGCCTGCTCACGCCCTTCTCGATCATCGTCACACCGAACAGGCGATGCATTCGGCTCATGGTGACCGCATTGTGGGTAACGATGAGGTAACGGGTAGCGGTCTCCGGCACCATGGCGTCGAGAAGATCGCAGAAGCGGTCGATATTGGCATCGTCGAGCGGTGCGTCGACCTCGTCAAGCACGCAGATCGGGGCGGGATTGGTCAGGAACAGAGCAAAAATCAACGCAGTCGCGGTCAGTGCCTGTTCGCCACCTGACAGGAGCGTGAGCGATTGCAGTCGTTTGCCTGGCGGTTGGGCGAAGATTTCGAGACCGGCTTCCAGCGGATCGTCGCTGTCGATCAGGGCAAGGTGCGCTTCGCCCCCTTCGAACAGGCGGGTGAACAGGCGCTTGAAGTGGTCGTTGACCTGCTCGAACGCGGTGCGCAACCGCTCGCGGCCTTCGCGGTTGAGGCTGCCGATCGATCCGCGCAATCGACTGACCGCTTCGCGCAGTTCTGCCTGTTCGGCCGCGTTGGTGCCGTGTTCGCTTTCGATCCGTTCGAGCTCGTCGGCGGCGACGAGGTTGACTGGACCGATCCGCTCCCGACTAGCAGTGAGGCGGTCCATCTCCTCGCTCTCCGTTTCGGCGGATTTCACCGCGTCTTCGTCGAATGCGAACCGCTGGGGCAGCAGCGGGGGCGGGGACTGGAAACGTTCGCCCGAAATGCGACCCATCTCGATGCGCCGGGCATCCTGATTTTCCGCCCTTGCGCTCAGTCCCGCACGGTTTTCGCGCGCTTCTGACAGGGCCTCGTTGGCAACGGCGAATGCGTTGTCCGCTGCTAGCGCGATTTCACTGGCGAGCGCAACGGCCGCTTCGGCTTCGGCCAGTTCCTTGCCAAGCCGTTCGCGGACCGCATCGCCCTGCTCGATCTCGCGCATCAACCCTTCCGGCTTGGCAGCGATCACGGCGCGTTCCTGTTCGATCTCCTCGGTCCGAATTTCCATGTCGGAAAGACGCCGTGCAGCATCGCCCGAGCGTGTCTGCCAGTTCGCCCTGTCACTGCGCTGGGCGGCGGTGCGTTCGCGGGCGACGGCAAGCGATTGGTCATGTGCCGCGAGTTCGGCCGCCCGCGCTTGGTGGGTCGAGCGCGCTGCCTCGTTCTGAGCTCTCGTGGCTTCCAGCGCCGCACGTCCCGCAGCAGGATCGGGCAGGGCATCGCGCTTGCTTTTGGCGGCTGCCAGATCGGCTTTCGCTGCCGCCACGGTTTTGGCGTGTTCGGCTTCGGCATGATCGAGTTCCCCCAACCGCGCCGCCAGACGCTCACGTGCCGCCTCGGCCTGATCGAGCGCGCGCAAGGCCTGCCGTTCGGCATCGACCGCCCCGGCAAGTTCGCGCTCAAGCGCTACAAGATCGCGCTGGAGCTGCGCCAGTTCGCTGCTGGTGTCGTCGAGTGATGTCTGCGCGTTTTCGGAAGCTTCGCGCAACGCCGGCAGGCGCTCTTGCAGCTCCACGAGCCTGTTTTCCGCTTCAAGCCGGGCGGCTTCTGCCGACCCTTCGCCGCGCACGACCAATCCGTCCCAGCGACGTAGCTGGCCGCTAATCGTCACGATCGCGTGGCCGGGGGCAAGGATGCGTCCGTCGTCCACGTCGGCGACATGCACCAGTGCCAGCCGGGCGCGCAGTTCCTCGGGACAGGCGACGGTGTGATCGGACAGGCTGTCGGCCACCGGTGTCGGTGCCGTGGCGCCGGTCCAGTAGCGCCCGTCCTCATCGCCGTCGGGCGAGCCGAGCAGCGCCTTTCCATCGCGGCCCAAGGCTGCCGCGACGGCCCTTTCGTAACCCTTTTGCGCGCGGACGCCATCGATCGCCTGCTGGCGACCCTGCTGCTTTTGCGCTGCACGGCGTCGGGCGTCCCGGTCGCGGGCGAGCGCGTCATATTCACGCTGAACCCCGGAAACCTCGGCCCGCGCTTCTGCCAGCAGAGAAGATGCCTCGTCGCGCGACGTTTGCAGGGTGGCCTTGCGCGCCTGCATCGCTTCGAGCTTGTCGCGCGTTCGGGCCAGATGGGATTCCGCGTCCCTGACATTGGACTCCGCCGCGTCGACCTGGATGTCGGGGTTCTCGTCCGCCAATGCCGCGCGTTGTCCGGCGATCCGGCGGCTCTCCGCATCGGCGCGTTCAAGCCGAACCTGCGCCTGCCCGATTTCCGCCTCCGCCACGCGCCATTCGGCTTCGACCCCCGCATTGTCTGCCGTCGCCTTCGCCAGTGCCAGTTCGGCGGCTCGGCTGGCGCGCTCGGCATTTTCGGCTGCTCGTTCGAGCGCGGGCCTCTTCGCCTCGTTTTCTTCGAGTGTCTTTTCGCTGGAGGTCAGTTCGCGCTCCAGCCGCGCCAGAGCTTCCGCGGCGTCGCGCGTCAACCGGTCGGCTTCGCCCCGATCCGCTTCGAGCCGGCCTGCCTGCCGGTCGAGATCGGCGAGCCGCTGTTCGGCCGCCTCCAGCTGCGTCGTCAGCGCGGCCATCCGGTGTCCGTGGGCGCTGGCATCGTCGCGCCGGTCCGCCTGCTCCTCGCGCGCCTCCGCCAGCCTTGTAGCTGCCGCGCGCTGTTCCCGCTGCTTCACACTGGCCGTGTCTTGCGCCGTTACGACTTGCGCATCGGCCTGCGCCGCGGCCTTCTTTGCTTCGTCCGCTGCCTGCGCCGCATCGCGCCATCGCGCGAAGACCAGCCGCGCTTCCGCGGTCTTGATCTGATCGGACAGGCGCGTGTAGCGCTCCGCCTGACTGGCCTGGCGCCGCAAGGAGGCGATCTGGCTGTCGAGCCCGGCCATCAGGTCCTCGAGCCGCTCGAGATTGCTTTCGGTCTGCCTCAGTTTGCTTTCCGCGTCGCGGCGGCGGACGTGAAGTCCGGCAATGCCCGCCGCTTCCTCGAGCATCATGCGCCGTTCGGTGGGCTTGGCGGCAATGACCTGTGCGATCTTGCCCTGACTGACCAGTGCCGGGCTGTGCGCCCCGGTGGCAGCGTCGGCGAAGATCAGAGCCACGTCCTTGGCGCGGACGTCGCCGCCGTTCAGACGATAGGCCGAACCTGCTCCACGTTCGATCCGCCGAACCACTTCCAGCTCGTCGCCGTCATCGTCCTCCCCTTGCAGTACCACTTCGGCGAAATCGCGCGGCGGACGGCTTGCCGTGCCGGCAAAGATGACATCTTCCATCCCGCCCGAGCGCATGGACTTGGGCGAATTTTCGCCCATGACCCAGCGTATCGCCTCGAGCAAATTGGATTTGCCGCAACCGTTCGGCCCCACCACACCGGTCAGGCCCGGTTCGATATACAGCGTGGCAGGTTCGACGAAGCTCTTGAAGCCGCTCAGTCTGAGCTTTTTCAGGAGCATTCCGTCGTGCCGTCCCCGCCGCTCCGGCGCTTACCGCGCGCCGGCGCGTTGCAGGACAGGTTCCAGCTGGGTCCAGGTGTTGGCGCCTTCGACTTTCTGGCCGTTTATGAGGAAGGTCGGCGTACCGGTGATTTCCAGTTCCGCGCTCTGAGTATCGGAGTTCTCCGCGATCGTCTCGTAAGCGGATGCGTCGGCCAAGCATTGACGCGCCTGATCCTCACTCAGACCGCGAGCGGCGAAAAAGTCGTAGAAATTGCCGATCTCTGCCAGCCGGACCAGTCGCTGGTCGGGCGGCAGATTCAAGGCCTGTTCGACGGCCCCGGTGTTTTCGAAGATCGGACCCAGCAATTGCTGAAGATTTGCCCAGACCTGGTCTGAAAGCGGATGAAAGGCTTCATCAGCACCGCAGCGAACCAGTGTGGCCAGGGTGAGATCATGTGGCCCGTGGATCTGGTTGCGCAGTTCAAAACTGACCCTGCCGGTGCTGACGTAATCTTCGATCAGGGGCTCTACCCCTTCCTCGGAAAAGCGCGCGCAGGTCGGGCAGGTAAGCGAAGCATATTCGACCAGCTTGATCGGTGCGTCGGGATTCCCGATCATGTAACCATCGGCATCGGTGACCGTAACCGTCTCGCTCCATTCCACCCCTTCGGGCGCCGGCACTGCGGCCACCGCTTCGCCTTCGATATCGCCGACTTCTTCAGTACCGGAATTGCAGGCGGCAAGCACCAGCGCGAGCGGGGCGGCAAGGGCGAAGCGAAGCGTCTTGATCATCTCAATCCTCAAAATGGTGTGCAAAGGCTAGGATAAGGTCCGTGTCCATGGGAAGCGTGGAACAGGCTTATCCACCGGGCTCTCCCCAAAAAATGCGCCTGGAGGCAAGTCAGAACCGCGCGTCGAGCACTTTTTGCAGCGGCGTCCATGCATGGGTGCCTTCCAGAAGCTCGCCATTCATGACGAAGCTCGGCGTTGCGCGAAGGCCGAAAGTCTCGATATCGGCGCTCGAAGCGGCGGCAATTGCGCGGGCCTTCGTCTCGTCGGTCAGGCACTGGTCGAGTTCCGAGCGCGTATAGCCGCGGGTTTCCATGATGTCATAGAAATCGAGATCGCTGGCAATCGCCTTGAAGCGTGCCGCGGGCGTGCCGAACTGCCAGCGGGCCTGCTGCGCCTGCGTCGTCTTGCGCGCCTTGCCCATCCACTCGTCGAACCGGCTCATAATCGCGTCATGATTGCCGAAGAACTTGGTCGGGGCGCCGCAATGTGCGGCCAAGGCGGCGGTCATGTCGACCGGATCGCGCACCAGATGGCGAATTTCGTAGCTGACCTTGCCCGTGGGAACGTAGAGCATCTTGATTGCGGCATCGCCGGTGCGGGTGAAATCCGCGCAATGCGAGCAGGTGTAGCTCATGAACTCGACCAGCCTGGTCGGCGCGTCGGGATTGCCGATGCGGTGGCCGCCTGACGTTTCCGCCACCGTCGCGCCCCAATTGCCCTTGGCGACAGGCTTGGCCTGACCCTGCGCCGAAGCGCCCATGGCCAGCGACCCGGCAAGAGCCAGCGAGAGCGAGGCAGCGAGTGCAATCCGTTTTGTCACGTCTGGTCTTTCTCGTTATCGTCCGCGAAGCTGCGCGCCAGCGATTCCAGCACGGTGCGTAGTTCGGGATCCCCTATATCGCGCAGACTGTCGCCCAATTCCATCGGAATCGGCTTGAGCGATGGCGGCGCCTTGGGCTTTCCCCTGCCTTCCGGCGCCTTAACCGCGCCTTGCCGCAGCTTCACCCGCGCCACCGCGCGATAGCCGAAGAACCGGTTCACGCGTTCGATGATTTCGGGCAGGATCTGCTGGATCAGCGGCGCATGGGCAGGCAGCACGACAAGATGCATGATGCCTTCGGACTTCTCGCCCGGTGGAAAGCGGATCATTTCCGGCGTGCAGACCCGCGAATGCGTATCCCCGACGATTTCCGGCCAGCGGCTGACGACCGAAGACTGGACAAATCCGAACCGCCGGAACGCACTGCGTCCGATCTGGGGCATCAGGTCGCTGATCGGTTTGGCCGAGCCGCCACGCGGGCGCTGATATTGGCGCGCCGGTTTCTTGCCGCCGGACGGTTTGCCGGATGTGGCCGGGGGTCTGGTCTTGTCGCTTCCCATTCTGGGGCCCGTCATGCCATAGGCGGCGCGTGGCCGCCACCGTCTCCGACAGATTACTCGACTGGTACGATCGTCATGCGCGCGAATTGCCCTGGCGCGCCAGGCCGGGCGAACCAGCGCCCGATCCCTATCGCGTCTGGCTTTCCGAAATCATGCTGCAACAAACGACCGTCGCCGCGGTTAAGCCCTATTTCGAAGCGTTCACGGCGCGTTGGCCAACCATCGGACAGCTTGCTGACGCGAGCGAGGATGAAATCATGGCGGCGTGGGCTGGGCTCGGTTACTATTCGCGTGCGCGCAATCTGGTGAAATGCGCGCGCATGGTGGCGAAGCTGCGCAGTTTTCCCACGACCGAGAAAGGCTTGCGGGAATTACCGGGGCTGGGCGCCTATACTGCAGCAGCGGTCGCGGCGATCGCCTTCGAACAGCGTGCCGTGGTGGTCGATGCCAATGTCGAGCGGGTGGTGGCGCGGCTGTTCGCTATAGAGACGCCGCTGCCAGCCGCGCGCAGCACCATTCGCACCTGTGCCGACGAGGTTACGCCCGAAACGCGCGCAGGCGATTTCGCGCAGGCGATGATGGATCTTGGCGCGACCGTCTGCACGTCACGCGATCCGAAGTGCCTGCTGTGTCCGTTGGTCGATACCTGCCAGGGGTTGGCGCAGGGCAATCCGGCAAGGCTGCCGGTCAAGGCAGCGAAGAAAGACAGGCCGGTTCGCCGGGGGGAAGCGTACTGGATCGAGCGCGATGGCGCGGTCCGGCTCGTCCGGCGCCCTTCGAAAGGCATGCTCGGCGGAATGCGCGCGCTACCCGATGATGGCTGGGCTGCGCGCAATGACGGTTCAGGCCACCGACCGGCAGCGGGCGTGTGGACCCCCTGCGGAACTGTCCGACACGGGTTCACGCATTTCGAGATCGAACTCTCGGTACTGCGGCTGGAAATGCCGCTGCAACCAGGCGGTGAAGGCGAATGGTGGCCGATTGCCGAACTCGACGCAGCAGGCCTGCCGACACTGTTTGCCAAGGCCGCGCGGCTGGCTGTTGCCTAGATTATCCCGCCACCCAGGCTCAGCCTGACCACCGCGATCAGCAGCACCACCAGGTTGAAATTGCGTCCCGCATTGCTCTGCGACATCTGGCCCAGCACCACGCCGATCACGATCAGCGGCAGGGCGAACCAGTTGGCCCAGCCCAGCAGCGGTATGGTCGCCGGGATGACGACGATCAGCGAGACGATTCCGAACAGGAATGAAAGAATGTTTAGCATGTGTCCTACATGAATAGGACAGCGCTGGATTGCAAGCGTTTCAATTCGCAATTGACCGTTCATACATGCTCTTGCACAGAAGCCGCCGACTAGGGAGACATACTGCATGGCCTATCGTGATTTCGCCGAACCCAATCTGTCGCGCCGATCGCTGCTGCGCGGAGGTGCTTGGCTGACTGCCGGGGCGGCGCTGGCCGCAAATCCGCTGGGGCGCAGCGCGATGGCGCAGGCCGCATCCGGGAACTGGCGCAATGTCGCAGCGATGGTCGATACCTATGTTGGCGAACGCAAGGTCGCCAACATGATCGCTGCGCTCGGCTGGGGACAGAACGACCCGGTCTACCTGGCCAAGGGCAGCCTTGCGCTTGGTGGGCGTGCGCTTGCCGATGCCGATAGCCTCTACCGCATCTATTCGATGACCAAGCCGGTTACCGGCATGGCGGCGATGATGCTGATCGACGAGGGCCGGCTCGGTCTCGACCAGCCGATCGCCGAATTGCTGCCCGCCTATGCGAACATGATGGTGCAGAAGACTTATGACGGGTCGATCACCGACCTCGTCCCGGCGGAGCGTCCAATCACGGTGCGTCATCTGATGACGCATACTGCGGGCCTCGGCTATGGCGTGGTCCAGAACGGGCCGATCAAGGAATATTACGAGAAATACGGTCTTGTCCCGGGGCAGGTCACGCGCCTGCCGCTACCCGAACTGTCACGCGCAAAATCCGTCAAGGGTCTCGACAAGTTTGCCGACCGCCTGGCCACGGCGCCGCTGGTGCTGCAACCGGGAACGAAGTGGAGCTATTCGGTAGGGCTCGACCTGCTCGGCCGCGTGATCGAGGTTGCCAGCGGCATGGCGTTCGACGAGTTCCTGCGAACGCGCATCTTCGAGCCGATCGGCATGACCAGCACGTGGTTCACCGTGCCCGAGAACCAGGTCGACCGTCTGACCACGAATTACGGCATTATTGGCGGCGTTCCGTTGCCGCTCGATCCGGCGCGGGCTTCGGTGTATCTCGACCAGCCTGCCTTCCCGTTCGGCGGCGCGGGCCTGGTATCCTCGCCGCGAGACTATGACCGGTTCCTGCGGATGTTGCTGGGCTATGGCGCCATCGACGGAACGCGCGTGATGAGCGAAGCGGCGGTCCGACTGGGCACGTCCGACCTGTTGCCCGAGGGCGCGACCACCGAAGGGACCTGGATCGCCGGACAGGGCTTTGGTGCCGGCGGCCGCGTAACCAACGGCGCCTATGGTTGGGGCGGGGCGGCCGGCACGGTGGCCTTCGTCAATTACCCGGCCAATCTGCGCGCGACGCTGATGACGCAATACATGCCGTCCGAAGCCTATCCGATTCACGAAGGCTTCCCGGTCGCGGTGGCGAAGGATCTGGCGGCGATGCAGGGCGCGTGAGCCGACCGGTGCTGGCGTTCACCGGCTCGCGGCTCGACCGGGCGGATCACATCCGTGCCGACCCCGACCGGCTGGCGGGGATGATGAACTGGAAGGCGCGGTTGCTCGCGCTCGACGGGTTGATGCCGGGTACGGACGATGCCGGATGCCTGGCGTGGGGCACGCTGGCCGATGCGCCCGAAGATGCTGAGTTCGTGTTTCTCGGGCTGGACGTATCCGAAGAGGGCCAGGGCAAGCCATGCTTCGCCGTGGTCCCGCCAGCCGGCGATGCCGCGCCCCGAATGGCCAATCCGCAATTATGGTCGCTGATGGCGACCATGCGACCCGACGATCTTGCCCTTTACGGCGGAGCGCGCAGCATCGTCGACTGGCACGCGCGGCATCGCTTCTGCGCCCAGTGCGGCGGCGGAACGAAAATCGCCAAGGGCGGCTGGCAGCGCGAGTGCACGAGCTGCGGCGCGAGCCATTTCCCGCGCACCGATCCGGTCACGATCATGCTGGTCGAACACGATGGGCGCCTGATGCTGGGCCGGGGCAAGGGCTGGCCCGAAGGGCGGTTCTCGGCTCTGGCGGGGTTCGTCGAACCGGGGGAAAGCATCGAGGAAGCTGTCATGCGCGAAGTGCTGGAGGAAAGCGGCGTTCGCGCGCGCGATGTTACCTACATCGCAAGCCAGCCCTGGCCGTTTCCGAGCCAGCTGATGATCGGCTGCCATAGCCATGCCGACGATGATGCGCTGACCATCGACGAAACCGAAATGGCCGAGATAAACTGGTATGTACGCGATGAAGTCGAGGCGGCTCTATCGGGTGACGGCCCCTTCGTCGCGCCGCCGCCCCATGCTATCGCGCATCATCTGATGAAATGGTGGATTGAGAAATGACCCAGCCCAGAACCCTCAGGATCGATATCTGGTCCGACGTGATGTGCCCGTGGTGCCTGGTCGGGTGGGGCAATTTGCGCAAGGGCCTCGACCTGCTCGATGGCGAGATCGAAGCCGACATCCGCTGGCATGCGTTCGAACTGAATCCGGACATGCCGGAAGAGGGGGAAGAGCGCACCGCCCATATCGCGCGCAAATACGGCCGTACGATGGACCAGTCGCGCGAGGTGCAGGGCCGCATGCGCGAGGCCGCGGAACAGGCAGGCGTTTCGCTCGATTACGAGGGCGAAGAACCTGCGCCCGAGGCGATGATGTGGAACACCTTCGATGCCCACAAACTGCTGACCTGGGCGGGCGAGGAACACGGAGCAGCCAGGCAGACCGCGCTGAAGCTTGCCCTGTTCGAGGCGCATTTCAATGCGCGCCGTCACATCGGCGAGCGTAAGGTGTTGCTGAAAATTGCCGAGGAGGTTGGCCTCGACCGCGAGGCTGCCGCCCGGGCGCTCGACAGCGAGGAACTGGCGCACAAGGTGCGGGTCGAGGAACGGGCGGCATGGGATCTCAACATCACCGGCGTTCCGGCGATGATCGTCGAGAACAAGTTCATGATACCCGGCGCGCAGCCTGCCGAAACCTATGCCGACACGCTGCGCCGGGTTGCGGAAAAGACCGCCGCCTAGCTGTTGTTGCGGCTTTCCTGAATGGCATGGCGGGTTTTCGGACCCTTCTTGGCGTCTTCTTCCGGATTGTCCGAACCCACTTCCGGTTCGCGATTGGCCGGATCCTTCGCGCGGTTTTCCTCGCCCCGCTTGCCGACCCGGCGATTGACCTCGCCCCCGGCCGAACCCTGATGGCTGGGCGTGGCATCCTCGGTCATCTTGTCGATCATCTCGTTGTCGGGGTGCATGGATTGGCGTTCTGGCATGGTAATGTCTCCTTTGGACAACCAACGGAGGGCAACGGGGTCCTGTTCCGCAATTCGCGTCAGATAAGTCCGAGCCGTTCAAGCTTACCGGCCAGCTTGCCCGGCAAGGCGTCGCCGATATCCTCGCCCTCGTCGAGATCGCGCGGCGGTTCGCCCTTGAGATAGCGCCAGCCCTGATGCGCGCGCTTCGGCCGTGGCAGAACGCGGACCAGTTTCGGTTCGAGATCGATCGACCAGCGCCCGTCAGGCGTCTCACTGAAGCCAAGGATCTGGCTGCGCGCCACTATGCTGTGCTGGTGGATCCAGTAGAGCGATCCGCCAATGCATTGCTCCCACTTGGTCGGGCGATAGCGGGTGGTCAGGTTCGGGCTGCGCCGTGCAGCATACCAGTTCTCGATATCGGCAAAGCTCTGCGCACCGAAAGCAATCTTGGTCAGGTGAAGCGGCATGCGTGATCAGATAGGGGTTCTCCCGATCCACACAAACTTTTCTTCCCGCTCACCGTCAAACCACGCCCAATGCCACGGCCAGGCCAAGAAACGCGAAAAAGCCCATGGAATCGGTGATCATCGTCACGAACACGCTGCTGGCGACCGCCGGATCCTGGTTGAGCCGGTCGAACGCCACCGGCACCGCAACTCCGGCGAGGCCCGCCACCGCGACATTGATGACCATCGCCAATGCGATGACCACGCCCAGGAGAGGGGTGAAGATCGCGCCGGTGGCCAGGCCGATCAGGACGGCGATGGTCGCACCGTTGAGTATCGCAACGCGCATCTCGCGCCACAGGATACGCCGCGTGTTCGACCGGGTAAGCTGGTTGGTGGCGATGGCGCGAACGGTCACCGCCATGGTCTGCGTGCCGGCATTGCCGCCGATGCTGGCGACGATCGGCATCAGGACGGCAAGCGCCACCAGCTGCTCGATCGCGGTACCGAACAGCGCGATGATGAAGCTGGCGACCAGTGCGGTTCCGAGATTGGCGATCAGCCAGCGCACGCGCGCGGAATAGGCTTCGCGGATCGGCTCGTTGATGTCGCCATCGCCCGCGCCGCTCATCAGCAGCGCATCCTCGCCCGCTTCTTCGGAAATGATATGGACCACGTCGTCCACCGTCATCTGGCCGACCAGGCGCTCGTTCTCGTCGACCACGGCGGCGCTGATGAGATTGTACTTCTGGAACATCAGCCCGACCTCTTCCTGGTCGAGCATGACCGGGATCAACGTCTGGTCGCGCTTCATCACGTCGGCCAGGGCGATATTGCGCGGCGCGCGCAGGACCCAGTTCAGCGCGCAGGTTCCGACCGGATGGTGCTTCTCGTCGACGATGAAGATCTCGTAGAATTCGTCGGGCAGATCGGCCTGTTCGCGCAGATAATCGATCAGGTCGCCGACGGTCAGGTGCTCGGGCACCGCCACCAGGTCGCGGCTCATCAGCCGGCCCGCGGTTTCTTCCGGATAGGAGAGGGCGGACTGGATCGCGATCCGGTCCTCCATCTCGACCTCGGCGAGAATGGCGCGCTGGTTTTCCTCGTCGAGATCCTCGATCAGCTGGACCGCATCGTCGGTTTCCAGCTGGTCGACGATCAGCGCCACCGCCTCGGGTGGCAGCGCTTCCATCATGTCCTCGCGGACATAGTCGTTCAGTTCGGCCACGACCTCCGGCGTCATTAGGTCCGAGATCGCGCCGACGAGCTGGTTGCGTTCGTCGCGTTCGAGCAGTTCGAGCAGGTCGGCGACGTCGGCGGGATGGAGCGGTTCGACCAGGTCGTAGACCGCCTGGGTGTCTTCCTCCTCCAGCGCATCCTCGACCGAGCGGACGAATTCCGGCTTGAGGGTGTTCTCCTCGTCCATCCGCTCGTCGTCGATGCGGTCGTCCGGACGGCCTTCGCCCACGTCTTCCGGGGCTGGCGGTTCGGCCAGCATCACGGTTTCATCGTCGGGAAGGCGGTCCTCGGCCATGCGCTCGCTCTAGGCAGGCGGGCCCAGAAAGCAAGCAGAGGGTGACAGCGCGCACTCAGTGCCTATGTAGGGCCGCAACGAACAAGGAGATACGCAGATATGACCGACAAACTCACGCTCACCCTCGATACCGGAGATGGCGAAAACAAGGACGTGGTCATCAAGCTGCGCCCCGATCTGGCGCCCAACCATGTCGAGCGGATTACCGAACTGACCAAGGAAGGCTTCTATGACGGGGTGGTGTTCCACCGCGTGATCCCAGGCTTCATGGCACAGGGCGGCGATCCGACCGGCACCGGCATGAGCGGCAGCGACAAGCCCGACCTGAAGGCCGAATTCAACTCCGAACCGCACACCCGCGGCACTTGCTCGATGGCCCGCACCCAGGTGCCCGACAGCGCCAACAGCCAGTTCTTCATCTGCTTCGACGATGCCGAATTTCTCGACGGTCAATACACCGTCTGGGGCCAGGTCGAGAGCGGCATGGACCACGTCGACGCGCTGCCCAAGGGCGAGCCGCCGAAGAATCCGGGCAAGATCGTGAAGGCGACTGTTATCTGAAGAACGCCTACCTATGAAAAAATCCATTGCGCTGGCGGGCGGGTTTTCGCTCGCCGCGCTCCTGTTGTCCATCGCGGCGATGCTGGCGGGTGGCGCCGTCGCTGCTCTCGGCGGTCTAGCCTTAGCCGAGACGGCATCGCTCGCGCTTGGCGTAGCGGGGCCGAGCCTCGCCGCGCTGATCTTCGCGAGTTGGAAAGGGCGGCAGAGCCTCGCCGCCCTCGGACGAAGGCTCACCTCACTGCCGCAGCTTCCCGCGCTCGCGCTGATCCCGCTCGCCTATGCGCTCGTCGCGATCGTTGCCGCTTACCTGTCGGGCGGTGAGGTCGTTTTACTCGACCCCCTCGCGTTCGTGGCCGGGGCGGCGGTGCAGTTCGCAATCGTCGCCTTGCTTGAGGAAATCGGCTGGCGCGGCTGGCTCACCCCCGCACTGCTCGCCCGCCTCGCCCCGATCTCTGCGAGCCTTCTCGTCGCAGTCGGCTGGTTTTTTTGGCACGCACCCAAATTCGCGATCGGACCGGCTTTCACCGGGCTGCTGCTGGCAGGATGTTTCGCCCATTCGATCATCATGACGGCGATGATAGCCGACCGGCGCGTGGGGTTGTGGGGCTGCGTCATCCTGCATGGCAGCGTTAACCTCTCGCAGGTCGTGATTGACCCCAAATTGACGTCGATGTCAGCACAATATGCGGCCTTCGGAGCGACGATCGGGCTGTCTTGCGTTCTGGCAACGGTGGTTTTCCGCGCGAAGGCGGACTGGTTTCTGGGTTCCGCCGCAATTGAACCGAACGCTAATCGGCGCTAAGGGCGCTCCCCTGATGAAACCGACCAATTCCCCCAGGACCTACAGGGTCAAGAGCTTCGGCTGTCAGATGAACGTCTATGACGGCGAGCGCATGGCCGATCTGCTGAACGCGCGCGGCATCGAGCCGGCGGCAGAGGGGGAAGAGGCCGACCTTGTGGTGCTCAACACCTGCCATATTCGCGAGAAGGCGGCGGAGAAGGTTTATTCGGATATCGGTCGCCTGAGCAAGGCCGGCCGCAAGGCTGGCAAGGAGCCGATGATCGCGGTTGCGGGCTGCGTCGCGCAGGCCGAGGGCGAAGAGATCATGGCGCGCAGTCCGGCGGTCAGCATGGTCGTCGGTCCGCAAGCATATCATCGCCTGCCCGAAATGCTCGACAAGGCGGTGAAAGGGGAGAGGGCGACCGACACCGACATGCCGGCCATCGCCAAGTTCGCTGCGCTGCCCGAACGCAAGCGACGCTTTCCTACAGCCTTCCTGACGGTGCAGGAGGGTTGCGACAAGTTCTGCACCTATTGCGTGGTGCCCTATACGAGAGGTGCCGAGATTTCCCGCCCCTTCGCCGATCTGGTCGACGAAGCCCGCCGCCTGGCGGAGCGCGGCGCGCGCGAAATCACGCTGCTGGGACAGAATGTGAATGCGTGGTCCGGTGGCAATGCGGAAGGTGACGAGATCGGCTTGGACGGCTTGATAAGAGAGCTTGCCAAGATACCGGAATTGCAGCGAATTCGCTACACGACCAGCCATCCCAATGATTTTTCAAAAGGGCTGGTTCGGTGTCACGCGGAAGTTTACAAATTGATGCCCTATCTGCACTTGCCCGTGCAGAGCGGAAGCGACCGCGTCCTGAAGGCGATGAACCGCAGCCACACGGCGGACAGCTATCTGCGGCTTCTGGAAGACATGCGCGCGGCGCGGCCGGATATCGCGCTGTCGGGCGATTTCATCGTCGGCTTCCCGGGCGAAACCGAAGCCGAATTCGAAGAGACGCTGAAGCTGGTCGACGAAGTCCAATACGCGCAGGCCTTCAGTTTCAAATACTCGCCGCGCCCCGGCACACCCGCCGCGACGATGGATGAACAGGTTCCGCGCGAGGTCATGGACGAACGCCTCCAGCGCCTCCAGGCCGCGCTCAACCGCGACCAGCTGGCCTTCAACGAGGCCAGCGTAGGAAAGACCTGTGAAGTGCTGGTCGAACGCAAGGGCAAGCTTCCTGGCCAATGGCTGGGTAAGTCGCCTTGGCTGCAATCCGTATGGTTCGAAGGCGGTGTCGAAATCGGAGACCTGGTCCAAGTCGAACTGGTCGAGGCCGGTCCGAACTCGCTGGCGGGCAAGCTGCGGGAAACGGTCGACGCCTGATTGCAGGTGCATGACTTTCCACGGTCATCGTGCACCCCAACTTGCGCGCCATGCGTTGAAGCCTACACTCCGAATCGCATACGAAAGGAGCATATGGCTCGCAAACCCGCATCGAAGGCCGACCGCGCCTTCACGCCGCCGCCCAGTCCCCAGCGCGAGGTTCGCCGGGCGCAGGTCGATCTCAATTTCGACAATCAGAGCCTGCTGGGCGCATTGTTCGGGCAGTTCGATACCAATCTCGTGCTGGTCGAGAACCGCCTTGGCGTATTTATCGCGGCGCGCGGCGGCGAGCTTCATATCGAAGGTCCCGAAGACAGCGTCGCGCGCGCCCGGGACGTGCTCAACAAGATGTATGACCGGCTGGCGCTGGGGCAGGATCTCGATGCCGGGGCCATCGAATCGCTGATCGCCATGTCCGACGAACCCACGCTCGACGGGATCATGGATGCCGAACCCAAGGGTCCGCCGATCATGATCCGGACGCGGCGCAAGACCATCGTCCCGCGCAGCGCGATGCAGGCAACCTACATGCGCAGCCTCGTGCGCGACGACATCATCTTTGCGCTGGGTCCTGCAGGCACCGGCAAGACCTACGTTGCCGTGGCGCAAGCGGTCGCCCAGCTGATCTCGGGCAGCGTGCAGCGTCTGATCCTGTCACGGCCCGCCGTGGAGGCTGGCGAGAAGCTCGGCTTCCTGCCCGGCGACCTGAAGGAGAAGGTCGATCCCTATCTGCGACCGCTCTACGACGCGCTCTATGATTGCATGCCCCCCGAGCAGGTCGAGCGGCGGCTGGCCTCTGGCGAGATCGAGATCGCGCCGATCGCCTTCATGCGCGGCCGTACTTTGGCCGATGCCTTCGTGATCCTTGACGAGGCGCAGAACACCACGCGCGAACAGATGAAGATGTTTCTTACCCGTTTCGGCCAGAACAGCCGCATGGTGGTCTGCGGCGATCCAAACCAGGTCGACATACCCGGCGGTGGCGGGATGAGCGGGCTAGCCGATGCGGTCGGTAAGCTCGAGGGCGTGGACGGGTTCGGCACCATCCGCTTCAGCGCGGCCGACGTCGTCCGCCACCCCATCGTCGGGCGGATCGTGGAAGCGTATGAAGGTCCATCTTCCTGACATGGATCTCGACATCGAAATAGACGGCTGGCCGAAAGGCGTCGACTGGGCCGATCTGGCCGAGCGTGCCCACGAGGCTGCCGAGCAAGTCGAACCTGCCTTGGGAAATCCGCGCTTGACGGCAAGCATCCTGTTCACCGTCGACGAAGAGGTCGAGTTGCTCAATCGCGAATGGCGGGGGAAAGACAAGCCCACCAATGTCCTGTCCTTTCCGATGCTGGCGCGTGAAACGCTGCTGGCGCTACCGGATGATGGGGGCCCGGAAATGCTTGGCGATCTGGCGCTGGCCTGGGAAACCTGCGAGCGCGAAGCCAGCGAGAAAGGGATCGGTCTGGAAGACCACGCCGCCCACCTTCTGGTTCACGGGCTGCTTCATCTTGCCGGTCACGACCACGTCAACGACGATGCGCAAGCCGACAGCATGGAGCGTCTCGAGATTGCTGCACTTGCAAAAATGGGCATTGCCGACCCATATGGGGATCGCGACCAATAGGAGAGCGTTCGAGGGCCATGCCCGATTCGTCATCACCCGCGGGAGACGCGGACAGTACCGGCGGGCTGTGGCCCGCTATCCGGAAATTCTTCGACCCCGACGGCGGCGAGCGCAGCCTGCGCGCGCAGCTGGAAGATGCTATCGACGAACATGAAGGCGAGAATAGCGAACAACAGCCAAGCGAGCCGGGCAAGGGTGATCTGTCGCCCGTCGAACGCCAGATGCTGCGCAATCTGCTGCACTTCTCCGAACACGATGCGGACGATATCGCGGTTCCACGCGGTGAAATCATCGCGGTCAAGGCAAGTGCCGACTGGGACGAGCTGGTTGCCACTTTCGCCGAGCATGGCCATTCGCGCATGCCGGTCTATCGCGACCAGCTCGACGATACGATCGGCATGATCCATATCAAGGACGTGTTCCCGTATCTGGCGAGGGGCGACACGCCGCCCTCCGACTGGACGGTACTGATGCGCCAGCCCCTTTACGTGCCACAGACCCGCAACGCGATCGACGTGCTGGCGGATATGCGGGCGCAGCGAATGCATCTCGCCATCGTGGTCGACGAGTTCTCCGGGACCGACGGGATCATCACGATCGAGGATCTGGTCGAAGAAATCGTTGGCGAGATCGAGGACGAGCACGACGAAATGCCCGAGCAACTGATCGTATCGATCGGTGAAGGCATGTGGGATTGTGACGCTCGTGCCGAGCTGGACGACGTTGCGGAGCAGGTCGACCCGGCACTGGCCGAAGTCGAGGAATCGGTGGACACGCTGGGCGGTCTGGCGTTCGTTCTGGCGGAACAGGTTCCCCCGGTCGGCAAGGTGCTCGACCATCCGAGCGGCTGGCGGATCGAGGTGACCGATGGCGACGAGACGCATGTGACACGCCTGCGCCTTCATGCGCCGAGCGAACCCGAACCGGTCGACTGACGCGGCCGAGTTGCACGAAATCGCACATTCGCTCTCGACATGATGTTCTGCGCGCCATAGGCCGGAAGCGATGGCAACCCGGCGATTACCCCCTCTGCGTGCGCTCGAGGCTTTCGTGCGCACCGTACGGCTCGGGTCTGCCCGGGCCGCGGCAGACGAACTCGGTCTCAGCCCGTCCGCGCTTTCTCGGCGGATCGGCAACCTCGAGGAATTTGTCGGCAAGAAGCTGTTCACCCGCGCCCGGCAGTCGATGCAGCTGACCGATGATGGCCATGCCTTCTTCGAAGCGGTGAATCCGCAACTTGAATCGCTGGCGAGAGCAGTGGAAAGTCAGTCCGAAAACCTGTCTTTGCTTCGATTGCATCTGGGTGTCCTGCCCCTATTTGGCAGCCAGCGCCTGTTCCCGCGCCTGGGCGAATTGCGCGCACGGCATCCCTTGCTACACATCGATATCGATACCGGCCCGCATCTGGAGGATCGGGTCGGCGACACGCTGGACGCAGCGATCATACTTTCGCGCGGACCGAGCAAGGGACTGCACGCAGTGCGGCTGGACTTCAACATGGTCCACGCAATCGCCAGCAACGATCTTGCCAGGAAACTGGGCGAGGAACCGGATCTGGAATTGCTCGGCAAGCAGACGTTCCTGATACACAACGAACTGCCCGACAGCTTCAAGGCCTGGAAGGCCGAACTGTCCCTGCACGAACTGGAACCGGCCGCGATCGACCAGTACGATTCCGGACAGTTGATGCTCGAAGCGGCAGCGCAGGGCCTCGGGATCGCGATCATGCATGACGACCACTTGCGCCGGGCCTCGGACAGCCGGTTGACCGATCTGTACGGCGTGGAAGTCGAGAGCCCCTACAGCTACTGGTTCGTTTGCAAGCCGACAGCGCTTGAGGAACGCCCAGTTCGCCTGTTTCACGACTGGCTGGTCAACGCCGGGCTCTAGCCGGTTGCTTCCGGGGGTCGATACCTGACGGCGTCCACCACATGGCTGTAATCGCGCAGCGGCTTGCCAAGATTGGCCACCAGGCGTTCTTCGATCCCGTTTCGCGCTTTCGCAGCAATCGTCTTGCGTCCACGATACTCTTCCGGGCTGAACGGTTCGAGGTAATGCAGGGTCAGCGAAAAGCTGCCCTTGCGGGCCATGATGCGCATCGCGTTATGCAATCCACTTTCATCTCCGATCCAGGCGATTTCCTCGGAGTTCCGACCGTAATCGACCACGACGGGCTGGACCAGGACCCCCGGTGGCGGGGGCTCCAGCACTGAGATCATGCTGGATTTGAACGGAAGCAGGGAATGGCCATCGGTCACGGTGCCTTCGGGAAAAACGGTAACCGACCAGTTGTCGGCCAGCGCTTCCTTTAAAGCATTGACCTGTGCGGCGACATCCATTCGCGCTTCGCGCTTGACGAAAACGGTTCGGTTGAGACTGCACAACCAGCCGATGACCGGAACCTGGCTCAGTTCCCACTTGGCGACAAAGGCAGTTCCGCTGGCGCCCGCCATCGACAGGATATCCACCCAGCTGATGTGGTTCGCAATGAAGAAGACATCGCGGCGCAATGGTGTGCCCACGATCCTGACCCGAGCCCCTACGACCCATGCGGTATAGCGCAGGAACCACATGGGGAAGGGAGACCCGTATTTGAAGATGCGGTACACGTAATGCAGCGGCACAAAGATCAGCAGCAGGACCACGATACCAAGCGCGCGCAATACGAAACGCGTCCAGCCAATTAGCGTGAGAGGCACCGTCTCGCCGCGAGCGGCAGCCAGGCGCTTCGCGGAATAGCGGACGAGCTTGCGCTCAGTTCTCGCGGTCGAGCCGGACGCCATAGAGTTCCAGCCTGTGGTCGACGAGCCGATAGCCAAGCTTGGTGGCGATCTGTTTCTGCAGCGCCTCGATCTCGGGATCGACGAATTCTATGACCTTGCCAGTCTCCACATCGATAAGATGGTCGTGATGGGCTTCGGGTGCTGCCTCGTATCGGGCGCGGCCATCACCGAAATCATGCCGATCGAGGATGCCGGCCTCTTCGAACAGGCGGACCGTGCGATAGACAGTGGCAATCGAAATGCCGGAATCGATCTTGTTTGCGCGTTCGTGCAGCAGCTCGACATCGGGATGATCGTCGCTTTCCGACAGGACCCTGGCGATGACGCGGCGCTGTTCGGTAATGCGCAGACCCTTGTCGGCGCAAAGCTGTTCAAGATCGATCTTCTGATGCAATTGAGCTTCCCGAATTGAAACGCCTTGCCTTCTCTACCGAGCCATGGCCGTCGGCTCAAGCCAGGAACTGACGGGCTACGTGGACTTCTTCTTGCGTCCTCGCTTCTGGCCGGGCTTTCGACCAAGCCCGATTTTCACCGCCAGGTCGCGGCGGGTGGCAGCATAATCGGGTGCCACCATCGGATAGTCGGAGGACAGATTCCAGCGCTCGCGATACTCTTCCGGCGTCATGTCATGTTCGGTCGAAAGGTGCCGCTTCAGCATCTTCATCTTCTTGCCGCAGTCGAGGCAGACGATATGGTCTTTCTTGACTGACGAGCGGACCGAAACCGCCGGGTCGGGCGTCTCTTCCTGCTTGTTGCCGCCATTGCCTACATTGGCCAGCGCCGAATAAACGTTGCTGATCAGAGTCGGCACTTCATCGACGGAAACGTTGTTGTTGCTGACATGCGCCGCGACAATGTCCGAAGTCAGCGTAATCAGCGTTTCGGACATGTCGTTGTCGAATTGGTCCATTATTCCTGAGCTCCTTTGGAGCGACTGTATTGACAGAAGGTGAGAAAGTCCACCGAATTGAAACCAGTCGGCTCCGGTCTCAAGAGGAAAAATTCACGTTTCTCCTTTTGTGACACTCGCAGTTCTACTTGTGTTTTTGTTATAACTCGCAACCAAAGGTGATTGCGTCGATTTTTTCGCCATCGAGTGTACGGTAGTAGTCGCGACGTTTGCCTATCGGACTAAATCCGAAATCGAGATACAGTTTCTGGGCTGGGTTGTTGGCCCGCATTTCGAGAAAAATTCTCTCGGCTCCGGACATGCGGGCCTGGTTTGCGAATTCTTCCAGCAAGGCCCTTCCGAGACCCCGGGCCCGATTTTCCGGACGCACCGCAATCAGGAGCAACTCTTCTTCTCCGGGCGCGCGGCGGGCCAGAACGAAGCCAGCCGCAGCATCGCCGGGGCCGGGAGGGTTTCCATCGCAGCCGATCAGAATGGCATGGGTATGCGGCAATGCCAGAGAGTTGGCGACCTGTTCGCGCGTCCACGCTTCGCGCCAATGCGGGTCGAACGCGGCTTCCATGACCGCCATCAATTGATCGAGCTCGCTCATCCTCCGGGCAGTCGCGCATCGGGCGGGCGGCCATAGATCGGCGCGAGATGTTCGCTCAGCACGGCAGGCGGCAGGCTCAATACGTGGCTGGCATCCGGCAGTAGGTCCAACGCTTCGCCATAGCCGCGCAAGTTCACCAGTTCGTCCGCGCGGTCGCCCGCCACGCGATGTTCTCTGATTGATGCTGCGGCCTCTTCCGGGCGCAGCGAGGCATTCGCGCCGACCGGCAATCCGGTTGCGTCGAAAGACTGGACGAACCAGTCGCCGTGCCCCCCGGTCATTGCCACCCCGACCGGATCGGTAGTGCCAGTTGCGCGGGCGGAGGCCGCGACCAGCGCGAGGGACGGGAAGCCGGAAACCCTGGCCCCCCATGCAATGCCGAGGGCGCGGGCCGCTGCGAGCCCGATGCGGGTGCCGGTGAAGCTTCCCGGGCCCAGCGAGACGCGTATCTCGTCAGCCCGGCCCTTGCCGGGCAAATCCGAGATCATCGGGACCAATCGTTCTGCATGTCCCCGCCCGATCAACTCGTGCTGACTGGCGAGCAGGTTTTCCTCGTCAAACAACGCGACCGAACAGGCTTGCGTAGCGGTTTCTATGGCGAGCACGCGCATCGGGGCGCGATGCCTCAGCAAGGCGCGCGCTGCAAGTCAGTCTATGCGGTTGAACTTTTCGAAATCGGGTCTGGGGCTGCGTTCGAATATGGTCGTCCTGTCGCCATAGCCGATCGCACAGATCCAGTCCGCGCGGACTTTTGGCTGATCGGCGAAGAATTCCTTCGTGACGCCATCCAGATCGACCCCCGACATGGGCCCGCAATCAAGCCCCAATGCACGTGCGGCGACCATCAGATAGGCGCCCTGAAGCGCAGAATTGCGCGCTGCGCCCTCCTTGCGACCATTCTCGTCGTCTTCGAACCAGCTTTTGGCGTCGGCGTGGGGGAACAGCCATGGAAGCTGTTCGTGAAAATCGATATCGTAACCGATGATGACGCAGACGGGCGCCGTCCTGACCTTGTCCTTGTTCCCTTCCGAGGCATGGTTGGCCAGCCGGTCCTTGGCGTCCTGCGATCTGCACCAGACGAGCCGGGCGGGCTGCATATTGGCCGATGTCGGGCCCATCTTCGCCAGCTCGTAGATCGCCCGGATCTGGTCTTCGCTCACGTCCTTGTCGTGCCAGCCATTATAGCTGCGCGCCTCGCGGAAAATCTGGTCGAGCGCGTCGGCGGAAAGATGCTGGTCGTGAAACTGTTCGGTCATGAAGTCCTCATGGAGATGGGTGACAATCAGGCTGCGCGAACTTCAACGACCTCCGGCACGTAATGTTTCAGAAGCCCCTCGATACCGTGCTTGAGCGTGGCCGTCGAGGAGGGGCAGCCCGAGCATGCGCCCTGCATCTGCAGATGAACGATGCCGTCGCGATAGCCGCGATACTGGATGTCGCCGCCGTCTCCGGCAACCGCAGGTCGCACTCGTGTTTCAAGCAATTCGTTGATCTGCGCGATGATGTCGGCATCTTCGTCGCGTTCTTCGACCAGCGTGTCCTCTTCTTCGGTAGGCACGCTGATGCCGCCGGCACTGCCCGGAATGAACAGCGGCGCTTCGGAAACGAAGTGATCGAGCAGGATCGAGAGGACCTGAGGTTTGAGATCGGTCCAGTTGGTGCCGGGAGCCGCCGTTACGGAAATGAAATCGTTGCCGAAAAACACGTTCACGACTTCGCCGGTGTCGAAGATCGCTTGTGCCAGCGGACTGGCCTCGGCTGCCTCGGGCGAAGCGAACTCGCGCGTGCCCTGTCCCATTACCTCTCGTTGTGGAAGGAATTTGAGGCTCGCGGGATTGGGCGTGGTTTCGGTCTCTATGAACATGTCTTGCAATGTAGGAAGCGCGCCTCCGGCAGACAAGCGAGAACGATTTGTCGAATGTTCACTGTCCCTTCACCGACCCGCATCCTATATCGCGCGCCATGACCAAATTTCCGCGCGCCGTTCGGCGTCTCGCGCTTGTCCTGCCCCTCGTTCTGCTCGCTCCGCCGACCATCATGGCGCAGGAGCCTGCTGCGCCAACGCCCGAACATGTTACCCCGCAGGGTGAGACCCCCTGGATTTACGAGGGCAGCAATGTTCCCCGCGACGAGGAATGGATCTTCGGCGAAATGCCCAATGGCTTGCGCTATGCTGTGCGCAGGAACGGGGTGCCGCCTGACCAGGTGTCGATCCGTGTGCGCATCGATGCTGGATCGCTTTACGAGCAGGATAGCGAACGGGGCTATGCCCACCTGCTGGAACATCTCTTGTTCCGCGAAAGCAAATATGTCGGTCAATCGCAGGCCATTCCGACCTGGCAAAGGCTTGGCGCGACCTTCGGCAGCGATACCAACGCCGAAACCAGCCCGACCCACACGGTCTACAAGCTCGATCTGCCCAATATCGACGCGATGAAACTTGCCGAAAGCATGAAGATCCTGTCCGGCATGGTGCGCGAACCGGTCCTTTCGGATGCCAATGTCCAGGCTGAAGTGCCCATCGTGCTGGCCGAGAAGCGGGAACGCGGTGGTCCGGCGCAACGCGCAGGAGATACGACCCGCGAAACCCTGTTTGCCGGCCAGCGTCTGGCGACACGCACGCCGATCGGCACGGAAGGCAGCCTCGCGGCTGCTACAGGCGCCTCGGTGAGCGGTTTCTACGATCGCTGGTACCGCCCCGAAAATACAGTAATCGTGGCATCCGGCGATGTCGATCCGATGCAGCTTGCCGCCGAGATCGAGCGGTGGTTCGGCGACTGGCAGGGTGAAGGCCCGGCCGCGCCCGCGCCGGATTTCGGCGATCCCGTCGCGCCAGCTGGTGCGGACCCCGACAATCCGGTGGGCGAGGTCGCAGTCATCGTCGAGCCCGGCCTTCCGCGATCCCTTGCCTATGCGATCATGCGTCCGTGGCGTCCGGTTCAGGACACCATCGCCTACAATGAAGGTCTCCTGCGGGACAGTCTGGCACAGGCCCTGATCAATCGCCGCCTGGAAGCCCGGGCTCGTGCGGGTGGCAGCTATCTTTATGCACAGGTCGCCCAGGACGATGTGAGCCGTTCGGCGGACGCGACCTTCGTTTCTTTTGCGCCGCTGACCGACGACTGGCAGAGCGCGTTGACCGACGTGCGCTCGGTCATCGCGGATGCTTTGGCCGAACCGCCAACACAGGAGGAGATCGACCGCGAGATCGCCGAGTTCGAAGTCATGTTCAAAAGCTCAGTCGAGCAGCGACGCGTGATGGCCGGATCGCGGCTGGCCGACGATGTCGTCAATGCGGTCGATATCCGCGAGACGGTTGCCGCACCCGAGACCATACTGATGGTCTTCAATTCCATGAAGGAAACGGTGACGCCAGAACAATTGCTCGGGCATACGCGCGACTTGTTCTCGGGCGCGGTCATCCGTGCCGCCTACACGACACCGCAGGCGGGGGAGGCAAGCGAGGAAGCCTTGCAAACCGCGCTTGCCCAGCAAGCGAGCGCTAGTGAGAATGCGCGGATCGCAGCGCAGGAAATTTCGTTCGACGACTTGCCAGCCATCGGCGAACCGGGCGAAATCGTCCAGCAGGGCCCGATCGGTGTGCTGGACATCGAACGGGTGGATTTCGCCAACGGGGTCAAGGCGATCCTGTGGTCCAATGATGCCGAACCGGGCCGGGTGGCGGTCAAGGTCCGGTTTGGCGCCGGCTATCGCGCGTTCGACGATGATCAAGCGCCTTATGCTGCGCTTGGCCAGATGGCCCTTGTCGGCTCCGGGATTGGTGAGCTGGGTCAGGAAGAGCTCGACCGCATCAGCACCGGAAGGCGAATGGGTTTCGATTTCGCGATCGGCGAGGGGGCTTTCACCCTTTCTGCGCAAACCCGCCAGCAGGATCTGGAAGATCAGCTTTATCTCTTTGCGGCGAAGCTCGCGATGCCGCGATGGGATCCCAACCCGGTGGCGCGTGCGAAAGCCGCTGCCCGCCTGACATACGACAGTTACGCATCGAGCCCGGCGGGCGTTCTCAACCGCGATCTGGACTTCCTTCTGCGCGATCGCGACCCGCGGTTCCGTACACCGACCCCCGAAATGCTCGCAAACGTTACGCCAGAAAGTTTCCGTACCGTGTGGGAGCCGTTGCTGACCCAGGGACCGGTGGAAGTGCTCGTGTTTGGCGATTTCGACCGCGCCGCATTGATCGAGGACCTGCGCCGCACGTTCGGTGCGCTTGCTCCGCGCGATGCCCTGTCGGCTGGTATTGCGGCGAAGGCCGTCGGCTTTCCTGACGCGGGCGAGACGGTCGTCCTCAATCACAGTGGTGATACCAACCAGGCTGCGGCGGTCATCGCGTGGCCGAGCGGAGCCGGCGTGACGGGTCTGCGCGAATCACGCCAGCTCGAGATTCTTACCCAGGTATTCAACAATCGTCTGCTCGACGCGATGCGAGAGCGTGCCGGGGCCAGCTATGCCCCCGTGGTCCGGTCGGAATGGCCGAGCGATGTCGCAAGCGGCGGACGGATCAGCGCGCTGGCGCAGTTGCGTCCACAGGATGTTCCCGCCTTTTTCGAAGCGGCGGACCGGATTGCCCGGGATCTCGCCACATCTTCGCCCGATGCGGACGAATTGCAGCGGGTTACCGAGCCTTTGCGTCAGTATGTGAACCGGGCTTCGACCGGCAATCTGTTCTGGCTCTACCAGCTTGAAGGCGCAACGGTTGAACCGGAACGGGTCGGCCTGCTTCGCTCGCTGCTCGTCGACTACACCGAAACGACGCCGGAACGCATGTTGGCGCTGGGGCAGAAGTATTTTGGCGGAACGCCCGGTTGGAGGTTGGCCGTGATACCCGAAGGCCAGGAACTGGCGGTGCGCGCCGGCACCGATGGCTCGACCGCCGGTCGCTGATCGAGTCACGCAAATCGGGCTTTTGCGCCGGCCAAGCTTTTGCTGCTTGCGCCATCGGGTGTAGTGCTGTGCGATGGATAAAGTTGAAAGCGCGACACTCGCGGCGAATTGGATACGACAATGGCAGTAAAATGGGCACCGGATAGCTGGACGCAATTCGAGGCGCGGCACCTCCCGGAATATCCCGACAGGGCGGCGCTCGATGCGGCGACGACTACGCTCGAAACCCATCCGCCACTGGTCTTCGCTGGCGAGGCGCGCGCATTGAAAGCGGATCTTGCCGAAGTTGCCGAGGGCAAGGCCTTTCTATTGCAGGGTGGTGACTGCGCGGAAAGTTTCGCCGAATTTCACCCCAACAACATTCGCGATACGTTTCGCGTCCTGCTTCAGATGGCGGTGGTGATGACCTTCGCTAGCAAGAAGCCGGTCGTGAAGGTCGGCCGCATGGCAGGCCAGTTCGCCAAACCGCGCAGTTCGAACACCGAAACGCAGGGCGATGTGACACTGACGAGCTATTTCGGTGACAATGTAAACGGTATCGATTTCGATCAAGCCAGCCGGACCAACGATCCGCAGCGCATGGTGCGCGCCTATTCGCAGGCAGCGGCAACGCTCAACCTGCTGCGCGCCTTCGCCACGGGCGGTTACGCGAACCTTCGCCAGGTCCACCAGTGGACGCTCGAATTCATGGGGCGCAGTCCATGGGCGGCGAAGTTCAAGGACGTGGCCGACCGTATCGGCGAAGCGCTCGATTTCATGGAGGCGTGCGGCGTCGATCCGCAAGTGCTGCCGCAGCTTCAGCGCACCAGCTTCTATACCAGTCACGAAGCCTTGCTTCTGCCGTACGAGCAGGCACTGACCCGCCGCGACAGCCTGACCGGCGACTGGTACGATTGCAGCGCGCACATGGTGTGGATCGGCGACCGCACACGTTTCAAGGGCAGCGCGCATGTCGAATTCGCGCGCGGGATCGGCAATCCGCTCGGCATGAAATGCGGGCCGAGCCTGGAACCTGACGAGCTGCTAGGCCTGCTCGACACGCTCAACCCGGCACGCGAACCAGGGCGCATCGTGCTCATCAGTCGTTTCGGTCACGACAAGGTCGAAGAGGGACTGCCGCGGCTCGTGCGTGCTGCCAAGCAGGAGGGGCATCCGGTCGTCTGGAGCTGCGATCCCATGCACGGCAATGTCGTCAAGTCGGAAAGCGGCTACAAGACGCGCCCGTTCGACCGGATCCTGACCGAGGTCAAAGGTTTCTTTGCCGTGCATCGTGCGGAAGGAACGCATCCGGGCGGCATCCATGTCGAAATGACCGGACAGGATGTTACCGAATGCGTAGGCGGAGCCGTGGCCATTACCGATGAGGCACTGGGCGACCGCTATCACACGCATTGCGATCCCCGTCTGAACGCTGCCCAATCGCTCGAACTTGCCTTCCTCATCGCCGAGATGCTCAACGAGGAACAGGCCGTCCGTCGTGCCGATGCAGCCTGATCCGATCGAGAACCGCCAGGCGGAGACCGGACGAAGCAGCCGGTTGATCCGGAACGAAAATCCTCGCAAGGGCTTTTAACTGACTCTGAAACAGGTCATGCTTCAGCGCGTTCGCCGCGTTCGGGCGGCCGCAAGGATAGGGGGGAAGGGACATGCCCCAGACCCGGCAAATGGCGGGCTTCGCGCTCGGAGAGGATCTGCAGGTTCGCTACGGCAAGGTCCGCGCGTTGAGCGAAGCGCTCGTCGCCCCACTCTCCGATGCTGATGCGACTATTCAGTCCATGGAGGATGCCAGCCCTGCAAAGTGGCATCTGGCGCATACGACGTGGTTCTGGGAAACCTTCCTGCTGCGCGACAATCTGGATGGTTACGGACTGTTCGACGAGAACTGGCCGTTCGTATTCAACTCCTACTACGAAGCCGAAGGCGAACGGATCGCGCGGTTTTCACGCGGCATGCTGTCGCGTCCGACAGTGCATGAAATTTGCCAATGGCGCGCTCACGTCGATGCAGCGATGGGCACGCTTTTCGAGCGTGAGGAACTCGCTCCGCTGATCGAGCTCGGTCTCAGTCACGAACAGCAGCATCAGGAACTGTTGCTGACCGACATCAAGCACGCGCTGTTCCAGAACCCGCTGGGCGTCGCAATCTGGGATGGCTCTGCGCCGCATTCCGTCACGAGCGGAGATGGCTGGCATACCCATCCCGGTGGCATCGCCCGGGTCGGCAAGCAGACCGATGGTTTTGCCTTCGATTGCGAAGGACCGGCGCACCGCGTCCTGCTCGAACCTTTCGCGCTGTCCGCGCGTCTCGTGACCAATGGCGAATGGGCCCAATTCATGGCCGATGGCGGCTATGAGAACGCGGCTCTATGGCTCTCCGACGGTTGGGCGTGGGTCAACGAGAATGCCATTGCCGCGCCTTCCTACTGGCGCGACGATGAACACTTCACCCATTCCGGCTGGAGCGCGCGAAATCCCGATGCGCCGGTCAGCCACATCTCCTATTACGAAGCCGATGCCTTCGCCACTTGGGCGGGTCAGCGCCTGCCGACAGAATTCGAATGGGAAGCCATCGCGCGCGGCCAGGAAGGGCACGATGCGGCGCATGATCCCGCAGCGGGCAACCAGCTCGACGAGGCTGAACCGCCGCTTCCCGCAGGAAGCCCGGGATTGTTCGGCGATTGCTGGCAGTTCACCCGCTCGGCCTATCTTCCCTACCCGGGGTTCGAGCCGGCTCCCGGCGCGGTCGGCGAATACAATGGCAAGTTCATGAGCGGACAGTTCGTGCTGAAGGGTGCGAGTTGCGCCACCCCGCGCGGACATTCGCGCGCATCCTATCGGAACTTCTTCTATCCTCACCAGCGCTGGCAGTTCACCGGCCTGCGCCTCGCGAAAGATTGTCGATGAAAGCCGAACAGGGAATTGTACTTGTCGATCGTGACGATGACGGGGTCGACAAGGCGTTCCGCTCCGACGTGCTCGACGGATTGTCGCAGCCGGAGAAAGCGGTTCCCGCGCGCTGGCTCTACGACGATGCCGGCTCGCAATTGTTCGAAGACATTACCGGGGTCGAGGAATATTACCCGACCCGCGCCGAAACCGAGATCCTCGAGACGCGCGGTGCGGAATTTGCCGAGCTGATCGGACCCGACCGGGCTGTCGTCGAATTCGGTTCGGGCAGTTCGGTCAAGACGCCGCTGCTGCTCAAAGCAATTCAGCCTGGGGCTTACGTCCCGCTCGACATCGCGGGGGATTTCCTGCGCGAGGCGGCGGCCGATCTGGCGAAAAAATTTCCCGATCTCGACGTTTATCCGGTCGAGGCCGATTTCACCAAGCAGGTCGAATTGCCGCGCGAAGTGCTGGACATGAAGAAGCTGGGCTTCTTTCCGGGCTCGACGATTGGCAACATGGTCGCGCGGACCGCCGTTGACCTTCTGCGTTCCATGCGCGCAACGCTAGGCGGAGAAGAAAGTGAATTGCCGTACCTCCTGATCGGAATGGACCTGGTCAAGGATCGCGAAGTGCTGGAAGCCGCTTATGACGATGCCAGCGGCGTCACGGCTGAATTCAACCTAAATCTGGCGCGGCGGATCAATCGCGAACTTGCCGGGACCATTCCGGTCGATGCGCTGGAACATTCCGCGGTTTGGAACGACGATTTCGCGCGGGTGGAAATGCATCTGCGCGCCACGCGCGATATCGCTTTCGAAGTGTCCGGTCATCGGTTCGAACTGGCCGAAGGCGAAACCATTCATACGGAAAACAGCCACAAATTCACACGTCGCAGCACCAACACCTTGCTGCTGGCCGGGGGATGGACGCCGGTAAAGCGCTGGCTCGACAGTGAAAAGCGCTTCTCGCTCGTCCTCGCCCGCGCGACCGAATTGCGCAACGCGCCATAAGTCACGTTCATGGACGCGCCACCGATGCGCGCCTATATCGGGCCCATGGATCTCGAACCCGCATTCAGCGCCGCCGCAGATGTGCTGCGCTCCATCCCCCGGTCCGAATTGCTGATCGCTGCCGTTGCCGCGATGGCGCTGGGCTGGATTGGTGCAGCAATTGCGCGCAAATCCGCGCTGGGCGGGATGCTGCGCCTGTTCAGTTCAGCCGCGCTTGGCCTGATCCTGTTGACCGTGGTGCTGCAGCTTTCCCGCTTCGATCCGCGTTTCGAGGTCGCCGTTCCCCAGATCGGCCTGCCCGAACAGGTGGTGGCGGGCGGCGAAACGCGAATTCCGCTGTCACCCGACGGGCATTACTGGGTCCGTGCCGAGGTGAACGGCACGCCCGGCAATTTCATGATCGACACCGGGGCTACGCTGACCGCAATTTCCGCGCCATTGGCTCAGCAGGCCGGGCTCGAGCCGAGACGGGGCGGAATTCCGATCATGCTCGGCACGGCAAACGGCACAGTCCAGGCCCATGTGGCCACGGTCGAGAACCTGACCTTCGGCAACGTCAATGCGAGCGGCACGGATGCTGCGATTTCGGAAAGCTTCGGCGACTTCAACGTGATCGGGATGAACGTGCTTGCACGGCTTGGATCCTGGCGGGTCGAGGAAGGCACGCTGATCCTGGTTCCGAAAACCGAAGACCGTATCGAAGAGTGACCGTTTGACCACTGCGCGCGAGCCGTTAAAGGACCCGGCGATGGCCGACCCGGACCCGCTTTCGCCCCCGCCGCCTCTGCGCGACCTGATGGCTCGCGGGCCGGTGGCCCTGTTCCTCGATTTCGATGGAACGCTGGTTGAAATTGCGCCCGAACCCGGCGCCATCCACGTTCCCGATGATCTGGTGGAACGGTTGCATCGCCTGCGCAACCGGCTCGACGGACGGCTCGCTCTGGTTAGTGGACGGGCGCTGGACGATCTATGCGATCATCTTGGCGAGGTTTCGATCTGTCGCGCAGGATCGCATGGCGTATCGCGCCTCTTCGCCGACGGATCACGGCTTGGCAAGGAACCTGTCGGCCTGCCCGATGCCGCCGTCACCGAACTGCGCGAATATGCGCAAGAACACGAACTTTTCTACGAAACGAAGCTGCATGGCGGCGCGCTGCATTTCCGGGGTAAACCCGACTTGCGCGATCAGGTGACGGATTTCGTCACGGAAGTTGCCGAGCGGCACGAACTCTGCGTCACGTCGGGCAAGGGCGTCGCCGAACTCGTCCGCCCTGGGGCGAACAAGGGCGGGGCGGTCAGGGCCTTCATGGACGAGCAAACCTTCAAGGGCGCAACGCCCGTTTTCGTCGGCGACGACGTAACCGACGAGGACGGTTTCTCCGGAGCGATGGCGCGGGGCGGTTTTGGCGTGGCCGTGGGAGACCGAATCAGCGCTGGTGCGCGTTACCGGCTCGACGATGTCGCAGCAGTGCACGATTGGTTGGACCTATGACGCAGCCCGATCTTCAACTTGCGCCAATCGGCAACTGCCAGGTCAGCGCTCTGGTAGACGAGAACGCCGGATTCGTATGGGGTTGCGTTCCCCGGGTCGACGGTGACCCGGTCTTCTGTTCCTTGCTGAACGGAGACCAGCGCGACGTGGGCACGTGGCGGTTCGAACTCGAAAACCAGGTGTCCTCCAACCAGCATTACGTGCGCAACACGGCGATCCTCGTCACGCGGCTCGAGGCGGAAGACGGCAGCGCGGTCGAAATCCATGACTTCGCCCCCCGCTTCGAACGCTCGGGCAGGATGTACCGACCCGTCGCCTTCATCCGTATCGTGCGCCCCGTTGCCGGGGCCCCGCGTCTCAGGGTCCGCCTCGCGCCGATGAAGAATTACGGTGAAGATTTAGCCGCAACGACGAATGGCACGAACCACATCCGCTATCTGGTCGGGCCTCAGGCCATGCGGCTGTCGACCGATGCTCCGGTCGGCTATATACTGGAAAACTGTTATTATCGCGTCGAAAGCGATCAGCACTTCTTCCTAGGCCCAGATGAACCGTTCAGCGGCAACATTCGCAGCGAAATCAGAAGGATGGAAGCCAACACGAAGAAATACTGGCAGTATTGGGTGCGCGGGCTGCACATACCGCTCGAGTGGCAGGAAGAGGTTATCCGGGCCGCCATCGCCCTGAAGCTGTGCCAGCACGAGGAAACCGGCGCGATCGTCGCGGCGTTGACCACATCCATTCCCGAAGCGTCCGACAGCCAGCGCAACTGGGATTATCGCTACTGCTGGATCCGCGACAGCTACTATACCGTCCAGGCACTGAACCGGCTCGGCGCGCTCGATGTGCTGGAAAAATACCTGGCTTATCTGCGCAACATCGTTGACCAGTCCCGTGGCGGGCAAATCCAGCCGCTTTATTCGGTGATGGGTTCAGGCGATCTGCACGAATCCGAAGCCGTCCACCTTGCCGGTTATCGCGGCATGGGTCCGGTGCGGATCGGCAATGCTGCTTACAAGCAGGTGCAGTACGACTGCTATGGCCAGATCGTCATGCCGACCGCGCAAGCGTTCTTCGACACGCGGCTGTTGCGCATGGCGGACGAAACGGACTTCGCGCATCTGGAAGAGGTGGGCGAGGCCGCCTGGGCCAAGCATGACCGGCCCGATGCCGGGCTGTGGGAATTCCGCACCCGCCAGGAAGTGCATACTTATTCTGTCGTCATGTGCTGGGCGGCGTGCGATCGGCTTGCGAATGTGGCCGCTACATTGGGGAAAGGCGATCGGGTCCGCTACTGGAAGGAACGCGCCGAACACATCCGTGCCAAGATCGAATCCGAAGCCTGGCGCGAGGAAGGCGAGCACTACGGCGCCAGCTTCCAGAGCGACTATCTCGATGCCAGCCTGTTGCAGATGGTCGAACTGCGCTATCTCAAGCCGGATGACGAGCGTTTCCTGAAAACCTTTGCTGCAATAGAACGCAACCTGCGCCGCGGCGACCACATGTTGCGCTATGCCGCCGAAGACGATTTTGGCGCGCCCGAAACGGCGTTCAACGTGTGCACGTTCTGGCTGATCGAAGCGCTTGCCTTGGTTGGGCGCAGGGACGAAGCGCGCGAGATCTTCACGTCGATGTTGAGCCACACCACGCGTTCGGGTCTTCTCAGCGAAGATCTCGACTATGAAACCAACGAGTTATGGGGGAACTTCCCCCAAACCTATTCGCTGGTAGGTATAATCAACTGTGCTGGCCTGCTCAGCAAACCGTGGAGCGAAGTGCGCTGACCGAAAACTCCCGCCTTGTGGTGATTTCCAACCGCGTTGCGGTGCCCAAGGCACGCGGCGCGGCGGGCGCGCAGGGGGGATTGGCGGGGGCGCTCAATGCAGCGCTGAAAGAGCGGTCCGGCCTGTGGTTCGGCTGGTCCGGGGAAGAGGTGGCCGAGCACACCGGCGAAATCGAGACCCAGACCACCGAGGGCGTCACCATCGCCACCATGGACCTGTCGAAACGCGATATCGACGAATATTACAATGGCTACGCAAATTCCACGTTATGGCCGTTGTTCCACTACCGGCTGGACCTCGTGGAATATGAACGCGAGACGGCCAAGGGCTACGAGAGAGTGAACGAACGCTTCGCCGAAGCCGTCGCCCCGATGATCGAGCCGGACGATAATATCTGGGTGCATGATTACCATCTCATGCCCCTGGGCGAACGCTTGCGGTCACACGGGATCGACAACCGGATCGGGTTCTTTCTTCACATTCCCTGGCCGCCGACGCGGCTGTACGTATCGCTCCCTTATCACGAACGACTGGTACGCACTCTTCTGTCCTACGACGTAGTCGGGTTCCAGACCGAGGAATGGCTCGAAAGCTTCGTGCATTATTGCGAAACCGAACTGGGTGCCGAGGTCGACAAGAAAACGGGCAAGATCCGGCTGGACGGACGCGAGGCAATCGCGCGTGCCTATCCGATCGGTATCGACTGGGACCACTTCAGCGCGCTTGGCAATACCGGCGAAGCGCGCCAGGCTGCCCAGCGCCTGCTGTCCTCCACGCGCCGGCGCATCGCGATGATCGGCGTCGATCGCCTCGATTATTCGAAAGGCCTGCCCGAACGCATCGACGGCATCGGCCGTTTTTTCGACCGGCATCCCGAGCGCGCCCGCGATCTCGTCTTTATTCAGATCGCGCCGCCAAGCCGGGAAGATGTCGAAAGCTACCAGGAAATTCGCGAACAGCTCGAACAGAAATGCGGGGAGATCAACGGCGCGCGCAGCGAGGTGGACATCGTGCCGATACGCTATGTCAATCGCGGTTACAGCCATGCCGAACTGTTCGGCTTCTTCCGCGCGGCGAAAATCGGACTGGTCACGCCGCTGCGCGACGGCATGAACCTCGTCGCCAAGGAATACATCGCTGCGCAGGATCCCGAAGATCCCGGCGTTCTCATCCTGTCGCAATTCGCGGGCGCCGCCATCCAGCTTTGCGACGCCGTCATGGTCAATCCCCACAGTCCCGACGACATCGCCCATGCGATCCAGGTGGCGCTCGACATGCCGCTGGACGAGCGCAAGCGCCGCTACGAGAAAATGGTGAAGACCGTGCGCGACGACAATCTGCAGGCGTGGACCGCGAACTTCCTGCGGGATCTCGCCGCTACCTAGAACACGGCGGTCGCGACGGGTGAGCGTGATTGCGCCGACCCCCGGTCCCTGCCACGGTCGCGCCCATGATTCGTGACGCATTCCTCAAGACCGCTGGCATCCACAATTTCCGCGACTATGGCGGCTGGCCCACCGATGGCGACCGGCATGTGGCGACTGGCCTGCTGTTCCGGTCCGGCCATCACGTCGAAGCGACCGAGGAGGATCTGGCTGCCATCGCCGATCTCAACATCCACACCGTCATCGATCTGCGTGGACAGAGCGAGCGTGCGGCCAACCCCTGCCGCCGTGTTGAGGGATTTGCTGGCGAGGTGTTGTTCTATGACGGCGAGACCACCAGCAGCCCGCCGCACATGGACATCGAACCGGGGACCAGCGCATCGGACTTCGCGCGCGAGCGTATGATCGCAGTCTATACCCGCATGCCCGATAATCCGGCGATGATCGACATGTTCGGGCGTTATCTGCGCATCCTCGCCGAACGGGACGGGGCGAGCCTTGTCCATTGTTATGCTGGCAAGGACCGCACCGGTATTGCGGCGACGATGCTGCTCCATATTCTCGGGGTGAGCGAGGCGGATCAGCGCAAGGAATTCCTGCGCACCAATGACAGCCCGACATTCGAAGTGCTCGCGCGGCAATCGGTACCCGGCATAGAAAACCGGCTGGGTCGCAAGCTGGACGAACGGGCGGTTCGCGACCTGCTCGGTGTGCGCGAGGAATATCTCGACACGTTCCTTGCCATCGCGCGTGAACGTCACGGATCGTTCGATAATTATCTGGAACAGGCGATAGGTGTGGACGATCCGCTGCGCGAAGCCCTTCGCGGCAAGTTCGTGGCGTGACTTCGAGCACCTGCCTTCCCATATAGCGCGCTTATCCCACTCCCTTTATCAGAGACGACTCATGGCTACCCATCGCACCAAGATGCTCATCATCGGTTCCGGCCCGGCCGGCTATTCCGCCGCGATCTATGCTGCGCGCGCGATGATGGAGCCGATCGTGGTGCAGGGGCTGCAGCCCGGTGGCCAGCTGACCATCACCACCGATGTCGAGAATTACCCCGGCTTTGCCGATGTCATCCAGGGCCCCTGGCTGATGGAACAGATGCAGAAACAGGCCGAACATGTCGGCACGCGGATGATGTGGGATACGATTACCGACGTCGATATCGCGAACGGATCGCCGTTCACCGCCACCGGCGACAGCGGCGACGAATATGTCGCCGACGTGCTGGTCATCGCCACCGGGGCGCAGGCGAAATGGCTCGGCGTTCCGGGCGAGCAGGAACTTGGCGGCAAGGGCGTGTCGGCCTGCGCCACCTGCGACGGGTTCTTCTATCGCGGCAAGAAGGTCGCGGTAATCGGCGGCGGCAACACCGCGGTCGAGGAAGCGCTCTACCTCACCAACCATTCCGACGACGTCACGCTGATCCATCGACGCGACGAGTTGCGGGCCGAGAAGATCCTGCAGGAGCGATTGCTCAACCATCCGAAGATTTCCGTCCTCTGGAACAAGACCGTGGAAAGCTTCGAAGCCGGGCCGCAGGGACCGCTGGCCGAACTCAGGCTGCGCGATACCGTCACGCATGAAGACAGCACCTTTGCCTGCGATGGCGCATTCGTCGCCATCGGCCATGCTCCGTCGACCGAACTGTTCAAGGGTAAGCTGCCGATGGACGATGGCGGCTATCTGCTGACCGAAGCGGGTTCGCCCAAGACCGATGTGCCCGGCGTATTCGCGGCGGGCGACGTGACCGACCACGTCTATCGCCAGGCGGTCACCGCCGCAGGAATGGGCTGCATGGCCGCGCTCGATGCTGAGCGTTTTCTGGCCGATCTCGCCATCGACGAAGACGGCCACGTGCATGCTGCGCAAGGAGCGCCGGAGCGCGAAGCTGCCGAGTAAGCGTTACGCGAACACGGCCAGCGCCGCGGTGACGACAAGCGCGATCAGCACCACGCTCGATAATGCGAACAGGACGAAGCGCACCATAACGACATTCGCCGTGGCCTGCACGAGCGAATGGATGATCCGCAGCCCGGCATAGATCCAGGCGAGCAGCGCGGTCATACCATCGCCCAGTCCAATTAGCGCGAGGACCAGGCATGCCGCGTAAAACACTGTCGGCTGTTCGTGCAGATGATTGTAATTGTGCGCCTTCCACTGGACGTGGGCAGGCAGGCGTTCATCCAGCGTATCGGTCTTGCGGGCGTCGTTGGGCTCAATATTGGCCTTGGACATCGCCGGAATGCGCGTGGCGTACATCCACAGCCACATCACCATGGTCCAGGCCAGCAGCGCGACGACCGGCTGGAGAATTTCTGTATCGATCATTGCGGAAACGCTCCCGGATCGTTGAACAGGGTGAGGGCTATTGCGCGAACCGCGAGATAGACCAGCGCAAGCGAGGAGAGCAGGAACAGCACGAACCGGACCGACACGACGTTGATTGTCGCCTGCCAGATCGAATGGACGATCCGCAAGGCCACGTACGCCCAGGCCAGCACCATATCGAGAGACGAGGCCCCCATGATCGCGATGATGACGCTGGCGGCATAGAACAGCGTAGGCTGCTCCATCAGGTGCATGTAATTATGCGCTTTCCAGTTGACCTTGTCGTCCAGCACGCCTTCCAGGTCCTGCCCGCGACCACCCGGTTTCGCGCCGCCAAGGCCCCCGCCGCTGGCGCGTTTCATCGCGGGCAGGCGCGTTCCGGCCATCCAGAACAGCATGACGATCGACCATGCGACCAGCACCGCAGCCGGTGCGAGCATTTGTGCCTGCATTAAAATTCCCTCCCTCTGTATGGCACGATTGCGGCGCAGCAGGCCGATTGTCAAACGCCGGTTATCGTCCGCGTGAAACTCTCGGCATCGGTGTTGCCGCCGGTCAGCATGATCACGGTGTCCGTATCGAGCGGTATCTTACCCGCCAAGGCAGCCGCCAGCGCCGCAGCGCCGCCCGGTTCGAGGACGAGATTGAGATGCGCGAAGGCAAATCGTTGCGCCGCGCGTACTTCCTCGTCGGTGACCGTCACCCCCGGTTCGGCGCGGGCTTTCAGCACCGCAAGGTTGATGGGTTTGGTGGCGTCCGGCTGGAGCGCGTCGCAGATCGTGGCGGGCGGATGTGCACCGACATGGACGATGTCGCCGCTCGCCAGCGCGCGGCCGACCATGTCCCACCCCTCGGGCTCGACCACGTGAACCGCGCTTTCGGGACATGCCAGCGCAAGCCCTGCCGCCAGCCCGCCGCCCCCGCAGCACACGATGAGCTGCGAAGGCTGGCGTCCCAACTGTCCGGTGATCTCGATACCCGCGCTGCCCTGACCCTCGATCACCCACGGATCGCCAAAGGCATGGACCAGCGTGGCCCCGCGTTTCTCAACTTCGCGCGCGGCGACTTCGTCGCGGTCCTCGCCCGGCCGGTCGTAAAGCACGATTTCTGCGCCCAGCGCCCGCGTTGCTTCCAGTTTGACCCTGGGCGCGTTGCGCGGCATCACGATGGCCGCTGCGACGCCCAGTCGACGCGCCGCCCAGGCCACCCCTTGCGCGTGGTTTCCGCTCGACACGGCCACCACGCCGCGGGCTTTCTCTTCGTCCGTAAGGTTCGATAGCCGCCACCATCCGCCGCGGATCTTGAATGCCCCTACCGGTTGCAGGCTTTCCGCCTTCACGTGGCACCGGATTCCGTCGATTTCGACCGGCAAGAGCGGTGTCGGCGGCAGGATTGCCGCGATGGAACGGGCTGCCGCCTGTACCCCGTTGCGGGTGGGAAGGATCATATCGTCTCGGATCATTTGGCGCAGATAGCGCATTCCGTTAGAGGGCGCGCAAGATTCGATTGCATCAAAGAGGTTTATTCATGTCGAAAGTCCTGGTCATCGGCGCAGGCGGCGTCAGCAGCGTGTGCGTGCACAAGATGGCGATGAACCCCGATATCTTCACCGATATCCATCTGGCCAGCCGCACGAAGAGCAAGTGTGACAGCATCGCTGCCAGCGTGAAGGAGCGCACCGGCGTCGGCATCTCGACCTACGAGATCGATGCCGAGGAAGTCCCGGCGATGGTCAATCTGATCCGCAAGATCGGGCCGGAACTGGTCGTCAACCTTGCGCTACCCTATCAGGACCTGCCGATCATGGACGCCTGTCTCGAAGCGGGGGTCGATTATCTGGACACCGCCAATTACGAACCCAAGGACGAGGCGAAGTTCGAATATAAGTGGCAATGGGCCTATCAGGACCGGTTCAAGGATGCAGGGTTGATGGCCCTGCTCGGTTCGGGCTTCGACCCCGGCGTGACCAGCGTGTTCACCATGTGGCTCAAGAAGCACAAGCTGAAAACCATCCGCCAGCTCGACATTCTCGATTGCAATGGCGGCGATCATGGGCAGGCCTTCGCCACCAATTTCAACCCGGAAATCAATATCCGCGAAGTCACCGCACCCGCACGCCATTGGGAAAATGGCGAATTCGTCGAGAGTCCGGCGATGGGCAAGAAGGTCGAATTCGATTTCGAGGAAGTCGGGCCCAAGAACATGTACATGATGTATCACGAGGAGCTGGAAAGCCTCGCGAAATTCAATCCCGAACTGGAACGCGCGCGGTTCTGGATGACCTTTGGCGATGAATACATCAAGCACCTGACCGTGTTGCAGAATGTCGGCATGACCCGGATCGACCCGGTCCGCTATCAGGGGAAAGATATCATACCGCTGCAATTCCTTGCCGCCGTACTGCCGAAGCCGGAAAGCCTGGGCGAAACGACCAAGGGCAACACCAATATCGGCGTCATCGCCACCGGCGAGGCGCTCGACGGTAGCGGTGAGAAGACGTTCTACATCAACAATATCTGCAGCCACGAGGCGGCTTACGAGGAAACCGGCAACCAGGCGGTTTCCTATACCACCGGCGTGCCCGCAATGATCGGCAGCGCCATGATGGTCACCGGCAAATGGACAGGCGACGGTGTCTTCAACATGGAGGAAATGGACCCCGATCCGTTCATGGAGATGCTTAATGACCACGGCCTGCCGTGGGATGTGAAGGAGCTGGACGGGCCCGTGGGCTTTTAGAGTTTTGGTTTCGCGCAGAGGCGCGGAGGAAGCAAAAGAGCGCAGAGAGGGTTGGGTTGAGAACCATCGACGAGCTTACCGATGTAGTCGTTGGCGAGGCTATCGATATTCATCGGAAGCTTGGGCCGGGGTTATTCGAGTCGGTGTATGAGACCGTCCTTGCAGGCCGGTTGGAGGCACGCGGCCTCCAGGTCGCCCGCCAATTTCCTGTGCCGATTGTGTTCGAGGAACACCGCTTCGAAGCGGCTTTCAAGATCGATATACTTATTGAGGATGGGGTCGTCCTCGAAATCAAGGCGACCGAGATGCTCAGCAAGGCGCACGCCAAGCAACTGCTTACTTACCTGCGCTTGATGGACCAGCCCGTAGGGCTGCTTCTTAATTTTTCGGGCGAGACGATGAAGGAAGGTATCCGCAGAATGGTCAATAACTACAGGCCCGGCACGTGACCCTCTGCGATCTCCGCTTTCTCCGCGCCTTTGCGCGAAACAATCTGGAGTTCATTAGGTAATGCAAACCAGAGCCGGCGACCCGGGCGCCTTCGCCCAATTCGACCTTGAGCGCGTCGACAGTCCTGCCTTCGTGGTCGACGCGGCCAGGTTGCGCGCGAACCTGCAGGTCCTCGCCGAGATTCGCGACGCCGCCGACATCAAGGTGCTCGCCGCTCTGAAAGCATTCTCCATGTGGTCGGTCGCGCCGATCATCGGCGAATATCTCGACGGCGTCTGCACCTCGGGACTGTGGGAAGCCCGGCTGGCGAGCGAATTCTATGATGGCGAGATCGCGACCTACTCGGCCGCCTACAAGCCGGAGGAACTCGACGAGGTCTGCCGGTTGTCGGACCATGTCATCTTCAACTCGCCCGGCCAGATGGAGCGCGCGGCGCTGATCCTGGAAAGCGCGCGTGCGGCGGGGCAGGATTTCGACGTCGGCCTGCGCATCAATCCGATGCACCCCACGGGCGAAGTGCCGCGCTACGACCCGTCCAGTCCCGGCAGTCGGCTCGGCTTTCCGGTCGACCAGCTGACGCCCGAGATCATGGCAGGGGTCGACGGCATCCATTTCCACAATCTGTGCGAACAGGACTTCGAGCCGCTGCACGCGACCTGGGACAAGGTGTTCGACGCGATCGAGCCGTGGTTCGGCCAGCTCAAATGGATCAACATGGGCGGCGGGCACCACATCACCCGCGCCGATTACCAGCGCGACGAACTGATCGAATTCCTGCGCGATACAAAAGAGGACACCGGGGCGGAAATCTATCTCGAGCCGGGCGAGGCGGTGGCGCTCGATGCGGGCATTCTGGTGGGCACGATACTCGACACCGGTTTCAACGAGGTGCCCGTCGCCGTCGCCGACATATCGGCCACCTGCCACATGCCCGATGTGATCGAGGCGCCCTATCGCCCGGCCATGCTCGGCGAAAGCGGCGATCCTGAGACCCCGGCGGTGCGCATTGGCGGTCCGTCCTGTCTCGCGGGCGACGTGATCGGCGATTACCGCATTCCCGGCGGGGCGGAGATCGGCAAGCGCTTCGCCTTTCTCGACCAGGCGCATTATTCGATGGTCAAGACGAACACGTTCAACGGCGTTCCGCTGCCAAGCATCTGGTTGTGGGACAGCGAGACCGACCAGCTCGATCTGGTGAAGGAGTTCGATTACACGGCCTTCCGCGACCGGTTGAGCTGATGGCAGGACCGGCGGTCGGAACGCGCGGTCTGCTCGCGCTTTGATCTGAATGAACGCGGCCACACGATAGCTGGCAAAACCGCTTGCATTTTCGCGCGCGTATCTTATTTGCGCGCCTCCGCTGCCAGGCCCCTTGAAAAAGGGCGGGACTCGAACCGCAAGGCAGCCCCGATATCGTTGTGGTCTGAAACTGAACTGTTTTGGGGGTCCCTTGAATTGCCCACCTTTCCCGATGCTCGTTTCCTCGACGCGCAGGCCGTAGTCCGCGCTCTCGCACCGGACGAGCCGATCATTCTCAACCGCCCGCATGCCGCGGCGCGCGCAGCCCGGTTCTTCGTCGAGAAGTTTCCCGGCAAGTCGCTCTATGCGGTGAAGGCCAATCCCTCGCCCGATCTGCTGCAGATCCTGTGGGATAGCGGCGTCACGCATTACGATGTCGCCTCGATCGCCGAAGTGCGGCTGGTGCGCGCCACCCTGCCGGACGCCACGCTGTGCTTCATGCATCCGGTCAAATCGCCGGGCGCGATCCGCGAGGCCTATTTCACCCACGGCGTGAAGACCTTCAGCCTCGACAGCGCCGAGGAACTTGCCAAGATCGTCACCGCCTGCCGCGGAGAGGACGGCGAACCGGCGCAGGATCTGCGCCTGTGCGTGCGCCTGCGCGTGTCGAGCGAGCACGCCGCGCTCAGCCTCGCCAGCAAGTTCGGCTGCGACCTGACCGAGGCGCCCCAATTGCTGCAGCAGGCCCGCCAATATGCCGACTGGCTCGGCGTGTGCTTCCATGTCGGCAGCCAGGCGATGACGCCCTTCGCCTACGTCCAGGCGCTCGAACGGGTGCGCGTGGCGATCGGCGAGGCCAGCGTGGTGATCGACATGGTCGATGTCGGCGGCGGGTTCCCGTCGGTCTATCCGGGCATGGAACCTCCCCCGCTGGAGGATTACTTCCAGATCATTCACCAGAATTTCTACAATCTGCCGATCGCCTACAATGCCGAATTGTGGTGCGAGCCGGGCCGTGCGCTGTGTGCGGAATATTCCTCGCTGATCGTGAAGGTGGAAAAGCGCCGCGGCGATGAACTCTACATCAATGACGGCGCATACGGCGCGCTGTTCGATGCCGCGCATGTGGACTGGAAATTCCCCGTCCGCGCGCTGGAGGACGACCTCATCAAGCCGGAGATGGACTTTTCCTTCTACGGCCCGACCTGCGACGATGCCGATTACATGCCCGGTCCCTTCGCGCTGCCCGAGGATATCCAGGCAGGCGACTATATCGAGATCGGCATGCTCGGCGCATACGGCGCGGCGATGAAGACCGATTTCAACGGCTTCGGCGCGGCGGAACGCATCACCGTGTCCGACGAGCCGATGGCCAGCCTCTACGACGGCAGCCGCGTGCGTCCGGCAGCGGACAATGTGGTGAGCTTGCGCTAAAGGTTGGCGGGCCGACCGGAGATGCGATGGCCGACTGGGATCCGTTGCGGACGTTCAACTTCTGCTACGACGAGACTTGATCCAGCCCGGGACTTTCTCTGCAAGCTCTGCCAATGTCGCTTCCAATCGGTTCAGTTCCGAAGTCTTCGATGCAGTTGGATCATATCGTGCGAGTAAATATTCTCGCCTCTCGGAGAGTGTTTTCAAATGTCGCACTGTTCGCTTTCTGAGAAGTAATTTAGCTTCAAGCGCCAACTCTGTCCGAGTGTTGAGATTATGCTGCATACCTCTGATTTCCGCTGAAGGGTAACCCGCAGCAATTAGAAATGCATTGAGGTAAAGTTCTATCGCATGAATGGTGACTAGTCGAAGGGGTGCGCGAGAAAGCGGTTCGCCACGTCGCCCGCATTGAGCGAGTTTACCAGATGCAAGCCGATATTCGTTGGCTAGTTGAACGATTTGCTCGGGTGAGGCCATTTCGCCGGGGTAGATTCTTTGGCCTTCGATTGTCATCCGGTCCTGATATCCGACATCTGCCAAACTTTTTGCTAATGTCCGCTTACCACCCCTAACCGGACATGCCTTGAACTTTCATCCATCTCCGTTCGTCCTGAGCCTCCTGAGCTAGTCGAAGGGCGAAGGACGCGGCGGTCCGCTAGCCACGAAGCGATGGATTTCTACGCCTATCTCCTGCGCTGTTCCGATGGCTCGTACTACGCCGGTCACACCGACGACCTCGATCAGCGGATGGCGTATCATCAGGCAGGTTCGCTCGGTGGTTACACGGCGCGGCGCAGGCCAGTCGAACTGGTATGGTCGGAGACATTCCCTTCGCGCGACGAAGCTCTGGCGGCAGAGCGACAGATCAAGGGGTGGAGCAGGGCTAAGAAGGAGGCGTTGATTACCGGCGACTGGCAGCGGATTTCCGTGCTTGCGCGAAATCGGCAGAGTTATTGACGCTAGGGTGCCAGCGTCCTTCGACAAGCTCAGGACGAACGGATGGGTGGAATAGGGTCATGCGAATGCCCGCCTACCAAAACCCCTGTCCTACAGCCCCCGTCATGACATAGATGGTGCGATTCGTTTGTCCTTGAGGAGATCCGGATCATGTCCACCACCGACGCCCGCATTCAGACCCGCACCGATTTCGACACGCATGGCGTATCGGATTGCCCCGGCGATTCCACCGTCGATCGTTCCGTTCAAGACAGCGTCCCGACGCAGGACTGGCTTTCACGCGGGTTGAAGTCGCCCGCGGGGCGGGGATGGGATGGGGAGCCTGCCTCCGATACCGAAATCAACGCCAACCTTGCCCAGCATGGCGTGTCCCTACGCCCGCCGCCGGGCAAGGAAAACTGGCCTGCCGGCTGGCGGCCGGGTGACGAGCCGATGCGATATGAGTGCGGGCGCGACAGCGATCCTTTTGCCCGTGTCCGGGCGTTCGGGCCGGAGCAGCGGGTGCGCTTCCTCGATTGCCTCGCCGGGAACGGCAATGTCCGCGCGGCGGCGGCGCGGGTCGGCGTGAGCCACGAGACGGTCTATCGCGCGCGGCGTCGGCATGCCGATTTTGCTGCCGCATGGGAGGTTGCGATGGTCCATGCCCGCGCGCGGGGCGAGGCGGAACTGGCGACGCGCGCGATAGATGGGGTGGAAGTACCGGTGCTGGTGCGCGGCGAGCATGTCGCCTCCTGGCGCAAGCACGATGCGCGCTATCTGTTCGCCCATCTGGCGCGGCTCGACCGGCGGGCGGAGGAAAATCCGCAGGCCGTGGCGCGGGCCGGTGAATTCGAACACATGCTGTCGGCCATGCTGGGGCACACGATACCGGAGGACATGGCCGAAGCTGCTCGCCAGATGCCCGAATCGGACCCTGCCGCTCCCGAAGGCGCAGCCCTGCCGACGCGGAACGGCTACGCGGCCCACATGATGGGAAATGCACTCGACAAGCTTGCGGACGAACGGGAGGACGCCGGCGAGCACTTGACCGCGGACGCCGAGAACGCCGTCGTCGCCGTAGCCGAGGCGGACGCCGAAGCTGCCTGGGACCGGTGGCACGAAGAAGGGGCGGCGCTGCTCGACCGGGTGCTGGCGGAAGGCGATGCGGGGGAAGGTCGCGGGGCCCAGGCTGGACTGGAAAAACCGGCTCGGGACTGTGTCACAAGTGTCAACACCCCGTCCTCCCCTGACGCGACCGGGAAGGCCAACCATCCGCCGCATGGAGGAAAGGCAGACTTCGCAGCGCCCGGAAAACACCCGTCGAATGACGAAACCGGAGCTTCTTTCCGGCGGAGCCCCGAGATAGGATTTACTCCGAAAACCCCACGAAGCGCGCCGCCTGCGAAACCTCTTTCCGTTCGGAAACGACGGCGTTTGCGGGGAAAGTCTCGTCGGGCCAGCCCATCGCGACGGCCTTCATGATGATCTGGTCGTCGGGAATGCCGGCATGTTCGCGGACCACCGGGCTCTGCATGATGCCTTGCGAGTTGATCACGCAGCCAAGCCCCCGGCTCCACGCGGCGTTGACGAGGCAGGTGGTGACCGCCCCGCAATCGAAGGCGGTATCGTCGCTGTCTGCCAGTTCGCGGTCATAGGCGACGATCACGCAGACCGGCGCATCGAACTGGCGGAAGCCGCGCAGGACCCAGTCCTGGCGCCTATCCTTGTCGTCGCGCTCGATGCCCATGGCGCCGAACAATTGCTTGGCGACGCCGATCTGCCGTTCGCGGTGGACGCCCGCGAAGGGCTGGCCGCGGCGGAACTCGCGGCTGTCGGGTTCTCCGGCCAGGATGCGTTCGGTGTTCCCGCGCCTGATCCGGTCGAGCGGCTCGCCGGTAATGACATGGAAATGCCAGGGCTGCGTGTTCATCGAGGATGGGGAGCGCATGGCGAGCGCGAGCACCTCCTCGATCACGTCGCGTGGCACCGGCTTGTCGAGATAGCCGCGTATGCTGCGTCGTCCGCGCACCACTTCGTCATACGTCATGTCCGTATCGCCGCTCATCCGTGTTCTCCTGCCAGTCCTCGCCCGGCTTAGCGTGCCAGGGCGTGGCTGCAAAATCCGCTACGGCCTCGCGCGCGGAAGACAGCGTCCGCTGCCAGGCGAAGGGAACAGCCGGCAGTCGAAATAGACCGTTTCGGCATTGCCCTGGCGGGAGGGCAGGAAGCTGAAGCGCAGGGCATGGCGCGCTTCGCCCGACAGCGGCAATTGGGTAGGAATTGCCGCCTCTTGCGTCCAGCCATAGACCTGGCAATAGCGATCGCCGGGGCACAGGGCGCGCGCCCGTTCGACGAGCGCCTCCGGGGCGTCGGCGGCCGAGACGCGGACGAAATGCACGCCGGGAACGGGGGAGCCGGGTGCCGGACGGCGTGCGGCGGGCGTGCGCGATGCGGCTCCCGGGCCGGCAGACGATAGCTGCGCCGGAGCGGGTGGCGCCACGATGCTGCGCACTGCCTCGCCGCTCTGCAGCAGCGTGGGAAGCGGATTGGCTTGCGCCACGGCCACGGCAGTTTCGCGCAGTGCCAGGGGGTTCGGCTCGCCGCCCGAATACCGGGCGGACAGCGCTTGCTCGCGACCCCAGAAACCCCGCCAGCGAAAAAAGATATGCGGTCCCACCTTCGCCACCTTGTCGAGCCGGTCGCTCCACCAAGGATAGACGTAATCGGCGTGGAAATGGGTCGCATTGCCGACCGGCGCGTAGGTCGCGCCGCCGAGCATTTCGTCCGCCCTGCGTCGCGACGCATCCCACGCAGCGCCCGAATAGCGCCGCGCCAGCGACCCGTCGCAGGTGAAGCTGAACTGGCAACCTGTCGGGCGCTGCGACCCTTCGAAAACAACGCCGCACACGGTGTTCGCAAAGGCCGGATGACGCACGCGGTTGAGGATGACCTGCATCACCGCGCGCTGGTCCCCGCCGCCACCGCCCGCCTCGGCCATACCGGCAAGTGCCAGACACTCGCGGGCGCGCATGCGATCGGTCCTATTGCCGCCCGGTTCGAAGGGACGCGGCGTGCCCGGCCCCGCCGCCGCCAGCTCGACCAGCGCGTTGCGCGCGCGGGCATCGTCAGGCGCGAGGCCTGACAGCACGACGGTTTCTTCCGCCGTTGCGGGCAGATCGGCAATAGCTTCGGGCGGCATCGGCGCGCGCACCGGATCGGGCGACGGAGCGCTGACCGAGCCGCCCGATTGTCCGAACATTGCAAGAAGCAGGAACGGCGCCAGCACCAGTGCGGCAAACGCCGCCATGGGCGCTCGTTCGCGGCTGTCCCGCGGATTGTCCCGACTGCCGTTCATTGCGGCTATCTAGGCCGAATTCCGACGCAGTCCAGTTGCGATGCGCCAACCCTTCAAGGCGTGTAGAACGGCCTGTCGCCCGCGATCGTCACCCGTTCCATCACGCGGCGGGCCGGGAAATAGTCGCTCGCGGCAAAATGCTGACAGACGCGGTTGTCCCAGAATGCCATCGACCCTTCGCGCCAGCGGAACCGGCACTGGATTTCCGCATCGCGGGCAGTGGCGAACAGATGATCGAGCAGCCAGCGGCTCTCGCTCTCGCTCAGTCCCTCGACATGACTGGTGAAGGCCGTGTTGACATAGATCGCCCGCTCGCCCGTTTCGGGATGCGTCCGGATGACCGGGTGGCGCATTGGCGGATACTGTTCGTGTAGGTCCTCTGGCCGCTTGCCCAGCCGGCGCGCGAAGACACGGGCAATGTCGTGCACGGCGGTCAGTCCTTCGCACCAGCGCTGCATCTGTTCGGACAGTCGCTCATAGGCGAGATGCATATTAGCGAACAGCGTATCGCCACCGACTTCGGGCACATGGCGCGCCAAGAGGATCGAGCCAAGCGAGGGTCGCTCGCGCCAGGTCACGTCCGAATGCCAGGCATTTTCCTGCCCGCGGCTTTTCGGTCCATGCTCGATCCGCAGGACTTCCGGGTCGGGCTGGTCGGTCGGCGTGGCGGGATGGATCTCGAGTTCGCCGAAATGACGCGCGAAGGCGATGTGCTGGGCGGTGGTAATATCCTGCTCGCGGAAGAAGATGACCCCGTATTTCAACAGCGCGGCACGCATTTCGGCAATACGGGTCTCGATATTATTCGCGCCCAGATCGACGCCGAAAATCTCCGCGCCTATCGCGGGCGTCATCGGTCGGATGTCGAGCGTTCCCGTGTCCAGTTCTGTCCGGTCGAAGGCCGTTGCCATGTCCATCTCCTCGAGCGGAACATGCCACAAACGAACAGTCAGTGCACCCGGTTTCAGGCGGCCTTGCGCAGGTCCAGTTCAAGCCGGTCCCAGATTTCCACCAACGCGCCGACGAGATCTTCCATCATCGCGGGCGTATGCGCCGGGCCGGGGGTGAAGCGCAGCCGCTCGGTCCCGCGCGGGACGGTGGGGAAATTAATCGGCTGCACATAGACGCCGTATTCGGCGAGCAGGATGTCGCTGATCTTCTTCGCACGAACCGGATCGCCGACCATCAGCGGCACGATATGGGTGACGCTGTCCATAACCGGAAGGCCCGCCTCGCGCATCCTGGTCTTGAGAAGTTCGGCCGCGGCCTGTTGACCCTCGCGTTCCGCGTTCGAACTCTTCAGGTGCCGCACCGCTGCCAGTACCCCAGCGACCAGCGCGGGGCTGAGCGAAGTGGTAAAGATGAACCCGGGCGCATAGGACCGGATGCAGTCGATGATCTTGCTGTCCGCCGCGACATAACCGCCCATCACGCCGAACGCCTTGCCCAGCGTGCCTTCGATGATGTCGATCCGGTGGGCGGCCTCGTCCCGTTCGGTAATGCCCCCGCCACGCGGTCCATACATGCCAACCGCGTGCACCTCGTCGATATAGGTCAGCGCATTATATTCATCGGCAAGATCGCATATCGCGTGGATCGGGGCAACGTCGCCGTCCATCGAATAGACGCTTTCAAACGCGATCAGCTTGGGCGTTTCAGGATCTTCCGCCGCCAGCAATTCTTCGAGATGGGCAAGGTCGTTGTGGCGGAAGACGCGCTTCTCGCAGCCGGAATTGCGGATCCCGGCAATCATGCTGGCGTGGTTCAACTCGTCGGAGAAGATTACACAGCCGGGCAGCAACCTCGCCAATGTCGAGAGCGTCGCATCGTTGGAGACATAGCCGCTGGTGAACAGCAGCGCGCCTTGCTTGCCGTGAAGGTCGGCCAGTTCGCCTTCGAGCTGGACGTGGTAATGCGTGTTGCCGCCGATGTTGCGCGTGCCCCCGGACCCCGCGCCGACATCATGCAAGGCCTCTTCCATGGCGGCGATGACCTTGGGATGCTGGCCCATCGCGAGGTAATCGTTGGAACACCATACGGTTACCGGCTTGGGGCCGTTATGCCCGGCAAAGCAGCGCGCATTGGGATAGGCGCCCTTGTTGCGCAAGATATCGATGAAGACGCGGTAGCGGCCTTCCGAATGAAGCCGGTCGATCGCTTCGTCGAAGATCTGGTCGTAATTCACGGCGTCCTGTCGCTCGTTTTCTGCGCCGCCCGTCCGCGGCCTCGAATGCTGTGTCACATAGGCAGCTTTGCCTGAATTCTCCACCGCGATCTTTGCGAACGATTCGCAAGGGTCAGAAGGCGCGCAGGTCCCGGATGTCGTGACGGGTGAAAGCATCCGATAGTTTCTCGAAATCGTCGGGATCGCCGGTGGTCACGGCGAAGTCAGGTTCGCTCCGGCGGAATTCCTGACCTTCTGTAAGATTGACGATACGCCGTGCAATACCGCGCGCGCCGTGGACAAATTGCATGTCCTGCCCGAACGCTTCGCGCAGTTCATCTTCCAACAGCGGAAAATGCGTACAGGCCAGAACGATGGTATCGATCTCGCTGCCATGGGCCTGAAGAACGAGGCCTTTCGCTTCTTCCGCCACGTCGTCGACACTGACGCTTTCCCCGCGTAGTTTTGCTTCTGCAAGCAGAACCAGCCCATTGGCGCCATGCCGCAACAATCGTTTTCCCTTGGCGAATTTGCTTTCGAGATCGTCGACATAGACCTGTCTTACCGTTCCCTCGGTCCCGAGCAGACCGATAACATCCGTTTCGGTCCGCGCGGCAGCGGGTTTGATCGCAGGTACCGTTCCGACAATCGGAATTTCCAGCACGTCGCGCGCCATGCCGAGCGCAATGGTGGAGGCAGTGTTGCACGCGATACAGATGAGCCGCGGATGATAGCGCTCCGCCATCCGTCCAAGCAGACCGGCAACCCGCGCGGCCACTTCGGCTTCGGTCTTGGTTCCATAAGGCAGGCCGGCTATGTCGGCGGCGTAGATCACCGGCGCTTGCGGCAATTGCCGTCGTAATTCGGCCAGAACGGTGAGCCCGCCGACGCCGGAATCGAACAGCAGGACGGGGGACGAAGCGTTCAAATCGGACCTTCCGTTCGCCCTGAGCTTGTCGCAGGGACGTTCTTCACTTTAGAAGCAGAGCTAGAAGAAGAAACGGGGCTTCGACAAGCCCAGTCTGGATGGAGGTTTGGTGCAGGTACTCTACGCAGCACTGCTTGGTTATCTGATCGGATCGATCCCGTTCGGTCTTTTGCTGACGAAGGCCGCCGGAATGGGCGACGTGCGCCGGATCGGCAGTGGCAATATCGGTGCGACCAACGTGCTGCGAACTGGAAACAAGGGTCTGGCCGCGGCTACCTTGCTGCTCGATCTGGCCAAGGGGTTCGCCCCGGTGGCGATTGCCGGTCAACTATGGGGCGAAGTGGCCATGGCCTTCGCCGCAGGCGCGGCCGTGCTCGGCCACTGCTTTCCGGTCTGGCTGGGATTCAAAGGGGGCAAGGGCGTGGCCACGAACGCCGGCGTGGCCTTCGGTCTCGCCTGGCCCTTGGGACTTGTCTATGCGTTGATCTGGTTAAGCGTGCTGGCGATCTTCCGCATTTCTTCGCTTGCCGGAATGGCGGCGGTGGTGGCCGCCGCGGCCGCCGCACCGCTGTTCGGCTATCCCGAATTCTTTCCCGTGCTTGGGGCGATAGCCTTGCTCATCATCTATCTTCACCGCGCGAACATCGCACGCTTGATGAGGGGCGATGAGCCGAAGGTGGGCGGCAAGGAGTGAACGCACCTGCAAACGCATCGCTTTCACAGGAGGAGGCGTTCGCGCGCATCCGCCTGCTCCGCTCGCCCAATATCGGGCCGGTCAGCTATGCGCAGCTTCTCGGGCGCTTCGGCAGCGCGGGGGCGGCACTGGGGGCCTTGCCCGATCTCGGGAAGCGGGGCGGTCGGCGATATCGCGCCGCACCGGTCGAACGGATCGAGCGTGAGGTCGAGGCGGTGCGCAAGGCTGGCGCGAAATATCTGTTCCACGACCAGCCGGGCTACCCGGTACTACTGGCCGAAATCGAGAGCGCGCCGCCGATCCTGACCTGGCGCGGTGATCTCGGCCACGCAAGCAAGCCCTGCGTCGCCATGGTCGGCGCGCGCAATGCCAGCGCGGCGGCGGTTAAGCTGGCGCGCGACTTTGCGCAAGGGTTGGCCGAAGCGGGGTTTACCGTCGTCTCGGGCCTCGCACGCGGGATCGACGGAGCGGCGCACGAGGGGGCGATGCCCGCAACCATCGGCGTGATCGCTAGCGGGATCGATATCGCCTATCCGCCGCAGCATGCCGATTTGCAGGAGCGGATCGCGAGCGAAGGCCTGCTGATTGCCGAACAGCCGCCGGGTACCGAGCCGCGCGGCAGCCACTTCCCCAGCCGCAACCGCATTATCGCCGGCCTTGCGGGCGGCACGCTGGTGGTGGAGGCAGCGGTCAAATCCGGCAGCCTCATCACTGCCCGGCTCGCGGGCGAAGCGGGGCGCGAGGTGATGGCAATCCCCGGCAGTCCCCTCGAACCGCGCAGCCACGGCTGCAATCACCTGATCCGCGAAGGCGCGGTGCTGGTCAATTCGCCCGAGGACGTGGTCGAACTGCTCTCCGATTTCGACGGCAATCCGCGCAGCACCTTCCGCGAACCGGCAAACGGCTTCGACTACGCGCCGGAAGAACTGGCGGAGGCCGAACCGGCGGACGTTAAAACCCTGCTCACCACCGCGCCGGTGGCGGTCGACGAACTCATTCGCCAGTCGGGCGAAAGCGCTGCTGCGGTGCAATTGGCGCTGCTGGAACTAGAGATAGCCGGGCGGCTGGAGCGACATGCAGCGGGTAGGGTATCGCTAAAATGATCCTCTCCCTTCCACGTCACCCCGGACTTAATCTGGGGTCCAGCTAAGTTCGGCGCTAACCGATGGACCGTCAGTCAAGACATGGACGATCTCTCTTGACGGCGCTCTCACCCGAACCCCATTTTCGCGCGTATACGCACGTACACACGTAAGGGACGTTCCAAACACTTATGCAACTCGTCATAGTAGAGTCGCCGGCCAAGGCGAAAACCATCGAAAAATACCTCGGTAAGGATTTCAAGGTTCTCGCCAGCTACGGCCACGTCCGCGACCTGCCGCCCAAGGATGGCAGCGTGCGCCCGGACGAAGGCTTCGAAATGGACTGGGAACTGTATCGCGACAAGCAGAAGCGGTTCAAGGAAATCAGCGATGCGGCGAAGGGCGCCGAAAGACTGGTCCTCGCAACCGACCCCGACCGCGAGGGCGAGGCGATTTCGTGGCATGTCCGCGAATTGCTGGCCAAGCGCAAGACGCTGCCAAAGAAGGTCGACCGGGTAACCTTCAACGCGATCACCAAGCAGGCAGTCACGGACGCCATGAAGGCTCCACGCGAGCTCGACCAGCCATTGATCGATGCGTACCTCGCCCGCCGGGCGCTCGACTATCTTTACGGCTTCACCCTCAGCCCCGTCCTGTGGCGGCGGCTGCCAGGGGCCAAGAGCGCGGGGCGCGTGCAGTCTGTGGCGCTGCGGCTGATCGTCGACCGGGAAACCGAGATCGAGCATTTCCGAGCAGACGAGTACTGGTCCGTCGTCGCCACGCTTGAGCAGGACGGTACCGAGTTCGATGCGCGGCTGGTACGGCATGACGGCAAGAAGCTGGACAAGCTGACGCTGGGCGACGAGGCCACCGCTACGGCGGCCCGGAAAGCTGTCGAGGAGGGTCGCTTCACCGTCGAGGAGGTCGAGACCAAGCCGTTCAAGCGCAATCCCGCGCCCCCGTTTACCACCTCGACCCTTCAACAGGAGGCCGCGCGCAAGCTCGGCTTTTCCGCCAGCCACACCATGCGGCTGGCGCAGTCACTCTATGAAGCGGGCGCGATCACTTACATGCGGACCGACGGGGTGAGCATGGATGGCAGCGCGATCTCAGCCTGCCGCAAGGCGGTTGCCGATCGCTACGGAGGCCATGCGCTCCCCGATTCTCCGCGCATGTACAAGACCAAGGCCAAGAACGCGCAGGAAGCGCACGAGGCGATCAGGCCGACGAATTTCAATCAGGACCGCGCCGGTTCGGGCGACGAGGCCAAGCTCTACGACCTGGTCTTCAAACGCGCGATGGCCAGCCAGATGGCCGCTGCGCAGCTGGAACGAACCACTGTTACTCTGCGCGATGCGACCGGGCAGCACGAATTGCGCGCGACCGGGCAGGTGGTGAAATATCCCGGCTTCTTCGCCGTCTATCAGGAAGGCCGCGACGATGCCTCCGACGATGACGAGGATGGCCTGTTGCCGACCATCTCGAAAGGCGACAGTCCGCTGAAGAAAGCCGTCCAGGCGAACCAACACTTTACCCAGCCGCCGCCGCGTTTCTCGGAAGCCAGCCTGGTAAAGCGGCTGGAGGAACTCGGCATCGGCCGCCCCTCGACCTATGCCAGTACCATCCAGACGCTGCGCGACCGCAACTACGTGCGGATGGAAAAGAACCGTTTCTTCGCCGAAGAATCAGGCCGTCTGCTGACCGCCTTCCTCGAACGCTTCTTCGAACAATATGTTGCGTTCGACTATACTGCCGGGCTGGAGGACGAACTCGACACTGTCAGCGACGGACGCGAGGACTGGAAGAAATTGCTCGAGGCCTTCTGGCGCGACTTCAAGCCCAAGACCGAAGAGGTGATGGATAAGAAGCCTTCGGAAGTTACCGAGGTGCTCGACGAGTTCCTCTCCGATTACCTCTTCCCCGAACGCGCCGACGGCAAGGACCCGCGTCATTGCCCGCTATGCGAGACCGAGGGGCGCGAGGGCGGCCGGCTGGCGCTGCGCGGAGGCCGATATGGCGCCTTCGTCGCCTGCGCCAACTATCCCGAGTGCACCTTCACGCGCCAGTTTGCCAAGCCCGGTGGCGAGGGCGATGACGGTGCGGATGACGGTGTGATGGGCGAGGATCCCGACACAGGATTGCCGGTCGAGCGCAAGACCGGACGGTTCGGCCCTTACGTGCAACTGGGCGAGGGCAAGGAAGCCAAGCGCGCCAGCATTCCCAAGGATCTCGACGATTTCGACCTCGAATGGGCGCTGAAGCTCTTGGCTTTGCCGCGCATCGTTGGCACGCACCCCGAAACGGGCAAGGAAATCGAAGCGGCTATCGGGCGTTATGGCCCTTATCTGCGACACGATGGCAAATACGCCAAGCTCGCCAGCACACGCGATGTGTTCGACACCGGCATGAATGCGGCAGTCACTCTCCTTGCCGAAGCCGCCAACCGCAAGGGTGGAGGGCGCGGCAAGGCCGAGCCGATCAAGACATTGGGCGAACATCCGACGTCGGGCGGCGAGATGAAAGTGATGCCGGGACGCTACGGTCCCTATGTCACCGATGGAACCACCAACGCCACAATTCCCAAGGACATGAAGCCCGAAGACGTGACCGAGGCGCAGGCTATCGAATTGATCGATGCTCGCGCGGCGAAGGGGCCGGCAAAGAAGAAGAAAGCTACGAAGAAGAAAGCCCCGGCCAAGAAGAAGGCGGCACCCAAGAAGACTGCGGCGAAGAAAAAAGCAGTTGCGAAAAAACCGACGGCCAAGAAAGCGAAGGCCGGCTGATGGCAAAAGACCATTTCGAACGACACAAGCAACCCTGGACCGGCGAGGAAGCCGGCCAGCTTCGCACTCTCGCCTCAAAAGGGCAGGGGCTCAAACAGATCGCGAAGGCTCTGAACCGCAGCGAGGAATCGACCAAGAGCTTCGCCAAGCAGAACAAGATCAAGATCGCGAAGAAACGGTAGCGGTCAGACGAGTTTGTCGAGAATGGGATGGCTCGACCCCAGCACGGCCCGGCGCGCGCGGAGCGTGATATCGAGGTAGGCCGTGTCCATCGCCAGAAACTGGCGCGCGGTCATGCCGAGAAACCGCTTGCAGTCGCGCAGGAAATGCGAGGCGTCGAAATAGGCGGGGTCGATCGCTTCGTAGCCGCGCACTGCCCCTACTTCGGTCATCGCCATTAATGAACGCATAAAGCGCGTTCTGGCGATCAATGTCATGGGCAGGAAACCGAAATAGCGTTTGGCCAACCTTCGGACCGTATAAGTCGGCAGCTCCAGGCGAGCGCCGAGTTCGGCAACCGAATCCAATTCTTCGTCCTGAAGTGCCTGGGCGAGGCTGCGTATCTCTGGCTCGCGGCGGTGCGGCTGCGACATCGCCTGCACGAAGAAGCCATCGAGAATGGCCTTGACGGCCGCCCCCTGATCGGAATTTCGCAACTGCTCAACAAGGTCTTCGGACGCACTGGCTCCGACGATCATGTCCAGGTCGATCACGCCGTCGAGATGGCGTGACATGTCAAGATCGGTCAGACGCGCAGCACCGGACGGCGTCAGCGTTGCTCCTATGGTCACCCCGCCGTTCGTCGTGACCCGGCAGGCCCTGCTCGTCGGTCCGTAAAACGCGGCCGTCGGACGACGGAGCCATTTCCCTCTGGCGACTTCCACCAGTATCGGCGCCTGCGCCAGAGTCAGCCGGACGACCGGGGCGGTCGGCAACATCCAGTTGGTGACGTTCTGAACCTGCGGACCTTGGGAATCGAAGACGAAGTAATCGGCCACGAGCCCCTCGAGCCCGACCGCCGGCTGTTCGAACCGGAGCGCAGCGAACGGGGGCAATCCGAACTTGGCCGGATCGACGCCCGGCATGTGACTTCCACTGATAATCATGGGATGAACGCGAAAGGGTGACTACCGCACCCAGTCCAACCCCATTTCCTCGAACATTTCCTTGTCTTCGCTCCAGCGCTCGTCGGTCTTGACGTGCAGGAACAGGTGGACTTTCCGGCCGAGAAGCTCGCTCAGTTCCTCGCGCGCAGCCTGCCCTATTGCCTTGATCCGGCTGCCACCCTTGCCGAGCACGATCATTCGCTGATTGTCGCGCATGACGACGATCTGTTGATGGATTTCGACGCTGCCGTCCTTGCGCTCGATATACTTCTCCGGGCGTACGGCACTGTCGTAGGGCAGTTCCTCGTGCAATTGCTGATAGAGCTGCTCGCGGGTAATCTCGGTGGCGAGCAGGCGTTCGCTGGCATCGCTCACCTGGTCCTCGGGATACATCCACGGACCCTCGGGCATCATCGCAGCGAGGGCATCCTTCATTTCGGGCACTCCGTCTCCGGTAAGCGCGGAAACGAAATAGATGGTCTCGAAATCGACCTTCTGGCCCAGCTCCTGTGCCAATGCGAGCAAGGGTTCTTTCTTCGCCACGTCGACCTTGTTCAGGACCAGGATCTTGCATTCGGGCCGGCCCGCGATCTGTTCGATCAGCGGCTCCAGCTCGTGCCTTCGCTGCTTGACCGGATCGACCAGCAACAAGATGGCATCGGCGCTTTCCGCACCTTCCCACGCCGCACTCACCATCGCGCGGTCGAGACGGCGCCGGGGCGCGAAGATGCCCGGCGTGTCGACCAGGATCATCTGCGTTTCGTCATGCAGCGCGATGCCCATCATCCGCGCGCGCGTCGTCTGCGCCTTGGCGCTGGTGATGGCGACCTTCTGGCCGACGAGCTGGTTGACCAGTGTGCTCTTGCCGGAATTGGGCGCACCCAGAACGGCCACCACGCCGCATTTCGTCTCGGTCTGGCTCATCCGTATCGCTCCATGAAAAGACGCGCTGCCTCGCGCTCGGCCTCGCCCTTGCTGCTGGCTGTGGCCTGCGCTTCGCCGACCTTGTGGACCTTGACCTCCACGGTGAAACTTGCCGCGTGGTCCGGTCCGCTTCGGTCGATCACTTCGTATTCGGGCGGCTTGCGGCGATTGCCTGCGGCCCATTCCTGCAACGCGCTCTTGGGATGCTTGACCTTGCCGGCCCCACTTTCCAGCGCCGGTCGGAACAGCTGCTGCACGAGATCGCGCGCGAGTTCAAATCCGTTGTCGAGAAACTGCGCGCCCAGCAGCGCCTCCACCACATCGCCGAGAATATTGTCGCTGTCGCGACCGCCATCGCTGCTGGCCTGCTTCGAAATGCGGATATGCGGAGCAAGGCCGATGCCGCGCGCGATGGTCGCGCACATCTCGCGGCTGACAAGGGCGTTGAGGCGTTGCGCCAACCGGCCTTCGGGGGCCTCGCTCTGCGCGTAGAGCCAGTCGGCGATGGACAGGCCGAGCACACGATCGCCGAGGAATTCGAGCCGTTCGTAATCGCGTTCCTCGCCCGTGCTGCCATGGGTGAGCGCGGCGAGCCACAATGCTTCGTTCTGCACCGCGAACCCGGTTCTTTCCAGCCATTCGCGGGTATCGGGCGATAGGCCGTTCACAGGCCTTCCCCGATGCGATCCCAGCGCGCCGCCGTGAACCAAGTCCAGGGCAATAGCCATTCCGCGCTGCCATCGGTCGACCACAGGACCACGCTTGCTCGCCCCACCAACAGGTCGCTATCCACCATTCCCACGCCGCCACCCGACGTCGCCGGAAATCGGCTGTCGAGGGAATTGTCGCGATTGTCGCCCATCATGAACAGGCTGCCTTCGGGAACTTCGATCGGTCCGTAATTGTCGGCCGGGCCACTGCCGAAATCGAGGACGGTGTAACTGTCTCCAGAGGGCAGCGTTTCGCGAAAGGCGGTGTAGCGGCAGACCGCGCCATCCTCGTCAGGCGTCCCGCGCACGTGACAGGCCGTGTTCGGTCCAAGCGGAATCCGCACGTCGTCGATCGGTTCTTTCGGGATCGGTTCGCCATTGAGGATCACGACGCCGTTGCGCACCGCCACCGTATCGCCCGGCAAGCCGATGACCCGCTTCACGTAATCCACGCCATCGACCGGATGTTTGAAGATCGCGACGTCCCCGCGCTCGGGAAGGTCGGAAAAGATACGCCCGGGTATCAGGGGCACCTGGCCGGGAAGAGACTGCTTGGAATAACCGTAAGGCCATTTCGCCGCGACCAGATAGTCACCATTGCGCAAGACCGGCAACATGCTCTCGCTCGGGATGGTGAAGGGCGAGAAGAAAAAGCTGCGAAAGATCAACACGGCCAGCACCAGCTTCACCAGGAACCAGGCGAAACTACCCCAGCTTTCCTTTTCGGTCTCCGGCTTGGCCAGGTCGCTTGCCCTGAGCGCAGGTTTGGCCTTCATGTAGGGTTTCCAATCATGGCGAGTGTCCCTAGTCGGCGATACCGGCACACGAAAGGATTTTTGCATGAACAACAACGCCGCAGTTCTATGGAAAAAGCTTTCCGAGCTGCCACAGCCGACCCTGCGCGAACTTTTCAGCACCGAGCGCGATGGCGGCGAGGGGGCGGACGAACCGGGCGGCGACGAGCGTGTGGAGATGCTTTCCGGTCGGATCGAACTGGATGAAGGCGGTATTCTGTTCGACTGGTCGAAGACGCATCTCGATCGCTCCGTGCTGGCGGTGTTCGAGGACCTGGCCGAGGCGATGGATTTTGCCGCGATGCGCGCAAAACTTTTCGACGGGGCGGTGGTCAACCCAACAGAAGGGCGCGCGGCCGATCACGCGACCTTGCGCGGTACCGGCGATCCGGCGAAGGTCGAGGAAGCGATGGCCCTGATCGACCGCATGGGCATGCTGGTCGAGGCGATCCACCAGGGCGCGCTGGGCGAGATCGAACACCTGATCCACATCGGCATCGGCGGCAGCGCCCTCGGCCCGGCGCTCGGCGTTGACGCATTGGGCCGGGACCTGTCCTATTGCGACGTGCATGTCGTCTCGAACATCGACGGCGTCGCGCTGGAGGCAGCCTTCGCAAAATGCGATCCGGCCAGGACGCTGATCGCGGTGGCGAGCAAGACCTTCACCACGATCGAAACGATGACCAATGCCGAAAGCGCGCTGAAATGGCTGCGCGAGAACGGCGTGGCGGACGCGCATGGACGGGTGGTGGCGCTTACGGCGAACCCCGAAAAGGCGGTCGAGTGGGGCGTCGATGAAACGCGCATCCTGCCGTTTCAGGAAAGTGTCGGCGGGCGCTATTCAATCTGGTCCAGCATCGGCTTTCCGATCGCCATGGCAGTGGGCATGGACGACTTTCGCGCCATGCTGGACGGCGCAAGGGCGGTAGACACGCATTTCCGCAACACTGACGGCGCGGCCAATCTGATCCTTCGCGCGGCCTTTGCGGATCTCTATTACACCCGCGTGCGCGGTTGCCAGACCCGTGCGGTCTTCGCCTATGACGAGCGGCTGGGCCTGTTTCCCGATTACCTCCAGCAGCTGGAGATGGAAAGCAACGGGAAGCGGGTGACTGCCGACATGGAGCCCGTCGAGGGGCCGACCGCGCCGATCACCTGGGGCGGGGTGGGCACCGATGCCCAGCATGCGGTGTTCCAGCTGCTCCATCAGGGCACGCACCTCGTGCCGGTCGATTTCATCGCCAGCATCGCGCCGGGTGACGAACTCGACCCGGCGCACCATCGCATCCTGCTGATGAACTGCTTCGCGCAGGGCGCGGCATTGATGGCCGGCAAGGCGGGAGAGGATCCGGCGCGCAACTATCCCGGCGACCGCCCGAGCGCGACGATCCTGTGCGACGATCTCGACGCTGCCGCGCTCGGCGCTCTGATCGCCTTCCATGAACATCGCGTGTTCGCCAGTGCGGTGCTGATGGGGATCAATCCCTTCGACCAGTTCGGAGTCGAACTGGGCAAGGCGATGGCCCAGGCGATCGAGACTGGCGGCGATCCCTTCGATGCGAGCACGGAAGCGTTGCTGGAACGGGCGGGTTTGGCGGGCCGGGAGTAATTTTCTCGCTATCCTATGTTGGACTCTAACTTTGCGAAGCGAAACGAATCATCCTTTGTGAGCCTAATCCACCGTGTCGTGCAAGGGAGGTGGACCATGAGCGCGCAGCTTGGAAAGCATTGCTACGAATTGGTTTTCGATGCCGAAGGCATGAACCGCACGATCATTTTCGATGCGTTCGACAGATCGGGGATTTTCTCCGACCATTATCGTATCGCCGGAACTTTCGAAATCATCGAAAACGGAATTCGGATTGGACAGGCGTCCTATTCCCGAACCGGCAATTTCTGGGTTCTGTCGGCCTGACGTTAGAGGCGAGAATCCTGACGCTCTGCATGCGAATGTTGCCGCTCGAGATGTGAATCTACCGGTGGATATTCCCGCGGACCTTCGGGGTGGAGGTATGCTGGATCGAAAGTGGCAATCCTTTTCATGGCTTGAGCATCCTCGATAACGAAGGTTCGCCCGATCGAACTGATGATCCCTTCCTGGCGGAGCTGCTGCAAGGAACGGTTCGTATGAACCGCGCTTAGCCCCACCGCGTCGGCAAGATCGTTCTGGGTTATCGGCATGATAAATCGTGAGCCGTCGCTGCGACCGATCCTTTTCAGCTTGTAGGCAATCTCGAGCAGCAGATGCGCGACCCGGCCGACTGCGGCCCGGCGGCCGACATTCAGCATCCATTCGCGAAAGATCGAAGCGTCCACCAGCGTATCGAACCAGAAGGCATGCGCCAGTTCGGGATAATTCATCGACAAGCGCAAGATTTCATTGCAGTCTATTCGCAAGGTCGCCGTATGCGAGTGGGTCCGGATACCATGGTCGGAGATCAGCAGAAGCGCCGATTGCAGATCGACCATATCGCCATCGAAGTGGAACGAATTGATCTGCCGGTCCCCATTCGGCAGCGTCTTGAACCGGCTGACGCAGCCGGACACGATCAGGCAACACCTTCGGGTGGGCTCGTCCTCTTCTATAATCTGACGATAAATGTCGTATTCTTCGTAATGCGCCGGAAGTGCGAGAAACGCATCGCGCGCGGACTGGGAAAGCGGTCCACGCTCCTCGATCTTGTCGAGATACTTCTGCAAGGCTTCCGTATTGGTAGATGAATTGTCGGACAAACTTGGCTCCTCTCGGGGGGAGCGCAAGCAAGTCTCTCAGCCACCGGTTCCCTGTAACAGTGCCCGATGATGTCGGTACTATACACTGATGCGGGTCAAAGTCTAACAAAGGACACGGATATTTGTCGCTTGCGGGGCGCGCGAAGTCATTGAAATGACAAAAATCACTGCGCTAACGGGCCTCGGGACACATTCCCGCGGAGCCACGGTTCCCGATCGCGACCGTTTCCTGCCGTCAGGCCGTGCTGCCAGCTGCGATCATTTCGCGTACTTGCGCGAACCCTTCCGCGCTTTCGCTCGCCACGTCCAGCGGACGGGCATCCAACGTGATATGGTGGCTATTCAGGAAATCCAGCGCTGCATCGCGGCTGCCGAGCGTCGTGAACGCAAGGGTCACGATCTCACCCTGGCGCCGGGCCTGGTCATTGGGCATCCGCACCTTGGTCTTGGGGAACCGCCTTTTCTGCGGAGCTGATTGATCGCTGTCGTCGGTCATCGGCGGGCTGCCTCCATTTGCGGATGCGCGACCAGACGCTTGCTGGCCCAAAGTCGGGCAGTAAACGTGCAGCATTGCGCTGCTCCGGTCACACGCGGACGTACCCCCGACCGCGCGGTCATCGTTGTTCCTGTCGTTGAAGCTCATGTCCGTCGACGAATTTCGCGCGGTCACGGAAATCCGAGATGACGTCCGAATACCGCGAGAGTATCGCGGTTCTCCCCGATGTGTCGGTCATTTGCCCGTCGCGCGCCATGAGCGAGAGCTGCTGATTGAAGAGAAGTCGATTGAGATCCATGGCCCGGCTTTCCTGCTGCGGAAAGCACGATCGGTCTCTCAGTCGCAGGATCGCAAAACTTGGGCCCGCAATACGCTTTTGGGTAACGAAAAAGCGCTTGATCGTCAATCATATTGTGCGATGCAAAACGCTTCATTGACTTTGGAACCGGCATGGCCCACATGACTGCCATCGAAACGCGCTAGCCAGCGTGAAGTGGCGATTGGATTACATTAATCGCCCCGGCCGCATTTCGGTTCTTCTTTCAGACTTCCCTATTCACGCGGGTGGTTACAACCCCCGCGCCGCGCGACAATTGCGTCTGCGCGCCGCATATATTGCGAGTTTTCATGACACATTTTACCGATCTCGGACTGTCCCAGCCTGTGCTTCAGGCTCTCGACATGAAGGGATATTCCACTCCTACCCCGATCCAGGCCCAGGCCATTCCGCCTGTGCTCGAAGGCCGCGACCTCCTGGGAATTGCACAGACCGGAACCGGCAAGACCGCCGCTTTCATGCTACCCAGCATAGATCGTCTGCGCGCGGCCGATAACCAGACCCCGTTCAAGTCGTGCCGCATGCTGGTTCTCGCCCCGACGCGCGAACTGGCCGGTCAGATCGCCCAGAGCGCCAAGGATTACGGCGCGCTCGCCGGTCTCAAGGTTCATTCGATCGTCGGCGGAACCTCGGTCAACAAGGATCGCAACAAGCTGCATCGCGGTACCGACATTCTCGTCGCCACGCCGGGGCGCCTGCTCGACCTGATCGACCAGAAGGCCTTTACTCTCGACAAGGTCGAGGTGCTGGTGCTGGACGAAGCGGACCAGATGCTCGATCTTGGCTTCATTCACGCGCTGCGCCGCATAAGCCAGCTGGTTCCGGAAGACCGGCAGACGCTGTTCTTTTCCGCGACGATGCCCAAGCAGATCAAGGATCTGGTCGGCAAATATTGCCGCAACCCGGTCACCGTCAGCGTCACCCCTGCCGCGACCACGGCGGAACGGATCGACCAGTACCTGTTCATGGTTCAGCAGGACGAGAAACAGACCTTGCTCGAAATGATGCTCAAGGAGCGTCACGAAGTTCCGGGCAAGTTCGAACGCGTGCTGATCTTCGCGCGGACAAAGCATGGCTGCGATCGCGTGGTGAAGAAGCTCGCCCAGGCGGGTATCCCCGCCAATGCCATTCACGGCAACAAGAGCCAGCCGCAGCGCCAGCGCGCGCTCGACGAGTTCAAGCGGGCCAAGACCCCGGTGCTGGTGGCAACGGATGTCGCCGCGCGTGGGATCGACATTCCCGGCGTCAGCCATGTCATCAACTACGAACTGCCCAACGTGCCCGAACAATATGTTCACCGCATCGGGCGGACGGCGCGCGCCGGCAAGGACGGTATCGCCATCGCCTTTTGTGCCGAGGACGAGCGTGATTACCTGAAAGACATCCGCAAGAACACCGATGCCGAGTTCGAACGCCTGCCACTACCGGAAAATTTCCGTGCGGTCGTCGAAGGTGTCGGACCCACCAAGCGGGCCGCGCCCGGCCAGCGCATGAAGAAGCCCAGGGTCACGCCCACGGGCGATGCGGCCAAGCGCAAGCAGAAGCATCCGGCGCGCAAGGGCAAGCCGGCAGGCGGATCGCGACCCGGTGCCGATGGGAACCGCAACCGCAACCGCAATCGCAACCAGAGGCGCGGGGGCAGCGCAGCTGGCTGAGCGGGAACAGGTCTTGACCGGCACCGTCTAGATTGTCAGGCGCTAACCACCCCTCGACGCGGAGATTTTTCACGACATGACCGGCACGATCCTGCTCCTCCTGCTAGGCTTCGTGTTGCTGGTTGGAGGGGGTGAACTGCTGGTTCGCGGTGCGGTGCGTCTTGCCGAACGGCTGGGCCTCTCGCCCATGCTTATCGGTCTGACTATCGTGGGCATGGGAACCTCCATGCCCGAGCTGGCGGCCAGCGTTCAGGCGGCACTGGCCGGATCGCCGGGCATTGCGCTCGGCAATATCGTGGGCTCCAATCTCGCCAATATCCTGCTCATCCTCGGTACCGCGGCGCTCATCGCGCCGGTCATGGTGAAGCGCAGCGTGCTGTGGCGCGACGGGCTGGTCGGGCTGGGCGGCGTGCTGCTGCTGATGGTAGCCGGGCGGACCTTCGGTCTCGTAACCTTTACGGGCATTGCCTTTATCGGGGTGCTGGCCGTCTATATCTGGCTCGCGTTCCGGCAGGAAAAGACCGGCGTGCATGGTGCTGCGGCGGACCGCGCGCTGGCGGTGGAAGGTGCCGATCCGGCGCTGCTTCCGCACGAGCAACCCAGCGGGACGTTATGGACCGCGATCCTGCTGTTCCTTGCCGGCATGGCATTGATCGTCGCGGGCGGAACGGTCCTCATCGACGCAGCGGTGGATATCGCCAGCCAGCTTGGCGTGTCCGATACGGTGATCGGACTGACCATCGTGGCGGCCGGCACCTCCTTTCCCGAACTCGTTACCACGGTGATCGCGGCGATCCGCAAGCAGAGCGATCTGGCCCTGGGCAATGTGCTCGGCTCCAACATCTACAATATCTTCTTCATCGGCGGGGTTACCGGCATCGTCGCGCCCGGTCCGATTCCTGCGTCGATCGTTGGTTTCGACCTGTGGGTCCTGCTCGCCGCGTCGCTGGCCGCCATTCTGTTCGCCTATACCGGCGGCCGGCTCGGACGACGCGAGGGCGCCGCGCTGCTGGCGTCTTATGTTCTTTTCATCGTGTTCACCGCCGATCTGATCCGGTTCTAGGAAACGTTTATGTCCGATACCCAGTACGATTACGACCTCTTCACCATCGGCGCGGGCTCGGGCGGCGTGCGCGCATCCCGCGTGGCTGCCGCGCATGGGGCGAAAGTCGCGATCGCCGAAGAACACCGGGTCGGCGGAACCTGCGTGATCCGTGGCTGCGTGCCGAAGAAGATGCTCGTCTATGGTGCGCATTTCGCCGAGGATCTGGAGGACTGCAAACGCTTCGGATGGGAGATCGAGAGCAAGAGCTTCGACTGGGCAACCCTGCGGGACAATGTGCTGGCCGATGTGGACAGGCTGGAAGGGGCCTATACCGACACGCTGGAAAACCACGATGTCACGATCTTCAAACAACGCGTCCAGATCACCGGGGAGCACGAGGTCACCCTGGCGGATGGCGAGAAGCTGACGGCGAGATATATCCTCATCGCCACCGGTGCACACCCGCGCATGCCCGAGTGCCAAGGGGCAGAACACGCGATCAGTTCCAACGAGGCGTTCCATCTCGACGAGCTGCCGAAGAAGATCATAATCGCTGGCGGTGGCTACATTGCCAACGAGTTTGCCGGCATTTTCAACGAGTTCGGTTGCGACGTTCAGATCGTGAATCGCGGCGATCGGTTGCTGCGCAGTTATGATGAGGCAGTGCGCGACCGGTTGCTGCAGATCTCCACGATGAAAGGTATCCAGTTTCGCTTCAACACGCATTTCGAATACATCAAGCCGTGTGACGAGGGCGGGTATTTCGTCAAATTGTCCGATTGCGAGGAAGAGAAGGCTGACCTTGTCATGTTCGCTGTCGGCCGCATCCCCAACACCAAGGGTCTGGGTCTGGATGCTGCGGGCGTCGAGCTCGGCGAGAACGGGGAAATCAAGGTCGATCGCTTCAGCAAGACCAACATCGATCACATCTATGCCGTGGGCGATGTTACCGATCGCGTGCAATTGACCCCGGTCGCCATCCGCGAGGGGCAGGCTTTCGCCGATACGGTGTTCGGTGAAGGCGATCCCGTGGCGGTCGATCACGGCTGCATTCCGAGCGCCGTATTCAGCCATCCCCCGATCGCGGCGGTCGGAATGACTGAAGGCGAGGCCAAGAACAAGCTCGGGTCGGTAAAGGTCTATCTGTCGGATTTCCGCCCGATGAAGAACGTGCTCGCCGGTCGCAACGAACGCAGCCTGATCAAGATGGTTTGCGACGGCGACAGTGGGAAGATCGTGGGCATTCACATGATTGCCCCCGACGCGCCGGAAATGATGCAGGCGGCCGCTATCGCGGTGAAGGCTGGTCTGACCAAGGCTGATTTCGATGCAACCTGTGCGATCCACCCGACCATGGCGGAAGAACTGGTCCTGATGCGCTAGCCAAAACGCGCGGCGGAAAGATCCGAAGGGCCAACGCCCACCGCGCGCAACTCCTCCGGCCAGTCGGCATGCGTGGCAAGCGCTTCGACCGCAAGCGCCATCGCTGGCGAGGTCTGCAGTCCAAACCCGCCTTGGCCGGCCAGCCAGAAGAAATTGGGCGCTTGAGCATCGAAGCCTGCCACGGGCCGATTGTCAGGGGCGAAACTCCTCAGCCCGGCCCATTTCGCCGCGATACGCCGGACTGTAAGCGTGGTCGTTTGCTCTACTCGCCATGCTGCAAGGGCCACGTCCTCTTCTTCAGGATACGCGTCGCAAGGGTCACTCGGATGTTCATCCATCGGGCAGGCGAGGAGACGGCCTTGGCCCTCCGGTTCGATATACACACCAGGGCCGACCGTCTTGGTGAACGGCCAGGCGGCAACGTCCCGGCCCTCGGGCGCATCGAAGGTGATGACGGTGCGCCGCAAGGGGCGGATGCCGATCGGTCCGACACTGGCGAGCCGCGCAACGCGATCGACCCACGCCCCTGCCGCGTTGACCACGATTTTCGCGCGATAGGATCCCTGCGGCGTGTCGACCGTCCAGAACCCGCCATGATGACACATCGCAGTTACCGGGGCCTTGGTCAGAACCAGCCCTCCGGCTTCATGCAAGGCCTTGCGATGACCTTCGAGCATGGCATGCGCATCGAGCTTGCGCCCTTCGTCATGGAACAGCGCTCCTCGGATGGCCTCAGGACGCAGGGCCGGCATGATCTGTACGGCGTCTTTGGGATCGAGGCTCCGCACGCCCGGAACCCAATGGCGGTAATTCCTCGCAAGCCGTTCAAGGGTCTTTTCCTGCCCTTCGAGGGCAACGAACAATGCCGGATGCATTCGCGCAGCCGGTTCTTCGAACATCGGTATGCTTGCGGCGGTCAGGGCACACACGACGGGATCGGCCATGTCGAAATGCGCGAAAGCCGCGCTGCGACCCGAAGCGTGCATACCAGGCGCTTCCTCGGCTTCGCAGACGATCACCGAGCCATGCCTGGCAAGTCTCGCTCCAGAGGAAAGTCCCGCCACACCGGCACCGACTATCAGGAAATCGACGGTCTTCATCTTGCCCTTTCGCCACAGGAACTAACGGAAGGAACGACGAATGACCATGTTGGAGCCGGCCCGCTGCGGGACGAAAACAGTCCCCGCGATTGCACCTTCCTGCCGCGCTCGCCAATTAGCGCTTGAATACGAATCGGGGAGTATGCGGTTTGAACATGCTGGCATCGCGCGGACAACTGCGCGCAAGTTTTATCCGGTGGGCACTGTTCACCGTGCCGCTCTGCGTGCTTCTGGGTTTCCTTTCCGGCCAACTGGGTGTTTCCGATACGCCATGGTTCGAAAGCCTGCAAAAACCCGAAATCTATCCTCCGGCAACGACATTCGGGATCGTATGGACGATCCTCTACGTCATGATCGGCCTCGCACTGGCGCTGGTCTGTGCGGCCTGGGGCGCCCGCGGCCGCATGGCGGCTCTGATCGCTTTCGCGGTCCATTTCGCGTTTAACCTGGCATGGACCCCGGTGTTCTTCGGCGCCCAGCAAATAACTGCGGCGCTGGTTGTCCTGGCACTGGTCGATATCACTCTTGTGGTGGTCATCGCGCTGTTCTGGAAGGTTCGGCGCTTGGCTGCGCTGTTGCTATTGCCTTATCTCGCCTGGGTGCTGTTCGCGACTGTCCTCAACTGGCAGTTCCTCCAGCTCAATCCGGATGCGGATGGCGGCACGCAGAATGGTGCTGTCGAACGCGTGCGGATAGGCGATTGAAGCGCGCGACAAGCGCACCTAGATAGATCCGATGCAATCTCAGAACCCGCTCATCGCCGATTTCGTGAAACTCGCCAATTCGGCGGCCGGTACTTTCGCCGGCATGACCCGCGAAGCGCGCGAAGCTGCGCGCGAACGCGCCAAGGAAGCATTCGGCGGAATGGATTTCGTCACGCGCGAGGAATTCGATACGGTCAAGGCCATGGCAGCCAAGGCCCGCGAAGAAGCGGAAGACCTCAAGGCCCGGGTGCTTGCGCTGGAAGCCAAGTCCAAGCCTTGACCCTTGCTCGTTTCCGGATCGGTCCGGGATCAGGTATGCAGACAGGCTGAAAAGACAGGAAACCGGCCTGGTGGTCGGACTGTCATAACCATATCGGGCCGCGCCAATGCATCTTGCCGCTTCTGCCATACTGCTTGCCGCGCGCTCGCACGGCGAGACGGGGGTAATCGCGCGCATGCTGACCGAACAGAACGGCGTGGTCGCAGCCTATGTCGCGGGCGGCCGAGGAAGGCAGCTGCGTCCCGTGGTCATTCCGGGCAATATCGTCGCGGCGGACATTCGCGCGAAATCCGACAGCCAGTTACCATTTGCACGGCTCGAACTCGTGACCAGTCGCGGGCCCTGGCTGGGTGAGCCGCTTCCCGCGGCGGCGATCAATTGGGTCTGCGCCTTGACTGCCAGCACCCTGCCGGAGCGCAATGCCTATCCCAATATCCATACTGCCCTTGGCGGTCTGCTGGATGCGATCTGCGTCTGCGGGGCGGCACGCGAATGGGTGGCGGCGCTGGCCAATTACGAAACGCTGCTGCTGCGAGAACTGGGCTATGGCGGGCAGCAGCACGAGATAGGTGGGCTTGAGCAAGCGCTGGAAATTCTCGACCAGCTCGAGCCGCAAATCGCACGCTACCTGCTTGCCGACAGGCAGGCCGACGTTCTAGCTGCGCGCACGCTCCTGAGACAGAAACTGGCACGGATGGTCGAATGAAGATTGCGGTCTTGGCAGGCGACGGGATCGGGCCCGAGGTGATCGCGGAGGCGTTGCGCGTGATCGAGACGCTGGCTCTACCCGGTCTCACCATGTTCGAAGGCGATGTTGGCGGCACTGCTTACAAGCGGCATGGCCACCCGCTGCCCGCCGAAACCTTGCAGATGGCGCGCGCCGCCGATGGCGTCCTGTTCGGCGCGGTGGGCGACCCTGATTGCGACGACCTGCCACGCGAATATCGGCCCGAACAGGCCATTCTCGGCCTGCGCAGCGAGTTGGGCCTGTTTGCAAATCTGCGCCCGGCGGCAGGCTTTCCCGGCCTGGAAGATTTCAGCCCGCTCAAGCCCGAACTTGCCCGCGGGATAGACCTGCTGGTCGTGCGGGAACTCAACGGCGATGTCTATTTCGGCAACAAGGGCGAGCGCGACGGCGAGGGCGGCCGCGAGGGGTGGGACATGATGTCCTATAGCCAGAGCGAGGTCCGCCGTATCGCGCACACGGCCTTCGCCGCCGCGCAAAAGCGACGCAGAAAGGTAACCAGCGTCGACAAGGCCAATGTGCTGGAAACCAGCCGGATCTGGCGCGACACGGTGATCGAGGTGGCACGCGACTACCCCGATGTCGCGCTCGAACACATGTATGTCGACAATGCCGCCATGCAGATGGTGCGCAGCCCGGGACAGTTCGACACGATCCTGACGGGCAATCTGTTCGGCGATATCCTGTCGGACCAGGCCAGTGCCTGCGTCGGCTCGATCGGCCTTCTGGCGAGCGCCAGCCTGGGCGAGCGGCAAACCGCATTCGGCACGTTCGGCCTGTACGAGCCGATCCACGGCAGTGCGCCGGACATTGCGGGTCGAAACAAGGCCAATCCGGTCGCGGCGATCCTCAGCCTGGCCATGCTGCTGCGCCATTCGCTGGGACGCGACGCGGATGCGGGCCGGGTCGAGCGGGCCGTATCGCAAACCTTGTCCGATGGAGTGCTGGGCGCGGATCTCGGCGGCAGTGCGACAACCCGCGAAATCGGCGATGCCGTCATTAGCGCGCTGGTAACCATATCTTGAATTTTCCGGGCTAATCGTGATGGGCAATGGACATGACGCCCTCGACCCAGCCGCACCTGGCCGATCTCTCCCGCTCGCTAAGTCTTGCGATCATCCTGCCGACGCTGAACGAGCGCGATAATCTCGCGCCTTTGGTCGAGCGCATAGAGAGCGCGCTCGGCATTCACGGATGGGAAGTTCTGGTCGTGGACGACAACTCGGCCGACGGCACCGCCGATGAAGCACGCCGCCTGGCCCTGTGCGACCCGCGTGTTCGCGTGATCCAGCGGATCGGACGGCGCGGCCTCTCCAGCGCAGCTATCGAGGGTTTCTGCGCCACTGCCGCACCGTTCAGTGCCGTGATGGATGCCGATCATCAGCACGATCCCGCATTGCTCGTAGACATGCTTGCCGCCGTGCGCTCGGGCGAGGTCGACGTGGCGGTTGCCAGCCGTTTCGCAGAAGGTTCAAGCACGAAGGAATGGGGCCGTCCGGACCGGGAAAAGCTTTCCGGCGTCGCCAACGCGCTTGCTCGCAAACTGACCGGGGTGAACCTGTCCGATCCCATGAGCGGGTTCTTCCTCTTGCGCACCGAAACAGCGCGCCGACTTGTCCCGAACCTTTCCGCGATCGGTTTCAAGATCCTGCTCGACCTCCTCGCAACCTCGCCCGAACCGCTGACGGTGAAGGATTTCCCGATGAACTTCTCTGCCCGTCGCTCCGGCGAATCCAAGCTTGATCGCGCCATCGCCTTCGATTTTCTCGCTGGCCTTTACGACAAGAGTTTCGGCCGTATCATTCCCACCCGGTTTGCCATGTTCGGCACGGTCGGCGCGCTTGGCGTGCTGGTGCACATGGCGATCCTCTATGCACTCCTGCTGACAGCCGAAACCAGTTTCAGCTGGAGCCAGGCGATCGCGACCTTCGGCTCGATGACTTTCAATTTCTGGCTCAACAACTTTCTCACCTATCGCGACCGTCGTCTGAAAAGCGCGGACAAGGTGTTCTGGGGCTGGCTCAGCTTTATCGCTGCCTGTTCGATCGGGGCCTTTGCCAATGTCGCCGTGGCGACCACCTTGCACGACCGCGGATTGCACGAAGTCCTCGCTGCGCTGGTTGGTATCGTGATCGGATCGGTATGGAACTACGCCTTGTCGAGCCGTTTCGTCTGGGGGCGGTTCTGACAATCAGCGCCAGCTATCCAGCCACATCCATCGGGTAAAGCTGTATTCGCCTTCCAGCGGGGCAGCGCTGAGAACGGGATAGAACCACGCGAACATCAGCACACTGCCGACGAGTGGCACCAACGCGGTCTTGCGCCAGCCTTTCTGCCACAGGGCGTCGCAGACGATCGCCAGCGCAGCGAGAAGCGCCATGCTCGGCAACAGGTAATGGTAATAGAACTGTGTCGATTTTCCCGAAACCGTCCAGAAACCAACGCCAACGATGTACAGTATCGCGATGCCCAGCGCGGTCCAGTTGCGGCGCAGCAGCCCGGCCCAAGCAGACCACAGCAGCGCAGGCAGCCCGATCAGCATGGTCAGGGGATTGCCGATCAGCATGATGCCGCGCTGGGCCCCCGCGACCGGTTCGTACAAATACCAGATCGCGCGGACGTTGAGTATCCAATCGGGCCAGCGTGACTGATAAGGGTGCGCCGCCAGGACCTGCTGCTGCAGTTCGAGCATGTAGCGGTGGTGGAACACCAGCCCGCGTTCCAGCGGATTGATCTCGAACCAGATAGCTGGTGCGAAGGTCGCGGCATAGACCGCCAGCGGAACGATGCCGAGCCATCCGGCGGCCTCCACCAGCGTCATCCCCGGAACCGGGGCACCGCGGCGGCTCCACAGCAAGCGTCTGCGACCGGCAAGCCAGCGCGCCACGAGAAATACAAGGCCGGGCAGCATGGCGACGATGAGGGCATTCCACTTGGAAGCCATTGCCAGACCCAGCGCGATGCCGGTCAGTGCCAGCCGCCACCGCCCCTGTTCGGGTTGCCGGATTGCAGCGGCGAACTGCCAGGCGGCAAGGCACAGGAAAGCCAGGTAGTAGATGTCGAGCATCGCGATCCGCGACTGAACGAACAGATGGAATCCGGTCGCCACCAATATGCCATAGGCAAGAGTCGCGAAACGGCTCAGCGTACCGAACCAGATGGTGCGCATGCATGCGAACAGCACAAATGCGCCGAATAGCGTCGGTATGAGCCGCCAACCAACAGGATTGTCGCCGAACAGCCAGATGCCGAATGCGATCATCTCCTTGCCGAACAGCGGGTGCTCGCGATTGACGAATTCACCCAGCGCCAGCATTTCGCGCGCGGCGGGCACGTAATGCACCTCGTCGAAATAAGGTTCGCCGACGACTGTCAGAAACGGCAGGCAAAGCAGCCAGAAACCTAGAGCCAGAACGGCGCACCAGCCAAGGGGATCGCGAGGTTGCTGGGGCGCACGGATCATCGTGCGCTTGCGAGTAAGCGAGCGATTGCAATCAGACAACAGGGTTTGCTTGCAGCGGCGAGTCTGCCCTCGTAAGTCCGTGCGCGATGAAGAAGACAACCGGCACCGATCGTTCGATTACCGCGAACTGGCGGCCCGCGACCCAGGCCGTGCGCGGGGGTACCTGGCGCAGCGAGCACGGGGAAACCAGTGAAGCGCTGTTCCTGACGTCGGGCTATACCTATGACGATGCCCAAACCCCCGCCGACCGCTTCGCGGGCGAGGGCGAGGGGATGACCTATTCCCGTCTCCAGAATCCCACCGTCGCCATGCTCGAAGAACGCATCGCGCTGATGGAAGGGGCGGAGGCCTGCCGCGCGCAGGCCAGCGGCATGGCCGCGATGACAACGGCGCTGCTCTGCCAGCTATCGGCGGGCGATCATGCGGTGGGCGCACGGGCGGCCTTCGGTTCGTGCCGCTGGCTGCTCGATCACCTGCTGCCCCGATTTGGCATCGAGACGACCGTCGTCGACAGCGCTGACAACGATGCCTGGGAAGCAGCGATCCGGCCGAACACGAAGGTCTTCTTTTTCGAAACCCCGGCCAATCCAACGCTCGATGTTGTCGATCTTGCCCATGTTTGCCAGGTGGCCCGGGCGCATGGGATTACCAGTGTTGTCGACAATGCCTTTGCGACCAGTGCCTTGCAGAAGCCCCTCGAATTCGGCGCCGACGTGGTAGCCTATTCGGCGACCAAGCTGATGGACGGGCAGGGGCGGGTGCTGGCCGGTGCGGTCTGCGGTCGCCAGGACTGGATCGACGAGGTGCTGCTGCCGTTTCAGCGAAACACCGGCCCGAACATCGCGCCTTTCAATGCCTGGGTGGTGCTGAAAGGGCTCGAGACGCTCGACCTTCGGGCACGACGACAGAGCGAGAACGCGGTCGAGCTCGGCAAGATGGTGGAGCCGCGCGTTCCCCGGATTCTTCATCCCGGACTGCTGAGCCATCCGCGTCATGCGCTGGCGCTGAAGCAGATGGCGGCGACCGGACCGATCTTCGCTCTGGATGTGGGCGACCGGGCGACGGCTTTTGCCGTTCTCGACGCGCTCGAACTGGTCGATATCTCGAACAATATCGGCGATGCGCGCAGCCTGATGTGCCACCCGGCGAGCACCACGCATGCCGGCATGACCCAGGAAGCGCGCGACGCGATGGGCGTGACCGAGGGCCTGCTGCGCATCAATGTCGGTCTGGAAGATGTCGAGGACGTGAAGGAAGACCTCGACCGGGCGTTGGCAGCCGCCGGGCTTTAGTGCCGCCACCCATTGCGCGTCGCGATCCGCGTCAGTTCACGGCCCAGCGCGTGCGCGGTGGTCATGGCGGCGGGGCAATCGCCGTCATCGGTCAGCACGCCGTGCACGTCCAGCCCGGCGCCGTCGATCATGGCCATGACCAAGCCCTCGTCGCGCGTCATCCCGGTGGCGCAGCACGGCGCGAGCTTGATCCGGCGTTTCGACGTGCGGGCAAGATCGACCACGAGCGCCCGTGTCAGGACGAGCAGTTTGCGAAACTCGCCACCCGCGGCGTCGAGCGCCAGCATCGTCGCGCGCGCATCATGGAGGCCGTATCCCGCCAGCCTCCTGATCAGGACGAGGCCGAGGGTCTGGTGGCGTCGTGCGGGCAAGGGCAGTTCGAGAACGGTCGATTCGTGTGGATGGGCCATGCGATCTCCTTCGCCAGCATCGTATGCTATTGCGAAGCATTCGCAAGCATTAATGTCCTCGCCTTAATTGCCGGATGGATCGAGCTTGGTTGTTGAGTCTTCTTTCGGTCCTTCATCTGCGGCTTCGGTGTCCGATCCAGGGTCCCATTTTTCGGTAAACGGCCGGCTGACCAGCAGAATGATCAGCACGATGAGCGACACGATCGCGGCCAGCCAGATCTCGCCCATGCCGCATACGAGCCCGATGGCGCCGGCGCACCAGATCGACGCTGCCGATCCGGCCCCTTGCACGAAATTGCCGTCGCGGAACATTGCGCCTGCGCCGATGAAGCCGATGCCGGTGATCACGCCCTCGATTACCCTTGTCGGATCGATCTGGGCCTGAGCGTCGCGTTCCGCCTGGAGCAGCTCGATCGATCCGATCAGCAGCGCGCAGGCCGCGACCGAAATTATGACGAACGGACGAAAATCGATCGGTTTCTTGTGAAAGAACCGCTCCAACCCGATGACCAGGGGAAACAGCACCGCTGCTCCGATCCGGATGGCGACTTCTATCCAGCTCAACGTGTTCGGGCGTAACAAATCTGTCATATTCAGCCAACGTTGCAACGCAGGCGGGTTTCCCGCAATGTGAAGGCGCTTCAGGAGACCGTATGTCCCAAACCGTCGAGTATGTCTTTGATCTAGCAGCGCCGAACGGGTATCTGGCGTGGTACCCGCTGAAGGACATTGTCAGTCGGACTGGTGCGCAATTGGTTGTCGTACCCGTGTTTCTCGGGGGAATGCACAAGCTGACCGGGAACGCGCCGCCCATGATGCGCGATGCCGGTGTGAAGGGGAAGGTGCCTTACGCGGCGTTGGAGTTTCACCGGTTTCTCGACCGGCACGCGATGGGCCGGTTCAGCATGCACCCCGACCTGCCCTTCAATTCCATCCTGTTGCAACGCATCCTGGCCGCGGCTTCGGATCAGGCCGAGATGCAGCGATTGGTCGAGACGCTTCTGCCTGCCGTGTGGGAACGCAATATCGACTGCAGCGATGCCGAAATCGTCGGCGCCGAATTGTCGGGGGCGGGCTTCGATGCGCAGGCCTTGCTCGCGGCGGCGCAGGACCCGTCGGTCAAGCAGAAGCTTGCCGACAACACGGCGAGCGCGGTCGAGCGGGGGGCATTCGGTATTCCGACCTTCTTCGTCGGCGAAGAGATGTGGTTCGGCAAGGAACGGCTGGCCCAGCTCGAAGACTATCTCTCCGGCGGCAAGCCCTAGATCGCCCGAGCGGCGATCCCTAGAACCACAATCCCAGTGCCACGAACTGTGCGGCAAAGGCGAATTTGAAGCGGCTCGCCCCGCTTTGTTCGCTAACGAGCCGGTGAATGAATGCGACGACCATCCGGACCTCCCTTTTTTCCCGTCGTGCCATTTGTGGACCGCGGAAGTTAGCGACGGCTGAGCAGTCGCGGTAAACCGAAATTAACCTTTGCCTTGCGCAGTTCCGGTCATCGCGTCGGCGCAAAAGTGCCTCACCCGCCCTTGCGATCGTCACCAATTCGCCTAGTTTGTTCTCTGTGATCAAAGAGCTTTTCCAGCATGCCGCCACGACCGAGGGTATCACCGTTCGGGTCGCGGTGAATTTCCTGCCCGAACAATCGCAGCCCGATGCGGGCAAGTGGTTCTGGGTCTATCACATCCGCATCGAGAACGGTTCGCACGAGCGCGTCCAGCTGCTCACGCGTCACTGGCGGATTACCGACGGGTCGGGACTGGTCGCCCATGTCGACGGGGAAGGGGTGGTGGGCGAACAGCCGGTCCTGCGTCCCGGCGAAAGCCATGATTATGTCAGCGGCTGTCCGCTCGATACGCCGCACGGCTCGATGGAGGGGTTCTACACTTTCCACGCCGAAGACGGTTCGCCCATCGAAGTTCGGATACCGTATTTTCCGCTCGCCGCGCCGGCCACTGCGGGCTGAAACGATAGCGGTTGAGGGGCGCATTTCCTCCTCTCCCCGACCGCCTGCGGGCCGGTCTCTCGCGCGATGAAAGAAAAGCTGTCGATCGGGTGACTTGTTTCCACCGCGCGCGGCATTTAAGGCGCATCGCGTCATGAAGCGTACGCACTTGCCCCTGAACGCCCTGCGCGTATACGATGCCGCCGCGCGGCATCTGTCCTTTACCCGCGCCGCGGACGAGCTGGCAGTGACGCCCGCCGCCGTCGGACAGCAGATACGCGCGCTGGAAGATCACCTCGGCACGGTCTTGTTCCGCCGCACGAGCAAGGGGCTCGAACTGACGCAGGAAGGATGCGCCGGTCTCGACTCCTTGCGCGAAGGGTTCCTGAAATTCGAGGAAAGCGTCGCGGCCATGCAGGCCGGGCAGGCATCGGACAGCTACACCATCGCAGTCCCGCGCGAATTCTACGCGCAATGGCTGGCCCCCCGGCTGGCGAAGTTCGCCGAGACCAATCCCGATATCCGCTTCACCTTCGTCGCCGACGAGAACGCCGATTTCACCGAGGCCAATCTCGATTGCGCTATCCGGCTGGTCGACGGGCCGGGCGAATTGCAGGGTGTCGAGCTCGACGAGGCGCGCCGCGTGACCGTGGCCCGGGCAAAGCAGCATGGCGGTGCGCCCGACAGCTGGATCGACTGGGGCCTGCCGCTTCAGGATGGCCAGGTCGCCCACGTCACGGTCAGCAATGCCGGCCAGGCCCTGTCGAGCGCGCTCGCGGGACTGGGCAGGGCGATCCTGCCCGAACTGCTGGTCCGCGATGCGATCGATGACGGCCGCCTCGATCCGCTGGAGGGGCCGAGCCCCGGCACGCGCGCCTACTGGCTGGTCGCCCCCACGCCGCAATGGCGCACTGCCAAGGTGCGCAAGCTGGTGGACTTTCTTACCGCCTAGTGTCGTCATCGACGCGATGCTCCACCGCGGGCACCGTGCCGCCGCTCTCGCCCGTGCTGCCCGTCTTCGCCAGCCGGTCGGCGAAATGGCGCGACAGCGCGCATTCGCGGTCATCCCCACCCGCCTCGCCCGCCGCGCCGGTTTCGGGCGCCAGGCTGGCCAGCACTTCGCGGCGGATACGTTCGTAGACCGGGTGGCCGGGGCGGATATGCTCGCTGTATTTCTCCGGCCGGCGATTGCGCAGGAAGAACATGACGAGGCTCTCATTGTGCTTCCTGCCATAGGTCATCACGCTGTCATCGGACGCGACGCGCCATTCGGGCGTCCCCTCGATCGCGCGGGCGAGCGCACTGTCCTCCAGCCGCGACACCCCGCGATCGACCGCCGCATCCCAAGCCGCGGCGAACCCTTCCGCCCCGGATTTCGCGCGCAGCTTGTAGATCGCCTCCATGCTCTTGCCGATGGAAAGCGCAGCCTGGCTGACGATGCCGGTGGCCGCCAGCGTGGCGATGAACTTGCGCTGCAGATCGGGCGTGATCGAATTGCGCCGCGGCGCGGTGTGGACGTAGGGCGCGAAGCCGAGCAGCGGATCGTCTTCCTCCGGCGGCGGAGCGACATGCGCGACGGCGGAGGTGGCCTGGCGGGCGATCTTTCGGGTGGGGGCGGGCTGGTCTGATTCGGACATGACCGCCCCTAAAATGCAGATTAAGCGGGTGTAGGAAAATGGTTTTTGCCGCAGCGTCTGCCCGCATGTCGGCTAGAAGCGTCGCATGACTCCCACCCGGGCCTGCAGATAACTATAGTTGTCCGTGATCGTTGCGCTGTTCGAAGGAGTTTCGGTGTAGGTCGCATCCCCGAAAAAAGACCAGTCCTGCGCATTTCGCGGACTGCGAAAACGGGCATGCGCGAAGTTGGACTGACGCCAGTCCGTCTCAGCATCGCGCTGGATACCAACCCCGCCCGCACCGACGAGTTCCCAGCCTTCAACAAAGCGGCGCAACTGTACGACAGGCAGAACCTGCGCGTACCACCGAGGCGAGTAATAGTCGAACTCGCGCGGTTCGCTATCGCGGAAATACCGGCCGCGCAATTGTGCACTCAAACCCAGATCTGTGTCGACCACATGGACATAGTTTGCTCGCGCGTGGAGCCGAACATTTTCGCCGGTAAACTCCTGTACACCACCGAGAAGGGTGACGATATTGCTATCGTCCACCGGCAGATCGATTGCTGCTCCGACGAAGGTCGAGTAAATACCTTCGTCAAGGCCGCGCGCAGTCTCGACCACGTCACGTTCCACGAACGCTTCCTTGCGAAACCGGCTGTCGTCATTGATTGAAGCCGAGCCGATAACCGAATTACCGTCGGTTCCGATCAAGGCCGACCAGGTCCAGCCGTCAGAAGTGTCGGCGTACCTGGCGAAGACACGCTCGCGCTCGCGCGTTCCGCTTCCCGACGGATCGTACCAGGCCTTCTCAACCCGCACGCCGACGCGGTGATCATCGCCCCGATTGCGCAGATCGAAGTCGATTGCCGCACGAACGATATCGGTGTCATCGCTATCGCTTGATACAAAGACCTGTCCTCCAATGGCCGGTACAGGTTCGAGTTCTTGCGCAAGGATTGAGGATGGTATCGCGATAACGCTCATTACGACCAATGCGGAAAGCACTCGATTGGTCAGTTCCATTGCTTTCGTCCTCCGGTAAGCTCTGCGAAATAGCCCCATACCGATACCGGCTGCATCAGCAGCGGATAAATGAAAGCATAGAGAAGGAAGCCGGAAAGGCTTTTTTCCATTTCAATGTCGTTGCGTTTGAGCATCCGCGTCTGGATGCGATATATGACTATGTTCCACAGCGCCGCCAATGGCAGGACCAGCAGCGTTATGGGCCCTGCAAGCCAGAATATTCCAAGAAAGGCCAGTATAAGTCCGGGAAGAAATGCGAAGGTAAAAGTGAAATCGATGCTGACGAACAGGAGGTTCCACCAGATGAACATGGTTCGCAGCCGCGGCATCTTGAGCAACCCCTTGTGGATCGCCAGTGCCTCGATCATTCCACGCGCCCATCGCTTGCGCTGGTTGGCGAGTTCGCCGAACGTACTCGGGGCATGGGTCCACGCAATCGCGTCTTCGGCGTGCCCAACCTTGTAATCCCTACGGAGCAATGACCAGGTCAGCACGATGTCCTCGCCGACCGTATCCGGCCAACCGCCGGCTTCGAGCAGCGCCGATTTGCGATAGATCGAAAAAGCGCCCTGTGCGACAAGTGTGCCGTTATACATGCCCTGCATGCGCTTCACCGCGGCGATCCCGTGGAAATAATCCCACTGCTGCACCCGGGTGATCCAGCTTTCATCTTGATTGCCGACAAAAACAGCGCCGGCGATCGCTTTCGTCTCGGGCGGGCTGGCCGCAAGATGTTCCACCAGAGAAATCAGACAGCCCTTTTCCAGCAGGGTATCGGCATCGATAGTCACCACCAGTTCGTGCGTTGACAACTCCAGGCCGTGGTTGAGCACGCGGGCCTTCCCGCGGTTACGCTTCTCTCGGACAAGTCGTAGGGTCTTGTCCGGAAGCTCTGCGAAAACAGGCTCGTATGCGCGCACTTCCTCTGCGGTGCGATCGCGCGATCCGTCGTCCATCACCAGAATTTCCAGGACGCCGGGATAGTTCAATTCACTGATGCTGCGCAGCGTTTCGCCGATCAGCTTCTCTTCATTGTAGGCAGCAATCAGGATCGATACGGAAGGCCAAGTTTGCGGCGTCTGTCGCAAGGGATCGGGGCGCAGCACGAGACTGGCGAGAAGGAAGGCGTTCATGAAGCCTGGGACGTAGGCGACGAAGGCCAGCACAAAGAGCGCTACCAACGGGTGCGACAGGTTGGCCAGATCGCTCAACCAGGGAAGCGACAGCCAGATACTCACGAGGACCCAGGCCAGCGCAAAAAACACAGATGTCGCAAAACGCCGTTGCGCATGCCGGTCCCGCCGATCCCATGCGGCGCGGTCGCCCGCAGCATTCCGGGTCAGCAGTTTCGAAGCTTGGCTTCCGGACATTAAGCGTTGTTCCACACTATTCGTCCTTTCACCCTGTATCCACGCTGGCTGAGACGAAAATATCCACCCAAATCATTGTTTTATGGTTAACGTCGCGGTAACGGTATCACCGAACCCTTTGTCAAAGCCCGTTCCCTATACCGGTACCGGAAAGGGGGAACGCAATGTTCGATACCTTGGTGGAACGGTTGGGCGATGGCATCTTGGTGATTGCCATCTTTGCCGGCAAAGCAGCGATCGCCTTCGTCGGCATCTGAGAAGTCCGACTAGCCTTCCTTCATGCCGCGTTGGTTCGCGCGCCGGGTCAGCTCCTTACCCTTCTCTTCGATTTTTTCGACGGCCTGTTTGAGGTTGGGCGGCTCGGCAATCTTCTCCTGTTCGGTCGCTGTCTCCAACGTGTGCCAAGCGCCACCAAGCAGCGCGACAGCGCCCACCGCCGCAAGCAGCGCCAGTCCGAATACGCTGCGAGAGCTTATCCGCCGGTAGTCGTAATCGCCGCCGGTATCGGTATCGTTCCGCAATGTGCTTCCCCGTGTTGATCTCGCGGCGATCGCCGCGGTTGCAACATATATTAGACGCCCAATGCTGAATTACTCGTTGCCCACGCGACATTCGTCACGCGCCGCAACCGGCTCGTCGCGCGTTAACTATGTCTGTTTACGATTCGACTTAGGGAAGGTCGGATCGGGCGAGACTTTCCCGAAACGTGGGCCGCATGTTAGGCAAATCGCGTCCGTGTAAAACGTACGTCAAGATAGCTCTAATTCCAACCCATGCGAGACACGAAGCGGCAGCGCTAGGCAAGCAAACCGAACACCAGCGCGAGCAGTACGAAGCCGACCAGCCCGGCGATGAAGATCACCCGTTTACGGCGCTTGGTCAGGATAATCTCCGCCCCGCGCGCCTTTTCGGCATCGATGTGGATGGGTTCGTCGTTTCGGTCCTGTTGTGTGGGCATGGCGTTCTCCTTGCCGAACCAACGGGTGAGGGGCGGGGGGCGGTTCCCTAAATGAAGATTGACGACCACTCTGGCATTGTTTCGCGTCCTAACTGGTATTTGAAGGATCGGAATGAGCCCCTTTCCTCTTGAGAGGTGATAGTCAAACCTCCTAACCCCTACCCATGTGCAACCTCTACCGCATGACGAAGTCCCATGCCGAAGTGGCCAACTGGTTTCGTGCGACCAACGATCTGGGCGGCGCGAATTTCGGGGCGGAGGTTTTTCCGGCCTATCCCGGTGCGGTGGTAGCCGATGGCGCGGTGGTCTCGATGACGTGGGGCTTCCCGCTCCAGCGCAAGGGCGCGAAGGGGCAGGCATTGAAGCCGAAGCCGGTCAACAACACCCGCGCCGACAAATTGGACAGCTTCTTCTGGCGCAACAGTTTCGAGGAACGACGCTGCCTCATCCCGCTGACCGCCTGGGCCGAGGCGGAGGGGCCGAAGGGCGGCAAGACCCGCAGCTGGCTCTCGCTGCCCGATGCCGACCTGTTCGCCTGCGCGGCGGTCTGGCGCGACAGCGACGAATGGGGTCGCTGCTATTCGATGGTCATGACCGATGCCTGCGGCGTGGCTGCCGAGTGCCATGACCGGATGCCGGTCATCCTGGCACCCGACGATTACGAGCAATGGACCGCCGGCGCGCCCGACGCAGCGCGCGCCCTGTGCCGCCCGTGGACGGGCGATCTCGTGCTCGATCGTACGCGCGAACCATGGGCGGGCGGCAGGCAGGCATCGCTGCTGTAGGAACCCTTGACCGGAACCCCAAATCCAACTAAATGCGCCCCCATCCGGTGCAGGATTCGTCCCGATCCGGTCAGATAGAGCTGAACATTGCCGGTCATGTCCCGGGGGCCTGTCGCTTTTGCGACGAGGCTCTTTTCTATTGCAGCACACTTCGCCCCCTGTGGCGAAGTCTCGCTCGGGGCAGCCGTCAGAGTAACCCGGTGGCCGTGTGGCTTTTGGGTGGAGCGTTTCAGGCTCGTGCGAGTGCAGCCGGTCCAGGCCGAGGGGTTCGCCCTTCGACAGGCCCCGGACGAACGGCTTTCATCTCGCCCGAACCGAGACACCACCCCGAGCCGCTAGTCGCCGCCTTGACGTTCTGACCCATCCGGGTCGGGCCACACGGTGAAGAGAAAGATATCTATGCCGACGATCAACCAGCTGGTCCGCAAGGGCCGCGTCCCGCAGAAGGCCAAGTCCAAGGTCCCTGCGATGGAAGCAAATCCGCAGAAACGCGGCGTTTGCACCCGCGTCTACACGACGACCCCGAAGAAGCCGAACTCGGCTCTGCGCAAGGTGGCCAAGGTTCGCCTGACCAACCAGCGCGAGGTCATCACCTACATCCCCGGCGAGGGCCACAACCTCCAGGAACACAGCGTCGTGCTGATCCGTGGCGGGCGTGTGCGCGACCTTCCCGGCGTGCGTTACCACGTCCTGCGCGGCGTGCTCGATACGCAGGGTGTCAAGGACCGCAAGCAGAGCCGTTCGAAATACGGCGCCAAGCGTCCGAAGTAAGGTTTTTGTGGGTGCGGTCAGCACATCCGTGCTGACCTTGCGGCACCGGCCCGCTCCCCCTCCCGACCACCCGAGGCATTGTCCGTACGGGCGGTCGGGAGGGGTAGCGGACCGGCACCGGGCCCGAGGTTTCACACGCGGAGCCAGCTCGCTCCTCCACCCGGTCACCCTGCCAAGGGTATCCTATGGGTGGTCGGGTGGGGGAGCGGGCTGGAGCCGCAGGACTTTCACGGATGTGAAAGTCCACTCCGAAGGAGTTGGAAATATGTCACGTCGTCGTCGTCCCGAGAAACGGGAAATCTTGCCTGATCCGAAGTTCAACGATCAGGTGCTGTCGAAATTCATGAACAACCTGATGTATGACGGCAAGAAAGCCGTTGCGGAAGGTATCGTCTACACCGCGCTCGACACGGTGGAAGCCAAGGCCAAGACCAATCCGGTCGAGACCTTCCACGCCGCGCTCGAGAACATCAAGCCGCAGGTCGAAGTCCGCAGCCGCCGCGTCGGCGGTGCGACCTACCAGGTCCCGGTCGAGGTCCGTCCCGAGCGGGCCCAGGCGCTGGCGATCCGCTGGCTGATCACCGCGGCGCGCGGGCGTCCGGAAACCACCATGGCCGCACGCCTTTCGGGCGAGCTGATGGATGCCTCCAACAACCGCGGCAATGCCGTGAAGAAGCGCGAGGACACGCACCGCATGGCGGACGCGAACCGCGCCTTCTCGCACTACCGCTGGTAGGCATCGCGCAAGGAGGCCGGTCCGGCGCAGTGTCGGAACGGTCTCCACGCGGTCACATTCTTACCCATATGGGGCACGCGTAACGCCCGCCCCGAACCCACGAGGAATTCCACATGGCCCGCGATTATCCGCTGGAGCGGTACCGCAATATCGGCATCATGGCCCACATCGATGCCGGCAAGACCACCACGACCGAGCGTATCCTGTATTACACCGGCAAATCCTACAAGATCGGCGAAGTGCACGATGGCGCCGCGACGATGGACTGGATGGAGCAGGAGCAGGAGCGCGGGATCACCATCACCTCGGCTGCCACGACCACGTTCTGGCAGAACGAGGATGGCAAGGGTGAAAAGCACCGCATCAACATCATCGACACGCCCGGCCACGTCGACTTCACCATCGAGGTCGAGCGTTCCTTGCGCGTGCTCGACGGCGCGGTCGCCGTTTTTGATGGAGTTGCCGGGGTGGAACCCCAATCCGAGACCGTCTGGCGCCAGGCCGACAAGTACGGCGTTCCCCGGATGTGCTTCATCAACAAGCTGGACCGCACCGGTGCCGATTTCTACTATTGCGTACAGTCGATCATCGACCGTCTCGGCGCCAAGCCGCTGGTACTTTATCTTCCGATCGGCGCGGAAAGCGACCTCAAGGGCGTCGTCGACCTCGTCAACAATCGCGGCATCGTCTGGGAAGACGACGGCCTCGGCGCGGACTTCAACTACGTCGATGTCCCGGCCGAGCTTGCCGACAAGGCTGCCGAATATCGCGAGATGCTGATCGAGACCGTCGTCGAACAGGACGACGATGTGATGGAGAAGTACCTCGAAGGCGAAGAGCCAGACCCGGCAACGCTCAAGAGCCTGATTCGCAAAGGCACCATGGCACGCGATTTCGTGCCCGTGCTGTGCGGATCGGCGTTCAAGAACAAGGGCGTCCAGCCCCTGCTCGACGCAGTGGTCGACTACATGCCGTCGCCGCTCGACGTTCCGGCGATCAAAGGCGTTCTGCCCGACAGCGACGAAGAAGCGAGCCGCCCATCGTCGGACGATGCCCCGTTCAGCGCGCTGGCATTCAAGATCATGAACGATCCGTTTGTTGGTACGCTCACCTTTACCCGCATATATTCGGGTAAGCTGTCGAAGGGCTCGGTCCTCAATTCGGTTAAGGACAAGAAGGAAAAGATCGGCCGCATGCTGCTGATGCACTCGAACAACCGCGAGGACATCGATGAAGCATTTGCCGGTGACATCGTCGCCATTGCCGGTCTGAAGGAAACGACCACCGGCGATACGCTATGCGATTCGTCCAAGCCGATCATTCTCGAGCGGATGGAATTCCCCGAGCCGGTTATCGAGCTTTCGGTGGAACCCAAGACCAAGGCCGACCAGGAGAAGATGGGCGTCGCGCTCAATCGCCTCGCCGCAGAGGATCCAAGCTTCCGGGTCACGACCGACCACGAATCCGGCCAGACGATCATCAAGGGCATGGGCGAGCTTCACCTCGACATCCTCGTCGATCGCATGAAGCGCGAGTTCAAGGTCGAGGCGAATGTCGGTGCGCCGCAGGTGGCGTATCGCGAGAGCCTCGCGAAGGAAGTCGAAGTCGACTATACCCACAAGAAGCAGTCGGGTGGCTCGGGACAGTTCGGGCGCGCCAAGGTTGTCGTCAGTCCGGGCGAACGTGGCCAAGGCATCATTTTCGAGGACGAGATCAAGGGCGGTAACATTCCGCGCGAATACATCCCGGCGCTCGAAAAAGGTCTGCGCGAGCAGGCTGCAAGCGGACATCTCGTTGGGTTCCCGATAATCGACTTTACCATCCGTCTGATCGATGGTGCCTACCACGACGTCGACTCCAGCGCGATTGCGTTCGAGATCTGCGGCCGTGGTGCGATGCGCGAAGTTGCCGACCGGGCGGGCATCAAATTGCTCGAGCCGGTCATGAAGGTGGAGGTCGTGACGCCCGACGATTATCTCGGTGATGTCATCGGGGATCTCAATTCCCGGCGTGGTCAGATCCAGGGCACGGACACCCGCGGCAATGCACAGGCAGTCGATGCCTTCGTGCCGCTGGCGAACATGTTCGGATACGTGAACGAGCTGCGGTCCTTCACTCAGGGCCGTGCGCAGTACACGATGCAGTTCAGCCACTATGACGAAGTGCCGGCGAGCGTCGCACAGGAAGTCAAGGAGAAGCTTGCGTAAGCGAGTTTCACGGTCTAGGGGCGGCGCCTGATTTAGCGGGCGCTGTTTTCCCCGCAGAAATCCCTAATTCAAGACTAGAGGTTATTGGAAAATGGCGAAGGAAAAATTCGAGCGCAACAAGCCGCACGTCAACGTTGGCACGATTGGCCACGTGGACCACGGCAAGACCACGCTGACCGCGGCGATCACCAAGGTCCAGGGTTCGGCAGTCGATTTTGCAAATATCGACAAGGCTCCCGAAGAGCGTGAGCGCGGCATCACCATTTCGACTGCACACGTCGAATACGAAACCGACAATCGCCACTATGCGCACGTCGACTGCCCGGGTCACGCCGACTACGTGAAGAACATGATCACCGGTGCCGCCCAGATGGACGGCGCGATCCTGGTCGTGAACGCTGCCGATGGTCCGATGCCGCAGACTCGTGAGCACATCCTGCTCTCGCGTCAGGTCGGTGTTCCGAAACTGGTCGTCTACATGAACAAGGTCGACCAGGTCGATGACGAGGAAATCCTCGAACTCGTCGAGCTGGAAGTCCGCGAACTGCTCAGCGAATACGGTTTTGACGGTGACGATATTCCGATCATCAAGGGTTCGGCTCTTGCCGCGCTGGAAGGTCGCGATCCGGAAATCGGCGAAAATTCGATCAAGGAATTGATGGAAGCCGTCGATACCTACATCCCGACTCCGGAACGCCCTGTAGACCAGCCCTTCCTGATGCCGATCGAAGACGTTTTCTCGATCTCGGGTCGCGGTACGGTTGTCACCGGTCGTGTTGAAACCGGCATCGTGAATGTTGGCGACGAATGCGAAATCGTTGGCATCAAGGACACTACGAAGACGACCGTGACCGGCGTCGAAATGTTCCGCAAGCTGCTTGATCGCGGTGAAGCCGGCGACAATATCGGTGCCCTTATCCGCGGCGTGGCTCGTGAAGACGTCGAGCGTGGCCAGGTCCTGGCCAAGCCCGGCACCGTGAACCCGCACACCGAGTTCTCGGCGGAAGTCTATGTCCTTTCGAAGGACGAAGGGGGCCGTCACACGCCGTTCTTCGCGAACTATCGTCCGCAGTTCTACTTCCGTACGACGGACGTGACCGGCGAAGTGATCCTTCCCGAAGGTACCGAAATGGTGATGCCGGGCGACAATGTGACGATCGACGTCAAGCTCATCGCACCGATCGCCATGGACGAAGGCCTGCGCTTCGCGATCCGCGAAGGCGGTCGTACCGTTGGTTCGGGCGTGGTCAGCAAGATCTCGAAGTAAGCTTCGAAGGTCTTTGACCTGAAAGTTTGGGGCCCGCACCTGATGGAAGGTGCGGGCCTTTTTCTTGTTCGCCGGGTCGAACTTTTCCAAGATCGCTTGGAGCCATCGGGCAATAGTGGAAAAGGCTGAAATTCGGGGGTTGTCAGACACGGACCTGCCCCGTATATGCGCGACCACAGCAGGGGATTCGTCCCCAGGCACAATGAATTTACGAAAGGTCGCCCGTTCCGGGAAACCGGGTTCAAGTGGGTTGAGCCTTTCTTTTTTGCGAGCCGTATAGGCTCGTTTGGCTCTTTCGCATCGGTGTAGGTAATGGAAGCTCAGAATATCCGCATTCGCCTCAAGGCGTTCGACCACCGCGTTCTCGACCAGGCTACTGGCGAAATCGCGGAAACTGCACGTCGTACCGGAGCGCTTATTCGCGGCCCCATTCCCATGCCGACGCGTATCGAGAAATTCACCGTGAACCGCGGCCCGCATATCGACAAGAAGTCGCGGGAGCAGTTCGAGGTTCGCACGTTCAAGCGGTTGCTCGATATCGTGCAGCCTAACGCCCAGACGGTCGATGCGCTGATGAAGCTCGACCTTGCTGCGGGGGTTAACGTGGAAATCAAGCTGGCGTAAGCAGGCTTGGTTCTTCGGACCTTGGGGTTCCGTCCATCCGGTGGGACGTTAAATCGACCGGAAGGTTACAGGGGCGCTCTAAAGTCCCGTCGATCGCGAGATTGGCACCATTTAGGGATACCGCCGGGCGTGCCCGGGCCTGCGTCCCCCGTCTCGCTTTCCATGGCATGCTGCCACGGAAGGCACTCAGCCCGGACGGGGCGACGCATCAATAAACGGGCTGGCAAGCACCGCGGATGGGCCGTGGTGCCTCTGTGTTAGGAGTTTACGATGCGCACAGGCGTTATCGCAAAGAAAGTCGGGATGACCCGCCTCTTCCAGGAGGACGGTCGGCACGTGCCGGTTACCGTTCTGGCTCTGGAAGATTGTCAGGTGACCGCTCACCGTACCGAAGGTCGGGATGGCTATATTGCTCTCCAGCTCGGTGCCGGTGAGGCCAAGCAGAAGAACGTGAACAAGCCACAGCGCGAAGCTTTCGCGAAGGCCGAGGTTCCGTTGAAGATGAAAGTCGCTGAATTCCGTGTCGATAGCGAGGAGGCTTTGCTTCCGGTCGGTGCCCGGATTTCGGCCGAGCATTTCATTGCTGGGCAGAAGGTCGACATTACTGGCCACACGCAGGGTAAAGGCTTTGCCGGCGCCATGAAGCGCTGGGGTTTCGGCGGCCTGCGTGCGACGCACGGTGTCTCGATCTCGCACCGCTCGCACGGCTCGACCGGTCAGCGGCAGGACCCGGGCAAGGTGTTCAAGGGCAAGAAGATGGCCGGCCACATGGGCGACCGTCAGCGTACCCAGCAGAATCTCGAGATCGTGCGTACTGACGCTGATCGAGGGCTTCTTTTCGTCAAGGGCTCGGTCCCTGGTGCGAAGAATGGCTGGTTGCTGGTGAAGGACGCGGTGAAGGTCGATCACGCCGATCTGCCGTTCCCCGGTGTCATGTACCGCAATCGCGAGGAGTTCGATCATCAGGAGGCCGAAGCCGGTCTGGTCGAATCCGCCGCCGAACACGAGGTCGGCACCGAAATTTCCGCCGAGCAGCAGGAAAAGCTGATGCAGCAGCAGGATGCTGGTGCCGATGCCGAACCAGGCGCTGCCGACGACAACAGCACCACGCCGAGCGTCGACAAGGACGCCGGTGAGAACAAGGAGGGCTGATCCGTGAAGGTGAAGGTCCAGAAAATCGACGGCAAGGCGTCGGGTGATATCGAACTTAACGACGGTGTATTCGGCGTTGAGCCGCGGGCGGACATCCTCCACCGCGTCGTCACTTGGCAGCTTGAAAATCGCCGCGGCACCGCTCGCCCGACGCGTGAGCGTTCGGATGTGGCTCGCACCGGTGCGAAATTCGGTCGTCAGAAGGGCTCGGGCAATGCCCGTCATGGCGACCGTGGCGCTCCGATCTTTATCGGCGGCGGCAAGGCGCATGGGGCTCGCAAGCGTGAATTCGAGCAGTCGCTCAACAAGAAGATCCGCGCACTCGGCTTGAAGATGGCGCTTTCCAGCAAGGCGAAGGACGGTCTGGTCGTAGTCGACAGTCTCGAACTGGCGGACGTCAAGACCAAGGCGCTGAAAGGTCACTTCGAGAAGAATGGCTGGAGCGGCAAGGTTCTCGTCATCGATGGCGAAAGCGTGAATGACGGTTTCAAGAAAGCTGCGGGCAATCTGCCTGGCGTGAACGTTCTCCCGGCAATGGGTGCCAACGTTTACGACATCCTGAAGCACGACACGCTGGTCCTGACGAAGGACGCGATCGAGAAGCTGGAGGGCCGGTTCAATGGCTAAGAAGCAGACAGTGGACGCACGGCATTACGATGTCGTACTGGCACCGCACATCACCGAGAAAGCGACGCTTGCTTCCGAGCATAACGCCGTCGTTTTCAAGGTGGCGAATGACGCGACCAAGCCTCAGATCAAGGAAGCGATCGAGGCGATTTTCGAAGTCAGCGTTACCGGCGTCAACACCATCAACGTGAAGGGCAAGACCAAGCGCTGGAAGGGCAAGCCCTACAAGCGCAACGACCTGAAAAAGGCCGTGGTTTCCCTGAAGGACGGCGATTCCATCGACGTCACAAGCGGCATCTGAGGGGCTAGAGAATAATGGCACTCAAGAATTACAAACCTACGAGCCCCGGCCGTCGCGGCCTGATCCTCGTCGACAAGTCCGGTTTGCACAAGGGCAAGCCGGTCAAGTCGCTGACAGAAGGCAAGCGCAAGACCGGCGGCCGCAACAACAAGGGCCATGTCACTTCGCGCGGTATCGCGGGCGGTCACAAGCAGAAGTACCGTTTCGTCGACTTCAAGCGTCGCAAATGGGACGTGGATGGCACGGTCGAGCGGATCGAATACGATCCCAACCGCACCGCGTTCATCGCGCTGATCAAGTATGACGACGGTGAACTGGCCTATATTCTCGCGCCGCAACGCCTCGGCGTCGGTGACAAGGTGATTGCTGCTGAGAAGTGCGACACCAAGCCGGGCAATGCGATGCTGCTGGGACAGATGCCGGTCGGAACGATCTGCCACAATGTCGAGATGAAGCCGGGCAAGGGCGGTCAGATCGCTCGCGCTGCTGGCTCCTACGTGCAGCTGGTCGGTCGCGATCGTGGCATGGTCATCGTCCGTCTCAATAGCGGCGAGCAACGCTACCTGCGTTCGGACTGCATGGGCACGGTCGGTGCGGTGTCGAACCCCGACAACCAGAACCAAAACCTGGGCAAGGCCGGTCGCCGGCGCTGGATGGGCATCAAGCCGCTCACGCGCGGTGTCGCCAAGAACCCGGTCGATCACCCGCACGGTGGTGGTGAAGGCCGGACCAGCGGCGGGCGTCATCCTGTCACTCCATGGGGCAAGCCGACCAAGGGCGCCCGTACCCGCAAGAACAAGCAGACGGACAAGTACATTATCCGTTCGCGGCACGCGAAGAAGAAGAGGTAATCGGACATGGCACGTTCCGTCTGGAAAGGTCCGTTCGTCGAACTCAGCCTTCTGAAGAAGGCCCAGGACGCACAGGAAGCGAGCAGCAACAAGCCGATCAGGACCTGGTCGCGTCGCAGCACCATTCTTCCTGATTTCGTTGGCCTGACGTTCAACGTTTACAATGGGCACAAATTCATCCCGGTTTCGGTTTCGGAAGAAATGGTCGGACACAAGCTTGGCGAATTCGCGCCGACGCGCACGTTCCCGGGCCACGCCTCCGACAAGAAGGGCAAACGCTAATGGGCAAGGCAAAAGCACCCCGCCGCGTTGCGGATAACGAAGCTCTGGCTGTCGGCACCACGATCCGTGGTTCGGCCCAGAAGTTGAACCTCGTTGCCGAGCTAATCCGTGGCAAGCGGGCCGAAGAGGCGTTGAACATCCTTGCTTTCTCCAAGAAAGCAATGGCAAGGGACGCCAGCAAGGTGCTCGCTTCGGCGATCGCCAATGCGGAAAACAATCATGAACTGGATGTCGACGCGCTGGTCGTGGCCGAAGCATCGGTCGGCAAATCGATCACGATGAAGCGGTTTCATACGCGCGGTCGGGGCAAGAGCACGCGCATCCTGAAGCCGTTCAGCAAGCTGCGCATCGTCGTGCGCGAGCAGGAAGAGGCGTAAGAGATGGGTCAGAAGAGCAATCCGATCGGTCTGCGTCTGCAGATCAACCGCACCTGGGACAGCCGCTGGTACGCCGAAGGGCGTGACTATGCCTCGCTGCTCAAGGAAGATATCGAGATCCGCAAGCACATCGTGAATTCGCTGCCGCAGGCGGCGATTTCCAAGGTCGTGATCGAACGGCCAGCGAAGCTGTGCCGCATCTCGATCTTCGCCGCACGCCCCGGTGTCATCATCGGCAAGAAGGGCGCGGATATCGAGAAACTGCGTACCAAGCTTGCCACGATGACTGCGAGCGAGGTGAAGCTGAACATCGTCGAGATCCGCAAGCCGGAAATCGACGCGAAGCTGGTGGCCCAGGGCATCGCCGATCAGTTGATCCGCCGCGTGGCCTTCCGTCGCGCGATGAAGCGCGCTGTTCAGTCGGCCCTTCGTCTCGGGGCCGAGGGTATCAAGATCGTTTGCGGTGGCCGCCTCGGTGGGGCTGAAATTGCCCGTGTCGAATGGTATCGTGAAGGACGCGTTCCGCTCCACACGCTGCGTGCAAATGTCGATTACGCCGAAGCTGAAGCGCTGACCGCGTACGGAATCATCGGAATCAAGTGCTGGATCTTCAAGGGCGAAATCCTTGGTCATGATCCGACCGCGCAGGATCGCCTGATGATGGAAGCGCAAACTTCCGGCGTTCGCCCGGCCCGCTGATTGCAGATTTAGGAAAGAACCATGCTGCAACCGAAGAAAACTAAGTATCGCAAGGCGTTCAAGGGCAAGATCCATGGCGCTGCGAAGGGCGGCACGACGCTGAATTTCGGCTCGTACGGTCTGAAGGCGCTCGAGCCGGAGCGGATTACCGCTCGCCAGATCGAGGCCGCACGCCGGGCGATCACACGTCATATCAAGCGTCAGGGGCGCTTGTGGATCCGCGTATTCCCGGATGTGCCGGTATCCAAGAAACCTGCCGAAGTCCGTCAGGGTAAGGGCAAGGGTTCGGTCGAATACTGGGCCGCCCGCGTGAAACCTGGCCGGATCCTGTTCGAGCTCGACGGTGTCGCCGGTCCGCTGGCCGCTGAAGCGTTCAGCCGTGCGGCCATGAAGCTGCCGGTGAAAACCAAAGTCGTCGCCCGCTTCGGCGACGAAAGTCACCTGGGAGGCGAATGATGGCCCAGAATACGACCAAGACCGAAGATCTGCGTCAGCAGTCGGACGACCAGCTTTCGGAGCAATTGACCACGCTCAAGCGCGAGCAGTTCAACCTGCGTTTCCAATCGGCGACGAACCAGCTCGAGGCGCCCGCGCGGGTCCGCGAAGTTCGGCGGACTATTGCCAAGATCAAGACGCTTCAGAACGAGCGCCAGAAGCAGTCGGCCGGTACGGCCGAAGCCAAGGCTTAAGGAGTAGACCATGCCCAAACGTATTCTGATCGGGACCGTCACCTCCGACAAGACCGACAAGACCGTTACCGTGCTTGTCGAACGAAAGGTGAAGCACCCGCTTTACGGAAAGATTATCCGTCGTTCGAAGAAGTACCATGCCCATGACGAGAACAACGAGTTCACACTCGGCGATGTCGTGCGCATCGAAGAAACCAAGCCGATCTCGAAAACCAAGACCTGGATGGTCAAGGATCGGGTAACGGCGGGCGGAACCCAGGCTGTCGAGGCTGACCTCGAAGTCGAAGCCGCAAGCAACTGACGTTTTAGGGAACTGCCGGGCGGCTCGCGTTGAGCGCGTCCCGGCAAGCCAAGAGAAGGAACCGGATCGATGATCCAGATGCAATCCAATCTCGACGTCGCGGACAACAGCGGCGCCAAGCGCGTCCAGTGCATCAAGGTGCTGGGCGGCTCGAAGCGCCGGACTGCTTCCGTTGGCGACGTGATCGTGGTTTCCGTCAAGGAAGCCCAGCCGCGTACGAAGGTGAAGAAGGGCGATGTCCATCGCGCCGTCATCGTGCGTACGAAGAAGGACGTACGCCGCCCCGATGGCAGCGTGATTCGCTTCGACAGCAATGCCGCGGTACTCGTGAACAAGAGCGAAGAGCCGATCGGCACCCGCATCTTCGGGCCGGTCGTGCGCGAATTGCGCGGGCGCGGCTTCATGAAGATCGTATCGCTTGCTCCGGAGGTGCTGTGATGGCGTCCGCGAAGATCAAGAAGGGTGACAGCGTTGTCGTCCTGTCCGGCAAGGACAAGGGCAAGACAGGCACCGTCGCGAAGGTCATGCCAAAGGAAGGCAAGGTCGTCGTAGAGGGCGTCAACATCGCGGCACGTCACCGCAAGCCGAGCCAGACCAACCCGCAAGGCGGCATCGACCGTTTTGAAGCGCCGATGCATATCGGCAAGGTTGCGCTGGCAGATCCGAAAGACGGCAAGCCAACCCGCGTCCGCTTCGAAGAGAAGGACGGAAAAAAGGTACGGGTTGCCGTGAAGTCCGGGGAGACCATCGATGGCTGACAAGACCAACGCTTCGGCCCCACGCATGAAGCAGCGCTATGACGATGACATCGTCAAGGCAATGACCGAGAAGTTCGGCTATTCGAACCGTCTTGAAGTCCCGCGCATCGAGAAGATAACGCTCAACATGGGCGTTGGCGAAGCAAGCCAGGACAAGAAGAAGGTCCAGACGGCTGCCGAGGAAATGGCTCTGATCGCCGGCCAGAAGCCGGTCATCACGAAGGCCAAGAAATCCATTGCCCAGTTCAAGCTGCGCGAAGGTATGCCAATCGGCGCCAAGGTAACGCTGCGGCGCGAACGCATGTATGAATTCGTCGATCGTCTGGTGACGATCGCGATGCCCCGCATCCGCGACTTTCGCGGACTGAACCCGAGGTCGTTCGACGGCCGCGGCAATTACGCGATGGGGCTGAAGGAACAGATCGTTTTCCCCGAGATCTCCTACGACAGGATCGAAAAGGTCCGGGGCATGGATATCATTGTAACAACCACGGCGAAGACCGACGACGAGGCGCGCGAGCTGCTGCGTCTGTTCGGGTTCCCGTTCCCGGCTGAAAAGTCGGAAGAGAAGGAAGCGGCGTAAGCCGCCCAGGAAAGGAACTTAAGTCCAATGGCGAAACTGAGTTCGATCAACAAGAACGAGCGCCGCAAGCAGCTCGTCAAGCAGTACGCTGCCAAGTACGAGAAGCTCAAGGCGATTGCCAATGACAAGAGTCTCGACGATGGCGAGCGTCTGATCGCACGTTTGAAGATGGCAGAAATTCCGCGCAACGCAAATCCGACCCGCGTGCGCAACCGCTGCTCCACCACCGGCCGCCCGCGCGGCTATTACCGCAAGTTCGGTCTCAATCGTATCGAACTGCGCGACCTCGGCAACAAGGGCCTGATACCGGGCCTGACCAAGTCGAGCTGGTGAGGAATCGATAGATGGCTATGACCGATCCACTGGGTGACATGCTCACCCGCATCCGCAACGGCCAGCGTGCGAAGAAGGACAGCGTCCTTTCTCCCGCCAGCAAACTGCGTGCTAATGTGCTCGAAGTGCTTCAACGCGAAGGCTATATCCGTGGCTACAGCGAAGATGGTACGGGCAAGCACCCCGCGCTGCGGATCGAACTGAAATATTTCGAGGGCGAGCCGGCGATCAAGCATGTCGCCCGCGTTTCCAAGCCTGGCCGCCGGGTTTATTCGGGTTCGAAGGAACTTCCGACGATTCGCAACGGTCTCGGCATCACCATTGTTTCGACGCCCAAGGGCGTGCTTTCGGACAACGAAGCGCGTACGGAAAACGTCGGCGGCGAAGTCTTGGCGGAGGTGTTCTAATGAGCCGCATCGGCAAGAAACCTGTCGCGATTCCCAACGGGGTCGAGGCAAAGATCGAGGGCGATAAGCTGGCCGTCAAGGGGCCGAAGGGCACCCTGTCAATGGGCATGTCCGATCTGATCGACTACAAGCTCGAAGACGGTGAGATTTCGGTCAAGCCGGCGAACGATACGCGCGCCGCGCGTGATCACTGGGGCATGCAGCGCACGCTGGTTGCGAACCTGGTAGAAGGTGTGACCGAAGGGTTTACCAAGACGCTCGAGATTTCGGGGGTCGGTTACCGGGCTCAGGCGCAGGGCAACAAGCTCAAGCTCCAGCTTGGCTATTCGCACGATGTCGACTTGGACGTACCCGAAGGTCTGGACGTGAAGACGCCCGATCAGACGACCGTTATCATTTCGGGGATCGACAAGCAGGCCGTCGGTCAGTTCGCCGCCAATGTTCGCAGCTGGCGCAAACCCGAGCCTTACAAGGGCAAGGGGATCAAGTACCAGGGCGAATACGTCTTCCGCAAGGAAGGGAAGAAGAAGTAAGATGGCAAAGCTCTCCCTTTTTGAACGCCGCCGCCGCCGCGTGCGCACCGCATTGCGCAATGTCTCAGGTGGCAAACCGCGCCTTTCGGTCCACCGGACCGGCAAGCACATCTACGCACAGGTCATCGATGATGCACAGGGCAAGACGCTTGCCGCTGCCTCGACGCTGGGTGCGAAGAATTCGGGCGCCAATGTCGATGCCGCCAAGCAGGTCGGCAGCGACATCGCTGCCGCCGCGAAGAAAGCGGGTGTGACCAATGTCGTGTTCGATCGCGGCGGTTTCCTTTTCCACGGCCGCGTCAAGGCGCTGGCCGACGCCGCCCGTGAAGGCGGGCTGGAGTTCTGATCATGGCTGACGACAAGAAAACCGAAAACGAAACGGCCCAGGAAAACAAGGCCACCGAGGCTCCGGCCATCGTCGATACGCCCGAAGTGGCGAAGGCGAAGGCCGAATCCGGCGTGGTCGAGGCCGAAACCGATCATGGCGTCAAGCAGGAAGAGCCGGCCATTGCCGACACCCCTTCCGAAGCGGCGGAAAACCAGTCGCCCGCACAGGGCGACGAAGGCAAGCCGCGTGAACGCCAGGGCCGGGGCGGTCGCGACAATAATCGCGGCGGTGGCCGTGGCCGTGGTGGCGGTCGTGATAATCGTCGTGGCGGTCGCCGCGAAGAAGAAGACGATGGCATCATCGAGAAGCTCGTCCACATCAATCGCGTGTCGAAGACCGTCAAGGGCGGTAAGCGTTTCGGCTTCGCCGCACTGGTCGTGGTCGGCGATGGTGCCGGTCGGGTCGGCTTCGGCAAGGGCAAGGCCCGCGAAGTGCCGGAAGCGATCAACAAGGCGACAGCTGCCGCCCGCAAGAAGATGATCCGCGTGTCATTGAAAGAGGGTCGTACCCTTCACCATGACGGGAACGGTCGTTTTGGTGCCGGCAAGGTCACGGTGCGGACCGCGCCTCCCGGTACCGGAATTATCGCCGGTGGTCCGATGCGTGCCGTCTTCGAGAGTCTCGGCGTTGCGGATGTGGTGACCAAGTCGGTCGGCACATCCAATCCCTATAACATGATTCGCGCCACGTTCGACGCGCTGACCGACCAGACTTCGCCGAAGTCGGTGGCCCAGCGTCGCGGCAAGAAAGTCGCCGACCTGCTTGGTCGCGGCGGTGCGTCGGAGGCAGAGGCGAAAGCCGATGCCGCCGCTATCGCGGAGTGATATCGATGGCCAAGAACAACACCATCACGATAAAGCAGATCGGTTCGCCGATCCGTCGACCGGAAAGCCAGAGAAAAATCCTGGTAGGACTGGGTCTCAACAAGATGCACAAGGTCGTCACTCGTCAGGATACGCCTGAAGTGCGTGGTGCAATCGCCAAGATCCCGCACCTGGTCACGATCGTCCAAGACTGATTGCGACAACGAAATTTGACGGGAGCGGCCTGCTGAGATAGCGGGCCGTTTCCATTTTGAAGCGCGAACAAAAGCGAAAGCGAGTGCAGACTATGAAACTCAACGACATTCATGACAATCCCGGAGCCCGCAAAAACCGTATCCGCGTTGGCCGTGGAATAGGTTCGGGCAAGGGCAAGACCGGTGGCCGTGGCCAGAAGGGTCAGAAGAGCCGTTCCGGCGTCGCTATCAAGGGCTTTGAAGGCGGTCAGATGCCGCTCCACATGCGGTTGCCGAAGCGTGGTTTCAACAACCCGTTCGGTAAAGACTATGCCGAAGTGAACCTTGGCACGGTTCAGAAGTTCATCGACGCCAAGAAGCTCGATGCCAAGAAGGATATCGACCACGAAGCGCTCAAGGCTGCGGGCCTGGCGCGAGGCGGCAAGGACGGTGTTCGCCTGCTTGGTAAGGGCGACCTGACGACAAAGGCGAAGTTTGTTGTCGCCGGTGCGTCCAAAGGTGCCATCGAGGCAGTCGAAAAGGCCGGGGGATCGGTCGAGGTCCTGCCGAAGCCGCAGCCCGAGAGCGAGAAGAAGCTTGCCCGGGCCGAAGCGAACAAGGCCAAGAAGTCCAAGTAATCGGGAATTTCCGGGGGGCGGGGTTCGACATTCCGTCCCTCGCTCCCTATTTGTCCGGTCGGGGCCGGAACGGGCCGGCCGCAAGCTAGGATCGAACACGACCAATGGCATCACGCGCCGACAACATGACGAGCAATATGAGCCTCGCCAATTTTTCGAAGGCCACCGAGCTGAAGAACCGCATCTGGTTCACAATCGGTGCGCTGATCGTTTTCCGCTTCCTGAGCTTCGTGCCGCTTCCGGGCGTCAACCCGCTTATTCTGAGCGATCTCTACGACCAGACGCGCGGTGGCATTCTGGACCTGTTCAATACGTTTTCCGGCGGAAGCCTTGAGCGCATGAGCCTCATCGCGCTCGGCGTCATGCCATACATCACGGCATCGATCGTCGTTCAGCTTGCCGCAGCGCTGCATCCCACGCTCGCCGCGCTCAAGAAGGAAGGTACGGTCGGTCGGCAGAAACTGAACCAGTACACGCGCTATGGCACCGTGTTCCTATGCGCGATCCAGGGGTGGTTTCTTGCCTCGGGTCTGGAGAGCTTCGGTGCGCAGAGCGGATTGCAGGCGGTCGTGGATCCCGGCCTCATGTTCCGCGTTGGCGCGGTCATCAGTCTTGTCGGCGGTACCATGTTCCTGCTCTGGCTGGGCGAACAGATTACCAGCCGCGGCATCGGCAACGGCGTTTCGCTGATCATCATGGCCGGTATCGTGGCCCAGTTTCCTACTTTCGTCTCGAATATGGCTAGCGGATACGCAGAAGGTTCCATCGCGACCACCATCCTCATCGGCTTCATCGTCATGGTGGTTGGCCTGATCCTGCTGATCTGTTTCATGGAGCGTGCGCAGCGCCGCTTGCTGATCCAGTATCCCAAGCGCGCGACTCAGCGGGGGATGATGCAGGCGGATCGCTCACACCTTCCGCTCAAGCTCAACACGGCCGGCGTCATCCCGCCCATCTTCGCAAGCTCGCTGCTGCTGCTTCCGCTTACGATAACGCAGTTTGCCGGTAATTCGGTCGATACCAATAGCGGCGTCGGCGGCACGTTGCAGACTGTGCTGCAATATCTTCAGCACGGCCAGCCGCTCTACATGACGCTATACGCGATCGGCATCATCTTCTTCTGCTTCTTCTACACCGCGATTGTTTTCAATCCGGAGGAAACGGCAGAAAACCTGAAAAAGAACGGCGGGTTCATTCCGGGTATCCGCCCTGGTCGCCGGACCGAGGAATACCTCGACTACGTCCTGACGCGCATTACCGTTATCGGGGCGATCTACCTCACCTTCGTTTGCGTGGTGCCCGAATACATGATTGCCCAGACTGGGGTTCCGTTGTTCCTCGGCGGTACCAGCCTTCTCATTGTCGTTAACGTCACGGTGGACACGATCAGCCAGATCCAGTCGCACCTTCTGGCGCATCAATACGGCGATCTCATCAAGAAAGCGAAGCTCAAGGGCCGGCTGCGATAAGGGCCGGACGGGGCGACAAGGGAGTTCACCCGATGGATATCATCCTTCTCGGCCCGCCGGGCGCTGGCAAGGGCACCCAGGCTCATCGGCTCGTCGAGCATCACGGCATGCGGCAGCTCTCGACCGGGGACATGTTGCGCGGCGCAGTTTCGACCGGAACTCCGGTCGGTCTCAAGGCCAAGGCGATCATGGATCGTGGCGATCTCGTCTCTGACGATATCGTCTCCGAACTGATCGATGCCGAGTTGACCGCGATGGGACCTGCGACAGGCGCGATATTCGACGGCTATCCGCGGACCGAAGCGCAGGCACAGATGCTGGATGGCATTCTGGAAAAGCACGGTCGCAAGCTCGATCATGTCATCGAGCTCGAAGTGGATGAAGACGCGCTGGTCGAACGCATTACCGGTCGCTTTACCTGCGCAAATTGCGGCGCGGGCTATCACGACAAGTTCAACAAGCCCGAAACGCCAGGCGTTTGCGACCGGTGCGGCTCTACCGAATTCAAGCGCCGACCCGACGACACCGAGGAAACCGTTCGCAAGCGAATGGGCCTGTATCGGGCGGAAACAGCACCGATCCTACCGGGTTACGAAGCGCGAGGAATCGTAAATCGCGTCGATGGCATGGCCGCGATCGAGGAAGTAACCCACGCGATTGACTGTATTCTGGCGGACTGACTTACTCCGCCGGTTGCGATCGCGTACAGTGTGCTTCCCAATGAGGGAGACAAACCATGTATCGTTCTTTCTTCACGCTGATCGCCTGCATGCTGACGAGTGCGCCACTGAGCGCAGAAGTGGTGACGAGCAACGACGACGGATTCGTCACGCGGGACACAGCGACAGTTTCGGCCAACTCAATGGCAACCTGGCTGGCCCTTACGAAACCGGGAGACTGGTGGAGCGATCAGCATACGTGGTCCGGTGATGCGACCAACATGGCGCTGGAGCCACAGGCCGGTGGTTGCTTTTGCGAGCGTTTGCCCGGCGAAGACGTTGCCGATGGCTTCTCGCTCGATGGGAGCGTACAGCATGCTGCGGTCATCCAGGCGCATCCGTTGCGGATGCTTCGCATGCGCGGCGGCCTGGGGCCCCTTCAAGGTGAACCCGCAACTGGCGTTCTCACAATCACGCTGGAGGAAACTGAGGACGGCACGCGGATCGTGTGGGAGTATAATGTCGGCGGCGCAATGCGGTACGAAATCGCTGAAATTTCCGGAGCGGTCGATAGTGTCATGACGCAGCAACTCCACGGCTTGAGAGATCATCTGGGTGGCACGCGCGATCCAGCCACCAGTGACGAGGCCTCGCCGGCTCCGGAATAGCCGAACAATATAGCCGTTTTTGCAGATTGACCCGCCCGGCCAAGCGTAATCGCTGCGAAGTGCGGAACAAGAGCGGCCCGCGAGATTTCTTCTCTTGAGAGACACCCGGCGACGGGTTGCAGGAGGGGTTTACCATGGCATCGGTGCATGATCGGAAGGTCGATTTCTCGACCTTCATGCAGGGCGTCGAGGAACGCAATCCTGGTCAGACCGAATTCGTACAGGCGGTCCATGAGGTGGCGCGCGACGTATACGGTTTCATCGAGGACAAGGACGAGTACCACGAGGCGCAGATCCTTCGCCGTCTTGCAGAACCGGACCGCATCGTTTCGTTCCGCGTGTGCTGGGAGGATGACGACAACAATGTCCGCGTCGAGCGCGGTTGGCGAGTCCAGAACAACAATGCGATCGGTCCTTATAAAGGGGGTATCCGCTTTCATCCCAGCGTGACCGAAAGCGTGCTCAAGTTCCTTGCTTTCGAACAGACCTTCAAGAATTCGCTGACCGGCTTGCCGCTTGGAGGCGGGAAGGGCGGTTCGAATTTCGATCCGAAAGGCAAGAGCGACCGCGAGGTAATGCGCTTTTGCCAGAGTTTCATGACCGAACTGCATCGCTATATCGGGCCCAGTGTCGACGTGCCGGCAGGTGACATGGGCGTCGGCAGTCGCGAGATCGGGTATCTTTTCGGCCAGTACAAACGCATCACCAACCGCTGGGAAGGCGTCCTTACCGGTAAGGACACCGAATTCGGTGGGTCGCAGATGCGTCCTGAGGCCACGGGTTACGGAGCGGTCGAATTCCTTCAAAACATGCTGGAACATGCCGACGACGGGATCGATGGAAAATCGATTGTGATTTCCGGCGCGGGCAACGTGGCCCTGCATGCGGCCGAGAAAGCCTGCTCGCTGGGTGGCAAGGTTCTGACCTTGTCGGATAGCGATGGCTTCGTACACGATCCGGACGGCATCGATGCGGACAAGATCGCTTGGGTCAAGAAGCTCAAGAACGAGCGACGCGGACGGATCGGCGAGTATGTCGAGGAATATCCTGACGCGACTTACCATTCGGGCGACATGCCATGGCAGGTCGAATGCGATATCGCCATGCCGTGCGCCACGCAAAACGAGATCTGCGAGGACGATGCAAGGGCATTGTTAGACAATGGCTGCATGGCTGTTGTCGAAGGTGCGAACATGCCCACCACCTTCGATGCGGTCCAAATCCTGCAGGATGCGAAGATCCTGTACGGACCGGGCAAGGCTGCCAACGCAGGCGGCGTAGCTGTTTCAGGTCTCGAAATGAGCCAGAATGCCGAAGGGATCAGCTGGAAACATGACAGGCTCGACAACATGCTCGCCGAATTGATGACGGATATCCACGAAAAGTGCGTCGAGTATGGAGCACGCGACGATGGCCCGGTAAATTACGTCCGTGGCGCGAACATTGCCGGGTTCAAGAAAGTCGCCGATGCTATGCTGGCTTTCGGGGTCATGTGAGTTTTGACGTCGAGCCAAAGCTGTAGTATCGCATCTCGAACAGGACGGCGTGCCCACCCGCGTTGGCAGCGACGTCCTTTTGCGCGTGCTTGCCGGTTGACCTGAGGGTCGAATCGCCCTAAGCGCGCAACTCATTCGACATGGCGGTGATTCCGGCAGGCGGCAGTATTCAAACGCGCCACCCGGGTTTTTTGCGTTAACTGCGCCCGTAAATGTCAGTGAAACAAGGCGTTGAGATGGGGGCCGCTGCACCTAGCCCCTGTGGAGCATGGAGAATTAAGTGGCTCGTATTGCCGGGGTGAATATCCCCACCAACAAGCGCGTTATTATCGCGCTCACCTATATTCACGGGATCGGTCGCACGAAGGCCGTGGAAATCGCCGACAAGCTCGGCATCGATCAGAAGGCCCGCGTACAGGATCTGACCGACGAGGAAGTTCTGCGCATCCGCGAGACGATCGATGAAGAGCACATGGTAGAAGGCGACCTTCGCCGCGATACCGCGATGAACATCAAGCGTTTGATGGATCTGCGTTCCTATCGCGGTTTGCGTCATCGTGCCGGTCTGCCCGTCCGCGGCCAGCGCACCCATACCAACGCCCGTACCCGCAAGGGTAAGGCCAAGCCGATCGCCGGCAAGAAGAAGTAAGCTCAGGCTCGGCCTGAAGCTTTTCCCTTCTTGAGAATATACAAGGAACACACATCATGGCACGCGAACCAGGCCGGATCCGGCGGCGCGACAAGAAGAACATTTCGAGCGGCGTCGCGCATATCAACGCCAGCTTCAACAACACGATGATTACCATCACCGATGCGCAGGGCAATGCCATCAGCTGGTCGAGCGCCGGCACGATGGGCTTCAAGGGAAGCCGCAAGTCGACGCCCTACGCTGCGCAGGTCGCCGCCGACGATGCCGGCCGCAAGGCTGCCGAACATGGCGTGCGCACGCTCGAAGTCGAAGTGAAGGGCCCGGGATCGGGTCGCGAGAGCGCTCTGCGCGGTCTTGCGGCGGTGGGTTTCACCATCACTTCCATCCGCGACGTGACGCCGATTCCGCATAACGGGGTTCGCCCGTCCAAGCGTCGTCGCGTCTGATCCGTACCTGCCTGGCGAGCCATTCGGGTTCGCCGACACTCTCACGGACCGGGCGCTCTTGACGAAGAGCCTCGGTTCCGCCCGCACTTAAGCCCCAGGGGAAATCCATGTCCGTCAACAACAAGAACTGGCAGGAACTCAAGAAACCCAACACTCTCGATATCAAGGATTCCGGTGACAAGGGCCGCAAGGCCACTTTCGTCGCGGAACCGCTTGAGCGTGGCTTCGGCCTTACGCTCGGCAATGCGCTGCGCCGCGTATTGCTGTCGAGCCTTCAGGGTGCTGCCATTACCTCGATCAAGATCGAGAACGTACTGCATGAATTCTCCTCGCTCGCCGGTGTGCGCGAGGATGTCACGGACATCGTCCTGAACGTGAAGCAGATCGCTCTCAAGATGGAAGGCGAGGGCATGAAGCGCCTGCAGCTTTCCGCGACTGGCCCCGGTCCGGTGAAAGCCGGCGACATTGCCGTGTCCGGCGATATCGAGGTGATGAACAAGGATCTCGTGATCTGTCATCTCGACGAGGGCGCCAACCTCAACATGGAACTGACAGCCGATACCGGCAAGGGCTACAGTCCCGCAGTGATGAACCGTCCGGTCGATGCACCGATCGGCCTGATCCCGGTCGACTCGCTTTATTCCCCGGTGCGCCAGGTAAGCTACAAGGTCGAGAACGCCCGCGTCGGGCAGGAGCTCGACTACGACAAGCTCAACCTCACCATTGAAACCGATGGCACGGTCACGCCCGAAGACGCCGTGGCCTATGCCGCGCGTATCCTTCAGGACCAGCTAAGCCTGTTCGTGCACTTCGAGGAAGGCATCCCGCAGCCGAGCTCGGCCATGATCGGCCAGGCGGCAGAACCGCAGGAAAGCGACACCAACCAGCTCAACCGCTATCTTCTCAAGAAAGTGGACGAACTGGAATTGTCTGTCCGTTCGGCGAACTGCCTCAAGAACGACAACATCATCTATATCGGCGATCTGGTGCAGAAGACCGAAGCCGAAATGCTCCGTACGCCCAATTTCGGTCGCAAGAGCCTCAACGAGATCAAGGAAGTGCTCTCGTCGATGGGTCTGCGGCTTGGCATGGACATCCCCGGATGGCCGCCGGAGAATATCGAGGAAATGGCCAAGAAGCTCGAACAGGAGCTACTGGGCTAAGACCTCGTACGGGGCATGGGCCGGACCCCTCAATCCGGCCCGTATCGGGCTACCTCGTACGGGCCCCCTACGAACGAAGGACTAGAACATGCGTCACAAGATTTCCGGCCGTAAGCTGCAGCGCAAGACGGGTCATCGCAAAGCCCTGTTTCGCAATATGAGCGCTGCTCTCATCAAGCACGAGCAGATCCTCACCACCGCCGCCAAGGCCAAGGAACTGCGCCCCTATATTGAAAAGCTGATTACGCTGGCAAAGCGCGGCGGTCTTTCGAACCGGCGCATCGCAATGAGCCGACTGGGCGACGAGACGCAGCTGAAGAAACTGTTCGACGTTCTGGCCGAGCGTTATTCCGATCGCGACGGTGGCTACACCCGCGTGATCAAGGCCGGCTATCGCAGCAGCGACGCCGCGCAGATGGCAGTCATCGAATTCGTCGAGCGCGATGTCGATGCCAAGGGTCAAGACAGTGGCCCGGTGATGAGCGAAGAAGAATACGAAGACGCCTGAACCTAATAGAATTTGAGACAAGCTGGGCAGGGAGGGTAACCTTCCTGCCCTTTTGTTTTGCGTAGTCCGGAAGGCATGGCATGGGTGTCCGAATGTTGAGACACGCCCTCGCAGCCGCCGCGCTGCTCGCCACCATTCCCGCCGCAGCCCCCGCCTTCGCACAGTCGCAGCAAGATACGCTCGAGAGTCGATACGACCGTGCGCTTGCCGGGGGATACAAGGCGCTCTTCCTTTGCAGTGCGGTTGCCAATGCCGAGCGGGCTGGCGCTGAACGTTCTGTGCAAAGTATCGAAAACTGGGAGCTTGCCGGCATCCAGGCTCCGCTCGATGAGCTAATCGACGAACTGCCAGCAAAGATCATCCGCGACGATACGGGGTTGGTCGAGGGCGTGATGGTCGAATGGGACCAGAACAGCCCGCCCCGTGTCGCCATGCATCATGTCGGACGAGGTTGCCGAACTGCTCCGATCGGCGCCACTTTCGAAAGAATGCAGGATAGCTTGTCCGGCCCGATGAGACCGACAATTGCCGAGCGCAACAATGCCACCGGATTTCTTGAAGGCACCGGCACACTGCCGGAGGAGCTCGGGGCAGCTTTCGACGGGAAGACCTATGGCGAAGGCACCAGATCCACTGCGGCCTTGATAGTGCGGAACAGGCAGCTGGTGGCGGAGCGATATGCGGACGGTTTCGGACCTGACGTGCCCCAGCGCACCTGGTCCGTTGCCAAGAGTATCGCAGCAACCCTGGTCGGGGCGGCCGTTGTACAAGGCGACATTGCTGTGACGGGTTCTGCGGGCCTGGGCGAGCGTGATGGCGACCCACGCCGTGCGATCACTATCGACCACCTCCTTCGGATGGCTTCGGGGCGTTATTCGGACACTGCCGGAAATCGTACCGATCCGCTGTATTTCGGTGGGTCGACGGTCGAGGAGACGGCCCTGCATTGGCCCCTGATCCATGCGCCTGGAAGCGTCTATCGCTACGCCAACAACGATACGCTGGCAGCGATAAAAGCTATCGAAGAAGCCTTCGATGACCACTCGCCGGCGGAATTCTTTGTCAGGCTCGGCATGCACGATACCGTTGCCGAGACTGACTGGCAGGGCGACTACATCCTCTCAAGCCAGGTCTGGTCGACCGCCCGGGACCTTTCCAGACTCGGTCAGCTCTATCTCGACGATGGGGTGCTTCCGACCGGCCAACGCGTTCTGCCCGACTGGTGGCTCGATTACGTATCGTCGCCTTCGGGCCCGCAACCGGACAACGGGTTCGGCTACGGTGCCGGGTTCTGGCTGTTCAACCAGCACGAGGGTATTCCGCGCGACACATTCGCCGCCATGGGCAATCGCGGACAATATGTCGTGATTGTTCCGAGCATGGACGTGATCATCGTCAGACGCGGCGAAGATCCGTCCGGTTCCCGGTTCGACATCGTCGCATTCACGCGCGATGTCCTCAAAACGCTCGAGAACTAAGCATTCACAAACCTGACTTGTTTTCTGAACGAATTCTGTCGGTGCAGTTCAGCGGTATCTCACCGCGGCTCTTCTATACCTTCAGTCAACCGAGGCAATCCCGCCCCGGTTCGAGATCGAGGAGAGCCTCAGATGAAACTTACGACCAAGGGCTTTGCGAAGGGTGGGATCGCATTCGCTACTGTCGGTGCGATGGCGTTGGCCACGACGACACCGGCCCACGCGCAATACCGTGACGACGATGGCATTTCCGTCGGGGAAATCATCGCCGGCGCAGTGATCATCGGCGGCATTGCCGCAATCGCCAATAGCGCGAGCAAGGACCGCGATTACTACCGCGGCGATCGCTATTACCGTGACGGGCGCTATTACAACGACGGACGCGACTATCGCCGTCAGGCTTACCGCAGTCGCGGCAATCCCCGGGCCGCTATTCAGCGCTGTGTCAACGCGGCGAGCAACGATGCACGCCGGTCCGGTTACCGCTATGCCGAAGTCACCGATATCCGCGATGTCGACGATACTCGCTATGGTTGGCGCGTGAAGGGTCGCATCGCGGTGGAAGGTCAGCGCGGCTATGGACGCTACGACCGTCGTGGACGCTATGACCGGCGCGGGCGCTACAACCGCACCGACACTGGCAAGTTCACCTGTCACATCGATCGCGGGCGGGTTTCGCATATCGATTTTAGCGGTATTCGCGGTCTGCGCTGAACCGTCACCGAAACGACAAGCAACGGTCCGGGCCTTCATGTCCGGACCGTTCTGCCTTGGGAGCGGTCTTCCAACTGGTCGCTTTCCCGCAACCTAGCCGGCGTCGAGTATGGCACGGGTTAACCCGGACCGGATGGCTCCTTGCTTTCCGATTCGCGATAGTGCGGAAGCGACAGGTTCCACTTGATGGCTGCGGCGCGCAGGCCATAGCCCGCTATCGTTGCAATCACCCACACCCAGGTGCGCGGCAATGCCACGAATTCCCCCATCACGGCCAGGCTTGCCGATAGAGCCGCGGCGGTCACGTAGAGTTCCGGGCGCATGAGGATGGACGGCCGGCCGGCGATCATGTCACGGATGATGCCGCCCACCGTGCCGGTCACGACGCCCATCAGGATAGCCGGTATCGGCGCAACGCCATAACTCATGGCCTTGGCCGATCCGATCACCGCATAGGCAGTCAATCCCAGTCCGTCGGCAAGGTCGAGCAGCTTGCCCTCCCACCAGCGAGTGGGCGTGAACCAGGTGAGAAGCGCGACGGCCAGGCATACGGCGGCGACCCATGGGTCCGAGATCCAGAAGACCGGCGCACCGATCAACAGGTCGCGCACCGTGCCCCCGCCGACGCCGGTAATCAGGGCGAAGAAGGCGACGGTGACGATCGTCTGTTTCTCGCGCGCGGCGATGAGCGCGCCGGTCAGCGCGAAGATTGCCACTCCCGCCAGATCCAGCCAGTCGAGCAATGGAGTGAGGATCTGCTCGTTCATCGGGCAACGACGCGGGTCTTGCGGCGGCGGAACAGCAGGACGCAACCCAGCAGGGCTCCGATCGAAGAGAGGATTGCAAACAGGATCAACACCGGGTGACTGGTATCCTCGCGCTCCTTCAGGTCCATGATGTGAAGGCCCCACACGAAATCGAAAATTCGCCACCATTGCGTGCGCACCGCTTCGATGCGGCCTGTTTCGGTCCCGACATAGACGTGGGTGCCGTCGTCGAGTGCGACCTGCCAGACCGGGACCGGGCGGCGGAAATCGAACGGAACGTCATCGGCATTGAAGCGCCGCGTTCCGGTGACGCTGTCGCCCCCTTCGATCGCTTCGGCAACGATCAGCCGGGCCTCCACGTCCGACAGCGGCGACATCTTGCGCCCATCTGCAAGAAAGCGCTCGCTCGTGCCGTCCATATAGGTGATGCGAGTGACGGTTTCGCCCCGTTCGACCTGCGTGGTGACCGAGCGTACCGGCCTGGTGCTCGCAAAGGGGAGCGCGACGGAGATTTCGGTATCCGGGGGTAGCGCCATTTCCGCGACATCCTTGCGCAGATGCTCGCCGCGGACCTCGTCGATAGGCCGGATGGTCATGACAAGTCCGGTGACGGTCCACATCAGGATCGGCAATCCGATCAACCATCCAAGCCAGATATGCCATCGCGCGAAGCGCCGCATGGCCCGCTGATTACCCATTTTCGCGTCTTTCAGCCGTGAAGTATCTGTCCGATTTGCCCGGCCGCCGCGATGCAGTCGAGATCGGCCCACCTGCGCGATATGACCTGCATCCCGCAAGGCAGCCCATTCGATTCGCCCACAGGCAAGACGGTCGAGGGAAGGTTGGGATAGGTCGCGAGACCTGCCCATCCCAGGGCTGCACCGGCGGGATGTTCGGAACCGTCGATGCTCACCGTCCCATCGAACACGCGGCCCTCGCAGTGCGGGAGCGCGAGCACGGGCGCAGGCGGCGCAAACACCAGGTCATAGGTCTCGAAAAGCGCGTCCCATGCACGTTCGTTGCGCGCCTGATCGTCCAGCATCTCGAACCAGTCGGTCGCGCTCGCGCGTTTGCCATCGGGGCCGGGCAGCCCGCGCGCCATGGCGACATTGAGCATCCGCATGTAACTGGCCTGCTGTACGGAAAGGTCGGGAAGAAGCGCGCTCGACCGGTCGATCGCAGCCCCGGCATTCTCTACGGCACGGATCGCATTCTCGATCGGTTCGCGGACGCCGGCATCGGTCGGGCAGTCCGGGTGGTCGAGCAGGACGAGAATGCGGCAGTCGGCCAGTCGCTTGCCTCGTTCGCGCAAGGGGAAGCGGGATGTCAGCTCGGTCAGCACGCGCAGATCGGCAGCGTTGCGGGCGAGCGGTCCGGCGATGCCCAGCGCCAAGTCGTGCGACCCTTTCCCGCCCAACGCTGGATGTTCGTGCCCCTGCAGCGGGACCAGACCCCAACTCGTCTTGTGCCCCCAGATACCGCAGAAATGGGCGGGAACGCGAACAGATCCGCCGATATCGCTTCCAAACTCGCACGGCACCATTCCGCTGGCGACGGCAGCGGCCGCCCCGCCGCTCGACCCGCCGGGCGAGCGTTCGTGGTCGTGGGGATTGTTGGTTCGTCCATAGACCGGGTTGTTCGACTGCCAATCGGCAAGGTCGGGCGGGATATTGGTCTTGCCCAGGAAAACGACGCCGGCTTCCTTCAGCTTGCGAACCACATGGGCATCGGTCGATGCGATCGTCTCGGCATGCGCTTCGTGACCCCAGCTGGTGGGCAGGCCGGCAATATCGAAGCTTTCCTTTATCGTCATCGGGACGCCGAACAGGGGCTGGTCATCACCCGGCGAAGCGCGGTCCATGTCCCGGGCCGTCTCGCGCGCCCGGTCGAAATCGGTCACGACCACGGCGTTGATATGGGCATCCTGGCGCTCGATCCGGGCGATTGCGAGTTCGACCGCCTCGAATGCCGACGTCTCGCCGCGCGCGATCATCGCCGCCGTCTCCAGCGCCCCCGGTTTGCTGGTCAGTCTGGGATAGGTCATCTGCTCACTTTCCTGCGAACCGCGCTCGCTCGTTCAAGAGACATGGACCGGGTGTTACACAGTCCAGGGCCAAAAAATTCCTCTTCTGCCGAAGGAGGATTTGCAAGGAAGGGATAACGTGCCCGGGCGCTGTAGGACAGCCTCCATCATCGGCTTCGCGGCGACAGTTTGCCAAACAAGCCAATCCGTCCGCCCCCTACTCCCGGGGCGCGGGCAGTTCACGCCCGTTCTGGAACAGGGTCAGTCCGGTAATCATCCCGTTCTCGTCACGATCGAAGCGAATCTGCGCATCGACGACCTTAACGAAAAAACGATCCTCGCTCTCGGCGAGCAGGGCGAATGGCTGCTGTCCGGTCGCTTGGGCGCGCAAGGCATCGCCTTCGCTGAAGACGGTGATCTTGAAGGTCGGCGCAATCGCATACACGCCTTCATATTCTGCAAGTTGCGCGGGATCGAGCGAGACCTCCTCGCGCACGATCGGCATCGTAAGTTCGCCGCCTTGCGCCAGACCCATCAAGGCGGCGCCGATCGTGTCGACTGTCGGACCGTTCAGATTCGCAAACACCGCGACCGTCAGCTTGCGATCGGGGTCGTAGCCGAGCCAGCTGTTGAAGCCTTCGATCCCGCCATTGTGCAGATAGGTCGTGCCTGCCTCGTTCTTCCGCACGAAGACGTCAAGCGCGTAATTGTCGAGCGCCGGGGTGACGTACTGGGCGAGCGATTCCTGCGAAACGACCTGTCCTGCAAACAGACCCTGCTGCCATTTCAGCAGGTCGTGGGTTGTCGAATAGAGTGCGCCGGCCCCCTGGGGGATGTCCATGTTCACGTATTCGGCGCGCACGATGCCATCGGGGGAAGGGGCATAGCCCGTGGCGCGCCGGGCAATGATCGATGTGTTGTCATCGATATCGGTGTCGCTCATCCCGAGCGGGGTGAGGACATTCGCGCGCAGGAACTCCGCATAGGGCTGCCCGCTGACATCCTCGACGATCGCGGTCAGCAGCAGATATCCCGAATTGGAATATTCGAACTGGCTTCCTGGTTCGAACCCGAGCGGCTCGTCGCGGAACTCGGCGATCAGCGTTTCTCGCGTGGCGGGAAGCATCTTGATCGTGCGGAAGTTGTCGAGCGAGGTGAAACTCGGGATGCCCGAAGTATGCGTCAGCAACTGGCGGACCGTGATCGAAGCCCAGCTATCGGGCGTGTCGTCGAGATAGGTGGCGATCGGAGCATCGAGCGACAGCCTGCCCTGTTCGGCAAGCTTGAGGATGGCAACGGAGGTGAACTGCTTGGTAACCGACCCGATGCGGAATTTCGTGTCGGGCGTATTGGGAATGTCCCATGAAAGGTTGGCGGCCCCGTAACCCTTGTCGAGAAGGACGTCGCCATCCCTGGCGACCAGCACAGAGCCCATGAAGGTTCCGGCTTCTTCATGCGCGGTGACATAGGCATCCATCGTCGCGACGTCTTGCGCAAGGACAGGCGCGGAACAAAGGACTGCGACGACCGCAAGAACCTGACGCAACATCGAGAATCTCCCCATCCAGTGTCATAGCTTCCTATGACACCATCGGGGGCGTCTCAAGGTCAAATATGGATCGGCTTCCCCTGGACCGCCATGGCTGCTTCCTTGATCGCTTCGGAATGCGTGGGATGGGCATGGCAGGTATAAGCGATGTCCTCGCTTGTCGCGCCGAATTCCATCGCCTGCGTCGCCTGCGAGATCATCGTTCCGGCCACGCTGGCAATCGCCCAGACACCCAGTACCCGGTCGGTTTCGGCTTCGGCGATGATCTTTACGAAACCTTCGGGCTCGTGATTGGTCTTGGCGCGGCTGTTGGCCATCATCGGGAATTTGCCGATTTTCACCTTGGCCTTGTCGCCGCCCATCTTCTCGATCGCCTCTTCGGTCGTCAGGCCGACCCCGGCAAATTCCGGCCAGGTATAGACCACGCCGGGGATGAGATCGTGGTTCACGATACCGGTTTGCCCTGCGACATTTTCCGCGCAGGCAATGCCTTCGTCCTCGGCCTTGTGCGCGAGCATGGGGCCGGGCACGACATCGCCGATGGCCCACACGCCCTCGACCTTGGTACGAAAATCATGGTCGATCTCGATCTGACCCTGCTTGTTCGTCTCGAGTCCGATATTTTCCAGACCGAGGCCTTCGGTGTTCGGTCGGCGGCCGATGGATACCAGCACGCAATCGGCGTCGAGCGTCTCTTCCTCGCCGCCGGCGCTCGGTTCGAGCGTCAGCGTGGCTTTCTTCCCCTTCACCGCGACGCCGGTGACCTTGGTTGACAGCCTGAGTTCCATGCCCTGTTTCTTGAAGATCTTGGCCGCTTCCTTGCGGACATCGTCATCCATGCCGGGCAATAGCTTGTCGAGGAATTCGACCACGATCACTTCGGAGCCAAGCCGCCGCCAGACCGAACCGAGTTCGAGCCCGATGACGCCGCCACCGATGACGACCATCTTCTTCGGCACCTTGGCCAGTTCCAGCGCGCCGGTGGAATCGACCACGATCTGCTTTTCGTTATCGACCTCGACATTGGGCAACGGCGTGACCGAGGAGCCGGTGGCGATGATCACGTTCTTTGCGGAGACGGTATCATCGCCGACCTTGACCGTATGCGCATCCTCGAAGGTGGCATGGCCTTTCTTCCAGTCGACCTTGTTCTTCTTGAACAGGAACTCGATCCCGCCGGTCAGGCCGTCCACCGCATCGCGGCGCTGGGCGTGCATCTGGTCGAGGTTGAGCTTGGGCGTCACGTCGATGCCCATTTCCTTCATCGTCCCGTTGGTCGCGGCATCGAAGAATTCCGAGGCGTGCAACATCGCCTTGGACGGGATGCAACCGACATTGAGGCAGGTCCCGCCAAGCGTTTCGCGGCTCTCGGCGCAGGCGGTCTTCAGGCCGAGCTGCGCTGCGCGGATCGCGGCGACATAGCCCCCCGGACCCGAGCCGATGACAAGGACGTCGTAATCGTAATTCGTATCGCTCATGAGATTTCAGCCTCGTTCGAGTTCGCGCCGGTGCCGATACCGAGAGACTCGTCGGCACACTGCGCAATAATGTCCTGCAACACGGCGGTATCGCCCGTCGCGATGTCTGCAACGCTCAGTTCGTCGCGGGCACGGCGGCTTGCGCAGTCGCAAATTTCCCCGGCCACGGTCGACAGTGCGTTGTTGTTCTCGACCCGTTCGACACAGATCGCGCGCAATTGCGCAGTCAACCCGCCGCTGCCTTCGCTTCCTTCGCCCATGCCGACGTCGCTCTCTCCGCAAGAGGCGAGCGCCAGCGCGAAGGAGGCAAGTCCTCCCAGACGGAGCGCGAAAAGTTTCCTGGGCGTCATCACAGGTCGATCAGCATCCGGGTCGGATCCTCGATCGCTTCCTTGATGATCTTCAGCGCGGTGACCGCCTCGCGGCCGTCGATCAGGCGGTGATCGTAGGAAAGCGCGATATACATCATCGGGCGGATGACGATTTCGCCGTCTACCACGACCGCGCGGTCCTCGATCCGGTGAAGGCCGAGCACCGCGCTTTGCGGCGGGTTGATGATCGGGGTGCTCATCAGGCTTCCGAACACGCCGCCATTGGAAATGGTGAAGGTACCGCCCTTCATGTCGTCCATCGTCAGCGTGCCGTCCTTGGCGCGCTTGCCGAAATCGGCGATGTCCTTCTCGATCCGCGCAAAGCCCTTGTCCTGCGCGTTGCGGATGACCGGAACCACCAGGCCATTGGGCGCACTGACCGCGACCGAGATGTCGACATAGTCGTGATAGACGATTTCCTCGCCCTCGATATAGGCGTTGACGCTCGGCACGTCCTTCAGAGCGAGGCAGGCGGCCTTGGCGAAGAAGCCCATGAAACCGAGCTTGATATCGTGCTTCTTGGCGAAGACTTCCTTGTATTTCTCGCGCGCCTCGATCACCGCGCTCATGTCGCAATCGTTAAAGGTGGTGAGCAGCGCAGCATTGTCCTGCGCACCCTTCAGCCGCTTGGCGATGGTCTGGCGCATGCGCGTCATCTTGACGCGTTCCTCGCGGCGTTCGCCAGCGGCAGGCGCCGAGGCCGGGGACGCCGGAGCGGGCGTGGCGCTGTCACCCTTTGCCCCGTCCTTCTTCGACTGGGCGGCCGCGATCACGTCTTCCTTGGTCAGGCGGCCGTCCTTGCCGGTGCCCTTGATCGTCGAGGGATCGACTCCGTTTTCGAGGACTGCCCGGCGCACGGCGGGGGAGAGGGTCTGCGAGGAATCGGATGATGCGGCGGGGGCCGGAGAAGGCGCAGTTGTGTCTTCGCGTTTCTCCTGTCCATCCTCGCGCTCTTCCTGTGCGCGGCCGGCCTCATCGCCCTTGGCCGCTGGCGCGGCGCCTTCCTCGATTATCGCGATCACGGCATCGACTTCGACCGTGTCGCCTTCGGCGATCTTGAACTCCTTGATCACCCCGGCGACCGGCGAGGGCGCTTCCACCGCGACCTTGTCGGTTTCGAGACTGACGATCGGTTCGTCCACCGCGACCGCATCGCCGACCTGCTTGAGCAGTTCGCCGACAGTCGCTTCGGTGACCGATTCGCCCAGCGTGGGGACTTTGACTTCGGTGGCCATATCTTAGCTTTCCTGGATCACTTGCAGTCGCTGCGGACCTTGGGGTCTGACCCGTTCAATCCCAGCGCGATGTTGACGAGCGCTTCTTGTTGTACCTGGTGACGGCTGGCATAGCCGGTCGCCGGCGAGGCAGCGACTTCGCGCCCTGCATAGCAGGGCCGCATACCCTTGTGGCCCGCATCCTCGGCCGCTTCCTCGATCAGGCGATCGACGAAGAACCAGGCACCGTTGTTCTTCGGTTCTTCCTGGCACCAGGCGATGGTTTCCAGATTGGTCATCCGCTTGAGCCTCACCGCCAGCGGTTCGCCCGGGAACGGATAAAGCTGCTCGATGCGCACGATCGAGACATCGTCCAGCTCCGCCTCGTCGCGGCGCTGGATCAGGTCGTAGGCGACCTTCCCGCTGCACAGGACAAGGCGCTTGACCTTCTCGTCGGCGATCTCGGTCATGTCGGACTTGATCCGCATGAAATGCGTATCGCCGAGGAAATCCTCCGCATCCGACTTGGCGAGCGGATGACGCAGCAGGCTCTTGGGCGTCATGATGACCAGCGGCTTGCGGAACGGGCGCAGCATCTGGCGTCGCAGGACGTGGAAATAGTTCGCCGGCGTGGTGATATTGCACACCTGGATATTGTCGTTGGCGCACAATTGCAGAAAACGTTCGAGACGCGCCGAGCTGTGTTCGGGCCCTTGCCCTTCGTAACCGTGCGGCAGCAGCAGCACGAGGCCGTTCGCGCGCAACCACTTGACCTCGCCCGACGCGATGAACTGGTCGATCATGATCTGCGCACCGTTAGCGAAATCGCCGAACTGCGCTTCCCACATCACCAGGCTCTTGGGGTCGGCCATGGCAAAGCCGTATTCGAAGCCGAGCACGCCGTATTCGGACAGCGGGCTGTCATAGACCTCGAACTTGCCATGGGGCAGGGTGCATAGCGGGATGTATTTGCGCTCGTCGGTCTGGTCGATCCAGACCGCGTGGCGCTGGCTGAACGTGCCGCGTCCGGAATCCTGGCCCGACAGCCGCACGCCGAACCCTTCCGTCACCAGGCTGCCGAAGGCGAGCGCCTCGCCGGTCGCCCAGTCGAACCCTTGACCGCTGGAGAACATCTCCTGCTTGGCCTTCAGCACGCGGCCCAGCGTCTTGTGAATGGTCAGGTCGTCGGGCACGGCGGTGAGGGTGCGCCCGAGGCTGTCGAACAGCTTCTTGTCGAGCGCGGTATCGACATTGCGCCGCGCGGTTTCGGGATCCGCAGGCTTGCTCAGCCCCGACCAGCGACCGCCAAACCAGTCGGCCTTGTCGGCCTTGTAGTCCTTCGCATCGGCGAACTCTTCCTCGAGATGCGCGTTGAACTCGTTGCACAATCCGTCGGCAAAATCCTTGTCGATCACGCCTTCATCGATCAGTCGCTTCGTATAGAGCTCGCTGACCTTGGGGTGCTCGCGGATTTCCTTGTACATCAGCGGCTGGGTGAAGCTCGGCTCGTCACCTTCGTTGTGGCCGAAGCGGCGATAGCACCACATGTCGATCACGATGTCGCGGCCGAAGGTCTGGCGGTACTCGACCGCCAGCTTGCAGGCGAAGGTCACGGCTTCCGGATCGTCGCCGTTGACGTGCAGGATCGGCGCCTGAACGCCTTTCGCCACGTCGGAGGGGTAGGGGCTGGAGCGCGCGAATTGCGGGCTGGTGGTAAAGCCGATCTGATTGTTGATGACGAAGTGCAGGCAGCCGCCGGTGTTGTACCCGCGTACGCCGGAAAAGCCGAAGCATTCCCACACGATGCCCTGTCCGGCGAACGCGGCATCGCCATGCAGAAGTACCGGCAGCACCTGTTCGTGCTGCTTCAGATCGTCGCGGATCGCCTGCTGGGCACGCGCCTTGCCCAGCACCACGGGATTGACCGCTTCGAGGTGGCTGGGATTGGGCACCAGAGACATGTGCACGTTGACGCCGTCGAATTCGCGGTCGGTGCTGGTGCCGAGGTGGTATTTGACGTCGCCCGAACCGCCGACGTCGTCGGGATTGGCGCTGCCGCCCTGGAATTCGTGGAAGATGACCTTGTAGGGCTTGCCCATGACGTTCGCGAGGACGTTGAGCCGGCCGCGATGCGACATGCCGTAGATGATTTCGCGCACGCCCAGCTGGCCGCCATACTTGATCACCGCTTCGAGCGCGGGGATCATCGATTCGCCGCCATCCAGCCCGAAACGCTTGGTGCCGACATATTTCTTGCCGAGGAACTTCTCGTACTGCTCGCCGCGAATGACCGAGGCGAGGATGGCACGCTTGCCTTCCTCGGTGAACTGGATCGTTTCTTCGGGCGTTTCGAACTTGTCCTGCAGGAAGCGGCGTTCCTCGGTGTCCGAAATGTGCATGTATTCCAGGCCGACATTGCCGCAATAGGTATCGCGCAGCGCCCGGTAGAGATCGCGCACGCTGACCCATTCGAAACCGAACACGCCGCCGACGTAGACTTCCTTGTCTTCCTGGCCGTCGAAGCCATGCCATTCCAGCGTCAGATCCTCGGGCACGTCGCGGTGCGACAGGCCGAGCGGGTCGAGATTGGCGGCAAGATGCCCGCGCACGCGATAAAGCCGCACGAGCAGCATGGCGCGAATGCTGTCATCGGCAGCCGCCTCGATAGCCTGGGGATCGAGCTGCTTGCCGGCCTTCGCCGCGGCTTGCGCGACAACGGCCTGCATCTGCGTCGGATCGAGCGCGGCGACGAGGTCGGCCTCGCTGTCGACGACCTCGGCCAGCCAGCCGGGATTGGCCCAGCTTGGGCCAGGTTGCGGCCCTCCCTGGTCGCCCAGCTCGGGCAGGAAATCGTGGCTCTCGTTACCCATTTTTATTCCTCTCGGAGAAGGAGCGCTTGCGGGTTACGCAAGTTCCTTCAGCATCGCATCGAGCGTCGTGCCGAGTTCGGATGGCGAGGGCGAAACGCGGATGCCCGCTTTCTCCATCGCCTCGATCTTGTCCTCGGCGCCGCCTTGGCCGCCCGAAACGATTGCGCCGGCATGGCCCATGCGGCGGCCCGGAGGGGCCGTCTTGCCGGCGATGAAGCCGACGGTGGGTTTTTCGACGCCCTTGTTCGCCATGTGAGCGATGAACTCGGCCGCTTCTTCTTCCGCACTGCCGCCGATTTCGCCGATCATGATGATCGACTTGGTGGCATCGTCCTTGAGGAAAAGGTCGAGCACGTCGATGAAATTAGTCCCATTGACCGGATCGCCGCCGATACCGACCGCGGTTGTCTGGCCAAGGCCGACCATCGTTGTCTGGTGCACGGCTTCGTAGGTCAGCGTGCCCGAACGCGAGACGACGCCGACCGAGCCCTTCTTGAAGATAGAGCCGGGCATGATGCCGATCTTGCATTCGCCGGGGGTCAGAACGCCGGGGCAGTTCGGGCCGATCAGGCGCGACTTGCTGCCTTCCAGCGCGCGCTTGACGCGGACCATGTCGAGCACCGGAATGCCTTCGGTGATGGCGACGATGAGTTCGATCTCGGCATCGATCGCCTCGAGGATGGAATCTGCGGCAAACGGCGGCGGCACGTAGATGCACGATGCGGTCGCGCCAGTGGCGTGCTTGGCCTCGGTGACAGTGTTGTAGACCGGCAGACCTATATGCTTTGTGCCGCCTTTACCCGGCGTAACGCCCGCAACCATCTGCGTCCCGTAATCGAGCGCCTGCTGCGTGTGGAATGTGCCGGTATCGCCGGTCATCCCCTGCGTGATGACCTTGGTGTCTTTGTTTACGAGGATGGACATCTGATTGTCTCCGAAACTTTTAAGCGAGTGTCTTGGTTCGACGAGAATAGCGGGTGAGCAGCATAACGGGCGGAAGAGTGAACGCTGCTCCGATAATCCACTGCTTGTGAAGGCCAAATCGTAACATCGCTACTGAAAGCGCGATGACAGCGAGGACGGTCGACCAGCTGGCGTAGATTAGCGGTCCGATCACGCCAGCGAGCTATCCAGCCCTTTGCATGCCTCGAGCAGTTCCTCGACCGCGTCGGTCGAAACCTTGAGGTTGCTCTTTTCCTCGTCCGACAGTTCGATCTCGATCACTTCTTCGGTGCCGCCCGCGCCGATCACGGTGGGGACGCCGACATAGAGCCCGTCGAGACCGTATTTGCCTTCGACGTAGCTGGCGCAGGGCAGGACGCGCTTTTGATCCCAGAGATACGCCTCGGCCATGGCGATCGCGCTGGTGGCAGGCGCGTAATAGGCCGAGCCGTTGCCGAGCAGGCCGACGATCTCGCCGCCGCCCTTGCGAGTGCGGTCGACGATTTCGTCGATGCGGCTTTCCGAAACGCCCTTGATCTTCGCAAAGTCGTTCACTGGAATGCCGTTGATCGTGGTGTAGCTGGTGACGGGTACCATCGTGTCGCCGTGGCCGCCCAGCACGAAGGCGTTGACGTCGCGGGTCGAGACGCCGAATTCCCAGGCGAGGAAAGTCGCGAAGCGCGCGCTGTCGAGCACGCCCGCCATCCCGACGACCTTATTGTGCGGCAGGCCGGAAAATTCGCGCAATGCCCAGACCATCGCGTCGAGCGGGTTGGTGATGCAGATGACAAAGGCGTCGGGCGCATTGTTCTTGATGCCTTCGCCAACGGCCTTCATCACCTTGAGGTTGATGCCGAGCAGATCGTCGCGGCTCATGCCTGGCTTGCGCGGCACACCGGCAGTCACGATGATGACATCTGCGCCTGCGATATCGGCATAGTCGTTGGTGCCGGTGATCTTGGCATCGAACCCTTCGACCGGACCGCACTGGCTGAGGTCCAGCGCCTTGCCCTGCGGCATGCCCTCGGCGATGTCGAACAGGACGATATCGCCCATTTCCTTCTTCGCGGCGAGATGGGCTAGCGTGCCGCCGATCATGCCGGCGCCGATCAGAGCGATCTTCTTGCGTCCGTGGGTCTGGGCCATGGGGGGAGGGTCCTTGTTCTGCCGCGCGGGACCGATCGTGAATATCCAGACCGAAACGGGCCATGCGCAAGTGTCCCGCGAAGACGGCACGGCACCCGGTCGATTGCCTTGGCGACCTAGGCTCGGCCGCAGGGGAATGCAACCGGCAATCCGGTCGGCAGAAGAACTATCTTTGCAATTGGTTCGCAGTTGCAATAAGCATTCGAAGCGCTGTAGAACTGCTACCTGTCGACGCTCGACAGGCCGCTTGGTTCCAATCGATTCTGCGGTGATTGCTGTTCTTGTTGCCGGGTTCGGATCAGTAGATCAGCGCGGCGGCGTATCCGAGCTTGCGATCGAGGCTTTGCGCCATCGGCCGGTCGAGCGTGCGGCACACGTCCAGCCACCATGCGTACGCTTCTGCATCGCCCGCATCATGGGCCTGCTCGGCTTCCTCGCGGGCCATCCTTGCCGCGCCCAGGCCGTGCGTGGCGAAATGCTTGAGCGAGAGCCGCATGACGCTATCGAAGGTCGCCTCCGCCCGCGTCGCATCGCCATTGTCGTTTGCCGCGCGCTGGCAGGCTTTCTTCGCCAATGCCCGCGCTATCGGCGAATGCGCGGCGGATCGGGCGGCGGCAAAATGCAGGGGCATAGCGGACAGTCTTTCGAAGCAAGTTGGCAGACGTTCGTGTCGCTAGCGCCTGTCCCGCTAAGCTTGTGTTCCGCTATATGGTTGTGAAGATATGAAAGTTCGCGTCCTGGAACGCGATCATGTGCCGGGTTCGCGTTTCCAGCGGCCGGAATTGGCGTATTTGTCCCGCACTCGGCTCGCCTGCGGCAAGCTGTCCGGAACAGACGGTGCGGGTGCGGACGCCGCGGTGCCGACCGGCACATCCGGTCGCTGGTCCGCGCCAATGGCGGAGTTGGGCGGCGGCGCTGCGGCGTCCACCGGACCGGGCAGATCGGCGTGTGCCTGGCGGACGTTCGGGGCGGCGAGCGGTTCGCTGCCGGCATATCCATCGGTAAAGGCGCCGGCTTGGCCTGCGCGACCCTTCCAGCGGTAGAACCGGTGCAGCCCGATCGCCCCGACATAGTCGAGGCTGACCGCCCAATAGGGGTTCACGTAATTGGTGTGGTAATGGGTCGCCAGCCCGACCGGTTCGAAGACATCGCCCGCCAGCGCGGCCAGGGCAATCGATTGCGCGCGCGCGTAACCCTGGCGCGACGGCGTCCGCTGCATCGAACCGTCGCAGGTGAAGGTGAACTGGCATCCGGTCTTGCGTTCCGAGCCCTGGAAGACGACGCCGCACACGCTTGCCGGATAGGCGGGGTGTGCCACGCGGTTCAGGACCACCTGAGCCAGCGCCTGCTGCCCGGAATAGCTCTCGCTCGCCGCTTCGTAATAGACCGCCATCGACAGGCATTGCAGCGCGCGGGCCTTGTCGATACCGCTTCCGCCCGAACGGAACGCCTGCGCCGCGGCGCCCGCCCCGTGGGTTTCCGCAAATTCCAGCGTCTCAAGCGCGTCGGTATCCCGGCGAAGATCCGCAAGATCGGTCGTCAGGCGCGGTGCATCGTCGAGGTAGTAGAAGGCCGATCCGGGAAAGTTCTCGCCCGCCATCTCGAACGGCATGGGCTCGAGCGCTGCGCGTTCCGCCGCGAATCCCATCGCGCGCTTCAGGACGTTCCATTCACCTTGTGCGGCGACTGTCGGAATAGCGATCGCCGCGAGCAGCGCCGCCAGGCGTCCGATCGCTCGCAGCCGTTCGCGCCGCCGGATTGCGCGTCTGCGCGCGCGTGGAGAGTTCGCGCGGGTCGGGCGCTTCTCTCGTTCCGTATCGGGCCTGACGACATTCGACATTCTGTTTGCTGCCATAGCTCGCGCTTGCGCCTTGCGACAGCGCGGTGTTCGTTCTGCCCTAAACTGCAAAGCTTAATGAAGCCGGGCTTGTGCAATGCCGCGCCGGCGCGTATCGGCGCTCGCGTCATCGGTTGGCCTGTTCGCAGGCCCGAAGAGGGAAGGGGGTTCAAGGCCTCCGCTGCTCCCGCAACTGTGACCGGGGAGGTCCGCCCCATCAATGCCACTGCCCCCGAGCTTGTCGAAGGGGCGGGAAGGCGAGGCGAGGCCAGCGATCCGGGAGCCAGGAGACCTGCCAGTGACAGTCGTTCGGCCGCGGGCGGGATGTACCGATGGCAAACGGGGACCGGGCGTTGTGCCCGCTTCCGTCATGAGCGGCGCGTGCGTTCGTTTATGATAGGAATACCGATGTCCAAATACCTGTTCTTGCTGACTGTATCGTGTTTGTCGTCCGCCGCCCATGGCCAGGACGCCACCGAAGAGGCACTGGCCGAGATCATCGCCGCGCAGGATGCCGCCCCGGTGACCGAAGTCGCCCCTGACGACAATGTTCGCGCCCCGGCCACCGAAGCGGTGATCACGGTGACGGCCAACGGCCTCGGTACCGACACCCGCAATACCGGCCAGGCGGTGACCGTTATCGACCGCGAGGAGATCGAGGCCGTGCAGGGTGCCGACCCGGTCCGGGTTCTGCAACGCGCGCCCGGCGTCTCTATCACCCGCAATGGCGGGGTGGGCGGTTTTACCGGCGTCAACGTGCGCGGGGCGAATTCGGAGCAGGTGCTCGTGCTGGTGGATGGCGTGCGCGTCGCCGATCCGGCATCGCCGGGTGGCGGGTTCGACTTCGGTAACCTCCTGCTGGGGACCGCGGGCAAGTTCGACATTCTGCGCGGATCGAACAGCCTCATCTGGGGTTCCGACGCGATCGGCGGCGTGATCGACGTGACCACGCGCGGCGAGAGCGGAGCCTCGGCCAATCTCGAATACGGCTCGCGCGATACGCTGTTCGCAAGTGCGGCGGGCGGTCTCGACCAGGAAGGTTACTTCGCCGGACTGACCGGCTCGTATTACCGGACCGACGGTTTCTCGACCGTGGCTTCCGGAACGGAACCGGACGGCTTCGAACAGCTTGCGCTGGGCGGTTCGGCTTTTGTCGACCTGACGAACAATCTCGAAGTGTTCGCCCATGCCAACTGGTCCGACAGCGATCTCGATCTCGACGGTTTTCCGCCTCCCGATTTCACCCTGGCGGATTCGTTCGATACACAGGAGACGCGGCGGTATTGGGGCGATGTGGGATTTGCCCATTACAGCAACGATTTGACCCTGCGCGCGGCCTACAGTCTCTCGGACACCTCGCGCGACAATCTCGATGGCGCGGGCGTAACGACCTTTGCCAGCGAAGGCCATTCGGAGCGCGTCCAGCTGCGCGGAGAATATCGAGCGATCGGCCCTCTCACGGTCGCGTTCGGTGCCGAACACGAATGGACCGATTACGAAACCAATTTCGACGCCCCCGCCGAAACCGAGATCAGCGGCGCCTATGTCCAGCTCGGCTTCGCCTTCGGTAGGATCGCGGCGCATCTCGGGTCACGCGTGGATGATCATTCGCTGTTCGGCACGAATGGCAGCTATGGCGCGGATATATCCTACGGGTTTGGGCGGGACTGGCGCGTCCGGGCAAGTCTGGGCGAAGGGTTCAAGGCGCCCACGCTCTATCAATTGCTGTCGGATTTCGGAAACAGGGCGCTCCGGCCCGAGGAAAGCACCAGCTTCGACATCGGGATCGAGAAAGGCGTGCGCGGTTCGGGCGCCCATGTTTCGCTGACCGCGTTCCGGCGGGATAGCGAGGATCTGATTTCCTTCGTGTTCTGCCCCGTCTTCGGCGCATCGCCCTGCGGCCCCGGCCAGTTCGCCACTTATGACAATGTCGCCCGCGCCCGCGCACAGGGTATCGAGGCCGAAGCCGGGTTCGACCTGACGGAACGGTTCCGGCTTGGCGGCGTGTTTGCGCTGCTCGATACCGAGGATCGGGGCACCGGGTTCGATCTGGCGCGCCGCCCCGATTATGCCGCGACCGTTTTTGCCGATTACGCGACAGGTTTCGGCTTGCGCCTGGGGGCGGACCTGCGCCTCGTGGGCGAAGCGTTCGACGATGCGGCGAACCTGACCTCGCTCGAGGGGTACGAAGTGTTCGATCTTCGCGCGACCATGCCGGTGAACGAAGCGTTCGAAATCTACGGCCGTGTGGAGAATGCCTTCGACGCCGACTACCAGACCGTCGCAGGCTACAATTCTGCGCCGCGCGGCGCGTTCGTCGGTGTGAGGGCAAGGATGTGAAAGCGTGGGCCGCGGCGCTGGTGCTCGCGCTGGCGGGTTGCGCGGGCGGCGAGCCGGATGACGGTCTGGCCAGCGGTCGCCCGACAATCGTCAGCCTCAATCCGTGCACCGATGCGATTCTTGCTGAGGTGACCGGGCCGCGCCAGCTGCTCGCGATTTCGCATTACAGCAAGGATCCGCGCGCCAGTTCGATGGAAGCGGATGAGGCCGCCCGGTTCATGGCGACCGGTGGAACGGTGGAGGAAATCCTTGCACTCGATCCGGATCTCGTGGTGGCAAGCAGCTTCACCGCGCCTGCCACCCTTGCCGCTCTTGGCGACCTCGGCATCCGCGTGGAAACCTTCGGCGCGGTCTCGGACGTTGCCGACAGCCTGGCCCAGGTGCGCGATCTCGCTGCGCTGGCGGGGTATCCGGCGCGCGGGCAGGCGCTGATCGACCGTATTGCAGGAGCGCTCAGCAGGTTGTCGGGGCATCGTGAGGGCGGCCCCGAAGCCGTGCTGTGGCAACCGGGCGGGATCGTGCCTGGCGAAGCCGCGCTGGTCAGCGACCTGCTGCATCGCGCCGGATTTGCCGACTATGGCGATCGGCGCGGACTTGGCCAGGCCGACTATCTTGCCCTGGAGCGTATCATTGCCGACCCGCCCGACCTCCTGCTGGTTGCCGGAAGCGAGATCGGTCAGCAACATCCGGTGCTTGAAGAACTGCCACAGATGCGGCGGGCGAGTTTCGACACCCGCCTGATCTATTGCGGCGGGCCGACGATCATCCGCGCCGCCGAGCGGCTGGCGCAAATCCGGGCGGACCTTTCGTGAACCGGGGCACGATGGTCTTTGGCGTTCTACTTTGCCTTGCCCTACCGCTGTCACTGCTTGCCGGGAAGGTCTGGCTCGACCCGGCAAGCGTTCCCAATGCGAGCCTGATTCTGGCCGAACTGCGTTTGCCTCGCTCCTTGCTGGCAATCGTCGTCGGCGGCGGGTTGGGAGCGGCGGGTGCGGCGATGCAAGGTTATCTGCGCAATCCGCTGGCCGATCCGGGCTTGTTCGGCATCGCGCCCGGCGCAGCCCTCGGCGCGGTCGTGGCCTTGTGGTTCGGTTATGCGGCATCGCCATGGTTGCTCCCGCTCTTCGCCCTGACCGGGGCCGGGGGAGCAATGGCGCTGCTGGCGGCGATTGCCGGCCGGACCGGAGGCATCGCGCTGTTTACGCTGGCCGGGCTCATGGTCGCCAGTCTCGCTGGCGCATTGACGGCGCTTGCCATCAGCATGGCACCCAACGCTTTCGCCATGAGCGAGATCGTGCTGTGGCTGAACGGCGCGCTGACCGATCGCAGCTGGCGTGAAGTGTGGTTGGCAACTCCTTTGGTGGTGGTCGGGGTACTGCTCCTGTGGCGGGCCGGCCAGGCGCTCGACGCGCTGACCCTTGGCGAGGCGGTAGCGCGCTCGCTGGGCGTGAACACGCACGCGCTGCTCTGGGTACTGATAGCCGGCATCGGCCTGACCGTCGGGGCCAGCGTAGCGGTGGCCGGAATCATCGGCTTTGTCGGCCTGATCGTCCCGCATCTGGTGCGACCGCTGACCGACAACCGGCCATCGCAGCTGATCGTGCCAAGCGCACTGGCGGGGGCATTGCTCGTCCTCACTGCCGACAGCGTGGTGCGTATTCTGCCGATGGTCACCGAACTGCGCCTCGGCATAGCGCTCAGCCTTCTGGGCGCACCGTTCTTCCTCTGGCTGCTGCTGCGCATGCGGCGGGGTCTGGCATGACGCTCTGCGCCCGCGATATCGTGCTGAACAACCGGCTGTCGAACGTTTCCCTTTCGCTCGATCCGGGTTGCATCACGGCGATCTGCGGCCCGAACGGGGCTGGCAAGTCCACCCTTCTCGAAACGCTGGTGGGGCTGTTACGGCCCGATGCCGGAGAGATCCGGCTCGACGGGAGCGGTCTCGACACGTTGAAGCTGCGCGAACGGGCGCGCCGGATCGGCTACCTACCACAGGAACACGAAGTCGCCTGGGACGTGCCGGTGCGCAATCTCGTCGAACTGGGACGAATGCCGCATGGCGATACCAGCAGCGGTCCGGTCGATGCCGCATTGCGCGCACTCGATATCGAACATCTGTCCCATCGTCGCGCGCAATCGCTATCGGGCGGGGAAACCGCGCGCGTCCTGCTGGCGCGCGTACTGGCGGGCGAGCCTGCCTGGATATTGGCGGACGAACCGCTTGCCGCGCTCGATCTCGCCCACCAGGCTGCGCTGATGCGGCTCTTGCGGCAGGCCGCGGGCGAGGGCGCAGGCGTCGTCATCGTGCTTCACGATCTCGTGCACGCAATGAACAATGCGGACCGTGTCGTCGTTCTCGACAAGGGTAGCATCGCATTTGACGCTCCTCCCGCCGAGGCCCTGTCGCACAGTGCGATACGCGAGGTATGGGGCGTCGATGTCGCGTGGCTCGAACATGACGGGAAATGGGCACTCGCCACCCGTTAGCGCGTTGAGCGAACATGGCTTCACAACGTCTCGTCGATCGCTGGTTCGCTCTCACGCGGGACCGTATGCCGGGCCTGGCGCCGAACCGTGACTGGCCGGTGCATCTCGATCACTGCTTTCAGCGTATCCTGCTCGACAATGCGGTCGGCACGAAGTGGAACGAGGATATTCCGGCCCCCGCCTATCGCAACGCCTCCGACGACGTTCTTGCGCGGGCAATCGCGCTGGGCGAAGCGGTCATCGCGGGCAAGGAAAATCTCGCTTCGCTCAATGACAATTCCCTGGCCTGGCGGGGGAAAGAACCAGCCCGGGTTTGACCCGGGCGAGGACGGACCTAATTGTGCGCCCATGACGCAAGCTTCCGCCATCGCCGCCGATCCCGCATGGTTGCCGCATCGCATCGACACGGCGACGCGGCAGGTCGAATTCATCAGGGTCGAACGGGACAGTCTCGCCGATCGTGGCTTTCTCGCCGAACGCGATCCGGGTCCGACCGGTCGCGTCCTGCTGTCGTGGGACGAGGTCGCAGCCATGCGCCCGGCAAACGGGCCTCTGCATTTCGTCTTTCATACCGCCTTCTGCCGCTCGACCCTGCTTGTCCGCGTCCTGGACCTGCCCGGCGTCGCCGCGGGCCTGAACGAACCCGGCATCATCGCCAGCATGGTCAATGCCGGTGCCAAGGCCGCCATGCTGCACAAGCCGTTGCTCGACCTGCTCTCGCGCCCGCATGCGCCGGGCGAGACGATATTCGTGAAGTCGACCAATCACGCCAACTCGCTGATGCCTGCCTTGCTGACCGCGCGGCCCGATGCGCGCGCCGTGCTGATGACCAATGCGCTGCCTGCCTTTCTGAACTCGGTCGCGCGGAAGGGAATGATGGGCCGACGCTGGGGGCGCCAGCTGTTCCTGGAGATCCAGGGATATGCCGGGATGGACTTCGGCATGGACGGGCGCGAAAGCTTCGCCATGACCGATCTTCAGGCGGCCGGTCTTGCCTGGTTCCTGGCCCAGCGATGGTTCCACGCGCATCTGAATGGGGGCGTGACGGGCGTGTCGCCAGACCGGCTTCGCGTGCTCGATTCCGATCGGTTCATCGGCCAGCGCGAAGCGATGCTGCGTGCCTTGCTGGAATTTACCGGGGTCGATCGCGCGCGTGACAACGCGGCAAGGATGGCGAAGAGCGCGGTGTTCGGTTCCCATGCGAAAACGGGTGGGGCATTCACCGAAGCGGCAGAGGCCCCCGAGGCCGCATATACCGAAGAAATCGATCAGGTTGGGCAATGGATTGCGATGATCGCCGAACAGGCGGGTATCGCGGTGCCCGTCGCGCATTCGCTGAACTAGAAAAAGGGGCCGAACCGCCCGGTCCGACCCCCTTCGTCATGTTCGAATGGCGGTGCGTCAGTCGATCGTGCCTTCACCCGCATCGCCGACTTTGGCAGGACCGTCATCGGCCACTTCGCTGTCGATCGCTTCGTCGCCCGGGATCAGTCCGCGGGCGCTGAGCATCGGCGTCACGTCGGGACGGCGCCCGGCGAAGTTTTCGAACATCTTGAAGTAATCCATCGTTCCGCCGCGGCTCAGCACAGTGGCGCGATAGTGATCGCCATTGGCGCGCGTCAGCCCACCGTTTTCGCGGAACCACTTGCGGCTGTCGCGGTCGAGCATCTCGGTCCACAGATAGCTGTAATAGCCCGCGGAATAGCCCGTGGGCGAGCTGAAGATGTGGTTGAAATAGGTGCTGCGGTAGCGCGGCGGCACCAGGTCGACTTCCAGGCCAAGCTCGCGCAGGGCGCGGTCCTCGAACGCGCTGACCTTCTCCGGCGTGTCGATGGCGGCTGCCTCGGCCGGCGAAAGCGCGTGCCATTTCATGTCGAGCAGGGCCGCTTCGACCACCTCGCCGAAATCATAGCCCTGGTTGAACTGCGCTGCCGCCTCGATCTTGGCGATCAGCTCGTCGGGAATGGTCTCGCCGGTTTCGTAATGCTTGGCATAGTTCGACAGGATGCTCGGCCAGGTCGCCCACATTTCGTGGACCTGGCTGGGATATTCCACGAAGTCGCGCGCGGTCGCCGTGCCGGACAGGCTGGCATAGCGCTGGTCGGCGAAAAATCCGTGAAGCGCATGGCCGAATTCGTGAAACGCCGTGTTCACCCAGTCGAAACTGACCAGTTGCGGTTCTCCCGCCGGGGCCTTGGGAATGTTGAGCACGTTGTAGATCACCGGCTGGGTGTTGTACAATTCGCTCTGGTCGACGAAATTGCTCATCCATGCTCCGCCCCGCTTGGACGGACGCTGGAACGGGTCGAAATAGAAGATCCCCAGTTCAGACCCGTCGCTGTCGAACACGGTGTAGGTCCACACATCGGGGTGATAGACCGGCAGGTCCGTGCGGCGTTCGAAGTTCAGACCGTAAAGATTGTTGGCCATTTCGAAGATGCCGTCTTCCAGCACGCGGTCGAGCTGGAAGTATTCCATCACCGCGTCTTCGTCCAGATCGTAGCGTTCGGCCTTGATCTTGTTGGCATAGCGATACCAGTCCCATGGCTGGACCTGGAAATTGCCACCTTCCTCGGCAATTTCGCGAGTCAGCATCGCCGCCTCGCGCCGTTGCGTCGCGGCAAGGGCCGGGACCATCTGGCCCATGAAGTCGAGCGCGGTCTTGGGTGTTTCCGCCATCCGGTCCCACATGGCGTAAGTCGCCCAGTCGCGCTCGCCGAACAGGGCGGCCTTTTCCGCGCGGAGCCTGGCGATCTGCGCGATCAGCATGCGGGTGTCGATATCGGTCGTGCCGTCGGCACGGTGATAGCTGGCCTTGAACAGCTTTTCGCGCGCGTCGCGGTCGTCCATGCTCGGCAGGAGCGGCTGCTGTGTGGTGTTCTGCAAGGCGATGGCGAACTTGCCCGGCTGGCCTTCTTCGGCAGCAAGGGCGGCGGCGGACTGGATGTCGCTGTCCGAAAGCCCGGCCAGCTCTTCGCGCGTGTCGAAGAACACCGGCTGTTCGCTCATTGCATTGCGCGCCCGCTGGCCGAATTCGGTGGTCAGCGTGGACAGTTCGGAATTGATCGCCTTGACCCGTTCGCGCTGGGCATCGGTAAGCAATGCGCCGGCATGGACCATCCCTTCATAGGTGTCCTCGAGCAGCTTGGCGTCTTCCATCGTCATGCTCATCGCGGCGCGATTGTCGTAAACCGCCTTCACCCGGGCGAACAGTTCCGGGTTGAGCTGGATGGAATCGTAATGCGCGGTCAGGCGCGGACTGATCTCGGTGTTGATCTCGTCAAGACGGTCGGTGGTGTTCGCCCCCGTCAGTGCGAAGAACACGGTCGACACGCGGCCCAGCATCCGGCCCGATGTTTCCAGCGCGACGATCGTGTTGGCAAAACTCGGCGTTTCAGGGTTGGCAATGATCGCATCGATTTCGGCTTTCTGAATGGCCATGCCCTGTTCGAATGCGGGCAGGTAATCGTCTTCCGAGATGGCATCGAAATTGGGCGCATGGAAGGGCAGCGAACTTTGCGTGGCAAAATATCCGGAGCCTTCGGGAATGGCGACGGCGGTATCGGCCATGGTATCGATCTCTCCCCCCGGTGTGGTGGTGCAACCTGCGAGCAATGCGGCAATAGCGGCGCTGGCCAAAATCTGGGCCTTCATGGTGTCTCCATAAATTTCGAATGCGCGATGACCGCGCTGGATGAAAGATGCGTACCTATTGGTTCAAACCTGAACCGATTGCAAACGCAACAATTTATGCGGGAACGAGCTGAACCTTACCGCTCGAGCGGCACGGTTTCCCCGCGGTTGCGCGAAGCTTCGCGGCGGGCGGCATCGACTGCCTCGTCAAGCGCCTGCCGGTTCACGGTAACGAGACGAGGTCGGCCGCCATCCTCGTCGACCACCAGCCACAGTGCTCCCAGCTCGAAGAAGCCACCCCTGTCCTTCTCCACCGTCATGCGTTTCAGATCGAGCCGTTGCAGGGTTTCGAGCATGGCGGGATCGAATATCTCGTCGAATATCCGGTCGATCTCTGCGCGGTCCTCGATCTCGCGCCGTTCGCCATCCTTATCGATGTAGAGCAGCGGCAGACCGATCTGTTCAAGAATGCGGCCCTTGTTTCCGCTTGCCGCGGCTTCGCGCAGCGCAGCGATGGCGGCGTCGAACTGGCTGGCGCTGGTACCGGTCGCGCAGGATATCGCCCCGCCTTCCACCACGTCGTTTTCCCGGTCGAAGTCCACTTCGCGCTCCTTCTGACTGGACCAGACCATCAGCAGACAATCGTCGGCCTGCACCGCCTGCGCACTCGATAGCAGCATGGCGTCGGGTTCTCGCTGCTGCTCGTCGATGTTGGAGCAGCCAGCCAGGGCGAGGCCTGTTGCGGTCAGTAAGGTAAGATCGTGTAAGTTCATGTCGCGATCGGGTAGCGGATGACGGGTTCGTACAGAGACCCGCCGGTGCGCAGGTGGCTTTCATACAGAATATAGGAATTCACGCACCACTCGCCAAGCTGGATCCCTGCGGTGCGCGCAAGGAACGGAGCGACCGGTCCGGTAGAGGCGTTCAATCGGGCTATCGTCACGTGCGGATGAAACTTGCGTGTTTCGGGGGGTAGCCCAATGCGCACGCAGCGGCGCTCGATCTTTCGCTGGAACGCCATCAATGCCTCGTTCGGCTTCACGCCCGCCCATAACGTATGCGGGCGGCCCTTGCGCTGGAAAATCCCGGTGTCGGCGAGAGCCAGCGCGAAGGGCTCGAACTCCAGAGCCGAAAGACTATCCGCAAGATCTTCGGCAAGCACGCGCTCGACCTCGCCGACATAGCGCAAGGTAACGTGAAGCTGATCGTCGTCCTGCCAGCGCGCGCCGTCGATGCCATCCATCAGGTCGATGAGGTTGTCCCTGATTTCCTCGGGCGGTCTCAAACCGATAAACAGGCGGTGGTGCATACGAGCCGAAGCTTCCCTTGCGAGCGGTTCGCCAGCGCGGGACATCGCGGATATCATGCAGTCGTGCTAACGCTGCCGACCTCGCGCGGATCTTCGTAATTGGCGTTCATGAAGATTTCGGCGCGCCGTTCGCTGCGATGTTCGAGCCCACGGGCGACCCGGCCAGCAGCGTGCGTGTAATCCAACTCTGCCGCAATCGCTTCGTAATCGCCCGCGTCGATCGCCGCGTTCAGGCGCGGACTTTCGGATGCCGAGACATTGCCGATACCGACATTGTAGACAAGGTCGAGAAGGGCATCGAATTCATGCTGATAGAGCTCCAGATCACCGACAAGCTGGCGAACGCCTTCTTCGGCTTCGATCAGATCGGCTTCGAGAAATGCCATGACCTGCTCTTCCGAGACCCGGTCACCGACGCGCAGATTGTCTCCCGGGTCGATCAGGTGGCCGACACCGACGGTCGGATATCCTGCGACATCGCGATAGACGACATACCGCACGCCTTCTTCCTCGATCAGCGCCTGCTTAAAGTGGTCGCTCGCATTCATTTCCGTCGCATGGCCCCGAAACTTGGAGAAATCCTGCACGAAAGCCGTTGTCGTTCTCTTCGATGTCTTGGGGCTGGAGAAGGGAGGCGCCGTAAAGGCCGCAAGTCCCATCGCGCCTGCGGTCAGCATGGCGGTTGCCTTGCGACGAGCCGAACGGCGCGGCTTGACGTGAAAGGTCTGCTGCGCTGCACGCCGAGCCCGGCGCAATTCGCGACGATGACGGTGCTCGCGCGCTGCCCTGGCAGCCAGCGAAGGGCGCTTCGTCGGGGCCGAGCGTTCAGACTTCTTCGACCAGTCGACCGTATCCAGCGGTCGATTCAGATCGGATAGAAGGTTTTTCAGGCGATCGCTCTGCTCAACTTTTTCGGTTGAAGCGCTTTCGAAAGGAGCGATCGAGCTTTCTTTTCGTTCGGGGCGGATCTTCTGGATGTCCCCTCGTGTGTTCTGCTTTGCCATATCGGCGTAATCTTCCCGTTTTATCAACTTCCTGCGGTTTTTCTGGTGCGCTTGGCCGAACTTTTTATGGCCGTTGGCACCCACCGCTCTTGTCTATTCAACGGGTAATCGGGTGCATTCGGTCCGCGACTGGTCGCTTCCAGGCAACGGCTGGCAGGTCGCGCGACGAGGGGGTTGCATTTGCGCAGAAAGGCTTCTGATAACGTCAGAATCAATCGGAATAATGCTGTATTTCGCAATGAAGTTACGTACTTGTTTGAGAGATACGAAAAAATTCGGCGGTTTATTATGCGATGAGGGCCATCGGACTCGCAGTTTTCGTGGAAATCAACCGACCGATACGAAAGCCGCCCGAAAGCCGGGAAACGCGCTTTGAATTGACGCTGCTGCCTGTCTGGACGATGACGAACAATCCATGAACAAAGCAGTGATTCGAGCTGTCATGGTCGATCGAAAATCGCGAGACTGGAACATCGTCTCCCCAGCCCCCACTTGGACCGCCATGGCACTTACCAAGATTTCCGTCCGCGGCGCGCGTGAGCACAATCTCAAGGGCGTCGATATCGACCTGCCGCGCGACAGTCTCATCGTCATCACCGGCCTCTCCGGCAGCGGCAAGTCGAGCCTCGCCTTCGATACGATCTATGCCGAGGGGCAACGGCGTTATGTCGAAAGCCTCTCGGCCTATGCGCGCCAGTTCCTCGAGATGATGCAGAAGCCAGATGTCGAGCATATCGACGGGCTGTCACCGGCCATTTCGATCGAGCAGAAGACCACCAGCCGCAATCCGCGCTCGACCGTGGCGACCGTGACCGAGATCTATGACTATATGCGGCTGTTGTGGGCGCGTGTCGGCGTGCCGTACTCGCCCGCCACCGGCCTGCCGATCGAGGCGCAGACGGTCTCCAACATGGTCGACCGGGTGATGGCGCTGGCCGAAGGCACGCGGCTTTATCTGCTCGCGCCGGTGGTGCGCGGTCGCAAGGGCGAATATCGCAAGGAACTGGCCGAATGGCAGAAGGCCGGCTTCACCCGCGTGCGGATCGATGGCGAGATGTACGCGATCGAGGAAGCGCCGGCGCTCGACAAGAAGTTCAAGCACGATATCGAAGTGGTGGTCGATCGTCTTGCGGTGAAGGAAGGGTTGCAGACCCGCCTCGCCGACAGCTTCGAAACCGCGCTCAAGCTGGCCGACGGACTGGCCTATGTGGATCTGGCCGACACGACCGTGGCCGAGGCGTTGAGCGAGCGCCAGGATGTCCGCGCAGCCACGATCGGCCCCGGCCCTGGCCCCGGAACTGGCCCCGACACCGGCAAAGGCGGCGCGATGAAGGGGGCAGGGCTGCCCGGCAACCGCATCGTCTTTTCCGAACGGTTTTCCTGTCCGGTCAGCGGCTTCACCATCGAGGAGGTCGAACCGCGCCTGTTCTCGTTCAACGCGCCGCAGGGGGCGTGCCCGACCTGCGACGGGATCGGCGAGAAACAGCTGTTCGATCCGCAGCTGGTCGTGCCCAACGAAGCGCTGAGCCTGAAAAAGGGCGCGGTGGTGCCGTGGGCCAAGTCGAACCCACCTTCGCCCTATTACATGCAGGTTCTCGCATCCCTCGCGAAGGAATTCGGCTTCGATCTGACCACGGCCTGGGAGGATCTGTCGCCTGAAAACCGCGACGTGATCCTCCACGGCACGAAGGGCAGGCCGGTCCCGCTCACCTTCAAGGACGGGCGCAAGCAATATACGGTGAAGAAGCCGTTCGAGGGCGTCATCGGCAATCTCAACCGCCGGATGCTGCAGACCGAGAGCGCGTGGATGCGCGAGGAACTGTCCAGGTACCAGACCGCGCAGCCGTGCGAGACCTGCGGCGGCAAGCGCCTCAACGAGAAGGCGCTGGCGGTCAAGATCGCCGATACCGACATCGCCACCCCCACCAGGATGAGCGTGGCCGATGCGAAGGGCTGGTTCCTCGCTCTGCCCGACCGGCTGGGCGACACGCAGCAGCAGATCGCCCGCGCCATCCTGAAGGAGATCAACGAGCGGCTGGGCTTCCTCGACAATGTCGGGCTCGATTACCTCAATCTCGACCGCACCAGCGGCACGCTATCCGGCGGGGAGAGCCAGCGCATCCGCCTCGCCAGCCAGATCGGCAGCGGGTTGTCGGGCGTGCTCTACGTCCTCGACGAGCCGAGCATCGGCCTCCACCAGCGCGACAATGACCGGCTGCTCGAAACATTGAAGCGCCTGCGCGATCTCGGCAACACGGTGATCGTGGTCGAGCATGACGAGGATGCCATCCGCACCGCCGATTACGTGGTCGATCTCGGCCCCGGCGCGGGCGTCCACGGGGGCGAGGTGGTGGCCGAAGGCACGCTTAAACAGGTTCTCAAGTCGAAGAAATCGCTCACCGCCGCCTATCTCACCGGCCGCCGCGAGATTGCCGTCCCCGCCACCCGCCGCAAGGGCAACGGGCACAAGCTCACTGTCCACGGCGCGCGGGCGAACAACCTCCAGGACGTCACCGCCTCCATCCCGCTCGGCACATTCACCTGCGTCACCGGCGTAAGCGGGAGCGGCAAGTCCTCCTTCACCATCGACACGCTCTACGCCGCCGCTGCGCGCACGCTCAACAATGCCCGCGTGGTCGCCGGCGCGCACGACAAGGTCACCGGCCTCGAATATTGCGACAAGGTGATCGAGATCGACCAGTCGCCCATCGGCCGCACGCCCCGCAGCAACCCTGCGACATACACCGGCGCCTTCACCCAGATCCGCGACTGGTTCGCCGGCCTCCCCGAAAGCCAGGCGCGCGGCTACAAGCCGGGCCGCTTCAGCTTCAACGTCAAGGGCGGCCGCTGCGAGGCGTGCCAGGGCGACGGGCTGATCAAGATCGAGATGCACTTCCTGCCCGACGTCTACGTCACCTGCGAGGAATGCGGCGGCAAGCGCTACAACCGCGAGACGCTGGAGGTGCGCTTCAAGGGCCTCTCCATCGCCGACGTGCTCGACATGACGATCGAGGATGCGGAGGGTTTCTTCAAGGCCGTCCCCCCCATTCGCGACAAGATGCACATGCTGAACGAGGTCGGGCTGGGCTACGTCCATGTCGGCCAGCAGGCGACCACTTTGTCGGGCGGCGAGGCGCAGCGGGTGAAGCTCGCCAAGGAACTGTCGAAACGCAGCACCGGCCAGACGCTCTATATCCTCGACGAGCCCACCACGGGCCTCCATTTCGAGGATGTCCGCAAGCTCCTCGAAGTGCTGCATCGGCTGGTGGAGCAGGGGAACTCGGTGGTGGTGATCGAGCACAATCTCGACGTCATCAAGACCGCCGACCACGTCCTCGACCTGGGGCCGGGCGGGGGCGTGCGCGGAGGGGAGGTTGTCGCGCAAGGCACGCCCGAGGATGTGGCCGAGGTGGCGGGGAGTTATACGGGGCAGTATCTCAAACCGATGCTGGCCAAGAGCTCGGAGCGGCAGCGAGAGGCGGCGGAGTAGGGAGGATTCCCCGATCCTATTTGCGCAGCGTTGCAACGACAGGGCAAACATCAATGAGAGACCTTTACTTTGAAGGGGATATTTGCATGCGTTGCTGAATGCAGTCTCCCAAGTTCTCAAAAAAATCAGATCAATTTCGAAAACTTCTAGCTCCGAAGAGGTTGGGAGAGCTTTGGAAGGGGCAAATCCGCGACAAGATGCGCAAGCAAATTGTCCCTGATGCAGTCGAATTCCTAGACTTTCACTTCGATATTAAGAAACGCAGCGCAAAGATCGAAGCACTCGTATGCGGCGGCAACTATCTTCCAAGTCCCATCCTTCGGCTGACGATGGAAAAATCGAAGGGCCTATGCCGGCAGATCTCACTTCCAGACCCAGCGGATGCACTAATTCTACAAATTTTGTCCAACAGGCTTTGGACCGAAATATCGCAACATGCGCCATCTGATACCGCATTTTTTGCGCCCCAAGACCAGCCTTTTGCGAAAAGAAATATCGTTGAGGAAGGGGACGAATGGGGTTACGGTCCAATAGAATCATGGTTGGACTTTCAGAAAGAAATACTTAAATTTTCGAAGAAACGAAAATATATCGTCGTGACGGATATCGCGACCTATTACGACAATATCATACATCAGTTTTTAAGGTCGATTTTATCAGAATATGGTCTTGAGCAGGAGCACTCTCTCGACCTTCTTCTTTTCATACTCGACGCGATGCTGTGGCGACCTGACTATATGCCGAATTTTGGGATAGGGTTGCCGCAAATGGATTTGGATGCGCCTCGCTTGTTAGCGCATACACACCTTTTTGAAATTGATGCCCTTTTTGCGGATGATCCAGACGCGGATTATGCTCGCTATATGGACGACATAGATTTTGGCGTCGACACAATTGCTAAAGCGAAAAGTGTTTTAAGAGATTTGGATTTGGCCCTGCAAACCCGAAATTTGCGGGTTAATTCAGGTAAGACGAAAATACTCACCGCCGCAGAAGCGTTGAGTCATTTCAAAGTCTTCGAGAACGCTTTCCTCGACAAGGTTATTGCGAGGCTTGAGGCGAATGCCTCCGATGGCCAAAAGGTCGGTTTTTACGGGCGATTGGCCGTCAAACTTTTGCGATCCGAGCGCGCACACGAGACGTTCTCGACGGGGAATGGGTCGAAACTAATTAAGCGCCTTCTCTCGATCGTTAAAGGAACGAGAACTCCTCTTCCTAACGATCTTTTTCGGTGGCTGCTTGTCGAGCATCCGGGACTTAGGAAGGAGCTCTTATCAGCATGGTCAAAGTCAGGTGTCTCAAAAAACCAGATAGATCGGCTCACGGATTTTCTTCGCAGTGGCGAAGCCGTCGACGACATGGTTTTCATTTTGTCGATCAATGCGATGGCTCACACGCGCTTTTTGAGAAAATTCACCAATGCGCAATTTTCCGGTTTGCGCATGGCACTGAAAGGCAGCGAACCTTCAATGCTGTACAGCCGACTATTGTTGGTCTCGAGGTTCGACAGTTTCTCGCTCCTCTGGAGCGAAATATCAAACACCATGTCTATCTGGTCGCGCCACAAGTTCCTATCTAGACAGGTCGCTGGCTTTGCGCCTCTCTTTTTTAATACAACGCTTTGGAACGATTTCTCTTCTCTGGTTCGGCGATGGGCAGGAGATGAAGGAATGTCCGTATTTGAGTTTCACGAGAACCTTCGATCCAATCCTCCTACCGTTAAGGGAGTGCGAAATTTTTTGAAGGCCAACAACCCATCGTCAGCGACAGAAACTTCTCATGCAAAAGCTCTGATGATGCTTTCAGTCGTTCAAAATGATGGGATACCGAAAGTCCAGAGAGCTCAGTTGATCGGTGGACATCCAACTATGATGTCTGATGTTTATTACCAGCCCATATTCTCTCACGCTTTGAGTAATATGAATTAACCTACGACGATGTCTTTCCTACCCTTGCGTCCAAAACTTAGGATCATCGGTTCACTCTACTCCATAGAGGTGAACCATGAATGCATTTTCTTGTTTACGCCCTCTAACGCCGGGCGGCGCACGTCCGTACGCCTTGGCTTCGTCGCATAAGCTCGGGCGGCCAGTCGGCCTTGCCTCGGCTGCGCCTCGGTTGGTTTCGCCAGCCAGCATGGCGGGAGGTGTGGCATGAACGCGTTGACGACGATTGAGATGGCCCACAACGCAGCCCACGGTTCGGGAACCGCCACCTTGCGCACCCATTGACCCTTCGTAACCAACGGAGAACCATTATGAAAACGCTCGGAACTGCCGCCATCGTCCTTTCTGCCTTTGCAACCTCGGGTTGCACGGCGCTGCTCGGGGCAGGGGCGGGTGCGGCTGCCGTGACCTGTGCGCCGGACGATGTCGACTGCGTCGAAGAGGTCGAGGACGAGGTTCAGGACGTCGAAAACGATATCTGAGGGCCCGATCCCCGCCGTGGCGGTGCCGCACATGGCGCCGCCGCGCAGACGGGATTTTCCTACACGCCTGTAAATGTATAAGTGACCCGGTTCCCTGACCCCCACTCACAGGTGAACCGATGTTTTTGTTTTCTTTAGACCCTCAGACGCCGGGCGGCGCACGTCCGTGCGCCTTGGCTTCCTCGCACAAGCTCGGGCGGCCAGTCGGCCTTGCCTCGGCTGCGCCTCGGTTGGTTCTGCCAAGCGCAAGCTTGGGAGGTGCCGCATGAACGTGCATACCAAGGTTACGCCCGACACGAACAATGCACCCACCGACCCGCGCGCCCGCATCGTTTCCGCGCTGCGCCAGCGGGGCGAGGGCGCGACTTCCGCTTCTGCCGATCTTCCTGCGCTGATCGCCGATCTGCCCGGCGACGCGACCCGCGCGCCGCAGACGCAGTTCACGCTCGACCTGCAGATCGCCTTTCTCGAGACGCTGGCCGTGTGCGGCAGCGTGCGGGCCGCCGCGCGGCGGGTGAAGATCTCGCATCAGAGCGTCTATCGCGCGCGCCGGAACAGCGCCGCCTTCGGCCGCGCCTGGGATGCCGCGATGGTGATCGCGCGCGGGCAGGCGGAGGCCACCCTGGCCGATTACGCGCTGCACGGCGTGGAGGAGGAGGTCTGGTATCACGGCGAGGTGGTCGGCACGCGCCGCCGGGTCAGCGACCGGCTGCTGCTCGCCCATCTCGCGCGGCTCGACCGGATGCGCACGGACGAGCGGATCGAGGCGCTGGCGGAGGATTTCGACACCATGCTGGGCCGCATGCGCGCCGGCGAGCCGATCGATGCACCGGTGGGCGAGGTGGCTTCCGCGTTACAGAACTCCGTTCGCCCTGAGCCTGTCGAAGGGTGTGAGGGCCAGGCCAACATGCTTCGGAAGCGAAGCTGTGGCGAAGCCACACCGGCTCAGCATGAACGGAGTGAGGGGAAAGCGATCGACGCGCCGGTGGGCGAGGTGGCTTCCGCGTTACAGAACTCCGTTCGCCCTGAGCCTGTCGAAGGGTGTGAGGGTCAGGCCAGCTTCGGCGAATTCAGCATGAGCGAGGTGAGGACGCCAATGGGAAGGATGCCGGTTTTTCTTCCCCTAGACAGTGTAACACCCGGTCCATGTCTCCCGCTGGGTCCATATCTCCCGCCGAACCGCCCTGCGACTGTCCCGGCGCGCGCTCCGGCGCCGATGGCGGGCAGGCGCATTATCGCCGCGGGCCGGACGGGCTCGAACCCGTGCCCAATCTCGCCGGTGAAGGCCCGTGCTGCGATGCGCCGCGCTGGCCGCGATGCGGCGACTGTCCGCACTTCCCCGAAGAGGAGAAGCTGCGCTGCGAGATGGAAGAGGCGCGGCCCGACGATGCGCCGTCCGTCAACCTGCTCGGGGAACCGTCTGCGGTCGAGGCCTGCCAGGCGGAGGCCTTCGAGGCGGGCGACGAGGACTGGTGGCGCTACGGCGCGGACTGGAAGGTGTTCGAGCGCGACGCGCGCGGCACCTGGCGCGCGGTCGAGGAATAGGGGCGGCTGGTGGAGAGGTTCCCCGGCGGTGGCCCGGGAACCATTTGGCCATCGGTGCGTGGACCACTAAGTACTGCATCTGCAAAGGAAAACCACTATGAACCGCACCGCTGCCGCCCTCCCGATCCTGGCCGGTCTGGTCCTTGCCGGCTGTGCCGATCCCGCCGATGACGGGGCGGTCGTGACCGATACGGGCAATGTCGTGACCGAGGCCGAGGCAGACCTCATGGAAAACCGGATGAACGAGCTTGAAATGCGGACGGACATGCTGGAGCGCCGCGCCGATGCCGCCGGCCTGCCGATGGCCGAGGTCGCTGCCGACAATCTCGAGGCAGAAGCCGATGTCGAGGAGCGACAGACGGACGCTCTCGAAACCCGGACCGATATCGTCGACTAGGTTCGATCGGGCGCGGTCCCCCCGAGCCGCCCTATTTGACTAGCGCCAGTTCGACGCTGCCATGGCCGCGCTGGATCAGGCCTAGCTCGGTCGCCGCGGCGCGGCTCACGTCGATCACGCGGTTGCCGTGGAAGGGGCCGCGATCATTGATGCGCACGGTCACGCTCTTGCCGTTGCGCGGATTGGTCACCTCGACCAGCGATCCGAAGGGCAGGGTGCGGTGGGCGGCGGTCATCGCGTGCATGTCGAACCGCTCGCCATTGGCAGTGCGGCGGCCATGGAAGCGGCGGCCGTAATAGGACGCCACGCCCGCGCCGATGGCGCGCGCGGCGGGCTCGACTTCGACCGGCGGATCGAACGTGTCGAGATCGACCACGTGGCCCGCGGGTTCGGGCACTGGCGGCAGGCTCTCGAACCGGGCGAAGCTGGTGGCGAACTCGGCCTCCAGCGCAGGCATTGCGGACCGTTCCTCCGGCTGCGCCGCGGTGGCGGGTGCGGATAGAAAGGCAATGAAAAGCAGGCTGCGAAAAGCGCGATTGGCCATGATTATGGACCTCCCGTCAGGTTCGGGCGGCAATAGCGCATGGCTTGCGCGGAGTCGTTAAGGCGGGGGGCGGTTGCCTCGATTCCGCCACGATTCGTCGCGACTCGGGCGCGAAGGGCGCTCCGGAGCGCCTCGCCGCACAGCATTTCGGGGGTGGCGGGGGGCCAGGCTACCAGCGGTGGATTCGGGTGGCGATCGCGGGAGAGGGGCCGGCGATGGCGCTGGATAAGACGGCCGGCCGGGGGTCTGGAGATGGCGGGTGCACAGAGAAATGGGGCCAGCATCGCTGCCGACCCCACTCTCACCGATGCGTGGTCAAGCACCGCAAGGGTGCAGGAACTTGGCATCCGATGTGTCCGCTTCCATCCATCCGAGGATGGGTGCAAGCTTCGTCACCGGCGCTCGCACCGGCATCCGGATCCACCCTCCGTCCGGCCGGTCCGGCCGCGTGCGGTCCGAGGACCGTCGCCTGCCTTTGCGGCCGACCTTCGACGGGCGGCTCCGCGGTCCGGCCTTCCACTGTTGGCCGGCGCCTCGAACGGTTGCATCGCATGTCCGGCCCGAAAGCCTTGACGCGACGCCTCCTTCGGCGTCCGGCCGGGCTGGCCCGACCCGCGGCGAAGCACATTCGCGGTTCCGTCATCGACTGGCCCTGCGCCGGACGAAGTCCTTTGCAAGGATAGTCTCAAGATCCGCGTGGACAGGCTCCGACACGTCTTTCAAAGATGCAGTTTCCGTTGTCCTTCAGGTGGTTAGACCAGTCCAGACTGGAAGGTTTGCATCCCCTTCCGATGGCTTGAAGCTGCGCCTCGACGCGCGATTGCGCAAGCGGCACCGGGCCGACTTATCCACCTCTGCCCAAATCGCTTGTGGACGGCGGTGGACAAGTCAACCGCTCGTCGCAAACCTACCGGTCGCGTCCCCGGTCTCTTTGAGCCAGCAGCCGCAAGCGCAGGGCGTTGAGCTTGATGAAGCCCTCAGCGTCCTTCTGATCGTAGGCTCCGGCATCGTCCTCGAACGTGACATGTGCCTCGGAATAGAGCGAATTGGCTGACTTGCGCCCGACGACTATGGCGTTCCCCTTGTAGAGCTTGAGCCGCACGGTGCCGCTCACCTTTTCCTGGCTGAGGTCGATGGCAGCCTGAAGCATCTCGCGCTCGGGGCTGAACCACAGGCCGTTATAGACCAGCTCGGCATAGCGCGGCATCAGTTCGTCTTTGAGATGCGCCGCCCCGCGATCAAGCGTGATCTGTTCGACCCCCCGATGCGCGCGGGCGTAGATCTCGCCGCCGGGGGTCTCGTACATGCCGCGGCTCTTCATACCGACGAAGCGGTTTTCGACCAGGTCCAGCCGTCCGATGCCGTGCTTGCGCCCCAGCTCGTTTAGCGCGGTCAGCAGGGTGGCGGGGCTCATCGCTTCACCGTTCAAGGCCGTGCCGTCGCCACGCTCGAACTCAACGGTTATGTACTCCGGTTCGTCGGGCGCGTCCTCGGGATTATCGGTGCGCGAATAGACATAGTCCGGAGTTTCCTCCCACGGGTCTTCGAGCACCTTGCCCTCGGACGAGGTGTGCAGCAGGTTGGCATCGGTCGAGAAGGGGCTTTCGCCTCGCTTGTCCTTCGGCACCTCGATCTGATGCTGTTCCGCCCAGGCGATCAGCGCGGTGCGGCTGGTCAGGTCCCATTCGCGCCACGGGGCCATCACCTTGATATCCGGGTCAAGGGCATAGGCGGAAAGCTCGAAGCGAACCTGATCGTTGCCCTTGCCGGTCGCGCCGTGGGCGATCGCATCGGCGCCGGTTTCGTACGCGATCTCGACCAGCCGTTTCGAGATCAGCGGGCGGGCGATGCTGGTGCCGAGCAGGTAATCGCCTTCGTAGCGGGCATTGGCGCGCATCATCGGGAAGACGAAGTCGCGCACGAACTCCTCGCGCAGATCCTCGATGAAGATGTGCTTGTCAGGAATACCCATGGCGCGTGCCTTCTGGCGCGCAGGCTCGATTTCCTCGCCCTGTCCGAGGTCGGCGGTGAAAGTGACGACCTCGAACCCGCGTTCGACCTCGAGCCATTTGGCGATGACGGAGGTGTCGAGACCGCCCGAATAGGCGAGGACGACGCGTTTGATCTGGGACATGGTGACACCTTGTTTGCGTTGGCGGCGCGGCTAGCAGGGGCAAGGCGGCGGGGCAATCAAGACGCGCTTGGCAAAGGCGAAGCGGCGCTGCCGCCGGGCAGGAGCGAGATAGGGTTCGCCCTCCGCGGTATCCTACGACATGGACCGGGTGTTACACTGTCCAGGGCCAAAAAAACCGTCTTCGCATTCGGCGCATGCTGGCGCGCATTTTGCGCGGACCGACAATAGGAAAGAGCCGATGCGAGCCTAGCATCGCCTCGTGCATGTAGGAAAACCGTTTCGCCTCAGCGCGAGGCCGGCGCGATCCCGGCCACCTTCGCCGTGTCGAATATCGCCGCGACGAAGCCTTCGGGATCGTCTTCCTGGATGAAGTGCCCGCCCTTCAGCTTCCGGTGCTTTGCCTTCGCCGCACCGGGGACGCGCTTCCTGAACGTGGCATCGCCGCCCGCTGTGATCGGGTCCTGGTCGGAAAAGGCGCAGGTGAAGGGCTTGTCGAATTTCTCGAGCACCTCCCACGCCACCTTCTGATCGGGCACTGCCTCGTCGCCAGCAAAGGGGACGAGCGAGGGGAAGATGCGCGCGCCCGCCTTGCTGTCATCGTCGGGGAAGGGCGCGTCATAGGCGGCGACTTCCTGCGGAGAAAGATCGCGCACGACCGCGCGCTGGATCAGCTCTCCGATCGGGAAGACCGGGCTTTCCTGCGAGAATTTGCGCCACGCGGCGAAGGCTTCGGGCGGTTCTTGCCCTACGGGCAAGCCGCCATTCGACAGCACCACGCCTGCAAACATGTCGGGCAGGGCCGCGACCAGCCGCAGGCCGATCAGCGATCCCCAGTCCTGGCAAGCGAGCAGCACTTCGTTCACCGCCATCGCCTCCAGCCATTCGCGCATCCAGGCGACGTGCCGGGCATAGGTGTAATCGGGTTTGGCGGTGAGCTTGTCAGACTTGCCGAAGCCGATCAGGTCAGGCGCCAGCACGCGATAGCCCGCCTCCACCACCGGCGGGATCATATGGCGATAGAGATAACACCAGCTCGGCTCGCCATGCATCATCAGCACGACCGGGCCATCGCGCGGTCCCTCGTCGAGATAGTGCAGGCGCAGACCGCCGGAGAGTTCGTGATAATGCGGCGCGAAGTCGAAGTCCGGCAGGTCGGCGAAGCGGGTGTCGGGAGTGCGGTGAACTTCTGGCATCAATCTTCCTTCAGAAAGTGTTCGCTCGTCGCCATGTAATCGCGCGTGATCGGCAAGGCCCTACGGTCCCGTGTGAACTGGATCTGGTAGTTCCCCATGCCGCCCCACTCGAACGCTGCGGTCGCACCGGCGAGGTAGAAGGTCCACATGCGGTAGAAACGTTCGTCGTACAAGCCGACGATGGCCTGGCGGTTGGCTTCGCAATTCGCATACCACTCGCGCAAAGTGCGGGCGTAGTGCATACGCAGCGTCTCTATATCGGTGTGTATCAGCCGGAATTTCTCGCTCGCCGCCAATGTTTCCGACAGGGCCGGGATATATCCACCGGGAAAGATGTATTTCCGGGTGAACGCGTCGGTCTTGCCGGGACTGCCGAACCGACCGATCGTGTGCAAGAGCATGACGCCGTCATCTTCCAGCAAATTGGCGCACGCCCGGAAGAAGGTCGGGAATTGCGGCCTTCCGACATGCTCGAACATGCCGACCGATACGATCCGGTCGAACCGTTCACCGCTCTCGGCAAGATCGCGATAGTCGACCAGTTCGAACCGCACCCGGTCCCGGACCCCAGCTTTTTCGGCCCGTTCGACAGCGAGGGCGAGCTGTTCTTCCGACAGTGTTATGCCCAGCACCTGAACGTCGAAGTGGTGCGCGAGATAGATCGCCATACCGCCCCAGCCGCAACCGATATCGAGTACGGTCTGCCCGTCGGCCAGAGCCAGCTTGGCAGCGATATGGGCGAGCTTCGCTTCCTGTGCATCGCCAAGCCTATCGACCCCATCGGGCCAGTAGCCGCAGCTATATTGCATATGCTCGGGATCGAGCATCAACCGGTAGAGATCGTTGCCGATATCGTAATGGTGAGCGACGTTGCGTTTTGACGCCATCCGGTTGTTGACCGATTCCAGTGCGAAACCGATGGCGTTTTTCGCGCGCCTCGAGAATGACGGAGCCTGCAGCGCACCGCCCCGTTCCCAGGGAGCGTTGGAACGCAGCAATTGCACAAGTTCCATGATCCCGCCGCGCTCCAGTTCGAGCCGCTGGTCCATATAGGCTTCCGCCGCACCAAGTCGCGGATCGAGCAAGATGTCCCGTGGGACCTTTTCGTCGATGAACCGGACACGAACTTCCGGGAAGCCATCCGTCGCTTCGCCGAACCGTTCTTCCCGTCCGTCCGCAAAGCGCACGTGAAGAAGGCCACGGTCAATTGCCGAACCCAGAAAGCGGGAAAAAAGGCGTTTGCTCATAAATGAATTCCTGCATGGCCTATTCCGCCGCTTCGCGCGGCGCCGGATCGAGATGCCACACCGGCACGTTCCCCTCGTCTGCTTCCCGTAACCGCGCACTTTCGATTTCGATCCATTCGCGCGTCATCGGGATGGCTGCGCGGTCCTTCACATAGACCAGCTGCCAGTTGACCATGCCGCCATGGCGAAAACTCTGTTCGGCCCCGGCGAGGTAGAACAGCCACATGCGGTAGAATTGCTCGTCATAGAGATCGACGATCTCGCGCCGGTGCATCACGGTGCGGTTGTACCATTCCTCGAGCGTGTGACTGTAGTGGAAGCGCATCGCCTCCACATCCATCACCTGCCAGCCGTGTCTTTCGCTTTGCGTGACCAGTTCGGACAGGGCGGGGATATAGCCACCGGGGAAGATGTATTTGCGCGTCCACTTGTCGGTGAAGCCGGGCGGGCCGGCGCGGCCGCAGCAATGGCTGATCATAACGCCGTCGGGCGCGAGCAGGCGATTGGTATGTTCGTAGAATTGCGGGTAATGCGGCGTGCCGACGTGTTCGAGGAGGCCGACCGAACTGATCCGGTCGAACTGGCCGGTCACGTCGCGATAATCCATCAGCTTGAAATCGACCCGGTCTGCCAGACCTGCTTGGGTTGCGCGTTCCTTGCAGAAGGCGATCTGGTCTTCGGCCAGCGCAACGCCGGTCACCTCCACATCGTAATGCCGCGCGAGGTAGAGCGCAAAGCCGCCCCAGCCGCAGCCGATGTCGAGAATGCGCTGCCGTCTCCCGTTTACAGGGGGCTTCACATACATCTTGGCCGCAAGATGCGCCTTCTTGTCGAGCTGCGCCTTTTCGAGCGAGGTCGATGCCGGATCCTCCCGGTAATAGGCCATGGTGTATTGCCGATCCTCGTCGAGGAACAACTCGTACAGGCGGCGGGTGAGATTGTAGGTGTGTTCAGCATTCTTGCGCGCCTTTCCGCGCGGGTTGAGGCTGTCGGCCCGGGCGAGCAGTTTCTGCGCTGCCTTGCGCAGCATCCCCTGCGGTTTGAGCACCCGTTCCGCCTCGCCGCGCGCATTCATGGTCACGAGCAGGACGAGGTCGCGGATATCGTGCGGTTCGTCGACCGTCAGCCACCCCCACATATATGCCTCGCCCGCGCCGAGCTGCGGATAGCGCGCGATGTGGTTGGCGGCTTTCCTGTGGGTCAGCCGGATATGAAGCGGCGGCGCACCATCATGGTCGGGACCATACTCATAGGTCTTGCCGTCGTGGTCGGTGACGATCAAACGCCCGCGCCTGATCGCCGAAGTCAGAAACTTGTCGAGCAACCACATCTACGGCAATCTCCCCTTGCGCCCGCCCCGCTGCCATATGTGTGGCATCCGGCGGGGTATAGTCAATCGAAGGGAAGCCGGAAAAATGGCCGAGGCCAAGACGCAGTTCACCGATATCGATCCGGCGGATTTCATCGCGGGCGTCGAACCCGAACGCAAGCGCGAAGAGGCAAAGACGCTGGATGCCCTGTTCCGCCGCGTGACCGGCGAACAGCCGAAGATGTGGGGGCCGAGCATCATCGGTTATGGAGACTATCGCACCACCTATGACAGCGGGCGCGAAGTACACTGGCTCAGGACCGGGTTCAGCCCGCGCAAGGCGAAGCATTCGCTCTACCTGATGGGCGGGTATTGCGATCCCGAAACGGGTAGCAAGCATGGCGATGCGCTGGAACGGCTGGGCAAGCATTCGCGGGGCAAGAGCTGTCTTTACGTCAACAAGCTGGCCGATATCGACCTGGACGTGCTGGAAGAGATGATCCGCAACGATTGGGAAGAAATGAAGCGGCGTTATCCCGACTGATCAGATGCCGGCATACCATTGATAGCCGCGATCTTCCCAGTACCCGCCGCCGCCACGGCCGATGTCATCGAGGCTGGCGACCGCTTCGACCGCGGTGAGATACTTGGCGTGCTTGTAGCCCAGCTGGCGTTCGATCCGCATTCGCAGGGGCGCGCCGTTGCGAATAGGGAGGGGTCGGCCATTGAGCATGTGCGCGACGATGGTCTGCGGGTGGTAGGCGTCGATGAGGTCGACGCTCTCGTAATAATCCTCGCCGTTGAGATTGTCGGCGCAGCGGAAGACGATGTACTTTGCTTCTTCGCGCAGACCCGCCGCATCGAGCAGGAGCGAGAGTTGCGGCCCGGTCCATTCGCCGATCGCGCTCCACCCTTCGACGCAATCGTGGCGAGTGATCTGCGTGCGCTGCGGGAGCCTGCGGATATTGTCGAGCGTGAGGCTGAGCGGGCTGTCCACCAGGCCGCGCACTTCGAGCCGCCAATCGGCGAAATCGTTGGCGGCGCTTGCCTGATAGTCGCCGTTCTGCGGGTCGGTGGACCCGTTGCCGCGAAAGAAGGGCGAGATCGCGCTGCGCGGATATACAGGAGCCAGCGCGGTGCGATCGGTCAGCAGGCGGTGCGCGCCCTTGTGCCAGCTTTCGGCGGCGCTCAGCAGCGATTTGCCCGGGCCCGTATCGGCGATCTTGTTGCAACCCGCGACGAAGGCAGCACCGAAGGCTGCGAGAAATCCCCTACGTCTCATCGGCTTTGCCTCCGGTAATCATGTCGCGGATCTGGTGGATCGGCCCGGCGAGCATGACCAGGAGCACGTGAACCACGAAGAACCCGGCGATGGCGAAGGCGAAGATGAAATGCAGGCTGCGCGCCGATTGCCGTCCGCCAAGCAGATCGACGAGCCAGCCAAAGGTCGGCTCCATCCCCGGACTGATCGCGATGCCGGAGAAGATCATCATCGGCAGGAATACGCCGAATACCAGACCATAGGCGAGCTTCTGGAGGAAATTGTACTTGCCTTCGCCGTGGTCGAAATTGAGCTTGAGGTGTTCGACCACGTCGCGTTTCACGTTGCGCGGTTTCCATTCATCGGTGGCGGTCGCGATGTCGCGCTTGAAATGGCGGTTTGCCAGCATTGCTATCCACATCAGCAGCAGGCCTAGCGCGAACGGCCAGGCCATCAGGATGTGCCATTCGCGCGCCACGGCGAGGCTGTAATAACCCGGAATGGTCATCCAGTCGGGGAAGCGTGGCACGGCCAGCCAGGCTTGTTCGGGCATGAAACCCCACTGCCCCCAATAGAGGTAGCGATGGGCGTTGGAGATGGTCAGCCCGGACATGAACAATACCACCACGCAAAGCAGGTTGAGCCAGTGCCAGAGCCGGGTCGACAATCTGTGGCGTTTCATACTGCGCGTCCTTCGCGCGCCAGATAGATGACGTCGCGCGGCTGGTCCAGCAGGTGCTGGCCGCTGTCGCAAAAGAGGGTCTGCCCGCTCGCCAGTGTACCCTCGGCCAGGAACAGCGCGGCTTCGGCGACTTCCCGGGCGCTGGTCCTGCGTCGAAGCAGGTTCATCCGATGCGAACGCTGCGCCTCCTCGCCGGACTGGTCGTGGCTGGGCAGGATCGCACCGGGGGCAAGTCCGTACACGCGGTCTTCGGCGCGGGCGGCCCCCATGGCCAGCATGGCGATGGTGGCATCAAAGGCGTGCTTGCTCATCGTGTAGCTGAAGAAATCGGGGTTGGGGTTGGCAAGCTTCTGATCGGTCACCTGGATCACGTGCCGCCCACGGCTGGCACGAGCATGGGCGAGATAGGCCTGCGCCATGCGCGTCGGCGTGCGCGCATTTACCGTCATTGCCCGTTCGTTCGTTTCCGGGTCGAGTTCGGTTGCAGGATCAGGTTCGAAGAGCGAGGCACAGTTCACCAGGGCGCGCCAATCGCCCAGATCGCCTGCGAGCCGTTCGATCATTTCCACCGCCGCATCGCCGTCGGCCAGGTCGCATGAAATTGTCTGCGCGTCCGGAAGTTCGGCGGCCAGTTCGCGAGCTGCGTCACCCGAACTGTGAAAGTGGATCACCACATGCCAGCCGGCTTCGCCGAACGCGCGCGAAATCGCACCTCCGATACGCTTTGCGCCACCGGTCACCAGTACGGCTGGTCTGGTCATGTCTGAAATGAACCCGAACGAAGCATCTCTTGCTTTGAACCATCTCCGGCGTCCGCAATCAAAGGATTTTCTCGGAACTGGCGCACGGGCTGGACGCTTGCACTCCCTAAAGGGAGGAATGCATGGCACTCGAGCGCTCGATGGGGCTCGGAAATCTCATCTTCTACGGTACCGGCACCATCCTCGGTGCGGGAATCTTCGTTGTTGTCGGCGAGGTGGTCGGCGAGGCAGGCGTGCTTGCCCCGGTCGCCTATATGGTCGCGGCGCTGGTAGCCTTCACGACCGCAATGTCGTTTGCCGAACTCGGTGCACGCATCCCCGATGCCGGCGGGCCGATGGAATATGCCGACAGCGCCTTCGGCCGAGAATGGCTTGCCGATGCGACCGGCTGGATGATGATCGTAGCCAATCTCGTATCGGCCGCGACAATCACGACCGGGTTCGTCAGCTACCTCAACAGCTTCGTCGACGTTCCTGGGTGGATGGCGACTGTCGGGCTGATCGTGGCGATCACCGCCGTAGCGCTGGCGGGCATGAAGCAGAGCGCGTGGTTCATGACGGTCACGACGGTGATCGGTATCGCCACGCTTCTGTTTGTCCTGTGGGCGACGAAAGACAATCTCGTCGCCGCGCCGGGGAAGATCCTGTCGGGGGACGGGCTGGGCGCGGGTGCGGCCACGGGCATACTGGCAGGCGCGTTCCTGGCCGTTTACAGTTTCATCGGCTTTGGCGACATGTCGCAAACCGCCGAGGAGGTTAAGGATGTGGAGCGTACCCTTCCGCGCGCGATGATCGTCTCCCTGATCATCGTCTTCGTGTTCTACATCGCGATCTCGCTTGCGCTGGTGGGCGGCGACAATACCGACGCCATCGCCGGGGCAGAGGCGCCATTGGTCGAAGCCGCGACCCAGAAGGGCTGGCCTGCAATGCCGGTCGCGATCGCCAGCCTGTTCGTGATCGTCAATGGCTCTCTGGCCCAGATCGTCGCTGCCAGCCGGATGATGTTCGACATGGCCCGCGACGACCGTTCGGTCATGCCGGAAAAGATGGAGAAGGTGAGCGACAAGACGAATACGCCGGTTCTGGCGACGCTGGCGTGTGGCGCGGTCGTTCTGGCGCTCGCGCTGTTCTTTCCGCTCAAGACCCTTGCGAGCGGAACCAGCCTCGCCATCCTGCTCGTATTCGTGGTGTCGAATGCGGCGCTGTGGAAATTGAAGAAGGAGAGCCAGCCGGACAATGTTCCCAATGTCTGGTCGATCGTTCCGGTTCTTGGCTTCGTCTTTTGCGTGCTGGCCGTGGTAGGGCAGGTCGCCTTGTGGGTTCTGGGAATCGGAGGCGGAGGCGGTCACTGATGTCCGGTCCCGATCGTACGACTGCCCGGTTGGGACAAACCTAGTTCCGCAGCTTGGCCGTGACCTTTGCTTTCCAGGCCGGGGCTAGCGCCGGCAAGGAAACGAGGTCCTGCAAGTCGCCCGGTCGTGGTTCGGACGCGGGATCGAACAGAAGCGCGAAGACCCTGTCGATATTCCACCTTAGCTGAGCCCGCTCGACCAGGTCCAGCGTGTCGCCTGCCTGAGCGCTGCCTTCCTCGAGAACCCGATAATACCATCCGCAGCGATGGTTCGCGATAATGCGTCGGACCATGTCCTTACGCTGGAAATGCTGCTCGAGCGTGCTGCACGGCTGGCGCCCCATGCTCACTTCCAGCAGAGCGGTGCCCAGACGCAGGCGGTCGCCGATGAACACGTCCGTCTCGGTGAGCCCCGTGGCATGAATGTTCTCGCCGAAGGCTCCGGGCCGGGCAAGCGGCTCGACTTCGGGGATGTTTTCGCACCAATGGCGATAGTGATCGGCAGGGTACTGATGCACGGCCATATGCTTGCCACCGTGGTGTTCGCGGTCGCTCTGCGTATCGGCGTCGAGACCCAGCCTGCCGATGCGCACCACGCCTTCGACCGCGTGTTTGTCAATACTGCTGATCTTGCCGCCGGGTAGTGGGGCGGGGCGTCCGACACACAGCGCGATGACCTTTGCGCTTCGCGTCATGGTTTGCGCGCCGTCAAACCGATCCACTCCCGCATGGTGCCATCCGCTCCCTTTCCCGAATATACGTCGCTCTCGTCGATCGAGAATTCGGCTTCGCGGTAACAGCCTTCGATCCAGGCGCGTGTCGGGAAGTTGTGGAGGCGGCCTAGCTTGCAGCGCCCTTCACCGTCGCCCAGCTTGAAATTCGCAAAATGCCACCCCTCGGGACGCAGGGCCCGGTGGATCGAGCCCAGAACGGATGGCAGATCGTCGCGCGCGACGTGCAGCAGGCAGGCATGCGCCCACACCGCGTCATATTCGGTGTCAGCGGTGAGTTCGTCGAACCGCATTTGCCGTGCACCGACATCGAAACGTTCGTTGGCCTTGCGAACCATCGCTTCAACGCCGTCCGTCGCGTCGAGATCGAACCCGCGCTCGACAATCCGCGCGGAATCGCGCCCGCCGCCGCAACCGAGTTCGAGAATGCGCGCACCGGGCTGGAGTCGGTCAAGAAACGTTTCGAGATGGCGGCTGGGCGCCTGGCCGAATGCCAGCGTGTAACGGGGGGCCTCGCTCTGGTAGAATGCGAGCGTGGCCGGATCGGCTGTCACGCCAGCGCAGCCTGATCCGCTTCACGGTCGCGCTGGGCACGGCTTTTCTTTTCGGCAGTGGTTTTCAACTGACCGCAAGCCGCATCGATATCGCGCCCGCGCGGAGTGCGAACCGGGGCGCTGATGCCGCCTTCGAAGACGATGTCGGAAAAGCGCTTCACCCGTTCCGGCGTGGAGCACTCGTAGGGTGCGCCGGGCCATGGGTTGAACGGTATCAAATTCACCTTGGCGGGCAGTTTGTACCGTTTGAGCAGACGGACAAGTTCGCGCGCATGCTCGTCAGTGTCGTTCTTGTCCTTGAGCATGACATATTCGAAGGTGATCCGCCTTGCATTGGATGCCCCGGGATAGGCCGCGCAGGCTTCGAGCAATTGTTCGATGCCGTATTTACGGTTGAGCGGGACGATCTCGTCCCGAATTTCCTTGGTCACCGCGTGGAGCGAAACGGCCAGATTGACGCCGATTTCCTCGCCACACCGTTCCATCGCCGGGACCACGCCGCTGGTCGACAGCGTGATGCGGCGTTTGGAAAGCGCAAGCCCGTCACCATCCATCACTAGCTGCAAAGCATCGCGGACATTGTCGAAATTGTAGAGCGGTTCGCCCATGCCCATCATCACGATGTTGGTGAGCAGGCGCCCATCCGCGGTATATTCGGCCTCGTCGGCGTCTTCAGCGAAATCCATCTGGCCCCTGGGCCATTCGCCAAGCGCATCGCGCGCAAGCATGACCTGGCCGACGATCTCCCCGGGAGTCAGGTTACGCACGAGCCGCATCGTGCCGGTATGGCAGAAGCGGCAGTTGAGCGTACACCCGACCTGGCTCGAGACGCACAGCGTTCCGCGGTCCGCATCGGGAATGAACACCATTTCGAATTCGTGCCCATCGTCGGTCTTCAACAACCACTTGCGGGTGCCATCGTTCGAATGCTGCGCTTCCACGATATCGGGACGACCGACGACGAATCGCTCGGCAAGCCACGGGCGCATGGTCTTGGCGATATCGGTCATCGCCCCGAAGTCGGTCACGCCGCGATGGTAGAGCCAGTGAAACACCTGCTTGGCGCGCAGCTTGGCCTGCTTCGCATCGAGCCCGGCACTCTCGAACAATTCGCGGATGCGCGGCTTTGGCAGCCCGATCAGATCGACGCGGCCATCCTCGCGCGGGGTGATATCGCGCGCGACGGGAACCGGGTCGACTTGACCCGGAATGCTCATGAGTTGCGTGTCGGCCATGGGAAGCGCGCATATAGTGGCGACGGCAGGCGATTGGAAGACCGCATGAGCGCGCGCATGAATGCATGCGGCCACGCCGGGTTCCAGCGACTGGTAGAGTAATTAGCTCCGTTCGACGATGCATTTCGGTAAAACTCCGCTGGTCGTGCTGTATCAACAGCTTACCGGATCATGTGTCGCAATAAAACCACACATCGATGTTGTGTTATGTTCATGAAACTCTACTGGGACGCGCTCCGTTTCGTCAGTCCACGCGGCAAGCAAAAGGCCGTGGGAATGAAAAATGGAGTACAATTGATGAAAAAGACTACAGCTCTTCTGGTCGCAGGTTCGATGGTTGCACTGTCCGGTCCTGCTCTTGCGCAGGATGCGGTAGACGGAACCTTCACTGGTCCACGTGTCGAAGGCCTGGTCGGATATGATGTCAGTAAGGCTGGCAGCGATATCGACAACGATATCAACGAAGACGACGATCAATCGATTGATGGGTTCAATTACGGGATCGGAATCGGGTATGATTTCAATGCCGGTGGCGTCGTTCTGGGTCTGGAAGGCGAACTGACGGATTCGACGGCCGAAACCGAATTCGACGATGGCGATTTCGAAAACTTCGGACTTGGCGACGTGGAAACCGGACGTGACCTGTATGTCGGTGCGCGTGTCGGTGTTCTGGCCAGTCCCAACCTGCTCGTTTACGCCAAGGGCGGCTACACCAATGCCCGATACAATCTGGAAAGTTCGTTCGACGGCGATGAATATCGCGCCAAGATCGACACGGACGGTTTCCGGGTGGGCGCGGGTGCGGAATATGCGCTGAGCGAACGCACCTTCGCCAAGCTCGAATACCGCTATTCGAACTATAGCGAGGCGGAACTCGACTTCGATGGAGACGAACCGGACGTCGATCTCGGCGAGATCGATACCGATCGCCACCAGGTAATGGCGGGTTTCGGCTTCCGTTTCTGAAGCCGACCACATGAAACGATGACAGGGGCCGGGGGCGCGTCGCGCTTCCGGCTCTCTGTTGTCAGTTCCGCGCGCAAGCCAGTGTTGCCGCATCCATCGCGGTTGCCGCCCCGGCAAGCGAATAACGGTTCGAGAAGCGTCGGCCCCGCCGGTCGGTAGCGCGGATGGTCATCACCGTGGCAGAGCGCATTGCCGCCAATATTGCGGCGTCCATGGTTCGGTCCGCAGCCCAGGCGTCGCCCCCGCCGCCGACAAGATCGAAGGTCCGCGTCCCTATTCGCAGGCTGACTCTTGGCTGCTCGGCCAGCAGACGGGCCAGGCGGAAGTGCACCTGGCCGCGAATGTTCTGTTTCGGCCAGGTCGCGACCGTGGCAAAGGGTTCGAATTGCTTGCGAGACCTGTCCGGAAGAGGTGTGGCTATCGCATAGCAGCGCGGCACGGAAGCATCGCGGAATGCGCCCCATTGGTCGAACATGCCCAAACTGTCCTTTGCCGAAACGGGCACGGCAAGGAAGAGGGCGCAAAGCAGAAGAAACCTAGTCATACCGGATTGAAAGCACTTCCCATTCCTTCGCGCCAGCTGGCAGACGAACTGTCCGCAGATCTCCGACCGACGCACCCCTGAGGGCGCGGGACATGGGCGACGACCAGCCTATCCGGCCCGTGCCTGCATCCTGCTCGTCATCTCCGACAAGCGTGACGGACCTTTCATTGTCATCCTCGTCGACAAGCAAGACCGTCGCGCCGAAGAAGGCCCGGTCACGGTCGGACTGCTCGACCGGATCGATCACCCGGGCTGACTTCATCCGGCGGGCAAGATGCGCGAGTTCGCGGTCGATCTCCCGCATCCGCTTGCGCCCGTAAAGGTAATCCCCGTTTTCGCTGCGGTCGCCATTGCCCGCCGCCCAGCTGACCAGTTCGACGATTTCCGGTCGCTCGCTGCCGAGCAGATGGTCATACCGCGCCCTGAGCGCGGCATAACCTGCCGGGGTGATAGGATTGCCGTTTGCGGACATTGCCCGCTGTTAGCCGATCCTAGCGCAGAAAGTCACCAGCCGTACGCGACCGGCCAAAGGCCGTGCGTTCCGGGTAGAGATGTTCGTATACCGCAGCATTTTCGATCACCCGCTGGACGTAGTTCTTGGTCTCGAAGAACGGGATCTTCTCGATCCATTCGACCCAGCTGATCGAACTGGTGCGCGGGTCCCCATTGGCGCGCAGCCACTTGTTCACATTGCCGGGCCCGGCATTGTAGGCCGCAAAGGCAAGCGGATAACTGCCATCGTAATAGGACACCAACCGGTCGATGTGATTGCTGCCGAGCCTGATGTTGTAGGAAGCGTCTTCGATCAGCGATGAGGTCATGTAATTCATGCCCGCTCGTCCTGCTTCCTCGCGCGCCGTGGCCGGCATCAGCTGCATCAGCCCGCGCGCCCCGGCGTGGCTGATGGCGTTCTGTGCGAACTGGCTTTCCTGGCGCGCGATCGCATGGACGAGGGCAAAGTTCGCCCCGGGCGGGAGCTGAAGCGTGGGAAAACCCTGGACGACGAAGCTGTCGAGTCCGTCCGCTCCGGCTGCTTCGGCAACATTGACCGCCAGGTCGCGCCTCCCGATCTGCCGGGCAAGTTCGGCGACCAGCGCATGTTCCTCAGGCGTTTCGGCCTGCTGCGCGACTTCGCGATAGAACTGGATGCCGGTGCTCCATGGTGCATCCCGCGCGACTTCGCGCACTGCCGCAACGATAGGTTTGGTTTCGAACTGCGCGCGTTGTTCCGGGCTGGGCAGGGCAACGCCGCTCTGGCCGAAGCTCGGGACCGAACGGCCCAGTTCGCCAAGCGCGAGCTGGCCGTAAAACCGGTCGGGATAATCGGCCGCCATTTCGAAATAGCGGGTCGCATCGGCAGACTTGCCGGCGCGCTTGCTGGCAAGACCAGCCCAGTAAAACCCCTTCGAGCGCGTCTGGGGCGTCTGCGCCGCGGCTCCGTAGCGATAGAAAAGCGGGGCTGCGCGTTCGCCATCGCCAAGGTTCCACAATGCGCTCGTTCCACCAAGCCACATCAACGAGGTGTAATCGTCCCGAAGACGATAGGCCATCTGGCTGATGTCAGCGCCCGGCGCGAACAGATCGTCGACATTCGCGGCGATACGGACAGCCGGTTCCGATCCGGCGCCCTTCGCCACGGCAAGTGCTTCGCCGATGAAGTCCTCCGCATCGAAGGCCGGAGCCGAGAACTGCGGACGGTAGGCGAGCGTGTTGACAGCCATCGGAATCTGATTGCTCGTCCGGTAATGGCGCACGAGATTGTACGTGTAACCGGCATCGGTCTTTGCATCGGCTGGAACAGCCAGTCCGGCCTGCTCTGGAGCCCGTCCCTGCAAGAGTGCAAGACGTGCCATCATCGTCGGGCGGGCCGCAGGGGAAACGTTCACGATCTGACGGGTCGCCGCTTCGGAATTGCCCTGCCACAGCAACGCGTCCATGCGCGCATCATGGTCCTGGGGCGTGAAGCGCGTACCGAAAAGCCCCTGCAGATAAGCCTCGGCCGGACCGCTCATCGTGCCGCCGCGCCATGCCTCGCGCGCAACGTCGAATGCGTTGGCTCGGTCCATGTTCGCCATCGCCAGAGCATACCGCGCCTTGGCGCCGTTCGAGATAGGCGGATTGCGATCGAAGAATGACACCAGAGCTTCCGGCGTCACGGCCTCGCTGTCGAGCGCGTTTTCCGCGCGAAGCTGCAGCCTGTCCTGCTGCGGAAAGCCCGGATAGGTCAGGATGAAACCGGCATAGTCGGCAAACGGAAGATTGTCCTGGCCGCGCAGATCTTCCCAACGGCTGATGGCCTGGTCCATCCGACCGGATTGCTGTGCCACGAGATTGCTTCGGGCCCGGTCCCAGCTTGCGGCGTCCTGCGCCTGGAGCGATGAAGGGCTCGCCAGCGCGGTACCGGCGAGCAATGCGAAAGAAAAAACTGTTTTGAGTCCCATGCTGGACATAATGACCTGCGGCTCCTTATCAGGCGCTGAATGAAAACTTGCGGTGCGCGGAAAAGACACGCGCAATCATCACTCTAACGCAGGACGGACGTAAATGTTCTCAGGCTCGATTCCGGCTCTGGCGACTCCTTTTCGCGACGGATCGTTCGACGAGGCGGCTTTCCGCAAACTTGTCGATTGGCAGATCGAAAATGGCAGCAGAGGCCTCGTCCCATGCGGCACCACGGGCGAGGCCTCGACGCTTTCCAATGCGGAGCATCACCGGGTTGTCGAAGTGTGCATCGAACAGGCGGCAGGGCGGGTACCCGTCATCGCCGGATGCGGGAGCAACGATACGCGAAACGCCCTGCTCCATATGCAATTTTCGAAGAAAGCCGGGGCGGCAGCGGGCCTGTGCGTCGCGCCCTATTACAACCGGCCAAGTCAGAAGGGTCTGATCGCGCATTTCAGTTTCCTGGCCGAGAATAGCGACCTTCCCATCGTGCTCTACAATGTGCCGAGCCGGACGGTGACCGACATCGAAGACGAGACGGTCGTGGAACTGGTCCGGGAATATCCCGACCGGATCGTGGCGATCAAGGATGCAAGCGGGGATCTGTCGCGCGTTGCCGACCACCGCATGGGGCTCGACCACGATTTCTGCCAGCTTTCCGGCAATGACGAGCTGTGGCTTCCCCATTCCGCCGCGGGCGGTTCCGGATGTATTTCGGTAACGGCCAATGTCGCGCCCGCGCTTTGCGCCCAATTCCACGAAGCGATCGCGGCGAACGATCTCGTAAAGGCGCGCGAACTCAACGACCGGCTTTTCCCGCTTCATTATGCGATGTTTTCCGATGCCAGTCCGGCCCCGGTGAAATACGCGCTCAGCCGGGTGCACGACTGGATCGAACCCGATGTGCGCCTGCCTTTGTGCAATGCGAGCGCGGCGAGCCGACAAGCAGTCGACGAGGCGTTGGAGCATGCGGGGCTGGTCTGACTTGGCAGAGAGTGACTGACAGCCTACATGCGCGCACCTTATGGCTCGTCCCAAACCAGTAACCTTCGACAAACACCGTGTCGCCGCCGACAACCGGCGGGCGAAGTTCGATTATCATGTCGAGGAAACCTTCGAGGCCGGACTTGCGCTACAGGGTACCGAGGTCAAGGCGCTGCGTGCGGGCGAGGCCAGCATCAAGGAGAGTTATGCCGAAGTGCGCAACGGGGAGGTTTGGCTGGTGAATGCCAATATTCCCGAATACTCGCATGGCAACCGGCTCAACCATGAGCCGCGCCGTCCGCGCAAGCTCTTGCTGCGGACGCGTGAAATCGACAAGATGTTCGGGGCGGTCGAGCGCAAGGGAATGACCCTGGTTCCCTTGTCGGTCTACTTCAACAGGACGGGACGGGCCAAGGTGGAACTGGCACTTGCCAAGGGCAAGCAGGCGCATGACAAGCGCCAGACGGTAAAGGACCGCGACTGGAAACGTGACAAGGCGCGGTTGATGCGTGAGCGCGGCTGAACGGATTAAGTGCTTGGCCAGCAATGCCGTACTAACCACATCGCCCTGTATGTCCGATCGAACCGTATGCCTTTTCCGCTGTCCCTTGCGCTCGGCAGGAGCGGGGCGCATTGCGGGTGAGTGTCGATGAACAAGTGGACCTCGAAAACTGCGTTGGCGGACTGGTTGCGGGTACGCATGCCGACGCGCGAGCAGATGGCGCGGAACAGATATCTAAAACCAATCGCGCATCGTTTTCTCACGCCCGAACTGTGGCGATTCACCCGACGCAGCGTGCCGCGCGGCGTGGCGCTCGGCATCTTCGCCGGCTTCATCATTCCGGTCGGGCAGATTTTTCTGGCGGCGTTCATGGCATTGCCCGCCAGGGCGAACGTTCCCGTGTCCGCACTGGTAACCTTTATCACCAATCCGTTCACCTTTCCTTTCTGGGCGGTGGTGGCAAACCGGCTCGGTGCGTTTATCCTGAAGATTGATCAGGCAGCGACCGGTGGCGCGGCGCAGGAAGAGATAAACAGCGGTCGCTGGGCCTGGTTCGTGGAACTGTTCGAAGGGGCGGGCGAGACCGTGCTGGTGACCGTGTTCGGGTTTACCGTCATGGCCGTGGTCGGTGCCGCGCTTGGGTATCTGCTCGCCGGCTTCGCGTGGCGGTTCATCGTTGCGCGTAAGCGCAAGCGCCGGTTGTTCCGGATGCAGAACAGGCTCGATCGACGGTTGAAGGAAAGCCGGAAATGATTGCCCAGGACGACAATCCGGTCGGACGTCTGCCTCCGCTGCCGCTGCTACTCGGCGTGGTCGGAGCGTGCGTGCTTTCGATTGCTCTGGTCTGGCTCATGGGGCGCGAAGCGGTTGTCGCGCTTGCCTTCGGGGGTGCCCTGGTCACGATCCTGCTGATGCTTCTGCTGGTCGCACGGCTCCGCACGGCTCCGGCGTTCGAAGACGCCGCACCTCCCGACTGGTCGGTCACCGCAGCAGCGATCCAGAACCGACGCCGTGCGATCGCGATTACCGACCGTGCGAACAGACTGACATGCGCCAATGACACGTTCGAAGCGTGGTTCGATGCGGGCAGCGCCCCGTTGGAGCTGTCGTTCGACGACCGCTCGCGTAAAGCAATGGCGGCCGGGGCGAGGGACGCCTGGCGCGACGGGGCAGCCGATCTGGAACATCTCGACTGGTCGGCAGGTGAAAGCGCCTATCGACTGCGTATCCAGCGGACCGGCCGGGCGGACGATTATCTGGTCTGGCATTTTGCGGAAATCGTGCACGAACGCGGCTATGACGGTATGGTCGACCGCATTCGCGGTACGTTCGGCGATGTCATGTCACGCGCCGGCATCGAAATGGCGTTGGTTGCGCCCGATGGCATCGTTCAAACGGCGACCAGGGGTCTGGCGGAGCGTGCGACTGGACAGCCCGATGACACGCTGGAAGATACCGAGTTCGTACAATTGCTCCGCTCCGATGAGCGGGACAGGATCTTCTTCGCGCGCGAAGGGCAGCAGGGTTCGCCCCAGACCCTGGTGCATGTCCCGCTGGACACGCCCGACCTGACCCGAGGGAGCGATGCCGATCAGACGCCGTCGCTCATGTTGCTGGTGGACAGCGCGGTCGGCATTGGCGGGGCGTGGGAAGGCGGTACGAAAGCGGCAATCCCGCAACTCGAAGCCCTGCTGAGCGCATTGCCGCTGGGTCTTGCGCTTACCGACCGCGACGGGCGGTTCCTGTATGCCAACAAAGCCTTTCTGCGCGCGGTGGAGCGAGAGGATCCAGGGCTTCCGCAATTTCCGTCTGATCTGGTCGTACGCGAAGACAAGGCTGCGATGGCCGATACGGTTCGCCGTTTTGCCAAAGGTGCGACAGCCAGCGGGGACATGGCGGTCAGGCTTGCAAACGACAAGGAAGAGCCTGTTTCGATCGGCCTTGCCGGGGTGCGCGGCTTGGGCGATGCCGCGGTGCTTTTGTCGATTTCAGATTCCACGGAGGAAAAACGGCTGCGCCGCCAGGTCGCCCAGGCGACCAAGATGCAGGCGGTCGGACAGCTTGCCGGCGGCGTGGCGCACGATTTCAACAACGTGCTGACCGCGATCATCGGCTATTGCGACCTGATGTTGCTCCGGCATACGCCGGGTGACAGCGATTACGACGACATTCAGCAGATCAAGGCGAATTCGAACCGCGCCGCCAGCCTGACGCGGCAATTGCTTGCGTTCAGCAGGCAACAGACGCTTCGGCCGGTCGTCCTGCAATTGCCCGACGTGGTGAGCGAAGTAAGTCAGCTTCTCAAGCGGCTGATGGGGGACAAGGTCGAGTTTTCGGTCCGCCACGATCGCGAACTGGGGCCGGTGCGTGCCGATCCGCAGCAGCTCGAGCAGGTCATCATCAACCTTGCCGTCAACGCCCGCGATGCGATGCAGGCGAGCGCCATCAAGGCAGGCAAGCCCGACTGGAAGGGGCGATTGACGCTCGCGACGCGGCGGGTTTCGGCGCGGGACGTCCGCAAGATGGGCATCGATATCATGCCGGCCGACGATTACACGGTACTGATCGTTCAGGACACCGGCGGCGGCATACCCGACGAGCATCTTACCAAGATTTTCGAACCCTTCTTCACCACCAAGGAACTGGGCAAGGGCACCGGCCTCGGTCTTTCTACCGTGTACGGTATCGTGAAGCAGTCGAACGGGTTCATTTTCGCGGACAATGTCCACGGACCTGACGGCACGGCCATGGGGGCCCGGTTCACGGTTTATATCCCGGTGCACAAGGGGGAACTGCCCGCAGTCATGCGCCAGGATGATCAGGACGAGGCAAAGGCAAGCGACTGGTCGGGCGGGGGCAAGCTGCTGCTCGTCGAGGATGAGGACATGGTCCGCGCGGTGGCCGAGCGGGCGCTGGTGCGCGCCGGCTATTCGGTCGTCACCGCCGCGGATGGCGAGGAAGGGCTGGCGCAGATCGCCAATGGCGATGTGGAGTTCGACCTGATCGTTTCCGATGTCGTCATGCCGGCGATGGACGGTCCGGCCATGGCCCGTGCAATCCGGCGGGTAAAACCGAAACTGCCAATCCTGTTCATGTCGGGATATGCCGAAGAACAGTTGCGCAACGATATCGATATCGAGAACATGCACTTCATTCCCAAGCCCTTCAGCGTCCAGCAGATCAACGCGAAAGTCGCGGAAGTGCTGGCCGAACACCGATAGGCCGGCGCAGTTCCCGGATTACGCGAGCCACCACCTGCGAAAAAGTTTCGTTCCACTCTTGTTCTTTTGGAACAAACCCGATACATCGTTCTCCGGTTGAAGAGTCGATACCGGCTCTGGCCAAGCGCAGGAGGTGATGTCATGGCGGCAAGTCTGAAGCTCGTAGAGGACAGGAAAGTGGACGCAGACCGTCAAAAGGCACTCGATGCCGCACTCGCGCAGATCGACCGCGCATTTGGGAAGGGGTCGGCGATGAAGCTCGGCTCGCGCGAAACCATGAATGTCGAAGCGATTTCGACCGGTTCGCTGGGCCTGGATATCGCGCTCGGAATCGGCGGCTTGCCGAAAGGTCGCGTGATCGAGGTCTACGGACCGGAAAGCTCCGGCAAGACCACGCTGGCGCTGCACGTGCTGGCCGAGGCCCAGAAGAACGGCGGCACCGTGGCCTTCGTCGATGCCGAACATGCGCTCGATCCGGTCTATGCCAGAAAACTCGGTGTCGATATCGATGAACTGATCATTTCACAGCCCGACACGGGCGAGCAGGCGCTCGAGATTGTCGACACGCTGGTTCGCTCGAACGCGATCGATGTGCTTGTGGTCGATTCGGTCGCTGCCCTGGTTCCGCGGGCCGAGATCGAGGGCGAGATGGGCGACAGCCATGTTGGCCTGCAGGCCCGCCTCATGTCGCAATCGCTGCGCAAGCTGACAGGATCGATCAACCGTTCGAAATGCATGGTGATATTCATCAACCAGCTGCGCATGAAAATCGGCGTGATGTACGGCAATCCGGAAACCACGACCGGTGGCAACGCGCTAAAGTTCTATGCGTCGGTCCGTCTCGACATCCGCCGCACGGGCCAGATCAAGGACCGCGATGAGGTGATCGGCAATTCGACCCGCGTCAAGGTGGTCAAGAACAAGGTCGCTCCACCGTTCAAGCAGGTGGAATTTGACATCATGTATGGCGAAGGGATTTCGAAGATTGGCGAGATACTCGACCTTGGCGTCAAGGCCGGGGTGGTCGAGAAGTCGGGTAGCTGGTTCAGCTATGACAGCGTTCGCATCGGACAGGGCCGGGAAAACGCCAAGACTTTCCTGAAGGAAAATCCAGAGATGTGTGCCAAGTTGGAAGCCGCGATCCGTGGTAAAACCGACGAGGTCGCCGAAGAGATGATGACCGGTCCGGACGCGGAAGACGGCTGACCCTCTTCAAGCGGGAGCGTGGGCGTCTTTCCTCCCCTGGAGAATGCCCGTCAATGCCGGACTGTCCCCCGGCGCTCCCGGATAAACGGAAAGCCGGTGCGTGCTTCAATAGTCCGCACCGGCTTTTCCGTATGCGAACGAGCTGAAGCATCCTCGAGTGGCAAGGATTAAAGCTTGCCTGCGCATCAGTTTCCGTCACGCAAGCTTTCGCGCTTGTCGGTCTCCATGTGATTGCTTAACTGCGAGGCATGACGTCGACCAATGAAATTCGCCGCTCCTTTCTAGACTTTTTCAAGAGCCAGGATCACGCCGAGATAGCGAGCGCACCACTCGTGCCCTTCAGCGATCCCACCTTGATGTTCGTCAATGCCGGGATGGTGCCTTTCAAGAACGCCTTCACAGGGCTGGAAACGCCGCCTGCGCCGCGCGCGACCAGTGCGCAGAAATGCGTGCGCGCCGGCGGCAAGCACAATGATCTCGACAATGTCGGCTATACCGCGCGGCATCACACATTCTTCGAGATGCTCGGCAACTTCAGTTTCGGCGACTATTTCAAGGAAAGGGCCATCCATAACGCCTGGGCCTTGTTGACGAAGGAGTGGGGGCTCGATCGCGAACGTCTCACAGTCACCGTCTATCATACCGACGACGAAGCCTTCGACCTGTGGAAGAAGCTGACCGGTTTTTCCGATGACAGGATTATCCGCATCGCGACCAAGGACAATTTCTGGGCGATGGGTTCGGACGGGCCATGTGGTCCATGCTCGGAAATTTTTTACGATCACGGGGATCACATCGCTGGCGGTCCCCCCGGTTCGCCCGGTGAGGATGGTGACCGGTTCGTCGAAATCTGGAACTTGGTGTTCATGCAGTTCCAGCAGGAAAGCGACGAGATCGTTGCGGATCTCCCGAAGCCGAGCATCGATACGGGCATGGGGCTCGAGCGAGTTGCCGCGGTCATGCAGGGTGTGCACGACAACTACGATACCGACACGTTCAGGGAGTTGATCGCAGCCTCGGAAAATCTCACCGGAGTGAAGGCAGAAAGCGGCAACCAGGCGAGCCATCGGGTCATCGCTGATCATCTGCGCTCAACGAGTTTCCTGCTGGCCGACGGCGTTTTGCCAAGCAATGAGGGACGCGGCTATGTTCTTCGACGGATCATGCGCCGCGCGATGCGCCATGCCCATCTTCTCGGCGCAAGCGAACCGTTGTTGCATCGGCTTGTACCGGAACTCGTTTCGCAGATGGGTGCCGCCTATCCTGAACTGGTGCGCGGTCAGGCGCTGATCGAGGAAGTCCTAGGGCGCGAGGAAATTCAGTTTCGCCGAACGTTGGAAAAAGGCCTGAAGCTGCTTGATGAAGCGACGGAGGGCTTGGGTCAGGGTGATACCCTGCCGGGCGCGACCGCGTTCAAGCTCTACGACACATACGGCTTTCCCTACGACCTGACCGAGGATGCATTGCGTGACCGCGGCATCGACATCGAGAGGGCAGGCTTCGATGCGGCAATGGCCGAACAGAAAGCCGCCGCGCGAGCAGCGTGGAAAGGGTCTGGTGAGGCTGCGAGTGACGAAGTCTGGTTCGATATCGTCGAGCGGGCCGGGTCCACGGAATTCACCGGTTACAGTTCCACGACGGGCGAGGGCGAGGTAATTGCCATCATCAAGGACGGTGTAGAGGTCGACAGCGTATCGCAAGGCGAGGCAACCATCCTTACCAACCAGACCCCGTTCTACGGGGAAAGCGGCGGGCAGACCGGCGATGCGGGACGCATCTGGTCGCCCGATGGCCTCGAATTCTCGGTGGCAACGACGAACAAGCCGCTCGGACGCCTGCATGCCCATGTCGGGAAAGTCGACAAAGGCACGGTAAACGTCGGTGACGCAGTGCATCTAACGATCGATGACGAACGTCGCGACCGCATTCGCGCGAACCATTCGGCCACCCATCTGGTCCATGCCGCGTTGCGAAACCGTCTCGGTGAGCACGTGACACAGAAGGGCTCACTTGTTTACGATGATCGGATGCGGTTCGATTTCTCGCATCCCAGATCGTTGAGCGGTGACGACCTTGCCGCAATCGAGAAAGAGGTGAATGCTGAGATTCGCGCCAATGAAACCGTTGCAACCCGGCTGATGTCACCGGACGATGCGGTGGCAGCCGGTGCCCTGGCCTTGTTCGGCGAGAAATACGGCGACGAGGTACGCGTGCTGTCGATGGGGCGTAATTCAGAGGGTGGTCGTAATTACTCGGTGGAGCTGTGCGGGGGCACGCATGTGGAGGCGACCGGCGATATCGGCCTGTTCAAGATCGTTTCCGAAAGCGCGGTCAGTTCCGGCGTTCGCCGGATCGAGGCTTTGACGGGCGAAGCAGCGCGGCAATGGTTGCTGGCGCGCGACGAGGCGGTGCGCGACATTGCAAATATTCTTAAGACTTCGCCTGAAGAGGCGGCGGCGCGCGTTTCGGCGCTGGTCGACGAAAGAAAGAGGCTGGAAAAGGAACTGGCCGAGGTCAAGCGCACGCTTGCGCTCGGCGGCCCGGGCGCGGACCAGGCAAACACGGCTGTTGAGGATATCGGCGGGATCGCGTTTTCGGGTCAGGTCGTCGAAGGGCTCGATCCGAAGGAATTGAGATCTCTGCTCGATGATACGAAGCGGCAAATGGGGTCGGGAATTGCAGCCGTGTGTGCGGTTAATGAAGGCAAGGGCGCGTTCGCTGTGGCCGTTACCGATGACCTGACCGAGCGTTTCAGCGCAGTCGAACTCGTTCGTAAAGGAGTCGAGGCTCTGGACGGCAAGGGTGGGGGCGGCCGCCCCGACATGGCGCAAGGTGGCGGACCGAACGGTGCGAAGGCCAGTGAAGCGATCGAAGCAGTTCGATCCGCCCTGCAAGCGGTCGAGGCCTAGGCGCTCGGGGTTTTCTTGGTAACGCCGCTGCTGCCCTGTTCGACATCGTTCCCGCCGGTATCTCCCGGCTTGCCGCGTCCCTCGTCGGTCGGTGCTTGGTCTTTCAGCGGATCGGCGACGTTTTGAGGCTTGAATTTCTCGTCGTTCGATTTCGGCTTTGTAGGGTCTGACATTTCGTTCTCCTTTTCCTGCCAAACGCATTGAACGGCCGAGAGTTCACACCAAAGCATCGGAAGACTCGACAGGTACGCTCTTCGCAGCCGGATCGACGGAGAAAGTCAGCAGTGATGGTCAGCCCTCGACGGTGCTGGTGCGCAATTTGGGCTTGTACCCCAGCGCCGCCTCGTCCTCGATCTGCTGCCGGAATTCGTCCCGTTTTTCGTGGATGGAGGCGATGACCGGGCCCATGGCAACGCCGATGTCGACGAGCACCGCCTCGGACAATTGCAGGGAACTTTCGAGGGTTTCAGGCACCGCATGGCTGGCGCCAGCGCGATAAAGCTCACCCGCGTGCTCGACATCGCGGGCACGGCAGACGATCAACAGGTCGGGATACTCGCTACGCAACTTGGCCACGAGACGTTGGACGAGGACGGGCTCGTCCATAGTAAGAACGACCGCGAGCGCGTTCTCGACGCCAAGTCGGTCCATTGCGTCGCCGCGTGCAGCATCACCAAAGGTCGCACGAAAGCCGCGTCGACGAGCGCGATCGATGAGATCGGGATTGGCATCGAGCGCAACATAATGTCGGTCGTGGGCTTGCAGCATCTGAGCGACGAGCAAACCAACCCGTCCGGCACCGATTATAATGACCTTTTGCTCGCCTTCTTCATCGTCCGGCAGGTGCGGGGCGGGCTCGACCCGGCGGGCGATAACTCTTCCCAGACGCGCCAGCAACGGCGTGATCGTTAGACCGATGGCGGTAACGATCTGCCAGAACTGGGCCGTTCCGGGTTGAATGAGCAGAGCCGAGCCGGCAGCGGTCAGGACAATCAGGCTGGTTTCGGAAGGGCTCGCCATCAGAATGCCGGTCTCTGCCGCGGTGCTGCGTCGTGCCCCCATCAGGCGCAGGAGAACGCCGGTGACGAGAGCCTTGAACACCAGAACCAGGACCACCGCGGCCGCAATCGCGCCGAGATTGTCCCAGATCGTCATGAGATCGATGCTCATCCCCACGGTGATCAGGAAGATGCCGAGCGCGAGCCCCTTGAACGGCTCCATGATCGTTTCAACCTCGCCGTGATATTCGGTTTCGGCAATGAGCAGACCCGCAATCAACGCTCCGACGATCGGAGACAGGCCGACCGCGGCCGTCGCAAGGCTCGCACCAATGACGACGAGGAGCGAGGCGGCGAGAAAGAGCTCGGGGCTCTTCGTACGCGCGGCCTGTCCGAACAGACGAGGCAGGGCGAGCCGTCCGGCAACCATCATGACCGCGATGACCGCTGCGCCTTGCCATAGTGTCGTGAGCAGACCTTCCCAGCCTTCGCTATCCGCCGCCGGACCCATCGCACCGAGGACGAAGATGATTGGCACGATCATGATATCTTCGAACAGCAGCATCGCGAGCGCAGCTCGCCCGACCGGTGTTTTGGTGCCCGATATCGGAAGCACGATCGCGGTTGACGAAAAAGCCAGCGCGAAGCCGAGCGCAAGCGCGCCTGTCCAGAACTGCCCCATCATGGCAAGAACCGTCGCCAGACAGGATCCTATGACCAACAACTCGAGCGCGCCGAGACCGAAGACAAGCTTCCGCATGATCCACAGCCGTTTGAAGCTGAGCTCCAGTCCGATGGTAAACAGCAAAAGGATAATGCCGAATTCCGCGAACGGTTCGAGCGATTCTGGATCCGATATCGTGATGTAATTCAGCCAGGGGTGTTCGAACACGAGCCGCCCCAAACCGTAAGGTCCGACCAGAATACCGATCAGGATGAACCCGATCACTGGAGTGATCCGGAACCGCGTGAAGACCGGAATTACAAGCCCGGCTGCGCCCAGAATGACCAGCGCATCGGAAACTGCGGGAGAAGCAAAATCGGCAGAGGCCATGAGGGACGCTGTTAGGTCGCTTTGCCGTTCTTGTCACATGCTCAGGCAGAAAAACCGTTCCGCTAGGTCACAAAGCCCGCGCTGACTTCCTGATGCGCTGAATGATGGCCGCGCTGGAGGCGATATGGCCCTTTTGAAGGCAGCATTGCGCGGCCTTATCCTAGCATGAGGATATCGGAGGAAATCAGGGGTTCCTGCATCGGTCCGGCGAACCCGGTCGCGGCGCTGGAACTGACAATTTCGAAATCGGAAGCAAACAATGTGTCGTTCGCCGCCAGCTTTGCGAAGAGTTGAGCTTCCTGTGCGCCGGTCCCATCGGCATCGTACCACAATTCGCCGGTGGCCTTGTTGTAGATGATGCGGTCATCGGCATCCTTCGCGGCCTTGCCGGTCGTGAATGCCGATGCAGCCAGAGTCCCGGTCGACGTCAGCGATGTGAAGATTGAATTATCGAGGTAGATCGTGTCATCGCCATTTCCGAAGTCATAGATCTGGTCGACCTGTCCAGCACCAAGTGCGGTATTAAATACAAAGACATCGTCACCAGGCCCGCCATTGATGATATCGGCGCCCAATTGGCCGTAGATGGTATCATTTTCGGCCCCGCCGACCATGCGATCGTTTCCGGCCCCGCCAATCAGCGTATCGTCACCGCCATCGCCATAAATGGAATCGGCGCCTCCGCCGCCGTCGAGGATGTCGGCTCCCGCCCCGCCGAACAACTGGTCGTTTCCTTCTTCGCCGGAGACGTGGTCGTTTTCAGTCCCGCCGTGAATGTAGTCTGCGCCATCGCCACCAATAGCGGTATCGTTTCCGGACAGGCCGTACATCAGGTCGGCTTCGGCTCCGCCGCTGAGGAAATCCGCGCCCGGACCGGCAAACAGTGAATCCTGCCCGCCTTCACCGTAGAGATTGTCGTTACCGGTTCCCCCGAAAAGTCGATCGTTGTCGGCGCCGCCATAGATCATGTCATCATTGTTGCCGCCTTCAAGGTGGTCGGCACCCAGACCTCCGTGCAGTTCGTCGTTGCCGAAGCCGCCGCGCAAGAGGTCTGCACCGCCATCGCCGTAGATGAGATCGTTGTCTGCTTCCCCGTCGATGTAGTCGTCGTTCGCGCCGCCATGCAGTTCGTCAGCGCCTGCACCGCCATAGATCGCATCGTTTTCGGTCCCGCCGTGAACCTCGTCGGCACCGTCACCGCCGAAGATCAGGTCCGCGCCTGCTCCGCCGTGGATCGTATCATTGCCGCCCAGGGCGAAAACGCGGTCGGCGCCTGCGTTGGCGGTGATAATGTTGGCGAGGCCGTTGCCGAAGATTAAGTCTTCGCCCGATCCGCCAATGGCATTCTCAATGTTCGTTCCGCGCGCAATCGTTACATTGCCGACGTCCGAGCCGATATTCGAGAAAAATTCCTGCCGGAGATCGATGAGCTGATCGTCGGAGTAGCCGCTGTAATTAAGCGTATCCGTGCCGCCATTGTCGAATATCGTATAGGCAGAGCCAGTATGGATTCCTGCATCGAAAACCGCCCGTCCTGCATTGCTGCCGAAACCGTATGTCGTATCGCCGAGCCGTGTTGTCTCCGAAAGACCGTAGAGGTTTCCGATCGCAACGATATCGGCGCCCATCGGAGTGGTGACGAACGCCTGGGAATATCCAAGTTCGCTAAAGTAGCTGTTTTCGGACTGGCTGAAATAGGACATGACGGTGGTTGCCCAACTGTCGTTCGCATAAAGCGCATCGTTCGCATAGCTCGCGCTGCCGTTGTAATTCCCGGCATGTCCAAGCCCAAGCGCGTGTCCTATTTCGTGGATATACGTTTGAAAGGCATAGCCGTTGAGGCTGGTGCCGTACGAGGCCAGCCAGTCAGTACCGATATTCACGACTGAGGAGATGAGTCGTGCACCCGAATAACTCGAATAGGCGTAGGCCCCGGATTCGGTGTCCTGGAAGGTAATTTCGGCTCCGTTACCCACCGAAACGAATTCGATACCGGTAATATCGCCCCACAATTGCAGCGCCTGTTGTGCCAGATATCGCGCCGTGGACGGGAGCGAACTGACATCGTAAGTCAGTTGTCCGTCAGTGCCGAGATTGAACGCGCGAGACGAACCGCCCCAGTACCCATCGGTCAGCTGGTCGGCGATTTGATCAAGCGTAAAGACCTCGAGCGGCACGCTTTCGGTAACTTGAAGCGAATACTCGCCCAGCTTGTTGTTCGCATAGGAATCCACTTCGATGTAGAACGAGCCACCGGTTTCCGATGTGAACTTCAACAACGAATTTCGACCCTGTCCCCCGTCATCATTCGAAGCGATGAGATTGCCGTTGCCGTCGTAAAGACGAAGAAACGTATCGCTGACGGGGGAGGTGCCGGAGCCGGACAGGGAGATATCGATCGAGTCCCCCGGTTGGAGGGTTATCCTGAACCAATCGGTGTCGCCGACAGTTTCCAGCTGATCGGTAAGGCTTCCCTCGACTGCGATGGTCGCACCGGTGGTTATATCACCTGGAACGTCGCTATCGTTCGCCACGTCGCCAGTGCCTTGCCGGGTGAGAACCTTCGTATCACCCGCACAACATCCGGCGCAGGCGCAACCTTGCGCATGGCCAAAGTCGAACCGTGCCGGGTCGATGGAAGTCGTGGCAAGTAGGGGACGGACCGAAAGACCGAGATCCCCAATGGAATTGCGCGCGTCAGAACTCGAGAACGACGGATTAAACATTTTTTCAGACCCCTTCGATGCGCCTTACCGCGGATCCCTCGCGAAAAGCGGCAGCTACAGTTGTGACTTTGGAACAGCCTACCTGCGCCAGTCTGAACGCGCGTGTAATAGGCGGAGTGCCCTATCATTCGGCCCAATTCATCGCGTGGGCCGCCAGAGCTTCAGCCGTTGCCTTGTAGACCGTTGTCCGTTGCAAAGTCTGGTCGAACAGACTGCCGCCTGAACGCGTGCCTACACGTCATGCCCGGTTCAATCTGACTGCACCAATTGCACGAGCCAGCCTAGCCGCCGCCCGGCCCACTGGGGCCGAGCGGTTCGCGGCGCGGACGCGTCTTGCCGGGATGTTTACCCGTTTCGTCCCATTCGATGCGATAGAGATCGAACCGCCGGTCCGCCAGGTTCCGGACGGTCCCTTCTGCCCGAGCCCAGCTAAGATCGGCCAGGTTGATATCGCTGATTGTCAGCGTCTCGACATTCTCGGTTGCCTCTGCTGCAATTCCGTCGCGGGCGAACGGAAAGTCGCATGGTGTCAAAATACAGCTTTGCGCGTACTGGATGTCCATATTGCCCACATTGGGCAAATTTCCGACATTTCCGCTCAAGACGACGAAGCACTGATTTTCGATCGCGCGAGCTTGCCCGCAATAGCGCACGCGCAAGTAACCCTGGCGACTGTCGGTACAGAAGGGTACGAAAATTATTCGAGCGCCTTCGTCAGCAAGGCGACGCGACAGTTCGGGAAATTCGCTGTCGTAACAAATTTGCACCCCGATCGGGCCGCAGTCCGTCTGGATAACCTCGACCTTGTCGCCACCCTTGATGTTCCACCAATATCGCTCGTTCGGTGTGGGGTGTATCTTCTCCTGCGCGTGCACCGATCCGTCGCGCAGACAGACATACGCGACATTGTGGATGTCACCGTCATCCATGCGTGTGGGATGCGAACCAGCGATGATGTTGATATTGTAACGCATTGCCATTTCCGAAATGTCACTGCGCAGCCGCGGAGTATATTCGGACAATCGCTCAATCGCCTCGACCGGCGATAGCTGCTTTTCCTCGAAGCTCAGTAGCATCAGGGTGAACAGCTCGGGAAAGACAATGAAGTCCGCTTCGTAATCGCTCGCGACATCTACGAAGTAACGGATCGCCCGCATGAATTCGTCGTAATCGGCAACCGCCCGCGCTTGCAATTGACAGGTGGCGACGCGAACGGCCTCGACGCCACGAGGCAGGCGCATCTTCACTGGCTGATCGCGCTCGACATAGGGATTGCGCCAGACCATCAGAACGGCGTTGGATGCAGACGCTTTGTCTTCGGGGAGATAGCCTTCCATCACCCGATCGGGCTCGAAGCCGTTGGCGAGCTGGAAGCGTAGCACCGGATCGTGCAGCTTCCCGGCCATCACCTGGTCCAGATAGTCTTGCGGACCGTCGACCTTGCGGCGGCTGCGGCGGTAATTGGGCATACGTCCGGCGAAGACGATACCGGTAAGGTCGCGTTCCTCGGCTAGCGCGCGCCGTTCTTCATACAGACGTCGACCGATCCTGACGCCCCGGACTTTCGGATCGACGCACATCTCGTAGCCGTAAAGCCAGTCGCCTGTTGGATCGTGGCGACTGCCGAACCCGTTGCCGGTGATCTCGTCCCAGTCGTGATCCTGGAACGCTAGCGCCACTGCGACTTGCATCGTCGCGCAGTAGCCGACGATCTGTTCGTCCAGCAGAGCGACGAAACAACCGTCTTTGAAGTTATTGATCTGCCCACGGATTTCGCCGTGGGTATATGCCGGCATGTCCTCGTACACCCTGCGCACCAAATTCGCTATTCCCGGTATGTCCTTGATCATGGCATTGCGGATTTCGAGCCTCCGCTGGCCGAACTTCTCGCTAGTCTTGCGCTTGGAGGGTCGGGTTTTCTTGGCGGATTTGGCCATTATTCTCTCGTTCGTTCAGGTCGCCATAAAAGAAAAGACCGGGTCCGGAGTACCGGCCCGGTCTCGGGAAAGATGAGGCATGCGACCAAGCAGCCCACAAGTTCCTATGACCAGTTGGCCATTTCCTGCTCAAGGTTCGAAACGATCGCCTCGAAGAACTGCTCGGTGGTCATCCAGCTTTGCCCGGGTCCGATCAGCAAGGCGAGATCCTTGGTCATCTTGCCGCTCTCGACAGTCTTGATACACACGTTCTCGAGCGTCTCGGCGAACCGCACGACATCGGGTGTGTTGTCGAATTTGCCGCGATACATCAGTCCCCGAGTCCAGGCGAAGATGCTCGCTATCGGGTTTGTGCTCGTCGCCTTGCCGTCCTGATGCTGGCGATAATGGCGCGTAACCGTGCCATGGGCCGCTTCGGCTTCGACGGTTTTGCCATCCGGTGTCATGAGCACCGAAGTCATCAGGCCGAGCGAACCAAAGCCCTGTGCGACGGTATCCGACTGCACGTCGCCATCATAATTCTTGCAGGCCCAGACGAACTTGCCGTTCCACTTGAGGGCGGATGCGACCATATCGTCGATCAAGCGATGTTCGTAAGTGATGTCGGCTTCGGCGAATTTGTCCTTGAACTCGTTGTCGAAGATTTCGGCGAACAGATCCTTGAACCGCCCATCGTATTTTTTCAGGATGGTGTTCTTGGTCGACAGGTAGACCGGCCAGCCACGGTCGAGCCCGTAATTCATGCACGCTCTGGCGAAGTCACGGATCGAATCGTCCAGATTGTACATGGCCATCGCCACGCCCGAACTCTGGAATTCATACACGTCCAGATCGATGTTCTCGCCGTTCTCGCCTTCGAAAACGAGGCGCAACTTACCGGGGCCGGGAATGAGGGTATCTTTTGCGCGGTACTGATCACCAAAGGCATGGCGACCGACAACGATCGGATCGGTCCAGCCCGGCACTAGTCGCGGGACATTGTCGATCACGATCGGCTCGCGAAAGACCACACCGCCAAGAATGTTCCGAATCGTCCCGTTCGGGCTGACCCACATCTTCTTTAGGTCGAATTCGTCGACTCGCTGTTCATCTGGAGTGATCGTAGCGCACTTTACCCCGACGCCGTATTTCTTGATCGCGTTGGCGGCATCGACCGTAATCTGGTCTTCAGTCTCGTCACGCTTTTCAATCGAGAGGTCGTAATATTTCAGATCGACGTCGAGATAGGGCAGGATCAGTCGTTCGCGGATCCACTGCCAGATGATTTTCGTCATTTCGTCGCCGTCGAGTTCGACGATCGGGTTCGCAACCTTGATCTTGGTCATCGGTTTCCTGTCGTTTCGAAAAGTGCTGCGCGCGCATTAGCAGACGAGCGTGTTTCGGCAAGGGAGGCGGTCATCCTCCGTTCAGCCAGAATGTCTACTCGTCCGATTTGCCATTAACATTCAGGAATAAATCGGTAAAAAGCATTTCAGCTGCGTGTCGCGCAGTATATCGTCGCAAACTTTCTTGCTTTATTCTGAAGCGCTGAACCTGTGAACGGAGCCTCGTTCATGTATCTCGATCACGTAGAAAACGTTGTTGCACGTCCTGATATGGAGCAGCGACGGGTGCAGATCTATATGGTCATGCTCCTTTGCGATGCAGCTCTGGTTCTCGGAAGCTTCTTCTTGGCAGGCGGCATCTATCGAAACCTCTGGCCGCTGCCTTTCGCAATGTCGATGGCGTGGGCCTTTCTCCCGATTTTCCTGGTTATTGCGACGTATCAGCGGTGTTATTCCATACAGGCACTCGACGATGTCCGCTACGCAATAGGGCGGGTCGGGTTCGCATTGGTGATTTCGGCGATGCTGTGCACCGTGATGATTTTTTATGCGAAAGCCGCCACGGAGTTTTCACGCGTGATGCTGTCGCTTGCGCTACTATTCTCGCTGATTTCGATGTCTGCTTTTCGAGGAGTTCTACATAGACTGCTTCGCCGCAGCTACGGGGACAGCATGAGTTCTGTTCTGCTGGTCAGGGCGGGTGGTCCGCCAATAGATATTCCGGGCGCGCAGATCGTCGATATCGAAACCTTCGATGTCGCCGACGCAAGCACCAACCCGAACAATCTCGACCGGATCGGCCGCGTCATGCGCGGAATGGACCGGGTCGTGGTAAGCTGCCAGCCCGATCGCCGGGCCGAATGGGCGGACGTCATGCGCGCCGCCGGTGTGCGCGGACAGGTCATGTCCACGGCCATCCGCGAACTTGGCGCAGTCGCACTGGAACGGGAAGGGCGCCATGCCCTGCTTGTGGTTTCGACCGGACCTTTGGCTCTGCATGCGCGCCTATTCAAGCGCATTGTCGATCTGGCGATCACGGTGCCGGCACTGATAGTCTTGAGCCCGATCATGCTGATAACGGCATTGCTCATCAAGCTTGAGGACGGCGGGCCGATATTCTTCGTCCAGCAGCGCATGGGGCAAAGCAATTGCCTCTTCAACATGCTCAAGTTCCGGTCGATGAAGGTCGACAAAGGTGATCAGGAAGGTTTCCGGTCGACTTCGCGCAGCGACGACAGGGTTACGCGGATGGGCAAGTTCATTCGCAAGACTTCGATTGACGAATTGCCACAGCTCATCAACGTTCTGCGCTCGGAAATGAGCCTTGTCGGTCCGCGTCCGCATGCGCTCGGATCGCAAGCTGGCGAGAAACTATTTTGGGAAGTCGACAGCAAGTATTGGCAACGCCATTCGCTGAAGCCCGGACTGACCGGGCTCGCGCAGATAAGGGGGCATAGGGGTGCGACCGAAACCGAAGATCACCTCGTCGATCGCCTGAGCGCAGATCTCGAATATATTCGAGATTGGTCGCTTTGGGGCGATTTGAAGATAATTTTTGCGACGGTTCGAGTGGTCGTGCATCCCAATGCCTATTAATAGCGTGCCAGCTTCCAAAAAAAGGCGGTCGACGGGAACAGGTTCGTCCGGTCAAGTGTTGCAAAACTACGACGTACCGGACGGTCTGGGATGTTGCGTCAATGGAATATCGCTGCTAGTTCAATCATCGAATCAAGAAGATTATAAGAATTTTTAGGAGAAAAACTGATGAAGACCAGTCGCTTTTTTGCTGGACTCGGCGCCGTTGCCCTGGTTGCTTCCTCGACGGTCGCAACCGCCGGAACTCGCGCAGCCGAAGCTTCGGCCGTTTCCGTACAGCCGGGTCAGTTTTCCGCTGTTACCGGTGACGTGACCCGTTCGTCGGCTGTTGCCAACAAGAAGAGCCACCTCGGTGGTGACTCGGATCGCTCGGGTCTCATCATCGCTGTCCTGGCTGCTGCCGCCGTGATTACGGGCATCATCCTTGCCGTTGACGACGACGACGACGACTTGTCGCCGGGCAGCTAGAAAATAGTTCAATTTTTCGGGGCCCTGCCAATCACGCTGATTGGCGGGGCCCTGCTTTATGTGGCGGGAATCCGGTATGGGGCTACGCTCGCGCCTTCGAGGCGAGGCTGGAGTCGATCTCCGGACGGGGGTTTTTCTAGCGCTGTTGGCTCTGGCTCTGCTGTTCGGCGGCGGCGGGGTTCGTTATGGTTTGGCGAACGGCACCGTACAGCTGGCGGCCCTCGGTGCATTCCTCGTTTACGCTACCGACATAGGCCGAGCCATCCGCGTGGCTCCGAGCGCATTTGTAGCCCTTGTTATCCTGACGCTGGCCATTCCACTGATCCAGCTTGTCCCGCTGCCATACGGCGTATGGAGGGAACTGCCCGCGCGTCAGCTTGTCGCGGAAACATTGGTAATGGTCGGTCACGGGGACGCATTTTTTCCGGTCTCGGTTGATCGGGCGAGAACGCTGACGGCACTGCTGGCGCTGATCCCCGCCTTGGCGTTCTGTATCGCGATACTTGCACCCTATCGCGATAAGCCTGCGCGCTGGTTACAATTGTGGCTGCTGGCCATCGTCGTCATGGGGCTGCTGAACTTTGCGGCGGGTGCACTGCAATTGCTGCTCAACAATGGCCCCCTCAACCCTTATCCCGTAATTGTACAAAGCAGGCTTTACGGGTTCTTCGCGAGCCATAATACGAGCGGATTGCTGTTCGTAATTGCGTTCTGCGCACTTTACGGTTTGAAATCCAGGCGTACCGAACCAGGAGTGGCGGTACAGCGCAAAATCCTGATCGGTGCGTGTGCAGCCGTTTTCGTTCTCGGCACCATTCTCACCCAGTCGCGGTCATCAATAGCTCTATTGAGCTTGCCTCTGGCCGCCTTCGCAATCCGGTCCATCCTGCTCGCACGACGTGGCGAGAAAAGCTTGAACTACAAGGCTATCGGCCTTCTGGCGGTATCGGGAGCGATAGTTGCAGTCGTTCTTGTTCTAAATCCTCGAATCCAGGCGACGTGGGAGCGGTTCAATGATCTCGACGACGCCCGCCCGGCCGTGTGGGAGGATACCCGCAGCGGCATCGAACGCTATTGGCCCGTCGGGGCTGGGACCGGCACTTTCGACGAAGTGTTCCAGCTTGAAGAGTCGCTGGAAACCCTGCATCCACTGAAGGCAGGACGCGCGCACAGCGAGTATCTCGAGATATTGCTGGAATCCGGGTTGTTCGGCGGCTTGATGATTCTGGCCTGGCTTGTATTCCTCCTGTGGCGAGCCGGGAAAATTCCTAGACTGCAACGTCCTGATGGGGCGGTCGCCGCTGCTCTCGGTGTTCTGTCAATCTTGCTGCAAGCTACGCTCGACTATCCACTACGAAACCAGACGATGATTTGCGTTGCCGCGGTTCTTGTCGCCTTGTTAGTGGCACGTACGCAAAAACATGAGGGAAGGGTCTCTTGAGAAAAATTTCACGCGTGGTGGGGCTGTTGTCCTCGTGCCTCATCCTGTCCGCTTGTTTCAAGCCAGCAGCAGACCTCCCTGATGGAGAAGCGGCTTACCGGCTTTTTCCGCCAAGCTCGTCAACGCAGATCCTCGAGACTTATCGTATTGGCGTTCTGGACGTCTTGTCGATCCGGGTCTTCCAGGAACCGGAACTCACGTTCGAGGAAATCGCGGTCGATGCGTCTGGCACTATCAACTTCCCGTTCGTGGGCCAGATCAACGCGGCCGACAAGACGCCTTACGAGTTGAGCACCGAAATCGAAGCGATCTTGGGTCAGGAATACATTCGCAATCCGCAGGTCGTCGTTGGCGTTGTAACATCGGCGGCGCAGCGTGTTACCGTCGACGGGCAGGTTGCAGAACCCGGGGTCTACGAAGTTGCCGGCAGTTCATCGCTTGTCGAAGCGATCGCAAGAGCGCAGGGCCTGACCGACACTGCCGTGGATGACGAAGTAATTGTATTCCGCGAAGTCGAAGGGGAGCGATATGGGGCAGTTTTCAATCTGAAGCATATACGCGAAGGCAGGGTTGCCGATCCGCAAATTCTCGGCGGGGACCGGATCGTCGTCGGTTATTCCGCAGTTCGCGGCGTGTTCCGGGAGTTCCTGCGAGTAGCCCCCATTCTTAACGTTTTTACGAGGTTCTAATCCGTGGCAACACCAATCCAGTTTGTAGCGAAAGAGCCCAATCAAGATCGAACCTCGATCAAACAGTCTGATTCCGCAGCGACAAGCTCGGTAGACGATAAGGCGCTTCTAGGCTTCGACCTCGGGGCCGTCATCGCCGCGTTCCGGAGAAACCTGATTCCGGTGGCCGCGATTATAGCAATCGTTCTCGCTCTCGGTGTCCTGGCGACCTTGTTGATGGTTCCGCAGTACCAAGCCACTTCGCGCGTGTTGGTGGACCAGCAGGCGACAGAGATCATCGACGATGGCAACACTCCCATCGCGCCGTATCAGGATTCGGATCGCTTCCTGCAGACGCAGGTCGACATTCTGCGAAGCCGGACATTGGCTATGCGCGTGGTAGAATCGGAAAACCTCACTGAGAGGGAAGAGTTTTTCCAAGCCCAGGGAGCCGAACTGCCGACCGCGGAAGACGCCGGTATCGCAGTCGGAAATGACGATGCCTTGCGGGCTTTGAGAAGGAACCGCGCCATCGAGCTGTTGAGCGATGCGACGTCTATCGCCTTGCCGCTCGACAGCCGTGTGGTTTCGATCCACATCGAGAGCGCCGATCCCGTACTGGCGGCGGAACTGGCGAACTCGTATGCGTTGAACTACATCGAAAGCAATCTCGCGCGGAAATTCGACGGTTCGTCTTACGCGCGCGAGTTCCTTGCACAGCAACTTGCCGAAGCGCGCAACAAGGTCGAACAGAGCGAACGCGATCTGAACCAATATTCGCGTGCGGCCGGTCTGATCCGTGTGGCGGGGCAGGGTCAGAACGCGGACCAGGAAACCACTCTTTCGATCACGACGGACTCTCTGGTTCAGCTTAATGCTGCGGCGAGCACTGCAGCAGCTCAACGAATCGAGGCGGAAAATCGTTGGCAGAGCATTCAAAACACACCCGTGCTGAATATTCCGCAGGTCCTGCAGAACCCAGCGATCCAGACGCTTATTCGTCAGCGAAGCGATGCCGCTGCTGCCCTGGCTGACGAGCGGGAGCGCCATCTCGACCAGCATCCCAACGTACTGGCGCTCGAAGCACAGGTCGCGCGTATAAATGAACAGATCAACAGCGTTGCTGAATCGATCAAGCGCTCGATCAGGTTGGAATATGAAGCCGCACAGGAGCGTGAGCAGGATATTCGCGGCCGTGTCGCCGGACTTCGTTCGGAAGCGCTCGACGAGCAGGATCGCGGCGTCCAGTACAACCTTCTCAAGCGCACCGCGGAGACGGACCGGGCGCTCTACAACACGCTTCTGACCGAATATAACGAACTGAGTGCGACAGCGGGTTCGACCTCGAACAACGTTTCTTTGGTCGACGAGGCCGAACCGCCGCGTGAGCCCGTTTCTCCGAACACGGTTCTGAACATGCTTTTGGCCTTGATGGGTGGGCTCGCCTTGGCTGGCGGCTTTGTCTTCCTTCGTGAAGTCTTCGACGATGTCGTCCGCTCGCCGGAGGATGTGGAATCCAAGCTGGGTCTATCGCTGCTCGGTCTTGTTCCGAAGGTGCACGGTGGTTCGATGGAAGAAGAACTTGCCGATCCAAAGTCGTCGATTAGCGAATCTTATCAATCGTTGGTCACGAACTTGCGTTACAGCAGTGGCAGCGGACTTCCTCGTTCCCTGGTGGTTACAAGTGCTCAGCCCAGCGAGGGGAAGACTACCACCGCTCATGAGCTTGCGCGTCAGTTCGCGGCGCTTGGTCGAAACACCGTGTTGGTCGATTCCGACCTTCGCCGCCCGACACTGCACAAGCGGCTCGCAAACCGGACGCCGGATGGGTTTACGACCCTCCTGGCCGGGGAAAAGAGCGTGGACGAAGTGGTTCTTGACAGTCCCTTCGCGAATCTTTCGTACATTTCCGCACTCCCCACGCCCCCGGATCCGGCAGCATTGCTGGCGACGGGTCGGGTGGATACGCTTCTCGAGGAACTGAAGGCCAAATTCGATTGCGTTGTCATTGATGCGCCACCGCTCCTCGGCCTTTCGGATGCGCCTACTCTTGCCGCAGCAACCGACGCGGTACTGATCGCGATCGATGGCAGTGCCGGTCGTCGCGGGGCCATCAAGGCCGCGATGGGCAGGCTCGAAATGGTTAATGCGAATGTCCTCGGTGCTGTTCTTACCAAGTTCGACAGCCGGAATGTCAGCAGCGCTTATTCCTACTACGGAAGCGATTATTACGCCTATGACAAACCCGAATGATCAGGGTCGGGAGCTAGATCATGCGGTTCGGGAACGTCTTGCGGGTGCTGATCTTCTTCTTGATCGGCGGCGTCATCCTTATCGCCCAGGCCGATCGATCGTCGCGAAGTAATCCGGCCCTGGCATTGATGCTTCCGGCTGGACTTGGCGGTTTTGCCGATTTCGAACGGGCGCGGTTGTTCCTTGCGGATGATCCCGCCAGGGCGGTCCGCAGTGCCCGGGACGTCCTTCTGCACCGGCCAGTGCCAGCACGGCATCTCAGCGTGTACGCCGCTGCCAATGTGCGAGCGGAAAGACCGGAAGAGGCGGCGGCAGCGCTTACCTTGGCAGCGGCACGGGGCTGGCGTGACCAGTATACCCAAGTCAACGCACTGGTAGCATTTGTCGATCAGAACGACTTTGGCGGTGCCATGCAGCGGTTCAAAGCGCTCGTCCAAGCGCGGCGACCGGATATAATTTCTGCCGCAGCCGGAGAGTATCTCCTCCAGAATACTTCCGCTGTGCCGGCCATGGCGAGTAGTCTTTCGGAAGATCCGGAGTTTGCACGTCGAGTGATCAACCTGGCCAGGACCAGTCCTGCGTTCGGCAGAGCGCTCGGCTCGGCGATCGCCGCTGCTGAATCTGGGCCCAAGAAGCTCGAATGTTCCACATTGGGTAATTTTGTGCAGATCATGCTGCTGGAAAACGAACCGGGCGTCGCTGCCGATGCCTGGCCCGACAGGTGCGATGTTTCCGATCCGCAGAACCTGGCATTTTCGTCAAGCGAGGACAGCCAACCATTTCGATGGGCCTACCCGAACGACGGAGCGATTTCGGTCACTCCTAACTCGGAGGCTGGAACTATTTCAGTAAGAAACCGCAGTCCTGCAAGAAAGCAAATTGCCTATCGGTATCTGCAATTATCGCCAGGACCGGTCACCTTTGCTGCCAGCCACGAACGCGAAGGATCGGTTTCCGGCGTGGGCGGGGTGGCGGATCTTGAATTGAGAATGCGGTGCGGCGGCAGGGGAAGCGACGAGACAATTCGCATCACTCAGGCCGGACCGGATGCCTTTTCCGCCAGCATTCCAGAAAATTGCCCCATTCAGTTCCTCGGAGTCTTTGCCGGGCGGGGGCAACTGACCGGGTTGCGGCTTTCCATCCGCTAGCCTACAGCCCCAGCACCTACGAGACTGTTCTGGGGACGCATAAAATTCTGGAAATTCAGATGATTGAACAGACTTCTCTTCCTGACGTCTACCTTATCAAGCCCAGGCGCTTTGCCGACGGGCGCGGTTTTTTCTGCGAGAGTTGGAACCGCAAGACTCTGAGCGAGGCCGGCCTCGATTTGCCAGAATTCGTTCAGGACAATCACTCCTTCTCGACGTTGCCGAATACGATCCGCGCGCTTCATTTCCAGTCGCCGCCATTTTCCCAAGGCAAACTGGTCCGTTGCGGAAGAGGGCGCCTGTTCGATGTGGCCGTAGATTTCCGCAAGGGTTCACCGACTTTCGGCAAATGGTTCGGAACGGAGCTGAGCTTCGAGAACGGCTTGCAGCTATGGATCCCGGCTGGTTTTCTGCACGGTTTTCAGACCCTGGAGTCGGATACGGAAGTTATCTACAAATGCACCGAGCACTACACGCCCGAATGCGATCAGGCGATTGCTTGGGACAGCGCGGGGGTCGAATGGAAGTCTTTCGATAACGCGCCTGCTTTGTCCGACAAGGACAAGGTCGCGCCTCGTTTGGAAAGCGTCGATAGCCCGTTCGAGTATTGAACGATTGCGTGATCGGAACGCGCCCCGATCCCGATATTATAACCCGCCGAACCCACACAGCATCGTCAGGAAAGCAGCAGAATGATCCTTGTATATGGCAAGACTGGCCAGGTCGCGCGCGAACTTCAGGAATTGGAACGCGATGCGCGGTATTTGTCGCGTAGCGATGCGGACTTTACGAAGCCGAAGGATGCGGCAAGCTTTGTGCGCGAGTTGCAGCCCGATGCCGTCATCGTTGCTGCAGCTTTCACCGCAGTCGACCAGGCGGAGTCGGATCAAGAACTGGCCACATGCGTCAACGCCGAAGCGCCCGCAGCAATCGCGGCCGAATGTGCGGCGAAAGGCATACCGATCGTTTATATCTCCACCGATTACGTGTTCGATGGCGAAGGAGAGCAACCGTTCTCTCCCGGCGATGCTCCCAATCCCTTAAACGCATATGGACGCACCAAACTGCAGGGAGAAGAGGCTGTTAGCCAGAGCGGCGCTCCCCATGCAATTCTAAGAACCAGCTGGGTATTTTCGCGCTTTGGAAAGAATTTCGTCAAGAGCATGGTCTCGCTGGGAAAGGACAGGAGCGAACTTTCAATCGTTGCCGACCAGATTGGCGGACCTACCCCAGCCAGTGCGATTGCGCATGCATCGCTGACTATCGCCAAGCAACTGATCCGAGACAAAGGGCTGTCCGGAACCTATCATTTCGCGGGCACGCCGGACGTCAGTTGGGCCGATTTCGCTCGGACGATTTTCGACATCGCAAATCTCGATGTCGCAGTGAAGGATATTCCAAGCAGCGAATTTCCTGTACCGGCGAAACGCCCCCAGAACAGTCGCCTTGACTGTAGCGATTTGGCAAAATTCGGAATCGAAAGACCGTACTGGCGAGACGCTATCCCATCGGTCGTCAAGGAGGCAATGAAACCGTGACGCAACGCAAAGGCATTATTCTGGCAGGTGGCTCGGGCACCCGTCTCTATCCGTTGACCATGGCAGTCTCCAAGCAACTCATGCCGATCTACGATAAGCCGATGATTTATTATCCGCTGTCGACCATCATGCTGAGCGGCGTGCGCGAAGTTGCTATTATCACCACTTCCGAGGATCAAGACCAGTTCCGAAAACTTCTGGGCGATGGTTCTCAATGGGGAATGGCGTTCACATACATCGAGCAGCCTTCACCCGACGGGCTTGCGCAGGCCTATCTTCTTGCAGAAGAGTTTCTTGACGGGGCGGCTTCGATAATGGTGCTGGGCGACAACATCTTCTTCGGGCACGGACTGCCGGAAATGTTGCGCAACGCTTCTGCGCAGAAGACCGGCGGAACGGTTTTTGGGTATCATGTGGCTGACCCACGGCAGTATGGCGTCGTCGGCTACGACGAAACCGGCAAGGTCAGTTCGATCGTGGAGAAACCGTCGAACCCGGCGTCCAACTATGCGGTAACGGGATTGTACTTTCTCGATGGCCAGGCACCCCAGCGTGCGAAGCGTGTCAAACCCTCGGCGCGGGGTGAACTGGAAATAACGTCGCTTCTCGAAACCTACCTGGAAGATGGATCCCTGTCCGTGGAGATCATGGGGCGTGGGTTCGCGTGGCTCGATACCGGCACACATGGCTCCTTGTTGGAAGCGGGCGAATTCGTGCGCACGCTGGCGGTGCGGCAGGGAACGCAGATCGGTTGCCCGGAAGAAATCGCCTATCTGAACGGTTGGATCGACAAAGACAGGTTGCGTGCTCATGCCGAACGCTTCTCCAAAACCGAGTACGGCGCGTATCTCGCGAGGCTGGGATGACGCAGAACTCGAAAATTTACCTGATTACCGGTGCGCCAAGATCGGGCACAACGGTTATCGGCGAGGCTCTAATCAAGGCAGGCGCCGGGCGCGAATTGTATGAGCCAATGAACGTTGCTGTTGGACAAAAAACAGTCAGAAACGAATTTGAGATTCCGAATGCCGCTGGTTTTTCAGAAAAAGATTTCCGAAACCTAGTCCAATCGATCCGGGAAAAAAAGCTCTCACCGCGGGTCGCATTCAGCTCTCGAAAACGAAATTCATTTTTCAACAGGACGCGGAGAACCATGCTTGCGCATGCATGGTCGCTCCGCGAGAGACCGATCGTCTGGAAAGATCCTTTCGCTTTTTTCTGCGCGCCATTAGCGGCGAGAGAAAGCATTCCTGCGATAATTTCCTATCGCGATCCACTTAGCCTTGCGGGTAGTTTCTCCCGCATGGACTGGTTTCCGGATGTTGCAGACATTGCGAACCGATTGGAACATGTGGGCCATGAAATACAGCCGGAAATTAGAAAGCTGTGCGACCGAGCAGCGAGTTCAGCCCAGCGCGGCGCTCTGTTGTGGAACCTGTTCTACACAACCCTTTGGAACTGGTTAGAATCTGGACAGGATTTAAAAGTTATTGACGTTAGAATGCTGAAGATTGAGCCAGTTAGGGCAAGCGAGATGTTGTCGTCATGGACTGGTCTGAATGTTCGCCTGCCGTCAGCCGATGGCACATCAAACCTAGATGTCGAACGCCTGCCGCAAAAGGCCCACATAAAAAATAGAAGTGCATCAAGTATCACGGATTATTGGCGAAAGATTTTAACGGAAAATGAGATTTCATTCGTTAACGAAATAAGCAGAACTTTGGCGTCTTGCTATGACGATTACTTCAGCAAACCCTCAGAACTTAACTATTAACTTGAACCGTTACATTATATCTCTTTCTTCTAAAAATCGTAATCGAAGTTCGCTCAGCCACTTAATAATCTGCTTGCGGTGGGTTTAGGTCTATACGGGCCGCAAAGTTGTCTTTTCTCCCCCTTCGACCGCTGTCGAAGGAGGTGGTCAAAAGCCGACAAAAATCGCTACCGACGTCCGCGAAGAAGGCACGAAACTTAGAACTGGTAGTCATGGGTAAGCAGGCGAACCCGCATGTGGCAGTCACGGTTGCGACGTGCCTGCTCACCGAATAGGATCTTCTTGAAGACCAGCGAAAGGCCGAGAACTTGGCTCGGCCTGAACCTGGCAGTTAAGCAAGGGTGATTACGATCGACGAAGTTCTGAGCGCTTGGATCCTGCTGGAGGCGTCTGGACGTGGTGGCGAGAAGTGCCTTCGATACCTCAGCTTTGCCGTCCAGTCGGATTTGCGTAAAGGTCAGATCCAATCACCTTACTCATCGGGCGCGGCAATCGCGCTGGACGAATCTTTCCTGATGGATGGGTTGCGAAAGCAACCGAAAAATCTTGTTCCGGCTGCGTAGGATATGAACGACCATACTCCAGCAATCGCGGTCGCGAGAGCTGCCCCCCGCGCACCTCCCGACGGAACGAGGAAGAATAGCAGACCAATAAAGACCGCCAGGCTGACCGCATTTGCGATTAGCCTGATCTTTTGTACCCCAGCCGCGATAAGCCATAGAGACGGAGCAACTGCCCAGATCCGCATCGCTACGGTCATGGCAAAAAGCGGCAAGAGCATACGGACAGTCTCAAAGTCCTTATCGAGGAAGTATGTCAGCACGAGGTTCGACCCAATCGTGAAAACTCCGTAAGCTATAAGACTCGCCAGTCCGAGAACGGCAATTAGCGCGCCAAGAGTTAGGTCGGACGGGCCGGCTCGACGGAACCTTCGGGAGAGTAAGGGTAGGGTCACATTGGTCAAGACCTGTGCGGCTGGCAGAATCATCTGCATGAGTTTCTGACCAACCTGGTATATGCCGATCGCGGTTGGACTGGCGAAAATGGAAAGTACCAGCACGTCGACGACGCCGTAAGATCGCACAACGATGGCGTCGGATCCAAACGAAAGACCCTTGCGAAACTCATCGGTTAATGCTGCAGCTGAAAACTTTTCTCGGACCAGTGGCATCAGCGATATGAAGGTCGACCCTGATAGCACGAGGTAGATGAAACCGATGATTACAAAGGAACAGGAAAAGAGAACCACGCTAGCGATCTCGAGGGCAGCCAGAGCGGCCGCGAAGCTCGCGCCGGCGATATTTGCAATCAGCAAATGCGTACTGTCCCTTCCGTGCCGGCCTGTCGCACGCAGCGTTGCGCCACCCACATGACCGAATGACATAGTGAGAAGGCCGATTGCGACGAGAACCACGATAGCCGGCTCTAGATCGAGCAAAATGATTGCTGGCAACGCGATCGTAAGGCACAATCCGGCCAGAACAAGTTTCAGATGTAGTATGCGCGTCGGAAGTCCACCAAACCGCTCTTGGAATTCCACCAACTCATGGAGGATGCGCTGCTGATAACCGAAATCCACAATAAGCGTAATCAGACTTACACACGCATAGCTTTTCGCAAAGAGTCCGAATTCCGCTGGCCGCACCGAACTCGCGATAAGCAGGAAGATGACCGCATTTCCTAACAACGAGCCCGCCAACCCGCTCACGCTGAGCGCGAGCGACCGGCCCAGTCTAAGGGCTACGGAAGCGGAACCGGTAAAAGGATAGATTCGCAATGCCATGGTGACCGCAGTGGTACGAATGCTATCCCTGTGGCAAAACCCGGACGAACGCGAAGCCGTTTGGGCGACCTTGGCGTATGAGTGGCTTGCTTTCGAAATGGACGTTGGTAATTGACAACCGCCTATATTCAGGCCTTTCGCATGTGACAACCCGATAGCTGGCCTAGTTACGCACGCCAGTCCGTCGAAAAGGAAAAGCAGCAGCAGTTAACCGGATTACGGCCACACGTTGGTCGGTTTACGGCACTGTTCAATTACCCTTCCATGATATTCATCGCCCTTCTCTATATTGCCGCCGTTCTCATGGTGCCTTTCTATATCGGCCCTGCGTTGGCCGAAAACGCGCAACTCAATGCCGAGCGCGTCTTGCTTGTGCTTCTCGGGGCTTCGATCTTCCTTGGCAACAACGCGCGGGTCGTAGGAGCGGGCGTCCGGGTGCTGATCAAGGAACGTGGCCTGTTGACCCTTGTGATCGGTGTGTTTTTTATACTGAGATTGGCCTCTGCCTTCGCTTCGCCATACACCGTTTCGTTGTTGATTGTACTGAACGAACTGGCATCCAATCTACTGATATTCATAGTCTTTTTTTCGGTATTCCTGCAGTTCGACATACGGCGCGAACTCGAGACTGTCTTCGTAGTGGCGGTGGGGTTCATCTTCGCGGTGACATTGTTCGAACTGGTGGCCGGATACAACCCGTTCACCCAGTTCGCCCCACTTAATGCCGGAGGAGCGATTAACGCCAAGGAGATATCCCGAGACGGATTCTTACGAGTAAAGGGTACGTTCGAGCATGCGCTGACTTTGGGCCACGCCATTGTCATGCTGCTGCCCTTTTTCCTTTTTGCAAGCCGTCTCGGCACCGGCATGCGCTATACGTTGATTACGATGCTACTTCTGATGGCCGTGTTCACGGGATCACGAACTACTATCCTCATTTCTTTTGCAGTGGTTGGCGCTGCACTGATCATCAACGCCGGCCGACTTAAGTTTGGTGAAAAGGCCGTATCGATCCGGGCAGTTGCGCTCGTTTCTGCTGTTCTGGCGGTGTTCACAGCTATTTTCCTGGCGCAGACCACTACCGGCATGGGGTTGTTCGAGTCCTATATCCGCGAAGCGCAGATCAACAATGGTCTGATTGCCATCCAGCAGAAGCTATGGCTGGGATACGGCCCCGGCCCGGGCGTCCTTGACGCGCTTGTTACCGGCATGAAGGGCGTTGGGGCGTTGCGGATGTGGCAAACCAATCTCACTACGTTGGACAATTGGTATCTGACGGTACTTTTGACTTCCGGCCTTCCCTCGCTGATTTTCTTTGTCGCAATGATCGCGCTGCTAATCGCGCAAGGAGTGAAACTGCTGGTTACCGATAGTATTCTGAGAAATCGGCTGATCCGGTATGATCATCGCGGGATTGCGCTGGCGGTTTTCGTCTCGACCGTCTCAGCCGCAATTTTCATGGTCACCCTTTCCATATTTACCGTGCACGCACTTTTCTACATGTTCGCGGCATGGCTGACGGCAACCTATGTTCATGCCCGGACCCAGATGGCATGACGAAGGCGCTGACCGACAACGAAACCGCAACGGTCGCGCAGCGGCGAGACCTTTCAATCATCATTGTCACGTACAATTCGGCATCCTACATCCGCAATTGCCTTGGATCGCTGATTGAGCATGCGCCCCAGATAAGCCATGGGGTGGTTGTCGTCGACAATGACTCCAGCGACGATACGGTTAGCATCGTTGAGCGCGAGTTTCCCGAAGTGGAATTGCTTAAACTTCAGGAAAACATCGGGTTCGGCAGGGGGAATAATGCGGGCATGGAGCATCGCCCGGCTGAATTCTACTACCTCCACAACGCGGACGCTTATCTTCAGGGAGATTCCTTGGATCAGGCTGTCGAGCTGATGCGCAAGCACGATCGTATCGCGATTGGCGGACTGCCACTGGTCTATCCCGACTCCAGCCCGCAAACGGCCGCCTATGCCGCAAGCACGCCGCGCAAGTGGCTGATACAGGCCACCGGTCTCATCCCGCTGGCACGTAATGTCATTCAACGAAAACCGCATGGTGTGCTGGCTCGGCTGGTTGGCCGCAGCAGTCTGGGAAGATCATTTGCCGCGACTTACGGGAATTCCGGCGATACCCAGCCAAGCATCAAGAAATTCGACTGGGTTTGCGGCGCTGCCATGGTGATCAGGGACAGTGCCTTAGCCGATCTCGACGGTGGCTTTGATCCGGCGATATTTCTTTATGGCGAGGACGAAGACTTGTGCTTGCGGGCCTCCGAATGTGGATGGGAGGTTGCGCAGTTGCAAACTGTGCCGGTGGTTCATGAGTTCGGCTGGGGCAAGAGCGTGAAAAGCACGCGGGTGGTGGTCGACCACAAGTTGAAAGGTCTGTCGATCATGATCGACAGGCATTTCAAAACCAAGCCCGTATCGCGAATTGTCATGCACGCTCTCCTCCGTCTCAAGCATATCGGCTGGTCTATGTCGGCAAGGCGTGGGTAGCGATGGCCAAGAGTGCGGATGCCGAACCGGCGAAGCGTGGCCCGGTGGAGCGGGCAATCGAGTTACGCGATCACATAACTCCGTTTGCCTCGAAAGAGGAATGCCTCGACGCGATTGCTCGCCTTGCTTGCGGCGAAGAACCCGCGGTGATTGCTTTTGCGAATGCGCATGCTTTCAACCTGAGCTGGGAATTGCCGGTTTTCGCGAGCGATTTGCAGGCAAGCGACCTACTTTTGCGCGATGGCAAAGGTGTTCAGCTTCTTTTCGAGAGCGTCAGCGAAAACCCGGGAGAGAACTTGAACGGGACCGACCTTATTCCCGAAATTCTCGCACGGTTCGGCAGCAACCGCATCGCGCTATTTGGAACGCGCGATCCGTGGTTGTCCAAGGCCCGTTCCGTTTTGCTCGATGAAGGACGTAACGTTGTAACCATCCTGGACGGTTTCAGAGACGAACTGGACTACCAGGCTGAGGTCGACCGTAGCCGCGCTGAAATCGTCGTTCTTGCCATGGGTATGCCGAGGCAGGAAAGAGTTGCGCAGGTGCTTAAGGAAAATTGCAAGACATCGCCTTCGCTGATTATTTGCGGCGGGGCGATCGTCGACTTTCTCGCTGGACGCCATTCGCGGGCGCCGAAGATCGTACGCGATCTTGGAATGGAATGGCTTTTCCGGCTCGCGCTGGAACCGAAACGTCTTTTCAGGCGCTACGTTATTGGAAATGGGCAGTTTCTCATTCGTCTCAAGAAGATCGCGCGACAGGAGAGCATTACGTGACCGGTCTGGATAGACTGCCTTCTTTCCTATGCGTGGGCGGAGCGAAGTGCGGGACCACCTCGCTTTACGAATATCTTCGCGGACATCCGCAGATATACCTTCCGAAGCAGAAGGAACTGCATTATTTCGCCGCCCCGGATCTGCTTGAACGCAAAGGTGGGCCAGGTACCCGTTGGGTGCTCGAAAGCGTTGTAAAGGACGAGCGCGATTATCGGTCACGGTTTGCCGATGCCGAGCAGGACCAGATCATCGGCGACATCTCGCCGTCCTATCTAAATTGCAAAGGGGCTGCGGCGCGAATAAAGTCGCTGATCCCGCGAGCGAAGATCATTATCCTGCTGCGCAATCCAGTCGACCGGATGTTCTCCCAATACATGCACTTGCGCCGCGCAGCTCGAGAAAAACTCGATTTCGACGATGCCCTGGCGGCCGAGGCTCGAAGAGACGCACAGGGCTGGAACGACATGTTCCTGTATCGTCAGTCACCGCGCGCGGCCGACAGTGTGGAACGCTATCTCGATCTGTTCGGGCCGGATCAAGTACAGATTATTCTGGGGGAGGAGCTTCGAGGCGATCTTCCCGGGACAGTGAGCGACATCCTCGGGTTTGTTGGTGCCGATCCCGATGTAAATCTCGACCTCAGCGGCGAATTCAATCGTTCCGGGATGCCAAAGTCACGCGTTCTCGGTCGGATGATCGATGCCAGCCCGGCGACAAGTCTGGCGAAAAAAATCATTCCGCGTCGCATTGGCTCAGTCATCAAACGGCGACTTCAGGAATTCAATACGGGCGAACGGATCGAATTGCCGAATGAGCGACGGTCCGAATATCTCAATTGGTTCGAGGACGACATTCGCAAGCTTGAGCGTTTGATCGGTCGCAGTACAGGATGGCTGGGTGGGCAGTCGCACCCGAGGCTCGACCGAACCAGTAAGAACCATTGCTAACGGACGGCAGCGGCGGTTAAGCGATGGAGATCTTTGGCGAAAACAGGTCAATGTGGAGCGAATGCACACGCCACGAGTCTGGCAATCCGCAATGATATCTATCGGTGAAAACACCTACGCTGAATCTGGTCTACGAAAGCTTGATTGATAAAACAATTATTACGTCAGCGTGCCTGGTTCATGATCGAGAGCCTATTAGCCAGGTTATTTTGCCTTGCCGAGCCGCGTTTCGAAGCCGTCCCGCGAAAGCAGCGACTGCCACCACTCTTCGTTGTCTAAGTACCAGAGCACGGTCTGTTCGAGCCCCTCTTCGACCGTGACCGATGGCGACCAGCCTAATTCGTGCCGGATTCGTGTCGGATCGATCGCATAACGTTTATCGTGACCGGGCCGATCAGCGACGAAGGTAATCTGACTTGAGTAACTGGAACCATCTGGTTTCGGCCGAAGACGGTCAAGAATACCGCACAAAGTTTGTACCATTTGAACATTCGTCCGCTCGTTCTCGCCACCGATATTGTAACTGCGCCCGTTCATACCGTGTTGAAGTACTAGCAGAAGAGCATCAGCATGGTCCTCGACAAATAGCCAGTCGCGTACGTTATCCCCTTTACCATAGATTGGAATTTGCTGCCCGCGCAGCGCTTTAATAATTACAAGCGGCACCAATTTCTCGGGAAAGTGATATGGTCCATAATTGTTCGAGCAGTTCGTGAGGACGACAGGCAGCCCGTAGGTTTCATGCCACGCGCGAACGAGATGATCCGAGGATGCTTTGCAAGCCGAATAGGGCGAGCGGGGATCGTAGCAGGTGTCTTCGGTGAACAAGCCTTCCACCCCAAGCGAACCATAAACTTCATCAGTGGATATGTGATGAAAGCGGAAATCCTGGCTCTTTTCACGGGAGGTCCAGTAATCGCGCGCTGCTTCGAGCATGTTGAAGGTGCCGAGCACGTTCGTTGTTACAAAATCACCGGGCCCGTCTATTGAACGATCAACATGGCTTTCGGCCGCAAGGTGCATCACCGTGTCTGGCCGGAACTCGGTGAAAACCCGCCTTAACTCGGCCGCGTCGCGAATATCAACATGTTCAAAGTGGTATTTCGAATTGTCGGCGACCGATTCTACATTAGCAGGGCAGGCTGCGTAGGTAAGTGCATCCACGTTCGTCACTTCGTGGCCACGTTCTATTGCCAGTCGCACGACCGCCGAGCCAATGAAGCCGCACCCTCCGGTGACGAGAATTTTCATATTGATAACCAACCCGAGCTAGTAGGAAATGAATCGTTTCGGTGTATTCCGAACACAACCAAATGCACGCTGAATAGCAGCGAAACTCGATGCTCAATTAATTGCGATCAATCGAGATAGAAGACTAAAGTAGGTCGGATGGTGGGCGTAGGAAGGTTCGAACTTCCGACCCCTGCGATGTCAACACAGTGCTCTACCACTGAGCTATACGCCCACTCATCGATCGGCCCCGTCGAGAGGCAGGGGGGCCTTTAGCGATCCTTCCCCAGGTACGCAAGATGAAACACGCGCTAGATTCCGACCCCGACCGTGTCCCTCAGCACCCGCTCCACTTCCAGCACCAGGTCGCGCAGATGGAACGGTTTGGAAAGCACCTTCGCATGGGGCTGTTCCCTGCTTGCCCTGAGTGTCACCGCGGCAAACCCGGTTACGAACATTATTTTCGTTTGAGGGCTGATCTCGTTGCAACGCTGGGCGAGTTCGATCCCGTCCATTTCCGGCATTACTATGTCGGATAGCAGAAGATCGTATTTACCTTCCTGCAGCAGCGGAAGGGCAGCCGTTCCGCGGTCGACCGAATCGACTTCGTAACCGGCATTTACCAAGGCGCGTTCCAGATATGCGCGCATGGCGTCGTCGTCTTCGGCGAGAAGGATCCTGGGAGTAAAATTTCCGGTCATGTCGGGTTTCTAATACGACAGCGCTTAAAAAACCATGTAATTGCGACCACCACGGCAACCCCGCATTCGCATTGAAACATCGAATGCGGACTCCCCAATTTCCACTGTCTCGAAACTGGCAATATGCGTATTGCGGTTTCGCATCACGAGGAAAACTTGAAGAATATCATCACCCCGGCGACATGCGAAGGCGGAGGTTCGATTCCAGGCAGGGATGAAGAGCCGGCCTTTCGCATCTGGCGTGCGCACACAGACGGTCTTCCGATACTCGTGGCGGTGCCTCATGATGGCCAATGCTATCCTGAGGAGCTTCTGGCCAGCATGCGTAATCCGGAGCGTACTGCGCCACGCCTTGAAGACCGGCACGTGAAGGAATTGGGGTTCCAGATAGCTTCCGAGATCAACGTTTCTCTCATTGTTGCCGAGGCTCCACGAGCGATGATCGACCTCAATCGATCGGTCGACGATATCGATTGGGGAATGGTGAGTGGCGAAAGGCCGAACCGGTTTCGACACTCGTCGGTAAATCGCAGGGCGCGCAATGGTCTGGGGTTGATCCCGCGTCGCATACCCGCAGCTGGAGAGATATGGCGCGGACCGATAGCGCGAACGGCGATCGAAGATCGCATTACGCAAATCCATCAGCCTTATCACAGAGCCCTGGGCGACGAACTTCAGCGGATCCGTGACAAATTCGGAACGGCGCTACTCTTCGATCTACACTCGATGCCACCGCTCAAGCGACAGGCTCTGAACGATCAGGCGCCGGAATTCGTCATTGGTGATCGGTTCGGCGCGTCGAGCGACAATGGCCTGGTCGATCTAGCCTTGGGTTTCTTGTCCGGAAGTGGCCGACGGGTGGCCCATAATAGACCGTATGCAGGAGGATATGTCCTCGACTTATACGGCCAACCTGCACGTGGCATCCACGCGCTGCAACTCGAAGTGTGTCGCAGTCTCTATCTCGACAAACAGTTCGACCAGCCCAGCCCGAGGTTGCCCGCCGTCGCGCAACTCATCACTCGGTTACTCAGCGCATTGGGGCATGAACTCGACCGGCTCGGTGAGCCTCCGCACATCGCCCAGGCAGCGGAGTAGGGCGCAAAAAACCACCCCGCCCAAAGACGGGGTGGCCAAGGTTCAGGGAGGAGATGCAATCGCTTGCACCTGCCGGACAGGCCATGAGGGAAGCACAATCCGGCTCTAAGGAGATGATAGCTGGCGAGTTCTTTTCAAGGGTGAAGATTGCAACAAATGCAGCGCTTTAACCCATGTTACGCGCGTTTCGTCGGCTAGCGTGGTTCGAGCCAATAGCCCTTACTGACAGCCCGTCGGACCGGTGCAGTCCGATCTAAGCATCGGTCGGAAATGTTCTTTCCAGTTCGCCGCGCCGTGATCTGCGAGCTCGCTTTCGATCAACGACAATTCCGCCTCGATAAATTCTACTCGTTCGTCCCACCCATCATGCGTGCGCTTGCGAAAGATCCCGCCACCGTGCTTGGGACCCCACTGTTTCATGAACCGGACCGCAGCGGCCGGTTCGTAACCCGCATTTGCCAGCAACCAAGGCATTAATCTGTCGGCATCACGTTCGGACAGGCGGACCGATTCCCGATTGCGGCCCGTTCGTTCCAGCAGCACATGATGCCCAAGCAGATTATGCGCCATCTCATGAGCTATCGCGGCGGCAAATTCGTCCTCTTCATATGCGAACCCGGGAAAATCCTTTCCGATAATCACCCGGTTTCCATCCGCGCTGGCGGTCTTTGACGACCCGATAAGTTCGAAGCGCGAAGCGCAGGCTACTGCCGGTTGAAGGCTGGCTGCGTTGAAGCCATTCGCGTTCGCCCAGACCACAGTCACGGGCCCTTTGGCCAATGCAGCTTCGAGCGTATCGTCAATGGCGCTTGCGCGTTTCCAACCTGGATTGGTTGGTACCCAGCGCTCGGCAACTGGTTCGTTTGCCAGGGATATGAGCGTGTCGTTCTGTCGTAGGCCTGCCTCGTACGCTGGCGAACCGGGGGCGACCGACTGGATCCCGATATCGCCGACAAGACCGAAAAGATACCGAACGGCCGCGGGCTCACCGTACGCCTCGGCATCGTGGTGCAGAAATCCGGAAACAGCAATCCTGTTCTCGCAAAAAGCCGCGTTGGAAGTTGCGAGAAGATAGCCCACGCGGAATAGCAAGTCCTCGCGTTGTTGAAACACTTGCAGAGGATGGGACGCGGATGGTTGTGCTGGTTGTTCGGCCGTTACGACAAAGGACTGGAACAAGAATGAGGCGGCCAGAAAGATCCCGACCGCCCCACCGAAAAGCCTGTTCTTGAAACGCTTCTTAGCTTGCGAAAGCACTTTGCGGTTGTTCCTGCAAATGGGGAGCGGTTCCCTGCTGCACTTGCCGCGCGAAAATTGTCCGCATCTGGTCGAGCGAGAACATATGCGCGTAAATGAGCGACAGGAGGCCGTTCTTGTTCCACTCTTCGAGCTTTTCGCCGGAAACTTCGCGAAGCTTTTCTTCGTTCACCATGCGAAATCCGCGATAGACAAAGGGCTTGGTATTGTCCTGACCAACCTGAATGGCGACTTCGCCGTCCATCAGAAGGTCGTGTTCTTTCAATTGCTGCATGAACGCTTGGGTGCGTTGTCCAGCCTGTTCGAACTGTTCGCAGAATTCCAGGATTTTCTGCGTGGCATCACTGGGCTTCTTCTCAGCGTCAAACAGCGTTTCGCCTTCGCTGAACTCGCCGATGGATTCGGAAGTCGGATCGAAGCAGAGCGAAAGTTCGTTCGCATCCGGCTTGAGCTTGGCAAGCATGAACGGGTACCGGCGGATGTAGGCGGGCAGATAAACTTGCTCGGTAAGTTTGCCTTGATCGTCGACGAAGGTGTTTACCCCGTCATTCAACCCCATCAGAGCCAGAGGCAGAGGATTCTCGCCGCTTGAGAAAATAATCGGGAAATGGCGCTGGGCCTGGACGAATTCGTCCACTGTCATCGGGATTGCGTGCTGTTTTGCCAGCCAGGGAGCGCTCTCGACCGAACGCGTATTGTAGTTCGCGTGATCGTTGCTGTTGAGCGGCATGAGGTCGTTGTAGAACAAGGGCAGGCTGGGTTGAGGCGCGCTGGCCATGAAACATCTCCGGACATTCGGGTTGATTGTCACCCCGCCAGGCGGCGAAGCATGATGGGCGCGCTTTAAATGCTTACGTTCCCCTTCGCAAGCGGCACCAGTTTTCCAGGGTTCAGCTGATCATCTGGATCGAGCGCCACCTTTATACGTCGCATCAGCGCCAATGAGACTGGATCGCCCAACCGGCCGAGTTCGTCACGCTTGACCTGTCCGATACCGTGTTCTGCGCTGATCGACCCACCCCATTCGGACACACGATCATGAACAAATGCACTGATCGTCTTGCCGTCGCTATTTTCCCACTCGGTTCGGACCACACCTTTCGGTGCAAGCACGTGGTAGTGGATATTGCCGTCGCCAAGGTGGCCGAATGCAATGGCGCGGGTTCCCGGGAAGCGCTCTTCTATCTGCGGCGAGGTCTGGGCGATGAAATCGGGCATTTTTGCGACCGGCACGGATATGTCATGTTGCACGGCCGGGCCGAGCGCGCGTTCTGCCGGCGCAATGCTGTCACGCAACAGCCAGAATTCGTCAGCCTGGGCCTCGTTCGAAGCAACTACCGCGTCATCGAGCAGTTCTTGGTGCAACGCATCCGCGAACACGGTTTCGGCAAGCGCGCGCAAACCATCATCGTCCGGTTCGGTAACAAGTTCGATCAAGGCATGCCATTCATGTTCGTTGCGAAGAGGCGATCGTGCGTCAGGCAAGTGCTTAAGAACCGATGCCAGACAGTGGCGAGGGAGAACCTCGAAGCCCTCCAGCGCGTCGCTTGCCGTGGCTTGGCAATGGAGGAGCAACTCGCGCGCTGCGGAAATGCTTGAAAGTCCGGCCCAGACTACGATCCGGTCCCCGATTTGCGGAACCAGGCGCAAGGTGGCCCCGGTCACGATACCCAGCGTTCCTTCCGATCCGATCAGAAGCTGTTTCAGATCGAACCCGCGATTGTCTTTCTTGAGCGGTGTCAGGCTGTCGAAAATCGAACCGTCGGACATGACGGCTTCCAGCCCCAGAACTTGCGCCCGCATCGTACCGTGTCGAAGAACCTGCGTCCCGCCGGCGTTCGTCGACACCAGGCCTCCGATCGTTGCCGATCCCTTGCCCCCCAAGGTAAGCGGAAAACGCAGCGCATGTTCACCGACAAGTTCGTGAAGGGTCTGCAAGATCATGCCGGCGTCGCAGGTGATCTGCTTAGCGACAACATCGAAGTCGCGCACTGCATTCATGCGGCGCAAGGAAAGTACGACGCTGTCGCCGCTGCTATCGGGTGTGGCCCCGCCGGACATTCCACTGTTCCCCCCCTGGGGCACGATGGGAACGGCATGCCTGTTGCACAACTTTACGAAGGCCGAGACCGCTTCAGTGTTGGCGGGTGAGGCTAGGCCAAGGGCTGCGCCCGAGTATCTCCCGCGCCAGTCGGTAAGCCACGGTTGCATCAGTTCGGCATCGCTCGTGAACCCACGCGAACCAAGAAGTTTGCGCGCATCGTTGAGAAAGGTGGAACGGTCCTGCATGGTGCAATCTTGCCACAGGACGCGGGGTATTGGCCACCACTTGTCTTGTTCGCGCAAGCAATTAAGCCACTATTCAAACGTACGGCGCAGACCCGAGGACAGATGGTCGCGGTTTGCATGTGGACGCGGCGAGGGGAATGACGAGAACCATTAATGCTATTGCTGTCCACATTGCTGACGCTCCTGATGCCAGTTGCTGAGCCGGTTGCTTCGCCGCCCGAGCATGGAACGGTCGCGCGCCAGATGGAACCAGGCGGTGATCGCTCGTCGGCGGGTAGAAGAACATCCGTCTGGAACGACTTTGTCGATGCTGCGCAACCGCCGGTGGTTCGCCAGGTCCGTATAGAACGTCGGGTGATTGTGCGTATCAGTCCGCAATCCGGCCGGGTCCGTCGGGATCTCGCTTCGGGTTTGCCACAGCGCGGCACTTCGCGGCGGCTTATCGAACGTCCGGTTGGCGACTGTATCTCTACGAATGGCATCGTGGGAGTGTCGGATCGCGGCAGTCGTCTGGTCATGTACATGCGTGATCGCAGCATGATTTCCGCGGAGCTTGAGAAAGCCTGTTCGCCCCGTGATTTTTATCTGGGTTTCTACCTCGAACGGAACGCAGACGGCCAATTATGCGTCGGCCGTGACAAGCTGATGTCGCGGGCAGGGGCACGGTGCCACGTCAGGCAGATGCGCAAGCTGGAATACGTGACGGTCGACGACTAGCTCTGGTCTGATTTCTTGACTTATCCGCCCGATCGGGCAAAGCGCCCGACGAGTCGCTGATGCAGACTCGTAGGTCCGGACGTGACCCAGTTTCAGGGATTTCTCAACGAGCATGACATTCGCCGATCTCGGCCTTTCCAAAGATCTGTTAAAGGCGGTGGAGGCAGCCGGTTATACGGTGCCGACCGCAATCCAAGCCGAAGCCATACCTCCGGTGCTGATGATGAAAGACATTATCGGCATCGCTCAAACCGGTACCGGCAAGACCGCCAGCTTTGTCCTGCCGATGATCGATATCATGGCAAGCGGACGGCGCCGTGCACTGATGCCGCGCAGTCTGATTCTCGAACCGACACGCGAACTGGCGGCGCAAGTTGCCGAAAATTTTGAGAATTACGGCAAGAACCACGACCTCAAGATGGCTTTGCTCATCGGCGGTGTCCAAATGGGCGATCAGATCAAGGCCCTGAATGAAGGGGTCGACGTGTTGATCGCGACGCCCGGCCGCTTGATGGATCTGTTCGAGCGTGGCAAGATCCTGCTCAACGGGTGTGAACTACTTGTCATCGATGAAGCTGACCGTATGCTCGACATGGGGTTCATTCCCGATATCGAATTCATCTGTGATAAGCTGCCCGACACTCGCCAGACGATGCTGTTCAGTGCGACCATGCCGCCACCGATCGAGAAGCTGGCAAAAAAGTTCCTGAACAATCCCAAGCGGATCGAGGTTAGCCGCGCGGCTTCGACCAACAAAGACATCACCGCTTTCAAGGTGCCTGTAAAGACGCGCCAGAAGCGCGAGACCTTGCGCTGGCTGCTCGACCACGACCATGTGGAAACCGCCATTGTTTTCGCCAACCGCAAGACCACGGTGCGCGAAGTCAACAAGAGCCTCCAGAGCCACGGTTTCCGCTCGGGCGAAATCCATGGCGACATGGACCAGGCGAGCCGGATCAAGGAACTCGACCGTTTCAAGAAAGGCGAGGTCAATATCCTCGTGGCGTCTGACGTTGCCGCGCGCGGCCTCGACGTCAAGGGCGTGAGCCACGTGTTCAATTTCGACACGCCCTGGCATCCGGACGACTACGTCCACCGCATCGGTCGCACGGGAAGAGCCGGGGCCAAGGGCCGGGCTTTTACCTTCGTTGCCGAAGCTGATGCCGAAGCGATCGAAAACGTGGAGAAACTTACCGGATCGGCGATCCCGGTGTTCGGTAAAGGCGATGTTCGGGTCGAAATGAAGCAGCCGAGCGAAGCAAAGCAGCGGACGGACGACAAGCCGAAGAACGCCCAGTCGAAAAAGCGTGACGAGCAGCAGGAGCAGGAAGCTCCGAAAAAGCCGAGGCGGGGCAAGCCCGCAAAAACCGCTAAGTCGACGGGCAAAAATTCACGCCGCGACCATGACGACGATCCCGTCGAGGCAGGCGATTGGAACGGTCCGCTGCCGGGATTTCTCGGCGTCAGCGCGCATTGAGAAAGTCGAGACCGGGCGCGGTCTTTTCAGAACCCGCTCGTTTTCGCTATTTAACCCGGTCAGCTTAGACTGACACCGTCACAAAGCTGTCGAGCACGCGCTTTTCGCCTGCCTTTTCGAATTCGATTGTCAGCTTGTTGCCTTCCTGATCCGTCACCGTGCCATAGCCGAACTTGTCATGGAACACGCGCGCGCCAATGGCGATGTCGCCGCGGGGTTTTGCGGCAAAGCTTGCAGCGCTGCGGTTCGGTTCGGCAAGTCGCTTGGGCGTAGAATCGTAGCCGGTCGAGAGCGCGCGCTGCCAGCCAGGGCCGCGGGTAGTGCTGCGGTCTGGGCGGGCAGTGGAGACGTGGGCGAAGGGGTCTTCGTTTTCGCTCCAGTTCGCCTGCCACAACGACTTGCCGCCAGTCATGGTGGTTTCCGTCCTGACGTGCTCGTCTGGCAGTTCTTCGACAAAGCGGCTGGCTATCGAACTGGTCCACTGACCGTAGATGCGCCGGTTCGCCGCGTGGAGGATGGTGCAGCGCCGCTTCGCGCGGGTAATGGCGACATAGGCAAGGCGGCGCTCTTCCTCGAGGCTGGCTAAACCGCCTTCATCGATTGCACGCTGGCTTGGAAACACGCCTTCTTCCCAACCCGGCAGGAACACGTGGTCGAACTCCAGTCCCTTGGCGGCGTGCATCGTCATGATCGTGACTTTCTCGCCGTCATTGGCGCGGTCATTGTCCATCACGAGGCTGACGTGTTCGAGGAAGTCGCCGAGTGTTTCGTATTCCTCCATCGCGCGAGCAAGTTCGGTGAGGTTTTCGGCGCGCCCGGCGCTTTCAGCGCTGCGATCCTTCTGCAGCATCTCGTCATAGCCGCTTTCCGTCAGCACCGTGCGCAACAGTTCGGAAGGCGTCATTTTCTCGGCCTGTTCGCGCCACTGGGCGAACTGGCGGAGCAGGAAGACGAGATTGTTCCTTGCCCGCGCCGGAAGTTCGTCAGTGTCGCAAAGGTCGAGGCTTGCAGCGGCAAGCGGCATCCGGGTTCGTCGTGCATGGCGTCGCATCGCTTCGAGCGTCTTTGCGCCCAGCCCGCGTTTGGGCTGGTTGTAGATACGTTCGAATGCAAGGTCATCGGCGGGCTGGGCAATGACGCGCAGATAAGCAAGCGCGTCGCGGATCTCGGCACGTTCGTAAAAGCGGAAGCCGCCAACGATGCGGTAGTTGAGGCCGATCTGGATGAAGCGATCCTCGAATTCGCGCGTCTGGTATTGCGCGCGCACGAGGATGGCAATCTGATCCAGCGGGGCGCCTTCGCTTTCAAGCCGCTCGATTTCCTCACCCACGCGGCGGGCTTCTTCCGGCCCGTCCCAGATGCCGATCACGCGAATCTTCTCGCCGTCGGGCAATTCGGTCCACAAGGTCTTGCCGAGACGTTCGCTGTTGGCGTCGATCAATCCCGACGCCGCGGCGAGAATTTGCGGGGTGGAGCGATAATTCTGTTCCAGCTTGATGACCGCCGCGCCGGGAAAGTCCTTTTCGAACTTAAGAATATTTGCGACCTCGGCGCCGCGCCAGGAATAGATCGACTGGTCATCATCGCCCACCACGCAGATGTTCTTGCGGGTTTGCGCCAATAGGCGAAGCCAGAGGTACTGTACCTGGTTGGTGTCCTGATATTCGTCGACCAGGATGTATTTGAAGCGTTGCTGATACTGCGCCAGCACATCACGATGCTCGCGGAATATGTTGAGCATATGGAGTAGCAGATCACCAAAATCGCAGGCATTCAGTGCCTTCAACCGGTCCTGGTACAGCGTATAGAATTGCGCGCCCCGACCGTTCGCATAGCTCTCGTTATCGACCGCATCGAGATCGCCCGGATTGAGACCGCGGTTCTTCCAGCGGTCTAACAGTCCGGCAAGCTGACGGGCTGGCCAGCGCTTCTCATCAAGGTCATTGTCCCGGATCAGCTGTTTGAGCAGGCGTAGCTGATCGTCGGTATCGATGATAGTATAGTTGCTTTTCAATCCGACCAATTCGGCATGACGACGCAGCATCCGCGCGCCAATCGAATGGAACGTACCCAGCCACGGCATCCCTTCGACCGCGTCGCCGATATGGCGCCCGACGCGTTCGCGCATTTCCCGAGCCGCCTTGTTCGTGAAGGTGACACAGAGGATTTCGCTGGGCCAGGCTCGCCGGGTTGCGATGAGATGTGCCAAACGTGCGGTGAGCGCCGCCGTCTTGCCGGTGCCGGCACCTGCGAGCATCAGGACTGGCCCTTCCGTCGTCAGCACCGCCTCGCGCTGCGGGGCATTCAACCGCTGCGCATAGGGCGGAATCGAGCCATTTTCGGCACGTTCGGAAGGGGTGGGGAAGTCCTGCACGGTTCGGAACAGCTAGGGAACGCTTTCGCGCAGGACAAGCCCTTGTGACATAAGGGTAAGGCCACCCATTGTGACAAAAGGCTTGGAACAATCGGTTAGGGGTCTGCGTAAATGGGTCAATGCAACCAAAGATGGAGATGACTCCTATGCGTAATATCATACTTGCCGGCGCCGCTGCGCTCGCTTTTACTGCCGCCCCGGCGATCGCTCAGGACATGGACCGCGAAGCGTACGACATGACCACGGCGCAACAGCAGATGTTCATGAATTGGGAAGATGACCAACGGATCGCCTACGAACGCTGGCCTGCCGATATTCAGGAATATTACTGGACTCTCGATGACAACCAGACTCGTGCCTGGTGGGTGTTGAATGATGATCAGCGTGTGCGCCTGTTTGAAATGACGCCGCAACAGCGTTCGACAGCGTGGACGCAAATTGCAGCCCAGATGAACCAGACGAACATGCCCGCAACGGCAACCGCGCGGACCACGACAACGTCTACCGCGAACATGCGTTTCGTCAGGAACGAGATGGTACAGGCTACGCCTGGCGATCAGGGTCCTCCGACGGGCGACCTTCCGCTGTGCGAACCCCAATCGCAGGACAACTGCATCAACCCTTGGGAAGCCGGCAAGCGTGGCGCCAGCGTGCCCAAACCCCTTGACTACTGGCCGGGTCAGCCTGCCAGCGAAATGAACTGACCCATAGCAAGCAACCGCGTTTCTCTTGACGGGTAACGCACAGTCAAAGGGCGGCACCATGTCTGTGGTGCCGCCCTTTCTGATATTCGCGTTCGACGACTTGCCGCATTTTTGGCACATTCGCCGTCCGACCGGGCTACGTCTGCGGTTCACGAGCGGCCGCCCTATTGCCAGTCCTGATCAATTCCGCGAACGTTGTCTTGCTTTCGGGAGGGAAAGCGGGTCGCGTTCGTCACGCATGAGATTCGTCAGGAGAATTCCATGCGTAAAACATTCTGGTACATCGTGGGTGGACAACTTGCGACAATAGCTATCCCGGCGTTCGCTCAGAATGTCTCCGAGCCGTTCTCCGCAGGAGTAGGGCAGGGCGAGCTGACTGCGGAACAGCAGATGGCATACGATCTCTGGCCTGCCGAAAAGCAAGTGACCTACACATCGTGGCCAGCCAATGCCCAGACCTACTTCTGGACTCTTCCGTCAGAGCGGCAGGATATCTTCTGGATGCTGCGCGACGAAGACCGGCTGGTGCTCGTCAATATGGACGATAGCGAGCGCGATGCCGCGTGGATGGAAATCGAAACACGGCTTGCGTCTATGTCCGGATCGCCCTCGGGATCACCGGAACCTTGGCCGGTTGAAGGACCGGACGCAGACGCGCCGGCTCCGAGCGAACCGGGCAACGACAACTCTATCGAGCCCAAGGGTCGCTAGCCAGCCTCGCTCGAGCGCGCGCTCGCTTCGGATGAGAGCCGGAGAATTGACAATCCGGCCTTGCCGACGCGGCGTTGCGCTATGGGTTCAAGCAGTTTTACTTCCACTTTTTCGTCATGCGCGGTTTCGAGGGCGATCCATGTCGCCGGACCGATCCATCCCAGGCGCATCATCCGGTCCAGCGCCACGACCCCCGCACCCGTTCCGTAGGGTGGGTCGAGCAGTATTAGATCGGAAGTTTGCTTCGCCGGGCCCAGACTCATGACCGAGGCTTGCTGGACATTCGATCTTGAGCGCGCGTCGAGCGTGGCAATGTTCTGCCGGATTGCCATTGTTGCATCGCTATCCTGTTCGACGAACAGACAGTGCCCGGCCCCGCGCGACAGTGCCTCGAGACCCAAGGCGCCGGAGCCGGCAAACAGGTCAAGCACTGACAACCCCTGGAAACTGCCCACACGGCTGGCGAGCATGTTGAATAGCGTCTCCCTTGTGCGGTCCGCCGTCGGACGTGTCAGATCACCCTTGGGTGCAACCAGCTTTCGACCGCGCCAGTCGCCCGCGATGATCCTCACCGGGATGACCGCATAAGCTGCTTGCGGAAGCGTTCCACCTCGTTCGGGCGTATCTCCACCACCTGTCCGCGTGGCAGGTCGGCCAATTCGAAGGGGCCATAGGCAGTCCGCAAGAGCCGGTTCACTTTCAGGTCCAGATGTTCGAGCACACGGCGAACCTCGCGGTTCTTGCCTTCAGTCAGGGTCATCTCGATCCAGCGGTTCTTGCCCGACCCACGTTCGAGATCGGCTTCGATTTTCCCGTAGCGGACCCCTTCGATTTCCACCCCCTCGATCAGTTCGTCCAATTGCGCCTGCGTCACATCGCCGAAAGCGCGTGCGCGATAGGTGCGCGGAACGCCGCTTGAGGGTAGCTCCATGGCACGCTTCAATTCGCCGTCATTGGTCAGCAGCAAGAGACCTTCGGTGTTGAAGTCAAGCCTGCCGACCGGGATAACCCGGCCCGCGTTTTTCGGCAGGGCATTACGTAAGGCGGCATAGATCGTCGGACGTCCCTGCGGATCGTGTTCCGCCGTCAGCAGACCCGAGGGTTTGTGAAACGCGAACAGACGCGCCGCTTCGGCAGTGGCGACGTGCTTTCCGTCGACAGTGACGCCGGACAGGCTCTCCAGCTTGACCGCCGGCGTGTCGAGAACCTTGCCGTTCAGGGCGACCCGCCCTTCGCCGATCATCCGTTCGACCTCGCGGCGGCTTGCCACGCCCGCCCGTGCGAGCAGCTTGGCTATCCGGTCGCCCGCTTCGGGAAGTCTGTTGTCCGCCATGGCCGGGCGGTTAGGCCGTCAGCCCGCGGCGCGCAAGGCTTCCTCGACGGTCTCGTGATAGCGGCGGATGCCGCCTTCCATCTTACCAAGCGTCAGTTCGGGCACCGCGCCGGTCGACAGACCTTGCTGGCCAAGTTCCGCTGCGCGAAAGTCTTCGCCCGCGAACACCCCGCCATCCAGCAGGGCCCAGCTGCGTTCCCAATGATCACGGGCCTTGTCCGAGCCGGGCTGTTCCGGGATAAGCATGAAGTCCTCGACCAGGGTTCGGTCGTGAGCCTGCGGCATCATGGTCATCACATTGATGTAGTCCGGGCTCGGGATGATCAGGGCCCCTGGCATCAGCTGGTATGCGAACGTCACGACACGGCGAAGTTGTGCCATGTCGGTGAGATCGATGTTTTCCATCTCTTCCAGCCGCCCGACCGCACTCCGCGCATGGGGGCCAATCATGTCGCCGCTGGTTTCCCCATCCTTGAAGAACGGACCGATCGTTTTCGCGTGGAGGCGCGTGACATGGTAACTTTCAAGAAAAGCATCCATGATTAGCTTCCAGTTTCCCGCCACCTCGTGGGTCTTGCGACGGAACAGGACATGTTCGCCCATTCCGAGCGCATCAAAGTCCTCGCCCAGCTTTTCCGCCAGGGAAAAGTCTGCGCTTTCTTCCCGGGGGCAGAACCAGATCAGGCCGCCCGTCTCGCGACTGGGCAGCTCAACCAGGCCGTAATCGCTTTTCTCCAGATCGGGAAAGCTGTCCGGGCGAGGGAGGGCGAGCAGCCGACCATCCACCGAATAAGTCCATGCGTGATAGGGGCAGACGAGTTTCTTCGTACACTGGACATCTCCGCCTTCGACCAGCCGAGTGCCGCGATGGCGACATACGTTGAGGAAGACATGGGCTTTACCCTCCGCGTCGCGCGTAATCAGGAGCGGGCGGCCAGTCGCATCGTGCGGGACGGCCATTCCGCGATCGGGCACCAGGGCGCTCGGGCAGAGTATTTGTGGCAACCGATCGTAAATCGCCGCCTTTTCACGAGCCCAGTGATCCGGGTCGGTGTAAACGGACGCAGGAACTACGGTTTGTCCGAGACCATCTCGCTGCCGGCCTTCCGCTATGTCCTTGGCAAGAGCCAGCATTCCGTCTGTCGGACGCCGGCCTTTCATAAGTGCGCTTGGAACACCCATCGGTTCTGTCCCTTTCTCTCCAGCGGCGCTAGTGTCGCAAACTTTAAGAACAAATGGAAGGACGCTAGGGCATGGCCGCAACCGCCGAGACGACAAAAAAGAAATCCGCCTGGCGTGTGCTTGCCCTTGCCCTGACGAACCGGAAGACCGGCTTCATGCTGTTGTTCGGCTTCGCCAGCGGTCTGCCGTTCGCCTTGTTTCTCGGCACGCTGTTCGCCTGGCTAACCGAGGCGGAAGTTGATCTTGAAACCATGGGCATCTTCTCGCTCATCGGTCTGGCCTATGCCTTCCAGTTCCTTTGGTCGCCGCTGATCGACAAGGTCGACATTCCGCTCCTCCGCAAACTAGGCAAGCGCAAGCAGTGGATTGTGCCGATGCAACTGGCGCTAGGGGCGATCCTGATAACGATGAGTTTGCTGGAACCGCGCACGCAGCTTGGTATGTTCTCCTTGCTGGCCGGGATCGGTGCCTTTGCCAGTGCAACGCAGGACATCGCGATCAATGCCTGGCGCATCGACGTGGCCGACGATGTGGCCACGATCGACATCCTGTCGACCGTTTACCAGATGGGCTATCGGCTGTCTTCGCTCGTCGGCGGGGCACTCGGCCTGATCATCGCTGCCCGGATCGGCTGGCCGGAAACCTATGCGATGATGGGTGCAATCCTGCTCGCGGTCGGAACCGTCGGCTTGTGGGCTCCGAACGCGAAGGGAGATGATACAGATACGGGAGGGGACGAGCAGGTGCGCGCCCTGCGCATGGCGGGGGAGCTATCGCCGCATATCCGCAACCGCGCGCTCGCATTGGTTGGCGCGCTCTGGGCGGGGGCTATCGGCGTGGTTCTCGCCTTCATGATCATGTCGATGACCTTCGCGCCGGAAGACCGCCCGAACCCGACCGAATTCACGATCAATGTCGGTCCATGGATCATCGTTGCGACGATCATCCTGCCTGCCCTGATCGCCGGTTGGCTCGCCAAGCAGAAGAAGGAAGGCAAGCATCTTTTGATGCAGGACCAGCCGCCGGCACGGGGCGGTTCCTACGCGCTTGATCATCTTTATCGCGCGCTGGTGCTGCCACTCGTCGAATTTGTCGGGCGCATGGGCTGGTCGCTGGTCCTGATCCTTGCGGTGGTCCTGACCTACCGGATCTGCGACGCGATCTGGGGCACCTTCGCCTATCCGTTCTATCTTGGAGAGCTCCAGTACACGAACGACGATGTGGCCTTTGCCTCGAAGTTCTTCGGAGTGGGCGCGATCATCGCAGGTTTGGCACTGGGCGGGCTGATGCTGACCACGATAGGGCGCATGGCGACGTTGCTGATTGGCGGTATTCTGGCCGCACTGACCAACTTGCTATATGCCGACATGGCGATCGGCGGTTTTTACATGCAGGCGTTCAGCGATACGGTCGGTTTCACCTACCTGATCCAACAGGTGCCGGTGATCGGCGATGCAGCATTGGCAAGGCTGACCATTACCATCGCGTTCGAGAACCTCGCAATCGGGATTGCAGGTGCCGCCTATGTCGCCTGGCTTTCCTCCATCGTGTCCAAGAAATTCAGCGCCGTTCAGTATGCGTTGTTGTCCTCGCTGACCTTACTGGTCGGCACACTAGGTCGCGGAGCGCTTGGCGAGATGATCGAAAACCAGGGGTATTACGACGTGTTCATCCTCACAACCTGGATCGGGCTGGGCGCGGCGGTGCTCGTCTGCATCGAATGGTGGCGGGAGAGTCGCGGCAAACGGGCTGCGGGTATCGTGGCACCGGAGGCCGGAGAAACCGAGGCGGTCCCGGCCGAATAGTCAGTCGGGGATCTCGTCGTTGAGGCGCAAGACCTCGCCAGCCAGATAGAGCGAGCCGCTCACCAGCACCGGGAGACCGTCCGCGGGAAGCAATGCGAGCGCCGACCGCACATCATCTACCGCGCGCGCATTCGGTCCGAAGGCCTCCGCTCCCTGCCATTCATGCCCGGGCACGGGAACAACCGTGAGGCTGGCGATGCTATCCTTGAGCGGTCCGACGATTGCATCCGGGTCCTTGCCCTTGATCATGCCGATTACGAGGTGCAGCCGATCGCCAGCGAAATGCTCGCCGAGGATGGCACCGGCGGACGGATTATGTCCGCCATCAAGCCATACGATGCGGTCACCGGTCAGCGGTCCGGGGGCAAGACGCTGAAGCCGCGCGGGCCAGCGGGCTACCCGAATTCCGTCTGCGATCGCATCGCGGGAGATGTCGACATAGTCCTGGTACCGCAGCATGGCGATTGCGAGCGCCGCGTTCTCCACCTGATGTGCACCGGGTAGGGCCGGACGGGGCAGCGTCAGTTCGCCATGGCGGTCGGCGTAGTGCAATGCTGTTGCGGACGCAGCTGTTGACCATTCGCGGCCCTGCATGGCCAGCGGCGCGCCTTTCGTCATCGCGGCACGCTCGATTTCGAGCGTAGGTACTTCGGGATAGGACAGCGTCACCAACGAGCTGCCCGTCTTGGCGATGCCTGCCTTTTCGAAGGCGATCCGGGCAAGCGGGATTTGGGGCGTGCCCGCCTCCGGCGCGAGCAGGAAGCGTTCGTGATCGATCCCGAGCGCCGCGATTCCGCATGCGACTGGTTTCTCGAGCACGTTCGTCGCATCGAATCGACCGCCGAGGCCAACCTCGATCACGCAGGCATCCGCGGGCACGCGGGCGAACTCGGTGAAGGCAGCGGCAATGGTTACTTCGAAGAAGCTTGGATCGAGATCGCTGCCGGCATCGAGCACTTCCGCGAGCAGTTCGGCGAGGCGCTCGTCCGCTATAAGTTCGCCAGCGACCCGGATGCGCTCGTTATAGCGCACGAGATGCGGGCTGGTGGTCACGTGGACGCGCTTGCCGTCCGCTTCCAGCATGGCCCGCAGGAAGGCGCAGACCGAACCCTTGCCGTTGGTTCCGGCGACATGGAACACCGGAGGCAGGCTGCGATGCGGATTGCCGAGCCTGTCCAGCAGTTCGCGGATCGTCTCCAGCCCGAGCCGGCCCTGCGGCACGCTGAGCGCGGCGAGGCGATCGAGCTGGCTCTGAACCGCCGCGCTGTCGGAGCGGGCGAAATCCCGCACGGCGCTGCTCAGGCGGCCTCGGCGGGCGCCAGATAGTCGATCAGGGTCGCCAGCATATCGCGCAGATCGTGACGGTGTACGACCATGTCGACCATGCCGTGCTGGTGCAGGTACTCGGCGCGCTGAAAGCCATCGGGCAACTGCTCGCGGATCGTATCCTGGATCACCCGCTGCCCGGCAAAGCCAATCAGCGCCCCAGGCTCGGCGATATGGACATCGCCCAGCATGGCGTAACTGGCGGTTACGCCCCCCGTGGTCGGATCGGTCAGAACAACGATATAGGGCAGGCCGGCCTGTTTCAGGCGCCGGGTCATCACGGTTGCCTTGGGCATCTGCATCAGCGAGAGGATGCCCTCCTGCATTCGCGCGCCGCCCGCCGCCGTCACGACGATATAGGGACAGCGATGGGTCAACGCCCGTTCCGCGCCCTTGCAGAAGGCCGTGCCCACGGCCATGCCCATGCTTCCGCCCATGAAGCCGAAATCCTGCACGCCGACGACCGCCGGTTTGCCTTCGATCGCGCCTTCTCCCACCAGAAAGGCGTCGCGGTGCGGGCTCTTGGCACGGGCTTTCTTGAGCCGGTCTATATACTTGGCGCTGTCCCGGAACTTGAGCGGGTCTTCCTTCACCTCGGGTATCGGCAAAGTGTCGTATCCCTCGTCGAGGATGAGCGACAGGCGGGCGTCGGCCCCGATCCGGCCATGATGGTCGCAGCGTGGGCAAACGTGCGAATTGTCCTCGTACTCCTGCGCAAAGACCATTTGCTGGCAGCCAGGGCACTTGACCCATAGATTGTCGGTCGTGGCGCGCTTGGGGAGGAAGGGCACCGAATTGCGGACGCGGGTGAACCAGTTCATGGCGTGCCCCTTGCCGCCGAATGGACCGCCTTGGCAAGACCCGCGGTCAGTTCGCGTAGCTTCGCAGGCGCGTTCGAGCCATGCTCCGCCACAAGTTCGACCAGGGCCGATCCGACGACCACGCCGTCCGCAACCTTAGCAATGGCACCGGCCTGTTCGGGCGTGCGGACGCCGAAGCCGACCGCGACGGGCAGGTCTGTGGCGGATTTGAGAATTGCGACTGCATCCTCGATCGAGCCTTGCGCCGCTTGCTGCTTGCCGGTGATCCCCGCGACCGAGACGTAATAGAGAAACCCCTCGCTGCCCTCGATTACCGCGGGCAGGCGCTTGTGGTCGGTGGTCGGTGTGGCGAGGCGGATGGGGGCGATCCCGGCGGCACGCAGCGCGGGGCCGAGCGCCTCGTCCTCCTCGGGCGGGATGTCGACGCAGATCACCCCGTCGACGCCCGCATCCTTCGCGGCGTTGGCGAACCATTCCGACCCGCGCCGCACCATCGGATTGGCATAACCCATCAGCACCAGCGGAATGTCCGGGTGGCGCTGACGGAACTCGGTTGCCATGCTGAAGACATCGGCAGTTGTCGTGCCTGCGCCGAGCGAGCGGATATTGGCGTTCTGGATCGCGGGGCCGTCGGCCATGGGGTCGGTGAACGGCATCCCCAGCTCGATCACGTCAGCGCCACCCGCAACCAGCGCATCGAGATTCGCCGCCGTGTCGCCGTCGCCCGCAGTAAGGAAGCATACGAGCGCGGGGTGCGGCTTGGCGAAGGCAGAGGCGAGGCGATTCGGCGCGTTCATGGTGTCAGGTTTGTTCATCTAACTTAGCAGAAGTCTGAGACATGGACCGGGTGTTACACTGTCCAAGAGCAAAAAAGCGGGAGGGTTGCGAGCGCCTTCCAGCGGCGCGTTCGATTAAGATGCCTAGTGTTGTCATCACTTGAGGTTGGCACATCGCCGCAGGTGTAGGACAGGGGCAGAAGTGTGAACCGGTGGAGAGGTGCGTCAAAGATCGCGTCCCCTCTCTACTTCTCCTAATTCGCTTCGCTCATAAGGCTTCGTATCTCTCCCCTGAAGGAGAGAGAGCGGGGGTGCAATCTCCAAAGCCCTCTCCCCTTCAGGGGAGAGGGTTGGGAGAGGGGGCTGAACGCCCAATCTCGCGATCACGCCCTCGAGATACTCCAGAACGCCATCGAGGTTCGTCATGACCTCGGCATTGGTGAACCGCGCCACCGCATAACCTTTGCTTTCGAGAAAGTGCGTTCGTACCATATCGTAGCTTTCGCGACCGATATGAGTATCGCCGTCGAGTTCGATGATTAGTTTCGGATCGTTCGCCGCGAAATCGACGATGTAGCGATGGGTATCGTCCTGGATCACCTTCTGGCGGCGGAACTTTACGCCGTCGAAGCGTTTTGCGCGCAATTGCAACCAAAGCCGCGTTTCCGGGTCGGTCATATCGCTGCGCATTTTTCGCGCGCGTTCGGTCAGCTTGGGGTCACGCATTCCCCTCTCCCAACCCTCTCCCCTGAAGGGGAGAGGGCTTTTGGGGTTTGGCGAAAGCGCAGTGCAATCGGTCAGTCTGCATCATTGACCTCCCGCGACCGCCAATAATAGCCAGATGCTGCCCCAATTCCGACAGCGAAAGCGGGAAGCCAAATGCCATCATACTCGGCTGGCCATCCGAGCGTGAAATGCAGAAGGGCCAGCAGCGCTACCGAGACGAAGAAAAATGACGCTCCGTATCTGAGTGCGGGTGCCCAAGTCACATCTCCACTCCCAGCCGCTCCGCCACGGTGAAGATGTCCTTGTCCCCACGCCCGCACAGGTTGGCGAGGATCACGCTGTCCTTCGGCATCTCCTTCGCCTGCTTCGCCACCGCCGCGATGGCGTGGCTGGGCTCCAAAGCAGGAATGATCCCCTCGGTGCGGCACAGCAGCTGGAACGCCTCCAGCGCTTCTTCGTCGGTGACTGCGGTATATTCGACGCGGCCCGAATCCTTCAACCAGGCATGCTCGGGGCCGATGCCGGGATAGTCGAGTCCGGCGCTGATCGAGTGGCCCTCGGTGATCTGGCCGTCATCGTCCTGCAGCAGGTATGTCTTGTTGCCGTGGAGCACGCCGGGGAAGCCGCCGAGCAGGCTTGCGGCATGCTCATCGCCGTCGAGCCCGTGTCCGGCTGCCTCGACGCCGAGCATCTTGACGTCCGCATCGTCGAGGAAAGGATGGAACAGGCCGAGCGCGTTGGAGCCGCCGCCGATCGCCGCCACCAGCAGGTCGGGCAGGCGACCGATGCGGTCCTGCATCTGCACGCGCGCTTCCTTGCCGATCACGCTCTGGAAATCGCGGACCATCTCCGGATAGGGATGCGGGCCAGCGGCGGTGCCGATGATGTAGAAAGTGTCGTGGACGTTCGCGACCCAATCGCGCAGCCCTTCGTTCATCGCGTCCTTGAGCGTGCCGCGTCCGCTGGTGACGGGGACCACCTTGGCACCGAGCAGCTTCATCCGGAAGACGTTGGGCTGCTGGCGGCGGATGTCTTCAGCGCCCATGTAGATCACGCAAGGCAGGCCGAAGCGCGCGCATACGGTTGCCGTGGCGACCCCGTGCTGGCCCGCGCCGGTTTCCGCGATAATGCGCGTTTTGCCCATGCGGATCGCGAGCAGGATCTGCCCGATGCAATTGTTGATCTTGTGCGCGCCGGTATGGTTCAATTCATCGCGCTTGAACCAGACCTGCGCGCCGTGGTCGGGCGAGGCGGCTCCGATACGAAGATTCTCGGTCAGCCGCTCCGCGAAATAGAGGGGGGAGGGGCGGCCGACATAATGTTCGAGCAGGTCGTCGAACTCGGCCTTGAACGCCGGATCGGCCTGCGCCGCGCGGTATTCGCGTTCCAGGTCGAGCACCAGCGGCATCAGCGTTTCGGCGACATAGCGCCCGCCATAATCGCCGAAATGACCACGTTCATCCGGCATTTGCCGGAAACTGTTGGCGTCGGGCTGATTGCGAAAGGAGTTCGGTTGTTCGGTCATACAGGTCGAGCCGCTTTGCAGAAGGCCGTAATCTTGTCCACGTCCTTCACGCCGGGCGCGCTTTCGACGCCACTGGAGGTATCGACGAGTGGCGCGCCGGTCTCAGCAATGGCCTGCCCCACGTTTTCCGGTTTCAGTCCGCCTGCGAGCCCCCACCCCTTCGCACCGCGATATTCCGCCAGCAGGGACCAGTCGAAGCGCAGACCCATCCCGCCGGGAAGGGCCGCATCCTTTGGCGTCTTCGCGTCGAACAGGAGCAGGTCTGCCGCGCCGCGATACGCAGCGGCACGCGTCACGTCGGCTTCGCCCGCAATCGGTACAGCTTTCCAGACCGGCAGGCCGATGCGCGCCTTGATCTGTGCAACCCGTTCCGGCGTTTCTTCACCATGCAGCTGGATGGCATCGAGCCGGGCCGCAGCGACGCGTTCGGAGATAAACCCGTCATCCGCATCGACGAACAGGCCCACCCGCCCGATCGAGGCGCCTGCCCGTCCGGCGAGCGATGCCGCTGCCCAGGAGTCGACATTACGGGGCGAGGGCGGAAAGAAAACGAAGCCGCAATAGTCGGCGCGGCCCGCGATCGCTGCATCGAGTGCCTCGGGCGTCGAAATCCCGCAAATCTTGATCGCGATGTCCATGTCGGAACCTACAGCGTCGCCTCGATATCGCGCGCGGCCTGGACCGGATCGTCGGCCCGGCTGATCGGGCGGCCGATCACCAGCACGCTGGCCCCGTCGTCGCGCGCCTGGCGCGGGGTCACGACGCGTTTCTGATCGCCCGCCGAACTGCCGGACGGTCGCAGGCCGGGCACGACGAAATAGCCGTCGCGCCACTGGTCATGGACCGCCTTGATCTCCTGCCCCGAACAGACGATCCCGTCGAGCCCGGCATCGTGCGACAATTGCGCAAGGCGCATGACGTGATCGTGCGCACCCCCTTCGATACCGGTACGCTGCAGGTCGCGATCATCCATGCTGGTGAGCATCGTGACGCCGACGACCTTGGTGTTCTCCCCCGCTGCCGCCTTTGCATCTTCCAGCATCGCGCGTCCGCCACTAGCATGGACGGTGACGATACTCGGCTCGAGCGCATGAATGGCGTGCATCGCGCCTGCCACGGTGTTGGGAATGTCGTAGAGCTTCAGATCGAGGAAGATCGGCAGGCCGAGCTGGCCGATCATGTGGACGCCGTGGGCACCATGCGCACAGAAGAATTCGAGGCCCAGCTTGATGCCGCCGATATGCCCCTTGACCCGCTTGGCAAGATCGATGGCTTCGCGCAGATGCGGAACGTCGAGCGCAAGATAGACCGGATTGGTCATGCAGGTTTCGTCGGCTCCGGTCTAACCGGATCGACCGGGTTGTCCGGTTCGTTCGGCCGTTCGCTGCGCGGCGGCGAAGTGGGCGCAGTCGGGGTGGCGGCCGGCGGGGACAGCTTGGTGGTCGCAGCCTCCAGCGCGTTGACCCGGCGTTTCATCCGCCAGTGCGAGGCCCTGTGCAGCAGCCACATCGGAACGAGACCGAGCAGGAAGCTCACGATCACCAAGGCGGGCAATTTCGTTTCCATCACCAGGTTCGACCAGAGCTGGATTTCCACCGGTTTCCAGTTGAAGAAACTGAACGCGAGCAGGGCGAACAGCAGCAGCACCCACACGATGGTTCGGACGATCTGCACGGAACCTCTCCCCTTGTTTCCCGGCCGATGCTAGGCCGCGCAAAGCTTCGCGTCTAGCCGAACACGCGCTCGAAGATCGTGTCGACGTGCTTGAAGTGATATTCGAGATCGAACTTCTCCTCGAGCTCATTCTCGGACAGCGCATCGGTGACATCCTTGTCCTGCTTGAGCAGGTCGAGCAGGTTCTTGCGCCCGTCCGATTCCCAGACCTTCATCGCATTGCGCTGAACCAGGCGATAGGCATCGTCACGGGTGAGGCCAGCCTGCGTAAGTGCCAGCAGGACACGCTGCGAATGGATGAGGCCGCCCATCCGGTCCATGTTCGCCTGCATCCGGTCAGGATAGACGAGCAGCTTGTCGACCACGTTTGCAAGGCGCGCGAGCGCGAAGTCGAGGGTAATCGTCGCGTCCGGGCCGATGAACCGCTCGACCGAGGAATGCGAGATATCGCGCTCATGCCAAAGCGCCACGTTTTCCAGCGCGGGCAGGGCATAGGCACGGATCATGCGCGCCTGGCCGGTGAGGTTTTCGGTCAGGATCGGATTGCGCTTGTGCGGCATCGCGCTCGACCCTTTCTGGCCGGGCGAGAAATATTCCTCGGCCTCGAGCACTTCGGTGCGCTGGAGATGGCGGATTTCGACCGAAAGCCGCTCGATCGATCCGGCGACCACCGCGAGCGTGGCGAAATACATGGCGTGCCGGTCGCGCGGGATGACCTGCGTGGAAACGGGTTCCGGCAGGAGATCCATCTGTTCGGCGACATAGGCTTCGACCTCGGGCGAGATGTTGGCGAACGTGCCGACCGCACCGGAGACGGCGCAGGTGGCGATCTCGGCACGGGCACCCTTGAGGCGGGCGCAGCACCGCTCGAATTCGGCATAGGCCTGGGCAAGCTTGAGACCGAAGGTGACCGGTTCTGCATGGATGCCGTGGCTGCGCCCGATAGTGGCGGTATATTTATGCTCTTCCGCCCGGCGTTTTAGCGCATCCAGCAGCGCGTCCATATCGGCGATAAGAATGTCGGTCGCGCGGGCAAGCTGCACCGCCAGCGTCGTGTCGAGCACGTCGCTGCTGGTCATGCCCTGGTGCATGAAGCGCGCTTCGGGGCCGACCTGTTCGGCTACCCAGTCGAGGAAGGCGATTACGTCATGCTTCAGCAGGCGTTCCTTCGCGTCGATCGCCTCGACGTCGATCTTCGGATCGGTCTTCCACCAGTCCCACAGCGCTTTTGCCCCGCTTTCCGGAACTACGCCCAGATCGGCAAGCTTTTGCGTCGCATGCGCCTCGATCTCGAACCAGATGCGATATTTCGACTCCGGTTCCCAGATGGCGGATATTTCGGGGCGGGCGTAGCGGGGGACCATGGAAAACTCCGAAAAGGAAGCAACTCGTGCGCTGCCCGCTAGGCAAGCCAGGGCGCGCTGGCAAGGGAACGAAGTCCGATGCCGGGTTCACGACGTGCAAACGAGGTTTTCAAGTCGCTTGAAGTTCGATTGCGGCTTCTTCGGCATTGCGGTAAACAGTGGCTCATGGAAGACAAACTGACCAGGTCCGCCTTGCGCGCGATTTTTCTGCTGGGATCTGCGTCCGCCCTGTCGTTCGCTCACGCGGCGAATGCAGGCGAGGTCGTATTGTACGGCGAAATGCCCGACTGGGTGCACGACGTTTCGCTGGATCGTAGCGAGATCGAGGACGGCCCTTCGGCTCTGGTTTACGATTGGCAGCACCGGCTCGAGGACGGGGTAGTGACCAGCTATACCGATGCGGTCACCCGGATCGACAACCCGCAGAGCGCGATGGAAGCGGGGACGATCTCGCTGTCATGGTTGCCGGACAAGGGCGACCTGACCATCCACCGGGTTGAAATAATGCGCGAAGGAACGACGATCGACGTGGTTTCCGGCCAGTCGGAATTCGAGGTTCTGCGCCGCGAGCAAGGGCTGGAACGGCGGCTTCTCGACGGACAATTGACCGCAACGCTGGCCATTCCTGGCCTGCAGGTCGGCGATGTCCTGCGGATCACCCATTCGATCACGACCGAAGATCAGGCGCTTGGTGACGAGATGCAGGTCCTGCAGCAATTGTGGACCAGGCCGTGGCAGGTCGGGTTCGCCCGCACGATTGTCAGCTGGCCCGAGGACGAACAGGTTTACTGGAGCGCGGAAGATCATGCGCGGCTGGGCGAGCCCGTGCTGGAAGATGGCTACCGAACGCTAGAGGTCATACTCCCGCTCGCCGAGATGCCCGATATGCCGCATGACGCGCCGTCTCGCTTTACCCGGTCTCCGGTCCTGCGCGTGGGAACCTATGAAAGCTGGTCCGAGCTTTCTCGCACGATGCAACCGCATTTCGCCAAGGCTGCGCAGGTTGCGCCCGATAGCGAAGTCGCTGCGCAAGCACGCGATATCATGGACAGGACCAGCGATCCGCGCGAGCGCACGGCGCTGGCCGTTCGTCTCGTCCAGGACGAGATCAGCTATCTGCTGAATGGTCTCGACGGCGGGAACTACCTGCCGCAATCGGCCGAAGACACGTGGGCGAAGCGTTATGGGGACTGCAAGGCCAAGTCGGTCCTGCTGCATGCCCTGCTGACACGGATGGGTATCGAATCGCAAACCGTTCTCGTCAGCACGCGAGGCGGCGATGCGATTCCCGAGCTTTTGCCGATACCGGGCAATTTCGATCACATGATCGTGCGGGCGAAGATCGATGGCATGGATTACTGGCTTGATGGAACCAGCACGGCGACGCGCTTGACCAATCTCGCGGAAGTGCCGCCGTTTCACTATGCCCTGCCGCTGACCCGCGAGGGCGCGGACCTGGTCGCCATGACTCAGCGCGACAAACCATGGCCCGACGTCGAGATGCAGGCGGTGAGCGACTATTCCGCCGGTCTCGACCTGCCCGCACCCTTCGAGCTGACGATCACCATGTACGGACCGGCGGGAGCATCGCTGCGCAAGGCCGTCGACGAGGTGAACGAGGATTCCCTGCGGCAGATCGGGAAGTCCTTCACTTCCAATTCCGGCGAAGGTTCGGCGATCAGTTCGGTGCAAATCGACTACGATACCGAAGCGGCGGCTGGAACGATCTCGATCCGCGGGATTGCTCCAAGCGAATTCGAATGGGATGATGGAAAACTTGTCCTCGACCCGGACCTGGCCCCTGACTCCGCTTTCGATGCAAACCGGGCAAAGCCCGAATGGCGCAATATCCCCGTGGCCACCGCTGGACCTTCGCGTAGCCGCATTTCCGGTCGCCTGCTCCTTCCCGAGGAAGTATCCGGCTTCGTCTACGATGGTGCGGGCCGGATCGATGCAGATTTCGCCAACACCAGAATTGTCGGCTCGACGACACTGGAAACGAACGCGCTCGTGGGCGAAACCGAGGTGTTCCAGGCCCTCGGCGAGGTTTCGTCGGACCGGCTTCCGGAAATAAAGCGCGAAGTCCGGCGCCTGACGAGCGAGCAGAACCGTCTTATCGCTCCTGCAGATGTACGATGGCGGTGGGAACTGGACCGTGAAGAACTCGGCAGGCGGGTCGCGACCTTGCGCGAGGTTTACGCCGACGCAATCGCCTTTGCTGACGACGACGATTACGGCCCTCGTTCCGAACGTGCCACCTTTCTCGCTCAGATCTTCTTTTTCGAAGAAGCGCTCGCAGACCTGAATATCCTGGTCGAGGAGGATACATCGGCCTGGGTGTTGAACCGGCGCGCAGGCGTTCTGCGTTCGCTTGGACGCCAGGAGGATGCGATCGAAGATCTTGAGCGGTCCTACGATCTCGAACCCGAAATCGGAACAGCCCTTTTGCTTGCAGAAAACATGGCTTATGCCGGTCGCGCCGGAGACGCGCTGGAACTGCTCGAAACCCTTCCGGTGACGGACAGCGACAGCGGATCGTATTCGAACATCTATTCCATTGTTGCCGGACTGGCGGGCAGAACCGACCTCGCAATGACAAAACTTGCCGAGGAAGCGAGCGAGAACGCCACCGATGGGTGGGTTCTGAACGCCGATTGCTGGTATCGCGGGCTGTTCGAACAGGCGCTCGAGACCGCTCTGGATGTCTGCACACGGGCGATCGAACGCGCGGACAACAGCGCCGCAATCCTCGATAGTCGGGCGCTGGTGCATTACAGGCTGGGCGATCATGCAGCGGCAATCGCTGATCTCGACAGCGCGCTGGAACTCAACCCGGCACAATCGGCGTCCTATTATCTGCGCGGGCTGGTGCGGCTGGCAAGGGGCGACAGAGGCGGGCGGCAGGATATCGCCATCGGCCTTCGCATGTCGCCCGAATTGGCGGACACTTACGCCCGCCACGGTCTGGGCCCGGTCTAGACGAGGCCCTTGGCGCGTAGTGAGACATGGCCGTTGCGCCCAACAATGACGTGATCGTGCACAGTCACGCCTAGCAGGCGACCGGCTTCGGCGATGCGGTTGGTTATTGCTATATCCGCCCGGCTCGGTTCGGGATTTCCGCTGGGATGGTTGTGCACGAGAATGAGCGCTGTTGCGCCGATGTCGAACGCTTTACGGATGACTTCTCGCGGATGGATAGCGGCCTCGTCGATCGAGCCGTCGCCGACATGGTGATCGAGGATAAGCCGGTTCTGCGTGTTGAGATATAGCACGCGAACCCGTTCGTAATTGAGATGCGCCATGTCGATCGCCAGATAGTCCAGCAGGGCTTGCCAACTGCCAAGCACGGGCTTATCCTCCACCATTCCGCGCGCCATCCGACGAGCGGCAAGAGCGACCGAATGGAGCGCGGCTGCACTTGCCTCGCCCATGCCCTTGACCTGCGACAACGCACCAGGTTCGGCATTGAGAACAGCGGCGAACGAGCCGAAATGATCGATTAGGCTCTTTGCCAAAGGCTTGGTGTCGCCCTGACGGATTGCCGCAAACAGTAGAAATTCGAGCAATTCATAATCGGCAAGCGCTTCCGCGCCGCCCTTGAGCATGCGCTGACGCAATCGCTGGCGGTGGCCCGATCCCCCATGCAAGACAGGCTTGTTCGCGTTTTCTGGCACCCCATCCCCACTCGCGGTATTACACCACTTGCATTGCCTTTGGTCGGCTTTGCTTGCAAGTGATGGATCGATGGAGCGGGCGGCAAGTGACGAGCTGGGTTCAGAAGGCGGCGCGCTACCTGCCCGCCGCCCGCGCTGGCGCAAGAAGCGTTGGACGATACCAATTATGCTCCTGGCAGTGCTTTTTGTGGCTGCCATCGGTGTATGGTTGTCGCGCGAAAGCATAGCGGACGATTTTATCTCGGGTCAGCTGGACCAATACGACATTCCGGCAACTTACGAGATCGAGAGGATCGGTGGACGTACTCAGGTTCTTACGAACGTTGTGCTCGGCGATGCGAACGATCCTGATTTTACGGCCGAACGCATGGTCATTGATCTGCGGCACCGTTTTGGCCTGCCCGAGATTGCCGGCATCCGATTGTTCGAGCCGCGGATTTACGGTTCCTACCGCGATGGCGAGCTGAGCTTCGGATCGCTCGACACGCTTCTTTTTCAGGACACTGACGAGGCGGCCGGGTTGCCCAATATCAATCTTGCAATACGCGACGGGCGCGGGTTGATCGAAACCGATTACGGACCGGTCGGGTTGAAGATCGCGGGATCGGGATTGCTGAGCCACGGTTTCGAAGGAATATTCGCTGCAACGGCGCCGGAGCTCCAATTTGCGGGATGCCAGGCCACGGGCGCGACCCTGTACGGTGAGATCGCGAGCTCGACGGGAGAGCCGGAGTTTTCCGGACCTGGAAGATTGGCTTCGCTCGCCTGCGGCGGCGGAAGTTTGGCTATCCGCGATTACACAGTTAATCTCGACGCCCGGACGAATGACCAGTTTGAAAATCCGTCTTTCGAAGCCAGGATCGACGGTGGCAATACCCGGTTCGCAGCCAATGTTTTGAGCGCACTGACCGGGACGATCCGCGGCCGGTCGGGCGACAATCGCACGCTCGCGCGGTTTACTCTTGCGGGACGTGGTCTTCAGACCTCGCAGGCGCTGGCTGCGGTCGTAACAGCCGAGGGACAGCTGCGCGCGAATGAAGGGTTTGCTTCGGTCCAGCTCGATAGCGCAATTGAAGCCAATGGACTACGTCTGGGACCAGCGTTGGAAGGTGCGCTCGCCAGTCTTTCCAGTAGCGGAGAGGACACGCTGCTGGCTCCGCTTGCCGACCGCATCGCCAGTACCCTGCGCGCCCAGACGCGGGGAAGCGCATTGCGCGCTGATTTGAGGGCACGTTATACACCAGACGGGTATTCGCTTGTCGTACCCACTGCCGAATTGCGCGGCGGCGGGGGCGCGCGCATCGCTTCCTTGTCCCGCGTGGAGATTGCCGCGCAGGATGAAAGTCCGCCACGCATCGCCGGAAATATTGCGATAGGAGGTTCCGGACTTCCGCGCATCACTGGGCGCATGGAACGGGTCTCCGGTGGCGATCCGGTCTTCAGGCTGGCCATGGAGCGATACGAAGCAGGGAAGTCGGCGCTGGCTATTCCGCAACTGGTGGTAACACAAGGCGAGGCTGGCGCGTTCGGCTTTTCCGGTCGCGCAGTCGCCAGCGGACCGATCCCGGGCGGGTCGGTCGACCGTCTTCGCGTCCCTCTTGCGGGACGATGGGAGCCCGGCGGTATGCTGGCCTTGTGGCGGAATTGCACCGAGTTCGGTTTCGACAGGTTGCAACTGGCCGATCTGCAACTCGATGGACGCGATCTCAGGGTATGTCCGCCTCGTGGCCTTCCGATCCTGCGCTATGGCGAGGCTGGCCTCCAGGTCGCAGCAGGTGCGCCCTCTCTAGACCTTTCCGGAACGCTTGGAAGCACGCCGATACGCGTGTCCAGCGGTCCTGTAGGCTTCGGATATCCGGGTGACGTAACTGCGCGCGAGGCCGTCGTTTCGCTTGGGCCGATAGCGTCCGCCAGCGAGTTTCGCATCTCGGAGCTCGACGCCCGCTTCGGCAATGGCGTCTCGGGCGAATTCTCCGGAGCAGAGGTCCGGCTCAACGGTGTTCCGCTGGATGTATCGGAGCTTGCCGGGCGGTGGGGTTACTCAGATGGCAGACTGTCGATAGACGACGCGTCCTTTGTCCTGACCGACCGCGAAGAACCGGACCGGTTCGAGCCACTTGTTTCAAGCGATGGCTCACTGACCCTGCTCGGCGATACGATCGAGGCGCAGGCGACGCTGCGCAATCCGACCAGCGAACGCATCGTTACGCTGGTCGACGTTCGCCATGATCTTGCGACAGGTTCCGGCTACGCCGATCTTGACGTTCCTGGCGTGGAATTCGACCAGCAACTCCAGCCCGACCAACTCACAAGACTTGCGCTGGGCGTCGTCGCGAATGTCGACGGGGTCGTGACGGGAAGCGGTCGCATAACTTGGTCTCCTGATGGCGAAGTCACCAGCACCGGCACGTTTTCGAGCGAGGATCTGGACTTCGCGGCGGCATTCGGACCGGTTCGCGGGGCCACGGGAACGGTCGAGTTCGTCGACCTTCTCGGCCTGACGACCGCGCCGGATCAGACCATCCGCGTCGGTTCGGTCAATCCGGGCATTGAAGTGCTCGACGGTGAAGTCGGGTTCGAGCTGCGCGATGGCGAAGTGCTTGCCGTCAGCGGCGGCTCCTGGCCATTCATGGGCGGCCGACTTATCCTGCGGGACGTCGATCTGAATTTGGGCGCGAGCGAGGAGCGGCGCTATCTCTTCGAAATCGTCGGTCTGGATGCCGCCACGTTCGTTACGCAAATGGACCTTGAAAACATCTCGGCAACCGGGACGTTCGACGGGACCGTGCCGATCGTGTTCGATGCGATGGGCAATGGGCGGATCGATACGGGCATCCTTATTTCGCGACCGCCGGGGGGCAATATCTCCTATGTCGGCGAACTGACATACGAAGACCTCTCTCCGATCGCCAATTTCGCATTCGATTCGCTGAAAAGCCTCGATTACAATCAGATGCGCGTTGTGATGGAAGGTCCCTTGACCGGAGAAATCATCACTCGGGTCCGGTTCGACGGGGTAAGCCAGGGCGAGGGGGCCTCGTCCAATTTCATAACCCGACGACTGGCCCGACTGCCCCTGCAGTTCCGGATCAATATCCGCGCGCAGTTCTACAAGTTGCTGACCAGTCTCAAATCCTTTTACGACCCTTCGGCGGTCCGCGACCCGCGCGAGATCGGCCTTTTGTCGGACGATGGCGAGCAATTGTTGCGACCTGAAATCACGGCCGAGGAGGTCGAACCCGATATCGAACCGGAAGACATCATTCCGAATGAACCCGTTATTCAGGACCAAGAAAGCGAGTGAGCGCTATGAGAATCCGTGATTTGACCGGGCGGGCTGGGCCTGCGACTTCTTTGTTGATCAAGGGTCCGGCAGGTTCGGTCGCCAAAAAGGCGGCTGCGCTTTTGCTTGTTTCGGTCGGGCTTGCCGGGTGCATTACGGTCAATGCTCCTGAAGAGCCGATAGTGATCGAGTTGAACGTAAATATCCGCCAGGAAGTCATCTACCGGCTCGCACAGGATGCAGGCGATACGATCGAGGACAATGCGGACATCTTCTAAAGGATGATACGATGACAAAGAACCTGACCCGAGTGGTGCTTGCCGCCACAGCTTTCGCTACCGTCGCTGGCGGTCTTGCGGCCCCTGCATACGCGCAGCGCGATCCTGCTTATGCTTCTGCTCGCTCTGCCGGCCTCGTAGGCGAGAAGATGGACGGATATCTGGGGATCGTCGTTGCTTCGACGCCCGAATTGCAGCGTATCGTGAACGACATCAATATCAAGCGGCGCGCTCTTTATTCCGAACGCGCTAGGGCGACCAATGCTACCATCGAGGAATATGCGTTGACTGCCGGTTGCCAGGCAATTCTGAAAACCGAACCGGGCGAAAAATACCAGGCTCCCGATGGCAGTTGGCAGACACGTACCAGCGCGCCGCCGCAACGCGATTCACGTTGTCCCTAGAAAACTCGCGCGGAAGCGTGATTTTCGTCCCTCGGGCGCGTCGGCGCTTGTTGACTCGGTGACACCCCCCTTCTAAGGGGTCGGCGCCCTCGGCGGGCAAGTCCGTGCCCGTGCCGCGCAACCCCCTAGTAAGGAGCATGGCATGAGCGACGACGAGCCTGCACGAGAACCCATCGAGGAGGATGCGCGGATCGATGCGCTGGAGGCGCGGCTTGCCGCCGCCCAGCAGCGCGAAGAGCAGCGCAACCGACGGCAAAGCTCGGGAGCCGATGCGAACTATCGCAGTGGCAACCGGGTGCTGGCGGATCTTCTCGGCGGGATACTCGGCGGTACGGTGATCGGTTATGCCATTGGCTATTTTACCGGTACCAACCCCTGGGGTCTGTTGGTTGGACTGTTCCTTGGAATAGTCGTTGCCTTCAGGAACATTATCCGCGCGGCAAACAAGCGCCCTGACGAATGACCCCTACCGGGGCACTTGCGGGGCGTTCGTTACAGGATTTAGGGACGTAAGAGACGTGGCAGCCGAACCGGCCAAAGTCGATCCGATGTACCAGTTCACCATCGAACCGCTCGCCGGTTCGGGTGGTTGGGAACTGGCGGGCTATAACATAGCCTTCACGAATTCCGCCATGTGGATGGCGATTACCGTCGTGGTGCTTTTTGCCTTCGTCCTCGGTGGGATGAAGCGCGAACTCGTTCCCGGCCGCTGGCAGATGATGGTGGAATTTTTCACCGGTTTCATCGACAATATGCTCGAAGCCAATATCGGCAAGGCCGGGCGCAAATACGTGCCCTACGTGTTCAGCCTGTTCATGTTCATCCTGTTCGCGAACATTCTGGGGCTGCTCCCGCTCGGTGTGATCGGCATTCACCCGTTCACCTTTACCAGCCACTTCACGATTACCGGCGTTCTGGCGATCATCAGCTTCTCGATTGTTCTGATCGTGGGTTTCTGGAAGCACGGCCTGCATTTCTTCAGCCTGTTCGTTCCGCATGGCACGCCCTTGCCAATGATCCCGGTTATCGCGCCTATCGAGTTCATCTCGTTCATGGTGCGCCCCTTCAGCCTCGGCCTCCGCCTGTTCGTCGCGATGATGGCCGGACACGTGCTGCTTGAGGTTCTGTCCAGCTTCGTGATCGATGGGACCAATGCAGGCGCCACGTTCGGGCTCATCGTCGGCCTTCCCAGCTTTATCCTGATGGTCGGCATTTGCGCGCTCGAGCTGCTGGTTGCCGGCATTCAGGCCTACGTGTTCGCATTGCTCACGGCATTGTACATCAACGACGCCGAGAACCTTCACTAAGTTTCAAGTTCAACCAACGGATTTTCAAAGGAGTTTTGTCATGGAAATGGAAGCTGCAAAGCTTGTCGGTGCGGGTCTTGCCGCGATTGGCGCGGGTATGGCCGCGATCGGCGTGGGTAACGTCTTCGGTTCATTCCTCGAGAGCGCGCTGCGCAACCCGGGTGCCGCAGACGGCCAGCAGGGCCGCCTGTTCATCGGCTTCGCCGCTGCCGAACTTCTCGGCCTGCTGGCGTTCGTCGTCGCGATGATCCTGATTTTCGTCGCCTGATCTGACTGCCGATACCGTACCGGTCCGGGAATACCCCGGGCCGGCGCGGTAAGTTTTTCCGTACCCGCTTTTCGAGAGCTGCAATGCCCCAGATAGCACAGCTTGCCGAAACATGGTCCAGCCAGATCTTCTGGTTGCTGGTCTTCTTCGGCATTACCTTCTTTGTCATCGGCCGCGGCATGGTTCCCAAGGTGATGGATACGGTTGCCCAACGCGACGGCCAGATTGCCGCTGACCTGGCCGCTGCCAAGGCTGCGCGCGATGCTGCCGACGAGCAGGAGGAAGCCTGGCGGGTACGCGAGAACGAGAACCGTGCCGCTGCGCAGGCGATCGTTGCCAAGGCCAAGGATGATGGTGCTGCCAAGTCCGAGGCGAAGCTAAAGGCAGCCCAGACGCGGCTGGACAAGAAACTTGCCGAGGCTGAGGCGCGGATCGAGGAAGCACGTACCGCAGCGTTGACCGAAGTCGAAGCGGTCGCGACCGAAGCGGCGCAGGACATCGTTGCGCGGCTGGCCGGTTTTACCGTGACCAGGCCCACCGCATCCAAGGCCGTGAAGGAGGCGATGGCACATGGCTAATCCCGATCTTCCCGAAGTCATTGCGACCGATACATCGCAAGCCATCGTCGAACAGCCCGACGGTGCAGGGGCGGTGCATGCCGAACCCGAACTATGGGGTCTGGCACCTTATCAGGTGGTCTCGATCTCGATGCTCGTGCTGCTGGCCATCGCGTTCTTCGGGGCCAAGGTTCACAAGACCGTTGCCGGTGGTCTAGACGGCAGGATTGCGGCAATCCGTGAGCAGCTTGACGAGGCCAAACAGCTTCGTGCCGAGGCCGAGAAGCTGCGGCAGGAATATGCCGACAAGGTCGCCGGAGCCGAAAAGGATGCCGAGGCGATGCTTGCCAATGCGCAGACCGAAGCGGTGTCGATCCTCGACAAGGCAGAAGCGGACAGCAAGGCGATGGTCGAGCGACGCAAGCGTATGGCCGAGGATACGATTTCCGCTGCCGAGCGTGAAGCGGTGCAGGACGTGCGCAACCGTGCGGTGTCTGCGGCAACACAAGCCAGCCGCAAGTTGATTGCTGCCAAGCACGATGCCTCCGCCGACAAGGCCCTGGCCGACAAGGTCATCGCCGGGATCTGATTCGTACGTCGATGAGTATTTAAGAGGGCGGTCCCACGGGGCCGCCCTTTTCGGTCGTGCCTGAAGGTTCGAGCACGATCTTCCCTATGATCTCTCCGCGCTCCATCGCGATGAAGGCCTCGCGCCAGCGGTCGAGGGAAAGAACGCGGTCGATATGAGGGCGGATCTTGCTTGACCGTGCCAGCCTGTCGATTTCGGCGGCAATGCGCTCGCCTCGCTCGGGAAAGCGCCGGGCATATTCGCCGGCGCGAACACCGACCACCGAAAATCCCTTGATCAGTGGAATGTTGACTGCGATTTCAGGGATACGACCGGCGACAAAGCCCACCACCAGAAGCTTTCCGCCGAACGCGACGCAGCGCGTGCTTTCGTCGAATACATCCCCGCCCACCGGGTCGAAAACGAGATCGCACAATCTCCCACCAGTGAGCGCGCTTACATCGTCGCGAAATCGCCCGGTGTTGAGGATCACGGCGTCGGCTCGCGCAATATCGCGCAACGTCTCGATCTTGCTCTCACTGTGCGTGGCCGCGATCACCCTTGCGCCAAGCGCCTGGGCCAGGTCGCAGGCGGCGAGTCCGACTCCGCCGCTCGCGCCGTGAACCAGCACGGTCTGCCCTGCAATTAGTCCACCGAGTTCGACCAGGGCGACATACGCCGTATGATACGCTGCGCCCATCGCGGCTGCCTGCGCGAAGCTGAGCCCTGCTGGGATCGCACGCAGCGACGAGGGGGGCAGGGCGACATATTCGGCAAATGCGCCGGCCTTGGCGCCGCCCATCACCCGGTCGCCCGCCGCAAAGCCGCAACCGGGATCGGCCTCCACCACTTCACCCGCCATTTCCAGTCCGGAAACAAACGGCAAATCCGGTTTGAACTGGTAGTCGCCCCGCGTCATGAGCAGATCGGGGTAATTGAGCGAGGCTGCACGCACCCGGACCAGAACCTCGCCGCTTGGGCGCGCCATCTCGGCCAACTGCACGCCCGAGAGATCGGGCGACAGTTTCCGGACGGTTACGGCCTTCATGGCTTCAGAAATCGTCCTTGGCTGCCCTGAGCGCCGCAAAGGTTTCCGCGGGCGTCGTGCCGCCCCATCGTTCGCGCATGGGCGCCTTGTCCGCACGCAGAAATGGATTTGTGTCCAGCTCGCGGCCGAGCTGCATCGGAACAGTCGGCTCGCCCTTTTCGCGCATGGCATCGATCTCGCGCGCATATTCTTTCAGCGCCGCATTGTCCGGGTCTGCGTGCAGCGCGAACCTGGCGTTCGCCTGGGTATATTCATGGGCACAATAAAGAGTGGTACTGGCCGGCAGTTGACGGATACGTTCGAGACTGTCCCAGAATTGCTGCGGTTTTCCTTCGAACATCCGTCCGCACCCCAGCGCGAACACGCTGTCGCCGACAAAGGCGATCCCGTCATCGGGCAGGTGATAGGCGATATGGCCATTGGTGTGGCCCGACACATCGATCACATGCGCCTGGTGTCGCCCGAGTGTGACAATGTCCCCGTCGCCGACGATGGTGTCGATCGTGGAGAGCTTCTCGACCTCGCGCGGCGCCACGACCTTGGCTCCGCTTGCTTCAATGATCGCCTTATTCCCGCCCGCGTGGTCAGGGTGCCAATGCGTGTTCCAGATCTGCGTGATCCGCCAACCCTTAATATCGGCCTGCTTGAGATATTCCTGACCATCGGGCGTATCGATTGCGGCGGCTTCACCGCTGTCGGGTTCGTGGAGCAGAAAACCGTAATTGTCGGACAGGCACGGGAATTGATGGATCTGTAGCATGCCAGGCAATGTAGGCCCTCTATCCGACATAGGAAAGGCCCGCCTGCCGGGTCTGGCAAGCGGGCCTTTCTTTCGTTTCATCACTCGGGCGCCGAGTGCGGCAGGAAGCGCCGGCCCGGCAATCCGAGGTTCAAGGAAGGATCAGTCTTCCTTCTTCTTGAGCGCTTCGCCAAGGATATCGCCAAGCGATGCGCCCGAATCCGACGAACCGAATTGAGCAACGGCTTCCTTCTCTTCGGCGATCTGACGCGCCTTGATCGAGAAGTTGGGCTTCTTCGAACGGTCGAAACCGGCAACCATCGCATCGACCTTCGCACCGGGCTGGAAGCGATCGGGACGCTGTTCGTCGCGGTCGCGGCCCAGGTCCGAACGCTTGATGAAGCCGGTCGCGCCATCTTCGCCAACCTGCACTTCGAGACCGCCATCGCGGACTTCCAGGACGGTGACGGTAACGGTTTCGCCCTTGCGCAATGTGCCACTGGCACCGGCTTCGGTCGGAGCGCCCTTTTCGAGCTGCTTCATGCCAAGGCTGATACGCTCCTTGTCAGTGTCGACATCGAGCACGACAGCTTCGACCTGCTCGCCCTTGCGGTGCAGGGCCAGCGCATCTTCGCCCGAAATGCCCCAGGCGATGTCCGACATATGGACCATGCCGTCGACATCGCCGTCGAGGCCGACGAACAGACCGAATTCGGTCGCGTTCTTGACTTCGCCTTCGACCTTCGAGCCGACCGGATGCTTCTCGGCGAATTCTTCCCACGGATTGCGCTGGGCCTGCTTGAGGCCAAGCGAAATGCGGCGCTTCTCGCTGTCCACTTCGAGGACCATGACTTCGACTTCCTGGCTCGTCGAAACGATCTTGCCGGGATGGACGTTCTTCTTGGTCCAGCTCATCTCCGAGACGTGGACCAGGCCTTCGATGCCGGGTTCGATCTCGACGAAGGCGCCGTATTCGGTAATGTTGGTGACCGTTCCCGTCATCTTCATGCCGATCGGGTACTTCGCCGAAACACCATCCCACGGATCGGATTCCAGCTGCTTCATGCCGAGGCTGATGCGCTGGGTTTCCTCGTTGATGCGGATGATCTGAACGGTCACGGTCGCGCCGATTTCGATCATCTCGCTGGGATGGTTGACGCGCTTGTAGCTCATGTCGGTGACGTGGAGCAGGCCGTCGATACCGCCGAGGTCCACGAAGGCACCGTAATCGGTGATGTTCTTGACCACACCGTCGATCACCTGATTTTCGGTAAGATCGTTGATCAGTTCGCTGCGCTGCTCGGCGCGCGTTTCTTCCAGAACCGCGCGGCGCGAAACGACGATATTGCCGCGGCGACGATCCATCTTCAGGATCTGGAACGGCTGCGGCATGTCCATCAGCGGAGTGACGTCGCGGACGGGGCGGATATCGACCTGGCTACCGGGCAGGAACGCCACGGCCCCATCGAGATCGACGGTGAAGCCACCCTTGACGCGGCCGAAGATACGGCCCTCGACGCGCTTGCCTTCGCCGAATTCGCTTTCCAGCTTGTCCCATGCAGCTTCGCGGCGGGCGCGGTCGCGGCTGAGCATCGCTTCGCCTTCGGCGTTTTCGATGCGGTCGACATAGACTTCGACTTCGGAGCCGACCTCGAGGCCGTGCTCGTCATCATTGCGCATGAATTCCTTGAGATCGACCCGGCCTTCGCTCTTAAGGCCGACATCGATGTGCGCCATGCCGTTTTCGATTGAAGTGACGGTGCCCTTGACGACACGGCCTTCGAAGCCGCCTTCGTCGGCGCCGCCGAGTTGCTCATCGAGCATTGCCGCGAAATCGTCACGGGTCGGGTTGGCTGCAGTTGCCATATGTGAGTAGTCCTAACGTATCGTTTTGCTACCGGCCGCCGGTTTTTCCGGGGTCTTTACCCGTCTCTGCGCACTATTGCGCAGGCTAACGGGGCAAGAAAGCCGATGCCGCGCGGGGCCGAATGCCATCGCTCGGGTCCTTCGAATCCGTAAGATTGAGAGAACAGGCGCGCCCATAGGCGAAAACGGCGTGAATGACAAGCATCGGCAGTCCTGAATCCGAGACATGGACCGCCTGTTACACCGTCCAGAGGAGAAAAAAGTCGGGGCTTCGGCAGGGACTATCCACATTGGAACCACCGGGGGCGGAGGGCATCGAACAGGCGGGCACAGCGCCACCGGTGACAGATGATGCTGCTGTAGGAAAGTTACCCGTCGCCCGTCGTGCCCAACGCATCCTCGACCGCGCGGATGGCTGCCTTGATTGCTTCGTCCCGTTCGAGCGCGCTGGTATCGATGACCATCGCGTCAGGGGCGGGTATCAGCGGAGCAACTGCGCGGTTGCGATCGCGTTCGTCACGACGGCGCAGATCGTCTTCGATTTCGAGCAACGTTATCTGCACGCCGCGTTCACGCATTTCGAGAAACCGGCGATGCGCGCGCGTCTGCACGCTGGCAGTCACGAACAGCTTGGCTTCCGCCTCGGGCGCGATCACAGTGCCGATATCGCGCCCGTCGAGGACTGCGCCCCCTTGCTGCACCGCGAAAGCGCGCTGGCGATCGAAGAGCGCCTGCCGGACACCGGCATGGATCGATACACGGCTGGCGAGCCCGCCCGTGGACTCGTCACGCAGATGGGGGTCTTGCAGCCGACTATCGGGAAATGCGCATCCGGCGAGGGCATCGCCGCCATCGTCGGGATCGCCGCCATCGAGAAACACCTGCCGACCCACTGCCCGGTAAAGCAGTCCCGTATCGAGATGGGGAAGGGCGAAATGCGCCGCCAGGGCCCTGGCGATGGTGCCCTTGCCCGATGCGGTAGGTCCGTCGACGGCGATAATCATGCCTCGCGCTCCTGCGCCCTGCGACCGGTGCGGATCGCCTTGGCAATACCGAAGATGGCGATAGCTGCCCAGAATCCTTCTAGTACGAGACTGGGCCAATTGGTGTGAACGAGAAGAGAAACCGTCAGCAATGCTGCACCGGTCAGATTGGTGCCGTGGAGGACGAACGGGTTCGGCCTGTCGTTGAAGGTAAGGTACGCATAGGCACCGATAATGCAGGCAGTGCCGACGAAACCGACCAAGCTGGCCCAGTCGAGAGAGATCATGCCATCACCTCGTCAAGCAGTTCCATGAAATTCGGGAAACTGGTGGCGATCGGGTCGATACTGTCAACTGCCACTCCTGATTCGCTGGCCAGACCCGCCACCGCCATGCTCATGGCGATGCGATGATCGAGATGGGTACGGACCGGCCCGCCGCCTGAAAAGGGTTTGCCGCCGCTACCGTGAATGAGGAGGCCATCCGCGCGTTCCTCGGTCTGAGCGCCTGCCAGGGCCAGAGCGGCAGCCATCGCGGTCAGGCGGTCGCTCTCCTTGACGCGCAGTTCTTCGAGGCCGGTGGTGACGGTGGTACCCTGGGCCATCGCGGCGGCAATGAAGAGGACCGGGAACTCGTCGATCATGGCTGGAGCGATGGCGGGATCCACCTCGATCCCCTTAAGTTCGGCATGGCGGACGCGCAGATCGACCACCGGCTCGCCGCCGATTGTGCGCTCGTTCCGTTTCTCGATATTCGCCCCCATCTGCGCGAGCACACGATAGATACCGTCGCGCGTGGGGTTCATACCGACATTCTCGATCACCAGGTCGCTTCCAGGCACGATGCTGGCGGCCACGGCAAAGAACGCGGCGGAAGACGGATCGCCGGGCACTTCGATGTCGCACGGTCTCAGGTCGCAGGGGCCGGTCAGCGAGATATGCTTCGCACCGTTCACCTCCTCCACGTGAAGGTCGACGCCGAACCCGCGCAGCATCCGCTCCGTGTGGTCGCGGGTCGGGACAGGCTCGATCACGGTGGTCGTTCCCGGCGTGTTGAGCCCGGCGAGGAGAACCGCACTCTTCACCTGGGCGCTGGCGACCGGAAGCCGGTATTCGATCGGTATGGCAGGTTGCAGGCCTTCCATCATCAACGGAAGCGTGCCGCCGGGCGAGGGGGTGAAGGTCGCGCCCATGCGCGACAATGGTTCGATGACCCGGCCCATGGGGCGCTTCGACAAGCTTGCATCGCCGGTAAAGGCTGCGGTGATGCCGTGGCTGGCCAACAGACCCATCAGCAGGCGGGTGGAGGTTCCCGAATTGCCCATGTCGAGCGCGCCATGTGGCTGGAGCAATGTGCCGACGCCGACACCGTCGACGACCCAATCTTCTCCATCCCGTTCGATTTTTGCGCCCATCGCTCGCAATGCCGCAGCCGTTGCGAGCACGTCTTCGCCTTCGAGCAGCCCCGAAATGCGGCTTCGTCCGAGCGCCAATGCACCGAACAACAAGGCGCGATGGCTGATCGACTTGTCGCCGGGCACGCGTATGGTGCCGGTCAACGGACCGGACGGCACGAAGCGGTGGGCAGGCTTGGGAGAGTTCGCGTCCATGAACGGCGCGCTTTGACAGGGCACATACACTCTGGCAAGGCGCGCGCGCTGTTGATTCCTGCCTTGCAGGTTCCCATCAATACGATTGCGAATTCACACGTGTCCGGCAATTGGTCGGGGGCGGCAAACTTCAAGGATTAAACATGGTCAAACCGGAATGGGGCACCAAGCGGACCTGCCCGAACTGCGGCACCCGCTTCTACGATCTGAACAAGGACGATCCCGTAACCTGCATCGAATGCGGCGAGGAATGGACGCCCGAACCCGTTCTCAAGTCGAAGCAGCCGATCCTCGCCGAGGAAGAGGACAAGAAAAAGAAGAAGGATAGCGAAGCCGACAGCGATCTGGGCGGCGATGACGACGACGATCTCGACATCGACATCGATGAGGACGACGATTCGCCGGATAACGAGGTCGATCTGGGCGGTGACGACGATCTGGGCGTCGAAACCAAGTCCAAGGGCGACGACGATAACGAAGAGAGCTGATTTAGCTATTGCAATGCGGGAAGCTGCTTTATAAAGGCCGCTTCCCGCAAGGGTGATGCGCCTCCCAGGGCGTGTCCTGCATAAAATGGTCCGGGGCCTTAGCTCAGCTGGGAGAGCGCTACAATGGCATTGTAGAGGTCAGCGGTTCGATCCCGCTAGGCTCCACCATTTCATCGCTTCGTGGCGCAGGTCGGCGATGCGGTGCATCCGGGTCTGATGGTAGCAGGCTGCAGCGACGGCTGCGGTTTGCTTCCACCACATCCGGACGATTGTCCGGGTATCCCAAGGGGTTCGCCCCACGCTGGCCGACGAGTTCTCGTCCGCCGGCGTTTTTCGCGTTTGTTCCGGACCATGGGTTCCGGAAAAGGAGTAGAGCTCGCATGTTCGACAATCTGTCCGACCGGCTCGGTAATGTGTTCGACCGCCTCAAGGGGCGTGGCGCGCTGTCCGAGCAGGACGTGCGCGAGGCCATGCGCGAGGTTCGGATCGCGCTGCTCGAAGCGGACGTGGCGTTGCCAGTGGTGCGCCGCTTCATCGATGGGGTGATCGAAAAAGCAATCGGTCAGGATGTCCTGCGTTCGGTCACGCCGGGCCAACAGGTCGTCAAGATCGTCAATGACGAGCTGGTCGAGATGCTCGGCGGCGAAGATGGCGCGGTTGCCGAACTCAACTTTGCTGCCAAGCCGCCGGTCGTCATCATGATGGTCGGCCTGCAGGGCTCGGGCAAGACCACGACGACTGCCAAGCTCGGCAAGATGATCCGCGAGAAGCACGGCAAGAAGTCGCTGATGGCCTCGCTCGACGTCAATCGGCCCGCAGCGCAGGAACAGCTCAAGATCCTGGGCGAGCAGGTCGACGTGGCGACGCTGCCGATCGTCGAGGGCCAGCAGCCGGTCGATATTGCTCGCCGTGCGATGGAAAGCGCCCGCTTGCAGGCTGCCGATGTGCTCCTGCTCGACACTGCGGGCCGTCTCCACGTCGACGAGGCGCTGATGGCCGAAATGAAGGCGATCGCGGGCGTTTCGACTCCGACCGAGGTGCTGCTGGTGGTCGACAGCCTGACCGGTCAGGACGCGGTCAATGTCGCGCAGAGCTTTACCGGCGAAGTCCCGCTGACGGGCGTGGTACTGACGCGGATGGACGGCGATGCGCGCGGCGGTGCGGCGCTGTCGATGCGCTATGTGACGGGCAAGCCGATCAAGTTTGCCGGTACGGGCGAGAAGCTCGACGCGATCGAGGCCTTCGATCCCAAGCGTGTGGCAGGCCGCATCCTTGGCATGGGCGATGTCGTCTCGCTGGTCGAGAAGGCCGCCGCGACGATCAAGGAGGAAGATGCCGAAGCGCTCGCCAGGAAAATGGCGTCGGGCAAGTTCGATCTCGACGATCTGCGCATGCAGTTGAAGCAGATGCAGAACATGGGCGGGCTGGGCATGCTCGCCGGAATGCTTCCCGGCATGAAGAAGGCCAAGGCGGCGATGCAGGCCTCCAACATGGACGACAAGGTGCTGATCCACATGGACGCAATCATCGGTTCGATGACTGCCAAGGAGCGCAAGCGCCCCGAAGTGATGAACGCCAAGCGCAGAAAGCGCGTCGCGGCCGGGTCCGGCACGCAGGTCCAGGATGTGAACAAGGTGCTCAAGATGCACCAGGAAATGGGCCGCGCCATGAAGCAGATCAAGAAAATGGGTGGCATGAAGGGCCTGGGCGCGCTGTTCGGCAAGGGTGGTCTTGGTGCGGCGATGCCCGGGCTGGGCGGACCTGGCGCGGGGATGGGCGGCATGTCCGGTCCCAAGGGCCCCGGTGTCGATCCCGACACGCTCCCGCCCGATCTTCAGGAATTGCTCAAGAAGAAATAACTATCAGTATCTTACATTCGAAAGGTAATACACAATGTCAGTTGCAATCCGTCTTTCCCGCGGCGGCGCGAAGAAGCGTCCCTACTACCGTATCGTCGTTTCGGACGCGCGCAGCCCGCGCGACGGCAAGTATCTCGAGCAGATCGGTACGTACAATCCGATGCTGCCCAAGGATTCCGGAGAGCGCGTGAAGCTCGACGAAGACCGCGCACGTCATTGGCTTTCGGTCGGGGCACAGCCTTCGGACCGCGTCCATCGCTTCTTCGACGCCGCCGGCATCCTCGAACGTGCGCCGAAGAGCAACCCGAAGAAGGGCGAGCCGGGCGAAGCCGCCAAGGAACGCGCCGAGGAGAAGGCCGCCAAGGCCGCAGAAGCCGAGGAGGCCGCCAAGGCAGCCGAAGCGGAAGCCAACGCTCCCGCGGAAGAAGAGACGTCTGCCGCAGAAGATAATGCTGCGGACGAAGCGCCCGCCGAAGAAGCCAAGGCCGACGAAGGCACCGCTGCCGAAGCAGCAGATACTGCCAACGAAGCCGAAGCAAAAGCTGAGTAACTTACAACGATGCCGGACAAGCCCGTCACTCTTGCCGCCGTTGCTGGTGCGCACGGCGTGACGGGCGAAGTTCGTCTGAAGCTGCTGGGTGAAGGTCTGGACAGCCTGAAGGCGCACACGACGTTCAACGACGGTACGCTGACCCTGTCGAAGCTGCGCAGCGACAACAAGGGTGGAGCCATCGCCCGTTTCGCGCAAGTGACGGACCGCACAGCTGCGGAAGCCCTGCGCGGGACGGTTCTGAGCGTTCCGCGTGAGAAACTTCCGGCGCTGGACGAGGGTGAGTTCTACTTTTCGGACCTGCTCGACCTTCCGGTCGTGACGGAAACGGGCGATCCGGTCGGCCATGTCTGCGCCGTCGAAAATTTCGGCGCCACCGACATCATCGAAATCAGAAAGCCTGACGGGAAGACGTTCATGGTGCCGTTGACCGATCAGGCTGTTCCGGGATGGGATACGGAACGATTGGTGCTGAACGCCGATTTCGCGGGCTAGGAACCTGCGCAAACGGTGACGTGTTGCACGCACATGACCTTTTACGACAAACTTCTCGCATCCCTCTCGGCACTTGCCTTGACCGCCTGCAGTGGAGAAACCTCCAAAACCCCCGATACCTCGCTTCCGACAAACGGGTCCGCCGATCGCAACCCTTCTGCCGAAACCCGGCCGTCCGGACAGCCATCGCTGATGACTGTCGAAGGGCGGATCGGCGACGGGGTCGAATGTTCGATCATCACCACACCCGACGGCGACGTGTGGTCCTTCAATATGGGAGCGGCGGATTTCTCGACCGGCGAATACGTCAGGATCACCGGAGAAATCGCCGATGCCAGCTATTGTCAACAGGGCAGGGGCACTCTGATCGTCGAGCGGATCGACCAGATCGAACCGCCCGCGCGCGATCGGGATCCGGCTCGCGCCGGCGGTATCAAGCTGAGCGAAAGCTACGTCACCGGAAGCTGGACCGGAAAGGGCGTCAACGCGAATTGCGACAAGCCGGATTTCCAGATCAGAAAGAGCGCCGGTGGCTTGGTGATAGAGAGCAGCGTCAACGATGTGCCGACCGATGCCCGGATCGTTCTGGGCAATTACCCACGGATCGATCTGGGCGAACCGTTGCCGGACCTTCCGCTTGAAAGTCGCGGGCCGGACGGAATAGCAGTCCTGCGCCCGGCGACCGATGCGCAATACGATCCTGTCACGATTGGCGGACATACGATCGAAGGCGATGGTGTGGTCTTTGTCAAATGCGGCTAACGCTGGCGCAAACCGCTGATTGTCGCGCCGCTGGCGGCGAGCTGTTCGACCTCGATAACGCAATGGACAAGCCTTAGGCCGCTACGGCCCTTGGCCGCAATAAGCGCATCCTTGAATTGCTCGGTCGTCTCGGCGCGGGCGGACCATCCACCGAAGGCTTCGGCCAAGCCTGCAAAGTCAGGATTGGCAAGGCGCGTGCCGCTTACGCGGTCCTCGCCTGGGAATTCCCGCTCCTGATGCATACGGATCGTGCCGTAGGCCGAATTGTCCACGACTATCACGATCAGGTTCGCACCGTATTGAGCGGCGGTGGCCAGTTCCTGTCCGTTCATCAGGAAATCGCCATCTCCGGCGACCGCCACGACTGTCCGCTCGGGAAAACGCAAGGATGCGGCGACCGCGGCGGGCACGCCGTAGCCCATCGCGCCGCAGGTGGGGGCGAGTTGCGTCGGGAAGCCTTCGTAGCGCCAGTAGCGGTGCCACCACCCAGCAAAATTGCCCGCCCCGTTGCACACGATGGTGTCGGCCGGCAGCGTATCGCGCATGAACTGAACGGCCTGGTCCATGTCCAGCGCATGACCGTCTTTGTGGACGCTCGCCCAGTCTTCCCATTCGGCATGCGCTTGTGCGCCCGCGTCGAAATCGATCGCGTCGTCATTGTCCCACAAGGCTGCGCTTTCGGCGAATTCGTCCATGCTGGCGCAAATGGCGAGGTCGGCGCGATAAACGCTGTTCAACTCGCCCGGATCGGGATGGACGTGGACCAGCCTGCGGTCCGGTGCGATCAGCGGCGGTACGGTGTAGCCATCAGTCGTTGCCTCGCCGAGCCGCGCTCCGACGGCGAGGATCAGATCTGCATCTTTCACCCGCTGTACAAGCTTCGGATTGGGTCCGTAGCCGAGATTGCCAGCGTAGACGCGGCTCGAAGGTGCGATCGCGTCCTGCCTGCGAAAACCCGTCGCCACCGGAATGCCAAGCCGCTCGGCGAAAAGCTGGAAATATTCACGCGCCTTGGCGTTCCAGCCCGCGCCGCCCACGATCGCGACGGGCGCGGCGGCGTCGGCAAGAAGCGCCATCATGGTCGCCATGGCATCGGGGCAGGGCGCCTGGGCGGGGCGCTCCATTCTTGGACGAGGGGTCGCGGCCGTTTCGCGGCTCAGCATGTCCTCCGGCAAGGCAAGCACGACCGGACCGGGGCGCCCGGAAATCGCGGTGGCATAAGCGCGGGCGACGTATTCGGGAATACGATCGGCGGAGTCGATCCGCGCAGTCCATTTCGCAATGGGTGAGAAGAAGGCCGGGAAGTCGATTTCCTGGAAGCCCTCGCGATCGCGCATGGAACTGTCGACATCGCCGACGAACAGTATCATCGGCTGCGAATCCTGCATCGCCACGTGCACGCCGATACTGGCATTGGTCGCACCGGGTCCGCGCGTTACGAAGGCTATGCCCGGTCTACCCGTCATTGCCCCATCGGCGCAGGCCATGAACGACACTCCGCCTTCCTGGCGGCAGGTAACGAGATCGATGGCGCTTTGCTGAGTCAGCGCGTCGAGAACCTGGAGGAAGCTCTCGCCCGGAACGGTGAAGATGCGATCGCACCCCTGTTCGGCAAGGCAATCGACGAGAAGGCGTGCGGCTGCTGGCGTCGGGGAAGAGGTCATCCCGGTTTGATTACCCTGCCCCGGAGCAGCACGCAATCGCCGGGATTATGGTTAATTCGGGGTGAATCGTTCCAAGCGGGGACAATGTGCACATGGCGGGATACCAACAGGTTAAAAAAGCGTTAACCCGGACATCATGAGACGCGCACTTGTACTTACGACCGAAAACGCCCGGCACCCGTTCCGCGCCAGCCTTCCCGCACGCCGCGCCAGTTTCGCGGATATTCCGGCGGCCCAGTCGATCGATTGGCGACTGACCGCCGCCGATGTCCGCGGTGTGGCAACGACCTATTTCGCCACCGTCGCTGCGGTGCTCGCCTTTATCGTCTAGGCCAGGTCACTTGCCGCTGCAGCGGCATGTTCTGCCGCAATCAACCGCTTGGCAAGCCAGGCGGAAAACAGACACATCGCCGCGCAGAGCAGCACCTGTTCCGACACAGGGACGCCGGCTGCGCTCATCGCCATGGCGACCAGCGAGCCAGCCACCATCGCTCCCGAATTGACGATATTGTTGGCCGCGATCGTGCGAGACGCGGTGTGAGGCGCGACGCGCGTGGTCAGGAACGCGTAGAGTGGCACCACGAACATCCCGCCCGCAACCGCGATCCCCAGCAGGCAAAGCATCAGAAAGGTCGCCATCGGCCAGGCGAGGAACTCACCAATGTCGAGCAGATCGGTCGGCTGATCCGCTTCCCATATTTTCGCTACGACATAGAATGCGACCACGAACAGCCCCATCGCTATGACCGATGCGGGCGCATAGCGCGCCGAGACCTTGCCTTTCAGCAGGGCGTTGATCGCTACCGAACCGATCGCCACGCCGACGGAGAATACGACCAGAAAAAGGCTCGCCACCTCCTTGCTGGCCATAATGGTATTCTTTGCAAGCGGGGGGAACTGGATGAACAGCACTGCACCGATCGTCCAGAAGAAGCTGATTGCAAGTATTGCGTAGTAAACCTCCGCATTGTGCATCGTGTCACGCACCAGTTTTACCGAAGCGCGCAGGACATGCCAGTCAAGCTTCTCGATCTCGCCCTGCGGCGGCGCGGACGGCACCTGGCGACTGACCAGGTATCCCACTATCGAAGTCGCAATGATTGCCACGGCAGCAAATTCGACCGCGATCAACCCGGCCAGGATCGTACCAGCCAGAATCGCGATATAGGTTCCGGCCTCTATTAGGCCGGTGCCCGCCAGCACCTCCTCGCGTCTGAGGTGCTGCGGCAGGATCGCGTATTTTATCGGCCCCAGGAAGGTAGACTGCACGCCCGTCAGGAACAGCGCGGCCAGCATCAGCGGAATCGCAACGGTGCTCACCGCGATCCCCTGCCAGGCGAGGTACAGACCGCTTGCGCCAATCACCATCAGGCCGATCTCGCATAGCTTCACCTTGCGGATAATGGCCGCCTTGTCGCGCATGTCGGCAAGCTGGCCGGCCAGCGCGGAGAGAACGAAGAAAGGCAGGATGAAAAGGCCGGAAGCCAGGCCGCTGAAAGCCGCCTCCGTGCTCTCGTCATCATAGACGGAATATACGACGAACAGGACCATTGCGGTCTTGTAGAGATTGTCGTTGAAGGCGTTGAACAGCTGCGTCACGAACAGCGGCAGGAACCGCCTGCGTTTGAGCAGATGCGTGGCAGTAGTCATGACCCCCCGGGAGGAAACCTCTCGTTCGAATGCCTTCCTAGAGGCATCGCGGCGGCGGACAAGGATATTGTGCGGCTTTTGTGGCGAGCCGAAGGGCGCTAGGGAAGGCTCCACGATGCTCAACCTGCCGAACATTCTCACCCTGACGCGCATTTTCGCGATCCCGTTGCTGGCCTATCTTCTGTGGTGGCCGGGCTGGGCGGCCGGATATCTCATCGCCTTTGCGCTATATTGCGCGATGGGAATTACCGATTACTTCGACGGTTATCTGGCCCGCACCAGCGGAACGGTGTCGAAACTCGGCGTCTTCCTCGATCCCATTGCCGACAAGATCATGGTTGCCGCTGTAATCCTGGTGTTGGCGGCGCAGGGCGTGTTGCGCGGGCCCTATGTCGGCGATGCGCACGTGATCGCCGGGCTCATCATCCTGATGCGCGAAATTGCGGTGTCGGGCTTGCGCGAATTTCTCGGTCCGTTGCAGGTTTCGGTCCCCGTCAGCCGGCTGGCGAAATGGAAGACGACTTTCCAGATGGTCGCGCTCGGTTCGCTGATCCTCGGGCAAGGACTGCCAGCCTGGACGGTGATGCTGGGTGAACTGGAAGCCAACGTGCCGCACACGGTAGGACTGGCAACGCTATGGGCGGCAGCGGTGCTGACGGTGATTACCGGCTGGGATTACCTGCGGGTCGGGCTGAAGCACATGGACTGACGGGCGGGTGTTCCAGAACCGGCAAGGACGTGATCAACTGTCGGGACCTGGGTAGTTGTCTTTCCGCAGCAATGACGCCAGGTGAGCCGCATTGGTGACGCACATCTTCGCGGTTTTCGTTACCGCTTCGGGTGTATCATCCAGCTCCTTGAAGTCGGTGCTGCCCATGGCTTCGCCCACCCAGTAGCACGCGGCGACGGCGGGAATGGTCCAACCGGTGTCGTTCAACGACTGAAACAACTGGGCGGAGCTCCAATGCGCTCCATCCTCGTTGCCGACGATCGCTGCGATGGCGACCTTGCCATAGCTTGGCATACGGCCTTCATTATCGGTCTCGCTGGTAAATGCGTCCATCCGATCGAGCACGCGCTTGGCGACCGAGCCGATCTGGCCCATCCAGATCGGTCCGCCGAAAACGAGAATGTCGTGGGCCAGGATTTTTTCGCGAAGCTTTGGCCATTCGTCGCCTTCGCCTTCGTCCGAGGTGACGCCGGGCGGGACGTTGAAATCGACGACGCGGATCGTTTCGGACAGTTCTACGTCTCGGTCCGCGAAGTGCTTCTCGAGCACCTTGATCATCGCATCGGTCGAGCTGCTTTCATCCGAAGACGATTTGAGCGAGCAGTTGAGGGCAATCGCTTTTAGAGCCATGGTCAGCCGGTCCTTTTGCGGCGTATTGGGGTTCAGGAGCTCTTCGGCTCGGCCATGCGGCGGTGCATTTGCGCGACCATGTCGTCAGGCAGGATGTCGGCGAACATGGTCTGCACCTTGTTCATGAAGCCACTGACGATCTGCGTATCGCCTTCGAGCAGAGCTTCGTAGCCATCCCTGGCAACCTTGGCGGGATCGGCCTTGTTGTCCGACTGCCCGATAGTCGTATTCTCCAGATCCGCGCGCTCGAAGAACTGCGTGTCGGTGGCGCCAGGTAGCAGGCAGGTTACGACGACATCGGTTTCCTTCAACTCGTTGTGCAAGCCGACACAGAAATCGTCGATGAATGCCTTGGTCGAATTATAGACCAGCTGGAAGGCACCGGGCAGATGGCCCGCAATCGATCCGGTGACGAGAATACGTCCGGAATTGCGCGTGCGCATTGTCTGGCCGATCTTGTGTATCAACGATACCGTACCCTTCACGTTGGTATCGATGACGTGAGAGATATCGCCCCAATCCTGATCGAGAAATGCTCCGCCCTGGCCATGTCCGGCATTGGCAATCAGGACGTCGACGCGCCGGTTGCCCACCATTGCCACGAGCTTGTCAACGCCGTCCTGCGTGCCGAGATCGCATTCGACAGTTTCAATCGATGCAGCGCCGGCTTCGCGCGCTGCACGCGCGCCCTCGGACAGGTCGCGGTCGGCCGCCAGGATCAGGTCGCACCCGTCCTTCCCCGCAAGCTTCGCCAGTTCGAGGCCGATACCACTGGAGGCGCCGGTGACGATGCATAGGCCGGACAACTTCTTGATTTCCTTGCTCATATTCAATTCTCCATCCCGGGCTTGAGGACGACCTTGGTCCACTCGTTCTGCTGTTCCTTGAAGTTCTTGTAGCCTTCGGGCGCTTTCTCCAGCGGCAGACGATGGCTGATGAGGAAGGTCGTATCGAGTGTACCGTCCTCGATCTTCGCAAGCAGATCCCTGGTGTATTTCTGGACGTGGGTTTGTCCGCCGCGGATCTGCAATCCCTTTTCCATCATGGCGCCGAGCGGCCATTTGTCGGTCATCCCGCCGTAGACGCCCGGGATGGAAACCTTGCCGCCGAAGCGGACCGCCATGATCGCCTGCTTGAGCGCGCTGGCCCGGTCGGCCCCCATGCCTACCTTCTGCTTCACCACATCGATCATGTTATCGATCGCAAAGCCGTGCGATTCCATGCCAACCGCATCGATGACGGCATCCACGCCAATGCCACCCGACATTTCCATCAGGGCTTCGCGAACGTCGGTTTCGCGAAAGTCGATGACCTCGGCTCCAAGTTTCTTGGCGAGAGCCAGGCGGTTCGGGTAATGATCGATCGCGATCACCTTTGACGCGCCCATGACGATCGCCGACTGGATTGCGAACAGGCCGACCGGGCCGCAGCCCCAAACCGCAACCGTATCGTCAGGCTGGATATCGGCGTTTTCCGCGCCCATCCACCCCGTCGGGAGGATATCGGAGAGGAACAGGACCTTGTCGTCGTCCAGGTTGTCAGGGACGACGATCGGTCCGACATCGGAAAACGGAACGCGGACATATTCGGCCTGACCACCGGAATAACCGCCCGTGAGGTGCGAATAGCCAAACAGCGCAGACATCGGTTGACCATACAAGCTTGCCGACATGTCCTGTTTTTCGACCGGGTTCGAGTTGTCGCAGGCCGAGTACTGCTGCATCTTGCAGTGGAAGCAGCCACCGCAGCTGATAGTGAAGGGCACGACCACCCGCTGGCCCTTCTTCAGAGTACTGTCCGAGCCGGTTTCGACGACTTCGCCCATGAATTCGTGGCCAAGCACGTCACCCGGTTTCACGCCGGGAATAACCCCATCATACAGGTGAAGGTCGGATCCGCAGATCGCGGTGCTGGTGACCTTTATGATCGCATCGCGCGAGTTGATGATTTCAGGATCGCTGACGGTATCGACACGAACGTCGTTGGTCCCATGCCAGGTTAGTGCGCGCATTATCCGTTCTCCTGCTTGGCTGCTCGTGTCTCGTCGTTCGTCCGGACCGAAGTCGCGATTTCGCCCGTTTCCATAAGCATCTTGAAGCGCTTGAGATCGTGCCGGGCCTGTACCTGCGGTTCCCGCTGAAACAGCTTCGCGATCGCTCGGCCCAACGCTCCGGCCGGCGGATCGTAAGAGATTGTCAGGCTGACGCGGGTTCCGCGATCGCCCGGTGCATCTTCGAACCGCACCTCACCACGCGTTTCGATGTCCGATCCTTCGACGGATCGCCAGGCGATATGCTCGTTCTGCTTTTCGCTGGCGACTTCGGTCTTGATGTCGACCGTTCGCCCGGCCGGAGCCTTGATCTTCCAGATCGAGACACCGTTCGCGTCCGCGTCCTCGATGCTCTCGACATTCTCCATGAAACTCGGCAGGTTCGAGAAGTCCCGCCAGAATTCGAACAGTTCGGCTTTCGGTTTGCGAATGGTAACCGAGCGCCCCACAAGCGCGAGGTTGCCGGGTGGCTGACGTTTGGCGAATGCGGGACCATCGTCGAACCCGCGATGCCGATGGCGGCTGGAAAGAAAGGCACCGAATGCGACTGCACCGGTGGCGAGGGCGAGGCCGGCCACACCGGATCCCGTAGCAAACTTTTGTTTCATTGAGATTTCTCCACTGCACGACACCGAAGCGCGTCATGCAGTGAAGGGTTCCCTTCGAGAGCGACGGGGCGATGAACCTACGCGGCAGGCGCAATTCATACCGATTACCCGTCAGCAACTCCTGCGCGATGTAAACCTGGACCACAGACCGGGGGTTTTAAAAAAACTCCGGTTTTCTGGCAAAGCCCCGTCTTGTGCGGGATTGCGAGCGATTTCGTCGTCGCGAGTGTAACCTTCGCTTTCGACAGAGCCACACGCTTTCGTAACTCCCGCACCAATGTCGATTTTCCGCAAGAAGAGCGAGTGCAAAGCATCGTGTCGGGCCTGTCAGAAAACCGGCATGTAGGAAAACTGTATCTAGTCCGTTTCCATACCGAATGTTTCATCCACGATCCGTGCGGCCATTCGATCGGAATCGCCATGACCCTGTCTCGCAACAACAGCTTCCAATGGGACGGAGAGCCGGTACACGAGACCCCCATCCTCGAACTTCCGGCTGGCCTCGCCTTTCAACATGGCCGGGATGACCCTGGTCAGCAACTTCGTGCCGAAGCCTTCTGGCCGGAGCTGGTCGTCGGACTGCACTTTGGGAATGCCGTATTCCCGCCAAAGCAGTTCGAGTCTCCCATCGCTAGTTCCCCAACTTACTTCGACACGTGCGCTGTCGGCTGCTGTAAGACCGTATTTCTGCGAATTGGTCGCCAATTCGTACAGCGCCAGGCTGAATTGCTGGGCAGCCTCGGGGTTGATGACGATCACGGGGCCTCCATAAGCGAAGCGATCGCCGTAGGTTTCAACAAGGCTTCGACAAGTCTAATTGCACGCTACATGAGCGTCCGCAATCGAGTCGTTGGCAGTCGTCGATCACTCCGCCCGCAGTTCCTCCGCCAGCAATTCGAAATCCACGCGGCGCGGCGAGTTCTTGCGCCAGATCAAGGCGATCTCGCGAGTGGCGTTCTTGCTTTTCAGGGGGCGGGCGACGACGTCGGTGCCAGTCAATATGCCGGCATCGACCGCCATCCTGGGCAGCATGGTAAGACCCAGATCGTTGTCGACCATCTGCACCAGCGTGTGCAGGCTGGTGCCGATCATGGTGGCACTGGCGCGCAGTTCGGGGCGGTTGCAGGCGGCCAGCGCATGGTCTTTGAGGCAGTGGCCGTCCTCGAGCAGTAGTAATCGGCCCTCGTCGATCATGCTTGGCGGGATCACGTCCGGCGGATTGCGCGGATCATCCTTGGGAAACGCGACGTAGAGATCATCGTCGGCGATATGTGCCTTTTCCACGTCACCGGTGGCGAAGGGCAGGGCGAGCAACACGCAATCGACCCGCCCGTGCTGAAGCGATTCGACCGCATCGTGGCTGGTCTCTTCCCGCAGGAACAGTTCGAGATCGGGGCGCTCCTTGCGAAGCCGCGGGAGAAACCGCGGGATCATGAATGGCGCGATCGTGGGGATCACGCTCATGCGCAGCTGACCGGCGAGCGGCTTGCCTGCTGCCTGGACCAGATCCGACAGTTCTTCCGCTTCGCGCAGGATCCGGTGCGCCTTGTCCACGACCTGATTGCCGAGCGCGGTGAAACGCACCACGCGACGGCTGCGCTCGACCAGAGTCACGCCAAGCAGCGATTCCAGTTCGCGGATTCCAGCGGAAAGCGTCGATTGCGACACGAAGCTGGCTTCCGCCGCACGACCGAAATGGCCATGTTCGTGCAGCGCGACGAGATATTGCAACTGTTTGAGAGTGGGCAGGTAGGTGCTCACTCCGCCGCGGCCTCGACCATTCCGGCGTGGACGTCGTCGACATGGGTCATCAGCAATCGTCCGTCCTTGACTGCGAAGGCAAGCCGGCCCTCGACCAGTTCGAGCGCATCCTTGCCGAAAACGTCGTAACGCCAGCCTTCTAGGATCGGCAGCTTGCGCGCGCCCGATGCCAGCGCCTCCATCTCGTCTGAACGGGTCAGCAAACGCGACGCCACGTCGATTTCGCGCGCGCGGATCTTGAGCAGCAGCTTGAGCAGGTCGGCAACCAATGCGCCTTCCTTGCCGAGAGGCGCGCCGCGCTTTGGCTTGTCGGGCATCTCGTCTTTGGGAAGCGGCTCGGCCTTTTCAAGCACTTTCATAAGACGCTTTCCTATGTCGTTGTCTTTCCACGCATTCGAAAGACCGCGGACCTTTACCAGATCGCCCTGCTTCTTGGGTGGGTGGCTGGCGATGTCGGCCAGGGTCTCGTCGCGCATGATGCGCCCCCGCGGGATGTTCTTGTGTTGAGCCTCGCCTTCGCGCCAGGCGGCGAGCGCTTTCAGGCGACCAAGGACCACCGGGTTGCGACCTGACGATCGAATGCGCTTCCACGCAATGTCGGCATTGTTCGCATAGTTTTCCGGATCGGCAAGTTTGTCCATCTCTGCGTCGAGCCAGCCGCCGCGCCCGGTTTTTACAAGTCTATCAAGTATTTTCGGGAATATCTTGGCAAGGTGCGTCACATCGCCAATGGCGTATTCTATCTGTCTGTCGGTCAGGGGGCGCCGGCTCCAGTCGGTAAACCGCGCACCCTTGTCGACCGTGATGCCGAGCCAGCTTTCGACCAGATTGGCATAACCGATCTGTTCCGACTGGCTAATCGCCATCATCGCGATCTGGGTATCGAAGATGGGATGGGGCGTCCGCTGCGTGAAATTGTAGACGATCTCGACATCCTGCCCGCCGGCATGGAAAACCTTGAGCACGTCTTCATTGTCGCACAGCAAATCCCATAGCGGTGTCAGGTCGATACCTTTGGCCAGAGGATCGATCGCCGCGGCTTCCTCTTCGTTGCCGATCTGGACCAGGCAGAGTTCCGGCCAATAGGTGTTCTCGCGCATGAACTCGGTGTCGACGCACACGAAATCGCTTTTTCCCAGCCGCTCGCACAGATCCGCCAGCGGTTCGGTCGTTGTAATCAGGTCATGAATTTTCATCGTGTCTTTTTTCTGTTCTGTGAGCGGAGTACCGCTCTCGGCCGGCCGATCTTGACAAATCGGCCGTCGTGCCCTGTTAGCGCGCGCATTTCCTGCTAGAGGAGCGCGGCGCGCCCGATCGTTGGCGCGCCCTAGCGCCATAGCCCGAAAATTGGAAAGAGTTTAGATGCACGCCTATCGTACCCACACCTGTGCCGCCTTGACCAAGTCGCAAGTCGGCGAAACCGTCCGCCTCTCGGGCTGGGTGCACAACAAGCGCGACCATGGGGGCGTGCTGTTCGTCGATTTGCGCGATCATTACGGCATCACCCAGATCGTGGCTGACGAGGACAGCGCGGCCTTGCCGGTGCTGGAAAAACTGAAGCTGGAATCGGTCGTGACCATTGATGGCGATGTGAAAGCGCGCGACGGCGTGGCCGTGAACCCGAATTTGCCGACCGGCGAGATCGAGGTGTTCGCCCGTTCGGTCGAGGTCCAGAGCCGGGCCGAAGACCTTCCGCTGATCGTCAATTCCGCGGGGGATTACCCGGAAGAAACTCGCCTGAAATACCGCTTTGTCGATCTGCGTCGCGAGCGCGTGCACGCCAACATCATGCTGCGCAACAAGGTCATCACTTCGCTGCGCCGACGGATGATCGACCAGGGTTTCAGCGAATTCCAGACACCGATACTCGGAGCGTCGTCACCCGAAGGCGCGCGCGACTATCTCGTGCCCAGCCGCTTGCACCCGGGCCGTTTCTATGCGCTGCCGCAGGCACCGCAGATGTTCAAACAGCTGTTGATGGTCGCCGGATTCGACCGTTATTTCCAGATCGCGCCGTGTTTTCGCGACGAGGATTTGCGCGCAGATCGCAGCCCCGAATTCTACCAGCTCGATTTTGAGATGAGCTTTGTCACCCAGGAAGACGTATTCCAGACGATCGAACCGGTGCTGGCAGGCGTGTTCGAGGAGTTCGCGAACGGCAAGAGCGTGACGGCTGCAGGCCAGTTCCCGCGTATTCCTTATGCCGAAGCCTTGCTGAAATACGGCACGGACAAGCCCGATCTGCGCAATCCGCTGGAGATCAGCGACGTAACCGCGCATTTCGAAAAGAGCGGTTTCGGCCTGTTCGAGAAGATCGTCGGCGGTGGTGGCCGGGTCCGCGTGATCCCGGCGCCTGACACGCACGAGAAGAGCCGGAAGTTCTTCGACGAGATGAACGACTGGGCGCGCCGCGAAGGCTTTGCGGGTCTTGGCTACGTGACGCGCAAGGGCGGCGAGTTCGGCGGTCCGATCGCCAAGAACCACGGCCCCGAAGGCATGGAAAAGCTCTATGCCGAACTGGGCCTGGGCGAGAATGACGGGTTGTTTTTCGCCGCCGGCAAGGAAAAGGACGCCGCCAAGCTGGCCGGTGCCGCACGTACCCGCGTCGCCGACGAGCTGGGCCTGGTCGAGCAAGGCTGTTTCAAGTTCTGCTGGATCGTCGATTTCCCGATGTTCGAATATGACGATGAACTGAAACGGGTCGATTTCAGCCACAACCCGTTTTCAATGCCGCAGGGCGAGATGGAAGCGCTGGATAACAAGGATCCGCTCGATATACTCGCCTGGCAATACGACATCGTCTGCAACGGTTTTGAACTGTCGAGCGGTGCAATCCGGAACCATCGTCCGGACATCATGTACAAGGCGTTCGAGATCGCCGGCTACTCGCGGGAAGATGTGGATGCCAATTTCTCCGGCATGATCGAGGCATTCAAGCTCGGTGCGCCGCCGCACGGGGGCTCGGCGCCTGGCATCGACCGCATCGTCATGCTGCTCGCCGACGAACCCAATATTCGTGAAGTCATCGCCTTCCCGATGAACCAGCGTGCGCAGGATCTGATGATGGGCGCGCCAAGCGTGGTTTCGCCCAAGCAACTGCGCGAACTAAGCATCCGTACGGTCGACCAACCCAAGCCGGATGCGCCTGAAGCAACCCGGGTCGACCGCGCCGGCGACTGACCGGTAAAACAAAGGGCGCGGATCGCTCCGCGCCCTTCAAATGCGACTGCTCGGTAGCTCAGTCGTACTGTTTTTCGATCAGGTCGCCGAAGCGTTCGCCCTCGCAGATTTCGCTGTAGCACTGCTGGACGACCACGCGTTCCTGCGCATCGAGATCATCATCCTCGAGGGCTTCCTTGAACTTGTTCTTGATGTGGTCCTCGCCTTCCTCGACCCGCTCGGCCGCTGCTTCGTTACCGTCTTCGAACATGCCGGTAATGCCCGCCCAAAGCTGATGGGCCCGGCCCGTCATCGAGCTGCTTGTTACCAGCTCATCCCCCTGACGTTGCAGTTCGGCGTTCATCTGCTGCAGCGTCTGCGCGCGCATCTGCGCGCGTTCGTTCAGGGCTTTCTTGAGCTGCGGACTGTCAGCCTTCTCGGACGCCTTGCGATACCCTTCTACGGAATCGAAAGTCGTCTCGGTGAGGTTCTTGAAAACAGAGCTAGTCATTGTGTCGGCGTCCCTTTTTTAGTCGATTGATACTTTCCCAACCGACGAATCGACGCTCCGGTCCGTCGTGCGGATGCGATACCCGCTGAGATGCCCTTGCGCTGCGCCGTTCCGTTCATTAGGGCGAAAGCCAATCCAGCAACCCCCCACATTCGAGAGGGATATTTATGAGCGATACTGCCGACCGCGTGCAGAAAATTGTCGTCGAACACCTCGGTGTCGAGGCCGACAAGGTTACCCAGGAAGCCAGCTTCATCGATGATCTCGGGGCCGACAGCCTCGATATCGTCGAACTGGTCATGGCCTTCGAGGAAGAATTCGGCGTGGAAATTCCCGACGATGCGGCCGAGAAGATCACCACAGTCGGTGATGCGACCAAGTACATCGAAGAGCACAAGGGCTAAGGCCCTTCCCTGCTATTCCCGCCGATGTGGCGGGACCGGACAGGCCCGACCCCTCGCGGGCCGGGCCTGTTGTCCTTTTGCGGAGAAGTTCATGCGTCGTGTGGTCGTTACCGGTCTTGGTCTTGTCACCCCGCTTGGAGGTGATGTCGAAACATCCTGGAGCAATCTGATCGCTGGAAAGAGCGGGGCGGGTCCGATTACCCGCTTCGATACAGCCGGCCACAAGGCGACGATCGCCTGCGAGATAAAACCAAAGGACCACGAGTTCGGCTTCGATCCCGACAAGCGCGTTGATCACAAGGTCCAGCGGCAGGTCGATCCGTTCATCGTTTACGGCATAGATGCAGCAGGCCAGGCGCTCGAAGATGCCGGCCTGACCGAGATGAGCGAGGAGGAGCGCACCCGCGCTGGCGTGTCGATCGGTTCGGGCATCGGCGGGCTTCCCGGCATCGAGAGCGAGAGCCTGGTCCTGGCCGAGCGCGGTCCGGGCCGGGTCAGCCCCCACTTTGTTCACGGTCGTTTGATCAACCTGATCAGCGGGCAGGTTTCGATCAAGTACGGGCTGATGGGTCCGAACCACGCAGTCGTGACCGCCTGCTCCACCGGAGCACATTCGATCGGCGATGCGGCGCGCATGATCGCGCTGGACGACGCGGACGTCATGCTGGCTGGAGGCGCGGAATCGACTGTCAATCCGCTCGGTGTGGCCGGGTTCGCGCAGGCGCGGGCTTTGAATACGAGCATGAACGACACGCCCGAAAAAGCGAGCCGTCCCTATGACAAGAACCGCGACGGCTTCGTGATGGGCGAGGGTGCGGGCGTCGTAGTGCTTGAGGAATATGAGCGCGCCAAGGCACGCGGCGCGAAAATCTATGCCGAAGTGGTGGGATATGGTCTGTCGGGAGATGCCTATCACGTCACCGCGCCTCATCCCGAAGGCAAGGGTGCCGAACTCGCCATGCGAATGGCATTGAAGAAAGCCGGAATGGAGCCTTGCGACATCGATTACGTCAATGCGCATGGCACCTCGACCATGGCGGACACGATCGAGCTTGCCGCCGTCAAGCGGGTGCTGGGTGACGATCTGTGTGGCGCTTCGATGAGTTCGACGAAATCCGCGATCGGCCACCTGTTGGGCGGCGCCGGAGCGGTCGAGGCAATTTTCTGCATTCTCGCCATTCGCGATCAAATTGTTCCGCCCACGCTCAATCTCGACGATCCCGACGACGGGACCGAAGGCGTCGACCTGGTTCCGCACACTGCGAAAAAACGCGAAGTGAAGGCGGCACTCAACAACAGCTTCGGATTTGGTGGCACGAACGCTTCGCTGATCGTCAAGAAAGCCGACTGATATGAGAAAGGCGGGCCTGCTGGCAGGCGGCGTCCTCGCGCTGGTGCTTGCCATCGGAGCGATCTGGTTCCTGTCAGGTTGGTGGGGCAGCGCGGAGATCGAGGAGGAGACCAACTTCATCGTGCCTTCCGGCGCGAGCCTGACGGCAGTGGCAGAAAAGCTGGCGGACGAGGAACTGATCGCGTCGAAAGACGGGTTTCTTCTACGCGCGAAGATCCTCGGCTCGTCCGATCCGATCAAGGCGGGGGAATTCCTGCTTCCCGCCGGGGCCAGCAATGCCCAGATCCTCGATACCTTTCAGCATGGCGAGGTGATTCGGCGCTTCGTGACCATTCCCGAAGGTCTGCCCTCGATCATGGTGCACGACCGGTTGATGGCCGAAGACCTTCTGACCGGTGAGATACCGGTGCCCGCCGAAGGGTCTGTCCTGCCTGATACCTATGATTTCGAGCGCGGCGAATCCCGTGCTGCCGTCCTTGCGCGAATGCAGGCAGCAATGCAGAACTTCCTGGCCGAAGCCTGGCCCAGGCGCGCAGATGACATAGCGGTCGACAATATCCAGGATGCGGTGACGCTGGCTTCGATCGTGGAGAAGGAAACGGGCGTTCCGCGCGAACGGCGCATGGTGGCCGGTCTCTATTCGAACCGCGTGAAGGACGGGATGATGCTGCAGGCCGATCCGACGATCATTTACCCAATTACAAAGGGCAAGCCGCTGGGTCGCCGGATTCGTCAGTCGGAGATCGCGGCAATCAACGATTACAACACCTATTCCATGGTCGGGCTGCCCAAGGGTCCGATCACCAATCCGGGCCGCAAGGCAATCGAAGCAGTACTGAACCCGGCCGAAACCTCGGCACGCTACATGGTGGCGGATGGGACTGGCGGGCACGTGTTTGCCGAAACGCTGGCCGAACATAACCGCAATGTGGCCGAATGGTTCAAACTCCGCCGCGAACGCGGGGAAATGTGAACGGCAGCAATGCTCCCCTGATCCTGACGGCCGAATTGCCGCCGGAACTGCATGTCCGCTTCACGGCCCTGAGGACCGCGCATTTTCCACCCGAGCGCAATTATCTTGCCGCACATGTGACGCTGTTCCACGCAATTCCGCCGCAGTGCGAACCGGAAGTGCGAAGCTATCTCGCCCGCCTGGCGAGCGAGATGACAAAGATCGACGGCAGGGTCGAGGGGTTTATGTCGCTCGGTGGAGGAACGGCGATCCGGCTTACGGCTCCCGATATGTTGTTGTTGCGCGATGAAATCGCCGAGCATTTCCGCGGGATGCTGACCGCGCAGGACCAGCACCGGCCGCGCCTGCACGTGACCATACAGAACAAGGTTACTTCAAAGGAAGCCAAGGCGCTGCAGGCCGAACTGGCGGGCACCATCATGCCACACGAGTTCCGCTTCCCGGGTCTCGCGCTCTACGCCTATCGCGGCGGTCCGTGGGAATTCCTGCGCCGGTTCGCATTTCGCGGCAAATGAGTGTTGACCGCTTTGCTGCCGACCCCTAAACGCGCCGCCTGCCAAGCGGGTGAACGGCTTCGGCAAACCTTTCGGGGCGGAGTAGCTCAGCTGGTTAGAGCAGCGGAATCATAATCCGCGTGTCGGGGGTTCAAGTCCCTCCTCCGCTACCAAAAGGAACCGCGCGAACCACCTTGAAAACCGATGGTGACCCGGTGGTCCGTCTTTGGGCTCAAGCGTAACTTCGCCGCTGATCGCTGCACCCGCTTTGGCTTAGCATGATCTGCCGATTGGCAAGGGCCGCAAGTCGGCATGACCGGCCGCGTTTCCCAACCTTACAAAATGGGGCAATCAACTGCGCGACCAGATCATGGTGCCATCGTCGCCAGCAGCGATCATGCCTTTGCAGCCAACCGGCTCGGATCGTCCGTCGGTCAGGAAACCGATCGTCGCGGTATCGCTCGCTGGGACCTTGGCGAGGGTGCGCGCCCCCGACGGCGTGCGTGCCACGATCGCACCGTGCACGGCGCTTCCATCGCGGGCATAGATCACCGTGTAGCTCTCGATCGTAGCAGGTCCGGTAAAGGTTTTGTGCAATTCGGGGACCGGCCCGCGCGCTTCGTCGGCTTCGGCCTGGAAGTCGAAATCCTGCGGGAAGCGAACGTGATCCAAAGGTTCGGCCGACAGTATGATCGTGTGGTTATGGGTGGCGTAGCCGCCATTGGCGAACAGCAGACCTTTTCCCCCGGTGCCGCGCAGGGTCTCGACCATCTTTGCTACCGCGTGGCTCATGTAATTGCCGATCGGGCCGCCCCCGAATGTCAGGCCACCGACCACACTTGCAGGCTTGTCGACGGGCCAGTCGATTACGCGGCGCGCCATCTTCGGAACGCAAGGGAAGCAGCTGTAGAGCTCGACGTGAGCGAGATCGCTGGTCTCGAGCTTGTTGAGCTCCATGGTCCGGCGCAGCGATACTTCCATGCTTGGCGAGCCTGAGTACGCACCGCGCTCAAGGAAGTCGTCAGCCTCGTGCGCGGCCGCGCCATAGCCCACATGGACCAGTCGCTCGTCGGCTACACCGCGTCTGCGCGCTTCGGCCAGGCTACAGACAATGAAAGCCGCGCCCTGATTGACCGAGGAATTGGCCACCATTAGCTTGGTATAAGGGTAGGCTATCGGTCGGTTGCTAGCGGAAGGTTCGATGATATCCGCTGCGCTGACGGGGTTCTTCAGCCAGGCATGAGGATTGTCTGCCGCGACCCTGGAAAAACGCGACCAGATTTCTCCGGTCTCGCGCTGCGCTTCGTCGAACGTCTGGTTGAAGGCAGCGCGTCCGGCATTTTCGTAAAGAGGGTAGATATCGACCGGTGCGGACAGGCCATAGGTCTGGCGGTAACCGGGCGTCTTGCGGCTCGAGGTTGCGCGCACCGCGTTCTGCGCCGAGATATCGGTCCTGGCAGCGGCGGCGGCGCGGTGCGCGGCCGTGCGCAGAGCCTCCCCTCCGGCGATGGCGGCAATAGAAATTTCTCCCGTCCCGATCCGGTTTGCAGCCTCGTTGAGCAACAGGATCGGACTATCACCGCTGGGCATCGAGGTCTGGTAACTGATGTCGGGCGACGCACGGATAGCGTCTGCGACCGCATCAGTTGCCGGATTGAGTTCGCGGAAAGAAATCTGATCGACGATGGCAAGAGATTCGATATTGGCCAGCCAGCCGCCGCCCGCATCTTCGTCAGCGTGGTGGAGTGCGGCAATCATAAGGTCGACCGAATTCAAGCCCGATTGCGGATCGTCGGGCCGGTCGTTGATCTGGCCAACACCCACGATTACCGGAGTTTTCTCGGCTTTATCGGTCATCTCGTCTCCCCTGATCTGCCTTTCGCCCTGGCATCACCTCAAGGCCAGCGATATCCGTTGATTACCTGTGCCGTAGCGCAGCGCAACGTGGCTGAATGTAATAACTTAGACAGAGCCGACTATTTGGCCAAGCTCGCTACGCGGCCATCTCTTACTCGGGTACTGAACGTCCGGCGGTTACGGTTCAGCCGATGCTTTCCATCAGAACCACTTTATTCCTCAGAGTTTCGTCACTCACCGCACGAGCCAGGACTGCGGCTACATCACCGCGAGCGGCCTCGCCTTTCATGTCGACATCATCTCCGAGACGGACTTCGCGGGTTCCGTCTTCCTCGGTAAGGGCAACGGGCCTTACGATCGTGTAACTTAAGCCGGACGCCATCAGATGTTCGTCCGCTTCGTGCTTGGCCTTCAGATAATTGTAGAGATCGGAATTCGGGTCCGGATCCCCCGCGCCGACCGAACTCAGCATGACGAAATGCTGCACTTCGGCTTGCTTTGCGCGATCAACGAGTTTTTTGGCTCCGTCCCGATCGACCTTTCGGGTCATTTCCTTGTCTGTATCGCCGCCGGATCCGGCGGCGAAAATAACCACATCAACGCCGGCGCAAACATCTTCGTCCAGATCGGTCAAGTCGGCCTCACGCATTGTGACGCCTTCCGGAAGGTCGGTCGTATCGGAAGACGCGCGATGCATGGCGATCGGTTCATGACCTGCCGCGCAAAGCTGGCGAGTGAGACGTAAGCCGGTATTGCCGGTGGAGCCGGCGACAAGAATCTTCATGAAATACCTCTTTGAGCTGTATGGAAGCGCGCACGATAGCGCTGATTAACCTTCCAACGGCCAGCGATGGTGATCGTTGCATTGACGGTTCGCCCGTTCACGACCTTGCTGCGCGACAATTTGTCGAGCGATTATTTACCATCCTTGCGGGTGAAGGTCTTGCTGCCCTTCGGCGGTTTGCCGGTCTTTTTTGCCGCATCCCGCTTCTTGCTCTTGTTCTTGTCGAACTTGTTGAAGCGCGGCTTCGGCTTCACGCGTGCCCCGCCCGCGTTATCGCGCGAGAAGTTGCGCTTGGGATTCCCACGGGCCGGGAAATCGGGAGGCCCGTCTTGCGACAACTCGATCGTGACCGGCTCATCTTCACCATCGCTCTGGGCTGTTCGTGCTGCCGCATCGGCGAACTTGTCAGCGATCTGGCGTGGAATCTGGAAATAGGTTTCGCCAGTTCCGATACGGATCGCGCCGATCTCGTTGCGGGTGATATGGCCCCGTCGACAGAGCAGCGGCAGGATCCAGCGAGGATCCGCGTTCTGCCGGCGCCCCAGGTCCATGCGAAACCATACCACGTCCTCGAAACCGGGGCGGTGACGTTCCTTTTGCGCCTCGCGCCTTGCTTCGGGCGTGTTGGCGATCAGATCTTCGGGTTCGGGCATTGTCGCGCGGTGAGCTTGTACGAGCATTGCGGCGATCTCGGCTGGTGTGCGCTCGGACAACAGGCGGTCAGCCAATTCGCGATCACCGTCCTCGATCGCGACAGGCGCAAGCAATTTCTCGAGAAGTCGTTCCCTGTCCTTCGTCTTGATCGCTTCGCGATCGGGCGCATCGGTCCATTCGGCGGCGATCTTGGCATGGCGAAGCATCGATTCCACCCGCCGTCTGCGCGAGAACGGTACTATGAGCACCGCAGTGCCTTTCTTGCCCGCGCGTCCCGTGCGACCTGAACGGTGCTGGAGCGTTTCAGCGTCCCGCGGAATTTCGACATGGACGACGAGGCTCAGCGTGGGAAGATCGATTCCCCGTGCGGCAACGTCGGTGGCAACGCATACGCGCGCGCGGCGGTCACGCAGCGCCTGCAGGGCCTGGTTCCGCTCCGATTGCGAATGTTCGCCCGATAGAGCAACAACAGCGAAGCCGCGCTCTTGGAGCGTGGCGTGCAAATGCCGCACTTTCTCACGGGTCGCACAAAACAAAATCGCCGTTTCAGCCTCGTGATAGCGCAGAAGGTTGACGACCACGTTCTCGATTTCGGGCGGAGACACGGTCACGGCCTCGTACGAGATATCTCCATGGCCGCGTCCTTCGCTAATCGTGGCGATACGCAAGGCGTCGCGCTGGTAACGGCGGGCCAGAGCTTCAATGGGGCGGGGCATGGTGGCCGAAAACAGCAGCGTCCGTCGCGTATCCGGTGTCGCGTCCAGGATCTCTTCCAGCTCCTCGCGAAACCCCATGTCGAGCATTTCATCGGCCTCGTCGAGCACGACCGCCGCAAGCCCCGACAGGTCCAGGGCGCCACGTTCGAGGTGATCGCGAAGTCTGCCCGGCGTGCCTACGACGATAGTTGCGCCTGCACGCAGGGACTTGCGTTCCTGCGAGGGATTCATCCCTCCCACACAGGTCGCGATGCGTCCACCCGCCTTGCCGTAAAGCCATGCAAGTTCCCGACTGACCTGGAGAGCAAGTTCTCTCGTCGGTGCAATAACCAGCGCCAGCGGCGAGGCCGAAGGCGGGACCGTGCCGTTATCGTCTAGCAGTTCAGCCGACATGGCGAGCCCGAACGCAATCGTCTTGCCCGAACCGGTCTGAGCCGAGACGACAAGATCCCGTCCCGACGCTTCGGGTTTCATGACTTCGGCTTGGACGGGGGTAGCAGTTTCATAGCCGCGTTCGGAAAGGGCAGCCTCAAGGCTGGACGCAAGTGGTGGGAAGTTCATGGTTATAGCCTGATAGGTGGACGCGCACCCAAGATCGCCACGAAGGCGTAGGGCGCTTTCGAAAAAAGAGAGCCGGCACGCTCCAGTGGCGTACTGGCGGGCTCCTATAGAGATGAATGTCGTGTTTGGCTTCCGAAAAACAATCCAGCTTCGGGATGAACAAAATTCACCGTAGCCCGAAATTCGATCGGCTCTGTCTTCCACCGACGACAGTCCGAGCGACTATGCGAAGATACGTACATGATGATTAAAGGGCTGGTAACCACCTCTTTACCACTCCCAGCGCATAAGCGCCGGCATGAACAACATGCCAAAACAGTTCGTCCCGCTTCTGCTTGCTTCCAGCGGGTTCGCTCTCGCAAGCGCCCCAGCCATGGCAGCAGGCGTGCCTGCGGGCACCTTGATCGAAAACACCGCTACCGCAAGCTATGACAGTGGTGGCGGTACGCAGAGTATCGATTCGAATACTGTTTCGCTCCGCGTCGACGAACTGCTCGATGTAGCCGTTGCTACACGCGATGGCGCTCTGGTTACTATCCGCGACAGTGCCGTTCTTGCCTTTTCGGTCACGAACACCGGTAATGGACCGGAGAGCTATGTGTTGACTGCCAGCAACTCGGTGTCCGGAAACGACTTCGACAGCGAGATCGATGGTCTGGCAATCGATACGAACGGGAATCGCGTCTATGACGAGGGCGTAGATACGCTGCTTGCAAATGGTGCAACGTCGACGTCGATCGCTGCCGATGGCGCGATTACGGTCTTCGTTCTGGTCAGTGCGCCGACCGGCATTTCCGACGGCGATAGCAGCCAGGTTCAGCTTACGGCTGCAGCTTCGACAGGAACCGGCGCCCCAGGTCGCGTCTTCTCCGGAGCCGGCGAGGGGGGCGGAGACGCGGTGGTAGGCGCATCCGGCGCCGATGATGACGATCGCGGGCGGCTTGCCGCGTCGTTCGCAAGCCTGACCCTGGCCAAGACAGGCGTCGTTTCCGACCCATTCGGCGGCAGCGAACCGGTTCCCGGTGCGACAATCACCTACACAATCCGAGCCTCTGCGTCCGGGAGCGGCGACATTACCGGTCTCGTGATCTCCGATAACTATCCGACCGGCACAACCTATGCGCCAGGTACTCTCCGTTTGGGGAGCGCGAACCTCACCGATGGAACAGATTCCGACGCTGGAGAGGCCGGAGCGACCGGCATCGTGGTCAGGGCAGGCACACTTGCCGCCGGTGCGAACCAGACAGTCACCTTCGATGTTGTCATCGATTAAGCAGGAAGTACAAAATGTTGAGTGGCATTCTTCTCAAAGTATCTCTCGTAATGGCCCTTGGCCTGGCAGGGGTATCGACCGCGGCGCAAGAAGCGGTCGCACTGCACGGAGACGTCAAGGTCGTCAGAGTTGCTGAGCAGAACGGAAGTCAGGTCGAGACTCTCGAAGATCCGGAGAAAGTGGTTCCGGGTGACCGGCTGGTGTTCACAACCTCCTATCACAACGGCTCTACCGAAGTGGTCGAGAATTTTGTCGTCACCAATCCGCTGCCGGGTGCGGTCGCACTGGCGCAGGTTGGAGACTTCGATGTTTCTGTAGATGACGGAACGACCTTTGGTGAACTGGCTGCGCTGGAGGTGGTCAGCGAGACGGGAATGCGCCCTGCCGAGCTTTCGGACGTCACCCATATTCGGTGGGTTCTACAAGAACTTGAACCGCAAACTTCAGGTATTCTCACGTACAGCGCCGTCGTTCGATGACGGGTTTATCTTTACCTCAAGTCCGCGAAAAAATCGCGGGTCGCAGAAAGGCGAGCAGGATGAAATCAGTCGTTTCTCTCTTGGGGGCAACCAGCGCGCTCGCGCTGCTTGCCGCCGCGTCCCCGGCGCTCGCCGAGGGAACGCAATCCGGGGCCACCATCACCAATACGGTGACGGTAAATTACAATGTAGGCGGCGTAGCGCAGACGGCGAGGACCGCAAGCGACACGTTCACGGTTGACCGGAAGGTCAATCTGACAATTGCCGAGGTCGGAACGACGACAACCCAGGTCTCGCCAGGGCAAACCGCAGCGATCACTCGGTTTACGGTTACGAACACGTCGAACGACAGGCTCGATATCGGTCTGGCGGTCGCGCAGCAGACCGGCGGGGCAGGCGCCCATTCGAATACCGACAATTTCGATGTCACGAATGTGCGGATCTATCGCGACAACAACAACGATGGCCTGCTCGATGCAGGCGACACGCTCGTCACCTATCTCGACGAAGTGGCCGCCGACGCGTCAGTGCAACTCATCGTTGTTTCGGATATTCCGAACAACCGCGCGACCGGCGATGTGGCCGCGGTGACGCTGACGGGTACGGCCCGGGCGGGCGGGACTTCCGGAACGCAGGGTGCGGTTCTGGCCCAGTCGACTGGTGCGAACACTGCCGGTGTCGACACGGTCTTTGCTGATGGTGCGGGCGCCACGGATGCTGCTCGCGACGGACAATTCTCCGCGAAAGATGACTACACCGTCCTGGCCGCCGCGATAACGGCGAACAAGACCAGCACGGTCATAAGCGATCCGCAGAACGGCACCAGCAACCCCAAGGCAATTCCTGGCGCGATCGTACAATATTGTATTGCCGTGACCAACGCGCCGGGTGGCGGCTCGGCGACGAACATCGTGGTAACCGACCCGGTTCCCTCGGACCTCGCATTTGTCGGCGGTTCGATCCGTCTGAACGGGACTGTGAATGGGTCGGGCGTCTGCCAGGCCGATGGGTCCGCAGGCGGATCGTTTGCCGGCAATACTGTAACAGCTCCCTTGTCTGACATCGCAGCCGGCCAGACCCGGACTGTGGTGTTCCAGGCGACGGTGAACTGATCAAGGATCCCGGGTCGCCCATGCGCGATCCGGGTACCTCAAGCGTGTTCGGTCGTTTCTTCTCATTTGGAATGGTCGTGGCGTTTTGTGCAGCGGTCCTGCCAGGGGCAGGGGCGCCCGCGCACGCGCAAACGATTGAGAATACCGCTCGCGCGGAGTGGCGCGAGGGCGACCGGGTAAGCACGTCCGTCTCGAACACCGTTTCGATCGATGTGGATCGGCCCGATCTGGCGATAGGCACCTACCGGCCGGGCAGCGGATCGGGAAGCGTTCCGCTGTCTGTCCGCCCATCATTGTGCGGTGGATCGGAACTTATCGTGCTGGGCCTGGGGAGCGGACAAACCCTGGCATTGCCCGCCCATTCTTCGAATGCGATCAGGGCGGGCGAAACACTGCTTTTCGAGATTGCGGCCCCGCTCGCCAATCGCGATCGGTCAGTTGTAGACTATCTGACCGCGACCCTTACGACGAGATCGGGGGATCGCGAAATCTTACGCATTTTCGAAAGCGGAACCGATACGGGTCGATTCACCGGGGCGATCGCCACCCATCGGACGGTCGCTGGCGTGCACGGCAATTGCCGGCTGTCGGTTGGGGAAGGGGATGCAGTCTCACTCTTCATTTCGACTGAGGAAACCGGGAAAACGTTCCTGACGGCATCGGTCGATATTCTCGTCGATCCGTTTGGCGTAGTTTTCGACAGCGAGACTGGTATTCCGGTCAATGGCGCGCGAGTGACGCTCGTCAACGAAGTAACCGGACAAGATGCGGAGGTCTTCGCGGAAGACGGCGTTACACCATGGCCCTCGATGTTGGTTTCGGGAACATCGGTCACGGACGCCGGGGGCAATTTCTATTCTTTGAGTCCCGGCGAATACTGGTTTCCGCTTGTTCGGCCGGGTCTCTACAGCCTTCGGGTCGAGCCTCCGTCGCCGTACACCGCGCCATCCGGGGTCTCCCGTGAAGAACTTGCAACCCTGTCCGGACCGGGGGGCAGGGATTTTGTCATTTCGGACGCTTCATACGGTGCTCCGCTGGAGGTAGCCGGACGAGATCCGATCCAGATCGACATTCCGCTCGATCGCCCGAATGTCGTAGCATCAATAATCAAGACCGCCTCGCGCCACCTCGCGCAGCCCGGCGATCCGGTGTTTTACACAGTCACGCTTCGCAATCTTGATCCGCTGCGCGCCAAACGCGGCCTGACCTTGGTCGATTTGCCATCGCAATGGCTACGTTTGCGTCCTGATTCCATTCGTATCGACGGTGAACCTGCCGGAGCCGAAACGTTTGTCGTCGCGCCGGACGGTCAGCGACTGACCGTGAATGTCCCGGCGATCGAACCGGGTGGCGTTACCAAGGTTACTTACGCAATGGCCGTCCGGGCGGATGCGCCGGCGGGCTTTGCCCTGAACCGGGCTGAAGTAACCGATCAGCGCGGTGGCCTTGCAGTATCCGAAATTGCGGTCCGCATCGCGCGAGATACCATCGCGTCGCGAATGACGATCATGGGACGTGTGACCGAAGGAGCCTGCACCGCCGGACAGGATCGGCCAGGCATACCGGGCGTGCGCGTGATGCTGGAAGATGGAAGCTTTGCCATAACCGATCGCGATGGCCGCTATCATTTCGAAGGTGTTACGACCGGAACGCATGTTGTCCAGGTCCAAGGGCAGACTCTTCCTCAAGGTGGCAGTTTCGTGAATTGCGACCGTTCGACGCGGTCAGCGGAAAGCGCTGTCTCGCGCTTCGTTATCGGGCAGGGCGGTAGCCTCGCAATCGCCGATTTCCACGCGGTTATTCCCGGCTGGACTGCGCCGATCAACGACGAAACCGCACCGGTCGGAGGCTTCGCAACGATGAATGACGAAGTATCGGATATTCGCCTACGCAGCGCCGCACAGGCGGCGGGCGGCGGCGACCGGGACTGGTTCGCTCTCGGGGACGGTCCGGCTGAGTTTCTCTTTCCGGAGATCGAACACAATCCTCGCGCTCCGGCTGTCCGTGCCGTCATTCGCCATGAGGCCGACCAGACCGTCGAATTGCTCGCGAACGACAAGTCGGTCGATGCGCTTACGTTCGACGGTAGCAAGGTTGCGCCCGATGGCAGCTACGCACTGAGCATTTGGCGCGGCATTGCTTTGAACGACGAGAACACGCGGCTGATTGCCCGTGTTCTTGACGCCGACGGGAGGCTTTCGACCATACTCACCCGCGACGTCGCTTTCGTGTCCGGCCCTTGGGATGCCGAACTGGTTAAGGAGCGGTCGACGCTAATTGCCGACGGTAAAAACCGTCCAATTATCGCGGTACGTTTCACCGATCGCCGCGGTCGTCCGGTGCGCGATGGTGTATCAGGTACAATGACCGTTGGGGCACCTTATGAAAGCGCGGCGCTGCTAGACCGGTTGCAATTGAATCAGGTGGCTGCGCAAGCACCGGTTTCCCCGACCTGGATCATCGAAGGTGACGAGGGCATTGCGCTGATCGAACTTGCCCCCACCATGATCAGCGGGCCTTTGCATCTTGAGTTCAACTTCGCCGACGATCGCATTTCGCGCCGCCGCGAACTGGAAAGCTGGATCGTTCCGGGCGATCTCGAGTGGACGGTCATCGGTCTGGCCGAAGGCTCTGTCGGAGCGCGCACCATTGCTGACAACATGGAGCGGACCGGCAGCTTCGAGAGCGATCTGGGGGACGAAGCGCGCGTCGCGCTTTATGCAAAGGGGCGTGTGCTAGGCAAGTTCCTGCTCACGCTCGCCTATGACAGCGCGAAACAGGAGGACGATCAGCGCCTTCTGGGTACGCTTGATCCGAATGCCTATTACTCGGTATTCGCCGACGGAAGCGATCGCCGTTTCGATGCAGCCAGCCGTGACAATCTGTATGTCCGTGTCGAAACCAGTACGTTCTACGCCTTGTACGGAGATTTTGTAACCGGGTTCGACCAGACGGTTCTTGCCCGGTATCAAAGAACCGTGACCGGGGCGAAAGCCGAAGGACGTTTCGGCGATCTGCATTTCCAGGGTTTCGCAGCCGAGATTGCCTCGCGCTTCCGCCGCGACGAAATGCAGGGTGCAGGAATTTCGGGTCCGTATCGGTTTTCCAGCCGAGCCCTGATCCCCAATAGCGAGCGTGTGATCATCGAGACGCGCGACCGCTTCCGGTCCGAGATTATTATCGATCGACGCGAACTCACCCGGTTCATCGACTACGATATCGACCTCCTTTCCGGGACGATCCGCTTCGTCGAACCTGTTCTCAGCCGCGACTTTCAGCTCAACCCGCAATTCATCGTGATCGACTACGAAGTCGAGGAGGGGCGCGGCGATGCAGACTGGAACGCGGGGGCGAGGGCCGATTACTCGATCGGCAACGATCGCGTTCGGATCGGGGCGACTGCGATTACCGACAAGGGCGACGGCGTGCGCACCGAAATCGGAGCTATCGATCTTCGCACGCGCATTGGCGCAACGACCGAAATTCGCGCGGAACTCGCGGCTAGCCGCGACGAAGACGAAACCGCAACCGCTTGGCTGGTCGAGGCTGAACATCGCACGGGCTCGCTGGACATGCTCGCCTATGCGCGCGAGGTCGAGGAAGCTTTCGGCAGCGTGCAGATCAACGGCGCGGAAACGGGGCGTCGCAAGATCGGCTTCGACGCCCGCTACGCGTTCGACGAGAGAGCCTCGCTGACTGCTAGCGCATGGCACGACGAAAGCCTGATCGAAAACGCCAGTCGGCGGGCCGTTCAGCTACTCGCCGGGTACCGTACCGCCGATAGCGAACTACGCCTTGGGGTGAGTCATTTTAGCGATCACACTGTAATTGGCGAGAAACTCGACTCGACCGTTCTCGAAGCCGCTGTTTCCCATCGCCTGCTCGATAACAGGCTCGAACTCGGGATCGCCAGCAGCATAGCGCTCGACCAGGCTGAATCGATCGACTTGCCGACGCGACACCGGCTGCGGGCTCGCTACGCGGTGACCGAATGGCTGCGCCTGATCGGCAATTACGAGATCGCCGATGGCAAATCGATTGAAGCGCGTACGTTCAACGGCGGGGTAGAAGTCTCGCCATGGTCTGGCGGCCGCGTGGTCACGACTTTTGGCCAGCAGGACATTGCCGAATTCGGCAAGCGCAGCTTCGCGGCATTCGGTTTGTCGCAAAGCCTGCCGGTCACCGCAGCCCTCACACTGGATGCAACTATCGACGGAAACCGCACGATTGCAGGAGCCAGCCCGCTGGATGTGATCAATCCTGAGCAGCCGGTAGCCACCGGAGGGCACCTTGGGCAAAACGGTGCCTTGTTTGAAGATTTTACCGCGGTTACCCTGGGGGCCTCATGGCGACATGAACGCTGGGCTGCGACTGGACGAGGCGAATATCGCGACGGAGAATTTGCCGATCGACGTGGGTTGAATGTAGGCCTCATTCGTCAGCTTGGTGAAGGCGTGGTGATCGGTTCCGGTGTTACCTGGACACAGGCGACCGGTGAAGGGGCGGCCGAGACCGCAATTCTCGATGCCGGGCTCTCCGCAGCCTATCGTCCGGTCAAGTCATCTTTCGCGCTGCTCGGCAAACTCGAATTCAGAAGTGACCGCGTGACTGCCGCGATTGCCGGTGATGACGACCCCGTCGGGCGGACGGCGCTAGCAATTACGGGCGATGGCAAGTCGCAGCGCCTCGTCTCCAGCCTTTCCGCCAATTGGTCTCCTCGCGGGAATGACGATGGAGAACTCGTGCGCAGGACTGAGATCGGTCTCTTTCTCGGAGCACGTTACGGCCTTGATCGCTTCGAAGGTTTCGATCTTGCCGGCACGGCGCTTCTTGGCGGGCTTGACGCCCGTTTTGGCATTGGCGAGCGGTTCGAGATCGGTGGTTCTGCGACCGTTCGAACAAGTCTCGAAGACAACCTGACAAGTTTCGCAATGGGTCCGCAAATCGGTTTCGTTCCCGCTGCGAATGCGCTGGTAACTGTCGGTTACAACATTGCCGGTTTTCGCGACCCCGACTTTTCAACCGCGAGAGAAACTGAGCGCGGCCTTTACGCGAGCGTTCGTCTCAAGTTTGATGCAGACAGTTTCGCATTTCTCGGTTTGGGTGAGCGGTAATGCTGTTGGGTCGCATCGTTTCGGCTATGTTCCGGCTGATGGTCGCAGCCTTGGGTTTGATCGTGTTAGGCCAGGCTCCGCTCAGCGCGCAATCGACCACGATCTTCACGCAATCGAACACCGGATCGATCAACGGAAACACGATCTGTAACGCGCCGCTTGTACGAAATATCAACGTGTCGAACAGCTTTACCGTCGGTGACGTAGATCTGGGCGTTCTGGTTACGCATAGCTGGCGCGGCGATTTGCAGATTACTCTTCAGGGGCCAGACGGTACGCGGGTTCAGTTGACCGATGGTGATACGCAATCGGTCAGCGGGGACAATCTGAATGTACTGTTCGACGACAGTGCGAGCGAGGTGGTCAACACTGACAGCGCCACCGGAAATCATTCGACGACGGCGCCGCCGTTCCAGAATACGTTTTCGCCCCGCAATCCTCTGTCGGCTTTTTCGGGCAAGGCCTCGGCGGGCACGTGGCGCCTGGAAATCTGCGATCTTTTCCCGTCGCAGGACAACGGTTCCTTTCGTTACGCCGAGCTGCGCCTTACCTCGGCGCCCTCCACATATGCCGATCTTTCGCTTTCGAAAACGCTCGTCGGAACTGCCCCATCGAGTGGAGGAAGCGCCACCTTCCGGCTCACCGTGACGAATGCGTCTTATTCCACCTCTCCGGCGAACAGTGTCGCCGTCAGGGACTATATCCCTCCCGGTTTTACCGTCACGTCGAGTTCGGGAACTGGCAGTTTTAATCCGTCAACCGGAGCATGGACCGTGGGCACGGTTCCGATCGGCCAGTCCCGCTCGATCGACATTACCGGAACAGTGTCAGCTTCCGCCGGCGCCACGGTAACCAACACTGCCGAGATCACCGCAAGTTCGGTTGCGGACATCGATTCCACGATGAACAATGGGGTAACGACAGAGGACGATCATGCATCGGCATCGCTGACCGTGACGGGCAACCGGGTGGCCGGAAACCCTCCGGCGCTGTCCTGCCCCGCCGGAAACACCCTGTTCGATTGGGATCCGCTGACCTGGGCCGCTGGCAGCACTTCGAACAGCTATGCGCTTGCCAGCTACGGGAATGTTCAGTTCAATCTGGCCAATCCGGGAACATGGCTCAACAATGCGGGGCTGGGCGGGCAGTCGCCCAATCTCCAGACCGTCCTGAACGGTGGGTTCACCGGTCAAAAGGCGTTGATCGAGCTGGTCGACCTGCCAAGTCGAAGCTCACGCGTAACGACCACGGTCACTTTACCATCTGCCATGCCAGGGGCGCAGTTCCGTCTTTTCGACATCGATGCCGCGGCCAACCAGTTTGCCGATCTCGTGGTCGTCGAAGGTAGATATCAGGGTACGACCGTGACGCCGACACTCACGAACGGTGTTTCGAATTACGTTATCGGAAACAGCGCATATGGCGATGGTGCATCGAACAGCGATTCGGCCAATGGCAACGTCGTCGTGACGTTCAATTCACCCATCGATACGATCGTCCTTTTATATGGTAACCACTCGGACGCACCGCTCGATCCTGGACAGCAGGGCATCGGTATCGGCGATATTACGTTCTGCAACCCGACGACTGTCTTGTCGGTCAGCAAGACGAGCGCAGTCGTTTCCGACCCCGCGAACGGTACGAACAATCCCAAGATGATACCCGGCGCGATCGTCGAGTATTGCATCGTGATCTCCAATCCTGGCGGTGCGGCGGCGACCAGCGTTCTCGGCAGCGACGCGCTGCCTTCCACCGAAACCTTCGTGACAGGATCGATAAGAAGCGGAACGTCCTGCCCGAACGCAACCACCATCGAAGACGACAATTCCACCGGTCCAGATGAGAGCGATCCGTTTGGCGCGTCTTATTCCGGAACGACGGTAACAGGAACAGCAGCCACGCTTGGTGCGGGACAGACCTTCGCGATGAAATTCAGGGCGACGATCAATTAGACCCGCACGAGCGCTCGGCGCATTCCTACTGTCCCTTGAATTGCGGTTTGCGTTTCTCGAGAAAGGCCATGCCGCCTTCCATCGCGTCTTTCGAGGCACCTGCGATACGCTGTGCCGCCGCCTCCGCAGCCAAGGTTGTGCCGAGGTCCGACTGTAATCCATTGCGCAGGGTCTGTTTCATCAGACCTAACGCCTTGGTGGGAGCAGACGCCAACCGTGTTGCCAGCGCCTCAGCCTCGTCATTCAGTGCTTCGTCATCGACGCATTTGTAGATCAGACCGATGCGTTCCGCTTCTTCGCCATGGATTTTTTCTCCTAGCATCATCATGCGGGTCGCTTGAGCTGTTCCGATGAGGCGAGGCAGCATCCAGCTCGATCCGCCGTCGGGAACGAGACCGATATTGACAAACGCCTGAAGGAAGTAGCCGCTTTTGCCAGCAACAACGAAATCCGCAGCAAGGGCTATCGAGCAACCCACCCCCGCCGCTGGTCCATGGACCATGCTGACCACCGGGACCGGGAGATTGGCAAGGGCCATGATCATTGGATTGTAGTGACGCGAGAGGGATTGAAAGGCACCTTCGCCGCCACCCAGAGAACTTTCACCTCGCGCGGCGAGGTCGGCCCCGGAACAGAACGCCCGTCCTTCGCCCTTGATCAGGACGGCGCGCGCACCGCCGATGTCGCGGATCGCTTCGAAGATTTCATCGGCCATCTGCGGCGGACAGGCGTTCAGGCGGTCGGGTCGGCTGAGTGTTATGGTTCGCACATCGCCCGAAGTGCTGGCCTTGATCATTTCGAACTCACTCATTGCCCACAATCCTCTCTTTGGGTTTCGCCGGTTCTTTACTGAGCAAGTCGGTTCGTAATTGCAACCTGATCCTGCTGCTCGACGATTTACCAATGAGAAAGCCCGTCGTTTGGCCGTTCGTGCCAATCGTACACTTGTTCCACGCTCAAAGGTACACGATACGTTCGGGATCGTTGGCCATTGTGACGTAAGGCCCTTCACATTGCCTCTCGCTGCGTTATATGCGCGCTTCGCTGCTGGGGTGTAGCCAAGTGGTAAGGCACCGGTTTTTGGTACCGGCATTCGCAGGTTCGATCCCTGCCACCCCAGCCAGCCTGTCAGCGCCTCAAAGGTTCTTGCCTTCGAAATCGGCCGCCGAGTGGCGTTCGGGTAATTGCGTATCTTCTTCGCCCCATGTCTTGTTCACGATCCGGCCGCGCTTGACGGCGGGTCGCTCAGCGATCTGTTTCACCCAGCGTCCGACGTGTTTGTATTCGTCGATCGAGAGAAACTTGTGCGCCTCGTCATAGATCGCGTCGAACACGAACGGTTCCATCCACGGATAGGCAGCGATATCGGCGATGGTGTAGTGATTGCCGCCAAGGTATTCGTTTTCGGCAAGCCGTTTGTCGGCAACATCGAACAGGCGCTTCGTTTCCATCGCATAGCGGTTGATCGGATATTCGTACTTGTCCGGCGCATAAGCATAGAAATGGCCGAAACCTCCGCCGATGAAAGGTGCGCTGCCGATCTGCCAGAAAAGCCAGCTGAGCACTTCGCCGCGTGAATCGTCGCTCGGCAGGAAAGCGCCGAACTTCTCCGCCAGATGCATCAGGATCGCGCCGCTTTCAAAGATGCGAACGGGTTGAGCCCCGCTACGATCAAGCAGTGCAGGAATTTTCGAGTTCGGATTGATATTGACAAAGCCAGATCCGAACTGTTCGCCTTCCCCGATATTGATTGTCCAGGCGTCGTATTCTGCTTGGTGGTGACCCGCTTCGAGCAGTTCCTCGAACATGATGGTCGCTTTGACCCCGTTGGGGGTGGCCAGCGAATAGAGCTGGAAGTCGTGCGTACCGACCGGAAGGGCTTTCTGTTCTCGAGCCCCTGCTGTCGGACGATTGATATTTGCGAACTTCCCGCCACTTACGGTATCGGCGCTCCAGACTGCGGGCGGGGTGTAAGCGGGGTCGGTCAAATTCTTTCTCCTGTTGCTGCTCAAACGCTACGTGGAAACGGGTCCTGTCACAAGCAACGGAACCGGACCGGGGTTTGCAGAGTAATCCTTTCGCCATGGAAAAGCTCATCTACGTCGACGACAGCCTGCCCGGGATCACCCGGAAGGGCGCTGGCAAGGGGTGGGCTTATTACGACCCGAAAGGCAAGCTCATTGCCGATCGGGCCGAAAAGAAACGCCTGAATGCCATTGCGCTGCCCCCAGCCTATACGGATGCATGGTTCTGTCCCGCCCCCAACGGTCACATCTTGGCGACCGGCGTGGATGCCAAGGGGCGCAAGCAATATCGCTACCACCCAGATTTTCGTATGGCGCAGGAAAGCGCCAAGTTCGATGGCTGCCTGGTTTTCGGCAAGCTTCTTCCGCTCGTTCGCAAGAGGGTCGAGGACGATCTGCGCGGTCGCAAGCCGACCCGCGAGAGAGCCATAGCAAGTGTCGTTCGCCTGCTTGACCTCGGCGCGATAAGGGTCGGAAACGAAGGGTATGCGCAGCGTAACAAGAGCTATGGGGCCACCACCTTGCGGCGGCGCCACGCCGAAGTGACCGGCAAGACACTGCGCCTGCGCTATCGGGGAAAGGGCGGCAAGGAACGCGAGGTTGTTCTCACCGATGGCAGCCTGGCCCGCATGGTGCGCAAGATGCACGATTTGCCTGGTCAGAACCTTTTCCAGTATGTCGAGGAAGACGGCGAACATCATGCGGTGACATCGAGCGATGTAAATGAATATCTGCGCGAAACCATGGGCGAAGACTTCACGGCCAAGAATTTTCGTACCTGGCATGCAAGTGTGCTCGCCTTCGAACGCCTGTTCGAAGCGCGAGGCGAGATCACAATTGCCGATTTGCTCGAAGGCGTCGCGGAACATTTGGGAAATACACCTGCCGTCACGCGCAAGAGCTACGTTCATCCAGCGGTTTTTGAACTTATAGCCCGGCAGAAGATATGGCGTGATGGTCTTTGTCTGCCCCGTTCAACGCGCTGGCTCACTCGCGAAGAGCGAGGACTCATTGCCCTTCTGGAAGACGGTCCGAAGGCGGGCGAACTTCTGAAGGCGGTCGCTTGAGAAGGACAGGGCCGATCAGAGGCCGGAACGCCAGGCGTCCTGGCACGAGAGCGTGCATTCTCTGTTCGGTTGGCTAGAAGGTCAACAGGGAATGAAGCCCGGAATTGGAACGGGTGCTCAGCAACAGGAAACACATTGATGGCCAAAACGTCGACGCACCCGTTCTACGACCTGCATACGCACGGTTTCGTACGCGTTGCGACGAGTACGCCTAAGGTGCGAACCGCAGATGTCGCTTACAATGCGAAAGGCATTCTCGAACAAGCGCGTACCGCGCATGATCGCAAAATCGATTTGTTGCTCTTCCCCGAATTATGCCTGTCGTCTTACGCGATTGACGACCTGCACATGCAGGCGGCCTTGCTCGATTCCGTCGAACTTCACCTTGCAGAAATCGTCGAGGCGTCGCGCGACTTGACGCCGGTGCTGGTGATCGGGGCACCCTTACGACGAAACGGACGCATTTATAATTGCGCGTTGGCTATCGCTGATGGTCGCCTGCTTGGCGCCGTACCCAAAAGCTATCTGCCCAATTACCGCGAATTCTACGAGAAACGCTGGTTCGCACATGGCCGGGAATGTGTGGGCCTTACGATTTCCTGCGGCGACCAGGAAATTCCTTTCGGCACCGACTTGCTGTTCGAAGCGAGCAATCTTCGCGGCTTCACCTTTGGTATCGAGATCTGCGAGGATTTCTGGTCGCCTCAGCAGCCCGGCACGATAGCTGCGCTCGCCGGCGCAACGATCCTGCTCAACCTGTCGGCTTCGAACATCACCATCGGCAAGTCGGACGAACGACACCTTCTCAGCCGCGCCAGTTCGATGCGCTCCGTTTGCGCCTATGCCTATTCGGCGAGCGGACATGGCGAGAGCACGACCGATCTCGCCTGGGACGGGCAGGGGATGATCTACGAACTCGGTGATCTTCTCGTCGAAAGCGTGCGGTTCGATCTGGAACCCGAACTGTGCGTGGCCGATATCGACACACGGCGCATCCTTCAGGACCGGATGCGGATGCAGACCTTCAACGATGCCGCCGAGGCAGCCGGAAGGCCGGAAGACTGGTATCGCCGGATCAACTTCGAGCATAAACCTGCCGCAGGCGATCTCGGGCTTGATCGTCCGATACGGCGGTTTCCGTTTGTGCCCAACCGCGCCGACAAGCTCGATGAGGATTGCTACGAAGCGTTCAACATTCAGGTCGATGCCTTGATGCGCCGGGTCGAGGCGACTGAAGCCCGTTCACTGGTCATCGGTATATCGGGTGGACTCGACAGCACTCATGCGCTGATCATCGCGGCGAAAGCCATGGACCGCCTGAAACGACCGCGCAGCGACATCCGCGGCTATACCATGCCGGGTTTCGCCACGTCGGACTACACCAAATCGAATGCCTGGCGATTGATGAAGGCGTTTGATATTACCGCCGAGGAGATCGATATCAAGCCTGCCGCAAGGCAGATGCTCCAGGATATGAATCACCCGTTTTCGGGTGGCGAGCCCGTTTACGACGTGACCTTCGAAAACGTTCAGGCCGGCTTGCGGACCGATTATTTGTTCCGCCTGGCGGGCCATCACAATGGCTTCGTAATCGGGACCGGGGATCTCAGCGAACTGGCACTGGGCTGGTGCACTTACGGCGTGGGCGACCAGATGAGCCACTACGCGGTGAATGCCGGAGTTCCCAAGACACTGATACAGTATCTTATCCGCTGGGCAGAGCGTACGAACCAGTTCGATCCCGATGTCGATGCGGTCCTCGATGATATTGTCGCGACGGAAATCAGCCCGGAACTGGTGCCCTCGGGAGAGGACGAGGAAATTCAGAGTACCCAGTCGATCATCGGTCCGTACGAACTCAACGATTTCTTCCTCCACCATACCATCCGCTGGGGGCACAAGCCGAGCCACGTCGCATTCCTGGCCTGGCATGCCTGGAAGGATTGCCAGGTCGGATCGTGGCCGATCGAATTTCCCGAAGATGCGAAGAACGAATACGATCTCGGTACGATTGAAAAATGGCTCGAGAACTTTCTCAAGCGGTTCTTCGCTTTCAGCCAGTTCAAGCGCAGCGCACTTCCGAACGGGCCGAAAGTATCCAGCGGTGGCGCCTTGAGCCCGCGGGGGGACTGGCGCGCTCCAAGCGATGCTGTGGCCGATGTGTGGTTGACAGAACTGGCGGAAAACCTGCCACCGCGGGACCGATAGCGATATCGCCACGTTAATTTCCCGAAACAAGGATTGCGATCGCATGACCGCCAGAATTTCCGCCCTAGCAACCGCCGTACCGGGTTGTGATTTCGAACAGGATTATCGGGCATGGGCTATGCGGCAGCTAGGCGCCAAGCGCGAAGCGAAGCTCTATGCGCGCATGGCCGAGCGTTCCGGCATCGAACACCGCTGGTCGGTGCTGAGCGAAGAAGATGCGAAGCTTGACGATGGCGAAGGGTTCTATTCGGCAGAGGCTCCGTCCACCGCCCAGCGTATGACGATCTATGCCGAGGAAGCGCCGCGTCTCGCACTTGCCGCGATCGCCAAACTGCCGGAGTTGGGCGCAATTACCCACATTGTCGTCGCGAGCTGTACGGGTTTCGTAGCGCCGGGCATCGACCAGATCATCGCTCGGCGGCTGGGCCTTTCCGACGATATCGAGCGCGTTCTTGTAGGCTTCATGGGCTGCTACGCTGCGGTCACAGCGCTCAGAACTGCACGGCATATTGTCCGCTCCGAACCGGATGCCCGGGTACTGGTCGTTACGGTCGAGTTGTCGAGCCTGCATCACCAGCAGACCGTGGAAATCGAACCCTTGTTGGCCGGGGCACAGTTCGGAGACGGAGCGGCCGCTGCAATCGTGACCGGAGGAGGCGAAGGTCTTGTCTTGAGCAATGGGATTTCGGCCGCGCTCGAAGAAAGCGACGAATTGATAACCTGGCAGATCGGCGACACCGGGTTTCACATGCGGTTGTCTGGCGAAGTACCCGTCCGCATCCGCAGCGCCCTGTCGCGTGACGCGGTGCGTCGCCGCATACTTGGCGAAGGGGACAAGCCCGATGCTTTCGCTGTCCACGCGGGTGGACGTTCCATTCTCGACGCGGTCGAAACCGGGCTCGACCTCATGCCCGCCACGCTAGATCATTCGCGTGCAGTGTTGCGCGACTTTGGCAACATGTCATCATCGACGCTGATGTTCGTGCTCGAACGGGTAATGCGCGACCGGCCATGCAGCGGCGTCGCGCTGGCCTTCGGTCCGGGGTTGGCGATGGAAGGGTTTCGCTTCGGCTGGTCCGATGCTGGCTGAACGTCGCCAAGCTGAAGAGATTATGGACGACCCTGCGCTTGATGCCGACACATACGCGCACGTCCTCCATGATCTTGCCCGGGTCAACACGATCACCATGGCGCGGCGGCCTACGCTCGCCTTCCTTGAGCGGACATTGGGCAGTCGGAACACGATTTCGCTGCTGGATGTCGGGTTCGGCAATGGCGACATGCTGCGCGCAATCGCGAGGTGGGCAAAGCGTGAAGGAAAGCGAGCTCGCCTTGTCGGTATCGATCTGAATCCGCGAAGCGCTTCCATTGCCGATGCATCCACGCGGGATGAGCTGGGTATAGACTATCGCACCGGAGACTATGCGGATCTGGACGGGGAAGGATTCGACTGCATCGTTTCCAGCCTCGTTGCCCATCATATGACGCACGATCAGCTCGTCGCGTTTCTCCGGTTCATGGAACAGGAGGCACAGGCAGGCTGGTTCGTCAATGATCTGCACCGCCACGCTTTCGCGTATCTCGGCTATCCAATCCTCGCGCGGCTGGCAGGCTGGCACGAGATCGTAAGGCTTGACGGACGGCTTTCAATCGCGCGTTCCTACCGGCCCGAAGAGTGGCCTCCGCTACTTGCCCAGGCCAACGTTCGCGACGCTTCTGTCGAACGCGTCTTTCCCTTCCGGCTCTGCGTAGCAAGATCGAAATGATGCAGCCACTCGTCCTCGGCGCGGGCCCGGCAGGAAGCGTAGCAGCTACGCTGCTGGCGCGCGCCGGAGCCAAACCGGTGCTGCTCGACCGAAGCGAGCATGTGGGGGACGCGATTTGTGGCGGATTTCTGAGCTGGCGCACCGTCGAAAATCTCAGGAAGCTGGGTTGCGATCCGGAAAGCCTGAGCGCGCGACAAATCAATCGCCTGCGCCTGTTTGCCAGAGACGCGACGGCGCAGGCTAGCTTGCCAGCTTGCGCCTTTGGCCTGTCGAGAAAATCGCTCGACCGCAGCCTACGCGAGCTGGCCATCGCAAACGGGGCGAAACTGGAGATCGACCAAGCGCGTGAAGTGTTACCAGGCAGGATCGTGGGTGAACGACGCGAATGGACTTCGCCGACAATTTTTCTCGCAAGCGGAAAACATGACGTCCGCGGTGAACGGCGCCCGCGCCAGGCGAACGATCCCGCGCTCGGATTGCGAATACGCGTCCCCCCTTCGCCAACTCTGGAAACACGGGTAGGGGACGCGATCGAGCTTCACCTTTTCGAAGGCGGCTATGCGGGTATCGTTCTGCAGGAAGATGGCAGCGCGAACATCTGTCTCGCCTTGCGCAAATCGCTGCTTGCCGAGGCGGGCAGCGATCCCTGGTCGCTGTTGAACAACCTGGCCGCGCATCATCCGCACTTCGCGCAGCGCCTGGACAATGCTTCGAGAGACTTGCCAATCGATACGATCGGTTCCGTCCCCTACGGGTGGATCGCGCACGATACGCAAGCGGGCCTTTACCGGCTCGGGGACCAGGCTGCGGTCATCCCCTCGCTTGCGGGCGAAGGCATGGCAATTGCGGTAACAAGTGCTCGCGTCGCCGTTGAGGCTTTCCTGTCCGGTGAAACCGCCCCGCGGTATCAAACGGGATTCGGGGTTCGTGCCAGAAGGCCGGTAGCGGCTGCCAAGCTCTTCTGGACGATGTCTGAAACAGCATCCGGCGCCCTCACGATGACCAGACTGACCAATTACCTGCCTGGGATCGCGCGGTTGGCCATGCGCCTCAGCCGAATCTAGAGTTGCATGACCCAGCCGTGCGTGTCCTCGGCCGCGCCCTTCTGAATGGCGACCAGCTTATCGCGAATTTTCGTTGTCACTTGACCGGGTCCACCAGAGCCAATCGTAAATTCGCCATCAGGCCCGGCTACCGTACCAACCGGTGTCACAACTGCTGCCGTGCCGCAGGCCATTGTTTCGAGCAGGTCGCCCTCGGTGGCATCCGCGCGCCATTGATCGATGCTGTAAGGTTCCTCGCGCACATTGAGCCCTTCCTCGCGCAGCAAGGTGATCAGACTGTCGCGCGTGATGCCTGGCAGGATCGTGCCGGTAAGGGGTGGAGTGATGACGCTTCCGTCGTCAAACACGAAGAACAGGTTCATTCCGCCCAGTTCCTCGATCCACTTTTTTTCGACCGCATCAAGGAAAACGACCTGATCGCAGCCCTGTTCGATGGCTTCGGCCTGCGGGACGAGACTGGCTGCGTAATTACCGCCGGTCTTGGCTGCCCCGGTGCCACCAGGCGCCGCGCGGGTATAATTACGACTGACCCAGATTTTCACTGCGGGTGCACCGGACTTGAAATAATTGCCGACCGGCGATGCGATCAGGATAAATTTGTACTGCCTGGCCGGGCGTACACCCAGAAAGGCCTCGGAAGCGAACATGAAGGGGCGCAGATACAGCGCTCCGCCCGGAAGGGTCGGCACCCAGTTGCGATCCTTTGCGACCAGTTGACGGATGGATTCGAGGAACAGCTCTTCAGGAAGTTCCGGCATCGCCATGCGCCGTGCCGAATCATTGAAACGTCGTGCATTCTGCTCTGGCCGGAAAAGGGCGAGGCCATCGTCCTGCTGCTTGTAGGCTTTCATTCCTTCGAATATTTCCTGAGCGTAGTGCAGCACCGCCGCGGCAGGGTCGAGCGTGATCGGTTCGCGCGGGCCGAGGGTCGCCCGGTGCCAGCCACCTTTTTCCGCATCGTAGTCAATCACTACCATGTGGTCGGTGAAATGTGTCCCGAAGCCGGGGTTCTTCAGCGCATCATCGCGCGCGGCGGATGGCACGGGGGCGGCATGGGGAAGATGTTCGAAATCCATGACTAGCGCGGGTAATGCGAGCGAGCGCACAGAGCAAGTTTACGCATAGTCATAAATGAGAAGGCCAGCCTCTCGCTCGTGGGAGAGACTGGCCTTCGCATGGTCAGCGGCCGGAAGCGCCGCTCACGAAGCCTTACTCGGCTGGTATCTTACCGAATATGCTCCGTAGGGATCTTCACCGACCTCGCTACTGAACCATGAGACATCGGATCACCTCCTTTCGAGCTTGTGAGCTAGAGTTCCATATCACCGGAACCCAAGACCGCGCTTGCCGCTGATCTTGCGTGCAATTTGTTTCTTCGCGGGCGTGAAAACAAGCCTTGAAAAAAAGTTTTCCCACGTCAGAATTGATCGCTGTCGTCCGATGAATTCCGCGAAGGATGTTTTTCGTTCTACCGGCAGTCTTCGATAACGCGTGTTACTTCGGCCCATGCGGGCAGGTAAAGCGTCGGCGCTCCCGGTGTTTCGATGGCGAAACGCCCCTTGCTCAATGCCATCGCATCGAAGATGGGATCGCGCGCGCCGAACGAAGCGGCGACATAAGGTAACTGCCCGCCAGTCGGCTGGGCTGTCACCGTCCGGTCAGCGGTTTCCGTGCGGATTCGCATCTGCACGGGAGAACTGGCCTGCGCGGCGCGCATGAGAGTGACGGACGAAGCAGACCGGTCGCATCGGATCGAGAAGCGAGCATCGGTCTGCCGCTCTCCATATAAGGCGACGGATCCACCGCTTTCGCTTCGATAGCTCCAGTCGCCCGCCGTTCTCGGCGCATCCATCCAGTTGTCGAAACTCGGCTGCGGGCCGGCAGCCGGTGGCAGAGGTGCTGGCGCCGGTTGCGTCTGGACCGGCTCAGGCGGCGGGGTCGAATCAGGTGAGGGAATACACGCTGCGACAGTGAAACTGAGTGCGACTGCGCCGGCAAGATTGGCATGGATAGGTTTCATGCCTCAACAATGATCGCTAACGGACTTGTTTCCATGCCTAAGAAACGTCGCCTCGACCAGATGCTTGTCGACCGCGGGCTCGTCGAGAGCCGGACGCGGGCGCAGGCGCTGGTAATGGCCGGTCTCGTCTTTTCCGGCCAGCAGAAGCTGATCAAACCTGGGCAGCAAATGGCTGACGATATCCCTCTAGATCTCCGCGGCCGCGATCATCCCTGGGTGTCACGCGGCGGTATAAAACTCAGCGCGGCAATTGAACATTTCAAGCTCGACCCGAACGGTGTAACCGCGATGGACATCGGCAGTTCAACAGGCGGATTTACTGACGTGTTGCTTCACCACGGCGCGGCTCGTGTCTTCGCGGTGGATAGCGGCACCAACCAGCTTGTATGGAAATTGCGTCAAGATGATCGCGTAACCGTTCTCGAACAGACCAGCGCGCGAATTCTCACGCCCGAAATGATCGACCGGCCGGTAACCTGGGTTGTCTGTGATGCAAGCTTCATCGGGCTGGCCAAGGTGCTCGAACGTCCCTTGCAGCTTGCCGAACGCGAATGCCGCCTGGTGGCGCTGATAAAACCGCAATTCGAGGTCACGCGCGCCGAGGTAGGCAAGGGCGGGGTGGTGCGCGATCCGGCTCTGCATCAGCGCGTCTGCGATGAAGTTCGGGAATGGCTCGAAGATTTCGGTTTCGACGTTCAGGGAATCGTTGAAAGCCCGATCACCGGCCCGGAAGGGAATGTCGAATTCCTGATAAGCGCCCATCGACATTGACGCTTCGCCCAACTGCGCCCTAGGCGGTGTGCAAAGAGTTTCAACGGAGAGAGCATGTCCGCCAATATTGCCGAGATGGAACGTCGCCGCGCCGCAGCAGAACTTGGCGGAGGGCAGAAACGGATCGATGCGCAGCACGCCAAAGGCAAGCTGACCGCGCGCGAACGGCTGGATATTCTGCTCGACGAAGACAGTTTTGAAGAACTGGACCGCTATGTCGAGCATGACTGCGTCGACTTCGGAATGGAGAACCAGAAAATTCCCGGTGACGGCGTGGTCACCGGCAGCGGCACGATCAACGGGCGGCTAGTTTACGTTTTCTCACAGGATTTCACCGTCTTCGGCGGTTCTCTTAGCAAGCGACATGCAGAAAAGATCTGCAAGGTCATGGACACCGCGATGAAGGTTGGCGCGCCGGTGATCGGCCTCAACGACAGCGGCGGCGCGCGCATTCAGGAAGGGGTGGCCTCTCTTGGCGGCTATGCCGAGGTGTTCCAGCGCAATGTTCTTGCCTCGGGGGTTGTGCCGCAGATCAGCCTGATCATGGGGCCTTGTGCGGGCGGCGCGGTCTATTCGCCGGCAATGACCGACTTCATCTTCATGGTCGAAGACAGTTCTTACATGTTCGTCACCGGACCCGACGTGGTCAAGACGGTGACCAACGAAGTGGTAACGCAGGAAGAACTGGGCGGGGCGAAAACGCACACCACCAAGACATCCGTTGCTGACAACAGCTTTGAGAACGACATCGAGACGCTGCTCGCTACGCGCGATTTCTTCGACTACTTGCCGCTGTCGAACCGCGAGGATGTGCCCGAGCGCCCGACCAGCGATCCGTGGGACCGCGAGGAGCCTGGGCTCGACACGCTGATCCCCGACAATGCCAACCAGCCCTACGACATGCACGAGGTTGTCCGGAAAGTACTGGACGAGGGCGATTTCTTCGAGATCCAGCCAAATCACGCGGGCAACATCCTGTGCGGCTTCGGCCGGGTGGAAGGGCGCACGGTTGGCGTGGTGGCGAACCAGCCGATGGTGCTTGCCGGGGTGCTCGACATCAACTCGTCCAAGAAAGCCGCGCGATTCGTGCGCTTCTGCGACGCGTTCGAAATCCCCATCCTGACTTTCGTCGACGTGCCCGGCTTTCTTCCTGGTACCAGCCAGGAGCATAACGGCATTATCAAGCACGGCGCAAAACTGCTGTTCGCCTATGCCGAAGCGACCGTGCCCAAGATTACCGTAATTACCCGCAAGGCCTATGGCGGCGCGTATGACGTGATGGCTTCCAAGCATTTGCGCGGCGACCTCAACTACGCCTGGCCCACCGCCGAAATCGCGGTGATGGGCGCGAAAGGCGCAGTGGAAATCATCTTCCGGCAGGACCGCGACGATCCTGACAAGATTGCCGAGAAAACGAAGGAATACGAAGACCGCTTCGCCAACCCCTTCGTGGCAGCCAGTCGCGGCTATATCGACGAGGTAATCTACCCGCATTCGACGCGGCGGCGGATTGCGCTGGGGCTACGCAAACTGCGCGGTAAGGTGCTGGAGAATCCGTGGAAGAAGCATGATAATATTCCGTTGTGAGGGAGTAGACATGAGGCACACAAAAATCTTTGTCGCGGCGAGTTGTGTGCTCCTAGGCTCGTGTGGTGAACCACCTTCAAGCGATGAGCAATGGAGCTCGAACTGGCAGGAGCCCACGGGTGATGTCATGAGGGCGCTCGCGGAAAACTCCATTCGTGGTTGCGGCGAGTTTTATCAGAAGGAAAACATAGGCTATTCAGGTGAGTATGCGGTGGCCTGTAATAGAATGCCTGACGGTTCGGGCCAACCGGCCTGGGTGGGATATCAAGTCTGGCCGGGTATCAGCAAAGTCGAAGGTCCGGATATGGCGGCGGTCCACATGACTTTTGGCGGGCCTCCCCGGCCCGATCCTCGGTGAGGCGCTACAATGGCTACCTATCGGGAAATTCAGCACATCGTAAAACAACACCATGGCTTTGTGCCAAAGACGTGTTGGATTGCCGATCTCAAGCATGAGCATGGCCTTACGACGCGAACTGCGCCAAACCGAATTGGAACTGGCCGCAGTCATCCTTGTCCTACTGATAAGCGGTTGGCGATCGAAGCTGCCTTTCGCCATTTTGGAATGATAAAATGAAACTCGGCCGTCCCAACCATATCGGGGTCGCTACACCCTCGACCGAGGAATTGATCCGCGTCTAAAATAACATGTACGGCGCGATCGGTACCGAAGACTTGAAGCTGTCTTATCTGGACACAACAGCTCCTTCTAGATAGTTTGTCGCCTGGAAGAGGAGGAAGTTTCATGAAGAAAGTATCGATTGCCGCCGCGCTTGCCGGGACCGCGATGTTGCCCGGCGTCGGCCATGCCGAACACCACGCTCTGTCGGATTACGAACTGATCGACCGTGCCGAATTGTTTGGCAATCCGGTTGCTTCGCAAGGCCGGATCAGTCCTGACGGCAAATGGGTTAGCTGGATCGCTCCCGACGATGGCGTAATGAATGTCTGGGTGGCGCCTGCAGCCAATCCCGATGATGGCAAAGTCATTACGGACGACCGCCACCGCGGCATCTCCAACCATTTCTGGAGCACGGACAGCAAATACGTCATGTTCGCGAAGGACAATGACGGCGACGAGAACTTCCACGTCTATGCAAGCGACCCCCGCACAGGCGAGACACGCGACCTGACCCCGGTCGCCGACGGTGCGCGCGCTCAGATACTCGGTGTCAGCCGCGACCGTCCCGGTGTGATCCTTGTCGGTCTGAACGAGCGCAACCCGCAGCTTACCGATCTGTACGAAGTGAACGTAGAGACCGGCGAGCGCAGGCTGATCGCCGAAAACCCCGGATATGCCGCTTGGATTACCGACAATACTTATGCCCCGCGCATGGCAATGGTGCCGCAACCCGATGGCGGGATGCAGGCGGTCTATCTCAACGATGACATGACGCCGGGCGAACTGTTTGCCGACATACCAAGCGAAGACATGCTCTCGACCAATGTCGTGGGCTTTTCGCGCGACAACAAGACTGCATACCTAATCGATAGTCGAGACCGCAATGTTGCCGCCGGCGTCGCAGTCGATCTGACCACGGGCGAACGCCGGGTCATTGCCGAGCCGACCCAAGCGGATCTGAGCGGAATTCTGACCGATAACGAGACTTACGAACCGATCGCTTATTCGGTCAATTACCTCAAGGACGAGTGGACGCCTCTGAACGAGGAAGCTGCCGCCGAAATTGCGTTTCTCCAGAACAATCTCGAAGGCGAATTCTCGATCTCCTCGCGCTCGGAAGATGACAATACATGGATCGTGTATGAAGGCGCGGCCGAGGCGCCGGGCCAGTACTACGTATATGATCGAACCGCGGACACGCTGACCCCGTGGTTCGCGACCCGCCCCGATCTGGCCGATGCACCGCTTCAACCCATGCATCCGCTGGAACTCAAATCGTCCGACGGCAAGACGCTGGTTTCCTACCTGACCCTGCCGCCCGGTAGCGATCCCGATGGCGACGGTCGCCCGGACGAAGCGGTGCCAATGCTGCTATGGGTCCATGGCGGACCGTGGGCGCGCGACAGTTATGGTTACGACACCATTCACCAGTGGATGGCGAACCGCGGCTATGCCGTATTGAGCGTGAATTACCGTGGCTCGACCGGGTTCGGCAAGGACTTCACCAACGCCGCGGTCGGCGAATTCGCCGGCAAAATGCACACTGACCTCACTGATGCGGTGGACTGGGCGGTAGCCGAAGGCATCGCGCAGGAAGACAAGGTGGCCATCGGAGGCGGTAGCTATGGCGGGTACGCCACGCTGATCGGCGTGACCTTTACGCCGGACAAGTTCGCATGCGGGGTCGATATTGTCGGCCCATCCAGTCTTGCTACGTTGATCGAGAGCTTCCCCGAATACTGGAAACCATTCCTGGCGGGTACATGGTTCCGGTACGTCGGAGATCCGTCCGATCCCGAAGCGCGCGCAGCGATGATCGAGCGGTCCGCTATCAGCCGGATCGACGACATCCGCGTGCCGTTGCTGGTTGGACAAGGTGGCAACGATCCGCGCGTTACCAAGCCCGAAGCCGACACTCTCGTCGCGGCAATGCAGGCAAAGGATTTGCCGGTCACATATATCAACTACCCTGATGAAGGGCATGGCTTCCAGAAGCCGGAGAACCGGTTGAGCTTCTTCGCGGCGATGGAAGGGTTCCTGGGCGAGTGCCTTGGTGGGCGCGTTCAGCCAATCGGCGACTCCTTTGAAGGAAGTTCGGCAGAGGTGCTTGCTGGCGCCGAGTACGTAGAAGGGCTCGAGGACGTGTCCAGCGGTGGTTGATTGATCTTGCACGACGGCTAAGACAGCGGCGCGGTTCCCTCAGGGGGCCGCGCCGTTTTTCTGTTCGATCTCTGGAGCCTGCTTATGAAACTCGGTCGCCTGAATCATATTGGCGTCGCGACACCTTCGATCGAGGATTCCATCACCTACTACCGGAAGGTCATGGGGGCGAACGACATTACCGAGCCATTCGACCTGCCCGAGCAGGGAGTAAAGGTCTGCTTCGTGAATACGCCAACGGAAAACGGGATGAACGGAACGCAAATCGAGCTGATCGAGCCGTTCGATGATGCATCGCCGATCAACGGCTTCCTCGCCAAGAATCCTGCGGGCGGGCAGCACCACGTTTGTTACGAGGTCGAGGATATAGCTGAGGCGCGCAAGTGGTTCGAGGATATGGGCAAACGCATCCTCGGTCCCACGCGAATTGGGGCCCATGGCACACCGATCTTCTTCGTGCATCCCAAGGATATGATGGGCCAGCTGACCGAGATTATGGAAACGCCGAAAGAGGCGCATTGAGATGACTGACAAGACCCCGATTTACGACGACTGGAAAGCACTTGCCGACAAGGAGGTGAAAGGTCGTGATCTCACCTGGCACACGCCTGAGGGGATCGCCGTCAAGCCGCTCTACACCAGCGAGGATACGCAAGGCCTCGACCCCGGCGTGCCCGGCGTCGCGCCGTTCACGCGCGGACCCTATGCCTCAATGTATACCGGGCGCCCGTGGACCATCCGCCAATATGCGGGCTTCTCTACCGCCGAAGAATCGAACGCCTTCTATCGCCGCAACCTCGCCGCCGGGCAGAAGGGGCTGAGCGTCGCATTCGATCTTGCCACGCACCGCGGCTATGACAGCGATCACCCGCGCGTGGTCGGCGATGTCGGCAAGGCGGGCGTCGCGATCGACACCGTGCGCGACATGGAAATCCTGTTCGACCAGATCCCGCTCGACACGATGAGCGTGTCGATGACGATGAACGGCGCGGTGATCCCCGTGCTCGCCTTCTACATCGCCGCCGCCGAACGGCAGGGGGTTAGCCAGGACAAACTCTCGGGCACCATCCAGAACGACATCCTCAAGGAGTTCATGGTCCGCAACACCTATATCTATCCGCCCGAACCGAGCATGCGGATCGTTTCCGACATCATCGCATATACTTCGGCCAACATGCCGAAATTCAATAGCATTTCGATTTCGGGCTATCACATGCACGAGGCCGGGGCGACCGCGGTGCAGGAACTGGCCTTTACCATCGCCGACGGCAAGGAATACGCCAAGCGTGCGATGGAAGCAGGCCTCGATATCGATGCCTTCGCGCCGCGCCTGTCCTTCTTCTGGGGCATCGGCATGAACTTCTTCATGGAGATCGCCAAGATGCGCGCCGCACGGCATCTGTGGCACGATGTCATGGAAGGGCTGGGGGCGCAGAACCCCAAGTCGAAGATGCTTCGCACGCACTGCCAGACCAGCGGCGTGAGCTTGCAGGAACAGGACCCCTACAACAATGTCATCCGCACCACGATCGAAGCGATGGCGGCGGTGCTGGGCGGCACGCAGTCGCTCCACACCAATGCGCTGGACGAGGCGATCGCGCTGCCGACCGATTTCAGCGCCCGCATCGCCCGCAATACGCAGTTGGTGATCCAGGAAGAGACCGGCATCACCAATGTCGCCGATCCGCTGGGCGGCAGCTATTATATCGAGAGCCTCACCAACAAGCTGGTCGAGGAAGCGCGCAAGATGCTCGACGAGGTCGAGGCGGCTGGCGGCATGACCGAATATGTCGCCAGCGGCAAACCCAAGGCACAGATCGAGGAGGCCGCCGCCGCCAAGCAGGCGAGCGTGGACCGGGGCGAGACAGTGATCGTGGGCGTCAACAAATACCGCCGCGACAAGGAAGACGAGATCGACACGCTCGATATCGACAACCATGCCGTGCGTCAGAGCCAGATCGCACGCCTCAAGAAAGTGCGTGAGGGCAGAGACGAATTCGCCTGCAAGGCCGCGCTCGATGCATTGGCGCGCGGTGCCGCACAGCGGGAAGGTAATCTGCTCGCCCTGGCAGTCGAGGCCGCCCGCCACGATGCGACGCTGGGCGAAATCAGCCAGGCGATGGAAGACGCCTATGGCCGCTACGACACGCTACCGAAGCCAGTGCGCGGCATCTATTCCAAGGCCTATGCCGAGGATGATCGCTATGCCCAGGTGGTGGAAGGCGTGAAAGCTGTCGAACGCCGCCTGGGCCGCGCGCCGAAACTGATGGTCGCCAAGATGGGCCAGGACGGCCACGACCGCGGTGCGAACGTCATCGCCTCCGCCTTTGCCGATATGGGCTTCGAGGTCGTCTCCGGCCCGTTGTTCCAGACCCCCGCGGAAACCCGCGACATGGCGCTCGATAAAGACGTAGACGCCATCGGCGCGAGCAGCCTTGCCGCCGGCCACAAGACGCTCATCCCCGAACTGATCGGCCTGCTGAAAGAGGCTGACCGCCCCGACATCAAGGTGATCGCCGGCGGCGTGATCCCGCAGAAGGATTACGATTTCCTGCGCGATGCCGGGGTACAGGGCATCTACGGCCCGGGCAGCAATGTGGTGGAATGCGCGGCGGACGTGCTGCGTCTGCTCGGCCACAACATGCCGCCGGCCGGAAGCGATCTGGGCGATGATACCAAGGAGGCAGCCGAATGACCGACCGCAAGCTCGAAACCCAGACTGTTCATGCCGGATGCGCGCCCGATCCGACCACCAAGGCGCGCATTACGCCGATCTACCAGACATCGTCTTACGTCTTCGACGATCCGGACCATGCCGCGCGGCTTTTCAGTCTGGAAGAGCCGGGCAATATCTATTCGCGGATCATGAACCCGACCAATGCCGCGCTGGAAGAAAAGATCGCGGCGCTCGAAGGCGGGGCGGGCGCGCTGGCGGTGGCATCGGGCCATGCCGCGCAGTTCATCGTGTTCCACACGCTGATGGAACCGGGCTGCGAAATCGTGGCCGCCAAGAAGCTGTATGGTGGATCGCTCAACCAGCTTGGGCACAGCTTCAAGAAGATGGGATGGCACACCAATTTCGTCGATGCCGACAATCCGCAGAATGTCGCGGACGCCATCACGGAAAATACGCGCGCAGTGTTCATTGAAAGCCTCGCCAATCCAGGCGGCGTGGTGCAGGATATCGCCGCAATAGCGAAGATCGCACACAGTGCGGGCATCCCGTTGATTGTCGACAACACGATGGCCAGTCCGGCTTTGTGCCGCCCGATCGAACACGGCGCGGATATCGTGGTGCATTCGACCACCAAGTTCCTGAACGGTCATGGCAACGCGATTGGCGGTGTCATCGTCGATTCGGGAACATTCGACTGGACCGCGAACGACAAGTTCCCGACCATGACCCAGCCCAACGATTCCTATCACGGCGCGGTGTTCACGGATGCGGTCGGCCCGATCGCCTTCATCATCGCCTGCCGCGTGCTGGCGCTGCGTGATCTTGGCCCGGCGATGGCACCGATGAACGCGTTTCTGGCGCTGACCGGCATGGAAACGCTTGCGCTGCGAATGGACCGGCACTGCGAGAATGCGCTGGCGCTGGCCGAATGGCTGTCCGATCACCCCAAGGTCAATTGGGTTTCCTATGCGGGCCTCGCCAACAGCGAGTACAAACCGCTGGCTGACAAATATCTCGGCGGCCGGGGCGGGGCGGTGTTCACCTTCGGACTGACGGGCGGATATGAGGCTGGCAAGGCGCTGGTCACCAATGTCGAGATGTTCAGCCATCTCGCCAATATCGGCGACACACGATCGCTGATAATCCACCCCGCATCGACAACCCATAGTCAGCTGGGCGAGGCCGAACTGGAAGCTGCCGGAGCGGGGCCGGACGTGGTCCGTGTGTCGGTCGGCATCGAACATATCGACGACATTAAGGCCGACCTCCAACAGGCGCTGGCGAAGCTGTGACGGGCATGTTGCCGGAAGCAAAGCTGCGCGATGCCGGGGTGCAGGGCATTTACGGCCCGGGTAGCAACGTGGTCGAATGCGCGGCGGACGCGCTGCGCATGCGGGGGCACGACATGCCGCCTGCGGGCGAGGATTTGGAGGCAGCAAAATAATGGATGGTTTGATTATCGCAGAACCCTATATTTCCGACATTCTAAACGGGAAAAAAATCTGGGAAATGCGTTCACGCAAGACGACAAAGCGCGGTCGGATTGCGTTGATCCGGAAAGGCAGCGGACGAATTGTTGGCTACGCCGATTTGGTCGATGTTTTAGATCCTCTAACACCTTCGAATTATTCGAAGTTTTATGACAAACATCGAGTCCCCGACGCCATTTCACACAAGCAAGACTTCAAGTGGTTCACCCCTTGGGTTTTAGATCGGGTCGAGAAGCTTTCTAAGCCGATTGCCTACGAACATAAATCCGGCGCTGTGACTTGGGTTAAATTGGATTCTCTATCAACTCAGCCTCCTGAAACCATGAGTCAAAGTTCTAAATCTAAAGTGGAACTGATTAATACCGAATGGGCCAACCGCAAGTTTTCAACTGAAAAGTTTAATCTAGAAAGAAACGTTATTGCTGGGCTGATTGCCTTCCTAGCAATTCTATTGGAGCTCGTGGTCCTGCTCTCATTACCTTACTGGGTCTTAACTGGAATGTTTAGTTTTGCGCTTTTTTTGAGTTGCCTTATCGGCGGTTTGGTCTGTGGTGCGATCGCCGGACTACTCGACCCTTCGTTTGCAAATATGACATTGGTCGAGGATTAATTACTTTATGACCCAAATCCGCACCGACTGGACCCGCGAGGAGATCGCGGGCCTCTTCGATCTTCCCTTCACCGAGCTGCTGTTCCGTGCAGCCACAGTCCACCGCGAGTACCACCCGCCCGAGCAGATCCAGCTCTGCACGTTGCTGTCGATCAAGACCGGCGGATGTCCGGAGGATTGCGGCTATTGCTCGCAATCGGTGAAGGCGGATTCTGGCGTCGAGGCGACCAAGCTGATGGAGGTGCAATCGGTCCTCCAGCGCGCGGCGCAGGCCAAGGATGCGGGCAGTCAGCGTTTCTGCATGGGCGCGGCCTGGCGCAACCCCAAGGACAGGGACATGCCCGCGATCGTCGAGATCGTGAAGGGCGTGCGCGACATGGGGCTGGAGACCTGCATGACGCTGGGCATGCTGACGCCGAAACAGGCGGATATGCTCAAGGAAGCGGGGCTCGACTATTATAACCACAATGTCGATACTGGGCCGGAATATTACGAGCGCGTGATCTCGACGCGCAACTATCAGGACCGGCTCGATACGCTCCAGAACGTGCGCGATGCGGGGATCAACGTTTGCAGCGGCGGGATCGTGGGCATGGGCGAAACGCGCGAGGACCGCGTCGGCTTCGTCCACACGCTCGCCACGCTGGAGCGGCATCCCGAAAGCGTGCCGGTCAACGCGCTGGTGCCGGTCAAGGGCACGGTGCTGGGCGACATGCTGGCCGACACGCCGCTCGCGAAGATCGACGATATCGAATTCGTCCGCACCGTGGCCGTGGCGCGCATCTGTATGCCGATGAGCATGGTGCGGTTGAGCGCGGGCCGTGAAAGCATGTCCGAAGCCACGCAGGCGCTATGCTTCATGGCAGGCGCGAACTCGATCTTCACCGGCGACAAGCTGCTCACCGCGCCCAATGCGGGCGACGACAGCGACGCGGCCTTGTTTGCGAAGCTGGGGCTGACGACGTTAGAGAGCGAAGAGCCGATGCGCCGCGAAGCACAGATGGAGTTGGCCGAATGACCATCATGTCCGCCCCGCTGATACGCGCGCAGACATCTGCGCTTGCGACAGCCGTGGGGGCGGACCGATGATCCTGACCGCGTTATTCCTGTTACATGTCGGCGCTCAGGCTGATGGACCCGACGCCGATTGCGCAGACCCCGCCACGCAGGCTGCGCTCAACATCTGTTCCTACGAGGATCTACGCGAGGCTGATGCCGCGCTGAACGAACATTGGGCGCGCGCCACAGCCGTCGCCGACAAGATGGACCGACAAAGCGCGGAATATGACGGACCGGACGACCATCACGCCCGACTTCTCGAAGCGCAACGCAAGTGGCTCGCCTATCGCGATGCGCACTGCCTAGCAGTCAACGGATCACGCACCGAGACGAGCGGCACGATCTGGCCGCTGGTCCAGAACAATTGCATGGAAGACCTCACCCTCGCACGCACCGAGCTGCTGCGCCAATATGCGGACCAACCAAACTGATGTTCAAGAAAATCCTCATTGCCAATCGCGGCGAGATCGCCTGCCGGGTCATCAAGACGGCCAAGCGCATGGGTATTGCCACGGTCGCGGTGTACTCCGATGCCGATGCCCGCGCGCCTTTCGTGCGCATGGCCGACGAGGCGGTGCATATCGGGCCGGCCGCCGCTGCCGAGAGCTATCTGGTCGCGGACAAGATAATCGAGGCCGCAAAGCAGACCGGCGCAGAAGCGGTGCATCCAGGCTACGGCTTCCTGTCCGAACGCGCGAGTTTCGTGGAAGCGCTGGCGAAGGAAAACATCGCTTTCATCGGCCCGCCTGCCAACGCGATTGCGGCAATGGGCGACAAGATCGAGAGCAAGAAGCTGGCGCGCGAAGCGGGGGTCAATGTCGTCCCCGGCTTCGTCGGCGAAATCCGCGATACCGACCACGCGGTCGAGATCAGCGACGAGATCGGCTATCCTGTGATGATGAAGGCCAGCGCCGGGGGCGGCGGCAAGGGCATGCGCCTCGCCTGGAGTGAGAAGGACGTGCGCGAAGGCTTCGAGGCGACCAAGCGCGAAGGCCTCAATTCCTTCGGCGACGACCGCGTCTTCATCGAGAAGTTCATCGAGAACCCGCGCCATATCGAGATCCAGATCCTCGGCGACAAGCACGGCAACGTGATCTACCTCAACGAGCGCGAATGTTCGATCCAACGGCGGCACCAGAAGGTGGTCGAGGAAGCACCGTCCCCGTTCGTGACGCCCAGGATGCGCAAGGCCATGGGCGAGCAATGCGTCGCTCTGTCCAAGGCAGTGAACTACCATAGCGCCGGTACGGTCGAACTGATCGTTTCGGGCGCGGACCCGACCGGCGAAAGCTTTTACTTCCTCGAAATGAACACCCGCCTGCAGGTGGAGCATCCTGTCACCGAAGCGATCACTGGCGTCGACCTGGTCGAACAGATGATCCGCGTCGCCGCGGGTGAAAAACTCGCCATGACGCAGGATGATGTTGGTATCGACGGCTGGGCAATCGAGAACCGCGTCTATGCCGAAGACCCCTATCGCGGGTTCCTGCCATCCATCGGGCGTCTGGTGCGCTACCAGCCCCCGGTAGAGCCATGGGCCGACGATGGCGCGGAGAATGGCCGTCGCGGTGTCGGCGGCGTGCGCGTGGATGACGGCGTCTTCGAAGGCGGCGAGGTGTCGATGTTCTACGATCCGATGATCGCCAAGCTGGTAACGTGGGGCGAAACCCGCGATGAGGCGGCCGATCTTCAGGTCGCAGCACTCGACGCGTTCGAAATCCGCGGCTTGGGACACAATGTCGACTTCCTCAGCGCGATCATGCAGCATCCCCGCTTCCGTTCGGGCGAACTGACCACCGGGTTCATTGCCGAGGAATACCCCGAAGGCTTCGAAGGCGCACCCGCTTCGCAACAGCTGACGCGCGTGCTGGCGGCAGTTGGCGGTGTAATTGCCACCGCCGATGCCGACAGGGCGCGACGGGTCGACCAGCAGCTTGGCAAGGATTACTACGCACCGGGCGAATGGACCATCCGCATCGGCCAGCGCGAAGAAGGCTCGAGCACGCATGATGTCCGGCTGGAAGAGGATGCGATAACGGTCGACGGTGATCCGGTCGCGCTCGAATTGGCCTATACGCCCGGCGACCGCTTCGTGGCAGTGGCGTTGTTCGCCAAAGACGCCGACGAGGATGCAGGTCCGCTTGAAACCTACGGCCTTCAGCTCGAACCGACACGCACCGGTTATACGGTCATCACGCGCGGAGCGTCGCACCGGTTGCGCATCCTCCAGAGCCGCATCGCCAACCTGGCAAGTCACATGATCGAGAAGGAGCCGCCCGATCTTTCCAGGATGCTGATCTGCCCGATGCCGGGTCTGCTCGTGAAGCTACACGTCGGCGAGGGCGAAGAGGTCCAGCCTGGCCAGCCGCTCGCGACAGTCGAGGCGATGAAGATGGAGAACATCCTGCGCGCCGAAAAGCAGGCCACAGTGGCCAAGATCAATGCTGCCGAAGGAGACAGTCTTGCTGTCGACGAAGTTATCCTCGAACTGGAATAAGCTCGAAACCAGCAGCTTTGTTAAACCAGGACGCAATTGTGTAACTGGACTTTAATGCAATCTTACAATTTTCTGCGTCGTAAGGTGATAATGTGGTTAAACCGCTTTCGCGATGCGTGAAACCGGGAGATAATCCACCTTCGAGTCGCTTCTGAAGCAACACGCACAGGAGTTCAGGCATGGCCTACAGGGGAACAGGGTTTTTCGACGGCAAAGGGCATTTTTACAAGACACCCGAAGATGCGACGGTCAGCGATCTTGCGACCGTTCTGGGAAAGATTGGCGACGGGGAGAGCCTTGCGCCAGGTATAGCCCACATGATCCTTGAACGACGCACAGAGATCGAACGGCTGTTGGTGGAACATGATGCGATGATTGCAGAGTGTCAGGCGGTTGATCCGGGCTCGAAGGTTGCACGGTTGGAACCGCGTGCAGTTTGATTGCTGTCTCGCAAACCCAAACAGCATCTGACAAATCAATGCACCTTGAGTTGCTCGTCCAGAAAAGCCGAGACGTCATCGAGTTTGACATTACGGTCGAGATAGGCCGCCCCAATCTCGTGCAACAGGATGAACGGTAACGTGCCGGCATCCATTTTCTTGTCGTGCAACATATAACCGACCAAGCTTTGGCCGTCACAGCCAAGGTTCAGGGCCGCGATTTCTGCTGGCAGCCCGGCTGCGTCCACCAACCCGGTGATCCGCTCGGCATCGCCATGTGCAATAAAACCCATTCGCGCGGAGTAACGGGCGGCTAGAACCATGCCCAGCGCCACCGCTTCGCCATGCAATAGACGATCCGAGAAACCCGTGGCGGCCTCCAGGGCATGGCCGAACGTATGGCCAAGATTCAACAGGGCCCGTGCACCAATGGTCTCGCGTTCGTCCTCGGCAACTATACGCGCCTTGGCAGAGACGCTGACAGTGACGGCGTGCTCCAGAGCCTCGGGCTCGAGCGCAAGCACCGCATCGCCACGCTCCTCAAGCCACTCGAAAAAGACGCTATCGCCCAGTATCCCATATTTGAGGATCTCGGCGTAGCCAGCGCGCAGCTCGCGCGCGGGCAAGGTAGAAAGCGTAGAAAGGTCGGCCAACACGAGCGAGGGTTGGTGAAAAGCGCCGACGAGATTCTTACCCAATGCCGTGTTGATCGCGGTTTTCCCACCCACCGAACTGTCGACTTGCGCCAGCAGTGTCGTGGGCAGCTGAACGAACCCGCAGCCGCGCTTCAGGATGGCGCAGGCAAAGCCGGCAAGGTCGCCGACGACACCCCCGCCCAAGGCAAACACATGGTCGCTGCGCGCTATTCCCTGGTCAAGCAACCAGTCGACCAGGCTTTGGAGCCCGACCCAGCTCTTGGAAGCTTCTCCCGGTTCGACGATGAACCACGCAATCTCGTGGCCGCTAGTGGCAAGCGAATGAGCCAGCCTGTCGCCGTGATGGTGACGGGCTTCGCGATCGGCCACCACCGGCACTTTTCTCTTGCCATACGGTTCGATAAAACGCCGGGCATGTACGGCCGCACTGTCGAGCAAATCCTCGCCGACAAGGACTTCATAGCTTCTGCCCGCGAGTTCGACAGCGACTACAGCCATACTTCGATCGCTTTCAAAATCCGCAACGCTGTCTGCTGGTGCGGACCATCGCTGGTCACAACATGAAGCTGGGCCTTCGCGTATGCTGCGCTGCGCCGGTTTTTCAAGTCGGTCAGTATGACGCGCGGGTCCCCGTTCTGCAGTAGCGGTCGGGTTTTCCGGCGAGAGGTTCGCTCGACCAGCGTATCGATATCGCAATCGAGCCAGACGGCGAGTGCGCGGTCAAGGATCAGCGCGCGCGTGTCCGGGTCCACGAACGCTCCGCCGCCTGTTGCCAGTACGCCATGGCCTTCCTCGATCAGACGCGCGATCACGCGGCGCTCGCCATCGCGAAAATAGCTTTCGCCATGCGCTTGAAAGATTTCGCTGACAGTCCGGTCCGCAGAACGTTCGATCTCCTCGTCAGCATCGACGAAGTTAACGTTCAGCATGGTGGCCAGACGCCGTCCGACGGTCGATTTGCCGACACCCATCAGGCCCACCAGCACGACCGTCCGATCGAGCCGGCGAGCAATGTCGGCAATTTCCAGTTGCGTCGGTTCGAGTGTGTCAGTCATTGCCGGAGCGCCTTATCATGGGCTAAGGCGGGGGCAAGGTATCGCCACTTGGAACGGGACGCGAAAAACTTGGCCATAACCGGACAGCGCATCGCAGCGATTCTGGCACTGGCTTTGGTCGTGCTGTGTATTATCGCATATGTAGATGGCGGAGAAGAAGCTCTGCATCCGATCGAGGAGCCCGTTGTGCTGCCCGGGAAAAACCGATGAGACGGGGTCTGTTTCTTGGCACGGCGGCCCTTGCGCTCACATCGACGCTCGTTCTGGCGCAGGAACGTCCGGCAGACCTGTTGCCTCCCGGTTTCGATGATTCTGCACCTTCTCCCACGCCAACGCCAGTACCTACGGCAACGAGAACCGCAGCGCCTGTGCCAACTTCCAGTCCTCGGCCTGCACCGACCCGGTCGGGAGAGATTGTCCAGCCCTTGCCGAGCACCCCGGCCCCGGCTGCTTCGGCAGCGCGAGCCGAGTCAGTGGACCTTCCTTCGCTGCGCGAACTCGAACAGATGTCGACCGACGAACTCGACGAGTTCCTCGGGTTGAAACCTCGTGTCGATATCCCGCCCGCTGCGAGGCGTTCGATGGAGCGTGTCGGGGTTATCGACCCGTCCGAAGGCGGTCTGCCAACAGGATCGCTTGCCGCACAGCCAGCCTCGCTGGTGCGCGCCGTGCTGACTGGCATCGACGGTCCGGTCGTCTCTCGATGGGGTCATATCTTGATGCGGCGCGCGCTGGCCAGCCGTCTTGAAGCGCCGGAAGGCATGGATGCGGTCGAATTTGCGACACTTCGCGCCCGAACTCTGAATGCCCTGGGCGAGCACGTTGCGGCTCGTGCGCTGGTTCAGGATGTCGACACCGGCAACTATACGCCCGCACTCGCCGACGCGGCGGTGAAAGCCTATATCGGCTCTTCGGACATCGTCGGTGCGTGTCCTGCGGTGCGGCTGGTCGAAACCGGACGCGATGATGCAGAATGGCGGATGCTGGCCGGAATTTGCAACGCGTATGCCGGTGAAGAAACGCGTGCGCTCAACGATTTGCGAAGGCTTCAGAACCGAGGCGAGGGCGAACGTATCGATGTGCTGCTGTCACAACGTTTTGCAGGCGCTGCCGGACGCGGTCGGCGTGCAGTCACGATCGAATGGGACGGGATCGAGGAACTGACCCCGTGGCGCTATGCACTGGCAAACGCCCTGGGTGAGCCTGTCCCGGAAAACCTGTCGCAGAACATTGGTTCCGACTTGCTGAAGAGCGCGGCTCTGACGCCGGCAATTCCCCTCGCAGAGCGCGCGCGCGGAGCCGATGTCGCCGCGGCGGCCGGTATTTTTTCATCGCGAGCGATGGTCGATCTTTACGCGCAGATCTACGCCGAGCAGCTTGCTGAAGGCGACGCTGCCGTGACTGCTTCGCGTTTGCGCGAGGCATATGTCGATACCGATCCAACGGCACGGCTATCGGCCATCCGCGAGATCTGGTCGAGCGATGATGAAGCGAATTACGGGCGGATGGCGCTCACCGCGTATGCAGCCGCCCGCATGCCGGTCGATGAGACGTTCGCCGACGATGCCGGAGCCCTGATCGCTTCCATGCTGACTGCCGGTCTCGATCGCGATGCCATGCGTTGGGCGTCGGCACTCGATACAGGAAGCCAAGGCTGGGCCTTGCTTGCGCTGGCCAATCCGGCCGAGGGCGTGCAGGTGTCGGATGGCGAGTTCGACAGCTTCGCGGACGCCGACAATTCAAGCCGTCAGCGCAAGTCTAAAATGTTGCTTGCGGGCCTCGCCGGACTGGACAGGCTTGGCCAAAGCGAAGTGGACGAATACAGTTCGCGCCTGGGGGTGAACCTGTCCGCACAGACCCGCTGGACGCGCATGATCGACCGCGCGGCCGAGGTCGAGAATGCGGCTTTGGTCGCCATGCTGGTCGGCCTGGGTATGCAGGGTGCGGATTGGGATCGAATGACGGCACGCCACCTGTTTCATATCGTCTCGGCCCTGCGCCGGGTAGGCATGGCAGCCGAAGCACGGATGATCGCGGCAGAGGCGGTCGCGCGCGCCTGACGTGAGCGCAATCGACGATTTTCTCGCCATGCTCGCTGCAGAGCGAGGCGCGGCACGCAATACGATACTCGCCTATGGTCGCGACCTGGCCCAGGCCGAGAGCTTGATCGATAGCTCTCTCGATAAGGCATCGCCTACCCATTTGGCGAGGCTCGGTCAGAATTGGGCATCGCTCGCCCCGTCGACCCTGGCACGCAAGGTTTCCGCGCTGCGCCAATTTTACGGTTTCCTTATCGACGAAGGCCTGCGCGAGGATGATCCCAGCCACGCCTTGCCCCGACCGTCCCCACGCCGGACGTTGCCCAAGATACTGTCTCATCAACAGGTCGAAAGCCTTTTTCGCCAGGCAGAGAGTGAAGCGGCGAGCGAGCGACCCTTGGCGGTCCGCCTTCTGGTGTTGCTCGAGTTTCTCTATGGTTCGGGCTTGCGCGCCAGCGAGCTTGTTTCTCTTCCCTTGTCGGCTGTTCCGCGGGACGAACCATTCCTGACTGTTACAGGGAAAGGGGGGCATGCCCGGCTAGTCCCGGTAAGCCATCCTGCCAAGCGGGCACTTTCCCGATGGTTACGCCTGAGAAATTCGGGTTCGCCATGGCTCTTCCCCTCCCGGACCGGACATCTTTCACGCATTCGGCTGTTTCAGCTACTGAAGGAGCTGGCCGCGCGCGCGGACCTGCCGCCGGAAAAACTCAGCCCGCATGTGCTACGCCATGCCTTTGCTACGCATCTTCTCGAGGGTGGGGCAGACTTGCGGGCGTTGCAGACCCTGCTCGGTCACGCGGATATTTCGACCACGCAGATATACACGCATGTTGATGCGCAGCGGCTCGTGAAACTGGTCAATGAACGCCATCCTCTTGCCCAGCGTGCCGCTTCGGACTAGCGCCTGCGCCATGATCTCCTATCTCGAATTCGAAAAGCCTGTGGCCGAACTGGAAGCACGGATTGCAGAGTTGCGTACAGCAGCCGAAGGCGACGATGTCGACATTTCGAACGAATTGCGAAGGCTTGAACTGAAGAGCGCGAACCTCCTCGCCAGTACATACGAAGCACTTTCTCCCTGGCAGAAGACTCAGGTTGCCCGCCACCCTTCGCGTCCGCATTTTCGCGACTACATCGCGCATGTGTTTGATGAGTTTGTGCCCCTTGGCGGCGACCGCACCTATGGGGAGGACGAGGCAATCATGGGTGGCTTCGCCCGATTGAACGGACGCAAACTGATCCTGATCGGGCATGAAAAGGGCAATGATACAGCCAGCCGTATTCGACACAATTTCGGAATGGGTAAGCCGGAGGGGTACCGCAAGGCGATCCGGCTGATGGATCTGGCAGGACGCTACAATCTTCCGGTCGTTACCCTTGTCGACACGTCGGGAGCCTTTCCCGGAGTCGAAGCCGAAGAACGCGGGCAGGCGGAAGCGATCGCGCGCTCGACCGAAGCATGTCTTGCTTTGCCCGTGCCTATGGTGGCAGCGATCGTGGGCGAGGGGGGATCGGGCGGCGCCGTTGCCCTCGCAAGCGCCGAGCGCGTGTTGATGATGGAGCATGCAGTCTATTCGGTCATTTCGCCAGAAGGGTGTGCGTCGATCCTCTGGCGCACGGCCGAGAAGGCGCCCGAAGCAGCCGAAGCGATGAAGGTGACGGCGCAGGATCTCAAGCGGCTCGGCGTCATTGACCGGATCGTGGCAGAACCGGCCGGCGGTGCCCATCGCGATCCCCGGGCCGCGGCGAACGCGCTGGGCGATGCCATCGATGAAGAACTCGACGCCCTATCAGGCAAGTCGGCCGACGAACTCAGGCGAGTGCGTGAAGAGCGGTTCCTGACAATCGCGGGTTAGGTCTGACGGTGCGGGAACAAAGCACCGGATTTCGCTGTTCTCCCTATCATTGTTCGAATCGGGCCGTGCGGCGGTGGGATCCGTGCGCCAGCACAAGGGAGAAGATCATGTCGCTCACCAAAAGACTTGCCGTATCGACCACCGCCGCCGCCGCGCTCGCTCTGTCGGGATGCGCAGGGACCGGTAATATTCCCAGCGCTTCGGCCCCTATCACGCGAAGCGAGGCACAAATCGGCGCGGAGGCCCATCCGCAATTGCTTGCCGAATTCGGTGGGGCGATGAGCGGGACCCATGCGCAATACGTACGCCAGGTCGGCCAGAACATCGCGGTTCAATCGGGGCTTGGCAATGCGCGCGAATCCTTCACGGTCTCGCTCGTCAACAGCCCGGTGAACAATGCCTTCGCCATACCCGGCGGGTATGTTTACACGACACGGCAGCTCGTCACTTTGATGAACAACGAAGCAGAGCTGGCGGCCGTACTGGGTCATGAAGTCGGCCATGTCGCGGCACGGCATTCGCAACGCAGACAAGCCAAGGCTCAGCAGAATTCGCTGCTCGGTGTACTGGGCGCAGTGGTTGGCTCGGTAATCGGTGGGGGAGTCGGTCAGCAGCTGGGCCAGCTGGCGATGCAGAGCTCGCAGCTGCTGACCCTGCGGTTTTCACGCAGCCAGGAACTCGAGGCCGATGAACTTGGAATTCGTTACCTGAACCAGGCGGGTTATGATCCCCGGGCGATGGGCACCGTGCTGCGAAGTCTTGCCATGCAGAATGCCCTCGATGCCAGGTTGCAAGGACGTGACGATGCCCGGTTGCCCGAATGGGCATCGACCCATCCGGATCCGGCCAGCCGTGTCCAGACCGCGCTGAGCAAGGCTCAGGCAGTAGGTGCGGCTGGCGGTATTACCAGTCGCGATACGTTTCTTACGCGCATCGATGGCCTGATTTACGGTGACGATCCCGAGCAGGGCATCGTCGAGGGCCGGCAGTTCATCCACCCCGAGTTGCGGCTCGCCTTTACCGCTCCGCAAGGCTTCTACATGATAAACAGCCCGAGCGCGGTGACCATTAGCGGGCAGAGCGGGAAAGCGCAGCTTACCCTTGCTCCCTACAATGGCGATCTTGGATCTTACGTCACGAGTGTGTTTGCCGGCTTGAGCGAGCAGCAGCAGGTCAGGCCTCAAGGGCTTCAACGGACGACTGTAAACGGTCTTCCGGCGGCTTATGGGACCGCGCGCGTCAACAATAGCAACAGCCAGGTGGATGTAACCGTGTTCGCCTACGAGTTTGCGAATGATCGCGCCTATCACTTCACCGCGATTATGCCCGCGGGCCGATCGAGCGCGTTCAACTCGATGTTCGGTTCAATGCGCCGGATTGACGCTCAGACCGCAGCCAATATCCAGCCGCGCCATGTGGAGGTGGTAACCGTTGGAAGCGGCGATACGGTCGCGGGGCTGGCACGCAGGATGGCCTATTCGGACAATCAGGTGGAGCGTTTCCGCGTTCTCAACGGCCTGACGGCGAATGAGAATGTCCGAGCCGGTCAGAAGGTGAAGATCGTCGCACGCGGTCGCTGAGCGTTCAAATTCTTCACGCGCAAAAAAAAGGCGACGGGGGAAACCCCGCCGCCTTCTTTCTCGAGTTCGCAGAGATTTAGGTAGGCGTTCCTTCCGCACAAGCTTCATCGTCGGAATTCTGAAGGCAGTTGGCAACGCCATTGAAGGTCGTGTCCAGTTCATCGCCGAGACTCTGCATTGCGGTGATGGCAGCAACCGCAATCAGGGCGGCGATGAGGCCGTATTCAATGGCGGTGGCGCCTTCTTCGTCGCGGATTAGTTTGCTAAAGAATTTCATGTGTCGTCTCCTGGTTCAGTCTTCGTTCCCGGCTCTCCCCGGACAACCCCCGGCTCAAGCAGTCTTCCTTGTGCACCGGAAGGATTGAAGAAGTACTAACTTCCGGTATCATGCTTCACTCTTCGGTGACTTGCTCTGCAACGTAGTTCCAGAGAGCGATGGCCTCGGTTCCGAACGTCTGCACGGCGCCGATCATGGCAAGGAACACCATGGCGAGGATCAGTCCGTATTCGACAGCCGTTGCTCCGCTTTCGTCGCATCCCAGTTTTATCAGGAAGTTGAACATTTCAGCGTTACCCCATCTGTCGCTTGTCGAGCTGACATCGGAGAATTACGGTCGCGCCCGTTAAGAAATGGTTGAAGGCGAGACAAAAACTGGAAAGTAATCCGACATGGGTCTGCGTCGTCGCGCTCGCCCTTTCCGATCGCGGGGGTCGATGGCTGATGCACAGACGACCTGCCGGAAAGCACCATGCCGGCCTATGGGAATTTCCCGGTGGCAAGGTCGAAAGCGGCGAAACGCCAGCGCAGGCACTGGTTCGCGAGATTGAAGAAGAAGCTACGCTAAAGCTCGATCCGGTCGATCTTGAGCCTGCAGGATTTGCCGAGGAACCGAGCCGGTTCGGTGCGAAACCGATTGTCATTCTGCTATACACTTCGGAATGGGATGGCAGCGAGATAAGATCGTGCGAAGGTGGCAAACTGTCCTGGTTCTCACCCGACGCAATCAAGGAGCTGGCCAAACCTCCATTGGACATTGCCCTTGCGGCGCAGTTGTTCGAGAAAGGTTCCCCTTAGCTATTGCCAAGAGCGGACCTCCCCCTTATGTGCCGCCCTCCAACGCGCCAGTAGCTCAGCTGGATAGAGTACCTGACTACGAATCAGGCGGTCGGAGGTTCGAATCCTTCCTGGCGCGCCAAAAAAGCCCATCCCTGCGAAGGGGGTGGGCTTTTCTGGTTGGCCGATAATCTTACGCCTCGGAATCGATCCGTATCGGCGTCGTCAGTCCGCCTGATCTTCGAGGCGGTGCATGTCTTCGTCACTGAAACCGAAGTGATGGCCTGCTTCGTGTACGACCACGTGGCGAACCAGATCTTCCATCTCGACCCCCGTCTCACGCCATTCGGCAATCAGTGGGCGACGAAACAGCCATATCCTTGGCGGCATGTGATGACTCGCCCAGATCGACTGTTCGGGCAGCGGTTCGCCTTCGTAGAGACCGCTGAGTGTCCACTTGTCAGTGAGGTCGACCGAAGCGAGCTGGTCGGGGGTGGCGAAATCCTCAACCTGCATGACGACATCGCCCAATTGCTCGCGAAATTTTGCAGGCATGGAGGCGAGCGCTGCGTCCGCCATCATCCGCATCTGCGCCGGGCTTGGAGCTTGCTGGTCCTGGGCCATCAACCGCAACATGGGAACTGGGGCGAGCGAGGGCAAGCCGGTTGGAACCGCTGAGCATTCCGCCTGTTCTAACGATGAGACACCGTAATATGGGTAAAAGACTATGGCCGATTCCACCGAGATTTTCGACCGCCTGAAGCAGGACCATGACAAGCACCGCCAACTGCTCGACAAACTGAAAGAGACGAGCGGCGAAAGCGGTCAACGTGAAGCGCTGTTCGAAGAACTGACCAAAGAACTGAAAAGCCACGCCGCGGCAGAAGAGCAAGCGCTGTATTCGACCATGCTGCGCAAGCCCCCGACTACCGACGAGACGCGCCACTCAGTTGCCGAGCACCACGAAATCGACGAGGCGCTGAACGATCTGGCTGCGACCGACATGAGCTCCGGCGCGTGGCTGAGCAAGTTCAAGGAATTCGATCACCAGTATCGTCACCATATCGACGAGGAAGAGGAAGATCACTTCCCGGACTTTGAAAATTACCTAGACGACAAGGACCGCGAACACATGGAACGGGTTTTTGAACGGCGCAAGGACAAGGAAATGGACGAAGCCGAAGTGACGCCTGAGAAAAAAGAAGATGCCAAGGAATAAGATAGGCTCGCGGGGGTAGAATCCGATCGATACGGTCGAGCAAAGTCCCGAAAAAGTTTCCCGGCTCGATGATAGCGTCGAGCCGGGAGTTTGGCGTTGGGTCAAGGCAGACCGGGCGCGCGTGGTCATCGATGCGGCCGACTATTTTGCGGTGATGCAGGCGGCGATGCTCAATGCACGGTATCGCATATTGCTGATCGGTTGGGACTTCGACACACGCATCCATCTGGCCGAAGGCCGCCATTGGTGGCAGCGGGGATGGAAGGATAAATACCCGGCACGGCTTGGTGGCTTCATAGCCTGGCTGGTCCGCAACCGTCCGACACTTGAAGTTCGTATCCTCAAGTGGAGTTTCGGGGTTTTCAAGTTTACCTTCCGCGGTTCGATGTGGTGGGACCTGACCCGCTGGTTCCGCCATCGGCGGATCGATTTCAAATTTGATTCCGCCCACCCGGTCGGATGCAGCCATCACCAGAAACTGGCTGTCCTCGACAACTCGCTCGCGGTTTGCGGATGTATCGACATGACGCGCAAACGCTGGGATACCCGCGAGCATGCGGAGAACGAGCCGCTGCGAAAGATGCCCAACGGGCGAAGCTACGATCCATGGCACGACGCTTCGATGCTGATGGAGGGCGAAGTTGCCGATGCGTTGAGCGATCTGGGGCATGATCGCTGGGTTCGTGCCGGCGGAAAACCGTTGATGCCGATAAAGCCGCCCGAGAAGAGCCTGTGGCCCGAAGATCTCGACGCGACCTTTGAAAATGTGGAATTAGGCATTGCCCGCACCCGGGCGGCTCATCGGGATTGGGACAAGGTCGATGAAATCGAGCAACTGTTCCTGCAGCATATCAAGCGCGCGAAGCGCTTCATCTATGCCGAGAGCCAGTATTTCGCCTCGCGCAGCATTTGCGAGGCGATCGTCGAGCGGTTGACCGAAGACGATCCACCAGAAATCGTCATTGTCCATCCGGCGAACGCCGATGGCTGGCTTGAGCAACATGCCATGGATCATGCCAGGGCGCAGCTCGTCCGGTGCATCGAAGAAGCCGACGAAAAGGGCCGCTTCTCGATCTGGACGCCTTATTCCGGCATCACGCCGATCTACGTCCATGCCAAGATCATGATCATTGACGACGAGATTTTCCGGATTGGTTCAGCGAACATGAACAACCGCTCGATGGGTCTCGACAGCGAATGCGATGTGTTCGTCGATGCGACGCGCGAAGGCAATGAGCATGCTGGCGATGCCATCGCAGGTCTGCGGTATTCGCTATTGGCGGAACATCTGGGGCTGGACGCCGCCGACATGCCCGAATTGCTCGAACGGCACGGCTCCATGGCGGCTGTGATCGACCATTCCATCACTCTTGATGGTGGGCGCAATCTCGTGCGCTATCATCCGCCCGATTTGAACGGCGTCGAAGAGACACTTGCCGAAAGTGCGGTGCTCGACCCTGAAGACCCGGAAGACATGTTCGAGCCGTTTGCCAAGGGCGGGCTTTTCCGTAATGGAAGCCGGCTAAAGCGCTTTCGCGAGAAATTCAGGAGGATCAGGGGCAAGTGAGCAGTCTGGTAGGACCCGACGAAGACGATCCACGTGGCAAGCCACCAGTTCCGGACGATGTCCAGGATGCTGTGCGAACTCTCATTGAATGGGCAGGCGATGATCCCGCTCGCGAAGGGTTGCTGGACACGCCCGCGCGGGTTGCCCGTGCCTGGAAGGAATACTGCCTCGGCTACGCAGAGGATCCCTCGCTTTATCTTAGCCGCGTGTTCGAGGAAGTCGGCGGCTATAACGAGATTGTTCTCCTGAAGGATATTCCCTTTCAGTCTCACTGCGAGCATCACATGGCGCCGATCATCGGGAAGGCTGCAATTGCCTACCTGCCGAACGACCGAGTGGTCGGTATTTCGAAGCTCGCCCGTGTTCTTCACGGTTTCGCACGACGGCTGCAGGTCCAGGAAAGATTAACGGCTGAAGTCGCGGACTGCATCTGGGAGCATCTTGTGCCCCAAGGTGTCGCCGTGGTCATCGAGGCGAGTCATAGCTGCATGACCGCACGGGGCGTGCGCACGCCCGGTGTCAGCATGATAACCAGCCGCATGATGGGCACCTTTCTGGAAGACCCGCGCAGTCGGGAGGAAGTCTTGAAATTGATGGGCTACGGATAGCTGCTTCTTTACGCATCGACCCGGAGCGCCTGTTATTTGGCCGACAAGAACGCTTTCAACCAATAGCTGAATTTGCCGCGCTCAGCACAGCTCTCACGCTTGCCGTCGCAACGTCTTCATCGATGCCAACCCCCCATATTGTTCTTCCATCAGAGGTGCGACATTCGAGATAAGCCGCGGCACGGCTGTCGCGGCCCGTCGTCAGCGCATGCTCCGTGTAGTCGATGATTTCCAGGCGAAGTCCGAACGCTTCTTCCATGGTCGAAAGCACCGACGAGATCAGACCGTTACCCCGGCCAGAGACGGCCTGTTCGCGGCCTTCGACCGCAATCGTGCCAGCAAACAAACGTGCCCCGTCATGCGCGCGCCGTTCCTCGTAATCGACAAGCTGGAAATGCTTGTCATCGGTCTGCACGTGATAAGCGCTGCGAAACGCCTGCCAGATATCGGCGGCGTTAAGTTCGCGACCAAGTTCATCAGCCATCCGCTGCACATGCGGACTAAAATCGCTCTGCATCTTCTTGGGAAGCTTCAAGCCCTCCTTCTGCTCCAGCACCCAAGCGAAGCCACCCTTGCCGGATTGCGAATTGACGCGGATTACCGCTTCGTAGCTGCGTCCCAGATCAGCTGGGTCAACGGGGAGATAGGGCACACGCCAGTGCGGATCGTTCTGTACTTCGCGCGCGGCGAACCCTTTCTTGATCGCGTCTTGATGACTGCCGGAAAAGGCGGTGTAGACCAACTCCCCGCCATAGGGGTGGCGCGCGGGAACAGGGAGCGCGTTGCAATACTCTACAGTCTCGATCACGCGGTCGATATCGGAAAAGTCGAGCTTGGGGTCGATACCTTGAGTGTACATGTTGAGCGCCATGGTCACGAGGCAGCAATTGCCCGTTCGTTCGCCATTCCCGAACAGACACCCTTCGACGCGGTCGGCGCCTGCCATCAGCGCAAGTTCAGCCGCTGCTACGCCCGTACCCCGGTCGTTATGCGTATGAAGTGAGATCACAGCGCTGTCGCGATCGGGCAGATTGCGTATGAAATACTCGATCTGGTCAGCGTAGATATTCGGTGTCGCCGCCTCGAGCGTCGCGGGCAGGTTGAGGATGATCGGATGCTCCGGCGTCGGCGCCAATGCTTCCATAACCGCCTCACAAACCTCGAGGCTGAAATCCAGCTCGGCAGTCGAGAAAGTCTCCGGGGAGTACTGGAAATGCCAATCGGTGTCCGGTTGCTGTGCCGCTTCGTCGCGCATCACCTTCGCGCCAGTCACTGCAATCTCGCGCACCTGATCGCGTGTCATGCCGAAAACCTGTTCGCGCCAGGCGGGGCTTACGGCGTTGTAGAGGTGTACGATCGCTTGCTTCGCGCCGGCGAGGCTGGCGAAGCTCGTGCGGATCAGATCCTCCCGGCTTTGTGTCAGCACCTGTATGATCACATCCTCCGGGATACGATCTGACTGGACGAGTCCGGCGATGAAATCGAACTCGGTCGCACCCGCGCTGGGAAAACCAACTTCGATTTCCTTCACTCCGATCTCGACCAGGAGATCGAAAAACCGCGACTTCTTGTGCGCATCCATCGGGTCGACGATGGCTTGGTTTCCATCGCGCAGATCGGTACTGAGCCATCGGGGAGGGGCAGAAATCGTGCGGGTGGGCCACTGCCGGTCGGACAGCGGGACTTGCGGAAAAGCGCTGTATTTCACGCTCGGTTCTGAAAGCATGGGCATTACGAAAAAGTCTCGGCAGGCTGCGAAGGTTAAGGTGATGTCGATCCCCCGGTCGCTTGGCGTACCGGTAAAAGGACGCCAGCTGTCACGCCCGGGGGCGTGTAAGTCGCAGGAGCAGATCGAGTACGTTTTGCATTCGCATTGCTATGAAACCTCTCGGGGCGGTTGTAAAGCTAAACGAGCTTGGGCAATGTGCGAAATTAAATTTCACAAGAGGCTGACGGCATGGGCGAGGGGCATTCGCTTTACGAAACGATGGGACTGGTTCGGATCGTTTCGACAGAACCGGCAGGACGCGCGATCCTGGAGTATGAGGCGAAATCCGAGCAGTGCCATTCAGGCGGGGTCGTGCAGGGCGGTTTCATCAGCGGTTGGATCGATGCGGCTATGGCGCACGCGGCCATGGCGAGGAACGGAGCGAGTATCGTGCCTATGACGCTTGAGCTGAAGGTCAGCTTTTTCGCACCGACCCGTCCGGGTATCGTAACCGCTGAAGCCTGGGTCGAGCGGCATGGCAAGCGGACCAGCTTCTATGAGGGTCACTTGAAAGACAAGCACGGTACCGTGCTGGCCAAGGCGACAAGTACCATCCTGCTCATGGATGCCAGCCGGGTGATCGAAGCCTCGAAAGCGGCTACGAGCAATTAACGGCGCCGGACTTGGTCCAACGTGAGTTGATCTAGGGAAGTTATCCCCATTAACCGCATACCACGCTCGATTTCGTCCGTAAGAATACTAAGAGCTCGTTCGACACCTTCTTGTCCCGCAGCGGCCAACGCGTAGAGATACAGGCGTCCGCCGCTGGCCGCAGTCGCTCCCGAAGCAAGACTTTTGAGCACGTGCGTGCCACGCCTGATGCCACCGTCCAGAACGATCTCGATCTCGCCGCCAACCGCATCGACGACTTCAGAAAGCTGGTCGAAAGGAGCGCGGCTTCCATCGAGCTGCCGTCCGCCATGGTTTGAGATCCAGATCGCATCGGCTCCGATTTCGACGGCGCGACGGGCGTCTGCGGCACTCATGATGCCTTTCAAGGCAAAGATGCCACCCCAGTCCTGCCGGATGCGCGCAGCGGTGTCCCAATCCATGTTCGTATCGAGCATGGTGTTGAAATATTCCTGAATACTGACGGCCTTGCCAGTTCCTTCCTTCACATAGTCATCCAAATTGGGCAGCCGGAACTTCGGCCCCAAGAGGTAATCGAGTGTCCAGCGGGGCCGGGTTGCGTAGCTCCAGAGGGACGATGGCGAGAAGCGCGGGGGCGTCGTGAAGCCGGATCGCAGACACCGTTCGCGTTTGCCGGACACGATCGTATCGACAGTCAAAGCCAGTGCATCGAAGCCTGCCGCCTGGCAACGTGAGATCATCGAGGCGTTCAGCCCCTTATCCTTGTGCACGTATAGCTGGAACAGCTTCGGCCCTGCCGTCAGCGCAGCGATTTCCTCGATCGAATGCGTTGCGAGGCTGGAAATTCCGAACCACACGCCAGATTTCTCAGCGGCCTTGGCAACCGCGCGCTCACCGTCGCGATGAAAAGCGCGTTGAAGGGCCGTGGGACTGAGCATCAACGGCAGTGCGCTTTTGCAGCCCATGATCGTGCAGGACGTATCGATTTCGCCGACACCGGCAAGAACGTCCGGCACCAGATCGACATCATCGAAAGCCGAGCTATTGCGCGCCTTGGTGAGTTCGTCGTCGGCTGCCCCATCGATATAATCGAACACCGGCCAAGGCAGACGCCGCTTGGCCAATCTCTGAAAATCATCGATGTTTTGGCAGTTCGCTAGCCGCATGTTTCTGCGTGCCTAGCGTAGCTTACTGTTTTTCAAAAGCTACGCTTATCCGGAGGTCCACTTCGTCCGAGACCATCGGTATGGCGTAATCAATCCCCCAATCCGACCGGTTGATTGTCGTTTCGGCAGTAAAGCCGACCGTTGCGACGTCGCTCATGGGGTTGACGCCAGCACCACTGAACTGTGTCAGCAGAACAACCGGGCCGGTTTGGCCGTTCATGGTCAGATTGCCGCGAATGAATGCTCGACCGGCACCCAACCGCGTCACTTCGGTCGAAGTGAACCGCGCCATGCCCGGGTTGGCGCCGAAGAAATCGGGATCGGCGCCATCCTCGCCCGGGCGCAACAGGTGATCTTTCAAGCCTTCACTCGGCACTGCGACCGAAGCGATCGGGATGTACATGTCAACCTGTGCATTCTCGATCTCGTTCGGATCGAGTGAAAGCGTCCCCTCAATGTCGCCGAAGAGGCCGAAGTAAGGGTTGAAACCAAAGTGATCGACGCTCCATTCCACGAGTGTGTGGGCCGGATCGGCGGAATAGCTGCCGGCAGTCACGACGCTTGCATCCCTTGTGCCGGGGGCCTGTCCACCCTGCGCGGAAAGGATGGCGGCGGGTGCTATCACCAGCGAAGCAAGAGCAACGCCGAGCGGTAATTTTTTCATGCGAAATCTCCGGTGGATGCAGACGGCGAAGGATACCGCGGTAATTGCGCGGGAGGTGGCAATTCAATGATCGCTCGCGCCCCGCGGTTCCGGCGGCGACGTTCAGTTCTTGTTCTTGTCGACCAGCTTGTTCGCACCGATCCATGGCATCATGGCACGCAGTTGCGCACCGGTCTTCTCGATCGGATGCGCAGCAGCAGCCTTGCGGCTCGCCTTGAGTTCGGGTTGGCCGGCCTGGTTGTCGAGCACGAAATCCTTCACGAAACGGCCCGACTGGATGTCTTTCAGAACGGCTTTCATCTCGGCCTTGGTTGCATCGGTAATGATGCGGGGGCCAGTCTTGATATCCCCGTATTCAGCGGTGTTCGAAATCGAATAACGCATGTTGGCGATGCCGCCCTCATACAGCAGGTCGACGATGAGCTTGGTTTCGTGAAGGCATTCGAAATAAGCCATTTCGGGCGCATACCCAGCTTCCACCAAGGTTTCGAACCCGGCCTGGATCAGGTGCGTAATTCCGCCGCAAAGCACTGCCTGCTCGCCGAACAGGTCGGTTTCGCACTCTTCCTTGAAATCGGTTTCGATAATCCCGCTACGGCCCCCGCCGACCGCGCTGGCATAGGACAGCGCCAGTTGTTTGGCGAAGCCGTTGCTGCCCGACTGACCGCTCTCTTGATGGACCGCAATGAGGCACGGCACACCGCCCCCCTTGATAAATTCGCCGCGCACGGTGTGGCCGGGCCCCTTCGGAGCTATCATGATGACGTCGACGTCGCCAGGCGGGTCGATCAGCCCGAAATGGACGTTGAGGCCATGGGCGAAGGCAAGGGCACTGCCCGCCTTCATCTTCCCAGCAACCTCATTTGCGTAAATGGCAGCCTGGTGCTCGTCCGGGGCCAGGATCATCAGCACGTCAGCCCATTCGGCGGCTTCCGATACGGTCTTTACGGTAAAACCTGCATCCTCGGCCTTCTTGCGCGAAGAAGACCCCTCGCGCAAGGCAACGATGACTTCGCCTACACCGCTGTCGCGCAGGTTCTGAGCATGGGCGTGACCTTGGCTACCATAGCCCACGATCGCTACTTTCTTGTCCTTGATCAGCTGCTGGTCGCAATCGTCGTTGTAATAAACTTGCATCTCGTTCCTCATTCATCGTCCGAGCGAAAGCCGGGATCGGGAGCCAATTAGTCGGGCCCGGATTGAAATCGATCCCAGCTTTTGCTGGGGTGACGTTAGATTTTTTCTGCCCCGCGCATCATCCCCACGATCCCCGATCGACCGACTTCGACCATGCCGAGTTCGCGCATCAGGGCTATGAAGCTGTCGATCTTGTCGGGGGCGCCGGTCAGCTCGAACACGAAACTGGCAGTCGTGGTGTCCACCACGTTGGCGCGAAACAATTCTGCGATCCGCAATGCTTCTACGCGATTGTCGCCCTTGCCGGCGACCTTTACCAGCGCCAGCTCGCGTTCGACATGCGCTCCTTCTTCGGTAAGGTCGATGACCTTGTGCACCGGTACCAACCGCTCGAGCTGCGCACGGATCTGGTCGATTACCGGAGGCGGACCGTTGGTGACCACGGTTATCCGGCTGATGGCATGGTCTTCCGAAATATCGGCTACGGTCAGACTGTCGATATTGTAGCCGCGCGCGGTAAACAGTCCCGCGATTTTCGCTAGAATTCCGGCCTCGTTGTCGACGATCACATTCAGGACATGTCGCTCGCTGGACTGTTCGGTAATTCTCATCAGACCAGAGCCTTGGCTTCATCGTCCATCGTGCCCCCGACCTGATCGCCATACAGCAACATTTCGGTATGGGCCGCGCCGCTGGGGATCATCGGGAAGCAGTTGGCTTCCTTGGCAACCATGCAGTCGACCATCACCGGCCCGTCATGAGCGAGCATCGCTTCGATGCCGCTGTCGAGCTGGCTCTCATCCTCGATGCGGATACCCTTCCATCCATAGGCTTCGGCCAGCTTCACGAAGTCCGGCAGGCTGTCCGAATAACTGTTCGAATAGCGACTCTCGTAAGTCAGTTCCTGCCACTGGCGGACCATGCCCATATATTCGTTGTTGAGAATGAAGACTTTCACCGGAAGACGATACTGGCTCGCCGTGGCGAGTTCCTGGATATTCATCTGAATGCTTGCTTCGCCGGCAATGTCGATGACCAGTCCGCCTGGATTTCCCAATTGCGCGCCGATCGCGGCGGGCAAACCGTAGCCCATCGTACCGAGACCGCCGCTGGTGAGCCATTTGTTCGGACCCATGAAGCCGAAATACTGCGCAGCCCACATCTGGTGTTGCCCGACTTCCGTTGTGATGATCGGGTCACGGTCCTTTGTCAGCGCGTACAGGCGCTCGATGCTCTTCTGCGGCATGACGAGTTCATCGCCCGTTTCGGGGTAGGCGAGACAGTCGCGTGCCTTCCAACCCAGGATCCGTGCCTTCCACTCTGAAAGATCGCTCGCCTTGCGATCCCCCCAGCATTCCAAAATCTGCTGGAGGACCTGCCCACAGTCTCCTACGATCCCTAGATCGACCGGTACGATCTTGTTTATCTGTGCGCGATCGATGTCGATGTGAATCTTCTTCGCCTGCGGGGCGAATGCGTCGAGTCTGCCGGTGACCCGATCGTCGAAGCGCGCGCCGACGGCGACGATCAGATCGGCGCGGTTCATCGTCATGTTCGCTTCGAAGGTACCGTGCATGCCAAGCATGCCTAGCCAGTCGGGATGGTTGGCGGGAAACGTACCGAGACCCATAAGCGTGCTGGTAACCGGCGCGCCCGTGGCGTGCTGAAGCTTCCGCAACAGGTCCGATGCCGTGGGGCCAGCATTGATCACGCCGCCTCCAGTGTAGAATACCGGGCGCTCAGCCTCAGCGAGCATCTCAACTGCCTTGGCTATCTCATCGGGTTCCCCGGCAGTGCGCGGCTGGTAGCGATGCGATGGAAGGGGGGCTTCGTCCTGTTCACCCCAGTTCGCCAGGGCGATTTGAACATCCTTGGGAATATCGACAACCACGGGACCCGGGCGGCCAGTCGTCGCAATGCGGAAAGCTTCTTCGATCGTTGCCCGTAGCCGTTCCGGGTCTTTCACGAGGTAATTGTGCTTCGTGCAATGTCTGGTGAGGCCGACCGTATCTGCTTCTTGAAAGGCGTCGGTTCCGATCAGCCCGGTCGGGACCTGTCCCGTGATCACCACCAGCGGGATGGAATCCATGTATGCATCGGCAATACCGGTGACCGCATTGGTTGCACCGGGACCGCTGGTAACCAGCACGACACCCGGTTTGCCGGTCGAGCGGGCATAACCTTCGGCGGCATGGGCTGCACCGGCTTCGTGCCGCACGAGTATGTGGCGGATTTCCTGGTCTGCGAACAGTTCGTCGTAGATGGGAAGGACCGCGCCCCCGGGATAGCCGAATACGAATTCGACATCCTGCCGCTTGAGGCATTCGATCAGGATGGCAGCGCCGCTGCGCTCGCTCGTCACGTTATCCTCCGACCCGATAAATCGTTCTAGAGACGAAATCGGCCCGACGCTGGGGTCTAAAGCGCCGGGCCGACAGACCGGCTTTATGAGTAACGAAAGCGACCATGTCAACGATCATCGCGCAAGAATAGTTCAGTAAAATCGTACTCTGCGATAGTTTTGTTATCAACACGTGCCCAGTCAGAAGGGGGCTGATTGCGAAACCAGGTATATTGGCGCTTGGCATACTGGTGCGTTGCGATGCTTCCCTTGACCAGCAAACCGTCGCCATCGAGGCCGCTATGCAGATAATCTCGGATTTCAGGTACCCCAATCGCGCGCATTATCGGCAAGTTCGGATCGAGATCGCGGTTTAGCAGCTTCTGCACTTCCTCGATTGCACCGCGGCGCAACATGCTTTCGAACCTTGTGCTACATCTTTCATACAGCCATCCGCGCTCCGGCAAAACGATGAGTGGGTATAGATCGATCAGGCTACCAATGCCGCCTGTTTTACGTTGTTGCCAATAGTGGAGCGGATGGCCTGTCGAGCGGATGACTTCTAGCGCCCGGCTCATTCGCTGAACGTCTCGCGGTCCTAATCGTGAAGCAGCCTGGGGATCTTCGATTGCCAGGCATTCTCTCAATTCTGACGTGGAAAGGTTGCGGATTTCGCCACGGACGTTGTCGTCGATCTCGGGCACCGGTGCAATTCCATCGAGCAGGGTTCGCAGGTAGAGTCCGGTTCCGCCGCATAGGATCGGCACCGCTCCTCGATCGTGCAGATCGGCAATCTCGTGTCTTGCAGTCTTGGCCCAGTCGGCTGCGGAACATGCCTGCGCCCCGTCCCACGTACCAAACAAACGATGTTCGACACCGCCCATTTCGTCTTCGGTCGGCCGGGCGGAAAGGATGCGCAAGTCACCATAGACCTGCTGACTGTCCGCGTTGACGACCACGCCGCGCTTTCCAGCTTGCTCAAGTCGCTGCGCGAGCTTGATTGCGACATCGCTCTTGCCGCTGGCGGTTGGCCCTGCAATGAGCACGACCGGGGGTTTTTCAGGAGATTGCACCTTGCTCATCGCCCGGTTGATAGCAGACCAGGTCGGTCTCGAAACCCGCCTCGACGCTGTCCGGGCATCGCTCGACAATGCGGGTATGCCGCTGGCCATGGCCAGCATGCTCGATTTCTGCGGCGACGTATTGCAACTATCTCTGCCCGACGGTGATGCCGCCATCTTGACCAGCACACTCGTTGACCACTTTGGCGATTGCGACATGCTCGTCGCTGATCATCAGATCGAGGTCCCCAAGCTGTTCGTCTCCGACATGGACTCAACTATGATCGGACAGGAATGCATCGACGAACTGGCCGATTTTGCCGGGCTTAAGGAAAAGGTCGCGACCATTACGGAACGCGCAATGCGCGGCGAACTGGATTTTGCCGATGCCTTGACCGAAAGGGTCGGGCTGCTCGAGGGTCTCGAAGAAGATGCAATCAGCCGATGCCTGTCTGAACGCATTCGTCCCGTCGACGGAGCACGGACACTGGTTGCTACGCTGCGCGCTCGGGGGTGCCGCACCGTGCTGGTAACTGGCGGGTTTCATCACTTCGCCGATCCCGTGGCTGAACAGCTGGGTTTTGAACGCGTGGTCGGTAACAGGCTCGGTGTCGCTGAAAGGGTTCTTACCGGCAAACTTGTTGGACCGATAAGCGACGCTTCGACCAAGCTTGCGACCTTGATCGAGGAACGCGACCAGCTTGGGCAGGGTGCGCGTGTCCTGGCGACCGGCGATGGCGCAAATGACATTCCGATGCTGGAAGAGGCGGATTACGGTATTGCTTACCGCGCAAAACCAAGGGCGACCGACGCAGCGAACGGTCGGATCTGGAGCCGATACCTGACCACGATCCTCAAACTGTTCGACATTCCCGAAGACGAATGGGTCGACGGATAGTTTGATTTTCGTCTCGAAACGACTTATTTACATCTGTGTCAGTAATCCTTGCGCACGCGAAGACGGATGAACCAGATGACCAACCAAGACCCGATCCGCCCTGGAATTGAATCTGCCAGTGATGGCACACCGCTACGCGATCCAAGACGACTTCGACCGACCTACAGTCTGCGCAAGGCGTATGGTCACTTTCGCGACCTGCTGCAGGACAAGGAAGAAACCAGCCATGTCTTCAAGATTTTCGAATCGCTGCCAGCGAAGGATTTTGTCGACCGGGTCCGACATGTGACATTGTCGCCGGAAGGCGAACAATTGCGGCGTGACGAACCATATCTTCCGCCCATTCTCGACGATCACGAAGCCTTGCGAAAATTGCCCAAGGGCAGCGTGGCGCATGCTTACTGCGACTTCATGGAGAATGAAGGCCTTTCGGCAGCGGGGTTGGTCGCCGAAGCCGAAAAGCTCAACCGTCCGAAATACGATGACCTCATCCAATGGTATGGCAATCGCAGCCGCGACACTCACGATTTGCTGCATGTCCTGACCGGGTATGGACGTGATGCCCTGGGCGAACAATGCGTGCTTCTGTTCACGCATGGTCAGCAACCCAGTCACGGACATCTCCTGATCGGCTACGCCGGGGCCATGCATATTCGAAAGCTTCCAGCGTTGCGCAATTCGCGCGCTCCGGTGATGCGCGCGGTTCGCCAGGCGCATCGGACCGGCAAGGCATGCCCGATGATACTGGCTCTGCCGATCAACCTCTTGCTGTCGATGAAACTGGATGACGTTCGTGAAGAACTGAAGATTCCGGACCCGACCTGGTACAAGGAATGCCATCGCGTCTGGCGCGAAGAGGGCATCAATCCTTACGATCTGCTCGACAAACCCGGGGAGGGCGAGGCTATCGCTGCCTAGAGCCAACTAGCGATTTGAGAGAGCGCCTTTTTCCTTGCAGCGTGCACCGGGGTAGTCGCATCGTTCGCGGGATGGCCGACCACTATTACCATTAATGGCTTCTCCACTGAGGGGCGGTCGCAAATGTCTCGTAGAAAGCCCATGGGCGAGGGCGTGTGCGTTAGAGTGGCCAGTCCGGCCTCATGCAGCGTTGTCAGCAGCATACCGCAGGCAATTCCGACGCTTTCGGTCACGTAATAATTCTGTGTTTCAGCGTCATCGTCAATGCCGCCTTTGCGTTGGGCGAAAACCACGATCAACCAAGGCGCAGTTTCGAGGAAGGGCTTGTCGGCATCGGTACCTAGCGGGGTGAGGGCGTCGAGCCATTCCCCGCTTGCTTTGTCGGAGTAAAATGCGCGCTCCTCGGCTTCGGCAGCTTCGCGGATTGCATGTTTCTTTTCGAGTGATGAAACGACTGCGAAATGCCAGGGCTGGTGGTTCGCGCCGCTGGGTGCAGTCCCTGCAGCCTCGATCGCTGCTTCGATTATTTCGCGCGATACGGGCTTGTCGGAGAAATAACGACAGGTGCGCCGCTGCTTCAGGCTGTCGCGCATCGCGTGTGCGCGTGCGATCCTTTCGAAATCCGGCAAATCCGGCAAGCTATAGGGTTCGTTCGTGTGCTCGCGCACTAACCTTCCATCCAGTTTTCAAAGAAGCTTCGGTGCGCCGCACGCAGTTCTGGAACGCTCTTGCCGAATAGGGTTTCGCCTCCGGTATGGCCGATTCGCCGGAAACCAATCGATGCCGTTTCGGCATTCTCGGTTCCCTTCGCCAAGGCCCGGTTAAGAGCCTCGGTATCCGGCACCGTCACTACATAGCGACCCTGGTCCTCACCGAACCACCACTGAGCCTTCGTGTAATCGTCGTGCCATTCGACATCGGCCCCGATCCCGCTGGCCATCGCCATTTCCGCAAGCGCGAGGGCAAGCCCGCCATCGGATACGTCGTGCACCGCACTGACCAGTCCATCGGCGATCAGCTGGAGCACGATCTTGCCGGCATTCTTCTCGACCGTGAGGTCGGTCGGCGGCGTACGACCCTCGTCGCGACCATGGACGATGTCCAGCCATAGCGACTTGCCGAGATGAGAACGCTCTGGGTCCGGGGTCGCCCAGCTTTCGGCGCGGATCAGATAAATCGCTTCGCCTGCAGCCTTGAACGGCATGGTCATCATCGCAGCGTAGTCTTCGATTAGGCCGACGCCCCCTATTGCGGGCGTGGGGAGGATCGCCGAACCGCCGCCGGTCGCCTTGCTCTCGTTGTAGAGGCTGACATTGCCGCTCACGATCGGGAAATCGAGCACTCGACACGCTGCGCCCATGCCCTCGAGCGCGTGGACGAACTGACTCATGATCTCCGGGCGCTGCGGGTTGGCGAAGTTGAGGCAGTTGGTCACTGCCAACGGCCGGGCCCCAACCGCGCACAGATTGCGATAGGCCTCGGCAATCGCCTGCTTCCCGCCCTCATAGGGGTCGGCATGAACATATCGAGGCGTGCAATCGGTCGTGATCGCCAGCGCCTTGTTCGTGCCGTGGACACGAACGACACCGGCATCGCCACCTGTCTGCAACGTGTCTGCGCCTACCTGGCTGTCATATTGTTCCGAAATCCATCGCCGCGAGGAGAGGTTGGGAGATGCGAGCATTCTCAGAAGGTCGTTGCCGACATCATCCGTATCTGGGCGGTTACTCATCGGCGCGATGCCCGCCCATTCGCTGTATTCCTGCCTGGACAGACAGGGCCGATCATATTCAGGTGCATCCGCCGCCAGAGGCCCCAGGGGGATGTCGCAAACCACTTCGCCTTCGAACTCGAGCACCATGTGCTGAGTGTCGGTGACTTCGCCGATCACCGCAAAGTCGAGTTCCCATTTCTCGAAGATCGCGCGGGCCATGTCCTCCTTGCCGGGTTTCAGGACCATGAGCATACGCTCTTGGCTCTCGCTCAGCATCATCTCGTAAGGCGTCATGCCTTCCTCGCGGCAGGGCACCTGGTTCATGTCGAGCTTGATGCCCGCCTTGCCATTGGTCGCCATCTCGACGCTGGAGGAGGTCAGCCCCGCTGCGCCCATATCCTGGATTGCGACGATCGCATCGGTCGCCATCAGCTCCAGACAGGCTTCGATCAGCAACTTCTCGGTGAAAGGATCGCCCACCTGAACAGTGGGGCGCTTGGCGTCGGCATCTTCCTCGAAATCCGCACTGGCCATTGTCGCGCCGTGAATACCGTCGCGCCCGGTTTTGGAGCCGACATAGACGATGGGATTTCCCACGCCCGATGCAGCGCTGTAGAAGATCTTGTCCGCATCGGCGACGCCGACCGTCATCGCGTTGACGAGGATGTTGCCGTCGTAGGCAGGGTGGAAGTTCGTTTCGCCGCACACGGTGGGCACGCCCACGCAATTGCCGTAGCCGCCGATGCCCGCGACCACGCCTTGCACGAGATGTTTCATCTTCGGATGGTCAGGCCGCCCGAAACGCAGCGCATTGGCATTCGCCACAGGCCGCGCGCCCATGGTGAAGACGTCGCGCAAAATACCGCCGACGCCGGTCGCGGCGCCCTGATAGGGCTCGATATAGCTCGGATGGTTGTGGCTCTCCATCTTGAAGATCGCGGCCTGCCCATCGCCAATATCTATCACCCCGGCATTCTCGCCCGGGCCGCAGATTACCCAAGGCGCCTCGGTCGGTAGCTTTTTCAGATGCAGACGCGAAGATTTGTACGAGCAGTGCTCCGACCACATGACCGAGAAGATACCAAGTTCCACGAGATTGGGTTCGCGGCCGAGCGCGTGAAGTACGCGTTCGTACTCTTCGGGCGACAGGCCATGCTGGGCGACGACATCTTCGGTGATCGGGGATTCGGTATTTGCCATTCGCGCGCGCTTAGCGCCGCAAGGCCGTGACTGCCAGACCTGCGCATCGGTTTTGTCATTGTCTTCGGAGCTTGGGCAGGTGCCTTGGGAGATTGCGCAGGCCTGACTTGACCGGGTCATCGTGCAACGCCAATGCTCGCTTGCTATGGCCGAGGCACACGATCAGATTTCCGAGATGACCTTTGAACAGGCCCTACGGGAGCTCGAAACCGTCGTACGCAAATTGGAAAGCGGCGACGTACCGCTTGATGACAGCATCGACCTTTACGAGCGGGGGGAACAATTGCGCAAAGCCTGTCAGAAGCGGCTGGACGCGGCGCAGGCCCGGATCGAAAAGATCGTATCGGATGCCGAGGGCAAGCCGACCGGCACCGTACCTTTCGATGCTGAAGGTCGGGCATGAATGCGATGATGGCGATGCCCGACACGCTCGCTGGCGCGTTCGAGCGTATCCAGGAAGAAATCGACAGTGTGTTCGATGCGATGCTGCCTGTGCCTGACGATACGCGCGCCCGGCTGGTCGAAGCGATGCGCTACGCCGCCATCGGCGGCGGAAAGCGTGTGCGCCCCTTGCTCGTCGTGGCTACCGCGAACCTGTTCGGAGTGAACCGCGATGCCGCGATCAACGCAGGCTGTGCAATCGAGGCAATACACGTCTACTCGCTGATCCATGACGATCTGCCCTGCATGGATGACGACGAACTTCGGCACGGCAAGCCCACCCTTCACAAGGCCTTCGACGAGGCTACGGCCGTACTCGCAGGCGACTGTCTTCATGCCTTGGCGTTCGACATACTGACGCAGCCCGATACCAGTTCGGATCCCTTCGTGCGTGCGGAACTTGTCGCGACGCTGGCGAAGGCGAGCGGCCATGACGGTATGGCCGGGGGGCAGATCATGGATATCGTCGCGGAAGAGCAAAATTATGATCTGCGCCAAATTACCCGCCTGCAGCAGCTCAAGACCGGCGCGCTTCTCGCAGCGAGCGTGGAAATAGGGGCAGTGCTCGGCCGCGTTCCACCCGAAGGGCGCACTCATTTGCGGGCCTACGCCCGCGACATCGGCCTGGCTTTCCAGATCGCTGATGACCTGCTCGATGTCGAAGGCGACGAGGCCAAGGCTGGCAAGGCGCTGCGAAAGGACGAGGAGCAGGGTAAGGCAACCTTCGTCACGCTGATGGGTGCAGAGGCAGCGCGAAGGCAAGCAAATATGCTTGTCGATCAAGCAGGCCAGCATCTGGCGTGCTATGGTGATGATGCCCGGACCCTCGTCGAACTGGCGCGTTTCATCGCCAAGAGAGATCACTGATGGCAGAGCGCATCGGCATTTACCCCGGGACATTCGATCCGATCACATTGGGGCACGCCGACATCATCCGGCGCGGATCGAAACTGGTCGATCGGTTGATCATCGGCGTGACGACCAATCCTTCAAAGAATCCGATGTTTTCGACCGAAGAACGCTTCGCCATGGTCGAGCGAGAAATTGCGCAGCTGGGACTGAAGAATGTCGACGTCATCGGGTTCAACGCGTTGCTCGTTAAATTTGCGCGGAAGATGAACGCCAACGTGCTGATCCGTGGTTTGCGTGCCGTCGCCGACTTCGAATACGAGTATCAGATGGCCGGAATGAACCAGCAGCTCGATGACGATATCGAGACGGTTTTTCTGATGGCCGACGTTTCTCTCCAGCCGATCGCCTCGCGACTGGTCAAGGAGATTGCCCTGTTCGGCGGCGACATCACGCCCTTCGTGAGTGAGGCGGTTTGCGATGATGTCGTCGCGAGGGTCGACGAGGTTGGTCGCTTGGGCGACTACTGACGTGAGAACCATTCATTGAACCGACAGCGCGGCCCGGCTAGTGGCAGGCGCAGTACATGACATTTCAACGGAATGACGATGACCAGGTTTTCGCTTGCCCTTGCTGCCACCCTTTCGTTCGTCCTGACCCCCTTTGCGGTGCAGGCGCAGGAGGCTGATGCAGCCGCAAATCCGGTTGCGCAGCGTACGTATCAGCCGATCAATTATGATCTTACCGAGGACCGCGAGAACATCCTTCTGCTCGACCTGTCGAATGGCGAGCGCGTGGCGATCCGGTTGATGCCAAGCTGGGCGCCCAATCACGTTGAGCGCATCAAGGCGCTTGCTCGGCAGAACTTCTACGACGGGGTGATCTTTCACCGTGTAATAGAAGGCTTCATGGCGCAGACTGGCGATCCGACCGGAACCGGTACGGGCGGATCGCAGCTTCCCGATCTTGCGGAAGAGTTCAACCCGATGCCGCATGTCCGCGGCACAGTGTCGATGGCGCGGGCGGCTGATGAAGACAGTGCAAACAGTCAGTTCTTCATCGTCTTCTATCCGCGTTTCAGTCTCGATCGGAATTACACCAATTTCGGTCGGGTAATTGGCAATATGGCAGCAGTCGATGCGATCAATCGCGGCGAACCACCTGCCAACCCCACCCGCGTCGTCCAGGCTTCCATCGCAAGCGACAACGAACCTGCACCGGCGATGGTCGCACCGCGAGTTGAAAAAGACATCTCGACCGATGAACTCAACGCCCCGATAATCGAGTAGCTTTTCATCGTCATGTTGCGCGCCTAGGGGCGGGCGCATGAAGGTCGACCTCTTCGATTTCGAGCTCCCGCCCGAGCGAATCGCCCTGCGACCTGCGCAGCCGCGCGATAGCGCGCGCATGCTTGCGGTTGGTGGAAAGTCCAGTCATGTTCAAGACTGCCGGGTTAGAGATCTTCCGCGTTTTCTAAACCGCGGGGATGTCCTAGTTTTCAACGACACGCGGGTTATACCAGCGCAATTGGAAGGCCGCCGGGGGGAGGCCAAGATCGGCGTCACGCTCCACAAGCGGATCGATCTGCGGCGCTGGCAGGCCTTCGTACGGAACGCCAAACGGGTGCGAGAGGGCGACCGGATCGAATTCAGCGGCAACGTAAGCGCCATAGCGGAACAGCGTCTTGGCGACGGCAGCATTGTATTCGCGTTCGATGGCGTGGAGCCAGTCGAGGTATTACTGGAGCGGGCGGGGCGCATGCCGCTTCCTCCCTACATCGCTGGAAAACGGGCGACCGATGAACGCGATCGTGAGGATTACCAGACAATGTTTGCTCGCGAGGACGGTGCAGTAGCGGCGCCAACCGCGGCATTGCACTTTACGCCGCAACTTATGAACGCCTTGGTCGAGGCGGGTATTGGCTCCGAGACCCTGACCCTGCATGTCGGTGCAGGAACTTTTCTCCCGGTCAAGGCCGATGACACTGACGATCATGCGATGCATTCCGAATGGGGCCGGATCGAGAAGGATACTGCGGACCGGCTGAATGCCGCACGCGCGCGCGGTGGAAGAATAGTTGCGGTCGGCACGACCAGTCTGCGACTCCTCGAAAGTGCGACTGGTGAAGACGAAGTCATCCGCCCGTTTGCAGGCGATACCGACATTTTCATCACTCCGGGATACCGGTTCCGCGCCATCGATGGGCTGATGACGAATTTTCACTTGCCCAAATCGACGTTGTTCATGTTGGTCAGTGCCCTGATGGGGCGCGAGCGGATGCAGCAGGCTTACGCCCATGCCATTGCCCAAAAATACCGATTCTATTCCTATGGTGACTCTTCCCTGCTGCTGCCGTAACGCGAGGGCATGAGCGAGCCGATCCTGCAGATCGATGGCCTAAGCAAGGTCTATCCCGGCGGATTGAGAGCACTTGATGATGTCGATCTTACCATCAACAAAGGGGAGATCTTCGCGCTTCTCGGGCCAAATGGCGCAGGCAAGACAACACTCATCGGTGCGGTCTGCGGCCTCGTTCGTCCAACGTCCGGAACGATCTGCGCCTTCGGACGCGATTTATCGGAAAACTGGCGGGATGCGAGAAGCCGAATAGGGCTCGTGCCGCAGGAGCTCAGCACCGATATGTTCGATCCCGTACGGCGCGCGGTCAGCTATTCGCGCGGCCTGTTCGGACTACCCCCTGACCAGAGCCGGATCGAAGAAATCCTGCGTCGCCTCTCCCTATGGGACAAGCGTGATACAAAAATTATGGAGCTGTCGGGCGGCATGAAACGCCGCGTATTGATCGCCAAGGCGCTGGCGCACGAGCCGGATTTGCTGTTTCTGGACGAGCCGACCGCGGGAGTTGATGTCGAATTGCGCAAGGGCATGTGGGCAATCGTCGACGAGATGCGCGCGCGCGGTGTGACCATCATCCTGACCACGCATTATATCGAGGAAGCCGAATTGATGGCCGATCGTGTCGGCATCATCAATCGCGGCAAGCTGCTGATGGTCGATGACAAGCAGGCGATGATGGCACGCCTCGGACGCACCGAAGCCCATATTGATCTGGCCGAGCCCCTTTTCGAACTGCCTCCTGCGCTATCTCGCTTTCCGGTCGATCTCGAGCAGGGAGGATCCTCCCTCTGTTACCGGGGAGGCGACGGAACAGGCAAGGGCAAGGCTGATGTTGCGGAGTTGACCAAGGCCCTCATCTCCTCGGGTATCAATTACACCGGAATAGAAACGCGCGAAAGTAGCCTGGAAGACATCTTCGTGTCGTTACTGGGCGAAGAAACGACATGATCAATTGGCGTTCCACCTGGTCGATCTATACGCGTGAACTCATGCGCTTCCTTCGCACCGCCTTCCAGTCGGTACTCGCGCCGGTGCTCACGACCTCGCTCTATTTCATTGTTTTCGGGGCAGCTATCGGCGGGCGAATGCCTGATCTCGGCGGCGTAGAATACGGTGCGTTCATTATTCCCGGCCTGCTGATGTTGACCCTGCTTGGCGAAACCACGAGCAATTCGAGCTTCGGGATCTACATGCCGCGTTTTACCGGGACGATCTATGAATTGCTCAGCGCCCCGGTCGGCGTGGCCGAAACGCTTGTCGGGTTCGTTGGCGCAGCCATGACCAAAAGCCTTCTTCTGGCCGCCATTATTTTGCTTACCGCTCGACTGTTCGTCGATTACAGCATTGCGCATCCACTGCTTGCTGTCCTCTATATCATGCTGGTGGCCGCCGCCTTCAGCCTTTTCGGCTTCATTCTCGGTATCTGGGCCGACAATTTCGAAAAGCTCGGGATCATCCCGATGCTGTTTCTCACGCCGCTGACATTCCTTGGGGGCACATTCTACTCGATCGACATGTTGCCCGAGCCGTGGGATACGCTCGCACTTGCCAATCCGATCGTCTATCTTGTTACAGGTCTACGCTGGACATTCTATGGGTCAAGCGACGTGAGTATCTGGATCAGCTTTGGCATAACTCTCGGTTTCCTCGCATGTTGCGTCGCCATCATCGCGTATATTTTCAAGACCGGCTGGCGATTGAGAGCTTGATCGGCGGTGGCCGAAATTGCGCGTCCTTGACGGTTTCGTTCAGCAATTCGAAATTCCTCCGAGCGCAGACAGCCCGCCTCCGCAACAGGGCGGATTGACTATGAGGATCACAATGAAACTGAAAACACTTGCTCTTGCTGCTCTTGCGGCAGGTACGGCCGGCGCGTTGCCTACGATGGCACAGGCGCAGTCGCTTCCCGGCGAAGGTTTCGTCGGCGTGTCCGGCGGTTATCACGACGTGGGCTTGGACGAGGAAGATGACGATTTCGCCGGCCTCGACTTCGATAGCGGCAGTCCGATCGTAGGGGTTTTCGCCGGATACGATTTTCCCGTCGGACCAACCATGTTCATCGGTGCCGAAGGCAATTACACCTACGGCTTCGACGCGATCGACAACGAGATCGGTGCGTCCGCACGGCTCGGTTTCCGCGCTCCGGGCGGAGCGAAATTCTACGCTCGCGGAGGCTATCAGCATATCGATCTCGATATCGAAGAGATCTTCAACGAAGACTTCGACGGTGCGTTCGACGACATCGACGATGACGGCGACTATCTCGTCGGTCTGGGCGCGGACTTTCCCCTCGGCAATACGTTCGTCCGGGTGAACTTAGACACGATTTCTTTCGATACGCTGCGTGCCACCGCTGGCGTCGGCTTCAAGTTCTAATCCCTTCCAAAGAGGCCGGTCTCCATCATGGTGGCCGGCCTTTGTTCCAAGAGGTAACTGGCGATGCGTGCCGGGGATTGCTAGGCGCGGCGAATGCGCAAGACTTTCCTCTTTTCTGCAGTCATCTTTTTCGGTTCGCTATGCGAGATGCCCCTTCGCGCCGAGCTTCCCAATGGGGCACGCATGATGATCGAAGCGGCGATCGCCACCGGGGACAAGGCGAAGGTCGCCACAGTTATCGATCTCACGCGCGCTACGTGGCCCGAAGATGCGGCCGAAATCGACATCTTTGCAATGCAGTGGCAGGCTACACTAGCGGAGCGGCAGGCGTTGGCCGAAGCCGAGGAGGAACAAGCGCTTCGCAGCGCGGGGCTGTTCGACCTTTGGAGCGGCGAGGGCGAACTTGGCGGGCTCCATTCGAGTGGCAATACGGATTCGGTTGGCGTGACTGCATCGCTCAAGCTGAAGCGGGAAGGGATCAATTGGACACATCTCTTGCGCGCTCGCGCCGACTATCAACGGCAAAACGGAACGACTAGCCGGGAGCAGTTTCTCGGTGCGTACGAACCGCGCTGGCAATTCGACGAAGATGTTTTCGCTTACGGCCTCGCCCAATACGAGCGTGACCGCATTCAAGGGTTTTCCGGCCGGTATGCAATCTCCGGCGGTCTCGGCTACAAGGTAGTTGACCGCGCTGACCTGTCGGTTTCTCTCAAGGCCGGCCCAGCGTACCGCATTACAGAGTATACGGACGGGCGGACCGAAAGCCGCATCGCCGGCCTCGTTGGTCTCGATTTCGATTGGCAGGTCTTCGATCGTCTCAAGCTTACTCAGGATGCAAATGCATTGGCTGAAACAGGCGGCGAGGCCGTCCTAATCGTGGATGGCGCCAATACAAGCCTGACCTTCCTTTCGGGTCTCGATTTTCAAGTCACCGACCGGCTGCGGTCACGGCTGTCCTACCAATTGGACTACAACAGCAACCCGCCGGCTAATGCTGTTTCGACCGATACGTTGACGCGCGCGACGATCGTGTACGGTTTCTAGGGATGAGTGAGCGATTCACCTTCCGGATCGACGAAACTGACGGCTCTGCCCGAACCGGATGCATTGCCATGGAACGTGGCGAAATACGAACGCCTGCCTTCATGCCAGTAGGCACGGCGGCCACGGTGAAGGCCATGAAGCCGGAAACGGTGCGGAAGACGGGCGCCGATATAATTCTCGGCAACACGTATCATCTGATGCTGCGTCCAGGGGCGGAGCGGGTCGCTCGGCTTGGTGGTCTGCATGAGTTCATGAATTGGGATCGACCGATCCTTACCGACAGCGGCGGCTATCAGGTGATGAGCCTGTCCGATCTGAACAAGCTGACCGAAGAGGGAGTCGAGTTTCGCAGTCATATCGACGGGTCCAGGCATATGCTGACCCCCGAACGGTCGATGGAAATCCAGCGTCTGCTGGGCAGTGACATCGTCATGGCCTTTGACGAATGTCCGCGGGCCGATCGACCTCGTGACGAGATTGCGCGGAGCATGGAAATGAGCATGCGCTGGGCGCGGCGGAGCCGAGACGCTTTCGACGCGGGCGGTGAACATGCGGGGCGGGCGGGCCTGTTCGGGATTCAGCAGGGCGCGCTGGATGAAGAGCTACGCCGCGTCAGCGCTCAAAAACTGATCGACATTGGATTCGACGGTTATGCAATCGGGGGACTGGCTGTCGGCGAGGGACAGGAAGCCATGTTCGCCACCCTGGACTTCGCGCCGGCACAGTTGCCCTGGGATCGCCCACGCTACCTCATGGGGGTCGGCAAGCCCGACGATCTGGTCGGGGCGGTGGAACGCGGCGTCGACATGTTCGATTGCGTCTTGCCAAGCCGCTCAGGACGAAATGGCCAGGCGTTCACCTGGACCGGGCCGATCAACTTGCGCAATGCGCGGTTTGCAGAAGACCAGGGGCCGCTGGACGAGCGCTGCCGATGCGATACCTGTGCGACGCATTCTCGCGCCTACCTGCATCACCTGGTCAAGGCGAACGAGATCCTTGGCGCCATGCTCATGACCGAGCACAACATCGCGTTTTATCAGCAGTTGATGCAGGGTATGCGGGAAGCGATCGCACAGCAGCGGTTCGATCGGTTCGCTGCGGATTTTCGTCGCGGTTACTGCAGGTCGAAGCGGGAAGTTCCGGTCCATGAACCGTAGAAGACGCTCGAAAGTCGCTTCAGCCGGGAGGGATATTGATTCACAAGCCTCTCGTCCCGAGCACGAGCAGGGTTATCTGGCGGTAATCGCGGTTGTTACGATCTTGCTGTGGCAGACATATTGGGGCCGTTTCCTGCTCTATCCGTTCACGTTGCTTGCGACCTGGTTTCACGAAATGGGGCACGGGTTGACTGCGGAAGCCCTGGGCGGCGATTTTCTGCAGCTGGTCATATTTCCAGATGGGTCGGGTTTCGCTGAATTCGCGACAACGGAAGGTATTTCGCGCACGGCTCAGGCTATGATTGCAGCGGTAGGGCTACTCGGCCCGGCGCTTGCGGGTTCGATGCTGATCGTCGCGTCGCGGTCGCGGATAGCGACGCGCCTGGCTCTTGGCGCTCTTGGAGCACTCTTGTCGTTTTCGACTCTTGTCTGGGTACGTTCCCTCGCTGGATGGATCGTATTGCCCGCCTTCGCTGCTATCACATTGCTCGCAGCTGCGTTTGGCAAGGCGAAGCTGCAACGCTTTGTTGTCGAACTGCTCGGTGTACAGGCGGCGATCAGTGTCTGGCAGCACCTAGGCTACCTTTTCTCCGATGGTGGTTATATCGGCGGTCAGTACAGCCGGTCCGACACCGGCGCGATCGCTGACGCGCTCCTATTACCCTACTGGTTCTGGGGTAGTCTGATTACCGTAACGATCCTGGTCATGGTTGGCGGGGCCCTTTGGTTTGCGGGAAAGCGCTGATCAGGCGGTAGCTTTCTCGCGCAGCTCCAAGATAGTTCCACGGTATGGTACAAAGTTGCCCGCGGGATCGAGAAATCCGGCGCCGATATCATTCGCGAAAGTCTGCGCATCGCGCAGATTATCGTACCATTTTCCCCGGCGTGAAGGTGTAACGAAACGATACTGAGTCATGGTACTTCAAAAATTCTTCGAACCAACTCCGGTTCCCGACAAGCCACTGAAAATTGTGCGAAACAAACAAAAAAGGGCGGCCCCGAAAGACCGCCCTTTACTGTTCGTAATCGAACCGGTCAGCGTGAGTAGAACTCGACGACCAGGTTCGGTTCCATGGTGACTGGATAAGGCACCTCGTCTAGTTTAGGCACGCGGGTGAAGGTGACCTTGTCGTTGCCGTCGGGGCTGACGTAATCGGGAATGTCACGCTCCGGAAGGCTCTGGGCTTCGATGACCAGCGCCATGTCCTGAGCCTTTTTACCGAGACTGACGACGTCGCCAACCTTAACTCGGGCGGAAGCGACGTTCGTCTTGACGCCGTTCAAAAGGATATGTCCGTGGCTGACGACCTGACGGGCGGCAAAGATGGTCGGCGCGAACTTCGCGCGATAGACGACCATATCGAGGCGCTGCTCGAGCAGGCCGATCAGGTTCTGCCCGGTGTCGCCCTTGATACGCGACGCTTCCTGATAGGTGCGCTTGAACTGCTTTTCGGTAACGTCGCCGTAATAACCCTTGAGCTTCTGCTTGGCCCGCAACTGCAACCCGAAATCGCTCATCTTGCTCTTGCGGCGCTGACCGTGCTGGCCTGGGCCATAAGAACGCTTGTTGACCGGGGAGTTGGGGCGACCCCAGATATTCTCACCCATGCGGCGGTCGAGTTTATGCTTGGCGCGTGTACGCTTCGTCATCGAAATTCTCCAATTTGCAGAGCCGCCCCATCGACGGCCATTCAACCCGGCATCGCACCGCTGGATCATACATCCAGCGCGGCATCCGCTTCACCGGGGTGCGGAGCCAATTTGCGAAGACGCGCTCCTAGCAATGTCGTGCAGGACGTCAAGCGGCAAGATAGGCGCTCGACAAGGCGCTTCAAGCGGGGCAGGGCGCATCGCCATGAGCGATGATTTCAAGTTGCCCGACAACTGCACCGACATGCGCGATGTAAGGATCGGCGTGGACGCGACCGACCGCCAGATCATGGAGCTTCTCGACCGCCGCTTCGGGTACATGCGCGCGGCGGCGCGGATCAAGAAGGATCGCAATACGGTACGAGATGAAGCGCGGAAGGCCGAAGTGATCGAGAATGCCCGCGCGGATGCCGCTCGCCGCCAGCTTCCGGAGAAGAAAATCGAGAAGATCTGGAATCTTCTGGTCGAAACTTCGATTGGTTATGAATTGACCGAGTGGGACAAGATCAGGGCCTAGGTGCTCGGTCCAGATGGGATAGCACACCGCGCAGCGTCCGGACTTCGAGGTGGTTCCAGGCTGGTTTCGTGAGAACGCCGCGCAAGGTCCGCCGGGTCACTTCTGCGCGGTGTTCTGGCAAAAAATAGCCTTTCGGTTCGAGCATTCGTTCGAGATGCGCGACGAGAGCATCAAGGTCCGCTTGTGGGGCAGGCGCCAGCAGTTCCTCTTGGGGAGGCTGGGCCAAAGATTGGTTCCTGGACCACTCGTATGCGCACAGGATGACCGCCTGCGCCAGATTCAGCGAACCGAAGTCCGGGTTGATCGGCACAGTCAGGATCGCGCGGGCTAAAGCTACATCCTCGGTTTCGAGGCCGGAGCGTTCGGGGCCGAAAAGGATTGCGCTGCGCCCTGGCTTAGACACTATTTCCCGGCTCGCCTGTTCGGGCGTGACCACCGGCTTTGTTACACCTCGCTTCCGTACGGTGCTGGCATAGACATGTGCGCAATCGGCAACCGCTGCGGCGGTACTGGCAAATACTTGCGCCTGTTCCAGCACACTGTCGGCACCGGCGGCGGCAGGTCCCGCAGACGGGTTCGGCCATCCATCGCGCGGTTCGACAAGACGCATTTCGACAAGTCCGAAATTCAGCATCGCCCGTGCGGCCTTACCAATATTCTCGCCAAGTTGTGGCCGGACGAGAACGATAATCGGCTTGCGTTCTTCAGCCTCGTTCATGCGCAGCTTCCTGCACGGTGCTGGCGAATTCTTCGAAATCGCGCGCTTCGCTGAAATCGCGATAAACCGACGCGAAGCGGATATAGGCGACCGTGTCGAGTTGGCGCAGCCCGTCCATCACCATTTCACCGATGCGGGTGGAAGCGATTTCTGGTTCTCCCGCAGTCTCCACTTGTCGCTGAATACCACTGACAAGCTGGTCGATCCGCTCGTGCGGGACATCCCGTTTACGGCAGGCCAGGGAAATCGACTGTTCGAGCTTGGCACGGTCGAAAGCCTGCCGGCGATCGCCCGATTTGACAACCGTTACCTCGCGCAACTGCACCCGTTCGAATGTCGTAAAGCGCGCTCCGCAACTCGAACACTGGCGGCGACGCCGGATCGAGGAGTTGTCTTCGGTCGGCCGGCTGTCCTTTACCTGAGTGTCATCATGCGCACAAAACGGACAGCGCATCTACGGACGTAGACGCTTGTAGAGCATGAACCCTGCGCCAGCGACGCCGCCTATGATCGGTCCAACGACAGGCAGCACGATCCCCGCGACTGCCCCGACCGCTGCGCCAGTCAAAACCGGTTTGGTAGAAGGGTGTTTCATACCTTCGCGAGCCATTGCCTTCATCTCGGCGGTGGCGTCGGGAAGGAGGTCGTGGTCCTGGTGGTTTGGTTCGCGTTCGGTCATGACAAATCTCCTTAACGTCCCGGATAGACGGGAAATGCGGCACACAGTTCCGCAACCGTGCTGCGGACGCGCTCTTCGACTTCGCTATCGCCTTCGGGTCCGTTGCGCGACAGACCATCGACTACTTCGGCGATCAAGGCGCCGACCTGCGTGAATTCTTCGCGCCCGAAACCGCGCGTTGTGCCGGCAGGCGTGCCGAGTCGCACGCCGCTCGTCACGAAGGGGCTGCGGGTATCGTATGGAATGCCGTTCTTGTTACAGGTCAGCCAGGCACGGTCGAGCCCAGCCTCCGCGGCCTTGCCGGTAACGTCTTTGGCGGAAAGATCGACCAGCATGGAGTGATTGTCCGTGCCGCCCGATACGACGCGCAGTCCATTTTCCTCCAGACTTGTGGCTAGAGCCCGTGCGTTTTCGACGACCCGATGCGCATAATCTTTGAAGTCCGGCCTGAGCGCCTCGCCGAAGGCGACGGCCTTGGCTGCGATCACATGCATCAACGGCCCCCCCTGCATGCCGGGGAAGACCGCCATGTTGATTGGCTTGGTCAGTTCGTCATCGTTCCACAGGATCACGCCCGAACGCGGGCCCCGAAGGCTTTTGTGCGTGGTGGTTGTCACGATGTCGGCATGGGGGAAGGGGGTGGGGTGTGCACCCCCCGCGACGAGACCGGAGATATGGCTCATGTCGACCATCAGATATGCGCCAACCTCGTCGGCGACCTTGCGAAAGGCTTCCCAGTCCCAGACACGCGAATAGGCGGTGCCCCCGGCAATGATGAGTTTTGGCCTGTGCTCTCTTGCCGTGGCCATGACCTCATCCATATCGATCAGTTCATCGTTCTGGCGCACGCCATAGCTCACGGGATTGAACCACTTTCCGCTCATGTTGACCGGCGAGCCATGAGTAAGGTGGCCCCCTGAATTGAGATCAAGCCCCATGAACGTATCGCCCGGCTGCAGCAGGGCCAAGAAAACGGCCTGGTTCATCTGGCTACCGGAATTGGGCTGGACATTGGCAAAGTTGCATCCGAACAATGTCTTGGCGCGATCTATTGCCAGAGTTTCGACCACGTCGGCATACTCGCAACCGCCGTAATAACGCTTGCCCGGGTAGCCTTCGGCATATTTGTTGGTGAAGACCGAACCGGTTGCTTCGAGGACTGCCGCTGATGCGATATTCTCGCTTGCGATCAGTTCGATCTTGTCCTGCTGGCGCGCCAGTTCGTTGCGGATCGCGCGGTGTATCTCCGGATCGGCCTCGGCAAGGCTATCGTGCCAGAAACGGTCCATCGTGGTGCGGGACTCATCGCGAGGGGTGTCGGCCGGTTGGCTAGCCAAATCAAATCTCCGGGTTGGATAGTTTGTCGATGCGCCGCTGATGACGGCCCGAACTGCCGGGAACAGAATCGGCAAATTCGGTGTCGAGGAACGCGGCAATGCATGCCTTGGCCATGTCACTTCCGGTCAGGCGGGCGCCCATGGCAAGGCAGTTTGCATCGTTATGTTCGCGCGCCAAGGCAGCGGAAAGCGGTTCTGACACCAGAGCGCAGCGCGCAGCTGGATTGCGATTGATGCTCATCGATATGCCAATCCCGCTGCCGCATAGGGCGATTCCGCGCTCGGCCGTGCCGTCGGCGACAACGCCGGCAAGCTTGTAACCGAAGTCGGGGTAATCCACGCTATCGCCGGTCTCGGGTCCAAGGTCAGCCACTTCATGACCCAGTTCAATCAGCCAGTCGCGCAGTTCGGCCTTGAGGGCAAGGGCAGCATGGTCGGAAGCTATGGCAATACGCATACACAACCACATAGGCATTCGCGTGCATCGCCGCTACCGGAATGTCGGACCTTTCCGCCTAGATTTTTTCATTCCGATCGGCGTTGGCAGCTGCCTGCCTGATCTGGTCAAGGGAGTAGGGTTTCGTGATCGTGGGTATGTTCGCAAGGTCGACCGGATGCTCCGCATCTCCATACCCTGTCGCAAAAACGAAAGGCACATCCCTGTCCCGCAATTCTTTGGCGAACGGATAGCTTTTGTCACCATGGACGTTGACGTCGAGGATCGCGAAATCGAAATGGGTTTCGGCAACCGCGGCGCGAGCCTGCTCGAGCGACCCAGCGACGACCACGCTGGCGCCTTCTTCGATCAGGAGGTCTTCCAGTCCAAATGCGATTATGGGCTCGTCTTCAAGGACAAGAATATGCTTGGCGGCAAAGGTCATAATCTGGTCTCGATTCGACAATGGAACCCATCCGGATCGTAATTCAGTTCAGTACGATCACTTGCGGCTGCCAACCCCCTGCGGATCAGGCGCGAACCAAATCCAGACTTCGTCGGCGGCGAAACCGGCGGTCCGCCACGCTCTGTCCAGTCGAGGACGAGTTGGCGTTCGCCTCTCTCGGAATTGAACGACCACGCGATGGTTATCGTACCGGTGTCGTTCGACAGCGCTCCGTATTTTAGCGCATTGGTGCACAGTTCGTGCACTACCATTGCCAAGGTCACAGCTGCCTGAGGCTGGAGAACAACGGGCGGACCCTCCACAGTGTGCCGCGCGGCGTTGCTTCCCGCAGTCGCCTCAAGCGAACTTCGCACGATCGTCTCCAAATCGGCTGATTCCCAGCTGCGAGCCGTCAGCAGGTTATGCGCGCTGGCCAAGGCAGCGAGTCGACTGGAGAACACGCCCAAAGCAGGGTCGTCCTGATCCGACCGAAAGGATTGCTGAGCGAGGCCCTGAACAACAGCGAGTGTGTTCTTCACCCGGTGGTTCAACTCATTGATCAGGATCCGCTGATGTTCTTCGGCTGCGACTTCTTCGGTGACATCGTGGCCCTGCACGAAGACACCTTCGAAACCGTCCTCACCTCGAATGGGCTGGAAAATAAATTCCAGGTGCCGAGGCTCAAGTTTCTGCTCGGTTCCAGTGTGGAGCATCACCATTTCGCGCCGCCCGAAATACGGCTCACCAGTCTTGAGAACCTTGTCGAGCACGTTGACAAAGCCTTGATCAATTACTTCCGGCAGCGCCTCGGCAACAGTGCGACCGACTAGGTCGCGCCCGCCGACAAGCTCACGATAGGCGGCGTTCGCCATGACGAACCGATGTTTTCGACCGCCCAGAACGGCAACGAAACCCGGCGTCTGTTCGAGCAAGGCCCGGATACGTTCCAGTTCTCTTGAAACGCCCTGATAGCGTTCTTCGACCTTTTCGGCGCGGCGCAAGACACCCGCCGCTTCCCCAGTATCGAACTCCGTTATCCGGACGGCGTGCTGCAGGATATATTCGACCTGACCTTCTTTGCCCTCGAACGGAGTATGCGTCACGCTCCACACATGAACGTCGAAGCCGCCGTCCGCGTTCGGGATGTCGTAGCGAATATGCGCTATCTCGTCAGTTTGGCCGGTCTTCACGACCTTATCGAAGGAAGCCTGCAACTTTCGATGGCTTTCCCCTTCGCTTGGAAAAGCCTCGAACAGATGACGCCCGACGATATCTTCCAGTGCTCTGCCGGTGGCGGCAAGATAGGCTTCGTTTGCCCATTCGAGCGTCAGGTTCCGATCGAAAATGACATAAGGGTTCGGAGAATGTGTAAGAACCCTCCGGAAATCTATGTTCAATGAAGCCCCCTCCTCACGAACTTGCTCCCGTTCTTTCAAATCGTCCGATCAGCCGAATTGCGTCAATACGGCGACCTTAGCGGATACCGCAGGCACGCCTATCGATCAACCTGACAGAAACAAGATCGGCTTCGCACCTTATGGCCGATCTATTGATCCAGGAACGAACGCATCTTGCGACTGCGGCTCGGATGCTTGAGTTTGCGCAGGGCCTTGGCCTCGATCTGGCGGATGCGTTCGCGCGTAACCGAGAATTGCTGACCGACCTCTTCCAACGTGTGATCGGTATTCATGCCGATGCCGAAGCGCATCCGCAGCACGCGTTCCTCGCGAGGTGTCAGCGATGCCAGGACCCGGGTGACGGTTTCTTTCAGGTTCGCCTGGATCGCAGCGTCCACCGGAATGATTGCGTTCTTGTCCTCGATGAAATCGCCAAGATGTGAATCCTCCTCATCACCGATCGGGGTCTCGAGGCTGATCGGTTCCTTGGCGATTTTCATCACCTTGCGCACCTTTTCGAGCGGCATGGAGAGCTTCTCCGCCATCTCTTCCGGCGTCGGTTCGCGCCCCTGATCGTGCAGGAACTGGCGCGAACAGCGGACCAGCTTGTTGATCGTCTCGATCATGTGGACCGGGATGCGGATCGTGCGCGCCTGATCGGCGATCGAGCGGGTTATGGCCTGGCGGATCCACCAGGTCGCATAAGTACTAAATTTGTAGCCGCGGCGGTATTCGAACTTGTCGACCGCCTTCATCAGGCCGATATTGCCTTCCTGAATCAGGTCGAGGAATTGCAGGCCGCGGTTGGTGTATTTCTTGGCGATCGAGATCACCAGGCGCAGGTTTGCCTCGACCATTTCCTTCTTGGCGATCCGCGCCTCGCGCTCGCCCTTCTGGACCATGTTCACGATACGACGGAACTCGTCGAGGGACATTCCGGTCTGCCCGGCGATGTCGGAAATTTCCGCACGAATTCGTTCGACGGCCTCGGCTTCCTTCTCGGCGAAGGCAGCCCATTTCTTGTCCTTTTTCGCGTTCGCGGTCAGCCAGCTATCGTCGAGCTCGTTGCCGATATAGGCGTTCAGAAAATCGATACGCTTGACCTTGTGACGCTCCGCTAGGCGGAGCATCTGACCGCCAAGCGCAGTCAGGCGACGGTTGAATGCATAGAGATTGTCGACCAGGAATTCGATCTTGGCCGCATGGAACTGGACGCTCTCGACCTCGGCAGTGAGCTGTTCGGATAGCGTTTCGTACTTCTTTTCCTTTGCGGGCGTGAACGCGTCTCCGCGTGCAAGCGTATCGACGCGCTCCTTCTGCAGTTTCTCGAACTTGCGAAAAAGATCGGTGATGCGAGCGAAACGTTCGATGGCGTCGGGCTTGAGCGCCGCCTCCATCTGCGCGAGCGACATGGTGTTGTCCTCGTCGTCATCGTCATCGTCCTTCTTTGACGAGCCTTCCTCGCCGTCTTCGTCGTCGGATTCCTCGTCGTCGTCCTCTTCGTCATCAACGATGGTAGGACCGGCGGTTTCCTCGGAAATCTCGCCGTCTTCGTCCTCATCCTCACCTTCCTCCATCTTTTCGGGAGGCGGTTCCTTCGACAGCATGGCGTCGAGATCCAGGATCTCGCGCAGCTGCATTTCCTCGTTGTTGAGCGCTTCCGACCACTGGATAATGGCATGGAAGGTGATCGGGCTCTGGCACAGGCCCATGATCATCATGTCACGTCCGGCTTCGATACGCTTGGCGATCGCGATCTCGCCCTCACGGCTGAGCAGTTCGACCGCGCCCATCTCGCGCAGGTACATGCGTACCGGATCATCGGTGCGCTCGCCCGTAGCCAGTTTCTTCGGTGCAGCCTTGGCTGGATCCTTCTTGGCCTCTTTCTTCTCGGCGGTGCCGAGCTTCATCTGTTCGACTTCGGCCTCTTCTTCGGCCGCGGCTTCCGCCTCTTCGTCGTTTTCGACGATCTGAACGCCCATGTCAGACAACGCGGACTGGATATCCTCGATCTGGTCCGAGCTCATCTCGCCCTGGGGAAGCGCGTCGTTGAGCTCGTCATAGGTGACGTAGCCCTTCTTCTTCGCTTTGGTGATGAGCTTCTTGATCGATGCCTCGTTGAGATCGATCAGGGGCGCGTCGTCCTTGTCGGCGGACTTCGACTTGGTGGCCATAGAATTATTCAACCCAGTCTGTGTTTGCACGCGGGACCGGTGCCCGGTGCGATCAATGTTCCGTTTCGCCAGCAGCTGCTGCTTTCCTGCGTCCGAAACGCTTCAACCGTTCATTCAGTGCCAGCAACCGCTCGCGCAGCCGCGCCTGCTCGGCTATGGAGCCTTCCGGATCCCTGGCAAAGCGCGCGGTCGCAGCCGCCAAAGCGGATTCGAGCGCAGGCCGTTCTACCAGCAGCGACACAGCCTCGGCCAAATCCTCGCGCGCATCACCCGGGTCTGTGCCTTCATCGAGGAAGGCGAATGCGTTTTCCGGTGGGGCGGGTAGGCCTCGTGTAAGCGATATGGGCGAATCACCGCTCAAATCAAGCGTCTCGGCAGCTTCGAGCAGAGAATCTATCGCCGGTCCGACATTTCGGTCACGCTGCGCAAAGGCGATGAGAGCTTGTTCGTGTCGTGCGATCTGGTCGGGAAACCGGACGAGGCCGGCCAGAACGGCGCGGGTGAAAACGTCGCGCGCGCCTCCTTGCATCGCTTTTTTCAGTTGTTCGCGCACCTCGGGCGAGAGGGTGGGCGGCGGGGCACGAAAGCTGGTCTTCGACCATTTGCCTCGCGGCTTGAATTCTCTTTGCGGTCTCGGCGGGAAGGCGAAAGCGGAAAAACGCTCCAGCAATTCGCGCTTGTAAAGTGCGCGTATGTCCTGATGCTGAATTGCTTCCATATGGTGCAAAAGGCGCGCTTTCAGTCCCGCCTTGTCTTCTGGCGAATGCAATGGGACGGCCGTTTTCTCGAACTGCCACAGCGTGTCGAGCAAGCTATCCGGTTTTGCGAGAATTTCCTCGATCGCGCTTGTGCCTCGCTCTCGAATCAGGTCGTCGGGGTCCATTCCGGCTGGAAGACGGACGATCGAAAGCGAATGCGAAGGGCGTAGCAACGGCAAGGCCCGCTCGATCGCTCGCATCGCCGCGCGCTGCCCCGCACTGTCCCCGTCGAAACACAGGATTGGCCGTTCGACCTGCCTCCAGAGCAGTTCTATCTGATGCTCGGTCAGCGCGGTGCCGAGCGGTGCGACTGCCTCGGCTATCCCAGCTTGGGCGAGGGCGATTACGTCCATGTACCCCTCGACCACGACCATGCGGCCCGATTGGCGGGCAGCCGGTGCTGCGCGGTGCAGATTGTACAGCGTCCGACCCTTGTCGAACAAAGGAGTGTCGGGGCTGTTGAGATATTTTGGGGCGTTGGAATTGGTATCGCCGTCCAGTATCCGCCCGCCGAACGCGATCACCCGCCCGCGTGTATCATGGATCGGCAGCATTAACCGACTGCGGAACCGGTCATAGGGTTCCTTGCCCTCGACGACGATCCTGAGACCCGCCTCGATCAGCATTGCGTCGTCGAAGGTGGCAAGAGCGCTGGACATGGCCTGCCGATCTTGCGGCGCATAGCCGAAGCCGAATTCGCGGATGGCGTCGTCGGAAAACCCGCGTTTGGCGAGATAGGAACGCGCTTGGTTGCCTTGAGGACCATCGAGGTTCCGCTGGAGCCATTTCTGGGCCGCAGCCGTCACATCGTGCAAGCTGGCGCGTTTTTCTGCGCGTTTGGCCGCCTGGGGATCCGCCGCGGGCACTTCCATGCCCGCTTCCGACGCAAGTTCCTTCACCGCATCCATGAACGGCATGCCGCGCTGGTCGGTCAGCCAGCGGATCGCATCGCCATGGGCTTCGCAGCCGAAGCAATGGTAGAAACCTTTTTCGTCGTTGACGTAAAAGCTGGGTGTTTTCTCATTGTGGAAAGGGCAGCAGGCCTTGAACTCCCGCCCTGCTTTCGTCAGTCGGACTGATCGCGAGATCACCGCGGACAGCGTCGTCCGCATCCGCAATTCGTCCAGCCATTGAGGTGACAAGGCCATTGGCTGTCCATATCGGGCGCGAGTGGCCAGCGCTAGCTGGCGGGCGAGTTTGTCGCCGGGTTTTTCTCTGGCGGGAACGGTCCGGTGGCACTTGCCTGGTTGCCGTCCACTTCGAGCAGATAGGCATCCGCAGGGCCTTCGGGCGGAACTGTAGACTGCCACCAGAAGGTCATGGTGGTACCCGGTCGCCAACCCGATCCGCTGTCGACTCGCCAGATCAGGCTGCCATCATCCAGCGTGATCGAGATGGCATCAGGATCGCCCAGAGCGGCCTCTGCCTGGGCAGTCGAGTAGCCGACCGCCCGATTGAACCCGGTGGCTCTGCGTGTAGTGCGAAAGAGAGTAGGCGGCGTCTCGATTACTTCGGGACCATCTGTCGGCTGAGCATCGCCAGGCGCTGCTTCGGTACCTGCCAGCGTCACCTCGTGAACATAGGTGTAGACCGTTCCTTCGGGCAGTTCGCTCGGTATGCATCGCGACACATCCTCGGGGCAGGCGACGTAGCTGACCAGAGTACCGATCTCGCGATTTCCTGTGCTCAGAACAGTCTCGACCTCGGGACCCTGCGGGCCCTCGATCCGCGCGCCGAGCGTTGACAGGTCGAGGTCCGCCCCGACGAGTGTCCGGGGAGCGGCCACGGTCGGCGTGGGGGAGGGGGTGGGGTCAGGTTCGCGTTCCCCGCAGGATGCCAAGACAATCGGCAGGGCAAGCGCCAGTAGTTTGTTCACGTTAGCGACTCCTTCACCAGACCGCTGGCCTTGTTCATATCCAGGCTAGCACCGTGGCGAGCTTTCAGTTCGCCCATCACGCGACCCATGTCCTTCATGCCATCGGCGCCGAGATCGGCCTTGATCCGCGCGATCGCCGTACGGGTTTCTTCTTCGCTCATCTGCCGGGGAAGAAATTCCTCGATCACCGCAAGTTCGGCCTTCTCCCTGTCGGCAAGTTCCTGGCGCCCCCCATCCTCGTACATCTGAATCGATTCGCGGCGTTGCTTGGCCATCTTCATCAGCACGTCGGTCACGAGATCGTCGTCTTCAGGTTTGCTGTCGGACGTCCGCAACTCGATATCGCGATCCTTGATCTTTGCGCCGATCAGGCGGAGCGCAGCAGTGCGCTGCTTGTCCTTCGCCTTCATCGAGCTAACGGTGTCTGACTGGATCTGGTCGCGCAGCATGGGGCCTCTTGACGATAACTGTGGATGGTTCGTGCTTCATGTAGAACAAGCTGTCGCAAAGCCAAGTGTTCTGCTTGACGAGTGCGCGGCGCACCTATAGCCGCCATGGCTTAGCAACATCGCTGGAAATCCTGTTACCCGGAGCGCCCATGGCCCTGTCCGCATCTTCGCACGCGCAACCCAAAGATGCGACCGGAGTCCTGGTCCTCGGGGACGGAACAGTAATCTGGGGCAAGGGCTTCGGGGCGACCGGTTCTGCGGTAGGAGAGGTTTGCTTCAACACGGCGATGACCGGGTATCAGGAGGTGATGACCGATCCCTCCTATGACAGCCAGATCGTGACCTTCACCTTCCCGCATATCGGCAATGTCGGCGCGAACGAGGAAGACGTGGAAAGCCGCGGCCTGGGCGCACTAGGGTTGGTAGTGCGGCAGGACGTTACCACCCATTCGAACTTCCGGGCGAGCGACGAATTCGTGGAATGGTGCGTGCGTCATGGCAAGATCGGCTTGGCGGGCGTCGACACCCGCGCACTGACCCGCCGCATCCGGCTTAACGGCGCACCCAATGCGGTGATCGCGCACAATCCTCGCGGCGAATTCGATCTTGAAGCTCTCAAACAGCAGGCATCGCAGTGGAGCGGGCTGGAAGGGCTCGATCTCGTTCCCGGTGTCACGCGCGACGCGCACGAGGATTGGCGAGGTGGGCACTGGCAGCTGGGCCACGGCTATACTGAGCACGACAACGAGAAGCCGCACGTTGTCGCGATCGATTTCGGTGCGAAGGACAATATCTTCCGCAATCTGGTGAAAGCGGGGGCGAAGGTGACGGTGGTGCCCGCGCGGACCTCGTTCAAGGAAATCATGGCGCTGGAACCGGACGGGGTGTTTCTCTCCAACGGACCGGGCGATCCAGCGGCGACGGGTGCGTATGCAGTGCCGTCAATCATACGTATGATCGAGGCCGACATACCGCTGTTTGGCATCTGTTTGGGGCACCAGATGCTCGGTATCGCGGCCGGCGCGAAGACCGCCAAGATGTTCCAGGGCCACCGCGGCGCCAACCACCCCGTCCAGCGTGTCGGCGAGGGCTGGGGCGACAGCGAAGGCCTCGTCGAGATTACAGCCATGAACCACGGCTTCGCAGTGGATGGCGAGACTCTGCCCGCGGGCGTAGAGCAGACGCACGTGTCCCTGTTCGACGGCACGAACTGCGGCATCGCGATCAGGGGCAAGAAGGCGTTCGGCGTGCAGTACCACCCAGAGGCGAGTCCGGGGCCGCAGGATAGCTTCTACCTGTTCGAGAAGTTTGTGGGGATGTTGGGAGACTGAAAATGGCAACTATTCGCAGGATCAACTCGGAAGCGCCTTCTCGAGATAGTAAGCACAGTGAAGTGGAAGCGATTCTCCGTGCCGGTGCCACCAATGGCGAGAAGTTTTTACAGATCGACACATATGGTTCCTCAGAGCGGCAAATTGAGGGCAAAATCTCACAGTCGATCCGGCTTACTAAAGAAGTGTTCGAGTACATCAAAAAAGAAGGCGAGCGTCACTTCTGATGCCCAAACGCACTGACATCTCCTCGATCCTCGTCATCGGCGCTGGGCCGATCATCATCGGTCAGGCCTGCGAGTTCGACTATTCGGGCACGCAGGCGATCAAGGCGCTGAAGGAGGAGGGGTACCGGGTCATTCTGGTAAACTCCAACCCCGCCACGATCATGACCGATCCGGAAATGATCGCGGGCGAAAATGGCGGGCCGGACGGGGCCACGTATATCGAGCCCATCACCCCGGAAATCGTCGCCAAGATCATCGAAAAGGAACGGCCCGACGCGGTGCTGCCGACGATGGGCGGGCAGACGGCGCTCAATTGCGCGCTCAAGCTGGACGAGATGGGTGTGCTGGAGAAGTACGGTGTCGAGATGATCGGTGCCAAGGCCGACGCCATCGACAAGGCCGAAAACCGGCAGCGCTTCCGCGAGGCGATGGACGCAATCGGCCTCGAAAGCGCGCGCAGCGGCATCGCGAACACGGTGGACGAGGCATATGCCGTGCTCGAACGCACCGGCCTACCCGCGATCATACGCCCAAGTTTCACGCTCGGCGGGACGGGTGGTGGCATCGCTTACAACAAGACCGAGTTCGAGAAGATCGTCCGCGAAGGGCTCGACGCTTCGCCCACCGACGAAGTCCTGATCGAGGAATCGCTCCTCGGCTGGAAGGAATACGAGATGGAGGTGGTGCGCGACCGCAAGGACAATTGCATCATCATCTGCGCGATCGAGAATGTCGATCCGATGGGGGTGCATACAGGCGATTCAATTACGGTCGCCCCGGCGCTCACCCTGACCGACAAGGAATACCAGATCATGCGCAGCGCCAGCATCGCGGTGCTGCGCGAAATTGGCGTGGAAACAGGTGGTTCGAACGTACAGTTCGCAGTCAATCCAGCTGATGGCCGGCTAATCGTTATTGAGATGAACCCGCGTGTTTCCAGGTCCAGCGCGTTGGCATCCAAGGCGACCGGCTTTCCCATTGCGCGCGTCGCGGCCAAGCTGGCGGTAGGCTACACGCTCGACGAGATCGAGAACGAGATCACCGGCGCGACCCCGGCCAGTTTCGAGCCCACTATCGATTATGTCGTGACCAAGATCCCGCGCTTTGCCTTCGAGAAGTTCAAGGGATCGAAGAACGAGCTGTCGACTGCGATGAAATCGGTCGGCGAAGTCATGGCCATCGGTCGTTGCTTTGCCGAATCCGTCCAGAAAGCGCTGCGCGGTCTCGAAACCGAGCTCGACGGGTTCAACCGCGTCCCCGAACTGGAAGGCGTCTCGAAGGAAAAGATCACCGCCTCGCTCAGTCAGCGCACGCCGGACCGCATCCTCAAGATCGCCCAGGCTTTCCGCGAGGAATTTTCTGTCGACGAGGTGGCGCGGATCACCGGGTACGATCCGTGGTTCCTGCGCCAGATCGAGGCGATCGTCTATGAAGAGAGCATGATCGGCCATAACGGCCTGCCCAACACCGAGGCGGAAATGCGCCGACTGAAGGCGATGGGCTTTTCCGACAAGCGCCTGGCGACGCTCGCGGTGCGTTCGGTCGGAGTCGCCGGCGGGCTGGGCGAAACGCAGGCCAAACGGTCCGGCCTGCTCCACGATGCTTTGCGCGCGATGGCAGGCGCGACCAGCGAGGAAGAGGTCCGCAAACTGCGCCACAAGCTGGGGGTATATCCCGTCTACAAGCGCATCGACAGTTGCGCCGCGGAATTCGAGGCGGTGACGCCCTACATGTATTCGACTTACGAAGCGCCCAGCTTCGGCGAACCCGAAGACGAGGCGAATCCGAGCGAACGCAAGAAGATCGTCATACTCGGCGGCGGCCCGAACCGCATCGGGCAGGGCATCGAGTTCGATTATTGCTGCGTGCACGCCTGCTTCGCGCTGGCCGAGGCCGGTTTCGAAACGATCATGGTCAATTGCAATCCGGAAACGGTTTCGACCGATTACGACACGTCGGACCGGCTATATTTCGAGCCCTTGACCGAAGAAGACGTGCTCGAGATCCTGCGCGTCGAAATGTCGAAAGGCGAAGTGGTGGGCGTGATCGTCCAGTTCGGCGGACAGACACCCTTGAAGCTCGCCAGCGCGCTCGAGCGTGAGGGCATTCCGATCCTGGGCACCAGCCCCGATGCCATCGACCTCGCCGAAGATCGCGAACGGTTTGCCAAGCTGGTCAACAAGCTCAAGCTCAAGCAGCCGATGAACGGTATCGCGAAGAGTCGCGACGAGGCTGCTGCCGTGGCCGCCCGGATCGGCTATCCGGTTTTGCTTCGCCCCAGCTATGTCCTGGGCGGGCGGGCGATGGAAATCGTCGATAGCGAAGCGCAACTCGACGACTATATCGCCACCGCCGTGAACGTGTCCGGCGCCAGTCCCGTGCTCGTCGATCAATATCTGCGCGATGCGGTCGAATGTGATGTCGATGTCGTTTCCGACGGGTTCGAAGTGCGGATCGCGGGCGTGATGCAGCATATCGAGGAAGCGGGCGTGCATTCGGGCGATTCCGCCTGCACCCTGCCACCCTACAGCCTGCCCGAAGAGACGGTCGCGGAAATGGAGCGCCAAGCGGAAGCCCTGGCCAAGGCCTTGAAGGTCCGTGGCCTGATGAACGTACAGTTCGCAGTGAAGGACGGACCAAATGGCCAGGAGGTCTATCTGATCGAGGTCAATCCACGTGCGAGCCGCACCGTGCCGTTCGTTGCCAAGGCCATCGGGCGACCGGTGGCGAAGATCGCCGCGCGTGTGATGGCAGGCGAGGGACTTCACGCTTTCGAGCCGTTCGATATCCGGCCCGCTCATATGGCGGTCAAGGAAGCGGTGTTTCCCTTTGCCCGCTTCCCCGGCGCGGATCCGGTCCTTTCGCCCGAGATGAAGAGCACTGGCGAGGTCATGGGTATCGACCGGGCCTTCCCTGCGGCCTTCCTGAAGTCGCAGCTGGGGGCAGGCATGAACCCACCCCAGTCGGGGACGCTGTTCGTATCGGTGAAAGACAGCGACAAGGTAGCCATAGTTCCGGCCGTGGAGACGCTGCTTGACAAGGGGTTCAAGGTGATCGCGACCGGCGGCACTCAGAAATTCCTCGAAGAGCAGGGTCTGAATGTCGAGCGGGTCAACAAGGTCGCCGAAGGGCGCCCGCATATCGTCGACGCGATCATTGATGGCGAGGTGCAGCTGATTTTCAATACGACCGAGGGCTGGCAGTCGCTCTTGGACAGCAAATCGATCCGCGAGGCTGCGCTCGAGAAGAAGCTGCCCTATTATACGACTGCCGCAGCCTCGCTCGCCGTGGCGCAGGCCATCGCCCGGGTTTCGCCGGACCAGCTTGAAGTGCGCGCGCTGCAAGACTATTATAGCTGAGAAGAACAGGTTTCCCTCCAGACATTCCGACCGGACAGGCTCTGCAGCAAGCGCAGGTCCGATTTGAACTGTCGTTCGAGGGCATGAAAAACAGGAAGGATTAGGCCCATGGAAAAAGTGCCGATGCTGGCCGAGGGCTACGAAAAGATAACCGCCGATCTCAAGGTGCTGCGCGCGGAGCGTCCGCAGATCGTCGATGCGATCGAGGAAGCGCGGGCACATGGCGACCTGTCCGAAAACGCCGAATACCATGCCGCAAAGGAGCGTCAGGGTCAGGTCGAAGCGCAGATCGCCGATCTTGAGGACAAGGTCAGCCGCGCACAGATCATAGATCCCTCGACGCTTTCGGGCGACAAGGTGATTTTCGGCGCGACCGTGACCCTCCTCGACGAGAACGACAAGCCGGTGAAATACCAGATCGTCGGCCAGACCGAAGCCGAAGCGTCGAAGGGCCGGATCAGCTACAATTCGCCTATCGGCCGGGCGCTCATCGGCAAGCAGGTTGGCGAAGAGGTCGAGGTGACGGTGCCATCCGGGGAAAAGTTCTACCTGGTAGACAAGATCGAGTTCGTCTGAACGACAGCGAATTGGGCAAGCTGGGTGGTGCTGTCGTCGACGTGTCGCAGCAATCGGTCGAGAACAGTTTCCGTTGAACCGCTGGCGTTCGGCACGCGTCGATTTGCCGGTTCCCGGTTTCGCATCACCTTGCGAAAGGGCAAAAGCGGCGCGCGGCGGAGTGACGGCCTCGGCCTGCAATTACTCGGCGCGGTAGGCCCGGGCGATGCTTCGGCAGGCGTCCTCGACTGGGGATGCCGGGTCCAACATCGTTCGACGCCAGTAAGACGATCCGACCAGACCAAATTTTTCCTAAGGGTATGCTTCGCTGGCCGACCACGGTGATCGGCGCCCTCGTCAGCTCTGCGAGAGCTCAGGCATCAGCATCGCGATATGGCCCGATCGAGCAGGCCATGACCGTGCTTCATCCTTCGGGATCGAGCAGCTTGTGCAAATGGACGATCACGTATTTCATCTCGGCATCGTCGACCGTACGCTGAGCGTTCGCGCGCCATGCGCCTTCGGCATTTTCATACGTTGAGTATACCCCGGCCACGTGAATACCTTCGGGATCGGAGAAGGTAACGCTGCGCGGATCGGTAACGCGTCCACCCATGACCAGGTAGAGCGTTTGACTGCTTTCTTTTTCTTCCATGACGGCGCTTTCTCAAGGGGAGGATCGGTTGCTGCTGCGCCATAGCGAAAGCGGCGTGACAGGCAAACCCGTCACGCCGCTTACATTGATGAATTGGTTGTTATGTCAGTACGACAAACGTGTCTTGAGATGACGCATGGCCCGCGATCCCTTCCGGTTGGCTTTTCGACCGCTGGTGCGCATTGCATCGCCCGCCACTTCAAGGCGATACCCGGCATCGCGGCGTATGCCCCGTGCGGACGTAGCCGCCCGATCGCCGAAATCTTCGAAGCGATCCCCTGCATATTGAGCAACATCGGCCGCGTTGTCCATGAACCGCGCGCCATACGCCATGGCAGCGTCCGCAGCTACGGCAGCGAGTGCGCCGCCCCGCCTGCCAAGCCGACGTCCCGGCCGGGTCATTGCACCAATTGCAATTCCGATCACGATCGCACCACCGATAACTGCGATCGGATGCTTCTTCGTAAATTCGACTGCGCTGTCGGCAGCGTCCTTGGCTTGGTCGGCAAAGCTGCGTTCTTCGTGACGCCTTTCGCCAGCTTCGATCCGCTCACGCAGTTTTTCACGCTTCTGCTCGTCGGTCAGATTGCTGTCGGCGCTGATGGGGGTGACATTATTCTCGGCTGTCTCGGCCATAAAATCCTCCGGTTAGGTGTTCGAAAGATCAACGGCTCGAACGGGCGGGTCGTTCCTGATCTTCTCCGCAGTCTTCTTCTGCATCATCCGATCCGGCGCCCAGACCAAACGCCGAGAGAAGCGGATTACGAGCAAACCAGACAACGATTGCGGCCACCAGTGCTGCCAGAGCACCCTTATTGTCCTCGGCGACTTCGACCGCTTCTTCGTAAAGTTCGATCGCGCCTTCGCGCATGCGGTCGGCCGCACGGGTGCCCAGTCCTTTTCGCGAAAGATCCGCCTTGATGTTTGCGATATCAGCTTCGACGAGGGCGCGAGCGGAATTACGAAGATGCCGGTCTTCGCGCATTCGGTTGTACCGATCAGTCATTTGGCATTCTCGTCAAAAGCAGCGCGAATTGCATCGATCCGGCGCTTGAGCAGGCGCAACAGAATGATCCCGATGACGATGAGCATCGCCGTGACGATGGCTGTCGCAAGCCACGGGCCGACCAGCGGGATCAGGGCGAGGACGAGACCAACTGTGGCCGCGATCAAGGCAAGGTGAAACACGCCAAAGGCACCAAAGCCAAGGGCAATGGCACCTTTGGCGCGGTTTGCGACAAAACCCGCGCGACTTTTCTGGTAGGCAATCTCAGCTTGCGCGTAGGTTTTTCCGTCCTCGAACAACGCGGCAACGTCATCGCCCAGCGAGTGAACGGATCTCGAATCGCCTTCCGATAGCCCTTCGTGTTGTCCAGCTACGTCCGGCGAAGTTTGATATCCGCCGTCCGTATCGTCGATTCCGTCGCGCATCGGTTCCCCCTGAGTGAACGCTTAGCGCGAACTGGTGAACAGGCGGGAGAGCATGAATCCGGCTACAGCCGCCATGCCGACCGCGAGGCCCGGGCTCTTGCGGACGAATTCGCGGCTATCCGCGACAAGATCGTCAACACTCTTGTCATCCAGCCTGGCGGCATAATCATTGAGGGCACCAGAGGCGCTACGCGCGTAATCGCCATACTTCGCACCGAGCTTCTCGTCGACCTGATGCGCGTTTTCGGTGATTGTCCGGCTGAGCGAACGCAAACCTTCGCTGGTTTTCACCTTGCCATCATTGGCGATTTCCTTGCCCTTGACCTTGGCATCGCTGCCATAGGTCTTGGCTTCGGCAACCCAGTCATCTCCCTTGCCCTTTGCCTGCGTGCGATACGAGGCGGCGCGGTCCTTGCCTTCCCTGCGAAGTGCAGCAGCGCCAGCCTTTGCTTCATCCAGCGCGGCATTGAATCGGCTCTTGGCTTCGGTACGATTGTCGGTGGCGGGGGTTGCGGTATTCGTCACAGGAGTTTTCTCCTTGGCTATAGGGGTTTTGGCCACGGTTTTGCGCGGCGTCTTGCCTGCCGTTTTCTTGGCAGGTGATGTGCGCTTGTCGGCAGCGCTTTCGTTCGTTGTGTCCGGCATTGTTAAGGTCCTTGCCCTCATGTTGTCGTTTGGCCGGGGAGTGTAGTAACGACCCGGCCTTCGATGGTGCAACGCAACTTGCGCCGTGATGTTCCGGCGCATAGGGGACATTCGATCGCTCACCGGGGTGCGCTTCCCCAATTCCTTAAGTTTCTTCGGAGTTTCCAGCCAGATGACTGCAATAATCGACCTTCATGCGAGAGAAATTCTCGACTCGCGAGGTAATCCTACCGTGGAAGTCGACATTTTGCTGGAAGACGGAAGTTTCGGCCGGGCTGCCGTGCCCAGCGGGGCTTCGACCGGCGCGCACGAAGCGGTCGAACTGCGTGATAACGACGAGAGTCGTTATCTCGGAAAAGGCGTCACCGCTGCTGTGGATGCCGCCAACACCGAAATCGCCGAGACCATTCTCGGCCTCGACGCAGAAGATCAGCGCGATATCGACATGGCGATGATCGAATTGGATGGCACGCCCAACAAGCGCCGAATTGGAGCGAATGCCATCCTCGGCACAAGCATGGCAGTAGCGAAAGCCGCTGCGAACGCGCGCGGTCTTCCTCTTTACAGTTACGTCGGCGGTGTGTCGGCACATGTTCTTCCGGTCCCGATGATGAACATCATCAACGGGGGCGAACATGCCGACAATCCGATCGATATTCAGGAATTCATGATCATGCCCGTCGGCGCCGACAGCCTAGCGGAGGCGGTACGTTGGGGCGCAGAGGTGTTCCACACGCTCAAATCAAAACTGGCCGAAAAAGGGCTTTCTACGGCAGTTGGCGATGAAGGCGGATTCGCCCCCAACCTTGCGAGCACGCGGGATGCGCTGGATTTCGTCATGTCCGCGATTGACAAGGCCGGTTTCGCTGCTGGCACCGATATCGTGCTCGCTCTCGACTGTGCGTCCACCGAATTCTTCAAGGATGGCATGTATGAAATTTCAGGCGAGGGATTGTCTCTCGACGGTGCCGGTATGGCCGAATATCTCGACAAGCTTTGTCGCGATTATCCCATCCGCTCGATCGAGGACGGTATGGCCGAAGATGATTTCGCTGGCTGGAAAGCCCTGACCGATCGCATAGGCGACACGATCCAGCTCGTGGGAGACGATCTGTTCGTTACCAATCCCCAGCGTTTGCGCGAAGGTATCGACCAGGGCCTGGCCAACTCTTTGCTCGTGAAAGTCAATCAGATCGGAACCCTGTCCGAAACCCTCGACGCGGTTACTATTGCGAACCGGGCTGGCTACACCGCGGTCATGTCTCATCGCTCGGGAGAAACCGAAGATGCGACCATCGCCGACCTTGCGGTCGCCACGAATTGCGGTCAGATAAAGACAGGCTCGCTTGCCCGGTCCGATCGCCTTGCGAAGTACAACCAGCTTATTCGGATCGAGGAAGAGCTTGGGGAAAGCGCGGCCTATGCGGGCGCTGGCTGTTTTGGACGGCTGTCGCGCTAACGGGAGAACGGCTTGGAAACCTTTCCGACAAAACCGGGTCTGGTCACGCCAGAGTGGTTGAGCGGGATACTTGGTTGCCAGGTATCCGCGATAAGATGGGTTCCAATCGGCACTGGCCAGGTCGGCGACAGTGTTCGGTTCGCGATAGATTATTCTGACGGACAGGGTCCGTCGACGCTGGCTGGCAAGTTTCCTTCTGCCGACGCGACGAGCCGGAATACGGCCGCCATGTTTGGCCTCTACCGCAAGGAGGTCGAGTTTTATCGCCAGGCTGCGCCTTCGCTAGATGTGCGCGTTCCGACGGTCCACTTTGCCGAAGTCAGCGAAGACGGCGCCGGTTTCGTGTTGCTATTCGAGTATCTCGGCCCGGCACGACAAGGCGACCAGATAGCCGGCTGCGAGATTGCTGACGCGCGTCGGGCGATAGAGCAGGCCGCCGCCGTTCATGCACCCAGCTGGAACAGAGCCGATCTTCTTGAAGCAGAGTGGATACAACCTCCAGCCGATCTCGGCGAGCGGATCAATTCAATTTATCCGCAGGCTCAAGCCCTGTTTCGCGAACGCTATGCTGGCTTGCTCGAGCCGGAGTTGATGCAGATTTGCGATGAGCTTGCCGACAATGCCACCGCGTGGTTCGGTCGAAGCGAAGCCCCCCAATGCATCGTTCATGGGGATTTCCGTCTGGACAACATGTTGTTCGGTATTCGCGCGGGCGCTGAGCCAATCGCAATCCTGGACTGGCAAACCGTAACAGTTGGAAAGGCGATGACGGACATTGGCTACTTCCTAGGGTGCGGTATCGGAAACCTGTCCCAAAAGCACGAGGCCGAATTGCTCGACCTTTATCTCTCCGAGATGAGCAGGAGAGGCGTAACGCTGGCGAACGATGACATCTGGCATGATTACCGTCTCGGTATCCTCCATGGCGTTTCCACGGCAGTGTTCAGTGCAGCCTTCGTCGAGAGAACCGAGCGCGGGGACGCGAACTTTCTGTCCATGGCCCGTGGAGCCTGTGCTCTGGCAGCAAAGCATGACAGTATCGCCGCATTGAAGGAGACAAGCTGATGGCCCTTTCTCGCGGCGACGATTATCCGCTCCACCAGACCCCCGAACCGGTCGCTTACGCAGGTTCCGATCGCAATTTCTACGATCGATACTTCTTCAACGGCTACGCACCGGACGGCTCAGGATTCTTTGCTGCCGCGCTCGGTATCTACCCGCATCTCGATGTCATGGACGCGCACTTCTGCGTGGTCAGGAACAGGGTCCAGCATTGCCTCCACGCCAGCCGCGAACTCGGCATGGAACGAATGGACCTGAGCGCGGGGCCGATTTCCGTTGAGATCGTCGAACCATTGCGCAGTCTGCGTGTGAAGGTCAGTGAATACCAGGGACTGTCAGCAGAACTCTCGTTTACCGGACGAGCCTTCCCGATCGAAGAGCCGAGGTTCACCCATCGTATCGGTTCGCGCACGTTCATGGACTATACGCGCATGACGCAGAACGGCCATTGGGAAGGCTGGATCGAGGTCGATGGTGAACGGATCGACTGCAAGACCGGAACGCTTGGCACGCGGGATCGCAGCTGGGGTATTAGGCCTGTCGGCGCGCGCGATACCCAACCGATACCTGGCCATTCCATGCCCAGCTTCTTCTGGCAATGGACACCGATAAACTTTCCCTCCGGAAGCCTGTTCTTCCATGTCAACAATGACCAGCAGGGTTCGGCCTGGAACACGCGTGCGGTCTGGGCTGCGGACGGCGCCGGAAGCAGCGACGTGCGGGAAGGCTTCGGGTCGATGCGCACGCGATTGACCGAGGCGACGCGTTGGCCGAGCGGGGGGACGCTATCGCTGGCCGTACCCGGTGGGCCGGAACAGGTCTCGCTCGAACCGCTCGGCCGATTTCAGATGCGGGGGCTGGGTTATACCGATCCCGAATGGGGTCACGGTATTTATCATGGCAGCGAAAGGATCGAGCGCGAGGATATCGATCTTTCTACTCTGGATCCGCTGGCGCCCGAAAATCTTCACGTCCAGATACCGGTGCGCGTGCTCGGGAACGACGGATCGGAGGGCATCGGCGTGTTTGAACAATTGATCATTGGCCCGTTCGCTCCGCTCAAGCTCAACCAATTTCTCGACGGCGCGCCCTAATTCGCGAAACGCCCCTGCAACTCGAACAAGGCGAGGGCGGCTTTCGCGGCTTCTCCACCTTTGTCCTTTTTTTTCGGGTCAGCGCGCACCACCGCTTGTTCTTCGCTTTCGACAGTGATGATTCCGTTGCCGATTGCCATACCGTCCATCGTCAATGCCATGATACCGCGGGCGCTTTCACCGGCAACGATTTCGAAGTGGTAGGTTTCCCCACGGATGACGACCCCGATGGCCACAAACCCATCATACCGTCCGCTTTCGGAGGCGAGGGCAATCGCGCCGGGAATTTCCAGGGCCCCGGGCACTGTCAGTACTTCGACGGAATGGCCATCTGCTTCGAGCGCCGAACGAGCACCCGCAATCAACATGTCGTTAAGCGGTTCGTAGAAGCGTGCTTCGACAATGAGAAATTGGGCCATTTTTTACTCCGGAATGGGCATATGATCGACGATCTCGAGGCCATAGCCTTCGATCGCGACCACATTTGGTTGGGAATTGCTCAGCAGGATCATGTCCTCGATTCCCAAATCGGCCAGAATCTGCGAGCCGATCCCGACATTGCGTTGGGCCTCGCTTTCTCCGTACCCGGTCGCGGGCCGTCCGGTAATGAGTACGATAACGCCCGAGCCATGCTTGCCGACGGCCTCCATCGCCCGTTGCAATGTCCGTTTGCGCGCCCCTGGCTTGCCGAGAACATCATCGAAAATCGAAATGGGATGCACGCGGGCCAAGGTGGGCTGGCCCTCGACAACATTTCCCTTTTGCAGGACGTAACTCTCGCTGCGATCGACCGTATTGCGGTAAGTCAGCATTCGCCAATCACCGCCATAATCGGAAATGAATGCCTCCTCGGCAATGCGTTCGACCAGATGATCGTTGCGCATCCGGTATTCGATCAGATCGCGAATGGTGCCGATCACCATGTCATGCTTTCGCGCAAAAGTGATCAGATCATCGAGGCGCGACATGGTGCCATCCTCGTTCATTATCTCGCAGATCACTCCGGATGGGTTGAGGCCAGCCAGTCTGGAAATATCGACTGCAGCCTCCGTGTGGCCAGCGCGAACGAGCACGCCGCCGTCGCGAGCCGCCAAGGGGAACACGTGCCCGGGCGTCACGATGTCGTCGGGCCCCCTCGCGGAATCGATCGCAACTGACACCGTACGCGCACGGTCCGCAGCACTTATGCCGGTGGTGACGCCGTCTTTCGCCTCTATCGAAGTGGTGAAGGCTGTCTGCATGCTCTCCCGATTGTCGCGGCTCATCGGTTCAAGGCCAAGCGCTTCGACGCGCCTGCGGTCCAGCGCGAGGCAGATCAGGCCACGACCATGCGTTGCCATGAAGTTGATCGCATTGGGTGTCGCCATCTGCGCGGGAATGATGAGGTCACCTTCGTTCTCGCGGTCTTCATCATCGACCAGAATGAACATACGTCCGTTACGGGCATCGTCGATGATCTCCTGCGCCCCGACGATGACGGGCGTTTCATCGTTGGCATCCAAGAAAGCCTCGAGTTTGGCGAGCGTGTCGGACGTAGGATTCCAACTCTCCTCCGTGCAGTCGCGCAGCGTGTTCGCATGCAATCCGGCCGCACGAGCAAGTCCGGAACGGGTCAGTAGGCCTTGCGAGACCAGAGTGCGAACTTTATCGATTGTCGTAGTCATGCGCCGTTCTATCACATTCCAGTGTGATTGCAATGCGGGCGTATCACATTATGGTGCAAATTGATGACCTGTAACGGTTCCGCGATCCTGCTATGGCGCCTCATGGTCGCCATTTGAGGCAAGGTCGGAAATTGATGACAGAAAAAGCGGGCGAAGAAATCGCGGATGGAAACGATGGCGACCTGGCCGAGGGTGACAGGCGCAACGGCCATATTTTGCTGCTGAACTACGAGTTCGGACCACATAATCATACCGGCGGGTATAGGTGGGAACGCCTGATCCACCACCTCTGTAAAGTGGGTTGGACATTTGATGTCATTGCCCGTGAAACCCCGCGATCCGCGGAGTATGAAAGTGAAAGGGTGCGTCTTCACGCGGTCTCGAACAACTCGCCGGTCACGCATTTCCGTGCGTTGCTGGCTACGCGTTCGAAACGAAGATCGCCGAAGCAACCGGCTCAGGAAAAGATTTCTTCGCAAACCGGATCGACGGTGGGGCGGCTCGCTCCATTGAGAGCACGGGCGAACGAATTCGCGGACCTGGCAGAACAGCGACTCTGGAGCAAACGCGCACTGGCCTTGGGAGCGCGGCTCTGCAACGATCGGCGCCCCGATGTGATAATCGCAACCTCTCCGGTGGTAGAAACGCACAACGTGGCAGTCGCGCTGAAGAAGCGATTCAATATTCCTTACCTCGCCGACTTTCGCGACCCCTGGTATTATGGTCGACGCGACGATCGTGCCGCGATCGACAAGCTGACGCTGGCAATGTGGAAGCGGGAGGAGAAAGCCTGCGCCACTTACGCCGATGCGATGGTCGATATTGCTCTTGGCGCTCAGGAAGCTGCAGCAAAAGAACTTGCCGAACAGGACATTGTAACCGGTCCGCGGTTCTTCGTACCAAGCGGATATGAACCGCGTCCGGTTCAGCCGGTCGATCGAAACCGTTTTCGTATCCTCTATTCGGGCTGGTTGTGGCCGTTCATGCCGCTGGAGGAACTCTTCAGGGCGATAGCCCGGTTTCGTCGCAAATTGTCGGACGACGAGCGGGAACTGCTCGAGATCGAACTGATCGGGGTCAGCCCTTTACACAACGGCAGGCCGATCGAAGCACTGGCTGCCGATTATGACCTCGAGGACGTTCTCCATATCGTTGGCCGTGTGCCTCGGGCGCGCGCCGATGACTTTCAAGAACGCGCAGCCGTTCTGGTCGCCTTCGACAGTGTCGTTTCGCGCGGCCTTTGCGTACCGAGCAAGCTTTACGCTTACGCGCCGTGCCGGGGCGCTATCTTGCCTATCGGCGATCCGGGGGGCGCCATGGCCCGCGAAGCAGCGCGGATCGAAGTCCCGACCATCGCAGCGAACGATACAGATGGGATCGTCACACGGTTGGGAGAGGCATGGCACAGGTGGAAATCGGACAATTTTCTTTCCACGAATGATCCAGGCGGTACACTGCAATTCTCGCATCGGGCCGCCGAGATGGACGCTATCCTCTCAACGATGGCCATGGCAGCCCGCCGCCGAGACGAGGGCACCCAATGAGTCTTCTGGCGCCTTCGACCCGCAAATTTTGCAAACATTTTCTGACTGCCTATCCCTGGCAGACCGCTCAGATGGCCTTGGCGCTTTTTCTGGCGGCAGTCGCCGAGGGCATGGGCCTGATTGCCGTGTTGCCCCTGCTGGAGTTGATGGTGGGTGACGGAGATGTGTCCGAGTTGTCGGGGCTTTCTCGCAGTATTGTGAGCACCCTGTCACGCATCGGGGTTCAGACATCCATCGTCAGCATGCTTCTGCTGATCTGCGCAGCTTTCATCGCCAAGGGCATGCTTCGCTATTTAGCCATGCGCAAGGTCGGGTTCGCAGTAGCTGGTGTCGCGCATGACCTTCGGGTGAGATTGATAGACGCGCTGCTGGCAGCACGCTGGTCGCATTTCGTGCGAGCGCCGCTCGGTGCAGCTGCGAACGCGATAAGTTCCGAAGCGCAGCGAACCTCCGCAGGGTATCTGAGCGTTTGCCTGGCAATCTCCGAAATTCTGCAGATACTCGTTTACTGGACGATACTGCTGCTCTTTTCCTGGAAAGCGGCATTGGCTCTCCCTCTTGCTGGGATCGTCATCCTGACGCTGTTCGGAAGTTTCATTCGACAAAGCCGCGAAGCGGGAAACCGTTCGACCGACTATCTGCGCAACCTTGTCCAACGTATGGCCGAATTGCTGCCGGGTCTGAAGGCGCTCAAGGCTATGGGTCTGGAACAGAAGAGCCGCCCCCTGCTCGTTCACGAGGCAGAGCTTTACCGCGAAGCACAGAACCGCTCGGTCGTCGCGCGCGAAGCTGCCAACTCTGCCTTCGAACCGATCCTCGTGATCGTCTTGGCTGGCGCGCTTTATCTTGCGCTCAATCTGACCGTCTTCGATTTTGCGCAACTGGTCGTTCTGGGAGCGTTGTTTCAGCGACTGGCTACACGCGTGACGGCCCTGCAGGGCGCATATCAAAGCATTCTCAACAATGAGAGTGCACTCTTTTCCGTCCTCGGCCAAATCGAACGCGCCGAGGATCTGGCCGAAACCGCGCGGGGCCGCGGCAAGGTCAAGCTACGCCCGACCATCAACACCTTGGCTATGCAAGATGTAAGTTTCGCTTACGATAACGAACCCTTGTTGCGTAGTGTAACCGCGCAATTGGATGGCCCTGGACTTTACTCGATCGCCGGCCCCTCGGGGTCCGGCAAAAGCACGCTGGTCGATCTTCTTTTGCGGATGCAAGATCCCGACGGCGGGCAAATACTAGTGGATGATTTGCCTCTGGCGGATGTCGAGTTGGCAGATTGGCGTTCCCGGATTGGCTATGTGTTACAGGAAGCTTTGTTGTTTCATGACACTATCCGCCGAAACATACTACTCGACCGGGATATTCCAGAGGATCGGTTTGCGCGTGCCTGTAAACTGGCGGATTGTAGTTTCGTTTCTCAGCTTCCCGGAGGATTCGATTACCGGGTCGGAGAACGCGGCGGCGGGTTGTCTGGCGGTCAGCGCCAGCGCATCTGCATCGCGCGCGCTCTGGCCGGCGATCCGCAGCTTCTTATACTTGACGAGGCCACCAGCGCACTCGATCCAAAAAGTGAAGAAGCCATCATCGCCAGCCTTCGTGCGATAGCTTCGGAAACGATCGTCCTGGCCGTCTCGCATCGGTTCGCGGTTCACGAAGCAGCCGACTTGACGTGGCATTTGTCGAACGGCGAACTAACGCAGGTTAGCGTAGAGCATTTCGATCAGGATCCTGCGGCACTCGGCTTTCGATGATCGTCCCGCCGTTCACCCGGCATTGATCGGCTTTTTTCCCAATAGGCGTAACGTTGCATTTCGTCCGGCCCGCAGGAAAGGGTAAAGTACTCTCGATCGACGGGGAGAACGGAACATCAGGGCAAACATGCGGTTGAGCGACGGGTTCTTGCTCGACATCAAGGCAAGTTGGGTAATGACGTCGGGACCGTGATAATAGGCATCGCCGATTTGCAACGCCATCCCTTCATCCAGATCGAAACCGCGTTCACGGACCCGGTGAACTGCTGGATGGTCGCTGCGCGCATCGACCAGTTCTACGTGACCGAAAGATTCCCGAAGCCGGAGCATACGGACATAACTTGTGCAGAAGGGGCATTGCCCGTCATAGACTATTACAAGTCCGGGATCGGCGCTGCGGTCAGTCATGGCTTGTCCTGTCGCTCATCCGCTTTTCTCTGGCACTATCGAACCTGGCTGCGACAAGCGCAATCGTTTTGGCAACTTCGAGAAACATGCGTTGAAACGGTTTACCGCGCATACGCTCCAGCCGGTGGTCGAGTCCAAGCCGCTGAATAGTTCGCCAGCGTGTATATTCGTTTGCTGGCGAGGCAGGTACTTGGATCCGGGCAGTGCTTGCAGCGATTGGCAGTTTTTCATCGGTAAGCCAGGCAAGATCCGGTTGCTGGCGGAGCGTCGCGATTGTTTGCGGATAGGACCTGCGGTCCGTAGGCAAGGGCGCTGTCTCGGTATTGGCCAGAGCGGCCAAGGCCACGCGAAAGTCGGGATCGTCCGCAGCCGCGCGAAACCAGTAGTCCTTCGCATAGACGGTCAAATGTTCGGCAAACTTGAGCCGATGGAGCGAAGCTTTGCGGTATAAATCCACGTAGGCCTGTTCGAAATCGTGCATACCGACGTTCGTGTTCGCGATGACCGTTGGGTGACCTTTGCCGGCCATCCAGTCCTTCACGGCGCGTTCGGGGCGCAAGGCGCGGGCGTCGAAATGGCCATGTGACAGAGCGTTACCCAACAGGCTGGTTCGATACAGGTGATTGCCACAAAATCGTTCGTGACCGAGCAATTTGTCGAAGACCCGCCCTTCGAAACAGAAAGCCGCACGATCGCCCGTTTCCGCTTCGGCGATCAGCTTGGCAATGGCGTTGTCACGCAACAGGACATCAGCATCTAGACAATACGTCCACGGTCGGCCAGCCGCCAGGCCCAGTTCGTAGCCCTTGCGCAAGGCGGTGGCGAAAGGCACCTCACGGATAGTCGTCGCATGTGCCGCTCCGACCTGCTCGTGAACGATCCTTTCGCAAAGTTCCGCTGTCCGTTCACCCGCGCTGCGGATAATGACGAAAACACCGAGCGACGCTAGAGGGCTTTTCTGAAGGAAAGACATTTCGGATCAGCGGTGGACCACAACGGGAATGATATCTAGACAAACTTTGCCTAGCTTTGCACTCAATCCTATTCGTCCAGCGGCAACCGGCTGCCATGGTTTTCCGAACGAAAATTGCCCAGACCGATGACCCGCTCGATCAGACCAAAACGTTTCGTCCTGCTATGTCACCAGCGCAGTGGCAGCAACGCGCTCGACTCCCTGTTCGATCATCACCACGCCATCGATCTCTACGGCCAGTTGTTCAACGATTCTGTCGAGTATGCGCGGCACAATCGCACCGTGCTCGAAATGCCCTTGTTCCGCCGTCACCCCGAAGTTGCGAGGCATTACGGCCTTCATCCACCGTTCAAAGCACGAATGGACCTGGCCAAAGCAAAGTTCGCTCCGCGAGAGCACGATCTGGGGCGCTACATGAACGCGTTCTGGAACCGGCACGAAGGCCGATCGGCGGTCGCCGCGCACGGATTCAAGTTGCATGATTACCAGCTTGAAGACGACGATCTTTCGGAACTGTTCGAAGCACACGTAGATTGCGCGATCCTGTTATGGCGCCGAAATCTGCTCAAGGCAGCGGTATCCTGGGCCTACGCGGTAAAGACTGGTATTTGGGTCCGCCGCGAAAAAAACCGTTCGCTTCCGCCAACCAAGCTGAAGCTCGACGAGATCGGTTGGTTTATCCGAAAAACGCGTGAGAATGTCCTGCTCTGGCGGCGCATGCTCGAAACGTCCCGTATCCCGTGGATTGAACTGACGTATGAAGACCACGTCAAGCCGCGCCGGTTGGAGGCAGTCTATCGCTTTCTCGACGTTACCCCTCAGCGACCGGAGTTCGGGGTGGAACGTATTGCAAAGCTTAACTACCCGCATGTCGTCAATGCGAACGAAATCGATGCAATTTTCGGCGCTCCCGAAACCGGATTTCTGTTTGAAGATCCTTCATGTGCGGAATAGCGGTCTGGGTTTCTCAAGAACACGCTATAGGCCACGCCGAAATTCTTGGCATGGCCCGAGCCTTGGCTCACCGCGGCCGGGACGATGAGAATGTCCTTCGGGAACGGAACGGGCGCATTGCCTTTGGACATCGACGGCTCGCCATAATCGACCCGACGCCGGCCGGGGCCCAACCGATGGCAAGCCAAGATGATCGGTTCGTCATCGTGTTCAACGGAGAGATCTACAATCACCTAAATCTGAGAAACGAGTTGGCACGAGAAGGGGCGTCGTTTCGATCTGACTGCGATACGGAAACGCTGCTGGTTGCTTATGCCTGCTGGGGAGAAGACCTTTTATCCCGGATCGACGGCATCTTTGCATTTGCAATCTGGGATCGGCAGCGCTCGCGCCTGTTCGCTGCGCGCGATCCAGTCGGTGTAAAACCGCTTTATCTATGGAACGGTGCGCAAGGCCTGGCTCTGGCCTCCCAACCAAGTGCATTCCGCGCCCTTGACCATTTTCGACCCGAACTCGATCCGCTCGCGTTCGCAGATACGATTGCCTATGGCGATCCTGCTGGAAAACGAAGTGCCTATCGCGGGGTTGAGAAGCTCTTGCCAGGTCATATGCTTATCTGGGAAAGTGGCGAGGCACGGCAATCGCAGTACTGGACCCTTCCGGAAACGGATCGAGATTCGGTTCAAGAAGAAGATGCGGTCGAGCAGCTTCGCCACTTGCTCGAAACAGCTGTAGTATCGCAACTGATGAGCGATGTCCCGCTCGCGACGCTCCTTAGCGGAGGAATCGATTCCAGTCTCATCATCGCGATTGCCGCCACCAAACAGCCGGATATCGCCGGCATTACACTTGGTTTTGCCGAAAGCGTCAGCGATGAACGTCCGTTCGCCGAAGAGGCAGCGAAGCAACTTGGAGTACGCCTTCATTCGCGATGCCTTTCCCGTCAGGACGCCTTGGACCACGCCGAAACCGCTGCAGCGGCGTTTGACGAGCCGTTCGGCCTCGGCTCGCAATTGCCGATGCTTGCCGTCTCTCAATTCGCGAAAGAACTGGGGTACAAGGTAGTTCTGTCAGGCGATGGGGCCGATGAACTGTTCGGCGGATATCATCATCATGTAGCCCTCGCGCGACGATACCGTTCGACCGGACGATCTTCCGCGCAGAATACTTCAAACCTTTGGCTTGGCGCATTGGAATGCGTGAGACACGGGCCATTCGATCCGCTGAGGTTCTTTCGCCCTCATGAAGCGATGGCTGATTCAGCTCAGATGCGAACGCTCGTTTCAGGTAAGATCTTGGAGGAGTGGTCCAGTTCTGCGAAGCGTACCGGAGTGTTTCGGGCAGATCTGAACCCTTGGGAGGCCGGACGCCGCTACGATTTCGAGACATACCTGCCGGATGAAAATCTTGTAAAAGTCGACCGGGCCGCGATGGCGCACGGCATCGAGGCGCGTGTTCCGCTCATCGACCGCAAGCTGGTAGAGTTTGCTTTTTCGCTTGATCCTCACCTGGTCAACAAGGGCGGCGAGCGAAAGTATCTTTTGAAGCGAGCGGCCAGCAAATGGCTGCCGTCGAGTATCCTGACGCCGCGCAAGAAGGGGTTTTCTCCTCCGCTGCACATCTGGCTGGCCGACGGGGCTCTGCAAACGCGGTTCAGGGATGAAATCGCCTCGGGCTATCTTGTGGCAAACGGCTTTCTTCGGCTGCAGGGCTTGAAGGATGTGGACGCAGAGCGCCTGCTTAGCTTGTTCCTCTATGAAAAGTGGGCGCAGAAATGGCTCTGAGGGATGCGGGTCAACTAGCACGTGACAGCGCCCGGATTGCTGTTCGGAGGCTTGTACGAGAAAGCGTGGGATATGCGCCGCACGCGGTGACCATTTTCGCCGCGACGACCGGATTTTACGCTCTCAAGAAGCTCGATTATTTTGAAGGCGACAAGCTTTCGCTCCACCTTTCCATTCTTCTCGGCATCGTCGTGCTTGGTTCATCGATCCGTTCCGAGGTGATCGCACGGCCGCTGGTCATAATCCAACGCACCATCGCTCTGCTCTTCGGTTTCTACGCGCTGGCAGCCTATCCGTCGGTCTCGGACTATTATCTCAATTCGTCGAGTTTCGCGCGCGGCCTGCTCGTCTACGGAGGTCCGATAGCAGTAGTTGCAGCGATCGCTTCCTTCTGGAGACCCATTCTCGTCATCGTACCTGTCACCATTGTGGCCTGGAAAAAACATCTTCTTTCGCGTCTGTTTGGCTTCCGGCTCAACTCGACCGATTACTACCCGGTCGCTGAACTTGGCACGTTCATCGCGCTCGCGATTCTTGCGATCGTAATCGTCGAATATCTACAGCGTTCAGGTCGTCTAAGGTCCGACGAAGTGCGAACGCGGTGGAGTGTCGGCGACGTTACCTTCATGGCCGCGGTGGCACTGCACCTGGCGAATTATTTCTGGTCGATGGTTGAAAAAACTCATCTGCCCGGAGCGGGCATATTCGATTGGATAACCCAGAACGAGACATACAACATCATGCTCGCAACCTGGAGCATCGGCCTGGGTCCCTTAATCGGATACGATTTTGCATCGGATTTCGCTGCTGCGCTCGATCGTGGGCAAATTCCGATGAACGTGGCGACGTTCCTTGTCCAGGCAGCCGCCCTTATTGCTCTTATCCGTATCCGATCGGCGATCTGGCTAACCGTGTTTTACGATGTGATGCACTTCGCGATCTTTCTGTCGACCAGCATTCTGTTCTGGAAATGGATGACGCTGAACGTCGGCATTATCTTGGCTTTGCGCGCGCTAGGTCCCGATCGCAAAGTTCCGTGGCAGGTGAGCGTCATTTCCATAGGCGTCATCGCTCTTTCACCAATCGTATTCTCAGTTGCCATGCTGGGGTGGTTCGACAGCGCGGCAGTGAATAGACCGATAATTCATGCTGAACTGCGATCCGGAGAACGAGTACGCGTCCCGACGAATTATTTCCTCGAAGGGTCGGCAGAGCTTGCCAAGAGCCGGATCGGACAACCCTTCGAGGGCCATTTCCACGAGATCGGTGCGTTCGGCAAAGCTCGCCTCGGACTGCAGCAGATGAAAGCTGCCGCGCGATGCGATCTGGCTACAGAACCACCCGGTAATCTGGCCGGCTCGTTCGCACGCAATCCGAAGCTGGAGCGTTTTTTCATAGAGCACGATCGTTACATGAAAAACCACGCCAACGCAGAAGGGCAGTTTGCCTACAATCTTTTTCCGCATCACAACTGGTCGAACCCGGCTTTTTTCCGCGAATTCGCTGCAAGCGATGTCCGGGACATCATCGCCTATGACTACGTTATCGAAAGCGCGTGCCTGACCTTAGGGGACGACGGTTTGATCGTGGAACCGCGTTTGCGGGATAGTTATCGAATTCCGGTGGGGACGGAGAAATGAATGGCCGCTATGTCGAATAAATGGTGGACGCACTAGGGTTCGAACCTAGGACCCGCTGATTAAGAGTCAGCTGCTCTACCAACTGAGCTATGCGTCCACTGGCGGCGTACCGCGCCCCAAAAAGGGGCAGCCCCGAATCGGGGAGGCGCTCATATAGCGTGCCCTTGTCGAATTGAAAGAGTTCTCAACGCATCCCGTCGAAACTTAGCGTTGCAATCCGGATCGCGGTGCCTTCCGGTTCCAGCGGTCGACCATCATGAGGGCCCCGATGCAAATCATGTTGGTAAGCATCGAACTGCCGCCATGACTCATGAACGGCAGGGGGATGCCGACGACGGGGGCCAGACCCATGACCATCATCAGATTGATGGCCACGTAGAAGAAAATCGTCGCAACCATACCCGATGCGAGCAGTTTCCCGAACCGGTCTGCGCTATGGCGGGCAACTTTCAAACCCCAGCCCAGGATCATCGCGAAAATTGCGATTACGGCAACCCCCCCAATGAAACCCCACTCCTCTGCCATCGTCGCAAAAACGAAATCGGTATGCGGTTCGGGCAGGTATTGGAGGTGGCTTTGCGAACCTTCGTTGAACCCCTTGCCGGTCAGACCCCCGGACCCGATTGCAATCTTGGACTGCGTGATGTGGTAGCCATCGCCCAGCGGATCACTTTCCGGATCAAGGAAGGTAAAGACTCGTTTTTGCTGATAGGGTTGAAGGCCGAAAAAGAACGCGATCGGTGCCAGAGCGGCGGCGGCAACTGCGGCGCCGACGAACCAACGCAGCGGTAAACCTGCTAGGAACATAACCGCAGCACCGCCGAAAACGATAGCAAGCGATGTTCCCAGGTCGGGCTGCAACAGCACCAGGGCAACCGGGGTCAGGATCAGAAGGCCAGGCGGGACGATGGCTCGCCAGGTCGGGATCATGCCTATGGGCAGCGTGGCGTAAAACCTTGCAAGCACCAGTACGATGGCGGGCTTCATCAATTCCGATGGCTGCAACTGCATGAAGCCGAGATTCAACCACCTTTGGCTACCACCACCGACAAAGCCGATGGCTTCGACAGCCAGGAGCATGATCAGCACCACGCCGTAGATCGGAAATGCCAGCACCAATGCGATATCGCGCGTGAAGAAGCTCATCACGAATGCCATCGCCAGGAACACGAAGAACCGAACCAGGTGCGATGCGGCGTAGGGATCCCAGGAGCCCCCGCCTGCGGAATAGAGAACCAGTCCGCCGAACACTATCAGCGCAACCAGCGGAAACAGCATCCGCCATGGCTGGCGGGCGACGGGTGCCGGTACGACGCTCATTCAGCAGAATTCGTTGCCTGGGTTTCTGGCGTAGGTGTTGGAACGCGCGGAGCACTTACCGGATTGGCCTCCGGGCGCGGGACGATGGCATCGTTGGCGATCTCTTCCGTGCGTCGGGCGGCAACCCTTGCTTCGGCCTCGACCTGATCGAATATAGCTTCGCTCCTAGAAGGAACGGGTGGCACGGCTTCACCTGCAGACGCCGCATAGGCGCGATACTGCGAGTCGAGGCGTTCCTGAGCGCTGCCGCCCCATTGTTCTTCTAGCGCCAGCAGGGCTTCCATCCCTTTTTCGGGATCGAACATGTACGTCATGACATCTCGGGCGATGGGGTAGGCCGCACCGGAGCCTCCACCATGTTCGATAACGACAGCCCCCGCGTAGCGCGGATTGTCGAATGGGGCGAAAAAAACAAAAAGTCCGTGATCGCGATACTTCCAAGGCCCGGTTTTACCGTCCGACTTGCTAAGTGAGACGACCTGCGCAGTACCCGTCTTTCCCGCGATCAGTATGTCTTCGAAAGGCAGACGGCCACGGCCGGCGGTACCGGGCCCGTTGACGACATCGCTCATGGCTTGCCGCACATAGGCAATGTGTTCGCGCGAAAAGTTCGCGCTCTGGAAGATTGGCTTTTTGCCGTCCCGAACGAGGCGGGGTTCCACATAGAGACCAGTCGCCAGTCTTGCAGTCATTACGGCAAGCTGCAGCGGGCTTGTAAGATAGTAACCTTGGCCGATCGATGCGTTGACAGTGTCGTAATTCTGCCATTCCCGATCGTATTTTTCTTCAAGCCAAGCGGGGGAGGGCACGGTTCCATAAAACTGGCTCGTGACCGGCAACTCGAATTCCTGGCCCAGACCCATGCCCTTCGCGAATGCGCCCACTTTTTCAAAGCCGACTTTCTGCGCGAACCGATAATAATAGCTGTCGCAACTTTGATAAATGGCCTTCGCCATATCCACTTGACCGTGATTGCTCCAGCAATTGAAGAAACGATTTCCAACCCGGACCCCGCCGCCGCAAGTGATGGTTTCTTCCGGTTGAACACCAGCCTGAAGAAATGCCATCGAATGCATGGGCTTGACTGTCGAGCCTGGCGGGTAAAGCCCCTTGAGCACCTTGTTGCGAAGCGGAACCCGTTCGTTCTCGCGCAGCATCGAATACTCGACACGGCCAATACCTGCAGAAAAGCTGTTTGGATCGAAACTGGGCATCGAGGCCATGCAAAGCAAATCCCCGGTCTTGCAGTCCATCACCACGACCGAGCCGCTTTCCAGGCCAATCCGGCGGGCCGCGTAGTCTTGAAGCGGCCCGTCGATAGTCAGCCGGACGGGATCACCCTGAATATCCTCGCGGGTATCCAGATCGCGTAGGATGCGGCCCGAGGCCGTCACCTCTACCCGGCGCGCGCCGGGAACGCCGCGCAATTCCTGTTCGAAGACCTGTTCCAACCCGTCCTTGCCGATCTTGTAGCCGGGTGTGATCAACAGGGGGTTGCGATCCTGTTCTTCAAACTCCTCGGTATTTGCCGGACCGACATAGCCGAGCAGGTGCCCCACCGCTGGCCCGGTGGGATAAAACCGAGAATATCCGCGCTGGGGAACCACTCCCGGCAAGTCGGGCAGTCGGACGCTAACCGCTGCGAACTGATCGTATTTGAGACCGGAGGCTACTTCGACTGGCTGAAAGCCAGGAGAATCCGCGATCCGCTTCTTTACGTCGGCGGCCTGGTTTTCGTCGAGGTCGAGAATTGGAACCAGCGCATCCACCGTCGCTTCTGGATCAGTAGTGCGGTCGGGGATGATATCGACCCTGAAATCGGCACGGTTCGAGGCGAGCGGAGCTCCGTTGCGATCGAGCAACCAACCGCGGCGGGGCGGGATAAGCGAAAGATTGACCCGGTTGCTTTCGGATTCGAGTTCATATTTCTCGTTTTCCGCGATGGCAATATAGCCCATCCGACCGGCGAGCAGAATGCCGAGCCCGCCCATGGCCGTTCCAATGGCAAAGGTCCGGCGGCTGAAGGCATTGTCCAGCGTTGTCTGCGAAACATGGTCGCGCTGCTTGGTCCGACGCATCCGTTTCATCACATCGTCCTCCAGCGCGTCAGGCGGACGCGGTCGAGCAACGACACGAAACGCGCGGCGAGAGGAAAGAGCAGGATAGTAAGCACGAGTTGAGGCACCATGGCGACGAGCGAATGAAGGTTCGGCGTAGCTCCGGACAGCAGCCACCCGAACATCAGATAGCCGAAGATCAATATACTTGCGGTTAACCAGTCCTGCCAGAACGCCCGCCATGGAAAACGGGCCTCGATCAATTCGATAGCCAACAGCGCGACCGACCAGGTGAATACCGCAAAGCCAAACGGCTGACCATTGAACAGGTCATCGAACAGTCCCAGCGGTATTCCCACCCAAACAGGCAATAGGCCCGGACGTACCAGGCGCCAAGCAAGCAACATCAGAAAGCCGAAAGGAGGGATTATCGGCAACGCCGTGGCGATTACGAAGATCGGCAGGATGGAACCAAGGGGTATGGATATCCACGGGATGATCGTGGCGACGACAGGCGAATGGGAACGGTTGATACGACTGCCATAGGCATCGCTACGAGAGCGCGGATCGTTGCGCTCCATCAGTCGCCGAGTTCCTGCGCGACCGGGGTCGTGGCGCCGGATGCTGCTTCTGGCTCGAAAATCGGCTGGATCGCCACGAAATCGGTTGCGGCGGGATCGCTGATAATCCGGGCCAAACCGCCGTCGTCGGTCTTTTCCGCAAGTATCGCCACAGCGGTTCCGGGGCGATAATATCCGCCTGCCCCACTGGTCACGAACACGTCTCCGGGCTCAAGCGGATTGAGTCCCAGATTGATGAGCCGGATACGCAGCAAGCCGTCACCACGGCCTTCGGCGAAGGCGACCACCTCGTCCTGGGCGCGACGAACCGGCAGCACGCTCTCGGTATCGGTCAGCAACAGAACCCGCGAACTGTCATCACCTGTTTCGAGGATTCGCCCGACAACGCCGCGGGGGCTGCGAACCGGCATGCCAACAGTAACGCCATCATTCGCGCCAGCGCCGACATATGCGAAGCGACGCGAACTGGATGCCGTCGAACCAACCAGACGGGCAACCGCTACTGGCGCAACATCTTCGTCCTGCAGACCGAGCAAGCCTTTCAATCGTTCGTTTTCCTGCTTGACCGCCTTCGCTTCAGCCAAGCGGATACGCGCGATTTCCATCTCGCGTTTTAGCGCGGCATTCTTGGACCCGGCGCGATAATAACCGGCGATCGAGTCCCATACTCCCTTGCTTCCGGTCCGCACTGTCGATGCGGTCTCGGTCGCCGGACTGACCCCGTCATTCGCAGCCGAGCGCAATCCGCCGAACAGGCTGGGCTGGAAGAAGGACACGGCCAGAAGGGCAGCACCGATCAGCGCGCCGATGCCGGCAACGATATAGCCGGTAAACAGATTGTATTGTGCTCTGCGCGAATAGCCCGAGCGTCGCTGGCCCGACGCTGTCATGAACTTACGCCGTCATCAGGACGCCGCGATAGATCGGGTCCTCCATGGCGCGTCCCGTGCCTATCGCGACGCAGGAGAGCGGATCTTCCGCGATTGTAACCGGCAATCCGGTTTCTTCCCGCAGATATGCGTCGAGTCCCTGGATCAAAGCCCCGCCGCCGGTCAGCACAATGCCCTGATCGACGATGTCCGCTGCCAGCTCGGGCGCGGTATTCTCAAGCGCAATTCGTACGCCCTCGACAATGGCACCGATCGGTTCGCTCAGCGCTTCGGCAATATGGCCCTGGTTGATGGTGATTTCCTTCGGCACGCCATTCACCAGATCGCGCCCCTTGATGGTGATGCTCTCGCCGGTTCCATCCTCGGGTGCGCGGGCGATACCGTAATCCTTCTTGATCCGTTCTGCCGTGCTTTCGCCAATCAACAAATTGTGATGACGACGGACGTACGACACGATCGCTTCGTCCATCTTGTCGCCGCCGGTGCGAACGGACGTGGTGTAGGCAAGCCCTCGCAACGAGAGCACCGCAACCTCGGTCGTACCGCCGCCGATATCGACAACCATGCTGCCGACCGGTTCGGTGACAGGCATGTCTGCTCCGATCGCGGCAGCCATCGGTTCGAGGATCAGATAGACCTGGCTCGCCCCGGCGTTGCTGGCTGCATCGCGAATGGCGCGGCGTTCGACAGAGGTCGACCCCGACGGCACGCAGATGGTGATTTCGGGATACCGCATCAGGCTTTTGCGACCGGTGACCTTCTTGATGAAGCTCTTGATCATCTCCTCGGCAACGTCGAGGTCGGCGATGACACCGTCTCGCAGAGGACGGATCGCTTCGATACTGTCGGGCGTTTTGCCCATCATCATCTTCGCATCATTACCAACGGCCTTCACGCGTTTCATGCCGTTGATCGTCTCTAGAGCGACGACGCTCGGCTCGTTCAGGACGATGCCCTGATCCTGCACGTAAACCAGCGTGTTGGCCGTACCGAGATCGATCGCCATGTTCTGCACGCCGAATTTGAAGAAATTGTTCCAGAAGCCCATGGTCGTTCGATATTCCGTATGTTCTGATGATGAAGCTAGGGGCGAAGAGGCCCTTTCGCGTGTTTCCGGAGGAATGGTGGCCGAGCCTTAGCTATATTACGCGCCGAATGCCAAAAATTTCCGTAGCAGTGATCGGGGATAGTATTGCAACCCGGCTCGGATTCGAAGCGCTCCGTCGCTAAACTGGTTTCCACATGCCCAAGATACGCCGTCTGCCCGACACTCTGGTCAATCGCATCGCTGCTGGCGAGGTGGTGGAACGGCCATCGTCGGCGCTCAAGGAACTGGTCGAAAACGCGATCGATGCGGGTGCTTCGCGCATCGCGATAAAACTGGTCGAGGGGGGGCTGACCAGTCTGGAGGTCACAGACGACGGCTGCGGAATGACTGCAGAAGAGATGTCTCTTGCTCTTGAACGCCACGCAACTTCCAAACTGTCGGACGATGCCATCGAACTGGTTTCGACACTTGGTTTTCGGGGCGAGGCCCTTCCGAGCATCGCCAGTGTAGCGCGGTTCACGATCGAAAGTCGTCCGGCAACTGCCGAGCAGGGCTGGAGACGTGTCGTCGACCACGGTGTCACCATCGCCGAAGGCCCTGCCGCCCTGCCGCCGGGGACGAGGGTGCGCGTCGAGCACCTGTTCGGAAAGGTACCTGCACGCCGCAAATTCCTGCGCACGCCCCGCAGCGAATATGCCGCCTGTCTCGATGTCGTAAGGCGCCTCGCCATGGCCCGGCCGGAGATCGCGATCGTCCTCGATCATGGCGAAAGACGGATATTGAACGTTCAGGGCGGTGAAGGTCTGGGGCACCGTGTCGCACAGATCATTGCCCGTGAACTGAAGGACAACGGCGTGGCTGTCGACCTGGAACGCGGTGCCATGCGTCTGACCGGCCTGGCCGGCTTGCCAACCTATAATCGCGGTATCGCCGACCACCAGTATCTGTTCGTCAACGGTCGTCCGGTAAAAGACCGGCTGCTCACCGGCGCTGTCCGGGGTGCCTATGCAGATATGCTCGCCCGTGACAGGCATGCCGTCCTGGCACTGTTTCTAGAATTGCCGCCGGAGGACGTCGACGTGAACGTCCACCCGGCAAAAACCGAAGTTCGTTTCCGCGATCCGCAGGCTGTTCGCGGATTCATCGTGTCCGGGTTGCGACAGGCGCTGGCGACCGGCGATCGGCGGAGTGCGCAGGCCCCCGACGCGGCAGCAATGGGGCGGTGGCAGACTGAACCAGCCAGAGATGAACCGTCCGCCGCCATGCGATCCATTTTCGAAGGGAGGGATTGGTCCGCCCCAGCTCGACATGTTTCGGAATCCCGTGCCGCCTGGTCGGGAGCGGATACGGATGTTCTGGCGCAACCGCATGGACGCGCGGTGGAGGGCGAAACTCTCGGGCCGGATGAGGATTATCCGCTCGGAATCGCACGCGGTCAGGTCGCGAACACTTACATCGTGGCTGAAGCGAAAGACGGGCTGGTCCTGGTCGATCAACATGCCGCGCACGAGCGTCTCGTACTCGAACGGCTGAGGCAGGCCGGTGCAGAGGAAGCGGTGGCGCGCAATCAGGCTCTGCTGATCCCCGAGGTCGTCGAACTCGACGAGACCTCGTGCGACCGGCTCGAAGAAGCCGCCGACGTGCTTGCCGAGCACGGGCTGGCGATAGAACGCTTCGGTCCCTCAGCCATGCTGGTGCGCAGTCTACCGCACGCGATCGCGCGGACCGATCCTGAAAAACTGCTGCGTGATATCGACGACGATCTCGCGCTGAACGGCGAAGCCTTGCTGTTGGGTGAAAAACTCGACCTCGTTCTGGCGACCATGGCCTGCCACGGTTCGGTGAGGGCAGGGCGGGTGCTGCGGGTTGACGAGATGAACGCCCTGCTGCGGGAGATGGAGCGCACACCGCGTTCGGGCCAATGCAACCATGGGCGCCCTACGTGGGTTAAGCTATCCATGGACGATGTCGAGAAGCTTTTCGGGAGGCATTGATGCGCTACGCAATCGCAGTTGTGCTGCTGGCATTTTCCGGCTGTTCGGATGAAACGACGCAAGCGGACCGGCAACTGGCCGTCGCCGAGGTAGAGGCTAATCAGGAACCGCCAGTCGAGGTGCTGACCCCTTTACCGATACGCTATCCTCATATCGAGGCGAATGACCTATATGGTGCCGGATGCAGCTTCGTGCCCCAAGGCGGCGGCCTGGGTGCCATCGCGCTGGCCCAGGCAAACGAAGGTTACATGAAGCGAGGAGAGGAGATCCTGCGGTTCGCGGCAGACAAGGGCAGCAGGGAGCTGCCTTACATGGCGCGTCGCAAGTATGACGGCCGCGATTATTCCTTCACGCTCGAGCTGGATGAGAGCGAGAGGGAACGAAGCGGTATCGAGACGACCGACTATCCAGGCATCCTGACCGTTACCGATGAGAAGGACCGCGTTGTGTACCGCGCGTCGGGCCTCGTGCAGTGCGGAGCCTAACCTAGTCCGATCCGTCACGATCGCGAACGCGAATTAGGCCGTTCGAAACCATTTCCAGCACCAGTTCGTCGTTCTGGTTGTAGGTCTGGTTACGGCCTTTGAATATGCCCATGTCCGGCCGCGACTTGCTCCGGCGTTTCTCGATGATCTCGCTTTCGCATCGCAGGATATCGCCGGGATAGACCGGCTTGAGCCAACGCAGGCTGTCGACGCCGGGGGAGCCGAGCCCGGCCTGGCGGTCGACCTTCATGTTTTCGACCATCATTGCCATGGTCATCGCGCAAGTATGCCATCCGCTGGCCGATATTTTGCCAAAATGCGTCTGTGCAGCGGCGGCGTTGTCGAGATGGAACGGTTGCGGATCGTATTTGGAAGCGAATTCGAGTACTTCCTCGCGTGTCACTTCGTAGCGTCCGAAGCTCTTCGAACTGCCGATTTCGATATCTTCATAATATTTCATAGAGTGCTTTCAGCAGGTTCCATCACGTCAAGAAAGAGGCGAGCCATCCGGTGGCTCGCCTCATATCTGTCTTCCGCTTCAATGTACGTCTGGTCTTCAAGTCCGGAACTTCGGGACGCCTGCATCGGAATCCAGCTCAGGAATGATGCGATAGCGCGCCAGCACCAGGCTGAAGAGGCCGAACAACATCAGACCGATTGCGGTCAGGGTAAAGACAAACCCTTCGCCGGCCAGGCTGGCGACGGCATCGCCCAGCGTCTTGATCTGGCTTGCCCCGCTGGACATGAAGCCGGCTTGAAACAGCGACCAGCCTATAACGATGTAGACGACTGCCCGAGCCAGAAATCCTGCTCCACCCAGCCAGCGGGTGGCATCCGGAGCGCTGGCGCTGATGCGGTTCATGAAACTTCCCGTGATGCCCTTCTTGGCCTGATGAAACGCCGCGACAAACAAGGCAATTCCGAGGAGCCCGAGTACGACACCGCCAAATTCAACCGAAAGCACGCCAGACGCCGCCTCCTGCGCGCCACCACCGGAACCGCCGCCGCCTGAGCCAGAACCGGTATCGCTGTTCGCGAACTGGAAAGCTGAAAAGGCCAAGGCGAGGTGAGCGATACCGCTTCCCGCGTGGCCCAACCGTTTGCCCCAGCCTTTGGCATCGGAACCGTTGTTCTCGATGTCGAAAAAGAGCGAGCAGAAGCGGAACAGGGCGTAAGCGATCAAGCCAACGACCATGATCCACAGGATCACCGTTCCTGCGGGATAATCCTGAATTGCGCGAAAGATGCCATTGGTGCCTTCGGCGATCCGGTCCGCGCTGGTCAGTGCGATAAGGCCCAGCACGAAATACAGAATTGCTCGGCTGAAATAGCCCACCCGTACCAGCCAATTGAATTTCTCTGACTTGTCGACCACGTCTCACTCCCCTGTTGCTTAGGTTTGCAAACGAGGGATGGGGAGAACCGTTCCGTATCGGTTAGTCTTGCACCGAGAGAGCGTGCGCGACGGGAGCAAGCGAACCGTCCGCCCGCTCCGACGCAGGAAGTCCGATCAGGACCCGCAGGAGGGGCGCGATCACGGTGTTCTGAAACGGCTCCAAGATGACACCCTCACGAAATGCCGGACCATTTGCGACGAACAAAGCAGACATTTCCGGCGCGAAAGGATCGTATCCGTGATTGCCGCCGGTCCATTCAACGTCGGAACGGGTTGCGGAGATAGTCCATCCAGTCTCGGGAAGGCAGAAGAACGGCGGGATACGATCATGGGAACCGTATTCGAAGCGCGCCGGAATCTCTTCCTTGGGCCAGCATTCCATGTGCGGATGATCCGCATCGAGCGCTGCTGCAAGATAAGCTTCCCGGCCGGCGACCGGTTCGAACGTCGCGTAGGCGCCCGCTTCAACCAGGCGGTAAGTGCCATCGGCAAGAATTTCATCGAGAGCGATTACCCGCTCCGAACTTGTCGCCGCCATTCCGTGATCGGAAACGATGACGAGGTTCGCTGGCTGACCGAGCTGAGACAGACCCTCCACAAGATGTTCGATATGCGTATCGACATCGCGCAAAGCGGCGTCGACTTCCGCGCTCTCAGGTCCGCCGTCATGACCGGCGCTATCGACAGTATCGAAATAAAGCGTAATGAATTGGGGCCGGATGTCTTCGGGACGGCGCAGCCAATCCAGTACGGCATTGACCCTTTGCGTGTTCGAGACCTGCATCGAGAACTGCTGCCAGTCGCTCGGCAGAATGCCGTCCTCGACCGGCCCGTATCGTACCGCCGTTCCGCCCCAGGGCACGGCCGAACCGGGCCAGAACATGGCAGCGCTGCGGATACCCGCTTGCTCGGCTTCTACCCAGACAGGCTTGGCCTCGTTCCACCAGTAAGGATCGACCGTCGCCATGGAGAACGGTTCTTCCGGTCTGCCCTGATCCTCCATCCTGTTCGCGGTAATTCCATGATGGTCGGGGACCAGCCCGGTCACGAGGGTCCAGTGATTGGGAAAGGTCTTGGTCGGGAAGGACGGGCGCATCTTCGCGGTCGCACCGTCAGCGGCAAGCCTTGAAAGCGTGGGCGTCAGTCCGCGATCCAGAAAGTCGGGATGGAAGCCGTCGATCGAAACCAGGATTGTGACCGGAGCGCGTTCTTCAAGAGCGACATGATCGGCCGGGACATTCGACGGTGTCGTGCACCCGCCAAGAATGCCGCAAAGCGATAAAGCGAACGCGGCGACAATGTTCTTCATGGATCGCCTTCTACACGTTGAACTTGAACAACATGACGTCCCCATCCTGGACGAGGTACTCCTTGCCTTCCTGCCTGAGCTTTCCAGCTTCGCGTGCGCCGCTTTCTCCGCCCAGGGCCAGATAATCGTCATATGCGATGGTCTCGGCCCGGATGAAGCCTTTCTCGAAATCGGTGTGGATTTCGCCGGCGGCCTGTGGGGCTTTCGCTCCTGCTGGAAAAGTCCAGGCGCGCGCTTCCTTCGGCCCGGCCGTGAAGAAAGTCTGCAGGCCGAGCAGCTTGTAGCCAGCCTCGATCACCCGGCTGAGGCCGCTTTGCGAAAGGCCGAGTTCGCTCAGATATTCGGCGCGGTCTTCGCCTTCCATTGCGACAAGCTCGCTTTCGATCGCCGCGGAGACGACAACGGCTTCCGCGTTCTCGCGCTCCGCCTTGGCGAACACCTGTTCCGAAAGGTCATTCCCTGTCGCGGCATCTTCTTCGCCGACATTGCACACGTAGAGAACCGGCTTTGCGGTCAGGAGCTGTGCCTGAGCGAAGACGCGCACTTCCTCCTCGTCTTTCGGTTCGGTGAGACGCGCGGGTTTTCCCTCGCGAAGGAGTTCGAGGGCCTGGCCGAGCACGCTCGCAGTGAGCTTCGCCTCCTTGTCCCCCGCAGTCGCGCGCTTCTGCGCATTGGGTACTCTTTTCTCAAGGCTCTCGAGATCTGCCAGCAGCAGTTCGGTCTCGACCACCTCAGCGTCGGTCAGAGGGTCGACCTTGTTCGAGACATGTTGGACATCGTCGTCTTCGAAGCAGCGGAGTACGTGCACGATCGCATCGACCTCGCGGATATTCCCGAGGAACTGGTTACCCAGACCTTCGCCCTTGCTCGCACCCTTCACCAGGCCCGCTATATCGACAAAGGCGAGTTGTGTCGGAACCACCTTGGCAGATTTGGCAATGCTTGCGATCTTTTGCAGCCGCGGGTCGGGCACGGCGACCTGTCCTACATTGGGCTCGATAGTGCAGAAGGGGTAGTTCGCAGCCTGGGCGGCCTGCGTCTCGGTCAAGGCATTGAACAAAGTGGACTTGCCGACATTCGGCAGACCGACGATCCCGCAACGGAAACCCATGGAAAACTCCGGAAAAAATGAATGGTCGCGCCCTTATACGGACGCTTGGCGAATTGCCAGAGCCTGACAGCGGAACGTTTACCCATCCTTCCCAATCCGTCGTTATATTTTTATGAAGCCTTTATCGGTTTCTGCTATCGTTTCCGGCATGGTCAAGGCTCGCTTATTCGCTTTCCCGTTTCTCCTGAGTGCGGCTCTTGCAGCCTGCGCTCCTGATCCTGAAACAAGTTTCGCGAACGCCGAAGAAGCTTTCGCCGCACATGATTATCGCGCAGCGCGGGTGTTCCTGGTCGCAGGGCTTGAGCAGCAACCGGGCGACAACGAGATGCGTCTGCTCCTTGCCCGCACGCTGGTCGCTCTGGGCGACGGCGAGGGCGCCGCGACAACCCTCTCCGGTTTGCCGACGGAATTTGCAGCTTCCCCCGGTGTGGCGGTTGTCCTGGGCGAGGCGGAAGTGTTGCGCGGCCGGTTCGATGCAGCGCTGGCTGCTGTCGATGGTCTGCCGACAGCCGCCGCCGATCGTATCCGGGCCCTTGCCTATATCGGGCAGGAGGATTTTGAAGCTGCTGCCGAAGCTTTCGAGGCCGGCGTTTCGCGCGAACGACCCGATGCCGAGTTGCTCGCATCCTTCGCACGGTTTCAACTGGCCCAGGGTGATGCGGTCAATGCCACTCAGCTCGCAACCGAAGCGCTTGATGCAGATCCGAAGTCCGTCAGGGCGCACCTTGTTCGTGGAGATATCTTCGCTGCCCGGAACGACCTTCCAGCCGCTCTGCAGTCCTTTGATCGCGCGCTCGCGCTGCGTCCGGGCAATTTCGATGGGTTGCTTGGGAAGGGGAAAGTGCTGGCGCGGACCGGCCGCTACGAACAGGCGGAAGCGCTCGCAACCGAGCTGACGGAGGTTGCACCCGATGATCGTTCGGTCGCCTACCTGAATGCGCAGATTGCAGCCGGGAGAGGAAATTGGGAAAATGTCCGCAAACAGTTACAGCCCCATGAGGCGCTCCTGAACGAAACCGTCGGGATGACAGCCCTGTATGGCGAAGCCCTTATCGAGCTGGAGCAACCAACCGTCGCTCTGGGATTTCTGAACCGTGAAATGTCCCGCAGCCCGAATTCTCGTCCGTTGCGAAGGCTGGTCGCCCGTGCGCAACTGGCCTCGAATGATGCCGCCGCCGCATTGAACACCATTCGTCCGCTTGCCAGTCGACCTGACGCCAGTCCGGCCGAACTTCGGTTGGCAGCTCGGGCTGCCAAGGCTGCCGATAGCGGGTCGGCGGCTTCGTTTGCCCAGCGCCTTCGCGAACCTTCGCCCGAATGGCTGGGCGGCGAACTGGCGAAGGCGGACAAGGCCTTGCGGAACCGTCAGTGGAGCGATGCGGAAGAACACTACGAGTCGATCATCGGACGCACCGGATCGAGCAACGCACTGGTGTTGAACAATCTAGCTTTCGCGAAGGAAAAGCTGGGCAAGGACAAGGCTGCACTCGACCTGGCGCTGAAAGCGGCCAGGATGGAACCTGACAACGCATCAATTCTCGACACGGCAGGCTGGCTGCTTGTCCGGCACGGCGAGCGAAACAAAGGACTTGAAATGTTGCGGCGTGCCGCCCGTCTTGATCCGGATAACCCGACTATCGAACGCCATCTCGCCGAAGCGTCATCGAGCTAGACGAAAAGGGGGTCGATCAATCGAAAACGGCGCGTGACCGAAGTCCTGCGCCGTCTCTAATTCACTCGTTCGACAAAGGGGTCAGGCGTAGGTCAGACGACCCTTCGCTTCGGCTTTTTGACTGCGCGGCCGACGCGTGCCGAATACCAGACCCACAACGGCCAGGCCGAACAACAGCATCATGCCAGGTTCGGGCACCGGTGTGCCGCCGCTCGATCCGCCGCCACTCGACCCGCCTCCCGACGATGTAACGAAGGTCCGACGACCGCTGGCCGAAGTCACGCCGTTTACTCCGGAAATGGCCTGATAGCGCACGAAGAAATCGTCGAGCTTCAAAGTGGAAGGTGCCGTACCGAAGTTCAACGAGAGCGTACCTGTGCCGCTATCCCCGTCAAACACACCGCCCGAACCGCCCCCGGCGCAGCTTCCTGTTCGTTTGGCCTGGAAACATACGTCGACTTTTCCGATACCGTTCGGATAGTTGGACCTTCTGTTTGTAAAACCATACGTACCGGTCCCACTGGCCGAAACGATGTGCGGATTTGTATTGAACGCGAAACTGGACACGCGAGCACGGACAGAATCGCCAGTAGCCCCGGTGTTGGTAAGGTTGTAATCGAACGTGTAGGTACCGTGCTGCACCCCGGTCAGCGTCAGCGAGAGTGCCGAGCCCACGCCATCGATCGACGGTCCGCCGTTAACAAACCCGTCGAAGGTCAGCGAATAGCTGTTTCCGATTGAACCGGAATCGAGCAGGATAGGTTCCGCAGCGGCAGGCGCAGCCAAGCCCAGCGCGACTATGCCCAGTCCTTGGACAACATATTTGGAAACGTTCATACCGGCCCCCGGCTTTGAATGAAGACTTGATCGTCGATTGATTATCGGGACTGCCACGCGAACCGGCAACGCGCTATCCCCATGACCGGCCTGTACCATTCGGGAACGGTTTTCGCGGAGCCAGCCGATCAACGGATCACTTGCCGTGTACAGCGCGCATCACCGGGCCGAGTGTCGGAGAGCGGCCAAGCCATCCGACCTGCGTTTCCTCGCTGACCTCGTTGATACGGATCTGCGGTATGTTTCCGCCGCTTACCGGCAGTCGCAGCGGGCGCGTGCCGGGTGCCATAGCGATAACGCGCGCCATAGCGCGTGGGACATCCATCGGTTCGGCGCTGCGGCCCGAACCGTCTTCCTCGCCCATGGAGGCGACTACCTGCGGATAACCTTCCTTGTGGACTTCGGCGGCGCGTTCCTTCAGTTCGCCCGTATAAATGTTCCGGTTGACCCAGACTTCCGTCGGATAACCCCCGGGCTGGATGATCGTTACGCCGATGTCGTGCGGTACCAGTTCGTAGGCGAGCTGTTCCCCCCAGGCCTCGACCGCGAATTTTGTTGGCGAATAGTGCCCCGCATGCGGCACGATGACCCGCCCCAGCTGGCTTGATACGTTGAAGATATGACCCTGCCTGCGCGAGCGCATTGCCGGGAGAACCGCGCGGGCCAGGCGGTGATAACCGAAGACATTGGTGTCGAAGATCAACCGGGTCGCTTCCATGTCCTGGACCTCGATCGGTCCGGATATGCCGATCCCGGCATTGTTGACGAGCACGTCGAGACCGCGCCCCGTTTCCCGCTCCGCCTGGCCGACAGCGCTGTTCACCTCATCGTTGTCCAAAACGTCGAGGCGAAGGACACGAATGTCGAGATTCTCGTCGCGCGCCAGACGCTTCAGTTCTTCGCCTTCCGGTCTTGGCGTATTGCGCATTGTTGCGTAAACCCTCGCGCCGAGCTGGGCGAAATGTTCGGTTGCAAGGCGTCCGAATCCGGATGAAGTCCCGGTAATCAGGATCGCCTGCCCCGTCAGGTCAGGCGTTGCCTCAACCATATCGGTTTGCGCGCGCGCGGCAGTGGCAGCTAGCGTGCCGGTGGCGGCCACACCGGCGAGCAGTGTGCGGCGGGAAAAATCTGTCATGAGAAAGCTCCTTGTCTGGGCGTTCTATCAGATCGCACGATCTGGCGCACCAGAGTTACGGGTGTTTCTTAGTTGCTTTGCCAGAGAAGAAGCCAATCCGGTGCAATTCCCGCTGGAGATAGGCAACCGCGAAAACGTCGTAAAGCGCGTGCGCGATGATCACCAGTATCAGGCTGCCGGTCAGCCAGTAGACGATTCCGAAGAACACGCTGATGGCAAACAGCAACAGGCTCACGAGCGGCTTGGCCATGTGCATGAGAGTGAACGGAACAGAGCTGGCGAGGATTGCGACAATCGGCGTCGTGTAGTCCTGGACAATGGTTTGAAGTCCCCCGCGGAACAGCAATTCTTCGCCGACACCGACGCATATCGACACCCAGACGATCGACAGGGGCGCAAGTGGTTCTCGCAGGAAGGAATAGGTAGAGCCTTGCATCCGGATCAAGCGGTCGGCCAGATCGGGAAACATGCGGAAGCTGAGCCAGGCCGAACCGATCAGGAACAGGCCCACCGCGACACCCGCGATCATCTCATGCGCGTCGAACGACACCAGATCGGCCAATTCGCGTCCGGAGATGTGCCAGAGTATGACACCAATAACCACGAATGCTGCGGATTGTCCGGTGATCGCCAGCAGAAGGACCGGTCTCGACAACTCCTTGAACTCGTCATCGGCGCCGTGGTTCATTGCAAACGCATGACCACGTCGTTGACGAAACGAGGACCATCCCCTTTTGCAAGCCACTCGGCTTCGGAAGCAATCGCGGCGAGCATGGCAGCAAGATCGTCCATTTCGGACTTGGCGTAATTGCCAAGGACTTGGCCGTGGACGCGGTCCTTGTGGCCCGGATGGCCGATGCCGATGCGCACCCGGCGGAAATCGGGGCCGACGTGCTGATTGATGCTGCGCAATCCGTTATGTCCGGCCAGGCCGCCCCCGGTACGGACCTTGATCTTGAACGGTGCCAGGTCGAGTTCATCGTGAAACACCGTCAGGGCATCGGTTTCAAGTTTGTAGAAACGCAGTGCCTCGCCGACGCTGCGGCCGCTTTCGTTCATGAAGGTCGCAGGCTTCAGCAGCAGGACTTTCTGGCCACCGATCTGGCCTTCCTGGGCCCAGCCGGAAAACTTCTTCTGAGGTGCGCCGAAGCCGTGCACATGCGCGATGACATCGCACGCCATGAAGCCGACATTATGCCGGTGCAGCGCGTATTTCGGTCCGGGGTTACCAAGGCCAGTCCAGATCTGCATGGCGCGCCTCTAGCGCCCGGCCTGCAAAAAGCAAAACGCCGACCCCTTTCGGAGCCGGCGCCTTGGTGATTTGTGCTCGACGGGCAGGTTACTCCTCGTCGGGAGCCTTGTCTTCCTGTTCCTGCGCGGCATCGTCGTCCGGACCCTGTTCGGTCGCAGCGACGCCATCTGCCGGGATTTCTTCCTCGTCGGCCTCTTCTTCGGATTTCTTGAGCGCCGAAGGAGCAACAAGCGTGGCAATGGTAAAGTCGCGATCGGTAATCGCACTCTCACTGCCCGCCGGAAGCGTCACTTCGCTGATGTGGATCGCATCGCCGACGTCCTTGCCCTTGACACTGATGACGATCTCGCCCGGGATCTTGTCGTTCTCGCAAACCAGCTCGAGCTCGTGACGGACCACGTTGAGGACACCGCCCTTCTTGAGGCCAGGCGATTCTTCCTCGTCGATGAAGACGACCGGAACTTCGACTTCGATCTTGCCGCCCTTGACCATGCGGAAGAAGTCCGCGTGCTCGGGAATATCGGAAACAGGGTTGAGCGCCACGGCCTTGGGAAGCGCGCGGACTTTCTTGCCGTTCAGCTCGATCTCGACGATCGAGTTCATGAAGTGGCCGGTCATCAGCTGCTTGACCAGTTCCTTCTGCTCGACGTGAATCATCGTGGGTTCTTCTTTCCCGCCATAGATCACGGCGGGGATGCGGCCTTCGCGACGCAATGCACGGGAGGCTCCCTTGCCAGCCCGTTCACGCGTCTCGGCCGGCAATGTCAGAGCTTCGCTCATCTCGGTTACCTTTCGAAATACCTTGGTTGTTTTTCGGTCCGCCACGCCTCCAGGGATGACCATGACGCCGAAGCGCGCGCCTATAACGGGAAACTGCGCGATTGCAAGCACCGGAGGTCGCCAAGCTACTGGATGCGGCGGACGGTAAAGCCCCTTCGTTCGAGCAGCGCAGGCAGACCATCGGTGTCGAGCATGTGCCCGACGCCGACGGCGACGAACGGTCTGGCCGGAGCGGAGAGGAGGTTTTCGATCTGGCCTGCCCAGGCCCGGTTGCGATCGACCAGCAACGCCTGCCTGAGCTCCGGATCGGCAAGCGCTCCGCCAAGCAGGAATCGGGAAAGCTGGTCAAGTCTGCCGCTCTGCCAGCTCGTGGCCAGCTTACCGGCCCCTTCGTCATATTCCGTCGCTTCCACCAGGACCGCATTCAGCAGATCGCGTTGTTCGCGTTCCGGCAATCGGTCGAAGATCTCCAGCTGGCTGAGCGCGCCCTCCAGTTCGACGACTTCTTTCCCGTCGAACTGCCGGAGCAGAGACCGATCGACGCCGTTTTCGGTCCGCGATCCCTGCGCAATCTGTGACAGGCTCAGCGCCGCCGCCCAGCTTTCCATCGAGTCCAGATCGGAGCGGCGCACGTCACTTTCGGCAAGCAATGCGTCGAATTCGTCGCGAAGGTCCGGATCGACACGTTCGGCTATCGAGCCAGTCGGTGTGTCGAACGCAAGTTCCGCGAAGCTTCGGGACAAAGCCGTGCTATCGTCGAGATTGGCGACTTCGACCGCCAGCAGGTCGGCCTGATCGAGAGTGCGTTCCAGCAATGGACTGCGCCAGACGGTATCGTCGGGCAGCGCATGGATGGTCCCGAAGAGCCAGCCTTCGATCCGGCCCTGATCGTTCTCGATCTGCCACAGGGCGGGGTGCGGCCCGGTTTCGGACACCGGCTCGGCCCGTTCGTCGCAGGCGAGAACGAAGGACGCGAGGAGCAGGCACATCGCCGCCCGCACCAGATGAACATGCGAATATCGCACGGATTCAAGGGTCCGCTCGTCCCGGGCAGCGGTGCGGGCGAGGGCGCTCGCCCGTCCGCGTCCGGCCATCCGCACCTTACTGAACGCGTGTTACGGTAAAGCCGCGCGTCTCGAGGTAGTCCTGCACGCTTTTCTCGCCTGCCAGGTGACCGGCTCCGACCGCGACGAAGACCGTGCCTGGCGCATCCATGCGCGTGTCGATCCATTGCGCCCAGTTGGCGTTGCGGTCGTACAGCAAGGCATCGGCCAGCGCTGGGTCGGACAGACCCTCATTCATCAACGTGGCGAGGTCGTCCGCATCGCCCTCGAGCCATTCGGCGACCATGCGATCCATCATCGGCACGATCTGCTCGATGTTCTCGGCGGCGTACATCAGGAAATCGATCTGAGATTCTTCGGGCAGTCCGTCGAATATACCGATCTGGTAATCGACGGTTTCGAAGGCGCTGCGCTTGGCTGTGGTCGGAGCGCTCTTCTCGACGATCTTTTCCACGCCGCTATCGGGCGTCCACCCGCTCTGCATCAATGGCAGCACCGACAGGGTCATCCCTGCAAACCACGGCTCGAACCGGTCGAAGGCGGCAGGCGGCAGGCCGAGCGAACCCAGCGCGGCTTCGTATTGTTCACGATTGTCTTCGCCCAGCACCGTGCGAAGGGACTGGTCGGCGGGCAGCATGGCCTTCATGGCGACCATCTGCTGCGAAGATGCATCGTCCATGGCGGCAACGGGAATTTCCGTGACCAGTTCGTTTGCGGAACCCAGCGCTGTCGCGATCGGCTCGTTATACCAATCGACCCCGTCGGGCAGGGCATGGACCGTTCCGAACAAATAGACCGTCGTGTCCTCGTCCGCGACCTTCCACAAGGCCGGGCCGCCGCGTACGGATGCCTCGGCGACCGGAGCCGCTGCGACATCGCTTTCCGACACGCTTGTGCAGGCCTGCAAGGAAAACGCAGCAGCGCTTGCGATGACAATCGGAAGGAGGCGGCCCATGATCAAGAATCCCCGTTGCGTGACATTGACGGCATGTGCGTTCGATCCGGTACGTGGTCAAGCTTCATCGTGGTCGCGTCACGCGCAACATTGACGCTCTTTGGCGCTTGCGCCATTGCGCCCCCGAAATGAACAGGCCCATGGACCGCAATCCGCGCAAATCCTTTCAGGACATGATCCTCGCGCTGCACGATTTCTGGAGCGTGCAGGGCTGCCTCATCCTCCAACCCTATGACATGCGGATGGGCGCGGGGACGTTCCACACCGCGACCACGCTGCGCGCGCTGGGGCCGGAGCCGTGGAATGCCGCTTTCGTCCAGCCCTGTCGTCGCCCGACGGACGGGCGCTATGGCGAGAACCCCAACCGTCTGCAGCATTATTACCAGTACCAGGTGATCCTCAAACCCAGCCCGCCCGATATTCAGGAGCTTTATCTCGAAAGCCTGCGGGTGATCGGCATCGATCCGCTCAGGCACGACATCCGCTTCGTGGAGGATGACTGGGAGAGCCCGACGCTGGGCGCATGGGGGCTGGGCTGGGAAGTCTGGTGCGACGGAATGGAAGTCACCCAATTCACATACTTTCAGCAGATGGGCGGGTTCGACTGCAAGCCGGTCGCGGGCGAACTCACCTACGGGCTCGAACGCCTCGCCATGTATATTCAGGGCGTCGACAACGTCTACGATCTCGACTTCAACGGTCAGGGCGTCTCGTATGGCGACGTGTTTCTCGAGAACGAGAAGCAGATGTCAAAATGGAACTTCGAGGTCGCCGAGACCGACGCACTGTTCGACCTTTTCAACAAGGCCGAAGCCGAGTGCAAAAATGCGCTCGCCAATGACGTCCCGATCGCCGCCTACGAACAGGCGGTCGAGGCCAGCCACATCTTCAACTTGTTGCAGGCGCGCGGCGTAATCAGTGTGCAGGAACGCGCCAGCTACATGGGCCGCGTTCGCGATCTCGCGCGTGGATCTTGTGAAGCGCATATGGCGAAGGAAACGCCGGTGTGGGCGGAGAAATTCCCGGAGTGGTCGGCATGATCTTGAACGCCTCCCAATCCGTTCGCCCTGAGATTGTCGAAGGGCCGTGCTTCACTTTCACTACGGCGCCAGAAGAAAAGAACAGGGCTTCGACAAGCTCAGCCCGAACGGGGGATGGGCGTGATGTCTGATTTTCTCCTCGAACTTAGATCCGAAGAAATCCCCGCACGGATGCAGGCGGGTGCGCGCAAGGAACTGGAAAAGCTGCTCCGCCGCGAGATGGACGCCGCCGGTGTCTCGGTGGGCGAACTTACGGTCTGGTCCACCCCGCGCCGCCTTGCGCTCATCGCGCGCGGACTGCCGGAAGCGACCGATGCGGTCAGCGAGGAGGCGAAGGGTCCGCCCGAAGGCGCACCCGACCAGGCGGTCGAGGGCTTCTGCCGCAAGAACGGTGTCGCCCGCGATCAGCTCGAAGTGCGCGACGTCAAAGGGCGCCCGACTTACTTTGCGGTGATCGAGAAGCCTGGCAGGGCGGTAAGCGAATTGCTTGCGGAAGCCATCCCCGCGATCATTCGCGATTTCTCATGGCCCAAGTCGATGCGCTGGGGCGCGGCCTCGATGAGCACCGAGAGCCTGCGCTGGGTACGCCCGCTCTCGGGCATTGTCGCGCTGCTCGGTGACGATTTGATCGAATGCGAGGTCCATGGCGTCACCTCGGGCGCGGTCACGCTCGGCCACCGCTTCCACCACTCGGGCGACATCACCATCGGCGGGGCCGGCGATTATGCGATGAAATTGCGCGCCGGTCACGTCATCGTGGACCACGAGGAACGGCAGGATTTGATCCGCAAGGGCGCGGCCAAGGTCGCATCCGAAGCCGGCCTCAATCTGGTTGAGGACGAAGGGCTGGTGATCGAGAACGCCGGGCTGACCGAATGGCCCGTCCCGCTGCTCGGCCGCTTCGAGGAGGATTTCCTCGAGGTCCCGCCCGAGACGATCCAGCTCACCGCGCGCGTGAACCAGAAGTATTTTGTCTGCGAGGACGAAGCGGGCGAACTCGCCAACGCCTTCATCTGTACCGCCAATATCGAAGCGGAAGACGGCGGCGCACGCGTTGTCGATGGCAACCGCAAGGTGCTCGCCGCGCGGCTTTCGGATGCGCGCTTCTTCTGGGACGTCGATCGCAAGAAGACGCTGGCCGAGCACGCCAAGGGACTGGAGCGGATCACCTTCCACGAAAAGCTAGGCACCGTCGCCGACAAAGTCGAGCGAGTGGCCAAGCTCGCCCGCTGGCTGGTGGAAGAGGGGATAGTCAAACCAACTTCCGTTCGCCCTGAGCCTGGCGAAGGGCCGTCCTTCACTTCGAGCGCAGGCCCGAGAGATAAAGACGAGGCTTCGACAGGCTCAGCCCGAACGGCTGAAGAGTTGGCGGACATGGCCGAACAGGCCGCGCGCCTGGCCAAGGCCGATCTCGTCACCGAAATGGTTGGCGAGTTTCCCGAGCTGCAGGGCCTGATGGGCGGCTATTACGCCCGCGCCGAAGGTCTGACCGATGAAGTCGCCGACGCGATCCGCGATCACTACAAGCCGGTGGGGCAGGGAGATGAGGTGCCGACTGCGCCGGTGACGGTGGCGGTGAGCCTGGCGGACAAGCTGGATACGCTTCTGCAGTTCTACAAGATCGGGCAAGTGCCAACTGGTTCGAAGGATCCATTCGCCCTGAGGCGGGCGGCGCTTTCAGTCATTCAGATCCTCACAGTTAGCGAGCTGCGGCTTCCCTTGCGCCGAACCATCGGGATCGAATTGTTAGCACCTCTCTTCGCTAAGGTCCGTATTTTTGGCGAGAATGAGCGCGACATTGCAAGAGCGATGATCGCCAAATTTCGGAATTTTCTTGTCGACGAGGAAAGTGCGGAACTCCAAATTCGAAACGGTGAATTTTCTGAACTGCTGAAGGAAGTTGTTCCTGAAGCACGTAGGCGTATGGCGGTAGTCGGAGAAATTCTCGACTTCTTCGCCGACCGCCTCAAGGTCCAGCAGCGCGAGGCGGGTGTTACGCACGACCTTATCGATGCGGTCTTCGCGCTCGGTGGGGAGGACGACCTTGTCCGCCTGCTCGCCCGCGTGAAAGCGCTCCAGTCTTTCATGGACACCGACGATGGCGCCAACCTGCTCGCCGGTTACAAGCGCGCCGCCAATATCCTCAAGAAGGAAGACTGGCACGGCATCGAGGGCGAGATTGCCCGGACCGGCGAGGAAGATCCGCTTGCGCTGGTCGACGATCCCGATCTCAAGGCGGTGGTCGACGCCAAGATGTCCGAGCGGCACGCAAAAGAGCTTTCCTACACGCCCGAACCTGCCGAAAAGGCGCTCATGGATGCGCTCGACAACGCGGAACCGGCAGCAGCGCGGGCGATTAAAGCGGAAGACTTCTCCGGTGCGATGGCGGCGCTTGCATCCTTGCGTGCGCCCATCGATCGTTTCTTCGACGAAGTGACGGTAAACGCGGAGGACGAACACAAGCGGGCCCATCGTCTGGACCTGCTTGCACGCTTTCGTGCTGCAGTGCACAAAGTGGCCGATTTCTCTCGCATCGAGGGATGAGTTTTTTGCCTCTGGACGGTGTAACACCCGGTCCATGTTTCAGATATACGGGTAGTAAAATGAACGACACGGTCTTCACCTTTGGCGGAAATGCTCCGCATTCGAGCGCGCGACAGAAGGACAAGACCGTTACCGGAGGGAAGGGGGCCAATCTTGCAGAAATGGCCAGTATCGGCCTGCCCGTCCCTCCCGGTTTCACCATCGCGACCGAAGAATGTCTCACATATCTCGCAGGCGGTTCCGATTTCTCCGACAAGCTGCGCGCCGACGTGGCCAAGGCGCTGGAGCACGTGGAAGAAACCGTTGGCAAGAGGTTCGGCGATGCTGTCGACCCGCTGCTCGTTTCGGTCCGTTCGGGCGCGGCGATCTCCATGCCCGGCATGATGGATACCGTCCTCAATCTCGGCTTGAACGACGAAACGGTCGAGGGGTTGGCGAAGACATCCGGCGACGAACGGTTCGCCTGGGATAGCTACCGTCGTTTCATCCAAATGTATGGTGACGTGGTGCTCGGCGTCGATCACGGACTGTTCGAAGAAGCACTGGAAATCACCAAGGAAGACAACGGCTACTACGCCGATACCGAGCTTTCGGCGGAAGAATGGAAGACGCTGGTATCCGAATACAAGCGGATCGTTCGCGAAGAACTCGGGGAGGACTTTCCCCAGGATGTCATTCATCAACTCTGGGGTGCAATCGGCGCCGTGTTCGATAGCTGGGACACCGAACGCGCCAAGATATACCGCCGCCTGAACGACATCCCGCACGACATGGGAACTGCGGTAAACGTCCAGGCGATGGTGTTCGGCAACATGGGTGATACCAGTGCCACCGGCGTTGCCTTCACCCGCGACCCCTCGACAGGCGAGAAAGCCTATTACGGCGAATGGCTGGTCAATGCGCAGGGCGAGGATGTCGTGGCCGGTATTCGTACGCCGCAATATCTGACCAGGGCCCGGCGCGAACTGGCCGGGGCCGACAAGCCCAGCATGGAAGAAGCGATGCCCGAAGCGTTCGGTGAACTGGCCCGCGTGTTCGACCTGCTCGAGAAGCATTACACCGACATGCAGGACATCGAATTCACCGTGCAGGAAGGCACGCTGTGGCTCCTGCAGACTCGCACCGGAAAGCGGACTGCCAAGGCCGCGCTCAAGATGGCGGTCGAGATGGTGGACGAGGGATTGATCGACGAGAAGACGGCGATCCTGCGTGTCGATCCCATGGCGCTGGACCAGTTGCTGCATCCCACGCTCGATCCCGATGCGCCACGCGACGTGCTGACCACCGGGCTTCCCGCATCGCCTGGCGCAGCGAGCGGGAAGATCGTGCTCGATGCCGACACGGCCGAACTTTGGTCCAATCGCGGGGAGAAGGTCATCCTGTGCCGGGTGGAAACGAGCCCCGAAGACATTCACGGAATGCATGCTGCAACCGGCATTCTTACCGCGCGGGGAGGAATGACCAGCCACGCCGCAGTCGTCGCGCGCGGGATGGGCCGACCTTGCGTGTCGGGCGCATCGCAAATTTCCATCTCACGCGAAGATCGCAAACTGACCATCGGAAATCGCGAACTCAAGGAAGGGGATACGATCACCCTCGACGGTGCAAACGGTCAGGTGATGGCCGGCGAGGTGGAAACGATCGAACCCGAACTTGCGGGCGATTTCGGCACCTTGATGGAATGGGCCGACAGACATCGGCGGATGCGCGTGCGAACCAATGCCGAAACCGAGGCCGATTGCCGGATGGCGCGTCAGTTCGGCGCGGAAGGCATCGGCCTGTGCCGGACCGAACACATGTTCTTCGATGCGAACCGCATCAGCGCGGTGCGCGAAATGATCCTCGCCGAAAACGAAGCCGGCCGACGCCGGGCTCTCGATCGGCTGCTTCCCGAACAGCGCAGCGACTTCGTTAAGATTTTCCAGGTGATGACCGGTCTGCCCTGTACGATCCGCTTGCTCGATCCACCGCTGCACGAGTTCCTCCCGCACGGCGATGCCGAATTTGCCGAGCTGGCCGAGACGACCGGCGTGTCGATCGACAAGTTGCGCCGTCGGGCAGGGGAGCTTCACGAGTTCAATCCGATGCTGGGCCATCGCGGCTGTCGCCTGGGTATCACCTACCCGGAAATCTACGAGATGCAGGCACGCGCAATCTTCGAAGCGGCATGCCAGGTCGCCAGCGACAGTGGTGAGGCCCCCATCCCTGAGATCATGATCCCGCTGGTGGCCACGAGCCGTGAGCTGGAATTGCTGAAATCCGTCGTCGATCGCGTGGCCGATGAGGTGTTCGACGCATCGGGCCGGCGGGTCGACTATCTGGTCGGCACGATGATCGAATTGCCACGCGCGGCCCTCATGGCGGGCGAAATCGCGGAGATCGGCGAGTTTTTCAGTTTCGGAACCAATGATCTTACCCAAACGACACTCGGCGTCAGCCGCGATGATGCGGGCCGGTTCCTGACCCAGTATGTCGACAAGGGTATTTTCGCACGCGACCCGTTCGTCAGCCTCGATATTGATGGAGTGGGGCAATTGGTCGAGCTGGCGGTCGAGCGTGGCCGAAAGACGCGCGGCGATATCAAGCTTGGAATATGCGGCGAGCATGGTGGCGATCCGGCCAGTATCGCATTCTGCGAGAAGACCGGTCTCGATTATGTCAGCGCTTCGCCCTATCGTGTCCCGATCGCTCGCCTAGCCGCTGCGCAGGCAAGCCTTCGCTAGCGTTTCCAGCCCGTTAAGGTAAGTATTTCGAAAGTTTCGAGTGTCCTTCCATTCTCGTTGGCTGCTTGTTCGAATGCTTTTTGCGCCAATTTTGCCGCCGTTTTGCCTAGCGGTGGAGCGGGCGTGGCTAGACAGGACCCCAGCCCCTGATCGCGAAGATCAGATACCAGCCGGTCAAGATAGCGATAGGCCACGCTCAGCGCGCGGCTGTCGACCACCTGCCGCTTGAACAGGGCTCGCTGCATGAGAGCGGCGGCGGATTGGTTGTCGATCAGCGGATGCATGCGGGCAGCAGGCCGGTCCGGCTCGGCCGCGATCACCGCACGGCGCAGATTGGCAAGGCTGCCCGCACCGATGACGCTGGCGATCATGATGCCGTCCCGTGTCAGGGCATTGCGCAAATGCAGCAGGCAGCCGGGCAGGTCGTTGACCTTGTCGAGCGAGGCGAGATTGACGATCAGATCATATTCGCCCGCAATCGGTTGTTCCTCGTCCAGGGTGCGCACATCTTCTTCGCGCACCTCAACGCCCGAACCGCGCAGAGACAGTGCCAGCAGCCCGGTCAGGTCGCCGATCACGAGCGCTTTCGATGGGGAAAGGCGCATGAATTCGAGACGCTCGAGCACATCCTCCACCATGTCGTCGATCACATATCGCGCCGCGTCGGCGCCGGCCTGCCTCACAAGCGCGCGCCGAAGCCCCGCAATTCGACGGGCGCGGGAGAAAATGCGCGGAGGAGCGGAGGCTGACGGCATGCGTCCGCACTGCCGCTCTTGCGCCGTTCGTGCAAGCAGAGCAATTCATGCCGATGTCGACAAAGCGACTCCTTGCCGAAAGCCTGGGTCCGATCGTGGACCTGATCTATCCGCCGCGTTGTCCGGCGTGCGGTGAAGGATTGGGAGAGCAATCCGGCCTATGCGTTGCGTGCTGGAGCGATCTCGTCATCCCATCCGATCCGGCTTGCCTGTCCTGCCAGCGCCCCTTCGGCGAGAGCGGACCAAGGGCCGGAGCAAGTTGCGCTTCGTGCCTCGCCGATCCACCCGTTCACGACGGTATCGCAGCAGGAACTTTGTACACCGAGACGTCTCGCAAGCTCGTTCTGGCATTCAAGCACGGTCGGCGGATCGCGATGGCACCGATGCTTGCAAGGCAGATTTCGGCGCGGATCGCAAACCCCTCGCCTGAACGGGTGCTGGTGCCGGTTCCGCTTCATCGATGGCGCTTGTGGCAGAGAGGATACAACCAGGCAGCGCTGCTGGCCCAGGAATTGGCAAGGATGGGGCATGGAAGCCTTGCAGTCGATGCGCTTGTCCGAAAGAGACGAACGCCCAGTCTTGGCGGATTGGGTGCGAAGGCCCGTGTTCGAGCGCTGGCTGGCGCGATCGAGGTTGCACAGCCCGACCGGGTAAAGAACCGGGACTGTATTCTTGTCGACGACGTGCTGACGAGCGGGGCAACAAGCACTGCTTGTGTAAAGGCGCTCAAAAACGCCGGCGCGCGATCCGTGGTTATTGCATGTTTTGCGCGGGTTCTGGACGAAGCGATCGATCCAGCGCGACAGTCTGCACTATGACCCGAAACGCCCGGATCCTTGCGGACCCGGGCGCCACGTGACGAATATTGCCGGACCTGCCTTGCGGCGCGGTGCAAAGCCCCCCAGCGTGCACCAGATCCAATCCCTCATCGTTACCGGATGCGCCGCATACCCTCTTCGCGGCAGCGGATCCGGGACCCCCTTGAACCTGGCGCTCTTCGGCACCGACGTTCCGGTGGGCAGGTCTCACATAACCTGCCTCGCCCTTGTTCCTGAAAAATCGCGCATGACAAACAGCCAAGTTGAACTGTGGTCGATTTTGAGACAGTTTTGTGGTTATCTTGCAACAAGCAGTGTCGCAGTTCCACCACCGGGAAACTATTATCATGCCAGATGTCGATCGCGAACAAGGTCGCGAGTTCCTTCCCAAGTTCGATCGCAACGGGTTGCTGAGCGCGGTCGTGACCAATGCCGACACGCATCAGGTGCTGATGGTCGCATACATGGATGCAGAAGCCCTCGCGGCAACGCGCGAAACGGGGGAGGCTCACTTTCATTCCCGATCGCGGGGGCGGCTCTGGAAGAAGGGCGAGACCTCCGGCAATGTTCTCAAGGTCCGCGAGATGCTTGTCGATTGCGACCAGGACGCGCTCGTATTGCGATGTACTCCCTCGGGGCCGACCTGCCACACGGGGGCCGACAGTTGTTTCTACCGTCTGCTCGAAGACGGTCATCTCCAGCGCCTCGAAACTTGACGCTTACGTAAACGTTCATGTAGAGCGGGGCCATGGATCAGCCTCTTTCAAAGCCGCAGCCCGCTCGCAACGGTGAGCGTCGTCACGGCGGAGCTCATCTCGAGCGGCCGGACGAACTGGGCCGCGAGCAATATTCGATTTCCGATCTTACCAGCGAATTCCGCTGCACTGCGCGCGCGCTTCGTTTCTACGAGGACGAGGGGTTGATAGCTCCTTCCCGCATCGGTCTGACGCGGATCTATTCGAAACGCGACCGCGCCCGCCTGGCCTGGATCATGCGAGCGAAGAACGTCGGCTTCTCTCTAACCGAGATTCGCGAGATGATCGATCTATATGATCTCGACGATGGACGGACGGAACAACGCCGAGTGACGGTCGAGAAATGCAAGGCGCATGTCGCCAAGCTGAAAGAGCAGCGTGACGACATCGACAGCTCGATTCATGAATTGACCGAATTCATCGCTCTGGTCGAAACGCAACTCGACTGACAATCCTCTCGGCGCAAGCCGATCCAGACACTCGCAAGGACATATCCGATGCCCACCTATACCGCCCCGACGCGTGATGCCCGTTTCATCATCAACGAAGTGCTTGATCTCGCCAGTTACAACAATCTTCCCGGCTTCGAGATGGCCAGCCCCGACGTCACCGATGCGGTGCTGAGCGAGGGCGGCAAGTTCTGCGCCGAAGTGCTCGCGCCGATCAACCAGTCGGGCGATCAGGAAGGCTGCACCCGGCACGAGGACGGCTCGGTCACGACGCCCAAGGGCTTCAAGCAAGCTTTCGACCAGTTCCGCGAGGCGGGCTGGGGTACGCTGTCGCAGCCCGAGGAGTTCGGCGGACAGGGCATGCCGCACGTCCTGGGCTTTGCGATGGAAGAATTCATCTCCAGCGCCAACCAGGCCTTCGGCATGTATCCGGGCCTGACCAACGGCGCGGTCTCCGCGCTGATTGCCAAGGGCAGCCAGGAGCAGAAGGAAACATACCTTCCCAAGATGATCTCCAACGAATGGACCGGGACCATGAACCTGACCGAGCCGCAGTGCGGTACGGATCTGGGCATGATACGGACCAAGGCCGAACCGCAATCCGACGGCAGCTATGCCCTCACCGGGACCAAGATCTTCATCTCCGCCGGTGAACACGACATGGCGGACAACATCATCCACCTGGTTCTTGCCAAGACGCCGGGCGCACCCGACAGCACCAAGGGCATCTCGCTGTTCGTGGTGCCGAAGTTCCTCGTGAACGAGGACGGCTCCATCGGCGAGCGCAACGGCGTGGTATGCGGCTCGATCGAGCACAAGATGGGCATCCATGCGAACTCGACCTGCGTGCTCAACTATGATGGCGCCAAGGGCTGGCTCGTGGGCGAGGAGAACAAGGGCCTCGCCGCCATGTTCATCATGATGAACGCCGCGCGGCTCGGCGTGGGCGTCCAGGGGCTGAGCCAGGCGGAAGTCGCCTACCAGAACGCGGTCGCCTATGCGCTGGACCGTCGGCAGGGCAGGGCGCTGACCGGCCCCGCCGAACCCGAGGCACAGGCCGATCCGATCTTCGTCCACCCGGACGTGCGCCGGATGCTGATGGACGCCAAGGCGTTTACCGAAGGCTTCCGCATGCTGTGCTTGTGGGGCGCGCTGCAGGTCGATCTGACGCACAAGGCCAAGACCGAGGAGGAGCGCGATTCCGCTGACCAGATGATCGGCCTGCTGACCCCGGTCATCAAGGGATACGGCACCGACAAGGGATACGAGATCGCCACCAACATGCAGCAGGTCTTCGGTGGTCACGGCTATATCGAGGAATGGGGCATGAGCCAGTTCGTGCGCGATGCCCGTATCGCCCAGATCTATGAAGGCACCAACGGTGTGCAGGCGATGGATCTGTGCGGCCGCAAGCTGGCGCAGAAGGGCGGGGCGGCGATCCAGGCCTATTTCAAGGCGGTGGGCGAGGATATTGCGGCGGCCAAGGGGGACGAGGCGCTGGCTGACATGACCGAGGCGCTGGAAAAGGCGCTGGGCCAGCAGCAGGCGGCGACCATGTGGTTCATGAACAACGCGATGCAGAATCCGAACCATCTCGGCGCGGGCGCGCATCACTACATGCACATCATGGGGATCGTCTCGCTGGGCTGGATGTGGCTGCGTATGGCCAGGGTGGCGACGCAGAAGCTGGCCGAGGGCGGCGACGACAAGGCGTTCTACGAAGCCAAGCTCGCCACCGCGCGCTACTACATGGACCGCTATCTGCCCGATGCCGGCGCGCTGCGCCGCAAGCTCGAATCGGGCAGCGAAAGCATGATGGAACTGGGCGAGGAAGCTTTCGCGACGGCGGCCTGACGCACTGAGACATGGACCGCGGACAGGGGTTTCTGAAAAAGTTTCCCCTGTCCGTTTTTCCTTGTTTACCAGATGGCTACGCGAGATTTCGTACGGTCTGGTGTAACCTTTCGAAATTTGGTTCCGGCAGTCCACCTGCTTGCGAAACCGGTGCATTCGAATTGCGCAGGCGACGCCGCGAAAACGCTTCGCGACGGCATCTGCGAACACGCTCGGTCGATCGACGATATGAAAGAGCCGATTGAAGCCTAGCGAAACGTGCGGGTGTAGGAAAATCGGTTCGGGATAATGTCTGATAGTGGGTGGGAAGCGGACAGTCCGCTTCGGCATGTCAACTAAACAAAGCAGACCCGAGAAAGTCTACTCCATGGGAATCGCTGGAGCGTCGCTAGGTCCGGTTTCGGTCATGAAGATCAGCGAATACATATACGCCAATACCACAACCCCGCATATCGCTGTCGCCCGAAAGGGCTCCGGTGTGACCGCGTATGCGAGATAGCAACCAACACCCCGCCCTATCGCGTGTCGTAGTCCAACTGGATCCGCCGCAGCCCAGCCATAAGGAATCCAGACGATGCCTGCGAGGACCGCCATGCCAAGCACCATGAGGTCGTAATTGCCTGACCCTTGAACTCCGATCACGACGAGAGGAACGGAAAGAGCGATACCAATGATCGACGTAAGAAACAGCTTAGTCAGCGGTTCATCGCCGCCCGCGAACAGATTGCGTCCCCTGAAACGGTCGATCAGAAACGCAAGAGGAAGAATGACTGCCATCACGTATAAAGCCATGGTGCTTGTTACGAACGGGGACATGAAAAGCGCGGCAATCCCCAACGCTGCCCACGCAATCATACCGGCAAGGGGCATAGAGTTGGTGCTGGTGGAGCGGAATTGCGCCTTCAATTCTTCGAGACTTCTCTCGGAAGCCATCCGAAATCCTCCAATCAGGCCGCGAAGCTTTACTGCGATGGTAGGACGAGCGCATGTCCATAGCAACATTCGATGCCGCCCCATCAGCACTCACAATCGAACTGGATGTGTAGAAGTCTATGGAACCTTTTAGGCGCAATCTATTGAAAAACGAATGTCCGAGTTGGGGTCGGAAGCCACCTTATCCCATGACCTCATTGAACAAACCCAGCATCGCGGCCCAGCTCTGGCGGTCGGCGCTGGCGTCATAGTCGACCACGGAATCGTCATGCGGCGAGTCTGGGTTGGTGAAGCCGTGTTTGACGCCGCTAAAGCTGTGGAAGTGCCAATCGGCCCCGGTGCGGTCCATTTCTTCCCAGAAGGCGATCACCTGTTCGCGCGGGACCAGCGGATCGGCATCGCCGTGGCAGATAAGGATGCGCGCCTTGACCGCGCCCGGCTCGGCGGGGCGTTGCGTGTCGAGCAGACCGTGAAAGCTGACGACACCGGCGAGGTCTGCGCCGTCGCGGGCGAGTTCCAGCACTGCCTGCCCGCCCATGCAGAAGCCGATGGCGGCCATCGGCAGACTGCCCGCCTCGCTGCCCAAGGCGTCCAGTCCGGCCTTCAGGCGCGTGCGATAGCGATCGGTATCGGCGCGTAGATCGCCCGCCCACGCGAGCCATTGCTTTTGGCCTTGCGGTTGCGACCCGTAGAAATCGCAGATCATCGAGAGATAGCCGTTTTCGGCGAGATCGCGCGCTTTCGCTTCGACCGTGGGCGTCATATTGGCGATGGTTGGAAAGACGGCCACGGCAGCGCGCGGGCTGCCAACCGGCCTGACGACCAGACCGGTCAACGACGCGGCACCGTCTCGATAGGAAAGGCGCTCGAAACTGCTCACAACGCTTCGTTACCCGTTCGCCCTGAGCTTGTCGAAGGGCTGTAGTTTTCTCAAAGTGTGGCGCCGAAGGAAGAGCTGTCTTTGGCCGTTGGCCAGCTTCGCTTCCGACAAGCCCAGAGCCGAACGGAATTCTTTCAACTTTGCCTCACTCGGGCAAGAAGTCTGGAACCGACAGGTAACGTTCGCCGGTGTCGTAATTGAAGCCCATTATGCGATTGCCTGACGCCAGATCGGGCAGCTTCTTCTTGATCGCCGCCAGCGTCGCGCCGCTGGAAATGCCGACCAGCAGGCCTTCCTTGGCCGCGCATTGACGTGCCATTTCCTTGGCATCTTCGGGATCGACCTGGATCGCACCGTCGATCGACTGGGTGTGCAGATTATCCGGCACGAAGCCTGCGCCGATGCCCTGGATCGGGTGGGGGCCAGGCTGTCCGCCGCTGATGACCGGCGAACCGGTCGGCTCGACCGCGTAGGCCTTGAAGTCCGGCCAGCTCTCCTTCAGCACTTCGGCACAACCCGTGATATGGCCGCCCGTACCGACGCCGGTGATCATCGTATCGATCGGATCGTTCGCGAAATCATCGAGGATTTCCTTGGCTGTCGTGCGGGCATGGATTTTCCAGTTGGATTCATTGTCGAACTGGCTCGGCATCCAGGCGCTATCGTCTTTCGCAACGAGTTCCTGCGCGCGTTCGATCGCGCCCTTCATCCCGCCTTCCTTGGGTGTCAGGTCGAAGGTCGCGCCATAGGCGAGCATCAGGCGGCGACGCTCGACGCTCATGCTTTCGGGCATGACGAGGATGAGCTTGTAACCCTTCACTGCGGCGGCCATGGCAAGGCCGATGCCGGTATTGCCGCTGGTGGGCTCGATGATCGTGCCACCGGGTTTCAGCCGCCCTTGCTTCTCGGCATCCTCGACCATGGCGAGGCCGATGCGGTCCTTGATCGAACCGCCGGGATTGGCACGCTCGCTCTTCACCCAGACCTCGTGATCGGGGAACAGCCGCGACAGGCGGATGTGCGGGGTGTTTCCGATGGTGGCGAGGACGGAATCGGCTTTCATGGCATCTGCTCCTGCAGTTTTTCTTCGGGTGTCGGTTCTACCAATTCGTCAGGCGGGTCGAAGGTCCGGGTCGTCCTGAGAACGGGGAAAATACGTGCCCACAGCCCCACTGTCACGATCGCCCCGATCCCGCCGGTGACCACCGCCGCGACAGGTCCGATCAGAAAGGCGAGCGAGCCGGAAAAGAAGTCCCCGAATTCGTTCGAGGCGCTGATTGTCAGCAGGCTGACCGAGGACACCCGGCCGCGCTTGTCATCGGGCGTGTGCAACTGGATCAGCGACTGGCGGATATAGACGCTGAACATGTCCGCCGCGCCGACGATGAACAGCATGGCCAGGCTGAGCGGCATGGATTTCGACATGCCGAAGACGATGGTCGCCACGCCGAAGACCGCCACCGCGATCAGCATGAGCGGGCCGACATTGTTCTTCAAAGGCCGGAAGGAAAACCACAACGCGGTCAGCGTTGCGCCGACCGCCGGGGCCATGGCCAGCTGCGCAAGTCCGGTTTCGCCGACCTCGAGAATATCGCGAGCATAGACCGGGAACAGTGCTGTCGCCCCGGCCAGAAAGACAGCGAACAGATCCAGCGTGATGGCCCCCAGGACCATCTTGTTGCGCACGACGTAGCGCAGGCCTTCGACCATCTGATGGATCGGGCGCTTGTTCGCTGCGCGCGCAGGCTGGGGAACCTTCCCGATCAGCGACAGCGCAGTTATCGATACCGCGAACAGCACACCGGCCACGGCATAGGGCAGGGCGGGCACGATCGCGTGGAGATATCCGCCAATGGCGGGGCCGACGATCATGCCGGTCTGCCAGGCGATGCTCGAGAGCGCGATGGCGTTGGGCAGGATCGCCTTGGGCACCAGGTTGGGCGCCAGGGCGGACAGGGCCGGGCCGTTGAAGGCGCGCACTATGCCCAGCACTATGGCAACCGAGAAAAGCGACAGGAGCGAGATTGTCTCGCTCCAGGTAAACCAGGCGAGAGCGGCCGCGCAGCCAAGCTGCGCGAGGACGGTCAGCCGGGCGATGTTGCGGCGGTCGAAATGGTCCGCGGCCCAGCCGGAAAACGGCGTCAGAAGAAACAGCGGCACGAACTGGAGCAGGCCGATCAGGGCCAACTGGCCGGAGGCCTCGGCGACACCCAGTCCGGCGTCTCGGGCGATATTGTATGTCTGCCACCCGATGATCAGCATCATCGCGTATTGTGCGAGCGTCATCGACAGGCGCGCCACCCAATAGGCGCGGAAATTCGCGATGCGCAGCGGGGACGTGTCGGGAGAGGTAGGGGAGATTTCGCTCACCCCGGACGCATGGCAGGCCCGCCTCCGCTTGTGAAGACGGGCCTGCTTTGCGGCTTAAAATTCGATGTTGTGGCTCAGCGCAGCTTGCGCAGACGCGGGTTGGGCTGCAGCGTGTCAATAAGCGCCAGAAAATCGTCGACGCGGATAATCCGTTCGAACTGGAAGCCGGCGCGATTGTCGCGTGTCCAGATACAATAGGCCTCGATGCGCCCGATAATCGGCAGTCGCACGATCACGCGCTCACCCCGGGTGATCGCATCGGCATTGTCGATCATGAAGCCGTTGGCGGACAGGTTCGCGATGTGGAGGCGCACGTCGCCCTTGCCAAAATGTTCGGCGATAACCGGATGGTCGACCGGATGGCGCGCCATGCGCCGCTGGTCGGTTACGCTCAACTGTGCTCCGGCGCTCATCTGTTCACGATCCCTTACTGCGAAACTTGTCAGGAGGGTGTGTGCCACGCAAAGGCTGAAAATTGGTAAACCGGCGGGGAGGAAATCGGCAAAACCGCTTCACTTCGTCGCAATTCAGCGGCGAATGACCGCATGCTTCTTCTTCCCCAGGCTGAGCCGGGATTCATCGTCCGCATCGACCATGACAAGAAACCCGGGATCGGACACGACCTCTCCGTCAAGCCTGACTGCACCTTCGGTCAGCTTGCGCTTGGCTTCTCCGTTTGAGGCAGTGAAGCCGAGCGCGGTCAGCGCCGCGCCGATGCGCATGCCATCCTCGCCAACCGACAGCGTCGGAAGGTCTTCTCCCGTACCGCCCCCCGCGAAGGTGTCGGCGGCGGTCTTTTCCGCAATGCGCGCGGCATCTTCGCCGCGAACGAGGCGGGTTACTTCATTGGCCAGGACAGTCTTTGCCGCGTTGGCCTCGGCGCCTTCGAGCGCCTCGAACCGGGCGACCTCCTCGAGCGGCAGATCGGTGAACAGGCGCAGGAACCGCCCGACATCGCGATCATCGACGTTCCGCCAGAATTGCCAGAAATCGTAATTCGGGAGCTGATCGTCGTTGAGCCACACTGCGCCCGCCGCGGTCTTGCCCATCTTCGATCCGTCCGCGGTCGTCAGCAAAGGCGTCGTCAGGCCGAACAGTTCGCGCCCGTCCATCCGGCGCGCCAGTTCCATGCCGTTGACGATATTGCCCCACTGGTCGCTTCCACCCATTTGCAACCGGCAGTTGTAACGCTGTGCCAGCTCACGAAAATCATAGGCCTGCAAGATCATGTAATTGAATTCGAGGAAGGTCAGCGGCTGCTCGCGTTCGAGCCTCAGCCTGACCGAATCGAAGGTCAGCATCCGGTTGACGGTAAAATGCGGACCGACGTCGCGCAGCAGTTCGATATAGCCGAGTTCGGCAAGCCATTCGTCGTTATTGACCATCACAGCACCGGTCGGACCGTCGCCGAAGTCGAGCAGGCGCTCGAAAACCTTGCGGATCCCGGCGATATTTTGCGCGATATTGGCATCGGTCAGCAACCTGCGGCTTTCATCCTTGCCGCTTGGATCCCCGACCTTGGTCGTCCCGCCGCCCATGACCACGATCGGCTTGTGCCCGGCCTGCTGCAATCGGCGAAGCATCATGATCTGGACCAGGCTTCCGACATGCAGGCTCGGCGCGGTCGCGTCGAAGCCGATATAGCCGGGTACGATTTGCGTTGCGGCAAGCGCGTCCAGGCCTTCCGCATCGGTCGTCTGGTGGATATAACCCCGCTCGTGGAGCAGGCGCATCAGGTCGGACTGATAGGTCATGATGCGCCGCCGCTAGCACGCAGGGGGGCCGTTGCAAACGTACGATCTTGTCCCGCATCCCGCGGATTTGCCGAACGGCGTCAGTGCAGTGCGCGCCAGCATAGTCGGATGCGACGCACACTGGTTGCGGTTGCGCTGGCGGATCGAACGGCCCGAAGGACTGATCATCCCGCCATTCGCCGGCAAGGGCCGGGCGGATGAACTGTGGAAGACGACCTGTTTCGAACTTTTCTGCCTCGAGGCTGACGGAAGGTCCTATTGCGAATTCAACCTTTCGCCTTCGGAGCGTTGGGCGGCCTATGATTTCGATACGTATCGGGCGGGAATGCGGGAGCGACCGGTCATGCCGGACCCGGTGTGTACGTATCGGGCTGGCAGGGTCTTCTCCATCTTCGATGCCGCCATTCCAAGCGCGGCGCTACCTGCGCAACAGGGCGCGATAAACCTCGCCTGCGTGCTCGACGAAGGAAATGGTGATAGAAGCTTCTGGGCGCTTGCCCACCCTGGCGCGCGCGCGGATTTCCACGATCCGGCTTGCTTCACCGGTCAGCTTGCGGCACGCGAGGGTTCATGAAATTCGGTATTGATCGCCTGCTCGCCGAGGACGAGCTGCGTGCCCCGCTGGAAGGGAAAAGGGTCTCGCTCGTGGCGCATCCTGCCTCGGTGACAGCTCAGCTCGACCATTCGCTCGACGCGCTTATCGCCAAAGGGGTCAACGTGACGTCCGCTTTCGGACCTCAGCACGGGCTGAAGGGCGACAAGCAGGACAATATGGTTGAAACCGCGGACGAGACCGATCCGCAATACGGCATTCCCGTCTTCAGCCTCTATGGCGAAGTACGCCGCCCGACAGGCCAGATGATGTCGAGCGCCGACGTCTTCCTTTACGATCTCCAGGATCTGGGCTGCCGCATATATACCTTCGTGACTACGCTGCTCTATCTGCTCGAGGAAGCGGCGAAGACCGGCAAGAGCGTGTGGGTGCTCGACCGGCCCAACCCTGCCGGCGGGCCGGTCGAGGGTACTTTGCTGCAACCGGGTCAGGAAAGCTTCGTCGGAGCGGCCCGGATGCCGATGCGACACGGACTGACCATGGGCGAGATGGGCGCCTGGTTCGTCGATCACTTCAACATCGATGTCGATTATCGCGTGATCGAGATGACCGGATGGCAGCCAGGCCATGCGCCAGGCTTTGGCTGGCCGGAAGACCGCGTATGGATCAATCCCAGTCCCAACGCAGCCAACGTCAACATGGCGCGTGCATATGCCGGGACGGTCATGCTGGAAGGCACCACGCTGAGCGAGGGGAGGGGCACCACGCGTCCGCTGGAAGTGCTGTTCGGCGCTCCCGATATCGATGCGAAAGCCGTGCTTGCCGAGATGCACCGCATAGCACCGCTCTGGCTGCGCGGCTGTGCAATCCGCGAATGCTGGTTCGAGCCGACATTCCACAAACATGCAGGGGCATTGTGCAACGGGTTGATGATCCATGCTGAAGGCAAGTTCTACGATCATCACGAGTTTCGTCCGTGGCGTTTGCAGGCGCTTGCCTTCAAGGCCATCCGCAAACTCTATCCCGACTATGCGATCTGGCGCGATTTTCCTTACGAGTACGAACGCGATCGGCTTGCGATCGACGTGATCAATGGCGGCCCTGGCTTGCGCGAATGGGTCGACGATTCGAATGTCGGCCCTGCCGATCTCGACGAACCGGCTTCGGCGGCCGAGGCCGAATGGCGCGAGACGATCGCGCCATTCCTGCTCTATTCCTGAAAAGGCGGTTCGGGCCAGCGCGCGAGTGATGAATGAGATCGGGCGGCAATTTCCATGATCGCTAGACCGCGTTAATTCTCGCCAGTTGTCTGCGCGGGGATCATCGATCCGGACTCGTCCGATTCGGGCACCGGACGCATGTCGTCGGGATCGCCCATCATCACCAGCACCCCGCAATTTTCGCGCCGATGATCGACCGCCCAGATAAGGAGCGGTTCATCCGGAGATGCCGTCTGGCGATCCAGTTCGGGCTGGCCGGCTTCTTCGCGGGCACGCCGGATCCGATCGCGGCACTGACCCTGCTGATCCGGTTCGGCATCTTCCAGGTCTTTCCAGGCCGTGGCCGGTTCCTGATAGCTGGGCATGTCAAGTGCATCGGGCGATACTGCCGGCTGTCCGTCAGACTGCGCAGCGGCTCCGACGCCAAGGGTGGCTGCAAGAACCATACCGAGAATGCGCATTATGCTCTCCTTCTGAGCCGGTGATGATAACCTATCCCTGCTTGCGGCTCAATTCACGCATCGCATCATCCAGCCCATCGAGTGTCAGCGGATACATCCGGTCATTGACCAGCTGCTTCATGACCTTGGTCGACTGCGAGTAGCCCCACTGCTTTTCGGGCACCGGATTGAGCCAGACGGTGGCAGGATAGGTGTTGGTCACCCGCTTCATCCAGGTGGCACCGGCTTCCTCGTTCATATGCTCGACACTGCCGCCGGGATGGGTGATCTCGTACGGGCTCATCGCCGCATCGCCGACGAAGACGACCTTGTAATCATGCCCATATTTGTGAAGGACGTCCCAGGTTTTCGTGCGTTCCTGCCAGCGGCGGCGGTTGTCTTTCCACAGGCCCTCGTAGAGGCAGTTGTGGAAATAGAAGAATTCCAGGTTCTTGAACTCGCTAGTCGCGGCGCTGAACAGTTCCTCTGTCGTCTTGATGAAGGGGTCCATCGATCCGCCGACATCGAGGAAAAGCAGCAGTTTTACCGCATTGTGCCGTTCGGGCCGCATGTGGATGTCGAGCCAGCCCTGCTTCGCCGTACCCTCGATCGTGGCGTCGATATCCAACTCGTCCGCAGCACCCTCGCGGGCGAAGCGGCGCAAGCGGCGCAGCGCCATCTTGATGTTGCGCGTGCCCAGTTCCTTGGTGTTGTCGAGATTCTTGAATTCGCGCTTGTCCCAGACCTTGATCGCGCGTTTGTGCTTGCTTTCGCCGCCAATACGCACGCCTTCAGGGTTGTAGCCCGAATTGCCGAAGGGGCTGGTGCCGCCGGTGCCGATCCACTTATTGCCACCCTGGTGGCGCTTTTCCTGCTCCTCTAGTCGCTTCTTGAGCGTCTCCATAATCTCGTCCCAGTCGCCCAGGCTCTTGATCTTTTCCATCTCTTCTTCGGACAGGAATTTCTCGGCGACGGCCTTTAGCCAGTCTTCGGGCACATCGACCGGATCCTGTCCGTAATCGCTGAGGATGCCCTTGAAGACCCGCGAGAATACCTGATCGAAACGATCGATCAGCCCTTCGTCTTTCACGAAGGTCGCGCGAGAAAGGTAATAGAACGCTTCGGGCGACTGTTCGATCACGTCGCGGTCCAGCGCCTCCAGCAAGGTGAGGTGTTCCTTGAAGCTCGCGGGAATACCCGCCTCGCGCAACTCGTCGACGAAATCGAAAAACATGGGTTCACCCTTAGCTTGCCGTTGCTGTCGAGGCCAGTGTCGAGCGCGGCGATTTTCGCCGGACGCAATTAACCGGCCTATAACCATCTTCTGCAATATCGTCGACGCAAGAAGGAAAACGGGGTCGGACACGCATATGGACATGAGCGCATTCGAGGCTGGCGGGGCATCGGCACTTGACCTGATACCGGAAAGCTGTGGCAAGGTTACAGTCGGTTGTTCCGACGTCGCGGGAATCGTCCAGGGCGTGATCGATTCCTTCGGCCACCTGCGCGCCGAATACGTGGAGCTGCAGGGCACCGTGGCCGCGCTCGACGAGGATCAACGCAAAGTGCTGGAAGCCAGCGACGAAGCGCGTCTGCTGTCCGAACGGGCCATCGAACGACTTGGCGATGGCACTACCATGATCAGCAATTCGCTCAACGAGATTGGCAATCTGCTGAGCCTGGTCGAGACCCTCTCGGAGCATGTTACCGGCTTCGCTGCTGCGATGGAGCAGGTGAAACGGTCGAGCCAGGAAATCGACCAGATCGCCGAAACCACAAACATCCTTGCCCTGAACGCCACGATCGAGGCCATGCGCGCAGGCGAGCAGGGCCGAACCTTCGCCGTCGTCGCCAACGAGGTGAAGGCGCTTGCCGGCGAAACGCGCAAGGCGACCGAGGAGATCGGCCGTACCATCGACACGCTCGGCAACGAAGCTGAACAGGTCATCTCGAAGATCGAAAGCGGGGCGAAGGCCAGCAGCCAGGCGAAGAATTCGGTTGGAGCGATCGAGGACACAATGCGCAGCGTGACCGAATTGTTGTGCGAGGTGGACGGCCAGCAGGACCAGATCGCGCGCAACACATCGACAATTTCAGCTCACGTCCACCGTGTTCAGGATGTGCTTGACGATTTCGACAAGGCGGTCAGCACGAACGAAACCCGGCTTGGAGCCGCGCATGAGCGCATCGGTGATCTTGAACTCACCGCAAGCGAAATGTTCGACCGTCTCGTCAAGGCCGACCTGTCGCCAGAGGACAGCCAGATGGTCGAAAAGGCGATTGCCTGCGCCGCAAAGGTCGCGGAGCGCGCGGAATCGGCGCTGGCGAGCGGTGGACTTTCCATGAACCAGCTGTTCGATCGCGATTACCGCGAAGTGCCCGGGACCAATCCACAGCTTTTCCGCACGAGCTTGTCCGATTGGGCCGATGCCAACTGGCAACCGCTCAACGATGCGTTCGTGGCCGAGGGCGGCGCAATCCTGATGTGCTCGCAAGCCGACATGAACGGCTTCCTTCCGACGCACGTGTCCGACTGCTCGCGCAAACCGACCGGCGACCTGACGCACGATACGAAATACTGCCGCAACGGCCGTATCATGCTTTACGGCGTCGACAAGAAAGCCAAACAGCAGAACGATCGCTACATGATGGCGGTGTATCGCCAGGAAGGCGATGGCAGGAATTACGTCGTCGTGCGCAACGTCTACGTTCCGCTGTTCATCAACGGTCGCCGCTGGGGCGATTTCGAACTGGCCTACAGCTTCAAATAGATACGCCTCGCGGCGGGCATCGAATCAGGTCTGCCGGCGTGCCATGAACGCCAGCCGTTCGAACATCATCACGTCCTGTTCGTTCTTGAGCAGCGCACCATGCAGCGGCGGAATGGCGCTGTTGGGATTGCTGTCCTGCAGCACCTCAAGCGGCATGTCCTCGTTCAGCAGCAATTTCAGCCAGTCGAGAAGCTCGCTGGTCGAAGGCTTCTTCTTGAGACCGGGCACGTCGCGCAGTTCGTAGAAGATTTCCATCGCCTTGGTGACGAGGTTCTTCTGGATATCGGGGAAGTGGACCTCGATGATCTCGCGCATCGTCTCGCGATCGGGGAACTTGATGTAATGGAAGAAGCAGCGCCGCAGGAAGGCGTCGGGTAGCTCTTTTTCGTTGTTTGAAGTGATGACGACGATCGGGCGTTCCTTCGCCTCGATCCGGGTATGCGTTTCGTAAACATCGAAACTCATGCGGTCTAGTTCCTGCAACAGGTCGTTCGGGAACTCGATGTCGGCCTTGTCGATCTCGTCGATCAGCAGGACAGGCAGTTCGGGGGCGGTGAACGCTTCCCACAGCTTGCCCTTCTTGATGTAGTTCGAGATATCATGCACGCGCTCGTCGCCGAGCTGGCCGTCACGAAGGCGGGCGACCGCGTCGTATTCGTACAGGCCCTGCTGGGCCTTGGTCGTCGATTTGACGTTCCATTCGATCAGCGGCGCATCGATTGCCTGTGCAATCTCGTGCGCAAGCACTGTCTTGCCCGTACCCGGTTCGCCCTTGACCAGCAGCGGGCGTCGGAGCGTTACCGCCGCGTTCACCGCGACCTTGAGATCCTCGGTCGCGATATAGGATTTGGTGCCTTCGAAACGGGTCGGTTCGGTCATCGGTTTTCCCTTGCAACTTTACGTGCGCGTTAGGGGCCGGGCACGGGTGACGCAAGGGGGCGTTGATATGGCAATTGTCGCAAAAGCCGGAGCGGAGGGACCTATGCCGACCGAAAAGATTACCATTACCAGCGATGCCGGACACGAATTGTCGGGCGCGCTGGAACTGCCGACCGGCCTCGTACGCGGAGCGGCACTGTTCGCGCATTGCTTTACCTGTACCAAACAAAGCCGCGCAGCGGTGGCGGTGTCGCGGGCGCTGGCCCGGGAAGGCATTGCGACGCTGCGGTTCGACTTTACCGGGCTGGGCGGTAGCGAGGGAGAGTTCGGGCAGGCAGGCTTCGCGGCGGACGTCGCCGACCTGGTCGCCGCAGCCGAAGACCTGCTCGATCGGTTCGCCCGGCCGGTCCTGCTTGTCGGACACAGTCTTGGGGGCGCCGCCGTCTTGGCGGCGGCCGACGATCTGGGAGTAGACAAGGTCGCGGCGATCGCCACCATTGCCGCGCCGTCGGACGTTCCGCACGTGCTCGACAACATCGACGGCGATATCGCGGCTATCCGCGAAGGCGGGAGTGGACAGGTCACCATCGGCGGGCGCGAATTTCATTTGAGCCGCGAATTCCTCGACAGGGTCGAGAATGTCGACCTCCTCGACGAGGTCGCGAAGCTTCGCAAACCGTTGCTTTTCCTCCACTCGCCAACCGACGATGTGGTCGGGATCGAACATGCCAGTGCGCTTTTCGGAGCGGCCAAGCATCCCAAGAGCTTCGTCAGCCTCGACGGGGCCGATCACTTGCTGCTCGACGAGGGCGATGCCGATTTCGCAGCGCGCGTGATTGCGGGCTGGGCCCATCGCTACCTGCCGTTGCGCGACGACTGGCCCATGCCGGATGACGGCGTGGTGGCAAAGACCGGTCATGGCAAGTTCGGCACCGAGGTTCATACCAGGACGCACCGCTTCATCGCCGATGAACCGGCAAGCTATGGCGGCGATGATACCGGCCCTACACCCTACGACCTGCTCAACGCCGCTCTGGGCACCTGCACCGCGATGACAATGAAGATGTATGCCGACCGAAAGGGCTGGCCGCTGGAGGGGGTGACGGTCGAGGTAACACACGAGCGCCGCCACAAGGACGAATGCGACCATGCCGAAGCCATGGAAGAGGGCACGCAGATGCAGGCACTCAACCGGCGGATTGAAATGATGAGCGACGCGCTAGACGCGGATCAGCGCGCCAAACTGATTGAAATCGCCGACAAGTGTCCAGTCCATCGGACACTTGAAGGCAAACTGCATGTTCACACGCAGAGCGCCGACGACTAGGCGTCGATCATTTCGCGGTCCATGTCGCCGGCGTTGTTCTGAATGAAATTGAAGCGGTGCTCCGGATTGCGACCCATGAGCTGGTCGACGAGTTGCTTGACGACCGCGCGGTCCTCGAACTCCTGCGGAAGCGTAATGCGGATCAGGCCACGGCTTTCGGGGGCCATGGTGGTCTCGCGCAATTGGGCCGGGTTCATCTCGCCGAGCCCCTTGAAACGACCGACATCGACTTTCTTGCCCTTGAACACGGTTTCCTCCAGCTCCTTGCGGTGCGCCTCGTCACGGGCATAGCGGCTCTCCTTGCCCGCAGTGAGACGATATAATGGAGGCTGGGCAAGGAAGAGATGCCCGCGTCTTACGACTTCGGGCATTTCCTGAAAAAAGAAGGTCATCAGCAGCGTCGCGATGTGCGCACCGTCGACATCGGCATCAGTCATGATGATGATGCGGTCGTAGCGTAGCCCTTCCGGGTCGCAATCCTTGCGAGTCCCGCATCCCATGGCAAGAACCAGGTCTGCAATTTCATTGTTGGCGCGGATCTTGTCGAGCGTTGCGCTTGCCACATTGAGGATTTTCCCGCGGATCGGCAGGATGGCTTGGGTCTTGCGGTCGCGTGCCTGTTTGGCGCTGCCGCCGGCGCTGTCGCCTTCGACAATGAACAGTTCGGTCTCCCCGTCGCCTTCACCGCTGCAATCGGTGAGCTTGCCTGGCAAACGCAGCTTCTTGGCGTTAGTCGCAGTCTTGCGCTTCACCTCGCGTTCCTGCTTGCGGCGCAGACGCTCGTCCATCCGCTCCATCACCTGCCCGAGCAGCGCCTTTCCCCGATCCATGTTGTCGGCGAGAAAATGGTCGAAATGGTCGCGGGTCGCGTTCTCGACCAGCTTGGCCGCTTCCGGCGATGTCAGGCGATCCTTCGTCTGCGACTGGAATTGCGGATCGCGGATGAAGACGCTGAGCATGACATCGGCCCCGACCATCACGTCGTCGGCGGTAAGATCCTTGGCCTTCTTGGCGCCGGTCAGTTCGCCGAAGGCACGCAAGCCCTTGGTCAAGGCGGCGCGCATGCCCTGTTCGTGCGTACCGCCATCCGGCGTGGGGACGGTGTTGCAGTACCAGCTCGTCGAGCCATCGGAAAACAGTGGCCAGGCAATCGCCCATTCGACCCGGCCCATCGACCGATCGGAACCGTCGTCGGGAAAGTCCTGCGTGCCCACGAAAGGCTGGGCAGTCACGCATTCGCGCCCGCCAATCTGTTCCGCAAGATGATCGGCCAGACCGCCGGGAAACTTGAACACGGCTTCTGCCGGAACGTCGTCACTGGCAAGGCTTTCGGCGCATTTCCAGCGGATTTCGACCCCTGCGAAAAGATAGGCTTTCGAACGCGCCAGTTTGAACAAGCGCTTGGGAATGAATTTTCGGTCGCCGAAGATTTCCGTATCCGGCACGAACGTCACCGTGGTTCCGCGCCGGTTGGGCGTAGGTCCGAGTTCCTGCAAGGCGCCAGTTGGCTCGCCCTTCGAAAACTCCTGGGCGTATAGCTGCTTGTCGCGCGCTACTTCGACACGGGTATTGCTGCTGAGAGCGTTCACGACGCTGACCCCGACACCATGTAGGCCGCCGCTGGTCGCGTAAGCCTTGCCCGAAAACTTGCCGCCCGAATGCAGAGTGGTCAGGATCACTTCCAGCGTCGACTTACCCGGATATTTGGGATGCTCGCCAACCGGAATGCCGCGTCCGTTATCCGAGACGGTGACCCTGTTGCCTTCGTCGAGCCGGATTTCAATGCGGCTCGCATGGCCGGCGACCGCCTCGTCCATCGCATTGTCGAGCACTTCGGCGACAAGATGATGCAGGGCCCGCTCGTCGGTTCCGCCGATATACATGCCGGGCCGACGCCGCACCGGTTCGAGGCCTTCGAGAACCTCGATCGAGGACGCATCGTAGTCACCACTGGATGTGGGCGTGTTGTCGAAGAGATCGTCGGACATGTTCATCAGCTATATCGCGCGGGTCTGCGCTGCTACAAGCTCCTGCCCGGTGTTATCCGCGCTATCAGAAGGATGACGGCGCAGCATCAACCACGATGACCTCGTCGTCGCGCACCTGGCGGACTTCGAACGCTCGCTCTACCGCGCCATTGCGCTGGAAGCGGAAGGCCCCGTCGAGACCGAGAAAACCATCCTCGCTCCGCAACTCGTCGAGCGGAAAATCGCGACCGACGCGCCAATCGCGCGCCACGCGCAAGGTCAGCAGGACCGCGTCGTAGCCCAGCGTCGCAATACGGTAGGGCTGTGTGCCGAATCGTGCCTCGTAACTGTTGACGAACTGACGGTACCGATTGTCGGGTACGGCCGAGAACAATGCCCCGTCTAGCGCCGAGGCACGTGTGACCGAACTTTCGCCGCTCCATAGTTCGGTGCCAAGCAGTTGAATAGCCCCCGAGCCGCCCGGCTTGAGCACGCCCGCTGCCTGGGCGGAAAGACGAGGACCGTCGGCGATCAGCACAGCATCATAGCCACCGTGCGTTTTCAACCTTTGAGCCGCGCTGACAATCGAAGTGTTTCCTCGGTCGTAGCGTTCGGTCCACACGACGTTGCCACCGTAGGCCCGGACCGCCTGGCGCATCGCTTCCTCTGCCCGGATGCCATATGCCCCGTCGGGCGCGATGACCGCAAAGTTCTGCGCACCGCGCGAGCGGGCATATTGCACGGTGCGCATGATCGATTGCTCGGGGATGTGCCCCATGACGAACACGTCGGGGCCGGCGGCACTGCTATCGTTGGAAAAAGAAATGACCGGAATATTCGCAGGCCGCGCTTCTGCCAGCACCGAAGGAATATTCGTGCCCATCAGTGGACCGAGGATAAGCTTGTTTCCTTCGGCGATAGCCTGTCGTGCGGCCTCTTCCGGGCCGGTCGCGGTATCGTAGGTCGTTATGCGAAGATTGTCGGCGCTGGTATCGAGGATCGCCATCGTGGTCGCATTCGCGATCGCCTGCCCCACGCGCCCGTTCTCGCCCGACATCGGCACAAGCAAGGCGACCCGATGCCGTGTCTCATCGGTGGGAAGTGCCGTCTCTGACGGTGCGGGCGTCGCTACCGGTTCGACAGGGGCGGGCCGTTCAGCGCCCTTCGGAATGATCGAGCAGGCCGAAAGCAGGGCTGCCAGCCCGGCTGTTACAATGGCACGGCGGCCGATCGTGAAGCGCTTCATCCTTGCGGCGTCCCTTGCTGATAGTTCATGGGAGGTACGTGAGCGACCAACCCCACTCCGAACATTCCCTTGCGCCGGGCCTCTATATCGTCGCCACGCCAATCGGCAACCTCGGCGATATCACTCTGCGCGCCATCGATGTGCTGCGCAAGTGCGATGGCGTGGCCTGCGAAGATACGCGCGTCACCGGCAAGCTGATGAAGCACCTCGGCATCTCGAAACCGTTGTGGCGCTATGACGATCACAGCGAACACCGCGATCGTACGAGACTGGTCGAATCGATGCGCTCACGTGCCGTCGCACTGGTCAGCGATGCCGGCACTCCGCTTGTCAGCGATCCGGGCTATCGCCTGGTGAACGACTGCCGGGGGGAAGGGATAGCAGTAACGGCGATCCCGGGGCCGTGCGCGGCGGTAATGGGTCTGTCCTTATCGGGGCTGCCCAATGACCGGTTCCTGTTCGCAGGCTTTTTGCCGGCCAAGGACAAGGCTCGGCGCGCGGTTCTCGAAGAACTCGGCGGGGTTAACGCAACGCTGGTCTTCTACGAAACCGCTCCGCGATTGACCAAAAGCCTCGCCGCGATCGATGCCGTGCTGCCCGATCGCGAAGTTGCCGTGGGCCGGGAGTTGACGAAACTGTACGAAGACATGCGACGTGGCCTGCCCGCTGGTCTGATGGCTCACTTCGAAGCCAACCCCCCGAAGGGAGAGATCGTCCTGCTGATCGAACCCCCGGTCGAAGTGGAGGCGAGCCAACTCGATACCGATCTGCTCTTGCGTCAAGCCTTGCAGACGATGAAGACTTCGCAAGCCGCGGCCCATGTAGCAAAGGCAACGGGTCGCGACCGCAAGACGCTCTACGCACGCGCAATGGAACTGAAAGCCGAATGAAACGGCGAATTGCCGAACGAAGCGGACGAGAAGGGGAGGCTCGTGCTGCCTTCTGGCTGAAAGCCAAGGGCTGGCAGATCCTCGACACCCGGGTGAAGACCCCGGCGGGCGAGATCGATCTGGTGGCAAAACGCGGCAATCTCGTAGCGTTCATCGAGGTTAAATGGCGCCGGAAGCGGGCTGATCTCGATCATGCCATCGACGAACATCGCCTGTCTCGCGTGGCCGCGGCGGTGGAAGCGGTCGCGCATCGTTTTGCCGAGGACGGGGAAGATATCCGGATTGACGTGATCCTGCTTGCACCCGGCGCCTTCCCCCGCCACATCGCCAACGCATGGCAGCCTTGACCCTGGCAATCGCCAAATGACCGGAGCTTGATATGAACCTGCGCGTCGCCGTCCAGATGGACCCGATGGAAAGCATCAATATCAGCGGCGACAGTTCGTTCGCGCTGATGCTGTCTGCACAGTCGCGCGGGCACGATGTCTGGCATTACGACGTGGCGAGCCTTGCCTACGAAAGCGATGGGACGCCTCGCGGACGCATTACTGCGCATGCTGCGCCGGTCACTGTCCAGCCAGTCGAGGGTAACCATTTCACGCTTGGCGAGCGTCGTCGGATCGATCTCGCACGCGAAATGGACGTGGTGCTGATGCGGCAGGATCCGCCATTTCACCTCGGTTACATCAGCGCGGCATTTCTGCTGGATCGGTTGAAGGGCACAACGTTGGTCGTCAACGACCCGCGTGAGGTGGTCAACGCACCTGAAAAGATGTTCGTGCTCGATTATGCGCAATACATGCCGCCAACTCTCATCGCGCGTCATCTCGAGGATTTGCGCGCGTTTCAGAAAAAACACGGCTCGATCGTTGTCAAACCACTGCACGGAAATGGCGGAAAGGCCATCTTCCGGATCGACGACCTGGGGACCAATCTCTCCGCGCTCAGCGAGGTGTTCGACCAGACCTGGCCCGAGCCGCACATGGTCCAGCCATTTCTCCCTTCGGTCAGCGAGGGCGACAAGCGGATTGTCCTGGTCGATGGTGAATTTGCAGGCGCAATCAATCGTTTCCCGGGCGAAGGCGAGTTTCGTTCGAACCTCGCGCAGGGTGGTCATGCCGAGGCCGCGACGCTGAGTGAACGCGAGGAAGAGATTTGCGCCGCAATGGGCCCGGAATTGAAACGTCGGGGTCTCGTCTTTGTCGGGATCGACGTTATCGGCGGCAAATGGCTGACCGAGATAAACGTGACCAGCCCAACCGGCATTGTCGCGATAGACAAGTTCAACGGGACCGACACGGCCGGGCTGATCTGGGATGCGATCGAGCGAAGGCACTCATCCATTTGAGGACCAATCGCGCAGTGCGCCCGTTGACGAGCCATGGATGAAATCATCGTCTCCGTGATCGAACGGTTGGGTCTGTTCGGTCTGTTTGTCCTGATGGCCCTTGAAAACATATTTCCGCCCATGCCATCCGAAGCGGTGATGGGTTCGGCGGCCTTGGCGATCGAGCGGGGGACATGGTCGTTCTGGCCGGTCATGTTCGCAGGAACAGCAGGCACGCTTCTTGGAAATTACGTATGGTTCTGGTTTGGCGACCGGTGGGGATACCGTCGACTAGGCCCGTTCATCGAACGTTGGGGACGCTGGCTGACCCTGGAATGGGAAGATGTGGAGAAAGCTTCCGGTTTTTTCCGCCGCCACGGCCACTGGGTCGTCTTCCTGCTGCGCGCCACGCCGGTAATGCGCACGATGATCAGCCTGCCTGCCGGCTTGGCGCATATGGGAAAACTGAAATTCTGCCTGTTTACGGCGGCAGGTGCGGCGCTGTGGAATGCCATGCTGATCATCGGGACCCAGTGGCTCGCACGCACTTTCTCGGACAGCGATAATGTCGTGGGCATTTTCGTCATCTCGACGATCGTTCTGGCGCTGGTCGCTTACATCTGGCGCCTTGCGACATGGAAACCACGGGCGAAACGTTAATCCCGTTCGCGCGGATGGGCCTTGCGATAGGAATCTAGCAGACTGGCAGCATCGACCCGAGTATAGATTTGCGTGGAACCAAGACTGGCATGGCCGAGCAACTCCTGAAGGCTGCGCAAATCCGCTCCCGCACCCAGCAGGTGGGTGGCGAAGCTATGCCGTAAGGCGTGCGGAGTGGCGGTATCAGGCAAGCCCAGAGCCTTGCGGGCTCTCGCGGTCGCCTTCTGCACGACGCCTTGGCTCAGAGCTCCCCCTTTTACCCCGCGAAACAGCGGGTCCTTCGCTTCAAGCGGCCAAGGACATCTGGCGGTATAATCGTCGACGGCTTCACTCACGAGCGACAAGATCGGCACAATACGCTGCTTCCCACCCTTGCCGGTGACGGAAAGCACTTCCCCGAGCGGTGCGTCGCCGCCGGTCAGCGACAAGGCTTCCGCAATCCTGAGGCCTGCTCCGTACAAAAGCAGCAATACGGCACGGTCGCGCGCACCCACCCATTCTTCCGATGCAAGTTCGGTCGCTGTGTCGGACAGACCCAAAGCATCATCGGGGGAGACGGGGCGGGGCAGGCCTTTTTTCAACCGCGGCCCCCGCAGACGCGGCGCCTCGTTCAGTTCGCCTCCGGCCTGCACGCGGGCAAAGGCAATGAACCCCTTCAACGCCGACAATTCACGCGCCGCAGACGCATTTGACAAACCATCGGCCCGGCGCGAGGCGATGTGGCCCCGCAACTTGCCGGTATCCAGCGCGGCGACCATTTCCCATTCTTCGAGCTCCAGGCGGGTTAGCAGACGTTCCGCTGCCTTGCCGTAAGCACGCACGGTATGTGGCGAACGCCGTCGACCAAGCGCGAGGTGATCGTGCCATTCTGCAAGGAGGTCCGCCCTGCTCACGATGCGACAAGCTCGCCGCAAACGAGTTCGCCCAGCAATGCGTCGAGGAGCGGCATGCCTTCCGCAGTGACGCCCATGCATCCGGCCTTCCGCCAGACCAAGCCGAGATCGGTATAGAGGGATGCCTTGGTTTCATCGATCAAAGCATCCGGCTTGACGCCAAAACGACTTGCCAGGCTTTGGATATCAATGCCTTCGCGAAGGCGCAGCCCCATAAGCAGGGCCTCGCTCGCCATTTCAGCGCGATCCAGCTCTCGCGCTTCCGTTACCGCGTGGTTTCGATCCGCTATAGCCGCGAGGTAGTTCTCCGGCTTGCGATGACGCACCGTTGCGATACCGGAGCGCCGCCCGTGTGCGCCAGGACCGATTCCGACATAATCCTGGTAGCGCCAATAGGTCAGGTTGTGCCGGCTCTCCTGTCCGGGTCGCGCGTGATTGCTGATCTCGTATGCTGGCAGCCCTGCTGCTTCGGTCATATCGCGGGTAAGTGCGAACAGGTCAGCCGCCCGGTCATTGTCGAGCGGATCGAAAACGCCGCGCCGAACATCGGTGGCGAAGCGAGTCGCAGGCTCGATCGTCAATTGATAGAGTGACAAGTGGTCAGTACCCAGAGCAAGCACTTCGTCCAGTTCGTTTGCCCAATCTGCTCCGGTCTGGTCCGGGCGCGCATAAATCAGGTCGACGGAAAGGCGTTCGAAAAACTTGCGCGCCGTTTCGATGGCGCCGAGCGCCTCGCGCGCATCGTGCAAACGGCCTAGAAAACGCAGCGCATCATCTCGCAGGCTTTGCACGCCAAGCGATACACGGTTGATTCCCGCAGCAGAAAGGTCAGCAAACTTCGTGGCTTCGACCGAGCTGGGATTGGCTTCCAGAGTGATCTCCACGTCGGACGCAAAGCCCCAGATACCTTCGGCTTCGCGGAGCAAACCATCGACCAGCGAAGGCAGCATCAGCGACGGTGTTCCCCCGCCGAAGAAGATACTTGTCAACGGTTCCTGGTAAACCGTCTGAGATGCTTCGTACCGCAAGTCGTTTACCAGCGCAGTTTTCCACCGCGCATGGTCGACACCTACGCGAACATGGCTATTGAAATCGCAGTAGGGACACTTTGCGAGGCAATAGGGCCAGTGAATATAAAGTGCGCGGGCCAAGTTTCGCTTTCATCAAAAATTAAGGAAAGTCATGCTTTTTATGAACGCATGAGTTGGTCATCGAAGAAAATATGCAGCGCGGGTATCGCTGCGGCCGTCCTTAGTGCCACGGGCGTTGCAGTCGTCGCAAGCGAGACTTCGAATGAGCCTTCAAATCTGTACGAAAATGCCAGCCATAACGTGGCGCTTTCCGCTCACCACCGTACAGCGCGCATGTTGCGCGTTCACAATGACGAACGGCGTCGGCTCGGCCTGCCCACGTTGAAGTGGAACGGCCAGTTGGAGGCGCAGGCCAGGCAATGGGCGCGCCATCTATCCAACCGCGGTATATTGCAGCACGCCGATCGCGCGACACGCAACGGCACGGGTGAGAACCTGTGGATGGGCACTGCGGGCCATTGGCCGGTCGAGACGATGGTCGGCATGTTCGTCGACGAGAAGAAGCATTACCGTCATGGTCGCTTTCCCGATATTTCACGCACGGGCAATTGGGCGGACGTCGGTCATTATTCGCAGATCGTCTGGCGTGATACGCAGGAGGTCGGTTGCGCAGTTGTCACGGCGCGGGGGAACGATGTGCTGGTGTGCCGCTATTGGCCTGCAGGAAACGTCTGGGGCCGTACGGCTTATTGATCTTCAGCTGAACTGTTCGGCGACCAGCTTTGCGAACGCGTTGGCACGGTGGCTGATAGCGTGCTTTTCGTCCGGCTCGATCTCGGCGAAAGTCTGTTCACGGTCCTGAGGTACAAACACCGGATCGTATCCAAATCCCAGCTGGCCTCGCGGTGGCCAGGTCAACGTGCCCTTTGCATCCCCTTCGTACACCGCGCTTTCCCCATCGGGCCAAGCCAGAGCAAGGACGCAATGAAACGCGCAGGTCCTGTCGACATTCGCCCCCTTGTGGGTCAGCATGCCCTCGACCTTGCCCATCGCCATGTACCAGTCGCGTCCGGGCTCGCCCTCGAACCATTGCCGTTCGGCCCAATCGGCGGTGTAGACACCCGGTCGCCCATCAAGTGCAGAGACCGAAAGGCCGCTATCGTCAGCCAGCGCGACTATGCCTGATCCCTCCGCCGCTGCCCGGGCCTTGAGCAGGGCGTTCTGAACGAAAGTCGCGCCAGTCTCCGCCGGTTCGGGCAGGCCCAGCGAACCGGCGGAAATGCATTTCACGCCGTACGGTTCGAGCAGCGCGGCGATCTCCTTGAGCTTGCCGGTATTATGCGTGGCGATCACCAGCGAACCCGAACCGATCCGCCGCGTCATCCGCGCGTCGCCTTGTCTTGCGCGGTGAATATCTGCGCGCAGCCGATTTGCGCCAGGCGCAGAAGACGCAGGAAGGCTTCCTCGTCATAGGGTGCGCCTTCGGCAGTGGCTTGGGCTTCGGCGATCTTCCCGCCTTCGATCAGAACGAAATTGGCATCGGCATCGGCCCCGCTGTCTTCGGGATAGTCCAGGTCCAGCACCGGGATGCCCTGATAAATTCCGCAGGAAATGGCGGCCACCTTGGCGGTAATCGGGTCTTGCGCGATCGATTTCTGTTCGAGCAGTGAATCCACCGCCAATCGCAAAGCCACCCACGCGCCCGAGATCGAGGCGGTTCGCGTTCCGCCGTCGGCCTGAATGACGTCGCAATCGAGGGTAATCTGACGTTCGCCGAGCTTTTTCATATCGACCACCGCGCGCAAGGAACGCCCGATAAGGCGCTGGATTTCCTGGGTTCGTCCGCTTTGTTTGCCTCGGGCGGCTTCGCGCTGACCGCGCGTGTGGGTGGCGCGCGGAAGCATTGAGTATTCCCCAGTTACCCATCCTTCGCCCTTGCCGCGCAGCCACGGCGGAATACGTTCCTCGATGCTGGCGGTGCACAGAACGCGCGTATCTCCGAAGCTGACGAGGCACGAACCTTCGGCATGCTTGGTGTAACCGGTTTCGATAGTGATTGGGCGCATCTCGTCGGGCGCGCGTCCGGAAGGTCTCATGGGTGTCTCCAATACGGTCGAGTTTCGGCTGCGCGTTAGGCGCTTGACCCTTGAGGCGGCAAGGGGATTGGCTAGATAGGGCGTATGAATGCTCCGCCGCTCACCGACCTGTCAGATCGCGCGCGCGCGATTTTTCGGCTTGTCGTCGAAGGTTACCTCGACAGCGGCGCGCCGGTCGGATCGAAATCACTGGCTGGCGAGGGGATGTTGAACTTGTCGCCGGCATCGATCCGGTCGGTGCTTGCCGAACTTGAACAGCGCGGACTTCTCGCAGCCCCGCATACCAGCGCCGGTCGCATGCCGACCCAATCCGGGCTTCGCCTGTTCGTCGATGCGATGATGCAAGTTGCCGAGCCGAGCAAGGAAGAACGCGCCGCAATAGAGCAACGCCTTGCCGAGCCTGGGCCCATCGAACGCGCGCTGGAGCAGACAAGCGCCTTGCTGTCCGACTTGTCGGGTGCGGCAGGCATGGTCATGGTGCCCCGGCGCGAGACGCGTCTGGCGCAAGTGACACTGACGGCGCTCGATTCGCATCGGGTACTCGCTGTGCTGGTTGGCGAAGACGGCCAGGTCGAGAACCGCATACTTGTAATGCCGGCGGAACTTCTCGGGACCTCGCTCGAGCAGGCGAGCAATTACCTCACGGCGCGCAGCAGCGGACGCACGCTTGGCGAAGCGGCGAAGCTGGTCGAGGAGGAAATCGCCGGCGGCAAATCGGCCCTCGACGAGGCGAGCCGCGATCTGGTGGAGCGCGGGATCGCTACATGGTCCGAAGATTCGCGCGAGCGCCCCGTGCTCATCGTTCGCGGACAGGCGAACCTGCTCGACGAAACTGCATTGACCGATATCGAGCGCGTCCGCTCGTTGATCGACGATCTGGAAGACAAGCAATCGGTCGCCGCGCTGCTTGAGCGCGCGCGCAAGGCCGATGCGACCCGGATTTTTATCGGCAGCGAGAACCGCCTGTTCTCGCTTTCCGGATCTTCCGTCATCGCGGCGCCCTATCGTGACCGCGAGGGCAAAGTCGTGGGCGTGCTCGGTGTAATCGGCCCCACCCGGTTGAATTACGCGCGGGTCGTCCCCATGGTGGATTTCACCGCCCGATCCTTGGGCAAACGCATTGGCTGACAGGGTTTTCACGTGATCGACGAGAACAAGGACGAACCGCAGGAAAAGGCGGTCGACGAAGAAGTAGAGCGCGAACTCGAAGGCGTGCCCGAGCATTTGCGCGGCGACGCCCAAGATGATGTAGACGATGGTTTGGAAGACGCAGCGGAAGAAGCGCTCGACGATGCACTGGCCAGCCTGCGCGGAGATCTCGAAGCGGCAAAGCAGGATGCCCTTTATGCCCGCGCCGAAACGCAGAATTTGCGCCGCCGGATGGAGAAGGACATTCAGGACGCACGCAATTACGCGGCGACCGGGTTCGCGCGCGATGTATTGAGCGTGTCGGACAATCTCGCCCGGGCGCTGGACTCGGTTCCTGCCGAGCTGCGCGAAGACGACAAGCTGAAGGGTTTCATCGCCGGTATCGAGGCAACCCGACGCGAACTCGACAAGGTGTTCAGCCAGAACGGTATCACCCGCATTGCATCGAAGGGCATGCCGCTTGACCCCAATCAGCACCAGGCGATGATGGAAGTGCCGACCGAAGAAGTCGAACCGGGCACTATCGTTCAGGAAATGCAGGCCGGCTACATGATCAAGGATCGTCTGTTGCGCCCGGCGATGGTCGGCGTGGCGAAGAAGCCGGACTGATTCTTGAGAAAAGGCAGAAAATTGATGAGGACTGCCATCCATCGAACGGCGGTCCTTTTCGCCGCCGCCTTTGCAACACCGTCTTCGGCACAGGACAGTGCCGAAGAGCGGCTCGATAATTTGGCCGATGCCTATTACGATTATCGACTGGAACAGTTTGGCCTGACCGAAACCGAAGGCGGCCAGGCCGAACCTGGCGACCGGCTATGGTCGGTCGCGCCAGAGGAGCAGCGCGCCCGGGCGGTCCGGTATGCCGAATTTCTTGCTAACCTCGATGCGCTTAACGAGAATGCTCTTTCCGATGACGCGCAGACCGATGCGCTCGTCCTGCGCACATTGCTGGAACAGGAACTCGGCGATGCGCGGTTTGCCGAATGGGAAATGCCGTTCGACAGCGATAGCAATTTCTGGTCCTACCTTGCCGGGCGCAATGGTTTCACTTCGGTCGAAGACTACGAGAATTATATCGGCCGGATGCGCGATATTCCGCGCTATTTCGAAGAGCATATCACCAATGCGCGTGCCGGGCTGGAACGCGGCTTCAGCGTTCCGCGCGTAACGCTGCTGGGCCGGGATGCCTCGATCGAAGCTTACGTGGTGGAAGACTACCGCGACAGTCCCTTCTGGAAGCCCTTCGCGGAACTCCCGGAGCGGTTCTCGGACGGCGACAAGGCGCAACTGCGGCGAGCGGGGCAGAATGCGATCATCGAAAGCGTAATTCCGGCCTATGCCGAACTGCTCGACTTCTTTCGCGACGAATATTTGCCGGAAACGCGCACCACGCTCGGGGCCAGCGAATTTCCCGATGGGGCAGCTTACTATGCTCAGCAGATCCGGCAGTATACGACGCTCGATCTGAGTGCCGAAGATATTCACCGGATCGGTTTCGCCGAAGTTGCGCGTATCACGGCAGAGATGGAGACAGTGAAGGAAGAAGCCGGGTTTGAAGGCTCGCTCGCCGAGTTTGTCAACTTCTTGCGCACCGATCCGCAGTTCGTCGCTCGGTCTGGGGATGAACTGATGGGTGTTTCCGCTTACGTCGCCAAACGGGTCGACGGAAAGCTGGGAGATTACTTCGGTTTCCTACCACGCCACCGCTTCACGATCCGCCCGGTCGATCCGGCGATTGCGCCGTTCTATACCGCCGGTCGGGGCGGTCTCGATGCGTGCCAGATGAACACGTACGATCTGCCTTCTCGTCCTCTTTACAACATACCCGCGCTCACACTCCACGAATGCGCGCCGGGGCACAGTTTTCAGGCGGCGGTTGCCCTGGAACAGGATGAAGCGCCGCGTTTCCGCCGTCAAACCTACTTCTCCGGCTTCGGTGAGGGCTGGGGTCTCTACGTCGAATATCTCGGCGAGGAGATGGGAATCTATCGGACACCGTACGAACGGTTCGGCAGGCTCAGCTACGAGATGTGGCGAGCCGCAAGACTGGTGATCGATACTGGCATTCATCACTATGGCTGGAGCCGCGAACAGGCGATCGACTACCTCGCCCGCCATACCGCATTGTCCGAGCGCGAGGTCGGGACCGAGATCGACCGCTACATCAGCTGGCCCGGACAGGCGCTTGCCTATAAGCTCGGGGAAATGACCTTGCGACGCGTCAGGTCAGAGGCGGAACTTGCGCTCGGCGAGGATTTCGACATTCGTAAGTTTCACGATGTCGTCCTTTCGCTCGGCTCGGTGCCGCTGCCTGCTCTGGAGCGGCGGATCAATGCGTTTATCGCCGATGGAGGGCAAGGACTGCCGGGCGTTGCCTACGATTGAGGTCAGGAACGGCATCGCAACTCATCCGTATTTGGGCCACAGGGAAGCAATGGAGATACGGAAATGAAAACGAAGATGCTACTCGCCCCCGCGCTTGCCATGTCTGCGCTGGGTCTCGGCGGTTGTGCCGAGAATTACGCTGTCGAGGGCGCCGGCCTTGGCGCTGCAGCCGGCGCTGCTGCCTCCGCAATTACTGGCGAAGATTTCGAAACATATGCTCTTGCTGGGGCTGCGATCGGCGGCATTGCAGGCTATTTCAAGGACAAGGACAACGATTGCGACGGTTTCTACGAACGCGGCGGTCGCTACCTTGACGATGATTGCCGTGGCGACGATCGCTACGCGCGTTACTGGCGCTAGGTTTTCTCACTTCGAATTTCGAAAGGCCGCTCTGTCTGGAGCGGCCTTTTCTTTCTGCCATCAGACGTCGACTGCTCCAGGGAACCTGACCAACAATCGGTAGGCGGAAGCGTCCGGTGCTCCGGCGATCCTCACCCCATTTCGTAGCCAGAATGCGTGCTTCACGATTTCAGCCTGCTGTTCGATACCGTATTTCTCAAGTGGCAATCCGGGTTTGAGCGAATAGTCATAGCGGGCCCACGGCATGCGATGCGTGACCAGATACCATTCCCCCTTGGTCTGCGTTTGCCAGACATGCGTCAGTTCATGGATCAGCAGACCCTGGCGGATGATCGTCTCTCTCGAAAAATCGTCGCAATACGCAGTTCCGCGGGGATGGAAATGCAGATGTCCGCGCGGCGCCATGGTTACGCGCTTTGGCTGAAACGGAAACCACTTGCGGCGCCGTATCGCGACCCGGTCGTAATCTATCGCAAATCCGAAGACGGATTGCGCCAGCGTGATTTCGCCAGGTGTCAGCCGTCGCTCACCGCCAGCCGGGCAGGGCGCCGGAACCTTCGCATCATGGCTTTCTACCCCAAGTCTATCGCGCGGATCGTTCAGCGATCGTCCCCGGCCGCCTGCGCCGCGGCTTCGAACGTATGGCGGCGGTTGCCCGCGGCGATCAGCGTAACTTCGGTGCTGTCGCCTTCGCCGAACCCTTCGGCAAGTTCAAACGCCATGATGTGTTTGCCGCCCGGTTCGAATGCGACCGTGCTGCCTGTTTCGACCATGATCGGCGGCGCTTCGCCCATGACCATCTCGAAATCGTACTCCATCATGTCGTGAACTTCGGCCCGGCCCGCCTGTTCGACTTCGGCGCTCCTGAAGGCGATGTTGCGTTCGCCATTGTTGGTCACGTCGAAATAGATCGCCGCGGGATTGCCAGCGACCGGCGGCAGCATCAGCCGAGCGTCTGAAATCTCAATCCCGTCGATCGTTTCCGCGCCCGCATCAACCTCGGTATTTTCGTTCGTGGAATCACTGCACGCTGCGATGCCGAATGATGTCCCGGCGAGCAGAATTGCAGCGTAAATCAGCTTGTTCATTGGAATTCCCCGTCCTGTAATGGCTGGCCAAAACTAGCTTGGCGCGTCCCTTGTGCCAAGAAAAACCGCACCTATATCACCCGCGTAACACACCAGTGAAACGAACCGCCGACCGGTTTCGCCGATTGTGGGAAGCCAGCAGAGCGGTGTCCAACTAATTGTAACAGATGGGGAAACCATGGCTAAAGTAATCGGTATCGACCTCGGCACAACCAATAGCTGCGTTGCCGTGATGGATGGCGGCAAACCCAAGGTCGTCGAAAATTCGGAAGGCGCCCGTACCACGCCGTCAATCGTCGCCTTCACCAAGGACAACGAGCGCCTGATCGGGCAGCCGGCCAAGCGCCAGGCGGTCACCAATCCGGACAACACGCTCTTTGCGATCAAGCGCCTGATCGGCCGCCGGTTCGACGATCCGCTGACCAAGAAGGACATGGACCTCGTCCCCTACGACATCGTCAAGGGCAAGAACGGCGATGCCTGGGTCGAAGCGGGCGGCGAGGAATATTCGCCCAGCCAGGTGTCCGCCTTTATCCTTCAGAAAATGAAGGAAACCGCCGAGAGCTATCTGGGCGAAGACGTGAAGCAGGCGGTCATCACCGTTCCTGCCTATTTCAATGACGCCCAGCGCCAGGCGACCAAGGACGCCGGCCAGATTGCCGGGCTCGAAGTGCTGCGCATCATCAACGAGCCAACGGCGGCGGCACTCGCCTATGGTATGGACAAGGAAGACGGCAAGACCATCGCTGTCTATGACCTTGGCGGCGGCACGTTCGACGTCTCGATCCTCGAGATCGGAGACGGCGTATTCGAAGTGAAGTCGACCAATGGCGATACTTTCCTTGGCGGTGAAGATTTCGACAGCGCGATCGTCGAATACCTAGCAGACCAGTTCAAGAAGAAGGAAAACATGGACCTGCGGACCGACAAGCTCGCTCTGCAGCGCCTCAAGGAAGCAGCGGAAAAGGCCAAGATCGAGCTGAGCTCGGCGCAGACCACCGAAGTCAACCTGCCCTTCATCACCGCGCGCATGGAAGGGGGGTCGTCCACGCCGTTGCACCTTGTCGAAACGATCAGCCGTTCGGACCTCGAAAAGATGGTCGGTGATCTGATCAAGCGGACCCTCGAGCCGTGCAAGAAGGCTCTGGCCGATGCCGGTGTCTCGAAGGACGAGATCGACGAAGTGATCATGGTCGGCGGCATGACTCGCATGCCGAAGGTCCGCGAAGTGGTCGAGGGATTCTTCGGCACGAAACCGCATACCGGCGTCAACCCGGACGAAGTCGTGGCGATGGGTGCGGCAATCCAGGCCGGCGTCCTCCAGGGTGACGTGAAGGATGTGCTGCTGCTCGACGTGACGCCATTGTCGCTCGGTATCGAGACGTTGGGCGGCGTGTTCACCCGCATGATCGACCGCAACACCACGATCCCGACCAAGAAGTCGCAGACATATTCGACAGCCGAAGACAATCAGCAGGCGGTCACGATCCGCGTTTTCCAGGGCGAACGCGAAATGGCGGCTGATAACAAGCTGCTCGGCAATTTCGATCTTGTCGGGATTCCCCCCGCGCCGCGCGGGGTGCCGCAGATCGAGGTGACGTTCGACATCGACGCCAACGGTATCGTCAATGTCAGTGCCAAGGACAAGGGCACCGGCAAGGAGCAGACCATCAAGATTCAGGCTTCGGGCGGTTTGTCCGACGCCGATATCGACCAGATGGTTCAGGATGCTGAAAAATTCGCTGACGAGGACAAGAAGCGCAAGGAAGGTGCCGAAGCCCGCAACCAGGCCGAAAGTCTCGTCCACACGACCGAAAAGCAGCTTGAAGAGCATGGCGACAAGATCGACGCTTCGCTGAAGAGCGAAGTCGAAGAGAAGGTCGCGGCGCTCAAGACCGCGCTCGAAGGCGACGATCCGGCAGATATCAATGCCAAGGCGCAGGACCTGTCGCAGTCGGCGATGAAAATGGGCCAGTCGATCTACGAGCAGGAGCAGGCCGATGCCTCTTCGGAGACTCCGGAAGGCGGTGCTGATACCGGTAGCGAAGGCGGATCCGAGGAAGAAGTGGTCGATGCGGAATTCTCCGAAGTCGACGAAGACGCGAAAAATTGATCAGCCGATGAGGACAAGAACCGCCACCGGTGCCATCAGCGCCGGTGGCGGTTAGATTTTCACGCCGGACGGGATCGACATGCCAGCAACCGATATCGACTTTTACGAACTTCTCGGGGTAAGCCGCGATTCGGATGGCGCGACGATCAAGTCCGCCTATCGCAAGCTCGCGATGAAACACCACCCGGACCGCAATCCGGGCTGCACCGAAAGCGAAAACACTTTCAAGGCCGTCAGCGCCGCTTATGAAGTGCTCAAGGACCCGCAGAAACGCGCCGCCTATGATCGCTTCGGCCATGCCGCATTTCAACAAGGCGGCCCCGGCGGCGGTCATGCCGGTGCCGACTTCGGCGATATCGGCGACATTTTCGAAACCATTTTCGGTAGCGCATTCGGTGGCGGTGGCGGCGGTCGGGCGCGTGCCCGTCGCGGTGCCGATTTGCGTTACGACATGCAGATCGATCTCGAAGATGCTTTTCATGGCAAGTCGACAGAGATCGAGATCGAAGTTTCTCAGAATTGCGACACCTGCCATGGATCCGGCGCAACGCCCGGTACGCATGCGCGCTCTTGCAATCTGTGCGGCGGCCAGGGGAAGGTCAGGGCGAAGCAAGGTTTCTTCGTGGTCGAACGACCTTGCCCGAACTGCCATGGCAGTGGCGAGGTGATCGCCTCACCATGCCGTGATTGCCGTGGCGAAGGGCGCGTGGATGTTGCGCAGAAACTCGCTGTGGACATTCCCCCCGGCGTCGATACGGGCACGCGCATTCGCTTGTCGGGCAAGGGCGAGGCCGGGCCGCGCGGCGCACCGTCTGGCGATCTGTACATCTTCGTGCACGTCAAACCGCATTCGATCTTTCAGCGCGAAGGCACCACGCTGGCTACGCGCGTACCGATCAGTTTCACGAAGGCCGCGCTTGGCGGCTCGGTCGATATACCCAATCTCGATGGAGAGACTGCGACCATAGAGATCCCGGCCGGTATCCAGTCGGGCAAGCAGTTGCGGCAACGTGGTGCCGGCATGCCGGTTTTGCAGGGGCGGGGGCGCGGCGACATGATCATCGAAGTCGCCGTCGAGACACCTACCCGGCTGAGCAAGGAACAACGTGGTCTGCTCGAACAGTTCCGCGAACTCGAGACCGGCGACGAATGTCCGGAAAGTCGCGGTTTCTTCGACAAGCTGAAAACGGCGCTGCGCGCTTAGGCCAGTCGCTCGCTTACCTCGCCACGGATTTCATCGATCAGGCGTTGCGAACAGCGCGAACCATCCTGTTCCTCGTCGAGGATCGCGTGAAAGGCGTCACGCTTGAAACCGCTGATACTGTTGTCATCCAGCGGTTTGTCTACGGTGGAACAAAGTAGGTCGATCATGCGCTCGGCACCGTGCAGGCGTCCCCAAAGATAATCGTTCTCGCGATAGGCCCGGCTGAAAAATGCGCCGAAATGGTAGAACTCGGTTCCGCGCAAGGTCGCCCTGGTCCCGCCCTGACGAATACTGCGCGCATCGTCAGGGCTGATGCGGTCGACCTTTACCGGATCGAATTCGGTCAGCCCTTCATTGCGCAACAGCGGTAATGTGGCGACATCGTAGAACGGGAACCCCAGGTAAGCGAGCAGCATTCGCCGCTTCAGGTTCTTGGGCATATCGGTCAACGCCTGAGCCAGCATGACTTCTGCCTGTTCATCGACATCGGGCAGGAGACGCTTGGCCTCGAGCATGTCGAGCATCGTGCCCGGATCGGCCATGACTTGCTCGGCGACGGTTTCAAACGCCGGGCCGAGTGCGGCAAGGCCCTCCTTCTCGAAATAGAGGGCGAGGATTTCGAACACTGCTTCGCGCGCGCGTTCGAGCGCTTCGTCGGAAATATCGGGATCGGCCTCCCAGTCCCGGGCGAGGCGTCGGGCAAGCAGTCTTAGCCGGCGGATACGAAAGCCGATATCGTGCTCGCGAAAGAAGTCTATCGCTTCGGGATTGGCTCCGCCGCCGGGGGCGGCCAGGCTCGCCAGACCGCGCCGTTGCAATTCGCCGCGCAGCACGGTTTCGACGGGAACGCTTTCGGAAAAGCCAAGTTTTGGCGCTCCGTTTATTGCTAGGCGGGCAAGCCGCGCGACGATGCCGGAGAACTTCGCCTGCGCGTAGGAATGAAACGCATAGCCCGCGCTTTCTGCGGCTGCCTGCTGCGCCTTCTGCCGCCACGCTTTTAGCCGTGCCGGGGTCGGCCGGTCGAGGAACAGCGTGCGTCCGAACAGCCGGTCGACTGCCACATCGACCTCCGGTCGCAGGGAGGCAACAATCCGTGACAGGCGTTCCGCTTCACGGCTTTGTTCTTCCAGCTGCTCCAGATTATCGCGGATTGGCTGTTCGCGCGGTATTGTCGATAGCGATCCAAAGATCGTCGAAAAGAATCCGACCGGTTTTTCGATCCTGCCTTCGCGGTCGCCGAAACGGTCGGGTCGCGGATCGACGTAGACGAAGCGTCGGTCTACTTCGCGCTGGGCGGGGCGGCCCTGCAATGCGTCGATTGCGCCCGCGAAAGGTTTGTTGACGAGCACCGATCCATCGATCAGCGATACGTATTCCGCGTTTCCGCGCGCGACGTGCGCCGCCATGATCCGATTGAGAAAGCGCTCCCTTCCGGGCCATTGTCGACCCGTCGCCTTGGCCAGTTCGTCGATTTCTCCGATCCGCAATGGGGGAAAGGCACCCGGGAAGCTCGCCGTGGCGCGCGCAGCCATCACCAGCTCGAGCGGATTGGCGAGATCCGTCCCGCCCGCTTCCGGCGTGCGCTCGCGAAAGCTAATCGGCATGCGGTGCTCGCTGTCCTCGACTACTGGCGGGCTGTTCAGGCGCAATTGTTCCAGATGCCCGTGAAAATCAGTCGCAGTGACGTAAAGATCGAGCGGATGCCTGGGCGGCAGCAACGGATCCTCGATCGACGTTTCACCCATTGCGGTGAATGCGCGCTCGAGCAATTTGGAAAAACCGATACCGGAGAACGGTGGTTCGAACCAGCGTCCGCGGATGAGATGGGAAACCTTGCGCCGGACCTCCTCTCGCGTTTCGGGTGCGACGGTATCGGCGATCTCGTTGCCCGGGCGGCCGAGCAACCAGCTGGCGAAAGGCTGCGCCCACACTTTGCCGAAACGCCATCGCAGCCGCGCCTCCGGATCGATCAGCTGATCGGTGTCCGCGACTTCCAGCCAGAGGTCGGTCAGCGGCTCGAGGCTCTGGCCAGAGAAGATCGCCTGGGCCAGAAACACCGCGTTGATGCCCCCCGCGCTGGCCCCGCTCATGATATCGGGCAGCACGCGTACGCGAAGGTCCCGTTCATCCGCGATCGTTTCCAGCACGCGGCGATAGACCGCGTCCACCCCTGTGCGGGAAGCAGCTTCGGAATGGAAATCGCGGCTTGCCCTTGCTACCTGCCACAGCTCCCGCGTGACCCCGTGCATATAGACTGCAAGGCTTACGCCGCCATAGCAGACCAAGGCAATTCGCAGTTCTTTCTGCCGCATCGTTCGCCTTGTGCACGCCCCGTTTTGCAAAGGCAATTGCGTTCCTGAATTGTTCCAGCTAGCGATCGGTCATGGCAAAGCCCAAGAAACGTTATGTCTGTCAGGCGTGCGGCAGCGTGTCTCATCGCTGGCAGGGGCAGTGTGGCGATTGCGCCGAATGGAACACGTTGGTTGAGGATGCGCCAGCGACCGTGTTTTCGCTCAAGCACGATCTGTCGAGCGGCGGCCGGGCGGTCGAGTTCGTCGATCTGGACAAGCCAGGCGCGTTGCCAACGCGGCAGAAGACCGGGCTGGACGAGTTCGACAGGGCACTGGGCGGGGGATTGGTGCCGGGTTCCGCCATCCTGATGGGGGGCGATCCGGGCATCGGTAAGTCGACACTGTTGCTGCAGGCGGCAGGCAAGGTCGCGCGCGGCGGGGGGAATGTGGTTTACGTCAGCGGCGAGGAAGCGACTGCCCAGGTACGAATGCGCGCCGCACGGCTCGGACTGTCCGATGCGCCGGTCAAACTGGCGGCGGCCACCAATGTTCGCGACATCCTAACTACGCTTGGCGCGATGGAAGCACCCAAATTGCTGGTGATCGATTCGATCCAGACAATGCATTCCGACACGATAGAAGGCGCTCCGGGAACGGTCAGCCAGGTGCGCGGATGCGCATTCGAACTTATCCGCTATGCCAAGGAAAGCGGTGTTGCGCTTGTGCTGGTCGGACATGTCACGAAGGACGGCAGTATCGCTGGCCCCCGGGTGCTGGAACACATGGTCGATGTGGTGATGAGCTTCGAGGGGGAGCGCAGTCACCAGTACCGGATTCTCCGTGCGCTCAAGAACCGCTTCGGCGCGGTCGACGAGATCGGGGTTTTCTCGATGGCGGGCGAGGGTCTTGAGGAAGTCGCCAATCCTTCGCTGCTTTTCCTGTCGGGACGCGATGAACCAATGGCGGGCAGTGCAGTTTTCCCTGCCATCGAAGGAACACGCCCGGTGCTGGTCGAAATCCAGGCGCTGATCGTCCGGCTGCAATCGGGGGCAACGCCACGCCGTGCGGTGGTGGGATGGGACAGCGGCCGACTGGCAATGTTGCTTGCCGTGCTCGAATCGCGGTGCGGGCTGAATTTCAGTTCCGCCGAAGTCTATCTCAACGTCGCGGGTGGGTACCGCCTGTCCGATCCGGCAGCCGACCTTGCCGTTGCCGCGGCCCTGGTCAGCGCACTTGCCGACAAACCCCTGACCGATCGTAGCGTATGGTTGGGCGAAGTCTCCTTGGCGGGAGAGATCCGCCCGGTCGCCCATGGCGGCCTGCGCCTCCGCGAAGCGGCCAAGCTTGGCTTTGCCAAGGGTTTCGGTCCCCTCGACGTGAAGGGCGGTGGAAACGCCTTCGACTATTCCGGTTTGGGACAACTGGCCAATCTCGTTGACCGGGTAGTCGGGACCTCGTAACTCGCCTGTCGTCTATGACGGGTTTCGATTTTCTGGTTCTGCTTATCGTCGGCATCGCATCGGTCGGCGGGTTCATGCGCGGCTTCGTGCAGGAAGTTCTCAGCCTTGCGGCCTGGATACTCGCAGCCTTCGCCATTCGGTATCTGCACACGCCTCTGACGCTGGCGATGCAGGATTACCTCGGCAGTGACATTACGACGGCGCTGCTGGCTTTCGTCTTGCTCTTGTTGATCCCCTATGCGGCGATGAAAGTCATCGCCAGCAATATCGGCGAAGCGTCGCGCAAATCCGTGCTCAGCCCAATCGATCGCGTGCTGGGTTTCGGCTTCGGGGCGCTCAAGGGCATGGTCATCGTCATCATCGCCTTTTCGCTGCTGGTTCTGGGTTACGATTCGGTCTGGGGTTACAAGGGGCGCCCGGCATGGATAACGACCGCACGCAGCTATGAACTGGTGGACGCAGGATCGCGTTCGATCGTCGAGATACTGGCTGAAAGGCGGGCACGCCTGCGGGGCGAGGAACAGGCGGACGAAGACACAGGTATCACCGAAGCGACGGGTGAATGACCGAGGCGAGGAGCAGTGCTCTCTATTCGCCTGGCCTCCTTGGTCTTGCCGTGGAGCTGGCCGACCATCCCTTGATCCCGGAGACACCGATGCAAGGGCGCGCTCGGTCACGAACCTGTGGCAGCGAGATCGTGCTGTCGCATAATGGCACGGATACGCTCGGCCCGATCGGTCTGCGCGTCTCGGCATGCGCCGTCGGCCAGGCGGCTGCGGCGATCTTCGCAAGCGAGGCTCACGGAAAGACCCGAGCCGCGCTTGAACAGGCGGAACACGAAATCGATGCCTGGCTGAAAGGTACTGGCGCCCTTCCCGAGTGGCCCCGTTTCGAACAACTCGTACCGGCTCTTCCTCACAAGGGTCGGCACGAGGCAATTCTTCTGCCGTGGAGAGCCGCGCTTGACGCGCTTTCCAAGGGCAGGGGCGAGCGCTAAGGCGTCGCGAAACGACAATTCGCGAGAGGGAGCGCAGAAATGTCCGCAGGCACCGCCGCCAGGCTCAGGGAACCGACCGACAAGGAAATCCGGCTGGTTATCGCGGCCAGCAGCGCGGGGACCATCTTCGAGTGGTACGATTTCTTTATCTACGGCACGCTCGCGGGGCTGATTGGCGCCGCCTTCTTTCCGAGCGATAACGAGACCTTGCAAATTCTGCTCGTGTGGGCGGGTTTTGCAGTCGGCTTCGGCTTCCGGCCACTCGGCGCGATCCTGTTCGGCTTTCTGGGAGACAGGCTGGGGCGCAAGTACACGTTTCTCGTCACCGTGACGCTCATGGGCATCGCCACGGCGGGCGTCGGCATGATCCCTAGCGCGGCAAGCATCGGTCTTGCAGCTCCGATTATCGTGATCGGGCTGCGCATATTGCAAGGTCTGGCGCTGGGCGGGGAATATGGCGGCGCGGCAATTTATGTTGCCGAACATGCTCCACCGGAAAAACGTGGCTTCTACACAAGTTTCATCCAGGCCAGCGTCGTGGGCGGTTTCGTGCTGTCGATCGCGGTGGTGCTGATCTGCCGGGCCCTGATCGCGGAGGATGATTTCGCGGCATGGGGTTGGCGCGTGCCGTTCCTGCTGTCGATCGTGTTGCTCGGCATATCCTTGTGGATGCGCTTGAAGCTGTCCGAGAGCCCGGTGTTCCAGGCCATGAAGGCCGCCGGTGAAACCAGTGCCAATCCGTTCAAGGAAAGCCTGACCTATCCGGGCAATCCGAAACGCATCTTCGTTGCACTGTTCGGCATCACCGGTGTCCTGACGACGATCTGGTACACCGCGTTCTTCTCCTCGCTCAGCTTTCTGCGGCGCGACATGCGGGTGGACGAAGGGACCGTGGAATGGATCCTGCTGATCGCCGGGCTCATTTCGATGAGTTTCTATCTGGTGGTGGGCAAATGGTCAGACCGCGTGGGACGCAGGAAACCGATCCTGATCGGTGCGGTCCTGACTCTCGTCCTGCTATTCCCTATTTTCTGGACCATGGGCAGCCTCGCCAATCCCGGCCTTGCCCGCGCAGCCGAGCAGAACCCGGTCGTGGTTTCGGGCCAGAATTGCACCACCGATCCCTTTGCCGAACTGTTCGACCGCGAGCAAAGCACATGTGGCAAAGTGCTGGAGACGCTGACTGCCAGCGGGGTGGCCTATTCCGTCGAACCCGGCAGCGACCTGGGAGTGACCGTCTCCGGCGAGCCGGTGGCGATACCGAGTGCGTGGCTGGTAGACAGCGCAGCCAGGCGCGATGGTTTGCAGACCGCCCTGTCGGCAAGAGGTTTCAACTTCGAGAGACAGCAACCACCGTTCATCAACATTCTTGGCATCGGCGCGCTGCTGCTCGTCATGGGCGTGCTGTCCGCCTTGACCTATGGCTCGGTCGCCGCGCTCCTGTCCGAAATGTTTCCGGCCCGGATCCGCTACAGTTCGATGTCGATACCCTATCATATCGGTGCCGGATATCTGGGCGGGTTCCTGCCCCTGATCGCTGGGATCATCGTCGCCCGGACAGGCGATGTCTATGCGGGCTTATGGTATACGTGGGCTGTTGTCGCCTTCGGCGTGATCGTGGCGTGGTGGGGACTGCCCGGCGGACCACCGCGAGATTTCGAGGAGAGCGACAAGGCCCCGCCAGTCGCGCCCAGCATCCCTTGACTGGTCTTCCCCCGCCGACCCTGCGGCTGCGTCTCGATCGCGATGCGCTGGCGGAAAATTGGCGCACGCTCGATGCCATGTCGGGCGCCGCGCGCGCCGGCGCAGCGGTAAAGGCCAATTGCTACGGTCTCGGTGTCGACGATTGCGTGCCGGTCCTTCGCGATGCGGGATGCCGTGATTTCTTCGTCGCGCATTGGGGGGAGGTGCCTGACGTCATTGCTCATGTTCCAGCAGAGCAGGTCGCCGTGCTGCATGGGCCGGGCAATTTCGAGGAGGCGCAATACGCGCGAGCGAGCGGCGCTGTGCCGGTAATCGACAGCCTTCGGCAGGCAAAGCTGTGGTCGGAAACCGGCGGCGGCCCTTGCCATGTGATGATCGATACCGGGATCAACCGGCTCGGGATTTCACCGCAAGAGATCGGAGACCCCGTCCTCGCCTCGCTCGACATCCAGGTGTTGATGTCGCACCTCGCCTGCGCCGACGAGGACAGTACGAAGAACGCGCAGCAGCTCGATGCCTTTCGCGAAGCGATCGCGAAACTGCCGCACCGCGAAACGAGTCTCGCCAACAGCGCGGGCATCGCGCTCGGCGAGGAATTCCACCTTGACCTGACGCGCCCAGGTCTTGCGCTTTACGGGGGCGTCCCGTCACCGGCGCTGGAGGGCCGGATCGCGCAGGTCGCCTATCCCGAAGCGCAGGTGATCCAGACGCGCCGACTGCGCGCAGGCGATACGGTTGGCTACAACGCAACTTTCACGGCGTCCGAGGACATGCGCGTAGGGGTCGTGTCGCTCGGTTATGCCGATGGCATCCTTCGCGCCTGGGGCGGAGCGCATTTCGCTTATGGCGAGACCTGGCTTCCCATACTCGGCAAGGTGTCGATGGACATGATTGTGATCGACCTGACGGCTGCGCCGGAGCTGCAGGAAGGTGACTGGGTGGAATTGCCTTACCACCTTCCGGATGCGGCGCGGCAAACATCTCTTTCGCAATATGAATTGCTCACTGTTCTTGGCCATCGCTTCAACCGCGCGGCCTAGCGTGTTGCGCTGCACATATTGCACGTGCTAAGAGAAATGCTCACTGCTGAATTGGGGAGCAAGCAGTCATGGCCAAGCGCACCGCCGAGGGCGAACCGATCACGATCAAGAAATATGCCAACCGTCGGCTCTACAACACCGATACCAGCAGCTACATCACGCTGGACGATCTCGCTGGAATGGTGCGTGAAAACGTCGACTTCCAGGTCATCGACGCCAAGAGCGGCGACGATATCACGCATACGATCCTGACGCAGATCATCGTCGAGGAGGAGAGCCAGGGCGCACATATGCTACCGGTCAGCTTCCTGCGCGATCTTATCTCGATGTATGGCAATTCCATGCAGGCGATGATGCCGAGCTATCTCGAAGCCAGCATGGCGAATCTGCGCAAGAACCGTGAACAGCTGCAAGCCGCCTTTGCCAAGGGGATCGAGGCCAATCCTCTCGCCAAGATGGCCGAGGCCAATTTCAAGATGATGCAGAACGCTGCCGAGGTTCTCATACCCGGAACGCGCAAACCAGGCCTGAACAAGGTCGGGGCCCCGACCAGAACCGACCAGTCCGACGAACTTGCCCAGATGCGCGAACAGATGGCGACGATGCAGAAGAAACTGGACGAGATGAGCAAATGACGGCATCGGCGCCCGCGCTGTCCGTCTAGCAACACACAGGAAAACACGTGGCCCAGATCCGCCATGCGCTGAACACCACGCGCGCCGACGATTTCGCCGCCTGGTATCAGGAAGTCATAGCCGCTGCCGAAATGGCCGAGGAATCGGGTGTGCGCGGTTGCATGGTGATCCGGCCTTGGGGGTTCGGAATCTGGGAGCGGATGCAGCGCCTGCTCGACGACAGGATCAAGGCGACCGGACATCAGAACGTCTATTTCCCGATCTTCATTCCGCTTTCGAATTTCGAGCGCGAGGCCGAACATGTCGAAGGCTTCGCCAAGGAAATGGCGGTCGTCACGCATCATCGGCTGATTGCCGGTAGCGATGGCGGACTGGTTCCCGACCCCGACGCGAAGCTGGAAGAACCGCTGGTCGTCCGCCCGACATCCGAAACAATATTCGGCGATGCCATGGCGCGCTGGATACGCAGTTGGCGCGATTTGCCCTTGAAGCTGAACCAATGGGCGAACGTGGTGCGATGGGAAATGCGCACCCGTATGTTCCTGCGGACCAGCGAGTTTCTATGGCAGGAAGGCCATACGGCCCACGCCGACGAGACCGAGGCTAGGGAACACACCCTGGCCATGCTCGAGGTCTATCGCTCCTTTGCCGAGGAAGATCTCGCCCTGCCGGTCATCGCGGGCGAGAAGCCTGAGAACGAACGATTTCCCGGCGCGGTCGAGACCTGGTCCATCGAGGCGATGATGCAGGATGGCAAGGCGCTGCAAGCGGGAACCAGCCATTATCTCGGTACCAACTTCGCCGAAGCGAGCGGCATGAAGTACCAGAACCGCGAAGGCGGGGAGAGCTTGTGCCACACGACCAGCTGGGGCGTGTCCACCCGTATGGTCGGCGGCGTGATCATGACTCACGGTGACGATGACGGTCTGCGTCTGCCACCGCGAATTGCGCCGCAGCAGGTCGTGATCCTGCCCATGCTGCGCGACAAGCCAGAAGACGACCAACTGATAGAATATTGCGAAGGCCTACGCGCCACCATTGCCGGTCAGCACGTGCTCGACGAACCCGTTCGGGTTCTGCTCGACACGCGTCCCGGCAAGGCGGCGGCCAAGCGTTGGGACTGGGTGCGCAAAGGAGCGCCGGTCATCATCGAGGTCGGCGGACGCGACATGGAAAACGGTGTGGTCAGCGTGCTGCGCCGCGATCGCCTGTGGGACGAGCAGACGGGCAAACCGGCCTTTCAGACGCCCACCCGTGAAATCGCGGGCCAGACCGTTCCCGATATCCTGGCAGACATGCAGAGCGCCATCTTCATCGAAGCGCGCGAGCGGCGCGAGGCGAATATCACCCGCAATGTGACGAGCTTCGAAGAGGTCGAGAAATTCTTCTCCGCCACGCGCCATCCCGGATGGGTCGAGGTGCAGTGGGCCAAGCCGACCGGTGATGTGCTGGACAAGGTGATCGAGCGCCTGAAAGAGCACAAGCTGACCTTGCGTAACGTGCCGAAGGATGCCGCTCCGGTCGATGGGCAATGCATTTTTACCGGCAAGCCTGCGGTCGAACGGGTGCTGGTGGCGAAAGCTTACTGATCTACTCAGATTTGGTGACGCAATGACTTGTAATCGTGGCGCAAGCGAGCAAAGCTGCGCGTCATGAAAAAGCTCGTTTTGCTCGCCGCCTTTCTTTCCACACCGCTCTTTGCACAAACCGCTCCGGCCACGCCGTCCGATCCAGCGGCTGACGTGTCGCAGGACCGGTTGCGCGCCGATATCGATACGCTGGTCGGCTTCGGTACGCGCCATACGCTGTCGGAGCAGGACAATCCCGAACGCGGTATCGGCGCAGCGGTTGATTGGGGGCTCTCCGAATTCAATAAGATTTCAGCGGAATGTAATGGCTGCCTCACGGTCGTCGCGCCCGAACGGGTCGAAGAGGGCCGCCGCCTTCCACGACCCACCCGCATTCGCAACGCAGTCGCTATCCAGCGAGGATATGAGCGCCCGAACGAGGTCGTGATTGTCCAGGGACACATCGACAGTCGCGTTACCGATCCGCTCGACTGGGAAAGCGATGCGCCGGGCGCCAATGACGATGGTTCGGGCACCGTGCTTGTTCTCGAAGCCGCCCGCGCCCTGTCGCAGCGCCGCTACCCGGTCACGATCGTCTATGCCCTGCTGTCTGGCGAGGAACAGGGACTCTACGGTGGAAGGCTGATGGCCGACTATGCCGAAGAGCAGGGCTGGCAAGTGAAGGCCGTGCTCAATAACGACGTGGTGGGCAACAGTTGCGGTAGCGATGGTTATTGCGATGCCGATCATGTCCGGGTGTTCTCCGAAGGGCCGCGCGCCGATCTGACCGGCGATATTCGTGCCGCACAACGGCGTGAGGGCGGAGAGAATGACAGTCCCAGCCGCAACCTCTCGCGTTATCTCGACAATCTTGCCGAGGGCAGCGAAGGCGGTCTCGACGTGCGGCAGATCTGGCGCGTCGACCGGATGGGGCGGGGCGGAGACCAGATCCCCTTCATGGAGAAAGGCTATCCGGCCGTGCGCATCACCGTCGCGGTGGAGGATTACGAACACCAGCACCAGGATCTGCGCACCGAGGACGGCACGGTTTACGGCGATACGGCAGACGAGATGGATTTCGGTTATCTCGCCAAGGTGACGCAGTTCAATATCCGCGCGCTCGATGCTCTGGCGCGCTCGCCCGTTCCGCCCGCCTCGACTGCGGAAGCAGCGGTGCAGACCTATACCGACATCGCCTGGGAAGAGGTTCCCGGTGCGATAGGCTACACGATCTGGCAACGGCGAACCGACGAACCCTATTGGCGGCCCGAGCCGGTGATTGAAAACGTGGTCGCGACCAATGCCCGGCTGGAAGGCATTCGTGGGGATGACTGGATTTTCGGTGTCAGCGCGACTGGCGACAGCGGCGTGCGCAGCCCGGTTTCCAGCGCAGTTCCGGCAGGCCAATTCGGGCCGATCCCTTCCGAGGAGGATGACACGCGCTAGACGCATCCCCATATGCCGCGCATGACAAAACAGAACAAGAACCGGAAGCCTGCTGGCTTACCGTCGAACGAACAGATAATCGAATTCATCCAGACTTCCGACAGTCCCGCCGGAAAACGCGAGATTGCCAAGGCGTTCGGGCTCAAGGGCCAGGAAAAGATCGCCCTGAAGAAGCGCCTCAAGGACATGGCCGAGGAAGGCCTGATCGACGGCAAGCGCACCGCCTATCACCGCATGGGCGGAGTGCCTAAGGTTACCGTGCTCAAGGTCGTCGACATCGAGGATGGCGAAGCGATCGCGGAGCCGGAGAGCTGGGCGCCGGACAGCGATGAGAAACCCCCGCGGCTGACGGTCAAGGAAGGCAAGAAAATGGCTGCGCTCAAGCGCGGCGACCGCATTCTGGCGCGTAACGAGGAAACCGAGCGGGGGTGGCGCGCCACGCCGATCAAGAAGCTTCCTGCGCGGACCGAAGGGCTGATGGGGGTCGTCGAGATCGACGGCAGCGGCAAGGCCTGGCTCGCGCCGGTGGACAAGCGCGTGCGCAATTCCTCGCCCATTGCCGACCTTGGAGGGGCGGAACAGGGCGAGCTCGTCCTCGCCGAACGAGCGGGAAAATCGGCCCGATCGGCAGTCAAGGTGGTCGAGGTTATCGGCGATCCGCTCGCTCCGAAAAGCTTCAGCCTGATCGCGATCGCCAAGCACGGGATTCCGCACGTGTTTCCTCAAGAGGCGCTCGATGAGGCGCAGCGCGTCGCCGACCTGCCGCTGAGCGAGAACAAGCGCGAGGATCTGCGCGATGTGCCTATCGTCGCAATCGATCCCGCCGATGCGCGCGACCACGACGATGCCATTTGGGCCGAACCCGACGGCGAGGGCGGCTACAAGGCCATCGTCGCGATTGCCGATGTCAGCTTCTATGTCCGGCCTGGCAGCGCGCTCGACCGCGAGGCGAGGAAGCGCGGAAATTCGGTTTATTTTCCCGACCGGGTCGTGCCGATGCTGCCCGAAATCCTCAGCGCCGATGTCTGTTCTCTGGTCGAGAACGAGGACCGTGCGGCCATGGCATGCCACCTGCATATCTCGCCCGAGGGCAAGGTGACGAAGTGGCGCTTCACGCGCGCCATCGTGCGGCTAGCAGCCAACATCGCGTACGAAGATGCGCAAAAATCCATCGACGACAACAGCGCCGATGACGCGCTGCGCAATCTATGGGGCGCCTGGGAGCTGCTCTACAAGGCCCGCCAGGCACGCGATCCTCTCGATCTCGATCTGCCCGAACGACAGGTGCGCCTCAACGACGAGGGCGTGATCGAGGAAATCGCCGTGCGCGAGCGTCTCGATGCGCATCGCGTAGTGGAAGATTTCATGATCGCTGCCAACGTCGCTGCAGCCAAGGCGCTGGAGGAAAAGGCAGCTCCGGTCGTCTATCGCGTCCACGAAACGCCGAGCAGGGAAAAACTTGCCTCGTTCAAGGAGTATCTCGCCAGTCAGGGGAAGAACTTCGCGTTGGGACAGGTGATCACGCCGGGCCTGTTCAATCGCATGCTCAAGGACATTTCCGATCCCGCGGAAAAAGCGCTGATCATGGAAGCGGTCCTGCGCAGCCAGACACAGGCTTATTACGGTCCTGCCAATGCCGGGCATTTCGGTCTTGCGCTTGGTAGCTATGCGCATTTCACTTCGCCCATCCGCCGCTATGCCGACCTGCTGGTTCATCGCGGCCTGGTCGATGCCTACAAGCTCGAACAGCCGAAGCCGCCAAAGGACTTGGGCGGCGATATTCCGGCAGGGTCAGGCCTGTCGGACCGCGACCGCGATGCACTGCATCAGATCACCGATGCAATCAGTCAGACAGAGCGTCGCGCGATGGAGGCCGAGCGCGACACGATCGACCGTTATGTTGCCGCCTGGCTTTCGAGCCGCGTGGGCGAAACTTTCGACACCCGCATCACTGGCGTGCAAGGGTTCGGCTTCTTCGCCACCATCGACAAGCTCGGCGGTGACGGCTTGGTCCCGGTCAGCACATTAGGGCGGGAATATTTTCGCTACGATGAGGCCGCGCAGAAGCTCGTCGGCGAGAATAGCGGTACTGAATACGCAGTGGGGGACCGCTTGAAGCTCAAGCTGGCGGAAGCCAACCCGCTGACCGGCGCGCTCAAGTTCGAGGTACCCGACAGCGATGGCTCGTCGATCGAGAAGCGCGGTGACCGCCCATCGCCCAAGAAGCAGCATCGCAAGGGGCAGGGGGCACCGCGCCAGGACCGCAAGCCGGGCCAGCGGGGCCGGCCCAAGAATATCCGCCACCAGGGGCGCAAGAAGAAATAACGGAACAGGCGTCAGGTGCGCCCATTGGTCAGGCGAAGGAGACATTCATGCTCAAACCCGGCCAGAAAGTACCCGAACTGGATTTGCCGCTGACGATCGATGCGCGCTTCGTGCTGTCCGATCAGGATCCTGACAAGTTCACCATGCTGGTATTCTACCGCGGCAAGCACTGCCCGATCTGCAAGAAATACCTGACCGAACTTGGCAGCAAACTTTCCAAATTCACCGACAAGGGCATCAATGTTTTCGCCGTGTCGATGGACAGTGCCGAACGCGCGGCCGTCAGTGACGAGGAGTGGGACACAGGTGACTTGCCGCTGGCGCATTCGCTCAGCGAGCAAAAGGCGCGCGAATACGGTCTGTATATTTCGGAAAAACGTCCGGAGAGCGAGGAGCCGGAAAAGTTTTCCGAACCCGGCCTCTTTCTCGTGAAACCCGATGGCACGCTCTATTTCACCGTGGTTCAGAACGCACCGTTCACGCGGCCCGATCTCGACGAGTTGCTCGAGGGGATCGAGTTCGTTCTGGACAAGGATTATCCGACGCGCGGAACCCTGACCTGACAGCTCAGGAAAGCCGGTCGATTTCCTCGCGGCTCAAATGGCCCGGGATAAGGTAGAGCGGGCAGGGCAGGCTTCCCGCATGCGCTGCAAAATGATTGACCAGCGGACCCGAATTTCCTTCCGCACCTGTCGCAAGAACGAGCGCGGCGATCTCGCCGTGTTCCTCGATATATTTGCGGATGACTTCAGCGGCCGGACCGGGGCGCACTGCGATGACGGGCATCTTGCCCATTTCGGCGAAGATGTTGCCGGCATGGTTGTTGGCCATGACCTCGGCCCGGTCGCGCGCTTCCTGCTCGATTGTCGCCTGAACGCCGCCAAAGGCGTTGAAGGTCTGTTGCGGCACCAGCGCCAGGATGTGCACCGAACCGCCGGTTCTCATGGCCCGTAGCGATGCGAAACGCAGCGCCTGTTTGGCCTCCTCGGTCTCGTCCATGACGACCAGATAGATACGCATGTCCGCTTTCCCCTCTTTCTCCCACGGCCTATCCGCTTATTGATATTGCGTGCAAGGACCTTGCTTGCCCGGGCCATTTTGGCCAGAGGTGCCAGTGAACTCTCCTGCCCGCGAGGACGTAACGTCAGACCATGCCCACGCCGATCAAGATGCCCGCCCTGTCCCCGACAATGGAGGAGGGCACGCTTGCCAAATGGCTGGTGAAGCCCGGCGACAAGGTGGAGGCGGGTGACATCATGGCCGAGATCGAAACCGACAAGGCGACGATGGAATTCGAAGCCGTGGACGAGGGCACCCTCGCCAGCATCGCTGTCGAGGAAGGCAGCGAGGGCGTAAAGGTGGGCACGGTCATCGCCATGCTCGCCGAAGAGGGCGAGGATGTCGACGAAGCGGCGCAGGCCGCCCCTGAAAGCGCCGAGTCCGAACAACCCGCCAGCAAGGACGATAAAGGCGGGAAGGCCGAACCCGCCAAGGCCGTACCGCGCAAGGATGCGGAACCTGCACGCGCCCCGGCCAAGTCCGAGGGCCAGGTTCCGCCCGCGCCGACCGACGACAGCGGAGAGCGTATCATCGCCTCTCCTCTTGCCCGGCGGATCGCCGAGCAGAAAGGCATCGATCTGACCAGCGTGACAGGCTCCGGCCCGAACGGTCGCATCGTCAAGGCGGACGTCGAAGATGCCGAGCCGGGCAAACCCGCCGCCAGACAGGAGGCAAGCGCCGGAACGGGCGAGCCGCGCACCCCAGCAAAAACGCCAGCGGAAAGCGAATACGGGGCGCCTTACGAGGAAGAAAAACTCACCAATGTCCGCAAGGTCATTGCGCGCCGCCTTACCGAGAGCAAGCAGCAGGTCCCGCACTATTATCTCGCGGTCGATGTCCGGCTCGACGCGATGCTCGACCTGCGCAAGCAACTCAATGCCGGGCTGGAGGCCGACGGCGTCAAGCTGAGCGTGAACGACCTGCTGATCAAGGCGCTGGCGCGCGCGCTGATGCGCGTGCCGCAGTGCAATGTCAGCTTCCAGGGCGATACCCTGCACCGATACAGCCGCGCCGATGTCTCGGTGGCAGTTGCCGCGCCAAGCGGCCTCATCACGCCAATCATCACCGAGGCCGATACGAAGGGGCTGGCCGCGATCAGCAAGCAGATGAAGACGCTTGCGGAGAAGGCGCGCGACGGAAAGCTGCAACCGCACGAATACCAGGGCGGCACGGCCAGCCTGTCCAATCTCGGCATGTTCGGCATCAAGCAGTTCGATGCCGTCATCAACCCGCCGCAGGGCATGATCATGGCTGTCGGCGCGGGCGAGCAGCGCCCTTACGTGGTCGACGGCGCGTTGCAGGTCGCCACGGTCATGACCGCGAGCGGCAGCTTCGACCACCGCGCCATCGACGGTGCCGACGGCGCGCAGCTGATGGAGGCATTCAAGCAATTGTGCGAAAACCCGATGGGGCTGGTGGTTTGAACAGGACGAACCTGTCGGGCCAACGTACGGCGGGTGGCGCAGAAGGGAACAAGCCCCTATCTTGACGGGATGCCCAACATGACCCGCCTCAGTATAGTTGTATCCTTCATGGCTCTTGGTCTCGCCGGGTGCGGCGAGCCGACCGCCGAGCGCGAACCGCAGCAGGATCGCTATGCCGAAATCGGCAACGCTACCGAACCCGCCACGATGGCGGAGCGTCCCGTACAGATCGGGTTCGATGGTCCGCGCTTCGATGCCTGCCCGGGGTTTGGGCGGGTCACCAATCTCAATTCGAGCGGTGACGGCACCCTTTCGGTCCGATCGGCTCCGGCTGGCAGCGCCGAAGAAGTAGACCAGCTGGAAGCGGGTCGTGGCGTTTCCATGTGCCAGAAAATCGGCGACTGGTTCGGTGTGGTCTATGCGCCCGAGCCAGACGAGGACGAGGGTCCCGTCGATTGCGGTACCGGATCGCCCGTTTCGAGTGTGCGCGAATATGAAGGGCCCTGCCGGTCGGGCTGGGTGAACGAAGACTACATCAAGCTTTTTGCCGGATAATTCGATGCCCGAACGCAATCCTCTCATTCGCGCCACGGCCATGCCTCGCGACACAAACCCTTATGGCGGCGTGTTCGGCGGCTGGTTGATGAGTCAGATGGCGCTCGGGGCGGGCTCGCTGGCTTCGCGCGAAGGCAATGGCAAGGCTGTGGTTGTCTCGGCGACCGACTTCGCCTTTCCCGGTGCCATGGCGGTGGGCGACGAACTGTCGGTTTATTGCCAGGTCACCGCCACGGGCAATACCAGCATGACCATCGCCGCCGAGGCCGTTGCGCGCGAACGCGATGGCGAGGCGCAGACGAAAGTGGCCAGCGGGACATTCAAATTCGTCCTGCTGGATGACGACGACAAGCCGCGTCCGGTACGGGCGGTGGGGGAAGCATCCATGCCCCGGCCCCATCCGGGCTGAGTTTGTCGAAGCCCAGTTCTTCCCTTTCAGTGCGGCAACAGAAATGAAGTACGGCCCTTGGACACGCTCAGGGCGGACGGGGTTGAGGAGCAGCGAATACGTGCGAAATGATGTCCTACAGACCGCAGGATATGCAATGGGCCGGTAATGACCGATTTTCGCAGCCTGAACTCGCCCCACGCCCGGCCGCCGCAAGCCGACATCGCGCCGCGCCAAGCCGTCGCCCGGCACGCGCAAGCCGACGGCCGGTCGCCGCAAGTTTACGCCCTTTCCCGGCAAGCCGACGCTTCTGCGCGCAAGCCGACTGTTTTTACCACTGGACTGTGTAACACCCGGTCCATGTCTGCGACGTAACAAGAGATATAGAGGCGAATCATGGCTGACACCCGATATGACGTAATCGTGCTCGGCAGCGGACCCGGCGGCTATGTCGCGGCAATCCGCTGCGCACAGCTGGGCCTCAAGACCGCCATCGTCGAGCGCGAACTGCTGGGTGGCATCTGTTTGAACTGGGGCTGCATTCCAACCAAGGCGCTGCTGCGCAGTGCCGAGATCCTGCATTATGCCCGGCACGCCAAGGATTACGGCCTCAAGATCGCGGGCGAGATCGAGGCGGACCTCGAGGCGGTGGTGAAGCGCAGCCGCGGTGTCGCCAAACAGCTCAACCAGGGCGTGACGCACCTGATGAAGAAGAACAAGATCGCGGTCCACATGGGGGAGGGCACGTTGACCGGCCCGACTTCGCTGACTGTCAAAGGCGAGAAGGGCGAGGAGAAACTGGAAGCCAAGCACGTGATCGTCGCCACCGGCGCGCGGGCACGCGACCTTCCCTTCGCCAAGGCCGACGGCAAGCGCGTGTGGACCTATCGCCATGCCATGACGCCAAGCGAGATGCCGAAGAAATTGCTGGTTATCGGATCTGGCGCGATCGGGATCGAGTTTGCCAGCTTCTACAACGACATGGGGGTCGACGTGACCGTCGTGGAAATGCTCGATCGGATCGTGCCGGTCGAGGACAAGGAGGTTTCGGCCTTCCTCGAAAAGAACCTGACCAAGCAGGGCATGACCATCATGACCGGCGCCGGGGTCGAGGGCATCAAGGTGTCCGACAAGGGCGTGAAGGCCAAGATCAAGGATGCCAAGGGCAAGACGAGCGAAACCGAGTTCAGCCATTGCATCGTGGCCATCGGCATCGTCCCGAATACCGAGGAGATCGGGCTCGAGAAACTGGTCGAGATGGAAAAAGGGTTCATCCAGATCGACGGGTACGGGCGCACCAGGAGCAAAGGCCTGTGGGCCATCGGCGATTGCACGCCGGGCCCGTGGCTGGCGCACAAGGCGAGCCATGAAGGCGTCACGACGGCAGAGGCGATTGCCGGGGAACTGGGCAACAAGGACGTCGATCCGCACCCGCTCGACCGCAACAACATTCCCGGCTGTACCTATTGTCACCCGCAGATCGCCAGCGTCGGCCTTACCGAGGAGAAAGCGAAAGAGGCGGGCCACAAGGTCAAGGCCGGCACATTCCCCTTCATCGGCAATGGCAAGGCGATCGCGCTGGGCGAGGCGGAAGGGTTCTGCAAGACCGTGTTCGATGCCAAGACCGGAGAATTGCTCGGCGCGCACATGGTCGGCGCGGAAGTGACCGAGATGATCCAGGGTTTCGTTGTCGGCAAGACGCTCGAGACGACCGAGGCGGAACTGATGCAGACTGTCTTCCCGCACCCGACAATCAGCGAATCGATGCATGAAAGCGTGCTTGCGAGTTACGGGCGCGCGCTTCATATCTGACGCGCAACTACAACGGGGGAGGGTGGTCTGACCGATTTTCTCATCCTCGCCTTCGTGCTCCTTGTCGCGGGCGTGGCGGCGGTCCCCCTGGCCAGCCGTTTCGGCCTCGGCTCGGTGCTCGGATACCTGCTTGCGGGCATGGCGATCAGCCCGCTGCTGGCCGCGTTGCGGGTCGACGTGGAAGCATTGCAGGTCTTCGCCGAATTCGGCGTGGTGATGATGCTGTTCATCGTCGGGCTCGAACTGGAGCCCAAACGCCTGTGGGCCATGCGGGGCAAGTTGTTCGGACTGGGGGGCGGGCAGGTCCTGCTCACCACTTTTGTCATCGCTCTGATCGCCTTGATCGATGCGCGTCCGTGGCAAACGGCGCTGGCCATCGGGATGGTTCTGGCGCTGTCCTCGACCGCAATCATCGTCCAGACGCTGACCGAGAAGCGTTTGCTGAAAAGCGAAGGCGGAGAGGCGAGTTTCAGTGTCCTGCTGGTGCAGGATGTGGCGGTGATCCCCATCCTTGCCCTGCTGCCCTTGCTGGCCTTGCCAGAACTGTACGGGCCGGGTTCTGGCTCTGGCGGACATGCGGGTATCGATCTTACCGCGACCATGCCGGTTTGGCTGGCCGCGCTGTCCCGCATCGCCGCAGTTGCCGCGGTGATCGCTATCGGCATCTACGCGATCCGGCCACTCTTCCGCTATATCGCCGGCGCGAACCTGCGCGAACTGTTCACCGCTTCCGCTCTTGTGGTGGTCATCGGGATTGCCTTGCTAATGTCGCTGGTCGGACTGTCGCCGGCGCTCGGCGCCTTCGTGGCCGGCGTCGTGCTGGCGACCAGCGAATACCGGCACGAACTGGAAAGCGATATCAACCCGTTCAAGGGTCTGCTTCTGGGCCTCTTCTTCATCACGGTCGGAGCGGGGATCAATTTCGCACTGGCTGCGCAGATGTGGGCCGATGTGCTGTTCTGGGCGGCGGTCACGATCGCCGCGAAATTCGCGGTACTCATGCTGGTCGGGTGGTTCTACGGGTTGCGCAGGCAGGCGCTCTGGCTTTTCTGCCTCAGCCTTCCACAAGCTGGAGAATTCGCGTTCGTCCTGGTCGCCTTCGCCCTGGCCAACGCAGTGTTCGACACCGCGCTTGCCGATCTGCTGCTGCTGATCGTGGCGCTGACCATGCTTGTCACGCCCCTGTTGTTCATCCTTTACGACAAGGTGATCGCCCGCGCCTATCATAGTGCCAAGTACGACCGCGAAGCCGATGCGATCGAGGAAGAGAACCCGGTTATCATCGCTGGTCGCGGACGGGTAGGCGGGATTGTCGATCGCATGGTCCAGGCAATTGGCCGCTCCACGACGGTCATCGACTATGACAGCTCACAGTTGGAGATCGGGCGCAAATTCGGGTTCCGCACCTATTTCGGCGATGCCACGCGCCCGGACCTCTTGGCATCGGCGGGGATCGAAAAGGCGAAGGTGCTCGTCGTTGCTCTGGACGAGCGCGAACAGATCGACCGCCTGGTCAAATACGCCGTGGCCAGTTTTCCTGACCTGCACGTGATCGCCAGGGCGATCGATCGTAATCACGTCTACGAGTTGTGGGCTTATGGTTGCAGGGATGTGATCCGGGAAACCTACGACAGTTCCCTGCGCATCGGGCGCTCGGCTTTCGAGGCATTGGGGATGGACCGCGAACAGGCCCAGGCAGCCGCGGACGCGTTCGAGGAGATGGATCGCAAGTTCATGCCGGAGGTTGCCGATCTGTACCGGCTCGACATTCCTTATCACGAAAATGATGCGCTGATTGCACGGGTCAGGGAATTGCGCGAGGAATGGGATCCGCCCCTGCGCGAGCAGATGGACGTAATCCTCAAACGCAATCGCTGAAGCGTAAAAAAACCGTCATGCGCAGCCCGGCGCGCGGCGCTCACCATTCGTCCCGAAGCGGCAACCGTTCTGCATCCTGCTCGTTTGGTTCGAAAGAGGAGTGTCGCAGATGGAATACGAAATTGATGACGACCCGCAAGGCGAACCCGAGCGCGAGGAAGCCGCCCGCGATGGCGGCATCGTGGAGGATCACATAGCTCTCAAGAACCAGTCGAGCGTCAAAGCTCGCCAGTATCCCAGATCGCAGCGGGAAAATCAGTCACTGGTCAACAAGGACGAAGGCGACTGATCCATACGGTTGCGAGTGGCGGAGAGGGTGGGATTCGAACCCACGAAGGGCTTGCACCCTTGCCGGTTTTCAAGACCGGTGCATTCAACCGCTCTGCCACCTCTCCGCGATCGGCGATCCCGCTAGCGCTTGGCGAAGGGGAAGTCACCTGTCTTCAGGAACAAAGTTTCCGATCCCTTCGTAAGCGATATATGACATTAGCCGTTCAGCTTCGCCAAGCAAAAGCGTTACTATGAAAATTCAACCGATGTTCGCCGCTTTCGCCGCTGCGCTCATGTCCCTGTCTGCCGGTCCTGCCCAGGCGCAGAGCGACATGTCGTTCGATGCTTACCTCCAATTGTTGACGGCGCAAGCGAGGGCGGAAGGAGTTTCGGAGTCGACCCTCCAACGGATGACTGCCGGACTGCAGCCGAATTACCGCGTGATCGAACTGGACCAGGATCAGCCGGGTTCGCCAAATCGCAGCGGATATCCGCCCTTGGCCCCCTATATTGCCAGGCATGTCGACAACGCGCGTATCTCTGGCGGCCGCGATGCCTTTTCGCGATATTCCGGAACATTGCGTGCGGTCGAGCAGGAATACGGCGTTCCCGGCGAAATCATAACGGCGATCTGGGGTCACGAAACGGCCTATGGAGCAGTCAAGGGCGGGTTCGACCTGTCTCAGGCTCTTGCGACGCTGGCATGGGAAGGTCGCCGCCGCGAGCTCTTTTCCACCGAATGGATCGCGCTGATGAAAGTGGCGGACAAGGGATATTCGCGCAACGAACTCAAGGGAAGTTGGGCGGGCGCCTTTGGCAACCCGCAGTTCCTGCCTTCGGTCTACTTGCGCCTGGCGACCGACGGAAATGGCGACGGGCGTGCCGACATCATGAATAGCGGCGCTGACGCACTCGCATCGATCGCAAACTACTTTCGCGATGCCGGATGGCGGACGGGTCAGCCCTGGGGCGTGCGGGCATCGGTCCCGGCGGGCTTCAACGTTGCGGCCTACCGGACCGAAATCAACGCGCCAATTTGTGAAAGGGTTCACGAGCGGCACAGCGTCTACAAGACCATCGGCGAATGGCGTGAACTAGGCGTTCAGCCCCAGCGGGCCATGCCGAACGATACACTCGCGACCTTGTTTCAACCCGATGGACCGGGCAGTCCGGCCTGGTTGCTCACTTCGAACTACCGCGTAATTCTGGAATACAATTGTTCGAATTACTACGCGATGAGCGTTGGTTTGCTGGCGGACGAGATTGCAGGGCGGTAAATTGCGAACAGCCCTCCTGTCCGATTAGAACCCCGCGCGCCTTGTTCAGTGCTTACGTACCACTCGCCAAGCTGTAGGGCGGAGGTTATAGCGAACTTGAATAACCGATAACTCGAACGATGGGTGGGCAGAGGCTCGCTGGCGGGACAGAATTTGCGATCACTATCATTTAATCTGCTGTGTGTTGCAGTAGCTCTCGGCGCGGCGCCGCTGCATGCTCAGGACGATATAGAATACGGTGTGCCCTCGGTGGAGGATGCGCCGATTGCCTACCTCGTCGACGTGACGAACGGGCAGGTACTTTTCGCCCGTGAGGCCGACCGGCGGTTCATGCCGGCTTCGATCACCAAGGTCATGACTACCTTCCTCGCGTTTGAATGGATGGAACAGGGTAAGTTGTTCCCGCAACAGGTCTTCACTGTCCGTCCTGAAACCTGGAAACGTTGGCACGGTGTCGGGTCGACAATGTTCCTGCCGCTCGATGCCAGGGTAACCGTCGACGATCTGGTTCACGGGGTGACGACTGTTTCCGCGAACGACGGTGCGGTTGTACTTGCCGAAGGCGCCGCTGGCTCACTGGAAGACTGGCTCGCTGCCATGAACGCCAAGGCCCGCGAGATCGGCATGACCAATAGCCGCTTCGCCACGCCCAATGGCTGGATGGACGAGGGTCGCACATTCGTGACCGCGCGCGATCTGGGTACCTTGGCCGAAGCCATGCTGCGACGTCACCCCTCCAAGTACCGGCATTTTGTCGGCGCGCAGGGCATGGAATACAACGGCATTACCCAGCGTAATCACGATCCGATTTCCGGTGTCGTCGAAGGGGCCGATGGCATCAAGACCGGTTTTACCAACCAGGCTGGATACGGTTTCCTCGGTTCGGCCGAGCGCGATGGTCACAGGCTCGCCATGGTGGTCGCGGCCAGTCCGTCCGGTCGTGCACGCAACGAAGCTGCGCGCGAATTCATCGAATGGGGCTTTCGCGCGTTCGACAACCGTCAATTGTTCGGCACGGACCAGAAAATCGTATCAGTGAGAGTCCAAGGCGGCGGCGCTTCGCAGGTCTGGCTGAAAGCGCAGCGGCCGGTCAGCGTCGACGTCCCTGCCGCGTCCCGTCCGGACATATCGTTGTCGATCCGCTACGAAGGTCCCCTCCAGGCACCAATCGTCAAGGGCGAAAAGGTTGCTGAGCTAGTGGTCGACGTCGAAGGCATGGCTGAACACCGCGTGCCGTTGCACGCTGCATCCGACGTACCCGAAGCGACAGTGCTGCAACGTGTTTTCAACGGCTTCCGGAGCTGGTTCGCGTGAGGAAAGGCCGTTTTGTAGCCTTCGAAGGCGGAGAAGGGCGGGGGAAATCGACTCAGGCCAGACTCCTTGCCGACGAATTGGAATCGCGGGGCCGAGAAGTCGCTCTTACACGCGAGCCGGGTGGCACCTCCGGCGCTGAGGCGATCCGGCATCTTCTTCTGTCTCCGCCAGGCGAAGGCTGGACGATCGAAGCGGAGGCTCTGCTGTTCGCTGCCGCACGCGCGGACCACGTTGCCCATCGTATCCGCCCGGCCCTCGAAGCAGGCCAATGGGTAATCTGCGACCGGTTTCTCGATTCAAGCCGAGCCTATCAAGCCATTGCGGGAGGCCTCGGCGATGAAGTGGTGAGACGATTGCATGAGTTTGGAAGCAGGGGATTGCTCCCCGATCTGACTATTGTTTTGGATTGCTCGGAGGAAGATGTTTCAGAACGCCTGCAAGCGCGCGATCGGGGAGTTTCGGACGCGATAGGTGGGCGTGAGGCTACCTATCACTCGGCGGTCAACAGGGCCTTCCTGGATTTCGCGGTCGATGAACCCGAACGCTTTGCGGTAATCGCCGGCAAGGGCTCGGTAGAAGAAGTTCATCACCGCGTTTTGCAGGCGGTCGAACCTTTGCTGAGGAGCGAGTCATAAGCCTGCTCGGACACGATAAAGCTTGGCGCGAATGGCGCGAAGCCATGGCCGGCGAACGCATGCACCACGCCTGGCTGCTGACTGGGCGCCGCGGCGTGGGCAAAGCCAACTTCGCGTTTGCAGCCGCGCGGGAATTGGTCGGGGCGGGGCGGGGAAAGGAAAACCATCCCGACATTCATTTGCTGACATACGGACCGAAGGACGAAAAGGAAGACCGCAAACGCTTCGATGGTAAACCCTTCGAGCTGGCGCGCAGCATCCGTATTGCGCAAATACGCGCTATGCAGGTCCGGCTGACGACCCGTCCTACGATGGGATCAAAAAGGGCGATCATTATCGACCCGGCCGATGATCTCGAGCGTAACGCTGCCAATGCCTTGCTGAAAAGTCTGGAGGAGCCGCCCGAGGGTACCTATTTTCTTCTCGTGGCGCATAATCCGGCGCGTCTTCTGCCAACCATCCGCTCACGTTGCCGGGTTGTTCGTTTTCCTCCGGTGCCGGATCAGGACATCGATCGGTTTCTGCAAGAACGCGCACCTGATTCCGATCAGCCGACACGCGAAGCAGCAATTTCGGCTGCTGGCGGCTCACCCGGATCGGCCCTGTCTTTTGTCGAAATGGACCTTGCAAATGTTACGCTGACTATGCGCGAGATCATCGAGCAGGGCGATGGCGATTTCTCACGGCGCGGGAAGCTGGCCGGCCTGATCGGGGCCCGGCCCGATCGAGAGCGCATTCAAGCAGTCCTCGACCTTGCCCGCTCGGCCGTGGCGGACATGGTCAGCGCACTGCCCAATCCGCGCGCAGCGATCGATGCGCATGTTGAATTGGTCCAGCTATCAAGCGAACAGCCGACGTATAATTACGACCCCGGGTTGCTGACCATGGAGATAGGCACCTTGCTCGTCCAGGCGAGCACGGCTAGCGAAACTGCCGATGCCTGACCCTTACTATCTGACCACAGCAATAAATTATCCCAATGGCAGGCCGCATATCGGCCACGCCTACGAGGCTGTTGCGGCCGATGTCTTAGCGCGGTTCCAGCGCTTGAGCGGCCGGGAAGTCCGGTTCCAGACCGGGACGGACGAGCATGGTCTGAAAATGGCACAAAAAGCGCGCGATATGGGCACCAGCCCGCGTGAGTTGGCCGATGAAATGACCGGTCATTTCATCGAGTTGGACCGCGTTCTCAACGTCTCCTACGATCGATTCGTCCGAACGACCGACGCCGACCATCACCGGGCCAGCCAGGCGATCTGGCGAGCGATGGAAGCCAAGGGCGATCTCTATCTCGATAGATACGAAGGATGGTATTCGGTCCGTGACGAGGCCTATTATGACGAGAAAGAGCTTGTTGAAGGCGAGGGGGGTGAACGCTTGTCTCCGCAGGGCACACCTGTGGAATGGACGGAAGAGGAAACCTGGTTCTTCCGGCTTTCGAAATATTCGGACGCGATTCTGAACCTGCTCGAAAAACCCGGCTTTCTCGAACCGGCGCGAAGCCGCAACGAGATGATCGCCTTCGTCAAGGGAGGACTCAAGGATCTTTCGGTCAGTCGAACGAGCTTCGATTGGGGGGTGAAGGTTCCTGGCAGCGAGAACCACGTGATGTATGTGTGGGTCGACGCTTTGACCAACTACATTACCGGCATAGGCTATCCGGACGGCGGGGACCTGTGGGACAAGTTCTGGCCCGCTGACTTGCACCTGATCGGGAAGGACATTGTCCGTTTTCATACGATCTACTGGCCCGCATTCCTCATGAGCGCGGACTTGCCGTTGCCCAAGAAGGTGTTTGCACACGGCTTCCTGCTCAATCGCGGGGTGAAGGAGTCAAAATCGGCGGGGAATGTAACTGACCCGATCGAACTGGCCGAAGCCTTCGGCGTCGACGCGCTTCGCTATTTCCTGATGGCCGAGGTGACCTTTGGACAAGATGGCAGTTACTCGGCCCAGGCGCTGGTGACCAAGGTAAATGCCGAACTGGCCAACAGCTTCGGCAATCTGGCGCAGCGGACCTTGTCGATGATCGTCAAGAACATGGATGGCAAGCTCGCCTGTTTCGAGCGCGACGACGCGGACAATGCTTTGTTGGGCGAAGTCGAAAACGCCTGTCGAGTGATATTGCCGCGGGAGTTCGAAGCGCTCAATTTCAGCGTCGGCATCGAGAGCTGGCTGCGCGCGGTCCACGCTTGCAACGCCTATGTTGACGAGCAGGCCCCCTGGGCTCTCAAGAAAACTGATCCGGAGCGGATGAAGACAGTTTTGCTGACGCTATTCGTCGCCATCCGCAGCCTTGCCATAGCCATTCAGCCAGTAGTGCCTTCCAAGGCAGTTGCAGTACTCGATCAACTTGGCGTTGCGTCGGACCGGCGAAGCTATGACGACCTCGCCGACGAAAGTTGGTACGAGGACCTGGTTGCCGCCGGGTACACTTTGGCCAAACCCACACCCGTCTTTCCCCGTCTGGAACTTCCGGAAACGGAGCCCGCCTGATGCTCGTCGACAGTCATTGTCATCTTGAATATGATGGGCTGGTCGAAGACCAGGCAGAAGCGCTCGCGCGTGCGAGACGAATTGGGGTACATGGGTTCCTGAATATCTCGACCAAGCAGTCGGAATGGGATCAGGTAGTCGCAACGGCGCGCGCGAACCGGGATGTGTGGGCCAGTGTCGGGATTCATCCGCACAACGCCGATGAACATGCGCAGCTAACCCGCGGGGAACTGCTCGAAGCAACGCATGATGCAAACGTGATCGGTATCGGCGAGACCGGGCTCGATTACTTTTACGATCGTTCGGACCGGGGCGTGCAACAGAAACTGTTCCGATTGCATATTGATGTGGCGCGGGAAACCGGATTACCGGTCATCATCCACACACGCGATGCCGAAGATGATACGCTGGCTATACTCTCCGACGAGATGGAACAGGGTTCGTTTCCCGCGCTGATCCATTGTTTCACCGCTTCGGCTGCGTTTGGAGAGGCGGTGCTCGAGCTCGGTTTAACAATTTCTCTTTCGGGTATCGTCACCTTCAAGAATGCCAAGGACTTACAGGCGTTTGCGAAGACAGTTCCACAAGATCGACTGCTTGTCGAAACGGACAGTCCGTTCCTCGCGCCGGTACCGCATCGCGGCAAGGCCTGTGAGCCGGGTTTCGTGCAGGACACGGCTAGCTTTCTTGCTGACTTGCGGAACGAGCCCTTCGATGATCTGGCGCAATCCACTACGAAAAACTTCTACCGACTGTTCAGCAAAGCCGTGCGATGAAGCTTCTGATGCTGGGATCAGGAACCTCTACCGGGGTTCCGCGCGTGGGCGATGATTGGGGCGATTGCGATCCAGGCGAGCCGCGGAACCGACGCAGCCGCGTTTCCGTCTTGATCGAGAATAATGCGGGGCAACGGATCCTGGTCGACACTTCGACCGACTTGAGAAGCCAGCTGCTCGCGAATTCGATCGCCAAGGTCGATGCGGTATTCTGGACTCACGACCACGCCGATCACTGCCACGGCATCGATGACCTGCGGGTAATGCGTTACGACCGAAGCAATCCCTTACCCGGTTTTGCGAGCCGTTCGACATGCGAGCGATTACGTCGGCGCTTCGATTACGTTTTTGAAGGTCAGAACGGCTATCCTACCTTGATCGGTCTCAAAGACATTGATGACGTCCAGCTTGTTGCAGGTTTTTCCTTCGCCTATGTGGAGATGCCCCACGGACCCACGACAAGCACCGGTTATCGGTTCGAATCTGATGGCAAGTCGATGGTGTATGCGACAGATTTCAGCGAAATAACGCCAACTATGGTGGAATGCTTCGCTGGCACGGATCTTTTGGTTGTCGATTGTCTTCGTCGCCGGCCACATCCCACGCACGCTAATCTGGACACGGCGCTAGACCTCGCTCGCCGTTGCAGAGCTACTCGGACTGTGCTGACCCATCTGGACAAAAGCATGGATTATCGCAGCCTTTGCAACGAAGTTCCGAAAGGTGTGCTGGTTGGATATGACGGTCTGGAACTGGCGGTATGAACGAATTTCAGATCGTTTCTCTCATCTCGCTATTGGGGTTCTTGATCCTCATCGGAAGCGGTTTTCGCGCGCGGCGGGTCGGCCTCAAGAAAACGCTCTATATGGCCGGGGCGTGGGCTGGCATTTTCGCGATCGTGATCCTGTTCCTCGACCTTGTTCGCTGAAGCCTGTATTTAACATAATATGTATTATCAATCTTAGTCCGAGGCCCTTTGGGCGGTTCGTCAGCCCCTTCCGAAACTCGCAAACGCAGGATACGGCCTACTCATGTCGAACCAGTTGAAACGCCTGCTCGTTATCATGGAAAGATTGCGCGATCCCAAAAGAGGTTGCGAATGGGACACTGCGCAAACCTTCGAAACCATTGCGCCCTATACCATCGAGGAAGCTTACGAGGTCGCGGATGCAATCGAACGGTCCGATATGTGCAACTTGCGCGATGAACTTGGCGATCTCCTATTTCAGATCGTTTTTCATGCTCGCATGGCTGAAGAGTCCGGTGCTTTTTCTTTCGAAGATGTCGCGCGCGCCATCGCCGACAAAATGGAGGCGCGCCATCCCCATATCTTCGGCGACGAAACTGGCCCGATGGAGGATCGCCGATGGGAAGACCTCAAGGCGGCCGAACGAGAGAACTCCGGAGCCGCCAGCGCGATGGATGGCGTCGCCCTTGCTTTGCCGGCCTTGATGCGTTCGCACAAGCTGCAAAAACGAGCGGCGCGGGTCGGTTTCGATTGGGCCGATGTCGCCGGACCGGTCGAAAAACTTGCGGAAGAACTCGGAGAGTTGAAGGCGGCCAAAACGGACGAGGAACGTCTCATGGAAGCGGGTGACGTTCTGTTCGCGGCGGTCAACATCGTTCGGAGATACGGCGTCGATCCGGAACAGGCCTTGCGTACATCGAATGCGAAATTCGAGCGTCGGTTCAGACATATGGAAACGGCCAGCGAGGAGGAGGACAACGCCTTCGCATCGCTGTCGCTTGATGCCCAGGAAGAATACTGGCGACGGGCGAAGCGCGAAGTGGGCTGAAGGCTATTCCTGCATCTGTTCGAACTGGCCCAGTTCTTTTGGGTTCAGTCGCACCGTTATCCGGCGCAGCGGTTCTGCCGAACCTGTCGCTGTTTCGACATCTTCGACAACGTCGCCATGCGCGTAAAGCCAAGCGATCTGGCGCCCGTCACCGATCGAAACTTCGAAAGTCCGCAAGGATGCGTTCCGTGTGAGCATCCGGCCCAGGCGGTCGAGCAAGCCATCGATACCCTCCCCCGTCTCGGCCGATATCGGCACGACGTCGTCATGTTCTGCCGCTGCCTGGGACAACTCTGCCGCTTCTTCCGGCTCGAGAAGGTCGACTTTGTTCCAGACTTCAAGCATGGGGATGGACGTTGTTTCACCCTCCCCGTCCACGACATCGAGATCGCGCAACACGTCCAGAACCTGCGCTTTCTGAGCAACATTCGAGGGGTTGGCCATGTCTCTGACGTGGCAAATGACATCTGCTGCGGTCACTTCTTCCAAAGTAGCCCGGAAAGCGGCCACGAGCTGGGTCGGCAAGTCGGATATGAACCCCACCGTGTCGGACAGGATCGCTTTTTCGACCGCTGGCAATGCAATTGCGCGCATGGTCGGATCCAGCGTGGCGAAAAGCAGGTCTTCTGCCATCACCTGTGCGCCGGTCAATCTGTTGAACAGCGTAGACTTGCCCGCGTTCGTATATCCGACCAGAGCGATCACCGGCCACGGGGCCCGTTCTCGCCGATCGCGATGAAGGCCGCGTGTCTTTCGAACCTGCTCTAGCTCCTTGCGCAAGCGGCCCATCCGCTGGCGGATCATGCGCCGGTCGGCTTCGATCTGCGTCTCGCCGGGACCACCAAGAAAACCAAAGCCGCCACGTTGCCGCTCGAGGTGCGTCCAGCTGCGCACCAATCGGCTCTGCTGGTAATCGAGATGTGCGAGCTCGACTTGCAGGCGGCCTTCCGCAGTATCTGCGCGCTCGCCAAAAATTTCGAGTATCAGACCGGTACGGTCGATAACCTTTCGGGCAAGTTTGTCCTCCAGATTGCGCTGCTGGATTGGACTGAGTGCACCATCCACGACGACAAGCTCAGCCTGCTCCTGTTCGCAGGTGATGAGAATGTTCTCGACCTGTCCGGCTCCGAACAACAGGTTCGGCTTGACCTCCCTGACAGGCAGAACGAAACTATCGGCGACGATTAGCCCGATTGCGAGCGCCAGCCCCTCAGCCTCCGCCAAACGCGATTCTGCGTCAAGATCGTGGTTCCGCCCGCGGATATCGGGGCACACGACGACGGTTCGCGCGCCGCGCGAAACTTCGCCCATCAGGTCCTCGTCGAAACTCAGCGGTCGTCTTCTTCGACGTCTTCGCTCAAATCGACCGGCGTGGCAGGCTGTATTGTCGACACTGCATGCTTATAGGCAAGTTGGACATAGCCATCACGTTCGAGCAACATGCAGAAGAGATCATAAGCGGCGATCTGACCCTGCAACATTACCCCGTTGACGAGAAACATCGTCACTTGCGCTTCGGATTCTCGCACCCGGCTAAGGAAAACATCCTGCAGGAGGCGTTGCTTCGCCCCCGATCCCTGGCTTGCATATTGCCCGGCATCAACCGGGTTTGCAGGCATGATCGTGCTGATGGAATGTTTGTATACCAGTTGCGATTGGCCGTCGCGTCGCAACAGGATCGAGAAATTGTCGAACCACGTAACAATCCCCTGCAGCTTCACTCCTTTGACAAGAAACATGGTGACGGGGGTTTTCTCCTTTCTCAGCATGTTGAGAAAGGCATCCTGAAGATTGGGCTGTCGGCCGTCACTGCGGCCTTTCGAAGGTTCCGGTTTCGCCGATCGAGGCCGGGCCGAAAGCGTACGTTCGGACATGTCTGTCCCTCCGTTTTTGGCGGCCGCCTGAACGGTCCGCGATCTGGGCTCCACCTTGCCCGGGTGCGCGCACGCGCTTGCGCGCATACCCAATGTGGTGTGCCCGCACCATTTTCGCAATCATGATATGACGTTCTGGTTCCGGTCCGGCGTGAGATTCGTTCATTCGGGCCGGCTAGCCTTTGCGTTCGGGCTCCTTGCGCTCGGCCATGCCGAGGATCTTCAGTTTCCGGTGGAGAGCCGATCGTTCCATACCGATGAAAGTGGCAGTCTTCGAAATATTCCCAGAAAACCGCCGAATTTGAATCGCGAGATACTCCCGTTCGAAATTCTCGCGAGCCTCTCGCAGAGGCGCACCCATCAGGGCCGCTACGTTTCCGTTACCCCCGACCTTTCCGCCAAGTACCTCTTCGGGCAACATCTCCGCTTCGATCTGCTCGAGATCGTCGCGCGGGGTCAGAATGATCGTCCGTTCGACCACGTTGCGCAATTGTCTTACGTTCCCAGGCCAGTCATACGCTTGCAGGGCGGCGAGTGCCTCCTCACTGATGGTAGGAGGCCGAATACCCTGTTCCGCCGCATATTGCGCAAAGAAGGTGTCGGCTAATGCTGGAATGTCGTCTCGGCGCTCTGCCAGCGACGGAACCTCGACAGGCACTACGTTCAAGCGATAATAAAGATCTTCACGGAAATTTTTGTTTTCCATCTCTTTCTGCAAGTCGCGCGCACTGGATGATACCACGCGCACGTCCACCCCGATCTGTCGCATGCCTCCCACCCGTACAAAACTCTGCTCGGTCAGAACGCGCAGGATACGAGCTTGTGTTGACAAGGGCATGTCGGCAACTTCGTCGAGATAGAGCGTCCCGCCATCCGCCAGTTCTAGCAATCCCGGTCTGATCAGCTTGCCATTGCTTTCTTCGCCGAACAGTTCTTCCTCGAACCGCTCGGGCGTAATTCGTGCCGAGTTGACGATGACGAACGCCTTATCCGCACGCGAACTCCAACTATGAAGCAGACGAGCCGCCACTTCCTTGCCGGTTCCTGCAGGACCATTGATCAGCACCCGGCTGCCAGTGCTCGCAACCCGCTTGAGCGTCGCACGGACTGCGTTGATAGCGGCCGAATTCCCGGTAAACTCGCCATTGCGGACCATTCCCTCGCGCAACCGAGTGTTCTCCCGGCGAAGACGTTCTGTTTCCGTCGCACGTTCCACGAGATGGAGGAGCCGCTCAGCCTCGAACGGCTTCTCGAGAAAATCGACTGCGCCCCTGCTGACTGCACTGACTGCGGTATCGATGTTCCCGTGCCCCGAAAACACGATGACGGGCAGGTCCGGTTCGCGCGTCTTGATTGCATCAAGCACTTCAAGACCATCCATCGGGCTCCCGTGAAGCCATACGTCCAGCAGAACGAGGCTGGGACGTCGGTCATCCACAGCCTCGAGCGCGCTGGTGCTGTCGCCTGCGGTCCGGCAATCGTAGCCCTCGTCGCTCAAGACGCCCGCGACCAGATCACGAATGTCGCGTTCATCGTCGACGATGAGAATGTCTAGCGCCATGATCCGCTACCTTCCAAATTCGATGATCAAATTATTCTCTCCCCGCCCTGCGACGAGGGATCGCGCGAAAAACGCATCGTTACGCGCGTACCGCCACTATCGACGGCGGAGAAAGTCATGTCGCCGCCATGTTCTTCGACGATCTTGTTCACGATCGCCAACCCCAGGCCAGTACCCTTTTCCCGGGTTGTAACGTAGGGTTCGAGCATTCGCTTGCGATCCTGAGGCAATCCCACGCCATTGTCCTGGATCGACAGGGTGAACCAGTTTTCATTGAGGTCGATATCCATCCTGATTTTGCCTCGATAATCGGGCTCCGCCGTTTGAGCCTTTACTTCAATCGCTTCGAACGCGTTCTTAAGGATATTCGTGACCGCCTGACCAAGCTGGTGCCGATCGCATTGGATGCGTATCGGGCCTTCCTCCTCACAGCGAAGAACGTAGTCGACATCCGGGTGCGCCACTTCCTGAAGGAACAGGGACTGGCGCACCAGATCGAGGGCATCCTCGGTACGAAAAACCGGCTTTGGCAGCCGAGCGAAGCTCGAAAATTCGTCGACCATCTTTCGCAGGTCTCCGACCTGCCGGACAATCGTGTTCGTGAGCTCGTCAAACAGTTCGGTATCCTGCTCGATCTGCTTTCGGTAACGGCGTTTCAGTCGCTCGGTTGCAAGCTGGATCGGCGTTAGGGGATTTTTTATTTCATGCGCAATCCGGCGGGCGACGTCCGACCATGCCGCTTGCCGTTGATCCAGCAATTGCCGGGTAATATCTTCGAACGTAATGACGAAGCCTGAATTTTCAGCTCCGATTTTCACTGCCAGAGTGAGAAGTTCACCGCGCCGCGAATGGCTTACGACGCCTTGGGCGAGCCCGGCTCTCACCATCGCCGCGATCTGCGGTACAAGCTGGTCCAGCGTGATCGAACCAGGGATATCCTCGGCGTTTTCCATCAACATCGCCTGCGCCGGGGCATTCATCAGCAGGACATTGTGACTGCGATCTATCGAAATGACGCCCGCGCTGACCGATTCCAGAACGGCCTCTATAAAGCTGCGACGCTCTTCCAGCTCGGCATTGGCCGAAACGAGCGCGTCGGTCTGCCGTTCGAGCTGTGCGGTCATGCGGTTGAACGCACGGTTGAGCAGTCCGATCTCGTCAGCTCCGGTACGGCCCTCGACCCGCAGCGCGAAATTTCCTGCACCGACCTTGCGTGCGGCAGCGACCAGATCCGTCAGCGGTTCGACCTGCCGGTCGGCGAAGCGGAGCGCGAACCATACTGCCAGACCAACAAGGGCAAGCGAGACAAAAAACAGGGCCAGATTGAAGCGCAATTGCAGTGCGCGCGCCCGACGGGTCAATTCATCATAGGCTGTCGAAATCGATCGGGCGTTCTCCCAACTTTGAAAACTCGCAGCTTCGGAATTACGAGCGGTGTAGAGATAGATACCTGCTTCCCGATCGATCGGGGCTATTGCTTCGATACGTTCAGGGCCGCCGCGCACGACAACCTGTTCGGTTCCCGACAAAGGTTCGATCGCCTGTTCTGCAAACAGGACCGGGTCGCTATTTTCCCCAAGGCCATAGGTAACTGCGGTGCGAATGCTGCGATCCGGCTGCGCTTGCAAAATGGCGCTCTCGATCACTTCCCGCGGTTCGGCCTGATACCGGTAGACCAACGCGAAGTTCGGATCGGTTACGGGGACCTGCCCCAGTATCGAGCGCATATCCATCGCCATGGAGATAGTTTCGTTTGCCAGATCGAGCTGGTTCTCCTCGTAATAGCTTTCTGCCAGCTGATTGGCGTTTTCCATCAGTCCGCGCGAGTTGTCGGAGAACCAGAAGTCGACCCCCGACTGGAAAAGAAATGCAGCAAATCCCGCGACAAGCAGAGTTGGAATGGCCGCTATCAGAGAAAAGAAAAATACGAGGCGCACATGAAGCCTGGCGGTGCTTCCTGCGGCACGTCGCAAGGCAATCCTGCGTCCGGCAAGAACGAGCAGCGCCATGGCGGGAACGAGCGTGCCGATAAGCAAGCCCGCGACTTGACGGCTCGGCAACAATTGTCCGGTCGGCGGAGCGGTCGTGAACGCGGTGTAGGTGCTGCCGACCATGACGAGGAAGGCGACGACGAAAAAGATTTCGACAAAGGAGAGCAAGTTGGCGCGGCGTGACGTCACCACGAACTTGCGCCACCAGCGTGGCATTCGTCCTATCTGATATCGCGCGTTTGTCGCCATCGTGGCGCGGTTACAACGATACTGTTGCAAACTTGCAAGCACAAATGCGACAGATTGCCTGTCAGGTTCGCCGGACGAAGTCTTGTGCCACGACGTTCAGATCGCTCAGACGCTTTCGTAAGGTGTTGCGATTTATCCCCAACAGCTGCGCCGCCCGCACCTGATTGCCCTCGGTTTCGCGCAGAGCGTGTTCGAACAACGGTTTCTCGAAAGCTGCCAGTGCGTCATGATAGAGTGCTCCCGATGATGGGCCGTGCTGACCAAGCCAGCCGATCAAGGCCGCTTCGAACTCGGAATTGCTATCTCCACCCTGCCCCGTCATTAACGATGGCAGGTTGGCCTCCACATCGGCCGTCTCTATAACATCGTCCCGAGCAAGAAGCGCGAGACGGAAAACGACATTGCGCAATTCACGCACGTTTCCGCGCCAAGAATGCGATGACAGCCGCACGAGTGCGGCTTCACTGAACTGCCGCTGGGGTAGACCCTCTGATGCCGCCTGGCCAAGAAAATGGCGACAAAGCGCGCCGATATCTGCTTTGCGGTCCCGCAACGGCGGAAGGTGAATCGGCACCACATTCAATCGATAGTAAAGATCTTCGCGAAACTTGCCCTCGCCTATCATCGGCACGAGATCTCGATTGGTCGCCGCCACGATGCGTACATCGACACCGATTTCATGCCTTCCGCCCACGCGCCGAATTCGACCGGCCTGAAGGGCTCGCAACAACCGGGTCTGGGCATCGATCGGCATGTCGCCGATTTCATCCAGGAACAGCGTGCCGCCGTTGGCCTGCTCGAATTTTCCGATGTGCTGGCCGGCAGCGCCGGAAAAGGCACCGCGCTCATGGCCGAACAACTCGCTCTCCAGTAGGTCGTGAGGAATGGCGGCCATGTTTACCGCTACAAACGGTCCGGTACGGCGCGAACCTAGTTCGTGGATGGCTTCGGCGACGAGTTCCTTTCCGGTGCCCGACTCGCCCGTGACAAGCACTGTCAGGTCGTTGCGCAAGACCCGGGTAATCATCCGGTAAACGTCTTGCATCGCCAAGCTGCGACCGATCAGCGGCAGACTGGTTTCTTCCTGTGGCTCGATCTTCTGACCGCCAGGACGGCCGGAAACGGCCCTTCCGACCGCCTGAGACAGTTCGTCCAGATCGAATGGTTTCGGAAAATACTCGAAAGCGTGACTGTCACTTACACGTACTGCGGTATCGAGTGTATTCTGTGCCGACAGGACGATGATCGGCATGTCGGGAGCGGCCTCGCGCACCACTCCGATCGATTCCAGCCCATCGCCGTCACCCAGAACGATATCAGTGAGCATGACGTCGAATGAACGCTCGGCTAAAATTGCATCACGAGTTGCCAGACTGTCGCATGCGGTGACGCTATAACCTTCCTCGCGCAACGCCTCGGTCACGACCGTTGCGATGCTGCTGTCATCTTCGACCAGAAGTACGCTGTTTGTCATGCTGCCCTATCCGGCCAAAGGAAGATTTATGCGGAAATGGGTCAGGCTTGCCCGCTCGTCACGGTGATAGGCGATCCGTCCGCCCATATCGCGCACAAGTTTGCGAACCAGCGCAAGGCCGAGTCCCTGCCCCAGCGGCTTGGTTGAAACGAAAGGTTCGAAAATCCTGTCTTGCAAGGCCGGATCGATCCCCGGTCCTGGATCGGTCACCGTAATTTCGATGGGTAGCCTAGTCGCCTTTCCGAAGCGGATGGCATTGAATACCGAGCCGCTTGAATAACGGGTTTGGACCATGACTTTCGCATCTTCTACGTCGCGGCAGGCATCGCAGGCATTGCTGATCAGATTGGTAAGAACCTGTTCGAGCGCACCCTCATCTGCAGCGACAGCCGGAAGCGAAGGATCGAATTCCTCCACCAGCTCACAATCCCGAGTCCGCGATGCGCGCATGACTGCCATCGCAGCCCGAATGGCCTGGTGTAAATTGCAGGGCCCGTTCGTCACTGAGGACTTCGCGCCAAGCTGCTGCATACGGTCGATCAGTGACGCAATCCGATCCACTTCGGTTGAGATCAGTTGAGTGAGTGCCTTGTCCCGCTCCCCCAATCTGCGCGAAAGCAGTTGGCTTGCGCCGCGGATTGCCGATAGGGGGTTCTTTATTTCGTGAGCCAATATGGCCGGCGCACGAAGCTCGTTGTTCTCCTCAACATCGCCAGGGGCATCGTCTTGACTGGCTTCGGAGAGCGTGACCAAGCGCCAGCTCGGGTCGCTGTTCAAAGGCGAACTGGTCAGGTTTATGCACCTGGCCTCGCCCATCATACTCGCAGAAAGGCTGCGGGCTATGAGTTGCATCTCTCCTCGTTCCAGACTCGCCGAAACCCGTTCGTTTTCAATTCGCAGAACCTGAAGCAAATGCTCGCCGATCAATTTGTGCGCGCTGCGTCCGAACATTTCTTCGGCGGCTGAGTTCGCCTGCGCAATGCAACCTTCTGGATCTAGTAGAAGAACGGCGAAGATCATGCCGTCGATCTGCGCCGCTGCATCAGGCGCAACTTGCTTGCCTTTCACGCAGCGGGCCGATTCAGAAACGGTTCGTAAAACCGTTCGAGCTCGCCGAATACATCTCGATGGTCATCAATGAAGTTCACCTTGTTTCGGAAATCGGCCGAGCCGTGCATGCCCTTGGTGTACCATCCCAGATGCTTGCGGGCGATTTTTACACCTGTTTCTTCGCCATAGTGTTCGAGCATGTCGCGGTAGTGCCCGGTGACAACCTGGTACTGCTCGTCGAAACTCGGGTTCGAGAGTAATTTTCCGGTTCGCCACCAATGCATCACCTGGTTCAGCAGCCAGGGCTTTCCGTAAGCGCCCCGCCCGATCATGATGCCGTCCGCGCCCGACTGCTCAAGCGCCTCTGCGGCATCTTCCGGAGTGCAGATATCACCGTTGGCGATCACGGGAATCGACACGGCTGCCTTCACCTTGCGGATGAACGACCAATCGGCTCGCCCCTTGTACATCTGGTTACGCGTACGACCGTGTACGGTCACCATCTTCACGCCCAGATCTTCCGCGATCCGGGCGAGTTCAGGCGCATTAAGACTCGCATGGTCCCAACCCATGCGCATCTTGACTGTCACCGGAACGTCGACCGCGGCAACTGTCGACTTCATCAGTTCGATGGCGAGCGGCACTTCGCGCATCAGCGCCGATCCTGCCAGCTGCCCCACGACCTTCCGCACCGGGCAGCCGAAATTGATGTCGATGATGGCCGCTCCATTGTCGGCCTGGAGCTTGGCGGCTTCGGCCATACTCGCCGGGTCGCAGCCGACGAGCTGCATGGAAACCGGTTCCTCGATCCGGTCCCACTCGGCTTTCTGCCGGCTGATCCGGGTCTCGCGAATGGCGGCCTCGCTGGCGATCATCTCGGTCACGTTCAGGCCCGAGCCATAGCTTCGAACGAGCTTGCGAAAAGGCAGATCGGTAACGCCGGTCATCGGCGCAAGCACGACCGGCGTATCGATCTTGACCGAGCCTATACGGATCGGATTTGGCCGGGATGGGACGGGATGCTCGTTCATAGGTAGATTTCGTGCCTAAATATTGGGCAGCGACATACTGCGTTGCAGCGTAAACAGCAACCGTCTAGCGCTGCGCCAATGCAACCCGGTGCCCCCTTCTCTCCTTTCGCAGCGGTTATCGTTGCGGCCGGTCAAGGTTTGCGGGCCGGTCAGATACTGCCCAAGCAATTTGCCCCCTGGCGCGGCAAACCGGTCCTTCGTCATTCGGTAGAGATCCTTCTCGAAGCCGGTGCTGCGCCGCTCGTTATCGCAATTCCGGAAAATGCTGGGGATGTCGCGCGACGGGCACTGCAAGGTCTGTCCGGTTTTGAGCTGGTGTGGGGCGGCGCGACGCGGAAGGAATCGGTTCTTCGCGGATTGGAAAAGGTTGGCTCAGCGGAAAACATTCTGATCCACGATGCGGCTCGTCCGATCATTCCGTTCGCGGTCCTGGAACGTTTGCTCCACGCTCTCATCGACCACGCTGGGGCCATTCCCGTTCTCCCAGTCGTCGATAGTCTGTCTCGCGACCAAAACGGGATGATGACCGGCACCGCCCCGCGGGAAGACCTGCGGCGGGTCCAGACTCCTCAAGCTTTCCGATATGACGACATTCTGGCGGCTCATCGAGCGTGGAGCGGACCGAAAGAGCCGGGCGACGATGCGCAGGTCCTGCTCGCGGCCGGCGGCAGCATCGTTCACGTGGCGGGGGACGAGCGCCTTGCCAAGCTTACCTTTGCGGAAGACTTCATGGCTGACTTGCCATCGGTTCGCATGGGTATGGGGTATGATGTTCACCGTCTTGTTGAAAACGAAGAACTCTGGCTTGGCGGCATCTTGATCGATCACGAAAAAGGGCTTGCAGGACACAGCGATGCGGATGTGGCGCTCCATGCAGTCGTCGATGCCTTGCTGGGTGCAATCGGTGCCGGCGATATCGGGACGCATTTCTCGCCTTCGGATCCGAGATGGAAAGGTGCTAGCAGCGACCAGTTTCTTGCTCATGCCATTTCACTCGTCGGCGAAGCCGGTTTCCGGGTGGGCAATATCGACCTGACGATCATTTGCGAGGCGCCGAAGATTGGCCCGTATCGCGACGATATGAGCGCGCGGATTGGTGAGTTGGCCGGCATTGACACAAGCCAGGTTAGCGTGAAGGCAACTACGACCGAACGCCTCGGTTTTACCGGCCGTGGCGAAGGTATCGCGGCCCAGGCCGTCGCGGCTGTCTTGCGCAATTGAGTAGCAGATGATGGATAATTCTTCGCTTCTTCCAGCAGAAATCGCCGAGCTTGCCCGACAGGTAGTCGAAGAAAATGCGGCATCAGGACGCAAGCTCGCCGTGGCCGAGAGCTGCACAGGCGGACTAGTTGCATCTGCGCTGACCGAGATAGCCGGTTCGTCTGCCGTGCTCGACCGAAGCTATGTGACCTATTCGAACGAAGCGAAGATGGAGATGCTCGACGTTCCGCTCGAAATCATCGAGACATTTGGCGCGGTGTCCATCGCATGTGTTTGGGCCATGGCGAAGGGCGCGCTCGAGAAAAGCGGCGCGGACGTGGCAGTAGCAATCAGCGGTGTTGCCGGACCGACCGGCGGGACCAATCTCAAACCCGTGGGCACTGTGGTCTTCGCCAGATTGATACGGGGCGATGAAGGTGAGCCCCAAGGCGAACTCAAGCAGTTCGGTCAAAACTCGCGAGCGGAAATTCGCCGTCAGGCGACGCTTTGTGCGCTGGAACTGCTGCTGCCGTAGAGTTCGTGTGCGCGGGCTTCGAATGCACCGACCATCTTGCGAAAGGCGCGATCGAAATACTGGCCCGCCAGCGCCTCGAACATGCTGCTGCGAAAGGTGAACTTGACCCGAAAATCAACTTCGCAGCCACCCTTGGCCGGGACGAACGACCAAGTGTTGTCCAGATCCTTCAACGGTCCGTCGAGATAGAAGACCTCGATATGTTCGGGGCAACGTTTCTCGACGCGCGAAGTGAACTTTTCCCGGATAGCTTTGAACCCAACCAACATGTCGACCACCATTTCGGTTTCACTGTCAGACTTGACGCGGGTAGCGATAACCCAGGGCAGAAATTCCTGATAACTGCCCACATCTGCAACCAGATCGAACATCTGCTCGCAAGTATATGGAAGAAAACGCGATTGCTGGATACCGGGCATCAGCTTGCCTGTTTGGTCAGCTTCGCTTCCCGGGCTGTGCGCATTTCGGCAAAGTCATCGCCTGCATGATAGCTCGATCGCGTCAGTGGACTGGAGGCTACCTGCAGGAAGCCCTTTGCGCGCGCGATTGAACCGAACGCGGCGAATTGCTTTGGAGTCACGAAATCCTCGACATTCGCGTGCTTTAGCGTCGGCTGGAGATACTGGCCCATCGTGATGAAATCGATATCAGCGCTGCGCATGTCGTCCATGACCTGGTGCACTTCCAGACGGCCCTCGCCCAAGCCGAGCATGATGCCCGATTTGGTGAAGATCAGCGGATTGCAGGTCTTCACCTCCTCGAGCAAACGCAACGAAGCGTAGTAACGCGCGCCTGGACGAATTGTAGGGTACAGACGCGGCACCGTCTCGAGGTTATGATTGAAGACATCCGGTCCTGCTGCGCAAATTTCGACTATCGATTCCTTCATCCGGCCCTTGAAGTCCGGGGTAAGAATTTCAATCGTGGTATTGGGCGTTTCGCGTCGCAAAGCCTCGATGACCTTTACGAATTGCCGAGCCCCGCGATCCGGCAGATCGTCGCGATCGACGCTGGTGATGACGATATGCTCGAGCCCCATCGCTGCTGCGGCTGTCGCCGTATGTTCGGGCTCCAGCGGATCGACGGGCATCGGCATCCCGGTCTTAATGTTACAGAACCGGCAGGCGCGAGTGCAGGTATCGCCAAGGATCATCACCGTCGCGTGCTTCTTGGTCCAGCACTCGCCGATATTGGGACACGCTGCCTCTTCGCAAACCGTATGCAAGTTCAGTTCGCGCATTAATTTGCGCGTTTCGTGATAACCCTTGCTGACGGGAGCCTTCACGCGGATCCAGTCGGGCTTGCGCTTCTTGCGCGGCGGGTCCGATTGCGGTCGGGGGGCGGAAGAAAGATCGTTCATTGCGAAGCTCATCTAGGCCCGCTTCACCGTACAGACAAGGCGCTTGCCGCTTCGCAGGTCGCTTGCCCGCGTGCGAAACTGGTATTAGGAGCGGCCACGATGGATGTGACAGCTTTCCAGACTTTCACCTCACCGGTGGTGCTCTTCTTTATCCTTGGATTGTTGGCGGCTTTCGCCCGTTCCGACCTTGCCATTCCGGAAGCGCTTGCGAAGGGCATGTCGCTTTACCTGATGGCGGCAATTGGCTTGAAAGGCGGGGTTGCGGTTTCGAAGTCGGGTCTGGATGTGACGGTTATCCTGGCCTTGGCCGCCGGTATCGCGGCGAGCTTCCTGTTGCCGTTGATTGCCTACGCAGTCCTCAAGGGGTTCGGACGGCTCGACCAGGTGAATGCCGGTGCCGTTGCCGCGCACTACGGTTCCGTCAGTGTGGTAACGTTCGTCACCGCCGTCGAAATTTACGAGTTGCGCGGAACTCCGCCCGGCGGATTCATGGTTGCCGTCATGGCTGCGATGGAGACGCCCGCAATTCTCACCGGCCTGCTTCTTGCTCGATCGGCCATGAAAACCCGGCAGCAGAAGACGAGCGAATTGTTGCACGAAGTGTTCTTCAACGCTTCTGTTGTCCTGTTGCTTGGCGCTTTCCTGATCGGGATGATCACGGGGCCGTCGGGTTTCGACGATGTCGCTCCATTCTTCGAAGCCGGCTTCAAGGGCGTATTGTGCTTGTTTTTGTTAGATATGGGCCTGATTGCAGCCCGGCGGATCATGGATACGCAGGCCTTGACCTGGCGACTGGGCGCCATCGCCATCGCCCTGCCACTTGTTAACGGGTTAATAGGAACGCTTCTGGGAGCAGGGATCGGACTCGACACCGGTTCGACAGCCGCCCTTGGTATTCTCTGCGCGAGTGCGAGTTATATTGCAGTGCCTGCCGCCATGCGTTTGGCTTTGCCTGAAGCGGATCCGGGAATCTACCTGACGATGTCCCTCAGTATCACGTTCCCGTTCAATATCCTGGTCAATATCGGTCTCGTCGCGACGTTTGCAGACGCTCTGACCGGTCGGGGAGTCGGCTTGCCATGATTGAAACCGTTATCCGGAAACGGATTGAGGTCCTGACTGATACTGCGCTTGTCAATCGCGTCACCAGTGCCATTGATGAAGCGGGCATTACTGGCTGGACCGTGACGCCCGTTCAGTCCGGCAAGGGTCGCGAGGGCCGATGGCGCGAAGAGCGGGTCATGGGCACCGACAAGGTTCTGGTGCTGACGATTGCTTCGCAGGAGAAGGCTATGGCCCTGGCCGAAGACCTGGCGCCGATCCTGTCGACCCATGGCCTGCTGCTGACCATGTGGGATGTCGAGGTTATTCGCGGGGATCGTTTCTGATGCCGGAGTTTGCAGAACTCCTGAACGGGTATCGTCGCTTTCGCACGAACGGCTACGCGCGCCAGAAGGCCCGCTACGACCAGCTTGTGAACGAGGGCCAGCATCCCAAGCTGATGATCATTGGATGTTCTGACAGCCGGGTCGATCCGGCCCAGATTTTCGATGTGGATCCTGGTGAGATTTTCGTCGTTCGCAATGTGGCCGCGCTGGTGCCGCCACGTGAGACCACACCTGGCCAACATGGGGTGTCGGCCGCCTTGGAATTCGCAGTTCAGTTTCTCCAGGTTCGCCAGATAGTCGTAATGGGGCATGGTCTATGTGGCGGATGCAAGGCTGCGCTGACGCAGGAACTCAACGACCAGCCACTGGGAAAAGGTGGCTTCATTACGAACTGGGTCCGTTTGCTCGACGAGGTACGCGATCCGATAGCTGCCGAGTTCGGCACACAAGGCCGTTTGGCCGAACGGGCGATGGAGCTTGCGGCAGTCAAGGTCAGCCTCGCCAATCTGCGAACTTTTCCGATAGTGCGGGAAAGGGAAAAGAATGGCGACCTTACGCTTCGCGGAACCTTTTTCGCAATTTCGGATGGTGTTCTTCACCTGCTCGACGAAGACAGCGGCGAGTTCAGCCCTGCTGATTGACTTGCGCCTGAGCAAGGTCCGCGCCATGGGGCTCGCATGCCCGAACAAGACCTCCAGAATATCGCCCTGCTGATCGATGCAGACAACACGACGCCAAAGGGCATCGACCCTGTTTTGACCGTGATGGCCGAACTCGGCCAGGTCAATATCAAGCGAGCCTATGGCAATTTTGCCAAAAACAATTTGGCCAATTGGGACAAGATTACCCACAAATATGGTATTCGTCCGCAGCAGCAGTTTGATCTGACGGCAGGCAAGAATGCCACCGACATGGCGATGACGATCGACGCCATTGACCTACTCTATCAGGGCAAGGTCGACGGGTTCGGCATCATGAGCTCGGACAGCGATTTTACGCCACTGGTCACTCGCCTGCGCCAGGACGGCCTCGTCGTGTATGGTTTTGGGAGTACCAAGAAGACTCCAGCCGCTTTTAAGAGCGCTTGTACGCGGTTCATCGACATTGACGCGCTGATTAAGGGCGCGTCCGATGACAGGGAACCTGCTAGATCGGAAACCATCCCGGGGAAGTCGGAAATCGACGAGGAACTGGTAGAGCTGTTGGGAACTGCATGGAAGGCTGCCAAGCGGGACGACAACGGGTTCGCCTCGCTCAGCGAGGTCGGAAATATTGCCGGCAACCGGTCGAGTTTCGACGTCCGCAATTATGGGTTCAAGAGGCTGACGGACTTGTTCGATGCCATGGACCAGTTCCAGCTCGAACGGCGCGAAAACAATACCCCCTACGTCAAGCGGCTGCGCTGACACACGAAGAAGGCGCGATATCCGAAGATACCGCGCCTTCTTTCTGTTCCACGCAGTAGTTTTGCGTTTGATACTACATCTGTTGCGAGGCGTAGATCGCCCACAAATTGGCAAGATCGCGGCGCGCCCCTTCGACCCTGCCGAAAGTTTCCTGTGCCTCGGCATATTTGCCTTGGTCGTACTGGGCGATGCCAAGGCGGGTCAGGACCAACGGCCTTTCCACACCGCTCATGCCTAGCGCCTTCGTATAAAACTCTTCGGCTTCGGTCGGACGGTCGTAGCTCAGGAAAGTGTCACCGGCGAGGACAAGCGTTTTCAAATCGGCGTTGGCTCCCCGCGCTTCGGCGGCCAGGGTCGGAAGATCTGCACGATCGCCTTCGACCCTGCTGGCGGCTTCGGCACGCACTTCCGTGATGTAGCTATCGGTGCGATCGGCGGCTCCGATGGCATACCCTTCATCGATCGCCGCGATCGCTTCACCCGGATAACGGCGTGGATCGAGCACCTCGACATATTCGGACAGCACGCGCGGATCGCTGTAATTCTGCATCCGGCGCGCAAGGCGCAGCAGATCGAGCGTCTCGGCGTTGGAATAGTCGCGCGAATTGAGCGTGATCACCACCGCGTCGGCCCAATTCAGCTTGGTAGGGTAGTCCGTGGCAAGCCATGCGGCATATTCCGCGGCCTGGTCGCCGATCTGGTTGTTGTACGCATTGGCGAGACCCATACGGATCCATTGTTCGGACACAGGCTCGCCCGCGGCTTTGCGCGCTTCGATCTGTTGGGACAGGTACGAAAGGCCTTCTGCGTAATTCTCGTTATCGAAATACAGATCCGCGATCATCAGGCGCATATCGTCCGGTCCGTACATCCGGGTGCTGCCATCGCTAAGGTTTGCGTTGAACGAGTAATTGGCGTCGATCGCAGCTTCAAGCGCCGCCCGAGCATTTGCGACATCGCCACGCGCGCTATAAATCTGGTAGCCAGCAAAACCGAGCTGACCGGTCAGTTCCGGGCTTGCCTTTCCACTGTCCATCATCAGCTGAATCCCGCGAAGGCGCATGTCTTCATCGCTGGTCTTGTTGCCAATGTTGTAGACTAGGCCTCCCGCAGCTTGCTGTTCATCAGCGGATCGGGCCGCCTGGACAAGTGCAGGCACCAACGCCTTTGCTGCCGCATAATCTGGGGCTGCGGACTTTTCTATTTCGTCGATCGGACGGTAGGCATCGAGAAATTCCTTGGAATATTCGGGCTGTGCCTCCTTCTCCTTCTTCTGAGCTTGAGCCGGAGTTTCGATCGCTGTCATTCCCACGGCCGCGCCGGTGGCAAGAGCGATTGCGATCGCGAACGTCGAGGTAGATCGCGATTTGCGAGCAAAACGGGTAAAGATCATCGAGTAACTCCCAAGAGTGAATTGAGGGCGAGTACGCTGGACGCCGCGAACTTCAACTGCCGTGGCCATGCCGTCTGCGTGTTCTCATTGCAAATTCTTCTGCCCGCAAGGGGCTGAACGGTCATTGAATATGGGATGATGTCACCGTTCACGGTTTCTTTCCAAACAGGTCTACCCATATGTGGAAAACGCCCCTGAAACTGCGCCGGGGATGGCTTGCTCGGTGGCGCCGGTGGGTCATTTGGCCTATGCTCGGTCGCTACTCATCGAACAAAGTTCGCAACATGGAATACCTGTTTTGGCAGATGATACCGATTTGATCGATCCTCCCGCCTACGGTGGGGATCGATACACGCGCATCGACATCGTCGATGAAATGAAGACGAGCTACCTCGATTACGCGATGAGCGTGATTGTAAGTCGGGCGCTTCCGGATGTGCGCGACGGGTTGAAGCCAGTCCACCGCCGCATTCTGTTTGCCAGTCAGGAAGGTGGTTTCGTCGCTGGTCGGGCTTATCGCAAGAGCGCCAAGATCGTCGGCGACGTGATGGGCAACTACCACCCGCACGGCGATGCTGCGATCTACGATGCTCTGGCCCGCATGACGCAGGACTGGTCGCTTCGGGTGCCCCTGGTTGATGGTCAGGGCAATTTCGGTTCGATGGATCCCGATCCGCCCGCAAGCATGCGTTATACCGAAGCCAGGCTGGCGCGCGTTGCAAATGCCCTGCTGGATGATCTCGACAAGGATACGGTCGACTTCGCCGACAACTACGATGGATCTCGGCGAGAACCGACAGTTCTACCGGCGCGCTTCCCCAACCTGCTGGTCAATGGCGCAGGGGGCATCGCGGTCGGCATGGCCACCAATATCCCGCCGCACAATCTTGGCGAGGTGATCGATGGCTGCCTGGCATTTATCGACAATCCGGCAATCACTTCTGAAGAACTCTTAGAAATAATTCCAGGCCCGGACTTCCCTACTGCTCCGCTCATTCTCGGCAAGTCCGGCGCGCGGGCGGCCTACACGACCGGGCGCGGATCGATACTGATGCGGGCACGCCACGAGGTCGAGACCAAGGCGAAGGATCGCCAATCCATCGTCCTCACTGCCATTCCCTATCAGGTCGGCAAGAACGGTCTGGTCGAGAAAATTGCCGAGGCCGCGAAGGAAAAGCGGATCGAAGGGGTTTCCGACATTCGCGACGAGTCCTCGCGCGAAGGCGTTCGCGTGGTCGTCGACCTCAAGCGCGACGCCTCGCCCGAAGTCGTGCTCAACCAGATCTGGCGCTATACACCCGCTCAGTCGAGCTTCCCAGCCAATATGCTGGCAATCCGCGGCGGTCGCCCCGAAGTTCTCACCTTGCGGGACTTCGTGCAGGCCTTTATCGCTTTCCGCGAGCAAGTCATCACCCGCCGGACGAAGTACGAACTGAACAAGGCGCGGGAGCGGGCACATACCCTGCTTGGCCTTGTCGTTGCCGTATCGAATCTCGACGAGGTAGTAGCGATGATCCGCGGCTCGTCCAATCCCGCCGAAGCGCGCGCGAAGCTGCTTACGAAGGAATGGCCGATCGGCGACATCGCGCAGTATATTGCGCTGGTCGAAGCGATCGAACCTACGAGGGATGAACACGGCGGTACCTACCGGCTTTCGGAACGGCAGGTGAAGGCCATTCTCGACCTGCGCCTCCACCGGTTGACCGCACTCGGGCGTGACGAGATCGGCGGCGAATTGGAAGAATTGTCAGTGGCGATCGAGGAGTATCTTTCGATCCTTGCCGACCGCGTGAAGCTCTACGACCTCATGCGCGAGGAACTGGAAGAGATCCGGAACACCTACGCCACCCCGCGCATCACCGAGATCGCTCCGGCATGGGACGGGCTAGAAGATGAAGACCTTATCGAGCGCGAGGAGATGGTCGTCACCGTTACTCATGGCGGCTACATAAAGCGCACACCGCTCGATGCATTTCGGGCGCAGGCACGTGGCGGCAAGGGCCGCAGTGGAATGGCAACCAAGGATGAAGATGCCGTCGTCGAGATGTTCGTAACATCTACGCATAACCCCGTGCTTTTCTTTACGAATACCGGGCGAGTCTATCGCCTCAAAGTCTGGAAGCTGCCAGAGGGCGGTCCGCAGACGAAGGGTCGTCCGATGGTCAATCTCCTGCCACTCGGCGATGACGAGCGTGTCACAAATGTCCTTCCCCTGCCTGAAGACGAAAGCGAATGGAGTTCGCTCAACATCGTTTTCGCGACAGAACAGGGTATGGTCCGTCGCAACTCAATGGATGCGTTCACGAATGTTCCCTCGAACGGAAAGTACGCGATGGGCTTTGTCGAGGACAGCGGCGACAGGTTGATTGGCGTCCGGTTACTTTCTGAAGGCCAGGAAGTCTTTCTTGCTTCCGACGCGGGCAAGGCCATTCGCTTCGCTGCTTCCGATGCCCGAGAAACGAAGAGCCGGACCGGTATCGGCGTGCGCGGCATGAAGCTGAAGCCCACGGAGAAGGTTGTATCGCTCGCCGTACTCGACAAGCTCGAAGCCGACATGGAAACCCGCGAAGCCTATCTGCGTGCCGCGGTATGGAAAAACAACGATGCCGAACATTCGATCGACGCGGATCTCGCGCAGGCGATGGAAGAAGACGAGGAATTCATCCTTACCCTCACGGCAAATGGTTACGGCAAGATTTCCTCAGCCTACGAATACCGCACCATTGGTCGGGGTGGCCAGGGTCTGACGAATATCGGAACGCCCGACAGCAATCCCGATCGCAACGGTCCGGTTGTGGCGAGCTTCCCGGTACGGCACGGCATGCAGTTGATGCTTGTCACCGATCGGGCGAAACTCATCCGTCTGCCGATAGATTTTCGGCACATGACACCTGGCGGCTTCGAGGAGCATAAGGGCTTCTCAATCTATGGCCGCGGTTCGTCCGGCTTGCGGATCTTCGATGTGGCGAAAGGCGAGAGCATCGTCGGTGCGGCCCGGATAGACGAAACCGAAGAGCCCGAGAACGAGGCCGAGGAACTTGTGGCCGACGAGATCGCGGCACGAGGCGGTCTCAGTACGACACAGCCTTACACCACGCCCCATTCGGACGATAATATAGAAGGTGAACCTGACAGCGACTAACAGATTTGCGCTTTAGAACGCGGCTCGACGTATCTTAGGGACCGCAAAGCACGCGGCCGTCAAAACCAAACTCTCGTCATCCCTTGAGCCCCAAAGTCTTTTGACGGAGTGTTTGTAAGTGCTCCTACTCATCTCTGAGATACTTACTGAAAACGGGTCTGCAGAGTAAGCAGAACAGGCGACTATCAATTTTCGTGTATATTTTTGGCGCGTGCACGCAGGGTCTGGACTACGCCGGTCGCAATCAGGAATTGCCCGCCAAAATAGAGCGGCCAGACTAGCCAGTCGGTGATGTCAACGTCCAGCACATTGCCTTCGCGGGCAAGAATAAGCAAATCGCTGATAGCGAACAAAGCCGCTCCCAACCCGACCCGGTAGCGCGGAAAGGAACTGCTCCATGCCGCCGCAGCCATTCCGCCGACCAGCGCGGCATAGCCGGTCGCCAGACCCCAGTTCGGCAGCCCATAGGTCATGGCGGCTGCAATAGCCGGTGTGAGCACCAGAAGGCCTGCTGCAGCGAGTTTCTGGCTTAATGACATGGAGAAGCGCCGCTCGCGCAAATACAGCGCCATGGCAAACAGGTGGCCGATTGCGAACAGCCCGCCCCCGGCTAGAAAACTGATCTCCAGCGCCATATCGCCCGCGGCCGCAAGGGCTAGGGCGATCACGATCAGGCCACCCTCGCCTGCCGGTCGTCGTAACGCCGCGTAGGCTGCGAGCAGGGCGACCCCCGCACCTTTCCAGAGCATCAGCCACAAGCCGCCGATTGGATCGTCCATGACGAAGAAGTATGTCAGTCCGGCCACAAGGCTGGCGAGCAACCAGGGGCGTTGTTTTACGAGGGCACGACGCGGCATTCGGCGACCTAGGCCTTGTAGAAGAGGCTATGCAAGCACTAGGTGCCTCGCAATGAACCACGATATTCACATCATCGGCGGCGGATTGGCTGGAAGCGAAGCGGCCTGGCAGCTTGCTCAGGCCGGCTGGCAGGTTCGATTGTCAGAAATGCGGGGCGGCGGCGACATGACACCGGCCCACCAGACCGACGGACTTGCCGAGCTCGTCTGCTCGAACAGTTTCCGTTCCGACGATAGCGACAAGAATGCTGTCGGACTGCTGCATGACGAAATGCGGAGACTGGACAGTTTAATCATGCGGGCCGGGAAAATTGCGCGTGTTCCGGCCGGAAGCGCAATGGCTGTCGATCGCGATGTCTTTTCGGCCGAAGTACAAAGGGCGCTTGATGAGCATCCGAGGGTCAATGTAATACGCGAAAGGGTCGACACCCTTCCCGCGATCGGTCCGACCATTATCGCCACGGGGCCCCTTACGGCGCAATCACTGGCTCAGGACATCGTGAAGACGACCGGACAGGACCGCCTGGCCTTTTTCGATGCCATTGCGCCAATCGTCCATCGCGAGACCATCGACATGGATATCTGCTGGATCCAGTCACGCTGGAACAAGCGGACCGAAGCCTCGAACGAGGACGGCGACTACATCAATTGCCCCATGACCAAGGAGCAGTACCTGGCGTTCCATCAGGGTCTGATGGATGGCGAAAAGACGGAGTTCCGGGAATGGGAAAGGGACACGCCCTATTTCGACGGGTGCATGCCGATCGAAGTCATGGCGGCGCGTGGCGTCGATACGCTGCGGTTCGGCCCGATGAAGCCGGTCGGTCTGGATAATCCGCGCGACGCGACACCCGAATTCCCTCAGGGTCGCTGGCCCCACGCCGTGGTACAACTGCGTCAGGACAACAAGCTTGGCACACTGTGGAACATGGTCGGCTTTCAGACCAAGCTGAAATACGGGGCGCAGATCGAACTGTTTCGCACGATCCCCGGGCTCCAGAACGCCGAGTTCGCGCGGCTGGGAGGGTTGCATCGCAACACGTTCCTCAATTCACCGATCGTCCTCGACCGTGAACTGCGATTGAAGAATGCATCGCATATCCGCTTCGCAGGACAGGTTACCGGATGCGAGGGTTATGTCGAAAGCGCCGCGATTGGCCTGATGGCCGGCCTCATGGCCGTGAGCGAGCTTTCGGGACGTCGGTGGAAGGCCCCGCCCCGCACTTGCGCGTTCGGCGCTTTGTTGGCGCACATTACCGGCGACGCCGAAGCGGAGACATTTCAACCAATGAACGTCAATTTTGGCCTCTTCCCGCCGTTGCTGAAGGTGAAGAAAAAGCAGCGAAAGGAAGCTTATACTTCACGCGCCAAGGCCGATCTCGGTAAGTGGCTCTCCGAGCGTGAGCTTGTTCCCGCCTAGCAGGCGCAGCGGCGCGCCTTGCGTGGCTTGGGTGCCGTAGAAGCAAACTCGCCGGGCGTCAGTTGATTGTCGCTGTTCTCGTCCGCCCCTTCGAACTTCTCGACCGTGGCAACCGCCCACTCCTCGAAATCGAGCAGATTGTTGCCGTCCTTGTCTAGTTTGCGGAAGGCGTCGGTGCGCGACGATAGCATTTCGGTGCGGGTGATACGCCAGTCGCGATTGCGGTCATAGCGAAAGAAGCGCTTCTGCTCCTTGGTCAGCTCGCTCGCTTCTGGAGGTTCAGGGCCGATCATGTCACCCGGATCGGACTCGGGAAGTTCAGGCCCGGGCGTCTCGAGAACGAGCGCGTCTGGGTCGGGCAGCGGCGCGCCTTGTTCAACCTCGGCACGCCCCTGCCACCAAAACGCACCAACCCCGGCAAGGACAAGCGCGATTACTGCTCCAAGAATGATCTTGTTCATAGCACTTCCCTACCCTAGCGACCAAGCATTCCAAGTCTCAGCGCCGCGAGCGGACTCAATCGATCGCCGATAAGTGGCGCGCCCCCTCGCCGCAAGGAGCGGCGCGCCAAGCCAGCAAGGACCGTGAGCGGCCGCATCGAGCGCGAAAGCGAGACCCGACCTATCTGCTCGCGGCGGGCCGCATCGAGTAAAAGTTCGCGTTCGCTCGCTTGTGATGTGCCCGATGCCAGATCAACCAGCGCCCAGAACCGGCCAGTCTGCATGACATCTGCCAATTCCCGTCCCGCGAAGTCTGTCAGTGGCCCAAACATCGCCGCCCTCCCCAATGCAAACTCCAGAACAGCGTCTTGCGTCAGGGGCGGTTCGCAAAGTGCGATTTCCCAGCCATCAACCAACTGTTTGAGTGGGGCTTCGTCGCCTCGCCATTCCTGGCCAATCAGATCGAGCAAAAGGTCCCCGGTCGGGCGATCGTCGACTGGCACGCCGAGCTGATCGCGCCACCATGCCAGGCGCATCTGGGCAAGCACCGTTTCGCTCGCCTTGGCAACAATCCGCGCAAGCCGCGCGTCCAGGGTCAGCGCGGCCAGCCAACGCTTTCTGTTTGCACCGGCGCTCGCAAAGGCGAGACGGCTGCTTTCCGGAAGTTCCGCTGTGAGGTTGTCGAGCATCAAGGAAGAATGCCCGTATCAAGAAAGCGTCATATGTAGAAGGCTGGTCTTCTATCAGGTTCAGACGTCAAGCCTGATCTAGAAAGATTTAGATCTACCTAGCTGGGTTCACAACCATTGTCCTTGCTTCCGGACAGGCCTTTCTCATTGGGTTCCTGCAAGGTCCGATCGTCGCGAATTATGAACGCTGCTTCCTCGCGAAATTCGGCTTGTGGAACGAAGGCGCTCGAGAACACTGCAGGATAATCATAGAATATTTCGACGAACATGACGGCCTCCCCGGCGGGTGCAGTCACCTTGCTGGCACCGTTTCCCATTCCCTGGAGTTCCGTACCTGTCAGACCGTTCTTGTCCGATTCGTTGCCATAGGCGCTCTGCACATCCTTTTCGCCAACGCAGCGTTGCCAGTGAATAAATTGCCGGTCGGTTACTGGATCATATTCAAGGCTGGTCAAGACGATCCGGCCGTTGGCGCCGATATCTATCGATTGTCCCTGCCTTTCTCCTCCCTTGAGCACGGCCTCGACATCGTCTTCGGTGATAGTAGGAGGAACGGCGCTGTTGTCAGTCTGGCCAAGGCGGGATGCGTTGTCGGCTACCGACAAGGCAACCTGGCTGACCTTCATCTTGGTCACCGCCATGTAAGCGATCTCGAAACCGAACATGCCCAAGGTTATGAACACGGGAGCTACAACCGCGAATTCGGTAAGCGCCACGCCACGGACATTCTTCCTTAGCCGAGTGAAGAAGCGGGAACTCCTACCCAAAAGTTCGGATATCGACATGTTCAACTCCCGCTCAAGCGCAAACGCCGGCTGAATCGCCGTAACCGTCTTGCGCACTGAAAGGTTGGTTCTTCTTCACGATGACCGACGACAATTCCCTCTCGGCGCTCGAGTTGTCGTAGAACGGGATCGGGAAAAGCGGCTTGTAGCTAACCGAAACTGTATACAGGACGACGTCGCCAGCTCCTCCATTGCCCGTAACGCCGATATCCGCGTCCCACTGACCGTTGCCGTTTTCATCGACGTAATTCTCGTCGTTGTTGCAGATGCCGTCGCTGTCTTCGTCGTTCCACTTTTCGGCTCTCTCGATGTCGTCGAAATCGAAATAGCTGACGCGGGACGTATCTACCGTTGCCCCCGGGGCGACCTTGCGGACCGCTTCGAGAATCTTGGCGTCGGATGCTACAGTGTCGTTTGATTCCAGCGATGATGCCCGTGCCGCCTCCTGTGCAGCGCCGTTGAGAATAGCTTGCGTATAAGCGGTCTGACCCAAATCCATCATGCCGATGAGCATCGTGATGAAAACGGTTGCCACCAATCCGAATTCCATGACGGTGGCACCGCGCTCATCGTGGATCAGGTTTGGAAGATTACGAGTGAATGGCATGATGAAATCTCCCGCAATCACAAGGTGATCCGCAGTTCCCCAACGTTCTTCGCAATTTCCTGAAAAGCTGCGTTGAGCTCGGAAGAACTGTTCGCCGTGAAGCTGCTCTCGGCAGAAGCGCATGTAGAGAGCGAACTGGTAAGTGACGTCGACAGTGCAATTACCCAGACGCGGATCCCTTTCGCCTTGACCGCCGCACAGGTTGCCAGGAGCCGTTGGTCATGGCGATTGTTCTGGTTCGAATATCCGTTGCTGGTCACGCGGCGATCGTGCCATTCGACCCCCCAGGCGGATTGACGCGAATAACTTGTGGCCATTTCGCCATCCGTCATGAAAATGATGTGGCGAGACACTTCGCCGCCATTTGCCGGCGCTTCGTTGACGTTGCTGGCGAAAATGCCTTGCGGGGACGCGAGGCGCGCGCCCCATATCATGCCGATGCTGTGATATGTCGATCCGTTCGGGCTCAGGGAGTCCGCGTAATCATAGAAAGTTGACTTATCCATGCTCGCAAAGAGTTGCGATGATGTCGGGCAAACTGCTCCTACCGGATCGCCATAATCACTCGTCGAACTTGACGTGACATTCCGACCGTCGGACGTTGTCCGTATGTATGCCATTTCAGGCCAGAGCGCGCGCCATTTCGTTTCGTCCGACGATGGGGCACTGTCGATATCGAGGTCATGGAGGCCGGACGGCGTAAAACCGAGAATCGAGGAATACGAAATACTATCGGAGGCGACTGTGCTTCGTTCTTCAATGCAACCAGCCCAAGTGGAATACTCGTCCGCACCATCATTGCCCGTTACAGTAGATACACTCGCCCCTGTCTTATACAGAGACGTACTGATAGGCATCTGTTTGTACTTGTATCGATCAAACTCGCGGACGATGATCTTTTTATAAACGGGTTCTTCTACGGCTGTAGATATACTGTAGCGCTCTCGAAACTCAGTTCTTTTCTCCACCCAGAAATTTTTGTTGGACTTCTTGTAGCACTGATACACCGTGCGGGATTGCGGCTGCGTTTGTACTGTTTCGGTAATCCGGTTGTCGCTGCCGTCGAAATAGGTGCGCGTCTCGCTGGAAGAGCCGCCGTTATTCGACCAAGACGTGTTGTCGGGCCGGTCATCATCGCAGTCCTTGTCCTTGCGCCATGATCCCTGGTGATCCACCCACGACGAATTGGAAAATTCTCCTACAGAGGTTTCGTTCTTGTAGACGGGGGGTTCGTAGGATTCGACTTCGTCGGTGTCCTTCTCGACATCGATATACTGAGCCTCTTTGGACTGCATCAGGTTGGTATCGGCAATCCACGAAGGGTTGGCGGAGTACAGCAGTTTTCCGACGTTCACCGTCTGGTTGTAAGGCACAAAGCCGTAGCGGACGCGCGCATTGGTCCCCTGCATCGCGGTCGCAAGGCTGTCGTAGAAGTTCTTCATCGAATCCCGCAGCGCATTGATGCGCCGCTGAGAACCACTGCCGCCGATCGCCCAATCCATCGAGCCAGTGGTATCCAGGACCATCATGACGTCGGCATTGCCCATCGCCATGCTGGCGCTGCAATCTACCTGGATGGGCATGGTATCGTAGCCGAACAACGTCATTATCGTCGTACTGGTCGTCGTCGACGCGACGCCGTTGATGACGTTGCCATTGTCCGCACTCGTGGTAGCAAACACCGGGGTGGTCGTGTTGTTAACGCCTGCCAGATTGACCTTGAAATAGTTCTGAGCCGCGTTCTGAGCCTTGGTGTCGAAGCCGTTGACCGTTACGTTCTTTCGACCGGCCAGCACCCCGGCATCGCATGCGTTCTGCAACCGGTTCTCAATCAGATAGGCACGCGACATGTCCACGCCGCCGCCGACCAGTCCCGCCAGAACGACAATCGCAGCTGCGGTCAGGGGGAATACGTTGCCCTCACCGCAGTCGCGCAGACGCGTCAGCCATCCACAATGATCGTGCGCCATTTTCCAAGCCCCTGTCGATTACATGGAGCCGGAAATAGCGCACTGCTTCCTAACAAAACCCTAAGTCGGATGTTTACTCGGCATTCACTCTGTGTAGCAGACCTTCTTCGCCGCCTTCACGATCCGCGCACTGTCGATCAGCGCCAGCTTCTCGAGGTTGGCAGCGTAGGGCAGCGGCACGTCTTCATTGCAGACGCGCGTAACCGGCGCATCGAGATGGTCGAAGCCTTCCTCCATGCAGATCGCAATAATTTCCGAGGCGATCGAGCAGGTCGGCCAGCCTTCTTCGGCAATCACCAGGCGATTGGTCTTGGCCAGTGAGTCAAGGATCGCTTCCTTGTCGAGTGGCCGAAGCGTTCTGAGGTCGATAACTTCGGCCTCGATCCCCTCACCACTCAATTCTTCGGCAGCTTCGAGCGCCAGGCCTACCGCGATCGAATAGGCAACGATCGTAACATCGGAGCCTTCGCGCATGGTCCGCGCCTTCCCGATCGGCAAGACATAATCGTCAAGGTCAGGAACCTCGAAGCTTCGTCCATAGACAAGCTCGTTTTCGAGAAAGACAACAGGGTCTTCGCACCTGATCGCAGCTTTCAGCAAACCCTTGGCATCGGCCGCGTCATAGGGTGCAATTACAACCAGTCCCGGCACGCTGGCGTACCACGGACCATAGTTCTGGCTGTGCTGCGCGCCGACGCGGCTTGCCGCGCCGTTGGGCCCACGAAAAACGACGGGGCAACGCATCTGACCGCCGGACATGTAATTGGTCTTGGCGGCCGAGTTCACGATATGGTCGATCGCCTGCATCGCGAAGTTGAAGGTCATGAACTCGACGATCGGGCGCAGCCCCCCCATCGCCGCGCCAGTGCCAATACCGGCAAAGCCATATTCGGTAATTGGAGTATCTATGACCCGTTTTGGTCCGAATTCATCGAGCAGGCCCTGGGTGACCTTGTAGGCGCCCTGATATTCGGCAACCTCCTCACCCATTACGAACACGCGTTTGTCCTCGCGCATCTCTTCGGCCATGGCGTCGCGCAAGGCCTCGCGAACCGATAGGCTGACGAAATCCGTACCCGTGGGGATATCGGGATCGTTTACGTCCCCCTTAAGCGCTGGCCTGGTGACTTCCGCCTGACTCTCGTCGCGTCCAACATCCTTGCCCTCACCCGGGACGTCTTCGACGGCTTCGCTTTCGGCGGGCGCTTCGATGTCGGACATGGCCTCGCCCTCGCCTGCGAGCATCGCGATGACGGTGCCGACTTTTACGCCCTCCGTCCCTTCTTCGACCATGATCTTGCCGAGCGTACCTTCGTCGACCGCTTCGAACTCCATCGTCGCCTTGTCGGTCTCGATTTCGGCGATGATATCGCCCGCGACTATCTCGTCACCTTCGGATTTGAGCCATTTGGCAAGGGTGCCCTCCTCCATGGTCGGGGAAAGCGCCGGCATCTTCAGTTCAATCGCCATCAGTAGCTCTCCACCAGAACGTCGGTATATAGTTCGGCGGCACCCGGTTCGGGCGAATTCTCGGCAAAATCGGCGGCTTCGGATACGGTCTTGCGAATATCCTTGTCGATAGCTTTCAGATCATCTTCCGCGTGACCTTGCTCGATCAGCATCTTCTTCAGGGCTTCGATCGGATCCTTGTGATCCTTGATGTCCTGCACTTCCTCGCGGGTACGATATTTCGCCGGGTCCGACATGGAATGCCCTCGGTACCGATAGGTGTTGCACTCCATCAGCACCGGTCCATTGCCATCACGGACATGCTTGAACGCGATCTCGGCGGCCTGACGCACTTCAAGAACGTCCATTCCATTCACATCCATGCCTGGAATTCGAAAGGCGGCACCGCGGCGATAGAATTCTGTTTCGGCCGAAGAGCGCCTGACCGCGGTGCCCATCGCGTACTGATTGTTCTCGACCACGAACACCATTGGAAGGTTCCACAGAGCGGCCATGTTCATCGTCTCGTAAACCTGACCCTGGTTGGCTGCCCCGTCGCCGAAATAAGCGAGGCACAGGCCCCCATCTTCATTGTACTGGTGGGCCAGAGCGAGACCGCCGCCGAGGGCGACCTGCGCACCGACGATCCCGTGCCCCCCATAAAATTTGTGTTCGGTCGAGAACATGTGCATCGACCCGCCCTTGCCCTTGGAGATACCGGCCTGGCGGCCAGTCAATTCGGCCATGATGACTTTAGGATCGATGCCGTAAGCGAGCATGTGGCCATGGTCGCGATAGCCGGTAATCACGCTGTCACGATCATTGTCGAGGGCCGACTGCAGGCCGATCGCAACCGCTTCCTGACCGATATAAAGGTGACAAAACCCACCGATCAGGCCGAGCCCATAAAGCTGCCCTGCCCGCTCCTCGAACCGCCGGATGAGAAGCATCTGCTCATAGAAATGAAGCAGTTGCTCTTCGCTGGCAGCGAAGCGCTTTTCAGCATCAAGCGCCTCTTGCAGCGAGCTCAGCGAGAAATCGCTGTCCTCGGAAGGGGGGGGCGCTTTCGCTTTTGTTTTCTTGCTACGGGAAGCTTTCGCCAAGAGAACTGTCCTTGTCTCATCCGGGGAGGAACACCCCCGGCCTATAGGCACAGCCGCAGGTTGCGCGCAACGCCAAGTGCCCGATCTTCATGGAAACCTGAGGGAACCGCGTGGTTCCGAACCCGGTTCAATCTTCGAAAGAGATCACGACTTCGTCAGGGTGAACGACGTTCAGCTGGCTTCGCAACAATTCGCCAACCATGTCGGGATCGGCATGATCGGGATCGAGGAGCGCAACCTTGTTCGCCAAGGTATCCCGTTCCGATTGAAGTTTGGCAAGCTGAGCCTCTCGCTCGTCGAGCAAGCGCAGGTTTTCGCTCCATGCAAGCAAGCCCGAAGGGCCAGCAACCGCGAACCCGCCCATGACTAGCAAGACCGCAAGCGCAGCGCTCTGCGTTGCCTTCGGTTTTTGGATCGCTGCCAGAGTCTTGTTGCGCCGCATGAAAACACAGAATCATAGCCGGCCTCTTGGCGCAAGAAAAATCGTGCGGAAGATCGTCGTCCGGTCGGAACATGGCAGGCCGCTGACCCGTTCATTCCTTGACAGGGTCGGCTGTACGGGATAGTTAGTAACTATTGTAACTAATTTGAGTGCGAGGAACGAATGCCTGATCTTTTCGAAAACCCCATCGGTCTTGACGGTTTTGAGTTCGTTGAGTTCTGCGCTCCGGAAAAGGGCGTTATCGAGCCGGTTTTCAGGGCGATGGGATTTGCTCACGTCGCCAGCCACAGGTCCAAGGATGTCCATCTGTGGCGTCAGGGCCAGATCAACCTCATCCTCAATTATGAACCGAAGAGCGCTGCATGGTACTTTGCCCGCGAGCATGGTGCATCAGCTTGCGGAATGGGCTTTCGGGTCAAGGATGCCGCCAAGGCCTATGACGAACTGCTCGAACGCGGTGCGGAACCGGTGGCAATAGAAACGGGGCCGATGGAACTTCGCATTCCTGCGATCCGAGGTATCGGCGGCGCGATAGTTTATCTGATCGACCGTTACGAGGGCGAGGATGGCGAAGGCCTGTCGATTTACGATATCGATTTCGAATATCTGCCGGACGTCGAAAGACATCCCGAAGGGGCCGGCTTCAATGTCATCGATCACCTGACGCACAACGTGTACAACGGTCGCATGAAATATTGGGCGGATTATTATGAGACGCTCTTCAATTTTCGCGAAATCCGTTTCTTCGACATCAAGGGCGAATATACCGGACTGACGTCGAAGGCGCTGACGGCGCCCGATGGCAAGATCCGCATTCCGCTCAACGAGGAAGGCGAAGGCGGCAAGGGCCAGATCGAAGAGTTCCTGCGTGAATTCAACGGAGAAGGCATCCAGCACATTGCCCTGATATGCGACGATCTCTTGAAAGCGTGGGACAGGCTGAAGGAGTTCGGCGTCCCGTTCATGACCGCTCCGCCCGAAACCTATTACGAGATGTTGCCCGAGCGTCTTCCCGACCATGGCGAACCGGTGGACGAGTTGAAAGCGCGCGGTATCCTGCTCGACGGCACGACCGAAGGCGGGCAGCCGCGTCTGCTGTTGCAGATTTTCGCAGAAGCGCAGGTTGGACCGGTGTTCTTCGAATTCATTCAGCGAAAGGGCGATGAAGGATTCGGCGAGGGGAATTTCAAAGCCTTGTTCGAGAGCATGGAGCGCGACCAGGTCCGTCGCGGAGTGCTCAAGGTCGACGACGCAAAATCACTCGAGGCGGAGCCTGCTCAATGACCCAGTCTGAACAGCATCCAGTAAAGCTTGGGGGCGTTCATCATGCCGCCTACCGCTGCAAGGACGCCAAGGAGACCGTCGAATGGTACGGCAAGGTATTGGGCATGGATTACACGACCGCTTTTGCGGAGAATCATGTTCCCTCCACCGGCGAGTACGACCCGTACATGCATGTCTTCCTCGACGCCGGTAACGGCAACATCCTCGCTTTCTTCGAACTGCCGAACCAGAAAGACATGGGTCGGGACGAAAACACGCCGGAATGGGTGCAACATCTGGCTTTCAGAGTGGACAGCGAAGAGGAACTGCTTGCCGCCAAGGAACATGTCGAAAGCCTCGGTATCCAAGTACTCGGGCCGACCCATCACGGCATTTTCAAATCGATATATTTCTTCGATCCCAACGGTCATCGCGTCGAGCTGGCGACCGATATCGGGACCGACGAACAATATGCCGAGTTGAAGCGGGTTGCGCCCCTGATGCTCGACGAGTGGAGCCAAACCAAGAAGGCCCCCCGCCACGCTGACTGGCTTCATGAAATCGCGCGCAAGGAACGCGCTGTCAGCTAGAGCCTCCGGAACCCCGCGGTTTTTGCTGCGTTGCAGCGCAAAGGGAGGTCCGGACAAGTGAATTACATCGGTACGCTGCGCGACCAGCTGCAGGAGATGGCCAAAGGTTTCGTAGAGACCCTTCCCACTCTCGCCATCGCAATTGTCATCCTGTTCGTGACCTGGATTATAGCGCGGTTCGGTGCCCGAATATCCGACATGATCGTCGGGCGCACGGAAATTCGCGCGAGTCTCAAGAACCTCATCGACACGGTGGTCAAGCTAGGCATCTGGCTGATCGGTCTGTTTATCGCAGCGGTGGTGGTAATGCCGGATCTGACCCCGGCCAGCCTGCTGGCGGGCCTTGGTATCGGCGCGGTGGCGATCGGTTTTGCCTTCCAGGATATCTTCGAGAATTTTCTCGCCGGCGTGCTGATCATGGTACGCGAAAAGATGCGCATCGGCGACGTTATCGAGTGCGAAGGTATCACTGGCAAGGTCGAGCATATCTCCTTGCGTGAAACGCATGTTCGCAAGCTGTCGGGCGAACTCACGGTCGTGCCTAATTCAATGCTGTTCAAGAACGCGGTCGAGATCTTTACCGATCACGAACAGCGCCGCCACGAAGTCGTGTGCGGCGTTTCCTACGACACCAATCTCGACCATGCTGCCGATATCATCCGCCGCGCGGTCGAGGGGGTCGACGACGTCCTCGCCAGCAAGGGCGTCGATATCTTTGCGCAGGAATTCAATTCCAGCTCGGTCGATTTCCTTATCCGTTGGTGGGCAGGTTCGACGCCGCGTTCCGGCTGGGAGAGCAAGGACAAGGTCATCCGCGCGGTAAAGGCAGCCCTGGACGAAGCGGGCATCGAGATCCCGTTCCCCTACGTCACGCACACATTCAAGGAAACCGTACCCGTCAGCCAGTTGCAAACGCCGAGCGGCCGACAGAGCTAGTCGACCAAGGTGAGCCCCGACAAGGCGCAGTCCGGCGACGGCCGACATCTAACCGCGGGGCAGGAACTCGCCCTCGCCGTGGCCGCGGCCGTCGTGACGGCCAATGCTTACTACATTCATCCCATCATCGCAGATGTGGCCGATCATTTCGGTGTCAGCGACGCACGCATCGGTCTGGTTCCGGCGGCTAACCAGATTGCCCTGGCGATTGGCATTCTCCTGCTGCTTCCTCTTGGTGATCGCTATTCGAACAAACGGCTGACGATCGTTTTCGCCACCGGGCAAACCGCGTCGCTCGGCCTCATGACATTCTCTGAGACCTTTTTCTGGTTCGTTACCGGTTCCAGCCTGCTTGGTTTCTTCACGATCGCTCCATACCTGTTACCGGCCTACGCCTCGAAACGTGTCGCGCCTGAGCGGCTCGGACAGGTTACCGCTCTGCTTACCGCAGGGGTCATTTTCGGAATCCTGATCGCCCGGGTTGGCGCGGGCGTCGTGGCCGAATATTTCGGATGGCGAATGGTGTACTGGATCGCGACCGGCCTGATGGTCGCGATCACCCTTGCCCTGCCGCGCGTAATGGAGTCCGGCGAACGCGACCGGGGCGGCTCCTATCTCGCGCTTGTTCTTTCGGTGTTTCCTCTGGTGCTGCGCTACAGGGAAATCCTGTTGTCGGGCGCAATCCAGGCGCTTAATTTCGCGCAGTTCATCGCCCTGTGGCTGGCCTTGGCCTTGCATTTGACCGAGCCGGACATGGGCTATGGTACAGATACCGTCGGTTACCTCGCAGCCATCGCGGCGGTCAGCATATTGTCCACCCCGCGTCTTGGCCGATGGGCCGACGCGGTCGGTCCGCGCAAGGCGCGCGCGGTCTTCGCCAGCATCCAGCTTGGCGGAATCGCCCTGTTCTGGTTTTTCGGGGATTCATTGTGGGGGCTGATCATTCCCTTGCTGGTCGTCAATCTCGTTGGTCCCGGCATCGACGTGACGGGCCGCATGACCTTTCTTTCGCTGGAACCGCAACTTCGGACCCGACTGACGACGATCTACATCGTCCTCATGTTCGTCGGCGGGGGAGTGGGCAGCTTCGCGGGCACAGCCGCCTATGACATACTGGGTTGGGCGGGAACTTGCGGCTTGCTCGTAGCCATGTCGCTGGTCCTCACCGGGCTTTCGCTGTTCGCAACCCGGTTCGGCAGATAGACGGTTCGATATTCAGAATGGTGCGCCCGACAGGAAGGCGCACGCACCGCTCGCGAGGCAAACAAAACAAATACTTAGTGGTTACTTCGCCTTCCCCTTAGGACCACCTTTAGGACCGCTCGCCGCGCAAAGTTGTCGCGGCTGCGGCAGCATTTTGTAAAAGAGTTGGCGAGGTCAAACCGGCTAGATCAGTCGCTCACGTCGGCTTCCGGTAAGGTGAGTGCGTTGGTGAGATGTTAGCCGCCAAAGCGGTTTTTACGCACTCCATGACTGATAGATAATTTGACGTGAGCGAGTAGCGTCGCTCGCCCGGACGATTGCGTTTCCGAAGCGAGACCCTCCTTATTACACCTCGCGCCAATAATTGAGAGATCACGGCATGAGGAACGTCTTCAAGGTCCGCCCGCAAGCCGCTATCGACGAGAAGCGCCTCCAAAACTGGGGTCGCTGCCGCATCGCATGAGGCACACACGTCCGCGACATTGCTAACGAGTGCGACAGGATCGCCCAGTATCGGTGCCGATGGCTCCTCGAACAGACATGCAACGGCGTCCCAATCACAGCACTCTGGTAATTCGTTGCGCTCGGTCCGGAAAATTTGAAGCAGCCGTTCTTCGGGCCGAAAGAGAAGCTGCGGATCGTAACGCCCACGTTTTGGGCGCGAGACCTCAAATCTTAGGCGGTCGGGGGACTTTGCATAGATTGACAGGTCGCGGTCGGCTGGCAACTTGCTTCTGATCGAGAATAGGTCTTCCTGCCTCTCGAAGCTGATGCGAGACAGATGATGGCGCACCCGCGTTTCGTCGAGGCTTGCCAGCATCGCCTGTGCGGTAGCGCGGATGACGCTTCTCGCTTCGCTATGATGTCGCTCGATGTAAGTCTCAATCTGGGGGACAGTAGCCCTGCCCCATCCAAACCGAGCGGTGAGATTGTCGGCTAGGGCCAGTCGATCAGTGCCCTCGTCGACGATCTCCAGCGCGCCGACAGGGACCACCAAGTGGGCTGCCAATTCCATCAGCTTAGATGCAAAGACAGGAAAAAAGGTCTCAAAAATATCGGGTCCACATAGGCTGTGCGCCAGATCGAGGTCCGGCAGCCAGTTGTCGCCATTGTCGAGCGAGGGGCTGACGACGGATCGGGCGAAGAACCCGAAATGCGATTGATTGTTTAGCCATTCGAGGAAATCGCCTTCATCACGGCTAGACACCAAGAGGTGCCCAAGCGTTCTTGTTGGATTGCAGGTGATCGACACATCGAAGGTGCCTTGGCCGGCGGCTATATCGGAAACGAACAATCGAATAGACCCGAGTGTGTTCGGAGCATTGGCTTTCGTGAGCAGCGTCATGCCTTTCCTGTTGCTCTGCGGCTTCCTGAACCATCCGCTTTGCTCGTAAAGCCTCGTGAAGGCAGCAGAAAAGTTTTGGGGTGTTATTGCACGCCCAGTCGCAGTGTCACCATTCAAGTCCCAAGTGCCGCGAACCCCTACTTGCATCCGGTCTACACCCACTTCGGAGGTCGTGGGCACCAGTGGAACGGAAAAAGATTTCAGGGCGGAGCGGCTTCGTTGACGTGCTCTAACAAAGTCGCGGCGCTCTCCATCCATCATCCCACCCCCATCCTTATTTCCTTACCTCCTCTCTATAGAGGGGCCGCGCTGGATGGTAGCGACGTCTCCTTTTCGATCAGGCTAGTCCACAGCCGTAGAAACTTCGGGGCGCGCAGACGCATCGCAGAGCGCCTGATTACGGCCATACTCTATGGCGCTTTCCCGCATCTTGATTATCGCATTTGCAAACCGCCGCATCGCCTCCACCGTCGCCTCTTCGCCGAGAGCATCGGCAGCAGCCCCAAATGCCTGCGCCCCCATGCCTCGGACCGCCGCTGTGGCTTCATCCATTGCAGATTTGCTGACTTGCGCCGCGACACAGTTGGGATGCTCGGGAGAAAGCGGCGTGGAAGCCTCTGAACGGAACTCCTGCTGAAAATCGAAGGTTTGGCCGGGGTTCGCGTCCTGCGCCATCGACTGCGTTGATGCTACCGCTGCTGCGGCGATAACTAGTGCGCGGAATTGCTTCACTTTGTGCTCCCATTTCCGATTTCGTCCCGGACCTTAACCACTTGGCCGCGCCGTTTGCATATAACGAATTTCCAAATATGGCCTTCTGCTTCGGAAGTGCCTTTACGCATCATGCTGGCGCTCGATGTTCCAATCACTTGTTTGCTCGGTGAGCCGCCGAAAAAGATGTGAGTGCTTTTAGCCAGTCCGGCTCGGCGGCAATCCGGATCGCGTCCGTTCGGTTCAGTTGCTCGGGCAGGAGGACCTTCGCCCAGTTGCCAGCCGGAAGCTGACTGATAAACTCTTGCCAGCGATGGTGACTTCCGAACCTGCGATGTATTCTGGCGTGGCATGATCGGCAAACGGGCATGAGGGCAAAAGGCCGCTGATACAATTCTCCATGCGATTGCTCTGCCTCGCGAGTTTCGCAGACAGAACAGGTCTCGCCTTGCGGTAGCCATCCTCGTCGCCATGCTATGTTGTTTTTCTGCCAAACATAAATGCGCTCCGCTCCCGTTGCGCCATTGTAGGTCGCTGGCGTCGGCCATCCCCAGCGCGGCAGCGGAACTCCATCCGCGATCAATGCCTCAACCTTCTGGTCGAGCCTGACGTCCTTTGGAAGCCGCTTCATTTATTGGCGCTCCATTGCGGATGTATACACGCCAGCAGTTCACGGACCCGGTGCAACCCGTTGCTAATTTCCGCAGCAAGAACTGCGATGCATTCGGGCGGCTGGTCGCCAGCATGCCCTTCGACTGCCAGACCATGAAGGTCCCCAAACTCTGCTGTTATCCGGGTAAAGGCTTCCGCAGGATCAGTCATGCCCGGTCTTCCTTCAACAAGCGATATACGCTCGCTCGGGACAGATTGAGGCGATTTGCGATCTCCGGAGGGGTAAGACCCTCATCCGCCAATTCGCGCATCTCTGGGAGCCTGCGACGGGCTGTCGGAACCCGCCCACGATACTTCCTCGCTGCCTTTGCGCGCTCGATCCCTTCGCGCTGCCGAACAAGCATCAGTTCACGCTCGAACTGGGCAAGCGCGCCGAACATGGTCAGCATCAGCTTTCCGGTCGGAGACTGGGTATCCATTCCCGTTCCGCCGAAGTCGAGAATGTGCAGGCCGACGCTCTTCTCCTCTAACTTTGCCAGTATGCGGAGCAGGTCGGCTGTGGAACGTGCAAGCCTGTCGAGCCGCGTAACGACAAGGACGTCACCCTGCCGGACAAAGTCGAGCGCCAACTCGAACTGCGCACGTTCGCCCACCGACGCGACCTGTTCCGAGAATAGCTTGCTGCAACCCGTTGCAGCGAGTTGCTCGTGTTGCGCTTCTAATCCCGCGATCTGATCGAACGTGGACGTGCGTGCGTAACCGATTTTCACAAGTCATTCTCCCCTAAGACTTTCCATCAAAGCCTAGGGGAGTGCCGAGTGTGGTCTAGAGACTTTCGGGGTCGTTCGGATGGGCCAAAGCCCGCAAGACATACGTCGCGTTTAACACAATGAACCGCAGTCCAATGAAGCGTTCTTCGGTTCTTTAACGCACTCGACCGCAATGGCAGTTTTGACACTGAAACGTTTGTAAGCGCATGGTGCTGACCGGGAGGCAAGGAGCGAATGACTGACGATTGGCGCGAAGGCGATGACCGCAATGTATTCCAGATGATCGAGGATGCAGGAGGTCCTGGCATTTGGGTTCGCCGCACGACATGGGAAAGCAGTTGCGCTCGAATTGTTGCAATGGGTGAGGTGACGAAGCCTCCCCCCTATTATGGCAATCCCACCATTCTCATGGACGTCTATAGCTTGAGCGGAGACCTGCGTGACGAACTCGCAAATCTGGATACAGCCGGGACCTTCAAGACGTGGCGTGAAATCACTGCGCCCGATTGGGCGAGCACTGCACCGCTACGGCCTCATGATGATCCGGCGATTGGCGCGATGCTTTCTACGATCAATAAGAAGCGTGGAAAGGCTGCCTCCTCGATCGAGGAAAACCGGATTATGCTGAATGTCTCTTTTGCGCGAAAGAATGAGGCGAAGGCATTGGGCGCTAGGTGGGACCCGAAGGAAAAACGCTGGTGGCTGTCGGAGAAGGCGAGCACGAAAGCGAAGGATCAAGCGCAGAAACTTGGCTTCATTGCTTGATCCGATGGCCGACGAAATAGGGCCTAGGCTTCAATAAGAACGGGTCCAAAATTAGCCATCAGGAGCATGTGAGACACGTACCATCCGATCCTAGGCGTCCAACTAGGGGAAGGCCTAATAGGAACCTGTATGCCGACAAAGAAGGAATGGAAGCTCATCGGATTGGTTGGAGCGTCGGGCGCTGGCAAGACGTCCATTGCAGAAACTCTTCAAAGAGAGGAAGGCTTCTATCGATTACACATGGGCCAACCCATCAAAGATATGCTCAGCGCATTTGGCCTCAATGATTTAGAACTCCGTGGCCCGCCTGAGGTGCGCGCCCAAGGATCAGCAAAACTCGCAGGGAAATCTCCGCGATTTGCAATGCAAACCCTTGGCACTGATTGGGGACGCGAGATGATCTCCAAACGTATTTGGGCAAACCACCTGAAAAGGAGGCTGGCTGAGCTACGACAAGATCGGGTCCAAAAGATTATTGTCGATGACCTTCGGTTTCCTGAAGACTTTGATGCAATTTTAGATGCGGGCGGGATGATAGTCCGGGTTGTCCGACCCGATCTTGAAGTTGTACCATCAAGGGCCGAGAGAATGGCTCGCAGGCTGGCTTGGCTCAGACGGCCATTCCGAATACTTGGCCTGAGTGTGGATCACGAAACAGAGGTCCATTGGAGGACGGCACGGGCCACATTTGAGATAGAGAATGGCAGGTCGGTAGAGGCGGCATCTGAAAGCCTCTTGGAGACCTATGCAGCCGCGCTCGACCGGCGAAGCTAAATCGGTATTGCTCTTGGTAATTCGCCCTTGCCTTGTGTCTCCGAGAGAAACTGCTCCGGCCAACCGATGCCCAAATCAGCATACGGTTGCAGCACATCCTGAAGATTGACAGGCGACTTCGAGAGCATGCTCGCTAGTGCTTGGATCAATCCGACATGCGCTGTTTCTAGAGGATGCTTAAAGCCCGGATCGGTCGTCAAATCTCGCGCCACATCCAATGCACTCTCTACCTTATCGCGCTCTCCGATTTGAAGATGGGCGCAAGCCAAGCCGAGCCAACACCAAAGTTCACTGTCTCGATTTCCAATATCACGACCGATCTCTATTCCGGTCAAATAGTGTTCTACGGATTGCCTCTCTTCCTGTGCGTAGCGAAGCGCTTCGGCAAGCGCCAAACTAGCGTTACCGATTGCGCGTATGTCTTCCTCTTCATTCGCAAGCTCTAATCCTTTTTTCGAGCTATCGAGAGCGCCTTCTATATCGCCGACCTTGAGAAGCGACCTCGATAGTGCGCGATGAAAGGCCGACCCACCTCCCTTCGGCAATTGCTTTTCTAGCGATAGCAATCGATTGATCGAGGCGGACAGTCTTTCGGTATCGCCATGATCTCTCAGTGCCGTATTTAGAATGCGCTCGCGCTCGAATTGCGCTCCAACATTGTTAGGAGCTTCCTCTGCAATCTTGTCCGACAACTCCCAAAGGAGAACGTACTCGTTCAATCTGAGAGCAAGCCTCATTCTTAGCAGATGAGCTTCGAGTAATACATCGGGACGCGTTCTAGCGCGCCTTTCGACCACCCGAAGAGGCTCGAAAGCATCGCTGTATCGACCGAGTTCCAGATTAAGCCGAGCAGCGGACAATGCATGGTCGCTTATCATTCGCTGCCTCCTTCGCTCTCGCTATCTTCTTTCTGATAGGACAACCGATGCAATATCAAACTGTCCTCCTTGGCACCTGCAGCATCAAGCTCTTTAGCTAGAGTATCCACTTGATCGCTTGTTCGTCCATTGATGATGTCGTCAGCCAACATAGGAATAAAGCCCGGTACCTTCGCGACGCTCGGCAGGAAGCCGATTTTCTCAAACCCATCATACCATACCGAACGAAGCATAGCGTGCTTGGTTGTGTCGATCTGCGAATGCCAAAGTTGCGCATAACTAGAATGGCTAAATCTGACGCGTTGTTCAACCTGCTTGATGAGACCTCTCGCCGAAGCGTCATCCACGGCAGCCTGCAAATCACGACCCTGTGACGCTAGCGCGGCGCCAAGCAAATCGATATGAACGGCGGCATTCCCGGGCAAAAGCGAAAGCAGGTCTCCAAGCAACCTAGCATCGTCGCATATTCCTTGTCGCTTAACTCGCAGTACGGCATCAAAGATGTCAGGGATATGCGGTCCTGCTGTCTCGTTGCTCCAAGCGTCAAGAAGCCATTTAAGGAATTCAGCTCGACCGCCATACGAGCTGCTCAACAATTGGTCGAGTTCGTCATCCGCGGGCTCTTGGCCAGTTTCGGCACCAAACCATTGGCGGAGTTCTTCTCGGCCCACCTCCGGTAATGCTGTCACAACTCCTGATCGAAGGATCATTCGAGGCCTCATCGTGTTCTGCCAATCGGACGCGGAAGGCTCCTCAACATTCACGGCAATGAACAGCACGCAGCTCTCGGGCTTTGAGCGCAAGAGGGCGACCAAGAAGCTTTGCGCTGACGTATCCAATTGCTCGTAGTCTGAGATAACTATGCAGAGCGGTTTTCCCAAGTCGCTTACAAATTCGAGTGCCCTTGAGATTAAGGTGCGCCTGTTGGCGCTAGCCTCAACCAACAAATCATTGAACGGATCGGGAGCACTATCCTCGCCAGAGACAAGGCCAGCGAACTTATCAATAGTCTCCTGCGCAACCCCGAGAGTAAGAACCTTCCCAATGTCTTTCATTATCGCTCCGGCCAAGCTCTTGAGATTTGGAGAAAGGTTGGCGACGAACTTCGATGCTGCGAGGCCCAGCTTTTGTTCGAGCGAAAAAGGTATTTCCGTGAGGGAGGTGTATAGGCTTGCAATCAGTTCTGTCTCTGTGCGAACGGGGCCGCCTTCGATGATAATCGGGTCAGGGCCGCGTTCCTCCTGAAGCTTGCGAGAGAATTGTTCGAGAAACTCAGACTGCCCGTCACCAGAGACACATTCAATTCCGAATATTCTGTGACCATTCCCATAAGCCTCAAACAGCTTTGCCGCGATCTCGTCTCGTCCCCAAAGTCGTTCTCTATCCATCGAGCGCAAAATGAGTGGGGCATCCGTCATCGATTATATTCTTGAGACCTTGATCCGGAACTGAATATCGCACATTTCGATTGGCGCAAAAGAGCCCTAGCAGCGATGCTTTCTTCAGCAAAGGCATACCCTTGAGTAGCGAAAAAAAGGCCATTGCATGGCCGCAAATCTCCAACCGACCTGCCGTGACAATTCCGACGGCCCACGGCGACGTGTTAGTTCAGCTCGCACAACTGCCTGATGGTGACTTGTTGGTAATCACCTCGTCATACGTGCCAGATGTTCCGGTGGTTAGATTTCAATCCTCATGCGTATTTGGAGAGGGCCTGCGTGCCCTTGACTGTGATTGTGGTGTCCAGCTTGATGCAGCTGTCAAAGCAATTTGCGAGGCGGGCGGCATCATCACTTATGCTTGGGAGGAGGGACGTGGCCTTGGCATCGCAAAAAAGCTAGAAGCGATTGCACTTCAGGAAGCCGAGGGCATCGATACGGCAGAGGCATTTAGGAAGCTCAATTGTGATCCCGAACCCCGGACCTTTGCCAATCACGTGGAAGCGCTGCGGCTCGTATACAAAGGTGACAAGGCTGTGATCGGCTCACGCAACCCTAAGAAAATCGTCGCCTTGGAAAATGCTGGCATCAAGATTGTCGAGCGGGTTACTTTGGAGACCCCTATGACGGAGCAAAGAGAGGTCTATCTGAGCAGCAAAATTCCAGCGCTTGGCCACTTTGAAAAATGAGCTTGCACAAAGCCCTCTCAGGTCAACCATTCAAGGTTGACCTGTTTAGCTGCTTCCAAGCGGCCCAGAAATTGAAAGGGTATCAACCAGCGCCTGTGATCGAGCCATGGGCGAATGAGCCCAAAGTCGATCAATTCATGTTCAAAGCACTGTTCATTTCGATTTGCCATCAAATGAACTGGGATGTGATGCAGTCAGCGATGGCTTCGTTTTTGTTTCCCGGCACATACGATAGGCTTGATGAATTCTCCGGTGTGACATCCCCAAAGATTGTTGACCTGCTCAAGAATTATCCCAAGCAGGAAAGGGTGCAAGCAACGGAGCGCGCACGAATTCTGAGGGAGACTGCAAAGCGGCTTAAAGAGCTAATGCCGGACCGAGATGCTGCCGAACGAAGGATTGCAAATGCGATCTTGGAAGGTCCTGACGGCTTCTATGAATTTGCGTCAAAAATTGACGCATTCACTGGTGACCCCTTCGAGAAAAAGCCTCGAGTTTTGGCGCATGACCTCTTTAGGGAAAAAATCGTTGTCTTTAGTGACACTGAGAACCTCAAACCTGCGGTCGAGTATCATTTAATCCGCCTCTATCTGAGGTCAGGGCGTGTCTCTACCGAGGATCGATGGGTGAGAGAAGAACTGTCTGGGCCGCGAGTTGCAACGCGTGATCGGTTGGTGAAGCTGGTTCGCGAAGCAGTTGATGACGCGATGCGGCAGACAGCCTTGTATGCGGAGCTAGACGCGGCCACGCTAAACTATCTCGAGTGGCAAATCGGTCGCTCGATATGCATTGAGGAATTGAATGACAGTCTAGCACCGGAATATTGTTACCCCGGCAACAGCTATGACCTTCCTGATGATATTCAGAAGCTCTGCACTGAAGGTTGTCCAATGAATTCGTTCTGTAGAAAGTTGAGCGACCCAAAGTACCCTTGGCTCAATGAGCCGCAGTTTCAGAAAGCCTTTTATTAGGCTTTTTTCAACAAGAAACACGTTTCTTGTACATGCTTCTTGGGGGCCGATCTTCGCGCACCTGCACTAAGGTTTGAGAGTGCTTGCTTTACCTTAAAATCCAGTCTCTCTTCCAATTTAAATCCGACAGCTGCGGCCATATCGATCAATAAGTCTGGCACTGGTATCCGAAGCTCTTTGTAATAAGCATCCTGCACCACGATAGCTGCAACTCCATCATTTCTGAGCCAACTATGAAAATTCCGGAGAGTTTGGTCCATATCGGCAAAATAGAACTGATAGCCCTTCACATAGTAGCTCGCTGATGCGTAGCTCTCATGTGCTCCAATCTTCCCGATAATTTCTACGACGCTTTCCGGAAGTTGCGGGTTAGGAATTTCCTTTCTTATAAGTGGGGTGCCGATTTGATCCTCTCTCAGACGCCTTTCGGCAGCTTCATCACCACCAATCAGTAGTTCCGTTCCTGGCAGATAGTGGCGGATATAGTCAGTGCGATTTGGATATGGCGGCGAAGTCAAAATAGCGTCGAATTGTCCATCAACTAGTCTCGGGTCCGACACATCGCCACAGGAGTGATTGGCCTTAAAATCCAAGTGAGTTTCCGGCAGGCTAGCAACGTAAGAGGCAGCCTTGCCAAGCACCAATGATCGCGCATCATCGAGGTGCGCTAACGAAATTTCCTCGCCGCGCGCCTTCTTGGTCCAAGTTGGATTTGAGCCGCGATAGCTTCGATGGGTTTCAATTCGGATCAGGCAAAGCAAATGGACTGCGAGCAACTCGGCCTGACATCCCTCATCGTTTGCAGAGCCCATCCAACTAATCACAGGCTCCTCTGAGGCGCTTACTTCTCGAATTGCCGTTAGGAAGATTTCTCTTTCATTGCCGGAAGACTCATCAAACTCGATTGCTTTGACGCTATCAAAAGCTCGAAGAAGAGCGTCGCGTTGGCTAGTGCGAAACAGCCCAGAGAGTGAAGCGAACGGGCTTATGTCATTCAAGGTAACTTGGAGTGGAAGGCTTCTTCCTGCCTCGCCAACTGTGCCCATACCCCCGAACGGATCGAATATCTCCGTCCGCTCGTGAGCAGCAAGCTTCGACAAAAGACTACCAGCAAAGTCGAGACTGAACGCTGTGTAGAGGCTTGCCAACTCACCGTAGCCCCGCTTGTCGGACGGTTGCGGCTTCGGATTAGGCAGGTCTCGAAGAAGCGAGAGGCTTTCGAGCTCTTTGAACGGCAACTCTGACAATCTGACGATCCTCAACCTTTTGGCCATTTAGCATCGTCGCAATTGCGCGATCCCCTTTCCGGCAAGTCTAGAATTTCATCTAGCAAAGTCGCCAACGTAGGCAAACATATCGCTTTCCAACCCGCGTAACCAAGGGAAAAGGGTCGCGCTCGATTATGCGATAGTCGTCAAGCCGTTCCGCTGGACGAACGGACGACCGAGCCCGTCAAGAGCTGAGTAAGGTTAGCCCTGATCTTCAAGTTAGTTGGCGCCAGCAGCCCGCGTATCCTGCAACCCGTTGCAAAGTGAGTTTACCTCAATTTCGCAAGCTACTGATTTGTTTGGGGCGCTTTTGGCTCCGGTTTACACCAAAAAACGCAGAGAACCGGGCTTCACGGATGCTTGGGAAGCTGGCGACAAGGTCCGGCCTAACGCCTTGGTCCTCATTCCTCGACACCACTCCCGCTTGTGAAGACAAAGTCAGGATAAGCCACCTTCTCAAGGGCTTCCTGCAACTGGCGCGCTGGATATTTGCTGCCATAATTTTTCGATACGCCGGGAGATGATCGGCCAGTGATCGCGTTGCCGATGGGCGTGTCGTGAAGGTCCGCCCGCCGAAGTGCGTCCTCGAACGAATGCCGGAAGCTGTGAAATGATAATTTTCTTCCAGACAATGCTAACATCTTGATTTTTCTAGAAAACCACTTGGACGTATTGTCACCCCACTTGCCCAATCTATCGCGCTTGACGTCAGCAAAAAGATTTGACTGCCCTGCTCGGCGGGCGTCTTCGACATAATCCCAGAACCCGAGCGCAATCAGTTCCGGATGAACGGGGACCTTCCTGCTCCTCCGTCCTTTTATGTGACGATCTCCGGGCCGATGAACGAAGTTGAATAGCCTGACGCCATCCTCCTCAATCATTTCGTCGACCCGCTGCCCGCAAATGTCCGTCAAACGAGCACCGGAGAAAAGAGCGATCAGCGGTGTCCAGTATCTGGAGGGATAGGGTGCTGACGGAGGCGGGGCAGCAGTATCCCACGGTTCGGTGGCGAATATCGCCCGAAGATGCGTAGTGGAAAATGGATCGCGTTTATCCGAAGGATGAATAGGGTCATCCACTTCAACACCTGACATAGGGTTGCCTACGATCCACCCTTCATCTCGCCCAAAACGAACTATAGCTCCCAGTTTGTTCAGATGGCTGTTGACGGTTGCGGGGCTGATTGTCGGGAGGCCGTTTGCTACCGCGATCTGAATTGCATCGCTAATCGTTCGCCCTCTGGTGGAGGGCAGCTTCTGATAGTTAGCGGGTAGTTGTGTCAGCAGCATGCAAACTTTCCGACAGAAGTCGCTGTCGACGTCCTCGACGGGTGTGTCCCGGCTGCATATTTCTTCCAACACCCGCGTGATGATGATGTAGTTCTTGCGTGTCGAAGCTGACCAGCCGTGCCCTCTCGCCGCGTTGAACTTGTCGATTAGATCACCGAGGTTCCTCGGAGCACTCAGACGCTTTGGCGGCTTCGGACCAAAGAGGGGATCGGCGTCGGGGTCAGGCGACATCTTTCCTTCCAGCCGCCGCAACTCGTCCTTGTAGCACTGTAGACGCGCACGCAGCATGGTTTGACAGAGGAACGCGAAGGTCTCGCTGTCTTCGTCGAGAACCCAACCGTATTCATCGCAGAGCCAAGAAGCCTGCGTGGCCATGACGCTCCACGCGTCCATCTCGAAGGTGTCAAGATGATGTTGGATCATCATCTGATAGCCTTCGACCCGGTTGAGCCGACTTCTGGGGGCGTCCCCTACGGGATGGGCCACCCTCCCACGCATGTTGTCCACCATGCGGCGAAAATGCGCGTAGCATGCCACTTCTATTTCTTCGTCGGTAGGCGCGACCACCACAGATGCTGCCGAACTCGGAGCAACACTATGGCTCCTTGCAGCTTCGATTGCCGCGACGAACTCGGCAACGACCCCATGATGTTTTCGCTTAACGACAGAGAAGTCTCCGCCGAGCGATCTTTTCAGTTCGCCTTTACCGATTTGGCCTCTGACATCACGTGGCACCTGAACCCTAACCGAGTATGTAGAACCTCGCTCGTAGACATAGGGATAGCCGGGCACCCGCTTCCACTTCTTGCTCATAGCACCCCCATTTAGGACCACCATTAGGACCAAAATTCGAGAGGAAAAGCAAGGGCGCTGCGGGTTTGGCAGAACTCTGCGCATTGATGGATAGATGGTGCGCCCGACAGGATTCGAACCTGTGGCCCCCAGATTAGGAATCTGATGCTCTATCCGACTGAGCTACGGGCGCCCGTCGCTGCGTTTAGCAGACGAGACTTCGCTGGCAATCAGTTGAGTTCGTCTGGCGGTGCGACCGGTACCAGCAGCGGCGCGAGTTTGATACCTTCGGCGAGCATGTCCTCGGCCTCTCCCTTGGTCGCGCGACCGTGGATCGGGGCTTCGTCTTTCTCGCCATAATGCATTTCGCGGGCATGTTCGGCGAATTTGTCGCCCACCCATGTGCTGGACTTCAATGATCTGGCTTGTGCCTCGGCCAGCGCCTTGAACGCTTTTTTGACTTCGGGCGGCATTTCACCTTTGGCGATGTCCGTCTGACCCTCGGATACGATGGTGCGCGCATTGCCTTTTGCCGGGACCGAAGGAGCCATGGGCGCCTTGCCGACTTCGGCGCAGCCGCATTGCGGGCAGGTGAGCAATCCACTGGCTTTCTGTTCGCCGAAATCATCGGACGAGCCGAACCAGCCTTCGAAACGGTGGCCTTCGCTGCAAGACAGGTCATAAACGATCATATGCCGCCTAGTTGGCGATTTTCCGACGATTGGCAAGGCTCGGAACTTGCGCGCGCACCTCCGCAATTCGCGTGAGATCGATCTCTGCGAAGGCCAATCCCGCATGTTCGCCGCCCATGTCGAGCAGGACCTGGCCCCAAGGGTCGATTACGAGGCTATGGCCATATGTTTGCCGTCCATCTTCGTGCTGACCGACTTGGGCGGCAGCGACGACGTAGGTGCTCGCTTCGATGGCGCGGGCCCGTTGCAGGACGTGCCAATGTGCCCTGCCCGTCGGAACGGTGAAAGCCGCTGGTATCGCGATCAGGTCGCAAGCCCTTTGACCCAGGGCATCGAACAAGGCGGGAAATCGCATATCGTAGCAGATGGAAAGGCCGAGCAGTCCGATCGGCGTGTCGATCGCAACCACCTCGTCGCCGGCTTCATACGCATTCGATTCGCGCCAGCTTTCGCCGGTCGCCAGATCGACGTCGAACATATGCATCTTGTCGTAGCGGGCTGCGATCTGTCCCTCGTGATCGATTACAAAGGCGCGGTTCGCCCATTTCGAACCTGCGGTCGCAACCGCCAGCGAACCCAGCGCTACCCAGATGTTGTGCGCCTTGGCCGCCTCGCAAACGGAGGAAAGCACCGTATCGTCGCGCTCGTGCGTTATGTTTTCGGTCGCACGCTTACGGTCCCGGTCGAGCAAGCCGGACATCTCCGGCGTAAAAAGCATTTCCGCACCCTCGCCCGCGGCCTGCGCTACGGCATCGGCCAACGTGCGAGCATTGGTTCGCGGGTCGATGCCCGCGTTCATCTGGAGAACAGCAACCTTCGCCATTCAGCTTGAGAGCAGCGAGTCCAGCTTCCCCTCACGGTCGAGCGCGTGCAGTTCATCGCTACCGCCTACGTGCGTGTCCCCGATGAAGATCTGCGGCACGGTCCGCGCATTCGGTGCGCGCGAAACCATTTCCTCGCGTTTCGGACCGCCCATCGTAATGTCGTGTTCTTCGAAAGCTGCGCCCTTCTGTTCGAGAAGGTTCTTCGCCCGGTAACAATAGCCGCAGCCGAATTTCGTATAGATGTCGATATGCGGTTGGCTCATGCGAAATCCTCGATTTTCTTCGTCTTTCTAGCAGGCGACGACGAGACTTGAAAGCCTTCCCGCCGCCCCTAAATTCAAGGTGTCGCCGCATGGGCGGCGATGACGGGGTGCCGAATGCGGGCCCCGCCTGTTCAAATTGCTCAACGGAGGATTTGTTTCGATGAACCGTATGGACTTTACCCCCTATCGTCGCTCGACCGTTGGTTTCGATCGGCTGTTCGAACTGATGGAACGCCAGGCTCGCAATGCCGGAGGCGACAACTATCCGCCCTTCAATATCGAACGGCGCGATGACGACGAATATTGCATCACGCTGGCGCTGGCCGGCTTTCGCGCGGAAGACATCGAGATTACCGCGCAGCAAAACCTGCTGACGATCGTCGGCAGGAAACGCGATGAACAGCCTGACGGCGAAATGCTTCATGTCGGCATTGCCAATCGTGGGTTCGAACGGCGCTTCGAGCTGGCCGATTACGTTCGGGTCGAGAACGCCGATCTGAAGGACGGCCTTTTGGTGATCGACCTGGTCCGCGAGGTGCCAGAAGCGATGAAGCCCAAGAAGATCACCATTGGCGACAAGAAACCGCTAGAAATCGTCAAGGACGATGACAGCGACAGCGAAGCTGCCTAATTTACTTGATGACGACTGAATTGGTAGGGGGCGGAACTGAGTTCCGCCCCCGCGACGTCGTACGCCGCCCAGCCCCGAAATCGACCGTCCGGGTCGCAGAAGACAACCGTCTTCGAGGCAAGCCCACCGCATTGCCGGTGCACATCTTTGCAATGCAACGCGATCATCGCTGCAAAAAACGGTTGTGCCGGAATTATAGCAAAAGATAAAGCGGTTCCGCCCTGACCACCGCAGATTGTCGCGATTTTACAAAAAACTGCCTGACAAACGGTCAAACGGACTGCTCATCCGAACGACAGTTGGAGCTTCTCGTTTATACCAGGCGAGCTTGCTCGAGCGCCGCCGCCACGAAGCCTGCGAACAAAGGATGCGGATCGAACGGCTTCGACTTCAGCTCCGGATGAAACTGCACCCCGACGAACCAGGGGTGATCCGGACGCTCGACGATTTCAGGCAACAATCCATCGGGGGACATCCCGGAAAAAATCAGCCCCTGCTGTTCGAGCGGATCGATATAGGCTGCGTTGACCTCGTAGCGGTGCCGATGCCGTTCCGAAATCTCGTTCGCACCGCCATAGATGCTCGATACGTGGCTGTTGGCATTCAGCCTGGCATCGTAAGCGCCCAGTCGCATCGTGCCCCCAAGGTCGCCGTCGGCCTCGCGCTTCTGCAGCCCTTCTTCGCTCATCCATTCGGTGATGATCCCGACGACCGGTTCGTCGGTCGTGCCGAACTCGGTAGAACTTGCTGCGTTCAGCCCCGCCGCTCGCGCGCCTTCGATACAGGCCATCTGCATGCCGAGACATATGCCCAGGAACGGTACCTTGCGCTCTCGCGCAAAGCGGACGCTCGAGATCTTGCCCTCACTGCCGCGCTCGCCGAAGCCACCCGGGACCAGGATGCCGTGCATCGGTTCGAGCTTGGCGGCGATGTCCGAATCGTCGCCTTCGAAGACCTCGGCATCGATCCATTTCACATTGACTTTGACCCGGTTGGCCATGCCCCCATGGACCAGCGCCTCGTTCAACGACTTGTAGGCATCCTGAAGCCCGACATATTTGCCGACCACGCCGATCGTGACTTCGCCTTCAGGATTCGAATGGCGGTCGACCACATCGTACCAGCGCGATAGATCGGGTTCTGGAGCATCGGTGATGCCGAACCCGCGCAACACTTCGCGGTCGAGGCCTTCCCCGTGATATTGCAGCGGGACCGAATAGATTGAGGGCGCATCCAGCGCCGGAATGACCGCTTCCTTGCGCACATTGCAGAAATTGGCGATTTTCTGGCGTTCACCATCCGGGATTGGATGCTCGGCGCGACAAAGCAGCACGTCGGGCTTGATGCCGAGGCTGGCGAGTTCGCGGACCGAGTGTTGGGTCGGCTTGGTCTTCAGTTCGCCCGCAGCCGCGATATAGGGCACTAAGGTCACATGCACGCTGAGCGTTTGCATCGGCTCCAGATCGTTTCTCAGCTGGCGAATCGCCTCCATGAACGGCAGACCTTCGATATCGCCGACCGTGCCGCCGATCTCGCAGAGGATGAAATCGTGATCGTCCTGCCCTGCCAGCGCGAACTCCTTGATCGCGTCGGTGACGTGCGGAACAACCTGCACCGTTGCGCCGAGATAGTCGCCGCGCCGTTCCTTGGCGATGATCTGTTGGTACACCCGGCCCGAGGTGATATTATCGCCCTGGTGGGCGGATACACCGGTGAAACGTTCGTAGTGTCCGAGGTCGAGATCCGTTTCGGCCCCATCGTCGGTCACGTAGACCTCGCCGTGCTGGTACGGGCTCATCGTCCCGGGATCGACGTTCAGATAGGGATCGAACTTGCGAATGCGGACCTTGTATCCGCGTGCCTGCAGGAGGGCAGCCAGAGAGGCTGCCATGAGACCTTTGCCGAGCGAGGAAACCACGCCGCCGGTGATGAATATATACCGCGCCATGGGAGCCGAGCCTTAAGCGTCAAGGGGGAGTCGGGGCAAGCGCAAAGCGCAGTCGATCGCGCCTAGAAGCGCGCAATCCACAGCCCTTGCTAATTAGTGTGGGTTATTCAGCGATGTCCGCCAGGGGATCGTCCGAAGGAACGCTTTGATCGGCAGGGGCTGCCGCACCGTCCGTTACCGGCGCAAGCGGGTCGTCCTGCTGGATCGGCGTTATGGTCCGGTCCAGCGTCGATTCGATCGTATCGCCTCCGGTGGATTCGACGGCGACCGCCGCAAGAACGATCGACAATACGACGAACAGGACCGCCAGCCATTTTGTCGACCGGGTCAGGAAGTCCGCCGCGCCGCGCGCGCTCAACATGCCGCTCGGGCTGCCACCGATGCCCAGACCCCCGCCTTCCGAGCGCTGCATCAGGATAACGCCGACAAGCGCGGCGGCTACGATGGCCTGGAGTACGGTGAGAAACAGGAACATACAAAATCTCTTCAGGTAAGCGTGTGCGCGCATTTAGGCGCGCAAGCACCGTACGGCAAGTTCAGGCGTCTTCGGTTTCCGATGCACCGACCACGATACCAAGGAAACTTTCCGCGCTCAGGCTTGCCCCTCCGACCAGCGCTCCGCCGACCTCGGGAGTGGAAAGAATTTCGCGCGCATTCTCCGGCTTGACCGAACCGCCGTACAGAATTCGGATATTCGCCGATGTTTCAGGACCGTATTTCTCGTCGAGCAAACCGCGGATGGCCGCATGCATGGCGGCGATATCGTCGGTTGTCGCAGTCCGCCCGGTCCCTATGGCCCAGACCGGTTCGTAAGCGACTGACAGCCTTTCTGCTGCATCGCTGATGTCGGGCAGGCTTGCCCGCAGCTGGTCGAGCACGAATTCTTCGGCCCGGCCGGCATCGCGGGTTTCGAAGCTTTCACCGCAGCACAGGATAATGCGAAGGCCTGCCTCGAGCGCGCTGTCGATCTTGCGATTGATCAGCTCAGCGCTTTCGCCATGGTCGATGCGTCGTTCGCTGTGACCGAGAATCACGAATTTGGCGCCCGAATCGGCGACCATGCTGGCGGAAATATCGCCAGTGTGCGCACCCTCGGGACCGTGAAAACAATTCTGGGCACCGACGCCGATCTGCTCGGCCTCGCGGTGAACCGCGTGGATCAGGGTGAATGGAGGTGCGATAGCAACCTCCACCTTCATGTAACGCTGGGCAGCCCGGTCGATCGCACGCGCTTCGGACAGCATTGCGCGCGTGCCGTTCATTTTCCAGTTTCCAACAATATAGGGCCGTTCGGCCATCGGCATATCTTCTCGTGCAATTTCTTGGATCGCCGCCCGATATGGGCAAGCTTGGCCCGCTCCGCTAGCCAAGGTTTCGTCTTGCGTCAAAACCCTTCGCAACCTGTTGCCGCGAGGTCGCAGCCCGGTTAAAGCGCGCCGAACAACCGCAGGTCACGCTTTACGCTGCGTTATGCCCTGCTTCGCGATATCGGGATTGTCCGCAACTCATGTTCAAGTTTTTCCGCGATTTTTTCAAAACCAAGATTGGTCTGGCGATTTCGCTGGCCTTTCTCGTCCTTATCGCCCTCGCTTTTGCCAGCATGGATGTGTCGAGCACCGGGACCTTCGGGGGCATAGCCGGCGGCAACCGGGTCGCGGTGGTGGGCGACGAGAAAATCGGTACTGCCGATCTTGTCCAGGCAGCGAATACCGGCCTCGACCGGGTGCGTGAACAGCAACCCACACTTTCCATGCAAGCGTTCCTGGCGCAGGGCGGCATGACGCAGGTGCTCGGTGCGCTCGTCGATCGTTTCGCCTTGCGCGGATATGCTCGCGACATCGGTCTTCGTGCTGGCGACAATCTCGTGAACAGTGAAATCCGGGCCATTCCCGCATTCAGGGGCGCCAGTGGTGAATTCAGCGAGGACGTCTATCGTCAGGCCCTGGCGCAGGGTCGCTTTACCGATGCACAGGTGCGCGAGGATCTCGGCATCGGACTGCTATCGCAGCAGCTTCTTATTCCTGCCACGTTCGGCGCGACCGTGCCGGAAAAGCTCGCCTATCGCTATGCGCAACTGTTCAAGGAGCGCCGTGAAGGGACCATCGCGCTTCTTCCTGCTGCAAGCTACGCTCCGACCGGGGATGTGAGCGCGGAAACCCTGCGATCGTTCTATGAAGCCAACCGCAGCGATTTCGTGCGTCCCGAACGCCGGGTCATCCGCTACGCAACCTTCGGCCCAGAGGCGCTGGGCGACCGGATCGAGCCCACCGACGCCGAGATCGCTGCGCGCTACCGGCAGAACGCGGCGCAATACCGCGCCAGTGAAACGCGCGACTTCACACAGGTCATCGTCCCGACACAGGCTGCCGCCAACTCCCTGCGCGAGCGTGCCCAGGCCGGTGCTTCGCTGGAACAACTCGCTCGCGAGGCTGGATTGCGCGCAGCGCCGGTGGTCGACGTGACACGCGAAGGCCTGGCCTCACAAGCGTCCGAAGCGGTCGCCGAAGCGGTCTTTTCCGCAAGCGAAGGCGCGTTGGCCCCGACCGCGCGTGGACCGCTCGGCTGGCATGTCGTTCGGATCGACGATGTCGAGACGACACCCGCGCGCAGTCTCGCGCAAGTGCGCGACGAGATCGCGGATGCGATTCGCGAGGAAAAGCGCGTACGCGGCCTGTCCGATCTCGCGATCACTATCGAAGAACAGCTTGCCGACGGGGCAACATTGGCCGAGGTCGCGGACGAATTCGACCTCGAAATCACCACCACGCCGCCCGCTTTGGCCGACGGACGTCTGTATGATGGTACAGGCACCCTTCCCGATGAACTCGCACCGGCCATCGGCACTGTCTTCCAGATGGACGAGGAGGAACCGGAAATCTCTGCTCTGGAAGGCGGGGTCGAGTATCTGCTCTTCGAAGTTGCCGAGATCACGCCTTCCGCAGTCGCGCCGTTCGCGCAAATCGACGAGGCGGTTGAGGCACAATGGCGCAGGGCGCAAGGGATGCAGCGGGCCGAAGCGGCAGCCGAGAGAATCTTGAAGCGCGTGCGTAATGGCGAAAGCGTCGCGGCCGCAATCGCGGAAGAAGATGTGCAGCTGCCTCGCCCCGAAAGCGTCAATCTGACGCGCGAAGAACTGGCGCAGAGACGCGAGCAGCGTGTCCCGCCGCCGTTGGCGCTGTTGTTCAGCATGGCCGAGGGTACGACCAAGAAGCTGGAAGCGTCCGGTCGCGCGGGCTTCTTCGTCGTCAATCTCGATACGGTCGCGGTAGAGGATATCGCGGACGATGACCCCCTGATCGCGCAGGCCAGGCAGCAGTTGGGTCCGCTGCTTGGCGAGGAATATGGTGAGCAGCTGCGGATCGCGATCCGCGAAGAACTCGGTGTCGAGCGCAACCCCGATGCGATCGAGGCTGTCCGGCGGCAGCTAAGTGGCGAAAATTGAGGCGCGCTTGAGCGGCCAGCTCGAAGGTATAGAAAGCGCACGTGATGCTCTCGCAGCCGGCCGCCCCGCACTGGTCTGGCAACGGGTTGTCGCGGATACGGAAACGCCGGTCGGGCTGGCATTGAAACTTTTCGAGGAAGGTCGCGGCGACTTCCTGCTGGAATCGGTTGAGGGCGGCGAAGTGCGTGGGCGGTACAGCCTGATCGGTCTCGATCCCGACCTGGTCTTTCGTGCAGAAGGTCAGCGCGCCGAAGTAAATTCGCGCTGGCGCGAGGATCGCGAAGCGTTCGAGCCGAGCGCGGCTCCCACGCTCGACGCCTTGCGCGAACTGGTTGCCCTGTGCCGTTGCGACGTACCCGCCGAATTGCCGCCCGCGCTTGCTTGCCTGGTCGGCTATTTCGGTTACGAAACCATCGGTCTGGTAGAGAAGCTGCCCCGTGCGCCTGCGGGCGATCTCGACCTCCCCGACATGCTGTTCGTTCGTCCAACGGTCATTCTTGTTGTCGACCGGCTCAGCGATGCGCTGTTCTGCGTCGCACCGGTATGGCCAGGCGGTTCGATCGAGCTGGCGGCCGAGAAGATCGACGATGTGCTGCGCAAGCTGGCCTCTGAGGTTCGGCGAACGGACTGTGTCGCAATCGATCATCCGGCGCCCGCGCTTTCCCCGACGATGGCACCCGAAGATTACACCGCGATGGTTTTGCGGGCCAAGGACTACATTGCCGCCGGAGACGTGTTTCAGGTGGTCCTGTCTCAACGGTTCACTTCGCCTTTCGAACTCCCCCCGATGGCGCTTTACCGAGCTCTGCGGCGGGTCAACCCGTCGCCGTTCCTCTATTTTCTCGACTTGCCAGGATTTGCCGTGGTCGGCTCCAGTCCCGAAATTCTTGTTCGGGTGCGCGACGGCGAGGTGACGGTGCGCCCGATCGCCGGAACCCGCCCTCGGGGTAAGACCGTGGTGGAAGATCGGCTCGCCGAACAATCGCTGCTCTTGGACCCGAAAGAACGCGCCGAACACTTGATGTTGCTCGATCTGGGTCGCAACGATGTCGGTCGGGTGGTTCAATCAGGCACTGTCACCGTCACCGAGAGTTTCACTGTCGAGCGTTATAGCCACGTCATGCATATTGTCAGCAATGTCACAGGAAAGCTGGACGGTACGAAGGACGCGCTCGATGCCCTGTTCGCAGGCTTCCCCGCGGGCACCGTCAGCGGAGCCCCGAAAATACGCGCATGTGAAATCATCGCCGAGCTCGAACCGGCAGCCCGCGGCCCCTATGCCGGCGGGGTGGGATATTTTGCGCCTGACGGCTCGGTCGACAGTTGCATCGTGTTGCGCACGGCCGTGGTCAAGGACGGGGTGATGCACGTCCAGGCCGGCGCAGGTATAGTCGCGGACAGCGATCCCGCTTATGAGCAACGCGAATGCGAGGCGAAGGCGAGCGCGTTGCTCGCCGCTGCAAATGAAGCTGTCCGTCTCGTTCAGGAGCCCGGTTTCGGACAATGACAAGATGTTTATTCACTGCGCTTGCTCTGCTTGCGCTTTCCGGCTGCGACGCCCAGCCCGAGGGCGAACCTGTCGCTCGCGCAAGGATCGATGGTCAAGCGGGCGCCCCCGGTTCAGATGTCACCCCCGAACCTGCCCCCAGTCTGGCGAGTCAGGTGGAGAGCGCATGTCGCTCGATCATCTTCGAGGACACTCCGCTCACTCATTGCCTCGCGGTTCCCTCCCGACATAACATTGCCATGGATCTCGGACCCGCAGGCGGCGCGCCGTATGGCGGTCTTGCGTCCTTCGCCCAGAACCGGGAGGCCGACAGCATTGCCTTTGCCATGAATGGCGGCATGTACGACGAGGATAACAGGCCGATCGGCTATTACGTCGAGAATTCCGAACGCCTGAAGGAACTCAACACCGCCGATGGCGAGGGCAATTTCCACATGAAGCCGAACGGAGTATTCTACGGCACCGGCGGTGAATGGAATGTCCGGGCAACCGAGTCATTCCTCGCCAACGTTACCGAGAGGCCTGAATTCGGCACGCAATCCGGACCTATGCTGGTAATCGACGGGGCCATCCATCCGACCATTACGGCCGACGGCCCGTCGCGGCTGATCCGCAATGCGGTGGGCGTCGACGACGAAGGCCGCGCACACTTCGTTATTTCCAATGCCCCGATTTCGTTCGGCAAACTTGCGCGTTTCTACAAGAACGAGCTTTCCGTGAAGAACGCCCTGTTCCTCGACGGCAACGTATCCATGCTCTGGAACCCCGCTACCGATCGGCTCGATACAGGCGCACCGATAGGCCCGATTATCGTGGTCGAGAAAAAGGATACCGGTGAATGATACATCCTGACCGCCGCCCGCTCTATTCCGAGATCGAACCGTTCGACAGCGGAATGCTCGATGTCGGAGAAGGCCATTCGCTATACTGGGAACGCGTGGGGACCAAGGGGGCGAAACCTGCGGTTTTCCTCCATGGTGGCCCGGGCGGAGGCATGTCGCCGGACCATCGTCGGCAATGGGATCCGGCCCTCTACGACGTGATCCTTTTCGATCAGCGCGGTTGCGGGAAATCGATGCCTTTTGCCGAAATCGAATACAACGACACCTGGCGCATCGTCGAAGATATCGAACGCTTGCGGTTCATGGCCGGGCACGAACAATGGCAGGTCTTCGGCGGCAGCTGGGGCGCCACGCTTGCCCTCGCCTACGCCCAGAAATATCCCGAACGCACCAGCGAGATCGTTCTGCGCGGGGTTTTCCTAGCCCGCCAGAAGGAGAAGGACTGGCTCTACCGCTATGGTGCGAGCGAGATCATGGCCGAGCAGTGGGACAGGTTTACCGGTCTTATCCCGGCCGACGAGCAGGACGATCTGGTTGCTGCCTACCACGAGCGCCTGACCAGCGACGACGAGCAGACCCGGCTCGATGCGGCGCGCCAATGGTCGCTGTGGGAAGGCAATGTCGCAACCTTGCTACCCAATGAGGCGCTACTCGATACCTTTGCCGATCCCTCGAAGGCGGTGCCATTCGCACGTATCTGCGCCCGTTTCTTCCTCGAGGACTTCTTTCTGGAAGAGGGGCAATTGCTCAAGAACATCGAGAGGATACGCGGCATTCCGGGCATTATCGTGCAGGGGCGGCACGATATCTGCACCCCTCCGGCGTCAGCGTGGGAATTGAAGAAGGCCTGGCCTGAGGCCGAATTCTGGATCGTCCACGATGCTGGGCATAGTGCTGGAGAAGCAGGAATTATCGACGGGCTTGTCCGGGCGACCGACAAGCTGGCCGGAAAGCAGGACTGACGCCACCTTCATTGCCGCACACGCAGCTTTCCTTGCTTGAAAGCGGCGCCGTATCGCTGCAATGACGCCTCGAATGACTGCCGACAACTCCATCCTCGTCGTCGACAATTACGACAGCTTCACTTTCAACCTCGTCCATTACCTCATGGAGCTCGGGGCTGTGGTGGACGTGGTGCGCAACGATGCCATTTCCGCTACCAAAGCGCTGGCCGCCGGTCACGCCGGTTATCTCATTTCACCCGGTCCCTGTACGCCAACGGAAGCCGGGGTCAGCCTGGACTTGGTGGCTGCCTGCACGGACGCAGCACGTCCGCTGCTCGGCGTTTGCCTTGGCCATCAGGCGATCGGCCAGCATTTCGGCGGTCGCGTCGTGCGCGGCGGGTTGATGCATGGCAAGACGTCACCGGTCGACCATGACGGCAGCGGAGTTTTCGCAGGGCTGCCCTCGCCCTTCACTGCCACGCGCTATCATTCCCTGGTCGTCGAGGACATACCGGACATCCTGCTGGTCAATGCGAACAGCGAAACACCGGGCCTGGATGGAACCTGTGTCATGGGCTTTCGTCATCGAGACCTGCCAATTCACGGCGTGCAATTCCATCCGGAAAGCATCGCTACGGAACATGGCCACGCATTGCTGGCCAATTTCCTGGAAATCTGCGGTATTCCCGCCAAGGTGCCTGCATGAAACAGCTTCCTTCCGGTGACGCGCATCTCGATGCAGCCGAGGCCGAACAGGTTTTCGGATGGATCCTGGACGGCGAGACAAGCGACGAGGAAATCGCCCGTTTCCTCGAGAAGATGTCGGCGCGCAGCGAAACATCGGATGAAATAGCCGGGGCTGCGCGAGCGTTGCGCGATCGCCTGATCCCGATCGAAGCCCCGCAAGGCACGGTGGATTGTTGCGGAACCGGGGGCGACGGGCACCACACTCTCAATGTCTCGACTGCCGTCAGTCTCGTCGTCGCAGCTTGCGGAGTCCCCGTCGCCAAGCACGGCAACCGTGCCGCGAGCAGCAAGTCGGGCGCAGCCGATACGCTCGAGGCTCTTGGCCTCGACATGGAAGCCGCGGGAAGAACCGCCGAGAAGACCTTGGCCGAATTGGGAATTTGTTTCCTTTTCGCGAAGAACCATCATCCGGCGATGGGACGCATTCAGCCCATTCGGCAAAAGCTCGGCATCCGGACGATTTTCAACCTGATGGGGCCATTATCCAATCCAGCCGGAGTTAAACGTCAGCTTATCGGGATCGCGCGGCCGGCTTATGTGCCGATCTATGCTGCGGCGAAGGCCATGCTGGGAACCGATCGCACGTTCATTGCCTCGGGCGATGAAGGTCTGGACGAGTTGAGCCTTGCCGGGGGCAACGAACTGGCAGACGTGCAAGGCAACGATTTCGAATTGCGCCGCGTCGTCGCAGTCCAGGCCAATCTGCCCCATGCGCCCATAGAAGCGATCCGTGGCGGGGAACCCGGATACAATGCAAAAGCGCTCGAGGCGCTGCTGTCCGGCGCGCCCGGTGCTTATCGCGACGCGGTTCTGTTCAATGCGGCAGCCACGCTGATCGTCGCCGAACGGACCTCGGACTGGACCGAAGGCGCTGAAATAGCTGCCGGGGCCCTGGACTCAGGCAAGGCAAAAGCCTTGCTTGAAAACTGGATTGCGATGGCGGTGTGACGTGAACAAGCTGGATGAAATCTGCGCCACCAAGCGCGAGGAAGTGACCGTGCGCAAATCGAAACGCAGTGTCAGTGATCTGGATACTCTGGCATCCGGGCAAACCGCCCCGCGCGGGTTTGCCGATGCTTTGGAATCCGCACAGGGTCGCGGGTTTGGATTGATCGCCGAAATCAAGAAAGCTTCGCCTTCCAAAGGCTTGATCCGCGAGGACTTTCAACCCGCGGCTCATGCGCAAGCCTATGCCTCGGGCGGTGCTGCCTGCCTTTCCGTCCTGACCGATGCCCCATACTTCCAAGGCCATGAGAATTATCTTGTAGAGGCCCGCGCGGCCTGTGGTTTGCCGGTTCTGCGCAAGGACTTCATGGTCGATCCCTGGCAGGTTGCCGAAGCGCGGGCGATCGGCGCTGACGCGATCCTTGTCATCGTCGCCGCGCTGGATGATGGCGCGATGGCCGAAATCGAAGATGCGGCTTTCGAGCGCGGAATGGATGTGCTGATCGAAGTGCACGACGAGGGCGAGTTGGAACGCGCGCTTGGCCTGCAGTCGCGATTGATCGGGATCAACAATCGCAATCTGAAAACCTTCGAAACCGATCTGGCGGTGACCGAACGGCTTGCCCCCCTCGCTCCGAAAGGTGCACTGCTGGTCGGCGAGAGCGGTATTGCCCGACATGCCGATTGCCAGCGTCTCGCCCGCAGCGGCGTACGCAGCGTCCTCGTGGGCGAAAGTCTGATGCGGCAGGACGATGTCGAGCAGGCCACGCGGAAACTGCTTCATGGATAGCGCTGTCCTACACCGCGCCCTTGCGGCATAGAGCGGCCATGACCCGCGCCCATGCCAAGCGAGAACCGACCGAATTAGCTCCTTTTTTGCGGACCGGAGTTCTTACCTCAGGACAGTGTCAACTGTGTCAACCTGGTTCAGTCTGTAGCCCGCCTTCATGAGCCAGCTTACCCATCTCGACGGGTCCGGTACGGCAAGAATGGTCGATGTGGAATCGAAGGGTGCGACCGCGCGTTCCGCCACCGCCGAGGGCAGGATCCGGATGGGCACCGATGCCCTCGCCGCGCTGGTGGCGGGAGACGGTCCCAAGGGCGACGTGTTCGGGACCGCCCGGATTGCCGCGATCATGGCAGCCAAGCGCACCGCTGAACTGATTCCCCTTTGCCATTCGCTGAACCTTGAATCGATCGCGATCGAATTCGCCATCGAAGACGATGCGATACGCGTGACGGCTCTTGCTTCGCTGGAGGGAAAGACCGGGGTGGAAATGGAAGCCATGACGGCCGCTTCCGTGGCCCTTTTGACGCTTTACGACATGGGCAAGGCACTCGACAAGGCGATGGTGATCGACAACGTGCGCCTGCTGGCGAAGACCGGCGGCAAGTCCGGAGAATGGCACGCGCCGGACTGAAACGGGAACGCCTGTTCCGCCCGTATTGCCGCGCAAAAGCGCGCGAATGCTTGACTTGCAGAAAATGGTTGCCTAATTGTTCCACATTCGTTCACACCTTGTGGACAGGCGACACGGGAGTATCGCGCCATGCTGACTGCCAAACAGCACGAATTGATCCGGTTTATCCAGGAAAGACTGGAAGACACTGGAATATCGCCAAGTTTCGAAGAGATGAAGGAAGCGCTCGATCTCAAGAGCAAGTCCGGCGTGCATCGGCTTATTTCCGCTCTGGAAGAACGGGGATTTATTCGCCGCTTGCCCAATCGCGCCCGGGCGCTCGAAGTGGTCAAGCTCCCCGAAGATGCGGTGACCGGATCGTCGCGCCCCGTTCCAGCAACCGACACGAGGGTGTCCGCGCTCACCGCCAGGGCGGCCATACCACAGCCCGCAAACGACATAGTCGATGTGCCGCTCCACGGGCGCATTGCGGCAGGCGCTCCGATCGAGGCGATCGAAGGGCAGACAAGCATGCCGGTACCGGCGGCGCTGCTCGGTCCGGGCGAACATTACGCGCTGGAAATCTCGGGCGACTCGATGATCGAGGCGGGAATCTTCGATGGCGATTTCGCGCTGGTTCGTCGCACAGACACGGCCCGCGATGGCGAGATAGTGGTGGCGTTGGTCGACAATGAGGAAGCAACGCTGAAATATTTGCGGCGCGAAGGAACTCGCATTCGTCTCGATCCAGCCAACGGGGCCTACGAACCGCAGGTTTACGAGCAGCATCAGGTACAGGTTCAAGGAAAGCTCGCGGGGCTCCTGCGCCGTTACCACTGAACTACGGGCGGGCGCTGATCGGATCTAATTGCCCGCTTCGGGCCACCAACCGTGCTGGCCCTGGCTATCGGCCACGGTGTCGATGCGCAGATCCGAAAGGTAGAGCGCGGCGCCGCCTTCCCGCTCGAGAAACCGGCGGTCCGCCTTGAGCCAGCGCGGATTGCAGCTACGCGGCAGGAAACGATCAGCTATGACGATGTCGGCGCGCCCGCAGGCTGCGGCCAGCGCCCGTTCTTCGACCAGATCGCGGTTGCGCGCCACCAGCAGGGTCCACGTCCTTGCTCCTCGCTCTATCGCCACTGAACAAAACTCCTTGCTACAACGCGCCTTTTCCCACGACGCGAAGGGGATCGGCTGACCCGGCATGGCGGCGATTTCGACAAGGTTCTGCCGAGCGTAACTGTCTTCGCTGTCTCTCAGGACTAGCAGGCGATCATTCTGCCCGGCGATTCCCACGTCGCGACCGTCGCGCGAAATGAGAACGTCGGGCACCGGCGCGTTAACTATCAGCAATGCACCGGCCGTAATCGGTAGCAAGCCAGCCAGCCTGAACTTCCCCTTCCACAGCGCAATCCAGAGCCCGCCGCCTACGAACAGCAATAGGGTCCCCACACCGAACCGCGGTGTCAGCTTTACCGCGCCGGGCTGTTCGGCCGTGAAATGCGCGATTGCCAGCAGAAGGTCGAGCGATTGGCCGACCATCCACCATGCTGGCCCGCCCATCCCCGCCAGATCGAACAGCAAAGCCGCCGCAATCAGTGGCATCGAGACAAAAGTCACCAGCGGGATTGCGATGATATTTGCCACCGCGCCGTAAAGTCCTGCGCGATGGAAGTGAAACAATACGATCGGCATCAGCGCGAGTTCGATCGCCAGCCCGGTCAGGAAAAGCATGGCAATCCGCCTCGTGAACCAGCGCGGCCAAGCTTCATCGCGCGGCGCCAGGAAGGCACGAACCGGCGTCATGTTATGGAGGGCAACGATCACGATCACGGCGGCAAAGCTCATCTGGAAGCTCGGCCCGACTAGCGACTCGGGCCAAAGTAGCAACACAACGCAGGCCGCCACCGCGACCATGCGCAGCGAAAGCGGTTCGCGTCCAAGCGCCAGTGCGATCAAGACAAGTACCGCCCCGACACAACTACGCACGGTCGGAACCTGCGCTCCGGTCAGGAGGGTATAGGCAATCCCGGCGAGCGCACCGATCGCTGCTGCAAGCAGCGGTAGCCGAACCCGCAATGTCAGCCAGGGCCACAAAGCCAGGATCTTGAGCGCCAGAAAATACGCAGCCGCGATGACCGCGCTCACATGGAGGCCGCTTATCGAAAGCAGATGCGTCAACCCGGAATCGCGCATCGCTTCCTCGTCGCGCTCCGCGATTGCCCCGCGATCGCCGCTCGCAAATGCCGCGGCGATCGTGCCCGGCGACCCGCCCAGCTGTTCGCGCACATGCGACGAGAGTTTCCGCTGTACGCTGGCCAGCCAGTCCTCGTCTGGCGCTGCCCGCTCTACAATTTCGATATCACCCACCACGCTCCCGGTCGCGGCGAGGCCATCGAACCATGCACGCCGCGCGAAATCGTAAGAGCCCGGCAAGATTGGCGCCGAGGGCGGCATCAGTCGTGAGCGGAACCGGATACGCGCGCCTTCGGCCAGTTCCGGACGATCCGCTCCGGTGAGGACATTCACCCGATATTTCACCGCGCGCGCCAATTCTGCATCGCGTGCTGCCACGGTGAGGCGAACGCGATCGCGAGCGGGTTGCTCTTCGCGTTCCAGAATTGTGCCGTCGACGTATTGAAAAGTCGGCCTTTCGATGGGCTCGACGCCGACTACGGCAGAGCGTGTCCAGATGAGTGCGACACCCAAAGCGATCGCCCATGACACGGAGACTGCGGCGGTAACGATCTGGGCGCGATCGTCACGACGGCCCCATATTGCCGTCGCGCCCAGCGCTACCAAGGCCATGGCACTGAAGACTGCGACCCACTGCCACGGTTTAGCGAGAAGAAACCATAGTCCGATGCCGGATCCGAGACCGACGGCTAGCCAGGGTCCGCGGTCGAACCCGGCACGGTCCAGAAACACTTCCGTACGGTCCACGAAACTGGACAAGCGCGCCCGCATGCGCCAAGGGCGCTGCACTGCAGCATCGGCAGTTTCTTCCACTCCGTCGAGTGGAACCAGAGGCGTCCCCTGCGTCGCCATCCATGTGTTTGAAAGGAAGCGCGCGACTATGGCAAGCGATAGTGACAGCAAGACCAGAGAGGTCGTCACCCGCTTCGCACCATCACCTACCGGATACCTCCATATCGGGGGTGCGCGCACGGCCCTGTTCAACTGGTTGTTTGCGCGCCATCACGGCGGCCGCGTGCTTTTGCGGATCGAGGATACCGATCGCAAGCGCAGCACTCAGGATGCAATCGACAAGATCATCGAGGGCCTCGACTGGCTTGGCCTAAATTTCGACGAACCGCCAGTTTTCCAATCGGACCGCGCTGAACGTCATTCGCAGGTCGCCCATAAACTCTTGGCGGCGGGCCATGCTTACAAGTGCTATGCCACCCCTGAAGAACTCGAGACGATGCGGGCCGAACAGCGCGCCAACAAGCAACCGCAACGCTATGATCGGCGTTGGCGGGAACGAGACGAGAATGAAGCGCCCGAAGGGGCTCCCTACGTCATTCGATTGAAAGTCCCAACCGATGGCGAAACGGTCATCGAGGATGCAGTGCAGGGCAGTGTCACGGTCAGTAATGCCGAGATAGACGACTACGTTATTCTGCGCGCCGATGGCACGCCGACCTACATGCTCGCCGTGGTGGTCGACGATCACGATATGGGCGTGACGCACGTTATTAGAGGTGACGATCACCTTAATAATGCTTTCCGGCAGCTTCCCGTCATCCGTGCGATGAATGAAATCGAGGGCGGTTGGCCCGACCCGACATATGCACACGTGCCTTTGATCCATGGTTCGGACGGCGCGAAGATGTCGAAACGGCATGGCGCGGTCGGCGTGGAAACCTACAGGGACGAACTCGGCGTGCTCCCCGAAGCGCTGTTCAATTACCTCCTTCGGCTCGGCTGGGGGCACGGCGATCGCGAAGAGATAACCCGCGAGGAGGCCGTCTCGCTGTTCGATCTCGATGGCGTTGGCAAAGGGCCAGCGCGGTTCGACATCAAGAAGTTGGAGAATTTGAACGGCCACTATATCCGCGAGGCTGACGATAGACGCCTTGCCCAGATCGTGGCGCAGCGCATCGGGCCGGAGGCGGACACCGAACTGCTTGTCCAGGCAATGCCGGTTCTCAAGATTAGAGCGAAGTCTCTCAATGAACTGGCTGAAAGCGCAGCGTTCTTATTTGCTGAACGACCGCTCGTGCTGACCGAGAAGGCCGCTGGTCTGCTTGACCAGAATGCGCGTGCACGCCTCGCCGAACTATCCGAGATGCTGCACATGCAAAATGACTGGACAATCGAGGCGCTGGAAGCCACTACGAAAGCCTATGCCGAACGGCTCGAACTGGGTCTCGGCAAGCTCGCGCAGCCCATGCGTGCGGCATTGACGGGGACGACAACGTCGCCCGGAATATTCGATGTGCTGGTCCTGTTGGGCAAGGAAGAGTCGCTCGCGCGGATCAACGCGCAAGCCTCGCCCGCAGGCACCGAAACGAACGACTGAGGAGACATACGTGGCCGACAAGCAGGCAACTCTCGATCTGGGCGGACAGACCCAGAATTTCCCGGTGCTCGAAGGCAGTGTCGGCCCGGACGTTGTAGATATTCGCAAGCTGTACGGGGCGACCGGCAAGTTCACCTATGACCCGGGTTACAAGTCGACCGCGAGTTGCGAAAGTGCGCTGACCTATATCGATGGTGAGGAAGGGGTTCTTCTTCATCGCGGGTATCCGATCGGCCAGCTGGCCGAACAGTCAAGCTTCATGGAAGTCGCCTACCTGCTGCTCAACAACGAGCTGCCCTCGCAGGAGGAAATGGACGATTTCGAGTATACGATCACGCGGCACACGATGTTGCATGATCAGTTGCGCCAGTTCTACCAGGGGTTCCGCCGCGATGCCCACCCCATGGCGATCATGTGCGGCGTCGTCGGCGCGCTATCGGCGTTCTATCACGACAGCACCGACATTTCCGATCCCGAGCATCGCAAGATCAGCAGCCATCGTTTGATCGCCAAGATGCCGACAATCGCTGCGTGGGCATACAAATACGCTATCGGCCAGCCTTTCATGCAGCCGCAGAACGACCTTAGCTATACCGGTAATTTTATGCGCATGACCTTCGGCGTACCTGCCGAAGAATTTGACCTCCATCCCGCCGTCGAAAAGGCGATGGACCGGATTTTCATACTCCATGCCGATCATGAGCAGAACGCCTCGACTTCGACCGTCCGCCTGGCTGGTTCCTCTGGGGCCAATCCCTTCGCGTGCACCGCTGCAGGGATTGCCTGTCTATGGGGTCCCGCGCATGGCGGAGCGAACGAAGCTGCGCTCAACATGCTGCAGGAGATCGGTACGCCGGACCGCATCCCTCACTATATCGAGCGCGCCAAGGACAAGAGCGACCCGTTCCGTCTGATGGGCTTCGGCCATCGCGTATACAAGAATTACGACCCCCGCGCGACGGTGATGCAAAAGACGGTGCGCGAGGTATTCGAAGCGCTGGATGTCAAGGATCCGGTTTTCGAAACCGCGCTTCAGCTGGAAGAAATCGCTCTGAACGACGACTACTTCAAGGAGAAGAAGCTGTTCCCGAACGTCGATTTCTATTCGGGCATCATTCTTTCGGCAATCGGCTTTCCGACGACCATGTTCACTGCGCTGTTCGCTCTGGCTCGTACCGTGGGCTGGGTTGCGCAGTGGAACGAGATGATCTCCGATCCCGGCCAGGTCATCGGCCGTCCGCGTCAGCTTTACACCGGGCCTACCCAGCGCGACTACGTGCCAGTAGACAAGCGCTGAATTTATCGATCGCGATGAAAGGGGAGAGCTAACCTCCCCTTTCAATTTTCGTGGGTTCAATTCTTGCGGGTTTGCCCCTCAGGTGCATTTTCCTCTGTTCCGCGCGGAACGCTGCGAGCATCATCTGCTGCGGGCACCGATAGAGTGAAACGAGCCCCCTGCCCCGGCGCACTTTCGATCGTAAGGTCGCCATCCATCGCTCGCGCAATGCGCCTAGAGATGTAGAGACCCAAACCCGAACCTCCGTCGCCGCTTCGTCCGAGACGCTCGAATTTCTCGAACACCTTTGCCTGCTGTTCCTCGTCAAGTCCGTGTCCCTGATCGGCCACGGTAATCAGCGCACGATTGCCGATGCGATCGAGGCGGATCCAGACCTGACTGTCTTCAGGCGAATAACGGATTGCATTGCCAACCAGGTTAAGCAGGATCTGCAAAACACGGCGAAACTCGGCAACGGCCAGTTGGGTCTCCCCTTCTGCGGGGGGGACGAGTGTAATACGTTTCTGCTGGGCTCTTACACCAAGAATGCCGCAAGCGCGCCGCGCGACATCGGCCAGTTCAATCCGGTCTGGCGCCGTAACGAATTCGCTCGATTCAACCACTTCGAGATCCGACAAGTCGTCTATCAGAGCAAGAAGGTGCTGCGCTGCCGATGCGATATCCGCGGCGTAATTGCTGTATTCATCAGCAAGCGGACCAGCCAGCTTCGTACGTATCGTTTCTGCATTAGCGATGATCCGGTTGATCGGCTGCCGCAACACGGGGGTCAGGTCACGCCCGAACGAAGGCGTATCGAGTTCGTCAGGTACCGCAGCGTTCGAAGCGCTCAGCGGCACAGTTGCCGTTAAATATACCACAAACCCGGCATCGCCAGTGTTCGGACTGCCCAAAGGTTCGAAATGGACCGTCCACTCGCGCAACGATCCACCTACCTTGCATCGTGCACCATCGAGCAGCCGCCAATGTAGCGGACGGTGCAACTCGCTGCCTTGCGTTTCGACCAGTTCCGCCCAAATCATGCCCGGGTTTTTTTGCACTTGCTCGACCAATGTGGCCAGATCCTGCGCTTCGGTCTCGATCGACAAGACCCGCATGCCCGGATCGAGACGTACCGTGCAGTCGGCCAGATGGCGATTTATCTCCAGCAGGCGGGCGGGAAGCTCGCTATCGTTTTCCGCTCCCAGATCTTCCACTTGCCAGCTTACGATCGAAAGGTCGGTTCCCATCGCTATGCCGTCTTCGGACAAACGGGGCGCAATTTCTGTCCAGGCCCTCACCCGCTGTTCGCCGTCCACGGCACTGAACTGCCTGGCGATCCGCAGTCCGAGATGGTTGGCCTTCTCGACGAGGAAATGAAGTTCTGGAATAGCAATTGTCGAACCGATCCTGCCGCCACACGCCGATTGCAAGTCCGCAAGGGGTTGGTCAGCCTCGGTCAGGCGTCCCTCAGCATCCACAAAGCCCGTGGCCATCGGTTTCGCGCCAGCAGTTACCATTGGCGAGCCGACCAAACTGAACTGCCGTCCTCCAGCCATCGCGCTGCTTCGACCGGCGTGATCTCGCCAAGATTTCGATAAAGTTCCAGTCGCGGATGAATTCGTGCGAAGTGGCTATGGATGTCGTCGGGATGCAAGCCGGCGGCCCGCAAACCAAGCGCGAGCCGTGCAGTCTGCGTCTCATGCGTCGATAGAACCGCCAGTCTCCGGCTTTGTCCGGAACGCAGGGCCAGAGCGGTTAGGAACAAGGCCGCTCCTGCCTGCTCGACATTAAGTAATTTCGCCGAGCCTTGTTCCATTCCTGCAACTAGCCGTTCCAGCAAAGACAGGCGACCGGATGCCTCGTCGTATGTACTGCGCAATTTGGCCTCGGCGCGGATTATCGCATCGGAGCGCGAATTGCCTCTATATTCGCGCCACATTGTCAGAAGATTGTGGAACAGGTCCGCCGACAGTTCGGTCAGGGGCAGTTCCATTCGGCGCTGTTGCTGCACGAAGCGCGCCTGTGCGGAAAGTGCCGCCATCGCGGCACTTGCGGTGTTGCTTTCCTGAGACGCGATGAGCGTCTGGATCGAAGGGGACAAGACCGGATCAAGACCGACGAGGTCTTCGAACTTGGTAGCCAATTGCCACTCGATCGCCAAAGCGTGGCAATGAAAAACGATGTCGGGTTGAGAATAAATGCACTCCGTCAGGCCAGTATGGTCATTTGCTCCGAAGGCTTCCCTACCGGCGGGACCGGCCGCTTCTGACTGCGCGGTTAGCAGTTGCTCTGCCAGGTTCCGACACATGCCCCTTGTTCGCGCAAGTATCTCGTCACTGAACATCGACTGGTCAGGTTCCGCGAGCAATTGACCAAGAACCGGAGCAAGCCTGGCCAGCGCCTTGTCCGCACGCGCAACATCTGCGCGTATTTCAGCACTGTCCGATGCGGCGCTATCAGGAACAGGTTCGACCATCGTCATTCTTCGCGCGTAGCATCCGCATGGTTAACTCGGGGTTAGTCCCGGCTTTCGACTGTTACGAACAGTGACAGCAGGGCAACAATCAACATCAAGGCTGCTGCTTCCTGCACCAGCCCGAAAATTCCGGCCGGAATCAGCAAAAACATTGCAGCCACACGGTCGGCATAGGAAGCCCGCCATCGTGAAGCGGAGAGCCGCTGACCCAATCTCAGCAGGCAAAACAATGTGAAGGGCACAAAGACCCGAAGCCATTCGGCCCCGGCTTGCGAGGCAAGTGCGACCAGAACGATTAATACGGCGTCGATGGCCCAATCGGTCAGCGTCGCCTCGTGCGGCTTCTGAAATCCGGGTTGGCTCGCCGATCTGATCCTGGACGCGACATCTGCCATGGCTGCGAACGCCGTCATCAGGACGCCGAATACCAGGCCGATGACCGGCACGCCAAAAGATGCCAGGAAAACTGCTGCTAAACCCGATATCGCCGCGGCGATCATGGGCAGGCGTGTAGAAGTGCGATTGAACTGATCGCGGAACACCCGTGCGCCGATACGCTCGGCTACGGCAAGGCCGGGAGCGCTATATGGTGCCAGGTCCAAATGCGCACTGATCCACCTGTCTTTCCGCTCGTCGAGGTCGCTCTGATCCGGCCTCCAAAACCACTCGCCATCCTCGATCAGGTCCGAGTTCAGGACCCGCTGCTCTACGCCAGCCTGCAAGGATAGACGCAACAGTGCTGAGGGCACGTCAATGTCGGATGGAAGTTCCGCGAGCCGATCAACGACTGCACCCGGGGCCAGAAGAACACCTGACCATGCGAACTCGAGATTGACACGTTCGTAACCCCTGGGGACTGCGGTATCGGAAGGGAACAGGAGAACGTTATTTTTCGAAAGATTGTCGAGAACCGTTTGTTCTTTCGGGAGAACGCCAGGAGCGAAAAGAAGCAGCTCGCTTTTTTCGTTTATTACTTCAGCTAGGCGGTTTCCCTCTCGCACTACGACGAATTTTGCGCCTGAACGCTCGCACCGACGCTGCAGCTCGATTATTTCCGGACCTATAGTATCGGCAAGGCATGCGATGACTTCGCATTCTGCCGCCAGAGCCAGATGGAGCTGTCGCTCGATCAATCGGAACCCGGCGAACGTGCGAAACGCCGCACGCACTTCGCCCACCGAATTCTCGTGATTTTGGGCCGACAAAAGCGCGACGCGCAAGACATGCTCCGCAGTGGTTGGAAAACCTAGCGGGTTCTAGTCTCGTACCGCAGTTTGAACCACCCTTTGCAGGAATTTTTCGCCGAAGGCTGCGAGAGCAAGGCAAACTCCAGGTCGCGCGGACTATTCTCTGGACGAGGAAAAAATTAACAGGCTTTAAGCATGTCGGAAACGTGATAGCTTCGGAGCACTATGACAAAGCGCAACACCATTCGGGCGATAGACGACGATGTCGTAAATACCGCCGAGCCAGTCGCAGACGACCGGGCAATACCAGACCCTGTCGAAGAAGAACTCGTTCAAGAAGACTATCCTGAGGATTGGGATGACGAACCGACACGTGGGAAAACCTCAGGCCGGGTGGCGGCGGCGCTTGCCATTATCGCCATCATCGGTTGGACGGTATTCTACGGTTGGACCTACCGACTTGACATGCTTACCGGCGGTACGGCCGAAATGTGGGTCGACTGGACAACAACATGGGCCATTCCGGTTCTGCTCGTCGTGGCGCTATGGCTCCTTGCGATGCGCAGTTCGACGCGCGAAGCCAAACGCTTCGGCAACGTCGCTCAAGCGTTATCGACCGAATCAGCGCGCCTCGAAGATCGTCTGGCAGTCGTAAACCGTGAACTCAGCCTGGCTCGTGAGTTTCTAACAACGCAATCGCGCGAGCTCGAATATCTTGGCCGTAGCGCCGGCGAACGTCTGTCCGAGAATGCGGATCGGCTTCAGTCTCTTGTACAAGATAACAGCGATCAGGTTGAATCTATCGCCACGGTAAGCGCCAAGGCCTTGGAGAACATGGACCGGCTGCGCGACAACCTCCCGGTCATAGCGAATTCTGCCAAAGACGTATCGAATCAGATCGGTAACGCAGGTCGTACCGCGCAAGATCACCTGGACGAACTGATCACCGGCTTTGAGCGTCTCAATGAATTCGGCGCAGCCAGTGAGCGTCAGGTCGGCACACTTCGTAAACGGGTCGATGCAGCCCTTGTGGCGTTCAAGGAGCAAGCCGACCAGCTCGGCAGTATTGCGGAACAGCGATTTGTCGCTTTGCGCGAAGACAGTGAAAGCTTCCGTGGCGATCTCGACAGTCGGGAAGTTGAAGCTCTAGCCTCGATTCGCAACAGGTTCGATGCACTCCGTGATGAGATGGGTGCCGCCGCTGCCGTTGCGGCCGGTGATCACGATGCCACCGTGACAGCCATGCGCAATCGGCTGGAAGAACTGCGAGATGAAGCCGCCGAAATAGGTGGAAACATGCGCGAAAGGGAAAAGGCAGCCCTCGACGTTTGGGACACCCAGATCTCAGCCATGAAAGAACGCCTGTACGAAGCCGTAGAGGCTATCAAGGCTATCGACGAAAACGCATTGAGCGCCGCAAATGAAAAATTGAAGTCCCTTTTTGATGAAGCCGCGACAATCGACGAGCGGATTGCCGAACGCAATCGCCTTTTCGATGAGGAAACCGCCCAACGCCGCGCCGGACTGGAGGAATTCGAGAATAACGCACTGGCTGAGTTGCGAGACAAGATCGAAACTTTCGACAGCGCGATTGCCGCGAGCCGGACAGAGCACCTCGAGCAGATCGAGGCTCTGGCGCGCGACGGTGATGCCTTGACCGAACGGATCGCAGCTTTGGGAGCGACGTTCGATACGGTCCGCGCGCAGGGTGAGGAGGCAAACGCCACTCTAGCGGGGGGAATCGAGCGATTGGGCGAAACGCTTTCAGACAGTCGTGAAGCCCTTGATGGAACGGACATGGCCATCGCTGGACTTACCGATGCAAGTGTCCGCCTGCTCGAGTTGATCCAGGCCAGCGCCAAACACAGTCGGGAAGATCTGCCGGTTGCCATGAAGGCGAGTGAAGAGCGCTTAGCGGAAATCGAACGTCGCACCGAAGAGGTAAAGAACCTCCTGGATCAAGCCCGCTTGTCTGGCGAAGCGGTCACTAACAGTATGGACGCGGCCGATACGCGAACTCGCGATACCATGGCGGGACTAGAAGATTTTCAGGAACGCTTCAGTGAAAACGCAGCTGCGCAATTCGACGACATCGAGCGGTTGAGAGCAAGTGTCGCTGCCCTTGGCGATGAAACCTCTGCGGTCAGCGAGGCATCACAGGGTGAATTGCGCGATGCGATTACCGCGCTTGAGACAAAGGCTCGCAATGCCCTTACAGCAATCGAAACAGAGCAGGCTGACCGAATTGCGCGCATCGCGGATAGCGTGGGCGAAAAGAGCGCCAGCGCAATCGACACGGCTTTGGCGGAACATACTGAGAATGCCATTGCGAAGCTCGACGATGCGACTGGCCGATCTTCGGAGGCCGCTCGGCAAGTTGCCGGACAGCTGCGTGACCAATTGGTCAAGCTCAACGAATTGACCGGGAACCTGGAAAACCGCATCGCTCAGGCGCGCGAACGTGCTCACGAACAAGTCGACAGCGATTTTTCACGGCGCGTCGCACTGATTACCGAAAGTCTGAACTCGAACTCCATCGACATCGCCAAGGCGTTGTCGAGCGAAGTGACCGACACCTCCTGGGCCAGCTACCTGCGTGGCGATCGCGGGATCTTTACCCGTAGAGCCGTTCGCCTGATCGACAACACCGATGCCCGTGAGATTGCCGAACTCTACGATACGGACAACGACTTTCGCGAACATGTCAGCCGGTATATTCACGATTTCGAATCGATGTTGCGAACTGTCCTCTCCACGCGTGATGGACATGCTGTCAGCGTGACATTGCTTAGCAGCGACATGGGCAAGCTGTACGTCGTGCTGGCACAGGCCCTCGAACGGCTGCGCCAATAGCCTATTCGATTGTCGGGCCCCAGAAGATCAGATCCTGGGGTCCGATCCAGCCATAGATGTAGTTGAGAACGTATGCCGTGGTCAGGATCGCTGCGAGTATGACCGCGCGCATCATGACGCGCGCGGGACGGAAATTCGCCGGTGCACTGTCGGCCTGACCAGGGATCTTTTCCTCTCCGATTTCTTCGTGCGTGCGAATGCCGAATGGCAGGAGCAGGAATGCGCTCAGCACCCAGAAGAGGAAGTAAATGGCAAGAATGCTGGTCCACTGCATCGGCGGTTCAGATGTTGGGCAGGATCACTCGGACCTGCGGGCGCTTGCCGGACCAGCGTTGCGCTGCCCGACGTGTCGCAAGCCGCGCAGCTTCATGGACCGAATTGGCATCCTTGCGAGCCGCGCCTTTCAATCTTCCGATCGCGTTGCGGATATCGTCGATCGCCTCGGCGACAAAATCGTCATGATCCTCGTCGAGCGGCAAACCCAAGCTCTCGATCCGCGGGTTGAGCTCTCCGTCGAACGCGACAAACACCACGCCTTCGCGCATGATCCGCCGACGCATCGCTATCGCTTCGCCATCGGCCGGAGCGATGATGTCGCCATCGAGGACAAGCCGCCCTGCCCGCACTTCTGCAATCTTCCCAGGCGCGCCCGGCGCCAGTCGGACAAGGTCACCATTTTGCTGCACAACCGCATCGGCTATGCCGCTGGCTTTCCCCAGGCGAGCCTGTTCCTGCATATGTCGCATCTCGCCGTGTACCGGCAAAAGAATGTCAGGCCGCAACCACCCGTACAACGCTTCCAGTTCGGGGCGTCCCGGGTGTCCGGACACATGAATGAGGCTCTGACGGTCGGTCACCATTGTAATCCCGCGTGCAGCAAGCTTGTTCTGAACAGCGCCGATCGAAATCTCGTTCCCGGGTATCTGCCTACTTGAAAAAAGGACGACATCTCCGCTCGTCAGTTCCAACGGATGGTTCTCGTCGGCAATCCGGGCCAGAGCGGCACGTGGTTCACCCTGTCCACCGGTTGCAAGAACGAGAACCTCACCACGCGGAAGATTCATGGCCGCGTTGAAATCGATGGGTTTGGGGAAATCTGCAAGATACCCGTTGTCCTGCGCCACTTCTATGATGCGATCCAACGAGCGACCGGCAACGCAAACTTGCCGTCCCGTTTCGCGCGCCACATCCCCCAGGGTCTGCAACCGCGCAACGTTGCTGGCGAAAGTGGTAACGAGGACCCGCTTACCAGCATGTCGCTGCACTTCTTCAAGCAGCCCCTTGTAAACCGCCCCTTCGGAGCCGCTCGGAGAGGGATTGAAAACATTGGTGCTGTCGCAGACCAGAGCAAGCACGCCCTCGTCGCCTATCGCAACCAGCTCTTCTTCCGTCGTAGGCTCGCCGATAATCGGATCCTCGTCGAGCTTCCAGTCTCCGGTATGGAATATCCGGCCATGCGGCGTTTCGATCAACAAGGCATTTCCCTCGGCGATCGAATGGGCCAGCGGGAGATAGGTAATCTCGAACGGTCCCACCGCGAAACTACCGTGGTCATCGTCAATTACATGAAGTTCGATCTGATCGGCAATTCCCGCTTCGTTCAGCTTGCGCCTCACCAGATCCGCAGTGAAGGGCGTGGCGTAGATCGGTACGCCGAGGTCTGCAGCAAAATAGGGCACCGCGCCAATGTGGTCTTCATGACCATGGGTCAACACGATTGCCTCGAGCCTGTCGCGCCGATCCTCGATGAATTCGAGGTCCGCGAAAACAAGATCGACGCCGGGATACTGGTCGCCTGAGAAGGTCATGCCGAGGTCGACCATCAGCCAGCGGCCCTGACAGCCATACAGATTGACGTTCATGCCGATCTCGCCCGAGCCACCCAGGGCAAGAAAGAGCAATTCGTCTTCGGGGGTAAAATCCTTCTTCACGCCGCACGCTCCGCTAGAATGGCAAGACCTTCGAGCGTCAGGTCGCTGTCGACCGCATCGAACAGATCGGTGTGTTCGTCAAACAGCAGGGCAAGGCCACCGGTCGCCACGACCTTTGCCGGACGTCCGATCTCGCGTTTCATACGGGCGATCAGGCCTTCCATCATCGCAACATAGCCCCAGAACACCCCGATCAGCATCTGATCTTCCGTATTGCGACCGATCACGCTGTCGGATGCGGGTTTCTCGATGGCAATCCGCGGAAGTTTGGCCGTGTTGCCAACGAGAGCGTCGAGCGAGAGGTTAATTCCAGGTGCGATAATGCCGCCCTTGTACGTGCCGTTGAAGTCGACCACGTCAAAGGTCGTTGCAGTCCCGAAGTCGACAATCACAAGGTCGCCGTCATACTTCGCATGCACTGCCAGTGTGTTCAGAGCCCGGTCCGCGCCGAGCGAGCTGGGCTGTTCGATATCGAGTTCGAAACCCCATTCGACGCCCCCCTGCCCTGCCACAAGCGGCGTGATGTTGAGGTATTTTTCCGACAGCACAGTCAGATTGTGAACAGCCCTCGGAACGACCGAACCGATAATCACCTGATCGATGTCGTTCTTGTCAAAGCCTTGGAATTCCGCAAGCTGTAGCAACCACACGGCGTATTCGTCGCCCGTTCTTCGCGGATCAGTTGCGATGCGCCAGCGCGCCTTGATCTCGCGTCCTTCGAACAAGGCGAAGACGACGTTGGTATTTCCGACATCGGCGGCAAGCAGCATGCCTTAACTCTCCTCGGTTGCGAGCAGTACCTCGCCAGCGTGAATTGTCTTACTGGAACCGTCCACCAGGCGGAGCATCAGGGCCCCCGCGCTTGTCAATCCAGCGAACGCAGCGGTGATCGGTTCCTCACCCGGCGGGCTGACGCGCAATTGTGTTCCAGGCGGGTGCGCGACGCTTTCCCACCGGCGGATCAACGGTTCAAGGCCATAGGTGCGCCACCGGTCAAGTTCGACAGCGAAGGCGCGGACCAGCGAGCGTGCGAACAGATCACGGTCGGGCGCCGGGCCAAGCTGCGACAGAGCTATTGTCCGCCGGTCGGGCAGTCGCGGGGCCGCAGCAAGGTTTACCCCGATCCCAACGACTATCGTATTTGCCTCGCGTTCCAGAAGAATTCCAGCAAGCTTCGCGCTGCGAACAAGCAGATCATTCGGCCATTTCAACCGGAGTGTACCTGGCTCTGCAAGAAGCGGCGCGATTGCCTCATAAACCGCCAATCCGCTCACCAATGCCAGGGTTTCCGGGTTAGGGTCGCGCTCGTGCAGGTGCACTACCGTCGATCCCATGAAATTTCCGCTGCCGTCGAACCACTTGCGCCCCTGCCGTCCTCGGCCAGCGACCTGGCGGTCGGCAACGAGCCAATGACCCTCGTGCACCCCTTCGCCTGCTTGCAATAGTGCGACCAGGTCTGAATTCGTTGAACCGGTTTCGGAGACCGTTTGAATCACATTACGGCGACGAATGACGCGGCAGCGCGCGTGGTCCAATCACCGAGCGGTATCGTAAGCAGGTATCCGAGCGGAGAAATGATGAGCACACAAATCACCAGCACCGTCCAATGACCGGTCGGGCTGTGCTTTTCCACTTCGCGGGTTGCGTCATCAAAGAACATCACCTTGATGAACTTCAGGTAATAGAACGCGCCGATCACGCTGGCAGCGATGCCGATTGCGGCAAGCGCAACAAGGTCGGCTTGAATGGCAGCTTGGAAAACCACGAACTTGCCCCAGAAACCAAACAGGGGCGGAATTCCGGCTAAGCTGAACATAAGTGCCAATAGGCACCATGCCAGCACCGGTCGCGACGTCGAGAGGCCCGATATGTCGGCAAGATTGTCAAGCGGCTCGCCCGACGGGTCACGCAACATCAGAAGAGCGGTAAAGCTCCCGATGGTCATCGCTACGTAGATCACGAGGTAGGTGAGCACACTCGCCACGCCCCCGGGCGTAGCCGCCGCAAGACCGATCAGAATGAATCCTACATTGTTGATTGAGGAATAGGCAAGCAACCGCTTGAGGGACTGCTGACCGATAGCGCCCAATGCGCCCACTACGATCGAAGCAAGCGCGGCAAAGATTACGATCTGGCGCCAGCTATCGACCTCGCCAGCGAAAGGCTCCATCGCAAGACGGACCAACATTGCCATGGCGGCAACTTTGGGTGCGCTGGCAAAGAATGCGGTGACGGGGGTTGGAGCGCCTTCGTAAACGTCAGGCGTCCACATGTGGAACGGCACGGCGCTTACCTTGAACGCCATGCCAGCCAGAACGAACACGACCCCGAACAATGCACCGGTGGAGAAATTCGCCGCGAATGCGACGCGAATGGCGTCGTAATTGGTGGTCCCGGTGAAGCCGTAAACCAGACTGACACCGTAGAGGATAATGCCGGATGCGAGTGCGCCGAGAACGAAATACTTAAGTCCCGCCTCGGCCGAGCGTGTGTCTTCTCGCAAGAAACTGGCGAGGACATAGCTGGCAAGGCTCGACATCTCGAGACCGATGTACAGCGTCATCAGATCGGTGGCGCTGACCATCATCCCCATACCGACTGCATTGAAAAGCATCAGTACCGGATATTCGGGACGGTATGCGCCGCGGTGATCGAAGAATCGCGGCGTTACGATCAGCACCGCGACTGTCGCGAGGTAAATCAGGATCTTGCCGAAACTGCCAAAAGCGTCGGCGCGGTAGAGGTCACCAAAAGCGCGACCTGCAATCTCTACCGACGCGGTATCGAAAAGATGAATGCTGAATATCGTGGCACCCACGAGCGCCGCAACCGAGAGGATGGTTACAAGACGGGCCGTCTTCTGCCCACCCCATGCGGCTACAAGAAGTAGAACCAAAGCAGACAGGGACAGGCCGATCTCCGCCCCGGTAAAATAGAGGGAACTGGCGTAGAACATCAGTGCGCTCCCTCGCCATTAGCTTCGCCAGCCATGTAGTTTGCCGCGTGCTCGCGCGGTTCACCGATCGTCAGGTCGGAATCGAAATCTGGAGCAACCCGTGCGATGCGCGCTTCGAGCGCGCTGATGTCCTGCCTCATCGGCGCAAGGAAGCTTTCTGGATAAACACCCATCCACAATACGGCTGCGGCAATCGGTGCCAGCATTGCCCATTCACGAACATTGATATCGGACATTCGCGCCGCGTCTTCGTTGACTTGCGTGCCGAAGGCCACCCGGCGGTAAAGATAGAGCATGTAGGCCGCACCTAGAATAATGCCGGTGGTCAGCACCAGAGTCACAGCTGTCGATACCTCGTATACCCCGGCCAGCGCGAGAAACTCGCCGATGAAATTGCTTGTCCCCGGCAGGCCGATACTTGCCATCGTGAACAACAGGAAAAACACGGCGTACCGAGGCATGTTCGTGCTCAGCCCCCCGTACCGGGCGATCTCGCGGGTATGCAGTCGATCGTAGATTACCCCTACGCAGAGGAACAAGGCGCCCGATACTAGGCCATGGCCGAGCATCACCATCATCGCGCCTTCGATACCCTGGACGTTGAAGGCGAACAGGCCGGCCGTAACAATCGCCATGTGGGCGACGGAGGAATAAGCGATCAGCTTCTTCATGTCGGCCTGCACCAGCGCGACGAGCGAGGTATAGATCACGGCAACCATCGACAGCGCCAAGACGAACCAGGCGAATTGCGCGCTGGCGTCCGGGAACATCGGCAAGCTGAACCGGATAAAACCATACCCACCCAGCTTGAGCAGGACACCGGCAAGAATTACCGACCCAGCGGTGGGTGCCTGGACGTGAGCATCAGGCAGCCAGGTATGAACCGGCCACATCGGCATTTTCACCGCGAAACTGGCGAAGAAAGCGAGCCACAACCATGTTTGCGCATTCGAAGAGAACTCGAACTGCATCAGCGTCGGTATGTCAGTCGTGCCAGCCTCGTTCACCATCCACAGCATCGCTATGAGCATCAGGACCGAACCGAGCAGAGTGTAGAGGAAGAACTTGTAACTGGCGTAAATCCGGTTGTCGCCGCCCCAGACACCGATGATCAGAAACATCGGGATCAGTCCGGCCTCGAAGAAGATATAGAACAGGAACAGGTCTTGCGAGGCAAAGACGCCTATCATGAGCACTTCCATGAGGAGGAAGGCGCTCATGTATTCTCCGACCCGCTTCTTGATCCCCTCCCAGCTGGCGAGGATGCAGATCGGCATCAGGAATACGCTGAGCATAATCAGCATCAAGGCTATGCCGTCGATGCCCAGGGCGTAGCTGAACCCAGCGAAGATTTCGGCGCGTTCGACGAACTGCCATTGTGCGCCACCGATGTCGTAATCGACCCACAGCCACGCACCGAGCAAGAGATTGATCAGCGTTGCGACCAACGCGACCATGCGGGCGGTGCCGGCAGGAAGGAACAGGCAGGCGATCGCGCCGATCAGCGGCACGGCGAGCATCAGGGAAAGGATGGGAAACTCCATCAGAACAGTACCCAGGTGATCGCCGCGACGAGGCCCAGCAGCATCACCAACGCATAGCTATAAAGATAGCCGGTCTGGAACTTACGCGCACCGACCGAGCCTTTCTCGACGATCCAGGCTACGCCATTCGGCCCGAAGCGATCGATCGTACCGATATCGCCAAGCTTCCAGAACTGGCGGCCGAGCCAGAAGGCAGGAACCACGAACAGGTAATGGTAGAGTTCGTCGAAATACCACTTGCTGTAGAGGAAGCGATAGACCGGACCCAGTTGTTCGACTGCCTTGCCCGGAATGCTGGTGTTCTTGATATAGGCAAACCACGCGATCGCCAGACCGAGCAGCATCACGATGAATGCGGCATATTTCACAAGATAGGGAACCGCATGCATGGCATGGATCAGCGGCTCGTTATAGAAAATCGAGCCGTTCCAGAACGCTGCGCTGTCGAGAAAAGCGGGCGCGAAAAACTGCCCAGCAAGGACGGCGCCGATCGAAAGAAGACCAAGCGGGATCAACATGGTCAACGGGCTTTCATGCGGATGATAGCCGCCCGTTCCGGCATTGTAATTCGGCGACGGTACATCATGACGCACATCATGGCCTGCATCTTCCTGCGCGGCGGGATTGTGATCCTCTGGCTCGTCGTGGCCGTGGTGTACCGCATGCTGGATATGCTCGCTATCGGCCCAGCGGGGCTTGCCCCAGAAGGTCAGGAACATCAGGCGCCAACTGTAGAAACTGGTCAGCAGCGCGGCGAACACTCCCATCCAGAAGGCGAACATGCCAAGTTCGGTGCCACGCGCGAAGGCAACTTCGATGATGGCATCCTTCGACCAGAACCCTGCAAAGCCCAGACCGAGATGGTAAACCCCGACACCGGTTATGGCCAAAGTACCTGCCAACATGGCCCAGAACGTCAGCGGAATTTCCTTACGCAGCGCGCCGTAATAGCGCATGTCCTGTTCGTGGTGCATGGCGTGGATCACGCTGCCCGCGCCCAAGAACAACAGCGCCTTGAAGAAAGCGTGGGTGAAAAGGTGGAACATCGCTGCTCCGTAGGCTCCGACGCCTGCGGCAAAGAACATGTAACCGAGCTGCGAGCACGTTGAATAAGCAATGACGCGCTTGATGTCCCACTGGGTCGTGCCGACCGTTGCGGCAAAGATGCAGGTCGCCGCTCCGATAAAGGTGACAACCCCCAGCGCAACCGGCGCTGCCTCGAACATGGGCGACAGGCGGCAAACCATGAATACGCCGGCGGTCACCATGGTCGCGGCGTGGATGAGCGCTGAGACGGGCGTGGGCCCCTCCATCGCGTCGGGCAGCCAGGTATGCAGGCCGAGCTGAGCCGATTTGCCCATCGCCCCGATGAACAGCAGGATGCACAGGACATCCATCGTCTGGACACGCATGCCGAGGAATCCGATGCTCGACCCGCTCATCGAAGGCGCGGCCTCAAGGATCTCGGGGATCGACACGGTACCGAAGACCCAGAAGGTCCCGAAGATGCCGAGCATGAAGCCGAGATCGCCAACGCGATTGACCACGAAGGCCTTGATTGCCGCGGCATTGGCGCTCGGCTTCTTGAACCAGAAGCCGATCAGGAGGTAGCTGGCAAGCCCCACCCCTTCCCAACCGAAGAACATCTGCACGAGATTGTCCGCAGTCACCAGCATCAGCATCGCGAAAGTGAACAGCGAAAGATAGGCAAAGAAGCGCGGCTGGTCCGGATCTTCGTCCATATAGCCCCAGCTATAAAGATGAACGAGTGCGGACACGGTGGTGATCACGACCAGCATCACCGCGGTCAGCGTATCGACGCGCAACGCCCAGTCGAAGTCGAGACTTCCCGACTGCACCCACTGCAGAACCGGAATGACCGAAGTTTCTGCCGTTCCGCCTACGAAGCCGAGGAATATCGGCCAGCTCAGCGCGCAGCTGATGAACAATGCGCCGGTGGTGATCGCCTTTGCGAACACGCTTGGCACGGCCTTGTTTGCCAGTCCGGCTACGATCGCCGCAATCAGCGGCAGGAAAACGATGGCAATGATCGGATGCACCGGCGCTTACCCCCTGAGCCGGTCGACATCGTCGACGGCGATGGTACCGCGACCGCGGAAGTAGATGACGAGAATGGCGAGCCCGATCGCCGCTTCGCCCGCCGCAACGGTCAGCACGAACATCGCGAAAACCTGGCCCACGAGATCACCCAGAAAGGCGCTGAACGCGACGAGGTTGATGTTCACCGCCAGCAGGATCAGCTCGATCGCCATCAGAATGACGATGATGTTCTTGCGGTTAAGAAAAATGCCCAGCACGCCGAGCACGAACAGGATCGCACTCACGACGATATAATGTTCGATGCCGATCACAGATCGATCCCCTTCCCGATTTCGGGTTGCCGCATGACGGTCGCCTTTTCGGGATCGCGGCGGACCTGTTTACCGATGTCCTGATGTCCGCGGGCCCCTTCGGGCCGCCGGCGGTGCGTGAGCACGATCGCGCCGATCATCGCGACCAGCAGGATCAGTCCTGCCGCTTCAAACAGGAACAGGTAATCGCGGTAGAGCACTGCGCCAAGGCTGGCGGTGTTCGAGGCCGACAGGACTGGCGCTGTTGCCACGCTGGCGACGCCCAGTTCGATCATGCCCGCACGATATGCGCCGATTCCAAGCACCAGCTCGGCCAGCAATACCAACGCAATCGCAATGCCCAGCGGGAAGTTCTTGACGAACCCGGCCCGCAACTCCGCAAAGTCGATGTCGAGCATCATGACCACGAAAAGGAACAGCACGGCGACAGCGCCGACATAGACGATGACCAGCAGCATCGCGATGAACTCGGCGCCCACAAGGACCATGAGTCCCGCCGCGTTGAAGAAGGCCAGGATAAGCCAAAGCACCGAATGCACCGGATTGCGCGCCATGATGACCATGACGGCGCTCGCGATTACAAGCACGGAAAAAAGGTAAAAGGCGACGGTCTGAATCATGGGCCCCGGTTCTTGTTGGCGCGGCGGTTAGCGGTAGGGCGCGTCGGCTTCAAGGTTCGCGGCGATCGCCCGCTCCCACTTGTCCCCGTTGGCCAGCAGTTTCGCCTTGTCGTAGAGCAGTTCCTCGCGCGTTTCGGTGGCGTATTCGAAGTTCGGCCCCTCGACCACGGCATCGACCGGGCAAGCTTCCTGGCAGAAACCGCAATAGATGCACTTTGTCATGTCGATGTCGTAGCGCGTCGTCCGGCGGCTGCCGTCCTCGCGTGGTTCGGATTCGATGGTGATCGCCTGCGCCGGGCACACTGCCTCGCACAACTTGCACGCGATGCAACGCTCCTCCCCGTTGGGATAACGGCGCAACGCATGCTCGCCGCGAAACCGCGGGCTGATCGGGTTCTTCTCGAACGGATAGTTGATCGTCACCTTGGGCTTGAAGAAGTACTTCAACGTGAGCGCGTGCGCCTTCACGAACTCCCACAAGGTAAAGGCTTTGATGGTTTGTGCGATACTCATCCGTAATGTCCAGTGGCCATCAGATAGCCGGATATGATGACGACGAAGCCCAGGCTAAGCGGAAGGAACACCTTCCAGCCCAGACGCATTAGCTGATCGTAGCGGTAGCGCGGAACCGTGGCCATGACCCAGCTGAACATGAAGAAGAAAAAGAACGTCTTGAGCAGCAGCCAGACGATGCCAGGCACGTAATAGAGCGGTTCCCAATCGAACGGGGGCAGCCAGCCACCGAAGAACAGGATCGCGTTCAGCACGCACATCAGCAGGATATTGGCGTATTCGCCAAGCCAGAAAAGCGCGAAGCTCATCGAGGAATATTCGGTCTGGTAACCGGCGACGAGTTCGGATTCAGCCTCGGTCAGGTCGAAAGGCACGCGCTGCGTTTCCGCGAGGCTGGAGATGAAGAACATCACCCACATCGGGAACAGCAGCGGGTGAACGACATAGGCATTCACGAAGCCCAGGCCGAAGCCAGCTTGCGAAAGAACGATCTCGTTCAGATTGAACGTGCCCGCGAACAGCACCACGCAGATCAGGATGAAGCCGATCGAGACTTCGTAGCTGATCATCTGCGCGGCAGCGCGCATCGCGGAGAAGAACGGGTACTTGGAATTCGATGCCCACCCGCTCATGACAACGCCGTAAACCGACAGCGAGCTGATCGCGAGGATATAGAGCAGGCCGACATTGATGTCCGCCAGCACTGCGGTCGCGCTGAACGGCACAACCGCCCAGGCCGCCAGCGCCACCGTAAAGGTAACGATCGGCGCGAGGATGAAAATGCCCTTGTTCGCCGCGCTTGGGATGATGGTTTCCTGTAGGAACACCTTCAATCCGTCGGCAAAGCTCTGGAGCAGGCCAAACGGCCCGACCACGTTGGGTCCGCGCCGCAAATTGATGGCCGCCCAGACCTTTCGGTCGACATAGATCACCATCGCCACTGCCAGCATCAGCGGCAGGGCGATGAGCAGTATACCCGCGATGGTGGCAACACCCCACGCCCATTCGTAATTCATGCCCAGGGATTGGAAGAATTCGGTCATTCCGCCGCCTCCAGCATGTCTTCTCCGTGCAGCAGTTCTGCCGAACAACGTTGCATTACGGCGCTGGCGCGGGCGATGGTGTTGGTGAGGTAGAAATCCTTGATCGGATAGGACGCTATCGTGCCCTTTGCCTTTGCGGCGCCATCGGCCTTGGGAAGTGCACCGTAATCGGCCAACCCTTCCTCGCCCAAAGCCGGAACATCGCGGATCATCGCACCCTGCAACTCGGCGAAGCTGTCAAACCCGACTTCCACCTTCAACGCGTCGGCCAGCGCGCGCAGGATCGTCCAGTCCTCGCGTGCGTCACCGGGAGCGAACACGGCCTTTTCGGCGAATTGCACACGGCCTTCGGTATTGACGTAGGTACCATCCTTCTCGGCGTAGCTCGCGCCCGGCAGGATTATGTCCGCTGCGTGCGCACCCTTGTCACCGTGATGGCCGATATACACCTTGAGACTGTCGGCGAAGGGTTGGAAATCCATCTCGTCCGCACCGAGACTCAGCACCACCTTGGGTTTGGCCTTGACGATATCCGCCATGCCCCCCTTCTGTGCATAGCCGAGCATGAGACCGCCCATGCGGGCAGCGGAAAAATGCAGCACGTTGAAGCCGTTCCAGCCATCGCGGACCATTTTGAAACTGTCCGCCAGGGCGACACCCGCTTTCTGCGCTCCTTGTGCCAGAGCAGCACCACCCATGATGATCGCCGGGCGCTCCGCGTCGGAAAGTGCGTCCGACACATGACCCGGTAACCTGTCGAGTACAGCCAGGTCCTCGCCGAGAAACTCGGCCGGATAGGTCGTATCCCAATGCGGCCCGACTACGAACACCTTCGCGCCGCGCTTCACGGCCTTGCGGACACGCACGTTCACCAGCGGCGCTTCCCAACGGATATGGCTGCCCACGATCAGGATCGCATCGGCGGTTTCGATACCCGCAAAGGTCGAATTGAAGTTGACCGCCGCCAGGTTGGAGACATCGTAGTCCATGCCGGTCTGACGACCTTCGAGCAGTTTGGAGCCACAGGCCTTGAGCAGCGCCTTTGCGGCGAACATCGTTTCGCAATCGACCATGTCGCCGGCTATCGCAGCGATGCTCTTGCCCGGCTTAACCTTGGCGATGGCCTTGAACGCCTCGTCCCAGCTGGCCGGCTGGAGTTTACCGCGCTTCCTCATGAAAACCTTGTCGAGACGGCGCCTGGACAGGCCGTCGACCTGGTAGCGGCCCTTGTCGGAAAGCCACTCCTCGTTGACCTCGTCATTGACGCGGGGAAGAGCGCGCATGACTTCGCGTCCGCGACTGTCGAGGCGGATATTGGCACCGACGGCGTCGGACACGTCGATGCTCAGGGTCTTCTTGAGCTCCCACGGCCGGGCCTCGAATGCATAGGGGCGCGACGTCAGCGCGCCGACCGGGCACAGGTCGATCACATTGGCCGACAATTCGTGTTCCGCCGCCTGTTCGAGATAGGTAGTGATCTGCATGTCTTCGCCGCGACCCAGCGCGCCGATCTCGTCAACTCCTGCGATTTCCTCGGAAAAACGTACGCAGCGGGTGCAGTGGATGCAGCGGGTCATGATCGTCTTGATCAGCGGGCCCATGTATTTCTCGGTCACCGCGCGCTTGTTCATGTCGTAGCGCGTCGCACCGCGACCATACATCATCGACTGGTCCTGCAGATCGCATTCGCCGCCCTGGTCGCAGATCGGGCAGTCGAGAGGGTGATTGATGAGCAGGAATTCCATCACCCCTTCCCGCGCGGTCTTGACCATCTGGCTGTCCGTGCGGATTTCCTGGCCGTCGGTGGCGGGCAGCGCGCAGCTCGCCTGCGGCTTGGGCGGGCCGGGCTTCACCTCGACCAGGCACATCCGGCAATTGCCCGCAATGGATAGCCGTTCGTGATAGCAGAAGCGAGGGATTTCCTTGCCCGCAAGCTCGCACGCCTGAAGGACAGTCGCGCCCTCGGGGACTTCAAGCTCCTCTCCATCTACGGTGACTTTAGGCATTACTGACTGACCTGCGAATTTGAAACGTGATGCCGATTGGCAGAATGAAAGAGTGCCTCGGCAATGGCCATGCGGATGTCGATCGGGACGATCTGTACCTCGGCACCTACGGGTAGGCAGGGGCTAAAATCGGCTACCATCTGACGTATGGCAGCAACCTCGCCCTTGCTTCCCACTTTCGTCTCGTTGAGAAACTGGATGGCATCGGCCTGGTTCGCACCGACATAGCATGCCGCGAAATCATGAAGAGAAGTGACAGTTTTTGGTGCCGCGTTGCCAAGCGAGAGCCCCTCGGCCCTGCGATCGCTTGGCATCAGCTCGAACAATCCTTCGGCAATTGACCCACGAATATGAGCGCGGAGCATGTTCGCGCTGACGAAGTTACCCATGCATCGGTTCGTGTTGCGATGAAACAACGTCTGAAAAGCAGCATCCTCTTCCGGCGATCCGGGCGTCGTCGAAAGAAACTCTATCGAGCGGCCCTTCTTGCTGTCTGCCAGACATGCGCCAAGTCGGCGCATCATGATCCAGTATTCAGCCTCGCTCGCGGACGTCGGCGCGCTCGAGAAGCCAGACATGCCCGATGCGAGCTGAGCCTGCACGGGAGAGGCGACGAGCACGAGCATGCCGATAAAGGCCCAGAAGTTCTTCATTCCGCCGCCTCCGCGAACTTCGCATTATGCTCTTCGATGCGCCGCTCAAGCTCCGGACGGAAATGCCGGATCAGCCCCTGGATTGGCCACGCCGCCGCGTCGCCCAAAGCGCAGATGGTGTGGCCTTCGACCTGCTTCGTGACCTGGTGGAGCATGTCGATCTCCTCAACCGCCGCATCGCCCACCCGTAGGCGTTCCATCATGCGCCACATCCAGCCCGTACCCTCGCGGCAGGGGGTGCACTGGCCGCAGCTCTCGTGCTTGTAGAAATAGCTGATGCGAGAAATCGCGCGGACGATGTCGGTCGATTTGTCCATCACGATCACGCCCGCCGTGCCGAGGCCCGAGCCGAGATCCTTGAGCCCATCGAAATCCATCGGCGCGTCCCAGATCTGTTCGGCCGGCACCAGTGGCACCGATGAACCGCCGGGAATCACGGCAAGAAGATTGTCCTTCCCCCCGATTATCCCGCCACAATGCTTTTCGATCAGCTCGCCAAAGGGAATGGAAAGTGCTTCTTCGACCACGCATGGCCGTTCGACATGGCCTGATATCTGAAAGAGTTTGGTCCCGTGGTTGTTCTCGCGCCCGAAGCTGGCAAACCAGCTTCCGCCACGCCGAAGGATAGTCGGCACCACCGCGATGCTTTCGACATTGTTGACAGTGGTCGGGCAGCCATAAAGGCCCGCCCCCGCCGGAAAAGGTGGCTTGAGGCGCGGCTGGCCTTTCTTGCCTTCCAAGCTCTCGATCATCGCGGTTTCTTCGCCGCAGATATAGGCGCCGGCTCCACGGTGGACGAAAACGTCGAAATCATACCCCGAACCGCACGCATTGCGTCCGATCAGCCCTTGATCATACGCTTGATTCACAGCTTCTTGTAGCACTTCGGCCTCGCGGATATATTCCCCGCGAATGTAGATATAGGCCGCTCGTGCGCGCATGGCATATCCGGCCACCAGCGCACCTTCGATCAGCTTGTGCGGATCGTGGCGGATGATTTCCCTGTCCTTACAGGAACCTGGCTCGGACTCGTCGGCATTGATGACAAGGAAACTCGGCCGACCGTCCTTGCTTTCCTTGGGCATGAACGACCATTTGAGGCCGGTGGGAAAACCTGCACCACCGCGCCCGCGAAGGCCGCTGGTCTTCATTTCCTCGATGATATCGTCGTGCCCGCGCGCGATCAGCGCCTTGGTATTGTCCCAGTCGCCGCGTTGTTGCGCTGCCTTCAATCCCCAGTCCTGAAAGCCATAGAGGTTGGTAAAGATGCGGTCCTTGTCCTGAAGCATCAGGCGAACCCTCCGAATACGAAGATCGCGGCGGCGATCAGGATCACCGCCAGCGCGACTGTCTTGATGACGCCCTTGAACACTTTCCAGGCGATGACGATGGCGATGATTGTCAGGATTATCGTGAGAAGATCGCTATCCATCAGTGATCCTCCTCGCTTCCTTTTGACCGGCCCTTTCCGGCGCGCAATGCAACTAGCAGCACGCCGATCACGATGAGCGTGGTTCCGATGACGTACGAAACAGTCAGCACGTCGATCAGCACCCCGACAACGATCAGGATGATGCCGATCCACAGCATGGCGGATGAGCTTCCTTTCACCACTCGCTCCTGTAGTCGTGATTGGCGTCGACCATTTCCTTCAGCGTGGTAGGACCACCGGCAGGCTCGCTGGTGTGGCGTCCCGGTTCCTGCGTGCCAGGCTTGGGCTTCTCGCCAGCTGCCAACGCATCGAGCACGGCGTTGAGCCGTTCGGGTGTCAGATCCTCGTAATTGTCGTCGTTGATCTGGACCATCGGCGCGGTGGCGCAATTGCCCATGCATTCGACTTCGGTCAGCGTCCAAAGCCCGTCTTCCGATACGTGTCCCTTGCGCATGCCGCGCTTAGCGCACGTTTCGAGCAAGGCGTCAGAGCCGCGCAGCATGCACGGCGTGGTGCCGCAGACCTGCACGTGGTATTTCCCCACCGGAACGAGGTTGTACATGAAATAAAAGGTGGCGACCTCGAGAACGCGGATCACCGGCATGTCGAGATAGTCGGCGACATATTCAATCACCGGGAGCGGCAGCCAACCCTGCGTATCGGTTTCTTCGCCTACCTGCCGCTGGGCAAGGTCGAGCAACGGCATCACCGCCGAGCGCTGCCGTCCCTCGGGATAGCGCGCAATCGCCATGTCGGCGCGCTCGCGGTAGGCTTCGGTAAACTCGAAGCCGCCCCAACGCTCGCGCAGTTCGGGTGTATCGGGAGCAGGAGAGCGGTCAGCCATGCGTCAACCTGTGTTCCAAATAGCGGCCGGCATATAGGCCGATGATGGCAGCAAATGCGGTCGATAGGACTTCCTTGAGCGAGCTCTCGCCGTGGAAGGTGAACAGGTATGCCGCCACAGCGGAGGCAAACGCCGCGAAAGCCAAAACAAAGATGAAGATTTCGCGCGCGATCACCGGTCACACTCCCCGAACACGACGTCGATCGCGCCGAGAATGGCGGTAGCGTCAGGCAGCATATGGCCGCGGCTCATGAAGTCCATCGCCTGAAGGTGGCTGAAGGCGGTCGGGCGGATCTTGCAGCGGTAGGGCTTGTTGCTTCCGTCGCTGACCAGATAGACGCCGAATTCGCCCTTGGGGCTTTCGGTCGCCACGTAGACCTCTCCCGCAGGCACATGAAAACCCTCGGTGTAGAGCTTGAAGTGGTGGATCAGCGCTTCCATCGATTGCTTCATCTCGGCGCGCTTGGGCGGAGCGACCTTGCGATCGTCGCTGGCGATCGGGCCGGAAGGCATCTGCGCAAGACACTGCTTGATGATCTTCTTGCTTTCGTAGACTTCCTTCACGCGCACCGCGAAACGGTCGTAACAATCCGAATTGGTTCCGACGGGGATGTCGAACTCCATCCGATCGTAAACGTCATAAGGTTGCGACTTGCGCAAATCCCAGGGAATGCCGGCGGCGCGGATCATCGGGCCGGAGAAGCCCCATGCAATGGCATCGTCCTTGCTCACCACCGCGATATCGACATTGCGCTGCTTGAAGATACGGTTGTCGAGCACGAGGCTCATCGCATCGCCGAACAGTTCGGGCAGACGATTATCCAGCCATTCCCCGATATCGACCAGCAGTTTTTCGGGCACGTCCTGATGGACGCCGCCGGGTCGGAAATAGGCGCTGTGCATGCGTGCGCCCGACGCCCGTTCGAAGAAGTTCATGCAGTCTTCGCGCAGCTCGAACACCCACAGGTTCGGCGTCATCGCGCCGACATCCATCACATGCGCACCGATATTGAGCATGTGGTTCGATATGCGCGTCAATTCCGCAAACAGCACGCGCAGATACTGCGCCCGTTCGGGAACTTCGACATTGAGAAGCTTTTCGATTGCCAAGACATAACTGTATTCCTGCGCCAGCGGGCTACAATAATCGAGACGGTCGAAATAGGGCAGCGCCTGGAGGTAGGTTTTGTGCTCGATCAGCTTTTCGGTGCCGCGATGGAGCAGTCCGACATGCGGATCGATCCGCTCGATAATCTCGCCATCCAGTTCCATGACCATGCGCAAAACGCCGTGCGCAGCCGGGTGCTGAGGTCCGAAATTGATGGTATAATTGGTGATAACCTCGTCACCGGTGGTGGGCGATTCCTCGATTTGCATGCCGTGGCTCATGCGCAGATCCACCTTCCCTTGTAGCTTTGCGATGCGCCCGCCGCGTCGGTCACAACGAGATTCGCAAGGCGGCTCTGGCCAACGCCTGCGGCAGGGTTCACGCGAACGGTGAAGCCTTCGCCGGAGAACGTGGTCCCGTTCTTGATCGACTGCAGGCCGCCTGGCCCGCTATCGAGCATGGTCAATCCGTCCCCGACCCGCACCACCGCCTTGGCGGGCATGTCCACATCGCGCATACCAGCGGCGATCAGCATCTCTTCCTGTCCAACCATCATGGTGCACCCACCCTCGCGCGGACCCAGGTCCACACCGCCAACATCGCCGAGCTTTTGCAGCGATGTGAGGTCAGCTCCGGAAGGCGGCGCCTCACTGGCGGTATTGGGCGCGTCAGGATCTGGCTGCGAAGGAGCAAGTCCGGCCCGCTGCTCGCCGCCACCGATGCGGTTCGCGAAATCGTCGGCACTTTCCTGCTCAACCGGTTCGGACGAGCAAGCGGCGAGCGCGATGGTACCGAGAGAAAGCACGAGAAAACGCGTCATGCGTCCGTCTCCTTGATATCGCCTTTCTTCGGCTGCGTCGCCTTGGCAGTATCGGTAGTCTTGCCCTTTCGCTTGGCACGATCTTCGCGATCTTCGGTGGGGTCGGGGGGCGGTGCATCCTTGTCCGATTCCTCTTCTGCCGGCGCGCCAGCACTAACCTTCTCGGCAGCGTGCTTGTCGGTCTTGGCACCCGCTCCGGTCTGCTTGGGACTTTCCGTCGTCGTCGGTTCGTCGACCGGGGGGATGTCGGCCTTTTCGTCGCCGGGAAGCACATAGTCCGCGCCTTCCCATGGGCTCATAAAGTCGAACTGGCGCAGATCCTGGGCCAGCTCGACCGGTTCGTACACGACACGCTTTTCGTCCTCTGAATAGCGCAACTCGTGATAACCGGTCAGCGGAAAGTCCTTGCGGAAGGGATGTCCCTCGAAACCGTAATCGGTAAGAATGCGGCGTAGGTCCGTGTTACCTGCGAACAACACGCCATACATGTCGAACACTTCACGCTCGAGCCAGCCCGCATTGGGCCACAAGGTCGTTACCGTCGGCACAGGGGTGTCCTCGGAAGCCGAACATTTGACCATGATCCGGCTGTTCTTGGTGACCGACAAAAGCATGTAAACCACTTCGAACCGTTCGGCCCGGCTGGGGTAGTCCACCCCTGCGATTTCCATCAGTTGCTGGTAATTGTGATTGTCACGCAGGGTCCGTAACGCATCCTCGATATTGTCGCGCTTGACGGTGAGTAGCAACTCGCCGTGCTCCTCATGCGCTTCAATCAGCCAGTCGCCCAACGTGTCTGTGAGCGTGCTTTTCAAACCCTCGATCAAAGTGAAGCGGGGGGCAGGATGAAGAACGGCCATCGCCCCTTACCTCTCGATCGTGCCGACGCGGCGAATTTTACGCTGCAACTGCATCACGCCGTAAAGCAGCGCTTCGGCGGTCGGCGGGCAACCGGGCACATAGATGTCCACCGGCACGATCCGATCGCACCCACGCACAACCGAATAGCTGTAATGGTAGTATCCGCCGCCATTGGCGCAACTGCCCATGCTTATCACATATTTGGGATCCGACATCTGGTCATAGACCTTGCGCAGAGCCGGCGCCATCTTGTTACAGAGCGTACCTGCGACGATCATGACGTCGCTCTGGCGCGGGGATGCGCGCGGTGCCACGCCGAACCGCTCCATATCGTAGCGCGGCATGTTGACATGGATCATCTCGACCGCGCAGCATGCGAGGCCGAAGGTCATCCACCACAGGCTGCCGGTACGCGCCCACTGGAAGAGCTCCTCGGTGCTGGTGACGAGGAAACCCTTGTCATTCACTTCGGTCTCAAGCGCGCTGAAATAATCCCCGTCCGGATGACGTAACTCACCCGGCTGCGCGGTCGGATTGTCGTGCAGGGCCTGGTTGTGATCAGCCGTGAGCGGATGATAGTGATCGACGCGCGGCTGATTGTCTTTGGTGCGATCTACTCCCAATCCAACGCCCCCATTTTCCACTCGTAAGCGAGACCGACGGCCAGAATGCCGAGAAAGATCATCATGCCGATCCAGCCAGTCCATCCTGTAAATTCAAGACTGACAGCCCACGGAAAAAGAAAAGCGGCTTCCAGATCGAACAGCAGGAAGCTGATCGCCACGAGATAGAACTTCACGTCGAACTGACTGCGCGGATCTTCGAAAGCCGGAAATCCGCACTCGTATTCGCTCAGCTTTTCTGCATCGGGATTATGCGCGCCGGTAAGCCGGGACACACCCATTGGAAGAAAGACGAACAGCGCCGACAAGCCCGCGGCAATGAACAGGAAAATCAGGATAGGAAGATATTGTTCGAGATCGACCACGTGGGATTCCGGTTGGGTTCGGGTTCGTGCACGCCTCTAGGCTCCCGGCCGGACTGGTGCAAGGGCGCGAATCGCGCAATCCTTGCACCATCCGCGCAGACTATTTCATCATCGACTTCACGGCCTTCTCGGTCGTGGCGCCATAGGGCGGCTTGAACCCGCCCAGCTTGGCGACATCGATCTTGGGCTGAGTGTATATACTGCGAGCATGGCTGAATTCGCGGAATCCTTCAACACCGTGATAGCTGCCCATACCGCTGGGACCAACGCCACCAAAGGGCAAATCCTCCATTGAGACATGAAAGATCACGTCATTAACGGTTACGCCGCCGCTGATGGTGCGGGACAGGACCTTCTCGCGCTCGTCGCTGTCCGAGCCGAAATAGTACAAGCCCAGGGGGCGGTCGTTCTCGTTGACGTAGTCGATCGCTTCATCGATGTGGCCGTAGGTCTTGACCGGAAGGACCGGTCCGAAAATCTCTTCCTGCATAGCTTTCATATCCTCGGTCACACCCTTGAGGATAGTCAGCGGCATCTTCCGCGCATTCGTGTTCGAGAAGTCTTCGTTGCCCGGATTGACCTCTATCACCTCGGCGCCCTTGTCTCGTGCATCGGCAACCATTTCCTGCAGCCGCTCGAAGTGGCGATCGGTGACGATGCTGGCGTAATCCTCGTTCTCACGAAGCTTGGGGTACATATTGGCGGTGCCCTGCCACACGCCGTGGATGGCCTCGTCCTGCTTGCTTTCCGGGACATAAAGATAATCAGGAGCAAGGCAGATCTGCCCGGCATTCATCATCTTGCCCAGCGCAATCCTTTCCCCTGCCTTGGCAAAATCAGCACTTTCGCCAAGAAATACGGGTGATTTGCCCCCAAGTTCGAGCGTAACCGGCACGAGGTTCTTCGACGCAGCTTCCATGACCTTGCGCCCGGTCGCCGTGGAGCCCGTGAAGACCAGGTGGTCAAACGGCAATTCGCTGAATGCCGCCGCGACCTCTGGCCCGCCCGTAAATACCGCGCATTCGTCGGGTGTGAAGTATTCCTCGACCAGTTCCTTCATCATCAGACTGGTCTTCTCGGTAAATTCGCTCGGCTTGATCATTGCGCGGTTTCCGGCGGCGAATACCTGCATCAACGGCCCGAAGGTCAGGTTGACCGGAAAATTCCACGGACTGAGGATACCGACAACGCCCTTGGGTTCGTACCGCAGTTCGGCTTTCGCACCAAGCAAGCCGAGAGGGAACTGGACCGAGCGTTTCTCGTGCTTTGCCCACTTGTCCATGTGCTTGAGACAGTATTTTCCGAAATTTACTGTACCGGCGATGTCGGTGATCATCGACTGGTGCGGTGAACGGTTGCCGAAATCGGCGTTCATCACCTTGCAGAGATCCTCGCTATGTTCCTTGAGGAGGCGCATCGCGCGTTCGATCCGGTCCTTGCGCAGGGCCATCGGCTCGGGACGCATCTGATTATGTGCCGCGCGCTGTTTGCGCAGAATTCCTTGCATTTCGCTTGTACGGTCGTCCGCCATCGCTCTCTCCGTTTGAAATTGGTGCAGCGCACCACTACACCGGATGCACAACTCGTTTTGTCGAGAAACCTATCTCAGAACATAAGGACCAGCACAAGCATGACCCAGTTCAGCGCATCCGATCCCGTCGTCATTCTGTCCTACGCCCGGACCCCTATGGGCGGCATGCAGGGCGCGCTGGCCGGCGTGTCGGCTACCGATCTCGGCGCAACGGCGGTCAAGGCTGCAGTCGAGCGTTCGAGCGTACCGGTCGAAGACTTCGACCGAACCTATATGGGCTGCGTCCTTCCGGCAGGGCTTGGGCAAGCCCCCGCCCGCCAAGCGAGCATCAAGGCAGGCCTCCCGAAATCCGTACAGGCAACCACCGTCAACAAGGTCTGCGGTAGCGGTATGCAGACTGTCATCATGGGCGCCGAAGCCCTCGCCAGCGGCACGATCGACTATGTGGTTGCCGGCGGGATGGAGAGCATGACCAACGCGCCTTACTTACTTAAGAAGCATCGGTCTGGCGCGCGTCTGGGTCACGATACTACGTATGACCACATGTTCCTCGACGGACTGGAAGACGCCTACGAGGAAGGTCGCGCGATGGGAACTTTCGCGCAGGAAACCGCCGACGAATATCAGATGACGCGCGATGACATGGATGACTATTCCATCGAGAGTTTGCGGCGCGCGAACGCAGCAATCGAAAACGGCGCCTTCGCCGACGAGGTTGTCCCCGTGACCGTTCCGACCCGCACGGGTGACGTAACCGTCGATACCGACGAACAGCCCGGCAAGGGCAAGCCGGACAAGATACCCACCCTGCGCCCGGCATTCGCCAAGGATGGCACGATCACCGCAGCGACCTCTTCCTCGATCTCCGATGGCGCCGCCGCAGTCGTGCTGACCCGCGAAAGCGTCGCCATGGACAATGGTCAGAAACCGGTCGCCAGGATCGTCGCGATGGCCGCGCATGCGCAGGAGCCCGCCAAATTCACCGTCGCACCCATCGGCGCGATCGAGAAAGCGCTCGATCAGGCCAACTGGAAAGCCGAAGATGTCGACCTCTGGGAAGTGAATGAAGCTTTCGCCTGCGTCGCCATGTTCGCGATGCGCGACATCGGCATCCCGCACGACAGGATCAACATCAATGGTGGCGGTACTGCGCTGGGACATCCAATCGGCGCCAGCGGAACCCGTATCATCGTCACCCTGCTCAATGCGCTCAAGCAGCAAGGCAAGAAACGCGGCATTGCAAGCCTCTGCATCGGTGGCGGCGAAGCAACAGCAATCGCGGTCGAGATGGTTTGATGGCACCGACCGGAGAAACGCGATGAAACGAATAATCCTTGCCGTGTTCGTCGGCAGCGCTCTGGCCGCGTGCGGATCAGGGGAAGCCGACAATACGGAAGCCGACCCCCGGGCGCTCGACGCTTCTGCGACTGACACCGCTGCAGCTAGCGACGTGACCGGAACCTACGAGGTGACGACGTCCGACGGCACCGTCATTCGCCAGACCATCAATAGCGACGGAACCTATATCGATACCGCTGCCGACGGGACCGTGAATGAACGAGGAAGCTGGTATCAGGACGGGCAGCAAATGTGCTTCGATCCGGAAGGGAGCGATCCGGAATCCTGTTACGACGGCGGTACGGTATCGGCTGACGATAACCTAAACATACGTGAGCGAGGTGGCAATTTCACCTCTTCGGTCCGCAAGCTCGACAATGACACCAGTGCCGGAGCGGCTTCGAGAGAATAGGACACCGGATTTTCACTTGGGAGCGGCGACCTCGTTGATGCCCGCGCTTCAAGGTTCGCCAGCACCCCAGAGGCTGTCCTTACGTATGAAGCCGCCATGTTCCCCGACCGCGAACTCGCACCAATCGTCTTCGCAGTCGCCGAGAAGCCCGATCACACCGGGCTCGACGCGCCATTTGACCAGAGTGCCACCCTCCGGACTTTCGAGGATATCGGCAATGTCGTCGCCAACGACGATCGCTCCACGATCCGGACTTAGCAACCGCGCGACAACCCAACCACGCGTACCGTCCGGGTCTTCGATAAGTCGCCACCCTTCCATTATCCGGATGACCTTAACAGGCAAGCCTGGGCGGCGATAAACCCAGTCGATCTTGTAATCCGCGCTCGGTCCGACGCGCATGTTCAGCTCGCTCGCCCGAATGGTTGCCCAGTAGGGAACTTCGCGATCCTGCGCCTCTACGGAGGGTGCGTAAACGAAGGCGATGCAGAGAAGGATAAGAAAGCGTACGGTCACAATTGGCGGGTCATAAGTCGACGCGCCGTGTCGTTCAAGACTGGTATCAGCCGCTTGACCAAATGCGCTGCCAACGCCTAGCTCGATGGCCAGATGAAAACGCCCGCAAAACGCCTCGATCGCCCTGCCCGCGTATTCGTGACCCGGCATCTTGTTCCTTCCATCGAGCAGCGGATGGGCGAGTTGTTCGACGTGACGCTGAACACGGACGACGTCCCCCTCAGCCGTGCCGAGCTCGTCGCGGCGATGAATGATTGCGATGTGCTTGTCCCGACAGTCACCGATCGCATCGATGCGGACATGATCGAGCAAGCGGGGGAACACCTCCGTCTGATCGCAAATTTCGGAGCCGGGACCGAACATATCGCCCTCGATGCTGCCGCAGCGCGAAAGATGATCGTGACCAATACACCAGGCGTCTTTACCGATGATACCGCCGACATCGCTTTGGCCGGTATCATAGGCGTACCGCGCAGAGTCCGTGAAGGTGTTCAGCTTATCCGCAGCGGCGAATGGACGGGATGGACACCGACTGCGCTGCTCGGCAGCAAGCTTGCAGGCAAGGTTCTAGGCATTGTCGGAATGGGGCGGATCGGACAGGCGGTGGCACACCGGGCGCAAGCCTTCGGTCTCCAGATCGCATACCACAACCGCAAGCAGTTACCCGAAGCAATCGAACGGATGCTTTCCGCCACTTACATCGAGAAGCTGGACGATCTGCTGGCGGCTGCCGATATCGTCACTCTGCACTGCCCTGCGACCAAGCAGACGCGCGGCATGATTGATGCCCGCCGGATCGGCCTAATGAAACCCGGAGCAAGTCTGATTAACACAGCGCGCGGCGATCTGTTGGACCAGGATGCGTTGGTTCAAGCGCTGGAAAGCGGTCATCTAACTGGTGCCGGGCTCGATGTGTATCCGCAGGAGCCCCTTGTTGACGAGCGGTTGATACGTCACCCAAATGTCATGACACTTCCGCATATCGGCAGCGCCACACGCGAGGGTCGCGAAGAATCGGGCGTAAAGGTGATCGCCAACATTCGCATGTGGGCTGACGGCCACCGCCCGCCTGATCAGGTCCTGACAGGACTAAACTAACCCGTCGCCAGGCGCTCACGGTGACAGAAATACCGGTGATCAAGCAAACGCACAGCCCCTAGTCTCCGGTCAGAATCCGATCGACCAGCTGTTTCACTGAAGGCGTGAAATTGTTCGAGTAGAATGGGTCCTGTTTGAAACGGTATGCCGAATGGCCCGCGAAAGCGAGGTTTTCATCCGTATCGCCGCCATGAGCGATGTCCTGCAAGGTCTTCTGGATGCAGAAGCTGCGGGGATCGGCAAGACGACCGGTCGTGTAGTCGTCATGATCCTTCCAGCTTGAAAACTGGCAATGCGATAGGCAGCCCATGCAATCCTGCTGATCCTGACGGATCGTGTCGCGACTGTCTGGCGTTACGAAAACTGCGGTGCCGTCGGGTGTCTTGAGTGCTTCCGTAAAGCCCTTGTCCATCCACTCACGAGCCTTAGGCTTGTCCTCGGGCTTGACCCAGAAATTGCGGGCCTTGCCCTCGTCTGCCAGCGGTTCGGTGCCCTCTTCCTCATTCTTCTTGAAGATGGGAATTTGACGCTCCGATCGATGAATCAGATCATTCAGGAACGGATTCTTGACTGCCGAGGAATAAAACCCGGTGGGCGAAAATTTGTGCAACAGCACGTCGCCCTCGTCGAGCGTACGCAGCATGTCCTTCCATCCCTGAGGAATGGGGCTCTCTTCCGTCAGGAGCGGCCGGGTGCCGAACTGGAACATGATCTTGCCCAGCTCGGGATTGTCGATCCAGTCATTCCATTCGCGCAGGAACCACACGCCCCCGGCCATTACGATCGCCGTTTCTTCCGAAACGCCCTCTTTGCGCATGGTTTCGCGCAAGGCGGCAACCCGTGGGTACGGGTCCTGCGGATCGCGCGGATCTTCGGCATTCGAAAGACCATTGTGTCCGCCAGCGAGCCAGGGATCTTCGTACACCACCGCGGCCATCAGGTCGGGAACCTTGGAATAGCTGCGTTTCCACAGGGCGCGAAAAGCGCGGGCCGAACTGATGATCGGCAGATACACCACGTTGAAACGCTGGGCGATCTCGGCCAACTTGTAAGGCATGCCTGCTCCGCAAGTCACCCCGGTGACGAGCCCCTTCGTGTTTTCCAGCACGCCTTCTAGAACCTGCTGTGCACCGCCCATTTCCCACAACACGTTGATGTTGATCGCGCCCTTGCCGTTCGCGATTTCATAGGCGCGTTTCACCTGTTCGGTGGCCCCGTCGATAGCGTATCCGATCAGCTGCTCGTGACGTTCCTTGCGGGTCAGCGCATCGTAAACTTGAGGCACGATCTTGCCTTCGGCATCGTAGCTGTCGGCATTGACCGCGCTGACAGTGCCGATCCCCCCAGCAGCAGCCCAGGCACCCGAGCTTTCATGATTGGTAGCGGAAACGCCCTTCCCACCTTCGACAAGCGGCCAGACTTCCTTGCCGCCATATTCGATCGGCTCCAGTCCCTTAAAACTCATTCGAACTACGCTTTCTGTTTGTGCGGACGTGGCGGGCGCTTCGCGTCCAGCGCGGCGCGTTCACCTCGGCAGGTTTCGATCTCATCGGGTTCCGGTCTCGTAGCGGTTGCCTTGAACTGTGCATAGTACCCCGACAGTTCCGGCGCATCCTTGAACGCCACCAGTTCGTATCCGGTCGCCTTGAATTCGCATGACAGCAGCAACGGATCGATTCCGTGTTGATCGGTCGGTCTGTCGATGTCGACTACCACAACTTGTCCGCCTTCGCTCAGCGCCGGCCACATCCGCCAGAGAAACTCGTAAGGTTCCTCTATCTCATGATACATGTGAACCATGAAGATGCGGTCAAAGCTATCGTTCGGCAGCTTTGGATCGGCATATTCCCCAAGGCGGATGGACACGTTGTCGAACCGCTCGCGCTCCACCCGCCTGGCAAGACGGTCCAAGGCGTCACGATCAATGTCCTGGGCCAGCACCCGGCCACCTGACCCGACGCGCGCGGCCAGGCGCACTGTGTAATACCCGTTGCCGGCACCGATATCGGCGACGGTCATGCCTTCGCTGATCTCGGCAAGGTCCATAACTGTCCTTGCTTCCCCACGGCTGTCGCGCTGGTCTTCTGTCGAAAACTGGTTCGACCCAAGATCGGACACGGGCCGATCGGGCGATGGGAACACCGGACGATCAGCGGGCGCCAGATTATTGACTTGCTCGCAAGCGGTTAGCGAGACGGCGAGGGACAGGAGAAAGGCCGCCGGCAGCCTCACTCGGTGTCCTCCACCTCGACACTTTCGCCGGTCACGCGCTGTGCCAGGGCGGCACTAATGAACGGATCGATTGCACCATCGAGTACGTCATCGGGCGTGGGCGAGGTCACGCCTGTACGCAGATCCTTGACCATCTGGTAGGGTTGCAGAACGTAAGAACGGATCTGGTGGCCCCACCCGATATCGCTCTTTTCCTGATATTCGCCCGATGCCACGGCCTCGCGTTCGGCCATTTCCCGCTCGAACAGGCGCGCCTTGAGCATATTCATCGCGGTCGCGCGATTCTTGTGCTGGCTGCGATCGTTCTGGCTTGCAACGACTATGCCGGTGGGTTGGTGTGTGATGCGTACGGCGGAATCGGTCGTGTTGACATGCTGCCCCCCCGCGCCGGACGCGCGGTATGTATCGACCTTAAGGTCAGCGGGATTGATCTCGATATCGATATCCTCGTCGATAACCGGGTAGACCCAGACGCTGGAAAAACTGGTGTGGCGCTTGGCTGCACTGTCATAAGGGCTGATGCGTACGAGCCGGTGTACCCCGCTCTCGGTCTTGGCATAGCCATAGGCATTTTCGCCCTTCAGCAGCAATGTTGCGCTCTTGATCCCGGCTTGGTCGCCGGCCTGATACTCGACCGTCTCGACCTTGAATCCGCGGCGCTCGGCCCAGCGGGCGTACATGCGAAACAGCATTTCGGCCCAGTCCTGGCTTTCCGTTCCGCCGGCCCCGGCATGAATCTCCAGATAGGTGTCGTTGCCGTCTGCCTCGCCCGACAGGAGCGCTTGCACCTTGTCGCGATCGGCGCGCCGGGCAAGCTGCTCCAAAGTTGAAAGTCCGTCACTGGCGACGTCGTCATCGCCTTCGGCCTCGCCCATTTCGACGAATTCGATCGCGTCGGCTTTTTCGCTTTCGATTTCGCGAACGGTGTTGATCGCGGTTTCGAGACGCTTCTGTTCCTGTGTGATCGCCTGCGCCTGCTTGGGATCGTCCCACAGCGTAGGATCCTGCACACGCGCGTCTAGTTCTTCGAGACGGCGCAAGGCGCGGTCCCAGTCGAGCGACTGCCGTACCAGTGCAAGCGCCGCGTCAATTCTGTCAATATTGGCCTGCCCTTCGGCACGCATGATCAATTCCTCGCAAAGTCTCAGGCTCGCCACCTAGTGAGCGGGCGCCGATTGTAAAGCAATGGCACGCAGGCTCAGTAAATGCCGCCTTGTTCCTCGACGAAGTCATCTGCTACCTGCTCGGTCCGCTCGACCCCCCGGCGGGCCACGTTGGGCGTCGAACCCTGCCGGGCGCGCCGGATCAGTTCGAGGATTTCGTTGCGCCGAGCGGATATCGCGTCGGCACGGGTGGCGCGCGGAGGTTCGGTATTGGGTTTGAACGCTTCCCAGATAATGGACGCACCCGGATCGTCGGAAGGGGTTCCGTCAAATACTCGCTTGCCGCTGCGACGGTCGATCTTGACCATCTGTACGCCTGGCGGCGCGACGAAGTCCTCTGCATCCCAGCGATCCTTCGTCGCTTCGACGAACCGCTTCATGATTGTTGCCGCGGTATTGCCGCCCTGCACCCAACCGCCAAGGTTCCGCGGCTGGTCGAAGCCGACATACATGCCGGCAATCATATCGGGAGATCCGCCGACAAACCACGCGTTTGTCGGGCCGTTGGTCGTGCCGGTCTTGCCGAATAGGGGCAGATCGAGATCACGCAGCCGCACCGCGGTGCCGCGTGTTACGACGCCCTGCAGCATGTGCACCACCTGGAACGCGGTGCGCGGGTCCATGACTTGCCTGCCGGACGGTTCGAACCGCGGCATCGGTTGTCCATCCCATTCCGCCATGTTGCAGCTCTCGCACTGGCGCTTGTCGGAACGGTAGATGACCTTGCCGTCACGGTCCTGAACGTAGTCAATCACGGAGCCGTCATTCTGCCGCCCCCAGTTGGCGAGCGCCGCATAGGCGTTGACCATTTTCGCCACCGTGGTCTCGCCAGCGCCAAGAGCAAAGGAATAATACGGTTCGTATTCCCCGATACCGACCCGGTCGAACGTCTTGATGACATTATCCATGCCGGTCGAATCGGCAATGTGTATCGTCATGAGATTGCGGCTTTGTTCCAAACCCCAGCGCAAGGTATGCACGCCCCCGCCACCGCCGCCGAAGTTACGGAAGCATTTTTCCCCCAGATTGGCTCCCTGCCATACGCAGAAGGTCTGGTCGGGCACCTGCGTTGCGGGGGTCATGCCGTTGTCGAGAGCGGCGGCGTATACGAATGGCTTGATGGTCGACCCAGGCTGGCGCAGCGCCTGCGTGGCGCGGTTGAAATCGCCCAGGCGCGAGTCAAAGCCGCCCTGCATGGCCATAACCCGGCCCGTTTGCGGAGCCTCAACCAGAATTGCGCCAGAAACTTCCGGGACGCCCTCAAGACGAAACCCGTTGCCAGATGGCGAAGCGGCGACGACGTCCCCGATATTGAGCGAACTCCGCGCGCCGGAAAGGGGCGCATCTTCACCATTGGCAAAGCCAATTCGAGGCGAAGGCCCGGCCTCGGTAATCACGCCGATGCGCCAATCCTCATAGTTGATGCCGATGTTCGAGGAGGCAAGTTGCGAATGCAGGTCGCCATTGTCAGGGTTAAGCGTGGCCACCGGACCAGTATAACCACGATTGCCATGGTAGCTTAGCAATTGCGCGCGCAAGGCGTCGCGGGCGGCATCCTGCAATTCGGTATCGAGCGAGGTGCGCACCCAGAGCCCACCGGCATAGACGCTGTCGCGGCTGTCTTCCGCTGTTTCACCGAACTCGTCGATCAGTTGGCGGCGGACTTCTTCTAGGAAATACCCGGCATCGGCGGATCGTTCGGTGCGCTGCTGCACGAGACCCAGGCCCTGCGTCTTGGCTGAGGCCCCCTGCTCGGCGCTGATAAAATCGTTTGCGACCATCTGATCTAGGACAAAATTGCGCCGCGCGATCGCAAGATCACGATTGCGTTCCCGGCCGTAGCGTTCGGGCGCCTTCGGCAAGATGGCAAGGAACGCCATCTCATGCAGGTCCAGGTCGTCGACGTCCTTGTCGAAATAGGCACGCGCGGCAGCTTGCACTCCGAAGCTGCGGCGACCAAGTGGAATCTCGTTGAGATAGAGTTCGAGGATCTCGCGCTTGCTCAGGACACTTTCGATCCGGGTCGCGAGGATCATTTCCTTGAGCTTCCGGGTGACGGAATATTCGTCACCCAGCAGTAGGTTCTTGGCAACCTGTTGGGTAATCGTGGATCCGCCGACGGCACGTTCATCCGATCCGAACTTGGTTGCGTAATCGACCACCGCGTTGAGCGTGCCCGTGAGATCCACGCCGCCATGGCTGAAAAAGGTCTTGTCCTCGGCCGACAGGAACGATTCGATCAGCGGCTCGGGGAAATCGACGTATTGAAGCTGAACGCGGCGTTCGCGCGCATAAGTGTGCACGATTTCGCCATCGATCCCTCGCACTACGGTCGGCAGCGGAGTCTCGTAATCGAGGAGGGTTTCAGCCTCCGGAAGATTGCGCGCCAGCGTTGCCCAGACGAGCATGAGCAGAAGGATGCCCAGTCCGATAATATAACTGACCACGCGCACCTTGCGGTTGCTGGACCAGTTCTCATTGAACCACGCAACGAAACGCCGCGGATCGTTCCCGAGGCGATGCCGGTAATATTGAAGAGTGGATTGTTCGGACATGTCTGGAAATGGTCTCTAGCACGGCAAACCTGCAAATCTCCAGAACGAACAGGGCTTTGGCGTCAGCTTTCTTGCTGACGCGCAAAATAAATGCGGATTGCGCGGGCCATCACCTCGGCAAACCTTCGTTTTCCCTCTTGCGAAGCAAGTCGCTCGGCTTCAGCCTCATTGGTGATGAACCCGCTTTCGAACAGCACGGAGGGTATATCGGGAGCGCGCAGCACCTTCAGTGCCGCTGATCGGCGCGCCTGGGGGTGAAAGCGGAGCAGGCCATCCCCCTCGCGCTGGATCAGACGGGCAAACTCGGCCGACCGTTCCTGCGTACGCCGCTGGGACAACTCTACCAGGATCGTGCTTACGGTATCATTTTGATCGCCAAGTTCGACACCGTCCAACCGATCGGATGCGTTTTCTCGCGCGGAGAACCGTGCCGCAGCCTCGCTCGAAGCCTCGTTCGACAGGGTGTAGATGCTTGCGCCGGCGACCTCGGTTGCCGCTCCCGCGCTGTCCGCATGGATCGACAGGAAAAGGTCGGCATCCAGGCGGCGCGCGATCTCGAACCGTTCCTCGTGAAGAAGGTAGCTGTCATCGTCGCGCGTGAGGGCGACGCGAACGTCCCCCTCGGCTTCGAGTTCGTCGCGGAGGATGCGCGCCAGGTCGAGAACGAGCGCCTTTTCGACAAGGCCCTGGCCCGCAGCCCCGGGATCGTGGCCACCATGTCCTGCATCGATGACGACAAGCGGCCGTCCGTCATCCGCATCGACTGCAGGCAGTGCCGGCACGCTGCCCGGAGCTGGAAGCGTCACTCGCGCGATCCGCAATCTGTCGTTGGCCCATGTTATGGAACCAAAGGCCAGAAAAGCCGCCAATGTCGCTGACAGGACCGCAACGACAAAGATATGAAGACGCCCGGACATCACCCAACCCTCGTTAGGGCCATGTTGCGCTCCCACGCAATATGGTTGCCGCCCGCAACCCACGGTGCTAGCGAACCACCATCGGTTATCCGGTGCCTCCGATCGGCGCGATCTGCCGCGACGAAGAGGGACATCGCGAAAACCCGGTTCTTTGCCGGGACGTCATGCGACCCGGCCCGCACGAATACAGGTTGATGCAGACAATGCCCCGTTCCTTTCCGACACTCACAACGCAGGGCATCTGCCACGTTGTTTCGTCGGACCGGACACTTCGCCCTTCGCGAAAGCATGATCTTGCACTCACGAATACCCGGCCTTGCGCAACGTCGCGCAGCCGGTTCGCACTTTCCGCGCATTCCATACCGAAGCGCGGTCTTCATCACATAACGTTTTGTCGCGCTCGGGCTGGGTCCGCCCCGCCCCCTTGCGGCTGGAGATACATACATGGCAACGCGCATGCTTATCGATGCGCGCCACCAGGAAGAAACCCGGGTGGCGGTACTCAAGGGAAACCGGATTGAGGAGTTCGATTTCGAATCTGCCGATCACAGGCAGATAAAAGGCAATATCTATCTCGCGAAAGTGACGCGGGTCGAACCTTCGCTTCAGGCTGCCTTCGTCGATTTCGGTGGCAACCGTCATGGGTTCCTCGCCTTCAGCGAAATCCATCCCGATTACTATCAGATACCGAAGGAAGATCGCGAAGCGTTGCTCGCAGCCGAGGCCGAGGCTGCCGAGGAAGAGCAGCGTATTCGAGACGACGAGGAAGAGCGCGGGCAACTGCCCGGCGATGAATACGACGCCGAGGATGAAAGCGCCGAAGCGCTTGCCGAAGATCTTGCGGAGAACGGCCTGGAAGAAGTCGACACGACCGACAAGGACAGGGTCTCCACCATCGAAGAAGGTCATAGCGACGACGATGATGACGACTACGAGGAATCGGACGATGATTCCGACGACGATAACGCGAATGGCAAGTCCAGAGGGCGTGGGCGTGGTCGTCGTCAGGGGAAGGGCCGTACTCGTGCCAAGGAAGTAGACGACGCGCGGGCCAAACGCATGGCCTTGCGCCGCAAGTACAAGATCCAAGACGTGATCCAGCGCCGCCAGGTGCTGCTCGTTCAGGTCGTCAAGGAAGAGCGCGGCAACAAGGGCGCCGCCCTGACGACTTATCTCAGCCTCGCCGGGCGTTATACCGTCCTGATGCCGAACAGTAGCCATGGTGGGGGCATTTCGCGCAAGATTTCCAGCGCTTCCGATCGGAAGCGGCTGAAGCAGATTGTGAATGATCTCAGCCTGCCGCGGACCATGGGGCTGATTGTGCGCACGGCCGGCCTCAGCCGCACCAAGACCGAGATCAAGCGTGACTTCGACTACCTAGCACGCCTGTGGGACGAGATCCGCGAACGCACGTTGTCTTCCGCCGCCCCGGCGCTGATCCATTCTGACAGCGACCTGATCAAGCGCGCCATTCGCGACATCTACAATCGCGATATCGAAGAAGTCATCGTCGAGGGTGAAGAAGGCTACAAGTCCGCCAAACAGTTCATGAAGCTGCTCATGCCCAGCCATGCACGGCGGGTGAAACAGTATTCGGATCCGGTCCCGATGTTCCAGCGCTATGGCGCGGAGGACGAACTGAAGGCGCTGTACGATCCAATGGTGCAGCTCAAGTCCGGCGGGTACCTGATCATCAACCCGACAGAGGCGCTCGTCTCGATCGACATCAACTCGGGCCGCTCTACGAAGGAGCACGGGATCGAGCAGACCGCCCTGCACACCAATCTCGAAGCGGCAAAGGAAATCGCCCGCCAGCTTCGTTTGCGCGACATGGCGGGACTGGTCGTGATCGACTTCATCGACATGGAGCGGCATGGCAATACCCGTAAGGTCGAGCGGGCTATGAAAGACGCGCTTAAGAATGATCGCGCACGCATCCAGGTCGGACGGATTTCCAGCTTCGGCCTGATGGAAATGAGCCGCCAACGCTTGCGGACCGGAGTTCTCGAGGCGACGACCCGCGAATGCCCGCATTGCGACGGAACTGGATTGGTTCGTACGGCTTCGAGTGCAGGCCTGTCCGCGCTGCGCCTGATCGAAGACGAGGCAGCGAAGGGCAAGGGTTCGATAATCCGTCTTGCTGCCAGCACGGAAGCGGCGGTCTATCTCCTCAACGAAAAACGTGCCGACCTTATGGAGATCGAGAAGCGCTACGGCGTCACGGTCGAAGTGGTTCCGGAGGGTGAGGACGAAGGCGCGAAGATGGAGGTTTCCAGTCACGGACCGAAGCCCCAGGACGTTCCGAAATTCGACCCTATCGTCGACGACGACATCGATGAGGACGATAGCGCCGAAGAAGAAAGCGACGAGGACGACCGCGACGAGGACGACAGCGATGACGAGAACGGAGCGCCGCGCAAGAAGCGGCGTCGTCGTCGTGGAGGTCGCGGACGCAACAAGAATCGCGAGCAGGACGAAAGCGAAGAGTCGTCCGACGACGATGCCGATGAAGAGACATCTGATGGTGACAGCGACGACAGCAATGGCGACGATGGCAACCAGAAAAAGCGCCGCCGCCGGGGCGGTCGTCGCAGGGGAGGTCGCGGGCGTGGCGGCAAGCCGGAAAATGTAACCTCGGAAGACGCTGAAAAGCTCGAGAAGGTTTCCGAGCATGTCGCGGAAGACATGGCTGTGGTCGCCGGACCGGAAGATACTCCGGAAACAGCCGAAGCTGCCGCCGCCGAGGAAAAGCCTGCGCCGAAGAAGCGCACGCGGCGCAAGAAAGCGGATGCCGAAGAGACCACGCCAGAAGTCGCCGGAACGAGCGATAAGCCCAAGCGCACGCGCCGCAAGAAAAAAGACGACGACACAGACGAAGGTTCGGAGCAAGCCGGGAAGGCTTCCGACACAGAGGCGCCGGCCAAGCCGAAACGTTCGCGCAAGAAAGCCGAGCCCAAGCAGGACGCTCCGCAAAAGGCCTCCGAACCGAAATCGGAAGAGCCTGCTGTCGGATCTGCTGAAGAAGGCTTGCCTGCAGCCGAAGCGAAGACTTCCGCTGGCACAGTCGAAACCGCCAAGCCCAAACGCGGCTGGTGGCAGAGGACATTCGGCGAGAACGGATAACTACGGTGCTCCCTCGCCTTCATGGCGGGGGAGAGCCGACCAGTAAGCGTCAATAGCCAGCCTTGCGGGCAACCCCCCATTCCATCCACCCCAAGACCTTCGGAGTTTTGGAAAGATAGGATTGGCCAAGCGGTTCGACCTCGAATCCGGCGCCACGCAGCGATGCTCCGACCGGACGCGTCAGGTGGCATCCCCCGGCAAGCGGCTTCCATACCGGTTCGATACGTTTCTGCCAGCGAGCCACCTTCGCTTCTGGCGAGCGGCCATGCTCGAGAAACAGCAATTGTCCGCCCGGTCGGAGTATACGTCGCATCTCGGACAAAACTCGCTCCGGGTCTTCAACCGAACATAGCGTATAAGTGCATACCACCGTGTCGAATTGACTGTCGTTGAAGGGAATGTCCTCACCCCTGCCTTGCCGGATATTGACCTCCCAGCCTTTCTCCGCCGCCTGATCTCGCGCGCGAGCCAGCAACTTTGCGTGCGGATCTATACCGGCAAAACTGGAAATTTGGTCGGCGCGATAAAAAGCCTGGTTGAGTCCTCCCCCGCACCCGAGTTCGAAGACTCTGCCCCGGGCAAGTGGAATTAATCGCATCCGGCGATCCATGATGTTTTCCTGACCGCAGGCCAGCGTGATCATGCGGGGCATGACATGCTCGTCGTACCAGCGTTTCAGGCCCACACCTGTTCTCCAGCCACTGCCAAACCTCGCAGGCTACCGCCGAAACCTGTCTCGGCAAGCGAAATTTCGTGACCATCCCCTCTGGAACGCCTAAACGCGCGCGCCATGAGCGGTTCCATCGACCTTTTTCGTATTTCCGACGCCGACAAGCAACGGCTGCGCATTCTCTTTCTGGCAAAGCATGCCGATACGGGCGGAACGCTCGATGCGCAGGATGGCAACCACGCCGTCTACCATCACGAGGTACTGACGACGCTGCGGAACATCGGTCTCCCAACGACGCCAGCGAACGATTTTACCCCGCTGTTCGACAGGTCCAATTTCGATTTCGCGTTTACCCTACTGAACCGCGCCGGTTATCCGATGAGCGAAATGCTCGGCCCGCTGCTGGCGCAGCGAGTGGGCATGCCTGCCCTGGGCGCTTCAGCGATCCTGCGCGGATTGTCCGATGACAAGCATCTCATGAAAACGGTCGCGGTCGCGCGCGGAGTACCAGTTGCGCCATGGCTCGTCGCACGCCGCGGTGCGCTGCGTATCCCGCATCCGGAGTTTCCGTTCGAACGTCTGGTCGTCAAACCCAACGCATCGTCGGCAAGCTGGGGCGTGACCATGCCAACCGATTGGCGCGAGGCGAAGCGCGACGTAGAACGTCTGCATTCCGAAGGGCACGATGTCATCGTCGAGCGCTACGAAGGTGCCTACGACGTCGTCGTTCCCGTAATTGGCGGGACGGAGCCTATCTTGCTATCCACCATGCGCTTCGAAATGCCGGGTGATGAGGGCAATTTCCGGTCCTACGAGGAAAAGCGTGGATTAAGCGAAGCGCCGAAGGAACGGCTGGTGGCGATGCGCAATCCGGTGATGACGCGCAAGATCCGCGAATACACCCGCGCAATGTTGCCCGAACTTTGGCCTTTTGATTATGGCCGGTTCGAGTTCCGCTATACGCCGGCAACGGGTGAGATTTTATTCATGGAAGTAAACCTTTCCTGCAACCTGTGGTCTAAAAAGACCGTATCCGGAGCTGCGCAGCTTGCTGGGCTGACGCATGAGCAGCTTATCGAACACATTGCCGCCTACAGCATGGACCGGCAGGGGGTAATCACCGCGATCCGCGAACCATTCGAGATCTCACTGGGGCCGAACGACGTCGGTGGAGAGATGATTGAGGTCTGATCCCCACCCCCTGCAAACGGAAAAGATTGCTTGTTCTGGCAAGCCCTAAGCCGGGATTGGGTCACCCTTCCAGTCGAATGCATCCCCGCTATCGCTCGGCCGTAATCGCGCCATGACGTTCAGAAGATTGCGCGCCGCTTCGGGAGGCTCGATAAGCTGACCGTCCGGAAGGTTTGTCTGGAACGGTTCGGACAGCGACGTGTCAACGGTTCCCGGATGCAACGCGGCGACCACAGCGCGTTTGTGCGTGCGCTTCATTTCGATCGCGAAATTGCGGATCAGCATGTTCAGCGCCGTCTTGCTGGCCCGGTAGCTGTGCCACCCGCCAAGGCGGTTGTCCGAAATCGACCCGACACGAGCCGAAAGCGCCGCAAACAGCCCATCCCGATCTCGCGGCAGGAGTGGTAACATGTGCTTGGCGATCAGCGCCGGACCGATGCTGTTCAGCCGGAACACCTCTTCCATGGCATTTGCATCGATCTGCTTGAACGAACGCTCGGGGCCATTGCCATCGGCCAATGTCAGCACGCCGCTTGCAACAACGATCAGATCGGGTGGATCGTCCGCCATGATCCGCGCGGCAGATGCAATGCTGTCCTCGTCTTCCAGGTCGAACTTGAAACCGCGCGAGGTATCCGTGTCGGGTTCGCCCGACCGACTGCCTGCCCATACGCTAATGCCTTTTTCGGCAAATGCCTCGCAAAGCGCTCCGCCGATGCCTCCGCTAGCGCCGAAAACGGCCGCGCGGGAAAAGCGCTCATTTATTTCCATCCTACCGTATAGAGCGACGAGGACATCGGCGGGTTCCCGTTTCACAGTCGGACCTGCGTTGCGAATGTTCCATTCAGCAGGATAATGCTTGCGGGCTTTGCGTCATTCGTAGCCTTGCACCACCGGTACGAACCGCTAGATGGGTTGCAAGTAGAGACAGGATCGATACCGCCAATGGCTACTTTCACACTTCCCAAGAATTCCAGGATCACCGGGAAATCGCGCAAGCATAGCGCCGAAGGTGCCTCGCGCGTGAAAAGTTTCAAAATCTATCGCTACGATCCGGAAAGCGGGGATAATCCCCGGTACGATACGTTCGAGATCGATCTGGACGAATGTGGACCGATGGTTCTGGACGCATTGTTCAAGATCAAAAATGATATCGATCCGACGCTGACCTTCCGCCGTTCGTGCCGCGAAGGAATTTGCGGTTCGTGCTCGATGAACCTTAATGGCAAGAACGCGCTGGCCTGCACGACCGCCATCGACGACCTGAAGGGCGAAATCCGCATCACTCCCCTGCCGCATATGGAGGTTATCAAGGATCTGGTGCCGGACTTCACCCATTTCTATGCCCAATATGCCAGTATCCGACCCTGGTTGCAGACCGTCTCTCCCACGCCGAGCGGGAAGGAACGGCTGCAATCGCCCGAGCAACGCGAAAAGCTGGATGGGCTTTACGAGTGCATCCTGTGCGCGTGCTGCTCGACCGCCTGCCCCAGCTATTGGTGGAACAGCGACAAGTTCCTCGGACCCGCGATCCTGCTTCAAGCCTATCGTTGGCTGGCCGACAGCCGCGACGAGATGACCGGCGAGCGCCTCGACCAGCTGGAAGACCCCTTCCGCCTGTATCGTTGCCACACGATCATGAACTGCGCGAATGTGTGCCCCAAGGGTCTGAGTCCGGCGAAGGCAATCGCCGAAACGAAAAAGATGATTGCCGAACGCGCTATCTGACGTGGCTCTTTCCGACGACGTTTTCGAGCACGGGCCGGATCCCGAGAATCCGGGCTGGCGCCATTGGAACCTGAAGGACGAGACGCTGTTCAACGGCGCGGTGATGGGCAAGCTCATCACCCGGATCGACGATGACGGCAAGGCGCGCCTGCGTATGTTTCCCGAACGGCGGCACGAGAACCTTCAAGGCATCATTCACGGGGCGGTGACGCTATCGCTGATCGACATCGCGCTGTTCACCACGATGCACAATATCGGCAGCGGAAATGCCGGCCCGTCGGTCACGCTCGAGCTCTCGACCCAGTTCGTCGGCGGAGGAAAGCCTGACCGGGCTCTCGATGCCGTTTGTGAGATCGTCCGAGAAACCGGCAGCCTGGTGTTTGTCCGCGGTATCGTGGAGCAGCACGACGGACATCTGGTCGCCAGCTTTTCCGGGATCGTGAAAAAGATGAACCGCCGTACTTCGCCGTGAACGGAATACGGCGTCGCTACGAACAGCTCGTCGCTGCTGGCGAGCTCGAGCCTGACGCCGATCAGCGGGCGGCAGTAGAGCGGCTCGAAACCCTTCAGAAGCAGCTGGAGAACCGAACCGACAGCAGTTTTTTCGACCGGCTGCTGGGTCGCAAGGAAAAGCGTCCGCAGGGCGTTTACATGTGGGGCGGCGTCGGGCGCGGCAAGTCGATGCTGATGGACCTGTTCGTCGATACGCTCGACATAGCGGAAAAGCGCCGCGTTCACTTTCACGAGTTCATGATCGAGATCGACCGACGCATGCGCGAGCGGCGCGAAAGCGATCCGGGTGATCCGACCGGCAAGGTTGCTCGCGATATCGCCCGGGACGTGCGCTGTCTTGCCTTCGATGAAATGGTCGTCACTAATACTGCCGATGCGGCGATCATGGGGCGGCTGTTCACCGCGCTGATCTGCGAAGAGAATGTGGCCGTCGTCACGACCAGCAACCGCCCTCCCCGCGACCTTTACAAGGATGGTCTCAATCGGTCCCTGTTCCTACCGTTCATTGATCTGATCGAGGCGGAACTCGATACGATGCCATTGAACGGTCCGGTCGACTACCGGCTCGACCGGCTCGGCGATATAGAGAGCTGGCACACCCCGCTCGGCGAGGCAGCAACCGCGCATGTACGCGAAGCCTTTTTCCGCCTGACGGATTACGAGCCCGAAGACGCCGACCATGTCCCGAGCGGAGAGCTGAACCTGGGCGGGGGGCGCATGCTTCATGTGCCAAAGAGCCTGAAAGGTGTGGCCGTGTTCAGCTTCAAACGTCTGTGCGGCGAAAACCGCGGCGCGGCGGACTACCTTGCCATTGCCCATGCATATCACACGGTCATAGTGGTCGGCGTACCATGTCTGTCACCGGAAAATCGCAACGAGGCAATCCGCTTCACCAAGCTGATCGACGCGCTCTACGAGAATGGCGTCAAACTCTTCGCCACCGCCGCCGCCGAACCGGAGGATTTGTACACGGCAGGGGAGGGAGCTTTCGAGTTCGAGCGTACCGTCAGCCGTCTGCGGGAAATGCAGAGCGCCGAGTACATGGCACGGGGACACGGGGCGGAGGCTTGAAGCTCATCCCGTGTTACACCATATCGCGCCCTTACCGGCGGCCCGGCCTTCCCCGCCGATGCGGATTTACCCATGATTGATATTCGTCCCTTCGACAGCCTTGGCCATGCCAATCACGGGTGGCTCGACGCGCGGCACCATTTCAGCTTCGCCAGTTACCACGAGCCCGACCGTATGGGCTGGGGGAGCATACGTGTGTGGAACGACGATGCGATTGCAGCGCAAAGCGGCTTTCCGCCGCATCCGCATCGCGACATGGAAATCGTTACATTCGTTCGCAGCGGCGCGATTACTCACCAAGATAGCCTTGGGAATAAGGGGCGCACCGTAGCCGGCGACGTGCAGGTGATGAGCGCTGGATCGGGCATCACCCATGCAGAGATGAACCTGGAGGATGAGGCGACCACCTTGTTTCAGATCTGGATAGTTCCCGACCGTCGCGGCGGAGAGCCTGCTTGGGGACAGCGTGAATTTCTCTCGGCCGGTCGCGCAGGCGGTTTCGAACTGCTTGCCAGCGGTTCGCCAGAAGCAGACGACACGTTGGCAATTCGTACGGACGCTAGGGTAGCAGCAGCTACGCTTTCGGCAGGTCAGACCGCTATTTGGCAGACATCCGGCGAGCGTCACCTATATCTCGTGGCGCCAAGTGGACGCATCGCAGTGAACGGGAAAGAAGCCCAACCACGTGACGGGATAGCCGTTACAGGTGAGAACCGGATCGTCGTCGAAGCGCTGGAAGATACAGAAGTGGTTCTGGTCGACGCTCGCTAACTGCTAGGCGCGAGGTGTTTAAGCGACTGTTCCAGCATGAGCAGCTGCCACAAGACGCGGCCGTTATCTGACCGGCCCGCAATATGATCGTCGGCCAAACGCGCGAGCGACTTACGGTCGAACCATCCGCTGTCCGTCAATAACTTGCTATGGGCGATCCGCCGCGCCCGGTCGGACAGCGGTCCGCGAAACCATTGCGCCAGCGGTGTGACGAACCCCTGTTTGGGCCGGTAGAGTGTTTCCTCAGGTAAATACTTCTGCATCGCCCGCTTCATTAGCCATTTGCCAGTCACCCCGCGAATGCGTTCGCGCTGTGGCAGGCGTGCGCCAAACTCGACCAGGCGATGGTCGAGCAACGGCTCACGCGTTTCGAGGCCGACGGCCATACTTGTCCGGTCGGTCTTGGTCAGGATGTCGCCCGGCAACCAGAACTTGAGATCGGCATATTGCGCGCGGTCGAGACCCGTTCGGGCCGGAGCCTCTCGCATCAACCGTTCGAATTCGTGTTCGCCTCGATAGTCTCTTCGCTCGCGCAGCAGCACCTCGCCATAAAGATTGCTGCGCAGGTCGGGCGGCAGAATTGACAGGGCGCGGGCATACCCTGCCTCTCCACTTTCGGCCAAGGCGAGGAGCGTCGTTTTCGCACGTAGAGCGCGCGGCGCCCAGTCTGCTTTCGGCCATACCTTGCCCAAAGCGCCGAATACCGGCTCGCGCAGGGACCGGGGCAGAAGCTTGCGGGCTTGCTCCTCCCGCATCTGGAAGATGTGGCGACGATAGCCACCCAGGGCCTCGTCCGCCCCGTCGCCGGATAGCGCGACAGTCACGTGTTCGCGCGCGAGCTCGCATACGCGCAAGGTGGGCAATGCGCTGGCATCGGCGAAGGGTTCGTCGAATATGCCGGCAAGCCGTTCTATCTGGTCGAACTGATCCGCACTAACAATGCGTTCGTGATGGTCGGTGGCGAACAGCTCGGCAATCTTGCGCGCATGCGTGGTTTCATCGACGCTTTCGACATCGAAACCGATCGAGCAGGTGGTCACCGGCTGTTTGCTGGCCTCACTCATCAGTGCGACAACCGACGAGCTGTCGACCCCGCCCGATAGGAATGCGCCGAGCGGAACATCTGCCACCATTCGACTGGTGACGCCCTTTCCCATCATGTGGAGAAGCCGAGCCTCGCGCTCGGCGGTCTTGCCGCCTTCGCGACCGGCAAAGCTGATGTTCCAGTACTCGCGCGGGGGACCAGGTTCACGCCCGTGTTCGAGCAGTAGAAAATGCCCGGCAGGCAGCTTCTCGACCCCCTTGAGGATCGAACGCGTGTCCGGAACATATCCCCAGGTCATGTAATCCTCGATTGCCAGCGGATCGATCTCGCGCTGCAACAAGGGGTGGGCGAGCAGACCCTTGAGTTCGCTGGCAAAGCCCACTGCTCCGCCTTCGATACGCGCGAGGTAAAGCGGCTTCACCCCGAGCCGGTCGCGGGCGAGGAACAGCTGCCTTTTATCGCAATCATAGAGCGCGAAAGCGAACATTCCGTCGAGGCGATCCAGACAGTCCGGCCCCCATTTCTGCCACGCGGCGAGGATCGTTTCGGTATCGCCGTCCGTACGAAAATGCGCGCCGCCCTGCTTCAGCTCGCTTCGCAGGCGGCGATAATTGTAGATCTCGCCGTTGAAGACAATCACTGCGCGACCGTCCACGGAGTGCATTGGTTGCGGGGAGCCGGCGAGGTCGATGATCGACAGACGCCGGTGTCCCAATCCGACACCCGGTGCAGTCCACACGCCGCTACCGTCCGGACCACGATGCGCAAGTGCGTCCGCCATCCGCTCGACGCGCCGTGGGTCGACCGGTTTCACCGTCTGGTAATGAAAGATTCCCGCGATCCCGCACATGGGCGAGTTGCCTAGACGAGCCGGACAAGGGCGGCAAAGAATCCTGCGGCGAGCAGCGCTGTGCCAAGGATCAAGTTCGGGGCCGGGCCCCGCCCTGCCCACCGGGCTACGAAAGGCAGTGTCGCGATCTCACCCGTCGACCACCCGGCGTCTTCCGGCTCACGCTCGAACCAGCGCCAGGCAACCCCGAGGACAAGTGCAATCACGAGGCCGAAGAACACCCAGCCATAGACGATGTGGTCAAAACTACCGGCCGCCTCCGCGCCCACATACTGCGCGATGAAGATCGTCGCCCAGGCGCGAATGCCGTTGGCGATAATCGGCACAACCAGGCAGGCAAGCATCAGCCAAAGACGCCTGATCCAGGTCGAGAAACAGACATAAGCAACCAGCACACCCAGAGCCACCATGGCGATCAGGAACTTCACCCCTGAACATTCCTCTGCCACTATGAACAGTCCCGCCGGCGTGTCGATATGGATCCCCTCCACGACAGTCTCGACGCCGCTCGCTATCGTCAACTGGGTTGCGATTTCGGCGGTGACGAATTGCAAGGCCGGGATGATCTCGTCCCCGAAGGGCACGAGGAAAAACACGTAGGCCAGAGGAAATGCCAGCAACATTCCTATGCTTGGCCCAAGCAACGCCAGAGTTACGCCTTGGAAGATCACGATCGTCCCGCCTTGGGCAATCAGGTTGATGTCCAGAACGCGTCCGCCCAGCCAGATGACGAGGCCGAGCGCAAGCCAGACCAGGGCCGGGGCCCAGGCGGACGGGACCATTCTCGCCAGATCAGCGCGCTTGATCCACACCAGCCAGGCAATGATCGGCGGTATCAGCAGGATATGGCTATAGGTGTCGATGTTCCACCATTGGTGGGCCATCGCCGACCAGTCGGCAAAGGTGAGGATGAAAAACGCCACCCAGGCGATTGCAAGACGAAGAGCGGCACCGCGCCAACCCGTGTCCACGCGTTCCCGATGCCGGCCAATTGCCAATTCAGGCGGCATCGCGCGATGTCCGTTCCCGACCGACGATACTGGCCAGGGGTGAAAGAACGGCGTCCCAGCTTTTGGTATCGATCACGAACTGACGCGCGGCAGCACCTATTTTCCGCGACCGGCCGGGATTGCGCAGCATGCTCTCGATCTTGGCGAGAAATGTTTCCGGTTCGGCAAACGCGACAGCGAAATGCTCGCCATCGACCGCGTCAATTCCCGTAGCGGCCTCGGGGGTGAGGACGATGGGCCGGGCCATCGCCATTGCTTCGAGGACCTTGTTCTGCACCCCGCGGGCGATCAACAGGGGCGCGATAACGAGGTCGGCAGATTTTAGATAGGGCCGCACATCGGGAACCTCGCCCCAGACGCGCACGCCATTTTCGCCATGATGCTTGCGCAAAGCTGCAGTCGGGGCCCTGCCGACAACGTGAAAACGGGCACGGGCATGCTGCTTTCGCAAGGCTGGCATCACGTTCTCGATCACCCATCGGGCTGCCGCGACATTGGGTGCGTAATCCATCTGCCCGGTGAAGACGAGTTGGGGGTCCTCGCCCTCATCCAGATCGGATTGGGAATCGACCCGCGCGGGGTCGAAGAAATCCGCGTCGATCCCGTTTCCGAGCGAGCGAATCCGGGACCCCGCGAGATCCCTCATTCGCGCCCGAAGCAGATCTGCTTCAGCCTCGCTGACAAGCAATGTCGTCTCGGAGCGTCGGACGACGCGCGCTTCCTCCTTGCCGACCAGCCGCGCTTCGCGCCGATTAAGCCAAGGACGCTCTCCAGCCCGGGCATAAGCCTCGAACTTGGCGCTATCGACATCACACAGGTCCGTGACGACGCGGCCGGTGAAATCCTCCGGCACATATTGCCCCATCTGCCCGGAGAAGACGAAAATCGTCTCGATCGAATGATTGGTCAGCGTCTTGGCAACGAAACGACGCAGCGCCCCGACATCGAAGGCAGTCAGGCTGACCGGTTTGCCGGAAACCAGCGCCTGGACCCCAGACAGCGCCAGCGGTCTGCTGCGTTCTACAAGCGCATGGGTTTTGGCAATTCGCCGCAACTCATCCTTGTGCGCCATGTCCTCTTCGGTTTCGCCGAACGTTCCGACATGCACTGGCGCCAGACGCGCAAGTTCCTGCAACAGGTGATGCGAACGAATTTTGTCGCCGCGATCCGGGGGAAACGGAACCCGATGTGCAAGGAACAGGATCTCGCCCATCCTGCTATCCTAGCCCGCGCGCGATCCATGGGCCAATCATATTGGCGAGTGGCAGCGGCAATTTCTTCCATAATGCAACAACGTTCGAATAATGTTCATCGGTCGGATCGACATTGCGCGGCTCCCTTCCCGGAGCGGACCAGGTCGAATAGGTCAGAGGTTCAGGTGGGAAGCCCCAGTTCTTCTTGAAGTAATATGGTCCGCTTCCGATTTTGGAGCGACCGAAATCGAAGCGGGCGCAGCCCTTGCGCCGAGCATGACACATCAGTTCGAAATACATGCGTTCATTGGCGTGAAGGCCACGGGCGGCGTATATTCCACCACCCCAGAACGGCAACACCGCATCCAGGTGATAAAGCGACAGCACGCTCGCAACCGGTTCACCCTTATGGAGTATCGTCAGAATATCGGCATCATTGCCGAACGCCTCGAGGACCGCGTCGAACAGCGAACGAGGAAAAACCGGTGTGCCGAGATTGCGCACGCTTTCGGAATAAACGGTGTAGTGCGCCGCCAGGTCGCTTTCCCCTTTCCCGACAGTAACCTGAAGGTCGTTTTTCATTCCCTTGCGAACTTCCGCGCGAGCCTTGCGCGGAATGGCCAGCAATTGTGCTTCGTCATCATACGCAAGATCGGCAGCGAAATTCGCGTGTCTGCCTTCGACCTTTTGCCAGTCGGTCGGGGCGGCGCCTCCGCGCAGTTCCACCGTAGTCACCGAACGGCGCAAGGCCAGTTCCTCCGCTGCTCGGCCAAGCGCTTGCCCATCGCTTTCCTGCAGGGCCAAGGTCCCGCCACCAACACCAAAGCCGCTGGATACTAGCGCACGGCCGAACAGGGGCGAATGGACTTCAGTCAGCGGCAACCATCCGACGATCTGACCCGACCGCTCGGATACAAGACCGAGCGCCCGATTGCCGGTACCACGCTCGATCGCCCGCAGCCATAACGGGCGCTGAAACACCCTGCCGCCATTTTGCGCGACGAACGCCTCGATCCGCGCGACTTCGTCAGCATCGCGCAGGTCCGCGAGCGAAATCTTGGTTCGATGGCTGATCGGTGCGTTCATGCCGCCCAATCGAGACTGCGCGATCTTTCCCGTTCGGCCAATTCATCCATTCGGCCCCAAGCGAACTCGCCAAGCAGGTTGGAAAGCTTGCCGGCCATCTTCGACAAGTTGGTATAATGTCGAAGCCGCGAACGCATCCGGGCACCCACGACCCGCGGCTGACCCGGATCGACTTCCCAAGGGTGGAAATAGAACACTGCCGGGCGCCCGTCCTGACGATTCACCTGTTCGATTGCCCACCGACTGAAACCGTACGGCAGAACGCGGAAGAATCCTCCGCCGCCCGCCGCGAGACGCCGACCTCCAAAGATGGCCGTGGTGACCGGGATTTCGACCAGATCGCTGCCCGCAACCGGATTGAACGCAAACCGCGGGGCTTCGTGCCATCCGTAATGATCGTGCACCACCGGGGCCACGCTGGAAGAATAGGCATAGCCCTGACCGGCCAGCACGTCATGCGCCCAGGGATTGCGCGCATCGATGGAGAAGCTTGGCGCGCGGTATCCTGAGACAGCTACACCGCCTGCATCTTCGAGGATCGCCTTCGCCTTGTGAATGTCGGCAGCAAACTGATCGGGCGTGAATGTGAAAATGCGAGTGTGATCGTAGCCGTGGCTGGCAAGCTCATGGCCACGCTCGACAATTTCGCGCATCGCCGGCTTGTTGCGCTCGGCCACCCAGCCAAGGGTGAAGAACGTCGCCTTCACCTTTGCTTCATCGAACAGGTCGAGAATGCGCGCGACATTGTCTCCGACCCGCAACTCCAGGCCATCCCAGTCCTCGCGACTGATCGTGTTTTCAAAGGCACCCACTTGAAACCAGTCCTCGACGTCGACCGACAGGCCGTTGACGATGCGCGTCTCGCTCATCCGGCCGTCTCCTTCTACGCCGCGGCGCGCGCGCCCTGGTGCTCGAAATAGTCAATCATCATGGTCAGGACGTGACGCAGCGAGCGCTCCTGTTCCTCGACGCGGATTTCGAGAGCATCGAGCCGCCGCTCGAGATCGGCTGGCACTTCGCCGGACGTCCGGGCGCCTGACAGTTGTTCGACTTCACGACGCAAGGCGGCAAGGTGCTCGTCCCGTTCGGCGAACGCGCTCTCGATAGCTTCGATCTGATAGTCGAGCAGGCTCTTTGCACGCTTGCGCGAATTGCCGGCTGACGCGGGAGCCGCTCCGCTCTCGTGTTCTTCGTCCCGGGCGCGAGCGATCGCTTCGGCGGCGGGCATATCCCGGTCGGGACGTGTTCGGGACTCTGCGGCTTGTTCGGCAACTTCGTTGTCACCTTGCATTTCCTGGATGACAGCCTCGAGCATGTCGGGATCTAGCAGTGCCTGTTCTTCTAGCGCACCGAGCAGCAGCAGGCGGTTCATGACCTGGTTGACCTTGCGCGGTATCCCGCCCGTGGCCTTGTGCAACGGCACCCAGATTGCGGGATCGAAATCCGGCTTGCCGTTCCATCCGACACGCTCGAGCCGATGTTTGACATAGGGTTCGATCTCGCCCGGCTGCATGGGATCGAGATGGTGCGCGGCAATCACCCGCTGACGCAACTGTTCGAGTTCGTCCGAATTGGCGAGCAGGTGCTTGAATTCGGGCTGGCCGAGCAAAAGCGTCTGCAGCAGGGGATGCGAGCCGAGTTGGAAATTCGACAGCATCCGCAATTCTTCCAGTGCACCGATCGAAAGGTTCTGCGCCTCGTCGACGATAAGCAGAACGCGGCGGCCGCTACGCGCCTCTTCGTGCAGAAAACGTTCTATCGCCGCCAATGCGGCAGCCTTGTCGTTGCTCTCGATGTCCAAACCGAAACTGCGGGCGGCAACGCCTATCATCTCCGCATCATCGAGCGCGCTGGTCACGACCTCGCCAACGGTCATCCGCTCGCTCTCGATCCTGCCTTTCAGATGCGCGATCAGCGTCGACTTGCCCGAACCGACCTCGCCCGTGATCACCACGAAGCCTTCGCCCTGGTTCAGACCGTAGCCGAGATAGCTTAGCGCCTTCTTGTGCGTGAGGCTCTCGAAATAGAAGTTCGGGTCAGGCGTGAGCTGAAAGGGTCGCTCGTTGAAACCGTAGAAGTCTTCGTACATGACGTCGTTCGTCCTATCAGAATTCATAGCGCAGGCCGAGCAAGGCCGAAGCGGTGGTGATATCATCGCCGAACGTCTCGCTGTCGAGCACGGCGATCGCCAGGGCTCCGCGTACGGACAGCCTGCGCCAGACCTGCTGGGTATAACCCGCCGAAGCGCCCAGGGCGGAGACGTCTCCGATGCCTCGCGTTCCGCTGTCGAACAGATTGGCATAGGCGTTTACATCGAAACTGGCGCGCTGCCCGACAGGCCCGGAAACGCCTGCGGTAAGGTAGTAGCTTTCGTCGATGATCCCGTCCGCAGCAGCCAGAACCGTACCGGGTGCGCCAATGAAGCGGCGCCGGTCGTAGCCTGCGCCGACGCTGGCGGTCATGCGGCTGATTCGCCGACTGTAGCTTGCCACCACGCCACGTCCGCGAAATACCGAGGACCGCGCCGAACCCAGCAGCCCGCCTAGGCAGCCCGTGCCGTCCAGCGAGTTCACGCAACCGGTGAGATTGCCGGTCACCGGATCGCGTACGACTTCAAAATTGGTTGGCAATGCCGCAAGTGCATTGTTCAACCGTCCCCCAAAGCCCTGAATGCTGTCATAGACCGCGAGCGACACACTGCTGCGGCTCGAAGGCTTCCAGTCGAAACTGCCATAGAACGTTTCGCTATCGTAGCGGTGGCCGAACGTCGCCTGCAATTGCGTACGGCTGCTGGGGCGCCAGACCACGCCGATATCCCATATCAGGCCATCGGCATCGTAGGCTGTCACGCGCGGACTGGTTTCATCCGTCAGAAAGCGCCCGTCGCGGCCGATGATCGGATCGCCCTGCGCATCGCGAAGCACATCGCGGCTGGAAACCACGACATCTTCCACGCCCACGCCAGCAACCACGGCCAGAGTGGACGTTACCGGAATGGTGACATCGCCGCGCAAATAGAGATCGCGCACGCGCTGGTCGAGGTTCGAAATGTCTTCCTGGTAAAACCCTGCGCCAATGCCAAGACCAACCGGCAGGGGCCGGTCTGGTCTTGTTCCAGCGCGCACGTTCGCGCTGTGGCTGACGCTTTCGTCGAACACGTCGGCTGTTGGGCCGCGGACAGTCACGAATTCCGGACCATCGATGCGCGTATAGCCGACGCGGTAATTCGCGCTGACATCCACGTCTCCGGCGCGGGTCCGCAGGGTCGGCCCGGCATAGACGGAATAGGTGGTCGTGGTCAGATCGTCATCGACCAGTGGATTGATCACCGAGCGCCCGATATTGTCGATCCGGGTGCTGTTGGCCAGAGCGCCAGCCTCGAAGGTCAAGACGCGCGGGACGAGCGACACATACCCGCGCGCGATACCCGTGATGTTGTCCGAATCCGAAGCATCGGACTGATGCGCAAGGTTGCGCTCATAGCGGACCGACACCGAACCGCCGCTGTTTCGGCTGCGCAATGCTGCATCGACGCCGGCGGCAAGCTGCGTATAGGTCACCACATCATCGCCCGGCGAAAGTTGCCACACCGCGATGGAGTTTGCCTCGATATAAGGATCGATGCGCGAACGCGAGAAAGGCTGGGCCTCATCGGGCTCGTCACGGTACTGCTCGCCTGGATCGAACTGCGCGCTTGCCGGGGCTCCGGCTGAAAAGCCGAACGCCAGAACCCCCAAGACGAACGCACGCAATGCCACCTGACTACTCCCCATACCCGTAATAGCTTCCGAAATTGCGCCCACTCGGACTGAAGGTGGCATCGTTCAAAAGCAGTTTGATATCGGGGCACGCCGATAACAGGTCGACGGCGTCTTCCAGTGCCGCCTGCCCGGTCATGTCGGCACGCGCTACGAGCAGCGCCTGCCCGGCGTGTTTGGCGAGTTCGGCGGCAGGAGTCGCGGCAAGCGCTGGCGGGCTGTCAAAGATTATCATGCGCCGGGGTGCGCCGCGCGTAAGGCGGTTCAACACGGCCCAGGTGCGCTCGCTCGACAAATATTCGCTATCGCGACCCGTCCGGCTTCCTGCGGGAAGCACGAACAGACCTGGTATGTCGGTTGTCACGACATGATCCTCGACACGTGCGGAGGGATCGGCGAGCACGTCCATGAAACCCTTGCCCGCTTCCAGACCGAGCTTCGACATGATCGAAGGCTTGCCGAAATCGGCGTCGATAAGGAGTACCTCCGTATCGCGCTCGCCCGCCAATGCGATTGCGAGGTTGAGCGCACAGAAGGTCTTGCCCTCGTTCGGATGCGGCGAGCAGACCAGGATGCGACGGGCAGACTGGGTTCCCTCCGCCTTAGCCGCCGCGAGTACCTGGCGCTTGATGATGCGCATTTCCTCGAGCAGCATGGAAGCTCCGCCATCGGGATCGATCAGGCCTTGCTCGCGCAGCAATGATCGTACGACCTCCTGGGGTTCGCCGCTGAAACGGACGACGGGCGCGTTGGCTTCGGGCGCCACTGTCTGCGACATTCCGTTGAACGACGCCGGGGCCGGTTCGCCTATGAAATCGGACGCTCGCCTCCTAGGCGGCTCGCTTGGCGCGGGTGCCGGACGAGCTTCGTCAACTGGCCGCTGCCGCAGGGGTTTTTGCGCGGTATCGCTGGCAATTGTATCCGGAACCGATGCCGGACCAAGCTTGTCGAACCCGAAGGCTCCGTTCGCCCGCTCAAACAGCGATTCTCGTTCTTTCGCCTCACTCTCCCTGGTCTGCGGGGCCTTCTTGCTGGGTTCGTTCACCGCCATACTCCGCTTATGCCACCGATCCGACCTGGATGATCTCGACCACCAGCAACAGCACGCAGACACCAGCCAGCGAGCCGACCCCGGCGAGGAATTGCCTGCGCCGCAATTTCTCGCGACGGCTGGATGCCCTTGTCATCGATCGCGATATTGTCCCGATAACCGGCAGGTCGAGCGCGCGTTCGAGTCGGTCGGCCGTCGTGAAACTGGATTTCAGCTGTCCAAGCAGGAAGGCCACGCCCGACCCAATGGCCAGACCGGCGATCAGGACCCCGACCAGCAGGAGCGGACGGTTCGGTGCCGCCGGGCTGCGCGGGGCAGTGGGCGGATCGATAACTTCGAACTGAAAAGCGCTTCGCTCGGTCTCGACCTGCCCGCGCAGGCGCATCTCCTCGCGGTCTTCGAGTAGTTCGTCATATCGCTCCTTGAGGACCTCGTAGTCACGGCTGATGCGGTTGGCTTCGGCCGCGACGGCCGGCTCTTCCGCCTGCGCAGCAATTAGCCCGGAAATGTCCGACTGAAGTGCTGCCTTGCGTGCCTGCAGAGCCTGCACGTTGGCCTGGCGCTCGCCCCGGATCGACATGAGCGAGGAATAGGCCGGATTGGTCTGGCTATTGAGGCCGGAAGGCTCATTGGCGGCCTGTTCGCGCAGAGCTTCGATCTGGCGCTTCTGCGTCTGGACATCGGGGTGATTATCGGTGAGACCGCGGGCCCGCATGGTCGATAGCGCAGCCTGCGCCTGTGCGAGCGCTGCACGTGCGCCGCCAACTTCGCCCGGTGTCGAAATCGTGCGCGGAGTGCTTGCGAGCTGGCCACTGATCGCGGCTAGGGCACTGCCCGCAGCAGCGATATCGGCATCTATGCCGCGCATTTCCGTGCGCATTTCCTGCAAGCGCGAATTGACCGAGCCGGTCCCGCCGATAAGGTCAGGATAGCGCGATTCGAACACCAGCCGACGTTGTTCGGCGGCTTCGAGTTCATTCTTGCGCTGCTCCAGTTGGTTGTCGAGAAACTCTATCGTATCCTCGACGTCGCCCCGGTTTCCGGCAATGTTCGATTCACGAAAGATGTCGATCAGGCTCTGCACCACATCCTGAGCCAGGGCGGCATTCTCTGCGTCCGACAAACGGGCTTGTCCGATCGTAGCCGTTATTTCGAACAGATTGTCCTGCTCGCTGCGCACGGCGATATTGTCAGAAAGGTCTTCGGCTGCGCGTTGCAGTTCGGTATCGCTACCGATGTTTTCGCCCAGCTGCGTCGAACGAATGACACGCTCGAGATTGACCGCGCTGACCAGTGTCTGGCGGACCTTGGTAATAGCCTGTTGACCGTCGCCGGAAATCTGCAACTGCTCGCTCAGCACGTCTTCCAGCTCGACGTAGATGCGGGCCTGGCTCTCGTAGCTGTTGGGTGTGAGAGCCACGACGATCCACCCCAGGATGCACAACCCCCACGCCACCGCCAGCGCCAGCCAGCGGCGGTTCCAGATCGTGTGCAGCGCATTGCGCAGCTCGTCGAAGACGTCCTGCATCCCGGCGGCCTAAAAAGCGCTTTCGGGAATGATGATGACGTCGCCCGGTTGCAGCAGGACGTTTGCGTCGCTGTCTCCACGCTTGAGCAGGTCGGTCAGGCGCAGTGCGTATTCGCGCTGGCTGCCAAGTTCCTTGTCGAACCGGATCAGTTTTGCGCGATTGCCAGCGGCAAATTCGCTCAACCCTCCGACCGCGATCATTGCGTCGAGGACCGTCATGTTGGCACGGTAAGGCAATGATGCGGGTTCTTCCGTCGCGCCGACGATCCGGACCTGCTGGCTGAACGTGCCCGCAAATTCATTGACCATCACCGAGACCAGCGGATCCTCGATATATTCGCTGAGCTGCCGACGAATATCTTCTTCCAGCATGGACGGCGTCTTGCCAACCGCCGGCAGGTCCTTGACCAGCGGGATCGTGATCCGTCCATCGGGCCGGACCTGAATCTCTTCCGCGCCCAGTTCAGGGTTGCGCCAGACGTGAATCGTGAGCTGATCGAGCGGGCCGATGATGTAATCTTCGCCGGGCCCTTCCTCCAGAGTGACGAAGGTTGCCGGCGGCAATTCGGGCGCATCGCCAGTCGCGCAGCCACCCAATACCAGTAATGTGGCACATACTGAAAGAAGGGGGGCGGTTCGCGTGAATCGCATATGTCGTGTTCCTGGCATCGTTTACAGCGCGGTTTGCGCATTCTCTCGCAAGGGGGCCGTGACGAACGAAACGTCGATTGGCCCCTAATTCACAGTTCCTATTGCACGCCCTATTGCTCGAGAAAGGTGAACACTCCGTTAGTCATGGACCTTTGACAGCGCAGAATCCGTGCGTTTTGTCCGGCTTACGGCAAATCGCTCAAACGAGCATCTCGGCTGCCGGGCCCTGTCCCAAAAAGGCACTGGGCGAAGCCGATGCTCCGTACGCCCCGGCACAGAACACTGCAACCAGATCACCGACCTCGGCCCGCGGCAGGTGGGCCTTGTCCGCAAGCCTGTCGAGCGGCGTACACAGGCACCCGACGACATTGGCGATTTCCTCAGGCTCCGAACCAAAGCGGCTGGCGATGGCCAGCGGATAGTTTCGGCGCACCACCGTGCCGAAATTTCCCGACGCGGCAAGCTGGTGGTGGAGGCCGCCGTCTGTGACCAGGTAGGTTTCCCCGTAACTTTCCTTGCGATCGATGATCCGTGTCAGGTAAACGCCTGCTTCTCCGACGAGATAACGCCCGAGTTCGATATACAATTCGGTATCGGTCAGCGCGTCGGGCAATTCGCCAAGCCGGCGCCTCAGCGCATCGCCCACAGCTTCGATGTCGAGCGGTTCGTCGCCTGCAAAATACGGAATACCAAAGCCGCCACCCATATTGAGTTTGGGCAGCGCCGTTCCGACCTCGGACATGATACGGTGCGCCAGGTCGAGTACTTGAGCCTGCATCGCGATGATCGCCTCGGCGGACAAGGCCTGGCTGCCGGTAAAAACATGCAGGCCGCGCCAGTCGCAGCCCGCCCCCACGATTTCGCGCACAAGATCAGGAACACGTTCGGCATCCACTCCGAATGGCTTTGCCCCGCCCCCCATCTTCATACCCGAACCCTTGAGCGCGAAATCGGGATTGACCCTGACAGCCAGGCGCGGGACAACCCCCATATCGTCCGCTATCGCCAGCGCGCGGCGAGCCTCGTTTTCGCTTTCGAGGTTAAGCGTTACGCCATCCGCAATGGCCTGGCGCAGTTCCACGTCGCGCTTGCCCGGCCCTGCGAAGCTGACGCGGTTCAGATCGAATCCCGTCGCGCGAACGATCTCCAACTCGCCTCCCGAAGCGATATCGAGCCCGTCGCAAAACTTCGAGATATGCTCCAATAGCGGAGCGAAGCTGTTGGCTTTAATGGCATAATTTATCTTGATACGTTCGGGCATGGCCGCCCGCAGCGCGGCAAGGCGTCGTTCGATCAAATCGCGCGAATAGACGAATAGCGGCGTGCGGCCGGCTTGTTCGACCCAGTGGGTGGCGTGCTTTCCGCCTATCTCCAGTTCGCCATCGATAGCGCCGTAGCCGGGGGGTATGGGGCCGAGCGGTTTCACGCGCCGATTTCCTTCGCGAGCGCAGTCCGGTCGAGCTTGCCGTTCGGATTGACCGGGAGACTTTCGCGCCAGTGGATGACGTGCGGTTGCATGAAGTTGGGCAAACCTTTCCTGAGCGCCTCTGGAAGGGCTGTTTCGAAATTTTCGACCTGTGTCGGTGGCCGCGCGACGAGATGGATCGCATGTCCGTACCGGTCATCGGGTACGCCGATTGCGACGACCTCCGCCACCAGCCCCGTCGCCAGCGCTGCGCTTTCCAACTCTTGAGGGCTGATGCGGTTGCCAGCGCTCTTGATCATGGCGTCACGCCGTCCGACGAAATAGAGCAGTCCCTCGGCATCGCGCTTTACCCGGTCACCAGACCACACCGCCGTGCCGCCAAACTCCGAAACCCTCGGGGCCGGCCTGAAGCGCTCCGCGGTCCGGTCGGGATCCTGCCAGTACCCTTGCGCCACCAGCGGCCCGCAATGGACCAGCTCTCCTTCCGCACCCGGCGCGCAGACCTCTCCATCGTCGCCGATCACCAGAATTTCGGCAAAGGGAATGGCGGTTCCCATCGAGGTCGGATGCGTCTCGACCAACGCCGGATCGAGATAGGTCGAACGAAAAGCCTCGGTAAGGCCGTACATCGGAAAAAGCTTCGCCTGCGGGAAGATAGATCGCATTTTTTGTACCAGTTCTATGGTCAGGGCGCCCCCGGAATTGGTCAGTCGTCGCATGGCGGTGACCCCGTCCGCGGGCCAGTCCGTCTCGACCAGTTGGACCCACAGTGGCGGAACGGCGGCGAGCGTCGTTACCCGGTGGCGAACGCAGGCTTTCACCACATCGCGAGCGAACAGGTAATCGAGCGGTACGACGCATCCGCCCGCATACCAGGTCGAGAGCAGCTGGCTCTGTCCGTAGTCGAAACTCAGGGGCAGAACGGCAAGCGTTACATCGTCTGCGGATAGCTGGAGGTAATGCGCCACCGAAACCGCGCCCAGCCACATATTGGCATGGCTCAGCATCACCCCCTTGGGCAAACCGGTGGAACCGCTGGTATAAAGAATGGCCGCCAGATCGTGCGGATCGTGGCTCGAGGGTGCAAGTGAAGTCTCTGCACGTTCGGCCAGATCAAAGACTTCGTCCTCGCCAACCAGATGGCATGTGCCCGCATCACCCGGTTCTAGCGATGTGAGTCTCGCTTTCGTTCCGATCAACAAGGTCGCACCGCTATCGCCAAGTATGTGTGCCACCTGCGCACGTTTCAGCAAGGGATTGATCGGAACGTGCACCAGCCCTGCGCGCGCCGCGGCAAGCGGAAGGAGGCAAGTCAACTCGCCCTTGGCCGACCAGCTTGCGACGCGCTCGCCCTTGCTTGCCCGGCCGGCCAGCCATCCGGCCAACACAGCGACACGGTCTCTTAAGTCTGCATAGGTAAGCGTGCGGTCACGCAGTACGAGCGCCGGTGCCTGCGCTGCACCGCATTCGGCCAGTTGATCGAGGGGGCAAGGCGTGGGATCAGGCATTGGCAGCCAAAGGTAAGGTCATCGGGGTGAACATCGCGGTCAGCTATCACGACACCGTACCCAAACTGCAAGGTCTCTCGCACGACACCCATGGTCCGTTCGATCGCCCGGAATGGTTCGACCTGCTTGCCAGACACTGCGATGGGGCGGTAATTGTGCATGCCCACCACGATGGGCAGGAAGCAGCACTGGCCCTGACCCGCAAGGAGGGGGCCTGGGAAAGCCTGGCGAACTGGTTCACCTTCACATGGAGGCCCTTGCGATATTCTCCGCAGGCCTTGCAAGCATTGGCCCGGGACCTGCGCAGACAAGCCTGTCGCGTTACCATGGCGCCCGTTCCTGACGAAGACGGATCAGCTTCCCTCCTTGAAAACGCCTTCGGCCAGGCCGGCTGGCTGGTGTTTCGCGAGCGCTGCGATGAAAATCATGTCTTGCCTGTTCGCCATCGCACCTTCGCCGAATACTGGGCAGCGCGCCCGGGACGGATGCGGACGACACTTAAGCGCAAGGCACACAAGGTCGATATCGAGATCCTTACCCGTTTCGATGATGCCGCCTGGTCGGCATATCAGGTCATCTATGCCGAAAGCTGGAAGCCGCACGAAGAGCGCGCCGACATCCTCGAAGACTTTGCGCGCAGCGAGGGCGCAGCAGGCCGTCTTCGCCTCGGTATTGCGCGTGCCGACGGCGTCCCGATCGCAGCCCAGTTCTGGACGGTCGAGAACAGCATCGCCTACATCCACAAGCTGGCGCATGCGGAAGGCGCCAGACCGCTTTCCGCCGGCACCACATTGAGTGCGGCGCTGTTCGCGCATGCCATCGATACAGATCGGGTCGAGCTGATCGATTTCGGCACCGGATCGGACGCCTACAAGCGCGACTGGATGGAACAGGTCCGGCCACGCTATCGGCTCACCTGTCTTGACTGGCGCAAACCACGCGCCTGGCCCGACCTGGCCAAGGTCCTTTTTCGCCGCCTTGCACCGCGCAAATCCGCCAGCTAAGGGCAACGCCTCTTGCCTGCAGGGGGAACGCCAAGCGCATGAATGCCGAATCCGCCACTGTCGAGCCGACCGGCCCGAGCCGCAGCGAGGTCGATGCCACGCTGCGGGCAATTCTGGCCGACGTATTGGGTCTGGACAAGACGCGCGTCGCGGCCTTCGACAACGAGACCGGGCTTTTCGGCCACTTGCCTGAACTGGATTCCATGGCCGTGGCGGGCCTCTTTACGGAGATGGAAGACAGGTTGGATATCGTTATCGAAGACGATGAGGTCGACGGCGAGATGCTTGAAACCTATGGCGGCTTGCTCGCTTTTGCCGAGGCCAAGGTCGTCGAGAACTGACTTGTACGCGGACTGGCCATGCCCAGCGCGCGACGGTCGCACCGGTGACGAGATGATGCTGGGTTTCGACCGGCAACGCGAACATCGTTTGCTGGTCCTGGCGCCCCTGTTCGAAGAAGCCAACAGGTTTCGCCGCCAGATAGTTGAAATTATGCGTAGACTTGATCTGCATGGTATCGACTGTTTTTGCCCCGACCTGCCTGGCTGCAATGAAAGCACCGCCCCCATGCGCGAACAGACATTGGCGCATTGGCGCGATGCTGCGAAGGCGGCAGCCGCCCATATCGGCGCTACTCACGTGCTGGCCATGCGGTCGGGATGCTGGCTCGCGCCCGACGATTTGAACGGCTGGCTCTATGTCCCTCCGAAGACGTCGCGCGTGCTTCGTTCGATGGTGCGTGCGCGGATTATCGCCGCCCACGAGGCAGGTCACGAGGAAACCGGCGAAGGCCTGCTATCTCTGGCACGCGCAAGCGGGATCGAACTGGCAGGTTGGGAACTCGGACCCGAACTCATCGCCGAAATGGAACGGGAGGAGATCGACTATCCCTCCCGCCAGACAATCGTGGATCAAGCCGACATTGGCGGAAAACCGCTCTGGTTGCGCACCGAGAACGATGACGATCCTGAACAGGCCGACGCGCTTGCGGCGCTTGTCGCAGCCGGGATGCTGGATTCATGACGCGGCTTCCCCTTAGCTTCGAGTGCGGTGGTTCGCGGCTCGCCGCCACACTCGACAATGCGCCCGGTTCGGTCGGCCTGCTCATGGTAAGCGGCGGCAATGAGATTCGCGCCGGGGCCTTCAATGGGCAAGCGCGGCTGGCGAATGAGATTGCCCACAAAGGGTTTCCGGTCTTTCGTTACGACCGGCGCGGTATCGGCGATAGTGAGGGCCAGAACAGGGGGTTTCGGCGGTCGCGCCAGGACATGGCCGCCGCGCTGCTCGCCTTTCGCGCCATAGCGCCGCAAATCTCGCGCGTGATCGGTTTTGGAAATTGCGATGCGGCCAGCGCCCTAATGCTCGCCGGCGGGGCCGGGTGCGACGGTCTTGTGCTGAGCAATCCCTGGACGATCGAGGACGGGGCGCAGGATATGACTGCACCGTCCGCGATCCGGTCACGCTATGCCGCCAAACTGACACAACCAAAAGAGATCGTGCGGCTCGTAACCGGCGGCGTCGACCTGCGCTCGCTGGGCAAGGGGCTGGTCCGGGCTTCGCGCTCGCGATCCGCACCATCTTCGCTGGCTGACGAGATGCGGACCGGGATGGCCGGTTTTCTAGGACCGGTGCGGATTCTCATAGCCGAAAACGATCGCACGGCACAGGTCTTCTGCGACCGATGGGAAAAGGACGACAGCCGCATCTTGCGCTGTGCGAAGGCTGGGCATGCCTATGCCGAACCGCATGCGCGCGAATGGCTGGAAGCGCGCCTGCTGGAAATGTTGCGAGCCTAGCGCGTGAAATAGCTGGTCAGTTCCACGTGGGTCGACCAGCGGAACTGTCCCACGGGCCGCAAGGCCGCGAGCCGGAAGCCCGCTTCGATCAGAACCTTCGCATCGCGTGCCCAGCTGGCTGGATTGCAACTGATATACGCCACGCGGCTGGCCTGGCTTGCGGCGATCTGGAACACCTGTTCGCGCGCGCCGGCTCGTGGTGGATCGAGCAGCACGGCAGCAAACCGGCTCACCTCGTCCGCTTGCAACGGATTGCGGAAAAGATCGCGGTGCATGGCGTGGACCGGCAGGCCCCGCATGTTCGCTGCGGCCTTGCTCGCCAGGTGCGTATCGCGTGCCGCTTCCACCGCCAGCACCTTGGACTGCCCGGCCAAGGCGAACGAAAAGGTACCCAGTCCCGAGAACAGGTCGGCTATCGTCAGGGCTCCGGCGAGGAACGCTGCGGCATCCCCGACCAGCACGCGTTCGCCATCGCGCGTCGGTTGGAGAAAGGCGTCATGCGGCAGACCGACTGGAATCTCGTCCAACGTCACCGTTACCGGCTCGGGTTCCCACACGGTTTCCGGTCCGTAGTCCTGGTCAACTGACAGTCGCGCCAGTCCGATCTCGCGAGCGAAATCGAGCAGTGCTTCCGTTGCAGCCAGCCCTTCGGCGACAAAACCCTTGAGCGAACACGCCACGCCCTGATCGGCAAGTGTGAGCGCTATGTCGACAGGCCTCTTGCCGCCATGCTTTGCCAGAAGGCTTCGCAATGGGCCGACTTTGTCGAACAGTTCGGGCGCGAGAATGTGGCATTCACGCATGTCGACGATCCGGTGCGAGCCGCCTTCGCGAAAGCCGATCACGGCACCGCCGGCGGTCCGCAAGCCGTGCAGTGTCGCCCGGCGGCGGCTGTTCGAGGGCGATAGGTGGGTCGTCAGCAATTCGGCGGCGGCGATATCCTGTGCCTGTGCGGCATGAACGACACGATCGGTAACGAACTGCCGAAGCGCTTCTTCGTCGGCTTGCTGCAATTGGCAGCCCCCGCATTGCGGAAAATGTCGGCACGGCGGCGCGACATGGTGCGGTCCCGGCGTCAGCGTCCCACCGGCGGAGACGACATCGCCAGTGACCCCGCGCGGCACGTGCCGGCCCGACGCGGTGACGCCATCTCCCCTGGCGGCAATACGCAGGATTTTCTCGCCAGCACTCACAGGAACGTCGCCACCGCCCTGTCGACCGCCTTAGCAAGATCGCCGGCAGTAAAGGCCGGACCGCAGATCCGGGCCGCCTCATGTTGCAGCCAGACACCTTCTTCTGCCGCACGCAAGGGCTCGCCATGATGGGCCAGTCGTGACGCTACGATACCGGCAAGGACGTCACCCGTCCCGGCGGTCGATAGCCATGTCGAACCTTGCCGAAAGAAGCGCACATTGCCGTTGCCCGCCAGGATCGTGTCGGGGCCCTTGGCCAGTATGATCAGGCCGGTGCTCTCGCTGAGCGCGCGGGCGCGATCCATCTTGCCTTGCGCCGTAACGCCGAACGTCTCGCACAATTTCGCCAGTTCCCCTTCATGAGGGGTCGCGACGATCCTGCTCGCGTGTTTTCCACCAAGCAGGTCGCGATCCAGCAGGTGGAGCGCATCCGCATCGAGAACGCAGGCGTTTCCGGTTGCGAGCACCTCGCCAAGCCGATCGCGCGCGGTATTGTCCCGGCCAAGGCCAGGCCCGACCAGCAAGGCATCGATCCGGTCATCATCCAGCGCCTTGGCAAGCTGGCCTTCTTCGAGCACGAGTTCGGCTGGCGCATCGGGATGCGAATGCTCGCTGAGCAATTTCACATAGCCTGCGCCAGCACGCATCGCGGCTTCGGCCGCCATCAGCGGTGCGCCGGGCATCGCTCCGGCGACAATGGCCAGCAGCCCGCGGCTATATTTATGGCTGTCCGATGGCGGCGCGGAAAACTTCGGCCGTGCCGCGAGACACGCCGCATCGCGTGGCAGGTCGAGGCCGATCGGGACAAGCCGCCGAGCCCCCATCGCGGCCATCGCCGGCATCAGGAAATGGGCCCGTTTCCACGCGCCGAGCGCCAGCGTCAGATCGTATTCGGCCAAGGGGCCGAGCACTTCTCCGCTATCGCTGGCCACGACGCTCGGAACATCGATTGCTATTTTGAAACAATCGCTTTCCTTCAACTTCTCGAGCAGTTTGGAGAACTCACCCTCGACTGTTCGCGACAGGCCGTAACCGAACAGGCAATCGACGACCACTGGCTCGAACCGGTCTGCCTCTGTCGCGACCTGCGCGGTGCAGTGCCGCCTTGCCTTGCTCGACGTTTCGCTGCCCGGCTCCACCGGAGCGACCACTTGCACCGCGTTGCCGCGCCGCGCCAAACTCTCCGCGATCACGTAGCCATCGCCGCCATTATTGCCGGGGCCGCACAATACGGTCACGGCTCTGCCCGCCGCCATGCGCGCGATCCATTGGGCGGCGCCTTCGCCGGCGCGCTGCATCAGCTCCCATTCGCCGGTACCAGCATCCATTGCCGCCTGTTCGGCCGCGCGCATCTGGTCGACGGTGAGGACGGCGTCACTCAACGGTCGGCTCGCGCCAGCGATAGCGATCGGTGCCGATTTCGAGCACCGCATATTCTCCCTCACGCCAGCTCCGCGCACGTTCCGCGCCGTCGCCGGCAGTGAAGCCGCTCGGGTTTTCTTCCAGCGCAAGCTTGCGAAAGCCGCCATCGGGATGCCGGACGATAAAATAGGGATCGTTCGGAACGGCGATTTCGACCAGGCGACAAACGTTCGCGTATTCGACGGCGCCATCAACGGCGCATTCGATAGCCTGGCCACCCTGCTCTGCGATCTCCGGCGTGGGCTGTGCACATGCCGCCAGCGCCAGCGCGCTAGATATCGGCAAAAACGTGCGTTTCGCGTGCTGCTCCCGGATGCGTGACCGCCCCCGCATGGGCAGGACCGACATTTTGCGCATAGCGCCACAAGGCTCCCGACTGGTAATCATGTTCGCGCGGCTGCCATGCCTTGCGCCGTTCGTCCAGCACCGAAGCATCGACTTCGAGATCGATCGTACCCGCGGCTGCGTCGATGGCGATCGTGTCGCCATCCTCCACCAGGGCAATGGGGCCGCCCTCTGCCGCTTCCGGTCCGACATGACCGATGCAGAAGCCGCGCGTCGCGCCCGAAAACCGCCCGTCAGTAATCAGCGCGACCTTCTCGCCCATGCCCTGTCCGTACAACGCGGCCGTGGTGGCGAGCATTTCGCGCATGCCGGGCCCGCCCTTGGGTCCCTCATTGCGAATCACGATGACACAGCCTTCGGCGATCTCGCGGTTCTCGACCGCCGCGAACGCATCCTCCTCGCATTCGAAGACGCGCGCCGGTCCGGTAAATTGGAGCCGCTCCATCCCCGCAACCTTCACGATCGCTCCCTCGGGCGCGAGAGAACCCTTCAGACCGACCACACCGCCGGTCGGTGTGATCGGGTTGGAGACCTCGTAAAACACCTTCTGGTCGGGATTCCAGGTCACTTCCGCGATATTCTCGCCAAGGGTCCTGCCGGTCACGGTCATCGGCTCGGGATCGAGGAACCCGCCGTCGAGCAGCGTCTTCATGGCCATGTAGACCCCGCCCGCCTCGTGCATGTCCTTGGCGACATAGCGCCCCCCCGGCTTGAGATCGGCGATATAGGGGGTCGACTTGAAGATCTCGGCGACGTCGTGAAGGTCGAAGGCGATCCCAGCCTCATGAGCCATTGCGGGCAGATGCAGCGCGGCATTGGTCGAGCCCCCGGTTGCCGCGACCACGCGCGCGGCATTCTCGAACGCGGCGCGCGTGCAGATATCGCGTGGGCGCAGATTGCGCTCCAGCAGGCTCATGACCTCTCGCCCCGCAGCGACCGCGATTTCTTCGCGTGACTTGTAAGGTGCAGGGGCCATGTTGCTGTTCGGCAAAGATAATCCGATAGCCTCGCCGACGCAGGCCATAGTGTTGGCGGTGAACTGGCCGCCGCAGGCCCCATGACCCGGACAGGCAACCTTTTCAAGCGCGGTGAGATCCTTGAGCGGACAGTTTCCTGCGGCATGCTGGCCCACTGCCTCGAACACGTCGACGACGGTCACGTCCTGGTCGTGGTATCGCCCTGGCAGGATCGATCCGCCATAGACGAAGATGCTCGGCACGTTCAGCCGCAGCATCGCCATCATCATGCCCGGCAGGCTCTTGTCACAACCGGCAAAGCCGACCAGTGCATCGTAGCAATGGCCGCGCACCGAGAGCTCCACGCTGTCGGCGATCACCTCGCGACTGACCAGCGAGCTTTTCATTCCCTGGTGACCCATCGCGATCCCGTCGGTCACGGTGATGGTGTTGAACCGGCGCGGCATGCCACCCGCCTCGTCCACCCCGCGACGGCACACGTCCGCCTGCGCATCGAGCGTGGTGTTGCATGGCGCGGAATCATTGCCTGCGCTGACCACACCGACAAACGGCCGCGCGATCTCTTCTTCAGTTAGCCCCATCGCATAATAATAGGACCGGTGCGGCGCCCGCTCGGGGCCGACCGAGACGTGACGGCTCGGGAGCTTGGACTTGTCGAACTTGGGCATGATGATCCCCTTGGATAGCCCCCTCTTCCGTTCGCCTTGAGCTTGTCGAAGGGCCGTACTTCACCTTGTCCGACAACGCAGAAAAGAGGGACGGTGCTTCGACAAGCTCAGCACGAACGGTTGGGGTACATTTGCTCGCTCTTCGTCACTACGCGTTGGCACGCAAAGATTTCAAGCGCTGGTCGGCAAACGAAATCTTATTGCCGCTCAAACTTCCAGAGCCACGCGGCCCATGATGTCGGCCAGCATCACCGCCCAACGCGCCTGGCCGGCGGGCGTATCGATCTGGTCCTGTCGAATTTCGACCGTGCAGTAAGGGATGCCGCTCGTCTCTGCGTGACGGTCCATCGTGGCGTTCAGTTGCTTGCCCGAATAAGGCTGGTTGTCGCCCACGCTCAGCCCCTGTTCGCCGAACAACCGGATCGCGTGTTTCGCCGCGCGATCGTCCTTGTTGTATAGCAGCGCAACCTCCCACGGGCGCTCTTCGTCACTGGTCTTCATGCTCGGCGTAAAGCTGTGCAGGGCTATCAGCATCTTGGGCTTCGCCAGCGCCAACAGGTCGGCGAGCGCATTGTGATACGGACGATGGAAACGGTCGAGCCGGGCTTCGATATCGGCACCGATATTACCGGCGATCAGGTAGCCGTCGCTTTTCGTAGGGACTACGGCCGGTTCGTCCTCGCGTCGGTGCATGTCGCAAACGAGACGGCTCACAGTGGCGATATGGGCCGGAATCGCATGGCGGCGAGCGAGCCGGTCGGCAATGCCTTCGACCCCGATATCGAGCGCGATATGATCCGTCAGCAGCGCCCGGTCGATACCCAGTTCGATATCCTCGGGCACGTAATTGGAAGCGTGATCGGCAACGCACAGCAATCCCCCGGGGCGCAGGTCTTCGGTACCGACCTGGCGGTAGGGGAGATTGTCGATCATCATCGCAGGAACCCTTTCATCTGCCACCAGCCGGGATGGCGTTCGGCAATGTGCTGGGCGGCCTCGTCACGACCGGACGTGCCGTCATAGAGCGCGAAACACGTCGCTCCTGAACCGGACATACGAGCCAGAATCGGCGAAGTTCCGCGCAATGCGGCGAGTAAGCCCGCGATTTGGGGGCACAGCGAAATGGCCGGGCTTTCAAGATCGTTGCGACCTTCCAGCGCGATAGTTCGCGCATCGCCGGACGTCAGGGCGCCGCGATCCGTGCCGTCCCAATGCTCGAACACCGGCCCGGTCGACAACGGCACGCGCGGATTGACCAGCAAAACGGGCGTACCTGCAAGGCTGTCGTCCGCCGGTTCGAGTTCGGTACCAGTGCCGCGACCGATGCATGTGCGGCTCTCGACGCAGGCCGGCACATCGGCGCCCAGCTTGGCCGCCCGCTCGCGCCAGTCGTCAGGCAGGCCACATCGTTCGCGGACGATGCGGAACACTGCCCCGGCATCGGCCGACCCGCCCCCCAGCCCCGCCGCGACCGGCAGGTTCTTTTCAAGATTGATTGCGAGCCCATCCGTACGCGGCAACTTGCCGAGCGCCCTCGCAACGAGATTGCCGAACGGATTGCCAAGGCTACCGGCGAATTCACCGACTACCCGCACGCTATCCTGCGGCGCGTTCGCGGCAGTCAGAACATCCCCCGCATCGACGAAGGCGAACAGCGTCTCGAGTTCGTGATAACCATCCTCGCGCCGCTCGCGGACGTGTAGGGCAAGATTGATCTTGGCGTAAGCGATTTGGCGCATTCAATCCTCCGCGGAATTGAAAGAAACCGTAAAATCAGAATTCTCTTTGAAAACGGACACGTTTCGATCCCGCAACCAGAAAGGTTTCGTATGCCGTATTTTTCATAGCGGCCCTTACAGGCCCGGTGCCGTCGACCACGTTCGCCCAATACTGTGGACGCTGCGCACTAGCCGGTAACCTGGTCCCTATCATCGCCGCAATCTTGCTGAACGGAAGCTCGAATTCCCGGAGCTTTTGCTCGCGACAATAATCGGCAAGGGCTGTGAACTTGCCCACAAACCAACTCCTTGATCGAATTACTACATATTCGGATAGTTCGGACCGCCGCCGCCTTCGGGCGTGGTCCATTCGATGTTCTGGTTCGGGTCCTTGATGTCGCATGTCTTGCAATGGACGCAATTCTGCGCGTTGATCTGGAACTTCGGATCGCCGCTATCCTCGTCGATCAGCCATTCATAGACCCCTGCCGGGCAATAGCGACTGGACGGACCGTCGAACACGGCCAGTTCGCTTTCCCGCTGCAATTCGCGGTCGAGCACCTTGAGGTGAACCGGCTGATCCTCGGCGTGGTTGGTGTAGCTGAAGCTGACATTGGTCAGCTTGTCGAAGCTGAGCTTTCCGTCCGGCTTGGGATAGTCGATCGGCTTGTAGAGATCCGCACGCTGCAACATTTCGTAGTCTCGATGGTGCTTCATCGAGATCGGCAGACCGATCTTGAGCGTGCGCATCCACATGTCGATGCCCGCCAGGAAAGTGCCGATATCCTCGCCATATTTGGCGACCGCGGGCTGTGCGTTCTGGACCTTCTTCAATTCGGTCGCGATCCAGCTGTCGCGCACGGCCGCATCGTAATCCATCAGCTCGGTATGTTCGTGACCGTTCGCGATCGCTGCGGCGATGCTTTGGGCAGCGAGCATTCCGCTCTTCATCGCGGTATGGCTGCCCTTGATGCGCGGCACGTTGACGAAGCCCGCCGCGCAACCGATCAACGCACCGCCAGGAAAGGCGAGCTTGGGCACTGATTGCCAGCCACCTTCGTTGATGACCCGGGCGCCATAGGCCACGCGCTTGCCGCCTTCGAGAAGCTCGGCGACCGCCGGATGGTGCTTCCAGCGCTGGAATTCCTGATAGGGCGAGACGTAGGGGTTCTTGTAATCGAGCGCGGTCACGAAACCCATCGCCACCTGGCCGTTCGCCTGATGGTAGATGAAGCCCCCGCCCCAGGTGCCGGTTTCCGAAAGCGGCCAGCCCTGCGTATGGACCACGCGGCCCGGCTCGTGCTTGTCGGGATCGATATCCCACAATTCCTTGACGCCGAGGCCATAGACCTGGGGCTGGCAATCGGCCTCGAGGTCGTACCTCGCCTTCATCTTCTTGGTCAGGTTCCCGCGCGCGCCCTCGGCAAAGAGCGTATATTTCGCGTGGATTTCCATGCCAGGCTGATAATCGCCCTTGTGCGATCCATCTTCGGCCACGCCCATGTCCTGCGTTACCACACCCGAGACAGCGCCCGCATCGTCGAACAGCACTTCGGCAGCGGGGAAGCCGGGGAAGACCATCACGCCCAGCCCCTCGGCCTGTTCGCCCAGCCAGCGCGACAGATTGGCAAGTGAGCCGGTATAATTGCCGGTATTTCCCATGAAGGGCGGCAACAGGAATTCGGGCATTTCGGACTGGCCGGTTTCTGACAGCACCCAATGGTGATTTTCCGTGACCGGCGTATCCGCCATCGGGCAGTCCATGTTGCGCCAGTCGGGCAGCAATTCGTCCAGCGCCTTGGGATCGACGACCGCGCCCGAAAGGATATGCGCGCCGATTTCGCTGCCCTTTTCGAGCACGACGACCTCCAGTTCCTCGTCGATCTGCTTCAGTCGGATCGCCGCGGCCAGACCGGCCACACCGCCGCCGATGATGACGACATCGCAGGGCATCGATTCGCGTTCGCTCATATCTCTCTCTTTTCGTCGCGTATTCGTGAGTGTCGACTTGATAACTGTGACGTTTAAGGTCAAGACCCGAGACCGACAAATGATGCAGTCAAACCCCTCCGAAATGCGCGAATTTTCACCGATCGAAGCCTTCGAGGGCGCGCTCGACTGGTGGCGCGAAGCAGGTGTCGATTGTGCGTTTGCCGACCAGCCCCATAGCTGGCTGGCCGTACCCGAGACCGACGAAGCCGTAGCGGCACCGTCAACCCCGATCCCGAGCGAGCCGATCCGTACGTCCGCGCTGCAACGCGCGCTCTCGCCTGGCACTGGCGACCCGTTCCCGACCGAACTGCCGGACAGTCTAGAAAAATTTCGCGAGTGGTGGCTCAGCGAGCCGAGCCTGGCTCCCGGTTCGCTCGACCGGCGCGTTCCGCCAAGCGGCGCGGCCGGCGCGAAGCTGATGGTGCTGGTCGAACAGCCCGCCGGCGAAGGGGCGGACGGGCTGCTTTCGCCCGAAGCCGAGAAGCTCGTCGCCGCGATTACCCGCGCCATGGCGATCGAGCGCCACGAAACCTACCGCGCCAGCGCCTTGCCCGTACCCATGCCGCTGCCCGACTGGAACGATCTGGCCGCGCGGGGCATGGGCACCGTGCTCCGCCACCACATCGCGCTTGCCGCACCCAGGCGCGTGCTGGCCTTCGGTCGCGGACAATTGACGCTGTTCGATTTCGCCGCGCAGGACGTGCGCGCCCCGCTTTCGCTGGATTGCGACGGCACCGCTTTTCCCCTCCTTGCCGCTCCGGGCCTCGCGCAGATCGCGCAGTCCGCGGCGCGGCGCCAACGCCTCTGGCAACGCTGGCTGGACTGGACCGAATGACCCGCAAGACCTTTACGCCCCTCCTGCTTGGCGCCGCAGCCTTCGGCCTGGCCGCCCTGCCCGCCCCCGCCGCAGCGCAGAACGACAGCGTTGCCTATTTCACCCGCTCGCACGCAGCCGCATTGCCGCAACTGCTCTCCCAGGATGACCGGTTCTATTATCTTTCGCTGTTCGAGGCGATCGATGCGAGGAACTGGGACCGGGTCGAGCTCATGCTGACCCAGCGGGACGACGGCCCGCTCCATGGCGCCGCCATCGCCGCCTATTACCTGCACCCGGACAGCCCGCGCATCGATCTCTACCGCGTCGAGAACTGGCTCTCGCGCTACAGCCGCCTGCCGCAAGCCGAAGCGATCGTTCGGCTGGGCCAGACCCGGGGCCTGCAGGACTGGCCAAGTCTTCGCACGGAGCGGCAAATGGTCCACCAGCCCTACGCGACCAAACGCATCCGCCCATCCGCGGTAGGCGACGGGACCATGCCCGCCGAGATCGCGTCTGCCATCAACCAGCACATCATCGATGACGATCCCGACGGTGCCCGGCTGCTGCTCGACGGGATCGATGCCAGCCTGTCCAGCGCGGCACGGGCCGAATGGCGGCAGAAAGTGGCTTTCAGCTATTACATCGAGAACCGCGACGCGCAGGCGCTTGCCATGGCCGAGACCGTCGGCATGGGCGGCAGCGGCGCGTGGGTCGCGGAAGGCGATTTCACTGCCGGGCTCGCCGCCTGGCGCCTCGGCGATTGCGACCGGGCCGCCGCAGCGTTTCAGCGCAGCGCCGCCAATGCTGCCAGCCCGAACCTGACCGCCGCCGCGCATTACTGGGCAAGCCGCGCATTGATACGCTGCCGCTTCCCCGAACGCGCCGCCGAACAGCTGCGCGGCGCGGTGCGCTTTCCCGATACGCTTTACGGCATGCTGGCCTACGAACAGCTGGGCCGCGATCTTCCCGATACACACGCGACGCCCGATCTTACCGCGCAGGACTGGCGCCGCCTCGAAAGCGACCCGGGCGCGCGCCAGGCGGTCATGCTGGCCGAGGTCAATCGTCGCGAGGAATCCGAAGATGCCCTGCGCTGGCTGGCGCAACGCACGGGTGGCGAGGATTTCCAGGCCGTAACCCGCCTTGCCCGCGCGCTGGGCCTGCCGGGAGCGCAGACCTACATGGCCTATAACGCGCCCAGCGGCACGGGTTCGCACCCATCCTTGCGCTATCCGGTCACCTTTCAGGAGCCGGTGGGCGGCTGGCGGATCGACCCCGCCCTCGCCCATGCCCACGCGTTGCAGGAATCGAACTTTCGCGAGCGGGTGGTCAGCCCGGCCGGCGCGATCGGGCTGATGCAGATCATGCCTATTACCCAGCGCGAATACGCCGCTTCGCTCAATATGAGCGCCGCAGCCGACCTCAAGGATCCGCGTATCAATCTCGCCTTCGGGCAGCGTACGCTCGAAGCTCTCAACGCCGCCGGCTACACGCAAGGCCGCCTGCCCAAGATCATGGCGGCCTACAATGCCGGGCCGACGCCCGTCGCGCGTTGGGAAGCCGAGATACGCGACCAGGACGATCCGCTGCTCTACATGGAAAGCATCCCGTATTGGGAAACGCGCGGCTATGTCGCCATCGTGATGCGCAATTACTGGATGTATCTGCGTCAGGCCGATGCCCCCGCGCCAAGCCGGGTAGAACTGGCCGAAAACGACTGGCCGCTCTTTCCCCGGGCAAACTGATGCCACTGGACGAAACCCGTGCGTTCAGGCCAGTGAATATCGCGCTGCTGACGGTCTCCGACACGCGCAGCTTGGCCAGCGACAGTTCGGGCGATATCCTGGCAGAACGGATTGCGGCGGCAGGGCATGAACTCGCAGCGCGCGAAATCATCCGGGACGACGCGGACGAAATCGTCGGCCAGCTTCGCCGCTGGATAGACGACGAACAGGTCGACGCCGTCATCACCACCGGCGGCACCGGGCTGACCGGGCGCGACGTGACGCCCGAAGCGCTCGACCGCGTGAAGGAAAAGGATGTTCCCGGCTTCGGCGAGCTGTTCCGCTGGATCAGCTACGAGACAATCGGCACCAGCACGATCCAGAGCCGTGCCTGCGCCGTCGTCGCCCGCGGAACCTATATATTCGCCCTCCCCGGATCGAACGGCGCGGTGAAGGACGGGTGGGACAGGATCCTCGTCCACCAGCTCGACAGTCGTTATCGCCCCTGCAACTTCGTCGAGCTGATGCCGCGGTTGAGGGAGTAATCCTCTCCCTTCGGGAAGGGGATTACATTTTCCTACACGCCCCTTCGTGCATAAAGGACACGATTCGCTTCAATTCCTCATCAGGAGACGCGGATCATGTCCGACATTGCCGAGCCCCTTGCCCATACGCCCGCCCGTGGCTGGACCCCCGAGCTCAAGGCACGCTTTCTCGACCGGTTGGCATCGCACGGCAACGCCCGGGCCGCTTGCCGCAATGTCGGCCTGTCCGCCGAGGCTGCCTATCGTCTGCGCCGCCGCGATATGCTTTTCGCACGCGGCTGGGCCGCGGCCCTGGTGCTGGCGCGCGAGAACGGACAGCAAGTGCTGGGCGAACGGGCCATCGAGGGTGTCGAGGAACAGATCTACTATCGCGGCGAGCTGGTCGGCACGCGCCGCCGGTTCGATTCGCGCCTGCTGCTGGCGCATCTCGCCCGGCTCGACAAGCTGGCGAACGATCGGGCAACGGATGAAGATGCGGGCCAGTTCGACGCGCTGCTCGCCTGCGTCATCGAAGAGTGCGAAGACGGCCCGCTTCCCGAACGCGAGGAATTCGTGGCGACTGCGGCGGACCAGGCAGCCGACAGCTTCCGCACCGAGGCGATGGGCGATCATGACGACGAAAAATCCTGCCATGACGGTTGGGACTTCGACTTGGGCGATCCCGAAGACGAGGATGCCTATGATGAAGACGGCTATCTCGATAATGCCGAGGCGATCGAACACGAATGCAGCAAAGTGGCCGAACGCGCCCGGATCGAGGCGGGTGAGGAATGGGATCGGCGCAACCGGAACGCTTCTCTGGCGCTGGAGGCGCTCGATGCGCTCTACGCCACGCCCGACCAGCCCGACCCTGCCACCCTTGCAGCCGCGCTTGCCGCAGCCTGTCGCAAGCCCGCAGAAGAGCCCGCTATCGGGCACGCGCTTTCATTTCCCAGGACACTGTCAACTGTGTCAACCTGCGCCCTTTCCCGCGCCCTGGCAGATGGCCCTGGTCCGGACGAATTCGTTATTTCGCACTCGCCGCAGGATGCGCCACGCGTGATCGGGCGCAGGAACCGCTCCCTTCCTCGACCGTCCATACCGCAAGGTCACATGAGGGGGTAAGTGCTGGACCTGGCGCTCTTTTCCACGACAAGCGTGCTGTTGGTCTTCGCCGGGACGGCGTTGGTCATCGCGCTGGTCGGCACCCGGATGGCAGGTCTCGCCGATACGCTGGCCGACCGGACCGGCTTCGGCGAGGCGCTGGTCGGCTCGGTTCTCCTTGGCGCGGGCACCAGCATTGCCGGCATCGTCACCTCGGCCAGCACGGCGGCAAGCGGGGCGCCCGATCTGGCGGTGTCCAACGCGCTGGGCGGCATAGCGGCGCAGACCATGTTTCTCGCCATTGCCGATGTCGCCTATCGCAAGGTCAATCTGGAGCATGCCGCGGCCAGCCCGGTCAATCTGGGCCAGGCGACGGTGCTCATCATACTGCTGATCCTTCCCGTCATGGCCTGGGCCGCCCCGCCCTTCGCGATATGGGGGGTCAATCCGCTTACCCCGATCCTGGTCGCCGCCTATCTGGTCGGTCTGCACAATGCCCATCGGATCAAGCAACAGCCGATGTGGCTCCCGCGCCAGACCAACGCCACCCGTGACGAGGCCGACGACGAAACCACCGATCAGCGTTCGGTCTGGCTGCTGTTCGCGATCTTCATGGGAATGGTCAGTCTCGTCGGGCTGTGCGGCTGGCTGGTCGGTGAAACCGGGCTCGAATTGTCGCGCCGCTTCGGCATTTCCCAGAACGTGGTCGGCGCGCTGGGCACGGCTGTCGTCACGTCCCTGCCCGAACTCGTGACCACCATCGCCGCCGTCCGGCGCGGCGCGCTGCAACTGGCGGTCGGCGGAATCATCGGCGGCAACATGTTCGACGCGCTTTTCGTCGCCGCCAGCGATGTCGCCTATCGCGAAGGCAGCATCTACAATGCGATCAGCGACCGGACGGTGTTCTGGATGGCGCTGGCGATCCTGATGACGGCGATCCTGCTGCTCGGCCTGCTGCGCCGCGAGCGGCAGGGACCGGCGGGCATCGGCTGGGAATCGGTGCTGCTTATCGGCCTGTGGACGGGCGGCGCAGCACTGCAGATCACCTTGGGCTGAGTTCTCGACCACCGCCCATGTTCTATGTATGTTCCGGTCATGAAACAGCGACTCGAACCGCCCATTGCCGGGCGCGGCGCGCAATCGGACGCAGCACCCACGCGCTTCGGACTGGCCACGCGCGAGACCGATGGCGACTGGCGCGACCACATGGAAGCGCTTGCGCGGATGGAAGGCGGCCCGCCTGCAAAGCTTCGCACGCATGTCACGGAAGAACATCCAAGGACGATCCTCAGCTTCAACCAGTCGCCAGACATCTTCTTCGACCGGTCGATCAATGCCTATCGAGGATGCGAACATGGTTGCGTCTATTGCTTCGCGCGCCCCACCCATGCCTATCACGACCTGTCGCCCGGCCTCGATTTCGAAACGCAGCTGTTCGCCAAGCCGAACGCGGCGGAAATCCTGCGGGCCACTCTGGCGAAGCCGAAGTACCGGCCCCGACCGATCGCGATGGGGACCAACACCGACCCCTACCAACCCATCGAACGCCGCTATCGCATCACAAGGTCCGTACTCGAAGTATGCCTCGATGCCCGCCACCCGGTGACGATCACCACCAAGTCGGACAGGGTTCTCGACGATCTCGACCTGCTTGCCGAACTGGGAGAGCGCCGTCTGGTCGCGGTGGCGATATCGGTGACCAGCCTCGATCCCAAGCTTTCGGGAAAGCTCGAACCGCGCGCAGCTTCGCCCGCCAAACGCCTCGTGGCATTGCAGAAACTGGCCTCGGCAGGAGTGCCGACACACTGTTCGGTCGCGCCCGTCATTCCGGCCATTACCGATGAATTCATGGAGGAGATCGTCCAGCGCGCCGCCGCGATCGGGGTGGACAGCGTCGGCTGGATACCGCTGCGCCTGCCGCACGAGGTCGCGCCGCTGTTTCGCGAATGGCTTTCGGTGCATTATCCCGAACGCGGCGACAAGGTGATGAGCATCGTCCGCTCGATCCGCGGCGGCAAGGACAACGATCCCGATTTTTTCACCCGGCTGAAGCCGAGCGGCGTCTGGGCCGACCTGTTCCGCGCCCGCTTCCGCCTCGCCTGCAAGCGCGCCGGATTGGGCAAATCGAAGTTCGAGCTGGACTGCACGCAATTCAGGCCGCCTGCGATAGGTGGGCAGATGCGGTTGCTATGACATGGCGCCCGTTCGGAAAGCCTAGAACCCTTCGCCCGCCTCGCCCGGCTTGAAGCGCACCAGGCGGCTATCGACCAGCGCCGCCGTGCGGTTCACCACCGCCTTTTGATATGCAGCATCCTTGATCATCTCGAAAAAGGCGCCCGAATTCGGATATTCAGCCACGAAGCCATCGTGCCATTGCATCGATTCGGGTCCGGTCACGACCGTCTGGAACACGCCGCGCCAGACGATACTGCCGCCCACGCGGCGGAAGATCGGACCGCTGGTCTTGCCGTATTCCTCGTAAGCGCGCCGTCCGTTCCATCCCTTCCCGGCATGTTCGTGGCCCTCGGGATACTCCGCCTCGTCGCGATATTGCAGCAGGTTGAGCATGTGGATCGGCTCGTCGCGCGGCAGATCCTTGAACGCATCGAAATTCGCCCGGCTCGGGTCGATATAGGTCTCGGTCACAGGTCTCTCCTCAAACTTGCAGCTCACGATATTCGCCCGGCGCCAGCCCGTCCACACTCCACTCCCCGATCCGCCAGCGGACGAGCCGCAGCGTCGGCAGACCGACCGCCGCCGTCATCCGGCGCACCTGGCGATTGCGGCCCTCGGTAATGCTCAGTTCGATCCAGCTGTCAGGAACGCTCTTGCGGTACCGGACCGGGGGATCGCGTGGCCACAGTACGGGCGGGTCGACGCGCCGTGCCTGCGCCGGACGGGTCGCGCCATCCTTCAAGCACACGCCTCTTCGCAGAGCGTCGATCTGTTCATCGCCGGCTTCGCCCTCGACCTGCACGAGGTAGGTCTTGGCCATCTTGTGTCTTGGTTCCGCGATGCGTGCTTGCAACCGCCCGTCATCGGTCAACAGCAGCAACCCCTCGCTATCCTTGTCGAGACGACCGGCGGGATAGACGCCGGGCACATCGACCAGATGCGACAGCGTGTCTGCCGCACCTTCCTTGCCTCCAGTGAACTGCGACAGCACCCCGAACGGCTTGTTGAGCAGGAGGAGACGGCTCACGCAGTCTCAGGCGTCGGCGAGCTTGTAGTCGCCGAACCGGTCGCGCAGATCCTTCTTGCTGATCTTGCCGGTCGCGGTGTGCGGGATGTCGTCAACGAACTCGACGGCATCGGGCAGCCACCATTTGGCGACCTTATCCGACAGGAAATTGACGACCTCTTCGGCGGAACATTCGGCGCCTTCCTTGCGGACCACGAACAGGACCGGGCGCTCGTCCCATTTGGGGTGATACATCCCGATCGCAGCCGCTTCGGCCACCGCCGGGTGTCCGACCGCCGCGTTCTCCAGCTCGACCGAACTGATCCATTCGCCACCGGACTTGATAACGTCCTTGGTACGATCGGTTATCTGCATCGTGCCGTCGGGATGAAGGATGGCGACGTCGCCGGTGTTGAACCACCCCTCGGCATCGATCGCGTCCTCGTCCGTCTTGAAGTAGCGTTTCAGTACCCAGGGTCCGCGAATATGCAACGCACCCGAACTTGTCCCATCGCGCGGAAGAACCTTGGTCGGATCGTCGAGATCGACCGTGCGCAGTTCGACGCCGAAAATGGGGCGTCCCTGCTTCATCGTCTTGTCGACCTGTTGTTCAAAGGTGAGGTCGTCCCAATCCGCCGTCGGGCCGCCCACAGTGCCGATCGGCGATGTCTCGGTCATGCCCCAGGCATGCTGGACACGCGTGCCGTTCTTCATCAGCCGTTCGATCATGAAGCGCGGCGCGGCCGAGCCGCCGATAGTCGCGGCCCTGAGTTTAGGTAGCTCGATGCCCTTGGCGTCGGCGTAGTGGAAATGCGCCAGCCATACGGTCGGGACACCGGCGCTGTCGGTCACGCCTTCGCGCTTCATCAGATCGTCGAGAACGGCGGGATCGTTGACGGCGCTGAACACGAACTTGATGCCCGCCATCGCGCCTGCATAGGGCAAGCCCCAGCTCGCCGCGTGGAACATGGGGACAACCGGCAACATCACCGACGATGCGCTGAAATTGAAAGCCGCTGGCTGCAATCCTGCGATCGCGTGCAGCATAGTCGAACGATGTTCGTACTGCACACCCTTGGGATGCCCGGTGGTCCCGCTGGTGTAACAGATCATGCAGGGATCGCGCTCGTCGACAGCGAGCCATTCGAAGTCGCCGTCCTGCTCGCCGATCCAGTCCTCGAAACCGACACCATCGAACTCTTCGGGCGGATCGAAACAGATATAGTGTTCCACGCCGGGCCACTTGTCGCGCATCTTGTCGATGATCGGCTGGAACGCCGCATCGTAGATCATCACGCGATCTTCGGCGTGATTGACGATATATTCGAGCTGGTCCTCGAAGAGGCGCGGATTGCAGGTATGGAGCACCCCGCCCATCCCTGCGACACCGAACCAGCTTACCAGGTGGCGTGCATGGTTCATCGCCAGGCTTGCGACCTTGTCGCCTTTCTTCAGCCCGAGCGCCTGGAGCGCCTGCGCCATCTTGCGCGCGTCGCGATGAATGCCGGCCCAGTCGGTGCGCGTTTCGCTGCCGTCGGCCCAATGCGTCACGATCTCACGGTCGGGCGCCTCGCGGGCCGCGTGATCGATGACATGCGCAACGCGCATGCTCCAGTCCTGCATCGCACCCAAAGACATAACCTCTCCTTCAACCCAAAGTCAGGCGACCAGGCGCAGTTTTGCTTTTCCCCGTCGCGCGTTCAACTGCACATTGGCAAGGCCGGGCACGCTTGCCAAGCGTTCCGCCAATTCTCCATCGATCGAAAACGCCTGTCCCAGTCGAACAACCGGTGGCGCTCCTGCCCCGGTCAGCAGTGTGGCCAGCACCTCGTCCTGTCCCGTTCCGCTCTCGCCAAGTTCCAGTGCCAACCGGGTCAGCGCGGCTTCTTCCAGCACTTCGAGCGTCAGAAGCATTGCCATGCTGCCCTTGACCGCTTCGAGCGGCACGGCACCGCGGACGGTTATCCGGGGAGGCTCGTCGGGTGAGGGAGCATCGAGTTCGACGTCGAGTTTCACACAGGTTCCATCCTCCGCCCAGGCCAGGAACTTCTCGACCAGGCCTTCTTCGAAACAGGCGGCACTGAACTGGCCGGAACTGTCGGAAAAATCTGCGCGGACGAACGGCTTGCCGCGCCGCGTCGTGCCCTTGTTCACCTTCTCGACCATCGCCGCCATCACCGCACCGGTCCGCCCGCCAGGAGGAGCCCCGCCCGCCATCAACGAGGCATAGCTACGCGCGCCCTGGGCCGAGGCGACCTGACGCCAGGACTCGACGGGATGTTCGGCGAAATAGAACCCGAAGTTTTCTTTCTCTCTCGCCATTTGCTCGGCCCGGCTCCACGGCTCGGCCTCTTTCAGGCGCAACGTGTCTTCGATCGCCGCATCCTCGCCCCCGAACAAGGCGCTCTGGCCGCTCGACCGCTCTCGTTCGGCAGCGTCCGCCACCGCGAGCAGCATGTCGACATTCGCCAGCAGTTTGGCCCGGTCGGGATCGAATTCATCGAGCGCCCCTGCACAGATCAGCGCCTCGAGCTGGCGCGAGTTCATGGCGCCCTTGGGCATGCGCTCGAACAGATCCTGCAAGCTATCGAACCGGCCCGATGCTTCGCGTTCGGCCGCGATTGATTCCATGGCGCGCCCGCCGACATTGCGAATACCTGCGAGCGCGTAGCGCACGGAATAGCCTTCGTCGGTCTGCTCGACGGCAAACTCAGCCTGGGACGCATTCATGGCTGGCGCCAGAACCTTGACCCCGGCACGCCGTGCATCGTCGACGAACACCGCCAGTTTTTCCGACTGGTGCATGTCGAAGCACATCGAGGCGGCAAAGAATTCTTCCGGATAATGCGCCTTCAGCCAGGCAGTCTGATAGGCGAGGAGCGCGTAGGCGGCGGCGTGCGACTTGTTGAAGCCATACCCGGCGAACTTGTCGATCAAGTCGAACAGCGCATTGGCCTCGGCAGCTTCGATGCCCGACACTTTCCTGCATCCATCGACGAAACGCTGGCGCTGCGCGTCCATTTCCGCCTGCACCTTCTTGCCCATCGCCCGCCGCAGGAGGTCGGCATCACCAAGGGAGTATCCAGCCAGGATCTGCGCGGCCTGCATGACCTGTTCCTGGTAGACGAAAATTCCGTAGGTTTCGGCAAGTATGCCTTCGAGCCTGGCATGCGGATATTCGATCGCAACCTCGCCAGCCTTGCGTTTTCCGAACAGGGGAATGTTGTCCATCGGACCGGGCCGATAGAGCGAGACGAGCGCGATGATGTCGCCGAAATTGGTGGGCTTCACGGCGGTCAGCGTGCGCCGCATCCCTTCCGATTCGAGCTGGAAAACACCCACCGTGTTGCCCGCCTTCATCAGTTCGTAGACCTTGGCATCGTCAAGCGGCAGAGTAGCCAGATCGATGGCGATGTCCCGCTGCGCGAGCAGATCGACCGCTTTCTTGAGCACGGACAATGTCTTGAGACCGAGAAAGTCGAACTTGACCAGTCCGCTGCTCTCGACATTTTTCATGTCGTATTGGGTCACCGGCATGTCCGAACGCGGATCACGGTAGAGCGGAACCAGCTGGGCCAGAGGACGATCGCCGATCACGACGCCTGCCGCGTGGGTAGAGCTGTTGCGCGGGAAGCCTTCAAGCTGCATCGCCAGGTCGACGAGCCGTTTTACCTCGTTGTCATTGTCGTATTCACGTTTGAAATCGGCCGCGCCATTGAGCGCGCGCGGCAGCGTCCACGGATCGGTTGGATGGTTGGGCACCATCTTGCACAGCCGATCGACATGGCCATAGCTCATCTGCAGAATACGGCCCGTATCGCGCAGCACGGCGCGAGCTTTCATCTTTCCGAACGTGATGATCTGCGCAACGTGGTCATGGCCATATTTTGCCTGCACGTAGCGGATCACTTCGCCGCGCCGCGTTTCGCAGAAATCGATGTCGAAGTCCGGCATCGATACGCGTTCGGGATTGAGGAAGCGCTCGAACAGCAGGCCGAGGCGGATCGGGTCGAGATCGGTGATCGTCAGCGCCCAGGCGACGAGGCTGCCCGCGCCCGAACCACGTCCCGGACCCACGGGAATGTCGTGATCCTTGGCCCATTTGATGAAGTCGGCAACGATCAGGAAGTATCCGGGAAAGCCCATCTGGTTGATGATGTTGACTTCAAATTCGAGCCGATCGAGATACATCGTGCGTTCGTCGTCGGACAATTCGCCATAGGGCTCCAGCCGCACCTCCAGGCCCTTACGCGCATCGGCTTCGAGCATGGCGGCTTCGCCAGCCAGATCACCGGCAAGACTGGGCAGGATCGGATCGCGATAGGGAGGCGCGAAGGCACAGCGCTGGGCAATCACCACACTGTTCATCACCGCTTCGGGCAGATCGTCAAAGGCCTCGTCCATCATGTGAAAGGTCTTGACGTAGCTTTCGGGATTGGAGCGTGGTCGCTCTTCTGCATCGATGTGGGTCGAACCGGCGATGCACATCATGGCATCGTGCGCCTTGTGCATATGCGGCTCGGCGTAATTGGCGGGGTTTGTTGCCACGAGCGGCAGATCGCGCTCGTAAGCAAGATCGATCAACGCCGCCTCGGCGCGTTCTTCGATCTCGTTTCCCCGGCGTGCGAGTTCGATATAGAGCCGGTCGGGAAAGATCTTCTCGAGCCTATCCAGCAGCGCTTCGGCGTGGCTACCCTGTCCTTCGGCTAGCAGGCGTGTGACAGCCCCCTCGCTGGCACCGGTGAGCGCGATCAGCCCCTCTGTCCGTCCCTCGAGGTCCTTCAAGCCAACATGCGGTTCAAGTTCGAGCGGACGGTCGAGATGCGCCCGGGACACGAGATGACAAAGATTGTCGTATCCGACTTCGTCCTGCGCATAGAGCGGCAGGTAATCGACCTGTTTTCCTTCCCGATCACGCGCGACGCCGAGCAATGTGCCGACGATCGGCTGAATGCCCTCGGCCTTACAGGCATTGGCGAACATGACGGCTCCGTAAAGTCCGTTCCGGTCGGCCAGGGCAATCGCCGGAAATCCGCGTTCCTTGGCAAGTTTGGCCATTGCCTTGGGATCGATCGCACCTTCGAGCATGGTGTAGGCGGACAGCACGCGAAGGGGAACGAACGGTTTGTAGGACATGCTGGCAGATTAGGAAGTTCGGCAGGATTCGGAAGAGCCCGCGGCAGGTCTTTCTCCACAGACGAGCCGGTCAGTCCCGATGAATTTTCCGTCTTGTGTCGCGGATTGTCGAGAACGCGCCGTAGGTGATCAGTGCAGCCAGGAAAATCCATACCCATACCGGGATATTGCGACCCGCGACTGCAAGATAGAGATAGGCCGAAACGAAGAAAAAGCCGGCCAGCATTGTCGGAAGAACGGTCGAACGGCCAGCTCGCGCGGATTTCACCAGCCACCCGATAGAAACGAGAAAAAACGGTATCGCGCCCACATAGATGGCGCCGAAAATATACGGATTGACGCCGTATTGCTCGCCAAGCGAGAGGAACCATTGGTCGATAGTTGCTAGCATTCGAACCGCCTAAAGCAGCTTTTCGATATCTTTGGCGATACTCTTGGGCGCGTCGGCAGGGCCGTAGCGCCTGACCACGTTACCGCTGCGATCGATCAGGAATTTCGTGAAGTTCCACTTGATCGCCTGCGAACCCATCAGACCCGGCGCTTCCTTTTTCATCCAGTCGAACAGCGGACTGGCGTCCTTTCCGTTGACGTCCACCTTGGCCATCAGTGGCAACGTCAGCCCGAAATTGACCTGGCAGAACTCCGCAATTTCGTCCGGACCGCCCGGTTCCTGATTGCCGAACTGGTTGCATGGAAAGGCGAGTACCTCGAAGCCGCGCCCGCCATAGGTTTCCTGCAAGGTTTCCAGCCCCTCATATTGCGGAGTAAAACCGCATTTGCTGGCGGTGTTCACCACCAACAGCACCTTGCCGAGCTTGTCCTGCAGATCAAGCGTGTCGCCCCCGTTGGTGGCGACGGTGAAGTCGGCGATGTTTGTCACAGTCTGTTCCGCATGTTCAGTCGGTTCGACCGGTCACGAGCGAGGGAAATCGTCACGCGCGGCGAGCGATTCTATTTCGCCACGCGTCAAGCGGTGATCGCCTGCCTTCTGGATCACGAACCGGTCCCGCTCCTCGGGCGGATAGGCCATGACTTGCGAAATCATCTCCGCAAGGGTTCCTCCGCGCAGCCCCTTCCCACCATCGAACAGGCCCTGCCCATCGTCGGAATGGTGGATTTCGGCCCGGTCGTCCCACTGGATGCCGGTTTGCGTGGTATCTTCGGCTTTGAAAGTACTTGGATGATCGGTCATTCGGATTTCTCCCTTTGAACCTCAACGGGTGAGCGCCAATCCGGGTCCGCTATTCGAGCAAACCCTCGTGCAGACGGACCACCCGGTCCATCCGGCTTGCAAGGCGCTCATTGTGCGTCGCGACGAGAGCCGCACTTCCTTCTCCCCTTACAAGCTGAAGGAATTGCGCCAGAACGCGGTCGCTTGTCGCCTCATCGAGATTTCCGGTGGGTTCATCGGCGAGCACAAGGGCGGGCCTGTTGGCGAGCCCGCGGGCAACCGCGACACGCTGCTGTTCACCGCCCGACAACTGACTGGGCCGATGGGTCATCCTGTGCTCGAGACCGAGCGCCACGAGCAGTTCTTCTGCCCGTTCTTCCGCTTTGCTGCGTGGCTTGTCGGCAACCAGCTGCGGCAGGACGACATTCTCGCGTGCGTTGAAATCGGGGAGCAAATGATGAAACTGGTAAACAAAGCCCAGGTGATCGCGGCGCAATCGGGTGCGCGCCTGTGCGTCGCTTTTTTCTGCCGACTGTCCGCCGATCACGATCTCGCCCCCGAACCCACCTTCCAGCAGGCCGACGGCCTGAAGCATCGTGGATTTGCCCGAGCCGGACGGACCGAGCAGGCCAACGATTTCACCCGGTTGGATAGCAAGGTCCACGCCGCGCAGCACGTCGATGCGCACACCGCCCTGCTCGAAGCTGCGAGTCAACTGGCGAAGTTCCACGACCGGAGGGACGCCGACACTATTCATAACGCAAGACCTGCACGGGATCGGTGCTTGCCGCCTTGAGGGCGGGATATAGCGTTGCAAGAAAACTCAGCACCAGCGCCAGTGTGACAATCAGGGCAATCTCCACCGGATCGGTCTTGGCCGGCAGGGTGGTAAGGAACCGCACCTGGGGATCCCACAGATCCTGCCCGGTCGCCCAGCTGATGAACTCGACGATAGGCTGGCGGAAAAACAGGACGATGAACCCGAATATCAGCCCGGCTACCGTTCCAATCGCGCCGACAGTAAAGCCGGTCGTCACGAATATCTTGACCAGGCTCTTCCGGGTCGCCCCCATGGTACGCATGATGGCGATGTCGCGTGTCTTTGCCCGCACCAGCATGACCAGGCTGGACAGGATGTTGAACGCTGCGACCAGAACCATGAAACTCAAGGCAAAGGCCATGGCAACGCGTTCGACCTGGAGTGCTTCGAACAGGGTGGAATTGATGGTTTTCCAGTCGGCTATGACTGCCCGCCCGGCCAGTTTCTGCTGAACCGGCGCCAGGATCTCGCCCACCTCGTCAGGATCGCTGACCGTCACCTCGATCATGCCGATCGTATTGTCGAGCAGCAACAGCGTCTGGGCATCCTGCATTGGCATGACGACGAACGCCCCATCATAGTCGTAGATACCCACTTCGAAGATCGCCGCGACTTCGTACCCGATCTGTCGTGGCACAGTGCCGAAGGGAGTAGAACGGCCCTGCGGATTTATGATGGTGATCGTATCACCCACGCGCGCGCCGATATTCTCGGCCAGGCGGACGCCGATCGCCACCTGGCTCGAACCCGGTTCGAGCCGGTCGATATTGCCGCTCACGACCTTCTCGCCAAGTTCGCGAATATCCTCCGCCGTGTTGCCACGCACCAGAATAGCTTCGACCCGCCCGTTGAAACTGGTGAGAAGCGGTTGTTCGATAAGGGGCGAAGCCTCGACGACACCCGGCGTCTGGCGCACTTCCTGAAGCACGTTTTCCCAGTCATCGAGCCGCCCGCCATACGCCTGGACGATCGCATGCCCGTTGAGGCCGACGATCTTGTCCAGCAGCTCGGCCCGGAAACCGTTCATCACGCTCATCACGATCACCAGCATGGCAACCGAGAGCATGACGACGCCGATGGAGATGCTGGCGACGAGCGCAATGAAGGCCTCCCCTCTGCCGGGCAGGAGGTAGCGCTTGGCAATCGTCCATTCGAAGGGAGAAAGTATGATGGAGCTCTTGTTTGAAATTATCGCGTAGGGGCGCTTTAGCAGGCGAAGCTTGCCGTGCAATGAAATCGTGCGCGGGTTGGCGTAGCTTGTCGCACTGGCCTTGTAATCGCGCTGTAACATCGCCATTGGAGCGCCACCGGCATGAAGGCGCGGACAGACCCCATGACTATCACCCATCCCTTCTACGATGCGGACGGCGACAAGCTGCGCGAAGAGTGCGGCGTGTTCGGTGCCGTAAACGCGACCGACGCCGCAGCTGCAACGGCGCTTGGCCTCCATGCGCTCCAGCATCGCGGGCAGGAGGCGGCAGGGATCGTGAGCTTCGATGGGGCCGATTTCTTCGTCCGTCGCGGGCTTGGCCACGTGGTCGAGAATTTTTCTAGTCAGGAAGCTATCGCCGAACTTCCTGGCATGATGGCGGCGGGACACGTCCGCTATTCCACGACCGGAGGCGCGGGTCTGCGCAACGTGCAGCCGCTCTATGCCGACCTCGCGAGTGGCGGGTTTGCCGTGGCCCACAATGGCAATATCTCGAACGCCGGCACCTTGCGCGAAGAACTGGTCGGGCGCGGCGCGATCTTTCAGTCCACCAGCGATACCGAGGTCATTATCCATCTCGTGGCGACCAGTCGCTACCCCACGATAATGGATCGCCTCATAGATGCGTTGCGCCTGCTCGAAGGAGCATATGCGCTGATCGTGATGACGCCGGAAGGCATGATTGCATGCCGCGATCCGCTGGGGATCCGGCCGCTGCAAATGGGCAAGATCGGTGACGCGACATTGTTTGCTTCGGAAACAGTCGCATTCGACGTTGTGGGAGCCGACTTCGTTCGCCAGGTCGAACCGGGCGAGATCATCAGGGTCGATTTCGATGGCAATGTCGATTCGCTGCATCCGTTCGGCACTCACCGCCCCCGGCCCTGCATTTTCGAGCATGTCTATTTCAGCCGTCCGGATTCGATTTCGGACGGACGCAGCATTTACGAAGGCCGAAAGGCGATTGGCGCCGAGCTAGCCCGCGAAACCCCGGTCGAGGCCGATCTGGTCATTCCCGTTCCCGACAGCGGAGTTCCTGCGGCAATCGGTTATGCCCAGGAGTCCGGCATTCCGTTCGAGCTTGGAATCATCCGCTCTCACTATGTCGGGCGCACCTTCATCCAGCCCTCGGATTCTGACCGGCATGCCGGCGTCAAGCGCAAGCACAACGCCAACCGGGCAATGGTCGAAGGAAAACGGATCGTCCTGATCGATGACAGCATCGTGCGTGGCACCACTTCGCTTCAGATCGTTGAAATGATGCGCGACGCGGGGGCCGCCGAGGTGCATTTCCGCGTTGCCAGCCCGCCGACTGCTCATAGCTGCTTCTACGGCGTCGATACGCCGGAGCGATCCAAATTGCTGGCCGCGCAAATGGATGTCGAACCCATGCGCGAATTCATCAAGGCCGACAGTCTTGCCTTTGTTTCCATCGACGGCCTCTACCGGGCTGTCGGAGAAAAGCCGCGCGATGCAAGCTGTCCGCAATTTTGCGACGCCTGTTTCACCGGGGACTATCCGACCGCACTTACCGATATCCGTCGACGCGAAGACAAGCAGCAGCAACTCGCATTCCCTTCCAACAAGGTCGCCTGATGAACAAACCCTTTTCCGGCAAGCTCGCTCTGGTCACAGGTGCGAGCAAGGGCATTGGCGCGGCGACCGCACAGGCATTGGCTCGCGACGGCGCGCATGTCGTCCTCACGGGTCGCGACGTTCGCGCTCTCGAGATGGTCGAGGACGCGGTTCACGAAGCGGAGGGTCAGTCGACCATCGCTCCGGTCGACCTTGAGGAGGGCGACGGCATTGCCCGACTAGCTTCCGCCATTTCCGGACGGTGGGACAAGCTGGATTATCTCGTGATTTCGGCTGCCTACCTCCCGAACCTGACGCCGGTGTCGCAAATCGACGGTAAGCAATTCAGTCGAGCGATCACCGTAAACCTGCTGGCGACCCAGGCCCTGCTGGCAAATTTCGACCCGCTGTTGAAGCGCTCTGATGCAGGCCGCGTTGTCGGCCTGACCAGCAGTGTGGGTGCCAATCCGCGCGCCTACTGGTCAGCCTACGGCTCGACCAAGGCAGCCTTCGACAACTTGCTCGAATGCTATGCCGCGGAAGTGGAGAAGGTTTCGGATGTCCGCGTCGCGCTAATCGATCCGGGGGCAACCCGCACATCCATGCGCACCAAGGCTTATCCGGGCGAAGATCCTTCGACCGTCAAACCTCCCTCAGATGTCGCTGAACGCCTCGTCGAGCTGCTTGTTAACGATTTCGATGGCTTCCACCGAGAGCGTATCGAAAGCTAGGTTAACCAAATCCGCCAACCAATTTGAAACCCTATCGCGAGAAACTGCAGCGTCCCGCCCGCGCGGATCGCGTCGGCTTTTGACAAACAGGTTATTCAAAGAGGCAAGCCATGATCCAGCAGATGCGAGACCGGTACCTGACCGCAGCGCAAGAGGACCGCTGCTCGCCACGCACGAAACTCACCATTCCGGGACAGTTGCGGGCGTCGGGCGGCCGTGCATTCCAGACCGTTGTCCACGATCTGTCGATCTCGGGTTTTTCCGCAGCGGCTATCAACCGCATGCATGAAGGTCAGTTGTGCTGGCTGACTTTGCCGGGCCTCGAATCACTCCAGGGGCAGGTTATCTGGTGGGAAAATTGCATGGTCGGGTGCGCATTCAACGAACTGTTGAGCCCGATCGTGCATGACAATATTCTCGCCCGTTATAGCGGCGAAGGGGTTTACCGCCCCTATTGAACTGCAGTTTCCTGCCTCGGCATACCGATTTGGCGATGGCCTGACGAGCCGGCCTGAACCGTTTCCGAGGAGCCGTCGCCGGTGACGGTGCGCCTTTGGCGGCCACCGTCACCATCCGGGCCCTTTACTCGACCGCTTGGGCTATGCGTTCCACAAGTGCGCGAAAAGCATCGCGGTTGGCGCTGCTCGTTGCGGTTGGCCAATTGCTGACTACCGCCACCACCAGATTGTCCGACGGAACGATGGTGATCGCCTGTCCGAATATGCCCTGTGCGCCGTAGGTCCCGCCGGGATAGGTCCACCACTGGTAACCGTAGCCAAATCCCGGGGCCTGCGGCCCGAAATCGACGAGCGGTGCGCCGGCGCGCGCGAACCATCCTTGCGGTACGACGCCCCGGCCATCCTCAAGCACGAACTGTCCGAACCGCGCGTAGTCGGCCAGCCGCAGCGAAAGGCAGCATCCGCCGATATTCCCACCTGTGAGGTCCTGCATCCAGAACAATCCACCGGCAAAGCCAGCGGGCGCAACGATCTTTTTAGCGGCGTAGGCGGCGAGCGACTGACCCGTCGCTTCCTCCACGATCAGTCCAAGAAGGTTGGTCTCGAGAGTCTTGTACACCCACTTCTCGCCCGCGGGGGCCTCGCGGCTGAGGGTTCGCGCATAGGTGACAGCCTGCGATTCGCCCGCCACTGGCGCGATCGCGAGCATGCGGGCAACGTCGCTGTTCGGATCGGTATAATCCTCGTTCCAGCGGACACCGGAAGTCATCGTCGCGATCTGGCCGACGGTGACGCCGTCATAGGCAGTCCCGGACAAGGCCGGGATGATGTCGGTGACCGGTGTGTCGATGCTGTCGATCAGACCATCTTCAATCGCCGCGCCGAGCAGGGTGGACGTGAAGCTTTTGGCGACCGAGAAACTGGTCCAGCGGTCTTCCGGTCCGAAGCCGATCCCATACTGCTCGAAGACGATCTCGCTATCGTCCAGAACAATCAATCCAGCTGCCGACGTTTGCGAAATGAAGCTGTCAATATCGGCTTGCAAAGCGGCCGGTAGCGATTCGCTTGCTCGGACGAGAGGGCGCGGGGTTGCGGCAGGCGCTACTTCCAGTCCGGGAAACCGGCTCTCCATGTCGCGGAAGCCGGCGGAACGGCGTTCGTCGCTCCAGAACAGGATCGAGTCGCTTGGATCTAGGCTGGCGGCGTCGTCGGGCAGGCTTTGCGTCACCGCCGGAACGGCGAGTACCGGAACCGCGCGGTTATTGACACCCGCGCAGGCCGTAAGGGCCAACACCAAGCAACTAGCCATTACTGTGCGCATCTTCATTCTCCCCGTTTCAACAAACTGACTTGATGGACGTCGATCCCGCCGCCGCGAAATCCACCTTCGCAATACATCAGGTAATAGCGCCATAGATCGCAGAACTGCCTGTCGAACCCGGCGGGCAAACGCCCCTCACGCTCTGCAGCATCGAAACTTTCGCGCCAGATCTTCAAGGTTTGCGCGTAGTCGCTCCCGAAATCGACCTGGTTTTCCCATGCAAGACCTCGCTGTTCCGCAAGACGCCGGAACTCGCTCGTCCGCATCAACAGACCGCCGGGAAAAATATAGGCCTGGATGAAATCGGCACTTTTTGCGTAATCATCGAACAGGTCATCACGCATGGAGATGAACTGGATCGCCGCGCATCCACCGGGTTTCAGATTGCTCGCGATGCAATCCAGGTAGTTCGGCCAGTATTCGCGACCCAGGGCCTCGACCATTTCGACGCTGACAATGGCATCGAATTCGCCAGCCAGGTCGCGGTAATCCTGCTTGCGGTACACGACTTTGCTTTCATGGTGCGTGCGCGCCCAGGCAAGTTGCTCTTCCGACAGGCTGATTGCGGTCACGCGGCTGCCTCGCGACGCCAGATAGTCGGCCAGCCCGCCCCATCCGCACCCGATTTCTAGCACGGTGGCCGGATTGCCGAGACGCGACGCCAGCGCTTCCCATTTACGCCGCTGCGCCGCTTCCAGCCCATCATCGCCGCAATCCAGCGCCGAGGAATAGTTCATCGTCGGGTCGAGCCAGGCCTCGTAGAAATCATTGCCGAGATCGTAATGCGCAGCGATGTTCTTCTGCGCGCCCGAGTGGGTGTTGCGGTTGATGAAATGCGCCAGCTTGAGCGCGTGACGGAACGGCCCCTTGGCGCGGGCAGTATCGCCCAATCGTCCGGCGTGCTGCATGAACAACGCGAACAGCGGCACCGGATCGGGGCTCCACCATTCGCCAGCTTCCCAAGCCTGGTACCAGCCCACCGAACCGTTGCTGGCAAGCCGGATGAGCGCATTCCAGCTACGCAGTTCAACCGTGCATTCGAAACCCGGCTCGCGGCCCCCGAGGGTGCGGACCGTGCCGTCGGGCATCCGCCCATGTATCGCGCCCTCGGTCAGTGCCTCGTCGATCCGGTCGAGAATGGCCTCGAAGCCGGGGGCGATCACGCGAGCGAACAGGCCAGGCTTGCGCGCGAAACGCTGCGCGCCGTCCACGAGCTCGCGGCCCCGCCTGGTGCTCTGCATATCCATCGCGCGCCGCTATTGCGCGGGTGCGGCGTCGAGGCAAGCTAGCTCTTGCTGTCGTGATAGGCTTCGAGCGCTCGTTCCCTCGCTTGCCTGTGGCCGATCAGCATTTCGGGATAGTCGTCCGGGCGCACATCCTCGGACGGATCGTGGATGTCCTCGTCCGACAAATCGGCAAGTTCGGGCACGTATTCGCGGATATAGTCTTCCGCTGCAAACTTCTCGCTCTGGCTGAGCGGAGCCATGATGCGGGGAAACATGTTGCTGTCGACACCCGTTCCCGCGACCCATTGCCAGTTCGTGCCGTTGCTGGCGTAATCGCCATCGACCAGCGTGTCCCAGAACCAGCGTTCCCCATGGCGCCAGTCGATCAGCAGATGCTTGATAAGGAAGCTTGCCGCGATCATCCGCACGCGGTTGTGCATCCAGCCTGTCTGCCACAACTGGCGCATGCCCGCATCCACGATCGGATAGCCGGTGCGGCCCTGTTGCCAGGCTTTCAGATCTTCTTCGATCAAGTGTCCGCGATTGGGGTTCCGCCATAGAACCTGTTCGTCGTAATCGCGGTAGCTTTCCTGCGGATAGTCCGGAAACTGCATGATGATGTTTTGCGCATAGTCGCGCCAGATCAGTTCCTTCTCGAAGGTCTTCCACCCCTGGCTGCGTTTGTCCTTGAACGTGTGCCAGATACTGATCGGGCTGATCTCACCCCAATGCAGGTGCGGGCTCATCTTGCTGGAGCCATCCTCGGACGGCAGGTTCCGGTCGTCCTCGTAATCGTCGACATGATCCTTCCACCAATCGAGCCGGTCCCATGCGGCGGCTTCGCCCACGTTCCAGAACTCGCGGAGCCCCCCCGCCCAGTCAGGTTCGGTGGGCAACAGATCCCAGTCGGAGAGATCGTCGCTGTCGGGCATGTCGGATGGCTGCGAGATCGTCTCCGGTTCGGGCAATTCGTCGCGCGGTGGGAACAACTCCAGTTCCGCTTTCGAGAACGGCGTGTAGATCTTGTAGGGATCGCCGCCGCCGGTCCTCGCGGTGCCCGGCGGGAGCAGATAATTCCCGTCATGCAGAACCAGTTCGCACCCGTCGGGCAGCGCGTCGCGCAAATCCTCCTCGGCTTCGCGCCACCACGGTTCGTAATGGCGGTTGGCATGGACGGCTTTTGCCCCGACCTGGTCCGCGAGCGAAGCCAGAACGGATACGCTGTCGCCTTGTCGCAATACGATACTGCCATTCCGCTTGCCGTAACTCCTGGAGAGACTCTCGAGCGAATGATGCAACCACCAGCGATGCGCGCCGCCATATTGGCGCTCTCTTGGTCGATCGTCGTCTAGGACGAAGACCGGCACCACGGGCCCCGCCTGTGCGGCAGCGTAAAGTGCTGGCTGATCCTTCATGCGCAAATCGCGCCGCAGCCAGACGATTTGATTTTCTGGGATACCACCCTCCACCGTTCGGGCTGAGCCTGTCGAAGCCCTGTTCTTCACTTCCCGCGCTCCACGCCACAAGAGGTCCTTAGGCCGGCTCAGGACGAACGGGCTTTAATCAGAACCGTATTGTTCGACGGGAAGTTCCTCGCACTCCACATCCGGCAGCGCGACGGAGAAACGGTCGCGGGCGCGCGGGTCGTAGAAACGGGCATCGCGCAGCAGGACGGAGCCATCGGGTGCGCGCTCGGCGAAGGGTGCACGAGACCAGAAGCGAAATTCTCTCACCTGTGAGTTGTCGCTGTCGATATCGATTGCCCCGCCCAACTCATCACAAGCGACCTTCGGCAATTCGCCAATCAACTGATGCCCGCTGAGCAGCGACCAACGGCTGATCGTGTACGTTCGGGCGAGCAACAACTCGTCGTCCAGATAACTGTTCTGACGAACATCAAATCCAATCATCTCCCTGGTCCAGAAAGCAATTGGAATGGGACTAGCGATCGTCCGATCCGGATTGAATTTAGTTGGGAAGGTCGTCTCGGCGCGCCAAGTCATCCCCGCATTCACCCCGATATACGCCAGCGCCACGCTCAACGCGACGCGCGCGGGCCGCTTCCACTCCCCGCCCCGCTTCTCTCGCCTTAGCGAGAACCACGTCGCAAGGCCCAACAACGCCCACAACCACACGTCGATGATGAACAGCACGTCGCCATAGAACCATTCACTGCTGAACGGTTCGAGCAGCCTGATCCCGTAGACATTCAGCCAGTCGAGCGCCGGGTGGGTCAGGCAGGCGATAAAGCTCAGCAGGTAAAGCCATTTGAAATTGACCGGCAGCCGCTCCGCCGGGCGTTTGCCGCGCCTCGCCTGCCAGCGATCGAAGCCGGAGAGCAGACCGGCGAGGATCAGCGGGAGAACGACCCAGGCAATCGGACCGTGGGTGATACCGCGGCGAAACCCCAGATGTTCCACGCCGTCCAGCCACAGGAAGCAAGCCGCATCCACATCCGGCAGATTCGCGCCGACGATCAGCGCGGGCATGGCCAGTCCGGTCTTTTTCTTGAGTCCAGCCTGCCCGATCAGTGCCCCGACGAGGCCGTGCGTGAGATTGTCCATCGCGTCGAACCTGTCGCGCTAAAGGCTGAACCAGGTTGACAGGTTGACACAGTCCTGGAGTTCAAATTCCCGGGCGTGTGAGATGCGGTCGACAGTGGCGTTATGCCAACGGGAATCGAAGGTTCGAATGGGGATCATGCAGGCCATGCTGCGATGGTTAGCCTGCGCGCGGCGTGTAGGAAAGCGGTGTGTAAGAAGAGGGCGGCAAGTTTCCCCGCCGCCCCATTGTCGCTTGAAAAGTGCGGACTTAAGCTTCGGCTTAAGAGTCGAAGTTTTCGCCCCGCCGTGCCGAGGTGAACTCGCGCTGGTCGAGATAGGTGTCACCATCGCGGTCGTAATAGAAGAAGCTGTCCGCGGCTTTGTTGATTTCTTCCTGCTCGACATAGGGCGGACGTGCATCGTTGGGTTCCGGCTCGGTCGGGTCGAGCGGGATCGCCCAGATCGCATATTCGGCGACCGAAAGCTGGCCATCGTCATTGCGGTCAAGATAGGACCACGTCATTTCCGAACGGCGGCGCATGTTGGTATTCGCGTCGCGTGTCGGCATGGTGTCATCGCCTGCCGACGCATCCGTCGAACCGCTGCTATCGGCCCCGGCCCCATTACCCGAACCGGACGTCGTATTCGAACCACCGTTCGAAGCCATGCGGTTCGCATCGCGCTCGGCAGCCATGCTTTCTTCGGTGTCCTGCTCCGCGCGGACTTCATCGCGATAGCCGGCATATTCAGCCGACGTGGCATCGCTATCCAGCGCGTCCCGGCGAGCCTGCTGATCTTCCGTAAGCGTGTAGTCGCGCGTCATGGGATCGTATTCGGTGTCTGCGTCAACGATCTCGTCGATATCGTCTACCGGCGTATTCTCGACATCCTCCGAACCGCAGGCCGCAAGGGCCAGAAGTGACGGGGCGACGAGCAGGGAAATACGTTTCATGATAACTCCAGTCTGTAGTCTTTTCCGGGTAAGCGTTCTTTTCCCTACAATGACCGACCGGCGTAATGGTTCACAATTTCAACGCACTATCCATCAGACCGGATCCTGCGCCGTCCCGCTGACGGTCCATGTCTGGCCCGTGCCCAGCAGTTTGGCGAGGTTGGCTTCCTTGCCCGCGCTCGCTTTCTCGCGCTCGGCAAGAACGGCACTCTCGAAGGTCGGCCGCGGGTCGTCGTAGAGCACGCCCAGGGCCATCGGGAACGGCCCGAAGGGCATTTCGATGAGCATGTGTGCAATCGAACGATTGGTAACATCATGGACGATTACGCCCGCGCCTTCCCAATCGCCATCGGTCACATCGACGACCTTGAGCGCCAGCGCATCCCGGTCGAGCGCGATGCCCTTGCTGTCGCTGGCGAACAGCATCGGCTTGCCGTCTTCGAGCCAGAGCTGGCGATCTTCCGCCCCCTTGGGCGCGGCGAAATCGTCGAACACATCCTTGTTGTAGACGATGCAGTTCTGAAAAATCTCGATGAAGGCGGCGCCCTCATGGGCATGGGCGGCCTTGAGCACTTCGGGCAGGTGCTTGGAAACGTCGAACCCGCGCCCGATAAAGCGCGCACCGCTGCCCAGGGCAAAAGCAGCGGGACGCGCCGGATGATCGACGCTGCCGAGCGGGCTGGAGGGCGATTTGGTCCCCTCGCGGCTGGTGGGCGACGCCTGCCCCTTGGTCAGTCCGTAGATCTCGTTATTGAACAGCATGATCTGCATGTTCACGTTCCGGCGCAGGACATGCATCAGATGATTGCCGCCGATGGACAATCCGTCGCCATCGCCCGTGACCAGCCAGATGTCGAGGTCCGGATTGGCGAGCTTAACCCCCGTCGCCACCGCGGGCGCGCGGCCGTGGATGGTGTGGAAGCCATAGGTTTCCATGTAATAGGGAAAGCGGCTCGAACAGCCGATGCCGGAAATGAACACGGTGTTCGCCGGGTCCGCCCCGAGTTGCGGCAGCGTGCGTTGCACCGCCTTCAAGATCGCATAGTCCCCGCAACCCGGGCACCAGCGAACCTCCTGATCGGTTTCCCAGTCCTTGAGCGTGGTTTCGATTTTAACGGGTGCGTTCATTGGTTCACTACCTCGGAATCGGTATCTTCGCCTGAGGGAACTGCGCCGTCCCCGTGGAAGGGCGCTTCGGAATAGCTTCCGTCGTCATGACCGCTTTCCAGATTGGGAAGCTGCTGATCGTTCACTGCGACATCGCCCCCTTCATTGCCCTCGATCCCGTCGAAATACTTCGCGATCGCCGCTTCCAGCTCGGCGATCTGGAAGGGCTGGCCGCTGGTCTTGGTAAGCGGTTGCGCATCGACGAGGAACTGGTCCCGCAGCACGGTCTTGAACTGGCCGGTGTTCATTTCGGGCACCAGCACATGGTCGAATCCGCGCAACAGATCGCCCAGGTTCTTCGGCAGGGGCCAGATATGGCGGACATGAATGTGGCTGACCGAACAACCCTTCGCTTGTGCACGACGGACTGCCTGGAGGATCGGGCCATAGGTGCTGCCCCAGCCGACCACGGCCAGCGTGCCTGTATTCTCGCCGAGCGCGACCTCCTGATCGGGGACGGCGATATTCTCGACCTTGGCCTTGCGCAGATCGGTCATGCGCTGGTGGTTGTCGGGCGAATAATCGATATTGCCCGTTTGCTCGTGCTTCTCGATCCCGCCGATGCGGTGCATCATGCCGGGCGTGCCGGGCTTGATCCACGGCCGCCCGCCGCGCTCGTCGCGCTTGTAGGGAAGCAGTTCCTCACCGCGCGGTTGTTCGAGAAACTTGGCAGGAAACGGCGCGAAGTCGGCCGGGTTCGGCACCTTCCAAGGCTCGGCAGCATTGGCGATATAGCCGTCGGTCAGCAGCATGACCGGCGTCATGTACTGGATCGCGATACGGCATGCCTCGATTGCGACTTCGAACGCATCGGATGGGCTGCGCGCGGCGATGACCGGCATGGGCGCATCGCCATTGCGGCCATAGACGGCCTGATAGAGATCGCTCTGCTCGGTCTTGGTCGGCAAGCCGGTCGACGGGCCCCCACGCTGCGAATTGACGACCACCAGCGGCAGTTCGGTCATGATGCCGAGACCGATCGCTTCGGTTTTCAGGGCAATCCCCGGCCCCGAAGAGCTGGTTACACCCAATTGTCCCGCATAGCTCGCGCCGATGGCGGCGCACACCGCGGCAATCTCGTCTTCCGCCTGGAAGGTGGTGACGCCGAACTCCTTGAGCCTGGCGAGGTGATGCAGGATCGCGCTGGCAGGCGTGATCGGATAGCCGCCGAAGAACATCGGCAATTCGGCGAGCTGCGCCCCCGCCACCAGGCCGAGCGACACGGCCTCTGCGCCGGTAATCGTGCGGTAGAGCCCCGGCTCGCTCTCGACCGGCGGCATCGCCATCTGCTTCATCGGACCGGACAGTTCGGCCGTCTCGCCATAGGCATGGCCCGCATCGAGCGCGGCGATATTGGCGTCGGCGATATCGGGCTTGGACTTGAACTTCGCCTTCAGCCAGTCGTGGATCGGTTCGCGGTCGCGATCGAACATCCACAGCGCCAGACCCAGTGTCCACATGTTCTTGGACCTGAGCGCGTCCTTGTTGCCGAGGCCGTAGGGCTTGACCGCCTCGATCGTCTTTTCGCTGATATCGAAGGCCAGGACGTCGAACTTGGCAAGACTGTCGTCCTCAAGCGGATTGGAATCGTACTTGGCCTTGTCGAGGTTGCGCTTCGTAAAGGCACCGGTGTCCGCGATGATCAGCCCGCCGGGTTTGAGGGCGGAAAGGTTCGTCTTGAGCGCTGCCGGGTTCATGGCCACCAGCACGTCCGGCGCATCGCCAGCGGTGTTGATCTGGCGGCTGCCGAAGTTGATCTGGAATGCCGATACCCCGAACAGGGTACCCTGCGGAGCCCGAATTTCCGCCGGAAAATCAGGAAAAGTGGCCAGATCGTTTCCGGCCAATGCGGTCGAAAGCGTGAACTGTCCGCCGGTCAGCTGCATCCCATCGCCGGAATCTCCGGCAAAGCGCACCACGATGGCGTCGGGTGTCTGGGGCAGGCCGTCCTGCGGCACGGTGGCGGCTGTTGCCATCCGGTAATTCCTTGTCTGCGCCGCCATCTGCGGCGCCGGTTCCTTGGGGTTCGCCACGTAGGAGGCGCCCCTTCCTCTCGCAATGAAGTTTCTCTGCTAGACCCAAAAAGCGATATGGAAAAGCGTTGCAAACCGGCTAAGTCCCGAAAAGCAACGAATAGGGAGAGACGAAGATGGCCAAGGGCGAACATTACGTGCGCGACGATGTACGCGGATTTCTCGACATGCTCGAACAGATGGGCGGCAAGGGAGTCGAGGAAGTCGGGGCGGTCGAGGGGCGCGAACAGATGCGGGCCCTGGGCGCGATCGCCGAGGCAAACCCGCGCGACATGGCCGTGCAGAAGGATATTACCTGCCCCGGTCCGGCAGGCGACATTCCCTTGCGTTTCTACGATGTGAGGGCCGAACGCGGCCCTTCCCCGTGCGTGGTTTTCATTCATGGCGGCGGTTTCGTGATCGGCGATATCGAAGTGTACAATTCGCTCTGCACCGAGATTTCACATCGTCTCGACCTGCCGGTGGTTTCGGTCGAATACAGGCTTGCGCCCGAACACCCCTTCCCCGCCGCACCCGACGATTGCGAAGCAGCCGCACGTTGGATCGCAACGTCTCCCGATGAACTGGGCCGCAAGATAACCGGCCTCGTCATCACCGGCGACAGTGCGGGAGGAAACCTTACCATCGTCACCACAAATCAACTGGTGAACAAGCCCGCAGATGTCCCGGTAATGGTCCAGGCCCCGATCTATCCAGTGGCGAGCGACGTTTCGCAGCACAAGAGTTTCGGCCTGTTCGGCGAGGGGTTTCTGCTGACCAGCGCGGCAATGGCATGGTTTACCGATCAGTACGCGGGCAATCCCGACGATCCGCGCAATACCCCGATGGTGGGCGATTGTTCCAATACGCCGCCGACGGTTATCTGCACCGCCGGGCTCGATCCCCTGCGCGATTCAGGCCGTGAATATGCCGCACACCTGATCCAGCAGGGAACCGAAACCGCCTACTTCGAATTTTCCGGTATAATTCATGGCTTTACAACTCTGCGCAAAGCGATACCCAGTGGCCAGAAGGATCTTGAGGCATTTCTCGATGCGATCGCGCTGATGGTGGAGCGTCACGGATGAAAGAACTCGGTTACCGCCCCTGTGTGGGGGTGATGCTGGTGAACAACGAAGGCCGGGTGTTCGTCGGACGCCGGATCGACAACAGGGAAGGCGACTGGTGGCAGATGCCGCAAGGCGGCGTGGATCCGGGCGAGGATCTGCGCGATGCGGCGTTACGCGAACTGGGCGAGGAAACAGGCGCACGTCCCGAACACGTAACGGTCCTGCGCACGATGGAAGAGCCGGTACGTTACGACCTTCCGGAAGAGTTGATCGGCAAGTTGTGGGGCGGGAGATACCGCGGACAGGAACAGGTCTGGTTTCTTGCCCGGTTTCACGGATCGGACGAGGATATCGACCTCGAAGCGCACGATCCGCCCGAATTCTGCGACTGGAAATGGGTCGACCCGTACCAGCTTCCCGACCTGATCGTCCCGTTCAAGAAACGAGTTTACCGCGCGGTGGTGGAAGAATTTCGCGAACTGGTCTGAGCCCTACCGACCGAACGAAAAGGTAATCGATTCACGGCCGTCCTTTTCGCGCGCGCGCCGGAATGCCTCGCGCTGCTCGACCCGGTCGAACCAGCCTTCGATATTCGGATAACGACCCTTGAAGGCATCGCGATCGCGCGCCGCATAAAGCGAGTAGACGAGCGCGATGTCCGATGCGCCAAGTTCCTGACCGCCAAACCATGGCGCCTCGCCCAAATCGTCTTCCGCCTTATCGAAAATCCGTTTCAGACGAGGCTCTATCAAGGCCTTGCGAACCTGGCTGAAGGCGGCGCGAAACAGCGGGCGGGCAAAGAACGGCGCGCGGGTCTGCAGCATCGTCATGATGCCATCCATGAACTGGATCGTCATCAGCGAAGCAGGAGCGGCGTGAAACCAGAAGAGATGCCGGGCGCGGTCGGCCGCACCGGGCTTGGGCCTCAACGTGCTGTCGGGATGCCCGTCGAGGACATAGTCGATGATCGCATTGCTTTCCGCCAGCACGAGATCGCCGTCGGAAATGAACGGAGCGGTGCCGAGCGGCGAGGTTGCCTTGTAGTCGGCAGGAGCAAGGCGGGTTTTCGGATCGCGCTCGTAGACTTTCAGGTCATACTTTGCCCCAAGCTCCTCCAGCAGCCACAGGATACGAAAACTCTGCGAGTATTCGAGATGATGGAGCGTCAGCATACCGGGCGATTTCCTTAGTTGGATTGGGGCTCCTGCACGTCCGGCAGGACAATTTCGGCCGTGGCCATACGTGGCTGCGGACCTGCGGCGATGGTTGCGGACAGGGCCTGTGTTTCGGGACAGATTTCCCCGCAAAGAGACTCCAACCGGGCAAGATTGCCGCGGGCTTTTTCGATCGCCCCTTTTTCGACCAGTGCCGCGCCCTCGCCCGCGATGGCGGCGAGATTGCGTGGTTCGCGGGCCAGTGCCTCGCGATAATAGCGAATTGCCTTGCCCTGCAACTGATCGGCCCGAGCCGCATCGGCGAGCATGATGAAGATCGGGGTGTAGCCCGGGTCCACGGCCAGCGCTGCCTCGTAGGCATCGATGGCTGCCTGCGTATCTCCGGCTTCAAGTGCGGCGCGGCCTTCTGCAATCAGAACGCCCGCACGCGGCGAGGGATCGCGATCCGCACTCCAGCCGACGCTCGCAGTCGTCGCAAGAACAAGCGAAAGGGCGGCGGCGGCAGGGGCAAAGCGCATGATCGTCTCCAGCGGGCGGGCGCGTCTCGGTAGCGGCGTATAAGCCATAGGCTATACGGCTAACACGGCGCGGATAAACTGGCGATGAAAAAACCGTCCGTGCCATCATGGAACGGTGTGAGGCGGATACCTTTCCCGCGCGCGCGGCCGAGGGGAAGTGTCAGGTCATTTTCGTGCCAGTCCGGATAGCGTTCGAGAAAAGCATCGATCTGGCCAGGTCCTTCTTCGTCGAGCAAAGAGCAGGTCACGTAGATCAGCCGCCCGCCCGGTTTCACCAGTTGCATGGCAATTTCCAGCACATGTCTTTGAAGCTCTCCGAGTCGTTCCAGCTCCGGTTCGTCCAACCGCCAGCGGGCTTCCGGATTGCGCCGCCACGTTCCAGTTCCCGAACAGGGCGCGTCGACCAGCACCGCGTCTGCCTGCGCTTTCAGATCTGCAAGCGATTCCATTTCTCTCTTGGGATCGAGTAGCCGACTTTCGATATTGTTCGCCCCGGCCCGCTCGGCGCGGGGTTCCAGCCGGGAAAGGCGGCCCCGGTCGGTATCCGATGCTACAAGCCGACCAAGATTGTCCATAGCCGCCGCCAGCGCGAGCGTCTTGCCCCCGGCCCCGGCGCACAGGTCAACGACCGTTTCACCGGGTTGCGCGCCGACTGCGAGGCAGGCCAGTTGCGAGCCGGTGTCCTGCACCTCGATTTGGCCTTCGCGGAATGCTGGCCACTGCCCAACCTGGGTGCCCGTGGGCAGGCGCAGTGCGCTCGGCGCGGCCATGGGTTCGGCAGTCTCCGGAGGATTCAGGCCGGACCGCTCGGCTTTCAGCGCATTGACCCGCAGATCGAGCGGCGCGCGGTCCAGCAGAGCTTCCGCTTCGGACCCGCCAATGCTCGAGGCCGCCAATTTCGAGACCAGCCAGGCTGGCGCTATACCCCCGGCCGCTGCCTGTTCATCTTCCCCGAGGACCGGCGGCCCATATTTCGACCCATCGAACAGGACAGCTATGCCTGCGTCGGTCTCGGCCAGCCGAAGCATGGCTTCCCGCCCGTTTTGCGGCACCGGGCCGCAAGCCCGGATCGCCGAAAAGACCAGGTCGCGAATGGCCCGCCGGTCTTTTGACCCGGCATAGCGGTTGTTCCTGAACCAATCGGCCAAGATGCGATCCGCCGGCGCGCCCCGGGACCGGGCCGAGCCGATGATCGCGTCAAGCAACTCGATCGAGGTCTGAACGCGCGCTGCAGGGGTCATGGCCTAGCGCGTTGGGTAATTGGGCGCTTCGCGCGTGATCGAGACATCGTGGACATGGCTTTCGGCCAGCCCTGCATTGGTGATCCGCACGAATTGCGCGCGTTTGCGCAAATCCTCGATCGTGCCGCTGCCGGTATAGCCCATGGCCGCCTTTATTCCACCGACCAGCTGGTGGACGACTGCGGAGGCCGGCCCCTTGTAGGGCACCTGCCCCTCAATCCCCTCAGGCACCAGCTTCTGCTGCGAAACATCCTGCTGGAAATAGCGGTCGGCGCTCCCCCGTGCCATCGCGCCGACGCTCCCCATCCCGCGATAGGCCTTGTAGCTACGACCCTGATAGATGAACGTATCGCCGGGAGCTTCCTCCGTACCGGCGAGCATCGATCCGATCATCACCGTGCTTGCGCCTGCAGCCAGCGCCTTGGCTGCATCGCCGCTGGTTCGAAGCCCACCATCGGCGATCACGGGCGTGCCGTGCCTGTCGCCTTCCTCGGCGCAATCCATGACTGCCGTAAGTTGTGGCACGCCGACCCCGGCAACCACGCGGGTGGTGCAGATCGAGCCCGGGCCGATACCGACCTTGATGGCATCTGCGCCCGCACCCGCGAGCGCCTTGGTCGCTTCTGCGGTGGCGACATTGCCGGCAATGACCTGGACACTGTTTGACAGTTTCTTGACCCGTTCGACCGCGCGGGCGACATCCTTGTTGTGCCCGTGGGCGGTGTCGATCACCACCACATCCACCTCGGCGTCGATCAACGCCTCGGTCCGTTCGAATCCCTTGTCGCCTACCGTCGTCGCTGCGGCGACGCGCAGGCGTCCGCTCGTATCCTTGGTTGCGTCGGGATAGGCGACCGCCTTCTCGATGTCCTTGACCGTGATGAGACCGACACAGCGGCCATCATCATCGACAACCAGCAGCTTTTCGATCCTTCGCTGATGCAACATCCGCCGAGCCTCTTCCTGTCCGGTGCCAAGCGGCACGGTGGCGAGGTTTTCTGTCGTCATCAATTCGCCGATGGGCTGGCGCGGATTTTCCGCGAACCGCACGTCGCGATTGGTCAGAATGCCGCACAGCTTGCCGCCGCGGTCGGTCACCGGAATACCGCTGATGCGGTTCTTGGTCATGAGCGCCTGCGCCTCGCCAAGCGTGGCATCGGGATGGATCGTGATCGGATTGACCACCATTCCGCTTTCATAGCGTTTGACCGCGCGCACGGCTGCAACCTGCTCGTCGATCTCGAGATTGCGGTGCAGCACGCCGATCCCGCCGAGCTGCGCCATGGCGATCGCCATGTCTGCTTCGGTGACGGTATCCATCGCCGACGATACGACGGGGATCGTCAGCCCGATTTCGCGCGTCAGCTGCGTGGCGGTCCGTGCCATCGAGGGCAGAATGTCGCTTTCGCCCGGACGCAGGAGAACATCGTCGAATGTAAGGCCAAGGGGAATGTCGAGATGTGCCACTAGGAGAATCGCCTGCCGGAGGAAACGTGGCGGCTCATGTAACGACGGTTCGGGCCCCGCGCTAGGGCAGGCAGATACGAAAAGGGCCCCGCCAAAGCGGAGCCCTTCGCAAGCGGTCCGGACAAAACCGGTCCGGCCTGTTGATTATTCCATTTCGTCGGCGCGCTCGTTCATGGCTTCCGCCGCATCGTCGCCGATGTCGTCGACCTGCTCGGCGCGGGCGTTCAGTGCGTCTTCGCGCACATCGGTTGCCGCTTCGTCGGCACGCTCTTCGAGCATCTCGGCCCGTTCGTTACCGACGTCTTCAATGGCGTCAGCGCGCTCTTCAAGCGCATCGCCGCGCTCTTCAACGGCACTGTCGGGGCCGCATGCGGCAAGTGCCAGCGGGGCGGCGGCGGCTGCGAGAATTGTAAGCTTTTTCATGGGTTGTCCTCCTTGTGAACCCTGTATGAATCTTACCTCGTCAATGCCGCATACGGGAGGGCGTTCCGAAAAAGTCTTGTGGATATTGCCTCATTCCGCCGTCCAGCCACCATCAACGCTCCAATTGGCACCGTTCACGTTCTGGGCTTCCTTGCGGCACAGGAAAACCGCCAGCGCCCCGATCTCTTCGGGTTGCACGAACTTCTTGGTCGCCTGTTTGACCAGCAGGACATCGTTGATCACCTGCTCACGGCTCATCCCCCGCGCTTTCATGGTATCGGGAATCTGATTTTCCACCAGCGGGGTCCAGACATATCCCGGACTGATGCAGTTTGCGGTCACACCGTGTTCGGCCAACTCCAGGGCAATGGTCTTGGTGAACCCGTCGAGCCCATGCTTGGCTGCGTTGTAAGCGGACTTGAATGGACTTGCGACCTTGGAATGGGCGGATGCGGTGTTGACGATGCGTCCCCAGCCCTTCGCCTTCATCGCCGGTACGGCAAGCCTGGTGGTGTGGAAGGCGGCAGTCAGGTTCAGTGAAAGGATCGTGTCCCACTTGGCGACCGGGAACTCTTCCACCGGAGCGACATGCTGCATTCCGGCATTGTTGACGAGAATGTCGATCTCGCCAGCCTCGTCCATCATCGTTTCGATCTGGCCAGTATCCGTTAGGTCCGCGCCGCTATGCGCGGCGGACAATTCCTTGCACAGATCGGCAATCTCATCCTCGTCACCGAAACCATTCAGCACCACTTCGGCGCCCTCCGCATGCAGCGCACGCGCCACGGCCAGACCGATGCCGCTGGTCGATCCGGTCACCAGCGCGCGCTTTCCTTTGAGAAACATTCCGCCCTCCGAACGTTTGGGTTGCAATCGCGCGCGTCCATCGCGCAGACGAACCATGCTGTAAAGCAACGAGGCACAGGGGGGCAGACAATGCGGCTCAATCCGTTCGACACCGGGAACATCAAGGTTGGCACCACTGGCGGCGGCGTAGGCAAGGCGGGCGGCCTGGGTTGCGGAACGATCGTCATCGCAGCAATCGGATATTTCGTGTTCGGAATGGACCCGTTCCAGACGGCGGCGACGGTCGAAAGCGTGCAGCAGCAGGGCCAGGTCTCACAGGCTCCGAACCAGAGCGAGGATGAACAGGCGATCTGTTCCTCGAACGAATATGCAACCGAAACATGCAACGCCCTGCAATCGCTCAACCAGACCTGGGCCAGCACGTTTCAGGAACAGGGTCTGGGCGAGCGTTTCCAGCAACCGACCCTGCGGTTCGCCACATCGCAGCGGTTCGACACCGCTTGCGGGACCGGTTCGGTCGGCATGGGGCCCTTCTACTGCCCTGCCGACCAGACCATCTATATCGACGTCGGTTTCTACGATCAGCTGGCGCGGATGAGCGGCAATACGGGCGATTTCGCTCGCTACTATGTCATCGCGCACGAATACGGCCACCATATCCAGACACTGACCGGCGTATCCAACCAGATCCGCAGCGCGCAGCAATATGACCCGAGCCGGGCGAACAGCCTCAATGTCCTGATGGAGTTGCAGGCCGATTGTTACGCGGGCGTTTGGGCGGGCAAGAACCGCAATCTCATCGAACCGGGCGATATCGAAGAAGGCATGGAGTCCGCCGCCGCGATTGGCGACGACCGATTGACCGGCGGAAACGTATCGAGCGAGAACTTCACTCATGGCACCAGCCAACAACGCAGCGCCGCCCTGCAACTCGGCCTTCAGGGTGACGACCGCGCTTGCGACCGGATCACGGATATAGGCTGATACTCTTGCAAGGGCGCGACCGCCCGGTCGCGCCCTTTCAATGCATTGCGTCAGTTCTTCAGGCTGGCGATTTCTTCATCGATGGACCGCAGGGCTTCGGCTCGCTGCGATCCGGTCAGATTGCGTTCGGACCCGATGGCGGTCCGCGCGCTACGCAAGGCGTTCAGCGCAAGCTTTTCGGCATTTGCCTCGCACACGAACATGGTCATGCGGCCGTGCGCATCCTGTTCGGTCCTTATGTAGTTCGTCTTGTCCTTGCATTTCATCACCACACGAGGCGCACTGGCCAACGCAACCGCGCGGGCGCCTACTGCCTCTGCAACAGCAACTTCGATTTCACGACGCATCTCGCCATTCTCGCCCAACTCGCGGCGCAGCTCCTCAAGTTCCCGGTGAAGTTCGCCGTCCTCAGATATTTCCGCGCGCAATTCCCTCAGTTCGGCCTTGAGTTCATCGCGCTCTTCCGGAGAAAGCGCATTCCAGTTCTCGCCGTTGAGCCGGACGACCCGGTTCCTCGTGACCTTCCTGTGCTCGGTTTTCTCAAACGCATGCTCTGCTCGTTCCATTTCTTCTTCACCGCGTTCAAGGGCGTTTTCGGCATGGGCCATAGCACGCGCGTGATCGGTCGCGGGAACCTCGGGCGGAAGCGGTGGCGCTGGCGGTGCGTCAGGCACAACGGGGCCAGGTGCAGAAGGCGCTTCCGGAGCGGTCGGAAAAGCCGGCGGCTCAGGCGCTGCAGATGCCTGCGAATAGCAGACCGATGCGGTCAGTGGCAGCGCGAACATGGCCGCAGCAATGCCGGTGCGCCCTGCCCAGCGGCGGCGCGATGAAATATCGGACATGGATAAACTCCTCAAACGATGGATTATCGACTTGTCCCCCAGAACCGGGCAGGCCATCGGTGCAGCCAGCGCGAGGCGCGGCGCGACATTCGGACGGCGAGCGAAATCGGCGATAATATTCGCATAGGCGGCGCGTTCCTCGCGCGGGCGGGCGGCGACCACTCGTGCATCGCACGCCGCCTCCTGGTCGCGGCGAAGCGCCGTCCATCCGATCCAGCCGAGCGGATTGAACCAGTGTGCGGCGAACAGAGGCTGGACCAGAATATTGACCAGCAGATCGTGCCCGCGATGATGGGCGAGTTCGTGCTCGATCGCGAGATCGCGCGCCTGGCGGTTGCGGCTGGCAATGAACCCTTCGGGGAGCGCCACGACCTTGTCGAACACGCCGAACGCCATCGGTCCGGAAATGGCTGGCGTTTCCACAAGCCTTATCGACCCGGCTTCGCCTACCGGCCTGGCCTTGGCCAGCAATTGCTTGCGCAGCGATCCGTACAGCCAGAAGCGCCGGCCGAGGAAAATCGCCGCGCCGAGCAACCAGACGATCGCCAGCGGTGTCGCGACATCGAACCCGCTCGCCAGCTGCGGCGAAACGGTCGCGACGACGGGCAGGGCCGTCGCTGTATCGGCCGCGCTGGTCATCGTCGGGGTGGTCTCGACAAGTGCGCTTCGTTCGACCGGATTGGTCGCTCTCATCCAGGCAGGCAGTATGACCGGCGGAAAAGCCATGCGCGCGAGTGGCAGGAACCATAACGCATAAGCTGCGCCCGAACCGAAATAGCGCGCGACCGGCCGCCGCAGGATCAGGACGAACGCGATCAGCGCGCCGGTCCACAGCAAGGTATCGAACAGGAACCAGTCCCAGGATTCACGGAGCAGTTCGATCATCTGCGCATCTCCCTCAAGAGTGCCTCGATTTCCGCCAGATCGTCATCGGTCAGCGCTTCTTCCTGTGCCAGATGCGCGAAAAGGGGCGCGGCGCGGCCGCCGAAAAGGCGATCGACCAGACGGCGTGATTCGCCGCCGACATAATCCGAGCGCTCGATCAACGGGCGGTAGAGAAACTTGCGACCGTGCGGCTTCGTCCCGACCGCCTCCTTGGCGACGAGGCGGCTTAGCAGGGTCTTGACGGTCGGCATCGACCAGTCCCGCTCCGCACAGACCCTGTCGCAAACCTCGGCGGCGGAAAGCGGGCTGCGTTCCCAAAGCGCTTCCATCACTGCATGTTCGGCTTCGCTGATTCGGTCGCCGGCGTTGTCTTGTCGCGCCATGATAGTGTCTGCCTCGGCTGGCTTTCCGTTATGACTACGTATGTAGACGATTCGTCTACGTTTGTAAACACGAAGTTCCCGATGAACTATTCAGCGCGGTTCGCGTTGAGATTGCGATGCGGGCGCCGAGACACGCCCCTTTTGCGGTTGAGGAGAGCAACATGAAAGACGGTATCATCGGCGGCCTCGTGGCAGGACTGGTTTTCGTAATCGTAGAGATGATCCTGGTGCCCACCGTAGGCGGCGGCAGCGCTTTCGGGCCTCCGAGAATGATGGCTGCGATCGCCATGGGTGAGGGGGTCCTCCCCCCGCCCGCGACGTTTGAGCCTGGCATCTTCATCGCCGGGATGGTCGTTCATTTCATACTGTCCGCCGTGCTCGGCGTAATCTTCGCTCTCGTGGCGCCACGCGTCGCCAGTTCGACTGGCGCTCTGGTCCTTGTGGGCGCGGTCTTCGGCCTGATTGTCTACCTGGTTAATTTCTACGGGATGACAGCAGTGTTCCCATGGTTCGAAATGGCGCGCGGATGGATTACCATTGTCGCGCATCTGGTATTCGGCGCGGTGCTGGGATGGTGGATCGCACGCCATCACGTACCTGGTCCGGGCCGCGTGATCTGAGCGATCGGGATGATCCCGCCCGACCGCCGTGGGCTGATCGCCAAACCGCAGATCCGTCTGATCGGACTGGTCGACGAGGCGATGTACAAGGTGTTTCGTGACCAACTGTGCGAAGCACCTTCGCACGGACCACTGGCGATTGCGATTACAACGCTGGGCGGCGATCCCGAAATTGCCCGTACCATGGCCGACGATGTCCGGCTGCTGCGCGAGTTCGACGAGCGCGAAATTTTGTTCGTCGGCAAGGTCGCGGTATATTCCGCCGGAGCGACGTTCATGGCGGGTTTTCCCATCGCCAACCGTTACCTGACCAAGGCCACGCGCCTGATGATTCACGAGCGCAGCCTCGACAAGACGCTCGAACTGAACGGTCCGCTGCGCAGTTTGCCGCCAAAGGTGAAACAGGTTCTCCACCAGATCGAACACTCGATAGAAATCGAGGACGAAGGGTTCCGGGCGATTGTCGAGGGATCGAAGATCGATTTCGAAACCGTCCGCAGGCGCGCGCCGGAAAACTGGTACGTCACTTGCGAAGAAGCGAAAGAGTTCGGTCTGATCGCCGATGTCATCTAACCGGCATCGCGACCCGGAAGCATTCTAGCACACTTCTGCGGTGTTCTCCGGCAGTGGGCCCGGCGGAATCCGCGCGCTGCTCATCCAGAAAGGATCGCTTTCGAGCTTGTGCCTCTCGCCATAGGCCTCGCGAAGGACAGCGTAGAGCTTCGGATCGTAGTCGGCGAGATCAGTATGGTTCAGGATGGTGCGGCCTTCGAACGCCTGAACGCGGTTCGAATTGAACCAGAACTGCGTCCCCTCGGCCCAATATTCCTGGATCGTGGTGGTGGTGTATTCGTCAAGCCAGAGATCGTTCGCCAGTGCGTTGGCATAGGCTGCTTCGACCTTGGCGTAGAGCGCCGGGTCGACCGCCTGCACCGCATCGAGCACCAGATGTCCCATCTCATGCACGAAGATCGTCTCGCCATAGTAACGGCTGGACGGTAGGCCGAGCACGTCCTCTGCACCGTCCGCCATGCGCTTGCCGCCTATGGCCCGCGCGCGATAGTCCCAGTACTCCCGGTCGGTCAGCGCACCGATCCGCGCATCGTAATGCTTGCGCTCGCACCGTGTCAGCCGCGGATCGTCGCGCGACGGCTTGGTCCAATGCGCGTTTTCAGGCAAGTCGAGCAGCGCCTCGTCCGCGGCAATGATGGCGATGCGGTAATCGTTCGCGGCCAGCCACCTGGCAAGTTCGGGACGGTGAGCAAGCATCCCGCGCACCATGTCCCGGGCTGCCAGCATTGCTTCGTCCGGGACGAGTGAAGATGCCAGGATCGGGATGCCCCTCGCCTCGACATGTTTAGCGTAGAAAGAACTGGCAGCGAGATCGGTAGGCAGCGCGCCCGGCGTGACACAGGATGCGAGAGCCAGTGCGGCCAAGACCGCGCACTGGCTTCTCATTTTAGTACACCCGCTTCTTTGGCTCGATATAGTCGATATCGTCGGTAAGCGTATATTCGTGCACGGGACGGTAATCGATCTTCACGCCGCCATCATTTCCGCCCCAGCCTTCGAACCAGGCGATGGTATGTTTCATCCAGTTGGCATCATCACGCTCGGGATAGTCCTCGTGCGCATGGGCACCGCGACTTTCCTTGCGGTTTTCCGCGCTCGCCATGGTGACGTTGGCCTGCGCCATGAGATTGTCGAGCTCCAGCGTTTCGACCAGATCGCTGTTCCAGATCAACGAGCGGTCGGTAACGTGAATGTCCTCCATCCGCTTGTTGACTGCCTTCAACGCGTCGACCCCTTCGGAAAGCAGCTTACTGTCGCGGAACACGGCAGCGTGCCGGGTCATCGCCTTCTGCATCTCGGACCGGATCTGCGCGGTCGGCGAACCGCCATCGGCGTGACGGAAATGGTCCAGACGGGTAAGCGCCATCTCGCTGCTGTCCTGGGGCAGTTCGTCATGACTGGTGCCGGGGGTGATCAGTTCCTTCAGCCGATGGCCGGTGGCCCGGCCGAACACGACGAGGTCGATCAGCGAGTTGGAGCCCAGACGGTTCGCGCCATGGACCGACACACAGGCCGCTTCCCCCACCGCGAACAGGCCGGGGACGACCTTTTCCGGATCGGAGCGATCGCCCGCCACCACTTCGCCGTGGTAGTTACAGGGAATGCCGCCCATGTTGTAATGCACGGTCGGCGTTACCGGCAAAGGTTCGCGCGTCAGGTCGACACCGGCGAAGATCTTGCCGCTCTCGGTAATGCCCGGAAGCCGCTCGGCGAGGATCTTCGGGTCGATATGGTCGAGGTGGAGGTAGATGTGGTCGCCTTCCGGCCCCACCCCGCGCCCTTCGCGCATCTCGAGCGCCATGGAACGGCTTACGACGTCGCGACTGGCGAGGTCCTTAGCCGAAGGGGCATAGCGTTCCATGAAACGCTCGCCCTCGGAATTGGTGAGGTATCCGCCCTCGCCCCGTGCGCCTTCGGTAATCAGCACGCCCGCGCCGTAGATACCGGTCGGATGGAACTGGACGAATTCCATGTCCTGCATAGGCAGCCCTGCGCGTAGCACCATGCCGCCGCCGTCTCCGGTACAGGTATGGGCCGAAGTGGCGGTGTAATAGCAGCGGCCATATCCTCCGGTCGCCAGCACCACGGCCTTAGAGCGGAAACGATGGATCGTCCCGTCGTCGAGGCACATCGCGATCACGCCGACGCAGGTATCGCCGTTCATGATCAGATCGAGCGCGAAATACTCGATGAAGAAATCCGCATCGTATTTCAGGCTCTGCTGGTAAAGCGCATGCAGCATCGCATGGCCGGTACGGTCGGCCGCGGCGCAGGTGCGCTGCACGGGTGGGCCTTCGCCCATGTTCTGCATATGCCCGCCGAAGGGCCGCTGATAGATCGTGCCGTCCTTGTTGCGGCTGAACGGTACGCCGGCATGTTCCAGTTCGTAGACCGCCTGCGGTGCCTCGCGCACAAGATATTCGATGGCATCCTGATCGCCGAGCCAGTCCGATCCCTTGACCGTATCGTACATGTGCCACGACCAGTGATCGGGCGTGTTGTTGCCTAGGCTTGCCGCGATACCGCCCTGCGCCGCCACCGTGTGCGAGCGCGTCGGAAAGACCTTGGTGATGTTAGCCGTGCGCAGCCCACTTTCGGCTGCACCCATCGTTGCGCGTAGGCCCGAACCGCCGGCACCGACCACGACGACGTCATAGGTATGATCGACTATCGGATAGGCTTTGCCGCTCTTGCGCGAAGTTCCCGGTGCAGAACCGGGAGTGGAGGGTGCCGTAGTGGGAGACTGGTTGTCGCCACCCACATTTCCCGTGTTCGTATCGTCGCGTCCGCCGTGCGGGGGCGAGGTGTCCTTCGAACCGGATGCCATCAGGAAATTCCTCCCAGCGCAATACGCGCAATCGAAACAAGACCGAAAACCGCACCGCCTACGGTCGCCAGATTGAGCAGAGCGACAAGTGCGAACTTGTTGCCGGATGTGTGGACATAGTCCTCGATCAGCACCTGCAGGCCCAGCCGTGCATGCCAAAACACGCTGACGATCAGCAGCGCCAGCGCCGTGGCCGGAAGGGTCTGGGAGGCCCAGCCTGTAACGGTGACGTAATCATAGGAGGGCAACAGGGCGAGGCTGATCGCGAGGAACAGCATGAGCACAAGATTGCCCATGGCCGTGAAGCGTTGCTGCAGCCAGTGATGCGCGCCTGCATGCGCCGACCCGAGCCCGCGCACGCGCCCGACGGATGTACCTTTATCCATGGCTGAAACTCACTTGAGAAGAACGAGGGCCCAGAAGCCCACCGCAAGAAGAATGCCGAGAACCGGGGCCACCATCGCCCAAGTCTTGTTCGTGTCGAGATCGTAACCCGCCCCGATATCCATGACGAAATGGCGCAGGCCGGTCATCATGTGGCTGAAGAACGCCCAGGACAGGCCGACCAGCACGACCAGACCGATCGGCGATCCCATGACTGCGGTGAAGGTCTGATAGGCATCCGGCCCGCTCGCCATTGCGCCAAGCCACCATAAAAGCACGCCAAGGCCGACAAGTGCGAGTCCATCGCCAGTTATACGGTGGAGGATCGAGGCCAGCATATGCGGGCCCCATTTCCAGATTTGCAAGTGCGGGGCGATCGGGCGTCCAGCCATATCTTTCGTCCGATTGAGGAAATGGAAGGCTCTCCCTTAGCGAAGTAGCCGGGTGTGACAAGCCGCGCGGGGTCGACAAGCGTCGCAAATTTTCGAATAGCGTGATGCATGGTTTGCATTCTTCTTACCGGAAGCTCACGCGGGATCGGTGCCACAGCGAAAGCCGCACTCGAAGCGCGTGGAGCGAAAACCGTCGGTCAGGCGACGAGCAGCGACCGGATCGATACCGTCCCTGCCGACTTTCGAGAGCCCGGCGCTCCGCATGAATTGTGGCAGGCAGCCCTCGCCCGCGCAGGCGGCGAACTCGATGTCCTGGTCAACAATGCCGGCCTGTTCGATGCCAATCCGGTCGAACGCTCGGACATCGAATGGCTCGATGCTTGGGAAGACACCATGCGGATCAATTTGACCGCTGCGGCGCAGCTCAGCCGGTTCGCCATCAGGCACTGGCAGGAAAGAGGCGTCGGCGGAAGGATCGTCCATGTGGCCAGCCGCGCCGGCCATCGCGGCGATTCGCCCGCGCACTGGCATTACGCGGCGAGCAAGGGCGGTATGCTTGCCATGCACAAAAGCATCGCGCGCGCACATGCGAGCGAGGGTATTCTCAGCTTCGCCATCACGCCGGGCTTTACCGATACGGCGATGGCGGGCGATTATCTCGACAGCCGGGGCGGACCCGGCCTGCTGGCGGATATTCCCCTGGGCCGGGTTGCGGAGCCGGAAGAAATCGCAAGACTGATCGAGTTCTGCGCCCTCGATGCTCCACCGAGCATGACCGGCGCGACACTGGACGCAAACGGGGCGAGCTATGTTCGCTAGGTCATGGTCCGGCGATGGCCGATAGCTGGAAAATCCTTGCCGAGGTTTCCAAGTCGGTGGCGACGGCAGCTTTGGTCGCGCACGAGGATGCAACGGACTGGCCTGCCGAATGGATCGTCACCGGAATGGAAGTCGCCGATCATCTACCCGACGATTGGACCGTCGAAGTCTATCTCGACCACCAACCCACCTCCGCCGATGTAAAAAGGGTTGCGGGGCTTTTTGCAGGCAAGCCGCCCGCCTTCACAATCGAGCGGCTACCAGACAGCGACTGGGTGACGGAAAGCCAAAGAGGCGTCGATCCGATCCGTGCCGGTCGGTTCCATGTGCGTACCCGCGAACACGAAGCCGATCCTACGATGGTCGATTTCGTCATTCCGGCAAGCCAGGCATTCGGAACCGGACAGCACAAGACGACAGCAGGCTGTCTTGCCATGCTCGACACGATGAAAAGCCAGGGGGTGGTTGTTCGCAACCTGGCCGATATCGGAACCGGAACCGGTCTGCTCGCCATGGCTGGCATGCATCTATGGCCCGGCGCGACCACCACGGCTTCGGATATCGATGCGGTCTGCGGAGGCGTCGTACGCGAGAATTGCGAGTTGAACGGAATAAAAATCGGTGCGGGACCGGCTGCTCTCACCATGGTCATCGCTGACGGAATGAATGACGAATTGCTGCAGGCACGCGCGCCGTACGATCTGCTGATCGCCAACATCCTCGCCGGTCCCTTGGTTGAACTCGCATCCGATTTCGCCGCATCGGTGTCACCCGGCGGATCGCTCCTGCTGGCCGGACTTCTCGAGACGCAGGAGGCCCGCGTGCGCCGCGCCTATCGGGCGCGAGGCTTCCGCCTCGCCCGGCGTCTGGTCAGGGGCGACTGGTCGATCCTCTGGCTGCGCCGGAGCCGGGTACGGTGAAGCACTGGCGGCGCTGGCTCGTCGGACTGGCGGCGCTGCCCTTCATTGCCACGGTGCTGTTCTTTCTTGCCGCCTGGATCGGCAGTTCGATCCCGCGCAATTCCGACTGGACCGAACCCGCCGAGGGTATCACGATCATAGTCGAAACCAACGGTGTGCACACCGGTATCGTTATGCCGGTAACCAGTGCGGTGAAGGACTGGCGCGAAACCTTCCCCTCGGCAGGCGAAACCAGGCCCGATGGGCAGATGCCTACACATATCGCTGTTGGCTGGGGCGAGAAGGAGGTCTTTCTGAACACGCCGACCTGGGCCGATCTCAAGGCCAGCACCGCACTTCGCATCGCGTTTCAGGGTGGCGAAGGATTGCTGAAAGTGGGGCATTACGTTCGCCCTGCGCCGTCAACCTACCACCGGCCCGTCCGCTTGCGTCCGCATGAATATGCCCGCCTGGTTGAGCGTATCGAAGTGGCCTTGCCCCCGCTCGCGCCCGGCACGATGCGTCACAGCTACGACAGTTTTGAACCGGGTACCCGCAGTTACGACGCGCGGGGTCGGTATACGCTTGCCAATACCTGCAATCAGTGGATCGGCGATGTGCTGGCCTTTGCCGGGATCGAAATGGGCCTATGGACACCCCTGGCCGGCGGGGTGATGAAATGGATACCGGAGCCCGGCTCTCGCCGCGGAGAGACATGGGTCGCCCCCTCGTCGGCTCAGGACGCAGCGGAGGAACCGTAAGTCGCCTGGTCATAGCGCACCACGGCCCGCACGACCTGCTGCATCAACTGCATGCGGGCTATCGTCGGCCTGCTGGTCCGTCCGATCATGACCGCCACGCCGTAATTGCGTCCGTCGGGCGAGGTCAGCAGGCCCACATCGTTGTAACCTGACTGCTCGCCACCGTAGAACTGGCCGGTTCCTGTCTTGTGACCGATCGTCCAGTCGGACGGCACCCCGCCCTTCAGCCGTCGCGGCCCGCTGCGCGTGAGTTCGAGGGTCCGCAGCAACAGGTCGGTCGACAAATCGGAAAGCAAGTCCCCTTCGGCAAGACGCACGAGGGCTTCGGCGATCGCTGCGGGCGCCGCCCCGTCGATCGGATCGGCCAGGTAGCTTTCGAATGCTTCGCGGCGTTCCGCAGCGGGGACTTCGTCGCGCGCTTCATAAAAGGCTCGGCCCACGGCATAATTCTGTTTCCAGGTCAGGCCGGCGATGCCGCTCTGCTTGGTTCGCTCATCGGCCCCGAACCGGATGCCGTCGAGTTCGTTGTCGTCGAAGAATTCCTCCACCGCCTTAACGCCGCCCGCGCGGCGTAACAGCCGGTCGTTGGCGGTGTTGTCGCTGCGCGTGATCGCCCGCGCCAGCAGATCCCCGAAATCCGAACTGAAGCTTCCTTTCGATCGAACGATATTCCGGATCGGCTGATGGAAAACAGTGAGATCCTCGCGCCGGATCGTGACCGGCTCGTCGAGTTCGAGTTCTCCCTCATCTACCTTGTCCAGCGCAGTCATCGCGACCCAGAGCTTGCTCACGCTTTGCTGCGGAAATAGCTCGTTCTCGCGATAGCCAAACGTGCGTCCGGCTTCGGCATCGCGCACTGCAATGCCGACCTGCCCATCGAAGGTCACTCCCAAGGCGATCAGTCTGCGCTCGAGCTGCGCCTGTGTCTCGGTCAGGGAAGCTTCCCGCTCAGCCGTCGGGGGCGCAGGGTCCTGCGGTTCATCGGTCGCTTGCCGGTAACCGGGCAGCCAGGTGACAACCAGTGCAAGCACGAGAACAGGAAGAAAAAGAGCGAGAAAGCGTAAGGGTGCGGCCACACCAGCCTAACGCCTGGGCGCCTTTGCGTTTCCAACAAGTTGCTCATCCCGGCACCAGGGGAACGGGTGACCGGTTCGCTCGCTGCCCAGATGAACAGATTTCCAGGAGCAACACGTCATGACCAGAACACTTCTCATCACCGGCGCATCGTCGGGCATCGGCGAGGCGACTGCGCGTGCAGCGGCACAGTCGGGCTGGAACGTGGCCCTGCTGGCGCGTTCGGAAGACAAGCTTGCCTGGATCGCCCGAGCCATTGGCGATCAGGCGCTGGCCGTACCCTGTGACGTGACCGACAGAAATGCGCTCTACGATGCCGTATCAGCAGCCTGCGATAAGTTCGGGCAGCTCGATGCGGTCTTCGCCAATGCCGGCAAGGGTGTCGACAGTCCCGGCGTCGAAAAGGGCGATCCCGAGGAATGGCATGAAATGATCCATCTCAACATTCTGGCCGTGCTTTACACTGCCAACGTGACGCTGCCCGAACTGCGCAAGACCAAGGGGCATTTCGTTGTCACAGGGTCCAAAGCCGGGCGCGATCACATGAAGGGCTCGATCTACGGAGCTACGAAATGGTTCGTGCAAGGATTTGCAGGAAACCTCGCGGAAGAAATGCGCGAATGGGGTGGTCGCTGTACCCTCATAACGCCAGGCATGGTCGATACCGCGTTTTTCGACGAGCCCAAGCCGAGCAAGATCCAGCCTGACGATATTGCCCGCGCGGTCATGTTCGCGATCGAACAACCCGACACGGCCGCAGTGCGCGAAATTCACGTCATGCCGAACGACTAGCCGGCTTCCGCGACGATTGTTGCCCAGGCTGCTTCGTCGATAACCACGATGCCAAGCTCGGCGGCTTTCTTGAGCTTGCTGCCCGCGCCCGGCCCGGCGACCACGAGATCGGTATTCACGCTGACCGAGCCGCTGGCCTTCGCGCCGAGCCGCTCGGCCTGCGCCTTGGCTTCGTCGCGGCTCATGGTTTCGAGCTTGCCGGTGAAGACTACGGTCTTGCCCGCGACCGCGCTGTCCTTCGTCTCGACCTCGTAGCGCGGCGGAGAGACCTGCGCCAGAATATCGTCCCACACCTGCTTGTTGTGGTCCTCGTGGAAGAAGTCGCCCAGCGCTTCAACCACAGCGGACCCGATCCCGTCGATGGCCGTGAGTTCGGCTGCCGCATCCTCATCGCCGGCACGCGCCTTTTCCGCCACCTCACGCAAGGTCGGCAATTCGTGGAAATGCTTCATCAGGTCGCGCGCCGTCACCGCGCCGACATGGCGGATGCCAAGGCCGAACAGCAATCGCGCGGCATCGGGCTCGCGCCGCGCCTCGATGCTTTTCAACAGGTTATCCACAGACCGCTCCTGCCAGCCTTCCAGCGCGAGAATATCCTTGCGGCGGTCTTTCAGGCGAAAGATATCGGCAGGGCTTTCTAGCCATCCGAGCGCGAAGAACTGGTCGATGGTTTTCTCTCCCAGCCCGTCGATGTCGAGCGCTCCGCGACTGACGAAATGCTTGAGCCGTTCGGTGCGTTGCGCGGGGCAAATCAGCCCGCCGGTGCAGCGCACGTCGACCTCGCCCTCCTCGGCCACCGCCTCGCTGCCGCATTCGGGGCAATGATCGGGGAATTGGTAGGGCCCGCGTTTCGCGGCGCGGGTGAGGTTATCCACAAGCTGTGGAATAACGTCGCCCGCGCGCTGGACCACCACGCGGTCGCCCGGCCGCACGCCGAGCCGGTCGATCTCGTCGCGATTGTGAAGCGTGACATTGGTCACCGTCACCCCGCCTACCAGCACCGGCGCGAGACGGCCGACCGGGGTCAGCTTGCCCGTGCGCCCGACCTGAATATCAATGCTCTCCAGCGTGGTCTCGGCCTGCTCCGCCGGAAACTTGTGCGCCAGCGCCCAGCGCGGCGCCTTGCCGATTGAACCAAGTCGTTGTTGAAAGTCGAGCCGGTCGATCTTGTAGACCACGCCGTCGATTTCATAGGGCAGGTCCGGCCGCGCCTCGGCGATTATCGCGTAGTGGTCGAGCAGTCCTTGCATGCTGTCGACCCGCGTGAATTGCGGCGAGACCGGGAAGCCCCATTGGCGCAGGGTTTCGACCACGGCGTGCTGCGTTGCGCCAGGCACGTCCGAAGCCGCGCCCCAGCCATGCGCCCAGAAGCGCAAGGGACGTTTCGCAGTGACGCTGGCGTCCTTCTGCCGCAAAGATCCCGCAGCGGCGTTGCGCGGATTGGCAAACAGCTTTCCGACCGCCTCCTGCTGCGCAGCATTGAGCGCGGTAAAGGCCTGTTTTTCCATATAGACCTCGCCGCGTACTTCGAACACTTCGGGCGGGTCCTTGACCTGCAATTGCTGCGGAATATCGGCGATATGCGCGACGTTCGCGGTGACGTCTTCGCCCACCTGTCCGTCGCCGCGCGTGGCGGCGCGGACCAGTCTGCCATTCTCGTATCGCAGCGAACACGACAGCCCGTCAATCTTGTCCTCGGCGGTGAAGGCAACCGGCTCGTCCTCCGCCAGCGATAGAAACCGCCGCACCCGCGCGACCCATTCTGCGACCTCCCCGGCGGCAAAGGCATTGTCGAGGCTCATCATCCGGACCTCGTGCGTCACCTTGCTCAGCGGCGAGGCGGCGGTGGCATGGCCGACCTTGCGGCTCGGACTGTCCTCGCGCACCAGATGCGGAAACGCATTCTCCAGCTCGATATTGCGCCGCACCAGCGCATCGTATTCCTGGTCGGTAATCTCGGGCGCGTCCTCGGCATGGTAGAGCCGGTCGTGATGCGCGATCTGCTTCGCCAGCCGCATGAGCTCGTTGGCGGCCTCGGCTTCCGAAATATCGTTCACACCCCCTCCAGCAACCGATCCGCCTGCGCCCGCGCTTCGGGTGTAACCTCGGCCCCGCTCAACATCCGCGCAATCTCTTCCTGCCGGCCTTCTTCATCAAGTAGCGCGACGCTGGTCCTGGTCACAGTGCCTTCGCTCGACTTGGCGATCATGTAGTGCGTCTGGCCCCGGGCGGCGACTTGCGGGCTGTGTGTAACTGCGAGCAATTGCCCATCGCTCGCCAGCCGCGCCAGCCGTTCGCCGATCGCGCTCGCCACTGCGCCGCCGACGCCGCGGTCGATCTCGTCGAAGATAATTGTCGCCGCCCCGCCCTGCTCTGCCAGGGCCACCTTGAGCGCCAGAATGAAGCGCGATAGTTCGCCCCCGCTGGCGATCTTGTTCAAGGGTGCGAAATCGGCGCCCGGATTGGTCGAGATCAGGAATTCGACCCCATCCATGCCGTGCGGGCCCCAGCGGTCTTCCGGCAACGCAGTAACCGCGGTCTTGAACCGCGCCGCATCGAGCTTCAGCGGAACCAGCTCGCGCGTCACTGCCTTGTCCAGCCGCAACGCCCCGGCGGTGCGTGCGGCGTGCAGCGCCTCGGCGTCAGCCCTGTAGCGCTGGCCTGCTTCCTTCACCGCAGCCTCCAGCGCGTCGAGTTCGGCCTCACCGCCTTCAATGCTATCCAGCGCGGCGCGCATCCGGCGCATTTTTTCAGGAAGCTCATCGACTTCGCAGCGATGCTTGCGGGCGAGCGCGCGCAGTTCGAACAACCGGGTCTCCGCCGCGTCCAGTGCCTGTGGATCGTGTTCCAGCGCCTCGGAGGCGGCTTGCAGCTTCTCCTCTGCCTCGCCCGCCTCGATCACCGCGCGGTCGAGCGCGGCCAGCGCCTCGGCCAGCAATGGATGTTCGGGTGCGATCCGGTCGAGCCGGCGCGTGGCGACGCGCAGAGCGGCGAGCGGGGAGTCCGAACCTTCCCACAGATGCCGCAATTCCTCCAGATCGCCCGACAGCTTCTCACCCTTCTGCATGGTTGCGCGGGTTTCGGCGAGCCGCGCCTCCTCGCCTGCCTGCGGTTCGAGCGCAGTGAGTTCCGACAGATGGGCCAGCAACAGATCCTGGTCGGCCTTCGCCTGTTCCACCTCCTCGCGTGCCTTCGTCAACGCATCCTCAGCGCTGCGCCACTTCGTCCAAGCTTTCGCCACGCGAGCAGAATCCGCTCCCGCGAAGCGGTCGAGCAGCGCCCGGTGCCCGCGCGGATTGACCAGGCCGCGATCGTCGTGCTGGCCGTGCAGTTCTACTAGGATTGTACCCATTTCGCGCAGCAACGCCACGCCGACAGGTTGATCGTTGACGAAGGCCTTGCTCTTCCCGTCGGCCTTCAACTGCCGACGCACGATCAGCGGTTCGCCATCCTCTATTGCGATATCGGCATCGTCGAGCAGTTCGGCCAGCGCCGGTGGAACCGCAGCGAACTCGAAACTTGCTGCGACACTCGCTTTGTCTTCGCCGCCGCGAACCAGCCCGCTATCGGCGCGGTTGCCCAGCACCAGCCCCAGCGCATCGAGTAGAATCGACTTGCCCGCACCCGTCTCCCCCGTGAGCACACCCAATCCGCGCCCGAAGGCGAGGTCGAGCGCCTCGATCAGCACGATATTGCGAATGGCGAGATGGGTGAGCATCGCTGGCCTTGTCCTAGCGAAGGCTCGCCCAGGATAACAGCATAGGTTTGGCTCATGCGAACAGTTTTGTCGAAAGCCCGATGACCGGATGTAAACGCCTCATTATCGTTTCCGGGCTAACCGGACGTTGTGGGTGATGGCGAAAAACCGACCGGCTGGCTCGAACCTGCCATGGCGGACAGTGTCCGCGACGATTACGTCGTCCTTACCGCGCGTCACATGCGCTCGCAGGCGCAACTCATGTTCACCGGGTTTATCGCCAGCCTGCCGCTCGTGGTGTATGTGGGCAGCGACGGGGCGCAATGGCCGGTCAGGCTGGGTCTCCCCCTATTGATCCTGTGCCTGTCGCTGGCCGGTCTTTGGGTGGTACGACCCACGATTACCGAGCAGACCGCCCCGCAAGCCGCCAGGTCGATGATCGGGCGCGCCTGGACTCTATGCGCGCTCACCGCCGCGTTTGGCGGCATCTGGGCACTGTTGAGCTGGTCGGCAGCGCCCGCTGAAACGAAAGTCTATTATCCGGCGATAATGTCGCTTGGCGCACTGACATTGGGTTACTGCCTGACTGCCGTGCGCGCCGTCGGGGTGACGACATTGCTGCTTGCCCTTGTTCCCACAGGCGTCGCACTTGCTCTGACAGGCGATCCGATGAACCTGGCCCTCGTCGGCGCGATGGTCATCGCGATCGGCTTCCAGGTCGTCATGATGAAACGCCACCAGGATCTGTTGCTGATGCTGGTTGAAGAGCGCCACCGCTCGCGCGAACTTGCGCGGGTCGACCCTCTGACCGGCCTGCCCAACCGTCGCGCCCTGCTCGAACATTTCGCCAAACTGGCCGAACTGGACAACAATGTCCGGTTGATGGTCATCGACATCGATCGGTTCAAGACGGTCAACGACCGCTTCGGCCATGACATGGGCGACAGCGTTCTGAGGCAATTCGCTCTTATCTTCAGCGGCCACGCCCGCGGAACGATTCATGCAGCAAGGCTGGGCGGCGAGGAATTCGCGCTGCTGGGGCCTGCCGACGCACTCGATCCGGCGCTGGCTCTCCGCCTCCTCGAGGAAATTCGCAACCACGCCATGCCGCATGGTCATCAGGTAACCGCAAGCATGGGGATCGCCGACATGCCGGTGCACAGTTCATCGGATTGGAACCGTCTCTACGGCAGAGCGGACAAGGCGCTTTACCGGGCCAAGCGAGGCGGAAGAAACGGGGTCGTCATCGACAATGTCGCGAACGATTCGGCCCGGTATTCCGACCCTGCGCTTTCGCAAGCGCTCAAACGAGGCTGAACACCCACACTCGAGCGCCAGGTCTCAGCTTACCGCGACGCCCGCCGCGTGGTCCTGCACCAGTTCGTAAGCCTTTTCGTACCATTCATTGCCCGGATAATTGGCTCCCAGAACCGCGGCGTATTTCACTGCTTCTTCAGGAATGCCGAGGGCCAGGCTGGTTTCGGTGAGCCGATAGAGCGCTTCGGGCGCGTGACTGGTGGTCTGGAAATTATCGACGACGTTCTGGAAGCGGATTTGCGCCGCGATCCATTTCCCCGAGCGTTCGTAATACCGCCCGATCTCCATTTCCTTCCCGGCCAGGTGATCCTGGACCAGGTCGATCTTGAGGCGCGCATCGGCGGCATATTCGGTTGCCGGGAAACGCCGGTTGACCTCGTTCAACGCGGTAAGCGCCTGTTCGGTGATCTTCTGGTCACGCTGAACGTCGCTGATCTGCTCGTAATAGCTGAGCGCGATCAGGTAATAGGCGTAGGGCGCGTCCTTGTTGCCCGGATGGATTTGCAGGAAGCGCTGGGCCGACTGGATGCCCTTGTTGTAATCTCCGGCAACGTAATAGCTGAAGGCGCTCATCAATTGCGCGCGGCGTGCCCAGGGCGAATAGGGATGTTGCCGTTCGACCTCGTCGAACAGGGCTGCGGCAAGGGTCGCCTGGTTGCGGTCAAGGCGTCGCTTCGCCTCGAAGTAAAGCGATTCAACATCGCGCGCGACATAGGCGGTGTCGTCCACGCCGCCGCCGCCCGTACTTGCGCAACCGGCTGTGAATACACTTGCCGCGGCGATTAGGGAGCCGAGAACTATCTTGCTTGTCGATCGGGAGCGCGTGGTCATGGGGCCAGCCTATAACCAGCGCGCCGCTGAACGCCAAGTGAAGTTCGCCATCCCGGCCCCGGCTTATTTGCCCAGCGCAAAGCCCGCTGGTACATCCCAGAGCAGGTGCCGCGTTTCCAGCGGTACGAGGTTCGCGCTGCGCACGATTTCGCCCTTGGTGCGATAGCCGAGCAATTGTTCCGCTTCGGTATCGGGATTGTTGATCAGAACGCGCAATTCCTCGGACGTGAAATCACTCAGGCCCCGAGCACGCTCGATCCCCCTGCTGTCGTAGATATGGAGGACGTCGCCACGGGTAAAGTCGCCATCCGCCGAGACGACATCCTGACGACAGATCGAGCGATCCCCCGTCGCGATCTGGTCGGCGATCTGCTCCGCCACTACGAGGCTTCCGGCCATCTGCAGCCGGTTGGCAATCCAGCTGTCCCATCCGGACAGCGGATTGGGATGCGGAAGAATTTTCGTTGCCCTGCGCTCGCCCGAAAGAACCGTGGTCAGCGGGCGATCCACCTCACCCTGCGCGATCCAGGTCGTGCAGCCGGCTTCCTGAGCCATGTTCGCGGCCTGAAGCTTGGTTTCCATGCCGCCCGTGCCCAGCGTGCTCTTGCCCTTGGTCGCTTCCATGTAAGGACCGACATCGGCGACCTCGGGCACGAATTGCGCATCGGGATCGTCGGGGTTGCGATCGAACAACCCGTCGACCCCGGTCAGGATGATCAGGTCTTCCGCGCCGACCATCTGGGCGACCTTTGCAGCCAGGCGATCATTGTCACCGACACGAATTTCCTCGGTCGTAATGGAATCGTTTTCATTGACGATCGGAACCACCCCCGCTTCGAGCAGGCGGTGGACGGTGTTACGCGTATTGAGGAACCGCCGGTGATCTTCGAAATCGCCGAGCGTGAGGAGAACCTGCGCGATCTCGAACCCGTATTCGTGGCCGACCTGCTTGTAGGCGTTGAGCAGCAACGGCATTCCGCAGGCTGCGGCCGCCTGTTTGTCGGAAACGCCTGCCGTCTCGGGCGTTTCCCCAACTATACGAAGGCCCAGTGCGACCGAGCCGGAAGAGCAAATGATGACGTCGTTCCCTTCGGATCGCAGACGCGCCGCATCTTCAAGGAGGCGCTGCAGAAAGCCGAAGCGCGGGGTCAGCAGATCCTGATTGGCAAGGAGCGCCGAACCAATTTTGATAACTATCTTGCGTTTCTGGGTCATATTAAACAATCGGTGCGGGTTGAAAAACTGGTCACGGAGTGTAGGTATCAATGGTGCAGTGCACAACCGGGGAATTCGATTTTTTCCCATGACCGGATATTCAGGTGAACTTAATTTCACCATTCAGGTCAGGGTGAATATTCTTGGATGTAGCGACTGGCTGAACTTTTCTTAATTTAATTCTTAACATAGTATTTCGAGGTTTGTTATTTCCTACTCCAGAATAGTCATGATCGGTTGTGGCAAAATGGGCGGCGCCTTGCTCGACCACTGGATGCAAGGTGACGAACAGTTCACCATTGTCGATCCGATGCTCGACACTGCGCCTGAAAAAGCGCGTCTGGTTTCGTCGCGCGAGTCCATAGCCGATGAACGCTTCGATGTCGTGATCGTGGCCATCAAACCGCAGATGGTCGACGATATCCTGCCGGATTACGCAGCGATGCTGGCACCGGGGGGGTATGTCATTTCAATTGCGGCGGGCTGTTCGATTGACCGTATGTCGAAACTCATGAACGGCGCGCCCGTTATCCGCGTGATGCCCAATCTTCCGGCAGCTGTCGGAAAGGGCGTAAGCGGCGTCTGCGCCGGACCGGGTGCGGAAAGTTCGCAACTTACTCATGCGGAAGAAATGATGCGTCGTGCCGGCACCGCGATCACCGTGGACAGCGAGGACCGGATCGACCGCGTAACCGCCATTGCAGGCTCCGGCCCGGGCTATGTCTTTGAAATCATGCGGGCTTATATCGCCGCCGCGATGGAACTCGGCTTTGACGAAAACGAAGCGCGTGCAATGGTTCTCGGAACGATCGAAGGCGCGACGGCAATGGCGCTCGAACCGGACGCGCCCGCATTGGAAGAACTTCGCAATTCGGTAACCAGCAAGGGCGGGACGACGGCCGCCGGACTGGAAGCACTGAACGGCGACGCACAGATTTCGCATCGGCTTCGCGAAACGCTCGAAGCCGCTTACAACCGCGCGGTCGAGCTGCGCTGAAGACGCAGCCTCCCGCAATCAACTGATACTATTCGAGAGATACTCATGAACGACCAGACCCTTGATCCGCAGATCCATATCCACGAACTTGGCAGTCGCGCGAAACAGGCGGCGCGCGGCCTCGTCACCGCGACGACCGATCAGAAGAACAACGCTCTGCGCAAAGCAGCAGGCGCGCTCCGCAATCGCTCGGGCGAATTGCTCGAAGCCAATGCGCAGGATGTTGCCAGCGTCGAAGGCAAGAAGCCGGAAAGCTTCATCGACCGGCTGCGCCTTACCGAGGACCGTATCGAAGCGATGGCCTCGGCGCTCGAGGAGATTGCCGAACTGCCCGATCCGGTGGGACGCCGGTTGGCAACGTTCGAACGTCCCAACGGGCTGAACATCGAACGGGTTGCCGTCCCGATAGGCGTGATCGGGATGATTTACGAATCGCGTCCCAATGTAGGCGCCGATGCCAGCGCACTTTGCCTCAAGTCGGGCAACGCAGTGATCCTGCGCGGTGGTAGCGAAAGCCGTCATTCCACGCGGGTCATCGTCGAATGCATGCAGACCGGGCTGGCCGAGGCAGGACTGCCCGCCGATGCGGTTCAAACGGTCCAGACCACGGATCGCGAGGCCGTTGCTGCGCTTCTCAAGGCTGACCAGTTCGTCGACCTCGTCATTCCGCGCGGCGGTCGCGGGTTGGTGGAACTGGTACGCGACCAGGCCAGCGTACCCACGCTCCTCCATCTCGACGGGAATTGTCACAGCTATGTTCATGCTTCGGCCGATCTGGACAAAGCGGCCAAGGTGATCCGCAACGCCAAGCTGCGCCGCACCGGCGTATGTGGCGCAACCGAAAGCATCGTGATCGATCGCGCCGTGGCCCAGCAGGCCGTGCCGAAAATCGCCGAGATCATGGGCAAGGACTGCGAATTGCGCGGCGATGCCGAGGCTGTCGCCATCGACGATCGGATCAAGCCTGCCAGCGAAGAGGACTGGGATACCGAGTATCTGGACCCAATCGCCAGCGTGAAGATCGTCGACGGACTCGACGAGGCGATCGCCTGGGTCGACACGCATTCAAGCCACCACACCGACGCGATAATGGCCGAAGATGCCGAGGCGGCAAGAATGTTCATGACCGCGATAGACAGCGCTATCGTCATGCATAATGCGTCTACCCAGTTCGCCGATGGCGGAGAGTTCGGCATGGGTGCCGAAATCGGTATCGCCACGGGCAAGATGCATGCGCGCGGACCCGTGGGTCTGGAACAGCTGACCAGTTTCAAATATCTGGTGCATGGCAGTGGTCAGACCCGGCCCTGATTTTGGGGCGTCAGGCCAAACCGGGCGGTGACGATTTAGCCAGCGTTCGATCTGCGATGTCATGTAAAACGGCAGGGGGTGCCGAGACATAAGGGTTTGTGCGTAAGCGTCCCGTACCCCGCTCTAACCCGCATCAGATACCTGCCTCTGTATGGATAACGACGGTGAAAGAATCTTGCATCCCGGACTGAAGATCGCGGCTGCGGGCGCGGCCTTCTTCGTGATTACCAGCCTGACGATCGCATGGTCCCGCTTCGGTGGTGGGCTGGCGCTCGTCTGGCCCGGCAGCGCAATCCTCGCTGCTCTGCTGGTCGTGCTGCCCAGAGACCGCTGGTTCGGTTCGATGCTGTTCTTCGCTATCCTGAGCAGCATGGCGACCGCCCTGTTCGGATTTGGTCCGAAGGTTGCCGCCCCCCTCGCCCTGGTCAACGTGTTCGAAGGGTTCGCAATGGCCTGGATACTGCGCCGGTTGCGACCCTCGGGCGATTGGCTCGAAAGCGTGCCCGGGCTTGAACGCATGATCCTTGGCATCGTGGCGGGAACGGTCCTCGCGTCACTTCCGGGTGGATTGCTGGCAGCGTGGATCGTGGCGGGCGAGTGGCAGTCGCATGTCTTCGACTGGTTTGCTTCGCACGCACTTGGGTCGCTTCTCTGCTTCCCGTTGGCCTTGCTGATATTGAACGGCGTCATGCGCGACAAGATCACCCGGGGATCCTCGATGGTGGTTCTGGAGTGTGCCGGTCATTGCCTCTTGATCGCATGCATAAGCTGGGTTTCGTTTTTCCAGACGACGCTGGCCTTGCTGTTCCTGCCGATCGTGCCGCTCATGTACGCTGCGTGGCGTTGCGGCCGGGTCGGCGCGACGCTAGGCCTCCTGACCATCGCCGCGTTCAGCGCGGTCTCGCTCCAGGCCGAAGCCGGTTTCTTCAACCAGGTCGAACTCTCTTTGGCGAGCGAGGTGCAGTTTCTGCAGTTCTACCTCGCGATCCTGCTGCTGCTCGCCCTGCCGATGTCGGTTGCGCTCAAGCAGCACCGCCTGGTATTGGCCGAGCTCGAGGCGAAGAGAGCGCTCGAGCGACTGGTGTTCGACAATTCGGACGATGCATTGCTGAACCTCGATGTCGACGGGAAGGTCCGCTATTGTTCCGCAGCTGCCCGGCGGCTGTGCGGAAAAACCGATCCGACCGGCACCGGGCTGGCAGAGTTCTTCGATCCGCTCGACGAACATCTGGTGAACCTCACGCTTCTGAAAGCAGCCGAAAACCCGGGCAAGACGCGCACGCTGGAGCGGGCCGTTGTCGATCACGAAGACGTCGTCTGGCTGGAGACGAAGCTGTCTGCCGTGCCGCACAAGGACGGTCGCGCCATCGCCGGCTACGCAGTCACCATTCGCGACATCACCGCGCGCAAGCATGCCGAACTCAACGCCGTGCGCGAGGCTGAGACCGATGCGCTTACCGGCCTGCCAAACCGCCGGGCCTTCATCCGCCATGCCGAGCCCCGGCTGGAAGCTGCGGAGCGGCGGCCGGTCGGGATGGCGATCATCGATCTCGATCATTTCAAGTCCATCAACGATACGCACGGTCATCCGGCGGGCGACACGGCCTTGCGCGAAGTGGCGCGGGTCATGCGCAGGCTGAGCCGTCCAGGCAGGTTCTTCGCACGTCTGGGCGGAGAGGAATTCGCGGTGTTGATCGAACAGGCCTCGCTGGCCGACATGATCGCGGCGAGCGAGGAAGTGCGCCGTGCCCTGGGCGAACTCGACCTGGTCACGCCTGATGGCGTGCGCTTCCGCCTGACTGCCAGCGTGGGACTGGCCCGCATCGCCACGTCCGTCTCCGCCACCGAGGCCCTGCGGATTGCCGATGGCCCGCTCTATCGCGCCAAGGCCGCCGGTCGCAACCGGGTGGAAATCGCGACTGGCATCAATATCGAACGTCGCGAATTGCGCAGCCTGCGCGCAGCCTGAGACCGGCGCCCGCCCGCGCCTTCCCGCCCCGCGCAGGACTGCGCCTGCGAAAACCCTATTCGCTTTCCTACAGGCCCGCAGACGGCCCATGCTCCGTGCTTTTCCCTACAGGAGAGCCCCCGCATGACCCGCCGCAAGGACCCCGCCGAAACCCGCACCCCCGTCGCCCGCGAAGACCTGCCCGCCTTTGAACATGTCCCCGTCAAGTACCGCCACGACGGCTGGACCCCGGCCCGTCAGAAGGCGTTCATCGGCGCGCTGGCCGACACGGGCAGCGTCAGCCGCGCCGCGCGCTATGTCAATATGAGCCCCGAAGGCGCCTATTACCTGCGCCGTCGCCCCGGTTCCGAAAGCTTCCGCCGCGCATGGGAGGCCGCGCTCGATCTCGGCGTGCAGCGGCTGAAGGACATCGCCTATGAACGCGCGATCGATGGCCAGCTCAGCCCGGTCTTCGTCGGCGGCAAGCTGAAAGGCTTCCGCCGCATCCGCAACGATCGCCTGCTGATGTTCTGCCTGAGGATGAACGCCCGCGACGAGCGCGGCAAACGCCTCTCGGCCAGCTATTTCGACAGCGACGCGGCACGCCTCTCGGGAAGCCCGGCCGGTGCGAGCATGACCGTGCCCGCCCTCACCCGCGCGGAGAAGGACGACATGAACGCCGCCATGGTCGAGCATTTCGATCCGGTGGCGATGAGCCTGGCGGAGATCGAGGACATGCAGACCCAGCTCGCTGAAATCGCCCGCCGCAAGCGCGCCGAGGAAGACGGGCCGGTCGAGGCCGACGCCGACGCAGCCTTCCTCCAGCTCGGTCACGACAAGGATTGGAAGGCGGCGGGCGAACTGGAAGACATCAACGAGGTCGCGGACGAACTGGACCAGTGGAACGAGGACGAGGACCACTGGCGGGATCTGGAGTAAGCTCGAAGACGAACGCCCGCTCTTCGGCCAGGAGTGGAACGGCAGCTATTGGTTTCCATACCGTTTTGAATTCACCCTGGATTCGGTTTTATGCCGGGGTGCCGCTTATCGATAGTCCCGATTGCCAGCTTGGCTGGATCATTTTGCTTACCGCGTTCACGGTTACTCTGGTTCGCGCGAGAACATGATTGGATGGAATCGGGGGAAATGGTGCACGAGCGCTAATTGTTAAGCACGCCAGCGGTAGCACTCTTTCGGTAGGTTGACCTTACCAGTTGCGTCCCTTGCGAACTGCGAAGTCTCGCTCGGTTATGCACTGTCTTTTGTGAGGGAGGGGGCGAATATGAGCTTGTCGAATCTTCGCTTGAAGCGGCGCAGTTTTGTCGCAAGTGCAGCATTGACGTTTGGCGCAGCTTTGGCGCTATCCGGCTGTGGCGGTGCAGATGATACGCCGACCTATCGCTATCGCCTGACCTTAGAGGTCGATACGCCGGAGGGGCTCAAGACCGGGTCGAGCGTGATCGAGGTCGAGACCGATGTCGCGGGCGATTATGCGATTGCGACGCCGGGGCGGGTCAGTCACGAGTTACGCGGGGAAGCCGTGACCGTCGATTTGGGCGACGGCCGGGTTCTGTTTGCCTTGCTGCGCTCGAACAGCGACAGCGATTGGGCATCGAGAGTGATGTTCATGCTTGCGCCCGCCTATGCCGGCGAGGGTGCGTTTCAAAATCGCTTCGATGCCATGCTACGCAAACGCGCAGAGATGGCGTTACCACGCTATTTCCCTCGCGCAGGCCATCTGGATGCGCGCTCGGCCTATCCAATGCTGGTGACCTTCGGCGATCTGTCCGATCCGACCAGCGTCGAGCAGGTCGATCCCGACGATCTCGCCGCGACCTTCGGGGAGGGCGTGCGCCTCGAACGCATCACCGTGCAGATGACCGACGATCCGGTAACAACCGGGATTGAAGAACGGTTGGGGTGGTTAGGGAAAATACGCGAAATGAACTTGGAACGTGAAGATTTTCCGTCAGACATACCAGTCGGTGACTTTTCAGGAATGTTCAAGAAGGAGACTATAAGATGAACCGCGAAGTATTCTTTTCTCTCCTTGCCCTGGACTCATACAATCGCGGTTACGGTGCCAATGTAGACGGTCTGTGGGAAACCGGTCGTATTGGAGCCGCGAAAATCCGCCCGTTTCGACCGGATGAGCAGAGCGGTTGGCAAGATGCCGGCTTCTACGCCATCGCCTATGAGTGGAACGGCGAGACGGTGATTTCCTACCGCGGGTCCAATTTCGAGATCGTGTTCGACACGATCGATGCAGCGCTCGACAGCCCGCTGGTCAAGGACATCTGGAACGGGTGGACTGTCGGTGCGGGTTTCAACCAAGCTTCGCAAGCGGGCTTGGCGATCGCGTTCTACGAGGACGTGACCAAAAAGTCGGTATTCGATTTTGGCAATGGTGCGGCCACACTTACCGGCCATTCGCTGGGCGGGGGTTTGGCCGGTTTTGTCGGTGCGCTTTCCTACAACAATGCCGTCGGTTTCAATCATATGCCTTATGGCTTGGCAGCCAAGAGTCAGGCGCTGTTCGAAGCTACCCGGCGTGCAGTGAGTGCATTGGGCCTAGACCATTATACGGTTGCACAAGTCGTCGAAGGAATCGAAGGCAGGTTTCGGGATTTTGTCGAACCGACCCGAACGACCGATATCGGAGCGAAAAGCTGCCCCCTACTCCACTCGATCCCAGCGCCGCGATAACCCTTCGACAGGCTCAGGGTGAGCGGATCAGTGGAGCTACTCTTCGCCCATGCAAAGAGCAGCAATGAAGGCCCCCTGCGGAATGCTCACGTTCCCTTGTTGGCGCATCCCGGTCTTGCCCGTGAGCGCGACAGCTCGATCCCCCGGATCGAGCGTAAGGCACACTCTGCTTTTCCAGCAGCTTCTTCTTGCGGCTGATGTCGCCGCCATAGCACTTGGCGGTCACCTTCTTGCACAAGGCGGCGATGGTTTCGCCCGTTTGGCTGAGTCTCAGCCATGCGAGCGCGATGGCCTCAGCCCTTCTTCTTGCGCCTCTTGCGCGCTGCGTATTTCGCATCGCGCGCAGCTTTCAATTCTTCCTCGGTCGGTTCGGGCACGGCCTCAGCTTCGGCTTTCGCCTTCGCAGCGGCGACCTTTTCGGCCTTGGCCTGCTCGCGCGCTTCGCGCTTGGCGGCGCTCTTTTCCCTGGCGGCGGCTTCGCGGGCTTCCTGCGCGGCCTTGCGCCTGGCAATGGTCGCCTCGTCCATCTTGGGCTTGTTGGCGAGTTTCTTCAGCGCCTTTTCGCGGGCCTTTTCGGCGAGTGCCTGGCGTTCTTCGAAGGTAGGGTCTGTGTATCCAGCCATAAGGTCAGGCGTTCTTTCTGTTTGGCCGGGGCGTGCCCGGCGGGATTGGGTGGCAGGGTGGAAGCAGGCGGGGCCAACTCCTGCCCCATTCGCATCCTTCAACAGGCTCAGGACGAACGGGCGCTACTCTTCGCCCGTGCGAAGAGCAGCAATGAAGGCCTCCTGCGGAATGCTCACATTGCCATACTCGCGCATCCGGGCCTTGCCCGTGACCGCGACAGCTCGATCCCCCGGATCGAGCGTAACGGACACTCTGCTTCCAAGAGCTTCTTCTTGCGGCTGATGTCGCCGCCATAGCACTTGGCGGTCACGTCCTTGCGCAGGGCGGCGATGGTTTCGCGGGCGATGATCTTGCCGGCCCTAGGCCGCCTTCAACGACGCGATCGGCAGGTCCGTGGTTTCCAGTCGGCTGAGATCCAGCTTGCCCGAAGCGCCGTCGATATCGAGGCCGACGACATTGCCCGCAGCGTCGAAATCGACATTCAGGCCCTCGGCGATTTCGCGCGTTTCGGCGGATGGGGCGTCGCGCAGTTCAATATAGAGACTGTCGGTCTCGGCGTAATAATGCAGTTTCATCGGTCCTCATCCTCGCGAAAGCCGCGATCCAGAAAGGCGTTGTGTATCGTTTCGCCGTCTTCGAGCGTCACGACACGCAAGATGCGCGCTCGATCCTCATCTGGCAAGGTTACGCGGCCCCAGAACCTTATTCGCCTATCGCGCTGCCTTTCGCTTCGCATGGGGTCGGACAACACCGCGCGGCACATTTCAACGGTGAGGTAGGTGCGCTTGCGCCGGACTTGTTCGTCGAAATAGCGCGTATTGGCCACGCCCTACTCTTCACCCATGCGTAGCGCGGCAATAAACGCCTCCTGCGGAATGCTCACATTGCCATACTCGCGCATCCGGGCCTTGCCCTTCTTCTGCTTCTCCAGCAGCTTCTTCTTGCGGCTGATGTCGCCGCCATAGCATTTGGCGGTCACGTCCTTGCGCAGGGCGGCGATGGTTTCGCGGGCGATGATCTTGCCGCCAATCGCGGCCTGGATGGGGATCTTGAACAGGTGGCGCGGGATCAGGTCCTTCAGCCGCTCGCACATGCCGCGCCCGCGCTCTTCCGCCACGCTGGCATGGACGATCAGACTGAGCGCATCGACCGGCTCGTTATTGACCAGGATGTTCATTTTCACCAGATCGCCCTCGCGCGTGCCGATCTGTTCGTAATCGAAGCTGGCATAGCCGCGGCTGATCGATTTCAGGCGGTCGTAGAAATCGAACACCACTTCGTTGAGCGGCAACTCGTAGCTGACCTGCGCCCGGCCGCCGACATAGGTCAGGTTCGTCTGGATGCCGCGCCGGTCCTGGCACAGTTTCAGGATCGCGCCGAGATATTCGTCCGGCGTGTAGATGGTCGCCTTGATCCACGGTTCTTCCACCGTCTCGATCCGGTTCACATCGGGCCAGTCGGCGGGGTTGTGGATCTCGATGATCTTGGCGTCTTCGTTCTTCGTGTGGCCGAGATGGACGCGATAGACCACGGACGGCGCCGTGGTGATAAGGTCGAGATCGTATTCGCGGCTCAGCCGTTCCTGGATGATCTCCAGGTGGAGCAGGCCGAGGAAACCGGCGCGAAAGCCGAACCCCAGCGCGGCGGAGCTTTCCATCTCGTAGCTGAAGCTGGCATCGTTCAGCCGCAGCTTGCCGATGCTTTCGCGCAATTTCTCGAAATCGGCGGCGTCGACCGGGAACAGGCCGCAGAACACCACCGGCTGCACTTCCTTGTAGCCCGCCAGCGCCTTTTCCGCCCCGCCCTTCACCGTGGTGATGGTGTCGCCGACCTTGGCCTGTTCGACCTCCTTGATCTGCGCGGTGATGAAGCCGATTTCGCCGGGGCCGATCTCGGGCAGGTCGACCCTCTTGGGGGTGAAGGCACCGACGCGGTCAACGAGGTGCTGCGTGCCGCCCTGCATGAAGCGGACGTTGAGGCCTTTCTTCAGCACGCCGTCCATCACCCGCACGAGGATGACCACGCCGAGATAGGGATCGTACCAGCTATCGACCAGCATGGCTTTCAATGGCGCGTCGCGGTCGCCCGTGGGGGCGGGAATGCGGGCGACGAGCGCTTCGAGCACGTCCTCGATGCCGATGCCCGATTTCGCGCTGGTCAGGACCGCGCCGCCCTTCTGCCACGGACCGGTGGCTTCGATGCCGACGATTTCCTCGATCTCCTCCGCGACGCGCTCCGGCTCGGCGGCGGGCAGGTCGATCTTGTTGATGACGGGGACGATTTCGTGGTCGTGCTCGATCGACTGGTAGACATTGGCGAGGGTCTGCGCCTCCACGCCCTGCGCCGCGTCGACGACCAGCAATGCGCCCTCGCACGCGGCGAGGCTGCGCGAGACCTCGTAGGCGAAGTCGACATGGCCCGGCGTGTCCATGAGGTTGAGCTCGTAGGTCTCGCCATCTTGGGCGGTGTAGTTAAGGCGGACGGTCTGGGCCTTGATGGTGATGCCGCGTTCGCGTTCTATGTCCATGTTATCAAGGACTTGCTCGGACATCTCGCGGTCGGTCAGCCCTCCGCACCGCTGAATAAGCCGATCCGCCAACGTCGACTTGCCATGGTCGATATGGGCGATGATTGAAAAATTGCGGATCTTGGATAGGTCGGTCATTGCGGTTGCGCCTTAGCGGCGCTGCATGACACTGTCAGCAGGCAAAAGCCTAAGCGGCAACCTTCCTGCCGCTTTGTTTGGGAGCATTGCCGGACAGCTTGAACTGGGCAAGGCCTTCGGTGCTCGCCAGACCCTGGGCCATCGCGTACTTGCCTGGCGGCAATGCCTGAAGCGGCGCGCCGGCCGCGGCCAGTTCGTAAGGGCTGACGCGATGACGCGTGCACAATCCACCAGCGCCATCATCCACGAGTTCCTGTTCGAACTCCACGCCCTGCGTATCGTTCATCGAACGCTTGACCCTGCTTACCGCCAGCTGACCCTGCCCGAAATCGAGCACGAACAACGTTCCCGTCGGGACGTCCTCCAACCCTTCGATCATCGCACCGGACCTCGAAAGATTGCGCAGGGTGACATCGTAGTAGCAATCTTCGTGAATGACGCCGATCTTGCGAAACACGGTTCGCCGGGTGGCCCGCTGGGCACCGTTATCCGAAGGCGCCAGCGTCCATTCGCCCTCCTCCAGTTCCTCGCGCACCTGGTCCGGCGACAGCGCGTCGGAATAGACGAAGCCGGTGACCTGATCGACCCCGAGCGCCTTGAGTTCCCGCATCAGATCCATTGCATGAACGCCCGAGGCGAGCGTTTCCATTCCCATTGCCGCGGAAAGGGCGACGACTGCACGGACCAGCTCTATATCGCCCAGATCGCTACCCATCATCGGTTCGAAGAAGCCTTCGCCGATGCGCAAGGCGTCGAGCGGTGCGCGCCTCAAATAGCTGAGCGAGGAAAGCCCGCTGCCGAACTGATCGAGCGTGAGTCGCACGCCGAGCTTGAACAAGGCTGCCAGAGCGGCTTCGATCTTGGCGGCATCGCCCAGCAGAACCGATTCCGGCAGGCGAAGTTCGAGCCGGGCGGGATCGAGACCGGTATCTTTCAGCGACTGCTCAACACTTTCGACAAAACCAGACGCTTCGAACTGCAACGGGCTGACGTGCAGCGAAACGCGAAGCGACCCGGGCCATTCTAGTGCCTGTTCGCAGACCTTGCGAATTGCCCACTCGCCAATCGGGATGATCAGGCGGCTGCCCTCCGCTACCGGCAGGAAGGTGTCCGGTGTGACCCGTCCACGCTCCTCGTCGTCCCAGCAATACTGCGCTTCCAGACCGACGACGCGGTTGTCTGAAAGGGATACGACGGGCTGATATTCCAGCGTGAACTTTCCATCATCCATCGCCTGAGCGAGGTCTTCTTCCATTCGCTTGCGCAAATTGGCTTCATGCTCGAGATCGGCGGCATAGAAGCGGAACTGCCCCCGGCCCCCATTCTTGGAGGCGTAAAGCGCAAGATCCGCCGCTCGGGTCAGCTCGTCGCATCCGAGCCCGTCGTAGGGCGCGACCGCTATCCCTACGGAGCATCCGATGATCGCCCGGCCTTCTTCCACCGAATAGGGTTGCGAGAGTATCTGGATGATCTTCTTGGCAATCTCGCCGAGTTCTCCGCGATCATCCATGTCGGGCACGAGGACCTGGAATTCATCGCCGCCCAGTCGGCCGATCTCGCCCCGGCCCGCAACGACGCTGCGCAATCTTTCCGCAACTTGTTGCAACAATTGATCGCCCGCCGCGTGTCCGAGCGTGTCATTGACCTGCTTGAACTTGTCGAGGTCCAGCATCATCAGCGCTGCCGATCGCTTTGCGGTTTTGAAGGCGTGAAGCGTCGAATTGATCCGCTGTTCCATCCGGTGACGGTTGGCAAGGCCGGTCAGCGAATCGAACTTGGCAAGCCGCTTCGCTTCTTCCTCGCTGCGAAATTCTTCGGTCACATCGCTGGCACTTCCCCGGAAGCCAGCGAAGTCTTCCCGGTTATATAAAGGTTTGCCCGAGAGGCGCAGCACCAGCTCATGCTTCTCGTCACTCGCCTGGACGGTAAGATTGGAGAAGCTCTTTCGGGTAGCGAGCTTCAAGCCAAGCGAGCGACCGTCGCCTTCGTTTTCGGCGGGAACCAGCAGATGCTGAAGCGAGGTTCCGATAACCATCTCGAACGTGCCGCCGAGCCGTTCGACTATCGCAGGGCTGAGATAGGTGATCTGGCCTTGCGAGTCTGTGGCCCAGAAACCTGTCAGGCCGGACTGTTCGATGTCCTCAATTACCAGAAGTTTATCGGCGGACGACATCGTGGACGCAGACGCGGAGGATGGCTCCGACGCGACATCGTCTGTCGGCGTCTTTCTGCTTCTGAATAGATCGGAAAAGGGCATCGCCCCCATCGTCGTTCCGCCTTGTTCCAACGCACCTAATTGCCGTCTGATCTATCGGGTAATGGTTAGCATAGGCCTAACGCGATCAATTCCGGTTGCCCTATCTGGGATTGTTTATGTCCACCTCCACGAATTTTCGCCGGCCCGCCGCACCCGTCTGACCGCCAGCCATCAGAGCATAGGGGTCCTGCGGCAGGGAGGACAACGGGCGCCCTGCAGCTTCGATATCGTATGGCGATACGCGGTGACGCGTACACAGCCCGTCAGCCCCGTTGCTGATGAGCGCGGTTTCGAACTCTACACCCTGCGAATAGCTGTTCGAACGTCGCACGACCGCAACTGCAAGTTGGCCACCACCAAGATCGAGCACGATCTGGGTGCCTACCGGGACATCAAGCAAGCCTTCGATTGCTGCACCTGTTTTCGACAGGTTGCGCATGACCACACGATATCGAAAATCCTCGTGTATCAGGCCAATCCTGCGAAAGACGGTCTTGCGATCCGCCCGGTACTTTGCCGGCCCGCGGGCGGTGAATTTCAGTTCGCCCTTTTCTAGCCGGTCAATCACGTCGTCATTGCCCATCGCGCGGGAGAAGATGAACCCTTGGATATGGCTGGTCCCACGTTCGGTAACCAACCGCAACTCGTCCTTTGTCTCCACGCCCTCGGTAACCGTCTCCATGTCGAGCGCTTCGGCCAGGCTGACGATCGCGCTCATGATCGCGGCATTGTTGTTGCCCTTCTCGGTCGCGCCGCGCACGAAGCTCTGATCGATCTTGATCTTGTCGAAGGGCGCTTGGCTCAGATAGCTGAGCGAACTGTAACCGGTCCCGAAGTCGTCGAGTGCAAGTCGCACACCCAGGCTTTTGAGATCCTTGAACATCGTCTGCGCGCGCCCGGTATCCCCCAGGAACACGCTTTCGGTGATTTCAAGTTCGAGGCGATCGGGCGCCAGGCCAGACTGGTTGAGCGCCCGCTCAACGAACTGCGCAAAATCGTCATGCGCGAATTGCACCGCCGAGACATTGACCGCCACACGCAGGTCGACTGGCCAATCGACTGCCTGGCGGCAGACTTCCAGCAGGGCCCAATCGCCGAGCCTCTTGATGAAGCCCATTTCTTCGGCAACGGGAATGAATACGCCCGGAGAGATGTTTCCCCGCTCGGGATGCTCCCATCGCATGAGCGCTTCCATGCATTTCACCTCATGCGTCTTCGCGCACACGATCGGTTGGTAGTGCATGGCGAGCTCACCCTTATCGATGGCGTCGCGCAGATCTTCCTCGACCTGTCTGCGGTGCTTGGCCCCGTCCTTCAGATCACTCGAATAAAATCGGTATTGGCCGCGCCCGCCCCCCTTGGCAGCATACAGCGCCAGGTCGGCCGCCTTGACCAGTTCCTCGGTATCCAGCCCGTCATAGGGCGCAATCGCGATGCCAACCGATGTGCCGATGATCGCACGCGAGCCATTGACCGAATAGGGCTGCGAAATCATCTGGATCACGCGCTGTCCCAGATCGCCCAGGATTCCGCGGTCATCCATGTCCGGCAACATGACCTGGAATTCATCGCCCCCGAGGCGGCCGATCTCGCCCTTGCTGCCGACAATTCGTTCTAGCCGTGCCGCGACCTGTTTGAGCAGTTCGTCGCCCGCCGGATGGCCCAGCGTGTCATTGACCTGCTTGAACCTGTCGAGATCGAGCATCAGCAGGGCGCAGGAGCGCTTCGAGTTGCGATAGGCCTTCAGCGTTGCGGACAACCGCTTGGTCATGCGGTGTCTGTTGGCCAGACCGGTAAGCGAATCGTATTGCGCCAACCTTTCGGCATCCAGCTGCGTTTCGCGGCTGGCCGTGATGTCCTTGGCGCTGCCACGATAACCGGTAAAGCGCTGCCTAGAATCGAATTGAGGCTTCCCCGCGATTTCCCACCACACCACCTGTTTCTCCGTCGCGAGGCGCACGTGGAGCTGGCTGATCGAATTACGGGCGCTTAGGAGAAAGGCCAGCGGTCGCTCCGCCCGGTCCGGATCGCCATCTTCGTCCGGGATGAACAGGTCGGTCAGCGGCCTGCCGAGCGTGCCTTCGTGTTCCCAGCCCAGTTTTTCGGCGGCGTTCGGCGAAAGGTAGATCAGCCTGCCCTGAGCATCGGTGGCCCAGAACCAACCAAGGCCGGCATTCTCGAAGCTGTCGAGCAATTCGACGCGGCGCACGGCATCGGTTGCGTCGATCGGAACGAGCGGTGCGTTCGCAGGCGCTTCGTCTCGTTCGACCGTCGCCATCGCCCGCGAGAAGAAACCTGCCATGGTAATGCTCCGGACTCCCGCTCGGAATGTTCTGGCACGCGACTGAGCGCCCTTTCGGTGGTAAGTATCCGCAATTTCTTACGAAAGGCATAACCATGTTGGGCATGAGGCGGCGCGCCCAGCCAGTGCTTGCCAGCACGGTTCATGACGGGCATCAGGGCAGGTAGGAAATCTTCGGGGGAACGAGGATGCGGCACATCGCGATCGTGGGGTCGGGCCCTGCAGGCTATTACACCGCCGAAGCGGCGGCGAAGAAATGGGGAGAGGACTGCCGGATCGATATTTTCGATCGGTTGCCGGTTCCCTTCGGCTTGATCCGCACCGGCGTTGCGCCAGATCACCAGTCGATCAAAGGGGTAGCCCGCCGATACGAAAAGGTAGCGAAGGGCGATACGGTGCGCTTTGCCGGCAATGTGAGCGTGGGCGGGGACATATCGGTTACGGAATTGCAGGCTTTTTACGACGCCGTCATTTTCGCAACCGGCGCCCCGCATGATCGCCGCCTGTCCGTCGAGGGGGTAGAGCTTGGCAATGTCTTCGGAAGTGCCGAATTCGTCGGTTGGTATAACGGCCATCCCGAATTTGCGACGCTCGATCCGGATCTTTCGGGACGGCATGCGGTGATCATCGGCATGGGCAATGTGGCGCTCGACGTGACCCGCATCCTGGCAAAGACACCGGAGGAGTTCGAAGGTTCGGACATCGTCGCTCATGCGCTCGACAGGCTGGCGAGATCACATCTCGAAACGATCACCATTCTTGGCCGACGCGGACCGCACCAGATCATGATGACGCCCAAGGAACTTGGGGAGTTGCGGGACCTGGAACGCGGCGGCCCCAAGGTCGATCCGGGCGACTTGCCCCCGGCAGACGAGGACGCCGACCTGGAGCCGGGGGTGCGCAAATCGGTGAACCTCCTACGCGAATTTGCTGCCAATGACGAGGCGTATCGCGGCAAGCCAATCGCCATCGAGTTCGATTTCTTCGCCAGTCCGAACGCCTTGCGAGGCCATGACGGAAAAGTGCTGGCGATCGAGGTCGAGGAGACCCACCTCGAGGATGGAAGGCCCGTTGCGACCGGCGCGACCTACGAAATCCCCGCCGACATCGTCATAAGCTGTATCGGCTACCGGTCTTCGGCGATCGAGGGTGTCCCGTTCGATGAACGTGCGGGCCGGTTCGCGAACGAAGACGGGCGCATCCTGCCCGGCCTTTATTGCGTCGGCTGGGCCAAGCGCGGACCGTCGGGCACGATCGGCACCAACCGACCCGACGGGTATGCCGTGATCGACATTGTCGACGAAGATATCGGCACTGGTTCGCACAAGCGCGGACGCGAAGGGTTTGACGAACTGGCCGCCGAACGTGGGCTCGACATCGTGACCTTTCGCGACTGGCAGAAGATCGAGGAGGCAGAAATCGCTGCGGCCCGGGAAGGCGCACCGCGCGAGAAGTTCATCGACATCGAAAGCATGATAGCGGCGCGCGGATGAACGGAACGGGCCGCCCCGACCGTTCGTTCAAGCTGCATAACAAATGTAAAATCGAGAGGAAACGTGACCCATGACCCAGCTCGAAAATGAAGCCGCCCAACATACCAGTGCCCTGGGGCCGCTCGTGGGTCTCACCCGGGAAGACATCTTCGGCGCGGTCGCGCTCATGTTGCGCGAAACCGCTTCCGATCCGCAGCGGCTGATGAAGCATGGGCAGGCGATGGGTCAGGACATGGTCAAGATCATGACCGGCAAGAGCGATCTTGCACCGCACCCCAAGGACAAGCGGTTCCAGGACCCCGCCTGGCAATACAATCCGTTCATGCGAGCGGGGATGCAATACTATCTTGCGGTACAGAAGGGCGCTTCGCAATGGCTTGAAGACCTAGAACTGGACGAACTGGAGCGCGACCGGGCACGGTTCGTCTCGAACATGATCATCGATGCCGTGGCACCTACCAATACCCTGGCGGGCAATCCGGCAGCCCAGAAAATGGCGATCACCAGCGGCGGGTTGTCGCTGATGAAGGGGCTAAAGAACGCCTATGACGACATGGTTCACAACAAGGGTATGGTCAGCCAGGTCGACAAGAAGCCGTTCAAACTGGGCGAGAACGTTGCGACTTCGAAGGGATCGGTCGTGTTGCGTACCGACATAATGGAGTTGATCCAGTACGCGCCCACGACCGAGGAGGTTTATGCGATTCCCCAGCTGACCATCCCTCCACAAATCAACAAGATGTACATCAACGATCTCTCGCCGGAGAAGTCGGTGGTGAAATACCAGCTCGACAACGGCATCCAGACGTTCGTCATCAGCTGGAAGAATCCTACTCGGGAACAAGGCGCATGGGACATGGCCGATTATGTCCGGTCCTGCCGGGAAGCCATGGAAGCGGTGTCTTCGATTACCGGCAGCAAGAAAGTGAACGTGTCGGCCGGGTGTTCGGGCGGGCAGACGGCCGCGATGCTCGCGAGCAAGATGGCGGCCGACGAAGACGATCTGCTCGGTGCCCTGACCCTGATGGTCTGTGTGCTTCATCCGAAGCAGAACGATATCGAAGCCGGTTCACTGATCAGTGACAACGGACTTGCGCTGGCCCGACGCCGCGCCGACAAGAAAGGCATCATCAAGGGCGATGATCTTTCGCGCGGGTTCGCCTGGCTGAGACCCAACGACCTTGTCTGGAACTACGTCGTCAACAATTACCTGCTTGGCCAGGATCCGCCCGCATTCGACGTATTGTTCTGGAACGCGGATGCGACCAATCTGTCGGCTAGCCTGATGGGCGATTTTCTGACCATCTACGAAACCCTTGCCTTCACCAGGAAAGGCGAAGTCGAAATGGTGGACCATAAGATCGACCTGTCGAAGGTGACGAGCGATCTGTTCATCCTTGGCGGGGTGACGGATCATATCACCCCGTGGAAGGCGACCTACCGCTCGACCCAGCTATTCGGCTCGAAGGACGTGACCTACGTCCTCAGTCATTCGGGCCACATGCAGGCGATCCTCAATCCGCCCGGCAATCCGAAAGCCAAATACTACGTCCAAAAAAACAGCAGCAAGAAGCTTCCCGGGACAGCCGACGAATGGTTGAAGGGAACGCAGGAAGTCGCCGGAAGCTGGTGGCCGCTCTGGATCGATTGGCTGCAGGAACGTGGCGGCGAGAAGACGAAGGCGCCTTCGAAAATGGGGAACAAGAACCACGAACCGCTGGACCCCGCTCCCGGTCTCTACGTAATGGAAGCCTGTTGAACGATTTGAAGGGCCGCGAATGACTGTATCCAAAGACGAGCCGATGACCGCTACGATCGAGTTGATCGAAGCAGGTGGGCGCACCTTGCGCGTGGCTCATTGGCGACTGAACGAGCCGAGCGACTATCCCCCGATCCTGTTCTTCAACGGCATCGGCGCTAATATCGAGGCAGTAAGTCCGCTTGCCGAACGCATGACAGAGCGCGGTTTCGTCATGTTCGACATGCCTGGCACCGGCGAAAGTCCCGATCCAAGCGTGCCCTACAATCCGTTCATCATGGCTTGGACTGCTTCGCGCGTACTGGACCAGCTCGGAGTCGAAGTCGCTGATGTGATGGGCGTGAGCTGGGGCGGCGCGATGGCGCAGCATTTCGCCCTGCAGCACCCCAAGCGGACGCGGCGGCTGGTGCTGGCGGCGACAACCGCGGGCATGCTCATGGTGCCGGGCAATCCTAAGGCGCTGAGCAAGATGGCCGACCCGCGCCGCTATATTGATCCCGAATTCATGAACGAGCATTTCATGACGCTCTATGGCGGCATGACCAAACGGCCCGGAAGCAAGGCGGACCATGTCGGTCGCCTGAAACCGCCCTCCCCGCGCGGTTATCTTTACCAGCTCATCGCCATGCTCGGCTGGACCAGCCTTCCTGCCTTGCCCTTCATGGACAAGGAAGTGCTGATCATGATGGGCGGGGACGACCAGATCGTGCCGGCGGTCAACGGCAAAATTCTTAACGCTGCGATCCGCAATTCGCGCCTGGAAGTCTTCGAGGACGGGGGGCACCTGTTCCTGCTGACCCATTCCGATGAAAGCGTGGCCATGTTGCGCGAATTCCTTGATGCTCCGGGTACGCAGGCAGAACTGGACCGCGCGGCCTGAACGGGCGCGGACGGCACGCACAGATGGCCTCCGACCCCGCCCTCGCCGCCAACCCGCTTGCGAACCAGCCCCCGCGCGCCTTCCAGGGCGAAGGCGGGGCTCTCGGCCGGACCGGCTTTGCCTGGGCAATCTTCGAATGGGCGCGCAACCCGTATTACATCCTCATCGTCATCTACATCTTCGCGCCCTTTTTCGCCCGGGACATCATCGGGGCGGACCTGCTGGCAGGCGGTACGCTCGATGCACTCCCGCCCGACCAGGCGACCGCTGCCGCCAATGCGCAGGGTCAGGCAACCATCGCTTCGGTGACCAAGTGGGCCGGGTTCATCGCGGCTCTTACCGCGCCGGTGCTGGGTGCCGCGCTCGACCGGGGTGGCAGGCTCAAACCGATCCTGGCGTTATTTCTCGGCTCGATCGTGATCTGTTCGGCCCTGCTGTGGTTCGCCATGCCCGGGGGGCAGGGATTTCCGGTGCCGGTAATCATGACCCTGCTGGTGGTCGCCTATGTCAGCTATACCTATTCCGAAGTCACGCATAACGCGATGCTGAGCGTTGCGGGCGCGCCCAGACGGTTGTCGATGATTTCGGGTCTCGGGCTGGGCCTCGGCAATCTTGCCGCAACCCTTATCTTCGTGGCGCTGGTACTCCTGTTCGTGCTGCCAAGCCTAGTCGGCTGGCCGTTCGCCAGCGCTCAATTCGGCATCGATGTCGAAAGCTTCGAACACATGCGGATTGCCGGGCCGATCTGCGCGGTCTGGCTCGCCCTGTTCTCGATACCCTTCTTCCTGTTCGCCCAAGATCCCGGAACACCCGGGGCAAGCTGGCGCAAGGCATTTGCAGCCGGCACGCGCGGTGTGATGACCACGCTGCGCGAAGCAGCGCGATATCGCGAACTGATGAAGTTCCTGCTTGCGCGCATGTTCTATGCAGACGGCATGGCAGCCCTGCTTGCGCTGGGGGCGGTATACGTCGCGCTGTTCTTGGACTGGGGCTTTCTCGAAATGCTCTGCTACGCCATTTTCGCCAGTGCCTGCGCCTTCGGAGGCGGCTTGTTCGGCGGATGGCTCGATGAACGGATCGGGGTCAAGCGGGCGCTTATCATCGAAATAACCGGAATGGTCGTCACCCTGGCGGTGCAGTTGAGCATCACGCAGGAAAGCCTGCTGTTCGGAACGATCGACAATTACCAGGTCTGGGACGGCCTTGCATTCCAGACGCTGTCGGACCTCAGCTATCTGGCGCTTATCAGCGTGGTCGCCGTCACTGCCACGGCCAGTATTTCCTCGAGCCGCACTATGCTCGTCGCGCTCGCTCCACCAGGCCGCAGCGGCGAATTCTTCGGTCTGTACGCTATTGCCGGGACGATCACCGTGTGGATGGGGCCGCTCCTGGTCGAATATTTCACCTTGTGGTTCACCGACCAGCGGATCGGCATGGCTTCCATCTCGATCCTTTTCCTGATCGGGCTGGCGATCCTGATATCGGTGCGAATGCCGGAACGCGAAGCGGCCTGAGTCTGCGGACGCACACGTGCTGGACTCATCGGTTGCAATGTGAGACCTTCCCGCGAGGAGAGAGGAGCACCGCATGCCCACATACGATCTGGTAATTCGCAATGGCACTGTTGTCGACGGAACCGGGGAAAAGCGATTTTCCGGCGATGTTGCCATCAGGGATGGTCTGATCGTCGAAGTCGGCACCGTACCTGGCGACGCCGCGGAGGAAATCGATGCAACGGGCATGGTCGTCACGCCGGGCTTCGTCGATATTCACACGCACTATGACGGACAGGCGACGTGGGACCAGGAAATGGCACCGTCGAGTTGGCATGGCGTCACCACTGTCGTGATGGGAAATTGCGGCGTTGGCTTCGCTCCGGCCCGCCCGGACCAGCATGACTGGCTAATCGGTCTCATGGAAGGCGTAGAAGACATTCCCGGCACCGCGCTGGCCGAAGGCATGACGTGGAACTGGGAGACGTTCCCCGAATATCTCGACGAGCTGGAGAAGCTGCCGCGCACGGTCGACGTCGGCACGCACGTCCCGCATGGCGCAGTGCGCGCCTATGTGCTGGGCGGCTGCGAGGAACCCGGCGTCGTTCCCAGCGAAAGCGAAATCGCGCAGATGTCTCGGATCGTCGAGGACGGCGTGCGCGCCGGGGCGCTCGGCTTTTCCACCTCGCGCACCGTTCTGCACAAGGATGTCGAAGGCGTGCTGGTTCCCGGCACCACCGCGCAGGCTGACGAACTGGTCGAACTCGGCCGCGCTCTGGGCCGCGCCGGGCATGGCGTGTTCGAAATGGCGAGCGATCTGCGGCGCGAATGGAACGAATTCGAATGGATGGGCGATCTCAGCCGGGAGACCGGCCTTCCCGTCACCTTCGCCGCATTGCAATCGATCGCCAAGGAACTTCCGCTCGACGAACAGATCGCCACGATGCGCGCGCAGAACGACAATGGCGCGAACATCGTCGCGCAGATTGCCCTGCGCGGAAATGGCATCATCATGGCGTGGCAAGGCACGGTAAACCCGTTCATCCTGCGGCCAAGCTGGCAGGCGATGGCCGATTTGCCGTGGGATGAGAAAAAAGCGCGCCTGCTCGATCCGGAGTTCAAGGCGAAACTACTGGCTGAACAGAACGACTACTCCGAAGTTGCGGAAGATACGAAGGAAGTCGTCTTCGCCCTGACCAATGGCTGGGGCCTGATGTTCGAGATGGACGACGATTTCGACTACGAACCGCCTCAGGATGCCACAGTTCACGCGCGCGCCAAGGCGGCTGGTATCGATCCGCAGGACTATGCGTACGAGATGCTCTGCCGCGACGATGCCAAAGGGTTCATCTACTTTCCCATCCTGAATTATTCGGACGGGGATCTGGAATTTCTGCTTCCGCTTCAACACGCCGACGATACCGTCAACTCGCTCAGCGATGGCGGCGCGCATTGCGGCACGATCTGCGATGCGGCGAGCCCGACCTTCATGCTCGAACACTGGGTGCGCGATCGCAAGCGCGGCGCGCGCATCACGCTCGAAAATGCAATCAAACGCCAATGTGCCGACACCGCCCGGCTTTACGGCCTGGATGATCGCGGAGTGATCGCGCCGGGCTACCTTGCCGATCTCAACATTATCGACATGGACAGGATCAAGCTTGGCAAACCATGGCTCGCTTTCGATCTTCCCGCAGGGGGCAAACGGCTGTTGCAAAAGGCCGACGGTTACGTGGCGACGATCAAGAACGGAGTGGTTACCTTTCGCGAAGGCGAATGGACAGGGAAGGCCCCCGGCGGGCTGATCCGCGGGCCGCAACGTATCGAACTGGCGGAGGCAGCGGAATGAAAGCTATCAGAACAGGTACATCACCTTCCACACTGGACAGTCTTGAACTGGTCGATATCGATGATGCGCCACGGCCTGGCCCGGGCGAAATCACGGTAGATCTGAAGGCCAGTTCGCTGAACTACCACGACTTTGCCGTCGTCAAGGGAATGATCCCTACCGAACAGGGCCGCATCCCCATGTCGGACGGCGCAGGTGTTGTGACAGCCATTGGCGAAGGCGTGACCGAATTCGCCAGTGGCGACACTGTCGTAAGTACCTTCTTTCCCGAATGGCTCACCGGTCCACCTCCGCAAAGTGCATTCACCCGCGTGCCGGGCGACGGGATCGACGGCTTTGCGCGCGAAAGCATTACCGCGCCGGCGACCGCGTTCACCCGCGCGCCGGAAGGCTTTAGCCATACTGAGGCAGCCACGCTGACCTGCGCCGGACTGACGGCATGGCGCGCTCTGTTCGTAGACTATGCTCTCAAACCGGGGGACACCGTGCTGGTTCAGGGAACGGGCGGCGTGTCGATTTTCGCATTGCAGTTTGCCAAGGCGGCGGGCGCGACGGTCATTGCAACAAGCTCCTCCGATAAAAAGCTGGAACGAGTGAAGCAACTCGGTGCCGACCACGTCATCAACTACAAGGAAATCGAAGCTTGGGGCCCCAAGGCGCTGGGAATGACTGGCGGACGCGGCGTCGATTGCGTGGTCAAGGTCGGGGGACCGGGAACTCTCGATCAATCCATGCTAGCCGCGCGCGTTGGCGGGCACGTTTCGCTCATCGGCGTTCTGACCGGCATGGCCGGCCCGGTCCAGACAGCGCTCCTGTTCTCGAAAAACCTGACCGTGCAAGGCCTTACCGTCGGCAGCCGCGCGATGCAGCAGGACATGATCGCCGCGATCGAGGCGAACGGCATCAAGCCGGTCATCAGCGATACATTCGCGCTCGCCGACCTGGCCGACGCCTTCCGTCACCAAGAAGCGAACAAGCACTTTGGCAAGATCGCCGTGGAGATCTAGGGCTCGATGACAATTCCCTTGGCAGGGTCCACGTCTCCGCCAACCATCCGGACGAACACGTCGCGCGCCGCTTCGAGCCCGCCATGTCTCTCGATTGTCACGCTGTCGCCTGCATCGGCGAGAAAGGCGCGCCAGCTATCTGCCATTTGCCGTCCGGCCCCTTCAGGGCCCAATTCCTTGAACAGCGCTACCGCGTGGTCGGGCGCGAAAAACAGCGTGGGTCTCGGTCCGGGCAAATCTTCGGTACCGCCGCCCCGCTCCTCGATATGCGTCGCCCCGACCATGCACGAATACTTCAGCGCATCGCCAAAATGCTCGTGAATCTTGCCTAACAGGCTGGAATTGCCTGCGAAATCGACCGCTACGCTGGAAATTGGGGTTAGATCTGCCACGGCGTCATAAGAGAGCACATCATCGTAAAGTCCGCTTGCTTTCACGAATTCGACATTGCCGCGAGACGTCAGTCCCAGGCGCCGGATATCGGGCGAACGGTGCTTGGCGACGCTGGCCAGACCCATTGCGGTTTTCGACGATGCGCTGGTGATAACGAGGTTCTGCGCACCGAACCATTCCTCGGAGCGCATGAAATACTCGATCAGGAACCCGGTCTTGAACAGCGGACCGAAAATCATCCGCTCGCCCTCGCGCACCGGATCGTGTTCGGGATCGCCGTCAAGCCGCGAATACTGATTGTAGATCGGGCTCATCGGCTGACGATGCTCGGCACTATCAACAAAACCGCTCTTCGAGACCTTGCCCGGCACGACATCCAGTTGGCTCGCCATCGGCAGGTAGCCGTAAACTCGTTCGCCGACCGCGATGGCGGGATGGTTGCTCTCGACAACGCGAGCGTGCCCCCACATCGGGACGATCCCCTTGCCTTCCGGGGCAGGAAAGAAATTCCAGTAGCCGAATCCATCACCGACCACCGCGTAAGTCACGTTGTTGCTCGTGACCGAGAAGCTCTCGACCTCGAGCCTGACCGCGTCTGGGGCAAGCGCGCCCTGTTCAAGCTCGACCAGTTCGGCTTGCGTTATATCGGTCTTGTCGACATGAACCTGCTGCATTGCATCTCTCCCTTGCGAGGAAATGCTAGCGGCCGCCGAGCCGGATTGCGAGTGCCTAGACCCGCATCGGCATCAGCACGTATAGGGCGGGGCTGTTATCGTTCTTGCGGATCAGTGTGGGTGCACCGGCGTCGGCGAGGTGGATTTCCACTGTATCGCTGTCGATCTGGTTGAGGATGTCCTTTAAATAGGTCGCATTGAATCCGATCTCGAAGCCATCCGCTGCGTATTCCGCGGACAGTTCCTCGGTCGCGGTGCCGTTGTCAGGGCTGGTTACGGTCAGGACCACCTTGTCCTTTTCCAGACCCATCTTGACTGCGCGGGTTTTCTCAGTGGCAATGGTCGCCACGCGATCGACACCTTCGTGGAAGCTTTTCGGATCGACTTTCAACAATTTGTCATTGCCCGTTGGAATGACGCGCGAATAATCGGGGAAGGTCCCGTCGATCAGCTTGCTGGTCAGGACCACCCCACCCTCGCCGCCAAGGGTAAAGCGGATCTTGCTGGCCGACAGGTCGATCTGGACATTGCCGTCCATGCTTTCATCGAGCAGCTTGCGCAATTCTGCCACCGCTTTGCGCGGCACGATCACATCGGGCATGCCATCCGCCCCGTCGGGCCGGTCGATGGTGAAACGGGCAAGACGGTGGCCGTCGGTCGCAGCAGCTTTCAGCACCGGCCGGTCATCGTCCGAGACATGAAAGAATATCCCGTTGAGGTAATACCGCGTTTCTTCGGTCGAGATCGCAAAACGCGTGCGATCGATCAGTTCGGCCAGCGTCTTGGCCGCCAGTTCAAAGCTGGTGGGCAGATCGCCCTCCACGATCACCGGGAAATCGTCGCGCGGCAAAGTGGGAAGCGAGAAGCGGCTGCGCCCGGCCTTGACTGTCATCCGGTTTTCGGCGGTCTCGAGACTTACCTGCGAACCGTCGGGCAGCTTGCGCGCGATGTCGAACAGCAGATGCGCCGACACCGTAACCGCGCCTTCGCTCTCCACGCCGGCAGCTTCCATATGCTCCACCACCTGGAGGTCGAGATCGGTCGCCATGACCTTGAGCGAATTGTTCCCCTCCGCCTCGATCAAAACGTTGGAAAGGATCGGGATGGTGTTGCGGCGTTCCACGACCGACTGGACGTGGGAAAGACAGCGCAGCAACGTCGCGCGTTCGATGGTGGCCTTCATGGTCCTACTTTCGTCCCTTTTGGGCGCACGGCCGGCCGGATTCGCCCCACCAGCGCCGGAATATGGATGGCGACCTTAGCGGGGGTGACATGCGGAGCAAGGTTCATTGCGCAGTGGCCGGAATTGCTTGGGGATAAAGTGGCGTGGTTCAGCTCAGCATTGCCATGCCGCCGTTTACGTGCAGCGTCTGGCCGGTGACATACGCAGCCTCGTCGCTGGCGAGGAAAGCGATAGCAGCACCGACCTCGTCGCCCTCGCCCATGCGGCCCATCGGGATACGGCCGTTGATCGCATCCTTCTGCTTGTCGTCTAGCTGCTCGGTCATCGCGGTGCGAATAAAACCTGGCGCCACGCAATTGACGGTGATGTTCCGGCTGGCAAGCTCCTGCGCCAGGCTCTTGCTCATGCCCGTCAACCCGGCCTTGGCCGCGACATAGTTCATCTGGCCCGGGTTACCCGTGTGCCCTACCACGCTGGTGATGGAGATGATCCGGCCACCCCTGGCTTTCATCATAGGTCGTGCGCTGGCGCGCATCAGGCGAAAACTCGCCTCCAGATTAATGCGGACCACCTCGTCCCATTCCTCGTCCTTCATCCGCATGGCAAGATTGTCGCGCGTGATGCCGGCATTGTTCACCAGGATGTCCATCGTGCCGAGCGTGTCCAAGGTGGCGGGCACTAGTTCCTCGACCTGCTCCTTGTTCGATAGGTCGCAGGTGATCTCGACATGGTCGTGTCCGAACTCGTCGTTCAACTGCTCGCGAAAAGCGCGCAGCTTGCTGCCGTTGGAGCCCGACAGTGCCAGGCGTGCGCCCTGCCGCGCCAGGGCATAGGCGATCGACGAACCGATCCCGCCGCTGGCACCGGTCACGAGAGCGGTCTTTCCTTCGAGTGAAAACATCATGCGCTCCCCTTCGCGAAACTTTCAAGATCGTCCATCGTGACCAGGCTTTCGGTCTCGGCATCCTTGTCGATCCGACCGACCATCGGCGACAGGACCTTGCCACCCAGTTCGACGAACTTATCGACTCCGGCTTCACGCATCGCCAGCACGCTTTCGCGCCAGCGTACACGACCGGTTATCTGCTCCACCAAATAATCCCGCTCCTGCGCCGGATCGGTGACGCGCGAAGCGGTGACATTGGCGTAAAGTGGAACGGTAAATGCCCGTGGCGGCGTGTTGTTGAGCGCAAGCTTCATCCGCGTGGCGGCAGGCTGCATCAAGGAACAGTGAAACGGTGCGGAAACCGGCAGCTTGATGCCCCGCTTGATCCCGTGAACCTTGGCCAGCTCGATCGCCAGGTCGATGGCCTCGGCATGGCCGGAAATGACGACCTGGCCGGGATCGTTGTCATTGGCAACTTCGCACACCTGACCCTGCGCCGCCGCTTCGGCAAGGGCGGTGGCTTTCTCGATATCGGCGCCGAGAAGCGCCGCCATCGCGCCCAGCCCGATAGGCACGGCGTCCTGCATCGCGATACCGCGCAGGCGTAGCAGCTTGGCGGTTTCGGTCAGCGAAAACGCTCCTGTGGCGCACAGCGCGCTGTATTCGCCAAGTGAGTGACCGGCGACGCAGTCGGCTTTTTCGGCCAGGACCACGTCGAATTCCTTTTCCAGAACGCGTAAGGTGGCCAACGAATTGGCCATGATCGCAGGCTGCGCATTCGCGGTCATGGTCAGCTCGCTTTCGGGTCCTTCGCGCATCAGGCCCGACAGGTTCTGCTTGAGTGCCTCGTCGACTTCTTCGAAAACCTCGCGGGCATACGCGCTGGCCTCGGCGAGATCGGCGCCCATGCCGACCTTCTGGCTTCCCTGTCCGGGGAAGATGAATGCTATCATGAAATTCTCCTTGCCAAGTGCGCTTAGGAGTGCGGGCCGCGCGCCTCAAGCCCGAAGGGCACTATCCTGTTGGCCGGGGAATGGCCGATTGCGGCCCGGCCGAGATAGGGTATCCCCGCTCGCTCGCACCAGTACCGCGCGATCTGCTCGACCGAAGCGCCGAACGGACGGGTGTTTTCCGGGATCGCGGAAACCTCGCCCAGCCGCAGTCCAGCAATATCGCGCAGGTTCTCGACCAGGTGAAACAGCAGGCGATCGACGGCGTATTCGTATTCGCCAACCTCCTCGATCAGCACTTCGTGTCCGGCAAGGTTCGGCATGAATTGCGTGCCGACCAGCATGGCCAGGGTATAGAGGTTGAAGGCGACCGCCGGCGGGCCACACAGACCTGGTTCCAGGCCGCTGTCACCGCCCGCCATGTAGTCCAGCACCCGGCGGATAGCCTCTTCGCCGCCTTCGCGCTTGACGTCGATCGGCATCGGCGCGTGAACCGGCGTGCCGATCCGGGCACGATACAAGGCGCCGAGCAAGGTGCCGCAATCGGAATAGCCGAGATACGCCTTCTTGTTCGCATTCGCGCCAAGCCGATCGAGGGCTCGCTGCGCGATCCGGTTCGATCCGTAGCCGCCCTTGGCGAACCAGACCGCATCGAATTGCGGATCGTTCGCGCATTCGAGCAAGGCGTTCAGCCGCACTTCGTCCGATCCTGCAAAATGCCCTTCACGCACGAAACACTGGTCATGGAAATGAAGCGTGATAGCAGGAAATTCCTCGGCCGCGAGGGCCTGCACGCGCTCGGCATATTCGCGTCTCAACGCAGTTGCAGGCGCGCAGATGGCAATGTTGCTGAAGCGTCGGGGCACGGGCGCGCTTCTAGCCCGCTTGTGTTCCCCGACACAACTGCATAGCGAAGCTGTCCATGACTGATATGCCCAGCCCCGAGGACCTGTTCGCACGCCCGTTCTTCTTCTGCGGCATCGGGGGGTCGGGAATGTTGCCGCTGGCCCAGATACTGGCAGGGCGCGGTGCGCAGGTCGCAGGATCTGACCGCAGTTTCGACCAGGGTCGCCTGCCGGAAAAATTCGCCTCGCTGGAACGGCAGGGTTTCGAACTTCATCCCCAGGACGGCAGCGGAATAACTTCCGGCGAGCAGGTCCTGGTCGCATCCGCCGCGGTCGAGGATAGCGTGCCCGATGCAAAGCGCGCCAATGAGCTGGAATGCCTTCGCCTGTCCCGGGCCGAGCTCAATTCGATCCTGTTCAACACCAGCGGAGCAGGCCTTGCCGTGGCCGGGACCAGCGGCAAATCCACCGTGACCGGAATGCTTGGCTGGATCCTCCAGGCGTGCGGGCGCGAACCGACGATCATGAACGGCGCGGTGATGAAGAACTTCGTCTCGCCCGAACGGCCCTATGCCAGCGCGGTGGTGGGCGGGCAGAGCATCTATGTCAGCGAGGTCGACGAGAGCGACGGATCGATCGCGCTCTATCGCCCGGCGGTCGGCATCCTTCTCAATGTCAGCCTGGACCACAAGAGCATGGAGGAATTGCGCCAGTTGTTCGGTGATTACCTGTCGCGCAGCCGCATCTCGGTCATCAACGCGGACGACGATGAAGCGCTTGCTCTGCTGCCGCACGCGAAAGAGGCCATCACCTTCGGGATTTCGCAGGAAAAAGCTCAGATCGGCGTGGTTGCCGATAGTATCGCCGAAGGTCCGCTACGTCAGGCGGCGATGGTGATCGACCGTCACGATGGCAGCGAGCATGCGCTCACACTGCACATGCCGGGTCGTCACAATCTCTCGAACGCGCTTGGCGCCATCGCGGGTGCTGCGGCAGCGGGTGTTCCCGTTGCCGTTGCAGTCGAGGCGCTCGCCGGGTTCGAAGGTCTCGCGCGGCGTTTCGACGTGATCGGGACCACTGTTTCGGCCATCACCGTCATCGACGATTTCGGACACAATCCTGAAAAATGCGCGGCAACCCTGCGCACGTTGAAAGCGCATCCGGGACGCGTCATCGTGTTCTTTCAACCCCATGGCTACGGCCCGTTGCAGCAAATGGGCGAGGAATTGGCACAGACTTTCGCCGAGGAACTCGGCCCAGACGACCTGGTAGTCCTGTGCGACCCGGTCTACTTCGGCGGTACCGTCGACCGAAGCCAAGGCAGCGAACGGATCGTGCGGCTGATCGAACAAGCTGGCGGGCGTGCCGAATACATACCCAGTCGCAAGGCAGTGAGCGACCGGATTGCCAATGTCGCCGCTCCTGGGGACCGGATCGTGGTCATGGGCGCGCGCGATGACACGCTGACCACCTTTGCCAAGGCTTTGTTCGACCGCTTGGCCTGACAAATGCCAAGTTCAATGCGCTTCGGCATTCTCGCCGACGCCGTGGCCCATGCGAAGCACCTTGTGCAGCACGAAAGCGATGACTGCGCCAACGCCCAGCGCCAGCAGGGCTGATAGCGCGGCGTAGGTCAACCAGCCCAGCAGGCCGCCCATCCCTCCGGTGGCGTTCTTGACCGCATATTCCAGCCCGTGCGCCGCGTCATAGACCGGATCGAAACCGAATTCGTGCATGGCATGCAGCAGGATACCGCCACCGACCCACAGCATCGCTACCGTGCCGATTACGGACAATGCGGTGAGCAGCTTGGGCATGGCACGAAGCAGGAAACGACCAAAGCTCTGAGCACCGCTCGACTCCTTCGTCGTCAGGTGCAGCCCGAAATCGTCCATTTTCACAATCAGCGCGACCGAGCCATAGACCGCGATCGTGACTGCGATTGCAACGAGGCCAAGTGCAATGCCGCGGCCCCAGAAGGTATCGGCGATCGCCTCGTTCGACAGCTCGTTCAGCACGATTGCCATGATTTCCGCAGAAAGGATCAGGTCGGTTCGGATGGCGCCTGCTATGCGCTGTTTCTCGAACTTCGCCGGGTCCTCGATGACATCATCGACGGTCTTGCCGTGCTTTTCGGCGCCCAGCTTCTCCATGACCTTCTCCGCCCCTTCATAGGACAGGAAAAGACCACCCAGCATCAGGATGAAGATGATCGCGCCTGGCAGAAATTCGCTGAGCAGTACCGCGCCGGGCAAGAGGATCAGCAGCTTGTTCTTGAAACTGCCTTTGGTAATCGCCCAGATGATCGGCAATTCGCGCGCCGGGGAAAGGCCGGTGACGTAGGATGGCGTGACGGCGGCATCGTCGATGACCACCCCCGCCGTCTTCGACCCCGCCCGACCTGCGGCGGCGGCAATATCGTCGACCGAGGCCGCCGCGGTCCGGGCGATGATCGATACGTCGTCGAGAAGGGCTACCAGTCCGCCGGGCACGCGTGTCTCCTGTTTGCAAGGAACCGTCCCCTGCCTCGCTTGCTGCGCCGCGGCAAGTCCCAAACCAGCCTTGCAATTCTGCGCCATACCGCTATGTGCGCGCCTTCCCTGTCACCGACCGGGATACTGAAGAAAGCCGGAGGGGCCCCGCAATCCCGCGGATCAGCCAGCGATCGGCCACGAGTGAAAGGACAAGAACATGGCTCTTTACGAGCATGTATTCTTGGCGCGCCAGGATCTGAGCCAGTCTCAGGTCGACCAGCTGGCCGCCAACGCCACCGAGATTATCGAGCAGAACGACGGCAAGGTCACCAAGACGGAGACCTGGGGCCTCAAGAGCCTCGCCTACAAGATCGACCGCAACCGCAAGGCGCATTTCGTCATGCTCAATATCGACGGACCGGGCGCGGTTGTCGAAGAGCTCGAGCGCCAGACCCGCATCAACGAAGACGTGATCCGTTACATGACGATCCGCGTCGACGAGCACGAGGAAGGCCCTTCCGTGATGATGCGCAAGAACGAGCGTGATTCCAAGAAACGCCGTGAACGTGAGGAGCGCGACTGATGGCCCGTCCCTTTTTCCGCCGCCGCAAGACCTGCCCGTTCTCGGGCAAGAATGCACCCGCAATCGATTACAAGGACGTGCGTCTGCTGCAGGGCTTCATGTCCGAGCGGGGCAAGATCGTTCCTTCGCGGATCACCGCCGTCAGCGCCAAGAAGCAGCGCGAACTCGCCAAGGCGATCAAGCGCTCGCGTCATATCGGCCTGCTGCCGTACATCGTGAAGTAAGGAGAATACATCATGGATATCATTCTCCTTCAGAGGATCGAAAAGCTCGGCACGATCGGTGACGTCGTCACCGTCAAGGACGGCTATGCTCGCAACTTCCTGCTCCCGCAGAAAAAGGCACTGCGCGCGAACGAAGCCAACAAGAAGGTCTTCGAAGCGAACCGCGAACGCCTGGAGAAGGAAAACGCGGAACGTCGCGGCGAAGCCGAAAAGGCCGGCGAAAAGGTCGATGGTGTCGAGGTCGTCCTGATCCGCGCATCGTCGAACACCGGCCAGCTCTACGGTTCGGTCAACGTTCGCGATATCGTCAACTCACTGGCCGAGAAGGGCCACGAGATCGACAAGAAGCAGGTCATCATGGGCAACCCGATCAAGTCGATCGGCATGCACGAAGTCCGCGTGGACCTGCACCCCGAGGTCTCGGTCACGGTCAAGGCCAATGTCGCCCGTTCGCAGGACGAGGCCGAACTGCAGAGCCAGGGCGTCGACGTCCTCGCCCAGCTGTTCGAGGAAGAGCAGGCCGAGATCGAGGAAATGGCCGAAGCCAATGCCACCGATCCGACGCTCGAGCCCGGTGAAATCCCCGTCGACATGCTCGAGGACGGTGTCAGCACCGAAGAAGACACCACCCGGCGCGAGGCACTGATTGAAGCGACTGCGCCCGGAGGCGACCAGAGCTGATCGCACGCGACACGAATAATCAGGGCGCGGCGGCTTCGGCTCCCGCGCCCTTTTTGTACCCCATACCAGCCCGGACTTGATCCGGTATCCCGTTCGGGCATGTGCTATGACCGGCAAGAGACTCCGGCTCTGGTCGGGACAAGAAGAATCCGAAAACACGAAGAGGCGCGAACGAGGCCCATGGAATCGATCGAACAGACACTCGACAAGCTCGAGAAACTCTATGACGCCGCGATCGAACGGCTGCGCGAGGATGTCATCGCCTTCGGTCGCAACCGCGATCTGCCCGCGCCCGAACGTCGAGGCGATGGCAGCTATGCCTACCCCGAATTGCGGCTGCGCTTTCGCGGCGGCGATCAGCCGGCTGACCGCAACCGCGCCTTCGGACGGCTCAACGCTCCGGGGCTCTACACGACCACCGTCACCCGCCCCGCCCTGTTCCGCGAATATCTGAAGGAACAGCTCGAACTGATCTCGGCCAATTACGAGGTCGAGGTCGAAGTCGGCTCCTCGCGGCAGGAGATTCCCTTCCCCTACGTGCTGGACGGGGCGTCGGGGGCCGAACTGGCAGGTGTCGATCCCAATCTCGTCGCGCGGCATTTTCCATCGACCGAACTGGCCGACATTGGCGACGAGCTGGCAGATGGCATTGTCCTCGGCGGTCCCGATGATGCCATCCCGCTTTCACTGTTCGACGGGTTGCGTACCGATTTCAGCCTCGCCCGCCTCGCCCATTACACCGGCACCGCGCCCGAACATTTCCAGCGCTTCATCCTGTTCACCAATTACCACCGCTATGTCGACGAATTCGTCGACTGGGCCGGTTCGCAGCTCGGTTCGGACGGATATACCGCGCTGGCCGGGGCAGGTGGCATGATGCTGACCGAGAAGACCGACGACGCGCGCGGCCAGCTCTCCGATACCGCATGGCGGCGCCACCAGATGCCCGCCTATCATCTCGTCGGCGCAAATCGCGAAGGCATTACCCTGGTCAATATCGGTGTCGGACCTTCCAACGCCAAGACGATCTGCGATCACCTGGCCGTGTTGCGCCCCGAGGCCTGGCTGATGATCGGCCATTGCGGCGGGTTGCGCCCTAGTCAGAAGATCGGCGACTATGTCCTCGCGCACGCCTATCTGCGCGACGACCACGTGCTCGATCCGGTCCTCCCGCCCGAAATACCCCTGCCTGCCATCGCCGAGGTCCAGCAGGCTCTGGCCGGTGCGGCGGAGGAAGTTTCGGGCGAACATGGCGAGGATCTGAAAAAGCGGATGCGCACCGGCACTGTCGTCACCACCGACGACCGCAATTGGGAATTGCGCTACACCAGCTCGGCCCACCGCATGTCGCTTTCCCGCGCAGTCGGGGTGGACATGGAAAGCGCTACAATTGCGGGCCAGGGCTACCGCTTCCGCGTGCCCTATGGCACCTTGCTGTGCGTGTCCGACAAGCCGCTCCACGGCGAGATCAAGCTGCCCGGCCAGGCGAATGCGTTCTACGAACAGGCCATTGCCGCGCATCTCCAGATCGGGGTCACCGCATGCCGCCGCCTGCGCGAGGAAGGCCCGCGCCTGCACAGCCGCAAGCTGCGCGCCTTCAACGAGCCCCCGTTCAGATGAGCGATCCGCGCTCGATCGCCGGACGGGTCGCCATCGTGACCGGTGCGGCCAGTGGCATGGGCGCGGCGACCGCCAGGCTGTTCGCGGCTGCGGGCGCGCAGGTGGCAGTGACCGATTTGGACTACGCGGCCTGTCAGGAACTGGCGCGCGAATACGGGGCAGCCGCGCGGCCCTATGCGCTCGATGTCGCCGATGAAGAGGCGATTGCACGCGTCGTTGCGCAAGTGGCCGAGGATTTCGGGGGCATCGATATCCTGGTCAACAATGCGGGCGTCTCCAGCTTCGCATCGCTCGATAGCGGCGCGGCCTATGAAGAGGTGTGGCACCGCGCGCTGGCGGTGATGCTCAGCGCGCACCAGCGCATGGTCCGCGCCGCGCTGCCGTGGTTGCGTCGGAGCGATGCTGCGCGGATCGTCAACATCGCCAGCACCGAAGGGCTGGGCGCGACTCCGGGCGATACCCCGTATGTCGCGGCAAAATCGGGCGTGATCGGGTTGACGCGCGGGCTGGCGGTCGATCTCGGCAAGGAAGGGATTACCGTCAACTGCATCTGCCCCGGCCCCATCCGCACCGCGATGACCGACGCCGTGCCCGACGAACACAAGGCCACCTTCGCCCACCGCCGCACGGCCTTGCGGCGCTATGGCGAGCCGGAGGAGGTCGCGCACATGACACTCTCGCTCGTGCTGCCTGCGGCAAGTTACATCACCGGCGCGGTAATTCCCGTCGATGGCGGTCTGACAGCGCGCAATGCGTGACGCCGGGCGAGGCGAGCCTGCAGCTTCGGTGAACTGCCGGGTGCCACTGCATTGCGCAGACCCATCCGGCCCCGGACAATCCATCTTTCATTTGTGGACCATTAAAGATCGGACGTGTCTGCCCTTACCCAAATTTCGCGTTCCACAAGCCCTTTGTTTTGCTTTTCAGAAAAGGCGTGGAAAGCGAAAATTCCTGCGGCCCAGCGGCTGCTGTTCCTGGCGGTGATACCAGCTGGATTTAAGATCAACTGCGCGGTGTTCGCCCCTGTATCGAGCAGGCCCGCTGAGGACCGTCGCCAGCAATTCGCCCAGTAGGTAAGTCCCGGTGCCGACAAGGAGTATGAGCAATGTCGCTACTAGTGGAGACATGACCGCTAGCCTTCTTTATCGCGCCGCTCGCCAGTGGCCTTGGCGGCCTTGGCGCGGGCCTCATCAAGGCTCATGCCGCTAACCCAGTAACCTTCTGCTATCAGTTCGAATCTTTCGGCCAGCTCGCTCTCGTAATCCCGTGAAGTCATGTCTTGTGTCCCTCGGCGGCCCACCCGCCAAGAGGCTAGGTGCAACGATTCGGTCACGACTGTCGTTTACGTATGTCGGTTTTCAACAAAGGTTATGAGAATCCGAAGCTTGGCGCGAGAAACGCCGAAACCATCTGTCTTGTCTGGCTTATGGGGTCGCATGGCCTCCCCGACCGGACGAGATGCCCTCGCAGATACGTAGCTGAAAGGTGAGCGCATCGAAGCCCAATGTCCGCTCTCAGGGTCTAAATCAGTCGTCGCCGCGGCTAACCGCTGCCCTTGGTCTTGGTCTTCCCATCCTTCGCGCTTTTCGCGATGAATTCGATGATCTGCCCGGCGATATCCTTCTCGGTCGCCTTCTCGATGCCTTCGAGACCGGGCGAGGAATTTACCTCCATGATCACCGGGCCGTGATTGGACCGCAGCATGTCCACGCCGCAGACGTTTAGACCCATGCGCTTGGCCGCGCGAACGGCGGTGCTGCGTTCCTCTGGCGTGATCTTGATCAGCTGCGCGCTGCCGCCGCGGTGAAGGTTGCTGCGAAAATCGTCCGCCGCGCCGGTGCGTTTCATTGCCGCCACGACCTTGCCGCCCACGACCAGCGCGCGAATGTCGGTGCCGCCGGCTTCCTTGATGAACTCCTGCACCAGGATGTTCACATTGGCACCCCGAAAGGCCTCGATCACCGACTTGGCGCTGCTCATCGTCTCGGCGAGGACCACGCCGATGCCTTGCGTCCCCTCGAGCAGCTTGATGACCACCGGTGGCCCCTTGACCGCCTTGATGATCTCCTCCGCCTGCTTGGGATCGTTGGCATAGGCGGTCAGCGGCAGGCCCAGCCCATGCTTGGCGAGGATCTGCATCGACCGCAACTTGTCGCGACTGCGACCGATCGCCACGCTTTCGTTGAGCGGCCAGCAGCCGCGCATTTCGAACTGGCGCAGGATGGCGAGGCCGTAATTGGTGATGCTGGCCCCGATACGCGGGATCACCGCGTCATAGCTTGAACAGGGTTCGCCATTGTAGAACACTTCGGGCTTGTGGCTGGCGATATGCACGGTGCACCGCGTGGTGTTGAGGATATCGAGTTCGTGGCCCCGTTCTTCCGCCGCTTCCTTGAGCCGCCGGTGCGAATAAAGGTTCGGATTTCGCGCCAGCATTGCGATCTTCATGGGCTCTCCTCAGGGCTTGTGCCCGATGGTGGTCTTGATTTCCGGCGTCTGCAACCAGGAATAGCCGCTGTCGACTACAAAACGACGACGCAGCGACGAGCGCCCTATCAGCATTGGAAATTTCATGTCGCGCCGGTCGGCCAGGCTGATCTCGGCGCGGAATTCGAGGTCCCCGATCCTGAGCGGGGTCTTGATGACATAGCGCCGCTGCGTCTTGCCGTTGGAACTGGTGATGCCACGAATATCGACATGCACCGCCTCGCAAACCTGGCGGACATGCTGCTGTTCGAAATCGACTGCGAAACGGACGTATTTTTCGCCGTCCCGCTCGAATTCCTCCAGAACTTCTCCGTGGATCGAGGATGTGCGCGCCCCGGTGTCGATCTTGGCTGCCATGCCGTGCAGGCCAAGTTCTGGCAAATGCACCAGTTCGCGCCATCCGACGACCGGTAATTCCTTGCGTTTGATGGTCATTCGATGATCGCGATCCCGTCGCCGCCTCCGTCTCCTGGCAGCCGCCGTAGGACCTCGCCGCTGGCAAAGTCAATTTCCGCGATCGTGTTCGCCATCGTCTCGGCAGCGTAAATTCGCTTCCCATGGGGCGACCACAGGATGGTGACCTGCATCCGGTCCTCGGCTCCGGCGCGGCTCGACACGGCGATCGTTCGCACGTTCCTGCCGCTGGCAAGGTCGATGACGCTCAACGTCCCGTCGGCCAGATTGCTGGTGACGGCGTAATCGCCCTGCGGACGGATCGCGATGCGCAGCGGGAAATCGCCGGTGGCAACTTCCTGGCGAACCTCCAGCGTCATCGGGTCGAGTGCAAAGGCCTTGTCCGATCCGCGCGCCGACACCCACAGCGTGTCGCCATCGGGCGACAGGGCAATACCCTCCGGCTCTTCGCCAACCTCGACCGAGATCGGCGCCCGGCGGGTCTTGAGGTCGACCCGCGTCACCGTGCGCGAACCGAGATCGGTGGTCCAGGCATGATTCCCGTCAGGCGCAACCGCAATCATGTGACTGCCCCGTTGGCCGGTAGAATACTCGAACGTTTCCGCAACGCCCAGCGGGTCGCGAATCCAGAACACCGACTGGCGCCCCTCGGCGGTCGAATACAGGTCGCCATTCGCATGCCAGACGATCCCGTGCGGACGCGCATTCTCGCCCAGTTCGATGCTCTTTGTCCGCGTCAGATCGGACGTGCGGAAGATGTCCACGCTCGTCCCGCCATAGCAGGCAAGCGCGACGTATCGATCGTCGGGCGAGGTCGCCAGTTCGTGCGGATTTGCGCAACTGTCGACCTTGGCCACCTGCTCGCCAGAGCCGAGATCGACCTTGGCGAGCGTATCGCCGAATTTGCCCGCGACGAACAGCGTGCCCGCAGCATCGCCGGCCGGTGGCGGAGATGGACCATCGGCCATTGGCGCACATGCCGTGATCAACAGCAGCGCCAGGGCCGATGATACCTTGTCCAGGCCTACCACCCCTGGGGCTTGCCTTCGTTCTGCTCTTCGAGCCAGGCCATCAGCGGGGCAAAATATTCCAGCATGGCCTTGCCGCTCATCTCCCGTTCGCCGGTAAACGCCTCGAGCGCCTCGGGCCACGGTTCGCTTGCGCCCATTTCGAGCATCGCGTTGAGGTTCTGGCCCACCTCCTCGTTTCCGTAGAACGAACAGCGATGCAGCGGCCCTTCCCAGCCAGCCTGGTCGCACGCGGCCTTGTAGAACTGGAACTGCAGGATCCGGGCAAGGAAATAGCGGGTATAGGGCACGTTGGCGGGGATGTGATATTTCGCCCCTGCATCGAACTGCGTCTCGTCACGCGGCACCGGCGGGACAATCCCTTGGTATTCCAGCCGCAGATCGTTCCAGCCAGCGTTCAGACCGTCCGCCGGGATCGTGCCATCGAACAGGCCCCAGCGATAACGGTCGACCATCAGGCCGAAGGGCAGGAAGGCGACCTTGTCCATCGCCTGGCGCAGCAACAGGCCGATATCCTTGTCCGCGCTGGGCACTTGCGAAGGCTCGAGCATATCGATCTGCGTCAGATATTCGGGCGTGATCGAGAGCGCGATCATGTCCCCGATCGCCTCGTGGAAGCCGTCATTTGCGCCGTTCAGATGCAGATAGTCCTGCTCGTTATAGGCGCGCTGGTAATAATTGTGGCCAAGCTCGTGATGGATGGTGATGAAATCGTCGGCATTGCGCTTGATGCACATCTTGATCCGCAGATCGTCGACATTGTCCACGTCCCACGCGCTGGCATGGCAGACCACCTCGCGGTCGGCGGGCTTGGTGAACTGGCTGCGTTCCCAGAACGTTTCGGGCAGTTGTTCGAAGCCCAGCGAGGAGAAGAACTGCTCGCCCACGCGAACCATCTCGACCTCGTCGAAGTCTTTCTGCGCAATCAGATCGGTCAGGTCGTAGCCGATGTCCCCGGCCCCTTCAGGCGCGACCAGAGGATAGATATTGCCCCATTCCTGCGCCCACATATTGCCGAGCAGATCGGCCCGGATCGGCCCGGTGGCAGGCTGGACCGCATCGCCATATTTCTCGTTCAGCTTGCTGCGGACATAGGTGTGCAATGCCATGTATAGTGGTTTGACCTCCTGCCACATGCGCTCGGTCTCGGCGGCGAACTGGTCGGGGTCCATGTCGTAATTCGACCGCCACATCGCGCCGAGATCGGCAAAGCCCAGATCCTTGGAGCCTTCGTTGGCGATGCCGGTCATGGCCAGGTAATCGGCGCGCATCGGCGCCCCAACATTGTCGTGCCAGCTGGTCCACATTTCCTGCAACTCGGCGGGAGTTCGCTCGAGATTGCCCATCTCGGCCTCGATGTCAGAACCTACGATCTCCTCGCCGTTCAGCGTGCCCTTGCCCTTGCCGTACATCGAGCCGAGGCGGGTGGCGATCTCGTTAAGTTCGGTTGCCGCGCCATCGCGCACCGGGGCAGGCATGACGATACCGTTGCGCAACATGTCGAGCTTGCGGGCAACTTCGGGGTCGAGCCCCCGGACTTGCGCATATCGGGCGGCCTCGTTGGCGTACTCGACCGACTTCTGGGTACTTTCCGCGCCGTATTTCGCCGCCAGCATGTCGCTGTCATGGACGATGTAGGTGGAATTGAGCCACAGCACCCGGCCATATTCGATCGAGAAATCGAACATGTCCTTCTCGACCATCGCCACCCAGTCCGCCGCACCCTGCGGGGTCAGCGGGAAAACCGCGGGCGCTTCCGTGTCTTCGGTAGTGGGGTCGTCAGCCAGCGCCGGCGCAGCCGATGCAATGGCGAGCGCGGCAAGCGAAGTGCGAAGCAAATTCATCGTGTTCAGTCCTCTTGAGGAAAATCCGGTATCCGTTGCTACCGGATTGAACCTGCAGCCTGACTTAATCAAGCGCCAGGCGCGGCAAAACGACGCAGGATCAATACCGCAATGATTCCCAGAAGCGACGTCAGGAACGAGGCGACCTTGACCGTCTGCATCGCTGCGGCCGTTTGTGCCATCCACCCCACGCCCTGTTCCCGCACGAGCTGGGCGAACTGCAACCCCGTCTCGACATAGTCGGTGAACGCGAACAGGGCCGCGGCGAACGCGATGATCCAGCCGAAAACCCTTATTAAGTGGTTGTAAATGCTTGAAAACCCGCGACCGGCGATCCAGGCTCCAAGGCTGTACACACCGATGAAGATGAGGTCGACGACCATGCTCAGCATCGCCAGCCAGCGCACACCGTCCGCACGCCAGCCCGCTTGTACTATGTCAACTTGCTGCGCGGTTCCTGCAAGCTGATGGTCGACTATGCCGTATGCAGAAGCGCTTCGCAGCCAGACACCGAGGGCGATAACAACCACGAAGATTCCTAGTCCGATCAGCCACCAGCGCAGGTTCGGCTGCCGGTGGATCATTTCGGACGCGCCAGCCAATCGGCGATCGCCCGTCCAAGATCGGGCTTCGTCACGCTGCTCATATGTGTCCCCGGCACCTCGACGAAATCCGCATCCGGCAGGAGGCCAGCCAGTTCCTCGGCCGAGCCATTGTCCCGATCCTCGTCTCCGCACACCACCAGCGTCGGCATCGTCACCTTGTCGAGCAGGGCGAGATCGAGATCGGACATGGTGTCCAGCAGCAGCCGCGCCGCCACGCGGTCAACGCCCTGCGATTTGAGAAACTGCATCGAGAAATAGGCCGGATCACCGCGCTCGATCGTGTCGAATTCGTCGATGACGCGCTTGAAATGCGCCGAGCGTCTGGCCCACTCGCCCAGCCCGGCAGTGCCCATGCCGCCCACAACCAACCGCCCGGGTTCGAGCACGCCATTTGCCGCCGCATGGAGGGAAGTCCGCGCACCCAGCGAAAACCCGCCGAGGTCGTAATCGTCCAGCCCCAGATGATCGACCAGTGCCACCACATCGCGCACCAGCACGTTCTGCGGATAGGCTTCCGGCTCCCGCGGTGCAGCGCTTTCGCCGTGCACGCGAAAATCGAGCATCAGGACCTCGAAACCCGACGCCGCAATTGCCTCGGCATGCCCCCACTTGATCCAGTTCATCTGCGCGCTGGAAAACAAGCCGTGGAGCAGGACGAATGGTCGCCCCTCCCCGTGGCGGTGCACGGCAAGTTCAGTCCCGTCGAAGCTGGCGAAACGTTCGGTTCTCACCGCTTCGTGAGGCCCTTCTGCTCCATGCGCCATTTGGCCATTTCGATACGGTCCTGCCCGAAAAAGGGTTCCCCATCTAGGACCAGCGTGGGCACGCCCCAATGACCGGCCGTTTCGAGCGCTTCCTGATTGTTGGCGATTTCCGCGTCCAGCGCATCCGCCTCGCTTTCGACTTCGGCTTCGATTGCGCTTGCATCGAGACCTGCCCGCTCCAGCGCGCCCGCAAGATGATCGCCCTCGTTCCAGCCTAGCTGACCTCCCCAGATCAATTGCCCGGCCTCGTGCGCGAAGGCGAGACCCCTGCTACGACGCGCCGCAGCCTGACCCATGCGGGTGACGCGGCGGATATGCGGTTGTTCGGCAGCGATCTCGCGGGTCGCCGGATCCTGCACGATCGGGTCGGGACGAGGCGGGCCGAACGGGATGTCGTGAAACTGCGCCACGCGCATCATGTCGCGCAAGGTATAGGCCATCCAGTTGGGATGGTTGCGTTCGAAGAAGTCCGGCTCGCGAATAGCCAGTGGCCAGACCGGACGCAACGCAATGTCGAAATCGTATTCCTCCGCCATCGTGCGATAGCGACCCACGGCAAGATAGCTGTAGGGCGAGCGGAAGCTGAAATAGAGATTTGCTGATAAGGTCATGCCGCGCTTATACGCGAGCAGCCGTTCAACGGAAGAAGCAGCTCACACCCGCTTGGAGCGCGGTGATCCGGCCTTCATCGGCAAACCCCCGGATCGTGCCGAAATCGGCGGTTGTATATTCGAAGTCGCCCTCGAGCGTTGTATCGAGTTCACGTACCTGCCGCTCGGCCTCCAGCGATTCCAGTGTCGACACGCCGGGCCGGATACCGTCGGAGGTTACGACTCCCTGGCCCGCGCGCAGAAACCAGCCTGCGAATCTGCCGTCCTGATAGGCGATCTGGAGCGGCCCATAGTTGCTGATTTCCATCGGACCTGCGCCGCATTCCTCGTTGCGCGATGTCTCGCCTTCTTCGCCGAAGGCTTTGGCCGCCATCGTGTCGACTGTATCGCGCGGCGTTCCAAACCTGAGCGGTTCGCCCTGATAGGCGCCCAGCCCGTTCGCGTCGACGACGATCTTCACATCGTCGAACCGCTCGATCAGTGGATTGGTTCGCGGCCTCTCGGTTCCTTCCGGATCGACGGCAGTTATCGCGTCTTCGCCCGGCCCCAGGCCGCCATCGCACGCAGTGAGAAGAAACGGTAGGGCAAGGAGGAAGCCGGTACGCATCACCCCTTCTTGAGGCATTCCCGGCCAAGCAATTCGGCAATCTGCACCGCATTGAGCGCCGCGCCCTTGCGAAGATTGTCGGACACGCACCACAGCGAAATGCCATTGTCGACCGTTGGATCATCGCGCACGCGGCTAATATAGGTCGCGCTATCGCCCGCGCTTTCGACAGGGGTAATGTATCCCTCGTCCTCGCGCTTGTCGATCAGCATGATCCCCGGCGCCTCGCGCAGGATTTCCTGCGCCTGTTCGGCGCTAAGCTCGTTCTCGAACTCGATATTCACGCTTTCCGAATGTCCGACGAACACAGGAACGCGAACGCAGGTGGCATGGAGCTTGATCTTCGGGTCGAGGATCTTCTTGGTCTCGACCACCATCTTCCATTCTTCCTTGGTCGAGCCGTCATCCATGAACACGTCGATATGCGGGATGACGTTGAAGGCGATCTGCTTGGTGAATTTCTCCGGGACCACCGGATCGCCGACGAAAATCGCACGGCTCTGCTGGAACAGCTCGTCCATTCCGGCCTTTCCTGCGCCGGAAACCGACTGATAGGTCGAAACCACCACGCGCTTGATTTTCGCCGCATCGTGCAGCGGTTTCAAGGCCACGACCAACTGCGCGGTAGAGCAGTTGGGATTGGCGATGATGTTGCGCTTCGAATAATCGTGGATTGCGTCCGGGTTCACTTCCGGCACGATCAGCGGCACGTCGGGATCCATCCGGTAAAGCGATGAATTGTCGATCACTACGCAGCCGGCGGCCGCAGCCTTGGGTGCGTAGTCCTTTGCCGGACCGCTGCCCGCCGCAAACAGGGCGATGTCCCAACCTGACCAGTCGAAATGCTCGATATTCTTGCACTTGAGCATCTTGCCGGTGTCGCCGAACTCGACTTCGACCCCGTGCGAACGGCTCGAAGCGACGGCGGCGATCTCGTCGATCGGGAATTCCCGCTCGGCCAGAACCATCATCACTTCGCGCCCGACATTTCCGGTCGCGCCAACCACGGCAACACGATAACCCAAACCCATTCTCCAGCTTCTGTTCGCCGCCGAGATAGCGATTGCCGGCGCACCCGCAACCGAACTTTCGATTGCGAGAGCTAAAGCGTCACTCCGGCGGCGTCACTCCGTGATGCTCCAAAAAGCGGAAGACCGTGTTGTAACGATGCGGGCTGATCTGCTCGCCCGATACACGGTGCGTGTATCCGGGATAAAGCATCATCTGGAACGGCACGTTGCTCTCCTGCATCGCCGAGATGACCTCGGTCGCATTCTCGAACACGACATTGTCGTCGGCCATGCCGTGGATGATGAGCAAAGGATCGGTGATCTTGGTCGCGTTTGGAATCACGCTGGCTGCTTCATAGGCGGCACCGTCCGCCTGTGGAGTGCCCATGTAGCGTTCGGTGTAATGCGTGTCGTAAAGCTCCCACCGTGTCACCGGCGCACCGCTGATACCGGCGGCATAAAGTCCGGGATCGGCCTGCAACTGCTTCAGCGTCAGATAGCCGCCATAGGACCAGCCATCGATCGCGATCTTTTCCGGATCGACGAAGTCGAGCGTCTTGAGATACTCCGCGCCAGCCTTCTGGTCGCGCACTTCGACCCCGCCCATGGCCCGGTACAGCGGCTGTTCGAAAGCGACGCCGCGATTGGCGCTGCCGCGATTGTCGAGCGCGAACCAGATGTAACCCCTGTCGACAATTGCCTGGCGCAAACCGCCGTCCCAACCCTTGTTGACAATTTGCGGACCGGGCCCGCCATAGTGGTAGAAATAGACCGGGTAGCGCTTGCCGGGCTCGAGTTCGGGCGTGACCATTTCCCAATGGAGCGGCGTCCCGTCAGCGGCCTCGATCGTGCCGTATTGCGTCGGGCGATGACTGGCGAGAAACGGCGCATACGGGTGATCGGCATCGAGTGGGTTCTGCTCGATCCAGGCGAGGCGCTCGCCCTGCGCATTGGCGAGGTAACTCTGCGACGGCGTGGTATCGTTGGAGCGAGTTACGATCAGTGTCTGGCCCTTCGAGTCCATGCTGGCCGAATTGGCAAAATCAGGATCGGTCAACCGCGTGATCGTGCCTAGATCGTTTAGTTCGAGCGCATAGATCTGCTGCGCCAGCACATCGTCCTTGGTACTGGCGAAGAACACCCGGCCCGCCTGCTGATCGATTCCGACAAGTTTCGTGACGACCCAGTCGCCTTTTGTCAGTTGGGTCCAACCGCCATTCGCCCAGCGATAGAGGTGACCATAGCCGTCACGCTCGGACCACCAGATCAGGCTGCCATCATCCAGCCAACGGTAATCGCTGGAAAGGTTGATCCAGTAATCGTTCATCGCCGCGCGTTCGGTAAAGAGGACTTGGCTCGCCCCGGTAGCCGGATCGACAACCAGCATGTCGAGGACGGTCTGTTCGCGATTCTGCCGCTGAACGTAAAGTGTGCGGCCATCCGGCGCCCAGTCGACGCGCGCCAGATAGATGTCGGTTTCCTCGCCCAGGTCGACGTTCACGCGGTTCCCGCCGTCCGGATCCATGAGATACAGTTCGACCAGCGCGTTGTCGCTACCTGCCACCGGATAGCGCTGGTCGAACACCTCGGTGCCCGTGGCACCGATCGCCGCGCGAGTAACGATGCCTACTCCGCTTTCATCGAACCGCTCGACCGCGATGCGGTTCTCGTCCGGGCTCCACCAGTAACCCGTATCGCGCCCCATTTCCTCCTGCGCGACGAATTCCGCTTCGCCCCAACGAACAGCTTCACCCTCTTTCGGGGTTATCGGCGACGCATCGCCCAGAACCTCGCCGACCCACAATTGCTGGTCGCGCACGAAGCTGACGTAATTGCCGTGCGGGCTCAAGCTCGGGTTAAGTTCGCTTTCTTCCGTATCGGTAAGGCGGACCACCTTTCCGTCGAGACTGGCAAGATAGAGATCGCCATCCAGCGGCACGAGCAGAGCCTGGCCGTTCGAAGTCCATTCATATGCGACGATCCCCTTGAGGTTTCCGACCCGCGCCCGCTCGCGCTGCATCTTCTCATCCTCGGAGAGTTCGCGGCCCGAACCGACCGTTTCGCTGTCGACCAGAATTGCCCATTCGCCGCTTTCACGGTCGAAGGCCCAAAGGTCGTACCTTTCCCGGTCATCCTCGCGATTGCGCAGGAGCGTGAGAAAACGGCCGTCGGGTGAAAGTTTGGGCTGGCGCGGTGAAGGACCGTCGAGCGAGGGCGAAGCAAACACCCGTTCGAAGGTCAGGTCGGGTCCGTCGGTCATCGTGTGGTCGTCCGCCAGGGCCGGCGCCCCGGCGAGCAGCGCAGCAAGGGTAAGCAATCGCATATCAAGGGCAACCTCTCGTCTTTTTCCGAGCCGGTTCCTCGCAATCGCGAGTGTGGAAAGCAAATACAAAAAGGGCGGCCCCGCAGAGCCGCCCTTCGGGTAACAGGTAATGGTCGCTTACGAACCCTTGGGTGCGTTGTCGCGACGTTCAGCGATACGCGCGCGCTTGCCGGTGCGGCCGCGCAGGTAATAAAGCTTGGCACGACGCACGATACCGCGGCGAACCACGGTGATGCTGTCGACGATCGGCGAATAGAGCGGGAACACACGCTCCACACCTTCACCGAAGCTCATCTTGCGGACGGTGAAGTTGGACCCCATGCTGCGATTGGAGCGGGCGATGACGACGCCCTCGAAATTCTGGATACGCTCGCGATTGCCTTCGACAACGCGGACGCCGACACGCACAGTGTCGCCGGCACGGAAATCGGGAATGTCCTTCCCGAGGTTTTCGATGGCTTCCGCCTCGAGAGTCTGGATCAGGTTCATGGCCTGTAGGTCCTAGTCTTTTTGCCGCGCGCCAGAGGCAGGTCGGTCCCGAACGTCACTATAACGCTCCCAAAGGTCCGGCCTGCGTAACCGTGTGTCTTCTTCGCTTCTTGCCTTGCGCCAAGCCGCGATCTTCGCATGATCCCCCGATCGCAGCACTTCAGGGATCGTGCGCCCTTCCCATTTCTGAGGTCGGGTATATTGCGGGTATTCGAGCAAACCGTCCTCGAACGATTCCTCATGTCCGCTGTCGGGCGCGCCCATTACTCCGGGAAGCAGGCGAATGCAAGCGTCGAGGATCGCCAGCGCGGCAGGTTCTCCGCCCGAAAGAACGATATCGGCCAGACTGACCTGTTCAACTTCGGGATGAGCCTCAAAAATCCGTTCGTCGAACCCTTCGAACCGGCCACAGAGAACCGCGACGCCCGGACCTGTCACAATCTCACGAATCCTTGCCTGCGAGATCGGCTTACCGCGCGGGGTCATGGCAAGGATCGGCCTGCCTTGACCAACTCTCTTCAACGCCGCTCCCACAATATCTGCCTTGAGCACCATTCCTGCCCCGCCGCCTGCAGGCGTATCGTCGACCGTACGATGCCTATCGGTCGCGAACTCGCGCAACTGCAGCGCTTCGCACGACCAGTCCCCACGCTCGAGAGCCCGTCCCGCGAGTGAAATGCCGAGCGGCCCAGGAAACATCTCCGGGTACAGAGTGAGGATCGTTGCCGCGAAGGTCATTTTCTTCGCAAGAACCGCCACACTGCCTTCCAGAACCGCGCCTCGAGCACCATAAGTTTCGCCATCCACTCGGGCATTGCGAAATCGCGCTGGAGATCCTTTGCTGACGCGCTTTTCCGATAAACTGCCGATACTACTTTGGTCATTACCCAGATTTCGAAGGCAACGATGAACACCAATACAGTATTTCGGACACCACCTATTTCGTCGACGAGAAACTGATTGTTTTCGGGTACGATGAACTGCGCAAACAAGAGGCCTAGGCCAGCGATTCCCAGCGCGCGGATGAAGCGCGGTCTGCGATCGAGCGCTTTCGAAAAAAGGCCATAGTAGATCAACGGCAGAAAAATGCAGAGATCGAACAGGACTACCCACTCGCTGCGGGGATAAGCGGTCCAATCTTGCGTGATGGCAAATGCCCATTCTGCGGCAAACGAGCAGGGCAGGATCAGCAGGAAGAACCATCGCTCCCGAAACTGCCACCTGTCCGAAGGTGCGCTCATGTTAAAACTACCTCGTTCTTCGCAGATGAGATCACTCCTTAGACTTTAGGGCACCGCTTTGCCATCCCGCGCGTTCACCCGCTAATGAACACTGAAATCGACGACTGCATCATTGTGGGCGCGGGCCCGGCAGGCCTGACCGCCGCCATTTATCTGGCGCGCTATTATCTTTCGATCCGGATGTTCGATTGCGGCACCAGTCGTGCAAGCTGGATCCCGACGAGCCACAACCACGCCGGTTTCCCGGACGGCATAAACGGTGAGGAGCTGCTCGACCGCATGCGCGAACAGGCGGCGAAATACGGGGCGATGCGTGAGCCCAGACGCGTCACCGACCTGAAACACGACGGCAAGGCCTTCACCGTATACTGCGGTGACGACGAACATCGGGCGCGCACCGTGTTGCTCGCCACGGGCGTCGTGAACAACCGGCCCGAAGGAATCGACGAACGCATGCACGACGAGGCGCTGGCGCGTGGCCTCCTGCGCTATTGCCCTGTCTGCGACGGGTACGAAGTTACCGACAGGCGGGTGGCCGTGATCGGGACCGGCGATCACGGCACCGCAGAAGCGCAGTTTCTGCGTACTTACACTCGCGACGTGACCTTGATCTCTCCCGAAGGCGATCACGATCTCTCGGACGAGTGTTCCTCCGTGCTCGACGACGCCGGGATCGTACGCCTTGCCGGACCTTGCGGCGAGTTCGCGATAGAAGGAGACCGGATTGCCTTCAGAACCGCTGATGGGCGGAAGGCCTACGACAGCGCCTATCCCGCTTTGGGTTCGGTAATTCGTTCCGAACTCGCGGTCAGTTGCGGCGCAAAGGTAAGCGAAGAAGGCTGCATCGAGGTGGACGATCATCTGGAAACCGATGTTCCAGGTCTGTTTGCCGCCGGCGATGTCGTGGTCGGTCTTGACCAAATAAGCCATGCGATGGGACAGGCAGGCGTCGCTGCCACGGCGATCCGAAATCTTCTGACCGAAATCGAACCGCTCAGACGCTAGAGACGAAACGAAACGGGCTGCGCTCCCGATGGAACGCGGCCCGTTTTCATTTTACCTTGCCAGAATGGGATCAGACGTCGTTGCCGAGCTTGCCTTCGACTTCGCCCTTCAATTGCTGAGCTTCACCCTTCTTCTCTTGCGAGCGACCCTCAGCGCGGGTTTTTGGATCGTCGGATTTCTGCTTCATATTTCCAACCGCTTCATTGGCGTTGCCTTTGGCTTTTTCTGTCAGTTCACCCATGATGTATCTCCTAGTCACATTGCGGCGCAGGTTTTTGCGCGCTTACAAAGAGATAACGCAGGACCCGCTTCGAGCGTTCCGGACCGGTACGACCAAGCGAGCAACGGTTGCGACGAGAACTAGATACCTGCCATGGAGCAGATGACCGACCATTCGGCCGGCTTGATTTCCGCCACCGACAATCTGGACAGGCGCACGAGTTCGCAATCGGCCAATCTGGGTTCTGCCTTGATCGATTTGAGTGATACCGGATGCGGCAATTTGGTTTTCGGCTTCACCTTCACAGCCGCCCATTTTCCCTCCGGATCGGTCGGGTCGGTGATTCCCGCTTCGCTTACCTCGCATATGCCAACGACTTCGAGCCCTTCGCGCGAATAATAGAAGAAGCACTGGTCGCCCTTGTTCATTGCCGCCAGATTGTTTTTCGCCTGGTGGTTGCGCACACCGTCCCAGGTCCCTTCCTTTTCCTCGACGAGATCGTCCCAACTATATTTGAACGGTTCGGACTTCATCAGCCAGTAGCGCATCGTAAGACAACTTCCTCGATCGAGAGCGGAAAGAGTGCGCGATAGCCGCGGGCACTTTGGCTGGCCACCCCTGCTTGCTTGCCTGCAATTAACCGCTTCTTAGGCGTCCGTGGATATCGCCTGACGGGTTAGATACGGCAGGGGGCGGATTTGTCCGCAAGACATTCAATTCATCGGTCCACAAAAAAGGGCAGGATCAGCCGCTTCTTCGATCGGCACGAACACGATCATTTGACCTTGGCCATCGCCCTGGCTGCAGTCATGTTGTTTGTCGGTACGGCAAGCCTCGTGATGCCGGGTCTGGTACGAGCGTGGCGGGGCGAGGCTGCGCCGCCCGATGTCGTGTTGACCAACGCGCTGCTCCTCAACATTGCCCTCATCCTGCTTGGATGGAACCGCTTCAAGGTGCTGAACGCAGAATTGAAGGCGCGTACCGTCTCGGAGCAGGAGGCCCGACGGCTCGCCGATATCGACCACCTGACAGGGTGCCAGAACCGTCGCAGCTTTACAGCCGCACTCGGCCAGATGCTGGGCCAGATCGATCCATGCGAAAGCGCGCTTGCAGTGATCGCCATCGACCTCGATAACTTCAAGCAGGTCAACGATCTGAACGGCCACCAGGTCGGTGACGAAGTGCTCTACGCGACCGCTCAGCGGATCGAGCGGCTGCTACCGCCCGGCGGCGTTCTGGCCCGCCTTGGAGGAGACGAATTCATTTGCGCCTTGCCCTATCACAGTCGGGCACCGAACCGGATCGACCAGATCGCCACGCGTATGGTCGAACAGGTCGCACGACCTGTCGCCTGCACCGGCGGGGAGATCGACATCACGATATCGATCGGTATCGCCTCCAGCATTCAGCTTGACGAGACGGGCCTTGGGACTGCGTCTGCCCAACGGCTGATGCACAAGGCCGATATCGGGATGTATCACGCCAAGAAGCAGGGAAAGAACCGGTTCTACTGGTTTGAAGCCCCGATGGAAAACGAACTGAGATTCCGTAACGAGCTGGAATCGGGCATTCGCAAGGGCATCGCCGCAGGGGAATTCAAGCCATATTACGAACAGCAGATCGATCTCGAGAGCGGAGCCCTGGTCGGGTTTGAAATGCTGGCCCGCTGGGAATCGCCGGAAATGGGGGTGGTCGGGCCCGATATCTTCATTCCCATTGCAGAAGATATTGGCGTTATCGGCGAATTGAGCGAAAAACTCATGGCTCAGGCTTTCGAAGACGCGAAGAACTGGAACGCGAAATTGACCCTGTCGGTAAATATCTCGCCCGTTCAGATGCGCGACCCGTGGTTTGCGCAGAAGCTGCTGAAGATGCTTGTCCAGCATAACTTTCCGGCCAATCGTCTCGACGTCGAGATTACCGAAAGCTGCCTGCACGAAAATGTCGGCATCGTGCGATCGATGATTACCAGTCTCCGCAACCAGGGCGTGCAAATCAGCCTGGACGATTTTGGAACGGGGTATTCAAGCCTCTCGCAACTGCGCTCCCTGCCATTCGACCGGCTGAAGATTGATCGCGGTTTCATTTCCGATCTCAAGGAAGAACACGGTACCGAGCTTGTCGATGCAATCCTTTCTATGAGCGAAGGTCTCCACCTGCCCGTCACCGCCGAGGGGATCGAAAACGAGGCCGTGCTCGAGGCGCTCAAATGCATGGGCAGCATGAAAGGCCAAGGTTATCACTATGGTCGGCCCGAACCGGCTGACAAGGTCATCGAGCGGCTCGATGCAAAAGGTCTGCTAGCAAACAAGGAGACCGGCAATGTCACCAAGATCGCATTTGGCGACAAGCCCGATCGCTCCGAAGGAGGCGCCCAGGCCGGCTGACCTGCCCCGCGCACTGGACGCTGCCTGCGACAACGCATAGATGCCGCGCACGATGCGGGTCGAATTCCTCAAGATGCATGGGCTGGGCAACGATTTCGTCGTACTGGATGCGCGCCAAAGCCCCCTGCCCGCTTTCGATGATGGCTTTGCCCGCCGCATCGCCGATCGACGTACGGGTATTGGCTGTGACCAGCTAATCGTGCTCGATCCTAGCGATAGCGCCGATTTCCGGATGCGCATCTTCAATGCCGACGGGGGTGAAGTCGGCGCATGCGGTAATGCCAGCCGCGCCATTGCGCTGTTGCACGGCTCTCCGGCGCAGCTCGAAACATCCGGTGGCTTCATCTACGTCGAGCCGCATGAAGGCGGAGCGACTGTCGATATGGGGGCCCCCCGCTTCGGGTGGGAAGAGATACCCCTGGCTTATGCCATGGACACGCTTTCGATGCCCGTGAGATGGGAAATGCTGGAGGAACCGGGAGCAGTGAACGTCGGCAATCCACACGTCGTGTTTTTCGTCGATGATTGCGATGCCGTGCCACTGGACGTGCTCGGCCGGCAAATCGAGAATGATCCGCTGTTTTCTGAAGGGGTCAACGTTAATGTCGCGACCCTTTTGGACAGGAAACACATCCGGCTGCGAGTCTGGGAACGCGGGGTTGGCCTGACCCGTGCCTGCGGCACCGGGGCCTGTGCTACCGCAGCCGTCGCAATGCGCCGCAAGCTGGTGGAACGCGACGCAATTGTAACCCTTCCGGGGGGCGATCTGTCCATTGCTTGGGAAGAGGACAACCGCATCCGGATGACCGGTCCGGCCACGGAAAGCTTTCGCGGCTCGTTCGAATGGAGCGCGTTTGCATGACTGCGCCCGAAGTCATCTCGCTGGGCTGTCGGCTCAATCTGTCGGAAAGCGAAAACATCCGGGCAATGCTGGCGGGCGAGGAGAATCTCGTCGTGGTGAACAGTTGCGCGGTGACGAGCGAGGCGGTGCGCCAGACCCGTCAGACGATCCGTCGCGCACGGCGTGCCAATCCGAGCGCACGCCTGCTGGTGACGGGATGCGCCGCTGAAATCGAACGCGAGCAGCTTGCCGCCATGCCCGAAGTCGATGGCCTGATCGGTAATGAAACCAAGCTTGACCCGCGCGCCTGGAACATACCGCTGGATACGCCAGCCCTACCCCCGGTCCACACCCGTGCCTTCATTGCGGTTCAGAACGGCTGCGACCATGCCTGTACCTTCTGCGTGATTCCGCAGGGGCGGGGAAAAAGTCGTTCGAAACCCATACCCGAAGTCCTCGGCGAGGTCGAGCGGCATAGGACGCTCGGTGCCGCCGAAGTTGTGATTACGGGGGTCGACGTGACCTCGTGGGGCCACGACCTGCCCGACACACCTGCACTGGGCGAGTTGGTGCGCGCCGTTCTGGACAGCTTCCCCGATCTCCAGCGCCTGCGCATGTCGTCGCTCGACGGTATCGAGATCGACCCGCTGCTGTTCGAACTGTTCGCGAGCGAACAACGGCTAATGCCGCATCTGCATCTGTCGCTTCAGCACGGACATGACCTGATCCTCAAGCGCATGAAACGGCGGCATCTGCGTGGCGATGCCCTCGGCGTGGTGCGCCGGCTCAAGCAACATCGTCCCGACCTTGCGATCGGTGCGGATCTGATCTCCGGTTTCCCCACCGAGACTGAAGAACATCATTCGGCCAATCTCTCTATCATAGAGGAACTCAAAATCGTTCATGGTCATGTCTTTCCGTACTCTCCTCGTCCGGAGACGCCTGCTGCGCGCATGCCACAGGTTGACCGGCCCACGGTCAAGCGGCGCGCGGCCGAACTGCGCGCTGTCGTTGGGAAGGTACGCGCCGAATGGCTGGCAACGCTCGTCGACAAGCCGCATCCGGTCCTCGCCGAGGCAGACGGTACAGGGTACACTCCGCAATTCGCGCGTGTCGCCCTGCCCGAAAGCACGAGGCGCGGCGAGATCGTTACCGTTACGCCGAACGCTATCGAGGATGGGCTTCTGCGATGAATGACAGACCTAGCTGGAGCGATCGACTGTTCGGCGGATTTCGAAAGACCTCCGAACGTTTGACATCCAACCTCACCGAAATTGTCGGCACTGCGAAGCTCGACGATGCGACGCTCGACGATGTCGAGGATGCGTTGATCCTGTCCGACCTTGGTCCTTCGGCCGCCGCACGCATTCGCGCCAAATTGGCCGAGAAGCGTTTCGGGCTGGAGATAACCGAGCGCGAATTAAAGGAAGCGGTAGCCGACGAAATCGCCGCAATCCTGCGCCCGGTCGCGAAACCGATCGAAGTGACCGCCTTTCCACGCCCGCAGGTCATTCTGGTGATCGGCGTGAACGGCAGCGGTAAGACTACCACCATCGCCAAGCTGGCCCATCTGTTAGTCGAGGACGACTACAATGTCATGTTGGCGGCAGGCGACACGTTTCGCGCCGCCGCCATCGGCCAGCTTGCGACCTGGGCCGACCGCGTGGGTGTGCCGATCGTCCGCGGGCCCGAAGGCGGCGATCCGGCCAGCATCGTGTTCGACGCGGTCAAGAAAGGCACCGAGATCGGGACCGATGCTCTGATCGTGGATACCGCCGGGCGATTGCAGAACAAGCGCGAACTAATGGACGAACTGGCCAAGATCCGCAAAGTTCTCGGGCGCCTCAACCCCGAAGCACCGCACGATGTCGTGCTGGTGCTCGATGCCACCAACGGCCAGAACGCCTTGAACCAGATTGACGTGTTCAAGGAGGTCGCAGGCGTGACCGGAATCGTCATGACCAAGCTCGACGGCACTGCGCGCGGTGGCGTGTTGGTCGCGGCGGCGGAGCAGTACGGGTTGCCGATCCACGCCATCGGCGTTGGCGAGAAGCTGGACGATTTGCGCCCCTTCGATCCCGACCTTGTTGCGCGTGTCATTGCAGGAGTGGCTTAGTGTCCGAAGAAAAGCCCAAATCGGGCTGGCTCAATATCCTCGTCGATTACGGTCCATTGCTGGTCTTCCTCGGCGTGTACAAGTTCTACCAGCCGCCCGAAACGTCGACATTCGGCGAGATCGCGGCGGTGATCTACGGTACGATAGCCTTTATGGTCGCCGCCGTGGTCGCGCTGGCGTTCAGCAAATGGAAGTTCGGCCATATCTCGCCAATGCTAATGCTCTCGACCGCGCTAATCGTAGGGTTCGGCGCGCTGACCATCTGGCTGCGCGACGAACGCTTCATCCAGATCAAGCCGACTGCGATCTACATCCTGTTCGGCGTGTTGTTGATCGGCGGATGGATGCGCGGCAAGGCGCTGCTACAGATCCTGCTCGAAGCAGCCTTCGAGGGACTGGACCGCGAAGGCTGGCTCAAGCTGTCGCGCAACTGGGGCATCTTCTTCCTATTACTTGCCGGCCTCAACGAGATCCTCCGCGCGCAGCTGGACTTCGAAAGCTGGCTATGGGCGAAGTTCTGGGTCTTCATGCCACTCAGTTTCCTGTTCACCTTCACCCAGATCCCGATGCTGATGAAACATGGCCTGGCGGTCGAGGAAAAGGACGATGTGGTGAAGGACGAACCGCCGACGGCTTAGCTTGACATTTCTTAGATGGCTAACCGGAAAATCAAAAAAATGCCGCTCATTGCCGAAGCAATTCCTGAGTAAGTTCCAACAATATTACTCGCATATCGGAATGTTGAACCTCGCTCGAACTTCGGACGCACCAACCGTAGATTCAGACCAAAGACCCCTGTCATGTAGCCGAATAAAATAGCACCGCCAGTGGTCGTTCCTGCTTCAGCAAAGAGCATCGGAAGCAGTAAAAAAGCGAATACGAGATTCCCTAGCGGAATCCCCATAGCAAAATTGCTCTGCTTACTCTTTTCTTGTCGCTGAACTTGCAACCATTCCGGCTCGTCCGGGCGTTCTGGCGGCAGTTGCAATACTAAATCTCCACCTGACTCCCCAACTCTACCACCCGATTGGTCGGCAGGCGGAAGAAATCCATCGCGGTCGCCGCGTTTCGCAGCATCCAGGCGAAGATCTTCTCGCGCCAGATCGGCATGCCGGGCTTATCGCTGGCAAGCAGGGTTTGGCGGCTGAGGAAAAAGCTGGTCTGCATCATGTCGAATTTGCCACCGCAGCGTTCCATTTCCGTAAGGCCGAGCGGAACGTTGGTTTCCTGCATGAAACCGTAATGCAGCACGGCACGATAGAAGCCATCGCCCAGATCGATCATCTCGCACCGCTCGTGCTGCGGCACGTAAGGCGTATCGGCAATCAGGACGGTCAGGATCACGACACGCTCGTGCAGAACCTTGTTGTGCTTGATGTTATGCAGCAACGCAGACGGCACGCCTGCCGTCTGGCTCGCCATGAAGATCGCCGTACCGGGGACGCGGGTGGCGGAGTTCTTGGCGCTCTTGGCGAAGATCTCGATCGGCAGCGCGGTCTCGCTCATCCGTTCGCGCATCAGCTTGCGACCCCTGGCCCAAGTCGTCAGCAGGGTGAAGGCAACAAGCCCGATGACGAGGGGGAACCAGCCGCCATCGGGTACCTTGACCAGGTTCGCGGCAAAATAGGCGCCATCGACGATCAGGAAGACGATCACGACTGGTGCCGCCGTCCACCATTTCCATTTCCACACGCCGACAAACAGCACGCCCATCAGCAGCGTGTCGATTGTGACCGCACCGGTCACCGCGATACCGTATGCACCGGCGAGGTTGGATGAGGTCTGGAAGGTAAGCACCAGGATGATGACCGCGACCATCAGCGCCCAATTTACCACCGGGATGTATATCTGACCCGCTTCGGTTTCGCTCGTATGCCGAATAGACAGGCGCGGAATGAAGCCGAGTTGCATCGCCTGGTGGGTGATCGAGAACGCACCGGAAATCACCGCCTGGCTGGCAATGAAGGTCGCCACCGTGGCAAGGATCACCAGCGGCAGGCGGAACTCCTCGCTCGCCAGCATGAAAAACGGGTTGCGGATCACCTCGGCCGCCTGTTCGGGCGGAAGGTCTGCGATCATCGCGCCCTGCCCGAAATAGTTGAGCAGCAGGCACGGCATGACGAAGCCGAACCAGCTCAACCGCATCGGTCCGCGACCGAAATGACCCATATCGGAATAAAGCGCTTCGGACCCCGTTACCGCCAGCACCACCGCGCCCAGCGCGAAGAACGCAGTCGCCCCGTCGAGAACAAAAAACATCACGGCATAGTAGGGGTTGAGCGCCAGCAGAATATCCGGGTTCTGGATAATCTGGTTGATGCCAAGTCCGGCGATAACGATGAAATAGACGATCATCACCGGCGCGAAAAGCGCACCCACCTTGGCCGTGCCACGTTGCTGAAGCAGGAACAGGCACACCAGCAGCACCAGCGCGATGGGAATGACGAATTGTTGCAGCCCTTCGTCGACGACAGTCAACCCCTCGACCGCGGACAGCACCGAGATGGCAGGCGTAATCATGCTGTCTCCGTAGAACAGCGATGTCGCGAAAACCCCCAGCAATACTACCAGCCAGCCATATGCGGATTTTCCGATGTGACGGCTCAGCAGCGCGACTAGCGCAAGGCTCCCGCCCTGTCCCTTGTTGTCGGCGCGCATCAGGATGGAAACATACTGGATGGAGACCACCAGCGTCATCGACCAGAAGATCAGGCTTACGACGCCCAGGACGTGAAGCCGGTCTATCGCAATGCTGGCAGTACCGGCGAAAGTTTCCCGGAAAGCATAGAGCGGACTGGTACCAATATCGCCGAAAACGATGCCAATGGCACCGAAGGCGAGTGCACCCTTGGATGCACCATGTCCAAGGCCCCCGCCCTCTTGCGAAGGGATGCCGTCAGGCACGGTATCCTGCACCGAAGCATTCTCGCTCATGATATGAAAAGGTCCGACCGCATTGTGTCATTGCCACATGGCGGGGACCATTTGCCCCCTTGCAAGGTCGCGGCGATTAGCAGCAAGGCCTCGCACCTGCAACACAATGCACAAAACGCCGAATTACCGTGGGCTTTCGACGCTGTCGTTCAGGGGGGCGAGACCAAGCATATCTTCCAGCCGGGCGAGTCGCTCTGCAAGAGCAGCGCGCCATTCGGCATCTGCAGGCGCCCCCTCTAGCAGTTCACGCCACAGTTCGAGCGTGCGCTCCGGCTGCCCGGCCCTCAGATAGGTCAGCCCGAGAAAATAGGTTGGCGCAGCCTGGCCGGGCCGGACGTCGTCGGCCTTCGAATAGGCATAAAGGGCGGGCGCGGTCAGCTGCCCCTCGGCGTGTTCCACCAGCACGTTTCCGAGGGCAAGCCAGGCTTCGTCATCGCCCGGGTTTTCCGCCACGGCGTTGCGCAGAAAGCTGGCCGCTTTCGCATACTGCCCCCGGCGGGCGAAAGCATCGGCGGTGATGACAAAGCGTGATGGCAATCCATTGCCGTAGAACTCACGCCGGGCAGCGACGAGCAATTCGCCGTCCTGCACGATCTGGTCGCGAGGAACGGCAGGTGCGGCAGACTGTCCCGGCGAACCCTGCATGGCATAGCCGGTCAAGCCGAACAGCAAGGCTGCAGCGAACAATGTCCACGTATAACGCGGCAGTCGCAGGATAAACGCCGCCACGACGAAAGCGATCGCCGCGAGGAAAAGGATCGGTAGCCAGCTCATGGCAGCTTGCCGAACCGCCGGTACAAGATCGCGCCGACCACCAGGACCAGTAAGATTGGAATAGCGAAAAGCGGCCAGGTCGTCGCGCTGATCTGAGGCTCGTAACTGACATAGTCCCCGTATCGCTCGGTCAGCCATTGACGAACCTCGTTCGGGCTTTCTCCTGAAGCGATGCGTATGCGCACCTGATGACGCATGTCGCCGGCCATCGGAGCATCGCTGTCCGCAATCGATTGCGACTGGCATTTCAGGCATCGCAGGGTTTCCATGAGATCCTGCGCCTCGGCTTCCGCCGCCGGGTCGTCCAGCTGACGGTAAGCGTAGGGTGCGGGTGGCATTGTGTCCTGCGCAGCAAGTGGCAGGGCGAACGCTGTCAGGAGCATGGCAGCCAAGAGGCGGGTCACGCCCCCGCCTTCCGGAGTTCTTCGAGCAGAATCGGTACGTCCTCGGGGCGTATATCGCCGATATGCTGATACCGGATCATGCCTTCGCCATCTATCACGAAGGTTTCCGGCACACCGGATGAACCAATTTCAAGCTGAACCTGCGACAAGTCATCGCGCCCGATCGCCGTATACGGGTTGCCATGCTGCGCAAGGAATTGGGCGACATCTTCGGGTCGGTCGCGAATGGCGATGCCGACAATCTCGGCACCCTCGCGTTGAAGTCGCTCGAGATGCGGGGCTTCGGCAATGCACGGCAGACACCAGCTCGCCCAGATGTTCAGCAGTCGGGGCGTACCATCGGCGAAATCCGCGCTGGATATGCTCTCACCCCTTTCGACTGCGGGGGGCAGCTCAAAATATGGGAGCTCCTGACCGACCATGCGGCTCTCGACGATATCGTCCTTGGGCTGCGTCAGCTGATACGCCGCCAGTCCGATGAACCCTGCGAACACCATAAGGGGGATCCACAAACGCCAGCTCACAATCTTTCCTCTCCCGAGAGAATACCCAGCGCCTCTTCTTCACTACGTTGCTCATCCAACCGCCGCTCCCGATGGCGACGCCTCAGATCGTTCAACACATGCCCGATAAGCGCCAGCACGCCACCAAGCGCAATCACCACGCCGCCGTACCAGATCAGCGTCACGAACGGTTTCCACCACAGGCGGAGCTGAAATCGTCCCTCCCCTGCCGGATCGCCGATAACAGCGTAAAGCTGCCCGTTCCAACGGGTCGACAAGGCGCTCTCCGTAGTCTGCTGGGGCGGGGCCCAGAAGCTGCGCGCCTGTGGCGCAAGAACCACCGGTTCGCTATCGCCATAGCGAGCCGAGAGACGTCCTTGTATCGCAGTCCAGTTCGGCCCTGCAACCGGCTCGACCGCTTCGAGCGTGACGGTCCAGGGCCCCACGGTAGCGCTCTCGCCAGCGGAAAGTGCTACCAGCTCTTCTTCGGAAAACGCGCTTTCGCTGGCCATGCCAATCAACGCCACGGTAATACCGAAATGGGCCAGAACCATCCCCCAGGTTGCCGCGGGTATGCGGCCAAGCTGGCGGCTACGTAGCGGCATGAAACTGGCCACAGCCAGACCCAGACCCATTGCAAGACCGAGCAGAGGAAGCAGAGCGATTTCGACAAGCAGGCTGAGCAGCACGATAGCGGCGATGATGAGCGCAGCGAACAGGGCGAGTTCCGACCGTATCCTATCGGGCCTGTCTTCGCGCCAACGCAGCAAGGGTCCGACCCCCATCACCAGCAGCATCGGCATGAAGAAAATCGCTCCGACCGGATTGAAATATGGTGGACCCACCGAAACGCGAACATTGAATGCTTCGGTGAGCAACGGGTAGAGCGTGCCGAGCAGGACAATTGCCAGGATCGCGCTGAGCATGACATTGTTGAACACCAGCGCTCCTTCGCGGCTGGTGACCGAGAAGCGCTTACCTTCGCTGATCGTATTGGCGCGCAGGGCAAAAAGCAGCAGCGCCCCGCCAATGTAGAGCGTCAGCAGCACCAGGATGAACGTGCCACGCTCCGGATCGACCGCAAAGGCATGCACACTTGTCAAAATGCCGGAGCGGACCAGGAAAGTGCCGATCATGCTCATCGAGAAGGCAACCACGCCCAGCATGATGGTCCATGTCCGCAGCGCATCGCGGCTGGCGAGCACGCTGGCGGAGTGGAGCAATGCGGTTGCGGCCAGCCATGGCATCAACGAGGCGTTTTCGACCGGGTCCCAGAACCACCAACCGCCCCAGCCAAGTTCGTAATAGGCCCAGTAGGAACCGGCCGTGATGCCGAGGGTGAGAAACACCCACGCCCCGAGCACCCACGGACGCATGGCCCGCGCAAAGTCAGGCGTGACGGATCGTGTAAGCAGCGCGCCGACAGCGAAACTGAACGCGACCGAAAGACCGACATAGCCGAAATACAGTGTTGGCGGATGCAGGGCGAGACCGATGTCCTGCAACAGCGGGTTGAGACCCATCCCCTGCAGCGCGGGAACCGGCAACCGTTCGAACGGATTCGAACTCAAAAGCAGGAAACCGTAAAAGCCGAGAGCAACCAACCCTTGCGCCCCCAGGGTCGCATACATGGTACGTTCCGGCAGGCGATGTTCGACCGCCGCGATCAGCGCACCGGCCGCCGCCATGACCGTCACCCATAGCAGCATCGAACCTTCGTGGTTTCCCCACGTGCCGGAAAGTTTGTAGATGAGCGGTTTGTCGACATGCGAATTGGCAGCGACGAGTTTCACCGACAGATCGGTAATCGCAAACAGCCACAGAAGCATGGCGAAAGAGAACGCTACCAGCAGACCCTGCATCATGGAAGCCGGGCGAATAAGCGCTGCGATCTCGGCGCCCTGCCCGGCTCGGACGCTCAGAAACCCGGCAACGGTCTGTAGCGCCGCAAGAGCGGCGGCCAGCCACAAGGCAGCAAGGCCCAATTCGGCGATCATTCGAGGCCGACCGTAGTCTCTTCAGCCATTTCCGCCGCTTGGTGCTGTTCCATGTCCTGCAATTCGCGCGGGACGTAATTCTCATCGTGCTTGGCAAGCAGATTGTCGGCCACGAAAACGCCGTTCGAAGCCAGCCGACCTTCGGCCACTACGCCGGAACCTTCGACGAACAGGTCCGGGGCAATCCCGCTGAACCGTACCGGAATGCGCGAATTCTCCCGACCGGTAACCATGAAGCGCATGGTCACCCCGTCTGAATCGGTCGCCAGCGAACCTTCCTCGACCATTCCGCCAAGTCGGACGGGTTGGCCTATTTCGGGAGGATCGGCGAGCAGTTGTTCCGGCAGGTAGAAATAGCTTGCCTGACTGCGCAGTGCATAGGCTGCGAGCAGGCCGGCTGCGAGCAAAGCGATAAGGGCAACCACGACCAGAACGAGCCGCTGATGCTTGGGCTTGAGCGTTCTCATTTCCGACGGATCCTTTCGCGGAGGCTCTCGGCGCGCTTCATGGCGAACCAGCTCCACGCGACCATCGCCAATGTGCCGATGATGCCCGTTGCATAGGCTGCCGCGACGAAGTCCCACTGGTCGAGCGCCTCCCGCATCACACTGCTTCCATCGCACGGCGGCGCAGGCGTGCATCGGCTTGCAAAATGGCGAGCAATGTCCGCATCCTTGCCAGCATTACGCCCCCGAAAATGAACGAGAAACCCAACACGGCGACCAGCAGGGGCACCAGGAATTCGGTGTCGATGGCGCTGTTGCCCATCGTGATGCTTGGCGGTTGGTGGAGCGAATTCCACCACACGACGCTGCGATTGATGATCGGAATATTGATCGCGCCGAGCAGGCCGAAGATAGCCGGAATTCGTTGCGAGACAGCCTCCCTCTTCGCTGTCTGAGCGAGGGCGATATAGGCGAAGTAGAGGAAGGCCAATACGAGCATGCTCGTCAACCGGCCATCCCACACCCACCAGGTGCCCCATGTCGGGCGCCCCCAGATCGATCCGGTGATTAGACATATCGCCGTAAAGACCAGTCCGGGAACAGCCGCCGCGCGCGCGGCGATCGCAGCCAGTGGGTGACGCCAGACAAGAAATACCAGGCTCGAGACGGCTATGGCGGTCCAGCCACCCATTCCCAGCCAGGCCGAAGGTACGTGAATAAACAGGATACGAACTGTTTCACCCATCAGCCGGTCGGGCGGCACCTGGGTCAGGCCCCAGAAGAGTGCGCCCGCGCTGAGCGACACGCCGCTGAGGAGCAGCAGCGGTGTCAGCCAGCGGGCGAGACCGAGAAAACGCTTGGGATTGGCGAAGCCGTGCATGGGAATTGATCCACCGATGCTTTGGCAGCGCATTCCGCCTGCCGCAAGAGCAGAGATTACCGTCCGATCAACGCTTGTGCCATGCGGTCGGCCACCTGATCGGGCGAAGCGCCAGTCCTGTCGCTTTCCTGCCAGATCTGTTCCAATCGTCCGGGGATCAACGCAATACGCTTTCGCACTTCGTTTATATCGCATGGAGCCTGCTCGCGGCGACACAGATATTCGAGCGTGACGGAAATGATGCCGCCGGCATTGATGACATAGTCCGGGGCATAGAGAATGCCGCGCTTTGCCAGCATGGGTCCGTGCTCGTCGCGCTTGAGCTGGTTGTTCGCCCCGCCTGCCACCACCTGGCAATCGAGGCGGGCAATACCTTCTTCGTCGAGAATTGCGCCAAGTGCATTGGGGCTGAAAACGTCGCAGGCAACCGACATGATCGCATCAGGCGCTGCCGTATCCGCACCGAGCTCGCTCGCCAGCGAGTGGGCACGATCTTCGTGAATGTCGGAGAGGGTCAGCCTGGCACCTTCCTTGGCCAGCAATCTTGCAACGCCACCACCGACACTGCCCGTGCCCTGAACCGCCACATGCACGCCTTCGACGCTATCCTTGCCCAGCTTGTGCTTCACCGCCGCCTTGATGCCGAGAAAGATGCCGAGCGCGGTAAAAGGACCGGGATCGCCTCCGGCCTTGTCCTCATCCGATACCGGCAATCCCGATACGAACTTCGTGCGTTCGGCGACAACTGCCATATCGGCTTCCGAAATGCCGACGTCTTCAGCGGTGACGTATTTCCCCCCGAGCGCATCGACGGCATCGGCAAACGCTGCGAGCATGGTCGGTGTCTTGGCCCTGTCGCTGTTCGCGAGGATCACCGCCTTGCCGCCGCCCATCGGAAGACCGGCCATGGCGTTCTTGTAGCTCATGCCGCGCGACAGTCGAAGCGCGTCGCGCATCGCTGCTTCGGGCTCGGCATAATGCCAGAACCGCGTACCGCCGGCCCCGGGCCCGAGATGTGTCGAATGAACGGCGATGATAGCCGTCAGACCGCTGTTTCGGTCACGGATCACTTCGACCAGTTCATGATCGTCGTAATCCGGTTCGGTCCAGAATGCCGTCATTGAGAAAGCCTGCCCCTGATTAATCGGTAATTCGCAGCGTTTTCGAGGGGATAATGGGGCGATCGAGGGGTCTCGAACCCCCGACCTCCGGTACCACAAACCGGCGCTCTAACCAACTGAGCTACGATCGCCACATGCCCCCGGAACCGCCCGGGAAAGGGGGCCTGATACGCCCGCGCGTGACAGCGTCAACCCGCCCCGCGCAACGGCGCGTGCCTGTTGCACAGTGTAGCCAGAATGGGAAGCGAAAAAGCGAATGCCGGGGGCGGACGCGCAATTATCTTTCATGGTTGTAGGTGGGGCGGACCAGCCTATCGTGCACCAGTATGGGCCGGGCGGGCGAATCCTCTGTCGAACGATTGCTGTCCTGTCCCGGGATCCAGCGCGTGCCGAGTGACAAGCTCGACCTGTTTCAACTGCGTGGCTTTCTATCGCTCCCGCATTGTGCCGAGTTGGTCCGCCTCACCGAGATGGATCGCCGTCCCTCCACCCTCGCAGATGCAGGCAACGACAGGGCTTTTCGCACAAGCGAGACGTGCGACTTGAATGCCGAGGAACCCGCCGTGCGGGAGTTGAAAGCAAAACTGAATGAACTGAGCGGGATCGATCCAGCATATGGCGAACCGCTGCAGGGTCAGCGCTACGACGTGGGACAGGAGTTCAAGCCCCATTGCGACTATTTCAATCGGGGCGGTCGGGACTGGGAAAAATACTGCTCTGTCGCCGGCCAACGGACCTGGACCTTCATGATCTACCTTAACAAGGTTGAGCGCGGCGGGGGTACGCGATTCAAATCGATCTCCAAGACTTTCCATCCAGAGCCCGGAAAACTTCTCTGCTGGGACAATCGCCGCGCCGACGGGCGCGAAAACCCCAACACGATCCATCACGGCATGAAAGTGAGAAAAGGAAGGAAATACGTGATCACGAAATGGTATCGCGAACAGGCGTGGGGGTGGTGAACGCAAAAGGGCGGTCCCGCGCGGGACCGCCCTTTTCGTAATCTTCCAATGTGCTGAAGAAGATTACTTCTTCTTGAGCGACAATCCGCCAAAACGCTTGTTGAAGGCTGCGACACGGCCACCTTCCTGCAATTGCTGCTTGCCGCCCGTCCAAGCCGGGTGGCTGGTCGGATCGATGTCGAGCGTCAGCGTGTCGCCTTCGCTGCCCCAGGTGGAGCGCGTCTGGAATTCGGTCCCATCGGTCATCTTGACCGTGATGGTATGGTATTCGGGGTGACCTTCAGCCTTCATGATATTCGTCCTTTGAGCATCGGAACGGTTCCGACCGGTCCAGCTGTGTTGGGAAAGGCGCGCGCATAACGGCGCGGCCCAGATTTTACAACCCTATTCGGGGGCGTCCGCGATCATCGCCGTGAACGCCACTTCGCACGTTACCTTGCCGTCCACGCTGGCCTCGCCCGCGAACTTGCAGACGCGGCTGCGCTTCTGGACGAATTCGGCTTTCAGGTCGAGCAGCACGCCAGGCGTCACCGGGCTGCGGAACTTGGCGTTCTCGATTGCCATGAAATAGACCAGCTTGCCCGATCCGGCGAGGCCCAGACTTTCCACCGCCAGCACGCCAGCAGCCTGCGCCAGCGCTTCGATCTGGAGCACGCCGGGCATGATCGGCGCGCCCGGGAAATGTCCCTGGAAGAAGTCTTCATTGAAGCTGACCGCCTTGACCGCATGAATGCGTTCATCGACCACAAGTTCTTCCACACGATCGACGAGCAGTAACGGATAGCGGTGCGGGAGGCGCTTCAGCACCTCGACGACGTCGAAACCTGTACCCTCATTGCTCATGCCGTGCACCCCCGTCCGTCTGGCGTCTATCGACCTGTTGGCTGAGCAGCCTGTTGCTGCTGTTGCTGCGCTGCCTGAACGGCCTGCTGCTGCGCCACGCCGAGGAGGATCTGCGAAACCGCCTGCTGGGTGGCATAGGATTCCTGACGCGGACGCCAGCCTGCCGGTGGTGTAATTTGCACGGTGGGTATCCGCGAATTGAGCGCCGTAACGATATCGCTGGTCACGTTTACGGTCTCCGGCGCCCACTGGATCGCATCGGGCGACAGCATCATCTGGATGTTTTTTTGCTGTATGACTTGCTGCTGAGCATTGTTGTAATCGTTGATCAGCTGTTCGATGGCATAGGTCTGCGCGAGCACGATCGGCTGCGAAATTTGCGCGATCTGCTGCTCCTTCTGCTGGATCTGGGTCACAGCGCCCTGATTTGCCTGAGCCTCGACCTGCGTCAACTGACCGTCATTGTTGGTATCGAGGCTCTGCTGCAGCGCATTCACTTCCTGGCGCAGCGTGCGAACCTGACCGATCTGCGCCGCGTATTGCTGCTCGATCTGTTGATAGGCATTGATGCGCGCCTGGCTGCGCAGGATCACAGCCTCGGGGCTGCTGGTAGCGATGCCGTTCACCTGTGCGGTGGCAGGCGCGGCAACGACGCAAGCTCCGGCAAGGGCGATAGCGGTAATTGTCTTGGTGAGAATTTTCATCAGAATTGCGTTCCTACATTGAAGGAAAGTGTTTTGGTGTCGTCACCGAGCTGGCTTTTCAACACATGCGATAGATCGATCCTGAATGGACCGAAGGGCGAATTCCAGTTCACGCCGATGCCGACGGAAATGCGCGGACTTGCGCTGTCGCCGAGGAAGACTTCGGTGAAGCGGGAGCCTGGGACAATACTCGGTTCGAGCGCTGCTCCGTCCGGCCCGAGTGGCGTGGTGACTTCCGTAAAGGTGCCAGTCGGTTCGCCCTCGTCATTAAGGATCGGCTGCAGGAATAGCGGTTCACCGCCAATCCGGCGTTGAATACCGTTGGGAAAGTTCTGCAGAGCAGGTTGATCGATGCCGAACAGCGATCCGACATCAAGAAAGACGGACGGCCTCAATCCCAGTTCACGTGCGCCGCTGCCGAGCGGAATTTCCAGTTCGGCCCGACCTATGTAATAGGCCTTCCCGCCCAGTGCATCGTTGCCGCGACGGTTGCTGGCGCTCAGGACATCCTCGAGCGACTCCTGCACCAGCGGGGTGTCGGGATCGCCATCGTCATCGATGAAATTAAGGCGTACGACGCGTGGGCCGATGCCGCGAATGTCGAAACCGCGGATCTGCCCTTCACCGATGAAGAACCGGTCGGTCAGGCGAATATCGTCGACCCCGGGGGTGTTGTTGTCCTCAAGCGCACGGATCCAGCCACCCTCGCCCGTTACCGAGAAGATGAAACCCGCGCCCACCGGCCAGTATTTCCCTGCGCGCAAGCGCATGCGGCCGTACTTCACGTCGCCACCCAGGCCCGCGACATCCGTCGTCCAAGAGAAAGTTTCGCCGCGTGTCGGACGCAAACGGCTGTCGAGCGTGTTGTAGTTCAGGGTCAGGCCAAGAATAGAACTGGTCCGCTGACCGATCGCCTCGCAGATAAACCGCGACTGAATACACTCGGCAACGCCATCACCGTCCAGATCCTGAAAAAAGGACGAGCCGACCGAGATGTCATCGTAATTGAAAGTGTAGCTGCCGATCGCCGAGAGATACTCGGTCAGAGGCACCCCGGCGCGGAGTGACAGGCCCGTCGTCGCCTGCTTGTACCGGTTGGTCTCGGTCGCGAAGAAATCATTGTCGAATTCACGGTGATAGATATCCGCACCGGCCGATATGTTGCGATCCAGAACATAGGGTTCGGTAAAGCTGATCTGCGCGCCCTTGGAGTAACGCGAGTAGTTCACGCTGAGGCCGACGGTCTGACCGCGACCGCGGAAGTTGTTCTGCTTGATCGAACCTGACAGGATGAAGCTTTCCAGCGAGGAAAAGCCAGCCGAAAGCTGCAATTCGCCGGTCGGCTGTTCCTCGACATTGGCTTCGAGGATGATCCGGTCCGGTGCACTGCCCTCGACCTGGTTGATCTCGAAGTTCTCCTGGAAATAGCCCAGCGACTTTATCCGCGCCGCGGACCGCGCGACGGCGAGCGAATTGAAGGCGTCCCCTTCGGCGATGCGGAACTCGCGACGGATGACCTTGTCCTGCGTCAGAGTGTTGCCGTTGACATCGATTCTCTCGACATAGACACGCGGGGCTTCGCGAAGCTGGAACGTCACGTCCATCGTCAGATCTTCAGGATTGCGCGTGAAGTTAGGCTGGACGTCCGCAAAGGCGTAGCCGAACGTACCTGCCAGCTCCGTCAACTGCTCGACCGTGTCTTCGACCTGCTTCGCATCGTACCAGTCGCCCGTATCCATAGGCAGCCGCTGAGTCATGGACTGGCTGTCGAAGTCGCGGATCTGGCTGTCCACGTCGACTTCGCCAAACTTGTAGCGCTCGCCTTCCTCGACAACGTAGGTGATGATGAAATCGCGCCGGTCGGGCGTCAGTTCGGCCACTGCGGAAACCACGCGGAAGTCAGCATAGCCTTGGGTCAGGTAGAACTGGCGCAGCAATTGCTGGTCGTATGCCAGCCGGTCCGGGTCGTAGCTGGTGTTCGAACTGAGAAAGCTGGTCAGACGGGCTTGCTTGGTGAGCATCTCGCCGCGCAGTTCGCCGTCCGAAAATTCCTCGTTGCCGATGATGTTGATCTGGCGAACCTTGGACTTGGGACCTTCGTCAATCTCGAAAACCACGTCGACACGGTTCTGGCTCAGTTCGACCATTTGCGGCTCGACCGTCGCCGCGAAACGGCCCTGCCGCTTGTAGAGTTCGATGATTCGAGCGACGTCGGCGCGGACTTTGGAACGAGTGAAGATCTGCCGCGGCGAAAGCTTGATCTCCGGCAGGATCTTGTCGTTCTTCAAACGGTCGTTGCCTTCCAGCACGATGCGATTAACGACCGGGTTTTCGGTAAGCGTTATCACGACGTTGCCGTCATTGTTGACTACGCTGGCGGTGGCGAACAGCTCGGTTGCGTACAGATCTTTCAGGACCTGGTCGCCGACTTCCTGGGTCCAGACATCGCCCGGGCGCAGGCGGATATATGAAAGGATCGTCTGCGGTTCGAGCCGTTGGGCGCCACTGACGGAAATGGTGCGCACGACGTCCTGTTGCTGCACGGCAGGTACAGGTTCTCCGGCCGGGTCTTCCTCGCTTTCCTGCGCCAAGGCGGCAAAAGGCATACCGGAGAGCATCGTGGTGGCCATCAGCCCCACTGTAAGCCGCGCGGCTGGAATGGAGCGCCGCGTAACGGCTTTCGCAAATACAGTCATCGACAAGGAGATTCCCGTCCTCGTTATAATCAAACGGACCCGGCAGAGGCAGCCCCGATCCATCACTTACGCCGCTTGGCGGGGCGGCCTGGGCTGCCCCTGCACGATGCGCTAGCGTCAATCAAGCTTTGCTGCCGCGATATGCTGGTTACGTTAGGTTGCCTTTTCCCCGGCCTACCCCCCGAAAACGGGAAGACTGACCAGATCGTTTATCGTGACGAAAATCATGAGCATCAGCACGAGTGCGACGCCGGCACGATATGCCACTTCCTGACCGCGTGGGCCGACCGGCTTTCGGCGGACTGCTTCGGCCGCGTAAAAAGCCAGGTGCCCACCGTCGAGCGCGGGGATTGGCAGGAGGTTGATGAATGCCAAGTTAAGCGAAATCAGCGCCGCGAACTGGACGAAAACGAGCGGTCCCATGCTCAATTGCTCGCCCGCATACTTGCCGATCTTCACCGGGCCGCCAAGCTCCTGGATCGAACGTTCGCCGGTAAATATTTGGCCGATCCCGGTCACCATCATGTCGACGATGCCGATCGAATGATCGACCGCCAGTCCCAGGGCCGCGATCGGCCCCTTGCTCTCGAACTGGTATTCCGCCCCGGCGGACTGAATGCCGACCATGCCTATCTTGGACGTGTTGCCGAACCGATCGGTCATCTCGTGGCTCGCGACAGGCACGGCGAAGCTTCTTTCGGCCGCACCGCGTGCAACGGTCATCTCGAGCGTGCGCCCCGGGTAGAGCATTATCGAATCCTGAACGTCACGGAAATCTTCGACCGTTTCGCCTTCGACGGAGACAATGCGGTCGCCAATTTCCATCCCAGCCATCTCGGCCGGGGAGTTTTCGGCAAAGCCAGCAACGGTCAGTTGCTGGTCTGCATCGGCCGGAACGGGATTGCCGATGACCATGAAGAAGCCAGCGAAAATTGCGAGCGTCAGCAGGATGTTCGTTGCCGGACCAGCAAAGACGATCAGCGCACGTTTCCATAAGGCTGCGTGATGGAAGCTGCCGCGCCGCTCCTCCACACTGGCCTTTGCACTAGCCTCGGCATCAGGTATGCTCGCCGGGTTCATATCCCCCTTGAACTGAACGTAACCGCCCAAGGGCAGCACGGCGAGCTTCCACCGCGTACCCCGTTTGTCCGTGAATCCGGCGATTTCCTTGCCGAAACCAACTGAAAACGCCTCTGCTTCGACGCCGAACCAGCGGCCCACGAGATAATGACCAAGTTCGTGAAAAACGACCAACGGGCCCAGCACCAGCGGAAAGCCGATAAGATAATATACCCACAGAGGCAGTGACGATTCCATCAGTTCAAGCCAACTCCAGCATTTCGGTTGCACGTCGCCGCGAGGATTCGTCGACCATCAGCACCTCATCAAGTGAACGAGGGGCGTCTGGCAGATTTCCATGCATGAGAACGTCCTCGACCAATAACGGGATACGGCTGAACGGTATCTGACGGTTCAGGAAAGCAGCGACGGCCACCTCGTTGGCCGCGTTCAGTACTGCCGGAGCAGCCCCGCCGGCTTGCGCCGCTTCGCGCGCCAGCCTCGTGGCGGGAAACCGTTTCTCGTCCGGCGCGAAGAAGGTCAGTTCGCCGATCGCCGCGAGGTCCAGCGGTTTGCAAGGCGTATCGATCCGTTCTGGCCAGGCAAGGCACGAGGCAATCGGAACACGCATGTCGGAAGGGCCAAGCTGGGCCAATGTCGACCCGTCACGATATTCGACCATCGAATGTATCACGCTTTGCGGATGCACGACGATCCGAATGCGATCCAGCCCGACGGGAAACAGATGATGCGCCTCGATCAGCTCGAGCCCCTTGTTGAACATTGTCGCACTATCGACGCTGATCTTGGCGCCCATGTCCCAGTTCGGATGCGCAATCGCCTGTTCGGGCGTCACGGCGCTGAGGTCCTTTGCCTCACGCAGCGGCCCACCGCTTGCGGTAAGGGTAATCCAGCGCACGTCCTCGATCCGCTCGCCTTCAAGACATTGGAAGATCGCATTGTGTTCGCTGTCGACGGGAAGCAGCGTTGCGCCGTGCCGGGTTACCGCGGCGGTCATCACCTCGCCCGCGGATACCAGCGCCTCCTTGTTGGCGAGCGCGATTGTCCCGCCCTGTTCTATAGCCGCCATGGTCGGAGCCAGACCGGCACAACCGACAATCGCGGCGACGGTCAGGTCGGCCGGTCGCGCCGCAGCTTCGCACAGCGCTGCTCTGCCTGCCGCAGCGACAATATCGCTGCCCTCGAGCGCGGCGCGCAGATCCGCCAGACAGCTCTCGTCGGCGACGACCGCGACTTCGGCCCCGAATTCGCGGGCCAATCGGGCCAGTTCCGCGGCATTGCAGTTCGCCGTAAGCGCGACAACGCGCCACCCGTCGGGGTTGCGGCGGATAAGATCGAGCGTCGACCCGCCGACCGAACCGGTAGCGCCGAGAATTGAAATCGAGCGGGTCATGCTCCGTTACCCAGTACCACACCCGCGAATATGGCTACCGGTATCAGTCCATCGGTGCGATCGAACACACCTCCGTGACCGGGAATAATGCGTGAGCTGTCCTTAACTCCCGCCTTGCGTTTGAGCCAGCTTTCCAGAAAGTCACCGGACTGCGCCGCCACGGCGACCAGCGCTCCGATCATGACGATCCGGAGGATGGCCCCGGAATCGAAACCGGCGGAACCGGCACCAGTTGCGGTTTCGTTGACGAGATACATCCAGCTGCCGATCCACAGGCTGGCTCCTACGATACCGCCGACCAGCCCCGCCCAGGTCTTCGACGGACTGATCCGCGGCGCAATCTTGGGGCCGCCCAATGTCCGTCCGAAAAAATAGGCGAAGGTGTCGACGAAAATGACAACTCCAACCACCGCCACCACCAAAATCGGAGGAAATCGCGCCAGCAGAATGGCCGCAAGACCGATATAGATCACGCCAGCCAATATGCCTGCAAGACGAAACAGCACGTTTGCCGTCGCCCTGATCACGATCAGCACCAGTTCCACCAGCGTAGCCAGGGCCACAGTCAGGATGAACCAGCCGAGCCACGGGTCGCCAGCCATCACCGCCGCCACGGCGATCGCTATCATCACTACCGCCGAAGCCGCCCGCTTGGGCAGGTCAGAGGTGCGCACGGAAAGCGGAACCCGGACATATCGTCGGGCGCGTTGCCTGAACCGGTCGCGCTTTCTCATTTCGGATTGCGGCTCAGCGTCCGCCAAATCGTCTCTCCCGGCCCGCGAACTGGTCCAGCGCATCGAACAGATGCCGGGGCGTGAAGTCGGGCCACAACACGTCGGTAAAGATCATTTCCGCATACGCTGCCTGCCACAAGAGGAAGTTGGACAATCGCACTTCACCACTAGTGCGGATCAGCAGGTCGAGCGGCGGCAATGCAGCGGTATACAGATGTGCGGCAAGACTGTCTTCGGTGATCTCCCCGTCTGCTGCCGCGAGTTGGGCCGCATGCACTATTTCGGCCTGCGATCCATAGTTCAGTGCCACGGCCAGCGTGCGAGAACCTTTCGCTGTCTGCTCAAGCGCATTTTCGAGCATGGCAACGATATCAGGCGCCAGCCCCTGCCAGTCACCGATTATATGCAGTTTCACATCGTTGGCGATGAACTCGGGCAAGTCCGATTTGATGAATTTGCGCATCAGGTTCATCAAGTCGTCGACCTCGTCCTCGGGTCGCTTCCAGTTTTCGGAACTGAACGCATAGAGCGTGAGGCATTCGAGCGAAGTGTCCTGGAGGCTGCGGACCAGCTCGCGCACAGCCTCCACGCCCTTGCGATGCCCCATGGCCCGCGGCAGGTGCTTGCGCTTCGCCCAGCGTCCATTGCCATCCATGATGATGGCGACGTGGCGAGCCGATTGCCCCTCCCCGCTCATAGTCAGTCCTTCTGCAACCCGATTACCCTTACTGCGTCAGAATTTCCTGAACCTTTTTCGCCACGACCTCGTCGGTTTCGGCAACATATTTGTCGGTCAGTTTCTGGACCTCGTCCTCGGAACGCTTGCGCTCGTCTTCCGAGATGTCCTTCTTCTTCTCGTCTTCTTTCAGGGCTTCCATGCCGTCGCGCCGTACATTGCGGATCGCGATCTTGGCCTTCTCACCGTACTCGTTTGCCAATTTCGCAAGATCCTTGCGGCGGTCCTGCGTCAAGTCGGGCATCGGGAGCCGGACCGTCTGGCCGTCCTGCATCGGGTTGAGACCGAGATTGGCCTTCGCGATGCCTTTCTCGACCGCGCTGACATTCGCCTTGTCCCACACCTGTACGCTCAACATGCGCGGTTCGGGCGCGGACACCGTTGCGACCTGGTTGAGCGGCATGAGCGAGCCATATACCTCGACCATCACCGGATCGAGCAGGCTGGTATTCGCACGGCCCGTGCGCAGGCCCGAAAGATCGCTCTTCAGGCTTTCGACAGCCCCCTTCATGCGGCGCTCGATGTCGGTCTTGTCGTATTTGGCCATGGGACTTCCTCTTAATTGGCGTCGTTCTGCACGACCGTCTGCGTTCCTTCGCCCGCGAGAACGCGGGCCAGATTGCCCTTTTCGCGGATCGAGAACACGACGATCGGAATGTTGTTGTCGCGGCACAGGGCCACGGCACTGGCGTCCATGACCTTCAGATTGTCGGCAAGAACGCGATCGTAACTTACCGTGTCGAAGCGTTTCGCATCGGGGTTTTTCTTCGGATCGCTGTCATACACGCCATCGACGCTGGTGCCTTTCAGCAAAGCGTCGCACTTCATTTCAGCAGCACGAAGCGCCGCGCCTGTATCGGTGGTAAAATAAGGCGCGCCGACGCCCGCGGCGAATATGACGATCCGCCCTTTTTCCAGGTGCCGTTCGGCGCGGCGACGGATCACGGGTTCGCACACCTGATCCATCTGGATAGCGCTTTGCACACGTGTCGCCACACCGATCTGTTCCAGAGCGCTTTGCATTGCCAGTGCGTTCTTTACGGTCGCCAGCATGCCCATGTAATCTGCCTGCGCCCGGTCCATACCCTGCGCCGCGCCAGCCATTCCTCGGAAGATATTTCCGCCACCGATCACAAGACAGATTTCCAGGCCCTGGTCCTTCGCCGCTTTCACTTCCCTGGCCAGTTCGGTGACGAACGCGGGATCGATCCCGAAAGGCTGATCTCCCATCAGGACCTCGCCCGACAGCTTGAGCAGCACGCGTTTCATTTCGGGAACGGCCATCGGCTAAGGAGAATCCATGTTGCGGGAACGGGTTGCGCGTCCTTAGCGATGATGAAGGACCTGCGCAAAGGAGAAAGGCTTTTTGCTATGGCGCGACGTCACGGGAACCTTCCGGCCGTCACTTAACCTGTCTTGTTTTACTTGCCAGACCGTTGACCAGTGTGGTCCACCAATAAAAATTGCACCTGGACGGCCAAACGGGGAGACACCGGAAATGAACAAGGAACTGAAAGAAGAAATCCTCGAACAGGACCTGCCCATAGTCGATCCCCACCACCATTTATGGGACCTGCGGCCTTTGGTCTCTGCATTCCCGGAGCCGCGGCACGACTTCATCGAAGCCATTTCCGGCGCAGCCTACTACACTTTCGACGAGTTGCACGCCGATACACACAGCGGCCACAATGTGGTTGGTACCGTGTTCATGGAATGCGGTGCATTCTACGATGCTTCGCGTGATGACGACATGAAGTCGGTCGGCGAAGTCGAGTTCGTGAACGGCGTCGCGGCGCAAGGCGCCAGCGGCCTGTATGGTGCCTATCGACCATGCGCGGCGATCGTGGGCCATGCGGACCTAACTCTTGGCGATGCGGTAAAACCGGTCGTCGAAGCATTGATTGCCGCAGGCAATGGACGCTTCAAGGGCATTCGGCACGCTGCAGCCTGGGACCCCGATCCGGATGTGCTCGGCCCGCCCTTCCACGCCCCCGAAGGCCTGTATGCTTCAGAATCATTCCGCGAAGGGTTCTCCGCCTATTCCCAATACGGGCTCACCTTCGATGCCTGGTTGCTCGAACCGCAACTGGACGACGTTCTCGAGCTTGCCAGGGCATTTCCCGAGCAAACCATCGTCCTCGATCATTGCGGCACCCCGCTCAATATCGCCAGCTACCGCGGAAAGCTGAATGCGAACTTCAATCGCTGGCAGGGCAACATCCGCCGGATCGCCGAATGTCCCAACGTCTCGGTCAAACTGGGCGGTCTGGCGATGGCATTCTGCGGAATGCCGGAGGAAGGGCCCGACAAGGGGTGTGGCAGCGAGGAGCTCGCCGAACAGTGGGGGCCGTACATTGTCGAGTGCATCGAGGCGTTCGGGGCGGATCGCGCGATGTTCGAATCCAATTATCCGGTCGACCGCTGGGGGGCGAGTTATCCTGTTCTGTGGAACACCTTCAAACGGCTTGCGAGCGGCGCGTCGGACGATGAAAAACGCCGCCTGTTTGCGGAAACTGCGGCACGGATCTACGATATAGAACACGTCCTTCCCGCCGCCTGACCTTCCCTAACGTCACCCTCGACAGATGGACAGACTGACCATACGCGTGCGCTCTTCGGCATCGAGGAGACCGTTTGCATGAGCCTGCCCGCACCTTTCGACAAACTTCGCATCCCGGTCATCGGATCGCCGTTGTTCATTGTGTCGGGGCCGGAGTTGGTCATCGCGCAATGCAAGGCGGGCATCGTCGGTGCGTTCCCGGCCCTCAATGCCAGGCCGCAATCGCAGGTCGACGAATGGCTGCACCAGATTACCGAAGAACTCGCCGCCCACAACCGCGACAATCCCGATCGTCCGGCGGCCCCTTACGCGGTCAACCAGATCGTCCACAAATCGAACGATCGCCTCGATGCAGATATGCAGACCTGCGCCAAATGGCAGGTTCCAATGGTGATTACCTCGCTCGGCGCGCGAGAGGAGGTCTTCAACGCGGTGACGAATTGGGGCGGCATTACACTGCACGATGTCATCAATGATCGCTTCGCTCACAAGGCAATCGAAAAAGGGGCGACCGGTCTCATCCCCGTTGCAGCCGGAGCCGGCGGGCACGCCGGAACGCTCAGTCCCTTCGCATTGATGCAGGAAATTCGCGGGTGGTTCGAGGGTCTGGTGGCGCTGTCCGGTTCCATTGCGCATGGACGCTCGATCCTGGCGGCACAGGCAATGGGCTCGGATTTCGCGTATATCGGATCGCCCTGGATCGCGAGCAGCGAAGCGAATGCCGACCAGCGCTACAAGGATGCCATCGTCGACGGGCGGGCGGACGGGATAGTCTACACGAACCTGTTTACGGGCGTTCACGGCAACTATCTTCGTTCGAGCATCGAGGCATCGGGCCTCGATCCCGACGAATTGCCCCAGAGCGATCCGAGCAAGATGAATTTCGGCAGCGGCGGCAATTCCAAGGCCAAGGCATGGAAGGATATCTGGGGGTCGGGACAGGGAATCGGAACCGTGACCAGCAGCGCCCCGGTGGAAGAGACCGTCGCCCGGCTCGAACGCGAATATACAGAGGCGAAACGCGCCCTGACCAACGCGATTGGCTAGGTCACCCGGCTTACGTCGAGGATGTTGGAAAACCGCGGTTCGAGCGATACGGTTCCACCATCGCGAACGGGCATCTGGATTGCAGAATCGAGCGGGCCGATCGCAACCAGTTCGTGCGTGAGCCGTGCAACCAGCCTCGCCGCTAATTCCTTGTCGCTCGCCAGTTCCTCCGACACGTGCAGTTCGCGACCGGTAAAGAAGCCGAGCCCCTCGGTCCGCATTCCGTCGCCATTCCGGAAGACACAACCAACCAGTCCAAGTGATGGAAACCGCCCACCCGAGAGCCATGCATCGATAGTTTGCACGAACAGGCCCGGCGCTATGGCCGACCGCGCGGGCGTCCAGCATATCGCCGCAATATTGACGCGCGAGTGCGCGATTACCGCGCCCAGACGCATCATGGTCCGGAACACTGGCAAGGATCCGGCACCAGCCGCGATATGCGGCCCTGGAACCAGGGCGACCGCCTCGTGACCCTGGCTGTCGATCGCCACGTCGCAATTGAAAAGGTGAGAAATTGGCGGCGTTGCAACAGGACCCCCGGGCAGAATTCCCCGGAGCTCGAAGGCCAACCCGTCACTGATCAGTTCCACGCATCCGTCCGGTGACGCGCTGCTTTTGCTGGACGTTACTGGCGAGCGATGTTCGACCGCAACCGACGCATCTTCCAACGCCACCGCTATTTCCGCGCGAGTTGGCCGCGACCCGGAGCCGAACAGGAAAACGAGCCGTGGTTGCGCGTTCTGGTTTGTCCCGACCGCCTGCTTGTGTGTGTCGCTCGAAATCGAACCGCCCCCCGGCGGCGCAACGATCAACCGAAGCCCGCCTTTTTGCTACAAATGTCAGAAGATGCCCGAACGCAAACCTTCGGCCAAGCCTTCGCCGAGTTCTCTTGCGCGATCGGTTTCGCGCTCCGTCACCTGCTTGACTGCCAGTATTTCTTCGGGCGTTTGCGCATCGGTATTGTGTATCCACGGTTCGGCAACCCGTTTGAGTCGCCAACCCCTGGCGATACGATCGAGCTGTTTCTGAGCGCCTTCACCGTCCGACCCGGCAGAGATGATCGTGGCGTAAGGCCGCCCTTCGATCCGGCCAAGCACCGGGTAATAACACCTGTCGAACATCTCCTTCATCTCCCCGCTCATCGTTGCGAGGTTTTCCGGGCAGGCGAAAAGGTATCCTTCCGCCTCGAGGATGTCTTGCGGATTGCAATCGCGTGCGCGAACCATGCATGCATCGTCGCCCGCCCCTTCAAAAGCGGAAGAGGCAAGCGCTTCGGCCGTCCTCGTACGGCTGTGCCAGACAATCAACAGGAGTGCATTTGCCATGAGCAGAACATCGCGCCTTGCTGTCGATTGTCAACGCCCTGCGCTTTCGTAGCGGCCGCGTTCCAGCTAGGCACGCGAACATGGCATCGCAGGCACTGAACTATGTTTTCGGCGTGTCCCGTTCGCTCACCGGGCGATCGTGGCGCTGGCGGGGCGGCAACATGCAACTCGGTGCCGGTATCGGGACGGGGACCGACATTGTCGATCAGCTCCTTATCGCGCGCGGTGTCGAGCGGGACGATATCGACCGGCATCGCAATCCGACCCTGCGTGATTTCCTCCCAGATCCTTCGGCGTTCCGGGATATGGACATCGCCGCCGAGCGTATCTCGCAAGCGGTGCTGGCGAACGAGAGGATCACCGTTTACGGCGATTACGATGTCGACGGGGCGACAAGCTCGGCCTTGCTGATCCGGCTCCTGCGCGATCTCGGCGTAGAGGCAGGCTATTACATTCCCGACCGACTGCTCGAAGGTTACGGACCCTCGGGCGAGGCCTTGGTTCGCCTTGGCGAACAGGGCAGCACGCTCGTCATAACGGTGGATTGCGGCGCCATGGCGCATGAAGCGCTCGCAATGGCCCATGATGCGGGTATCGATGTCATCGTGGTGGACCACCACAAGTGCGCGGCCGAACTCCCCAAGGCAGTGGCGCTGGTCAATCCCAACCGTCTCGACGAGGATGACCTGGCCTCCTCCCACGGGCATCTGGCTGCGGTCGGCGTGGCTTTTCTGTTGGGAGTGGCCCTGGTCCGCACCTTGCGCGAACGCGGGTATTTCGAAAAACGCCAGGCCCCCGACCTGTTCGGCCTGCTCGATCTGGTCGCTCTTGGCACCGTCGCCGATGTCGCGGCACTGCATGGACTGAACCGCGCCTTCGTGGCGCAGGGACTCAAGGTCATGGCCCGGCGCAACAATATCGGCATGTCGGCGCTGATCGATGCGAGCCGTCTCAAACGCGCGCCCGGTTGTTCGGATCTGGGCTTTGCGCTCGGGCCGCGGATCAATGCCGGAGGGCGGGTCGGCGAATCTACGCTGGGAGTGAGGCTTCTCACCACGCGGAACGAAGACGAGGCTCGCGACATTGCAGCGCAGCTTTCCACGCTAAACGAAGAGCGCCGCGACATCGAGGCGGAGGTTCAGTCAGCGGCGGAAGATCAGCTTGCAGGCCAGCACAACCGGGCCGTTCATATCCTTCATGGCGAAAACTGGCATCCCGGCGTGATCGGAATCGTTGCAGGTCGCATTAAGGAGAAAACGGGAAAGCCGGCCTTGGTGATCGCGGTCGATGGCGCCACTGGCCAGGGAAAGGGGTCCGGTCGCTCAATTGCCGGCGTCGATCTCGGGGCCGTAATCATCCGTGCTCGGGACGAGGGGTTTTTGCTGGCCGGAGGCGGGCATGCAATGGCAGCAGGGCTGACTGTCTCGGTCGATAAACTCGATGCCTTCTCTGAATGGCTCGACGAAACGCTCGAAGCGCAGGTTGCCAAGGCCTGTCTCAAACAGGAAATGCTGCTGGACATCGCCGTGGCTCCCGGCGGACTTGTGCCTGACCTCGTCGAGGCGCTCGATTCCGGCGGACCTTATGGCGTCGGATGGCCCGGACCAAGGGTCGCCGTCGGACCGGTAAGGCTGGTGAAGTGCGATATCGTGGGAACCGATCACGTCCGGTTGATCGCTGCGGGCGATGATGGGCGCAGCTTCAAGGGAATCGCTTTTCGTGCCGCCGAAAGCGAAATGGGACAATCATTGCTTCACGCTTCGCAGGGGCGCAAATTGTGGCTTGCCGGACGGATCAAGATTGATGATTGGGGCAGTCGTCCACAGGCTGAACTTCACCTCGAAGACGCGGCATGGGCCGACTAGGCCGGACCGGTCCGATCTGGGGTTGACGCCCTGCTCGGTGCCCCTTAAGTGCCCCGCCACACCACCGACCCGCAAACGGGTTTGGCCCCTTCGTCTAGCGGTTAGGACGCGGCCCTTTCACGGCTGAAACACGGGTTCGATTCCCGTAGGGGTCACCACGGTGGTGTCATACTTCAAATACAATCCGTCCGGCGATACCTTCTGGTTGGCAGAACCGGTGTTTGTATGGACGCCGTCGTCGTTTTGGCAGGTATCACTGTTACCGGGCCGCTAGCCAGCGCGCTTCGACGCAGCTAAGCGGTCAACGATGCTTGGCCGATACCTGCCTCTTCCCGGAGTGATATTGGCTCTGGTCGGATGCGCGACCCTGCTGGTTTCGGGCGTCGACGTTATGGTGGTCGTTGCGGTCCTTCTCCTGTGGTGCGGTTCCTTGTGGCTAGTCGGTGCCCAGCCACCCCCACCTCAGCCGAAAGCGAAGAACACTGCTTTCTCGCGCGACACTATGGGCGAGATGATCGAACATTCGGAAACCCCCATCCTGGTGACCGAGCGCGACCGCGTGGTCATCGCCAATCTCATGGCGCGCAAACTCCTGGGTGCCCATGCGGTCGGACAAGATGTGCGCATGGCCTTGCGCCAACCAGAAGCGGTCAGCTTGCTGGATAGCGGTGGCGATGGAAGCGCGATCGTGCGCGGCCTGTCGAGACGGCGCGATATCTGGCGCATAAACCGCAAGGAGCTAGACAATGATGTCGCGGTTATCGAATTGGTCAACAAGACAGCAGAATCCGATATCAGCCGCGCCCATACCGATTTCGTGGCCAATGCCAGTCACGAACTGCGCACTCCGCTCGCATCGATCATTGGCTATGTGGAAACGCTGCGCGAAGATGTCGGCAATCTTGAACCGAAGGTTGGGGAAAAGTTTCTCGGGACCATCCATCGCGAAGCGCAGCGATTGGAAGCTCTTGTCAGCGATTTGATGTCCCTTTCGCGTATCGAGGCCGAGAAGCACGAATTGCCGAACGACGAGGTCAATCTGTCTGCCATCGTTGAAAGCGCGGCGCGAGACGGAGCGGGAACTGACAGGATTTCGCGACTCGACTTCGAGGCTTCCGATACCTTTCTTGTCTGCGGCGATGCGCAGCAACTTGAGCAACTCGTCCGGAACCTGGTGGACAATGCTTTCAAATACGGACGGTCGGATGAAACTGTCACCGTACGCCTCCATCCCAAGGGAAGGGCCCGGGTACGGCTTACCGTTTCCGACCGAGGCGACGGCATAGCTCCCGAACACATACCCCAACTGACCCGGCGGTTTTTCCGCACCGATCCCGGTCGTAGTCGCGCCTCGGGGGGAACGGGTCTTGGTCTCGCAATCGTCAAACATATTGTCGAGCGTCACCGGGGGCGGCTGGATATCAGCAGCAAGCTGGGCGAAGGAACACGGGTCGAAGTGCTGCTTCCCCTCGCGAAAACCGAAAACTGAAGGCCCATGGCGGTGGTTTTGCCGGGGCAATTCCGTTCGAAAGATGGTGTCATCGAACCGTAATATACCGGTCATAAAGGCGTCACCGGATAGTCATTTCCGTGACAAGGGAACAACAAATGTACCGGTTTTTAAGCCGCTCGGTTGCCGTAGCGGTGTTCGGCGGGTTTATCGCCACTCCGCTCCAGGCTCAGGATCATTCGGGCGAAAGCGAACTCGCGGAGCTTCGCGAACAGGTGCGGGTGCTGACTGAGCGTATCGACGAACTGGCCGCCGAACTGACGGTCGCTCCGCCCGTTGTCGAGACTGGCAAAAACACAGTCGATTCGCAAAAGGCCGTCGCTCCGGTTGCCGCACTGTCCAAAAGCGATGGATGGAGCTTCAAACCGCGCGGAAGGCTGATGGTCGATGCGGGTTTCACCGAAGCTCCAGCATCGACCGAAGCCGATGACGGGTTTGCGAGCGAAATACGTCGCGCACGGTTGGGTGCATCAGGCGATATTCCAGGTGGGTTTGGCTACAAGATCGAAATCGATTTTGCCGGCAACGAAGTGGAACTGGCCGACGCGATTCTTTCCTATGGCGATGGTCCGGCAGAAGTCGTCGTTGGGCATCACAACAACTTCCAGTCGCTGGAAGAGCTGACGAGCAGCTTGCACACGACGTTCATAGAGCGCGCAGCCTTTACCGATGCCTTCGGTTTCGAACGGCGTCTGGGTGCGTCGGTTACGTTCTCGAACGATTTGCTTGTAGCGCAAGGGGGCGTTTTTTCTGACAACCTTGGCGATGCCCCGAACGGCAACTACGGCTTCGACGGCCGCCTGGTTGTCATGCCGAAGTTCGACAGAACACAACTGCATTTCGGCGGATCGATACACTACAACGATATTCAGGATGTCGATGACACGATACGGTATCGGCAGCGCCCGCTGGTTCACTTCACCTCCGAACGTTTTGTCAGCACCGGGAATCTCGAAGCGGAAAGCGAAACGGGTTACGGATTGGAGGCAGCAATGATCTCCGGCCGGTTCCACGCTGCCTCGGAAGCGTTCTGGCAGGAGGTCGATCGTCCCGGTTCTTTGAGCGACCCGACCTTCTTTGGCGGATATGCGGAACTTGGCGTGTTCCTCACCGACGACCGCCGTGGGTACAAGGATGGCAAGTTCGATCGGACAACACCCAGGAACCCGGTTGGCGAAGGAGGCTTCGGCGCTATTCAGTTCAACCTGCGGTACGATTATCTCGACCTTGTGGACAAGACCGTCGTGGGCGGAAAGCAGAATGGCTATCTCGCTTCGCTTATATGGAAGCCGACCGATTACACCCTGTTTGCCGTGAATTACGGACGTCTGGAATATGACGATGCGGTAATCCCGACCACCAGTGGGGATACTTCATATGGCGTTGATGCGTTCGGTGTTCGCGCGCAGGTCGATTTCTGACTGTTCGCTTGTTAGAGCGCGTCGACATATCGCCTGCCGATTCTCGAAAGTCAGATATCTGTCGCAACCCTGTAACACTAAAACGCTTTTGCGCCGCTAGCTTGCACATCAAAGGGCTTATCATGACCAAGACAAAATCGTTTATCTTTGCAGCTGTTTCGGCTTTTGCCCTGGCAGCATGTGGCGGAAATGGCGGCGAAGCTGCGTCGCGCGATTCGATCCGCGCGGTTGGTTCATCGACCGTCTTTCCTTTCGCGAAGACCGTTTCCGAAGCATTCGTGCGTTCCAACCCCGAATACAAATCGCCGATCATCGAATCGACTGGCACGGGCAGCGGCATGAACCTGTTCTGCTCCGGCCTGGGTGCCGATACGCCGGACATGGCGCACGCCTCGCGCCGCATGAAGCCAGGAGAGTTTGCCGATTGTCAGGCCAATGGCGTCACCGAGATCACCGAAATCCAGGTTGGTCTGGACGGCATTGCCTTCGCATCGGCGCAGAACGGAATATACATGAACCTGACCCCGCAGCAGGTTTATGAGGCTCTCGCGGCCAATCCCTATGGGGAGGAACAGACCAACCAGACTTGGGCGGACGTCGATCCGTCGCTGCCGAACGAACCGATCCTGGTTTACGGACCGCCGAGCACGTCGGGAACGCGCGATGCCCTGAAGGAACTGGTTCTGGAAGTCGGCTGCGCCTCGAACCCCGCAATGGCATCGATAGAAGAAAGCGACGAAGACCGGTACGACCAGATCTGCACCGAGGTCCGTTCCGACGGCAAGTATGTCGATCAGGGCGAACAGGACAATTTGATCGTTCAGAAGATCGAGAGCAATCCGAAGGCCATTGGCGTGTTCGGTTACAGCTATCTTGAGGAAAACGCCGACAAGGTACAGGGTCTGCCGATAAACGGGGTGGAGCCCACCTACGAGAACATCTCGAGCTTCGACTATCCGGGGGCACGGCCTTTGTACGTTTACGTCAAGAAAGCGCATCTCGATGCCATACCGGGCCTGCGCGAATACCTGATGCAGTGGACGGACATGTGGTCGAGGGATGGCGAACTGGCGAATATCGGTCTGGTCGCATCGCCTGACGACGTGAGAGAGGCCAACCGCAGGGCAGTAACCGAGTTTCCTACACTCGATGCCGCCGCGCTGAACTGAAGAACTCGCTTAAGCCGTGTCGCCAATCATCCTGCTTCTTCTGGCCTTGGGGCTCGGGCTCGCTGGATGGCTGGCGGCGCGCGCTCGCGCCTGGGCGTTTCGGCGTGAGAGCCCGGACGGCAGGCTCTCCAGCCTGCCGACATATCACGCGTGGTATGTTGCGCTCTGGATCGTCATTCCGGTGGCGTTGTTCATCGTCGTCTGGAGCGCCATCGCACCCGGGCTGGTAACGCAATCGGTGCTTGCCAGTCCGGCGGCGGCCGATCTTCCCGCCTTCGGTTTCCAGCGACAGACGATACTGAACGAGGCCCGGGCGGTCGCTACCGGCGCAGCCCGGGCGGTCTTCAATCCACAAGCTCAGGAACTGGTCGAACCCTATCGGGACGCCCTTTCGCGGTTCAACCTGATCGGTATCGCCGTCACCGTGCTGATCGCGTTCGTCGGGGGGACCTGGGCCTTCCTTCGTCTGAAGCCGGACTTCGCGGCGCGAAACCGGGTCGAGCGGATCGTGATGGCCATTCTGCTCGCGGCGTCGCTCGTCGCGATCCTTACGACTATCGGCATTCTTGCGAGCCTAGTGTTCGAGACGGTGCGATTTTTCGGCATGGTTTCGCCGATCGATTTTCTGTTCGGGACTTTCTGGGGGCCCGACCCCATGAGCAGCGCCGATAACCCCGATGGCAGCCGTTACGGAGCGATCCCGCTATTCTGGGGGACCATCTTCATTGGCGCGATCATCGCCATGATCGTGGCAATCCCGCTCGGCATGATGAGCGCCATATACCTGACCCAGTATGCCGATCCGAAAGTGCGCGCATGGGTCAAACCGGCACTGGAGATACTCGCCGGTGTGCCCACCGTGGTGTACGGGTATTTCGCAGCTCTCACGATTGCCCCGGCCATTCGCGACCTCGCCTTGCAGGCCGGAGTTTCCAACCCGTCCAGTGAGAGTGCACTGGCCGCAGGACTGGTCATGGGGGTCATGATCATTCCCTTCGTTTCATCCATGGCGGATGACAGCATCGCTGCGGTTCCCGGTGCCATGCGCGATGGCAGCCTGGCGATGGGAGCAACCCAGTCCGAAACCATCAAGAAAGTGATGATACCGGCGGCGCTTCCCGGGATCGTGGCGGGGGTCATGCTTGCGGTGAGCCGTGCTATCGGCGAAACGATGATCGTCGTCATGGCCGCCTCGACCGCCGCCAACCTTTCGGCAAACCCCCTGGAAGCCATGACAACCGTAACCGTCCAGATCGTCGCCATGTTGACCGGCGAAGGCAGCTTCGATCATCCCGCAACGCTCAGCGCCTTCGCACTCGGCTTTGTCCTGTTCATGGTAACCCTGGCCCTCAACTTTATTGCCCTACGCGTCGTGAAAAGGTTCCGGGAGGCTTATGAGTAACCGTATCGCCCCCACGCGCACCGAGATCTTCGAGGCGCGGCTAAAAAAGCGCTATGCAGCCGAAAAGCGGTTCAAGATGCTCGGACTTGGCGCTGTTGCATTCTCGATCGCTGTCCTGCTGTTCCTGCTGGTCACCATGACGCTGAACGGAATAGGCGGGTTTCAGCGCGTCGAACTACGCATACCGATCGATTTCACCCAGGCCGGTCTTTCCGTCGACCGCAACGCTTTGGAACAGCCCGGGGCCTTGCAGACGCTAGAAGCGCAGGGTCTGCCCTCGGTTGTCGACTATTTCGCGCAGGAGGCTCTGGGCGAGGAAGCGGCTGCGGAACTAGGTCGCCAGGCCTGGCGCGACGTTGCGCGAGCGATCGTGGCTGATCCGGACATCCTACGCCAGGACGTTACGTTTTCTCTTCCCGCCTCGGCCGATCTCGCATCGGGTTACGAGGGCGAGGGATCGGCCGAATCGCAAGTCCTGGCGAACAGGCTTTACGAGGCAGGCCTGATATCGAAGAACTTCGATCCGGGATTCCTGAGCAGGGCGGACGCCACCAATCCCCAGCAGGTCGGCATTTGGGGTGCACTCAAGGGGTCGATCCTGACAATGGTGGTAACGCTTCTGCTAGCCTTCCCCATCGGGGTCCTGGCCGCGATATATCTGGAAGAATACGCACCGAAGAACCGGTGGACCGATCTTATAGAAGTCTCGATCAACAACCTTGCTGCGGTGCCTTCGATAATTTTCGGCCTGCTCGGCCTTGCGGTATTTCTGTGGCTCTTTCCCAGCTATCGCTCCGCCCCATTGATCGGCGGCATGACCTTGGCTTTGATGACGATGCCGGTCATCGTGATATCGGGCCGAAACGCTATCAAGGCAGTTCCTCCAAGCATTCGCGATGGCGCACTAGCCGTTGGCGCCTCTCCAGTGCAGGTCGCATTTCATCATGTTCTCCCGCTGGCCCTACCCGGCATACTGACCGGTACGATTATCGGAATGGCTCGTGCGCTTGGCGAAACTGCGCCTTTGCTGCTGATCGGGATGCGCGCGTTCGTCGCCACGCCGCCCGATGGATTCACGTCGCCGGCGACGGTCCTGCCGGTTCAGATCTTTCTCTGGTCGGACGAAATCGATCGCGGCTTCGTGGAACGTACCAGCGCCGCGATCATCGTGCTTTTGCTGTTCCTGCTCGTCATGAACGGGCTTGCAATCTACCTGCGTAACAAATTCGAGAAGAAATGGTGACCGTAGTCCACGACAACATCGAACAAACCGAAGCCAAGATGAGCGCTAGGGATGTTTCCGTCTTCTACGGATCGAAAAAGGCAATCGACGAAGTTTCGATCGATATTCCGACCGAATATGTGACGGCATTCATCGGCCCGTCGGGATGCGGAAAGTCGACGTTCCTGCGGACCTTGAACCGTATGAACGACACGATCCCTTCCGCTCGCGTCGAAGGCGATATCACCCTCGATGGCCAGGATATCTACAGCCCCAAGCTCGACGTGGTGCAGTTGCGCGCACGGGTCGGGATGGTTTTCCAGAAGCCCAACCCCTTCCCCAAATCGATATACGACAACATCGCCTATGGGCCGAAGATCCACGGCCTGGCGGAAGGCAAGGACCAGCTCGACGACATCGTGGAGAAATCGCTGAAGCGCGCCGGCCTCTGGGAAGAAGTCAAGGATCGCCTTCAGGACAGCGGGACCGCGTTATCGGGCGGTCAGCAACAGCGTCTTTGCATCGCGCGGGCCATCGCAGTCGACCCGGAGGTCATCCTGATGGACGAACCGTGTTCGGCGCTGGATCCGATCGCCACTGCGAAGATCGAGGAGCTCATCGCAGAACTGAGCGGCCGGTTTGCCATAGTGATCGTCACCCATTCGATGCAGCAAGCCGCCCGGGTCAGCCAACGAACGGCGTTCTTCCACTTGGGAAAGATGGTGGAATACGGTCGGACTTCTGACATATTCACCAATCCGCACGAAAAGCGCACCCAAGACTACATCACGGGACGCTACGGTTAAGGCAATGGAACTCATGCAGGAACATACGGTCAAGGCATTCGACGACGACATTACCAAACTGCGCGGTCTGATCGCGGAGATGGGTGGTCTTGCGGAAGCCGCGGTCCAGCAGGCGCTCGAAGCCTTGGTGCGGGGAGACGACGAACTGGCCGATCGAGTCGTGGCCGGTGACAAGAAGATCGACGCACTCGAAAGCGAGGTCGACAAGCTTGCCGTACGGATCATTGCCTTGCGGGCTCCGATGGCGGGCGATCTGCGCGAAGTCATTGCAGCTCTGAAGATCGCCGGGGTGGTGGAGCGGATCGGCGACTATTCGAAGAATATAGCAAAGGCGAGCAAGGAAATCGGGTCGAACCGCAAGCAATTTGAACCCCTGACTCTCTTGCCGGCCATGGCCGAAGTGGCTGCCGAAATGGTGCACGACGTTTTGACGGCCTATGCTGCACGCGATGCCGAACTGGCCAAGGAAGTCATCGCCGCTGACGACAAGGTCGATGCCTTTTACAACGCGATCTTCCGTAACCTTGTCAGCCATATGGTTGAACAACCTTCAACGATTTCGAGTGCCGCTCAGATGCTCTTCATCGCTCGCAATCTTGAACGAGTTGGCGACCATGCGACAAATGTTGCGGAAATGGTGCATTTCGCGGCGACCGGATCCTATCCCGTTGACGAGGACCGTTGACACAAAACTGTAGCCGTAAGGTCATAGAGACAGGGTCGACCAGACAGCACCCAGTGGGAAGGCCTGCCCGTGAACGCCGCAAAACTACTGCTCGTGGAAGACGATCCGGCTCTGTCGGAACTGCTTGAATATCGGTTCGCCAATGAAGGGTACGATGTCCGCGCGACCGGCGACGGCGATGAAGCACTGATCCTCGCCAGCGAAGAAGTGCCCGATCTTGTTATTCTCGACTGGATGATTGACGGAACCAGCGGCATCGAGGTTTGCCGCCGCTTGCGTAGAGACAAGACGACGGCGCACGTGCCGATCATCATGCTGACTGCGCGCGAGGCGGAGGACGACCGGGTGCGTGGGCTCGATACCGGGGCAGACGACTATCTGACCAAGCCCTTTAGTCCGCGCGAACTGCTTGCCCGCGTGGCAGCCGTGATGCGGCGCATACGTCCCGCTCTCGCAGGTGAGATGTTGGATGTCGGCGACATTTCACTTGATCCGGTTGCCCACAAGGTCATGCGTCGTGGGAAAATTCTTCAACTCGGCCCGACCGAGTTCCGCTTGCTGAAATTCTTCATGGAAAGTCCGGGCCGCGTGTTCAGTCGCAACCAGCTTCTAGACGGCGTATGGGGCACCGGCAGCGATATCGAACTTCGAACTGTCGACGTTCATATCCGCCGACTGCGCAAGGCAATCGAATTTGACGGAGCGAAGGATCCGATCCGCACGGTGCGAAGCGCCGGGTATTCGCTCGAACCTTGAACGATTACCGGCAAACCCCCGTCCAGCGAGAGCTCATATCGACGTGGAAGTGATCGGAATGAGCTGCATTGTAATCCGGCGAAAGTACCGTGGAGAATACGTCGCATCCTCCGTTGCGCACTTCGCGCAAGAAACGCGTTTTGCCACCTTCGCCCGACCAGTCGTCCTCAACGCTAATCCGGGTACCGTTTTCGAGGGAAAATCCGGAAATGTCGAGGGCATTGGCGGTCGCATGTTCGCTCCATCGACCTGAACTGCGTCCGTAAAGCCGACGACATGAATAAGCACCGAGATGCTCGACCCTTTCGATCTCGCTGCCGAAAATCGAACTCGCCAGAGGATTGAGCGTGTTTACTTGCCATAAATGCAAGGCGGCTGTCAGCTCGCAGGTAACAGCAGGGGTATCGGGCGTTGCCGGAAAGTCCTGAAGTCGCGTGCGGTCCGGACGTCGGCAAGGTCCTTCGCCCGCCGGACCGAGTAACACGAAATCTACCTCACTCCGTTCAAGTACGTCCCGACAAATTTGAACGTTTTCCCGGAGTGCCCGCATCTTAGAACTCGTCGTCCAACCGACAGGATCGCGCAGGTCGAGCGGAGCCCAGGGATTGTGTTCGGGGTGAGATGCCAACCAGGTTCGCCCGGACAGTACAATACCAATCCCGATCAGCAACACGATCATCTTTCGATCGCCACCGAACGTACCAACGCCTCGGGATATTCGCCGTTTCAATCTATCGGTCTTTCAACCGCTCAATTCGTGCAGACGTTCTTTCACAGCTGCGAGGTCTGCATCGAACAATCTAGCCTGTTCCTCTCGGGCCGGCCCGTCCAATCGCAGGAGATAAGAAGGGTGGGCCGTCACCCAGAGCTCGCTACCGTCTTCAAGCGGAATTGGTGAACCGCGAACTTTCGAGATACTGACCGTCTTGCCGAGCATTCCGCGCGCAGCACTGGCTCCCATTGCAAGTATCAGTTTCGGCTTCACGATCGCGCGCTCGCTTTCGATCCACCAGCGACAAGTATCGATTTCCTTCGCACCCGGTGATTGATGCAACCTTCGCTTCCCGCGTCGCACATACTTGAAATGTTTGACCGTATTTGTGACGTAACTTGCCTTGCGTTCAATTCCGATCTTCTCAAGATGACTGTCGAGCAATTGACCTGCCGGCCCGACGAAGGGCCGGCCAATCTGATCCTCCTGGTCGCCGGGCTGCTCTCCAACGATCATCAGAGCCGCATCACTCGGCCCCTCCCCCATCACGGCATGATTGTCGAGTTCACCGATCGGGCATTTGCGACATGCGTGGATAGCCTTGTCGATCGCTTCCAAAGTTTCCGGGCGATCTTCGAATTCCAGCGTCCCTGCCTCGACCATTTTGCTCTCCCGCTTCTGCGCACCCGCGACCAACTCGGGAATGAGAGCAGCCTCAGGCATGTTCTTCCAGTACTTGCGGGGCATTTCCTTGAGCATTGCCCCAACCTTCAAACGCGCGGGATTGAAGATAGATGCATAATAGCTGCGCCAGAGATCTTCCATCGAATCGTCGCCAGGAGCATCGGACCGTTCTGCGGGAGGCCCTTCGCACATCGTGTGGCCATCCCAGTGAAGCGACCCTTGGGGTGTCAGGATCGACCACCGCATGTTCGCAAAACGGCGCATGAAAAACCCTGCGTTTGCCCGCAAGATGTGATGGTCCGGTTCGAACCAAGCGACATATCGTTCTTCGGCCTCGACCCCACCATGAGTATTTTCCACGAGACGGAAGCGCACAAAAGCATGCATCTTGTGACTGTCGCGGCGAACGTTCTTGTCCAGTTCTTCCAACCGACGAACCTCGGGATCAGCCTTGTCCTCCAGGATCCGCGGATTGTTCTGTAATCGCCATAAAACACGGTAGAGCAACGCGAACCGCTCGGGATCGGAATGCAGAATGGCGTTCCGCGCCAGGTTCACGAAGCGGCGGTTCGCCCGTACCGCCGGCGAATTCGCATGGGTGTCCGGCAAGGCGAGTTCATCGTCCGCGAACAGATCGCCCTCTCCGCCCGGCTCACTCCAGAAAACCCTGTCCGGAGCCGCTTCGTGCTGGATCAGCGATCGGGCCATTTCGCGCCAGAAATCGAAATCGTCCGATCTCGGCATACGGATCGTGTACGAGCCGGGGTGATCGTTCATGCGGCGAACAGTTCGAACTGTTCCTTGTTTGGGGATAGCAAGGTTCGCAGATCGGCGCGGTCGATCAAGGTAACAGGACGCCAGTCGACAGTGCAAATGAAGGGTCGAACCTTTCTGACCGAAAGTGTCAGGCGTGCCACATCATCGAGCCGCAAAGTGCGGTGGCGACGACTAGCGATAATTTTCGAGACCGCCTTTACACCCAATCCGGGAACGCGAAGCAATTGCTCTCGTGAGGCGCGGTTCACATCGACAGGGAACTGATCGCGAAATTTCAGTGCCCAAGCCAGTTTGGGGTCTATATCGAGGGGAAGATTTCCATCGGCTTCGGTCGCTTGCTTAACGTCTCCCGGCTTGAAGCCATAAAAGCGCATCAGCCAGTCGGATTGATATAACCGATGCTCACGAATGAGCGGCGGGCGCTTCAATGGTAGCACCGCACTCGCGTCCGGGATTGGCGAGAACGCGGAATAATAAACCCGGCGCAGACGAAAATCGTCATAAAGTCGACTGGCTTTTCCTACAATGTCGGCATCTGTCGCTGCATCTGCGCCCACAATCATCTGAGTTGATTGTCCCGCTGGAGCAAATTGTGGAGCATGCCGAAATTTCTTCTTGGCATCTCCTGCTTCTATCAGATCTTCTTTAACATCGCCCATCGTACGCTCTATCTGACGAGCATTCTTGTCGGGAGCCAAACGGGACAACCCGCTGTCGGTCGGAAGTTCGACATTGATGGAAATACGGTCGGCGTAAAGACCTGCGCGGTGGACAATCTCGCTGTCAGCCTCGGGGATGGTCTTCAAATGTATGTAGCCGCGAAAGTCATGCTCTTCGCGCAGAATACGAGCAACTTCGACGATCTGCTCCATCGTATGGTTGGAATTCTTCACGATCCCCGACGACAGAAAAAGCCCTTCGATATAGTTGCGTCGATAAAAACCGAGGGTCAGATCGACCACTTCCTGAGGCGTAAATCGAGCTCGCGCCACGTTCGAGCTCTTGCGATTGACACAGTAATGGCAATCAAAAACACAGTGATTGGTCAGAAGGATTTTGAGCAACGAAATGCATCGCCCGTCGGGCGCGTACGCATGGCATATCCCCATCCCCTCCGTAGATCCGAGACCTTTCCCCCCCAGACTGTTTTTCTTCGCAGTTCCTGAAGAGGCGCAGGATGCATCGTATTTCGCCGCATCGGCCAAGATTTCCAGTTTTTGAAGAATCGAATGCGACGCCATGTGTTCTTTATATGTTCTTTTGGGTATCCTTCCAAGCGCAAAAGTCCGAGACCGGGACCGATGGCGGCTTTCGACCATTGTTCGATCAGATCCTCAACGAAAGGAATTTACGATGAAACATGCCGAAGGCGATCCCGACCAACTGAAAACGAAGTTCTGGAAGGCGCTTGCCGATTCTCCTTTTCTTTTCCTTCAGCTCGATGGGGATAGCTCAACCGCCGTGCCGATGAGCCCGCAGCTTGACAAGGATGCCAACAGCTCGATCTGGTTCTTCACGCATGATCACAGCGATTTTGCCAAGCTCGGTTCGGCGACTGCAACCTTCGAGAGCAAGGGGCACGATATTTTCGCGCGGTTCAACGGAACACTCGTGAAGGAACACAGTCGCGAACGGTTCGACCAATTCTGGAGCAACTTTGTCGAAGCGTGGTATGAAGGCGGGAAGAACGATCCGCACATCGTCTTCCTGCGCATGGATTTGGGCAACGCAGAAATCTGGGATGGCGACCTGGGACTGCTAACCACCGCCAAGATGGCATTGGGAAAGACGGTCATCGACGATGCTCAGGAACAGCACGTCAACAAGGTCGATATCTGACCTGTCCCGCTTTCTTAAACATGGAAAAGGCCGCTTCGCTAAGAAGCGGCCTTTTTCTTGCAACCCTACGTCAGGATTGACGGAAACAGTCCCGTGACCAGAATAATCGTGACGGCAATCGGGCAAAGCCATGCAATGAGAAACCGCCACAAGCCGAAGGCCCATGGCGAGAGGCCCGTCGTGGCCCGCAGCAGGTTCCTGTCTGCTTTCCACCCGATGAAAACAGCCGTCAGCAATGCCACGAGCGGAAGCATGACCTTACCAGTGAAACCGTCGATCGTGTCGAGAATGTCTGTTTCTGCGAACAGCGACCAGAAGCCGAGCGGCCGTACATCGGCCCACAGATTGTATCCAAGCAGGCAGAAGATGCCGATGACGAATGCTCCCCCGCCGAAAATCAGGGTTGATTTGGGACGGCTCCACCCTCGCTCGCCAATGCCGTAAGCGGTCGGAACCTCGAGAAGCGAGATCGAGCTCGTCACCGCGGCGACCAGGATTAACACGAAGAACAGGAACCCGAACAAGGCGCCTCCAGGCATGGCCTGAAAGGCGAACGGCAGGGTCTGAAACACCAGCGTCGGACCGGCGGCAGGGTCGAGACCGACGGCAAAGACGATTGGAAAAATCATGAGACCCGCCAACAATGCAACGCATGTATCGGCAACGGCGATCATCGCCGACGTTGATCCCAGTCCGCTGCCCTCCTTGATGTACGAGCCGTAGGTTATCAGGCCGGCCACCCCCAGCGACAGGGAAAATAGCGCCTGTCCGAGAGCGGAGTTCATGACTTCGGGCGTCAGTTTGGACCAATCGGGCGTGAAAAGAAATGCAATGGCATCGCCCATGTCCCCTTCGATGGCCCCGTAGAGAACGAGGCCCACCAGAAGGACGAAAAATGCGGGCATTAGGTATGTGGCAGCCTTCTCGATCCCCGAATGCACGCCGCGCGCCACGATAAACAGGGTCAGCCCCATAAAGAACAGATGCATGGTCAAGAGCAGGCCGGGGCTTGCGAACATGTCGCTCAACCGTTGCTGGATCTGCTCTTGGTTTTCACCCGCCAAGGCTCCACGAAATGGCTCTCCGGCCGTGATGGCCTGCACGAAGTCTCCGCCGAAAATGCCGGCGTAATAGAGGACCCACCCGGCGACGACGGAATAGAAGGAAAGGATCAGGAAGGCTGCCACCGCTCCTATCGCCCCGAATATCGACCATCCCGGCGATGCGTGCGACTGGGCTGCAACCCGGCGGATTGATCCAACGGCATCTGTCTGGCCGACCCTGCCGATAAAGATTTCCGACAGCACGAGCGGTAGACCAAGCAGGAACACGCAAGCTATGTAGACGATGACGAAGGCGCCTCCACCGCTTTCACCGGCAAGTGTGGGGAAGCGCCAGATATTGCCGAGGCCAACCGCCGCGCCGACGGCAGCCAGGATGAAGGCGCTGCGCGAGGACCAGCCCTCGCCCGTGGTTTGCGTCGTAGCGACCATTTTCGTTCTGTCCCTCTCCAAGCGCAGCACGATGCCGCGCCAATCCAAGTGCGCTCTTAAACACGTTATCGTCTGCAAATCCAAGCCTCGCTTTGCCCCCGCACCCTTGCTAGAGCCCCGGCATGTCGACGACGTTCAAACTGGATACGAGCACCAGCCGCGCCAATCCCACGCCGCAGCCAATGAAGCGGCTTACAGTGCCGATGATCCGATCGCACAAGAGCGATGGCAAGACGCGAGAACCCCTGGTGATGCTGACGGCTTACACCGCCCGGCAGGCGCAGTTGCTCGACGCTCACTGCGACCTTTTGCTGGTTGGCGATTCCCTGGGCCAGGTCATTTACGGACTTCCGTCGACCATTCCCGTGACCCTTGAAATGATGTCCAACCATGCCGCTGCAGTTGTGCGCGGCAGCTATCATTCGGTAGTCGTTGTCGACATGCCCTTCGGATCATACGAACAGTCGCCACAGCAAGCCTTCGAAAGCGCTGCGAAATTGCTGAAAGAAAGTGGAGCGGCTGCGGTGAAACTGGAGGGCGGTGCGCAAATGGCAGACACGATTGCGTTTCTGAACCAGCGCGGCATTCCGGTGATGGGTCATGTCGGCTTGACACCGCAGGCAGTCAATGTGCTGGGCGGCTATGCCGCCAGAGGACGGAGCGACGCCGAAGCTGAAAAGATCTTCAACGACGCAAAGTCGCTCGATGAGGCAGGGGCATTTGCCATAGTCCTAGAAGGGGTGCTCGAACCGATCGCTATAAAGACGACCGGCGCTGTCTCCTGTCCGACGATTGGAATAGGCGCCTCTGCCCAGTGCGATGGCCAAGTACTCGTTACCGACGACATGCTTGGAATGTTCGAACGTGTTCCGCGGTTCGTGAAGAAATACGAGAACATCGCGGAAACGATCGAAAAAACCGTTGCACGTTACGCAGAGGAAGTGCGCGCGCGCACTTTTCCCACGCAAGACCAGACCTACCAACAAAAGCGCTGAACCGGGGAAAGCTTGGAAATGGGTACGCTGTGGCGTTTCTACGCCTTTTCGCTGGGCTTTACGGCCGTCTGCCTCGTTTTGGGGGCATGGTATGGTTACGCCAGTACCGGTTCCATCGCCGGCATGCTTTCCATTCTGTGGATCATTGTCGTCCTGTCGATACTCGAAGTGTCGCTCAGCTTCGACAATGCCGTCGTCAACGCCACGGTCCTGCGCGAGATGGATCCGGTCTGGCAACGCCGCTTCCTTACTTGGGGCATCCTTATCGCGGTGTTTGCGATGCGAATTATATTCCCGGTCGCGATTGTCGCGATCGCAGCCGATCTCGGACCTGTCGATGCAGTCCGCCTGTCGCTCAATGATCCGCAGGAATACGAACGGATCGTCGAAGGTGCGCACATTTCCATCGCCGGTTTCGGCGGGGCGTTCCTTGCAATGGTCGGGCTCAGCTTCTTCTTCGATTCCGACAAGGACATTCACTGGATTGCAACATTGGAGAAACGCATCGCGCGGTTTTCCAGTGTCCCGGCGGTCGAAATCGGTCTCGTCCTGACTTTTGTCTATGCGATATCGACAGCGCTCGATCCGGACGACGCGTTCACCTTCCTTACCGCTGCGGTTCTGGGTCTGATAACCTTTATCGGCGTTCACGCGCTGGGCGCGATCATCGAACAGAACGAGGCACGGAAGAAGGCCGCTGGCGAGATTGTTCGATCGGGTCTCGGCGGGTTCCTTTACCTCGAGGTGCTCGATGCCAGTTTCAGCTTCGACGGGGTCATCGGAGCCTTCGCGCTCTCGAACAACATGATCATCATCGCGCTGGGCCTGTCGGTCGGTGCCATGTTCGTGCGTTCGATGACCGTTCATTTGGTGCGACAAGGAACGCTCTCGCAATATCGTTATCTGGAACATGGTGCCTTCTGGGCGATCATCGCTTTGGGTACGATCATGTTGCTTTCCGCTCGCTGGCACGTTCCCGAAACTATAACCGGGTTGATCGGAGCGACATTGATCGGGATCAGTTTCTGGTGGTCGGTACGACACAATCGCCGCAATCCGGACGATGCGACGGTCCCGCTTGCCGAATAGAGATTCACGCCGCCTGACGAAAACCCGCCCGGATGGTGCTGTTGAGCTTCAGCCGGAACTGATACTACGCAATTTCGCTTTCAGTTCTTCGCGGACCTCGTTCTCGGATCCCGGAAGCGCGGAGATTAATGCGCGTATTGCAACAGGATTGGTTGGTTGCAGTTCGTGCGCGGTGATAGCGAAATCCAGCGCCGATCGAGGATTTCCCAGGTTGGCCGCCGCCAGACTACGCGCTGCCAGAATGTCTGGAACGCGGGCATATCCCAAACGCATCGCGCGATCGAGCAGTGTTGCCGCCCGTCGCCAGTCTCCGGAAGAAGCATAACTGTCGGCCAACCATACAGCTGCATCTGCACTCATCGGATGTTCAAACAGATATGATTCCAGCAGCATTTGTACATCAGCGGTATCGGTCTGCGAACGCATCATTCGCACCAACAAGGGCCAAGATTGCCGAATGTCGATCGCACGCCGGTAAGCCTGCTGCGCTTTAGCTATATCGCCGGCTGCATACTCCGCATCGCCGAGGATGGCCTGCGCATCGCCGGATCCCGGGTTTTGAATTGCAAAATCTCGGGCCCGACGGGCGGCTCCGGATGCCCTGCCGTTGCTAATGAGCGTCCGAATTTCGTTGCGGGCAAGGAGACCGGATCGTTGATCGGAAGGGAGTGCTTCGTCCGAAAGTTCCGTCGGCGGGAGGGCACCAAGCGCTGAGGTATTGTTACTACTGCTGTCCAGCAACATCGCGGCCCGATCCCGTTGGCCGGTCGCTTCATGCGCGCGAGCAACGACGGTCCTGAGGTAGTTCGAAGCGGTCGGAAGGGAAGCCTGCGCATCGAAGTGGTCGATCACCTGCTGCTCCATCCCGCTTCGCAACAGCGCAAAGGCGAAAAGTTCTGCAATACGGTTGTTATCGGGTTGCCGGGCATACATGTCATTCAGATGACGAACGGCAGACGAGAAGTTTTCCAACTGCAGATCTGTAATGGCCGTCAGCAGTTTGGCAGCAGGCACATCCTCCTGGACGTCACCCAAACGCTCTAAGAGATTGCGAGCCAGCCGGAGGTTGTCACCTCGCGCTGCGATCACCGCCTGCAAAAACAATCCTTTCGGCGAGCTTGCGGCCTTGCCATCTCCGTATCTCAGCACCTCAAGCGCCTCCCGAGCCCGTCCAGCATCACCAAGAGTTGCCGCATACTCGGTGCGCAAATCGAGATCGTCCGGCTGCGCTTCGAGCGCGCGTCCGAACCACTCGATTGCCGATACCAGCCCTTGCGCGTCGCGTATGAGTTGCCCTCGGAACTTGAGCGCGGAAGCGTTATTCCTATCAAGCGCCATCGCACGTTCGACCGCATCGACAGCCTGGGTATGTTCGCCTCCACGATACCGCAAACGTGCGATATCCACCCACAGTTCGGCTTCTTGCATGCCTGTTGCCATTGCGCGATCGAACGCGGTCCCGGCTGCTGCGAGATTGCCTTCGACCAGTTCGAGCCGGCCCAGCATATGATAGCCACGCCCGATGGAGTCTTGCGAAAAAAGGCCGGGAGCCAGCCATTCCCGCGCCTCTTCGAAATTTCCCCGAGCGAGCGCAGCCTCGCCAAGAAGGGCGGCGACGGATTCACGCGATGCCCCCCTCTCGAGTTGGCGCGTGAGCAAATACTCTGCCTGAATTGCATCTCCCTGCCTAAGTTCGGCACGAGCCTTCTCGATCGGATCGGCAATGACGGGCTGACTGTCGCAACTGGCCATCCCGAGGCCGATTGCGAATATCAGGGAGGCTTTTCTCAACTGGTCAGGGCTGTAGGTCATACTGCTTTAGCAGATCGTAAAGTGTCGGTCGGCTTATGCCGAGCAACTTCGCCGTATTCGAGATGTTACCTTCGCTACGCGCAAGCGCTTGACGGATCATTCGCCGGTCAGCCTGTTCGCGCGCAGCCTTCAGATTTAGTGCCAGAATGTGTTCGCCGGCCTCGCCGGAGCCGTCCAAATCAAGATCCTCGGACGTTATCGTTTTCCCGTCGGTCATGATGACGGCACGCTTGACGCGATTTTCCAGCTCGCGAACGTTTCCGGGCCAACCCCAGGAATCGATTGCGGCAAGTGCGTCAGGCGCGAATCCTTTTACGCGAGGGTTCATCTCGTCGGCAAAGCGCAACAGGAAATGCTTTGCTAACAACACCGCGTCTCCTGGTCTTTCGGACAGTTTAGGCACTTTGATGACGAGTTCGGCAAGCCGATAGAACAGGTCTTCACGGAACGTGCCTTGTTCCAACATGCTCTCCAGGTTTTGATGCGTCGCGCAGACAATCCGCGTATCGACCGCGATCGGTTTTCGTCCGCCCACCCGCTCGATCGTTCGTTCCTGCAGGAACCGGAGCAGCTTGACCTGGAGGGCTTGCGGAATGTCGCCGACCTCATCGAGGAACAGCGTACCCCCGTGGGCGAGTTCGATCTTGCCGGGCGTGGTGCTGACCGCGCCAGTGAAAGCGCCCTTTTCATGGCCGAATAGTTCGCTCTCGAGCAGGTTTTCCGGAATGGCTGCGCAATTTATCGCGACGAACGATCCCTTGTGCCTGTCACTCGCCTCGTGCACGCCTTTGGCAAGCAGCTCCTTGCCGGTACCGCTCGCGCCCAGCAACATGACCGATACGTTCGTGGGCGCAACGCGCTCTACCGTACGCGCGACCTTAGCCATTTCCGGAGCGGCGGTAATCATACCTCCCAGAACGGTCCGGTCTTCCCCGACCTTCGCCGACAATCGCCGGTTTTCCACTTCGATCTGATGCAAACGAAAGGCTCGGTCCACAATATGGCCGAGAGTGTCGATATCCACCGGCTTCTGGTAAAAATCGTAAGCGCCCTGTTCGATTGCTCTGAGCGCGCTTTCACGTGCGCCGTGTCCCGAGGCCACGATGATCTTCGCGTCGGGCTTCATCGCCATGACCGCTTCTAGTACGGCAAAGCCCTCGCTTGTTCCATCTGGATCCGGCGGAAGGCCAAGGTCGAGCGTTATAACCGCTGGTTCTTCGGCGCGAACAACAGAAAGCGCGGTTTCGCGCGTGCCGGCGATGACGACGTCATAATCCTCATACGCCCACTTGAGCTGTGCCTGCAGCCCCTCGTCATCTTCTATCACGAGCAATTTCGGTTTGCCGCTCGACATCACGCAGGCTCCGGTTCGATGGTCCTGATCTGCCGGGTCGCCAATCGTGTGGTCGCCTGTAAAGGCAGGCTTACTGTGAAACGCGTGCCCAAACCCTCCCTTGAATCAACATCGAGCCGCCCGCCCATCGAACGGACAATTTCGCGCGCCTCGAAAGCACCGATACCAAAACCGCCCTGTTTCATGGAGACGAACGGCTTGAAGAGCCCATTCCGCAAGAATTGCGGTGTCATCCCCGCCCCATTGTCGAGCACGCGCAACGTGCCTGAAACGCCATCACTGAAGACTTCTACAATTACAGCAGAAGTGTCGTCACTGGCATCGATTGCATTCTGGACAAGGTGAGCAACTGCCTGCTCCAGACTCTCCGGGTCGCCAGTGACCCTCGCCGGGCTGGTACGAAGCAAGGTCAGTGGGTGCAGATGCCGAAAACGTTCGACGACACCCATGGCTACATCGCTTAGCTGAAAGCTTTCGTTGCGGTTGCCGATCTTTGGTCCGTGAACGCCCAAACGCGCGAGCAACGCGTTCAATTTCTCCGCGCTAGCGCGGAGCGTAACCAGCATATCCTTCCGGAATTCGGGTTTTTCGGCATGTTTTTCGGCATTGTGCAACAACAGGGTCATCTGGCTCGACAGGTTTTTGATATCGTGCATCACGAAAGCCATCCGGCGGTTGAACTCGTCGAACTGTCCGGCTTCTAGCAAGGCCGTCTGTCCGGCTTGTTCGGCAAGATAGCTGGCCAATTGTCGTCCTACGACAGAAAGTAGGTCACGATCCTCCCAGTCGAGCTTTCGTTCAAACTTGGGACGCGATAATATTATGAGGCCAACAAGCCGGTCGAAATGCATGAGCGGCACCCCTGCCCATGCCCGCGGTTCTTCTCGGAGCCATTCGGGGACCATTACTTTTTCACCCCGGTATTCGGCACCGGCGCGAATTTCGTTCAGGTCGAGAATAAGGTTTTCCCGTTCGATCATTGCAGCCAGGGCCGGTGATACTGCGGGAGAAGGAACGTCTGCCGTACTCCACTGCCACTTCGCTGCGACGCAAAGGGCCCCCTCGTCATCGGGCATCAAAAGTATCCCTGATTGACTATCGGTGATGTCAGCCAACGACTTGATCGCGCGTTCCTGCAGACTGGATTGACAGGAGCCCGCGCTCCCCAATGTTCCGGTGAAGCGAATCCATTCGTTACGATAATCGTATCGGTGCTTGAAAAGGTGCTTCACGGCCGTGACCCTCAACCACCCACGCAATCTTTCCGAAGGAAGCCAGATGAGCGCCAGCGCGCCCGCTGCAATTATAAGCCCAACCTGCGTCAGGCGGCCCAGATCGCCATTCTGAAGGTCCAGCCAGCGTGCAAGAGCGAGCATCAGCACCAGATACGTGCCGATGACGAATAGCGATAGCGATCGAAAGGTCAGGACGCGCGACGGTCTGAACTCGATGCCTTTCGAATTTGGACTGAATCCCATGGCGAACGGGATTGCGACAACGCTAGCGGCGATACCACGAATTGCCACCAGTTCGACCGAATTTGATCCGGTCAAGTACGCGAGAGTGAAATAATTGAGGTCGAACGCATACAGTCCGGCCATTGCTGCCGCGCTCCAGCGCAGGATCCGACGCGAGGACGTCGCCGCCCCAAGATAAAGGTTATGGAGCAGGACTAGCGCGCCGACTGCGACCATCATTCGGAACAGGACCGAGAGCTCGAACACCAGCAACTCGACTGCCGAAGTAACCATATTGCGCGCCAGAACGACGATCAGAGCCAATTGCAGGAGTTCAACAAACGCAAGCGCGATCACCGCGGGCCGGACAAGACGGAATGTTTCGTCACGTCCATCATTGGCAAAGAGACGCAAAAGCATGTGGATCCAGGCCAGATTGCGCGCAATCTCCATTAACTGCACAAGTTGGGTATTGGCGTTGAAGCTGGCCGCTGCGAAGCACCAGTTCGCTGTAAGGGCGAGCGCGATCACCCCGGCCAAACGATCCTTTCGGGTCTTGTCTCCGCTCCTGGCGATCCACCCCGCTGCCAACAAGCACGTGAGCGCACCAATGCCGTAGCTGATGTATGACAGCGAACTGGCCCAGACCATCAGCGCGCCCCGTCAGGCCACAGAATTACTCTGGCAGTCTGCAGCAATATCAAAAGGTCGAGGAACGGGGTGTAGTTCTTGGCGTAATAGAGGTCGTATTCAAGCTTGTGGCGCGCGTCTTCCGTGCTCGCTCCATAAGGATAGTTGATCTGGGCCCATCCGGTTATACCGGGTTTCACCACGTGACGTTCGGCATAGAACGGCAGTTCCTGTTCGAGTTCGGACACGAAATTCGGGCGCTCGGGACGCGGGCCCACGAAACTCATCTCGCCCTTCAGCACGCTCCACACCTGCGGCAGTTCGTCGATGCGAAGCTTGCGGATCAAACGCCCTACCCGCGTGATTCTCGGGTCATCCTTTTCCGCCCACTGTGCACCGTTCTTTTCGGCGTCCGTTCGCATGGATCGCAATTTGATCACTTCGAAGTTCTGACCGTACAGGCCTACTCGGATTTGCCGGAAGAAAGCTGGCCCCTCGCTTTCGAGCTTCACGAGCACAGCGAAAATGGCAATCAGCGGAAGACCGACTATCAGTATCAACAGGCTGACAAGGACATCGAAAGTGCGTTTGCCCATACTCGACAAACGGCGCCCGGCTGAAAACCCATCGGAGAAGATCAGCCAGCTCGGATTAAGCGTGTCCAGATCGACTCTTCCTGTCTCTCGCTCCAGAAAGCTCGAAAAATCGTTCACGTGAACACCCTTGGTCTTCACCCTCAATAGATCTTTTAATGGTAGGGAGTTTCGCCGCTCCTGAAGCGCCAGGACGACTTCGGTGGCGCCTACTCGCTCCACGTATTTGCCGAGATCAGCAATATTCGAACGCTCGACCGCATCTGCGACAACTGTCCGGGTGTCGCCCGTATCGACAAAAGCGGCGACGACGAATCCGCTGTCCGGGCTTTGCGATAGAAGCCTGAGACGTTCCGCTCGTGCGCCCGCTCCAAGAACCAGTATCCGGCGCCTGAACGTTTGCACACCCATCGTTCGAGCGGCAAAGAGGCGATTGCCCAAGAGCAGACCGGTTGCAACCACCATCGCGATCAGCAGCACGGAGCGCCACAATGCTGTCCCGGGAACGAGAAAATTGATGAATGAAATCGCGATTATGCCGAGGCCTACCGCCACGAAAAGCCGCGCCGTCGCGAAACGAAGAGAGCGAAGAGCTTCAGGGCTATAGCTGCCGACCGCAATCATCGAAAGCCAGATGAAAACCGCAAAACCGGCTATTTCCGATCCTCGCTCGGAAAAGGCGCCGATATTCGATCCGATCTGACCAACGCGCACTCGCCAGGCTATTTCGCCTGCGAATCCTAGCAGAACGAGATCTACGAGGCTGAGTAGCACCACATTGTGCGGAATATAGTGCTTGAACAAGCGGATCATTAGGTCCGGCTCACGAATATCTGGTGTCGGGATGCCTGACTAACAGAAGGGAATGAATTGTCGGTAAATTTTACACACGGATCCGGAAAAGTGTTTCCAGACGCTCTCGGACCTTCGAGCCCCCTCATCTCTTCGTCGAAGTCACTGGTTAGTAGCGTTCTCGACAGCTTCTCCTGCAGTTTGCGCTGCATCTCCGACCTGACCGGCCGCTTGCCCTACTTCATCGGCTGCTCCAGCTACCGCATTGTCCTTGGCGATCTCCGAGTCGCTCATTTGGGTCAGGAACCAAACGCCAACCACAGCGACCACGAGTACGAGCAGCAGGATCAACCAGCCGCTGTTACCGTTGTTGGCCGGCTCCTTGTCGTGAACGATAGTGTGAGTGGTGTGCGTGTTGCCAGCTCTGTCAGTATGTTCAGTGATCCGTTCTTCGGCCATGAAATGCTCCCCTTGGTATATCGGCGTCACAATCCCCAGCGCCATGAACCAGTTCCTCACCCGCTGCAGAATTATAGCTAACCTGGTGAAAATTCGAAGGGTGTGATCCCGCGGCGCGTTCGGTCAAATTCGAGCTTTCTGCTTAGAGGGGGCAATGATCGCTGAGCGCAATTGGTGCGCAAGCATCGCTCGCATCCAGGGCCGATCGGTTGCGCATCTGCCGGCCGCAGCGAAACACGCTTCGACTGCTCCAGACCGGATGCCAGCACGGCCTCTATACCAAGAATGATCACGAACTGGGCGTTGCCTGGTGCACCACTCCCTTCGACTGCCTTGGCCAAGGTAAGCCATCCGCCTTCGCGATTGATGTCGTCTTCGAGCGCAACGAACTGAACTTGCAATTCGCTGCCTCTGTCGAACGCCCGGTGCGCGTGCCACAAGGGGCAGCTGGCTTCAGAGCCCACGAACTTCGCCGTGCTTGCTCCGATGAAGGTCTTGGAAAACTGACCGGCGCGGTCGATCCGGGCCATGAAGAACGGCAGGCCTCGCTGTCCCACCCGCTGCAAGGTGGTGAGGCGGTGTGCAAGTTGTTCGAAGCTGACGCCGAAGCGCCGTTCGAGAACAGGCAAGTCGTATCCGGTCGCTTCGCATGCTCTTAGAAAGCGTCCATAAGGCATAACCAGTGCAGCGGCAAAATATCCTGTAAGATGACGGCGGAACAAGGATCGCGACGCATCGTCTGCCAGATGAGCGCCCTTGACGAATTCATCGATCCTCTCGCCTTGTTCGATTTGCGCGAGTTGAACCGCAAGATGGAAATTGCACGATGCCGGACTGAGCATTTCCGATAGCTGTATCTGCCGGGCATGCAGATCGAGTCGTCGCAAGCTGTCTGGCATGATTTCTTTCGGCAGGGTTCTGACCGAGAGGCGGTGACGTTCTAGCAATCGATCGGTCAAGGCAACGCCTGTCTCACCGCGTGACAATCGCATTTCATCTGCCATCGCTTCGGCCGCGTGGTCGAGATCTGCGAAGTGATTGCTCCACCGCTCAATCTCCTCACGAGAAGATTTGAGCGGATCGGCTGTCGAGCGACTGCCTTGTGCCGCATTGTCGTAAAGACGTGCAAAAGCGGTGGCGGCCTGCGGGGCCGCGGCGAGAAATTCCTGCATCTCGTCACGGTCGATATCCAGGTCAGCAAACCGCTCATCGGCGAACCGCCGTGCCAACCCGTCAAGTCCACCAATCGCCTCGTCGGGTTGCAAGGCACCTGGATCGAAATTGAACCTCTCTACCAACTGCATCAGGACGCGCGCGCTTAGCGGCCGCTGATTGCGTTCGATCAGGTTGAGATAACTCGAAGAAATCCCGAGGCGCCCGGCGATCGCTGCCTGGGTCAAGCCTTCGCGCTTGCGCAACCTACGAACCGCTGCCCCCGCGAAAACAGCCTCTTCCGCCATTCTTGTGACTTTCTTTACTACTTTACAGGATTTCTAGCACGAATTAGCCATAAAAGACAAGAAAGTTTGTAAACTTTACTATGATTTCGGGTGCGCCTCCGTCAAAACCTGTCCGAAGCGATTACGCAAGGATGTAAAAGGAGTATTGCCGTGACCTATCAGGCCCGGATCGAAGAACTGACCAAGACCATCGAAGCGAATGGTACACCCTGGAACGCGATCGACGCCGAGAGCGCAGCGCGCATGGTTGTCCAGAACCGCTTCCCGACCGGTCTCGACATCGCGAAATACACTGCGAAGATCATGCGTGAGGACATGGAAGCCTACGACGCTGACCCAACCAAGTACACGCAGTCGCTCGGTACGTGGCATGGATTTATCGCGCAGCAGAAAATGATCTCGATCAAGAAGCATTTCGGTAGCACGAAGCGCCGCTACCTATACCTGTCCGGCTGGATGGTAGCCGCCCTGCGCAGCGATTTTGGTCCCCTGCCCGACCAGTCGATGCACGAGAAAACCTCGGTGCCCAGCCTGATCGGCGAACTCTATACCTTTCTCAAGCAGGCGGACGCCCGCGAGCTTGGCATGATGTTCCGTGACCTCGATGCCGCGCGCGACCGTGGAGAAGAAGTCGAGGCGAAGCGCATACAGACCGCTATCGACAACCACGAAACACATGTCGTACCCATCATCGCCGACATCGATGCCGGTTTCGGAAATGCCGAGGCGACCTATCTTCTCGCAAAGAAGATGATCGAGGCGGGCGCCTGTGCATTGCAGATCGAAAATCAGGTTTCGGATGAAAAGCAGTGTGGTCACCAAGATGGCAAGGTCACCGTTCCGCATGAAGATTTTCTTCAGAAAATTCGCGCGATCCGGTATGCTTTTCTCGAACTGGGGGTGCCCGACGGCATCATTGTCGCGCGCACCGATTCACTGGGTGCCGGTCTCACCAAGCAGATCGCATACAGCGAAAAACCTGGTGACCTTGGTGACCAGTACAATGCCTTCCTCGACGCAGAGGAAGTCGATCCCGCGAACATCTCCAATGGTCAGGTTTTCATCAGCCGCGACGGCAAACTGATGACGCCCAAGCGCCTGCCATCCAACCTGTACCAGTTCCGTTCGGGAACGGGTGAAGACCGCTGCGTGCTCGATTGCATAACCGCGCTCGAAAACGGCGCCGACCTATTGTGGATCGAAACCGAAAAACCGCATGTCGAACAGATCGCTGGCATGGTCGACCGCATCCGCGAAGTCGTGCCGAACGCGAAACTGGTTTACAATAACTCTCCCAGCTTCAACTGGACGCTTAACTTCCGCCAGCAAGTTTATGACGCTTGGGAAGAATCTGGAAAGGACGTCTCCAGTTACGACCGGGACCAGTTGATGAGTGTCAATTATGACGAGACGGCGCTCGCTCAGGAAGCTGACGAAAGGATCCGGACCTTCCAGGCGGATGCCAGCAAGCGCGCCGGGATTTTCCACCATCTCATCACGTTGCCGACTTACCACACGGCTGCCCTCAGCACCGACAACCTTGCCAAGCGCTATTTCGGCGACGAGGGAATGCTGGGTTACGTGAAGCCCGTCCAGCGCGAAGAAATTCGTCAGGGCATTGCCTGTGTGAAGCACCAGAACATGGCCGGTTCCGACATGGGCGACGACCACAAGGAATACTTTGCCGGCGAAGCTGCGCTGAAGGCTGGCGGCGAGGACAACACCATGAACCAGTTTGAAGCGGCCTGACGGAGAGAAAGGATGACGACGATGAGCGAAGACACCCCGAAAACCGAGCCGATCAAGGAGCCGGGTCGCGCCCGCGCCCTCTTCTCAACTGCGGATTTCCGACTGCTGCGTACCGCGCTCATGCATTATGCGCGCCAGACCGACGATCGCGATGAACTGGCCCGTATCAATGCGCTTCATCACCGGCTGGGTACATACGTCCCGTCGGAGGGGTAGTTCGATCAATTCAGTTTCTCCTGGGGAGGAGAAAACGGCCGTCGGGGCACCCCAATGCTCCGGCGGCCACTTTTTTGCCCGGTCAACCGCCCTGTCGCGGCATCAAGTCCAGCGCCGCCCCTGCGAGGGCTTCTGCCCCGGTCGCGACAACCTTTTCCGCATCGGGCGCCCAGAATGGCGAGTGAAGCGACGGCAGAGGCGTGCCGTTCTCCTGCAATGCTTCGAGCATGGGTTGCGGTGTTCCGCTGATCCAGAAAATCATGGACTTCACATGCTCTGGCGCCGCGCGCCGAAACTGGCTGAAGTCTTCGCCGCCCATGACAGCCGGCCATTCCACCACGCGCGCATCGCCGAACCGTTGACGAAATACATCCGCCATCTCCTGCGTGAAAGCCGGGTCGTTGAAAGTCGAGGGTGTGTAGGGATCCTCTATCGTTACCACCGGCATCAATTCGTCGGGAAGACCGGCCGCTATTGCCTCGCCGCGCGCTACTCGCTCGATCCCCTCGAGCAGCAGCTCTCGGCTTTCGTCAGAATAGCTGCGTACGGTCAACTGCAACTTCGCCTCATCCGAGATGATGTTGTGCTTGGCGCCCGAATGGAAACTGCCAACGGTAATCACCGCCGGATCGAGCGGATTGCTTTCGCGACTGACAACGGTTTGCAGTTTCATCACGATCGCGCTTGCCAGAACGATCGGGTCACGGGTGGTGTGCGGATAGGCGCCATGGCCACCCACGCCCTTCACGGTGATGTCCACGCTGTCGACATTGGCCAGCGCATAGCCGGGCGTGAACCCGATGGTTCCCGCAGGTGCCGGCGCGGCCGCGTCATGAAAGGCGATCGCGTAATCCGGTTTCGGGAACCGCGTATACAGACCGTCTTCCAGCATTGCGAGCGCACCCAGCCCAAGCTCTTCGGCAGGCTGCAGGATCATTACCAGCGTACCCTGCCATTCATCCTTGCGCTCGGCGAGAAGTTGCGCGGCGCCGATGAACCCTGCCATGTGCGTATCGTGTCCACACGCATGCATCACGCCCGTGGTGACCCCGCTCGCAGGCGTGGCGGTTTCTTCGCTGGCATAGGGAAGCCCGGTCTGCTCGACCACTGGCAGCCCGTCCATGTCCGCACGCAGCATGACGGTAGGGCCTTCGCCATTGCGCATGACCGAGACCACGCCCGTCTGCCCGACGCCTTCGGTCACTTCGAAGCCCAGGTCCCGCATCCGCCGGGCCAGCTTGGCAGCGGTTTCGTGTTCCTCGAAACTGAGTTCGGGGTGAGCGTGCAGATCGCGGTACAATTCCATCAGGTCCGGCATGTCGGCCATCAGATCGTCCCGCAATTCATTCGCCTGAACGGGGGTTGTCGCAAGGCAGGTCAAAGCCAGTAGCGAGGTGAAGGTGATCTTGGGCATGGGCTTGGGGTCTCCTGAGACATGGACCACGTGGAACAGGGTCCAGGGGGAAATCCCTCCCGGCCTTCACGCGATAAAATTACCGAACAGATAGTTGCAGAATGCCGCGCAGGAGGAAAGCCTACAAACCGTAAGTTACGACGAGAGCTACCGACAGCAGGGTGACCATGATCAGTACGAGCGGAACACCGGTGCGGACATAATCGGCGAACTTGTACGATCCTTCCGCCATTATCAGCATGTTGGTCTGATAGGCGATCGGGGTGGCGTAACACAGGTTGCAACCGAACAGCACCGCTAACACGAGCGGCTCGGCTGGCAGGCCAAGCTTGAGGGCAATCGCAAAGGCGATAGGCGTGCCGACGGTTGCCGCGGTGGCGTTGGACGCAAAATTGGTGAGAAAAGTCATCGCCAGCATGATTGCTGCGAGTGCGGCGGCCGGAGACAGGTAATCCAGGCCGACAGCCATCACGGCACCGATCCAGTCAGCCGCCCCGCTATCGAGAATGATCCGGCCAAGAGCGATACTTGCCGCAACGAGCACAATGACACTTGCGGACAGGCCGCGTCCGACGCGATCGAATTTCACGCAACCGGTCACGAACATGAGAATGGCACCGGCCAGCGCAGCAATGGCGATAGGCAACAGTCCAATCGAGGCGAGCCCTATCGATCCACCCATGATGCTGGCGGAAAGAACCGCTTTGGACCTGCGGGGCAGCTCGCGCATGCCTTCGAGCTGCAACAGGCTGTCGGCCCGGGCGAATTGCTGGAGGTCGTCTGGCAAGCCGATGACCAGAAGCACATCGCCTTCGGCAAACCGGTGATCGCCGCCTTGAGAAAACTGTTCCTTCTCACCGACAATGCGTTTTGGGCGGTGCGTTCCGATTACCGCCACCCCGTACAGATCGGCGATACCGGAGCTTGGCAGGGTCCGACCGATCAGACGCGAATCCGCAGTGACGATCATCTCGACCACCCCGATATCCGTCCGGGTTTCGTCCGATTGACGTTTTATACGGTCGATGACCCAGGTCGGTGCTGCATCGCCGCGCAATGTCGCCATCGCGTCCTCGATAGCCTCGTGCGTCCCCGTCATCCGCAGGCGATGCTGGGGACGCAGAAGACCCGGAGGCACATCGTGAAATTCGATCCCGTTGGGCAGACGCGAGGACAATTCCGACAACTCCCGTCCGTTCAGGACCGAATCCTCGGTCACTCGCAAGCGGGTTTCGAACAAGCGTTCTGCGTGGACGGTCTCGACGCGATTGTCGCCGAGCATTCGCGGCATGACGATCCACACGAACGGCAAGGCGACGACGGACGCGATCAGGACTATCGGAGTAAAGTGGAACACCCCCATTTCCGGCATGCCGAGATCGACAGCAATTGCGACGACAAGGATGTTCGTCGACGTTCCGATCGTCGTCGCCATACCGCCCATCAGCGACGCGGCGTTGAGCGGTATCAGCGTTTTGGACGCTGCCATCGCGCCGCGCATCGCAAGCTGGACGAAAATCGGCATCAGCAACACCAGAACCGGCGTGTTGTTGACCGCCATCGACAGGAGGAAAGTCACGATCAGCGAAAACAGCAGGCCAAGCTGCAAGTTGATCTTGAACAGGCGTTCCAGAAAACGGGCGGCCGGTTCCAATGCGCCGGTGACCACCAGCCCGCGCCCCATGATCATGAGCGCGCAGATCGTGATCAGCGCGTAATGCCCGAAACCCGAAAATGCGAGCGCCAGCCCGTCGGTCGGCGCGGTGTCAGGCAGCGGAAAAAAGTACAGGCCGACCGCGATGACCGCGATGGTCAGCAGCGAGATGATCTCGACCGACATCCGCCCACGCGCGAAAGCGACGAACATCCAGATCGTGACGGCAATCGCCGCCATGGCGTGATATGAAGGAACCCCGACCATCAAGGCTGCCTAAATCCCAAACTAGGCGAAATAGCGCAAGCGATGATTTGGTACCCCTGGCCGGACTCGAACCGGCACTTCAGAAGAAACTCGATTTTGAGTCGAGCGCGTCTACCAATTCCGCCACAGGGGCACTGGGCAAGAGGGCGGCGGATAGCCTCGCCCGTGGCAGCTTTCAAGGCGTCTTTGGTAGCCGAGTTGTTTTGCTACTTGAGCGCATTCACAAGCAGCTTGTGCAGCTTGGTATGCAGAGCGTCGTTCGCGGCGAGAACCTGGGCCGAATGGATGGGCATCGAACGGCCGCGGAAATCCGACACAAAGCCGCCCGCTTCCCGCACGATCAACCCGCCCGCGGCAGTATCCCAATCGTTCAGGCCGCTCTCCCAGAAGCCGTCGAACCGGCCGGCTGCGAGCCATGCCAGGTCCAGCGATGCAGCTCCATACCGCCTGATACCGGCCACTTGCGGGCCAATCGCGGCAAAGATTTTCGTCCATTCGCCGAAGTCGCCGTGGCCCTGGAAGGGGATGCCAGTCGCAATCAGCGCTTCGGGCAGGCTGCGGCGCCCCGATACGCGTAGACGTCCGTCATGCAGCCACGCACCCCGCGTTTTTTCGGCCCAGAAGGTCTCGTCGGTAATCGGATTATAGACGACCGCAGCTGTCACATCACCCCAGCCCGATCCGTCGAGCTTGGGTTCCTGCGCCGCGATGCTGATCGCAAAATGGGGGATGCCGTGGAGAAAGTTGCTCGTACCGTCGAGCGGATCGACAATCCAGCGCGGCTTGCCATCATCGCCTTCGATGGTGCCGGCTTCTTCCATGACGAAGCCCCAGCCGGGACGGGCAGCCAGCAACTCGTCATAGAGCGTGCGCTCGGACCGCATGTCTGCCTTCGATACGAAGTCGGCGGGGCCCTTGCGACTTACCTGGAGATGCTCGACCTCGCCGAAATCGCGGCGCAGACGCCCGCCTGCCTTGCGAGCAGCTTTTTCCATTACGCGAATGATACCGGACAAAACGGCCATCAGAACTCTCTTATTCGGTCAGGACGCGGATCGAGCGAGCCTGCAAATTGATGGTACCCCAGTCGCACGACATGGCGAACTTCGTGCCGTCGATGCTGAAGGACTGGATCGCGAACCTGCGACTGGAACCAGTGGGATGCTCGGCCCGGTCGAGGGCCAGTTTTGAAATCCCGGCGAACTTGATCAATCCCGGGTGAAAGCAGCGATCGTCATCCTCGCCCGGAGCCTCGTATTCGGAATGTGCCTCATTGAGGCAGAAATCCATCTCCAGCGTCAGCTCGTCATCGTTGATAATAACCGCGCGCAGCACGCTTTTCTCGATGTCGACATTCTCGAACCGGCTGGCGATTGACCTGCCCACAATCCTTATCCGGCCTTCCCGACATAGGACTGATCGTAGACATCGACCACGATCCGCGTGCCGCTTTCGATATGCGGGGGGACCATGATGCGCACGCCATTGTCCAGCACGGCGGGCTTGTAGCTCGAAGAAGCTGTCTGGCCCTTCACAACCGCATCGGCTTCAACGATTTCCGCTTCGATCTGTGGCGGAAGTTCGACCGAGATCGGTTTTTCTTCCCACAGTTCCAGTTTCACCAGCATGCCGTCCTGAAGAAACGGACGCGCATCGCCCAGCAGGTCGGATGGCAGGGTGATCTGTTCGAACGTATCCTGGTCCATGAACACCAGCATCTCGCCATCTTCGTAAAGGAACTGATAGTCCTGCGTGTCGAGCCGGACTTTTTCGACCGTATCGGCACTACGGAAGCGAACATTCGTCTTGCGGCCATCCTGCAGGTTCTTCATCTCGACCTGCATGTAGGCCCCGCCTTTTCCAGGCTGGGTGTGCTGAATCTTCGCGACCTTCCAGATGCCGCCTTCATATTCGATGATATTGCCCGGACGAATGTCCACGCCACTGATTTTCATGGGAAAGAACCCTTCGACTTTCAAAAAGCTGGTCTGCGCAGGGCGCAGGACATCGTGCGGCGCGCCTTAGACGAGCAAGGTGGCCGGGGCAAGGAGAGTGGAAATTTGCAGGCTCTGATGTTATATCGAAGTTCGGTGATGCCTATGAAATACCTCAATTCCATACTGGCCCTTGGCGCTGCGGTGACCGCTGTTTTATCGACCCCTGCCCATACGCAGGGTCGGCTCGAACTTCTGCCGCCGGGCGAATATGTCTGCGCTCTTCCCGGCGATGCGGCGGGCGGCGCATGGATAGAACAGACCGGCAAGGGCTTTTCCGTTACCGGCGGTTCGACCTATCGCACCGCCAATGGTGGCGGAACTTACCTGATGAAAGGAAAGCTTGTCACTTTCACCAGAGGACCCATGAAGAACATGCAGCTCATGCGCCTGGGATCCGGGATGCTGCAGCAGGTTGACCGGGAAGGAAGGCTCGGCCGGTTGCGCTGCCACCGCACGGGGCCACTGAAGAGATGATCATTCGCCGGTGAGCATCGGATAGGGATTGATCGCGTTGGCGGGCTCCCACCATTCGGCATCCTTGGTCGTCTGAAGGATCGCGAAGTGCAAATGCGGGGCATCCACGGATGCGTTGCCAGTGCTGCCCACGGTTCCCAGCCGCTGCCCGCGACGAATTCGCTGCCCTTCTCTCAACCCTTTCGCGTACTCATCGAGATGGGCATAATAGTAGATCGTTTCGCCGTCGCTCGATCGCACATAGATGGTGTTGCCGCCGGCATCCGACCGAAACAGTCTCTCGATCGTGCCGGACGCGGCAGCGACCACGCTGGTACCGGTCGGCGCCATGATGTCGATTGCCTCGTGCAGGCGCAGTCCGCCTGCGCGGGAATCGCTGAAAGTATCCGTCAGGTCCGATGGCCGGACGTTAAGGACCGGGACCATGAGTTCGCGCGTGGCGCCCACCGGAGGCGCGGACGCAACCCTCGTATCGAGCGCGCCGGCATCCGGCGCATCGGTCTCGCGCAGATCCGGAGCGGAGCCTATTGGCGGCGGGCTGGGGCTCGGTGCCGCCTCGGCCGGCCGCGTCGCCTCGCGTTGGCTGTCACTGGTGGCATTTTCGATCAGGCTGCCGCCAACCACGATCCAGACGGCGCTGGTTAGCGTAGCGGTTATAATGATCGTAAGGAGGCGGTCGACGATGTTCATTCGCCAACCCTAGCCTCATGCGCCTGGAAAATCACCTGCCTCAATTTTGCGTTCAGGAAGCCTTGGCGATCGGCTTAGGCGGCGCGAATTTCCCTTGCGAAGGCTTTTACCGCGGCGGCCTCGTCGTTTGCCCATATCGCCCCCGATACCGCGAGAAAATCAGCTCCTGCACGCACAAGAGGCAGGCAGTTTTCCGGCGTTATTCCACCGATCGCAACGCACGGTATCTCGAACAGTTTGCTCCACCATTCAAGAAGGTCCGTCTCGGGCCGGTGGGTGCTAGGCTTGGTGTCACTGTCGAAGAAGCTGCCGAAAGCGACGTAATCGGCACCGGCTTCACCGGCTTCCATGGCGAGATGTTTCGACGCGTGACAGGTTACGCCGATCTGCGCTCCGCGGCCAAGCTCGTCCCGGGCATCCTCGGGGTCCCCATCCCCCTGCCCGAGATGGACGCCGTCGGCTTTCAAACGCTTCGCCAGCGCGACATCGTCGTTAACGATGAAGGCGACATCCCGCGCGGCGCAAATGGCCTGCAACGGCTCGGCGAGCGCCGTCGCTTCATGCTGGTCCACATTCTTCACGCGAAACTGAAACGCAGTCACGAGCCCGGCTTGGGCCTCGATCGCGCGTTCCAGCCGCCCGGGAAAGTCGCCCGAAACGTCGAGCGGCGAGATAAGATATAGCTGGCAATCGGTCATCGGCGCGGTGTGTATCCGCATGTCCGGCGTTCGTCGACATTCAGATTTGCGAAAGCCGATCAGGCTCTACATCGCATGAATGAAACAACTATTCAGCCTATCCCTGTTCTTCGTTCTTGCCGCTTGTGCGATTATTCCCGACACGCCGATGGTAGGCCGGGAAGCGGCGGCGCAAGGTACGGCTGTAGCCTTGGGCGAACCGGTATGGTTGGGCGACATCGTTCTCACCCCCATGACCGTCGTCGAAGACAGTCGCTGTCCAGCGAACGTGCAATGCGTTCAGGCAGGCGAACTGACCGTATCCACCCGAATTACCGCGACCCACTGGAAACAGAACGTCTCCATGACTCTGGGCAAGCCTTACGATGCGCCGGGCCGGACGATCGTACTGGTTTCGGCAACTCCCGAGAAGAGCGCCGACCGTCCGACCCTGCCTAGTGAATATCGCTTCGTTTACGAAGCCGGCTGAGTTCAGCTCATGCTAGCGGCGTGGATCTGATCGATCGCCCCGGACAGCGTGCGGTCGAACTCCTCGTCGCTCTGTTCGCGGCGCAGGTCCTGCAGAAGGCCGCGACTGAAGCTGGCGATCATGCCCGGGTTCTTCGCCAGCTCGCGGCAGGCCTCGTCGGTCGAATACCCACCCGACAGCGCGACGACGCGCAAGACCTTGGGGTGGTTCGTCAAACCGCCATAAAGCCCAGCTTCCTTGGGAAGCGAGAGCTTGAGCATCACTTGCTGGCCATCCGGCAATGCTTCGAGACCTTCCTCGATTGCCGTGAGCATGGTCTTTTCGCCTTCTGCCCGATCGGAGGCAGTAATGTCGTATTCGGGCTCGAGGATCGGCATCAGGCCGCAGGACAGGATACGGGCCCCCTCGGCGAATTGCTGACGAACCGTTTCCTTGATACCCACAGGGTTGTTCGACTTGATCACCGAACGCATCTTGGTGCCGAACACGCCCAGTTCCCGAGCACGTTCGCACATGCGTTCAAGGTTCGGGTTGGGTTTCATCAATTGCGCACCGTCGCGTTCGTCCTCGAGACCCTTGTCGACCTTGAGAAACGGCACGATGCCGCGCTCCTGCAAACGCGTAGGAACATCCTTTCCGCCGCTTTTGCCGTCCATGGTCTTCTCGAACAGGATCGCGCCGATGACCTTCCCGTTGCCGAAACACGGACTCTCGATGATCCGTTCGCGCATCTCGTGGATCATCGCGAACATCTCGTCCTCGTCCCCCCAGGTATCGTCTTCCACGCCGTATCCGCGCAGTGCCTTGGGCGTCGATCCGCCCGACTGGTCCAGAGCCGCGACAAAACCCTCACCGGTGGCGATGCGGGCCTTCATTTCGTCGAAAGTCATTGAGAATCCCTAACTGTCTGCAATCTTGCGCGATCGGCCATAACGCTGTGATTTCACACCGGCAACCGGGCCGTTGAACTTATATTGCGCTGGTTCGTATCAGTTGGGCGGCAAGGAGAAGACATGCTCGACGAGACCCAGCAGAAGCTCTGCGATGAAAATCATACCGACTTCTCGGACCTCAAAGCGCTCGCAATCAACTGTACGCTCAAGCGTTCGCCCGAAGGTTCGCATACCGACAAACTGCTGGGCGTCGCCGAAGCCATTCTGGTCAAGAACGATATCTCTCTCGACACGGTACGGCTGGTCGATCACGAGATTGCCCCGGGCGTTTATCCGGACATGACCGAGCACGGTGCCGAGAGCGACGATTGGCCCCGGGTCTGGGAAAAGGTCCGGGCAGCCGACATTCTCATTTTAGGAACGCCGATCTGGCTTGGCCAGAAGTCCAGCGTTTGCAGCCGCTTGATCGAGAGACTTTACGCGCATTCGGGCCAGACGAACGACAAGGGTCAATACGTATTCTACGGCAAAGTTGGCGGATGCATCGTCACCGGGAATGAAGACGGCATCAAGCATGTCGGGATGAGCGTACTCTATTCCCTTCAGCATATCGGGTACACCATCCCTCCGCAGGCCGACGCCGGCTGGATCGGCGAAGCTGGACCGGGTCCGAGCTATGGCGATGCCAGGGAAGATGGCGAAGGCTATGTCGGGTTCGACAATGATTTCACCCGCCGCAATACGACATTCATGGCCTGGAACCTGATGCACATGGCACGTATGCTGAAGGACGCTGGCGGCATTCCATGTCACGGCAATTCGGTCGACTCGTGGAAGGAAGGCCACCGCTTCGATGCGCCGAACCCTGAATACCGTTAGGCCTTCAAAGCTGCGACACCCGGCAATTGCTTTCCTTCCATCCATTCAAGGAAGGCCCCGCCCGCAGTCGAGACGAAAGTGAAATCGTCCTTCACGCCCGCATGGGCCAATGCGGCCACGGTATCGCCTCCTCCCGCGACCGAGATGAGCGAACCATCCTGGGTGAGGGCAGCGGCAGTTTTTGCCAACGCAACCGTGGCTGCATCGAACGGCTCGGTCTCGAACGCACCGAGCGGCCCGTTCCACACCAGCGTGCGGCAGGTCTTGAGCACATCGCCCAACGCTTCGACCGCCAATGGGCCGACATCGAGAATCATCTCGCCCCTTGCGACTTCGTGAACGTTGCAGGTGCGTAGGCTCGACGGATGAGCCGCGAACTCCTGTGCCACGACCACGTCGTAGGGAAGGTGCACGGTGCATCCCGCGTGGCTGGCCTCGTCCATGATCCGGCGCGCTGTGTCGGCAAGATCGTGCTCGCACAGGGACTTGCCGACATCGACGCCCTTTGCAGCGAGGAAGGTGTTGGCCATCCCCCCGCCGATGATCAGATGCTGGACCTTGCCGACAAGGTTGGCAAGAACGTCCAGCTTGGTGGATACCTTGGCCCCCCCCACAACCGCGGCAACAGGTGTTTCGGGATTGCCCAGCGCAGCTTCCAAAGCCTTGAGTTCGGCTTCCATGGCGCGGCCTGCATAGGCTGGCAGATAGTGCGCCAGGCCTTCGGTGCTTGCATGTGCACGGTGTGCGGCGGAAAATGCATCATTGACGTAGAAATCGCCATTGGCCGCGATGCCTTGGGCAAAGGCAGGATCGTTGCCCTCTTCTCCCGGCCAGAAGCGGACATTGTCGAGCAAGCCGACATCGCCAGCGCCGAGAATGCCGATCGACTGTTCCACGACCGGACCCGTGACTTCGGGAATGAACATGATCTCCTTGCCGAGAACCTTGTCCACGTCACCTTGCACGAAACTGGTCGACAAGGTCGAATGACGCTGACCCTTGGGCCGCCCGTAATGGGCAAGGAGCAAGACCTTGGCACCCTTGCCGGACAATTCCAGAATGGTCGGCTTGACCGCCTCGACGCGGGTGACATCGGTAGCCGATCCATCCTTCATCGGCAGATTCAGATCGACGCGGACAAGCGCGACCTTTCCGGTGAGGTCCGCGGGCAGGTCGTCAAGGGTCTTGAAATTCGCCACAATCTACTCCGCTGGCAATCTCCGCCTAGAGGAACTTCGCCATGACACCGGCGGTGTCGATCATGCGGTTCGAAAAGCCCCACTCATTGTCGTACCAGCTCACGACGCGGGCAAGCTTGCCTTCCATGACGCTGGTTTCGAGACTGTCGATCGTCGAGCTGGCCGGATGATGGTTGAAATCGCTCGAAACAAGCGGCTGGTCGGTATAATCGAGCACACCCTTCATCGGGCCTTCGGCAGCAGCCTTGAGCGCACCGTTCAATTCCTCGACCGACGTATCGCGATTGGGAGTGAACACCAGATCGACAAGGCTGACATTGGCCGTCGGAACGCGAACCGAGCTGCCGTCGAGTTTGCCGTTGAGTTCAGGCAGGACCAGGCCAACCGCACGCGCTGCCCCGGTGGTGGTAGGAATCATGTTCTGCGCCCCGCCGCGCGCACGGCGCATGTCGGAATGCATCTGGTCCAGCATGCGCTGGTCGTTGGTGTAGCTGTGAATCGTGGTCATGAAGCCGCGCTCGATACCCACGGTATCGTGCAGAACCTTGGCCATCGGAGAAAGGCAGTTGGTGGTGCAGCTTGCGTTCGATACGATCACGTCGTCCTTGGTCAGTGTATCGTGGTTCACGCCATAGACGATCGTCGCCGTGACGTTCTTTGCCGGGGCGGAAATCAGCACCCGTTTGGCCCCGGCTTTCAGATGCGGTTCGGCCGCTTCATGGCTCTGGAAGAAACCGGTGCATTCCAGAACTATGTCGATACCCTGACTGGCATGCGGAAGGTTGCCGGGGTCGCGTTCGCTGGTGACCTTGATTTCCTTGCCATTGACGACAATCGACTTGTCGCCCGTTTCGACCTTGCCCGGGAAGCGGCCATGCGAGCTGTCATACTGGAACAGCAGCGCGTTGGATTTCGTATCGGCGAGATCGTTGATGCTCACGAGATCGAGATCATGGTCGTCGCGCTCGAGAATAGCGCGCGCGACAAGGCGCCCGATGCGTCCGAAACCGTTGATTGCAACCTTGGTCGCCATGCGAAGAACTCCTGCTTAACCGTTTAACTTGTTGATTATCTGTGGAACGATTGCGTCCGCCGTGAAACCGAATTTTTCGAAAAGATCGCCTGCGGGTGCGCTGGCGCCGAAGCGATCGATGCCGATGCGCAGACCGTTGGTCATGGTGTAACGGTCCCACCCGAAAGTCGTACCCGCCTCGATACTGACCCGGAGAATTTCGTCGGGATCGACATCTGGTAGCAGCTCTTGCCGGTACCCTTCGTCCTGCTCGTCGAACAGTTGGGTGCAGACCATCGAAACCACGTCCGCGCCGATGCCGTCCTCTTCGAGCCGCTGGGCACATTCCAGCGCCAGGTGCACTTCCGAACCCGTCGCGATCAGGATAACGCGCCGCTGTTCGCTAGCCTGTTTCAGGCGATAGGCACCTTTCGACGACATGCCAACTCCGCCGGAATCCGTGCGGACTTGCGGCAAGTTCTGCCTGCTTAGAGCGAGAACCGTTGGTCGATCCTGTTCTCGCAAGGCAATATCCCAGCATTCGGCAGTCTCGACGGCGTCGGCGGGGCGCATGACCAGCAGGTTCGGAATCATCCGCAGCGACTGGACATGCTCGATCGGCTGATGCGTCGGCCCGTCTTCGCCGAGGCCGATGCTGTCATGGGTCATCACGTAGATCACCCGGGCTTCCTGGAGCGCGGACAGCCGGATGGCTGCGCGGCAGTAATCGGTGAAGACCAGGAACGTGCCGCCATATGGGATCACCCCGCCATGCAGGGCCATGCCGTTCATCGCGGAAGCCATGCCGAATTCGCGGATGCCGTAGTAGATATACCGGCCGGCATAATCGTCCGCCGTGAACGCAGTTATATTTCCAGCCTTCGTATTGTTCGAGCCGGTAAGATCCGCACTGCCGCCAATTGTCTCGTCAAGCTGACCGTTGATCTGAGCCAGCGCCATCTCCGAAGCCTTGCGGGTCGCGACCTTCTGCGGTTCCTCGATCAAAGACCGGATGTAGTCGTCGAGGCTGAAGGTTTCGGGCAGATCTCCCGCCATGCGCCGCTCGAAATCCTGCCTCTGACCATGATCCGAAAGCCGGTTCTGCCAGTCCCGGTGCGCCCGCAACCCGTTTTCGGCGCTGTCGCGCCAGTCGGAGCGAACCTGTTCGGGAATCTCGAACGGTTCCGCCTCCCAACCGATGAGTTCGCGCGCAGCTGCAATTTCGTCATCGCCGAGCGGCGCGCCGTGCGTGGCGCTGGTTCCTTGCTTGTTGGGGGCACCCTTGCCGATGACCGTGCGGCACGCGATCAGAGACGGCCGGTCGCTGGCCACAGCTTCGTCGAGCGCTTTACGAATATCGTCGAAATCGTGACCATCGCATGAAACGACATGCCATCCGGTCGCTTCGTAGCGCGCCTTGATATTCTCGCTCGTCGAGAGTTCGGTCCCGCCGTCAATCGTTATGTGGTTGTCGTCCCACAGAACGTTCATCCGGCCGAGCTTGAGGTGGCCCGCCAGGCCGATCGCCTCGTGGTTGATGCCCTCCATCAGACAACCGTCGCCCGCTACGACCCAGGTTCGGTGATCGACCAACTCGTCACCGTACACTGTATTCAGGTGCCGCTCGGCAATTGCCATGCCCACCGCCATCGCGAGACCCTGGCCCAGAGGACCGGTGGTGCATTCCACGCCGTCGAGAAGAAAATTCTCCGGATGACCCGCACATGGACTGCCGAGCTGCCGGAAGTTGCGGATGTCGTTCATCGTGGGATGAGCATAGCCCGACAGATGCAGCAGGCTGTAGATCAGCATCGAGCCATGGCCGGCACTCAGCACGAAGCGGTCCCGGTCGGCCCAGCCTGGCGCTGCCGGATCGTGCTTCAGATATTCCCGCCACAGGACAGTCGCCACATCGGCCATCCCCATCGGCATGCCCGGATGGCCCGAATTTGCCGCCTGCACCGCATCCATCGATAGGGCCCTGATGGCATTGGCCATCTGGACCATGCGCGCAGTGTCGAGACTCATGGGTGAAATTCTCCGGAAAGCAGGGACGATTCGACGCCGGGCGAGCCTTCGCGGAGCACGCGCGCGAGGTCAACCCGCACTGTGGCGCAAGGCCGGCGCATGAAAGCCTGAACCAAGTTATCAACAGAAAGGCCCAACCCTTTACCAGTACGCGCAAATCCTGATAACAGGGCCTGAAGATGACTGCAGACCGCATTTCACAAGCGATGGATCGGATTGATCGCGCCTTGGCGCGGATTGAAACGCAGGCGGGGATGTCCGGTCTGTCGGCCCCGTCCGGGGAAGACGATGGTACGAGTATATCTCCGAAGCATGAGGCCTTGCGGAACCGTGTTTCCGCCAGTCTTGCCGAACTCGATGCTTTGATCGAAACGTTGGAACGATGAGCAACGTCACGCTTGTGGTCGGCGGACGCAATTACACCGTGTCCTGCGCCGACGGGCAGGAAGAACACGTCCGGCGATTGGCGGCCGTTATCGACGACAAGATCGTGGGCATGGGCCCGAACCTGTCGAACCACGAGGCGAAAAATCTTCTGTTTGCAGGTCTGCTGATTGCAGATGAACTTGATGAGGCGAGGCGCACATCCGAAGTCACTGCGGTATCGACGATCGATACTGAACGCCTGGGAGCCCAACTCGAACGTATGGCTATCGCGCTCGAAAATGCCGCGAGCACCCTTGAGAGCAACCGGGGCAACGCCTAGATAGACAGGTGGCGGGACTGCCCGGCACGAGCCGTATGAATATCCCTGAGGCTATAAGCAATCCTAGGGAGCTGTCCCTTCCCCGGTTGGCGGGTTCGTCCTGGCGATCGGGGTATACGGCACCCACCTGACGTTTTAGGCGTCAGAGGATTTCAAGGCAACGACCCATGGTGGTTCCGCCACACCCCTTTCTTCCAGCATGGTACCGGTATTGACCAAGAACGAATTGCGACAGCGCCTTCGCATCGAGCGCCGAGACCACGTGGCTGCCCTGCCCGAGAGCATGCGAGCGCTGGTGTTCCATCGTCCGCCTACTGCCTTGCTGGAACAGGTGTCGGAAGGTGCGGCGATCGGTCTCTACCGGGCCAATCCGCATGAAGCGCCCGCTGGATCGTATGCCAAGTTCTTTCACGAGCGGGGGCACGACCTCGCCCTGCCTCGCTTCGCCAATCGCGGAAGTGCAATGGAATTTGCCCGCTTTGCAGATCCGTTCGACGAAGAAGACCTCGAAGTCGGACCATTCGGCTTGCTTCAACCATTCGCCAGCGCTCCTGTCTTGAAACCGCTTGTACTGTTCGTGCCGGTTGTCGGTTTTACGCAAAGCGGCGCGCGTCTGGGCCAGGGCGGCGGACACTACGACCGTTGGCTTGCCGACCATAGCGATGCCATTCCGATCGGCCTTGCCTGGGACTGCCAATTGGTGGATGAATTGCCGACCGAACCGCACGACGTGCCCTTGAAAGCCGTGGTCACTCCAACCCGCATGTATGGACCCCTCGCGTGAGAAAAGAACCGACCTGGCGCATCCCTGTCGGACTGCTGGGACTGTTGCTAGGCCTGGCAATGTACGGTCTGGTGGTCGCGCGATACGTGCCCGGACTGATCGGGAACTGGCCTGCTTTGACGCAGGCCATGGTCTATCTAATCCTGGGCCTGGTCTGGCTCCTGCCGCTCGGGCGTTTCCTGACGTGGATGGAAACCGGACGATGGAGTCCGCGCACGGACTGATTGCCAAGTCGGTCACTCTTACATAACCTGCGAGGCGAGGGAGAGGTCGCTTATGGATAGTCAGCGCAGTGGAGCGACGCAGCCGGTGCGCGACATCCCGTCAACCGGGCTTAAACTGGCCCATGGTTTTGGTGCGGCGGCCTTCGGCATCAAGAACAACGGGTTCGACTACTTTCTGCTGCTGTTTTATGGAACAGTGGTCGGACTGGAACCCGGACTCGTCGGTCTGGCCATCCTGATCGCCCTGGTTTTCGATGCGCTAAGCGATCCGCTGGTCGGATACTGGTCGGACAATTTGCGTAGCCGCTGGGGCCGACGTCATCCATTCATGTATGCTGCTGCGATACCGGTAGCGCTAAGCTATTTTCTGCTGTGGAACCCACCCGACTGGGGGCAGACCGGGCTGTTTCTTTATCTTACCGGGCTGGCAGTACTGATCCGCACATTCATCACCTTCTATGAAACGCCCAGTTCGGCGCTCATTCCAGAGTTGACCCGCGATTACGAAGAACGCACCAGCCTCCAAAGCTACCGTTTGTTCTTCGGCTGGTCCGGCGGCAGCGTGATGAGCATCGTCATGTTCGGCATATTGCTTACCGGGCCGGAGGGAATGCGCAATCAGGAAGCCTACGCGACCTACGGCATTATCGCTTCGCTCCTTATTTTTGCGGCGATCATGATTTCCGCGATGGGAACGCATCATCGTATTCCGTATCTTCATCGTCCCGTCGAAACTGGACAACGCTATAGCGTGAAGCGGATTTTCCGAGAGATGATCGAAACGCTGAGCGAAAGAAGTTTCTTGGCGCTGTTCATGTCGATGGTACTCTTTTCCGTTGCGACGGGGCTTGCCGCTTCGCTAAATTTCCTCATTCTCAATTATTTCTGGCAGTTCAGTGAGTACCAGATCTTCATCTGGACCTGTTCGGTCATACTGTCCGCGCTTGCAGGGTTTGTGCTGGCACCGTGGACGACGCGTAAGCTCGGCAAGAAGCGAGCGACCATGGCGCTGGGGCTTCTCGCATTCACGATCCAGCCCCTTCCAGTTCTCCTGCGATTGTTCGACCTCATGCCAGCCAATGGCGATCCGCTGCTGTTCCCCCTGGTTCTCGCTATCAATGTCTTCGATCTGGCGTTGATTATCGCTGTATCCGCAGTAGCTTATTCCATGATCGCTGATCTGGTCGAATCCAACCAGGTAAAGACCGGTCGTCGTTCGGAAGGTGTATATTACGCAGCCATCACGTTTACCCGGAAGACCACGCAAGGGCTTGGCGTGTTGGCTGCCGGATTGATCCTTTCCGCGATCGCTTTCCCGCAAGGCGCGCCGCCCGAGACCGTGCCAGAAGAGACCCTGTGGTGGCTCGGTGCGCTCTATGCACCCTCGCTGCTGATCCTGTGGATGAGCGCGTTGTTCTTCATTGCTCGTTACAAGATCGACAAGGCCGAACATGAAGAAAATCTCCGGCGGTTGCACGAGGCGGGTGCATGAGCGGAACCGGCGTGCTTCTGTCGCCGTTTCCCCGGCATGCCCGAACTTCCCGAGAACGAAGCTCAACGCCTGACCCTTGAACGTGAATGTCTCAATCGAACTATCGAGGCGGTCGAACTCGGTGATAACGTGAGCTATATCGAGTTGCCCGGGGGCAATGAACGCGCACGACTGATAGGTCGCCAATTTACCGAGACCCGCCGACACGGAAAGAACATTTTCGCAGGCTCGAAGACCGGTCCCTGGATGACCGTACATCTCGGGATGACCGGCAAACTGATTCCCTTCGATGCGCCTGACGAGACGCCAGACCATACAAAGCTGCTGATTGCCTTCGAGGGCAACCGCCGTCTCGCCTTCCGCTGCCCGCGCAAACTCGGCCATATCCGTATCATCGACGATCCCGACGAATACATCGGGGACCAGAAACTCGGACCCGATGCTTTGGAGATCGAGAAGTCGGACTTCGTAGAGATCATCGGTACGACCCGTAGCGCAGTCAAGGCTGCACTGCTGAAGCAAGATAAAATGGCCGGTATCGGAAACATCTGGTCGGACGAAATGCTGTTCCAGTGCGGTATTCGTCCGGAAACCCGTGCCGACAAGCTCGACGAGAAAACCTTGGGGGCATCGCACGAAACGATGCAGAGAATTCTCCGCACGGTGATCGACACCAAGGCCGATTATAAGGCGTTACCCAATAACTGGCTCATTCGTCATCGCAAGAAGGGGGAGGAGTGTCGCCGTTGTGAAGGGCGTATCGACCATGCGAAAGTCGGCGGGCGCACCGCCTATTTCTGCAATCAGCATCAGAAATAGTAGAATGTCCCAAGTGGCGCGAGTGACGGGACTCGAACCCGCGACCCTCGGCGTGACAGGCCGATACTCTAACCAACTGAGCTACACCCGCGCAAATACGCGTCAGCGCCTCTTGGGAGCCGCGCATCTAGGCCGCTACCCGATTCCTGTCAACGCCGTTTGAAGCCTTTTTTCAGCGAACCGCTCGGACCACGAAGCGACCTATTTTTCGGCCTAGTTGACAAGGATCAGCGCTGGTGTCTCGAGGAGCTTCTTGAGGGCTTGAACAAAGCTCGCCGCATCCCAGCCATCGACAACGCGGTGGTCACAGCTGATCGATATATTCATCAGCTTGCGCTTCTCGATCCGTTCACCACCATTGCCGTCCGTGACATACATGGGGCGCTCGATAATCCGGTTGGGTCCGATGATCGCGACTTCGGGACGGTTGATGACCGGTGTGGTAGCCACCCCGCCCAGCGGTCCGAGAGAGGTCACTGTCAGCGTACCACCCTGCATTTCTTCGCTCTTGGCCGTGCCGTTGCGCGCTGCCTCGGCAAGGCGCGTAATCTCGTTGGCAAGCTGCCATGGATTCTTGGCCTGAGCGTTCTTGAGGACGGGCACCATCAGCCCGGCATCGGTTTGCGCCGCCATGCCCATGTGAACTGCCCCGTGGCGAGTTACCACACCCGCATCGTCGTCATATCGCGCATTGATCATCGGGAAATCGGGCAAGGTCTTGCAGATTGCCGTGATCAGAAGCGGCAGGATAGTCAGCTTGGGCCTGTCGCCACGATTGGTATTCAACTGCGCGCGCAAGACCTCGAGGTCGGTGACATCGCATTCCTCGACATACGAGAAATGGGGGATGTTTCGCTTCGAGGCAGCCATGTTTTCGGCGATACGACGACGCATGCCGATGACCTTCTTTTCCTCGTCCTCGCGGGTCTCTGAGGCTGCACCGTAGCCCGAATTGTAAGACAGGAACTGGTCGAGATCGCCATGACGGACACGTCCATCGTCAGCCGGTCTCACCTGTCCCAGATCGACGCCCAGTTCCTTGGCTCGCTTGCGCACGGCAGGACTGGCCAGCACTTTAGCGGTCGATCCAGCTGTCGGTTCGGGGGCAGGTGCCGGAACCGGTGCGGGCGGCAGCGAAGGATCCGCGGCCATTGCGTCATCCGCATCGCCCGGATCCGAATTTTCAACCTCGATCCGTTCCTCGACCGCTTCATCCTTGGGTGCAGGGGCAGGCGCGGTCTCGCTAACCGTCTCGTTCTCTTCGGCAACGTCGTCGGGTACCGAGCCTTCGACTTCGATCACCACCAGCATCGAGCCGATCGAGACCATGTCCCCCTCGCCGCCGGCGATCTCGAGGATCTTTCCGTCGACCGGGCTTTCCATCGGCACAGTGGCCTTGTCGGTCATCATGTCGACGAACTCTTCGTCTTCGCTGATCGTGTCGCCGACCTGTTTGTGCCACTGCACGATTTCGGCTTCGGCAATGCCTTCCCCGATATCGGGCATATTGAATATGAATTTGGCCATGTCGCTTACTCGCTCAGGATCTTGTCGAGGGCCTCGCCGATGCGGATCGGGCCAGGGAAATAGGCCCATTCGAGGCTGTGGGGATAAGGTGTGTCGAAACCTGTCACGCGTTCGACCGGCGCTTCGAGATGGTAAAAACAGCGTTCGGTGACCAATGCGGACAATTCCGCGCCAAAACCGGCGGTACGGGTTGCTTCATGCACGATCAGGCAGCGACCGGTCTTCTTCACCGATTTCTCGATTGCTTCGATATCGAGCGGGACGATCGTACGCAGGTCGAGGATATCTGCCTCGACGCCCTTTTCGCGGCAGACCGCCTCGGCGACATAGACCATCGTGCCATAGGCGAGGACCGTGACCTGCTCGCCCTCGCTCACCAGCCGCGCTTCGCCGAGTGGAACTTTGTAATAACCTTCCGGCACCACGCTCGCGTCGTGTTTCTTCCATGGTTCCACCGGCTTGTCGTAATAGCCGGAGAACGGCCCGTTATAAATCCGCTTGGGCTCGAAGAAGATGACCGGATCATTGTCCTCGATTGCAGAGATCAACAGGCCTTTCGCATCGTACGGTGTGGCCGGGATGACTGTCTTCAGGCCCGACACATGGGCAAAGATCGCCTCGGGGCTCTGGCTGTGCGTCTGTCCGCCGAAAATTCCCCCGCCGAACGGGCTGCGCACGGTAATTGGCGCGGTATATTCCGCCGCGGAGCGATAGCGCAGACGCGCAGCTTCAGAGATCAGCTGATCGAGACCGGGGTATATGTAATCGGCAAACTGGATCTCGGGGACCGGGCGCAAGCCGTACGCGCCCATGCCTACCGCCACAGCGATAATTCCGCATTCGTTGATCGGCGTATCGAACACCCGGGTTTTGCCGTATTTGTCTTGCAGACCAGCGGTGCAGCGGAACACGCCGCCAAAATACCCAACGTCCTCGCCCATAACGACCACGTTGTCGTTGCGGCTCATCGAGATATCGAGTGCGTCGTTGATAGCCTCGATCATGTTGAGGCGGCGTTCCGTGTTCGCTTCGGCGACTGGCGCTTCTTTGGTATCGGCTTGGCTCATGCCTCGGGCAATCCTTCGGGAAATTTGGTCTTGCGTTCGTGTACCGCCTGCTCGGCCTGTTCCTTCAGGTGCCAAGGCAGATTCTCGAAGACGTCCTCGAACATGGTCCGGAACGGGTGATGCAAACCGTGGCCAAGAATTCCGTTGGCCTCCGCTTCCTTGGTCACTTTCTTCACATGTTCGGCTGCATCGAGATCCATTTTTTCCTGGCGATCTTCGTCCCATTCGCAAAGTTCGATGAGATGGTTCTTGAGGCGCATTACCGGATCGCCGAGTGGCCATTCCTCGCGCTCCTGCGCGCTGCGATAGCCGCTCGGATCGTCGGAGGTGGAATGGCCCTCGGCGCGGTAGGTGAAGAACTCGATCAACGTGGGTCCGGCATTGGCCCGAGCGCGATTGGCTGCCCATTGCTCGGCAGCGTAGCAGGCAAGCGGATCATTCCCGTCAACACGAAGCCCGGCGAGGCCATAACCCAGCGCGCGCGCCGCAAAGGTCGTGCGCTCTGCCCCGGCAAAACCGCTAAAGCTGCTGATCGCCCACTGGTTGTTGATAACATTGAGGATAACCGGTGCATTATACACGGTCGCGAAAGTACAGGCCGAATGGAAATCGCCTTCCGCAGTGCTGCCCTCGCCCACCCAGGTCGCGGCGATCCGGCTGTCACCCTTGATCGCGCTGGCCATTGCCCAGCCCACAGCTTGGGGGGTCTGCGTGGCAAGGTTTCCGCTGATCGTGAAAAAGCTGTGCTCCTTGCTGGAGTACATGATCGGAAGTTGGCGACCTTTCAGCTTGTCACCCTTGTTCGAATAGATCTGGTTGATCATCTCGATCAGCGGATAGCCGCGCTGGATCAGTATCCCCTGCTGTCGATAGCTGGGAAAGACCATGTCGTCGCCGGCCAGAGCCATCGATGCGCAGACGCTGGTCGCCTCCTCGCCGGTGCATTTCATATAGAAGCTGGTCTTGCCTTGGCGCTGCCCGCGAAACATCCGTTCGTCGAAGGCACGAGTCATCGCCATATGCCCGAGCATCTTGCGAAGCATTTCGGGATCGAGCTTGGGATCCCATGGCCCATGCGCCTTGTTGTCGTCACCCAGAACCCGCACGAGACCGTAAGCGAGGTCCTTCATTTCTGCAGGATCGCACGCTTCGTCAGGTCGCGGCTGCGCACCGGCTTCGGGCACGTCGATGTGAGAGAAATCGACCGTGTCTCCGGGACGAAACTTCGGTTCTGGAACGTGCAGCGAAAGCGCTGGCTTGTTCAACCCACCGTTCGCATCGGGCCTGTCGGCCATAAATATTCTCCCAGACGCAATCTTACGCGTAGGCGTTATTTTATTTCACGGAAGGGAATGGGTCAAGCTCGACCCGTTCACACCGCGACGGGCGCCTTGATCGGCCCGTGCGGCGTGTAGTCGCTGACCTCGAAATCCTCAATGCGATAGTCGAAGATCGTCGACGGACGCCGCATGATCTCAAGGCGTGGATGGCCCTGAGGTTCCCGCGACAGCTGTTCGCGGATGAGCTCTTCGTGGTTGAGATAAAGGTGCGTGTCACCGCCCATCCACACCAGTTCACCGAGCTCCAGATCGGCTTGCTGCGCCATCATCCGCGTCAGAAGCGCCGCCGACCATAGGTTGAACGGAAGACCGAGCGCAACGTCGCAACTGCGCTGGTAAAGCGCGCAATTGAGCCGGTTTTCGGCAACATGAAACTGGTAGGTCTTGTGACACGGAGGCAATGCCATCCGGTCGAGTTCGGCGACGTTCCAGCCTTCGATGATATGCCGCCTGCTGCCCGGATTCTCGCGCAACGATGCCACAACTTCGGCGACCTGATTGACGCCCTTACCCTTGCGATACACGCCGCCCTCGATTGGTTGGTACGTCGGCCAGTCGACCCATTGTTTGCCGTAGACCGGACCCAGATCGCCCCACCGCTCGGCGAACTCCGCATCTTCGGCAATCCGCTCGACAAACTTTTCAAGAGTTACTTGCTCGCCAGTTTCGGCGACATAGCGCGCGTGGGGCCACTCGTTCCAGATTTTGACCCCCTGCAGTACCAAAGGGCGAATATTGGTAGCGCCCGTTAGAAACCAAAGCAGTTCACGCGTGGCCGTCTTCCAGTAGACCCGCTTGGTGGTAATCAACGGCATCGCGCAGTCGGAAAGCTCGAACCGCAGCACCGCCCCGAAAATCGAGCGCGTACCTACACCGGTGCGATCCTGTCGTTCATCTCCCTCGCGCCATACACGACGCATCAGTTCGAGATATTGCTGCTCGTAATGGTTTTCAGGCATCCGCTCGGTACTCGCTGTCGATAGCGCAGCCATAACGGGTGGATCCGTAAATTGCCTGCTTGCGCCCACACCAATCCACACTTATAGGCCGCGCCTGCCTCGCATTCCGCCGCCGTATTGGCAGCGGACCGATCTGGTCGGGGAGTAGCTCAGCCTGGTAGAGCACTGTCTTCGGGAGGCAGGGGCCGGAGGTTCGAATCCTCTCTCCCCGACCAATTTTCGTCGTTTCCGGCGTTAAGTCGCAGAATTCCGCCGTTTTCTCCACCCTGAGCAAATCTGTAAGGGATCGCGCGAACCAATCCTGCAGGAAATGACCCTTCTCTGCTTGGCTCTTTTCTTGAAAGCTTAGCTTTGGAAAATCCTTGTGGTCTATGATTTTCTTACACCGGAACCGCGATCTGCTTGCTGCCGAATACAGCCTGCCAGTTCTCGATCTCGGCAAAGACGATGTCATCTGCAGCGTGGGCAATCGCTGCCACACTGTCATAATGGAGGGCGGAATCAGCGGCTCTCAGCAGATCTAAAATCCGTTTGTGAACCCGGTCGAGTTTTTCGGCCGTCACTTCCGATATTGCCGCGAAGCGTTCGAAATCGCCGAAATAGCGGATACCGGCGATGCCAGCGCCGAAGGTTGGAAAGAGAACGCCGAGAACGGTAAACGTCTTTGAGAGTTGAGCCACCGGTTCATCGGGAAGAGAACCCATCGTAGTGCCGGCGAACAACAGCAAATAAAGGCATACTGATACGACCGCCGCCTGGAACAGCCGTTTGGATAGGCGGTCGAGACTGTAGTGAACCGTGGTCAGACGGCGTGCCTTTTCGAAGTGATAATCGCGCTGGCCGGTGACGTGGGGATCGAGCAGATCCGTCAGCACCGCGCGCAGATAGGTACCGGTCATCACCGTCTGTGGCAGGCCCACCGACCGCAGTGTCTGGCGTGCATAGAATTCGGGCCAGCTCGTTTGCGTCCCGACCGGCCAACGACCCGGTGCGCGCGCCGCGCCGAGGGTAAGTAGGATGGGGCTGTGGCGCAGATATTCCGCCAGTCGCCGCGTCTCGAACCACCTGCCGTGAAGCCGCCTTCGCTGGCCAATCGCGGTGATGACGAGGATCGCGCTCAGCAGGACCAGTTCGACCAACGCGAATTTCCATTTATGGTCTGGCGAGACGAGCGGGAGGTACGCAATTCCGACAATGATTGCGAGGCTGGAAAGGATGAAGTTGACGATCATACCGCTCCGATAGGCGTCGGAAAGATAGGCGGACACGGCGTCGCTCCAGCGAAACCGGGTCGTTACCTGGCCTTGGATCGCCGCTTGCAACTTCGGATCTCCCAAGGGCAATATACTAGCGGCCGCGATCGGCGCTTCGCTTTCGATCGGGACCGCTTCGCCGAACGGTGCATACCGCTGGACCAGGCTGCGTAGCCGCGACCGGTCGGACCGCCCGCCGAACAGCACCTCGACCCGGCGGTAGGCGTGCATCAAGCGGTTGCTCCGCGAGCGCCAACGTTCGTGCGCCAACGTTGCGAGCCCGGGGTGGCCGGGCCTGCTAGTGGGTGACAGAAACGATTGGATGAGCACAGCGAGCGCGGCTGGCCGTGCCTGGCCATCATTCGTTGCCCTGTCGACCAGAGCCTCGGGACCATCGAGTAGACGCCACCCACCAGGGTCGCGAATATCGATCCAGACAACCGGGCACCCCAAATTCAGTGCCGCTGCGATGGTGTGCCCGGTGCCGCCGACATGCGCTGTCGATACGCCATCCCACACTGCCAGCAACACGTCGCTTTGTTCAATCAAAATGCGCCCGGCGGTAGCGACGCGGCGCGAAGCTTCCGCGACAAAACGCTGCGCCTTGGACTTGTCTTCCGGATGGTCAAGTTTGTCGAGAAACAGGGCAGCGACGGCGTCGTCCTGGTCTGCCAGGCTGAGAATACGCGCACGGTCGCTGATGCGGCGGATATCTTCAGCCCTCGCCTGGCTGCGCGCGTCCCGAGCCTCCCCGCCACTTAGCAAGGAACGCGCATCGTCGGCATCGATAGGCAATGCGTTGATTGTCTTGTTGAGCCTTCGGCCAAACGGAAGCGGAGCGACGAGCTCGTATCCTCGCGCCAGTGCCAGTTCTGCGGCGATCGTGTCTGTCCCATCGGCCAACAATGAATGTAATCGCGTGGATGCGATCGGACCCGCACCAGGGACTGTCGGCGTAGCCAGTACGGCTTCGTCGATGACATCGAACAGCGATGCAAGCACGGCGGTGATCGTGGCGGACTGGTAGGCAAAACCTGGATGTTCGGCACGGTGGCCGGTTATTCCTACGTGCAAGCGTCGAGGGGGCGGTTCGGGCGCCAGACGGCCCGACTCCGCACGGACGTGACCTTCTGATTTATCCGGAGTTCGGCCTGCCTCTCCCACTGGTCCGTCCCCCCATACTGGTGGAACTGTTTTGAACTAGGTCCCGTCTGTTGTATAGTCCAAGCAGGGTAGCGGCGACCGACCAGGGGGCGCGCTCGTGGCAGAAGTGTTTCTTTCCTACAATCGCGAGGACCAGAGCGCGGCCGCTCTGTTCGTCGAAGCCTTGTCGGACGAAGGCCTCTCGGTGTGGTGGGACACGGAGTTGCGCGTCGGCGAGACATATGACGAGGTGACGGAAGCAGCGCTCCGGTCTGCAAAGGCTGTTGTGGTGCTGTGGTCGCCGCGTTCGGTCGCATCCGGATGGGTTCGGGCGGAAGCTACGCTCGCCAAGCGGTGCAACACTCTGCTTCCGGTAATGATTGAGCCCTGCGAACGGCCGGTCATGTTCGAACTGACACAGACCGCCGAACTATCGCATTGGGCCGGCGATATTGGCGACCCTGCGTGGCGGCAGTTCGTAAGTCATGCGCGTGAATTCGTTGCCCGCGATCTTGCCGTCCCGGATGCCACGGTCGCCACGGCTGCTACCGTGTCCGCGCCCGCTTCTGCCCGCCCGCAGACACTGCTGGCCGTGTTGCCTTTCGACAATTTGTCCAGCGACGCAGAGATGGAGTTTTTTTCGGACGGCGTCTCCGAGGATATTCTCGCCCGGATCAGCCGGGGATCGAAAATTCCCGTTATCGGGCGCGTCTCCAGCTTTCAGTTCCGCGGGGACCAAAAGCCGAAAGCAGCGGCGGCGCTGGGGGCCACTCACATTCTCGAAGGGTCGATCCGGCGAGCAGGAAGCCGGGTACGGATCGCAGCACATCTGACCGAAACGACCAAGCGTATTACCCTGTGGTCCGAACGGTTCGATCGCGATCTTGAAGACATTTTTGCCGTCCAGGACGAAATCTCGGAAGCGATCGCGACCGAATTGAAATCGACATTCTTTCCCGACCCCCAATCCAAGATCGATCCGATGGCCTACGATCTTTATCTGCGCGCCCGTGCGATTTTCCTCGAAGACGTGATCTGGGCGAACCAGTCGGAATGCCGCAGCCTGTTAAAGCAGGTCGTAGCCCTGGCGCCCGATTTCGCTCCTGGCTGGGGTTTGCTTGCGGTCTGTACCCAAGGGGAGGCAGGGGAAGCAATGGCCGAGCGCGGGCTGACGATCGATCCGCAGAACGCGGTTTCGATGACCGCGATGGCCGTAGCGAAACCGCCCTTTGCACTTCACCGCAAGAAATACGAATGGTCATCGCGCGCTTATGCGCTCGACCCGAATGATCAGATGGTCGCTGGCATCCACAACGTAATTCTGATGTCGCTTGGCTACATGACCGTAGCGCGCGCGCTTTCGGAAGAACGATTGGCGCAAGAGCCGTTGAGCCCGACCGTCGCAAGCGACCTGGCCATGGCGTACAGATCCAGCGGAATGCCCGAGAGAGCGATAGAGCAGGCCGAAGACGCACTCCGCGCCTTCCCCGATGCCGCCTACGCCAAATTCATCCGCGGTGTCATCGCGGTATATGATGGCGATCTCGAATGCCTCGCCCGGATGGCATGCCTGCCCACGGCGGACGGTTCGCCCAACCCCCTCCTGCCGCTCCAGACGTTCATGCAGGGCGTCGCGTCCTTGGAGCCGGCAGGAAGGGCGCAGACCGTGGGACAGTTCCTCGGCCGAAACGACCCTTCAAGTTCGATCGTCGACATCGGGCTCGCAGCAGCGATGGGCGAGGTCGAGCTGGCAATGGATCGCTTGCTCGACACGTTGAGAAACAACCGGCCGCTCGAATTCGCCTTCGAGAACGAAGGCCGTTCGGTCGTCCGCGCGGCCACCTGCAGCGGGTTGTTCATGCCCAATTGCGAAGAACTGCGCCGCGATCCGCGTTTTGCCGAGGTCTGCGTTCGGCTGGGCCTGGTCGAAAGCTGGCAGGAGATCGGCCGATGGCCCGATTGCACGGCAGAACTTTCGTCCCATTATGATTTTCGCGAGTCTTGCGAGCAATTGGCCGGCACTCTTGAGAGATACGATCCGTCGCGGTCGAACCAAGTACTCCCAAGCTAGCGCTCGAGGTTCGCGATGTAACGGATAGCCGGGATGCTGGCCAGGAAAGTATAGGCGCCACCTCGCACGGTCACGAACCGGGGGAAACCGCGCAGCTTGATCACGCGGCCCGACTTCAAGGGGATTGCAAACCAGCTTGTCTCGGCCTCGTTCGCGCCCAACAGCGGATCGTTCGATCCAGTTATCCGCGGGTCCTGCAGGCCCAGGTTGAGCCAGTCGCACATCATCGCCTCGAACTGGCCGGCCAGACTGGCGCAGATGAAGTTGCCGAGCAGTCCACGTTCCTCGTCATCGGGTTTGCCGGGATCGTAACGCCCGCCGTAGGGATAACCGCGGCGGACCAGTCGGCGAGTGTGACGGGCCGCACGCTGGACAATCGTCGACCCGCGGGGATTGCATCGCCGCATATGCGATCCGAAAGGGCAGCGCACGTCGTCGCCGTAATCGTAGTCGGTGGGCGAAACCGGTTCAGGCGGACAAGGCGTGTCGGGCGACAACTCCAGGGGCACGCCGTTGCGCCATCGCCCGCACATCTTGGCCGCGATGATTTCGCGCAATGCAGCATGGCGGCTGGTGTCCGGGCCAAACTTCGCCTCGTCACCTACCGGCAGCAGTTCTTCACCCAGCTGGTCGTCGAGCAGGCTGTCGGCTGCCATGTCGAGATAGCGTTCGAAAGCGGCACAATCCTGCTTGAGGATGCGGAAGGCGTTGAACGCCCCGTCACGCCCGAGAGCGTCGGGCTGAGGCACGGCGTAACGAATGTTCTGATATTCGGTGGGATAGCCGATCAGCATCGATCCGATCGGCACCAATGGCTGCTTGTCAGGGTAGCTGTCGGAATCGTGCACGCCGACGAATCGCGGCTGCGACATACTGTCGCGGTACCCGAAATGGACATGATCGGTATCGAAGTTCCAGCCGTCATGCCTGCCGAGGATCGCGAACCCATCTCCGCCAAGGCCATCGGCCACCTGCCGCTCCACTCGGTCGAGCTCTTCGAGTTCTTCGGCATAGACAGATGCGATGATGTGTACGCGGTCTGGTGTATCGAACGGTGAAGCCCAGTTTTCCGGGGCGCTTTCGCCCACATCGTTGATCTTGACCGCACGGCGCGCAATCCCAGCCTTGAATTCTGGGGCAAACGAGGCGAGCGAGGCGTTTGGCACGCCGAGCGCCTTCAGCCCGTCATAAGTAAAACCCAGATTAAAGCAGCTGGCCGGCTTGATGAGCCATTCCTCTTCGGTCGTAATCGCCGGCGCGGCGCCGCTGCCGTCCGTAGCTTGGCTGAGCCAGCGTCGCGCAAGTGCAGCATTGACGACCTCGAGCACCAGATGCCGTACGCGGGCATAGTGATAGCCGCGAAGAATATTGCCCTGTACGCACTTGGGGTCGAAGGAATTGTCGCGATCGGTTTCGATCACCAGCCGAACCCCATCTTGTCACGTATCCGGGCAGCGGAAATGCCGGGGTAGCCGCGATAACCGCTGCCGAGCAGCGCGTTGGGGTTGGCGTGCAGTTGCAGGATCAGCGCGCGAGCGATCAACCGCAAGTCCGCCACTTCGCCCGACTTGACCGCCGGCTGCCCGATCGTGCCGTAGTGCAGAAGCTCGGTCGCAGTATCGGGTATCTGGTAAACGTCACGATCGTGAACCCAGTTGATAAATGTATCGATGTTGTCGCGCGTCGGGATCATCGCCTCGCCATCCTCGATCAGCGCAATCACGCTATCGAACACGGTACCCAGCTGCGCCACGAAGTCGCGGATGTAGTTCGAAAAATCCCCATCATAGCAGGAGATCATGCACATGTTGTTTTCGATGATGACGAACCGCGCGAAGTGCACGGTACCGACGTTATCGAGCCCGGCATAAATTTCGTCGAGATTGGAAGCAATCGCCATTGCCGCCTTGGCGCGACCAACAGCAGTCTTGTCCTTGAGCGGCAGAATGAGGTTCATCATGCGCTGGACGTTGTCACCCGGCTGTACCGTCGCGCGCGCGCCGCCGGGCTGTTTATGCACCGGCGTTTTGCGCGCCCAGTACGGCACAAGGACATGTCCGGCGAGCCAGCCGAACAACCGGCTTTTCGACATAGAGTTTACGAGGTCGTTTAACGAAGCTCTTCTGGGCACCAATTGGTTCATACGGCGTCGAACGGACATGCCGCCCCTCCACGCAATTCCCGCGACAGCTCGTAGGCAGCCTTGCGCGCGATGAGGACGGGATCGTCGGACATGGCAATACCGTCAGTCAGTCGGCCCGGATTGAAGGCAAGCTGTTCACAGTGCGCCTGCTGGTCATCCGGCACCTCGGTCAGGCACAGCGTTCCCATGTTTATCCGCATTCTATGAAGCGGCCATGCCTTGGTCGGATCGGTGAGCGGGTCGCCCATCTCGCCCACAGTCATGAGCAGAAGAAATTCCACCGGCCAGTTCGCAATCCGGTCGCGAAGTTCGGCTTGCAGGTAATTGTCGATCGGCGGCAGGTCGGGATTTACCATCTCGACCCCGGCGGCCGGCTGCCAGAAAAACCGGACGTAGCGCTCGGTGCCATCAGGCGCGGTGACAATGAAGGTGTGCACCGCATTGTATGTCGCGCGGGCGTAGCTGACCGGCGCGCCGAGGAAACTCGCATCGAAGGCCGCGAGTTGCGATGCGCTGTGCAGGCCGGAATAAGCCATCGAACCGCCAACCGAACTGGTCCTCTGGCCAGGGTAGGGATCGGGAAGCGGCGGAAACAGCCGCAACATGTCGGCGATTTTGCGCCATGGGCGAGGCGGTTCGACCGGGCGGGGTATCGCGGCCTGGGCAAAGGCGAGGAAATCTTCCGGAGTAGCCGAAAAAAATTCTCGCAATGTCATCGCGAGCAAGTCGGTCGCGCCCCCGCCACTCAGATGAAAGCGGGTCGCCATGCCGCGCGCATCTGACCATCCGTCATGCTGGACAGGGCTGCCCGAGCTGTTGGAAAACCGCACCGATGCTTCGACCTCCCGCCCACAGAAATGCTCGGCCACGCACCAGTCGCGCGCGACGGGAGAGGCTCTGAAGTGCCCCTTCACACCAATACCGATCGTGTGCGCCGGGCGGGTTCCGCGTTTGTGATCGGGAGAGTCGGCGATCACCGCATCGACCAGGTGCCGGGCCATGTCGCGTTCAGCCATGGGATTTCCCTCCCTACTGCGCGATCCGATCAGGAAGGTACGCGGAAGCGGCCAAAAGTCAAAGGGATCATACTGCGTGATCTTGGAGGAATGGCAGCAAGTGGGTCGCCAGTTCAGCCGGCGCAATTAGGGGCATCCAGTGCCCGGCGCCCTCGATCAATGCGTAATCAAACGACACCTCTGCATAGTCGCGTGATCTCGCCATTTGCTCAGTTCCTAGTGCCACGTCATCGCTTCCCACCAACCCCAGAGCGGGGACTTGTGCACTAGGAAACGAGCCGTCCGCCATTGTTTTCAGATTGGCGCGGTACCAATTCATTGCGGCGGTCAACCGGCCTGGCCGAGCAAGGTCGAGGCGCCAATTTGCTATTTCCGGGTCGTCGCGAGTCATGCGCTTGAACGCGGCGAAGTCGAACGCCCGGACGATGACCTCCCCGATGCCGGGCAGCAGAAACAGGATGAAATACCAACTTTTCAATTTCTGGCGCAAACCAGCGTGCCGCACAGCATTGGGATGACCGACAGACAACGCGGCGAAGCACGAAAAGCGATCGGGATACGTCCCCGCTAGCCACCACCCGACTGCCGCGCCCCAGTCGTGGCCCATGAGGGCGGCCCGCTCTATTCCAAGCTTATCGAGCAACGCAATCGCGTCGGCAGCGATACGGTCGATCGTATACTCGGATTTTCCGACAGGTGCTTCGGTCAAGCCGAATCCGCGCTGGTCTGGCGCGACTACGCGAAAACCTTCAGTCGTGAGAGCCGGAATGAGCTTGCGCCACAGTTTGCTCGAGTCGGGAAAACCATGAAGCATCAACAGTGGCGTGCCCTCGCCCGCCATCAAGACGTTCATTTGCAGCCCGTTTATCGCCACGATGTGGAAGCATGAGTTCATGGTGCGCCCCCCCCCAAGATCGGCCTCGTCTTCGGTTCAGGATAGCGATATTCGTTCAGGCTTTCCACGTACGATCGAAAGGCCTGGTTTCGCGATAGGATGCAAGGCATTGGTCCGGCTTTTGCGGACCTCGGTCGAAGATGCGCAAGAAATGCGCCTCATCCTTCGATTAGAACCCCGGGTGTATGGACCAAGCGAGCTGGAACTAGCTTGTTTGGGGCCTGCGGTTTTTGTGCTATCACGCCGGGAAACGGAGGGATGTGCAATGCACGGAACATTTCGTGTCAGCGAATTCGACGATTTTCGCGTCTTTGCGACCGTCACTGAAGTCGACGTTCTGGTTGCAAACTTCCCGGGTTACAGACTGGTTAATCCTGCACCGCGCAAACCGTGGGTACGTAATACATTGAATGTATCGGCCTGCGCTATGGCTGTTTGCGTCGGGAGCGCTGCTGCCGATATTCCTGAATTGCCTTCCACATCGGCAGAGGCAGCGCGAACAAGCGAAATAGCGGGAAACTCGAAATCGACTATCCCATTCAGTGAGGCTGGGATACAAACCGACGCTCCGCCAACGATAAACAATAACGAACCGGTCGCTAAGAGAGGTATTCCTGTGGGCTCTCAGGCTGCACTTCCGGTCGGACAGATCGGGCAGATACCTGGAGAACGTACGGACAGCTTACCAACCGGATCCTCAGACGAAAAAGTAGATATCGCAAAGGCGCCGGCAGAAAAGACCGACAGCTTCGGGACGCTTCGCCACAGGCCACTGGAGTTTACTCCTGCTGCCGAGACCAACCTTGGCGGCAAAACGCATTTGGCTGCCTTGGTCGATGGCGTTTCCGTTGGCCAATTGGAATTTAGCGATGCCGATCAGACTATGTCTGTCAGGCTAAGTTCGCTTCTCGAACTCCTGCAAGATCGATTCCCGCCCGACGAATACGAAAGCTTGGTGAATTCACCCGCTGCAATGGCCTTTGTACCCGTCGATCAACTGGCAATCGCCGGGATCCCGATCTCCTACGACCCGGTTTATGACGAGCTGGTTCTATCCACGGATGTCGCGGCTGACGAAGCCTCCGAAACGGCCGATCAGACGCAATTACCTTCGCTGTATTCGTAGGTCGACCCTTCGGATTCGACTACCTTTACCGTTACGCACCACTCTTCCGACGCATCCATCCGCATGGTCGACAAAACGGCTGAATGGTTGGCCCGCAAGCTCGTCTTTCCTTTGTGCCGGCTTGTGGATCGCCCCTTCATGAGCAATTCGTAGGCGACCTGCTGGTCGACCTGCGACTCACCGGTCAGGATGACCTCGACCGCGCCCGCCTTTTCTTCCACCGACAGTTTTACTGCGCGGTGATCGTCAGTCTGCGAAACAGGCATCGTTGCTCCTAGCGAGAAAATCAGGGCCGAAACTATTTTCATCAACCGCCTCCAGGATTTGCCAGATTTTCGACGATCGCTTCGATCAAAGCCTGCGTCTCCGTCGATAGGTCGCCATCCGCGCCGGGTTCCTCGCTGACCGTCGCTGGTTCGGAAGGGGTCACGAGCGTCAGAGAGGCCAGTGCCTGCAATTCTGTATCCTCCGCAGAAATATCGCGGCGTCCGGCGTTGCGCGATGCCCCCGCAATATCACCCGAACGCGCAAGATTGCTGAATCTTTCACCGATAAGAACCTGCTCGGCCGTAAGCTTCGCTTCGTTGTCGGTCACGAATTCCTCTGACCGCGCTTCGATCCGTCGAGCGCAGTATTCCGCGTCTCGAGCGGTAAGCAATTCGGCACTGCAACGATCAATTCCTTCGACAGTTGCGAGTTCGATTTCGACTTCCCGGGCACTTATCTGTGCAACCGCGTCGGCTTCCTGTTCGGTGTCCGGTTGTACATATATGGGATCGACCGATCGTTCGGTGGGTCCGACCTGTTCGATTGCCTCGCGCTCAGGCCGTTCTGCGCTCGACCCGACCTGATCGACGCCGACCGCCGGCTGAGCGACAAGCATCAAAAGCGCTGTGGCGATCATAGTCATGTCGAAGCTCCTTAACCGCCCCCGGCAGAGTTGGACTGCGAAATCAGCAGAGCGCCATTTCCGGTTTGCTCGATCTGAAGGTCGGACAATCCGTCGCCGTTCTGAGTCCAGTCAAGACGATTGCTAGACCCGAATTGCGTCGCTGTCATGGCATTGCCGGTGCCATTCTGCGTCAGCCGGGCCTGGTTGTCGGTCCCGTCCTGGACGAGCGTGAGACTATTTGCTGCGCCGCTCTGGCTGATTGCGGCGGCCGAGTAGCTGTTGCCAAGTTCGGTCTGAGAAACATTGGTGATGTTCGCCTCGCCTTGCTGGGCCAACATCAAAACCGTCTGCGTACCTTCCTGTACGAGGTTTGCCGTATTGGAATCGCCATCCTGCGCGATCTTCGCATAATGATCGCCGTCGCGCTGCGTGAGGCTGGCGTCATTGTCGTCGCCCTGCTGGATCACGCGCGCGTAGCTTCGCGAATTGTCCTGTGTGGCTCGAGCGGAGTTGCCAGCTCCGACCTGGGTGATGAAGACCCCGCGGTCGTCCTGATCGGGAATTGCGATTTCGTCCGGAACGAAGGGTGTCGCTGCATTCCCGTTGGCACCGGAATTGCCGTTATTGCCTCCGCAGGGGTTGCCCGTGCCGCGTCCCGGTCCGTTGCCGCAGGGATCGCCGGGGGGAACGTGGGTACCCGCCCCGCCACCGCTAAGGCCAGTCTGCGCAGATATGGGTGTGGTTATTGCGAATAGCGCGACACCGAATGCAATCTTGAGTGAGCTTCCGAATGTCATCTGCGCTCTCCAATAGAAAGGGTAGGCCTATTCAAGAAATTGTCGGGCGACCTTAAGCCGCCCGACCTGTTTCGCTTCGGTCAGGAAGTCGGTGCGACACCCTGAACAACGGTGGCGCTGTTGCCAGTTCCGTTCTGGTTGATCGTCGAGCTGTTATTGCTCGAATATTGATCGACATTCGCTGTGTTGTTCGCGCCAACCTGGCTGATCGACGAGACATTATCGTCGCCGCCGAGGTGCTGCGTCAGCGTAGCGTCGTTGCCCGAGCCGTTCTGCGAAAGGAACGACTCGCCCCGATCACCGTCCTGAATAACGGTAGCGATATTGTCGAAGCTCGAACCGCCATCCCCAAGACCTTGATAGATCGTGGAAGAGTTGAAGTTTCCGCCTTGGTTAAGGCTGGCTTTTTGCAACTCACCGATCTGGGCGATACCAACCGAGGTCCAGCGTTCACCAGCGGTGTTGTTGGATCCGGTCTGGCGCACGGTCAATTCGTTGTCGATTCCGAGCTGCCCTGCGACAAGGCTGTTATTCGAGTTCACCTGCTGGATATCGGCGAAGAAATTGTCGCTGTTGTTATCGATATCGAAGTAAGTCGGATCGCTGAAGTAGTCGAAATCGCCTACGCCCAACTGGCCAATGGCAGCATCATTGTTGGTGCCGTTCTGATCGACCTTGGCCACCGTACCGGCCGAAAGCTGACCGACCAAGGCATCGTTGCTGGTGCCGTTCTGATCGACATCGACGACCGAGCCGATGGCGATCTGACCAACGCGCGATACGTTGGTGGTTCCCTGTTGGTTTACATCCACCGTGGAGAAGAGACCGGCTTGAAGAACAGTGGATGCGTTGCCGGTGCCGAACTGTACCACATTGATATCGGCGGCACCCGTCAGCTGATACACGTCCGAGGTGTTGTCGATACCGTCCTGAGTAACGGCCACACTCGAACCCGCAGCTGTTTGACCGACGAAGCTGTCATTGCCGCTGCTTGACGTCACACCATCCTGGCCTTGATTGACGGTCACGTCGGAATCGGATGCAAGCTGTGCCACGGCCGAGATGTTGGCCGAACCGTTCTGGTTGACCGTCGCGGTGCTGCCATTGCTGGTTCCGTCCGATTGCGCCACCTCGGAACTGTTGCCTGCGCCTTGCTGCAGAACGGCGATGGACGAGTCGTCTCCCGCCTGGAAGACGTCTGAAAGGTTGCCTTCACCCTCTTGCGTCACAGAGGCGCTGTTGCCTTCGGACCCCACGGTCTGTGCGATAAGCGATTCATTGGCATTCGAGGCGTCAGTGCCAGTCTGCTTGACCGTCGCGGAGTTCGTCGCGCCGGCTCCGGCCTGATCGATATCCGATACGGAGCGAGATCCGATCTGCGTAACGGTGGCGACATCGTTGTTGCCGGTCTGGTCGATATCCGAGCAGTTTGCGGTGCCGCCGACACAATCGGCAAGACCTGGCGAAAGCTGGGCCATGGCGGGGCCGGCGAGAGAAAGCGCAAGCGCCGAAGCGGACATGGTGAGAACTTTGTTCATTTTTATTCCCCTATTGGACTGAAAGAAAATCCGACGGGGGAACACTCCCCCGCCGGATGATCAGTCATCACATTCCCGAGGGCATGCCCTGAGTGACGGTGGCACTATTGCCGTCGCCGTTCTGGGACACACTCGAGTAGTTGTTGTCGGAGTACTGATCGACCGTGGCGAGGTTGCCGCCGCCCAGACCGACCTGCGTCACGATGCTGGTGTTGTCTGAACCGTACTGTCCGACATAGGCTTCATTGCTCAGACCGCTCTGGGTAATGGTCGACTCACTGTCGAAACCACCCTGTTCGGAGACCGCGATGCTGAAGGACTGCGAGTCCGAAAGGCCATTCTGATTGATCGTCGAGGTATTGTTGTCTGAACCTATCAGCTGGCGAATAGTGGCCGTATCGTCACGCGAACTTGCATCTTGGTAGATATTTGCACGGCTGTTATCACCCAGCTGGTCGATATCTGCGCTCGAATTGAGGCCGCCAATTTGGCTGACATAGGCATCATTGAATATTCCAGCTTGCAGAACGTTCGCGTTAAGACCAGCGCCGTCCTGAAGGATATCGACCTTGTTGTCGCTATCGCTCTGGTTGACGACTGCAATGGCGCTCTTGTTATCTTGCTCGATGTTCGAACGGTTGCGGTCACCAGTTTGTGTGACTGTTGCCGTCAACCCGGAGTCGGCCTGGAAGGTCGGCGCTTTATCATCCTGATCGATTGTCGAACTGTGGCCGTCGCCGGTCTGGTTTACGGTCGCCAGGAAAGTGTTTGCGCCGACATTGTCGAAGTTCTGAGTAACCGTCGAGGTCGATGCCCCGTCCTGAATGACGATAATGTCCATGTTGTTCGAATCATTACCATTGGCAGTCTGTGTGGTGGTCGAAGTCGCACCATTCGCCTGAGTTACGTTCGCATCAATGTTGGAAGTATCGTCTCCATTAGCGGTCTGCGTCACCGTTGCGGTAGAGCCACCGGTCTGACTAACGTTGGCTTTCAGCCACTTCGATTCATTGCCTGTACCAGTCTGAGTGATTGTGGCGTTCGAATCGGTCTGGTTGACATCGACGGAAAAGTTCTTCGCGCCCGTGACCTGCGCGTCCTGAAGGATCGTGGCGTTCGAGTTGCCGAACTGGTCCACGGTTGAGCGCAGAGTGCCTGAAAAGCCGTTTCCGCCCAACGCGTTCTGCGTCAGGTCAAGCGTATTGTCATTATTCGTCTGGTTGACGTCAGCAACGATGTTGCGTGAGCCTACGTCAGCCGTCTGGCGAACGGTGGCAGTGTTATCGTTGCCGTTCTGAACGACATATGCTTCCGGGTCGTACGGCTTGTCAGGGTCAGTACCGATTGACTGCAGGAGAGTGGTATCGGATTGCGTCACCGTAGCGGTGTTTCCCGAGCCATTCTGGATCGCAGTCGCGCTGGCACCCAGCGCCTGCTGCGACAGGTCTGCGGTGTTGCCGTCGCCTGCCTGGTCGATCGTGGCGTTATTGCCGTAAACCGCCGCACCTACATCACCTTGCTTGATTGTGGCGCTGTTTGGACCGCCAGCGCTACCAGCGGTCTGGGCGATGGTTGCAGCGTTGTTGAAAGAAGCGCTCACACCGTCGGAAGTAGTGACGGTTACCGCTGGCGGAGTGTCATTCGCGCCGCCTGTGGCGGAGCCTTCGACGCTGTACTGGTCGATATCGGCCGAATTGCCGTCGCCGCCAGCGACGCCGTTAGTCTGAGCGACCCGAGCAAAACCGCCATCACCCTGCTGGTTGATGTCCGATTGATTTGCCGGGATCGAATAGCCCACCGAGCCGGGCTGCGTATCGGACTGCGTGACTTCTGCACGGTTGTCATTACCATCCTGCAGAATGTCCGAGACGTTTTCGTTGCCAGTCTGGCCAACCACCGCGGTATTATCGTTGCCAGTTTGGTCAATGTCGGACTGCTGGCCCGTATAGGTTTGCGCCATTGCAGGAAGGGCCAGCGCAAGCGCGGCGGCCGAAGCGGTATAGAGTAGTACGTTCTTCATGGTTGCATCACCTTGTGTTTAAGGCGATAACCATCGTCGACCACGGCGCATGAGACGCCGGGCATCACCAGGTTATCGCAGCCTACTTACTTGCACGTCCGGGAGTTGCCGCTTCCGGGCGTGCGTTCTTTTGCGACCTTCTCGACGCCCTTATGAATTCTGCGCGTCGTTAAAGCTCATTTCGATCAGGACTCTCCTCTTCTCTCCTCGTCCTCATCGTCGTCCTCGACAACGCTGAGCGCGCCGAACGAACCCGCCTTGCGGACCGCCCTCTGCACATCGCGTGCCTCGTAAATTCCATCGCGTTCCTTGCGATAAAGATCCAGCAAGGGGGTTGCGGAACGCATGTCGGCAAACTGCCACAAATTGAGTTCGACCCCTTCCATCACTAGCCCGAAGACGGCCTTTTCGACAGCCTGTTGCAGAGCAACCTGGTCCGGCTCGTTGGTCGTGAAACCGATCTCCGCCTCGAGCAATTCCTTGAATGCCACGAAGCGATAGGCGCTGGCTCCGATCGCCCGCGAGGCGATTGTCTTGGATGCCGTCACTGTCGTCAGCACTTCGCCGGTGCGCACGGATACGGCGCGCAGATAGACCGTAACAGTGTCCTGCCGGTACTGGGTGCTGCCGCCAATTCCAAGAAAGGCCGCGCCCGCCCCCCCGGTGACCGTGTTCGTATCGTATCCGACGATGCCACCTTCGAGCAGAACGCCGGCAAACAGCAACGCAGGCAATGCGCCGGCATTGACCTCTTCTTCTCCCAGATAGCGCTTGCGCATCTCGGAGATGATCTGTCGTTCCTTCAACAGGTTATCCAGCCGCTCGCGCTCCACGATCGTGAACCACTGGCGGGTGCCGGCGTCCTGAAGCGCCTTGACCAGCATGGAACTGGCGCCCTGCGTTACCGCGCGCGACAATGTCTGACCTGCTTCGGTCGGTTTGAACTGACCGGTCTGGTCGGTGAATCCGTAAACGGCCACGGCGACTTCGCGTTGCGGGGCCGGCAGGTTCTGCAGCAGAACCTGCGTTTGCGTCCGCTTGGGGAAGTAGGCCAGGCTCGTGTCCGTGGGCAGAAAATCGCGCCCATGTTCAGTCACGGACATGCAGCCCGCAAGGCCGATGCAGCTGGCTATGGCCAGAGCAGTTCTGACGATCCGACCCATCAGTCGACCTCGACGAACAAAGGCACCACGATGCGGGTTTCCTCGCCCGTTTCGTCGTTTCTGATGACAAGCGTCACCGAATCAAGCGAGCGGAAGAACTCGATCGTCTGACCACCGAAACTGATGACCCCCTGTTCCTGAGGATTGTCCCCGAAAATCGCGTCGACGACCTGTGACGACAGGGCGGAAAGCAACCGGGACTGTAGCTGGCGGGAAAATATATCGGCCTGCGAACTGGTGGTCGAGGACCTGGGGTCACGGTAATCGTTCTGCGCGTTGGCAGTGCCAAGGATATGATTGGAATTGAACGGATTGCCCCCGAAAGTGGGACTGATCGGCTCATGCACCAGATCCTGCGCCGAAGCGGATACTGTACCCGCCGCACATAGCAGCCCTACGACCAAACGAAATTTCAAAGTAAGCACGCCCCCTCCTCGAATCGCGCAAGGATCCCATTCCATGCATGATGCTTGATTGTGTTTCGACCGGGTTTGCCCAGTTCGATGCGACTCGATGAAGGGTTGCTAGCCGATTAACCGTTTCGCCTGAAGAGGGATGTGACTATTTTTCCCACTCTGCTCCATATTGGAACGGACTGACTTAACGCCCTTTTCTTTTGACCAAGCGAGTGGGGGCGGCGTATGCGGCGTCCGATTCTCAATCGCGGAAGAGTTGAGAAAGACGACGGTTTCTCTTGTATTCATCGCCCCTTCCGAGGCTCCGATCACTTGCTTCCGGTCAGTCCTCGCCATACCCTCGTAAGCCGAGGAGATCGATTGATGGCGGAAGAAGGTTATGCTTCGGAATGGGTTCGCAAGCCAGGTGGCTCGGATGAGCCGACGGTCTGTACCGCAAACGAATACGAAGAGAACTACAAACGCAGCGTCGATGAACCGGACGCATTCTGGTCCGAGCAAGCCGAACGAATCGACTGGATCGAACAGCCGTCCAAAATCGCCGACTGGTCGTTCGACCCGGTGCGGATTGAATGGTTCGCAGATGGCAAGCTCAACGTCTGCTACAATGCCATCGATCGCCACGTCGAAGCGGGTAACGGCCACCGAACCGCTCTGATTTTCGAACCTGACGATCCTGCGGGCAAGGATCGAAGCATCAGTTATCTGGAACTGCGGCGCGAAGTCATGCGCATGGCAAACGCCCTGCGCAAAATGGGCGTAAGTAAAGGCGATCGGGTTACGATTTACATGCCGATGGTGCCCGAAGGGGCCTTCGCCATGCTGGCTTGCGCAAGAATTGGTGCCGTCCACTCGGTGATTTTCGGTGGCTTCAGCCCCGATGCGATCGCCGGGCGCGTCGAAGATTGCAAAAGCGACTGGATCGTTACTGCTGACGAAGGCCTGAGAGCTGGCAAGCGGATTCCGCTTAAGGCCAATGTCGACGCCGCGCTGGAAAAGGTCTCGGTCAAGGCGGTCATGGTGCTGCGGCATACAGGCGGCGACGTGCCCATGAAAGTAGGTCGCGATCACTGGTATCACGAACTGGCGCAGGGTCTGGCCGAAGAGTGCCCGTGCGAGCCTATGAATTCCGAAGATCCGCTCTTCATTCTCTATACCAGCGGCTCAACCGGAAAACCGAAGGGCGTTCTTCACACCACGGGCGGCTATGCCGTGTGGACGGAAACGACGTTTCGCTACGTCTTCGACTACCGTCCTGGTGAAGTGTTCTGGTGTACGGCAGACATCGGCTGGGTCACCGGCCACAGTTACATCGTCTACGGCCCTCTATTGAACGGCGCGACCGCGCTGATGTTCGAAGGGGTGCCAAACTGGCCCGATCATGACCGCTTCTGGGCCGTGTGCGAAAAGCATAAGGTCAACATCTTCTACACGGCCCCGACCGCAATCCGTGCACTCATGCGCGAAGGCAGTAGCCATGTAGCCAAACACGATCTGTCGTCACTGCGCATCCTGGGAAGCGTTGGCGAACCCATCAATCCCGAGGCCTGGCGATGGTATCACCAAACTGTCGGGAACGACGACCTGCCGATAGTCGACACCTGGTGGCAGACCGAGACAGGCGGAGTAATGATAACAACCCTGCCGGGCGCGCATGACATGAAACCGGGTAGCGCCGGAAAACCGTTCTTCGGCGTCTGTCCGCAATTGCTCGACAATGATGGCGAGGTGCTTAACGGCACGGCAGAAGGGAATTTGTGCATTACGCGAAGTTGGCCAGGCCAGGCCCGTACCGTCTATGGAGATCACGAACGGTTCATCCAGACCTATTTCAGCAGCTATTCCGGCAAATACTTTACTGGCGACGGGTGCCGCAGGGACGAAGACGGCTACTACTGGATCACCGGCCGGGTCGACGACGTCATCAACGTGTCTGGCCACCGAATGGGCACGGCCGAGGTCGAAAGCGCACTCGTCCTGCATCCCAAGGTGTCCGAAGCCGCGGTTGTGGGCTATCCGCACGACATCAAGGGTCAGGGAATTTACTGCTACGTCACGCTCAACGCTGACGAGGAAGTCTCGCATGATCTGGAAAGCGAATTGCGTCAGTGGGTTCGCAAGGAAATCGGCCCGATCGCAACGCCGGACCACCTCCACTTCACCCCGGCCCTACCCAAGACGCGCAGCGGCAAGATCATGCGCCGCATTCTGCGCAAAATTGCCGAAGGAGATTACGGCGCGCTTGGCGATATCTCGACCCTCGGCGATCCCTCGGTGGTTCACGATTTGATCGAAGGTCACGCGGTACGGGTGGGCACTCGGCATGGCTAATTCGCAAGTTCTCTTCGTGTGCCTCGGCAACATATGCCGCTCTCCCTTGGCGGAGGCCGCTTTTCGCGACGCTGCAGCCAAAGCCGACCTCCACGTCAAGGTCGATAGCGCGGGCACGGCCGACTACCATATTGGCGAACCGCCCGATCCGCGCAGCATTGCGGAGGCACGTGGCCACGGCCTGGACATCAGCTCGTACCGCGGACGCCAGCTGACAGCCGCGGATTTTCATGAGTTCGACTACATTTTTGGCATGGACCGCTCAAACATGGAGCATATCGAGCAGGTCGACCCCGGAGATGGAAAGGCGAAGACAGCCATGCTGTTGGACATCGTCGCGGGATCGGCAGGGCGCGAGGTTTCGGATCCTTGGTACGGCGGCGAAGACAATTTTCGTGCGACGTGGCTCGATGTGAAAGCGGCGGCCGAAGCGTTGGTCGCGATCCTGATCGACGAGGCCAACTAACGCCGCAATTCTGTTTTCGGGCGAGCTACAAAGCGGTTCGGCTTCTAGCCACCGCGCAACGTCCTCACGCCGAAATCCCGCTCGAAAAGATAAAGCAGGATGCGCGCAGCCTCGCCGCGTTTTCCCTCCAGTCCCCCGTCCCGTTCCATCATTACGCGCGCGTCGTCATAGGCTTTGGGAAGCAATTGCGACATCTGTTCCAAGCTTGCGATGGTGAACGGCGTGTCACCCGACTGCCGCGTGCCAAGCAGTTCCCCGCCACCGCGCAGGCGAAGGTCTTCTTCGGCTAGCTGGAAACCGTCCTGCGTTTCACGCATGAGGGAGAGACGTTCACGCGCGGTTTCTGACAACGTGTCGCCCCTCAGCAGAATACAGACGGATCGTTCGCTTCCGCGCCCCACCCGGCCGCGCAGCTGGTGCAGTTGTGAAAGACCGAAACGCTCCGCCTGTTCGATCACCATCAGTGTGGCGTTCGGCACGTCGACACCGACCTCGATCACCGTTGTCGCGACCAGCAGCTTGGCATCACCGCGAGCGAACCGCTCCATCGCCGCGTCCTTGGTCTCAGGTGACAGCTGACCATGGACCAGAACCACATCGGAACCGAACCGCTGTTCAAGAGACGCGAAACGAGCCTCAGCGGCAGCGATCTCCTCTGGTCCTTCCGTTTCGCGAACCATCGGGCACACCCAGTAGGACTGGCGACCTTCGGCCATCTGCGCAGCGAGCCGATCAACCAGTAATCCGATTTTTTCCGGACCCATCACCACCGTGTCGATCGCCTGACGACCCGGTGGCAGTTCGTCGAGCTTGCTGACGTCCAATTCGCCATATTGCGCCAAAGTCAGCGTTCGAGGGATCGGGGTGGCTGTCATCGCGAGGACATGCGGAGCGCGCTTACCCTTGCTGGCGAGCATCAAGCGCTGGCCGACGCCGAAGCGATGCTGCTCGTCGATCACCACCATGGCCAGATTGCGATAGGCCACCTTGTCCTGAAAGATTGCATGGGTGCCGATCACGATATCGATGCTGCCGTCAAGCAGAGCAATCAGGGTCGCTTCTCGTGCTTTGCCCTTGTCGCGCCCGGTCAGCAATGCGATCCGCGCGCCGGTCGGTTCCGCCATACGACGCACGCTTTCGTAATGCTGGCGGGCAAGGATCTCGGTTGGAGCCAGCATTGCCGCCTGTGCACCCGCTTCGACAGCGATGAGCATCGCTTCGAGCGCAACAACCGTCTTGCCCGCGCCCACATCGCCTTGCAGCAGGCGAAGCATCGGTGCTTCTTGCGCCATGTCATCCTCAATTTCAGCAATCGACCGCTTCTGAGCACCGGTCAGCGGGAATGGCAGATCGAGCTTGCCGCGATAGGAACCGTCGCCGCGCAAGGGCTGTCCCATGCGTTTGCGGTTGTCCGCGCGAACCAGCATCAGCGCAAGACTGTTGGCCAGCAGCTCGTCATAAGCGAGCCGGTTGCGGGCCTCGCTGTGCTCGCTCCTGTGCGCAAGACGAAGGGCTTCGCGCCAATCGGGCCAGCCTGTTGCGTCTGCATGGCTTCGCTCGATCCATTCTGGCAGTTCGGGAGCTGTGGCCAAAGCCTGCTCGACCAAACCGGCGATTTTTGGCTGAGTCAGCCCTTCGGACAGCCGATAGACCGGCTCGCAGAGCCGCTGAACCGTATCGCTTCCCTCCTCCACGACGTGATCGGGATGAACAATCTGAAGCATATCGCCGTAACGCTCGAGCTTTCCCGCCACCCACCTTGTCGTGCCGACGGGCAGTTGTTTCTTCGCACTGAAAGACGCGCGTCCGAAATAGGTCAGAGCAATCACATTGCCCGCTCCGTCCTGTGCCAGCACCCGGTAAGGGGTCCGCCCTCCGCGTCCGCCCCGGTGTTCAGTGACAGTCAGCTTGACGATGATCTGTTCGCCCTCACCCGCATCGTCGACCGTGTTGATAACCCGTCGGGTCACGAAACGTTCGGGCAAGTGATAGGCAATGTCCTTGACCCGTCTGAGCCCAAGCCGTTCCAACGGCTTCTTGAGCTTGGGGCCAACACCGTCGAGCGTTTCGGTTTCGGCAAACAGCGGATTGAGAACCTGCGGGCGCATGCGCGTCGCTATAGCCGCTTGCACGCTCTTTGCGAGTGCCCTAGCCCGTCCTGATGGTCGATCCCCTGACTTTCGAAGGCCGCAAGCAACGCGCCCGGTTTCGCGCTTGGCATCGTGGAACACGCGAAGCCGATTTCATGATAGGTGGCTTCTTCGACCGGTATCAGGTAAGCTGGAGCGAAAGCGAACTGGCTTGGTTCGAAGCGCTGTTGGAAGAAGACGATGTCGATGTCATGGCGTGGGCCCTGCAGACCCAGCCGACCCCGCCACGCTTCGAAGGACCGCTGATAGAAAAGATGAAAAGCCTCGACTACGTCGAAATTCCGCGTTGAGCGGCAAGTCTTCGTTGACGGGAACGGGCTGACCGTTATCGCGCTGTGCCTTCCATGCCTGATTTCTCCCGTATCCTGAACTCCGACAAGCCGTTCACTCTGGCGCGGGTTGCCCGCGGTGCGCAACCGCTGGTCATGGCCGACCTCGCGCGTGCTGGCACTGGCCGCGCGGTGTTCATCGCGCCGGACGATGCGGCGATGCGCAGCGTTACGGACGCGGCACATTTTTTTGCCCCCGAGCTGGAAGTCATTGAGTTCCCGGCCTGGGATTCGTTGCCTTACGATCGGGCTAGCCCTGCCCTTACGGTCAGTGCGCGCAGACTGGCAGCGCTGCACCGGCTTCAGGCGAGCAACGTAAAAACCCAGCTCGTCGTCACGACCGCCAATGCAGTCCTGCAGCGCGTGCTGACCCCCTTTCGGATCCGCGAGAGCGTGCGCGAGTTCAAGCCAGGAATGGAAATTGGCCGCGAAAGCCTCGCTGCGCTTCTCCAGCGCCAAGGCTATTCTCGCACCGATACGGTCATCGACAAGGGCGAATACGCAGTGCGCGGATCCATCGTGGATGTCTTCCCGAGCGGAATGGACCAGGCGCTAAGGCTCGACTTCTTCGGAGACGAGCTGGAAAGCCTGCGCAGCTTCGATCCAAGCACGCAGATGAGCACGGGGCGGCTTGATAGTCACCTGCTTCTGCCCGCGAGCGAAGCTCTTCTCGACGAGGGAAGCATCAAGCGGTTCCGAACACGCTATCGCGAGATGTTTGGCGCCAATGCAACGCAGGACCCCTTGTATGAGGCGATCAGCGAAGGGCGAAGATTGGCAGGGGTCGAGCATTGGCTGCCCCTGTTCGAAGACCGTTTGGTCAGCGTGTTCGATCATCTTGGCGACAATGATCTCGTGGTCATCGATCAGGCGTCACTCGCCGCAGCAGATGAACGCATCAAGGACGTTGGCGACTACTTCGAACAGCGCAAGGCGTCCACCGGGCAGGCGAAAGGCAGTTATCGTCCGATTGAGCCCGAGGCACTCTATCTGGGCGAAGATGAATTCAAAGCCGCTCTTGCAAAGATTCCGGCCCATCGCGCCACTCCGTTCGACGAGCCAGAGAGTGATAGCGTCGTCGATTTTGGTTTCCGCTCGGGCCGCGATTTCGCTCCGGAGCGCGCGCGCGGCGACAATGTCTATCCGGTCCTGGCCGATTACCTGGCGTCTTTGGGAAAAGCGGACAAGCGCCCACTACTGGCAGCCTATTCCAAGGGCAGCCGTTCGCGTATCGTCTCCATTCTCGACGAGGCCGGCGTATCTGTAGCCCTCGCCGAAACTTGGCAGGAAGCGCTGGGACTTTCCGCCAAGGGCAAGCCGGTCGCGATGATCCTTCCACTGGAAGCAAGTTTCGCAAATGATGAGATGGAACTGCTCACAGAGCAGGACATTCTCGGCGATCGCCTCGTCCGCCGCAAGAAAAAGCGTCGCGATGCGGACGCCTTTCTCGCCGAACTGCAGGCGCTCAGCGTCGGCGATCTTATCGTCCACACCGAACACGGCATCGGCAAATATCTTGGCTTGGAACCGATACCGGTCGGAAAATCGAAACACGATTGCGTACAGCTTGAATATCGCGGCGGCGACAAGCTTTTCATCCCTGTCGAGAACATCGACGTCCTTAGCCGCTACGGCTCATCTGAAGAAGCGGTTCAGCTCGATAGGCTCGGCGGCGAGGCTTGGCAAAAACGCCGGGCCCGGCTGAAAGAACGGATCCTGGAGATCGCTGGCGACCTGATGAAGGTCGCAGCCGAACGTGCGCTGAAGAAGGCGCCCGTCCTCGAGGCCGAAGAAGGACCGTATAACCAGTTTCTCGACCGATTCCCGTGGGAGGAAACGGACGATCAGGAACGGGCGATCGAGGACGTTCTGCGCGACTTGGAAAGTGGCAGGCCGATGGACCGTCTGGTGTGCGGCGATGTCGGCTTCGGCAAGACCGAGGTCGCACTGCGCGCTGCTTTCGTTGCGGCGATGAACGGACAACAGGTTGCCGTGGTGGCGCCGACTACGCTTCTTGCCCGCCAGCATTTCGAGAATTTCTCGCAACGCTTTTCCGGTTTTCCTCTCAATGTAGGGCGCCTGTCGCGTCTCGTTCCGGCAAAGGAAATGAAGAACACCCGCGAGGGCTTGAAAAAGGGCGATATCGACATTGTCGTGGGCACACATGCGATCCTTTCCAAGAACACGAGCTTCGAAAATCTCGGCCTCGTGATCGTCGACGAGGAGCAGCGTTTCGGCGTGACTCACAAGGAGAAGCTGAAGCAACTTCGCGCCGACGTTCATATGCTCACGCTAACTGCAACACCGATTCCGCGTACCTTGCAGATGGCAATGACGGGGTTGCGCGAATTGTCGACCATCCAGACACCGCCGGTCGACCGGCTTGCCGTGCGCACATATGTGATGGAATGGGACAATATGGTGATGCGCGAGGCGTTGCTCCGCGAACATCACCGTGGTGGCCAAAGCTTCATTGTCGTGCCGCGTATTTCCGACATGGAAAGCATTTCGGATTGGCTCCACGAGAACGTGCCGGAAGTGAAATTCGTGGCGGCCCACGGCCAAATGAACGCGGGCGAAATCGAAGAACGGATGAGCGCCTTCTATGAAGGCAAATACGATGTTCTGCTAGCTACCACTATCGTCGAGAGCGGGCTCGATCTGCCCAGCGCGAACACGATAATTATCCACCGTGCCGATATCTTCGGACTTGCGCAGCTATACCAGTTGCGCGGACGGGTCGGCCGAGCCAAGTTGCGGGCCTACGCCTACCTGACCTACGAAAAGGACACCCAGCTTTCCGAAGTCGCCGAAAAGCGTCTGAAGGTTCTGGGCGATCTCGACAGTCTGGGCGCCGGGTTCCAGCTTGCCAGCCATGATCTTGATATTCGCGGGGCCGGTAATCTGCTGGGCGACGAACAGTCGGGGCATATCCGCGAAGTCGGTTTCGAACTCTACCAGTCGATGCTGGAGGACGCGATCCTCGCGGCCAAGGCTGGCGAACTCGGGCTGGAAGCCAAGCCCGAAACGGTGAGTCCGCAAATCACTGTCGATGCACCGATCATGATCCCCGAGGACTACGTTCCGGATCTCGCGGTTCGCATGGCGCTTTATCGCCGCCTGAACGATGCCGCGGACAAGGCGGAGATTGAAGCGCTGGCCGCCGAGATGATCGACCGGTTCGGCGATCTGCCCCCTGCCACAGCGAACCTCGTCAGATTGATCGAGATCAAGCATCAGGCGATCCAGGCCAACATCGCCAAGATCGATGTCGGGGCGCAGGGCACCCTGGTCACCTTCCACAATGACGACTTCCCCGATGGTCCCGGCCTGATCGACTATGTCGACCGGCTCAAGGGTACGGCTCGCTTGCGGCCGGACATGAAGCTTGTAATCAGTCGCGCCTGGGGTTCGCCCGAAAGCCGGCTTAACGGACTCTTTCAACTGACCAAGGGCCTGTCAGGCGTTGCCGCAAAGAAGAAAAAACGAAGCGACGCAACCGCCTAGTTCGTAGCGAGCGAGAGAAACTTGTCTGCGGGCATGGGTTCGGCGCGCAGGAATCCCTGGTAATATTCGCAGCCTTCGCGTGCCACGAGATCGCGCTGGCCTTCGGTTTCGATGCCTTCGACCACTACCTTGAGCGCGAGGGCCGCCGCCATGGCGACGATGGCCCGAAACACGGCCAGATCGCGTTCATCCTCCAACACGCCATCTATCATCAGCCGGTCGAGCTTGATGATGTCGATCGGAAGAACTTTGAGGTAACGGAAGTTGCAGAAACCTGCGCCGAAATCATCGAGCGCGATCTGCAAACCGAACAGTTTGAGCTGATCGAGGACGGAGCCGACCCGATCGAGGTCGGCCAGCAACACCTGTTCGACCAGTTCGAGCGTGATGCGTTCGAGAGAAAATCCCACTTTTTCCGCCATCCGCGCGAAATCGATCGCGAAATTGTCGGCCGCCAGATCGGCTGGGGTTACATTGAGCGACAGTTTGAGATGGGCAGGCCACGCGATGGCTTTCTCGATCGATCGCCGTGCAATATGTCGGGAGAGGTGCGCGACATGGTCGGCGCGGTCGGCAATCTGAAACAAGGTCCCGGCCCCGATGCGTCCGACGATGGGATGATCCCACCGCGCAAGCGCTTCGGCCCCGATCAAGCGATCATCAGCGAGCCCGTACTGAGGCTGGAACAGTATCTCGATCTCGTTATTGTCGATCGCAGCCAGCAGATCGGCCTCGAGCTGCTGGTTCGACCGACCGGCGCGCGCCACTTCGCCGGTGGACCAGTCGATCCGTCTGCGATTGCTTCCCCGGATTTGTGTCGCAACTTCCGACAAACGGTCGAAAATGCGGTCCGGATCGTCGTTCTCGGTGACCCGCATCAACGCAATCCGCGGCCATAAACGCAGGCTGGCTCCGCCGTCCGGGTTGGCGATCGGCATGGCAATCGCGTCGGCTAACGCCTCGGCAAGCCATTGCCATCGTTCGCGACTGCATTCCTGACGCGCGACCAGCAGAAAATTGCCGCCGGACATGCGGGCGGCCAGCCAGGCGCTGCTGCTTTCCAGTTCGTCGGCTGCAAAGTGCTTGATTCGCTGCGCGATTTCCACCAGCGCACCGTCTCCGGCGCTCTCGCCGAAAGCGACATTGACCGTGTCGATCCGGCCCAGCGTAATCAGCATCGCGTGCATCGGGCAGGCGATGGTATCGCGCGGCCAGTCCCGTTGCCACCGCACTATTGCATCTCGCGCGTGAGCAGGATTGGCAAGACCGGTCAGCGGGTCTCGCCTGTCCGTGGCAGGGTCAGGTAAAGTGGCCATCGCCCCCTCTTATCCATTTCTTGCGCGCGGTTTGCCAGTAATTCCGGTCTGTTGCCAAATGGCACGGACCTTCATAGGACCCGCACACTCACGTAGTTCGACGGGGAACGGGAGCTTTGATGTCGGAACACAATCGCCTCGCGCTGGTGGTATCGGATTCCGAAAGGGCTCAGGAGGCTGCCGATACCGCCTTTCGCGAACTCACTAATTGGGTTCCGCTCGATGACGCCGACGCTGCCGTGGTGATCGGGGGGGACGGTTTCATGCTGCAGATGCTGCACGCAATGCTCGACCGGAAGCGAATCATTCCCGTGTACGGGCTAAATCTCGGCACGGTCGGTTTCCTGATGAACCGCAATCGCAACCCGGATACGCTTCTTTCGCGCATTGCGCGGGCCAAACCGCATCGGATCGCCCCGCTGGCAATGGAAGCGCGAACGCAGGATGGCAAGACGCACCGGTTCAATGCGATCAATGAAGTCTCGCTGTTGCGTGAGACCCGGCAGACGGCGAAGCTGGAGGTCGCGGTCGATGACAAGGTCAGGATCAAGGAACTGGTCTGCGATGGCGTCTTACTGGCCACGCCGGCTGGCTCGACGGCATACAACCTGTCGGCCGACGGTCCCATCCTGCCCCTCGATTCCCAGTTGCTCGCGCTTACGCCGATCTCTGCGTTTCGACCACGTCGATGGAAGGGAGCGATCCTTCCGGATCGCAGCCAGGTGACGTTTCGCGTCATAGAATCGGTAAAACGTCCGGTTTCTGCCGTGGCAGACCAGCGCGAGCTGCGCGATGTTGCTGAAGTCAGTCTCGCCATCGACCGGGAGAAGGAACTCACGCTTCTGTTCGATCCTGGCCATGCACTCGACGAGCGGATCGTCTCCGAACAGTTCGTTTTCTGAAAGCAGGCCCATTTTTCACAAATTGCCCGCTTGTCAAACCGCAGTCGCGCACATATAGGCGCACCCTGCCGTACAGGCTGCTCCCCGATAGCTCAGCGGTAGAGTAGGTGACTGTTAATCACTTGGTCGTTGGTTCGAATCCAACTCGGGGAGCCACTTCGCTTTTTCAAGCGCGGTCGTTTGCGGTCCTGTGCTAGGCAGTTAGCTGGTCAGGACGAGGCGCGCTCCTATCCATATCGTCAAGGCAGCCGTCAGCAGCCGGATCACCTGGACCGGGAACAGGCGTAGGGCGAAAAAGCTTCCGATCTGACCGCCAATAGCGACTGCCACAAGCAGCGGCAGGCCGAACGCCACCGCTGTTTCCAGCCGGTCGAACCCGCCTTTGAGCAATTGGCCGATAATGCCGAAGGCCGAATTCACGAGGATAAATACGCTCGTTGCCGCGGCGACGCGACGCGTCTCGTCCCACTGCGTGAGGTGGAGAAAAGGCGCCAGAAAAATCCCTCCTCCAATACCGACCAGCCCGGCGAGATAGCCAAGCGGAACAGCTGCCAACGGAGCGAGACGGGCAAGTCGATGCGGTGTCTGCGCTCGCTGACCGTTTACAGGGAAAAGAAGAGTCGCACCCGCAAATAGAAGGCTGAAGCCTAGGACCGTTAGGAAGGAACCCTGATCAATCGGCGTCAGACCGCCAAGCAGCGCGGCTGGCGCTGCCAGGCAAGTCAGCCCCAGCGCCCCACGCCAAGGCACCATACTGGCGCTCATGAATCGCACCGTGCTGCCTGCGACCACCACGATATTGCAGCACAGCGATATCAACGGAAGGACGCGATAGTCGACTTCGGCCAGTGCAAGCAGAGCGCTATAGGTCGACCCGCCACCGAAACCGACGCTAGCATACAGCAGCGCGGTAACGAAAAAGCCCGCTACCAACCAGGCCATTGCGTCACCTTCGCCTTAAAATCTGTTCTTCACACGTTGGCGCCGATTGCTCCGTGGCAGTGCTTGTACTTGCTGCCGGAACCGCACGGACAGGGCGAATTTCGGCTGATATCCATGTTGGCGTAGGGATTTTCGCCCGCTGAGCCGCCCGGTCCTGAGGCCGCCCGTGGGCTGCCAGCAAGTGCGCCGAACATGGCCGCGCGCGTTGCCGAACCGTCATCATCGTCGGAATTTTCGATCCCCGAAAGCGGATCGATATGGCCTGTCAGGAAGTCGGGCAGCTCGGGCAGTTCCATCTGCGGCATCGGCTGCGGCTCGCGCAACTCAAGACGAATGAGCTTGCTTGTCACCGTCTCGCGCAGCTTCTCGAGCATGCTTTCGAACAGGGTGAAAGCTTCCTGCTTGTACTCGTTGAGCGGCTGTTTCTGCGCATGGGCTCGCAGGCCTACGACCTGACGAAGCGCATCGAGCGTCGCGAGGTGATCCTTCCACTGCCCGTCGAGTTCCTGAAGCAGAACGCTCTTTTCGATCCGGCGCCAGAGCTCCGGATCGGCTGCAGCGATCTTGTTGTCCATGATCGAATCGGTCTCGGTGGCGATCCGTTCCTCGATTATCTCGGGCTCGACCGCTTCTTCTTCCAGCCAGTCGTCGATAGGCGGAGTAAGGCCGAAGACCTCTTCTACCCGTTCCTTGAGCCCTTCGACATTCCACTGTTCCGGATACGAGCCTGGGGGGCAGTTTTCCCCGACGATCGAATTGACGGCGTCATGGCGCATGTCGACAACCACGTCGTCGACCGCCTCGCTATCCATGATTTCGGCGCGCTGTTCGTAAATGACCTTGCGTTGATCGTTCATCACGTCGTCGTACTGAACGACCTGTTTGCGGATCTCGTAGTTTCTCGCCTCGACCTTCTTCTGCGCGGTCTCGATGGCCTTGGACAACCATTTCGAGCCAATCGCCTCGCCATCTTCAAGATTCGAATTCATCATCCGCGAGAACAGGGTATCGGGCCCGAAAATACGGAGAAGATCATCTTCTAGGCAGAGGTAGAACCGGCTCAGTCCCGGGTCACCTTGACGGCCGGAACGACCCCGCAGCTGGTTGTCAATGCGCCGACTTTCGTGGCGTTCGGTGCCCAGTACGAACAGGCCTCCTGCATCGAGCACACGCTGCTTTTCGGCCGCCACTTCCGCCTTGATCCGGTCGATCTCGAGCGCGCGTTTCGGATCGTCTTCCGCCATTTCGGAAAGTTCGTCATCAATTCGGAAATCGACATTGCCGCCAAGCTGAATATCGGTGCCGCGACCCGCCATGTTGGTGGCGATCGTCACCGCTCCAATACGGCCCGCCTGCGCCACGATATGCGCTTCGCGTTCGTGCTGGCGGGCGTTCAGCACTTCGTGTTTTACCCCTTCCTGATCCAAGAATGCGCTGAGCATTTCCGACTTCTCGATCGAAACAGTCCCGACCAGCACCGGTTGCCCGATCTCGTTCTTTTCGCGGATTCCCTTTGCGATCGCTTTGAACTTGTCCTGCGTGTTCTTGTAGAACTCGTCATCCTCGTCGATGCGCCCGACCGGGACGTTGGTAGGGATCTCCACCACATTCATCTTGTAGATGTCCCAGAACTCGGCTGCTTCTGTGGCCGCAGTACCGGTCATGCCCGAAAGCTTGGGATACATACGGAAGTAATTCTGGAAGGTGATCGAAGCAAGGGTCTGATTTTCCGGCTCGATCTTCACATCTTCCTTCGCTTCGACCGCCTGGTGAAGGCCGTTGGACCAGCGCCGGCCCTCCATCATTCGGCCGGTGAATTCATCGATGATGACGACCTTCTCGTCCTTGACGATGTAATCGGTATCGCGCTTGAACATATGGACCGCGCGCAAGGCCTGGTCGAGATGGTGGACGACCTGCGTATTCTCGACGTCGTAGAGGTTTTCGGTTTCGAGCAGGCCCTTCTCTATCAGCAGCTTTTCGACCTCTTCGTGGCCGTCCTCATTCAATTGAATGCTGCGGGTTTTCTCGTCCTTGTCGTACCATTCCTCGGGAAAGGTCTTCACGACCTCGTCCAGCGAGACATACAGATCGGACTTGTCTTCGGTGGGACCGGAGATGATCAACGGCGTTCGAGCTTCGTCGATCAGGATGGAATCGACCTCGTCGATGATCGCAAAATTGAACGGACGTTGCACCATCTGCCCGCGTTCGTGCTTCATGTTGTCGCGCAGATAGTCGAAGCCGAGTTCGTTGTTCGTCGAATAGGTGATGTCACAATTATAGGCGGCACGGCGATCGCTCTCGCCCATGTTCGGAACGATGACGCCGACAGTCAGGCCCAGGAACTGATGGAGACGTCCCATCCATTCGGCGTCGCGCTTGGCTAGGTAGTCGTTGACGGTCACGACATGCACACCCTTGCCCTCGATCGCATTGAGATAGGTGGCCAGAGTGGCGACCAGCGTCTTGCCTTCACCGGTCTTCATTTCCGCGATCTCGCCGCGGTGGAGAACAATGCCGCCAACCATCTGGACATCGAAATGGCGCATGCCGAGCACACGAACCGATGCTTCGCGGACCGTAGCGAAGGCTTCGGGCAGAAGGTCGTCGAGCGATTTCCCTTCGCTCAGCTGTGAGCGGAACTTCTCGGTTTGCGCCTGCAGTTCCGCGTCGGAAAAATCCTCGATTTGCGATTCAAGTGCGTTGATCTGATTGACGATCTTGCCGAGCGACTTGACGTAACGATCGTTCGACGAGCCGAAGACGGATTTCATGAGATTATCGAGCATCGGGTGCTGGGCCCTTAGTAAATTTTTGAAGAAGTACCCGCGCATGCTGACGATGCGGGGGTGGATCGCCAATCGAATAAAACGCTGGCGCGCTATTCGTAAGCGCGGTCGATGCCGAACATCACCCGGGGAACCAAGATCGCTACAGTCTCGTCCGGCTTGCAGGGCGTGACCTTGTCACCCCTCGCGCGCTGTTCGCGCTGGCGTTCTACACAGGAGGGGAGTACTCGCCTGGCGTCCTTCTCGCCGCGCTCGGCTTGCTCGATCGTAGTGCCAACGGCTTCCACGATGTTCGCATGCGCGGGGGTTCCGATGGCGGTTAGGCCAGAAATCAACACGAGGCAGGCGAGCAGACGACGTAGCATTGCCGTGATGAGATAAGCGCTAACCCGGCTTTCGTCCAGTCCGGCTTGGCCGTTTACCCGTGCTGCAAAGGTGCTATCCGAGTGAAGATGGACCTGACGATCTCCCCTCTTGCCCGCCCCTTTCCACTATTACCGCCTATCGACGGCACCAAGCTGCGGGTTTCCCGGGCTGGGTATAAGGATTGGGATCGCTGCGATCTGACCTTGGTCGAACTTGCTAAGGGTACCACTGTCGCGGGCGTTTTCACCCGAAGTGCATGCGCATCAAGCGAAGTCGAACTGGGTCGCGAACAGGCAAAATTAGGGCGTGCGCGTGCGTTGGTGGTCAATGCCGGTAATTCCAACGCCTTTACCGGAAGGGGCGGACGCGAGGCAGTCGAACAGATCATGGCTCAGGTGGCCAAGGCGCTCGACTGTGAGCCGAACGAGATCTTCGTATCCTCAACCGGCGTTATCGGTGTCCTCTTGCCGCTCGACAAGGCCCGCTACGGCTTGAACGCCGCGCTGGAAGCAGAGACTTGCGGATGGGTCGATGTCGCCCACGCAATTGGCACGACCGACACCTTCCCGAAGGGGGCCTGTGCCTCGGCAATGCTTGGCAACACTCGTGTGCACCTGAGCGGGATCATCAAGGGCAGCGGCATGATCGCACCCGATATGGCAACGATGCTGGGTTACGTTTTCACGGATGCAAAAGTCGATCCCGGCTTTCTTCAGGAGATGCTTTGCAGAGCCAATGCGGACACGTTTTCCTGCATTACCGTGGACGGTGACACCTCAACCAGCGACACGGTGCTTTGCTTTGCAACCGGCAAGGCAAATGGCGAATTGCTGGCCGACTGGGAAAGCCCCGGCGCCGATGCGTTTTATTCTGCGCTTCTCGGCGTTTGTCGCGAACTGGCGCAACTCGTGGTTCGCGATGGCGAGGGTGCCCAGAAGTTTGTCGCTATTACGGTCACGGGTGCTGATAGCAATGAAAGCGCGCGCCGGGTGGGATTGTCCATCGGCAATTCGCCATTGGTAAAAACAGCAATTGCTGGTGGCGATGCCAATTGGGGGCGCGTCGTCATGGCTGTGGGAAAGGCTGGCGAACCGGCGGACCGTGACAGGCTGTCGGTTGGTTTCGGCGGCATCTGGGCCGCGCGCGAAGGACAGCCGCTGCCTGAATACGATGAAACTCCGGTCACGAAACATCTTGCAGGCGAAGAAGTGACGATCGAGGTTGATCTGGGCATTGGCGAGGGACGAGCTACAGTATGGACCTGCGACCTGACGAACGGTTACATCGCAATCAATGCGGACTATCGATCATGACGGCGCTCGACACAGCAATCCTTTCCTTGGTGCGGCGTGTTACGGAGCAGGCGATCCTGCCTCGCTATCGCAACCTTGCCGACGGCGAAGTCGAAGACAAGGGCGGCAATGATCCGGTCACGGTAGCCGACAAGGACAGCGAAACCCTGTTGCGAGACGGGCTTGCTCAAATCGATGGGTCGCTTGCCTTCGTCGGAGAAGAAGCTGCTCACGAAAACCCCGCTGTTCTCGATAGTCTCGCAGAGCCCTGCTGGATTGTAGATCCTATAGACGGCACGAGGAATTTTGCGACCGGCAAACCGCCATTCGGTATTATCATTGCGCGGGCCGAAGACGGTGTAGCGCGCTCGGGATGGATCTACGACTGCCTGACGCAGCGCTTCTGCGTCGCGCATTACGCGCAAGGGGCGACCGTGGACGGAGAACAGGTGACCGCGAAAACGACCGGACGCACTCCGCCCATCGCCGCAATTTCGCTCGTATTTATGAGCGAAGAACGTCGCGAGGCAACATGTCGGCATATTTCGCCAAGCTACGAACTCGTCGATATTCCCTACTGCGCTGCAGAGCAGTATCCGCGCCTTGCACTTGGGGTGAACGATGTATCGATTTTCGAGCGAACCCTGGCCTGGGATCATGCCGCGGGGGCGCTGTGGCTGAACGAAGCGGGCGGCAAGGCAGCGCGACCCGACGGATCGCAATACCGCGTCGACGAGCGGGACCGAACTGGGATGCTGGCGGCTGCCAGTCCCGATTTATGGGACGATCTCGCCGAACTCTATGACAAGCTTGATTAAAGGTTGCTTTCAAGCCACTGTTTAAGCTGACCTTTGGGAGCAGCACCGCGCATTTGTGCAGCCGGCTGGCCATCCTTGAACAATACCAGATATGGAATCGACTGTACCCCCATCTCGCCCGGTACGCCCGTGTTTTCCATGATGTCCATCTTGGCAATCTTTACCTGATCGCTCATCTCGTCCGACAATTCCTCGAGGGCAGGTGCGATCATCTTGCACGGTCCGCACCATTCGGCCCAGAAATCGACCAGGACAGGCGTGTCGCTGTCTAGTACGTCGGACTGGAAACTGGCGTCGGTTACGGCGGTGGTGGCCATGGATTCTCTCCTGAAAGCGTCGGTTGCGCTCGATGTGGGGCCTACGGTCGATTACTCAACGGGCGGCAAGGCAAAGCTTTCCTGCGAAGAGGACAACTCGGCCTTGAATCGATCGAGCCGGTCTGGCGGCAAAGCGAACAGTTGCGGCGTTTGGGTATATAGCACGGCGGCGTTGACTAGACGGTCCGGATATATTTCCTCGAGCGCCGAAACATAGGCAGCCATCTGCCGCAACGTGGTGTCAGGTATTTTTTCAATCGAAAGCGGTGGCCAACGCGCCGTCTTGAAATCGACAACGGTTATCGTGTCGGCTGATACCAGAAGGCGGTCCACCGTCCCCATTATCACTTGTCCGTGGACGATCGCTGCCAACGGTACTTCGGCCAAGGCGCTCGGACCAAAAACTTCCGCAAATTCCGGCATATCAAGCACCGCCCGCGCGTTCTCATAAATATCGCGTCGATCGGTTTCGCTCAGGTCGGGGGCTTGGCTTTCAAGCCACGAACCGGCTCGGTGCTCCCGGTCGGCAAGTGGCGCGTCCGGGAGGCGTTCGAGGAGGGCGTGGATCAACACCCCCCGGCGAGCAGCGCTGGCAGCTATCTCGGCAGGAAACGGCGGGTCGCTTCCCTCCCTTTCTCCCAGGCCCGAGGGCGCAAGCGGCTTGGGCGGACGCGGTTCGGGCCCGATCGGTTTTTCTGCCCAAGCAGGAAGTTCGCCACCGGGCGCTTCGTCGCGCGCGTTACGCGGAGGAATTTCTTCAGCGAGAGCGCCCCATTCCCAGCGCGAGCCCCAAAGGTCATCTTCCAGTCCATCGCTTGGAAACAACGGCTTGAGCCGCGCATACCAGCTTTCTTCCGGCGGCCCTTTCGTCGCATCACGCGGCCCCAGCGAACCCGCGATGAAAAGAGCTTCCTCGGCGCGGGTCATGGCCACGTAAAGCAAGCGCCAGTGCTCTTGCATCGCTGCGGCGAAAGCTGACTCTTCTGCAGTACGCAGCGGACCGACTTTCTGGTCTTTCGTCAGGCTGGGAAGAGGAATTCGTCGATCGGTTTCTCCTCCCAATGATCGGGGCTCAATTTCAAGATCGCCCGATCCATCGGGTCCGATGGCAGCATCGGCAAGTATCACGATCGGGGCTTGCAAGCCCTTCGAGCCATGTACGGTCAACACCCTTACCTGGTCCCCGCCCTCGCCTGCCTCGCGCTTTATTTCGCCTTCGCCCGCATCGAACCACCGGATAAAGCCCTGCAGGCTGGCAACGTGGTTTGCGGCATATGCGTTGGCTGCGTTGAGCAATTCATTGATTGGATCGTTGGCCTCGCGGCCAAGGCGGGCGACGAGTTGACGCCGGCCGTCGATCGGACCGACCAACATCCAGTGCAGCAATTGCTGAGGGCTATCGAAATCCGCCCGACGCAGGATTTCGCGAAGCGTGTCCATTGTATCGGTCACCCGCGAATTTTCGCTCGTGCGCAAATGATCCCACAAGCGAGTGCCCTTTGCGCGGTAACCGTATTCCAGCAATTCTTCCTGACTCCAGCCGATCAGGGGGGAAACCAACAGACAGGCGAGCGTCAGATCATCGAGTGGCTGGGCCGCAAAGCGTAGTGCCGCCATGAGGTCTTTTACGGCCAACGGATTGCCGAGCCGAAGCCGGTCGACCCCTGCAACCGGCACGCCATGTCGATAAAGCCGCGCAACGATGAGACCGGCCAGTTCGCGACGTTTTCGCACAAGCACCATGACGTCGCCCGGCCCTGCACGGCGGGGGGAATCACCTTTGACCAGCGGAAAACCTCGATCCATCCAGCGCTTGACCTGGCGGGCAATAGTGTCCGCAAGCCTGCGATCGTGACGCGCGAGCCAGCTTTCATCGGCATCGTCATCTTCCATCCCGCTATCAGCGTGAATGGTGTTCCACAGGGTTACGAGACCGGGGCGGTTCTGGCCTTCATGGGTATCGGCTTCGCGCTCGAGTCCAAGACCCTCCGCACCGATCGTGTCGATGGCCTTGTCCACGAAGTCGAGCACGGCATCGGCCGTGCGAAAGCTCTGGCCCAGTCCATATTCGCGCAGATAGCGCGGATCGGGCCCGCGTCGCGCCTCGCTCGCGGCTTCGGCAGTACGTCGCATTCGTTCGGCATAGCGATCGCGCGCCGCGCGGAAGTTTTGCGGCGATGTGCCCTGAAAGCCGAAGATCGCCTGCTTGTAGTCGCCGACGGTGAAGATCGTACGGATGGCGTCGCCCCGGGCACCCTCGCCACTGAAGAAATCGTCGGTCAGGGCTTCGATGATTTGCCATTGCGCCTGGTTCGTATCCTGGGCTTCATCGACAAGAATATGGTCGAAACTGCGGTCGAGCTTGTAGCGGATCCAGTCAGCCATCGCGTTGTTGGAAAGAAGGTGTGCCGCACGCGCGATGAGGTCATCGAAATCGACCCATCCTTCGCGTGCCTTTGCTTCCCGCCATGCGAGGGCAAAGGCTCGGCCCGCCTCGAGTTGGGGGGCGAGAAATTCAGCGAGGTCGAGCAGTGCCCGACGCTCGGCGACCCGCTCGATACCCTCAACCAGTTCGGCAATCGAAACGCCGTAACCGGAGTCGATCTTTTCAAGATTGGCAAGCCGGCCAGGCTCGCCTTTCTTTGTCAGCAGGGTGCCGTAAAATCCGTCGAGTTCAGCCAATCGTTTTGCTGCTGAAGCGGCGAGCCAGTCGGCGGCAAAGTCCGCGTTCGTCAACCCGGTCTTGGTGCCCCAATCGGCGTTGGCCCGACTGCATGATTGCAATGCGTCGACGGGGAAAACCTCGTCCGAACAAGCTTCGCTGACCCAATGCTCGTCCGCGTTTGAAGGAATGGTCAGCGCACGCCGAACCGGCGCATCCAGATTGCCCTGCCAATCAGTTTCGTACCACAGATCAAGAAAGCCGGCACATTTCAGAAGCCACGCAAGCACCGCATCCGAGCCCTTGCGGCGGCTCATTTCAGCCACCGCTTCGCGGAACCGCCCCTCATCCCTATCGAGCAATTCGGCAAGGACGTCCCGGCTCAACAGGTCGCGGTCGCGATCTTCCATCGGCTGACTCCCGGGTAGCAATTCCGCTTCGGTGGGAAAAGCAGCCAGAAGATATTGGGCGAAGGCGTGGATGGTATCGATCCGTAGACCGCCACCCGGGCAGTCAAGCACACGCGCAAACATCGAGCGAGCGCGGGCACGCGTTTCAGGATCGGTCGCCGCGCCGAGATTGCCAAGTTCATCGGCAAGCCGCGTATCGGGCAGCCGCACCCATCGCGCCAGCACTTCGTTGACTCGCACGGCCATCTCCGCCGCGCCGGCTTTGGTGAAGGTGAGACACAGTATTTGCGAGGGGTCGGCTCCGGGTTCGAGCAACAATCGTAGCACCCGCGCCGACAGCACTTGAGTCTTGCCAGTTCCCGCGCTCGCGGAAAGCCAAACGCTTTCCCGTGGGTCGACTGCATCGCGTTGATGCCCGACAAGAGGATAGACCGCCCCGCTCACAGTTCGGGATCCTCGCTATCCAGATGCGGCAGCCACTCTTCCAGGCGCATCAGTTGATCATAGGTATCGTAGGCCGGGTAATCAGGATTGAGCCTCGCAGTGAAAGGTTCGTTGCCTGTAATCCACCGCGCGATTGCATTCGCCAGATATTCTTCCGTCTTCGGCAGGAACTCGCAAGGTTCCATGCCGCTTCGCTTCTTGCCGCTTTTCAGCGGCGTTTCGACATAACCGAAACCATGAGCATTGGCCTGGCTCTTTGCTTTGCCGAGCGACCAGTATTCAAAGCCGCTCGCCTTGCCGGAAACACCTTCGAAACCACCACGCTCAGCCATCATGCCAAGCACGCCGAGCTGAAGCGCGTATCCTTCAGCCACCATGGTCGTCGAAGGAGGGGATCCGGTCTTGTAATCGATGATGCCCAAGCTGCCGTCCGCAAGCCGATCAAGCCGGTCAATCTTGCCGTGTACCCTAACCCCGTCGACATGCATTTCCCCCCATGCCTCGACGGCGGCCACCTTGCGATCGTGATAGCTGCCGATCTCGCTTTCGACCCATCGCAGTGCCGCTTCGAGACGCGGCTGCCATAGTCCGCGCATGAGCGGATGCACGTTGCGCTCCCGGAACACTCGGTCCATCATTTCGGCAATCGATCGGCCTTCACCGTCTTTGTGCCATCGTTCCAGTATTTCATGCGCCACCTCACCCTGCCAGGCTGCCGACGGTTCGGCGTCCAAGGCGTCGAGACTGGTGAGGTTCAGGATCTTGGATGCAAAAAACTGGTAGGGATCGCCGCGCAGGCGATCGAGCGCGGTTGCCGATATGTCCACCCGCCGCTGTTCGGGCGCGGGCATCGGTTCCGGTCGCGGATAGCGCCGCGCTTCCCCGGCCCGGTTCAACGCGCGCGCCAGCTCGATCGCTCTTACCTCGCGATGTCTGTCTGAAAGATCGTGGTCCCGCCGTGAATCGTATAACAGCGCCTGTACCCGCAGCAGGAAACGGGACGGTATTGCCGGTCCGCTCTCATCGCGAACCGACCGGCTCAACACCACCTCCGGCGCGCCGAGTGCACCAGCAAGATCATGTGCCGAAAGTCCAGTGCGAAAATCACTTCCCGGCACGCCCAGCGCCCGCATGACCGGTGGAGCCAGCAAGGCATCGACCCCGCCGCGCGCCGGCCAGACGCCCTCGTTCAACCCGCCGCAGATGACGAGATCGGCGCGGTTCGTGCGTGCTTCCAGCAGTCCGAGAACTTGCACACGGGCGTGACCACCATAGGGTGGCCGCACGGCGAACCCTTCCATCGCATCTTTCAGCACACTCGCGACATCGCGCGGGTCTACCGCGAACCGAACCTCGCGCGCATGGAGACGGAAATCCTCGACAAACTGCGCCAGCGCGCGTCCATCCTCGCGCGCCCAGATTGCTTCTCCACACAGATTTTCCGCGCTCGCCGTTAGAATGTCGATCAGGCCGGCCAAGGATGCGGGTGTCCCGACATCCGGTTCCAGCAAGGGCGCAACGACCGTCTCGACGCATTCCAGCCAATTCCCGAACAAAGGGTCCGAAGTCGCAAGCCTCGAAACGGCATTCCGGACTGGGTCCAGGCCAGGCTCGACGCGCGGACCGCGGAGTTCGCGCTCGACCCGTCGTAACTTTCGCAGCCAAGCCCCGCGTTCCATCCCGCCATTTGCGAGCGGGTGCCCGAGCAAAGCCATCAGCGATACGGTTGGAGCCCGTTCCGCCAGAACTTCCGCGCACAGCAGAAAGGCGCGACCCGCGGCTGTATGCGACAGTGGTCGCCCGGCCGAATCGTCCGCAATGATGTTCCAGCGCGCAAGATGGTGAACCACGCGACGAGCAAGCGAGCGATCCGGAGTGACAACGGCGACCCGCTTCTCGGGTGCCTCAAGGGCCTCACGAACGAGTACGGCGATCGCTTGCGCTTCCTCTTCCGGATCGGTGGCCTGCATCAAGCGAACGTCCGCAAACCGACGGTTCGAACTTGGCAGATCAACCCAGGCCCTGCTCGCATCCGGTGGCAGGAACATCGCCGCGATCGCGTGGCTTCGCTCCGGCGGCGCCGCCGTCATTCCCTTGCGGTGCCAGGCTCGAACCTCGGCGCGTGCGATGCTGATCCGGTTCAGCAACAACTTGAGATGATACTGCGGGTGCGTAACCGCATCGTCGCGAGCGAAGGGGGTGTCTTCAGGGGACGGCGGATTGCCTGCCCGGCCAAGTTCCTCCCACACGTCATCGGACATGGTGAGATCGAAATCCGGCAGGATGACTGCCCCGTTCGGCAGTTCGCTTACCACACGCAGCAATCTCGCCAGCGCGGGTGCCGCGCTGGTCACTCCCGCGGCTACGATCGGGGTCGTGGGGGGAGTGACCTTCCAGCTTCTGGCGGCATGATCGAACAGGCGGTTGCGCCGCGCGGCAGCATCGAGCACGCCGTTTTCGCCAAGCCAGGCAAGCCACTTGGCCTGAACCTTTGCGAACAAACGCAGAGACTTCTGCCAATGCCCGGAAAGATCGGGATAGATCCCTACGACCGTTTCGTCGACAAGCTGCTCGGGACCGATATCCTCGACCAGCAGGCGGTCCATCGTGGCGCCGGTTTCGCGCGCCAGGCGAAGCAGCCTGGCCCCTGTCGGAGCTTCTTCGCCCATCTCCTCGGCAATCAATTGGGCGAGCGCGAACAGGCGTCGCTGCGGATCGACGGAGGGCGGAATATCGCTCGCGGCGAGTGGATCGAGGAGCGAGCCGAGAGCTTCGTCGAGATCCAGGTCGCCGACAGTCACCATGCGCGGCATCAGCAACCCTGCCAAACCGCCCTGCCCGGCGTGGCGAACGAACGCTTCCGAAACAGTCCGACGGGCGCGGGTGCTTGGCAGCAACAGCACCATCCGCGCCAGGCCGAAATCCGGTTCGGCGTAGCGCGGGACCAACCCAGCCACCAAAGCGTCGGCGAACCCGCGATGGGCTGCAATGCTGTAGATTTTCGGCCCGCTTCGCTCAGCCACCCGCCAGCGCTTCCTCGGTCGGCTTGATGTGATGCGGCGTCCCGACCTCGAACCATTCTCCGGTAAAAGCGACGCCGAACAGACGGCCTTCGTCTATCGCACGGTCCCACAAGACGTTGGTCGAGAACGCGCCTTCCGGAGCTTCGCGCAGCAGGCGGCGCGAAACCAGTTGAATACCGGTATAGATGAAAGGCGCGACACGGCCGGGCAATTTGCGGGTCAACTGGCCCTCGCCGTTCATGTAGAAATCGCCCGTGCCGTTGAAGTTGCGCGCCCGGGCATGGGTCACGACCAGCAGCAATGCGTCCATTCTATCGGCATCCCAATGCTCCGACAGATCGCGAAAGGCGTTGCGCGGACCATCCAGCCAGATGCTGTCGGCATTGCAGGCGAAAAAGGGATCGGGAAGGAGACCCTCGTCGTTTGCCTTGACCATGCCCCCACCGGTTTCCAGCAGCAGTTCGCGCTCGTCGGAAAAGGTGATTGCCGGCCGTTGTCTTGCAGCCAGATGCGCCTCGAGCGACCCGGCCAGGTAGTGGACGTTCACGACCGCCTTGCTGACGCCCGCTTCGTCCAGACGATCGAGCGCGCGATCGATCAGTGGCTTGCCCGCCACCCGCACCAGCGGTTTCGGTGTCGATGCCGTCAGGGGGCGCATGCGCTTGCCCAGACCTGCCGCCATGACCATCGCGGTGTCCGATACGAGATTGCTCATCGCAACTCGCCTCCCGAACTGTTCCGAACTTCCCGGGGAATATTCGTGTCGAACCACTTCGCTACGGGAGCGAGTGCTTCATGCTCCAGATCCCGTTCCATCAATTTCCAGACCCGTGGTATCATCGACAGGTAACGGACCTTGCCATCACGCTTGGCCAACCGGGTGAATATGCCGACAATCTTCGCATTCCGCTGCGCACCCAGTCGCGCGTAATCGCCTTCGAAATCGTCCGCTACTTCTACCGCATCCCGGTAGCGCTGGAGCATCTCGCGTTCGAGTGCGACGGAGACATCGCGCCGCGCATCCTGCAACAGGCTGACCAGATCATACGCGCGGTGGCCGACCAGCGCGTCCTGAAAATCGATCAGACCCTGCGTACCTCCTTTTTTACCGGCGTTCAGCAGCATTATGTTCTCGGCGTGGTAGTCGCGCAGGACAGTCACGCCCGGCGATTGACGGGGCATCAGAGGTTCGAGCGCTTCCTTCCAGGCGCTTCTGTAACCTGCTTCGTCGACTTCCAGTTGCATCGCCGGACAGTACCACTCGACGAACAACATGACCTCGCGAAGATAAACCGACATGTCGTACCGCATGAAAGGCCCCGGCGGAAGATCATGCAACCGGACGAGCGTATCGATCGCCGTCGCATAAACTTCGCGTTCGTCCTCGGGATTGTCATCGATCCATTCCCGCATGCGCTGATCGCCGAAATCCTCGGTCAACACCCAACCGGTGGCAGGATCCTGCGCGAATATCGCCGGGGCGCGCATACCTCGCTCGTCCAGCCATTGCGCTACTTTCAGAAACGGTCGCGGATTTTCATGTGGTGGCGGCGCATGCATCAGCATGGCTGTCTTTCCACCAGACGTGATACGGAAAAACCGGCGAAACGAAGCATCGCCCACGAGCGGTGCGATCTCAGCACCGTCCCATTGGGTTCCGCGAAGAAAGTCTTGAATATCGTCGAGAAGCGTGTCGCTCATGGCAGGCGGCTTTGCCAATCCTCGCCCGGTTCGACAATGGCTTCGCGCCCGTAACCCACTTTTTCCAAAGTGATGGACAGGCAGGAGGGCTCGTGCCCGAACCCCCCAGCGTGATCAGGCCATTCGGCAATCAGGACTGCACCCTCGCGATAATCGGCCAAACCTATCTCCTCGGCTTCGGCCGGGTTTTCCAATCTGTAGAAATCGGCATGCACCAAGGGGAAAGGCAATTCATCATAGGTCTCGACAATCGTATACGTCGGAGACGGAACTTCGCCGGAATGACCCAAGGCAGAGATGATCGCCCGCGCCAGAGTTGTCTTACCAGTCCCGAGGTTACCGGACAGTGCCACCACGTCGCCGATTTTCAACCTTGAGGCGAGCCGAGCCCCGAATTCTTCCATTGAAGCAAGATCTGGAAGCGACAGTTTCATGGCAGGTTGATCGTCACGGTGGTTCCGCCGTTCTTGCGACTCTGGATTTCAAGGCTTCCGTCATGGGCTTCGACAAGCTGGCGCGCCAGAGGGATGCCCAACCCCTGCCGCCGTTCGATGCCCTTGCCGTCGTCCGACATGCGTATGCCTTCGAGCGCGCGCGCAAGTTCGTGCTGGCTCATTCCCGTCCCGTTGTCCGAGATGACAATCCTGGTCGCTCCGCGCTTTTTGCCAATGTCCACGACAATGCGCCCTCCGCGCGGTGTGCCATTGATTGCGTTGTCCAGCAGCTGAGAGATTGCGCGGCGCAATTGCTGCGGATCGGCAAAGACCGTTTTTCCCGGATCGCCCTTGAGATCAAGTGTGAGTCCAGCGTCCACGATACGCTGCTCCTGCTTGCGGACAATCTGCGTGACGAAAGGAAGCAGTTCCACCCGGCTCTTGCTCAATGGCATCAGACCAGCCTCGCTCTGCGACAGGTCGAGTACATTCTCGACTTGCTCGGTCAGCTTGCCAACGGATGTTGTAATGGCCTGCGCATATTCCTTCGCCTGCGCACTGAGATCGCCTGCGACGCCGCTGGTCAGCAATTCGGCAAACCCGCCAATCGATGTGAGCGGTGTACGGAACTCGTAGCTCATATTGGCAAGGAACCGCGTCATCACTGCGTCCGCCTCTTCCAGTGCACGATTGCGTTCGCGCAGTGCCTCTTCGGCCTGCTGCGATGCAGTCACATCCAGAACGGTCAGCAAGCCATTGCCGTCAGGTAGTGGCACACCTGCAAAATCCAGTGTTCGACCGTCCAGCAATTCAATGCGCCCCTCGCGTTTCTTGCGATCAAGGGTCGCGGCGCGAATAACGTGGTTTACGCCTGTGACGTTTTTCCGGTCGGCAAGATTGTTCGCGATCGCTTCGAGCAGATCCTCTGCCTGCGGATGCCCGTCGAGCACTTCGGGATCGATACCCCATACACCCGCGAAGCCGCGATTCCATAATTCCAGATGTCCATCGGGGGCGAACACCGCCAACGCTTCGAACAGGCTGTCAAACGTCGCCGTACGGGTTCGCAAAAGCGTATCGCGCGTCGCGGATAGGGCAAGTTGCTCGGTCCGATCCTCGGCAATCATCACCAGTCCACCATCAGGCAGAGGTTGGGCAACGACCCGCAGGTGCGTGCTGTCAGACAGCGACCAGGCTTCTTCGTGCGGATCGTCCATCAAAAACCACTGCGCCAGTTCGTTGCGCCAGGCGGGGAAATCGCGAACTTCGGGAATGCGCCCGTTCTCGCGCGCGACGAGCAGCATCTGTTCGAACGTGGTCCGATCGTTGACAACGCCGGGAGGCAGGGAAAAGACGCGGTGAAAGGGCTGGTTGGCGAAAGTCATCCGATGTCGTGCATCGAACTGAGCCACGCCAATCGAAAGCTGGTCGAGCATGGAACGCTGAGCTTCGCGAAAAGCACGGAATTCTCGGGCTTGCTCTTCCATCTCTTCTATATCGACCGCGTATCCGGCAATGCCTTCGCTCATCAGCGGCAAGTCAGTGACGCGAATGGTGCGCCGGGCATTGTCGATCGTGGCCGAGACGATACGTTCGATTGGCTGGCGGCGGTCGGCTGCCTGCTGAGCGACTTCTGCCGCCGTTCGCCCCCCGACGGTTTCGACCAGTTCGATCTGGTCGGCCACCACCTTGTCCGCGCTTTCCGAACCGACGGCATAGACATAGGCCTTGTTTACAAGGCGCAGCTTCATGTCGGCTCCGCGGAACCACATCGGCATGGGTGCTGCCTCGATCAGGCCGACAAGCGCTCCGAAATCGTCGCGCGCGCGATTGGCATCTTCGCGAAGCCTGGACAGCTCGGACTGACTTTCGGTGAAGTCGAAGATCCAGACCAGGGCCGCTCCACTCGGGGAGACACCTGGATCCGCCAGCGACCCTTGCAATTGTAAGGCCTTGTTTGACCGGGGTGGAACGATTGCCATCCGGAATGGCTTGGCGGTTTTTTGCGTACGGCGGACGTTGCGCGTCAGATCCTCGATCTGGTCCTCGCTCAAACCGTTCCCGTCACTGCCGGCCAATTCGCTCAGATATTCCGGCACGCGGTCGAGCCCGATCCATCGTGCCAACCGATCCGGTGCCTCGATCCTACCATCCGCTCTTACCAAGAGCGGGATGGCGGGTGATTCCTCGATCATCCGGGAAAGGCGCTGCGCTGCCCTACGGCTTGCCGCGCTTTTCTGCTCGCGTCCGCTGGCGCGCAACATCACCCAGACCGCCCCGGCGGTCCACAAGGCAATCAACAGTCCGAAAACGGCCAGAAGGGCGGGCGAGTCCATCACCTGCCAGCTATGCGGAGGATGGCGGGGATGCAATGCCTCCCCGGCCAGCCTCTACATCAATCGCCCGAATGCAGATGCCGCTCAGTAGCGGTAATGTTCGGGTTTGAACGGCCCGTCGACCGGGACGCCGATATAGTCCGCCTGCTTCTGGCTAAGTTTCGTCAGCTTCACGCCGAGCTTGTCGAGATGCAGCGCTGCGACCTTCTCGTCGAGATGCTTTGGCAGCACGTACACGTCGTTCTGGTAATCGCCAGCATTCTTCCAAAGTTCGATCTGGGCCAGCACCTGGTTGGTGAAGGAGCAGCTCATCACGAAGCTTGGATGACCCGTCGCGCAAGCGAGATTCACCAGTCGACCCTTCGCAAGCAGAATGATTTCCTTGCCATCGGGGAACTTCACCAGATCAGTACCGGGCTTCAGTTCGGTCCATTCGTAATTATCGAGCGCCGAAATCTGTATTTCGCTGTCGAAGTGGCCGATATTGCACACGATGCTCATCGGCTTCATTGCCTTCATGTGCTCGGCGGTAATGACACCCTCATTGCCGGTGGTGGTCACGAAGATGTCGGCGCGCTGCACGCCGTCCTCCATTGTCACGACCTCATAGCCTTCCATCGCCGCCTGCAATGCGCAGATCGGATCGATCTCAGTCACGAGCACGCGTGCGCCGCCATTGCGCAGCGACTGCGCCGAACCTTTGCCGACATCGCCATAACCTGCAACCAGTGCGACCTTGCCCGAAAGCATCACGTCGGTTGCACGGCGGATCGCGTCGACGAGGGATTCACGACAGCCGTACAGGTTGTCGAATTTCGACTTGGTCACGCTGTCGTTCACATTGATCGCCGGGAACGGCAGCTTGCCCTGCTTCGCAAGGTGATAAAGCCTGTGAACGCCGGTCGTCGTTTCTTCAGACACGCCCTTGATGGCCTTGACCGACTTGGTGAGATAGCCCGGTTTGCGGTTCAGGAAGTCCTTGAGCGCGCGTTGCATCTCAATTTCTTCGGCGTTCTGCGGCTCGGGGATTTCCTCACCTGCCTCGATCCGCGCGCCCCAAAGCGCGAACATCGTCGCATCGCCGCCATCATCAAGGATGAGGTTTGCGGTCAGATCTTCGTCGCCCTCACTCGACCAGTCGAAGATCTTGCCGACATAATCCCAGTAATCTGCCAGGCTCTCGCCCTTGACCGCGAAAACCGGAATGTCTTGTGCGGCGATCGCCGCGGCAGCGTGGTCCTGCGTCGAGAAGATATTGCAGGTTGCCCAACGGACTTCGGCGCCCAATGCTATAAGGGTTTCGATAAGAACGGCCGTCTGGATCGTCATATGCAGCGAACCGACGATTCGGGCGCCTTTCAGTGGCTGGGCGGCTCCATATTCTTCGCGCGTGGCCATCAGACCTGGCATTTCGGTTTCGGCGATGGCAATCTCGGCGCGACCGTAATCAGCCAGCGCGATATCCTTGATGACGTAATCGTTGAATTCGGACACTTAATGCTCCTGAAACTGTGTGGCGCCAGTAGAACGCCTGTCGCATAGCGCACTAGCGATTTGGCCTGCTCGACGCAAATATAAAGACATCTTTATATCCTTGGCGGTTGTCGCACGTCCCACGAGGCGTATATCGGGCGCGGATGGGGACCAATACGAAAGGATATTGCGCAATGACGATTTCGGTGGGTGACAAGCTGCCTGATGTGAAGCTGGTCAAGGCAACGGCCGACGGACCCGAGCAGGTCCAATCAGGCGAGTATTTCAAGGGCAAGAAAGTCGCGCTGTTCTCGGTCCCGGGCGCGTTTACGCCAACTTGTTCGGCCAAGCACTTGCCCGGTTTCGTCGAGAAGGCAGACGATCTTAAATCCAAGGGAGTCGACGAAATCGTCGGGACTGCCGTCAACGACGCTTTCGTGATGGGAGCCTGGAACCAGGCAGCCGGCAGTCAGGATATTACCATGCTGGCCGATGGCAATGGCGACTTCGCCGAAGCGGTAGGTCTGACGATGGACGGGTCCGGTTTCGGAATGGGTAAGCGCGGACAGCGCTACTCCATGCTGGTTGAGGATGGCGTGGTGAAGCAACTTAACGTCGAACAGCCGGGTGATTACTCCGTTTCCAGCGCAGAACATATGCTGGGCCAGCTCTGATCATTCGGCTTCGCAATGGGTAGAGCGGAATGGACAGGGTCCGCGACGTGTTGATTGCGTCTGAATTCCCGCCAGCCGCGTGGCACTTACGAAAAAGGCCGCCGAACCGGAGTTCGACGGCCTTTTTCAAAAAGCCTTAATCGCTCAGCCCGCAGCAGCGGCAGCCACTTCGGCGGCGAAATCGCTTTCTTCCTTCTCAATGCCTTCACCCAGCTGGAAACGGACGTAGTCCACCAACTCGACCTTGGCACCGATATCTTTACCTGCGCCCTCAACGACCTGCGCGATCGGCGTCTTGTTGTCGATGACGTAAACCTGGCTGAGTAGCGCGTTTTCCTTGGCGAACTTGGCGATAGCCCCGTCGACCATCTTTTCCTGGACGTTGTCTGGCTTGCCGCTCTCGGCGGCTTTCTCCTGTGCGATCTTGCGCTCGCGCTCGATCGTATCTGCGTCCAGACCGTCTGCGGTCAACGCCTGCGGAAAGGCTGCGGCGATGTGCATTCCGAGCTTCTTGCCGAGTTCGGCCAGCTTGTCCTGATCACCTTCGCTTTCCAGTGCGACGAGCACGCCGATCTTGCCGAGGTCTGGCGCGACCGCGTTGTGCATGTAGGGAACGACGACGCCATTGTTCACCGATACCGTCTTCATGCGACGAACCTGCTGGTTCTCGCCAATGGTGGCGACATTGTCGGTCAGCTTCTCGCCGACCGTGCCGCCATCAGGATAGTCGGCAGTCTTGAGCGCCTCGACATCCGTAATGTCATCGTTAAGCGCGACTTGCGTGGTCTTGCGGACAAAATCCTGGAACTTGTCGTTCTTGGCAACAAAATCCGTTTCCGAATTGACCTCGACGGCAACGCCGGTGGTCCCTTCGACGGCGAGGCCGACAAGACCTTCGGCGGCGGTACGGCTCGACTTCTTCTGCGCCGTGGCCAGACCTTTGGCGCGCAGCGCGTCGACTGCGGCCTCGACATCGCCATTGGCCCCTTCGAGCGCCTTCTTGGCATCCATCATTCCCGCGCCGGTCTTCTCGCGCAGGGCTTTCACGTCAGCGGCAGTGAATGCAGCCATGTTCGTATTCCTTCTTCAAATAGTGCGGGCACCGGACCAGCTCTATTGAGCGGTCCGGCGCTTGACTTCGCAGTGTAGCGGACGTGTCGCCACGACCGTTCGTGATCGGGATCAGGCCGCGGCAGTTTCCGCCGGCGGACTTTCCATTGCGCCGACATCGGCACCTGAATCCTGTACGCCCTCGCCCCGGCCGGAACGGGCTGCTTCGGCGACTGCGTCGCAATAGAGCTTGATCGCTCGAGCAGCATCGTCGTTACCGGGGATCGGGAAGGCGATACCTTCGGGATCGACATTGGTATCGAGAACCGCAACCACCGGGATGCCCAATACGTTGGCCTCCTTGATAGCAAGATCTTCCTTGTTCGCGTCGATCACAAACATAACATCGGGAATACCGCCCATGTCGCGGATGCCGCCAAGCGACATTTCCAGCTTGTCACGCTCGCGCGTAAGCTGAAGGACTTCCTTCTTGGTGAGACCCGACATTTCGCCCGAAAGCTGCTCGTCCAGCGTCTTGAGACGTTTGATCGACTGGCTGATGGTTTTCCAGTTAGTCAGCATGCCGCCAAGCCAGCGATGGTTCACAAAATGCTGGCCCGAAGACAATGCGGCTTCGCGAACGGCATCCTGCGCCTGGCGCTTGGTACCGACGAAAAGGACTTTTCCGCCCGAGCGCGAAGCCTGGCTGATAAAGTCGAGAGCGCGTGCGAACAAGGGCACGGTCTGAGACAGATCGATAATGTGGACCCCGTTGCGAGCGCCGAAAATATACGGCTTCATGCGTGGGTTCCAACGGTGGGTCTGGTGGCCGAAATGCGATCCGGCTTCGATCAATTGCTGCATCGTGACGGTAGGAGCCGCCATAGTTCAATTCCTTTCCGGTTGTGCCTCTGGAAGACTGGAAACCCGGATGCGGTCATGTCCCGCTTCGGGCACCGGTATGTGCGCCTTCCATGTGGATTTGCCCGTTCAAGGCCAGCCGGAATGGCCGTGTCCCGAACGAACGCGCCGCCCATAAACGAAGTTCAACCTGAACGCCAGACCCAATTCATCCCAGAAATATCGAAACGCGAGCACGATTAGGACTTGACCGAGCGGAACAGATAGGGAACATACCTCTCTATTGGAACTACAGGCTGGCTTGTGGAGTTTCCCTCATCATATCCCCGCCTTGTCGACAGGATTGTCAATGGCCGGAGCTGGAGAATTCGAGATGTTCACACTCTTGTTGATTGGTCTAGTTGCCCTGATCGCCTGTGCAGCGACAGCTGTGTTGGCCGATAGCGGATTGCGCTGGTGGTCTGCTCTTGGCGCGATACGTAACGACCTGGCGAACGCCGCAGGTGCGCAATTCCCACCCCTGCCACGCCCGTCGGTGAGCGGAACTCACTTTCGTTCTAATCGAAATAAAGCCCGGTCGCGGCTCTGTGGCGCGATCAAACGCGCCGCCTGACCTTCGCGTAACGGATTAGCGAGTAGGGCAAAAGAACAAGGTAGCCGACGCAAATCGCGCTGAGTGACCACCACGGTTCGACGAGCAGCGCAGCGAACAACAAACCGACGAACGCCAGCACGGTCAGCCGCACGCCGCGCCTTGGTCGCAAGGAGGCCCAGCTCGGCGTCGCCATGTTCGAGATCATCAGGATCGCGATGAGCGTAAGCCAAAGACCGACCGCAAGCGGTTCGCGAAAAGCATCCAGTCCGGTTGCCATCCATAGATAGAACGGCGCGAAAGCGAGCCCTGCCCCCAGAGGGGCCGGTACACCGGTCAGAAACCCGAGCGATTTGTGCGGCTGCTCCGTGGTATCTATCTGGGCATTGAACCGCGCCAGTCGCAGGGCGCAGCAAATTGCGAAGGCGAGCGCCGCAAACCATCCAAGACGCGGGTCGACCGAAAGCGACCAGAGGTAGATGATGATCGCGGGCGCGGTGCCGAAGCTAAGCGAATCGGCCAGACTATCGAGTTCGGCGCCGAACCTTGATTGCGCCTTGAGCGCCCGAGCGACGCGACCATCCATGCCGTCGAGAATTCCGGCCACAATGATGGCTATCACTGCCGCACCCCAGTTTTCCGAAATGGCGAAGCGGATGCCGGTCAACCCGGAACACAGTGCCGCAGCGGTAATCGCGTTAGGCACCATGACGCGCAGAGTCAGGGCCCGGGAACGACCCATTACGGGCGTCTCGTCCTCCGCCGCTTTCGGACCGAGCCGGGCGCGCTCCTCCGGTTCATCCGTACGACGCGGCGGCAACAGGCTCATTGTGTAACTCCCTCAAGTAGTGCGGCTTCGCCGACTTCGGCCAACGCCGTCTCACCCGCGACAACACGCTGACCCAGCAAGACCTTCGATCCGGTGCCGGACGGAAGATACACGTCGACCCTGCTGCCGAACCGGATCAGACCGATGCGCTGCCCGGCGCCGACGATATCGCCCGGTTTGACGAAAGGAACGATCCGGCGTGCAACGAGGCCGGCGATCTGCGTAAAGCCGATCTTCACCCCGTCCATCCGTTCGACAAGAATGTGTTGACGTTCATTTTCCTCGCTCGCCTTGTCGAGCGACGCGTCGGCGAAGCTGCCGGGTATGTAGATCACCCGCTGGATGGTTCCGGCGATCGGCGTGCGATTGATATGAACGTCGAAAACGGAAATGAAGATCGAAACTCTAGTCACGGTATCTGGAGATAACCCGTTTTCTCCGCTGCCGTCGTCCATCGACAGCTCTTTAGGCGGTTTGACCTCGGCGATTTGCGACACGCGTCCGTCCGCTGGCGAAAGGATCGTGCGGTCGTCCTGGGGCACGACACGTTCAGGGTCGCGGAAGAAGCCGAACACGCCCAGCGACAGGATGAGCAAGGGCCAGCCGACAATTTCCCAGTCGAGCAGGATCAGAAAAAACAGGCTGGCGGCCACGGCAATTAAGCCGAACTTGCGCCCTTCAGGATGTATCGGGGGAAACGACCAGCGCACATCCCCGCGCCCGCGATTGTCGAGAAGGTCACCTGCCATTGCGCGGGCTTAGGCGTTGCAGGCGTCGGTCACAAGCCGTCAAGCCGCCTTGCGAACGAACACTGTACCCGCGGAATAACCTGCTCCGAAGCTGCAGATCAGGCCGGTGTCGCCCGGGGACAGATCCTTGCTATGCAAATGGAAGGCGATGATCGATCCGGCGCTGGACGTGTTGCCGTAGGTGTCGAGCACGGTCGGACTTTCATCTGCATCGGCCTCGTGACCCAGCACACGCTGTGCGATCAGACGGTTCATTCCGGCATTTGCCTGGTGAAGCCACAGCCGGCGCAGAGACTGCGGATCGATCTGCAAGCGATCGGCTTCTTCGATAATCATGTCGGCGACCATCGGGACGACCTCCTTGAATACCTTGCGCCCTTCTTGGACGAAAAGCTTGTCAGCTTTGCCCTCGCCTTCCGGCGACGCACGATTGAGAAAGCCGAAATTGTTGCGAATATTGTTGGAAAAGACTGTCTTGAGCTTGGTTCCAAGGATATCCCAGTGTGCGCTCGGTGCCATGGCCGCATCTTCGACCAGGACGGCGGTGGCGACGTCGCCGAAGATGAAATGGCTGTCACGGTCACGCCAGTTCAAATGCCCGCTCGTGATTTCCGGGCTGACCACCAGCACGCTCCTGGCATTGCCGGCACGGATATAGTCGGCGGCGGTCTGAATGCCAAAAGTGGCCGAAGAGCACGCGACGTTCATATCGAAACCGAAGCCGTCGATTTTCAGCGCCTGCTGTATTTCTACCGCCATGGCCGGATAGGGACGTTCCATGTTCGATGCGGCGCATAGGACCGCGTCGACATCACCGGGTAGGCGCCCCGCTCGGTCCAGTGCATCACGCGCAGCATTCACACCGATTTCGGCCATTAGCGAGAGTTCATCGTTTGTGCGTTCGCGCCAGCGCGGCCCCATTATCTCGGGATCGAGTACCGGTTTCTTGTCCATCACATGGCGCGCCTTGATCCCGCTCGCCTTCTCGATGAATTCGACCGAACTCGGATGCAATGCTTCGACTTCGCCGGAAGCGATCGCATCGGCGTTGCGCGAATTGTGAAGCTCGACGAAGGTGTTGAAGCTCTCGACCAGTTCCTGGTTCGAAATGCTGTGTTCGGGAGTGTACAACCCGGTTGCCGAAATCACCGGGTGTTTGGTCAATGCATCGTGTAACATGATTGCTGCGTAAACTTGGCGAGGCTCGCCGACAAGTCCATGAGGCTAGTCGCGAGAGTGGTGGACAGGGCTGGATTCGAACCAGCGTACGCTTGCGCGGGCAGATTTACAGTCTGCTGCCTTTAACCACTCGGCCACCTGTCCACACGGGCTCGCCTGTTCTCGCTCACGGAGAGAAATCGCTGGGAACCCCCTAGGGTCCCGTGCCGAGAGGCGCCCATTTGGCGAAGCGGCGCTTGCCTGTCAATGGCCTCGCTGGCAGGAGCCGCAAACGGTTGTACGGACAGGACATGAACATGGCAAAGGGCGAACGAAAACGAGCGCTGCGAGGGCGCGCGGGCCGCATGAAGGGCGGACGCGGAAGCGGTCGGGCGAGCACGGGGCAGGTGCGACTATGGGGTCGGCACGCGGTAGAAGCTGCGTTGAAGAACCCTAACCGTGTTCACCGGAAGCTATGGGCCACGCGCGAGGGCGTGGACTCGCTCGACGGCGAATTACCGGCTGATTTCCCGGTCGAATATGCAGATGTGCAGGACCTTGCGCGACTGGTGACGAAGGATGCCCCGCATCAAGGACTGGTGCTCGAATGCGCTGCGCTTGAAGATGTGTTTCTCGACGATGCCTTGCGTGACAAGGCCGACCGCCCGATCGTCGTCCTCGATCAGGTGACAGATCCGCACAATGTGGGGGCTATCATGCGGTCGGCCGCTGCCTTCGGAGCTTCCGCAATCGTGACGCAAGACCGTCATGCTCCGCCCGAGGGAGGGGTTCTGGCCAAAGCGGCCTCGGGCGCTCTGGAGGCGCTGCCCTGGGTGCGGGTCGTCAACCTCGCCCGGTCGCTCGAGCAAATAGCAGAGGCAGGATATTGGCGCATCGGCCTCACAGGCGCCGCTACAACAACCCTTGTCGATGCTCTTCCCTCAGGCCCGGTCGCCTTGGTGTTGGGTGCCGAGGGCGAAGGGATGCGCAACAATATCGAAGGGCACTGCGATGCGTTGGCGCGGCTTCCAATTGGCGACGAGATCGAAAGCCTGAACGTGTCGAACGCGGCAGCGATCGCACTATACGCCATCGCGACCCGACGACCCTGAAAGAAAAACGCCGCACTTCCTGCGGGAAGCGCGGCGCCATTCATATATTGCATCGGCCACGATTTATATGGCTTTTGCAACGTGGACGTGACTCAGTTCACCGCATCCTTGAGGCCTTTGCCGGCCTTGAACTTCGGCTGGTTCGAAGCCTTGATGGTCATCGGCTCTCCAGTGCGCGGGTTGCGACCTGTGGACGCCTTCCGGCGAGCGACCGAGAAAGTGCCAAAGCCGACCAAGCGCACTTCATCGCCCTTCGAGAGAGTCTTGGTAATCGCGTCGAAAACGCCTTCGACGGCGCTCGATGCATCGTTCTTGGAAAGACCGCTGGACTCGGCGACTGCGCTAATCAGGTCGTTCTTGTTCATCTGTGGGAACCCCCTCGTTTTTATCGTGAATGTCAATTCGGTGAATCGGCTCGACCGAAGGCCGACGAATTGAGGGGTTTTTACCGCCCCTGTCAAAGGCAAAGTCGGGTCAATCAGGCGGTTTTTGAACCTAATTGACCCGTTTGCGGGATGAACAGTTCCAATATCACAGATCTGGCAATGCAGAATTCCCGCAAAGCCGGTTCGTGGCGAATTTCGCACCGACGAGTCGCTGCAGTGCACCATCGCTATTGTCAGTGCGCGGTCTGGTTCGGACCTGCGGTTGCGTGCGAGTGATCAGGCTGACTGGCAAGATCATCGGCCTCGGTCCATTCAATCGCCTGCGGAAGACTTGTCAAAGCATGTTCAAGCACTTCATCGACGTGACTGACCGGCACGATTTCGAGGCCGTCGGTCACGTTCGAAGGGATTTCGACAAGATCCTTCACGTTCTCTTCGGGAATGAGCACTTTCTTTATGCCCCCGCGTAACGCGGCAAGCAGCTTTTCCTTCAATCCACCGATAGCCAGCACCCGGCCGCGCAAGGTCACCTCGCCAGTCATGGCGACGTCAGGGCGAACGGGCACGCCAGACAATGTCGAGACAATCGATGTCACCATGCCGACACCGGCACTCGGCCCATCTTTAGGCACAGCCCCTTCGGGCAGATGGATGTGAATGTTCTTGCGATGGAACAGACTTGGTTTGATGCCGTAATGCGGAGCGCGCGCCTTGACGAAACTGAAAGCCGCGGCAACGCTCTCGTTCATCACCTCGCCGAGCTTTCCCGTGGTCTTGATCTCGCCCTTGCCCGGAGTGGTGACGCTTTCGATCGTTAGCAATTCGCCGCCGACTTCGGTCCAGGCCAGTCCGGTCACCGCGCCGACCTGCGCTTCGTCTTCACCCATACCGTGCTTGAATTTTCGCACGCCGGCAAACTCGGCAAGGTTGTCGGGTGTAATCCTGACACTTTCGACTTCGCCTTCCAGAATCTTGCGCAGGCTCTTGCGTGCCAACCGTGCCAGCTCACGTTCCAGTGTCCTCACGCCGGCTTCGCGGGTGTAATAGCGGATCAGATCGCGCAGACCGTCCTCGGTCAACTCGAACTCACCCTTCTTCAACCCGTGCTCGTCGATCTGTTTGCTCAGCAGATGGCGCTTGGCGATCTCGACTTTCTCGTCCTCGGTATAACCCTCCAGGCGGATGATCTCCATCCGGTCCAACAAAGGCTGCGGCAGGTTGAGACTATTGGCGGTGGTCACGAACATGATGTCCGACAGGTCAAGATCCAGTTCAAGATAATGGTCCTGGAATTTCGAATTCTGTTCCGGATCGAGTACTTCGAGCAGCGCCGAGGCTGGGTCACCGCGGAAATCCTGACCGAGCTTGTCGATTTCGTCGAGGAGGAACAGCGGGTTGATCTTTCCCGCTTTCTTCAGATTGCTGACGATCTTCCCGGGAAGCGAACCAATATAGGTGCGCCGATGACCGCGGATTTCGGCCTCGTCGCGCACGCCCCCCAATGACTGACGCACGAATTCACGACCCGTCGCCTTGGCGATGCTCTTGCCCAGCGAGGTCTTTCCGACTCCCGGCGGACCCACCAGGCAAAGGATCGGCCCCTTGAGCTTGCGAGTACGCGCCTGGACAGCAAGATATTCAATGATCCGGTCCTTGACTTTCTCAAGCCCATAATGGTCGGCATCGAGCACTTCCTGCGCCTTGCCGATATCTTTCTTCACCTTGCTCTTCTTGCCCCAGGGAAGGCCCAGAAGCACGTCGAGGTAGTTGCGGATAACCGTCGCTTCGGCACTCATCGGCTGCATGCTTTTAAGCTTTTTCAGCTCGCTCTCAGCCTTTTCGCGCGCTTCCTTGGACAGCTTGGTCTTGGCAATCTGTTCGGTCAGTTCGGCAATCTCGTCGCCCCCTTCGTCGTCACCGCCAAGCTCGTTCTGGATCGCTTTCAACTGTTCGTTGAGATAATATTCGCGCTGGGTCTTCTCCATCTGGCGCTTCACACGGCCGCGGATGCGTCGCTCCACCTGGAGTACCGACAATTCGCCTTCCATGAAAGACATCACCATTTCGAGCCGCTTGAGTGGATCGCGTTCGACCAGCAGCGCCTGCTTGTCGGACACCTTGGCGCTTAACGCCGCGGCAATGGTATCTGCCAGTTCGCCGGCATCGTCGATATCGCCGAGCTGGTCGGCGGCATCTTCGCCCAGCTTCTTGTCGAGCTTGGCGTATTCGCCGAACTGTTCGACCACCTGGCGCATCATCGCGACCACTTCGCTGCCCGCAGCAGTGATCTCGTCATGCATCGAAACTTGCGCTTCGACATAACCGTCGCGATCCGTCAGTTCTTCGACGGAAGCGCGGGCAGTGCCTTGAACGAGAACACGCACGGTTCCATCCGGCAACTTCAAAAGCTGCAGGACCTGTGCCACGACGCCGATGTCGTAGAGATCATCGCTCTCCGGATCGTCGCAGCCGGGATCGAGCTGGGCGAGCAACAGGATATCCTTCGAACCATCCATGGCGGCTTCCAGTGCAGCAACCGACTTGTCGCGTCCGACGAAGAGCGGAACGACCATGTCGGGAAAGACCACGATGTCTCGAAGAGGAAGAAGGGGGAACTGGGATGCCATGAATACTCGACCCGAAATCTGCAAGAAAGTCTGGAGTTTCGGAATATGGGGAGAGCACCGCCTACCTGCAATGCGTACGGACCAATTGGATGTGGACGATACGGGCTGGCTTAGAATTCGACCGTAACGGTTATCGTGTCGCGATACGTACCCGGTGCAAGGCTGGCCGGTACTGTTGTAATCCTGCCGTAAACCGGGACGTCCCGGACAAGCGTTCCGACGCTCAAGCCCCACCGACCCCCGAAAAACCCGCTCCCCCAGTCGCTCGTTCGCGCCGTGTTACTAAAAACTGCGTAAGGCAGGTAAATGCCCTCGCCGCTGATCATTCGGCGCTGCGTCCCAGCTGCGTTCTCGCCGCGGTCGAGATCGAGGCGGAAGAAGGTCGTCTCATTGCACCTCACGCCGATGGTAGCGCTGCTGTCGACCGGGCCCACCGCTCCGGGTGGAATGTTGAAGCGCATGTCGGTCGCAGTGACAGTGCATCCATTGATCACCTCGACGAGAAGTTCCATGTCACCGGTATTGGACTGAGCATGTGCCGGCGCCGCAACCAGGAGGCCGGTTGCGACAAGCACAGGAATGAATAATGGGTTTCGCAACGGGAGCCCTCGGTCCAATCTCACCAGTCGTAGGGTCGGACCTTCAAAAAGAAGTTAACGCAGGTTGTCGCGCGGGCGGCAGGTTTTGAGGGCGAACTACAGGGTCACCGTTACCGTCAGCATATCGGTATAGATTCCAGTCGCGGTTGCCGGAGTAATGCCGCTAACGCGTCCATAGGCCTCTAGATCTGTGCTACCCCCGCCACGCGCGACAATCACGCCGTTGCGCGCGGAACTTGGCCGAAGACCCCAACGCTGCGTCCTGCGATTGTTGCGATATACCTCGTAGGTCAGGTATTCGCCTCGGCCATTGGTCATCCGCCGCTGGCCAATGACGGCCGCATTGCTGCCGTCGTCGAGCTCTACCCTAAAGACGGCTACACCGAAGCAGGACACCGTTACCGTCGCGCTCGCATCCTTTTGCGTGATCGTGGCGATATCGAGCCTGCCGAAATCAAGCGCCGTCGCCGATACACTGCATGTGTTCACGACGTTGGCCTCGATGGGCATGTCTCCGGTATTCGCAATGACGGGCGTTGCCAGCGCCAGCCCGGCGAGAGCCGACAGGCCGACAGACATCTTCAGGTTTTTGATCACGCTTTCGTCCTTGCCCATTCGGACATGGTTCTAACGCGCAGCCCTTGAAGAAAACCCTAAACCAGCATTACCCAGGAATTTACCAAGATAACCGGCATACGACTTACATACCCGGCAATTTCATTCCCGGTGGCAGACCCATGCCCTGCTGGATCTTCGCCATTTCTTCGGCCGATACGCGGTCCGCCTTGTCGCGCGCATCGTTGAAGGCGGCGGCGACCAGATCCTCGACCATCTGCTTTTCCTCAGGCTTCATCAGGCTGTCGTCGATCGCAACGCCAAGAATACGACCGCGCGCCGTGGCGCGGACCTTCACCAGACCGCCGCCAGAGCTGCCCTCGACTTCGATATTGTCGAGCTTGGCCTGCGTTTCGCCCATCTGGCTCTGTATCGTTTCGGCAGCCTTTTGAGCTGCGGCGATCATTTCTTCCATCGATTTCATGCTTTTCGGCTCCAAGGTACTTCACGCCGATCTGGGGTATCGACGCCATCTTCGATCAATTCCGCATCAGGAAAGGTTTCGAGTGCAGCTTTTACCAAAGGATGCGCTCGAACTGCAGCGGCTTCGGCTTCACGGGCAGCGTTCTGCCGTTCTACCAGCGTCGGGGCGCCCTGCCCGTCTGACACCTCCTCGACCATCCAGCGTTTGCCGGAGACCGTTGTTAACGCGTCGCGCAGAACCTGACCGATATCGTCCGTGAACTGGTCGGGACGGCCATAGCGCAGTTTGCCGTCGGCAAGTTCGACCACGCGGACCTGCAGGCGCATCACGTTCGCTGCTTGCAACTGCCCCGCCATTTCGACTTGATCGATCAGATCGCTCCAGTCCAGCGACGCCTCGGATCCGCTCCCGGACGAACCGGAGCCATCGGTCGCAGGTGCTGAACGCTTGCCTTGATCCGCAAGCTTCTTTGCAAGCTTTTCGGGATCAGGCAGGCTGCTTGCATAGAGCACGCGAAGCAGAGCCATGCGCAGCGCAACCAGCGGGTCGGGCGCCATGCGAACTTCTTCATGGCCTTTGAGCATCAGCTGCCACAACCGATGCATTTCGCCGACTGAAATCCGTTCAGCCCAATCGGACAGCTGTTCGCGTTCCTGCGGACTGGAACCATCTGGTTCGGAGCCTGAAATCTGCGCGACGGCAAGACGATGCACGAGATCCATCTGCGCGCGGATCAGCGCCAGCGGCTCGACGCCAAAGGAATATTGCTCATCAACCGCGGCCAGGAGTTCCTTGCCTTCGCCTGCCAATACGTGACCGAGGATGCGGCGCTGCGCAGATTTGTCCGCGAGGCCGAGCATTTCGCGCACGCGCTCGGCGGTAACCTTGTTTTCAGTGTCGAGATCGGCATGCGCGATCGCCTGGTCGAGGATGGATAGGCCGTCCCGCACCGATCCTTCCGCGGCCGCCGCAATTATGTTCAGCGCCTCTCCTTCCGCCTCCACGCCTTCCTTGCTGCAGATTTCCGCGAAATGAGCCTCGAGCATATCGCCTGGAATCCGCCGCAGGTCGAACCGCTGCGTCCGGCTCAGGACCGTGACCGGTAGCTTCTCCACCTCGGTCGTAGCGAAAAGAAATTTTACGTGTGCGGGTGGCTCTTCGAGTGTCTTGAGCAATGCGTTGAAGGCATTGCGCGAAAGCATGTGAACCTCGTCGATGATGTAGATTTTGTAGCGCGCCGAAACGGCGGCATATCGCACCGCCTCGATGATCTCGCGCACGTCGTCGACACCGGTATGCGATGCCGCGTCCATCTCGATCACGTCGATGTGACGTCCTTCGGCAATTGCGCGGCACGGCTCGCATTCTCCGCACGGACTGATTGTCGGACCGCCCTGGCCGTCCGGTCCGATGCAATTAAGTGCCTTGGCGATCAACCGCGCGGTCGACGTCTTGCCCACCCCGCGCACGCCGGTCATCAGAAAGGCATGCGCCAGCCGGTCGCGCGCAATGGCGTTGGCCAGGGTACGGACCATCGCATCCTGGCCGATCAGTTCGGCAAAGGTCTGGGGGCGATATTTCCGGGCGAGAACGCGATAGGGTTGCGCCGCAGCAGCGCTACCGGACGTGCTTTTCACAGGCTCGTTAACTGTGGGTGATTGCTGGTCCGATGGATCTGACGCGCCACCGAACATCGTTTCTTGCCCTGCCTCCTCAAGCTCGGCGGAACTTGCTGTTTCGGCCGCTTCTGCCGCGCCATTCCACGGCAGGCCGTCGACAGTGTCCGATGAATCACCCATGCAGCAGTAGGTAGGGACAAGCGCTTCGCTTGTCATGCCGTGACTGGGGGAAAAACGAAAAGGAGCCGGGCGACCCGCAGCAATTCACCTGGGCTGCTTCCTTCCGGACCTGACCCGGTGAGCGAACGCAAACGTCCACCCGACTCCCGGCGCGCCATATGGCGATGCTGCGTCGAGAAATCAATTACCGAAAATTGTCGGCGTAGGCTTGGAGCTTCAAGGTCTTCGGAGGAGTTGCGTGCACCCGGGCGGCAATGCCGTACTTCTCTGCGTAGGCCCTAGCCTCTTCCTTGCTCGGAAATTTCAGCTGCACTTGTGCCTGCGTGTCGCTGCTCCCGGTCCAGCCCATCAGCGGGTCGGCACGGCGCGCTTCGGATTGTTCGAATTCGAGCAGCCATTCATCGGTCCGGGCCTTGCCGGATTGCATCGCACTCTGTGGTCGCTGATAGATTCGTGCTGACATGGTCTGCTACATAGTCCGCGATAACGGTCGAGGGAAGAAGCTATCACGTGTTCGATGCGGTCTGCTCCCTTCGATGGGCGACTTTGGTTTTCAGGCCAGGTTGTTCCTGCCAAGGTTGTTCCGGCCAGCGATGCTTGGGATAGCGCCCCTTCATCTCCTTGCGCACATCCGCCCAGCTCCCGCGCCAGAAGCCCGGCAGGTCCCGGGTCGCCTGGATCGGACGCCCGGCCGGGCTCGTGAGCTTGAGCAGTAGCGGTGTGCTTCCAACCATCGGATGCTGTTCCAAGCCAAACATGGCCTGCGCCCGGACTTCCACACTTGGCGCGTCGTCGCCCGTATAGTCGATGCGGTGGCTCGTGCCCGCAGGTGAGGTGAATTCGCGCGGCGCGAGCTGGTCGAGCCGCTGGCGGCTATCCCAGTCAAGAAGGCCGAGCAACGACTCGGTCAGTTCTCGTTTCGGTAAATCGAGATCACGGCGACCGCTTAGGAGCGGTCGTAGCCATATATCGGCCTGTCCAGCCAAGGCCTCTTCAGAAAGCGCGCGAATGTCAGCAAAGTGCGCGCGTGCTGCGAGGCCGGAGGGAGTAAGTACGGCCAGGTTTCTCAAGGCCTCGTCCACAAGCTTATCCATTATGGCGTCCGGGTCGGGCTCCGGATCGTGGCTACTGTTCAAAACGATGGCACCAATCCGGCGTTCGAGCCGGGCTTCCACCCGTTTTCCGGTCCAGCGTAGCACGTGGGTCGTTTCGATCCCGCTCGGCAACCAACGTTCCAGATCGGCCTCGTCGAGCGCGATTGCGGAAGTAATACGTGCACCCTTTGCCTGTCCCTGCGCATCTCCTATGACCAGAAACTGCGAACGTGCGAGGGGCGATGTCGGATCGATCCGGAACCCGCGCCCGCCAGCCGCAATCCAGTTCTCGCCGCTCGCATCGCGGTGTTTGGCAATGAAGTCCGGCCTGCCCGCTGCAAGAAGGATGGCAAGCGGCACCGCTCCTTCGCTAGACGAACCAGTGGCAACGAGTGAATTGGCTTGGTTCGCCCAGCGGCGCGCAAGTTTCCGACTGGCTTCCGCGCGCTTGCCACTGTCACCCTTCCAGCGCGACAACCGCGTTTCGAGATCTTCGCTTGTTCCACCAAGACCCCGTTCCTGCATCAGGAGCGCGAGCTGCGCCGCATCGTTGGAAGATCCGTGTTTCGCGCCGAACAGCAGCATTGCTGCCGCGCGGGGATCAAGCGGGAGCGACGCAAGCTCTCGCCCGCGTTTTGTGATGCGCCCGTTTTCATCCAGTCCGCCGAGCGACTGGAGCATCTGGCGCGCTGCGGCCAAGGAAGCTTCCGATGGGGGATCAAGCCAGGCATGCTCGCCTGGGTCTGCGCTTCCCCAATGGGCGAGTGACAGGACGAGCGGACCAAGATCAGCTGTATCGATTTCTGGTGGATCGTACGGAGGCCTACCGGGATGCGCCGCTTTTTCCCACAAGCGATAGGCCACTCCAGGCCCCTGCCGAGCTGCACGCCCTGCCCGCTGGGCGCTTGCGGCCTGACTGGCACGATGCGTGACCAGATGAGTGGTTCCCGCCGCACGGTCGAATTCGGCGCGGCGGGACAGACCGCTGTCGACTACCACAGTAACACCTTCAAGAGTGAGCGATGTTTCCGCAATAGCAGTGGCCAGTACAATGCGCCGTCGGCCTTCAGGATCTCGTCGAATAGCCGCGCGCTGCGCAGCTGGTTGGACCTGGCCATGCAGTGGCAGTATCAGCGCGGACGCCAGTCTTTGTTCCAGCCGTTCTCGCGTCCGCTCGATTTCGCCAACCCCCGGCAGGAACGCGAGAATATCGCCCTGCTCCTGCGCCCACGCGGTCGCGATCGCGCCGGCCATGGCATCCTCGATCCGGTCCTGCGGCGAGCTACCGAGCCATTCGATGCGCAGCGGATACGCTTTGCCTTCGCTTTCGATAACCGGGGTCTGCCCACCCATCACCTTCGCGAAACGCGATCCGTCGATCGTGGCCGACATGACCAGCAGGCGCAGGTCATTGCGTAGGATCGCCTGGCTTTCGAGCGCCAGCGCCAGCCCCATATCGGTATCGAGATGCCGCTCGTGAGCCTCGTCGAACAATACTGCCGAAACCCCGTCCAACTCCGGACCGCCAAGGATGGTATTCACGAAAATCGCCTCGGTGACGACGAGGACACGCGTTTTCGCAGAACGTTTGCTATCGAGACGGGTCAGATAGCCGACGGTCTGGCCGGGTTTCTCGCCAAGCATGTCCGCCATCCGCTCTGCCGCGGCTCTTGCGGCGACACGACGCGGCGAGGTGAGAATGATCGTACCCGAACACCATGCCTCGTCGAGCAAGGCAGGCGCAATTGCCGTGGTCTTGCCCGCGCCTGGCGGAGCGATAATCACCGCACTCGAATTTTCTCGCAGTGCGTTCAACAAGTTCGGCAGAACAGCACGAATGGGAAGACGGTCGTTCACGCATCTGTCCCCGGTATCCGCAATACCTCGTTCAATATCCCCGCGAGACGGCGAACAGCGCCGCTTGCGTCATGGCCTGCCGCGCCTTGTTGTCGGGAAAAATCGACAATGCATCAATTGCTCGCTGGGCGAAATGCCTCGCGCGGGCTCGAGTATCGGCAACGGCATCATGGCGACCGATCAGCGCGATGGCATGATCAAGGTCAGCATCGCTGGTGCGGTGGCCCCCGATCGCCGCTTTCCAAAAACTGCGCTCCTCTTCGTCACCACGGGCATAGGCAAGAATGACCGGCAGCGTCATCTTGCCCTCGCGGAAATCGTCACCCCGGTCCTTGCCCATTGCCGATGCGTCGGAATCGTAATCGATCGCGTCGTCGACCAACTGGAACGCAACGCCCAGATTGCGCCCGTATTCGTCGAGCGCCTGCTCCTTTTCCTCGGCGCATTCAGCGACCACGGCAGAAATCCGGCTGGCGGCCGCAAACAGTGCAGCGGTTTTCGCCCGAATGATCTGAAGATAGCGTTCTTCGCTGGTTTCGATCCTGCGCTGGGCAGTCAGCTGATCGACTTCGCCCTCGGCGATAATCGCGCTAGCACCCGAGAGGATCTTGAGCACTTTCAGACTCCCGTCCTCCACCATCAGCTCGAAGCTGCGGCTGAACAGGAAATCGCCCACCAGAACGGTTGCCGGATTGCCGAAGATGATGTTCGCCGCCGCCTTGCCCCGGCGCAATTCGCTGCCATCGACGACATCGTCATGAAGCAGGGTCGCAGTATGAATGAACTCGACTGCGGCGGCGAGCTTGTGATGGCGTGTGCCGTTATAGCCGACCAGTTCTGCCCCTGCGAGCGTCAGCATCGGGCGCAATCGCTTCCCGCCACCTGCGATCAAATGACCTGCCAGTGCCGGTATGAGCGGAATTTCGCTCTGCATCCGGTCGAGAATGACATGGTTGACCTGGTTCATGCCCTGCGCTGTCAGCGAGAGCATCGGATCGAGAGAAGGCTCCGGGGCCTTTCGCGGAAGGGGAACGACGTCTGCGCTCATTTCAGCTTGGCCGTGCACTGCGCTTCCTTTCTTGGCAAGGGTACTTTTGGCGCTAATCTGGCAAGTGATGACGCAAGAGACGCAATCTCACGCGGACGATGATCCGACCCTGGCCGCCTATCGCAAGAGCATCGACAATATCGATGCAGCTGTGGTCCACATGCTAGCGGAGCGGTTCCGGATCACGCAGGCGGTCGGCGAGTATAAGGCCAGGGTTACTCTGCCGCCAGCCGATCCGGAACGAGAAAAGGAACAGATTGCCCGGCTGCGCCGGCTGGCCGAAGAAAGCGAACTAGACCCCGAGTTCAGCGAAAAATTTCTTCGCTTCATTATCGACGAGGTCATCCGCCATCACGAACGGGCGCGCGGCAAAGCGTAACCGGATCTAGTCGTCGCGAACGTCCCGCCGACGCTCTCCGCGCTCGCGCAGCACTCGACGTTGCGGCCGCTCGGCGCGCCCCCGGCGTCGCTGGTCCCGCGCGCGCTCGGCACGATCGCGTCGGACATCGGCGCGACGTTCGTCGCGGACGCGTTCGGCACGCTCTTGCCGCCGGTCGCGACGCGCTTCGCGTCGATCTCGGTCTCGGCGTGCCTCGCGTCGGTCGGCGCGTCGTTCAGCTCTCCGGTACTCGCGTCGGTCGGCCCGCCGCTCCGATCTGCGGTCGGAATAGTATCCGTCCCGCCCTCGCGAGTAGCCGTCCCAATGCGCGCGCGCCCCGCGATGCCGGGCGCGCCGGGTCTGCCAGTAGCGTTGATGTCGGTTGTTCCAGCGATGCCGGTAGCCGCGCCTATCATAAACGTAGCGACCGATGCCGGGATAATAGTAATTGTCGTACCATCCGTAATATGGATCGTAGTAACCGCCACTATTATATCCGACGCCTACCGAAACGCCCGAATATCCGTAAGGATCGCCAAGCGTGCTGCACCCCGCCAACCCAAATGCGGCCAGTCCGACGAGTGCGGGTCTGATGGCGAAATGACCAAGCAACGACCTGTTCTTGAAAATATTCATGTCGCTGTTCTGGCAGGAACCTTTTGAACCCCTACTGAACCTTTCTGTCAGGACGGGGAAGCGTCAGTTCGACCAGCAGGCCACCTAGGTCTTCGCTTTCTCCCAGCTTGACCGATCCGCCGTAAATTTCGACGACGTCGCGCACGATTGCTAGACCGAGTCCGGTCCCGGGTTTGCCTGTATCAAGCCGTGCGCCGCGATCGAAAATTCGTGTTCGTTCGGCATCGGGAATGCCGATTCCGTCATCCTCGATCCAGATGGTGCATGTATCGCCGTCCTCGGGAACGGCGTCCACCGTTACAAATACGCTGCCGCCACCGTATTTCGCCGCGTTCTCGATCAGATTGCCCAGAATTTCGTCAAGGTCCTGTCGCTCGATACCGACACTTGCCGCACGATTGCCATCGAGATCGAAGCGCGTTTCCTCGTAAATTCGGGTCACCGCACGCAGCACGCTGTCCGCACTGGGCCAGACTTCAGCGCGCGAGAGCCCGCTGGCCCGGCGACCAACGGCCCGCGCGCGGGCGAGGTGATGTTCGACATGGCGTTGCATGATCCGCGTCTGGCGGCAGACCAGGTCGGAAAGTTTCGGATCATGCGCGGTCGCCGCGTTCGTCAGAACGGTCAGCGGTGTCTTCAGCGCATGCGCCAGATTTCCGGCATGGGTTCGCGCTTCCTCTGCCTGTTTCTCGCTGTGAGCCAGCAGTCCGTTGATCTCGTCGACCAATGGCTCGACCTCGGTCGGTAGCGGTTCGGTGATACGGTGCGTGCCGGCGCTGCGCATGTTCTGGATCGCCGCCCGCACACGGCGCAGCGGGCTGAGACCGTACCAGGTTTGCAGCATGGCCATAAGGAACAGCCCCAGACCAAGCGCGGCGAAGCTCCAGACCAGGATCGAACGGATGCGATTGACCTGAAAGTCCAGTTCCTCGGTCGCTGCGGCGACCGCGAAGGTCCAGCGCGCCTCGCTATCGGGTAGCATCACGCTGCGCTCGACAATCCGTAGGGGCTCATTCGCAATCTGGTCGCTGTCGTAGAAATGCGGCTCCATGTCGACATGGTCGGCACGCAGATCAAGCGGGCTGTCCCACAAGGACCGCGAGAGTTCCGGTTCGAGCGAATAGGACGCAAAGCCCTCCTGCCCCTCGGCACTTATCTGATAATAAAGACCGCTATTGGGCTCGAGAAAACGCGGCTCGCCGATCGGACGGTTGAAATAGACCTCCCCGTCCGGGCCGATTTCGGCAACTACCAGCATCGCGTTGAGGAGATATTCAAGCTGGTCGTCGAAATTGTCCTCGACCAGATTGGTCAGCGTACGGTCAAGCGCGAACCCTCCACCCAGCAGAAGCACGCCGATCCACGCGGCGGCAATTGCCATCATGCGCGCCGCAAGGCTGCGCCGCTGGGTGGTGCTCGCAGGGATCAGGACAGCATCGTCCGCAGGCACTTCGTCCTGAGAGACCTTCGCGGCACCGCGCGCCCTGCTGTCCTCCTCTTCAGGAAGCGCGGGGTGCGTCGGCGGGGTCGTCGAGGCTGTAACCGAGTCCACGTATCGTCGTGATCACTTCCGCGCCCAGCTTCTTGCGGATGCGGGTAACGAAGACCTCGATCGTGTTGGAATCGCGGTCGAAATCCTGGTCATAAATATGCTCGATCAATTCGGTGCGACTGACGACCTTACCCTTGTGGTGCATCAGGTAGCTCAGCAGCTTGTATTCCTGCGCCGTCAGCTTGACCGGTTCGCCTTTCAGCGTAACCCGGCCCGAGCGCGTGTCGAGGCGTACATCACCGGCGGTCAGTTCGCTGGAAGTGTTGCCCGAAGCACGGCGGATCAACGCGCGCAGGCGGGCGATCAGTTCCTCGGTCTGGAACGGCTTGGCGAGATAGTCGTCGGCCCCGGCATCAAGCCCGGCAACCTTGTCCGACCAGCTGTCGCGCGCGGTCAGCACCAAAACCGGAAACTTGCGTCCTTCCTTGCGCCACATGCCCAGCACTGTTAGCCCGTCGATCTCGGGCAGGCCGAGGTCGAGAATGACGGCATCGTAATCCTCGGTCGTGCCGAGAAAATGGCCGTCTTCGCCATCGGTGGACAGGTCCACCGCATAGCCGTTCTGTTCGAGCGTCGATTTGAGCTGCAGGCCGAGCGTTGGCTCGTCCTCGACTATCAGGATCCTCATGCGGATATCTTCCCCGTTTGCATATTGCGCGTTTCGTTCATGTAGATGAACGCGTCAACCTGAACGGAGTTTCTCGCCGCGAAAATCAGCGGCTCCGGCGTAGGATCTTGCCGGTACGAGCATCGACATCGATGAAGATGACCCGCCCGTCACGAATGAATTTGAGCCGGTAGGCCATGGCGGTCGAGTCGTATGCGGGACCGAGATATTCGGCGTCCTGCATCATCGGCAGGATACGCGCTTCGATCTTGCGCAGGGGAAGCACGTTCCCAGCGCGCATCTCCTTGCGCGCCTCGCCCTGATCGGAGCGCGACTGCGCGGCAGCAACCATCGGAGGGGCAGTCAGACCGAGGACAAGAAAAGCGGCGAGCAGGTTTTTCATGATGCGATGATGCCTATCCCCGACCCATTGAACAAGGTGTGAATATTCAAGCGGATCGGGGTTAAGCAACGCTCTCAGCGGGTCATCTCGTATTTGACGGTGACATTGACGGAAGTGCTGACCCGTCCCGGCTGAACCGGTGCGGACCCGCTTTCCGCGACATCCATCGCGGCGGCGCGGAACTGCGGCATCGGAAGGGATCGTCCGGATATCGTTTCGTTCACTTCGAGCAGCCGCAGCCCGGAATATCCCGCCAGTCGGGAGTATTCGAGAGCCTGGTCTCGAGCCCGCTCCATGGCGTTCCGGCGTGCCGAAGCCTTCGCTGCCGCATCATCCTCAAGGCTGAATCGCGGGCCGTCGAGATCGGTGGCCCCGGCCACCACGAGCGCGTCGAGCACCTGACCGGTCTCCTCGATGTTGCGCAGTTCGATGCTGACGCGATTGCTGGCCTGGTAGCCGCGAAAGACCTGCTGGCGCGTGCGATCATCGTAGTCGTAGCGCGCGCTGAGATTGATGCCCGTCGTCTGGATATCGCGTTCGGGTATGCCGAGCGACTTTATGCGCTCGATGACCTTGCGCATTTCCATCGAATTCTGGCGCAACGCTTCTACCGCCGTCGGCGCCTCGGTCGTAACCCCCGCGCCGACGGTCACGAGATCCGGATCGGCTTCCACTTGTTCGATGACGGTCAGTTCGACGACCGGACCCTGGGCGGCGATCTGGACTTCGGCGGCAGAGAGCGGTGTCGCACCGACCGCTGCGGCGAGAGCGGGAACAAAGTAGGCCTTCATAAGCAAAAAACTCCTTGGCTTCGGGTCGAACATCGCCTTGTTTCGCTTTCGTGCATCTGAACCGCCCGTTCCGCAAGCGCTTCACAGCCGGGCCGGGCGGCGATAGGAACCCTGCCGAAAAGGGGGACGAGATGCACCTGCTGAAACTGCCTATCGCGATATTCGCTCTTGCCTGGTCGTCGATCACGCTGGCGCAAGCGGACATGCAGCCCGTGCCCGATCGCACCGAGGGCGATGGCCCCTATCCGACGCTGGTTATTCACAACGCCAATGTCGTCGAAGGGTCAGGTGCCCCGCCCGCAGGCCCGCTCGATATCGTGATCGAGGGCAACCGGATCGCGAAGATCGTGCCGTCCGCCGGGAATGCGGCGACCCGCGATTCCGCCTCGCGGGTAATCGATGCCGGCGGCATGACCGTGCTGCCCGGCTTCGTCGACACGCATGGTCACAATGGCGACCCGGCGAAGGCCGCGCAGTCATCCTATGGCTACAAGCTCTGGCTTGCCCACGGCGTCACCAGCGTTCGGGGCGTCTCGTTCTACTGGGGAGCCGACCAGGCCGATCTCTCCGATACCCGCCGAAGCGCCGCCAACAGCATCACCGCGCCGCGCCTGTTTCCCTATGCCGCGTTCGGCGACAAATGGGGTCGCGATACGCCATCGAACGAAGCGGAAGCGCGGGAATGGGTGCGCTGGGCCAAGTCGCAGGGGTATTGGGGAATCAAGTTCTTCAACTCGACCGGCCCGGAGGTTCTCGAAGCCGCTCTGGACGAAGCAGACAAACAGCAGATGGGCAGCGTCGCCCACCTCGCCCAGCCCGGTGTGCAGCGGGTCAATGCGCGCAAGGCAGTAGAACTGGGGGTGGACGGCATCACACATTTCTACGGTCATTTCGAGAGCCTGTTGAGCGATGGTGCGCTGGTTCGCTATCCCGCCGGCTACAACTATTTCGACGAGCAATCGCGCTTCGGCTGGGTCGCGCGGCTGGCCGACCAGGTGGTCGAACCGGGCAGCGAGGACTGGGACGAATATATCGATTTCCTCGTCGAGAGCGGTGTCACGCTGAGCCCGACCTTCAATATCTATTCCGCCAGCCGCGACGTCATGGCAGCCCGGACTCGCGACTGGCACGCTCGCTACACACTGCCGGCGCTGATGGATTTCTATGCGCCCAGCGCCACCAATCACGGCAGCTATTACAAGGACTGGACCACAGAGGACGAGGTCGCCTGGCGGAACTTCTACCGCTACTGGTTCGATCTGACGGCCGAGTTCCACCGCCGCGGCGGCCGGGTCACGGCAGGCTCGGACCCCGGCTATATCTACCAGACCTGGGGGTTTGCCTATGTCGGCGAGCTCGAGATGCTGCGCGAAGCTGGCCTGAGCTCGCTCGAGGTCATTCGCGCTGCCACCATCGCCGGAGCGCAGGAGATTTACGATGCGCGCGGCGAGGAACCGCCCATGGGCACGGTGCAGGTCGGCAAGCTGGCGGACCTTGTGATCGTGCCAGGCAATCCGCTCGACAATCTCAAATTGCTCTATGGCACCGGCCACACGAAGCTGAACTACGAGACCGGCGCGATCGAGCAGGTTGGCGGCGTGCGCTGGACCATCAAGGACGGCATCGTCTATGACGCACCCGCCCTGCTCGCCGATGTCGCTCGAATGGTCGAAGATCAGCGAGGAACGCGCTAGACGCTTGCGACCGACGCCGCGCACCCCTACTTCGCGCGGCCTATGGCACAGCCACCCATCCTCAGCCTTGAAGGCATGGCCCTGCAACAGGGCGGCAAGTGGCTGTTCGGCGGACCGGATCACGCCCCGCTCGACCTGCATATCGGCCCGCGGGACCGGTTGGCACTGATCGGGCGCAACGGGGTTGGAAAGACCACCTTGTTCCGCATGATCGATGGGCAGATCGATACCGATGCCGGGCAGCGCAAGGCCAAGCCTGGAATGCGGATTGTCCTGCTCGAACAGGATCCCGACCTTTCGGGCCATGCAACGCTGATGGACTGGGCGCTCGATGGCACCCATGCTCCGCTCGAACACGAGGTCGAGGCGATCGCGGGTCAATTGGGCATCGACATGAGCCGCGAAACCGGCGGCGCAAGCGGGGGCGAGAAGCGCCGCGCGGCGATAGCCCGCGCTTTGGCGCAGGATCCCGACCTGCTGCTGATGGACGAGCCGACCAACCATCTCGACCTGTCGGCGATCGACTGGCTCGAAAGCTGGCTCGATCGCTACAAGGGCGCGTTCCTGGTCATCAGCCACGACCGCACATTCCTCAAGCGCCTGACCCGCGCGACGCTGTGGCTCGACCGCGGTGAATTGCGGCGCAAGGAGGTCGGCTTCGGCGGCTATGAAGCGTGGGAAGAACAGGTCTATGCCGAAGAAGCACGCGCGGCGGAAAAGCTCGACGCCAGGTTGAAGCTCGAGGCGCACTGGCTCGAACGCGGGGTCACCGCACGGCGCAAGCGCAACCAGGGTCGGCTCGAGAAACTGTGGCAGATGCGAGCGCAGCGCGCCTCGATGATTTCAGCGTCGGGTACCGCCAAGCTGAAGCTGGCGACCGAGGAGGACTTCAAGTCGAAATCGGTCATCGTCGCCGAGAACATCACCAAGGCCTATGACGGCCGCACTATCGTCAAGCCGTTCTCCCTGCGCATCCAGAGAGGGGACCGGATCGGCATCGTCGGGGCGAATGGTGCAGGCAAGACGACCCTGCTCAAGATGCTGACCGGCGAGCTCGAGCCCGATAGCGGCAGCGTCGACATCTCGAACAAGCTGACCGGCGTGATGATCGACCAGCAGCGCCAGTTGCTTACCCCCGACAAGACGGTGCGGGAGGTGCTGGCCGAGGGCGGCGACTGGATCGACGTGCGAGGCAATCGCAAGCATGTTCAGGCACATCTGAAAGACTTCCTGTTCGCCCCCCGGATTGTCGACATGAAGGTTGGCGTATTGTCGGGCGGCGAGCGCTCGCGACTGTTGCTTGCGCGAGAATTCGCGAAGGCCTCGAACCTCTTGGTACTCGACGAGCCGACCAACGATCTGGACCTCGAAACGCTCGACCTGCTGCAGGAAGTCATCGCCGACTACGAGGGCACCGTGCTGATCGTGAGCCATGACCGCGACTTTCTCGACCGGACGGTGACACTGACGCTCGGCCTCGATGGAAGCGGCAAGGTCGATGTCGTTGCCGGCGGATACGAGGACTGGGAAAAGAAGCGCCGCCAGCCCGAAGAACGCAGGGCGAAGGCGGAAAAGACTGCGCCGAAGCCCCCTCCTCCCCCGTCTTCCCAGACTTCGAAATCGGGCAAGCTGTCCTACAAGGACCAGCGCGACTACGAATTGCTGCCCGCACGGATCGAAGAGCTGGAAGCGGCGATCGCCAAGGGCGAGACCATTCTCTCCGACCCCGATCTCTATACCTCCGACCCCCAGAAATTCGCCAATATCTCGAAGGGTATCGAGAACGCGCGGGCCGAGAAGGACGCGGCGGAAGAGCGCTGGCTCGAGCTCGCCGAAGCGGTCGAAGGGTGAGCCTCCAGGCCGAGATCGCTGCCTGCCGCCTGTGCGAGAGGCACCTGCCGCATGGCGTGCGCCCGGTGGTTTCCTTCTCCTCCACCGCGCGACTTCTCATAATCGGGCAGGCGCCGGGCTCGAAGGTCCATGAAAGCGGCATTCCGTGGGACGATGCCAGCGGCGATCGTCTGCGCGAATGGACCGGCCTGTCGAAAGACCAGATGTATGATCCGGCCCGCGTCGCGCTAGTGCCGATGGGGTTCTGCTATCCGGGCAAGGCGAGCGGCGGGGACAAGCCGCCGCGCAAGGAATGCGCGCCGCAATGGCACGACCGGGTGCTCGACACCCTGCCCGAAGACCGGCTGACTCTGCTTGTCGGCACCTATGCGCAAGCGCATTATCTGCCCGCGAGCCGCAAGCTTTCCATGACCGAACGCGTGCGCCGCTTCGGCGAGTTCCTCCCGCGTTTCATGCCCTTGCCCCACCCTGCCTGGCGCTCGACCATCTGGATGCGCAAGAACCCGTGGTTCGAGCAAGAGGTTATCCCCGTCCTGCAGGATCGCGTGCGATCCTCGCTTTGACGAGAGCAGGACCCGTTCTGCGAGCGGGGGGTGTTGACACAGTTGACACTGTCCTGGAGCGGAAAAGTTGCTTTGCGGTAACCGCCTGAAAACTAACGTAAACCCTCGCCCGGATCATGTCGGTTCAACCCGGCAAGCGATAGTAATCGGCCACCCGGTCGAGCGCCAGCTTCAGCACGAGCTTGCCACTGCGCGCGGGCCATTCCAGCGCGCGTTCAGCATCAGGCAGCCCCTCGCCCGCGCAAGCCACGCGCCAGAGGATGTCGTCTAACCCCGGTCCGGCTTCGGCAATCGCTCCGTCGAAGCGTGTTTTGGCGGCGATCTGTCTTTCGGTTGACGTCATGCCGCTGGAACCGGCGCAATCGACGCGCACCGGATCCCAGCGCATGGTCACGCTGGGCCCCAGTTGCGCACGCTCGTAATCCGCGCGCAGACGTTCGCCCGCGTCGATTTGCCGGTCGGTCAGATGGCCACGCGCGTGGAGCCAGGTCAGCGGCGATTCCGCGAGATTGACTGTCACGCTGCGTTTTCGTTTCCCGACCCCGTCGCCCCGGCGCGGGCCCTCGCTCGTCAGTTCGCGTTCGACCAGTCTGCGTTGCATCACGATTCTCCTGTTGGCATGACCGGGTCTTGCAAAATTTCGGTTCGTGTAGGAAAGCCATAAAAACCAATTCGGTTAGACGGAGCCATGAAATGATCAATCGCATCCGCGACATTCGGAAGGAGAAGGGATTGACGCTGGCAGAGCTCGCCGAAGCCTGCGACCCGCCGACAACGGCGCAGACGATCGGCAGGCTGGAGACCGGCATGCGCAATCTGTCGATCAAATGGATGGACCGCATTGCCACCGCGCTCGACATCGATCCCGAAATGCTGGTCCGCTCCGAAAAGGCCGGCCATCCGCAGGTGATCGCCACGCTCGCGCGGACCGGGGCCGAAGCGCTATCGGATACGAAGGATGCAATTCTCGCCACCGATCTCGGCAGCGAGGGGGCGCTGGTCGTGCTGGCCGTCGACTATCCGCACGGCGAATACCGCCCGGGCGACCAGCTATGGCTGCGCCAGCTCGATCCGGCCGATTCCGCCCGCGCGATCAATCGCGACGTGCTGGTGCCGAAGAAGGGCGGGCGCTACGCCTTCGGGCGCCTTATCGACCGGCAGGGCGACCTGCTCGGCGTGCTGCCGCCGGGGCAAGGCCAGAAGCAGGACGTGATCAAATCCCCCGCCTGGCTGGCAGTCGCCGAAATGCTGGTCCGCAAATTGTGACACCCGCAAAGACGCGCCGGGTCCTGTCGCTTTCGACTCTGTTTCCCAATTCGGCCAATCCGCGTTTCGGCATCTTCGTCGCTCGTTCTCTGCAAGCCCTCCAGCAGGAAACGCAGTGGGACGTCACCGCCATCAACCCCATCGGTCTGCCCCCGGTGATCTTCGGGCGCTACCGCAAGCTTGCCGAAGCCGCGCAGGACACGCGGGAATTCGGCTTCGACGTCCATCGACCGAGTTTTCGCCTGCTTCCCAAGGTCGGCGGCAGGTTCAATCCGAAGCTTATCGCTCGCGCTGTCCTCCCCCTCGCCCGGCGTCTCCATGCTCGAACGCCGTTTGACCTGATCGACGCACAGTTCTTCTATCCGGACGGTCCAGCTGCCATGCGCATTGCCAAGGCGCTTGGCCTACCCTTCACCGTTAAGGCGCGCGGCGCCGATATTCACCACTGGGGGGCGCGCAGCTACGGGCGCGAGGCCTTGCGCGAAACGTCACGGAAGTCGGCGGGGATGCTCGCAGTATGCGAGGCGCTGAAGGACGATATGACCACGCTCGGCCTCGATCGCGACAAGATCGCGGTCCATTACACCGGTATCGACCGCGACCTCTTCCGTCCGCTCGATCATGTCGGACTGCGGGCGCGGGTGCGCGAAACATTCGGCATTCCGCTCGACGCCCGCGAGACGCTCTTGCTCAGCGTCGGCGCGCTGATCGAGCGCAAGGGCCAGGCGCTGGCGATCAAGGCGCTGGCAGACTTGCCCGATGCGCGCCTCGCATTGGTCGGTAAAGGCGATCGGGAGGCCAGCCTGCGCGCTCTGGCGAAGGAAATCGGCGTCTCGGACCGGGTCCATTTCCTCGGCGCTGTCGACCCTGAAATGCTTCCCCCCCTGTACAGCGCCGCCAGTGCGATGGTGCTGCCATCGGCGAGCGAGGGGCTGGCGAATGCCTGGGTAGAAGCGCTGGCCTGCGGCACGCCGATCGTCATCACGGATGTCGGCGGGGCACGCGAGCTCGTGCGCGGACCCGAAGCCGGTGTCATCGTGGCGGGAACGGCCCGCGCCGTACGCGACGGGATCAGGCTGGTGCTCGACCGGCCGAGCGATCCGGCCAAGGTGTCGGCGAGCGTTACGGAGTTCAGCTGGAAAGCAAACGGGCAGGCTTTGGCGGCGTATTACGACCGGCTTGTCGCCTGAAGCGTCAGACCACGCCGCGCGCCTTCTTCTCCTGCTGTTCGGCAACCGATTCCTCGGGGACGAAACTGTCGCTGTCGACGCCCAGCCAGACCAGGATCGGCGCGGCCATGTAGACCGAGCTGTAGGTACCCACGAACAGGCCCAGCGTGATCGCAGCTACGAGGCCGAACAGGCTGGCGGGGCCGAACAGCAACAACGGCATCAGCGCAACGAACAGGGTGAGCGAGGTCATAACCGTGCGGGCCAGCGTCTCGTTCACCGACAGGTCGAGCAGTTCGGGCAGCGGCATCTTGCGATATTTCTTCAAATTCTCGCGGATGCGGTCGTAAACCACGATCGTGTCGTTGAGCGAATAGCCGATGATCGCCAGGATGGCAGCGATGATCTGCAGGCTGAATTCAAGCTGGAGCAGCGCAAACATGCCCAGCGTCAGGCTGACGTCGTGGAACAGCGCGAACAGCGCGCCGACGCCGAACTGCCATTCGAACCGGATCCAGATATAGATTGCGATAGCGCCCATTGCGGCGAGCAGCGCAATCATTGCGGTCTGGCGAAACTCACCCGAGACCTTGCCCGACACGTTGTCGTTCCCGTCGAGCCGGAAATCGTCATATTCGGCTTGCAGCGTATCGACGATCTCGTTCGCCGCTTCCTGAGCGGCTTCCTTGTCTGCCGCGACATCGTCGGGCAGGCGCACGCGGATCGAGACCTGGTTGTCGTCGCCGAACCGCTGGACGACCGGCGCACCGTAGCCTAGCGCCTCCACGTCGTCGCGCAATTCGGCGATCGGCGCCTGCTCGCTCTGTTCGAAAGTGGCGCGCACTTCCAGACCGCCGGCGAAATCGACGCCGTAGTTCAGCCCTTGCGTGAACACGAGCGCCCAGCTGGCGGCGATCAGCACCAGGCTGGCCACGAAGAACGGCATGCGCCATTTGAGGAACTTGATGTTGGTATCGTCGGGGACGAGTTTCAGCAATTTCATATCTCTCGCCTCCTTACAGGTGCAGATCGTTCGGGCGCGCCCTGCGCAGCCATCCGGCGACCCACATGCGGGTCAGGGTCACGGCGGTGAACACGCTGGTGAACAAGCCGATGATAAGCACGACGGCAAAGCCGCGCACCGGCCCCGATCCGAACGCGAACAGCAGCACCCCGGCAATGAAGTTGGTGATGTTGGCATCGTAGATCGCGCGGCTCGCTTCCTTGTAGCCGTTCTCCACCGCGGCGACGACGCGCCGCCCGCGTTTACGTTCCTCTCGGATGCGTTCGTTGATCAGCACGTTGGCGTCGACCGCCGCACCGATCGTCAGCACGAACCCCGCGATTCCGGGCAGCGTCAGCGTGGTGCCAAGCGCTGCCATGATTCCGAGCAGCATGGCCACGTTGATGACCAGCGCGATGGTGGCATAGACGCCGAACCGGCCGTAGGTCGCGATCATCAGCGTGATGACCAGCAGCGAGCCGATCCCCATGGCAAGCATCCCGCTGCGGATCGAATCCGCGCCCAGATCCGGACCGACGGTCCGTTCCTCGATCACGGCGAGGTCGACCGGCAGCGCGCCGGACCGCAGCGAAATGGCCAGCGCATTGGCCGTCTCGACGCTGAAACCGCCCGAGATCTGCGCGGTACCGCCCCGAATGGGTTCGTTGATATTGGGGGCCGACAACACCTCGTCATCGAGGATGATCGCAAACGGTTCGCCGACATTTTCGGTCGTCAGCTGGGCGAAACGCCGCCCGCCATCGCTGTCGAACTGGATATTGACGACCGGTTCGTTGGTCTGCGGGTCAAAGCTCTGCTGTGCCCCGGTCAGATTGTCGCCCCGGATGCCGCCCAGCCGCCTAACGGCCAGGTTCTGGCCGGCCTGCGCGGATGATTCGGCGTAGGGAAAGACCTCGCTTCCCGGGGGTGCGCGCCCTTCCATGACCTCGGAAGGCAGCGCGTCGAGATCGACGAGCTTGAATTCGAGCCGCGCCGTCTGCCCCAGCAGGGCCTTCAACTGTTCGGGATCCTGCAGGCCCGGGACCTGCACCACGATCCGCGTATCGCCCTGGCGAATGATCGTCGGTTCGCGCGTGCCGAGCGCATCGATGCGCTTGCGGACCACTTCGGTGGCGCTTTCCATCGCATCGCCGACCGCCTGGTCGAGACCTTCGGCAGTCGGGGTGAGGATCATGCGATTGCCGTCCTCCATCGACAGATCCCATTCGCGCACCATGCCCGTGCCGTTGATCGACGGCAGCAGCAATTCGCGCGCCCGGTCCATTTCGGACGGATCGTCGAGAATGAAGCTCAGCCGCCCGTCGCGTGTCGAGACATCGCCGATGCGGATGCGCGGCTCGGCACCGCGCATGATGCCTCGCACGTTCTCTTCCATGTTCTCGAGCCGCTGCGCAGCCACCTGGGCCGGCTCCGCCTCGAGCAGGATGTGGCTACCCCCGGCCAGGTCGAGCCCGAGATTGACCATCGGGTCGGGCAGCGCGTCGGGCCAGCGGATACTGGTCGCCGACAGCAGGGAAGGCAGTGCGGCGAGGATCGCCAGGGCGGTAATCGCCCACAGCCATGTTTTGCGCCAGGTCGGAAATTCGAGCATCGGTGTAAGAGCCTTCGCCTCAGTCGTTCGCTGCGGGGGCAGGCTTGGCGTTGAGCACTTCGCCGATCGTGCTGCGCACCGCCTTGACCGTCATGCCCTTGGCCAGTTCGACATGGACGAAATTGTCGTCGACCTTGGTGATCTTGCCGACGAGGCCGCCGGCGGTGACCACCTCGTCCCCCTTCTTCAGCCCGGCCACTCTTTCGCGATGCGCTTTCTGCTGGCGCATCTGCGGGCGAATGATGAGGAACCACAGGATCAGCAGCATGCCGAGCGGCAGAATCCATCCAGTCCATGCAGGCGCGGCCCCAGCGCTTCCGGCAGCGGCGAGAATATCGATCATCGTGGGAAAACCCTGTCCAAGAACCCTAATCCATATCGGCAATTGGGACGCGGCACGCAGGCTTTCAAGCCGCGTCGCACAGCATCCGCATGCGAAAGTGCGGGCGCGGTTAGCAGCAATGTCGGACAAGGGCAACGAAATGCCGCGCGCCAGTGCTTGCCATGCCTGATGACCGGCCCTATAGCGCCGCTTCCACTGGCATCGGGACGTAGCGCAGTCTGGTAGCGCACCATACTGGGGGTGTGGGGGTCGCTGGTTCGAATCCAGTCGTCCCGACCAGTGGAATTCAGTTTCTCAGCCAAAACCGCGGTTTTCCTCGATTGCGAGGACGTCCGCACATGTTGCTGAGAACCAAGACTCTCAAATTGTGCACCAAAGTGTGCACCTTACTGTGCCGCTTATTGTGCACATGGCGGTCCGGTCCGACCGGTTCTGCCGGCATGGACCCTCGGCCATGAGCATCTATCCCTAATTCGAACTACATCGAAGCGGCCCGCCGCTTTGCCACGCCTCGACCGGGCGCGAAGGCGATCAAGCAGCGGACCATTCTCGCCATCAGCCAGGCATTTCGACGGTGCCTTGCAGGCGGGCCACCACTTCCGAGGCATCGTAGTTCGGCTGCGGTCCGGTCGGAGGCGTCCCGCGGTACATCTGAATGGTAGCCCTTGCCTCGTAACGGTCGACGCGATCGATATCGACAGTGGTTCCGGGGAACGGGCCACCCAGGAAGGGATCATAGGTATTGTAGACCCCGCCGGTCCCGTAGAAGCCGTAATATGGCGTAAAAGTGGGATACGTGCCGAGGCCGGTGGTGGGATAGGTGTCCACGTCGGTCGAGACGGTTCGATCGACGTTCTCGCGCATCAGGCTGAAGCCTGTGTAACCGCGTTCTCGCGTAAGTTCCGCGGCGCGGTAAAGAAGATAATCCTCGACGGTCTCGCGAGAGGTGAACTGGTTTCCGGCAAAGGAGACCCGGTACATTCCTTCGCCCAGTCGGGTGCTGCTATAACCAAAGTCCTGCGCCGTGGCCGAAGCGCTCTGCGGCGCGTAAGGGGTTGACTGGCTGCAAGCCCCCAAGCCGATGGCGGCTGCTGACAAGACGGTAATTATTCCTACTCTGGACATTCGCTTTCTCCTCAAGCGTTTGAAACCCCTTCCGTTTTGGTAGAGCGCCTGACGCAAATCCCTGTTCCCCGAAAGTAGGTCGCGAAGACCAAGCGGAGCTAACGTTCGGTTTACCCCTGGTCACCATCTGGAGTTTACCGGCACTCAGCGTTGCGACCGCGTGGTGCGGCGCATCGAAAGATGAACTTTTTTGGCGTCTGCTCTCATCCGCGAAAGCGTTCATGAAAAAGATTTAATGCCCGTCTCATGCTGGCGTGAAGATGGGTGCGTAAACCGTCTGTCGATCAGAAATCTCTTGCGACAGGATACTCATGACAAAACGTAATTTCTCGCTTCGCCCTGCGTCGGCCGCCTTCTTGCTTGGAAGTGCTGCGTTGGGCGGCATGGTCGGCGGGGCGGCGCTAGCCAGTGAAGACATCGCAATCGCTGACGAGATCGCCGCTCCGGGTCCGGCAGCGGTAATGCAGGGCGGCGTTCACGCATCGCTTGCCGACATGGTCGAAGCGGTGGGTCCAAGCGTGGTGCAGATCAAGGTCGAGCCCGAAGCGCCGACGCGCACAGCAGCCGGCGCCATGACCCGCGATGAAGCGCTCCGGCGCTTTTTTGGCCAGCCCTCGCCCGATAACGAGCGGGCACGGCCGGGCGGCTCGCTCGGCTCCGGCTTCATCGTCGATCCTTCCGGGCTCGTGGTCACCAACAACCATGTCGTTGCCAATGCGAATGTCGTTACCGTGCAGTTGAGCGATGGGCGCGAACTTAAAGGACGCGTGCTGGGTCGCGATGACAAAACCGACGTTGCCGTGGTGCAGATCATGGAGGGCAGCGGCTTCCAGGCCGTGGACTGGGGTGACAGCGACAGGACGCGCGTCGGCGATAGCGTCTTTGCGGTCGGTAGCCCGTTCGGGCTCGGCAACACGGTGACCTCCGGCATCGTGTCTGCGCGCGGCCGCGAAATCGGGGGCGCCTTCGACGATTTCCTGCAGGTCGATGCAGCCATCAACTCGGGCAATTCGGGTGGGCCGCTGTTCGATGCGAGCGGTCGTGTGATCGGCGTTAATACCGCCATTTTCACGCCCTCGGGCGGCAATGTCGGCATCGGCTTTGCCATTCCGGCACATCTTGCCCGCGAGATCGCCACGGAAATCGTCCAGAATGGCAGCGTTTCGCGCGGTCGCATCGGGGTCTCCATGACCGACCTTAACGAGGACATCGCCCGTCAACTCGGGCTGGCCAGCGAGGATGGCGCACTGATCGCTGGGGTTGAAGCACGTGGGCCTGCGGCGCGCTCCGGTCTGAGGCCCGGCGACGTGATCCTGCGCTTTGCGGGCGAAAAGCTCGAGGATGGCCGCGATCTTGCTCGTGGGGTGGGCGAAGCGGAAGCCGGAACAAGGGTGCCGGTGGAAATCTATCGCGATGGCAAACTCTTTGCGCTGGAACTGGCCATCGGGAGCGATCGGGTCGCCCGGTCCTGACATTCCGGGAACTGCCGGACCGAAAGGACGTCGGCATCATGCAACGCCTTTTCGGAGCTATCTTTTCTTGAAAATCCTGTTGATCGAGGATGATGCGAAGACCGCTGAATACATAGCGCGCGGCCTGCGCGAACTCGGGCATACTTGCAACCATCTCGCGAACGGTCTGGATGGCCTCTCTGCCGCTCTCGACGATGAGCACGACGCGGTCATCCTCGATCGCAATCTTCCGGGGCTGGATGGGCTCGCGGTGCTCACGGCGATGCGGGCAAAAAACGTTCGCACGCCGGTCCTGTTGCTCTCGGCGTTGGGGCAGGTGGATGACAGGGTCGCCGGTCTCAAGGCCGGTGGCGACGACTACCTGACCAAGCCGTTCTCGTTTCAGGAGCTGATCGCGAGACTGGAAGCCATCACGCGCCGGACGGATGCGGCCACCGGCATGGACGGATCCTGCTTGCAGGTCGGCGACCTTTCGCTCGACCTGTTGTCCCGGACGGCCAGGCGCTCCGGGCGGGAGATCGAACTCGGCAACAAGGAGTTCCAGCTGCTCGAATACCTGATGCGGCATGCGGGACAGGTGGTAACCCGAACCATGCTCATCGAGGCGATCTGGGACTACAACTTTAATCCGGGCACCAATGTCATCGATGTGCATATCTCTCGCCTACGCGCGAAAATCGACGCGGAGGGCGAGGACGGGATGATCAGCACCGTCCGCGGCGCGGGCTATCGCCTCGATGCCATCTGATCGCACCGCCCTGTTCCACAGCGCAGCCCTGCGCGGCGCGATCTGGATCACGCTGATCGCGCTCGCCACGACGGGGTTCGCGCTGACGATCCAGTTTGCGCAGACCATGCGTTTGCTCGAGGAACGCAATCATGCCCTGGTCGACGACGAAGCCGCCAGCCTCCTCTCGCGCTATCGCTCGGCGGGGTTGCAGGGGGTCGCTGGGGCCGTCCGACAGGAAGGCGACACGCCGCGTCTCAACGAATTTTTCTATCTTCTGGCGACACCGGGCGGCGAACCACTGGCTGGCAATCTGGTCGGATGGCCGCAGGAAGTTGACCAGCCTGGCTATCATCGGTTTGAAACGCAGGTCGCCAGCACCCGCGCACCATCACGTGAGCGGAGTGTGGAGGCGCGTGCGATTATCTTGCCAGACGGCTATCGCCTGCTGGTCGGCACTCTGTCCGACGAGCGCCAGGTCCTGCGGGATCGCTACCTTTCCGCGCTGGTTTGGTCGCTCCTCGCGACCGGCGTTCTCGGTCTGGCGCTCGGCTTCTGGTACAGCCGCCGCGGCCTGTTTTTCGTTCAGGCGGCATCCGATGCTGGCAATCGGTTCCTGCGCGGCAAGCTCGACGAGCGCCTGCCCGTTTCCGCCCGGCAGGACGAATATGATCGGCTGGCGCGCACCCTCAACACGACGTTCGAAGAGATCGAGCGGTTGATCGGGTCGCTTCGTGCCGCGACCGAGGGCCTAGCCCACGATCTTCGCACGCCGATCACGCGTATCAGAGCAAGGCTCGAGCTGGCAGAGATGCAGCAGGCCGACGCCGAGCAGTTGCATGCGGTTATGGCGGAAAGCCGCGAGGATCTCGAAGCGATCCTGCGGCTCATCGAGGACATCCTCGAACTTGCGCGTGCGGAGTCGATTGCGGAGGCAGGTTTTGCGCCTCTACGGCTCGACGCGATTGTCGCTGAAGCGGTCGAACTCTACGAGCCGCTTGCGGACGAGCGCGGGCTGCGTCTGGAGATGCACACCGTCCCGGCACAGCTTTCTGGCTCGCGCTCGCTGCTTGCCCGCATGGTTACGAACCTTCTCGACAACGCGATCAAGTATTCGCCCGAGCGTGGGCGCATCCTGGTGGTGGTGGAAGCGACCGAACAGAGCGTAGTTCTGAGCGTCGCAGATGAAGGGCCGGGTATCCCCGAAGCTCAGCGAGAGAAAGTCTTGCATCGCTTCACCAGGCTCGACCCAAGTCGCTCTCAACCGGGCAGCGGCATAGGACTTAGCATTGTGGCGGCGGCAGTGCGCGCGCACCGGGCCGAGCTCGAGTTGCAGGAAAACAATCCAGGCCTGCGCGTCGTGATCCACTTCGCAAAGGTCCCTCCTAGCTAGGCGCGACCGACGCGACCGGTCCTTCCAGAAGCGCGGCTAGCTGCGTGTGATAGCGGCCTTTGACATTCCGAAATGCTTTCAGGACGTTGTCCGCGCAGGCCTTCCGGTCCTGAGGCGGTGCTCCGCGTTCGCTTCCGGGGGAACGCCTTAGCATCGAACGCATTAAATTCATTACGGTTTATGTCTGTGGCTGTGGTGCGAGTGCGTCAGCCGGACTGAAGGAGAGGAAGTGAGGATGCGATATGCAATCGGCTTCTTTGCCGCCATCGCCTTGTTTGCAATGGCTGGCCTGATCGTGATTTACACAGGCGCCTACAACGTCGCAGCCACCGAACCTCATGCGAAAATCTCTCGCTGGGCTCTCGATACTACTTTCCACAACTCGGTGAGTGCGCGATCCGACGATGAGGCGGCGCAGTTGGAACTGATAGAGGCTGCCGACCTGCGCACCGGTTTTCAGGAATTCCAGGAATACTGCGTTCACTGTCACGGAGCACCCGGCGTCGAACCTGCCGGATGGGTAAGTGGCATGACGCCGCATCCTCCCGAACTGTCCAGAGTTGCCGATGAATGGTCGCCGGACGAGATCTTCTGGATCGTCAAGCACGGGGTGAAGATGTCGGGCATGCCACCGTTTGGCGATACCGAATCCGATGAAGCGATCCGGAACATCGCCGCATTCGTCAATCGGCTGGATGACATGACCCCTCAGCAGTACCGGCGGCTCCAGCAGCGATGGGGCGGCGGCGAAGGTCATCATGGCGGATCGGGTTCTCACTCCCAGGCGCAAGATGCCCAGTAGCGCTGCGATGAGTGGAGAATGCCGTATGGCGTACACCAAGACATTGCCCGCACAGAGAACAGTGCGCGATGACCCGCCACAATCGCGCACCCTCGCCGCCGCGAAACAGTCTTTCGAAAAAAACTGGGCTCCCTTGTGCCGCCAGGTCGTTAGTTGTTGAAAGCTAGCATTAAAACGGACCGATCGGAGGAAGAAACATGGCGAGCGATCTCGACAAAAGGATTCAAGAGCGAGCCTACGAAATCTGGGAAGACGAAGGCCGACCGGAAGGCCGCTCTCAGGAACATTGGGAGAAGGCACGCGCCGAGTATACCGAAGCGAAGATACAGACGAAGAAGGCTCCGCGGAAGCCGAATGAACAACCAGCCAGCGTGACGGCCAAGGCGGAGCCGAAGAGAGCCAATCCAAACGGCAAAGGTAAGGCAGGCAAGCTCACTGCGGACAGCGCAGGAAAATCGTCCGGGAAGGAACGGACTTCAACCGCCCGCCCATCGAAACCCGCCAAGGCAGGCGCGAAGGCGAAACGGAAGCCTTCGGCCAACCAAGCCTGAGTGCCTCTCAACGCCCGAAAAGAGAATACATGCGGAATGCCTGCGGCCATTCCGCTGTAAAACAGAAGGCCCGTTAAGCCCCTGACGACCGGAGAAAAGTTATCCCATCCAGACGTTCTTCAGAATGCATGATCTCGGCCGACTCCCGCCTTCTGGCAGGCGAAACGGTCGGGGCGCTTGAGACCCTCAAGACGGCAGCCCAGGCGGGCTTTGACGCGCTTATCTGGCACCATAAGGAAACTCTGTTCGCCGAAGATGCAGGAGACGATCTCGAACGGGCGGTTACACTGGCGCAAGAGGCAGGGCTCAAGCTCGTCCTCAAGATCGACCCGGCGTGCTTCCCAACCAACCACCCGCTGGTCGTCTCGCATCCCCGGGCATTCCGGCTGCACAGGTCGGGCGTCGACCACACGCCGATCGATCCGCGCAAACCTGTCGCACCAAGTGGAGAGGCCCGCGCCCGCCTGCATGAACGGGAATTTGCACCTCTGTTCGAGGAGCCGTTGCGCGCAGCCTTGGCTGAATTGGCGGGCCGAGGAATCGGGGGCTTTTGCATTCCCAGGATCGACAGAATTGATCTCGAACTTTTGCTTAATCTGAGCAAGGCCGTGCGACGAAAAAAACGGGATACATTGCTCATCGGCAGCGAACTCCAGTCGTCCTCGGATGCCGACAACCTGACCAGCGTAGTCGACTACCTTACGAGTTCCTACTCCGCATGGGATGGGCGCGCCTCATGGTGGTTGGACGAAGCGGAGCAATTGCGCGCCGGGGCGCCTGTAATCAACGAAATCCGCATCGACAGCCAGCGGGTATCGACCCAGCAGCTCGAGCCGGTCATGCGCGAAGCTGCCGCATTAGGCCACGGCTTGATCGTCCCATTCGAGTTCCTCGAGCGCGGCAAGCCCGTGATCAATGCGGCTGCCGAGGCTGTCGAACTGGCGAGAGTTGCCAGCGGTTTCGACGGCGCGATCCGCCGGCTTAGCAGTTCGGTGGGTCCGGTGACGGCATTTCTGCGCGGCGATGCCCCGGACTTGCGTAGATCAGAAAAGGCGTTGCTGCTGCTCGCCAATTTCAACGGACAGGCGGAGCCTTTACTCTCGCTCGATAACCTTTCCGCCTATGCTGCATCCTTCGCTCCCTTCGTTCCATTCTCCGCGCAACAGGATGTGTCTGCGCACCTCAAGCCGGGCGAGGTGCGGATCCTGAGCGGTCAGCGCAGCGAGCCTGTCAAGACCAGCTCAACTGTCGGACTGAAGGACAGCGCGGCGCCGGCACAGCGCGTGATCGTCGACGACCTGAGCCCACGCGTCGATGGCGGCAACTTTGCCGTCAAGCGGGTTGTGGGCGATCGGGTCACAGTGGAAGCGACGATCTTTACCGACGGCCATGAGCAGCTTGCCGCCGAACTTCGCTGGCGGGCCGCTGATGCGCAGGCCTGGTCCACAAAGCGCATGGAGCCGTTGCCGAACGATCGCTGGCGCGCCGAATTTGTCCTCGAGCGGCTGGGCCGGCACGAGTTCGCGGTCGAAGGGTGGCTCGATCGTTTCGCAGGGTTCCAGCGCGATTTCGGCAAGAAAGTAGATGCCGGAGTGGAACAGCCGGTCGATCATGCCGAGGGGCGCGAACTGGTTGAAAAGGCGGTTGGCCGTTGCAAGGGTAAGTTGAAAGCTTCGCTCAAGGCGCAGCATGCAACTCTCGAACGGGCGGATGAGCAGGAAAGCGCGCGGTTGCTGCTTTCCAAGGAGCTTGGCGGCCTGATGGCGCAAGCGGACGAGCGAGCGCATGCAAGAGCATCCGATCCGCAGGCGATAGACGCAGAGCGGATCGAGGCACGCTTTTCCAGTTGGTACGAGCTGTTCCCCCGCTCGATGGCCCCGCTGGACGAACAGAACGATCCGGCGCGACACGGCACTTTTGCCGACGTGATCGAACACTTGCCGCGCGTGCGCGCGATGGGCTTCGACACGCTTTACTTTCCGCCGATCCATCCGATCGGTAGCGTCAACCGCAAGGGCCCCAACAACACGCTAACGCCCGACCAAGGCGATCCCGGAAGCCCCTATGCGATCGGCAGCGCGGAAGGAGGGCACGACGCGATTCATCCCGAGCTCGGCAGTTTCGAGGACTTCGACCGACTGGTGGCAGCGGCAGCTGATTACGGCCTTGAAATCGCGCTCGACTTCGCAATCCAGGCCGCTCCGGACCATCCCTGGCTCGAAGAGCACCCTGGCTGGTTCGCCTGGCGCCCGGACGGCAGCATGAAATATGCCGAAAATCCGCCGAAAAAGTACCAGGACATCGTAAATGTCGACTTCTATGGGCCGGACGCGGTGCCCGGACTTTGGCAGGCCTTGCAAGACGTCGTGCTGCTTTGGGTCGAGCACGGGGTGAAGACTTTCCGGGTCGACAACCCCCATACCAAGCCGCTGCCTTTCTGGGAGTGGATGATCGCCGACGTGCGCGCAAAACATCCGGATGTGATTTTCCTGTCCGAAGCGTTCACCCGGCCGACAATGATGTATCAGCTGGCCAAGGTGGGATTCAGCCAGAGCTACACCTATTTCACTTGGCGCGATCGCAAACACGAACTGATCGAATACGTCACCGAGCTTACCACAGAGGCTCCGAAAGAGTTCTACCGCCCGCATTTCTTCGTTAACACGCCCGACATCAACCCGGTCTTCCTACAGACTGGGGGACGCCCGGCGCACCTTATCCGAGCGGTACTCGCTGCAACACTATCCGGCTTGTGGGGCGTCTACTCCGGCTTCGAACTGTGCGATGCTACGCCGCTCGCGCCAGGAAAGGAAGAATATCTCGATTCAGAGAAATACCAGGTCCGCATTCGGGACTGGAATTCGCCGGGCAATATCATTGACGACATCAGCCTGTTGAATCGCTTGCGGCGCGCCAATCCGGCCCTGCAGACCTATCTTAACACGCGATTTTATCACGCGTGGAACGACAATGTGATTTGGTATGGCAAGCCCTTGATCGAAGCGGACGGGACCGTGCGCGAGATGATCATGGTGATAGTCAACCTCGACCCCCACCATGCCCATGGATGCGATTTCGAGATACCGCTGTGGGAGTTCCTCCTCTCCGATGATTCCAGCATCGCAGTCGAGGATCTGGCAGCCGGTCATCGGTTCGACTGGCACGGGAAGACCCAGCATATCGAGCTCTCGCCGGACGAGCCTTACCGCATCTGGCGCATCGCCCCAAAAGGAGGCGCGGCATGAACAAGATGACCTCCAACAAGCTTGCCTCGGCCACAGTGACGGACAGTAACGATCCGCTGTGGTACAAGGACGCCGTCATCTACCAGCTCCACGTCAAAAGTTTCTTCGATTCCAACAATGACGGCGTGGGCGACTTCGCAGGATTGATGGAGAAACTGGATTACGTGGCCGATCTCGGCGTTACGGCGGTTTGGCTGCTGCCATTCTATCCGTCGCCGCGGCGCGACGATGGCTACGATATAGCCGAATATCGCGATGTGAGCCCTAATTACGGTACAATGGAAGAGGTGCGCGCCTTTATCGAGGCGGCGCATGAGCGCGGGCTGCGCGTCATAACCGAACTAATTATCAATCACACCAGCGACCAGCACCCGTGGTTCCAAGCTGCGCGCAGCGCGCCGTCCGACAGCCCCGAACGTGCAATGTATGTCTGGTCGGACAACGATGAACTCTATTCGGGCACGCGGATCATCTTCTGCGATACGGAGAAGTCGAACTGGACCTGGGACGAGGAAGCCAAGGCCTATTTCTGGCATCGCTTCTATTCGCATCAGCCGGATCTCAACTTCGACAATCCCAAGGTGCTTGAGGAAGTTCTTTCAATCATGCACTTCTGGCTCGATGCCGGCATCGACGGCCTCCGGCTTGACGCCATTCCATATCTTATCGAGCGTGACGGCACGTCGAACGAGAATTTGCCCGAGACGCACCAGGTGTTGAAGCAGATCCGTACCGATCTCGACCAGCACTATCCTGGCCGCATGCTTCTGGCAGAGGCCAACATGTGGCCCGAGGACACCCAGCAATATTTCGGAGAACGCGACGGGCGCACCGATGAGTGCCACATGGCCTTTCATTTCCCGCTGATGCCTCGGATGTATATGGCCGTCGCGCAGGAAGACCGCTTTCCGATCTCCGACATCATGCGCCAGACGCCCGATATCCCGGAAGACGCCCAATGGGCGATCTTTCTGCGAAACCACGACGAACTGACACTGGAAATGGTCACCGATTCAGAGCGAGACTATTTGTGGAACACCTATGCTTCCGATCGCCGTGCGCGGATCAACCTGGGAATTCGCCGCCGCCTCGCCCCGCTAATGGAACGCGACCGGCGGCGCATCGAACTGATGCATGCCCTGCTGTTGAGCATGCCCGGCACTCCTGTCCTCTATTACGGCGACGAGATTGGCATGGGCGACAACATTTTTTTGGGCGATCGCGACGGTGTGCGCACGCCTATGCAATGGTCGCCCGACCGAAACGGCGGCTTCAGCCGGGCAGACCCTGCATCGCTGACCCTGCCCGCGATCCAGGACGCACTTTACGGTTATGAAGCCGTCAATGTAGAAGCCCAGGAACGTGACCGTCATTCGCTGCTCAACTGGCTCAAGCGGATGCTGGCCGTGAGGGGCGAGCATCGAGCCTTCGGTCGCGGAACGCAGATATTCTTGCGCCCGGCCAACCGGCGGATCCTGGCCTATCTGCGGCAATATGAGGGCGACACGATACTTTGCGTCGCCAATCTCAGCCGCAATGCCCAGGCAGTCGAGCTGGACCTTCACGAGTTCGAAGGCGCGACGCCGATTGAGCTTTCTGGCGGCTCACCATTCCCGCGTATCGGGCAACTGCCCTACCTGCTGTCGCTTCCGCCCTACGGCTTCTACTGGTTTGAACTGCAGCAAGACATCGAGGCACCCGACTGGTCGACCGCGGCGCCGGGTGTTGAAGTGGAGCGGCACACCTTCGTGCTGCGTCCCAGCCTTACCGATCTTGGCTCGCCAGGCAATCGCGCGGTCTTCGAGCAGGATGTGCTGCCGGACTATATCGCGCATCGTCGGTGGTTTGGCGCCAAGGACGAGAAAATCACGAAGGTTAAGCTGCTACGCGCCACGCCCATGCCCGCCGTCGACGATCTGCTGCTGGGTGAAGTGGAAGTCGAAACCGGCAGTTCCAGCGCTGTTTACACGTTGCCGCTCGGGATAGCCTGGGAAGGTGATCAGCAAGGGCCCTATGCCTCGAATCTCGCGATCGCCCGCGTCCGGCGCGAACGGTATGTCGGCCTGCTTACCGACGGCTTCGCGCTCGCCTCTTTCGCACAATCCGCCCTGACTGCGATGCGCGATGGCGACATTGTGCCAAGTGGCGAAGGCGAATTGCGTTTCACCGCCACCCGCCATTTCGATGTAGAACCGGACGCGGAGCCCGAATGGATCGCGGCAGAACAATCGAACAGCACGATGATCGTCGGTCGGAAGGCAGTCCTCAAGCTTTTGAGAAAGATCGCGCCGGGCACTCATCCAGATGCGGAAATGGTTGGCCACCTCGCCGAAAACGGTTTCGCCGCCGTCCCGCCGATCCTGGGCACGGCAACGCGGCACGAAGATGGTGAGGATACATTGATCATGATTGCGCAGGCCTTCGTCTACAATCAGGGCGACGGATGGCAATGGACGCTCGGCAACCTCGAGCGGATGGCAACGGAAAACGAGTGGAGCTTCGCCATCTACGAAAGTTTCGCAGTCAATCTCGGCCGACGGCTGGCGGAGATGCACTGCCTACTGGCGCAGCCGACGGACAAGGCCGATTTCGCGCCCGAGCCCGTCGACACGGCCAGCGCAGACAACCTGGCGGCGCGTGTGATCGGTGAGTTCGACCACGCTCTCCAGCGTCTGGAGCAGGCTGACCTCGACGATGCGACAAGGCTGGACGCAAAGTGGCTTACCGAGCAACGCGATGCCATCCGCAGTCGCATCGAAGAAGTTGCCGAGAAGGCAGAAGGAAGCCTCAAGACCAGAATTCACGGTGACCTACATCTGGGGCAGGTGCTCGTTACCGGGGACGATGTGATGATCATCGACTTCGAGGGCGAGCCGCTACGTCCCCTGGGCGAGCGGCGCGCAAAGGATCTGCCGCTTCGCGATGTAGCCGGTATTCTGCGCAGCTTTGACTATGCTGCCTCCGTTGCGCAACGCAGCCGCCCGGCGGGAGCGGAAAGCTGGGAAGAGCCTGCAGAGGAGCTCGCACTCCAGTTTCGCCAGCGTGCCAAGGCCGCATTCATCGAAGGTTATTCCAGTACAGCGGACGAGGCGCCGGGTCTTCTGCTGGACCTCGTCCTGCTCGAAAAGGCTGCCTATGAAGTCAGCTACGAGGCGGCCAATCGGCCCGACTGGATAACGGTCCCCGTTTTCGGTCTCGTCCAAATAGCGCGCAACCTGCTTGGAGAGAGCGAATGAACGCTCAGCAAGATATTCTCACCCAGTCAGCCCATGCACTGCTCGAGGGCCGTCTCGACAATCCTTTTGCGCTGCTTGGTGTTCACGAGAACGATGGCGTACGGACGATACGCACTTTTCAGCCTGAGGCCGAAAGCGTCCAATGCTTGCCGACGACTGGAAAAGGCGGGTCCGTCAAGCTTGATCGGGTGGGCCCGGGCCTCTTCGTCGGTACGCTCCCCTTCAAAGGTTCGTACCTCCTGCAAATCCGGTGGCAGGACGGTACGATCCAGGAAACCGAAGATCCCTACGCCTTCGCTCCGGTCCTGTCGGATTTCGATCTGCATCTCTTTGCCGAAGGCCACCATTTCGAGATGGGGCAGATATTCGGTGCGCAACCCCGCGCGGTCGAAGACGTGTCCGGCGTTCTCTTCTCCGTATGGGCACCCAACGCCAGGCGCGTCTCGGTGGTCGGAGACTTCAACCACTGGGACGGGCGGCGCCACCCGATGCGGCTGCGCCACTCGGCGGGAGCGTGGGAACTGTTTGTTCCGAGGCTGGGTGCTGGGACGCGCTATAAGTTCGAAATTGCCGGAGCCCACGGCGGCATTTTCCAGAAGGCCGACCCGCTTGCGCGCCAGACGGAGCGGCCACCAGCGACAGCATCTATCGTTGCTCCGCAGCCGAAGTTCACATGGTCGGACAGCGACTGGATGGCGGAGCGCGGGGCGCGTCATGCACCCGATGCACCCATCTCAATCTACGAAATACACACCGCGTCGTGGATGAAGCCTGACGGTGAGGGCGACCGGACACTCGACTGGGCGGCGCTGGCAGAAAAACTGATCCCCTACACGGCGGATATGGGGTTCACCCATATAGAGCTCATGCCGATCATGGAGCATCCTTTTGGCGGTTCCTGGGGCTACCAGCCGCTCTCACAGTTTGCGCCATCCGCTCGGTTCGGGAGTCCGGCGGACTTCGCCACCTTCGTCGACGACTGCCACCGGGCCGGGCTGGGAGTCATTCTCGACTGGGTTCCTGCTCATTTCCCGACCGACCCGCACGGCCTCGCGCAGTTCGACGGCACGGAATTGTACGAACATGCTGATCCGCGAGAAGGCTTCCACCAAGATTGGAACACGTTAATTTTCAACCTCGGCCGCTCCGAGGTTTCCGGGTTCCTGCTCGCCTCGGCGATGTGGTGGCTTGAAACGTTTCACATCGACGGACTGCGTGTCGATGCCGTCGCTTCCATGTTGTACCGCGACTACAGCCGCGAAGCGGGCGAGTGGGTGCCTAATGTCCATGGCGGACGTGAAAACCTAGAATCGGTGGCATTCCTCAAACATCTCAACACCATCGTTGAAGAGCGTTGCCCCGGGGCGATGACGATTGCCGAGGAATCGACAGCATGGCCCGGCGTGACCGCGCCCGTAAACGAGGGCGGCCTGGGTTTTTCCTACAAGTGGAACATGGGCTGGATGCATGACACGTTGCAATACATCGAGCGCGAGCCGGTCCATCGCCAATGGCACTATGGGGAGCTGAGTTTTCCCATGGTCTATGCCTACTCGGAGAAATACGTCCTGCCGATCAGCCATGACGAGGTAGTCCACGGCAAGGGCTCGCTATGGAACAAGATGCCGGGCGACCGCTGGCGCAAATTTGCCAATCTGAAAGCCTATCTCGCTTTCATGTGGACCCATCCCGGAAAAAAGCTGCTCTTCATGGGATGCGAACTAGGCATGGAAAGCGAGTGGAATCACGACCGCTCATTACCGTGGGACCTCCTTGATCAGGGTGACCATGCCGGTGTCCAGCTGCTGTTGCGCGATCTCAACCAGCTTTATCGCGAAGAACCCGCTTTTCATGCACTTGACACCGAGCCCGGCGGTTTTCGGTGGCTGGTATCCGATGATGCGCGGAACAGCGTTTACGCTTTCGAGCGCATGGGAGGCGACGGGGCTGACATGGTGGTGATCGCCAACCTAACGCCGCAACCGCAGAGCGACTATCGTGTCGGTCTGCCGCATGGCGGCGCTTGGAGAGCGGTGTTGAACTCCGACGCGGAAATTTACGGTGGCAGCAACTTCGGCACCGAAGGGGAGATTGTCGCCGATGGGGAGGCGCTCCATGGGCAGCCCGTTTCGGGCGTCCTGGCGCTTCCGCCGCTCGGCGTGATTATCCTCCGTCACGAAGGAAAATGACCTCGATGTCCCTGCCCGACCAACTCGAAGTCGGTTCACCTTATCCGCTCGGCGCCACCTTCGACGGGATGGGCGTCAACTTTTCGGTATACTCGGCCAACGCCGAAAGGATCGAACTTTGTCTGTACGATGCCAGGGGCCGCAAGGAGATCGGACGCTTCGACCTTCCCGAGCGTACCGACGAGGTTTGGCACGGCTACCTGCCCGATGCATTGCCCGGGGTGGTCTACGGCTATCGTGCCCATGGTCCCTACGAACCGAATGAGGGCCACCGCTTCAATCCGAACAAGTTGCTGATTGACCCGTACGCCAAACGCCTTGTGGGAGACTTGCGCTGGACTGACGGTCTGTTCGGTTATCGCGTACGATCGCCCAAGGCCGATCTTTCCTTCGACCGGCGCGACAGCGCGGCGGCGATGCCCAAGGGCGTGGTCGTGCACGACCGGTTCGACTGGTCGAACGACCATCGGCCCAATACCCCGTGGTCCGACACGATTATCTACGAGGCCCATGTGCGCGGGTTGTCCAAACTGTTCGAAGAGGTCGCACCGCAGGAGCGCGGCACCTTTGCGGCACTCGCCAGTGGTCCGGTGATCGATCACTTGAAGCGCCTTGGCGTGACTGCGATCGAACTGCTGCCGATCCATGCCTACGTTCAGGATCGCTTCCTTCTCGAGAAGGGGCTGACGAACTACTGGGGCTACAATACGCTGTCCTTCTTCGCGCCCGAACGGAGCTACTTTGCCGGCGAGACCCTCGACGAATTGCGGGTTGCCGTGCGCCGGCTGCACGCCGCAGGGATCGAGGTCATTCTCGACGTGGTCTACAATCACACCGCCGAAGGCTCGGAGCGCGGGCCAACGCTCTCCTGGCGCGGTCTCGACAACGCCAATTACTATCGTCTGTCTCAAGAAGATCGCCGTTACTGCGAAAACTTCACCGGGACGGGCAATACTCTCAACCTGTCCAAGGCGCGAGTGATTCAGATGGTGGCCGACTCTCTTCGCTACTGGGTCACGTCCTTTGGAATCGATGGTTTCCGCTTCGATCTCGGCACGGTGCTCGGACGCACTCACCCCGACTTCAATCCCGGTGCTGCGTTCTTCGATGTGCTGCGCCAGGATCCCGTGCTGCAACAAGTCAAACTGATCTCCGAACCGTGGGATGTGGGGCCGGACGGATACCAATTGGGGCATCACCCCCCCGGCTTTGCAGAATGGAATGACCGCTATCGCGACGCGGCGCGCCGCTACTGGCGCGGCGACGAGAACATGCGCGGCGAACTGGCTGCCCGGCTCGCTGGTTCGGGCGACATCTTCGACCGGCGCGCCCGGCGTCCGTGGGCAAGCGTGAACTTCGTCACCAGCCATGACGGTTTCACGCTGGCTGACCTGACCCGCTTCGAACATCGTCACAACGAGGCCAATTGTGAGAACAATCAGGACGGGCACGCCGAGAACCTGTCGCGCAACTGGGGCGTGGAAGGGGAGACCGACGATCCTGCCATCGAGGAAATGCGCGCTCGCATACAGCGCTCGCTGCTCGTTACCCTACTTGCCGCGCACGGTACGCCGATGCTGCTGGGTGGCGACGAGTTCGGACGCTCGCAGCAGGGTAACAACAACGCTTATTGCCAAGATAATGAGATCAGCTGGTTCGACTGGAGTCAGGCCCGCTCGCCTGCCGGAACAAGACAGATTGAATTCATACGTCGGCTGATTGCGCTACGCAAACGTTACGCGCTGCTCCGCTCAACTCGCTATCTCTATGGCGAGGAAGTCTCCAACGGCGTGCCGGATATTGATTGGTGGGACGAACGCGGAATGCCGCTGGAGCATCACGACTGGGACAATAGGCACGGTCGCGCGCTGGTCATGCGGCTCGCACGTAAACTCGACAACGGACGGCTAAGGATCATCGCGTTGCTAATGAACAGTTCCGAAGAGGCCCTGATATTCAATCTCCCGCCGCCGTCGGCACGGCGTCGCCTTCTGATCGACAGCGCGCATCCCGAGCTCGAAGAACATGAGATCGGCGATAGCTACTACCTATTTTCCCATGCCGCAGCGTTGATTAGGTGGGAGGTTCCCTCGCCATGAAATGGGGACCCGAGCGGATTGAAAAAGACACTTGGCGCTTTTACCTGTGGGCGCCCGACCGCGATGGCATCATCCTTGAATTCAAGGATGGTCGCATATGTGAAATGGAGCGCCAGAGCGGAGGTCTTTTCACTTGCATGACAAAGTCCGATGCGGGCGATGGGTACCGGTTTCGACTGGATCAGGACCTTGTCGTGCCCGATCCCGCTTCCAGAGCACAGCGTGAAGGTCCGCACGGCTGGAGCGTTCTGCACGACCCTTGCAGCTATACGTGGCGCTGCTCCGGCTGGCGCGGACGACCGTGGCATGAGGCGGTCATCCAGGAGGTTCATGTCGGCCTGCTTGGCGGGTTCGCCGGTGTCGCCTCGCAGCTTCCCGAATTGGCGCAAATTGGTGTCACGGCAATCGAGCTAATGCCCGTCGCTGCATTTGGAGGCTCGCGCGGCTGGGGCTACGATGGCGTGCTGCCCTATGCTGTGCATGAGACATACGGCACGCCCGATGATCTCAAGAGCCTGGTCGACAAAGCGCACGAGTTGGGCGTGATGATCTTCCTCGATGTGGTCTACAACCATTTTGGGCCGGACGGGAATTACCTTCACAGCTATGCAGAGCCCTTCTTCGACGAAAGTCGACAGACACCGTGGGGCCCGGCGATAGCATTCGACAAGGAGCCCGTGCGCCGCTTCTTCATTGATAACGCCATGATGTGGCTCGACGAGTTCCGCTTCGACGGATTGCGCTTCGATGCCGTTCACACGATCGGAAATGCGGAATTCCTCGACTCGATGGCGAGTGATCTCCGCAGCAAGTTGCCGGATCGCGAAGTGCATCTTGTGCTGGAGAACGAGGCCAACGATACCGATCGGCTTGGCGAAAGTCGCTTCGATGCGCAATGGAATGACGACTTCCACAATACGCTGCACGTGCTCCTTACTGGCGAGCGGGAGGGCTATTACGCCGGGTTCGCGGAAAATCCGACCGAGAAGCTTGCACGATGCCTGAGCGAGGGCTTCGTCTATCAAGGCGAGGTTCCGCCTGGCCCGAACGCTCACCCGCGTGGAAAGCCGAGCAATCAACTCTCGTCGGTGCGCTTCGTCGCCTTCCTTCAGAACCATGACCAGGTCGGGAATCGCGCCATGGGCGAGCGGCTGACGGTGCTTGCCGATCCGGACAAGTTGCGCGCCGCGACGGCAATATTGCTGCTCTGCCCGCAAATACCACTGTTCTTCATGGGTGACGAAAGCGGCAGCTGCTCGCCATTCCTGTTTTTTACCGATTTTCATGACGAACTGGCCGACGCGGTGCGCAAGGGCCGGCGGAAGGAATTCGCCCACTTCGCCGCCTTCGCCAACCCGTCCGCACGCGAGCGGATACCCGATCCCAACGACGCTACCACGTTCGCGGCATCGCAGCCCATGCCGGGACCGGGGGCCGACGCATGGCGATCGCTGTATTGCAGACTGCTCGGACTGCGCCATCGACATATCGTCCCCTTTTTGCCCGGCACGCGCGGTATTGCTGCCGACGTGCTGGGCGAGGGAGCGCTGAGCGCGCGCTGGAAGCTGGGTGATGGTTCGGTCCTGGCGATGGCTTTCAACCTCGGTGACGAACCGGTGGAATTACCCACGATAGACAAACCGCTTTTCGCGCTTGCGGACGCTGGCCTGCCGGGAAGTTTCGCAGCGGGGATAGAGGCGTGAGCCCGCTGCATCGGCTGGCTAAGGATGCCGGACTGCAAATCGATTGGCAGGACGCCGCAGGCCGCCCTCAGCGCACCGGTGATGATGCGCTGCGCCGCGTGCTTCGCGAACTCGGCTTTCCGGCGGAGACCGAGCGCCAAATCCAGCAAGGTATCGCTCGCTGCGCGGCAGAGCAAAGCGATGCCCGCTTTTTCACCGAGACTTGCGGTGAACCGCTGCTTCTGCCCTTTGAAAACGCCGACGCGGCTGAACTGGAACTGGAAAGCGGTTCAACCCGCAGGGTGCTGCTGGAGAAGACCAGCGATGGATTGCGCATGCCGCCGATCATGGAGCCCGGTTATCATCGTCTTCATGTGGACGGATGCCAGATAGGTCTCGCTATTGCACCTGCTACCTGTTTCGGCATCAGTGAAGCCACGGGCGGGCAACGGGCTTGGGGCGTCGCGGTACAGGTACCCTCATTGCGAGACGAAACGCCGCGTGCGTTCGGCGATTTCGCTAGTGTTGCCAATGCAGCGCAGGAGTTCGCGGCTCGCGGCGCAGACGCGCTGGCGATCAGTCCGGTCCATGCGCTATTTCCTGGCGATCCGACGCGCTACAGCCCGTACGGTCCATCGAGCAGGACCTTTCTCAACATCCTTTTCGCGGACCCAGCGTTTCTAGGAGTGACGCTCTCCGAAACTGCTGGTGGCGAGTTGCTGGACTGGGAGAACGCAATACCGCATCGGATCGCCGCCCTCAGGCATGCTTTTGCCACAACACGGGAGGCCTTGCGGGACCAGTTGGCGGCCTATCGCGGTGAAGGCGGTGAGGCGCTGGTCAAGCATGCCACATTCGATGCGCTGTATGCTCATTTCAGCGCGACAGGCGCGCGCGGCTGGCAGGGGTGGCCGCGACAGTTTCACGATGCCGACAGCCCCGCGGTCCGACGTTTTGCTTCCGAATTCGGTGAGGAAGTCGATTTTTACATATTTGCCCAGTGGCTTGCCGAACAAAGTCTCGAGGCTGCACAGCAGGCGGCGAAAGACGGCGGAATGAGGGTGGGACTGATCTCCGATCTCGCGGTCGGCCTCGATTCTGGTGGCAGCCACGCGTGGAGCAAGCCAGACGAGTTGCTGGAAGGACTCTCGGTCGGCGCCCCACCCGACCCGCTTGGTCCCCACGGCCAGGATTGGGGTCTCACGACATTCTCGCCCGCAGCCTTGCGCGCCAACGCCTTCGAGCCACTGATTGCCACGCTGCGGGCTAATATCGGCCTGTGCGGCGGAATTCGCATCGACCATGCCCTCGGGCTCAACCGTCTATGGGTCATTCCGCGTGGCGGTAGTGCGGCCGATGGCGCTTATCTGCGCTATCCTCTTGAGGATATGCTGCGAATTCTTTCGCTCGAATCACACCGCGCCCGCGCTGTCGTGATCGGCGAGGACCTGGGTACTGTACCGGAGGGGTTGCGCAGCAAACTTGAGGAGCGCGATGTGCTGGGCATGCGGATTCTTTGGTTCGAGCGTGAACAAGGGCATGGCTATATACCGCCCGAGCGGTGGCAGCGACAGGCAGTTGCGATGACAGGCACGCACGATCTTGCCACCGTTGCCGGATGGTGGTCCGGTCGAGATATCGACTGGGCGTGGCAGCTCGGCCGAGAATCTTTAGAAAGTAGCGAAGCCGCCGATCACGAAACCCGCGAAGAAGAGCGTGCGCAATTGTGGTGCGCTATGCAGAGTTCGGGCTCGACCGAGGGCGATCCGCCGCCACCTGACGAGCCGCGCCGGGCGGTCGATGCGGCGACTGCCCATATTGCCGCGACGCCTTCGGCCCTCGCACTTTACCCGATGGAAGATATTGTCGGCTTGCGCGAACAGCCCAACTTACCCGGCACTGTTGACGAACATCCCAATTGGCGCCGCCGGATGCCCGAACCCACGGGTGCGTTGCTCGACCGGGAGGACGTATCTGACCGGATCGCGAAAATCGACAGGACCCGCAAGCAATGACCCCGCGCGCAACATACCGGCTGCAATTCAACGGCGAGTTCACCTTCGCTGATGCGCAAAAGATCGTTCCCTATTTGCACGATCTCGGCATCAGCCACATCTATGCCTCTCCCATAACGACAGCGCGCAGCGGTTCTCTACATGGCTACGACGTCGTCGATCCCACGCGCGTCAACCCTGAGCTTGGGGGCGAGGATGGCTTGCGCGCTCTTGCGGGTGACCTCAAGCGCCACGGGATGGGACTGATCGTGGATATCGTGCCCAATCACATGGGTATCGCCGGAGGTGAGAACGCGTGGTGGAACGATGTGCTTGCCCGTGGACAGGCAAGCCCCTTCGCAGATTTCTTCGACATCGACTGGGAGGACAAACTGCTCCTTCCGTTCCTTGGAGAACCGCTAGTCGAAGCACTCGAACATGGCGCTCTGGAGTTGCACCGGGGCGCGGATGGTGCCGAACTCAGGGCATACGGCGAACATCGCTTCCCTTTGCGCCCGGAGGATCGCAACGTTCCCTTGAATTGCGACCTGCCCGAGCTGCTAGAGCGACAGCACTACCGACTATGCTGGTGGAGGCGTGGAAACGACGAACTGCACTGGCGCCGCTTCTTCACCATCACCGAGCTCGCTTCGCTGCAGGTACACGATCCGAAGGTTTTCGAAGCGACACATGCGCTCGTCTTTCGCCTGCACGACGAAGGACTGATCGACGGCGTGAGAGTCGATCATATTGACGGGCTTGCCGATCCTGCGACCTATTGCAGCACCTTGCGCGAGAAGCTTGGACCGGAAGCCTATATCGTGGTGGAGAAGATCCTTGCTCCACAAGAGCATCTTCCGGAGGGCTGGGAGATCGATGGTACCACGGGCTACGATTTCATGGAGCAGGTCGCGGCCCTGCTCCACAATTGGCAAGGAGAACGTGAGCTCACGCAATTGTGGGCCGAGACAAGTGGCCAATCCGGCGACTTCGCTGCCGAAGAACTGCAGGCACGGCAGGACATGCTTTCATGGGAATTCGAGGCGCAGCTATCGGCCTGCGTCGAAGTTTTCGCAGAGCTTGCGCGGTCTGACGATGAAACGCGTTCGTTTACCGACGGAATGTTGCGCCGGGCGCTGCGCGTGCTGCTCTGGTCATTCCCCGCATACCGGACCTACGGAACTGGCGATTCCGCCCCAGCAAGCGATGAACGCTTGCGTGAACAGGCTCGCCTAAAAGCCGAGCCGCTGGCACCGCCGGGCGAGATGCCAGTGATTGACCAGGTGCTCGCATGGCTTGCAGGTAATGGGGCGGGAGACGCGGCGCTCGCGACAGACGCAGTGCGGCGCTTTCAACAGCTCTCCGCGCCGATTGCAGCGAAGGCAGTGGAGGACACGGCGTTCTACCGCTACGGTCGCTTGCTTTCGCGCAACGATGTCGGCTTTGATCCGGCTCGCTTTTCGATCGGTGCGGACGACTTTGCCGCGGCCAGCGCCGAACGTGCACGTCGTTTTCCGCACGCGCTGCTCGCCACGGCGACACATGATCACAAGCGCGGCGAAGACGTGCGAGCGCGGCTTGCGGTCCTCAGCGACATTCCGGATATCTGGCGCGATCATGTCGCGCGCTGGGAGGCTCTTTCCAAAGCTGGCCAAGGCGCGATGGATCCGGCGGACCGCTACATGCTATGGCAAACGCTGTTCGGTGCCTGGCCTGACGGTTTGGAGCCGACCGATGCAGTCGGCCTGCACCGCTTCGCCAAGCGCGTGGCAGCGTGGCAGGAAAAGGCACTGCGCGAAGCTAAGCTGCGATCCTCTTGGGCCGATCCTGCCGAGGAATATGAACAGGCTTGTCGCGACCGCCTTCAGCGATTGCTCGACCCGGCGAAGTCGCCCGCCGTGTTGAACGACATAGCAGTCCTTGTCCGCAATACACAGGGCGCAGCACTCGCCAACAGCCTTGTCCAGGTAGCACTGAAATGTACCTTGCCTGGTGTGCCGGATGTCTACCAAGGATGCGAGTTGACCGATCTTAGTCTGGTCGATCCCGACAACCGGCGACCAGTGGACTTTGCATTGCGGCAAGAGATACTCGAAGACCCGTCGCGCGCGGATCCCAAATTCCGACTTGTCAGGGACTTGCTGGCGCTTCGCAGAAAGTGGCCTTCGCTATTTGCCAAAGGGGAATTCGTACCTGCGGAAGTGGAAGGGCCGCGGTCCGAGCACGTCTTTGTATTCTCCCGCCAACATGATGGCTGTGAACTCCAGGTAGCGGTGGCCCTCCATTTGGGCAGGGAATTGTACGGGCAAGACGATCCGACCGCAGCTGTCCATTGGTGGGATCATACGAAGATTGCCTTTAGGGCGAACTCGCCGGAAAGCATGGAAGCTTCAGCAATGTTCAGGGACGCGCCCATATGGATTCGGTTTGAAAATGCCGATCCCATTTGAAAGTTGGCAGCGTTGTTCAACCTTAGCCGAGCTTTCAGCATTAAAACGCCACTTTTACCGCCGGAAGCAGATTGATCGCGCAGCGCATGTGAGAAGCCGGATTGTCAGCGGTTGTGAATGACCGCTTCTATGATCGCGATGCGGCTATCGAACGACCAAGATCAGGGCGTTTTCTGTTGAAAAAATCCGCTTTCAGAAAAGCTAAACTCAACGATTGCGCTCTGCACGCTTTCGGCTCCAGTGATCTTCGAAAGCAGGAGATCTGCTGATGATGGGCGAGCGGACGATGATAAATGAGACGCTGTTCTACAGCTTCCGCATAGCAGATCATGTTCCGATAGATCGTCCGCTGGGTTCGATTGTACGGTTCGTCGATTTCACCGGTATCTGTGAGCAGCTGAGCACTTTCTACAGCGATACGGGACGTCCCTCGATCGAGGCCCAGCTGACGATCCGGATGCTGCAACAGAGTACGCGGAACAGCCGTCATTTCTCCCGAATAGCAAAGCGCTGAGACTGCTCGTTGGCTTAATCGTTTACTTTGCTGATCATCTGCACTGGGCAACGTTGCGGGCCAATTGAAGTCGGCACAATCAGGTCAACATCCAGCCCGCTGCAAATCTGACCAGGCGTAGTTTGGTCGAAAGCGATGGTTTCTGACCAGTTCAGATCAGGGCATGCGCCAAGTGTCTCGAAGAGATATCGCTCGTTCGCGCTCACGTTCACATAAATGCGATCACCGCCACCATCAACATCAGGCGCATCGTTGAAGCCATTTACCTGGGAAGCCCAGAAGCAGCTTCTTCCGGTTTCATTCGAGGCTAGCCCTGTAGCAGGGCCTTCCGCGGTACAAGCGGAGAGCAGAGCCACGGCCGTCACGGCGCCGAGGAAGGACATTTGTTGCATGACTATTTTCCTTCATATACGTCAGCGAAAGGTTGACGAATTCTAGGTAGCAGTGCCCCTTCGGTTGATCGCCAAAAAGCGGTTATTTTAAAATGGAACACTACCGTCCTGCTAAATTGAACTTAGCAGCGATCGATTGACTGACGCGGAACATAACGGAGGGTGAACAGTCTCGATGGTGCGAGCCTCAAGGTCTTTGCGATAAGCAAATCCGAGATATTTTCCTTCAAGACCGACAACCGGCAGAAGTCTGAGCCCGCATTGCTTCATGAGATTGAGGCCATGGACTAACGGGCGGTCCCATTTGCAAGCCAAGGGCTCGCGGGTCATAAATTCGGATGTGCGGGCCAGAAACCAATCCGCACCATCCGCCATGCTGCGGAACACGATGTCCGTTACACTGATGACGCCTACTAACCGGCGTCCATCTACTACCGCAAGCAGTCGAGTGTTGTGGTCCCGCATGAGCCGAGCGCACGTGGCTATAGCTGTTATGGGAGAGACCGTCGGACGGTCCTGTTTCGCAAATTTTTCTATCTTCATAGCTAGCGACCTCATCACCCCGTCGCGTTGCCGATCCCTTGTTTTGACAATATCTAGGACTATCCGGGAAAAAGAAATTAAATTTGTTAGGCTTGGGACTCATTGATCGAACCAGAAGATGACGATTGCGGCGATGCAAATCTCGGACGTGAAGGGATCCGTCGTCAGAAGTAGGTATCGGCGGACATCACGTTGTCCAGATTCTCATGGTAGCGCTGGTGGTTATAGTATTCGAAGAACGCCTCGATCTTGCCCTTGTCTGCGGATGGAACGTCGCGCCCGCGAACACGACTCGTGGCTTTTACTTGAATAAGTTCCGCCTGTTCTTCGACGGTGCAGCTGGGCCCATTAATCCTCTGGCGGCATCGGAATGCACCCACGCTTAGCGAAGTGATTTCTAAGGCAGGCCGCATAGTCCAGTTCTGGAACTCGCCCCCACCGCGCTGTTGTGCCGGCGGGAGCATCCGAAGTCGTGACCTTTTGCCCAAAATGGCGCCGACGCACTGTCATCTTGCGACGAAACAATTGGCCATGTCCCACCGGGAGCTGTCATTTGCCTCCGTTTTGAAGATGGCCGGCAGAGTGTTCGCGCTCATTTCAGAAGAGCGCCTGGAAAATGCGAACTGCAAGCCATGACGTGGGTAATCGCTTCGCGGTCATAGACATCGCCCGATCGGTAATCGTCAAAATAGGCATTGAGCTTGCTCACACGCTTCATGTTTTCGCCCGCTGCCTGAAGGCCAACGGAAACGCCATAATTGGCGAAGGCTATGCGGGTATCCGATGCGTGGCTGCCACGCGCGAAAAAGCCCGGCGGTTCGGTCCACAGCGCGTCCAGCGCAGCGATGGAGCGCATTTTCTGGACCTTCGCCCATTCCTCTTCCGGAAAGAAATGGCCTAACCACAGCATCATGCCGAGGCCGAGATCTTGATCGATCTCGAGCGAGGCATATTCCTGGCCGATCAATTCCTGCATTTCGGCGATTTCGGCCGCGAGCTCTGCCTCGCCCAGAAGGCGATAGGATACGTAACCGTCGAAGGCATCCATCGCGCCCAAGCCGAAGCCCGGATAGGGCGCACTCAGATCTTCCTGCATCTTCCAGACGACGCCCCGCCCCGGCAGGACGAAGGCGGAATGGACCTCTCGCACGAGGTCGATGCCCTTCTGCCGATAGGCGGGCAATTCTTCGCCAAGGCGGGCCAGAGCGAACATCCACATCGCGAGATAGTGGAAGTACTGCCCGTCGCGGTCCGGCGCTTCTCCGATCCTGATGCCCCGCTCGCGCCCTAGGACTCTTTCGACATCGGCGACCAGAGATGCCGCCTTGTCGAGCCAGCTTTTTTCGCCCAGTTCCCGATACAACGATAGGTACAGGACCACACCGAACGCATCCGTCCAGAGGTAACGAAGACCATTCGGCCATATCCCCTCCTTCTGCATCCATTCGAGCTTCGCGAGTACGTAATCGATTTCGCGCAAGGGTGAGCTATCCACCGTCCGACCTTCCCATTGAGAGAACCCGTTCATCTATTTGCGCGGCGCTTGGCACTTTTCAGAGATGGAAAAAAGAGGTGATATCCGCGCCGTCGTAATCATTGACATCACCGTATTGCACAAAACGCCGCGCGACCGACTGAGTTGCGTCATTTCGTATCTTAGCGACGAAGCGAGCTATATTTCCGCCAGTCTCTGTGAACCCGAACCCAGAAGCCGCTTCGAGACAAACTCGGAATTAAAAAGAGAGTTGCTTCAAGCATTTCAAGTCTTTTTCCCGGAACGTGGCGCGCCCGAGTGAATTGCTATCTCATGGCCAATGACCGTTCGAACCGGCAGGAAGCCCAATCTTCCGCGCCGGATGCCGGAAAGCCCCGGTCATGGCGTTCGCCGTTACTCGGGATGATCGCTTTTGCCGCCACTTTCTGGTTGCTCCGCGAAACGTCCGCCCTTGTGATACCCGTTGCATGTGCTTTGCTGCTGGCCCTAGCTGTATGGCCGCTTGTCGAGCCGGTCCGCGATCATATGCCGAGACATTTCAAATGGCTTGGAGCGACGGCGGGTGTGCTGGTCGTGGTCGCGATCCTCGCGATCTTCATGGTCGGGATCGGCCTGGGGGCACAACAGATCTATCGACTGACGACCGATCTCGGTCCGCAATTGCAGGATCGGTTCGGCGCTTTACCCCTGCCCGATATTCTGTCCGACGGTGCCGATCCGGATACGGAATCGCTCATCTCCAATGGAGTGCTCGCATCTAGCGCAATGACCGCTTTTGGCATGACGACCAGCACGATAGGAGGAATCGTCTTAATTCTCTTTCTCATGCTACTCATGCTGACAGAAGCCGGAAACTGGCACCAGAAGATCACCGCTCTCGGACACCGCGGAGACGACCGCCGCTGGCTGGAAATCGGACGCTCTGTCGGCGAAAAGTTCCGGGCCTACTTCGTCACTCGGTCCATCGTCGGGCTTCTCACTGCGTTGCTCTATGTCGCTTGGCTTGCCGCTTTCGGAATCGAATATCTTCTATTGTGGGGCGTTCTTACCGTCCTGCTCAATTTCATTCCCACGGTAGGTTCGATCATTTCCGGCATGCTCCCGGTATTCTACGCACTGCTTACGCGCGACATCGCATCGAGCGCGATTATCGCAGGAGGGCTGCTCGTTATCGAACAGGTCATGGGTAATTTCGTCGATCCGAAAATGATGGGCCGCAGCCTGTCGATGTCACCGCTTGTCGTTTTGATCTCCCTGCTCTTCTGGTCGATCCTTTGGGGCATTCCCGGCGCATTCCTCGCGGTCCCTCTGACTGTCCTGATAACCATGGTGATGGCCCACTTCGATAGCCTCAAACCTGCCGCCTTGATGCTGACAGACTGCTCGACTCTCGAAGACCTCGATGAGTACCGACAGCCGAAATGACTTTCGACAGCGAGAAAGACCGAAACACCATCCTGTCCCCCGGCAGCATCATTGCCGACCTCCTCATGCGAACCCCCAACGGCTTCGGAAATTCGGACCTGGTGGCCACCAGCCGGTTCGCGCATGAGCGGAGGCAATGTCACCGTTCTCACGCCCAATCATTCGGAAGCCGGAGAAATCGCTGGGATCGAAGTCGATGACATTGGAAGCGCCAGAAAGGCAGCGATGGCACTGCTCGAACTCGGTCCGGAACAGGTCTGTATGAGACTGGCGGATGGTGGCGCCATCCTTAGTGAGAAAAGCGAATTTTGGCTGGTCCCGCGCCATCGCGTGTAGGCGACCGACAAAGCGGGAACGATAGCAGTATCGCCCAATGGATGGGATCATTTACCCGGAATTTCACTCGCTCGAGTGTGCATCTGACTGTGCACTTGACTGTGCACCAAAGCTGATTCACAACTGCATCACTATATCGAAAAGCAAGGAAAACCGTGGTTTTCGGCTGCTCCGTGAAGCGACATGATTTCCTGGTCGGGAATCCAGTCGTCCCGACCAGTGGTTTCAAACACATTGGCGGCAATCTGCGCTCGATGGCATCGGCGCTTCTGGCACAGTGCTTGCGTCAAATGATATTGCCGCAGAACGAATGACTCGATAGTTAAGACGAAGTTGATTCGGCCGCAGACGCGCCGGATTGGCCATCTAGGGGTCGTACATTTCGCTTTTTCATCGCCTTGCAAGCGCCAGCATGGTCGTCGCACTCGCCGGGTGCGCCAACGCCTCCGTTCCGGACCGGAACGTAGTGCAGGATGATCTCAAGAACACGCCGGAACGATCGGATGTTCCGCTCGCCTATCAGAACATAGAGCGGGTCCAGGTCCTGTGCCTGGTCCAGACCGAACGAGGCGTGGCCCGGGAGACGGACCGAACGCGACTATGCGATCTCGTCGCCGACGGCGCGCGTCGCGGGACGGATCTTCCCGTGTCGGTCATCGCCACCGGTGACCCGGCGGTCGTTGCGCCCGGTCGAATCACAATTCTGGTTCACGGTTCGCTCGTCGGATCCGACCGAATCGCGCTGACCATGCGGCCCTATCGCCCGGCAATTGCCGGATCGGACGTGCTGTTCGGTTCGATGCTGAGGGTCGCCGATTTTTCCGACGATGCTGAACTGGAAAGCGCCATTTCCGCTTCGCTGGACGAAATTTTGCCTTGACGCGCGGGACGCGCGCAAGCGCGGCCGCTGTGATCGACGAATTTAACTGACGAAATCTTGGACGGGAGAATATTGAGATGAGCATTTCCAATTCGAATTACCGCATCGGCGACGATAATCTTTTTATCGAGGATCCCGACATCCTCGAACCGCATATCGCACCGTCGGACAGCGTGGCCGCATCGGTCGACAATCTGGCCGGCACGACTGCTGCGAACGGCTTGCCGATCTGGTCGGTCAACGAGATCTCGGCGCATCTCAACCGTAGCGGTTCCAGTTGGATCGACGGTCCCGATCCGGCTCCGCAGCAGGGCGACGATGACCCCAGCACCATCAATTTCGGGTTCTTCGAAAGCCAAGCCGAGCTGTTCGACAACGGATATGTCTATTTTTTCAATGGCAGTGGTTACGGATTGAACGAATACTTCAATTTCGCATCGTTCACGGATGCCCAGCGCGACGCCACACGCGAGGCGATCGAGAGCTGGGACGATGTCGCTGCGATCACTTTCGTCGAGACCGACGCCAGCAATGCCGATATCAATTTCGGCAATCTCGCCAGCGCGCCGACCACGCAGGCCTATGCCCGCCTGCCGTTCGGAACGCTCAGCAGCAATGCAGATGTCAATGCGCAGGTTCAGGGTATCGCGGGCGACGTCTGGATTTCTGCCAGCCAGGCAAGCAATTTCCAACTCGACGAAGGCCGTTACGGTTTGCAGACGCTGACGCATGAAGTCGGCCATGCTCTCGGCCTGTCGCATCCGGGCGGGTACAATGCCGCGCCCGGCGTTTCAATCACCTACGGCAACAACGCGGAGTATTACCAAGATACGCGCTCTTACACCGTGATGTCCTATTTCGACGCCAGCGCGATCGGCGCGCAGCATTTCGACTTTAACCTGTCGACCACCGCCTATTCGGGCGTGCCGCTGATCCACGACATCGCCGCGATCCAGGCGATGTACGGCGCCGACATGACCACGCGCACCGGCGACACGACCTACGGCTTCAACAGCAATGCCGGTCGCGATTCGTTCGATTTCGACCTTACTCCGGCACCGATCATGGCAATCTGGGACGCCGGCGGTGAGGATACGCTGGATGCTTCGGGCTATGCCACGAACCAGATCGTCGATTTGCGCGAAGGGGCGCTATCGAGCATCGGCGGCGTAACTTTCGAAACCGCGCCGAGTTTCGAGGAAGTCAACGCGAACCGGGCCGAAGCCGGTCTGCCGCCGGTCAGTCAGGCAACTTACGATTCGAACATGGCCTTCCTGGAAGCGAATCCGGGGATCGGTGCGCTCACCGACAATGTCGGCATCGCCTACGGAGCGATCATCGAAAACGCGATCGGCGGCAGCGGACACGATCTGCTGATCGGCAACCAGGTCGCCAATGAACTGATTGGCAATGCGGGGAACGATACCTTCGTCGGTGGCGACGGGATCGACCTGTTCACCGGCGGTGAGGGAGCCGATACCTTCTTCGTGGAAATCAACAGCGAAGGCGTCGATTCGAAGAACGGCGAAATCTCGATCGATATCGTGACCGACTTCGAATCCGGAGCCGACAAGCTCGATCTCGGCCTGCTCGATGCGAACCTGAATGTCGACGGGCAGCAGGGCTTCGTGCTGGTCAACAAGGGCAGCGGCCAGGCGGGCGAAATCTACACCAAGACGTTCGGTAATATCAACGCGGCGGAGAAATCGCTCGGCATCGACGTTCCGGACTATTCCGGACCGAACCCGGGGCTGGGCAAGGTTACGGTGGTCTTCGGCGATGTCGACGGGGACGGCGCGGATTTTGCTATCTTCCTGATCGGAACACGCTCCGTTTCGTTGAGCGATTTCAATCTCGGGGGCGACCTCTCGGCAGATGGGGCAGTCACGACTTCGATGGCTCAGACGCTCGCAGCAAGCACCGGCGACGTGTCGGCAAATGCCGCGCTCAACGGCATGGCGGACCTGCTCTTCGCGAACGACAATGGCGACATGTCCGACCTGCTTTCGGACTTCGGTCATCACGATCTTCCGCACGGCGACGATTTCGCGCTTTACGATATGTACAACGCCAATCTCCAAAACCTGGACGCGATGAATTTCGGCTGACCGACGGTCGGATATCCGAAAACGATGCGGCGCGGGGGAAACCTCGCGCCGTATTTTTCTAGTGATATTACTTTCCTACACGAACCAATATGGTCATATATCTCGGTCTCGTTAACCGGAGATCGTCCATGCCCGTCATCGAATCGCTCATCGGCCCGATCGCTTCAATCATCGACAAGATCATTCCCGATAAAGAAGCGCGTGCCAAAGCAAAGCTGGAACTTATCCAGCTTCAAGGATCGCACGAACTGCAGGCGATCGAAGCGCGCATGTCCGCCATAATTGCCGAAGCCCGGTCACCCGACCCCTGGACCAGCCGTGCCCGGCCCAGCTTCCTCTACGTCATGTACGCTCTGATCCTGTTCAGTGTACCGATGGGGGTCATCGCTGCGTTCGATCCGACCAGCGCGACCGCTATCGGCGAAGGCATGACCTCGTATCTCGCAAATTTGCCGGATTCGCTCTACGCATTGTTCGGCACAGGCTACCTCGGCTACACCGCCGCGCGCCAATGGGGCAAGGTGAAGGGCGTCGACAGCTGAATGGCTTGCGGTCTAGACGGGTTGCATGACCGACACCGTCTTCGTCCTCAACGGACCCAACCTCAACCTGCTCGGCACGCGCGAACCGGAAATCTACGGCTCGGATACGCTCGCGGATATCGAGGCAATGCTCGAGGAAAAGGCGCGCGAGTTGAGTCTCGCCATCGACTTTCGCCAGACCAATCACGAAGGCGTACTCGTGGACTGGCTGCACGAAGCCTGTCGAACCGGCGCGAAGGCGGTGTTGCTCAATGCCGCAGCCTTCACCCACACATCGATCGCGTTGCTGGACGCGATCAAGGCGATCGAGCCGCCCGTGATAGAGGTACATCTGTCGGATCCCGCAAAACGCGAGCCGTTTCGTCACCTGTCCTATGTCAGCATGGCCGCGGCGGACTGCGTGCAGGGTCTGGGTGCGCGAGGCTATGCCGTAGCGTTGGAGCGCGCAGTTCAACTGTAACCGGGCCGTCACAACCCTTGCCCTTCGCGCCGCCCGGTAGCATAGGCGGCGCAAACAACTTGCAAGGGGTGCTATGGCCGAACGTAAGGGCAACGCCGGGAAAACCGGAATGAACGTCGACACGTCGCTGGTGCGCGAACTGGCCGAGATGCTGAGCGATACCGGACTGACCGAGATCGAAGTCGAAGACGGCGAACGCAAGATACGCGTTTCGCGCGGCGGTGGAGTGGCGATGGCTGCCGCACCTGCGCCGATCGCGGCTCCCGCCTCTAACGCGTCAGGGTCCGCCCCTACCACGGCGCCAACTCCCGAAGGCACCGGTATCGGCGCAGATCACGGCGATGCACTCAAATCGCCGATGGTTGGCACCGTGTATCTCGCCCCGGAACCGGGTGCGGACGATTTCATCGGCGTGGGTGACAGCGTCAAGGAAGGCCAGACCTTGCTCATCGTGGAAGCGATGAAGGTCATGAACCCGATCACAGCCGATAAGTCGGGTACGATCAAGGCGATCCTGGTGGAAAACGCCCAGCCGGTGGAATTCGGCCAGCCGCTCGTAGTTATCGGGTAAAACATGGCTATTACGCGCATTCTCATCGCCAATCGCGGCGAAATCGCGCTGCGCATCCATCGCGCGGCGCATGAAATGGGTATCGAGACCGTGGCGGTGCATTCCACCGCCGATGCCGATGCCATGCATGTGCGGCTGGCGGACCACGCGGTCTGTATCGGCCCGCCGCCTGCGACGGACAGTTACCTCAACGTCGCGAACATCATTTCCGCGGCCGAGATTGCCCAGGCGGACGCCATCCATCCAGGCTATGGCTTCCTGTCGGAGAACGCCAAGTTCGCCGAGATCGTCGAGGCGCACGATATCGCGTGGATCGGACCAAAGCCCGAACATATCCGCACCATGGGTGACAAGGTCGCCGCGAAGAGAACCGCTGGCAAGCTGGGCCTGCCGCTGGTTCCCGGTTCGGATGGCGCGGTCGAGACTGTCGAAGAGGCGCGCGAAGTCGCTGCCGAGATCGGCTATCCCGTGATCATCAAGGCGGCGAGCGGCGGCGGCGGGCGCGGGATGAAGGTCTGCGAAAGCGAGGATCAGCTCGAAACGCTGATGAGACAGGCGGGCAGTGAGGCCAAGGCGGCATTCGGCGATGCGACGGTCTATATCGAGAAATATCTCGGCAATCCGCGCCACATCGAATTCCAGGTGTTCGGTGATGGCAACGGCAATGCGATCCATCTAGGCGAGCGCGACTGTTCGCTCCAGCGCCGTCACCAGAAGGTGCTCGAGGAAGCGCCCTCCCCCGTGCTGGGCCAGGACGACCGCATGCGGATGGGTGAGATCTGCGCCCAGGCGATGCGCGACATGGGCTATCGCGGCGCGGGCACGATCGAGTTCCTGTGGGAAAACGGCGAGTTCTACTTCATCGAGATGAACACCCGCCTACAGGTCGAACACCCGGTAACCGAGATGATTACCGGCATCGACCTCGTGCGCGAGCAGATTCGCATCGCCAGCGGCAAGAGCCTGTCCTGCGACCAGGACGATATCCGGTTCGAAGGCCACGCGATCGAATGCCGCATCAACGCTGAGGATCCATGGACCTTCGCGCCCTCGCCGGGCGAGGTAACTTATTACCACGCAGCTGGCGGCATGCATGTGCGCGTCGATAGCGGGCTCTACGCCGGTTATCGCATTCCCCCCTATTACGACAGCATGATCGCCAAGCTGATCGTTTACGGCCGCAACCGCGAACGGTGCATGATGCGGCTGAAACGCGCGCTCGAGGAAATGGTGATCGAAGGCGTGAAAACGTCGATCCCGCTGCATCAAGCTTTGCTGGAACAAGACGATGTGAAAAGCGGAGACTATTCGATCAAATGGCTCGAGGATTGGTTGAAAGAGCGGGAAGATTAGCTGCTGCTGACGATCCCGATTGTATTCCGTCAAATCGTGCGCTTTTGAATAATCGGGCTACGCCGCTTTCGGTTTGTCAGAAGAGCCGTGAACCGAGCGGCACCGGACGATCGGGCTCGAACAAGACCACGGACCCGTTCTCGTCTGGAAAGCCCAAAGTGAGCACTTCTGACATGAACTTTCCGATCTGCCGCAGCGGTAAATTGACAACTGCCGCGACGAGGCGCCCCGTCAGATCCTTCATTGCGTAATGTTCCGTTATCTGCGCCGACGAACGTTTGATCCCGATACCTGGCCCGAAATCGATGTTCAGCTTTACCGCGGGTTTCCGCGCTTCGGGAAACGGATCGGCGCTAACGATCCTGCCGATGCGGATATCCACACGCAAAAAGTCTTCGAAGACGATCGGCGGTTCGGGCGGCGAGGTGGGTTCACGAATGTAATGCATTTCGACGCACTAACATGAAAAGCCGCAATTTACCCCAGCGGCACGCCCGGCTCGTGCTTGCTGGTGCGGATCGTCAGCGAAGTCTTCACGCTGTCGACGTTTGGCGCAGGCGTCAGCTTGCTGGTCAGAAACTCCTGGAAGCTCTGCAAATCCTTGCTGACAATCTTGATGATGAAATCGATTTCGCCGTTGAGCATGTGGACTTCGCGCACTTCGGGCAGGTCGTGCATGGCCGCCTCGAACTCTCGCAACGCATCTTCCGCTTGGCTTTTCAGGCTGACCATGGCGAAAACGGTAATCGAAAACCCCAGCCTGGATGGGTCGAGCTCCGCGTGGTAGCCACGGATCACGCCCTCGTCCTCCAGCGCGCGGACGCGGCGCAGGCACGGCGGGGCAGTCAAGCCAACGCGATGCGCCAGTTCGACATTGGTAATACGTCCTTGATCTTGCAGTTCGGTCAGCAGCCGCCGATCGATATCGTCGAGATTTGCCATGGTCATGTCCCCAAACACGCCGCGCCATGGGTTAAGTCGCGTCCTTATTAAATGTTAAATGCGCGCAACCACCCAATTGGCTAACATTATTAGCTTTGCCAGCAATTGACCGATATTGCAACGCAAGACCGCAGCGGAAAAGCTAAACGGGCTGTTAACCATAAACATTATCCAGCACTGAATACGCGCGTGCGATGCCCATATTGCAGTTTTGCGCGCTATACCGGAGACCCTATGCATTTCGACGACCGCCTTGCCACTGTGTTGCGCCATCGCGCCACCGGCGAGCGTGCGGCGAAAACGCAGTTCCGGCAGCTTATCGATCTTCTGGGCGAACGACCGCAGGCGGGCGACCGATCGCTCAAAGCAGCCGCCTATCTGCGGCTCATCGCGCTGGCGGACATGATCCCCGTCGCGGACCGCGCGAGCATGGTGTCGGAAAGCGGCTGGCGCTTTCGCAATCCCGAACTCGTGCGATGGTTCGGCGAGGCGCATCCGACGCTTGCGGCTGCCGCGCTCTATCGGGCGCAACTGACCGGCGAGGAATGGGAAGAACTGGTTCCGCGTCTGCCGATCCGGGCGCGTGGTTTCTTGCGCCACCGCCGCGATCTTCCGGAGGCGGCCGTGCGCGTGCTCGACCGGCTGGGCGTGCATGACCGCGCCCTGCCCTTGCCAGAAATCGCCATGCCACCAGTCGAGAAACGCCCGCAGGATAAGGACGCTGTCGAAGCACCCGAACCGCTCATCCTCCGAGCCGAGGCGGTTGCCAATGGGGTTCAGGAGCCCGAAGAACCCGAAGGCGCAGCACTCCAACCCGTCACCGGGGAACGTGGAGAGAACATTCGCGCGCTCGTCCAGCGGATCGAGACGTTCAAGCGCAACCGCTCTGGGGCCGGCGGAACCGGCGAAGCACCGACACTTCCGATGGTCGAGCTCAGCGAACCGATATCGCGCAAGCGGATCGAACACTTCGACTTCGGAACGGATGCGCAAGGGCGGATAGACTGGGCGCAGCCGGATATCGCCCCGATGGTCGTCGGCTTCGACCTGTCGATCAGGCAGGAACACGATGCCAGGACGACGGACATTCCGACCATTCTTTCCTTGCGCCAACCGGTGCGCGATGCGCGTATTACCATGCGCGGCGCAGAGCCCATCGCGGGCGAGTGGGTAGTCGATGCCGCGCCCAGGTTCACCCGCGGCGATGGCCGGTTTTATGGTTACGTCGGACGCTTTCGGCGGCCGGCCCCACCCCAGGAAGAGCGCGATCAGCGAAGTGCCGACCGTCTGCGCCAGCTGCTTCACGAATTGCGCACTCCGGTCAACGCGATGCAGGGCTATGCCGAGGTAATCCAGCAGCAGGTGTTTGGCCCCACACCGCATGAATACCGGGCGCTCGCCGCATCGATCGCCGGCGATTCGGCGCGTATCCTGGCGGGGTTCGACGAGCTCGACCGGTTGGCAAGACTGGAAACCGGAGCGCTCGATCTCGAGACGGGGCAGAGCGATTTTGCCGCCATCGCGCGCGTCCAGATCGGCCAGCTGCAATCGGTGCTGAGCCCGCGCGTCGCCCGGTTCGAAGCCGATTTCGCAGATGAGCAGGCCCTGCTCGCCTTGGCCGAGAACGAGGCCGAAATGCTGGCCTGGCGCGTGCTCGCGACAATTGCTGGCGCGACCGGCGCTGGCGAGTCCCTGTCGCTAGAACTGGCCACCGGGAACCAGCAGGCAGCGCTACGCGCGCAGCTCCCGATCAAGCTGGCCGAGACCGAGGACATCTTCGCATCCGAAGTGCGCGGCGGAACCAGCACTCTGAGTTCGGGAATTTTCGGAGCCGGTTTTTCGCTGCGGCTGGCCCGCGCAGAGGCCCGCGCGGCGGGGGGCGAACTGGTGCGGGATAACGGTTACCTCGCCCTTACCCTGCCGCTCTTGACCCCTGCCGAGACGATGCCTAGCCCTGCCGATGTTCCCAACAACGCCGCAGGCTAGGATCGATCCCATAAGCCCAGCCAATCTCTTGGACCCACCGGCGAAGAACCAGGCTGCGCGCTTCGCACCGGACTTCGGCCAGCGGGTCTTGCTGACCGTGGATACAGAAGAAGAGTTCGACTGGGATGCCGATTTCAGGCGCGATGGTTATGGCCTCGACCATGCCCGCTGGATCGGCAAGTTTCAGCAATTTTGCGAAGGACTCGGCGTAGTTCCGGTTTACCTGGTGGACTGGCCCATTGCCAATTCCCAGGTCGCGCGGGAAATCATCGGATCGGCGGTTCACGCTGGCAAAGCGGAGGTAGGCGTCCAGCTTCACCCCTGGGTCAATCCGCCGCACGAGGAAGATATCAACGTACAGAACAGCTTTGCCGGCAATCTACCGGCCGAGCTCGAGCGCGAGAAATTCTGTCGTCTGCGCGATCTGGTGGAGATGAGTTTCGGAAGTGTCCCGCGCATCTATCGTGCGGGCCGCTATGGTTTGGGGCCGGACACGGCGGCGATGCTGAGCGATAACGGCATCGCGATCGACAGTTCGGTGCGCGCGCACTTCGATTATTCCGATGCGCACGGGCCGAATTACAGCCATCATCCGGCAGAACCTTACTGGTGCAGCGAAAACCGCAGCCTGCTCGAACTTCCTTTGACGACGGTCTATTGGGGTATGCTGCGCCGGCAGGGAACGCAGCTGTTTCCGCTGGTCGGTAAATTCCCCAAACTGGGGGGCATTTTCTCCCGTCTCGGATTGCTGGAGCGGATCGCGTTGACACCGGAGGGTGTGACAATCGACGAGGCGATCCGCGGTCTCGATATGGCTATCGACGATGGCCTGCCGGTCATTGTGTTGAGCTTTCACAGCCCCTCGCTGATTCCCGGCTGCACGCCTTATGTACGCGATCACGAGGATCTGGACGAATTCTACGACTGGTTCCGGGCTGTCTTTCACTATTGCCAGAAGGCTGGAGTGCGGCCGACCACGATAGAGGAAATCATGCAGGCAGTGGTCTTGCGATGATGCAGGTGCTTGCCTCTGCCGCCCGCTGGGGGTAGGCGCGCGGTTCCGCATGCGGCATCTGGGGGCCTGTAGCTCAGTTGGTTAGAGCTGGCCGCTCATAACGGCTAGGTCGCGGGTTCGAGTCCTGCCGGGCCCACCGGGTGCGGTGCGGTGAAGTGTCGGGGAGTAGCGCAGCCTGGTAGCGCATCTGCTTTGGGAGCAGAGGGTCGCAGGTTCGAATCCTGTCTCCCCGACCATTACTTTCATAAGATTTGACGATGGTTCGCACCTCGAACTGCTACAAAAAATCCACGAACAGTCGTGAAATCATGCAATTAGGGATTTCCGCGCAGGCTCGGAATGGTTAGCATGACAACTTACCGTTACCTCGCATCAAGTTTTTGTAGAAAAACAGGAAAAAACTATGGCTGAAATCCCCGTTGAGAAAAAATCGTCGATGAAGTGGCTCTGGCTGCTGCTGGCGGCAATCCTGCTGGCGTTGCTGATCTGGTGGGCCGTCTCGGATGACGATGATGTCGAACCCGTACTGGCGGATACTGCTACGATCGAATCGGTCGAGGGAATCGATGCCGATGCTGATGCCGATGCGCTGGGTAGCACCGAATCAATGCCGATGACTCTCGCCGCCATCCTGGCAAATCCTCAGTCGTATATCGGGGAGGAGTTTTCCGGCGAAGTCGGTGTGGGCGGTCCGCTGACCGACCGAGGCTTCTGGATCGAGAACGATGGCGCCCGTATGTTCGCCCTGATAATCGACGAACCCATGGAAGTTCCGCTCGACATCAATGCGGGTCAGGAACTTCAGATAACTGGCGGTAGGATCCGCGAAGGTGGCGAAGTTTCCGATGTAGAAGGCGTGCCTCTCGACGACGATACTCTGGAGGTGCTTGCCGATCAGGATGTTTTCCTGCTCGTGAACGAGGATAACATCGATATCCTCCAGCGTCCGTGAAGATGGAACTGTAGATGAAGGACGCTGATCGCGTGGGAGAAGCAGCCCGGCGTCTGCGAACCTGAATCTCGTACATACCCGAAGGAGCATCGGATTCGGGATCGATCCATGTGAATGGCTCGAACGAACGATGCGCGCGAGGAGGCAACCGCGTTGTCAGTGAACAAGGCACCTGCCTCCTCGCTCCATACCCTGGACAAGCGCGCCATCTGGGCGATCTGGGCCATTGCCTTGCCCGCCATGGTCACCAATGTCGCCACCGCGCTGATCGGCGTCGGCGACATGTGGATTGTCGGACGCCTCGGCGATGCATCGACGCAAGGTGCGGTCGACATCGGGGCAAAGCTGTTCGCCGCGCTGTTCACGGTAATGAACTTTCTCAAGACGGGCACTACCGGCCTGGTGGCCCAGGCAGGAACGCGTCAGGGTAGTCGCGAACAGGCGGGTATCCTGCTGCGCGGTCTGGTTGTGGGACTGGCCATCGCAGCCCTGTTGCTGGCGGCAAAGCCATGGCTTCTTCCGGCCTTGCTCGATGCGCTTGGTGCGCGCGGCGCGGTTCGCGAAGCGGCGGTGATCTACGCCGATATCCGGTATTGGAGCGCACCCGCGGTAATGGCCAATTTCGCCGCGATCGGTTTTCTCGTCGGGCGGCGCAAGATGACGCAGGTCCTGATCATCGAAGTCGCATACAATTTGCTCAATGTTGCCCTTGGCCTTTGGTTTGTGCTTGGCCTCGACTGGGGGATCGCCGGGATCGGCTGGTCGAGCTTCATCGCCGAATATGCCAAGCTGGCAGCGACCTGCGCTCTGATCATCTACCTTGCCGGGCCCGAACTCAGGCAGGCGATCCGCGAAGGCGCACATCTTTCGATTGCAGCGCTCAAGCCATTCCTGTCGGTCAATCGCGACCTGTTTCTGCGGACAGTGGTGCTGATGATCGCGCTGGCCGCGCTAACCCGATTGGGTGCCGAACGAGGGCCGGTGGTGCTGGCGGCCAATGGCATCCTCTACCAGTTGTTTGTATTTTCAGCCTTGTTGCTCGACGGTTTCGAGAACGCGGCGCAAGTTCTCAATGGCGAGCGCATGGGGGCGGACGACCGTGACGGGTTTAAGGCTTATATCCGCGCAATCCTTTGGCGCGGACTGGCAGTGGCCAGCGTGTTGGCAGGAGCGTTCTGGGCCCTGGGAAGCGCGATAATAGAAAGCTTCGCTGCCACACCGGCCGTGGCCGAAGCTGGCCGGTCGCTGGTGCCTTGGTTGATCGTCATCCCCTTTGCAGGGGTCGCAGGGTTCGTGCTCGACGGCGTGTTCGTCGGTGCCAGCTGGACGCGGGCATTGTTTCTCACAATGGTCGGCGCCACCATCTGCTATGCCCTGTTGCTGTGGCTTACATGGCCACTCGGCAATGATGGCTTATGGCTCAGCTTCGTCGGCTTTCTGATCGTGCGGGCGGCGTTGCAGGCCGCGGTCCTGCCACGACTTTTGCGGCAGAACGCAGCGACCTGAAGCCAGTCAGACGAACACCACCGGAATGCCCGTAGGCACGGCCTTGGCAAAGGCTGCGGCATCCCAGTTCGTCAGGCGCACGCATCCGTGGCTAGCACGCTTTGCAACCATCTGCGGGTCGGGCGATCCGTGAATGCCATATCCGTCCTTGCCCAGGTCGATCCAGGTTCCGCCGACCGGATTGTTCGGACCGGGCGGGATGATGAAGGTCTTGTCCGGACCCCATTCCTGGTCGTCGGGATCGAAGGTATAGTTCGGTGCCGGTGCGATAGCGGCAACCTGCATGCTGCCGCTGGGACTCGGAAATTCGGAACTGCCGATGGTGGCCGGATAGCTAACCACGACCTCGCCAGCGTCGTCCAGGCCGACGACAGTGTTCTCGCCCTTGCGGATCTCGATCTTGGCGATGTCGGCGTCGAGCTGGTTGTCACCATGGCTGACGATCACAAGCTTCGTGCCAGCTTGCGAGAAATCGGCATCGGGGTTCAGGGCGGTCAAGAAATCCTGGTCCATGTGAAAACGCTCGGCCAGCATTTCGGTAGCATTGCGGTAACCGACCTTTTCCATGTCGGCCATCTCGTGGAATTCTTCGGGAATCTCGTAGAATTTGCGCGACACGTCCTTCTCGGTGATCGTGTAGGTCCGGAAGATATCGCCGCCGTAATTGTCCATCAGCGAGGCGATCAATTGATTGTCGACGCCGGTGCCCGACCCCAGTCCGTTGGCTTCGCGATAATATTCGATTGCGCGGTCGGTATTGCCGCCTTCGCGCCCGTCGATCACGCCGGGAGAGTGGCGACTGCGATCCAGCATCACTTGTACCGCGACGATCTTCTTGGAGCGGTCGCCCAGCATGCTCGACGTCACTCCGTCGGGCAGCGTGACCGACAGTGAACCGTCGCTCATCGTAGCTTCTGCCGCGCTGGCCGACGTGTCGCTGTCATAGCCTTCGCGATCGGTCCAGTTGGAATCCGGGTCTTCGTCATTCGAATTGGCGTTAGAAGCTGTCTGTTCGGAATTGGTCTGGGCTTGTGCTGATGGGTCTTCGGCAGCGCCCGAGCAGGAGGGCATCATCAATGCGGCTGCGGCGATCGAGGTAAGAAAAAGATGTTTCATGACATTCATATCGCACGGGAAACCCCGACGTTCCCGAAACATCTGCGCAGCCGCTTGCCCCCGCGCCTTGCCGCGCCTATCTGGCGCGGACGTTTTGTCGGGAACTGCCCGCGCTCAATTCCAACCGCTACATTCCATTCGTTTACGAGGATACGCCCGATGGCCGCGCAATACGCCTTCGTCATGAAGGACATGACCAAGACTTTTCCCGGCGCCAGCAAGCCGGTTCTTTCGAACATCAACCTGCAATTCTATCAGGGTGCGAAGATCGGTATCGTCGGCCCCAACGGCGCAGGAAAATCGACGCTGATCAAGATCATGGCAGGTATTGATACCGATTTCACCGGCGAGGCATGGGCTGGCGAGAACATCACCGTCGGCTATCTCGAGCAGGAGCCGGAGCTCGACGAGAGCAAAACCGTGCTCGAAAACGTCAAGGATGGTGCGCGCGAGACCGCCGAACTGGTTGAACGCTTCAACGCGATCAGCGCGGAAATGGGCGATCCGCAGGACGACACCGATTTCGACGCCCTGATGGAGGAGATGGGCGACCTGCAGGCCAAGATCGATGCGGTCGACGGCTGGACGCTCGACAATCAGCTCGAAGTCGCGATGGAAGCCCTGCGCTGTCCGCCGGGAGACTGGCCTGTCACCGATCTTTCAGGGGGGGAGAAGCGCCGCGTCGCGCTTACCCGTCTGCTGATCCAGAAGCCTTCCATCCTGCTGCTGGACGAGCCGACCAACCACCTCGATGCCGAAAGTGTCCAGTGGCTGGAAAACCACCTCAAGGAATATGCCGGTGCGGTGCTGATGATCACCCACGATCGCTACTTCCTCGACAATGTGGTCGAATGGATTCTCGAGCTCGATCGCGGGTCCTATTATCCGTACGAAGGCAATTATTCGACCTATCTGGAAAAGAAGGCCAAGCGTCTCGAACAGGAAAGTCGCGAGGAAAGCGGGCGCTCCAAGGCGCTGTCGCGCGAGCTGGAATGGATCCGTCAGACGCCCTCTGCCCGCCAGACCAAGTCCAAGGCGCGTATCCGCAAGTTCGAGCAACTTCAGGAATCGCAGAATGATCGCAAACCCGGCAAGGCGCAGATCGTCATCCAGGTGCCAGAGCGGCTCGGCGGCAAGGTGATAGAGGCCAAGGGCCTGACCAAGGCCTATGGTGACAAGCTGTTGTTCGAAGATCTCGACTTCATGCTGCCGCCGGGCGGCATCGTCGGTGTGATCGGCCCGAACGGCGCGGGCAAGTCCACCTTGTTCCGCATTATCACCGGCCAGGAGGAGCCCGACGAAGGGAAGCTTGAGATCGGCGATACCGTGCGGCTTGGCTATGTCGATCAGAGCCGCGACGACCTCACCGCCAAAAACAACGTGTGGGAGGAAATCTCCGACGGGCTCGATTACATGAAGGTCAACGGCCACGACGTCAGCACGCGTGCCTATGTCGGCGCGTTCAACTTCAAGGGTCCGGATCAGCAGAAGAATGTCGGCAAACTGTCGGGCGGCGAACGCAATCGCGTGCACATGGCCAAGATGCTCAAGCAGGGCGGCAATGTCCTCCTGCTCGACGAGCCGACCAACGATCTCGACGTAGAAACGCTGGGTGCGCTAGAAGAGGCGATCGAGAACTTCGCCGGTTGCGCCGTGGTGATTTCGCACGACCGCTTCTTCCTCGACCGGTTGGCCACCCACATTCTCGCCTTCGAAGGCGACAGCCACGTGGAATGGTTCGAAGGCAATTTCGAGGCTTACGAGGAAGACAAGCGCCGTCGTCTGGGCGATGCAGCGGATCGTCCGACGCGGCTGGCGTACAAGAAGCTGACGAGGTAGTCAGAACGGGAAAGATGCTTCGTCGCGACCATGGGTTGCGAGGTAGAGCCTACCCCGCCTCGCCTTCTACCCGGTCCTTCGCTGTGTCGGCTTCGAACTCCTTCATCACCTCGTTTGCCTGAGCCTCATCTTCGGCACTGGGGTCCTTGGCGTGCTTGTTGCGGCCACGGGCCGATGCAGGATCGAGACACAGGCGGGCGATAACCGGGCGATGATCCGAACCGACAGCATCGCCTATGCTCATGCTTTCGAACAGGAACTCTTCTGTTGCGAACAGGTGATCGAGCGGCCAGCCCAACCAGACCATATCGGCGGGAAACGTGGCATAGATGCCGCGGCCGATCCGCAAATCCAGAAATCCGCCTATATCCTTGAACAAGCGTGTGGTGTCAGACCACGCAACATCGTTGAAATCACCGATCGCTAGAACAGGAAGGCCGACATCACGCGATTGTCGCGCAGCAACGATAATTTCGGCATCCCGCTCTTCGGTGTCCTGATTGGGTTTCGGTGGTCTTGGATGGAGACCGATCAGGCGAAACCGTTGATCGCCAATCTCGAGCGTAGCTACCACCGACGGGGTGTCCTTCTGCGCCAGGTCACGGATCGCGGCTTCGCTCATCGGCAATTTCGTGGCGAACATGATCCCGTAAGTGTTGTCCAACGGCCGATGGACCTGTCCAGGATAGTTTTCCAGCAACGGCGCCATGGCTTCTGCCCAGCCCCGGTCGGTTTCGGTGAGCAGTAGCACATCGGGATCGACTTGTCGGATCAGGTTGACGGTCCGTTCATATGCCCGATTGGTCTGCAGCACATTCAAGGTCAGCAGCGTGAAACAGGTATCGTCATTCACTTGACCGGGAAGCGCTCGTCCCACTTCGGTCGCTGCCAGCGAAGTGTACGGGTATATGCGGTACATCTGCCAGATGCCGATGGCTGCCAGAGCGAGCGGCAACCAGGGCCGCCACGCGAGATCAAGAAACCATAGCACCAGAGCCGAGGCGATCATCGCGACGAGGATCTGAATCCGGGGAAAATCCCAGATCCGGATCCACCACTGGTTGAGATCGGTCGTGCTGAGCAGTGACCCGGCAATCAGAAGAATGGCGATCGCGCGCGTCAACCAGATTGCGGCAGACTTCCAACTTACTTTGGGAATGCCATCCATTCGATTGCGTCCCTCGGTTCGCTGTCGGTTGTTTGCTTCGCTATAGATTCATCGCGCTACCGGTCCATCTAAGTTTTGGTCTCGCGGCCAACTCACGCAATGAAGGTTCGTGCGTCATGGCGACAATCGCGCGAGCCGTTTCCCAGGCTCACTTCGTTTGACTAGTGCCACCCGAATTGCGACAATCCTGGTTCGGCGCTCGAGAAGTGAGCGCATCCCTGGCGCGCACTGCCGTCGCCGCGAACACGAAATTCAAAGGACTCTCATGACTACTCCCAAGAACGGTGACACCGTAACCATTGATTACGTCCTCAAGCGGGGCGACGGCGAGATCGTCGGCAATACCGAACAGGCTGGTCCGCAGGAAATCCAGCTCGGCAGCGGGCAAATCTTCCCGCAGATCGAACAGGCGCTTACCGGTATGGAAGTCGGGGATGAAAAAACGGTCGAAATCGCATGCGAAAACGCCTTCGGTCCTCGCCGCGAGGAACTGGTGATCGACATTCCGCTCGCCAGCCTGCCGCCGGAACCCGCCCCGCAGCCGGGCATGGCTATGCAGGCGCAATCGCCCGATGGCCAGCCGTTGACTCTCCATATCGTCGAAGTGGGCGATGATGCGATCAAGGCCGATGGCAATCATCCACTGGCCGGCGAAGACGTGACCTTCGATCTTGCGCTGCGCGACATCAAGCAGGCGTCTTGAATCCAATCCGGCGGGCGGTATGTCGAACGAACCGATGACCGCCCGTCACCTCATCATCCACGGTCAGGTACAGGGCGTGTTCTACCGCGACTGGACGGTTGAAGCGGCACGCAACTTGGATATTGTCGGCTGGGTCCGGAACCTGTCCGACGGCCCTGTCGAGGCGCATCTCGAAGGCGCGCCGGAGGCAGTCGATCGCATGATCGTAGCGATGCATGATGGGCCGCCCCGCGCCGCGGTCGACCATATCGACATTGCGGACGCCCAACCTCAGGCGCTGACCGACTTCACCCGCCGGTAGCAGCTTACTCCCCTTGCGAGAAACGCCGGATTGCGGCGCGGCTCGCAGCGCTGCGCACCGCATGTTCGAGCGTCTCGAGCAGTTCCGACCCTTCCGAATAGTCTGGCGTGGCCAGGTTGTCGACGCGCTCGTCAGTTGTCTGCTGGCCCGAATGATCGAATTTCGCGCTTTGGTCGATCGCGACGGCGAGACCGCCATTATTGGTAATGAATCCAAAAGCGTCGAGATCGCTCAATCCATCGCCGACATAGACGATCTGGTCTAGTGGTACGTGCATCTTCATCTCGTCGAAATCGGGATCATCAACCTTGGGCTCGTTCGCCGCATCGAGGCTCAGGCCCTTGGCGTGGGCCTCGATGTAGCGGGCCTTGGTCGGGTGCGCGATGATCCGTTTCATGCAGATCGCGCGGTTGCCGTCGATATGAAATTCTCCGGCCCATGTGCGGTCGAACACATCGTCGAGCGCGGTCCGTTCGATGATCTCGATGAAGCCGGAGGACAGTACGACCAGTTCCACCTCGACTTCCGGCAAGACCTCCTTGCCACATTTTGACAAATGTTTTTTCAGATCGAGCACACCGTCATAAAGATCGATCTGTTTGGCTGCCCTGTCGAAGAATTCCTCGGTCAGGGGCTCCTCGCGGTCCAATCCGCAATCGATCAATGCCTGACCGCGCTTGAGAATACCGTCCCAGTTATCACCGAGCGGCTTTTCGTATTGCTCTTCCCATTTCTCGCGCGAGATGTCCCAGACGGCACACATCGCATCGATGGTGTCGGTGGCGAGGGTCTTGTCGAAATCGAAAATCAGCGAAACGCGCGGGATGTAGGGATGTGTTGCGGGCATTATTGGCTCCGTGTTGCGATGAGGGAAATGCTCAGAGTCCTTTCTCGAACGTCTGACCACCCGCAGCGGTCCCAAACGGGGAGTTGCCCGCGGCACGGATTTGCAGGATCTGACCGGCGCGGTCAGGCGAGCACGTCTTTGCTTCGGCTCGCATTATCAAGCCTAGGGAGCGATCCAGCGACCCTTCCCTGTTCGCGTCAGCACGGCCCGCCGGTGGCCGTCGTTCGAAAGATAGAACCAGTCGATTTCGTCGATATGCACTATCAGTACCGCGAAATTCTCACGCGCGGGCTGCACCTGCGTCTCGCTCGGTTCCTCGCCCTCGATCCATTCGGGCAGACCGCTGGTTGGTTTGTCGGACCGGGCGCCGGGTCCTTCGCCCAGATAACATCTGCGAGCAAAATTGGTGCTTTCTTCCCACGCAGCATCCGCTACCGGACCATTGCGCTCGATCCGGCCCGAGCCACGACCGCGCAACTGCAGCTTGGCCCCCCGATCGTAAGCAAGAACACCGACCCGCGGGTCCGCTTCGATCTCGGGCACTTTGGGCGCCCGAACATCGGTATGGAAGCGCAACGTCCAGTTCTGGGCATCGAAATCACGCAGCACCATGATCCGAGCATCGGCGTTTCCAGTAGCCACGACCGGCGTATGCATGGCCGAATTGCGGTTCTCGACCCCATCGCGCAACCGGCGTTCGATATCGGCGCGCACGCTTTCGAAAGTTTCCTGCATGGCCATCAATGCTTCGCATGCGCGATCGTGCCCTCGCCTTCATGTTAAGCAAATCATAGTTGGACATGAACGGCAGGTCGACAGACCGGTTCAGTTTGACGTCAGACCGATATGATACCTATCGTGAGATCAGCAACGAGCCGCAGGGTGGAGCGGCGATGGATGGACGAAGAGGAACCGCTCCATGACATTGACCAAGCTTATGAAGGGAAGCGCCCTGGGGGCCCTCGCCACCGCGATGACGCTGACCGCTCTGCCTGCAAACGCCGAAGCGGCGGAATCTGCTCAGCAATGGAACCAGCGCGACCGTGGCGATCGCTCGCAAGGGCGCCAGAACCGTGGCCATCGCAGCGAGCGCAGCATCGAACGTCAGGTTCAAGACCGTACCGAGAGACGCCAAGAACGGCGACAAGTCGAACGGCGCGCTGAACGTCGACAGGAGCGGCAACAGACCGAACAACGCGCCGAACGCCGGCAGGAGCGTCGCCTGACCGAGCAACGCGCCGAACGCCGGCAGGAAAGGCGTCAGGTCGACCAGCGTGATGCCTTGCGTCAGGCCGCGCGCGAAGCTCGCCAGCGTCAGGCACGGCGCGACGAACGCGGCCAGCGCTATGTCGGCGACCGCAACCGGACCTATACCGGCGATCGCAATCGCAGCTACCGCGACGGGCGTCGTGACGAACGTCGCCGGGACCGCTGGGAAGACCGTCGCGATCGCGACAATACCTATCGCGAGGGCCGGGCCTATCGCGAAGGCCGACGTGATGAACGCCGCCGCGACGCGCGCGAAGACCGTCGGATCCATGACAGGGCCTATCGTGACGGGCGTCGCGATCACCGCCGGGCGCGTTACTATGACGGCCGACGCTGGCACGATTACAACCGTTGGGATCATCGCAGTTGGCGCGACGACCGCCGGTACAACTGGTCGCGCTATCGTTATGCCAATCGCAGCCTGTTTCGGCCGGGCCGGTACTATTCGCCCTATCGCGGGCATCGCTACAGCCGGATCAACATAGGCTTCAATCTCGGCAGCCTGTTCTATAGCAACCGGTACTGGATCAACGATCCGGGACGTTATCGCTTGCCAGAGGTGTACGGTCCCTATCGCTGGGTCCGCTATTACGACGATGTGCTGCTGGTAGATATTTACAGCGGCGAGGTGGTCGACGTGATCCACAACTTCTTCTGGTAAGGCATTACGACCAGCCAGCCCGTCCGGCTTGAGAGTGGTCCGGATGGGCAAGAGACCCCCGCAGCCACGCTGCGGGGGTTTTCATATTGCATTGGGTCTCAAAATGCCGGTCTTGAAGCATAATCCGGCGCTGGTAGTTAGACGCGCATGACCAAGACTCAGAAAGTACCGGATCAGGATGCGCTCAAACGCGTCGGAGCGATGGTCCGCAAGCGCCTGGACGCCGATCCGCAGGCCTACAAAATACCTACCGACAAGGCCGAAATATACGCCATCGGGGACTTTTTCAGCGCCGAGGAATGCGCACGGCTGGTGCGAATGATCGACATGGTCGCCAAGCCGAGCGAGTTGCACGAAACCGCCTATGTCGCCAAGTTTCGTACGTCCTACTCGGGAAATCTCGATCCCTACGATCCATTCGTCAGAGCGATTTCGCGGCGGATCGACGATGCGCTGGGGCTTCCGGACAAGGTGGGCGAGAACATCCAGGGACAGCGCTATCTTCCCGGGCAGGAGTTCAAGCCGCACAATGACTGGTTCTATACCGATCAGGAATACTGGAAGCTCGAACGCAAGCGGGGGGGACAGCGTTCATGGACCGCGATGGCATTCCTGAACGAGGTGAAGGAAGGCGGACACACGCATTTCGTCGAGGTCGGCGCCTCTATCGAACCCAAGCCCGGCGTGCTGCTGATCTGGAACAACGCGCTCCCCGACGGCACGCCGAACGAGGACACGATGCATGCCGGAACGCCGGTGATCGCCGGTCAGAAATACGTCCTGACCAAGTGGTACCGGACGCGCGACCATACCTAGTCAGGCTCGGGCAAGCGCCTCTGCGATCAGCTGGCGCGTGTTGGCGATACCGTAAAGGGCGATGAAGCTGCCCATGCGCGGGCCCTGATCGCTGCCGAGCAGCGTCTGGTACAACGCCTTGAACCAGTCGCGCAGATTGTCGAACCCGAACTCCTCGCGCTTGCCGATCTCGTACACTTCGGTCTGGAGATCTTCCGCGCTGGCATCCACCGGTGCTTTGGCAAGGTGGTCGTCGAGCGCGCGCAGGGCCGCCGCTTCGTTCGCCTCGGGAGCGCGCTTGTCGAGCGTGGGGACGATATAGTCACGCGTGTAGTTCACCGCCGTGCCGATCAGCACTTCGAGTTCGGACGTTATCTGCCCTTCCCCGATATAGCTTGCCAGATAGTCACGCAGGTTCGACTCGGTCGCTTCGGCACCCAGCACGCTCGCAAGGTTCAGGAGCAGGCCGTAGGTGACCGGAAGGCGATCGCCCGCCCCCGGGGCTTCGGCTCCCTCGAACCCGCCATTGGCCCGCGCCAGATGCCACACCGGATTGCCGAGCTGCTTGTCGAGCGGCTGGTCGGCAAGCCGCTCGCGGAACTGCCAGTAATCGTCGACCGCACGCGGGATCACGCCGACATGCAGCTGCTTGGCAGACTTGGGATTGGGGAAGATGTAGAAGCCCAGGCTCTCCTCGCTGCCATAGGTCAGCCATTCCTCGATGGTCAGGCCGTTGCCCTTGGATTTGGAGATCTTCTCGCCATTTTCGTCGAGGAACATCTCGTAGATCAGCCCCTCGGGCTTCCGGCCGCCCAGCGCCTTGACGATCTTGCCCGACTGCACGCCGCTGTCGGTCAGGTCCTTGCCGTACATCTCGTAATCGACGCCCAGCGCATACCAGCGCATCGCCCAGTCGACCTTCCACTGAAGCTTGGACATGCCGCCCAGCGCCGACTGTTCGACCGTGCTGCCATCCTCGTCGGTAAAGCGGATCGTTCCCGCCTCCGCATCGACCACCTCGAGCGGAACCTGCAATACCTTGCCGCTGGTCGGCGAAACCGGGAGCACCGGCGAATAGGTCTGCCGTCGCTCCTCGCGCAGCGTTGGCAGCATGATGTCGAGGATTGCGTCGTTCTTGCGCAACACCTGCTTCAACGCATCGTCGAACGCGCCTGAATTGTACCGCTCGCTCGCCGCGACGAACTCGTAATCGAACCCGAACCGGTCGAGAAACGCGCGCAGTTGCGCGTTGTTGTGGCCCGCGAAGCTATCGTGTCCGGTGTCGAACGGATTGGGCACGCGGCTGAGCGGTTTATGCAGGTTCGCCGTCAGCAGGTCCTGGTTCGGCACATTGTCGGGCACCTTGCGCAGTCCGTCCATATCGTCGCTGAATGCGACCAGCCGCGTCTTGCCGTCTTCCGGCTTCGCACCGATCATGGCCTCGAACGCACGGCGCACCAGCGTAGTGCGCAGCACTTCCTGGAACGTGCCGATATGCGGCAGCCCGCTCGGACCGTAACCCGTCTCGAACAGCACCGGCGAGCCATCGGCCTTGGCGCCATCGGGATAGCGCTTCAACAACCGCTGGGCCTCCTGGAACGGCCAGGCCTTGGAGGTGCGTGCGGCTTCTATCAATGTCTGTTCGGTCATGGCGGTAGGCTTTTGCCGACTCGCCTGTATGTTGCAAGCGCGAAGCCGAACGCGGCGTTCAGTTTGGCGGGGTCGAAGCTGAAACATGGACCGCATGTTACAGGTCCAGGCGGAAGAAACTGCAATTCAGCGCAACCGGGAAATCGCGCTGTCGAAGAGGAACGACCATTCATGGTCACGACCGCTAGCACCGCCGCGTCGCTGTAGGACATGTTTACTTTTCGTTCCGCCCTTCGCATAGCGGGCGCGTGAGCCAGCCCCTGCCCCTTCCCTCGCTCCATGCCAGCCACGCGGGCACATGGCTGCGCGATGCGAGCGGCGCGACGCGCGGGTGCTCCAAGGGCGAGGCGGTGATGGCTGCCGCGGACACGCCGTTGCTGCTGATGAACGCGCCGCTGGTGGCAAGCCGGCTCGGCTATCCCGACCTGTCGGGCCTCGACCTGCTCGAACTGTTTGCCTTCGTCCATCCGGCGCAATTCTGCGTACCGACGCCCAAGGGCCTCGCCCGTGCGCTGGGTCTGGAGGAGCCGAAGGACGACGCGGCCGTTCCCGCCCTGTTGCAGCAGGCGGCGGGTGCTCTGGTTGCGCGCTGCGATAGCGAGGACTGGCTCCAGCGTGAAGGCGCCTGGTCCGCGCTGCAATCGCTCGCACGGTTGCGCTGGCCGTGGGCGCAGGTGCTCAGCCCCCATATCCGCAAGCCCGAACGGGCCGAGAAATGGCTGTTCAGCCGCCTGCCCGAATGGGAGGAGGCGCCCGAACGCCCCCAGCCAGCACAGGTGCTGATCGACGAACCTGAGATCGAGGCGCATCTCGAACGCCTCACCGGCGAAGGGGCGGAGCGGCGCGATGGACAGCGTCTGTTCTCGCGCGGGGCAGGACACGTCTTCGCCCCTCGCGACCGGCAGAAACGGCCGCATGTCCTGCTGGCCCAGGCGGGCACGGGCATCGGCAAGACGCTGGGCTATCTCGCCCCCGCCTCGCTCTGGGCGGAGCGCTCGGGCGGCACGGTCTGGGTGAGCACCTATACCAAGAACCTACAGCGGCAGTTGCGGCAGGAAAGCACACGCGCCTGGCCCGAACGGCGCGGGGACGGCACGCCCCCGGTCGTGGTGCGCAAGGGGCGCGAGAACTATCTGTGCCTGCTCAATCTGGAAGATGCGCTGCAGGGCGGGTTTTCGGGGCGGCCCGCCATCCTTGCTCATCTGGTGGCGCGCTGGGCCGCCTATTCGCAGGATGGGGACATGATCGGTGGCGATCTGCCCGGCTGGCTCGGCACGCTGTTCCGCAAGCGTGGCATTGCCGCGCTGACGGACCAGCGCGGCGAGTGTATCTACGCCGGGTGTCCCCACTATCGAAAGTGTTTCATCGAACGCAGCGCCAGGAGCGCGGCGCAAGCCGATCTCGTCATCGCCAACCACGCACTTGTGATGGTCAACGCGGCACGTGGCCGCGACCAGGGTGGCCGACCCACGCGCATCGTGTTCGACGAGGGGCATCACGTTTTCGACGCTGCAGATTCGACCTTCTCCGCGGCTCTGACGGGGCAGGAGACGATCGAGCTGCGCCGCTGGATCATCGGGCCGGAGCGCAATTCGCGCGGGCGGCGCCGCGGACTTGCCGCACGGCTGGCCGACGTCACGAGCTATGACGAGACCGGCGGGGAGGCGGTGGAGGCAGCGGTCGAGGCGGCACAGGCCCTTCCGTCGGAAGGGTGGCTCGGCAGGTTGGCCGAAGCCATGCCATCCGGCCCGATCGAGGAACTGCTCGGGCAGGTTCGCGCCGTCACCTATGCGCGCGATGAAAGCGGTCAGGAAGCGGGCTATGGCATCGAGACCGAGACCGCCCAGCTTCCTGGCGAATTGATCGAGGCCGCTGGTCGTGCTGGGCAGGGCCTGGCGGCAATACGCCAACCGTTGCTCAAGCTTTCGGGGCGGCTCGAGGCGGTGATGGAGGACGCGCCCGACTGGCTCGATGCCCAGGGCCGCGCACGGATCGAAGGCGCGCGCCATTCGCTGGCCTGGCGGATCGATCTGATTGCCGCATGGGAAGCCTTGCTTGGTCGGCTGGGCGGACCGGCAGACGAGGAATTCGTCGACTGGCTCGCGGTCGACCGCAATGATGCGCGCGAATTCGATGTCGGGCTCTACCGCCATTGGCTCGACCCGATGAAACCGTTTGCGCGGGTGGTGCTCGAACCTGCGCACGGGGTCATGCTGACAAGCGCCACCCTGACCGATCGCGACGAGAGCGGCCATGACTGGCCGCACGCCGTAACTCGCAGCGGCACGCCGCATATCGAACTGATGCCGAAGACCCAGCAGGCCGATAGCCCGTTCGACTATGCAGGTCGCGCAGAGGTACTGATCGTGACCGACATTAGGCGTGGCGACATTCCTGCGCTGGCGGGAGCCTATGCGCGGCTGATCGAGGCGAGCGGGGGCGGCGTCCTCGGCCTGTTCACGGCGATAAGGCGGATGCGCGCAGTGCATGGACGGATCGCCGACCGCCTGGCGCGTGAGGGGCTGCCGCTCTACGCGCAGCACGTCGATCCGATCGATACCGGTACGCTGACCGACATCTTTCGCGACGATGCGCGCGCCAGCCTGCTCGGCACCGATGCCCTGCGTGACGGGGTCGACGTTCCGGGCCGGTCCCTGCGCTGCGTGGTCATGGAAAGCGTCCCCTGGCCGCGTCCGACCATTCTCCATCGCGCCCGGCGAGCCGCCGCCGCCGAGCAGGAAGGCGGCGCCCAGCGACATGATGACCGGATCATCCGCGCGCGGCTGGCGCAGGCGTTCGGACGGCTGATTCGCACACGCCAGGACTCCGGGCATTTCGTTGTTCTTTCCCCGGCTTTTCCCAGCCGCCTGCTGTCCGCCTTTCCCGAAGGCACGCCCGTCACCAGATTGACACTCGACGAGGCTTTACAGCGCGTCGCCAAGGGTGTTGGAACGGCCGAACCCGTCAAGGAGAACGAAGTCTCGTGAAGTCGCGCCGATGAAGATCCTGGGCCTGCTGCGCCATGCCAAGTCCGACTGGGGGCAGAGTGACAAACGCGATTTCGACCGCGGGCTGAACGCGCGCGGCTGCAAGGGCGCGCGGCTGATCGGCGAACATATTCGCGAGCACGGCGTGAAATGGGAGCACCTGCTGGCCAGTCCGGCCGAGCGGGTCAGGACCACGCTGGCCGAGGCCGCGATCGGACCCGAACCGCGCTGGGACCAGCGCCTCTATCTCGCCTCGACCGACATGATCATGGATGTCCTGCGTGAATGCGGTGACGAGGCGGACGCCATCCTGCTTTCCGGCCACAATCCTGGGCTGGGCGACATGGTGCTCGAACTGGTCTCGCCGAAAGAGGAGAACGCCCTGTTCGACGAGGCCAAGGTCAAGTTTCCCACGGCGACTTTCGCCGTGTTCGAACTCGATATCGACGACTGGTCAGACCTGCGCACGGAATGCGGCAAGCTCGTCCACTTCGCCCGACCCCGCGACCTCGATCCGGAGCTTGGGCCGGAATACTGATGGCTCAGAGCCTGCGAAGGTCGGGCACGGGTGGCGGTACATAAAGACCGTACGATCCCGTAATTCGCTTCTGCACGGCATTCGGGTCGATCACATGTTCGAACCTTACGCCCATCTTGCCCGAAGCCGACCAGACGACTGTGGCCGGAACCGTCCCGACAATGTCGAGGTCAATGTCGATTTTTCCACCAGGAAACGGAGCGTTCGGCGTGGCGCCGAGCAGGCCGGTCGAGGATATATCGCGCACGGTCAGGGCAAAGCTTTCGAACCTGCCGCGAAGCCGGAACGACGACCGCAGCAGTAATTTTCGCCGATGCGCAGTGCGACGTTCGGGAGCAATTCGATGCGGGTGCGAGAGTTGGGTTACTTTGGTCATAAGGCAGACGGTAAACCGTCAGGGTTAGGGGCCTTTTTCTTCTGCCATCCGTAGAAATACCGAACGATATTACCTTGCTAGAGGATTCACGCGAATGGTTCCCGATATATCGAGTTAACGCAGCACCCGTGGCCCCCCGCCCGCTCTTGGCAGCGACATCATCCCGATCGTCGATCCCGGGAGGCGGTTCTACTTTTTCGGTTGGGACGGCATCGAGTTCGAGGTCGTCAGCTGTGAATGAGATTATACTGCACGCAGTGATGTTCGTCCGTCGCCATCCGGACCCGGGCCGGGACGCCCAGCGCCGTGAAAACCCGCCATCGCCGATAGCGGCACTTCCTCGAACCGGCCGAGCCAGCGGCGCGCGATCTTGGCCAGCGGCATGGGGTTGAGATAGTGCCGCTTGCACCGCCCATCGCGTTCGGAAGCGACCAGTTCGGCCGCTTCGAGCACGGCCAGATGCTTGGCCACCGCCTGGCGCGTCATCGGGAGGTTCTCGCCCAGTTCGGAAAGGGTCAGCCCGCCCTCCTCGCTCAACCGGTCGAGGATCAGCCGGCGGGTCGGGTCCGACAGGGCAGAGAAAGTGTCGGTCATGGCGGCAAGGTTAAGATCGCCTTGCCGAGTCGCTCAAGTTTTCGCGTCCGGCTTGGGCGGACTTGTCCACCACCGGTCGCGACTTTGTCAGCCCAGCGGCTGTCCTTCATCGGTTTCGTACATGCGCAGATCGCGCGATACGGGAGGATTTTCGCACATGGCCTTCTGGAAATCAGCCATGTGGGCCGATTTGCCGTGCGCTTCCAGCGCCTCCCGGTCGCGCCACCGTTCGAACAGGACGAGCGTATCCGGATCGGCCAGATCGCGCGCGAATGCATAGTCGAGGCACCCGTCTTCAGCCCTGCTCTTGCGGACCATTTCGAGGATCGCCTTCTGCGTTGCCGCATCGATCGACCGGCCGAGCCTGATCGTTCCGTTTACCTGGATCATCGCTTCTCCCTCGCGTTCAAAAACTGTATTTGTAAACCCGGTCGATTTCGCCGCCCCACTCGCCATGATAGCGGTCCAGCAGGACCTGTGCAGGCACACGCCCACTGGCGACGATCTCGTCGAGTGTTTCCAGAAAGCCGGTTTCGTTGTCGCCCGAAGCGTTCAGCCGCGCCCGCGCCGTCAGTCCGGAACGGGAAATCGCAAGCACGTCTTTCGCCAGATCCCGCAGTGTTCCGCCGCCGGGGATAGGAGCGTCCAGCGCGAGTTTCGGAACCGCATTGCGCAGATCCTCGCGCTCTTGCATCGACCAGTGCTTCACCTTGTCCCATGCTGCATCCAGAGCCGCATCATCGTACAACAGGCCGACCCAGAATGCCGGCAGCGCGCAAATGCGGCTCCACGGTCCGCCATCCGCGCCGCGCATTTCCAGAAAACTCTTCAATCGTACTTCGGGAAAGGCGGTGGACAGGTGATCCCACCAGTCGCTTTCGGTCGGTTTCTCGCCGGGCAGAACCGATAGTCTGCCATCCAGGAAATCGCGAAAGCTAAGGCCCGCCGCATCGATGTACCGGCCTTCGCGAAAGATGAAATACATCGGCACATCGAGCATGTAATCGACCCAGCGTTCGTAACCGAAGCCGTCTTCGAAAACGAAAGGCAGCATGCCCGTACGGTGCGGATCGGTATCGCTCCAGATATGGCTGCGATAGCTGAGATAGCCGTTGGGCTTACCTTCCGTGAACGGCGAATTCGCGAACAACGCCGTGGCGAGCGGTTGCAGCGCGAGCCCGGTGCGGAACTTCTTTGCCATGTCGGCTTCAGAGGAGTAGTCGAGATTGACCTGGATCGTGCAGGTGCGCAGCATCATGTCCAGCCCCAGACTGCCGACCCGAGGCATGTGACGCTTCATGATTTCGTAGCGGCCCTTGGGCATCATCGGCAGTTCGTCGCGGGTCTTGTCGGGCCACATGCCGAGGCCGAGAAAGCCCACGCCGCACGCTTCGCCGACCTGCTTCACCTGGTCCAGATGACGGCCCGTCTCGGCACAGGTTTCGTGCAGGTTTTCCAGCGGCGCACCCGACAATTCGAGCTGGCCCGCCGGTTCGAGACTGACGGTCCCGTCCGCCCCGCGCATGGCGATGACCTTGCCGCCTTCTTCGACCGGTTCCCAGCCGAACTGGCGCAAACTCAGCAGGATATCGCGGATACCTCCCTCTTCCTCGTAGGAAGGGGCGCGGTGGTCATCGCGGGCGAAGACCAGCTTTTCGTGCTCGGTCCCGATCCGCCAATCTGCCTTTTTCTTTTCGCCATGCTGCATCGGCGCGACCAGCTGATCACGGGATTCGATGACGGGATCGGCGTTGTCCGATGTCTCGCGGGTGCTCATTCGGGTGGCGATAGGCAACCGAACTGTGCGTGGAAAGAGAATTAATCCTCCGCGATCCAGTCGCCGGCCTCGGCCATCCAGACCGCGGTCGCCGCGATCGCAGCTGTCTCGCCGCGCAGGATACGGGGACCGAGCGTGACCGGCCGCGCGGCTGGGTGAGCGCGAATCATGGCGCGCTCGGCATCGTCGAAGCCGCCTTCCGGGCCGGTCAGCAGCGCCGCCGGGCCTTCGTGGAAACAGAAGGCATCGGCAGCCGGCTCCCCGCCATCCTCGTCGGCAAAGAACAGCACGCGTTCTTCGGGCCATTGGCGCAGGAGCGCTTCGAGCTTCATTACCGGCGCGATTTCCGGCAGCGCGGTGCGCGCGCATTGCTCGGCGGCTTCGGTCACGATCGCATCGGCGCGCTCGGCATTGAGCTTGTCTGCGACGCAGCGACGGGTGACCACCGGCGCGATCCGCGCGACGCCGAGTTCGGTCGCCTTTTCGAGCACGAAGTCGAAGCGGTCTTTCTTGAGCAAAGCCGGACACAGCCAGAAATCCGGCACTTCCTCGCGCTCGCGCAGATGCTCGACAGCCTCCAGCAGAACAGAGCGCCTGGCCGCATCGACCACCTTCGCCGCCCATTCGCCGGTCATATCGTCGCACACAATCACGGTATCGCCGGGGGCAACCCGCATGACCTTGCCTAGATAGTGCGCTTGATTGCCTTCGACGGAGAGGCTTTGTCCGAGCGCGAGCCGTTGCTCGACGAACAAGCGCGGGGCGCTCCTGGGCGGCCAGGCTGGGGTTGCGGGCATGGCTTTGCAGGTGGCACGTCGGGCGGTAGGGAGCAAGCGATGAGCGAAACCCCTGCCCACCCCGATATCGTCCCCGATAGCGAACATCGCGGCCTGGTCGCCCGCCTGCCGCAGCTGCCGCGCGACCTTGCGCAACTGGCACGGTTCGATCGGCCGATCGGGTGGTGGCTGCTGTTCTGGCCCTGCGCCTGGGGCGTCTGGCTGGCCGGGGCTGGCTGGCAACTGGTTTTGCTCGCATGGCTCCTGCTCGGCAGCGTCGCAATGCGCGGCGCGGGCTGCGTCTATAACGACATCGTCGACGCCGATCTCGACCGGAAGGTCGCGCGCACCGCGTCCCGGCCCGTCGCGAGTGGACGGGTATCGAGGAAACTGGCCTGGATCTGGCTGGTCGCGCTGTGTGCGATCGGCTTGCTTGTCCTGTTCCAGTTGCGGCCTCTGGCACAGGGAGTAGCTCTGGCGAGCATTGCTTTGGTCGCCGCCTACCCGTTCATGAAGCGGATCACATGGTGGCCGCAGGCCTGGCTTGGTTTCGTCTTCACCTGGGGCTTGCTGGTCGGCTGGACCCAACTGCGCGCCGACAACTGGGACGCTCTGGCGGCGATGTATATGGGCTCGGCCCTGTGGGTGATCGGCTACGACACGATCTATGCCCTGCAGGACCGCGAAGACGATGCGCTGGTCGGGATCCGGTCCAGCGCGCTGCGCCTCGGCGGACATGTGACCGGGGGGGTGGCCCTGTTCTATGCCGGGGCCGTGGCGTTATGGGCGCTGGCCTTCTGGCTCTACCGCGCCGACTGGGTGGCGCTCCTGGCGCTGATACCCGCCGCCGGGCATTTGTTCTGGCAGGTCGCAACGCTGGATGGCGATGACCCCGGCAATCCGCTCGAGCGTTTCCGCTCCAACCGCTGGGCAGGCGCGCTGGTGGCAGCGGCGTGCTTCGTCGTCGGAAACGCCTAGCGGACCGCAAAGCCCCGCACCCGCGCCCAGCCCCGGGTCAGCGGGGCGGTAAGGATGCCGTGCCGGGCCATATAGGCATGGTATTCACGGTACTTGGCATCTTCGAGCAGCAGATGCGCTTCCTCGGTCTTGGCGCGCCAGAAATAGATCGCGTTGACGACCAGCAGGAAGAAGCAGTTGCGGATCGCATCGACCGGTGAATCGCTGGTGACCAGAAACGGCAAAGTCGCGAACCACCAGAACAGGTTCTTCGCCACATAGGCCGGGTGCCGCGTGAACCGATAGGGGCCATTGGTCAGCACGCCGCGATAGGTCAGGTTCGAGAATCTCAGCCCGAAGGCGAAAGTCGCCCAGGCGTAGAACCCCGTCAGCACGGCCAGCCATGCCCCCCACGCGGCCAGCATCATGTCGTTCCCACTGAACCAGTGTACCCAGCCTGCCACGTTCTCCTCGTAACTGATCGCCCTTCCGCCACCCAATATGCCCCAGACCAGTGGGGGATAGCAGATCAACGCCGCGACCCAGCCCGCCAGGAACGGGTTGCCGCTGCGGATGTGTGCGTCGAGCGGGCGCATGGTAACGATGTACCCGACCGTGCCGACGATGACGTCGACCATGAACATCGCCTCGATCGCTGTCAGCGCCACGCTCTCCGGTCGGGCAAGGACCTCGGCGAAATTCGCGGTTACGATTGCGCGAAAGGCGAACGGCGTGATCGAGAGCATGAAGGCGGTGAAGAACGCCTTGATGATCCAGGCCCGCCAGTGCTTCTTGATCTGCTCGAAATTCCAGCCCTTCCGGCGGGTCAGTAGCGCGCCGAAATGCCAGGCACTGTCGCGCGGCTCGATCATGACGCGGTCGATCCACCAGACATAGGGTATCGAAAGCACGACCAGCGGGATTGCGGCCCAGGCCAGCACCTCCATCGCGAATAGGTAACTGCCCGACCAGTACCAGCGGCACAGGCAATATAGTGCGGCGATGATGACCCACGTCGCCCATAACCCGGCAAGCTTGACTGTCGTGATCGAGCGATCTGCCTTGCGCCTGCGAGGCAGCGACCAGTCGAGCCCGGTCGAAGGATTGCGGTGCACCTTGTCGACCAGCACAGACCAGAACGCCATCGGTATCGCTGCGGCGAGCAGAGCCATGAGCGCCGAATGCGGCCCACCCAGCGTTTCGCGCGGACCGGGCAGGTCGAGAAGATCGGCGATGGCCGGATAGGCGCGGGCGAAGGCGACCCAAGCAAACAGACCGGCCACGCCAACGAGGCCGACTGCAGCCGAAACATCGCTTTTCGGCCTTGCCGGCAAGGAGCTGTCGGTCTCGCTCATCGACCCTATGCCATACACCCCAATGGTTAACAGGCCAGCGAGGCTGGCATGCGATCAGCGGAAGGCAGTTATCCGTCCGCTATCATCAAGTATATAGAGCGTGTTGTTGGCAACGACCGGGGCGAGGCTGACCGATTGATCGAGGTCGTTGTAGAGGCTCGCCGAACCTTCCTCGGTGCTGATCCGGTACAGCTCGCCTTCCGAATTAACCGCCCACAGATTACCGCCAGCCAGGACCGGCCCGCTCCAGTAGATCGGACCTTTTTCGTCTTCGATGTTGCGCCATCTGGGAAGCTGCGTCAGCCACCGCACGCGCCCGGTCGAACGGGCAATCGCCAAAAGCCGCGCATCGTCGGTCAGCGTGAATATCCACTCGCCTGCGATCGCCGGGGTCGAAATACCGGCAAGATTCAGTTCCCAGATCCGCTGGCCCGTGACCAGTTCGTAGGCGGCCATGCGCCCGCCCTGACCAAGCGCATAGACACGGCCCTGATCGATGATCGGATCGGCATCGATGTCGGTAAGCGAGCCGACCTGGGTGGAGATCGAGGTCCGCGCGAGCGCATCTGCCCAGAGCACGCGGCCGTTCTCATAACGGTGCGCGACAAGCTCGCCCGAACTGTAACCCGCAATGACCGTTCCCTGTCCCGCTGCAGGTGCCGCAACGCCGAATACGCCGGCGAGGGTCGCACTGCCCGAATCCTGCCACTGGATGGAACCGTCGGTGGCGTCGAGTGCGACAATCTGATTGTCCTGCGTCATCACGAAGACCGATCCGAAGGCGACCGTGGGCGAACCGCGAAGAGGGCCGGAAGGTTTCGCCTTCCACAATTCGGCACCGGTCTGCGCGTCCAGAGCCACCACGTTACCGACACCGTCGGTCATGTAGACCTTGCCGTCATCGTAGCTTGCACCGCCGCCGAAAGCGGAAGGGCGTGCATCGCGGGACAATTGCGGATCGTAGGACCAGATGCGCGCTCCGGTCGATGCATCGAATGCGGTCAGGGCGCCATCACCGCCCACCGCATAGAGCATTCCGCCGCCGATGACCGGTGCCGCGCCCAGCCGCCGACGGTTGGTCGCGCCTTCTACCTGCGCAGTGAATGCGCGGGCAGGCGTTTCGGAAAGCGCCAGATGGCCGTAGGATTTGCTTGCCGTACCGCCAGCCTGCGCCCAGCTGTCGTTCACCTGCGCAGGGGGCAGGATCACGCTGACCGTCGCGAGCGCGGGATCGACCTTTGCTCCGGTCTCGATGCGCGAGAGAATTGGCGTGCGCTCCCCGATCGTGGGCGTGCCTTTCTTGTCGCCGCCACCAAACAATCCGCCGCTGCACGCGGTCAAGCCAAGAGCCAACGCGGCGACAACTGCCGTGCGCGATCGGGTTTTTCGGTCCATCCAGTTCATCATACCGTCCATTCGTGGCCGCAAGGCAGCCTTTATTGCGTCACGGGGGCGGTTTCGTCCGCCGCATCATCGCTGGTCACGCCCTGTTCCTGAAGCACCGCATCGACGTCCTCGATAGCGTCCACTCCCAGCACACCTGCCAATTGCCGTGCACGCGAACGCAGCGTTTCCGGGACATCGTCGGCCTTGGCAATCTGCGCGAACAAGGCGCCGGCTTCGGCCTCGTCACCCTGCTCGAGATAGGCATGCGCGACAAGTTCCCCGGCGCTTCCGAAGAACGGTTGACCGGGACGTGCCAGGCCTTGAAGTTCGGCAATCACCTGCTGGTTCGTCAATTCGTCATATCGCAGTGCGACTTCCCGCACCTTGGCCAGATCGCGCAAGGCGGGCGGAGTATCCGCGCTCGCCGCGACCGCCCCGAACATCTCCGCCGCTTCTTGCGAACGGCCCTGCTCGGCGGCAATTCCGGCGCGCAGCATGGCCGCTGCAGTTGCCGCCCCGCCCTCGCCCGAAGCCGCCAGTTCCTCGAGCGACGAAAACGCCGTATCGAGATTGCCCGCCTGCAACTGGTCAAGTCCGGCGACAAGCATTTCGGAATTGCGTTCCATTGCCGCTTCCTGCCGGTTCTGCCAGTAAAGGTAGCCGGCAAAGCCGAGCAATCCGACAATCAGCAAGGCGAGCAGGGGCTTGCCCCATTTCGACAGGAAATCCTGCGCGTCACCCTGGCGGACGGCATCGTCCACCTCGCGCATCAAGGCCTGCTGTTCGGCAGCGTCTCGCTGGGCGCGTTGTTCGTCGCGCTCGGCTTTGGTCTGGGGAGTTCGGGCCACGTTCGTGTAGGTTCCGTCGCTTGCGTATCAGGTTGGCGCGTCTTTAGGCAGTGCGCGTGCCAAGGGCAATGGTCGGCTGGACCTGTCCCCGCCAGCGTTAACGTGCGATGAGCAATATCTACAGCTCGCGCTTCATCGCGCTGGCATAGAGGCGGCGATAGGTATCGATCATCTTGGCTTCGTCAAAATGCGCGACCGCCTTCATGCGGTTCGCCTCGCCAAGCTCTGCACGCAGCTCCTTCGAGGCGGCGAGCCTGCCCAGCGCCGCGGCGAGTGCGTCTTCATCGCCAGCCGACGTGATAACCTCGGCATTCATGTCCGATACCATTTCCGCGATATCGCCGACATCGGGCGCGACAACCGGCAAACCGGCAGCCATCGCCTCGACCACGGACAGAGGAAACTGTTCGGAATCGCTCGAGAGGGCAAAGATATCGAACAGGCCGATAACGCGGGCGGGATCGGCAACGGCGCCCGGCATGTGCACGCGATGGTTGATGGCCAGCCGGTCGGCCTCGGCTTCGATGGCGGCCCGCGCCTCCCCTTGGCCGAGGATAACCAGCTGCCAGTCTTCCGGCAATTGCGCGAACACTCGCACCAGCCGTGGCAGGTTCTTGATCGTGCGCAATCCTGCCAGCGTGCCGACCCATAGTTCACCCGGCCGCTTGATCAGGCGCAACGCGTCCTTTTTCGGCCGCATCGCAAATGCCTTGGTATTGATGCCATTGGGAATACGCTTCACCCGGCCGAGCGGTTGCTGCCATTCGACCAGCGCTATCTCCTCCAGTTTCTCGGACGGTACGACCAGACCCGCAGCCTTGCCTAGCGCGATCCGGCGATACCACGTCCGGCGCCGTTTGCGGCGCCCAAGTTCCGTCTCGTCGAAGCCATCCTCGTGATGGACCAGCGGCGGCAGACCATGCACGTCCTTGAACAGCGTATGCGCCATGACCGCATCCATCGCTCCCCAATTGTACGTACAGACGAGATCGTACCCCTTCATTGCCTTGGCGATTTTCTGAAGCCGACCGGGCAAGGGCGCGCCCTTGAGGCTAGGAAATTCGTGGTCGAGCTGGAACTTGACGCTTTTGGCAATTCGTTCGGTCGCGCCATAATTGTCGGTTTCGGATGACACGATGGTGTGACGCGCCCGGTTTCCAAAGGCATTCATCAGCCGCACCGTGCGAACCTCCGCCCCGCCGGGGGAGAAGGTGGAATGAAGATGCAGGATATGAGGGATCCCGCTCATGCGACACGTGCCAGCAGAGCGTCGATCGCAGCCCGTGCCTCGGGCTCATCGAGTGTCGGGGCATGACCATGGCGCGGCACCACGGCCACCGCGGCATCGGGCGCGCGCTTCTGCATCTGCGCAAACGCATCATGCGAGAGCAATCCGGAAAGCTCGCCGCGGATCAGCAGCAGGGGCTTGTCGGCCAGCGCTTCGAAAGCGGGCCACAGATCGGGCGGCACCGCCGCATCATCGGCGGCCAGGATCGGTTCGGCGATCTTCATGTCGTAATCGAAGGATATGCGGCCATTGTTGCACAGGGTGAGTGTGCGCTTGGCCATCACGATCCAGTCCTCGATCCCGAAATCGGGGTGCGCCGCGCCGTGTACGTCCTGAAGGGCGCGCGCCGCATGCATCCAGGTGGGAAAACTGCGCCCCTGACCGATATAGGACTTGATCATGTCCAGCCCGGATATTTCGAGCACCGGACCGACATCGTTCAAGACCGTGGCCGCGATCCTGTCCGGCTGGCTCTGCGCGAGCAACATGGTCATCAACCCGCCCATCGACGTGCCGATCGAAACGAACCGCTCGATACCCTCCTGATCGAGCAGCGCAAGAAGATCGGCAACATAGGTGGCCGGTTGATAGGTCGACGGGTCGCTGGAATATTCGCTGTTGCCACGACCGCGCATGTCCGGAACGATTACACGCCAGCCTTGGGCGCACAGATGCGGCGCCAGCTTGTCGAAATCGCGCGAGTTTCGCGTCAATCCATGCAGACAGACGACCGGTGGGCGGTCCTTGCGGCCAGGATAGTCGCGGAAAAATAGAGTGAGTTTGTCGGCGCTCTGCCAGCTGCGGTCGGTGTGGGTTTCGTCCATAGAAAGGGCGTCGGTCCTGTCGCGCCCTTGTGCCGGGCGGTTTCGCAGCCCACTATCGCGATATGCGAGCAGAACCGCAAGCCGCGAGCTATCGACCCGACACGCCCATTCTCGATCTCGCCCCTTGGCTGGGCGATTCGGTGGAGGCGGCCAGGTTTCCCGAAACCCGATTGCGATTCCGCAATGACCGACAGGCGGGGAGCGTTGGCGTGGATAAACTCTCGGACCAGGATTGGGTGAACCATTTCGGACGCTTTACTCCCTTACCCGAAAACCTGCCGCAACCCCTGGCGTTGCGCTATCACGGGCACCAGTTCCGCGTGTATAATCCGGAGATCGGCGATGGGCGCGGCTTCCTGTTCGCGCAATTGCGGGACGCCCATGGGCGCCTGCTCGATCTGGGAACCAAGGGGTCCGGGCGCACTCCATGGAGCCGCGATGGCGATGGACGGCTGACACTGAAAGGTGCTGTGCGGGAAATACTCGCTACCGAGATGCTCGAAGCGCTGGGTGTCTACACCTCCAAGACTTTCAGCGTGGTCGAGACGGGCGAGAAGCTGCAACGCGGGGACGAGCCCTCGCCGACACGTTCGGCGGTGATGACGCGGCTCAGCCACGGTCATATTCGTATCGGTACCTTCCAGCGATTGCTGGCGCTCGACGAGCGGGCGCATATGGATGCTTTGGTACAATATTGTCTTGAGCAGTTTCCCGGGTCCCCCCCACCCGGCGACGCGCCCCAAGCCGACGAACCGGCGGTGCGGTTGATGCATCAGGTTGTCGAACGGCTCGCCGATCTGGCCGCGAGCTGGATGGTGGCGGGTTTCGTCCACGGCGTGCTGAACACCGACAATATGAACATTTCGGGGGAGAGTTTTGATTACGGTCCATGGCGCTTCCTGCCGCGCTGGGATCCTAGCTTTACTGCGGCCTATTTCGATCACGGCGGCCTGTATGCTTTTGGTCGGCAGCCGGAAGCGGTCCACTGGAATTGCGGCCAGCTCGCCGTCGCACTGCGTCTGCTCAGCGATGCTGCGCCGCTGATCGGGGCACTCGAACGGTTTGCACCGTTGTACATGGCATCGGTGGGAAGGCGCTGGTGCTGGAGACTGGGTGTCGAAAGCCGGGACGCACAGGCCGACGGAGCGCTGGTCGGAGCTTGCGAGACGATGATGATGCAGAGCGGGGAAGCGCCCGATGCGTTCTTTTTCCGACATCGTGGCGGGCGCAACGCCGAGGGCCCGCTCGGCGAAGCGCTGTCCGACTACGAGCCGATCGAGAGCGATCACCCGTACTGGTCCCACGAAAAGCCGCAGACCATGCTGATCGACGAGGTCGAGGCGATCTGGTCCGCAATCGACGAGCACGACGACTGGCAACCGCTTCACGACAAGGTTGCCGCGATCCGCCGGATGGGCGAAGCGCATGGACCGCCCCCCACACCCGTTGGGCACTAAATCAGCGAGAGGGTGCTTCGCCCGTCATTTGCAGGGGTTGTAGATCGATACCGAACAGCTTCCAGCGCCCCTGTTCCCATTGAAAGTAGAGGTCGAAGCCAATTGCTATCGGCCGAAGCTGGAACGTGCCCTGCACGCGGAACACATCTTCACGCACCAGTTGCGGTGCCTGCGTGAATGTGGGCGGTACCAGCAAGGCGTTCGCAAGATCGACGTTCAAATTGCGAATGCCGGCAAACACCTGTGCGAGGCGCGCCGGGTTGTTGTTGATCTGGAAACCGGATGCGGAAATGTCGCGCAGAACCGAGTAATTGCCAGACCGGTTGGCATGATCGACCGCTGCGACGGTCGACCAGATCATCTTGGACAGTTCGAGCTGGCTCGGCGTAGGCCGCATGGAGGGGGGTGGCTGGACGGTCCCCTGCGAGGAGGCCTGCTGCGCAGCCAGCGGTGTGGCGAGCGCCACGAAAAATGCCGGGGCGAGAAGCCCCGGCATCCTTGATTTGCGTGCGATCCGTTTCATAGGACCGGACAATAGCGAGTTACCAGGCAATCTGGAAGCCGCCACGGGCGCCGACTTCGCCGCTGCCGAAGCCAACGCCAACGCCGGCCGACAGCGCGGCATTCTGGCCGACCCGTGCCGAGACGGCCACGGTGCCCGCGCCTTCATCGTCGAAATAGCCGACGCCGCCCGAAACACCGAAATTGGTTCCGGCCGGCAGCATCGGGGATTCCATCGCCAGAGCCATGGCAACACCTTCATTCGCCCGGTCGATCCCCCGACGGTTGATGTCGGACTGGTCGAACAACTGGTTGATCTGCGCGGTCTGATTGGTTGTCAGTTGCTGCAAACCGGCAATTGCCGAGCTGTTCCCAGCGATGTTGGCGGTGTTCGTGTTGATTAAGGTGGTGTTGTTACCGATTGCGACGGTGTTGGCGTTGACGGAAGACTGCGTTGCGAAGCCAGCGAGGCCATCTTCGCCACCTCCGATCCGACCCAGCGTACCGCTCGAGTCAGTCGTGACGAAGAATATGCCGCCCGCCTGCGAAGCCGTGCTGGTATCGAGACTGGCAATCACGACCTGACCATCATTGGCGGCCACGGCACCGTTGCCGATTGCGATCGAGTTCACGCCCGAAGCGACCGCCTGGTTGCCCATGGCAATCGACCCGTCACCACTGGCCACTGCAGCTTCGCCCACGGATACCGAGCGAACGCCAGTCGCTTCTGCAAGGTGACCAAGCGCGGTAGCGCGTTCGGCCGAAGCTTCAGACCGCCAGCCATAGGCCGTCGCACCCGGGCCACTCGCAAGGGCCTGTCCACCCACAACAGTCGTGGAGGGACCCATCGCCATTGTCGAACGAACATCATTGTCGGGGTCATCGTCTTCGTTGACGTCGTTGATGCCGTTGCCATCTTCATCGAAGAAATCGCGATTACCGCCTATTGCAATTGCATCGCCGCCGTCAGCTCTGGCGAGGTTGCCGATGGCGATTGCATTCGAATCGGAGGCGGACGCATCCTCGCCCACGGCAACCGAGCGAACGCCGGAAGCAGTCGCCAGATGACCGAGGGCCGTCGCACGTTCAGCCGAGGCTGCCGACTGCCAACCGAATGCCGTGGCACCCGGGCCCGTCGCAACGCTTTCGCCCCCAACCGCAGTGGTCGAAGGCCCGTTAGCCGACGACGTGTCGCCGATTGCCAGAGCATCGGTTCCATTGGCTACCGACTCGTTGCCGATAGCCGTGGAAAAGTCGGATTGAGCGTCCGCATTCTCACCTACGGCAAGCGAACGTTCGCCTTGGGCGGTTGCAAGGTGCCCCAGTGCCGTGGCACGCGTTCCGGTCGCCATCGATTGCCAACCGAATGCGCTCGCACCCGGGCCCATCGCAATGCTTTCGCCACCTACCGCAGTAGTCGAAGGCCCGTTTGCATTGGCAGTATCGCCGATCGCCAGAGCATCGGTTCCGTTGGCGATCGATTCGTTACCGATAGCCGTGGCGAAATCGGACTGCGCGTCGGCATTCTCGCCGACGGCGAGCGAACGCACACCCTGTGCCGTGGCCAGATGCCCCAAGGCCGTTGCGCGCTCCGCAGTGGCGGCAGACCGCCAGCCGACTGCGGTGGTGCCGGGCCCGGTTGCCGTGCTCTCGCCACCGATCGCCGATGTCGATGGACCGTTTGCACTCGCTTCGGTACCTACGGCGACTGCATCTTCGCCCAGAGCTTCGGCGTCGACGCCGCAGGCGAGGGCACCATCGGTGGCGGATGCGCCGCCATCTGTGTCGCCGGCATCGAGAACACCATCATCGTTCGTGTCGAGGAGGCATTCCTCTGCAGCCGCTGGTGCCGCGCTCAGCGCGAACATCGCCATGGCGGTAGCCGAACTCCCTAGGATGAGACCGGCCATTTTTCCCTTGATCGTCATACGCTCACATTCCCTCTGCTTGCGGGCAAGATTGCCCCGAAACCGCTTTCGATCATGACCGAAAGCGCAGTGGATCGTGTTCCTGCGGAAGAGAAGCGCGCAATTTCTGACGGTGCGACCCATCGCGCAATATGATTGAACGAACCCCTCCCCTGACACGATTTGACGCATCGTGCGTTACGGACCACATAACACGCCCAGTACGCAGAAATGGCCGGGATCGCGCCGCGCCATCATCTTGAGCATGTTGGCATTTCAATACGCGTTAACCAGATAAGTTCCCGAGCATAAGACGATTAGAGGTTGCGACAAATATTCATGGCTGACGAACTCATTTCGACCGAACCGGCTACTGGTGCGGAAATCTGGCGCGGCCAGTCCGGCAATGTCGATGGTGCGGTCGAGCGGGCGCGGGAGGCCATGCACAGCTGGGCACGGCAGCCGCTGGGGCGCCGAATCGAGTTGATGCGGCGTTTCGCGAACACCGTGCGCAAGCATGCCGAGCCTTTTGCCGAACTGATCGCACGCGAAACCGGAAAGCCCTTGTGGGAAGCGCGTACAGAGGTTCAGGCGGTAATCGGCAAGGTCGAGATCTCGGTCACCGCCTATGCCGAGCGCACCGGGATGAAAAAGCTTGACAGCGCCCTGCAGGGTACAGCGGCCCTGCGCCACAAACCGCATGGGGTGATGGCGGTGCTGGGACCGTATAATTTCCCCGCGCACCTTCCCAATGGCCATATCGTTCCAGCGTTGATCGCGGGCAACGTCGTGATTTTCAAGCCGAGCGAGAAGACGCCGGCGGTCGGCGAATTCCTGGTGCGCTGCTTTCACGAAGCGGAAATTCCCGAGGGGGTGGTGCAGTGCCTTCATGGCGGTGCGGACAGCGGTAAGGCGCTGGTCGAACATGGGATGGTCGATGGCGTGTTGTTCACCGGGTCGGCCCGTGCGGGCATAGCGATCAACCGCAAGCTGGCGACCGACCCGGGCAAGATCGTGGCACTCGAAATGGGTGGCAACAATCCGCTGGTCGTGCTCGATACGCCCAAGCTCGAGGACGCGGCAGCGACCATCATCCAATCCGCTTTCACGACTGCGGGGCAACGATGCACCGCAGCGCGGCGCCTGATCGTGGTAGATTCCATGTACGACAAGACGATCGAGGCAGTGAAGAAGCTAGCCGAGCAGATCATCGTGGACGAACCGTTCGCCGATCCGCAACCTTTCATGGGCTGCGTCATCGACAATGATACCGCCGATTTGCTTTCCGAAAGCTTCGTTGCCCTCATCAGCCGCGGGGGCAAGCCGATCCTGCACATGAAACGGAAAGACGAAAAACTCCCTTTCCTCTCGCCTTCGGTGATCGAAACAACCGAACTCGACGAACGTCCCGACATCGAATTGTTCGGGCCGCTTCTGCAAGTCATCCGCGTCGCCGATTTTGACGCCGCGATCGAGGAGGCAAACAATACGCGCTATGGCCTGTCGGCTTCGCTGGTTGGCGGAAAACCGGAAGATTTCGAGCGGTTCTGGACGGAAATCCGGGCTGGTATCGTGAACTGGAACCGTCCGACGAACGGCGCATCGTCGGCAGCACCGTTCGGCGGTGTCGGCCTTTCGGGCAACCACCGCCCGGCTGCTTTCTACGCTGCCGACTATTGTGCCTATCCGGTCGCCAGCACGGAAATGGATCAGCCGCGCGCCAGTATCAGCGTCGGCCTCAAAGGCAGTTGTATCCAAGGTTCACGGCTTTGAGGTGGTAAGGTCGATCTCGGTGAGGTTCTGCCCCTTCCGGCGTCCGTAAATGGTAAAGGCGGCCTGGCCATTCGTGCCGCTGAGCACGTGTTCGTTCTCTACCTGAACGTATTCCGCGTCATATCCGGCGCCTTGTGCCCGCGTATAATAGAACGCCATCACTTCTTCCAGCGGAACCGGTGTGCGAAACGTCACTACCCGGATCGCGCAATTGCCGTCGTCGGTACCGGCGGCTTCCATGGTGTTGCCGCGCGGATAGACCGGAAATTCCGCCGGGAGCCTGGCTGCCCAGGCGGTGGTGTACTGGACATCGGAAAAGCAGTTGTCGCTGCCCTGCATGCGCGTTGCCGCCTGACGCATCGTCGCAGTAACAGTCTCGTTGCCCGACAGCCGACGTGGCTGACCGGGATTGACCAGTTCGTCGCGTCCGCCAACCATTTCCGCCGCGCGTGTCCGCGCCGCGTCGATAGCACGCGATGAAGTGTCGATGTTCGGCACCGCACTATTACCTGTACCCGAAAGGGCTGCGTTTGCCTCGTTCCGGTTGGCCAGGTCGGGATCTGTCATCAATTCGTCGTTGAGTGCCTGTTCGCTGGCCGGATCCATCTGGTCGGCCTCGGCCTCTCCATCGGATCCGCCGCTGCAGGCGGCAAGAACCGCCAAGGGCGCAACGCAGGCTATCAGGCGCAATTTCATCAAGTGTCTCCGACTGGCAGGTAATCGCACACTGCCTCTGGAAATTTCATCACGCCAGACCGACGACTTGGTTGCTTCATGGCGGGACAGATGGACCGATAGAAAAAAGGGCGCCGCCCGCTTCCCCATCGGGGAAGTTGACGACGCCCTCACGGCTCGGTGGAAGCCGTGTCTCCGGCCGCGGGTGGGCACGGCCGGAAACTGGTTATGCGATTACCCGCAGCGCGATGCGATTACCCGCAGCGCGTGCTGGACCGGTCGATCGTGCGGCCGAGCAGTGCGCCTGCCGCGCCGCCCAGAATGGCGCCGAGCGTGCGATCGCCGCGACCGGCGACCTCGTGGCCGACCAGAGCGCCAACACCCGCGCCGACGAGGAGACCGGTCGTGCCATCATCCTTGCGGCAATAATAACGATCATCCCTGCCGCGCCAGATCCGCGTATCGCGGCGAACCGGCTGTCCCCAATTGCGGTCGTAGCCCGTGTAATAGGGTTGCCGGTCGTCATAGCTGCGATAATCGCGTTGATGCCCGCGCCCTCGATTCCAGTGCTTGTGACGCTTGCGCTTGTGCTCGACGATCGGCTCGGCATAGGCCGGTCCGCCGTAAGACGCCGCCTGCGCCTGGGGGGCGGCGTGCGCCGTCGTAGCGGCAGTTGAGGGGGCGGCAAGGGTGAGGCCGGTCGCGGCCATCGCCATGGCGGCAGTCTTGAGAAGTTTTGTCATCGTCGCGTCCTTTGTTTGCACTGGCTGATCAGGTCCCACCCGATGACGTTCATCTTTAGGGATTGATTCCTGAACAATTTGCAACCGCATCGTCAGATTTGAAATTTGCGACGAATGGTGCTGCTATGGGGGACGAATTGAGGCTTGCCGGGTTGAACGTCGCACCCTACGCGCCATCCCCACATGGAAAAAACGGCAACCGAGCAGCGGCGCGAAGGGCTTTGGTCTGCATTCGCTGCTTATCTGATCTGGGGATTTCTGCCGCTTTACCTGATTTTGGTTCGGACTGTTCCAGCGTTCGAATTCGTCGCATGGCGGATCATATGGACATTGCCGCTATGTCTCCTGATCGTGGCTTTTCGCAAACAGGGGCCGGATCTGCGGCTGGCTCTGGCGAACAGGCGACTGCTCGCCTGGCTGCTCCTGAGTTCATTCCTGATCGCAGTGAACTGGGTCGTCTACATCTGGGCGATCCAGCAGAATTACATCTACGCGGCCAGCCTTGGCTATTACATCAATCCGCTCGTCAACGTGCTGCTCGGCACGCTCATCCTGGGCGAAAGGCTCAGCCGGCTGCAATGGGCCGCCGTGGGACTGGCCGCCATCGGCGTATCCCTGCTGCTCGGCGGAGCGCTGACCACCTTGTGGATCAGCCTCACTCTGGCGTTGAGTTTTGGCACCTATGGGCTGGTGCGCAAACAGGTGCCAGTTGGTTCACTGCCCGGATTGACCATCGAATCGGCAATCCTCCTGCTACCTTCGACAGCGGTCGCCGTGTGGTTCGGCCAGACACAGGGTTCCTCCATCACCGCATCGCCGGGCCTTGGATTGGCGATAATGCTCGGCGGCGTACTTACCGCCGTGCCGCTTTTATTGTTCGCCCTTGCTGCGCGCAGACTGCCCTATTCCACCCTGGGTTTTATCCAGTTCCTCGCGCCGAGCATCGTCTTCATCCTCGGCCTGACCGTCTTCGGCGAAGAGCTGAAGCCGGTTCAAGCTGCCTGCTTCGCCTGTATCTGGGCGGCGGCGGGACTGTTCATCTACGACCTCGTCAGTCGTTCACGAGCCGCCAGCGCAGCGTCTCGCCTGCGTGAAACGGGACGATAGGCTCCGCGCCGCCGTCCACTACGGGTGGCACTTGGGTAGCGATCCTTTCGAGCGTGACCGTTTTTTCGTTCACCGGCAGGCCGTAAAACATAGGACCGTTGAGCGAGGCGAACGCTTCGAAATGATCGAGCGCGCCCTCTTCGTCGAACACGCTCGCATAGCTTTCCAGCGCGAAGGGCGCATTGAAGATACCCGCGCAGCCACAATCGCTTTCCTTCGCCCCGCGATGATGCGGCGCGCTGTCGGTGCCGAGGAAATACTTGGCCGAGCCGCTGGTCGCCGCGCCGCGCAGCGCCAGCCGGTGTTGCTCGCGCTTGGCAACGGGCAGGCAATACATATGGGGCCTTATCCCACCCACGAGAATATGGTTGCGGTTGATGTGCAGATGCTGGGGCGTGATCGTTGCCGCAACGTTCGGACCGGTACTTTCCACGAAGCTTACCGCCTGCATCGTGGTGATGTGTTCGAAGATGATGCGCAGACCTGGAAGCTGGTCGACGAGCGGCTGGAGTACGCGATCGATGAACACAGCCTCGCGATCGAAGATGTCGATATCCTCGCTCGTAACCTCGCCGTGAACGCACAGCGGCATGCCGATCTCGGCCATGCGCTCGAGCACGCTCGCGATATTGGCTATATCGGTCACGCCATGGGCAGAATTTGTCGTCGCGCCCGCGGGGTATAGCTTGGCCGCGGTCAGGGTGCCATCTGCAAACCCTGCGGCGAGATCGTCCGCATCGGTTTCGTCCGTGAGATAGGCGGTCATCAACGGCGTGAAATCGAGTCCGTCGGGTACTGCCGCCAGAATGCGCTCGCGATAGGCGCCAGCAAGGGCGCTGGTGGTTACAGGCGGTGCGAGATTGGGCATGACGATCGCCCGAGCGAATTGACGAGCCGTGTGTGGCACCACCGCGCGCATGGTCGCCCCGTCGCGAAAATGAAGATGCCAGTCGTCCGGGCGTCGGATTGTCAGCGTGCGCGTCATGCGCGTCCCTTAGCCGTAGCTTTCCCGGTCCGCCAGCCACCGACGCGCGTCGTTGATGCCCTGCTGCCAGGTGTCAGCCACCTTGTCGACTTCGGTAAAATCGATCTTGTCCGCAGCGACCGCCTGGCTGGGTTGGATATACAGACTACGGTCGCTTTGCGGCAGGTTCCGATAGCGACTGGTCAGCAGCACCAGCGTACGGCCGTTGTCGGGCGTCGGCAGGGGGGCCTTGTCGAACATGCCTCCATCGAGCACACTATCGCCCTCCCATTCGGGAATGTCGAAAACGGGTGGAATGGTGGCTGCCGCGCATATCAGATCCACGAGCCTGCCATTGCGGGCGGCTTTCCTTGCATCGACCCGCAGGACGGTCAGCCCGGCCATGCGCGGGAAGCGCAAATCCGGCGAGCCGCGCCATGCCTGGTCGACCTTGTAGAGCATGCCGTACAAAACCGCGCTCAACCGGGGAGGCATCCCGCTCGGCGGGCAGGAAAGATTGATCTGGTATTCGGGGCCCTCGGCGATCCGTTCGAGCGCTTCCTTGTCGAGCGTCGTTTCCACCACTGCGCGGTATATTTCCTGGTGCGGCGTATAATTGCTGCGCTTCCGATCGAAATTCTCATCATTGATCCGGAAGGCCTCACTCATCAGCATCCTGAGGTCGTCTTCGCGCCCGCCAATCCATGCTGCTGCGCTCAAGGCGCCCCCGGACGCCCCACTCACCCGTCGAGGTTTGAGCTTGTGCACCTCTTCAAACACCGAGAGAAAACCGCCGTGCCAGAAGCAGCGTATTCCGCCCCCTGAGAAAACGAGTTGATCGAAACTGTCGTCCATGACTTTCGCTTTGCCGCAGTCGCCCTACATTGTCACCCATGACAGCCACCCGACTTTTCGATCGCGCCGTAATCCGCCTCTCGTCGCAGGAGGAAGGCGAGGATGTCGCAGAGTTCCTGCAGGGTCTGGTCACCAACAATGTCAAAGGCACGCTGCCCGCCTATGCCGGTCTGCTGACTCCGCAAGGCAAGACGCTGTTCGACTTTCTCGTCTGGCCTGCCGGGAATGGCGAATTGCTGATCGATTGCGAGGCCGAGGCCGCGCAGGACCTTGCAAAACGCCTTGCGCTCTACCGCCTGCGTCGCAAGATCGACATAGCGGTTGACCCAGGCACAGCCGTCCACTGGCACGCTCATCAGGGCGATGGTGGCGCGCCCGATCCTCGTCTCGGTGCCCTCGGTCAACGCTGGCTGGCGCCCGTTTCCGACAACGATGACGCGGCCGATGACCAATGGCGCAAGCATCGCCTGTCGCTCGGCGTTCCTGAAGGCCGCGCCGAGATGATGGACGTTCTGTGGCTCGAAACCAATGCCGTGGAGTTGAACGGGGTCAGCTTCGACAAGGGATGTTATGTCGGCCAGGAAAACACCGCCCGCATGAACTGGCGCTCGAAAATCAACCGACGGCTGATCGTGGTACCGTTGACTAGATCCGACGAGAAACGGCGCAAGGTGGCGCATGAAGAATTGGGCATGGCCATCGACCACCGCCGAGTCAGCAACATCGAACCGGAGCTTAGTCCGGGATGGATGCGTCTCGAACCGGTAAAGTAAGACCTTCCACGGAGTGTACCAGCATGCGTTCGGCGCGATCGCGTGCCGCGGTATCGGGAAGACCCAGACTGCGCGACAGGGCTTTGCCAATCAGCGCATCGCCCATCGCCATCAGAACCAGCGCCAGCGTTTCCTCGTGAACCTGCATGGAATTGAATCCGTGATCGGCTTCTTCGGGCGCTATTTCATCGACCAGTTGGTGGATGGTTTCCACTATCGGCGTGAGCGCATCCTCATTGCCGGTCAGTATCATCCAGCTGGCCAGCGCCCCGGCCCCTTCCTTGTCGAACGCATCGAATGCGAGGTCAACCACTTCACGCGGACTCCCTAGCCCTGCCCTGCTGGCGCGCACGGCCTCGATGATCGTGTCGCAGACCGTCCCTGCGAGATGCCCGGCAAGGGCCTTCTGCAATCCCGCAGCCGATCCGAAGTGATGCAGCAGGTTCGCATGTGTCCGTCCGATCCGCCCTGAAACGGCCTTCAATGTCACCGATTGCGGACCGGTTTCGATAAGAAGAGAGCGCGCCGCTTCGAGCGCGGCAAGCCGGGATTCTTCGGGCGAGAGACGTTTTCGGGTAGCCATTCGCAGACTGCATTACTCCATGCAGAAGCAGGTGGAAAGGACTACACCAATCCTTATTGACAGTAATGTCAGTAAGGCTTACTAACATTCTTGTCAGTAACCCATGTGGAGTATTCCATGAACGCGCCAGTCGCCTTCAACAAGAAATCCGAACTCGCTGCACCCACTCCGCCGGACCTGTCGATTACCGTGCGCGACGAGCGGTTCAATCGCGCGACGACGCCGCGCCGCTGGTGGGCGGGCGAACCGTTCGGAACGGCCTGGCACAATGCCCTGTCGGCCACCTTTCCGCGCGGGGAAGCGTTCTTCATCGAAGCTGTGAAGGCGCATCGCGATGGTGCGGATCCGAAACTAGCTGCGGAGATCCGCGCGTTCGTTCGTCAGGAGATCAACCACACACGCGAACATGTGGCGTTCAACCGCCTGGCCGAAGATGCCGGCTATGACATCAAGGCAATCGACAAGCGCGTCGAGGAAATGCTCGCCTTGACCAAGGACCGCCCGGCCATCGCGAATCTAGCCGTAACGATGGCGCTGGAACATTACACCGCGATGATGGCGGCGGAGTTTCTTGCCAATCCCAAGCACTTCGAAAATTCCGACCCCGAAGTTCGCGCGATGTGGCGCTGGCACGCGGCGGAAGAGATCGAGCACAAGGGTGTTGCGTACGACACGTGGAACCATGCGACGCGTGACTGGTCGGCTTGGAAACGCTGGAAAATCCGCAGCATTGTCATGCTGACGGTGACGGCGCGCTTCTTCAAGAACCGCTGGATCGATTCGCTCAACCTGCTCGCACAAGATGGCATCACCGGCTGGCGCGCCCGCTGGGGATTGTTCAAATACCTCACGGTAAGTCCGGGCGTGGTCCGCCGCATCTTCCCGGCATGGCTGGCCTATTTCAAACCCGGCTTCCACCCATGGGACCATGACGACCGCGCATTGATTCAACTCTATGAGAGCGAGTTCGAAGACGCGCTGATGCCGGCGGAGTAAGCCCTCGGGAACACGACAAGGGCCCCGCGAGTAATCGCGGAGCCTTTCGCTTGCCTCAGGCGGCTTGCGGAGCCGAAATTCCTTCCGCGTCGAGTTCCAGTCGGTAGAGCACGCAATCCGCCTCCCCGCCGCGCCCGCAACTGTGACGCTTGGCAACCTTGCCGGTGGGCCGGAAACCGAGCTTGCGCAGGACCCGGCCCGATGCCGGATTGTCCATGAAATGCCCTGCTTCGAGATGCGTATACCTTAATAGCCTCGCAACTTCGAGCAGGCCGCGCCCCGCTTCGGTCGCATAGCCCCTGCCCCAATAGGGACGGGCAATCCAGTAACCGAGTTCGATGCCGGTGTCTGTCTGGCCGAAGCCGATCGACCCGATGATCCGCGAACCGTCTTTCTCCGGAAGAGTCATCAGGAAGTTCGGGACCCGTTGGTCCTGCTCACGAGCGACGAATGCATGCGCATGTTCGGGAAGATAGGGCCATGGCGCGCGGGCAAGATTGCGAACGACTCCCTCGTCGGCGACCCCGTCGAACAGATCGTGAGCATCTTCGGGCCAGGCAGGCCGCAACAGTAGCCTCTCGGTTACATGGAACATCGGTATTCTCCCCATATCCACGCTCCGGGCTCCTAGGCCGGACGCGTGACAATTGCGTGATGGCGTTCAAGAAGTTCGCCAGCGAAATTAAAGAGGGAGAAACGACAAGAGGGAGACGGGCTGGTCCCATCTCCCTTTTCGTCTGCCGGTCATTCGCCCGGCTGGGACCATCCTGTCTGGACGATCCCGTTATCGGAGCGTCCGTTTATTCGGCTGCTTCGGCCATCATGTCGACCGAGACGTATTTGCGGCCGAGCTTGCCCGAGTGAAATCGAACAGTGCCGTCGGTAAGCGCGAACAGCGTGTGGTCCTTACCCATGCCGACATTGGAAGCCGGATAGAACTTGGTACCGCGCTGGCGCACGATGATGTTGCCGGCCACGACGTTCTCGCTGCCGAACTTCTTCACGCCAAGGCGACGACCGGCCGAATCGCGACCGTTGCGCGACGAACCGCCTGCTTTTTTATGTGCCATCGTCCGGGCTCCTTACTTCTTGTCTTCGGTCTTCTTGGCAGCAGCCTTCTTGGCCGGCGCCTTCTTGGTCTCGGTTTCGTGCGTACCCGACTTGGAGGGCGCGGCGTCCTTTTTGGGCGCAGCCTTCTTCGCCTTGGGCGCAGCCTTGGCTTCCGAAGTATCCTTCTGCGGCGCAGCTGGCTTCGCTTGTGTCTTCTCAGCGTCGTCGGTCTTGGTGGCTTCCTTCTTCGGAGCCGCCTTCTTTTCGGCCTTCGAATCGCCGACAGCGGTAATCCGCAGCAGGGTCATCTGCTGGCGATGCCCGTTCTTGCGCCGATAATTGTGACGGCGGCGCTTCTTGAAGACGATAACCTTTTCGCTTTTCGCCTGCGCGATGATTTCCGCCGAGACCGTCACCTTGCCGGCATCGGACAGCGTCTCGCCCTCGCCTGCCAGCAGAACGTCGCCCAGCGTGATGGTATCGCCGGCTTCGCCAGCCAGTTTCTCGACTGCGATCTTGTCTCCGGCGGCAACCCGGTATTGCTTGCCGCCCGTGCGCACTACTGCGAACATGCTACCTGTCTCTCGTTCAAATTGCTGTGCCGCATTCTTGCGAAATAACGGCGTGCCCGACAGGCCGCCCATTGGGCAGCCTCCGGAAAGAAGCGTGCCGTTAAGCGAAAGGCGGGTTCAAGTCAACGGTCCGAACCAAGGAAAATTGCCCTGGCACTGGCGCCTTGCGTGCCGGATGATATGAAGGACGCGATGTCTGTTCGCAAGCTTTTGCCGGCCATTGCCGGTTCCGCTCTGCTCGGCGCATGCGCCGGTACCTCCTCGAGCGAGTATCCCTCGCTCGCCATACGCGATGTCGAACGAGCCGAAGGAAATTTCGCCCCGGTCGCGACGCAAACGCTCGCCGTGCCCGAGATAGATCTTGATCGAAGCGCTCCGCAGTCAGAACAGCTCGCCAGCCTTCTCGGCCAAGCGCGCGAGGCCCATGCCCGTTTCCTGGTTTCCCAGCCGATCGCGGAACGTCGCGTCGGCGCTGCGGCCGCCAGCAGCGTCGGCAGCGATGCCTGGGCCGCCGCGCAGGTCGCGCTGGCCGATCTCGATTCGATTCGTAGCCAGGCCGCTGTCCCGCTCGGCGATCTCGATATTCTATACACCGCCAGTACCATCCAGGCCGAAGAGGTGCAGGCTGTCGCCGATGCCCGCGAACAGGTCATCGAGTTGGTGGCCAAGGAAGATGCTGTGCTCGAACGGTTGCGCGAACGATTACGCTGATCATGTAGGAACCTGGGTTCCCGCGCGCCGATCGAAATCGAATCGGTGGATCATTTCCATCGATTGAGGTCGGCGTAGTCAGCCGCGCGAGGTTCGATCCAGTGCCATCCATCTGCGCGCTTCTCACGTTTCCAGAACCATGCTGCAGACTTGAGATGGTCCATGAGAAAATCCACTGCGTCGAACGCGCAGCGTCGGTGCGCAGCGGCGGTCGAGACCAGGACGATGGGCTGTCCCGGCGTGAGCACGCCTATGCGATGCCAGACCAGAACCCCTGACAGCGAGAACCGGGCCGAAGCCTCTGCTGCAAGCGTGTTCATGGCGGGAAGCGTAAGGGGTTCGTAGTGCGTCAATTCCAGCGCGCGGGCTCCGCCGTCCGGTCTGACCTTGCCGAGAAACGCGACAGTCGCGCCAGCTTGGTCATAGGCGGCGTTGAATGACGCCAGAGCCTCCCCCACCGACAACGCCTTTTCGAGGAGCCTGACGTCAACCGGGGTTGAAACGGCGAGCCTAGCCACCGCTTACTGGGGGCAGCAACGCCACTTCGTCGCCGTCCTTCGCTGCAAGCATCGACTTGTCTCCCAGAACGCGTCCGGCGCACGCCACGTTGATTCGCTCGTCAAGCAACTGCGCAGCGATTGCCGGCTCGACAATCCCGAGCAGGCCATCCCAGTCAAGCGGGGCAGGAACCTCGCGCTCCACCGTGCCGGCCAGGTCGCGCAGCGGACCGAGGAACACGATCCTCACGCTCATGTCTGGAAGTACTGCCCCGTAACACCCGGGGCACCGGCCAGATAGGTTTCGACCGGCTCAAGTGCGGCCCCTGATCCAGCTACCGCGTTGACCCGCCTCGGCGTGTGTTTGCGCGCCAGTCCGGCCACGACCGCATTGCGCCAATCGCGCTGGGTGTGGTCGGCTGGCGACATCGCGATCATCACATCGTCGCCGCCCGCAAGAGCGCTTTCGACACGAGAAAGCCACAGCTGGTGGAAAACACCTGCCGCCGCCAACGCCTCTTCGGGCAGACCGCCAACCGTGATCCGCTTCACTCGTGCCGCTCGCGATGAAGGGTGATGCCGATCTTCTCACCAGCCTCGGCAATGGCCAGCTTGACGATTTTAACCGTCACCGCCTCGACCCTCTGGTCCTGAAGGAACAGGGTTTCGCACACATGGTCCGCAACCGCCTCGATAAGCTTGAAATGCACGTCCTTGGGCAGAGCATGAGAAGCAGCGAATTTCAGATCCATGTAGTTTTTCGAATGATCGAGCGATGTTTCGGGATCGTAGCGATGCAGCGGCTTCATCCGCGCCTGGATAGAAAAGCGCAGTGGCTGCGGCTTGCCGGTTTCTTCAGAATAGATGCCGGTCAGCACGTCGTGCTCGAAATCGGCCACTTCAAGGATCAGCGAATCGTCCATGACCGGGCCTTAGCGCGGATTGGACCAGCGCGCGAAGATCGCGGTGGGAAGCAGACGGCCAGCGTCACCCGTTTCGCGCACGGACAGGTCGCCGTGTTCGATCCTGCCCGGCATTCCGGCGAAAACCTCTTCGAGCAACCCGGCCAGTGCAAGGCTGCTCATGCGGACTGCGTAAACGGTCAGGAAAAGAAAGCTGCTGTTCTCGTCCAGAAGCTTGCGACAATCGAAGACAAGCTCTGGTAACCCTTCTTCCAGCCGCCAGACCTCGCCATCGGGACCGCGGCCGAATTTCGGTGGGTCGAGGATGATGCCGTCATACCGCCTTCCCCGCCGCACTTCGCGCGCCGTGTATTTCATCGCATCTTCCACGAGCCAGCGAATGGGGCGATCGTCCATGTCGGAAAGGGTGGCGTTGGACCGTGCCTGTGCGACGGATTTCTTGCTCGCATCGACATGCGTGACGCGCCCATACCTCGACAAAGCCAGCGTGCCGACGCCGGTATAACCGAACAGGTTCATCGTTTCGGCGTCTGTTCTTTCGCCCAGCTGTTCACCCATCCAGTCCCACACCGGAGCCATGTCGGGAAAGAACCCCAGATGTCGAAAGGGCGTGCACAGCGCCGTGAAGCGAACCTCGTCGCCCCAGCCTACTCGCCAGCCATCTTCGGGGACATCTTGCGAATACTGCCAGCGGCCTCCGCCATCCTCGTCGCTACCCGGGACGAACTCGCCATGCGCGTCCCAGTCATCGAGCCGCGGCGTCCACATCGCCTGCGGTTCCGGGCGAACGAACCGGTAGTCGCCATAAGCCTCGAACTTGCGGCCGTTGCCGCTGTCGAGCAGGCGATAGGCATCCCACCCATCGCCGATCATCAGAACCGGATCGGAAACGAGTACGGCCATCAGGCGGCGTGTTCCATAATGTAGTCGCGCACCGCGTCGTAGGAACCAGGCAGTTCCTTGAACGCTTCGTCACGCGCGAAAAGGTCCCCGACCCGCGCTGGCAGGACAGGTTGCAAGCCTGTCGCACGCTCGACCGCATCGGGAAACTTGGCCGGGTGCGCGGTAGCCAATGTGACCACCGGAACGCCGTCCGGCAGGTCTGCGGCGCGTGCGGCATGCAGGCCGATGGCGGTATGCGGGTCGATCATTTCGCCGCATTTCTCGCTTGCCCAGCGCATCGCGCACGCCATATCGTCCTGATCGGCGCGGGTGCTGGCGAAGAGGCCGGCCACGCCTTCGCGCTGGGCGTTGGTCAGTCTCATGCCGCGGGTCTCGTCGAAGCCGCGCAGCTGTTCGGCCAGTACCGCCCCGTCGCGTCCCCCAACATCGAACAGCAGTCGTTCGAAGTTTGAACTGACCTGAATGTCCATGCTCGGCGCGGCCGTCGGAACGACAACGCCCGTCGAATAATCGCCTTCGCTCAGCGCCCGGTGAAGGATATCGTTGACATTGGTTGCCACGATCAGCCGTTCGATCGGCAAGCCCATCCTCGCCGCGACATGGCCGGCGAACACATCGCCGAAATTGCCGGTCGGGACACTGAAGGCCAGTTTGCGTTCGGGTCCGCCAAGCTGGAGCGAGGCGGCGAAATAATAGACCACCTGCGCCATCAACCGGGCCCAGTTGATCGAGTTGACAGCACCGATGCGGTGTTTTGCAGTAACTGCGTCATCGGCGAAGATCCGCTTCACCATCGCCTGCGCATCGTCGAAACTTCCCTCGATGGCGATGTTGTGGACGTTCGGCGCGCGCACCGTGGTCATCTGACGACGCTGCACATCGCTCACCCGGCCCTTCGGATGGATCATGAAAATCTCGACCCGGTCCAGGCCCGCGACGGCATCGATCGCCGCGCTGCCCGTATCGCCGCTGGTCGCGCCCACGATGGTAAGGCCTTGGTCCTCGCGCGAGAGAAATTCCTCGAACAGGAGACCGAGCAGTTGCAACGCCACGTCCTTGAAGGCGAGCGTGGGGCCATGGAACAATTCCAGCAACCATTGCCTTTCGTCGAGCTGGGTCAACGGGGTCACGGCGGCATGGGAAAACCGCGAATAGGCCTTGTGCGTCAACTCGCGCAGACGTTCGGGGGTCAGGCCTTCACCGACGAACGGCTGCATAACCCGTGCAGCAAGGTCGGCATAGGACAGCCCGCGCATCTCCGCGATCTCTTCGTGCGAGAATTGCGGCCAGTGCTGCGGCAGGTACAGTCCGCCATCGCTGGCGAGGCCGGCAAGCGAAACGCCGGTAAAGTCGAGCGGGGGCGCGCTGCCGCGAGTAGAGACATATTTCATGACAGTTCGCGGTTAGCGGGGCCTGTGGAACGGGGCAAGCAACCGAGGCTTCGTCAGCGTTGAGCGCGCGTTCCGCGCCGACGCAGGGCCAGCACGTAGATGACCAATGCCGTCAGCGCGAAAAGGAACCACTGGCCGGCATAGCCCCAGGACGTATTCTCGTATTCATCCGGATCGGGCCGACTGGACGGCAGAAGGCCAGCTTTCGGCTCGTCTGCCACGATCATCAATGGACGCTGGGGCGGCTCAAATGCCAGTCGCTCCCAGAAACCGCGCCGGTCGGGCGCGAGGACGGCGACGCCCTGAACACTGCCGCCGGCCCAGTGCGCGACGACGTCCGGCCTGTCGGCCACGCCGATCTGCGCCTCGAAGGTCTGGCCGGATGGCGATACGCAGGTGGCAATCTGGCGCCAACCGGTTCGCCCACTTGCATCCCGTCCCCCGGCAACCTCGACCCCGGTAACTTCATCGCATTGCCCGCGAAGCCGGCGGTAGAGATAGGCTTCGTCCATCTCGCTACCGAAAGGATAGTCGAGGACCGGCATGTCCGGGCGTTCGACCATCGCCTGTTTGAGCTGGTCACGCTCTGCCCCCCGCCCAAGCTGCCAGAAGCCGAGCGCGATCATCGTCACGATCGCTGCGGCGACGATGATCGTCGGAATGATCGGGATGCGGCGGGTCATCGCATGTCTCGCTCGTCGAATACGAATGAGGCAGCCTGACCGAAGCCGGGCTGCCCCATACAATTGTCATTCGTAATCGATAGCATCAATGCGTGGCAGCGCCCCAGCCACCCCAGATGTAGACAGTCACGAACAGGAACAGCCACACCACGTCGACAAAGTGCCAGTACCATGCGGCCGCTTCGAAACCGAAATGCTGGCGCGGCGTGAAGTGGCCCTTATACGTCCGTACCAGGCAGACGATCAGGAAAATCGTCCCAATCAGCACGTGCACGCCATGGAAACCCGTCGCCATGTAAAAGGCGGAGCTGTAGGTGTTGCCTCCGAACTCGAACGGCGCATGGGCGTATTCGTAGATCTGAATCACGGTGAACAGGGCGCCCAGCAGGATGGTCAGCCACAAGCCGTTCTTCAGCCCTTCGCGGTCGCCATGGATCAGCGAATGGTGTGCCCAGGTCACGGTGGTACCCGAGCACAGCAGGATCAGCGTGTTCAGAAGGGGAAGGCCGAACGGGTCGATGACCGCCTCGATCGCCGCGGGCGGGAAGATACCGCCGACCACTTCGGAAATCTCACTCGGGAACAGTGCGAAATCGAAGAAGCCCCAAAACCAGCCCACGAAGAACATCACTTCGGATGCGATGAACAGGATCATCCCGTATCGCATATGAAGCTGCACCACCGGCGTATGATCGCCGCGTTCCGCCTCTTTCACGATGTTCGCGAACCAGGTGAAGAAGGTTGCGATCAGACCCATGGCGCCGATGCCCAGCACCAGCCAGGCGTTGGCCATTTCGTGCATGTAGAGCACCAGGCCGCTGAAGAATGTCAGCGCCGATACCGAGCCGATGAAGGGCCAGATATCGGGTTCGAGAATGTGATATTCGTGGTTGACTTTGCCGGCCATAGTTCGCGTCCTGGTTTTCGCTTTGCGCATGCCCTTAAAGCGAGGGGATGCGTGGGTCCAGTGTCTACTGGGCAGATTCCTTCGCCCGGTGGAAAGTGTAGGACAAGGTGATCTGCTCGACCCCGTCCATGTTCGGATCGTCGAGCGCCTTGGGATCGACGAAATAGAGCACCGGCATCCGCACTTCCTGCCCCGGCTGAAGGGTCTGCTCGGTAAAGCAGAAGCACTGGACCTTGTTGAAATAGGCCCCGGCCTGCTCGGGCTCGACATTGAACGTGGCCGTGCCGGTTACCGGCTGGTCCGAGTTGTTCCTGGCGAGGTAGATCGCCATGTCGCGCTGCCCGATGGTAACGGTGTCCGTTACCTGTTCGGGACGAAAGGTCCACGGAACACCCTTGGCGGTCGTACCATCGAACCTGACGGAAATGGTTTTTCCGCCCGAGCTCGCGCCAAGGCGCTCGGCCAGGGCGGCGTCGCTTTCGCTCGCTCGCTGGGTTGTTCCGCCGAAGCCGGTGACCTGGCAGAACAGCTCGTAGAGCGGGACCGCGGCGTAACCCACGCCCAGCATCGCCAGCGCACCGATGAAGGCGAGAACCGCAGTACGCGTCTTGCGGGCTTCAAGACTGGCAGTCGCGTCCATCCCCGTTACATCCGCACAATGGTAATCAGGTAGAACAGGACGGCCAGACCCAGCAGAATGGCGCCCAGTACGAGGTTGCGGCTTTTCTGACGGCGCTTGTATTCGGCTTCTTCTTCGGGGGTCATCCGATCAGTCCATGGTTAGCCAGCACCCGGTCCACCACCAGCACGGCGAACAGGGCAAAAAGATACAATATAGAGAAACCGAAAAGACGTTTTTCCGGTTTCATTTTGTCGTCCTGTCCACTTTGCCGCAAGGCGACGGGCAGTGAAAGCGCACAGAAGGCAAGCGATAGCGCAAGCGCTGCAACACCATACACGGCGCCCGTTCCGCCGATCAACCACGGCGAAACAGCAACCGGAAGCAGAAGCACCGCATAGACCATGATCTGGCGGCGCGTCGAGCGCTCGCCCTTGACGACCGGCATCATCGGAATGCCGACCTTGGCGTAATCGCTCTGCACGAAGAGGGCCAGCGCCCAGAAATGCGGCGGCGTCCACATGAAGATGATCGCGAAAAGCAGTACCGGCATCAAGGTGATCTCGCCCGTCACCGAGACCCACCCTATCAGCGGCGGGAACGCACCCGCACCGCCGCCGATGACGATGTTCTGCGGAGTACGCGGCTTGAGCCAAATGGTATAGACCACCGCATAATAGACGATCGACAATGCAAGGATACCGGCAGAGAGCCAGTTTACGCCGAGCCCCATGACAACGACGGATGCGGCTGAGAGCACTATTCCGAAATCACGAGCGTCGGTGCGGTTGAGACGCCCCGCCGGCAGCGGTCGCGCGGCGGTACGCTTCATGCCGGCATCGAGATCGGCCTCCCACCATTGGTTGAGAGCAGCCGCGCCGCCCGCTCCCAGAGCAATGCACAGGATGGCCGTAAACCCTAGGACCGGGTGAATGACACCCGGTGCGGCGAGCAACCCGCACAGACCCGTAAAAATCACGAGGCTCATTACGCGCGGTTTTGTCAACGCATAGAAATCGCGCCAGTCTGCCGGAAGCTGGATGGGAGTGGCCTGGGTCATCGTATCGTTCTGTACATAGAAGATTATACCCGCTTTAGCCAGTCGATCAGCAGGTCATTGACCTGATCCGGTCGCTCCTGCTGCGTCCAATGACCGACGTCGTCCAGGATGTGCCCCTCGACCTGGGGGGCGAACATCCGCATCAGCGCAATGGGATCCTTTACCGCGCCGAACAGGAACGTGGCCGGATCGCGCGTGCCGCCGATGAACAGGCTAGGCTGTTCGATCCGCCGTCCGGCGAATTGCTGGAGCCATTCATAATCGCGTTCGTGATTGCGATACCGGTTCAGCGGGCCCCGAAATCCCGACTGCCGGAACTCGCCTTCGTAGTAATCGAGATCGGCCTCGGTCAGCCAGTCCACGGGCTGCGGATCGGGCAAGCCTTCGAGGAAGGTCGCCCCGAGCGGTTTGTCCCAGTAATCGCCCACCGGAACGTCGCCGCTGATTGAATACATCATCCGCTGAACGAAGTCGCGCGGATTGGCTTCGGCCTCCGCTTCGGCGAGCCCGGGTTGCTGGAAATATTCCTGGTAGAAGAACTTGCCCTGATCGGTGAAATGTTCCCGGAACACCTCGGTAAAGGGCCGTTGCGGCACGCCGGCAAAGGGGACGGACAGCCCGGCAACGGCATGGAACAGGTCCGGGTGCGCCAGCGCGGTATTCCACACGATCGGTGCCCCCCAGTCATGGCCGATCAGTTTGGCAGGATTGCTGGGCGAAAGCGCGGCCTTGAGCCCGACCAGGTCCGCAACGATGTGCTCCATCGCATAGGCCTCGACCGCTTGCGGCTTGTCCGATCCGCCATACCCGCGCACATCGATGGCGCAGGCGGTAAAGCCAGCTTGCGCCACGGGCTCGATTTGATGACGCCACGAATACCAGCTTTCGGGAAAGCCGTGGACCATTATCACCAGCGGACCCTCGCCCTCGACAGCGCAGCGCAAGCTCACTTCGCCAACGTCGATCGTGCGCATTTGGGGCATTGGTCGTCCTCGCTTCAACGCAAACGACCGGCCCTGGCCGGACCGGTCGCTGCCTGTTTCAACCGGGCCGCGAACCTCAGGTGGTCGCCGGCTCGTCCTTGCTTGCGATGTGATCGTGGTAATCGTGATGCTCCTCGATCACCGGCAGCTCGCTGAACTGGTGGAACGGCGGCGGGCTCGACAGGCTCCATTCGAGAGTCGTCGCCCCGGCGCCCCAGTAGTTCGGTGCGGCCCGCTTGCCGGCCACGAAGGCATAAACGAGGTTTGCGAAGAACAGCAGCATCGAGGCGGCCATGATGTGATAGCCGACCGAGCTGATCTCGTTCCAGTAGGTATAGGCTTCCGCATAATCGGGATAGCGCCGCGGCATGCCGTTGAGGCCGAGGAAGTGCTGCGGGAAGAAGATCACGTTCACACCGATGAAGAATCCCCAGAAATGCAAATGCGCGAGCAATTCGGAATGCATCCGGCCGCTCATCTTGGGGAACCAGTAATAGAACCCAGCGAACAGCGAGAAGACCGCGCCCATCGACAGCACGTAGTGGAAGTGCGCCACCACGAAGTAGGTGTCGTGCACGACATCGTCGATGCCGCCATTGGCCAGATAGACCCCGGTGACGCCGCCTACCGTGAACAGGAAGATGAAGCCAAGCGCCCAGACCATCGGTGACTTGAACTCGATCGAGCCGCCCCACATGGTGGCAATCCAGCTGAAGATCTTCACCCCGGTCGGGACTGCGATCACCATCGTGGCGGCTGTAAAGTACATCTTCGTATTCACGTCGAGGCCGACCGTATACATATGGTGGGCCCATACGACGAACCCGACCACGCCGATCGCGACCATGGCATAGGCCATGCCGAGATAACCAAAGATCGGCTTGCGACTGAAGGTCGCGACGATCTGACTGACCATGCCGAAGCCCGGCAGAATCATGATGTAGACTTCCGGGTGACCGAAGAACCAGAACAGGTGTTGGTAGAGCACCGGATCGCCGCCGCCCGCGGGATCGAAGAAGGTCGTCCCGAAATTGCGGTCGGTGATCAGCATGGTGATCGCAGCGGCAAGCACCGGCAGCGCCAGCAACAGCAGGAAGGCAGTGACGAGCACGGACCACACGAACAGCGGCATCTTGTGCAGCGTCATGCCCGGCGCGCGCATGTTGAAGATGGTGGTGATGAAATTGGTCGCGCCCAGGATCGAGCCGGCGCCAGCAAGGTGCAGCGAAAATATCGCGAAGTCGACCGCCGGGCCCTGGCTGCCCGTGGTCGAAAGCGGCGCGTACACGGTCCAGCCAACGCCCGCCCCCGGTCCGGTTCCACCCGGCACGAAGAGGGAAAACATCAGGCTTACGAAACCTGCAACCGTCAGCCAGAAGCTGACATTGTTCATGCGCGGGAACGCCATGTCGGGCGCACCGATCATCAGGGGCACGAACCAGTTGCCGAAACCACCGATCATCGCCGGCATGACCATGAAGAAGACCATGATCAGGCCGTGCGCGGTGATGAACACGTTCCACATGTGCAGCGCGGTGTCGAAATCCGCATTGCCGCCCATGAATTCGGCCCACCACTGCAGATACTGGATGCCCGGCTCGGCCAGCTCCATCCGCATGATGCCCGAGATCGCGCCGCCGATGATCCCGGCAAAGATCGCGAAGATCAGGTAGAGCGTGCCGATGTCCTTGTGGTTGGTGGACATGAACCAGCGTGCGAAAAAGCCGGGTTTGTGATCGGCATGATCGTGCGCATGGTCATCGGTATGGGCCTGGAAGCTGTCGGCGGTGGTGGCCATCGTACTGTACTCTCGAGCTAAGCGTAATTCTTAAGCGGTAACGTCGTCGACCGGCGCGGCGCCGGCTCCGGGTGCGCCCGGTACGGCGCTTTCCGGTTCCTGTTCGGGCACGAGCGAAGGATCGGCTTCGACACCTTCCTCTTCCGCCCCGGCGATATTGCCGCCCTGCGCCAGAACCCAGGCATTGTACTGCTCCATCGGCAGTGCCTCGACGGTGATGGGCATGTAGGCGTGGCGTGCTCCGCACAGTTCGGAACACTGGCCATAATACACCCCGGGCTCATCGATCCGGAGCACCTTTTCGTTCAGGCGACCCGGTACGGCATCGAGCTTGAACCACAGGCTGGGCACGGCAAAGGAGTGTATCACGTCGGCCCCGGTGACCTGCAGGCGGATCGGAACCCCCGCCGGAACGACCATCCGGTTGTCGACCGCGAGCTGATAGGGTTCGCCCCGCGCACGCGCTTCTTCATCGTCGAGCATGTTCGAGATAATTTCGAAGCCGCCATTGTCGGGATATTCATAACCCCAATACCACTGATACCCGATCGCCTTGACGGTAATCGCGTCTTCGGGCGGGGTTTCGTACTGCCTGGCAAGCAGGGTGATCGAAGGAATGGCGATCCCGAGCAGGATCAGCGCTGGCACCACCGTCCAGACGACTTCGATCAGCGTGTTGTGGCTGGTCTTGGACGGAACCGGATTTGCGCGCTTGTTGAATCGCAGGACCACGTAAACCAGCAGGCCGAGGACGAACAAGCTGATGATCGCCATGATCCAGACGAGGCCGACATGCAGCCCCTGTGCGAACTGACCGGTTTCCGAATACTGATCCTGGACATCGAATGCGGCGGCTGCCGGCATGCCCTTGCCCGGAGTGGGCGCCATCGGCTCGTAGGCGCCGCTACCGGCGGCCACGGCATCGGGGTCAGCGACGTCGGCTGCTTCGACCGGATCGATGGATTCGAGCACTTCGGCGGGAGTCGGTTCGGGCACCGGCGCAACCAGATCGTCCTGCGTCAGCCCTTCCTGCGCCAGCGCCGCCTGGGGGCTAACAGCCAGCGTGAACGCCAGAGCGAGGGCGGTAATAATCCGGTTAAACCCGAGAACTTTCATCGTCTTGGCACTCTTTCGTGTCGTAGCATCGATCGGACCAAACAGACTTGCTTGAGATATTCGCACGGCGTCTCGCCGCCCAAAATCGAGGGCCCGGTTGCGATGCGCCTATAAGCAGGCTTTGCCGATGCCTCAAGACGGTGGCGGATAAAAATGTGCAAGCACCATTGCCTCTTGCGCAAAGGCGCGCAAGCCGCTTTGGACGCCCATACGATGACCGAAGACGATATCCTCTCCGAATTCCGCGCCAGCGAGGCCCTGCTAGAAGGCCATTTCAAACTGTCCAGCGGACGGCACAGTGCATATTATCTGCAGTGCGCGCGCATACTCATGAACCCCGAGCGGGCGGGAAGCCTTGCCCGTGCCCTTGCTCAGAAGATCCCGCGCGAAATTCGCGCAGAGATCGATGTCGTTGTCAGCCCGGCGATGGGCGGTCTTGTCATCGGCCACGAAATGGGCCGGGCGCTGGGCAAGGATGCGATGTTCCTCGAACGGCCCGAAGGCGAGTTTCATCTGCGTCGCGGCTTCCGGCTGGAGCAGGGCGCGAAAGTGCTGATGGTCGAGGACGTGGTCACCACCGGCCTATCCAGCCGCGAGGCGATTGCGGCGGTCGGACGCGAAGGCGGCGAGGTGATCGCCGAATGTGCGCTGGTCGATCGCTCGAACGGTGAGGCAAAACTCGGTGTGCCGTTCTATCCGTTGATCGAACTGAATTTTCCGACCTATTCCGATGATGACGTTCCCGCCGAACTGGCCGCCATCCCCGTTACCAAGCCGGGGAGTCGAAAGTCCTGACCAGCCCCCTGCGCCTCGGAGTGAATATCGATCACGTCGCGACCATCCGCAATGCGCGGGGCGGCGATCATCCCGATCCGGTGCGTGCGGCGGAAATCGTCGCGAGCGTCGGCGGTGATGGCATCACTGCCCATCTGCGCGAGGACCGGCGGCATATCCGCGACGATGACCTCAAACGCATTCAAGAGGCGACCGATCTCCCGCTCAATCTCGAAATGGCGGCGACCGAGGAAATGCTCGAGATCGCGCTTCGGCACTCCCCCCATGCTGCCTGCATTGTGCCGGAAAAGCGCGAGGAGCGCACGACCGAGGGCGGATTGGACGCAGCGGGCCTGCACAACACGCTTGCGCCGATCGTGTGGAAGCTTGCGGATAACGGCATTCGGGTTTCGCTGTTCATCGAGGCCGAGGAACGGCAGCTGGAAGCGGCGAGTCGGCTGAACGCCGCCGTGGTCGAATTCCACACCGGCGAATATGCCCATGCGGGCCTGGACGGGGACGAAGACCGTATCGAACGTGAGCGCGAGCGCATCGCCCGGATGGCGAAATTGGCCGTGGAGATGAAAATCGAGCCGCATGCCGGGCATGGGCTGACCTACGAGAACGTTCAGCCGATTGCCGCAATACCCGAACTGGCCGAGCTCAATATCGGCCATTACCTTGTCGGCGAAGCGGTCTTCGTCGGCCTCGAGACCGCGGTGCGGCGGATGCGCGACCTGATGGACGAGGCGCGGTAATGTCACAGGATTACGCGCTCAGCGTATGGCGATCGGTCAGGACGACATTCGTCCTGTTCCTTGTCCTGGCTCCCATCATCATCGCGACCAATGTGGTAGGCACCGAAAATCCGCAACGCCAGTTGAACGACTTGATTCCAGCTGCTGTCGGCATGACGATCTTTGCAGGTGCGCTTGCCGAAGTGGGCAGACGCCTGATCAACCATCTTGCCGGTTCGTCCATCTGTCACTGGCTCACGCAACGATGATTATCGGCATGGGCTCCGACCTGACCAATATGGACCGGATCGCCAATTCGCTCGAACGGTGGGGCGAGAAGTTCGAGCGTCGTTGCTTTACCGAAATCGAACGGGCGAAGGCGGCTCGGCGACCGTTCACGCGCGTAGGCACTTTTGCCAAGCGCTGGGCCGCCAAGGAGGCCTTTGCCAAGGCCGTCGGCACTGGCTTCCGCCGCGGGGTGTTCCACAAGGACATCGGCGTAGTCAACGCGCCGTCGGGCGCGCCGACGCTGGCGCTCGCGGGCGGTGCGGCGAAGCGACTTGCAGAAATGATACCGGCGGGGCATGAGCCACGTATTCATCTCACCCTCACCGACGATCATCCATGGGCACAAGCCTTCGTCATCATCGAGGCCGTCCCGCAATGACCACCGGCAATCCGGCAGTGAACGACATTTCCGAGAAGAAGAAAACCAAATCCGACGGCGACAAGGTCGACTGGATCGCGGAAATCCGCGGCCTGGCACTGATGCTGCTGGCTGTGCTCGCCTTTCATAGCTTCGTCGCAAAGCCCTTCTACATCCCCTCGGAATCGATGATGCCCAACCTGCTGGTCGGCGATCGGCTGGTGGTGAGCAAGTATCCCTATGGCTGGAACTGGTCGTCGATCAGCTTCCACCTCGCCCCGCGCGGGGACTGGCGCCTGTTCGGATCCACTCCGGAATATGGCGATATCGTCATTCCGGTGCATCCCGAGCGCGACGAGGACTACATCAAGCGCGTCGTCGCCCTGCCGGGCGACACGATCGCCGTGCGCGAGGGGCAGATCATCCTGAACGGCACCCCGGTCGAACAGAGGGTCGAACCGGCTATCGATCTGCCGCTCGATGCCAATTCGCGCTGCGACGGTTTCGGCATGGACGATTACCGCGAAATCGGGCCGGACGGCGAGCGCGTGTGCCGCGTGCCGGTCCTGCGGGAAACCTTACCCAACGGCGCGACCTATCTGGTCATCGACCATATGAACCAGTCGCTCGACAATTTCGACGAGATCACCCTTCCCGAAGGCCATGTCTTCGTAATGGGCGACAATCGCGACCACTCCGCCGATAGCCGCGAAACCCTGACCGGGCGTGGTCTGATGGGCCCGGTGCCGCTCGAGAATATCGGCGGGCGCGCTGAATTCATCACCTTCTCGCTCGACGGGACGACATCGCTCAATCCGCTCAGCTGGTGGACAAGTTTGCGCGAAGGCCGCGCCTGGACCACCTTGCGCCCGGCGATTGCCGAAACAATGCCACGCGAACAGAACTGACGCGGACAGGGAGAATTCGTGGTGGCTGAAAGCTCGCATGACCTGCCTAACGAGTTGCAGGATCTCGGAAACAGCCCCTCGCGGGTGACCGATCCCCGCATTCGCCACGAAATCTCCCGCGCCGCCGTGTGGACCGGCGTTATCGGTCTTGTCGTGCTGGCCGTCTACATCGCGCGACCATTGCTGGTAATCTTCGGTGCACTGGTTTTCGCTTCGATGATCGACGGTGGAGCACGGCTCCTTGCGCGGATCCTGCCGATCGGACGCGGCTGGCGCGTCGCCATCGTTCTGGTCGGAATAGTCGGCTTCTTCTACTGGTTGATCAACTTCGCCGGTGCGACGATTTCCAACGAGGCCGCTCAGTTTCCCGAAATCATCCAGGCGCAGCTCAACGAACTCGTCTCTTGGGCGCGAGCTCAGGGTATCCAGATCAGCCAGGACCAGCTGCAAAGCTATGCGGGCGATATCGGCAGCGGGATAAGCACTATCACGACGGCGCTGGGCGGGCTGTTCGGTGCGGTGACGACGATCCTGCTCATTGTCGTCATCGGGGTGTATGTGGCGGTGGACCCGAAACTTTACGAACGCGGCGTGGCCTGGATGATGCCGCGCCACAAGCGCGACGACTTCTATGCCACTGGCGCGTTGATGGGCTTTACCTTGCGACGGCTGATGGCGGGCCGCCTGCTCGGCATGTTCGTGGAAGGTGTCTTCACCTATATCCTGCTGGCGCATGGCGGGAAGCTAATCGGCATCGGGCCGGTTCCCATGGCCGCTCTTCTGGCGATCCTTACCGGCCTGCTCGCCTTCGTGCCCAACTTGGGAGCACTCATCTCCGGCGTCCTGATGGTCCTCGTGGGATTTTCCGGTGGGGTCGACATGGGGCTGTACACGGTCTTCGTTTATCTCTTCGTCCAGAATTTCGATGGCTATGTCATTATCCCAATGATTGCCAAGAAGACGGTCGATCTCGCGCCGGCGCTCGTTCTGGCAGCCCAGTTGGTGATGGGCATTCTGTTCGGAATACTTGGCCTGTTTCTGGCCGATCCCCTGCTCGCCATGATCAAGGTCGCACTGCAACGGCGGGCCGCAGAGACGGGCAAGGACGAATTGCAGGAGATGCCCGCCGATGGCTCGTAAGTTTCTGTATTTCGTTGCAGTCTGCATCGTTCTGGTGATCGTCGCCATGATCGCGCTCAGCATCTGGTCGCGCGAAGCGACCGAGATCGCTTTCGTGCCGCGCGGAGAGTTCATCGAGCAGGAACCGCTTGCGGACAATGCCTACCAGGATCCGGCGATGTGGTATTCGCGGCCCGGTCTGGGCACCGATGATCCGGCCCGTTACCAGCCCGCGATTGCCGAAGCGGCAGCCGATCCGGCCACGCAAACGCCCTCGCCCGAAAGCCCCGCTGTCGAGCGCAGCCTGGACGCGCCGAACGCCTTCGAAACTGTCGGCGCCCAACGCGGTGAAGCGGCGCAGAGGGACGAACTGCCCGAATTTGCCGTATTCTTCGTTCCGCCCACCAGTTATATCCAGGCCGGGGGAGACTGGAACGCGGGCTTCGACGATGCCGCCACGAACATGCGGGCGCGCATTTTCCTGCGCGGCCTGGCCAGCCCGTTCAACCGCGCTGACGAGATCTGGGCGCCGAAATACCGCCAGGCTGCGGCAGGCGCATTCCTGACCGACAGGCCCGAAGCGCAACGGGCCATCGATGCGGCCTATGCCGATGTCGCTCAGGCGTTCGACTATTTCATCGACAGCGTCGAGGATGGCAAACCCATCGTCCTCGCCGGCCACAGCCAGGGGGCCGCGCACGTTCTTCAATTGTTGCTCGACAAGGTTGCGGGAACACCGCTGGAATCCCGTATTGCCGCCGTCTACGCGCCCGGTTGGCCTGTTTCGGTCGAGCACGATCTGCCCGCCCTTCCCTTTCCCGCCTGTGCCACGGCAAGCCAGGCCGGATGCCTGCTGTCATGGTCGGCGTTCTCCGACGATGGCGAAGCGGACCTGATCATGGAGCGATACCGCGCGACGCCGGGCTATGATGGCGCACCGCGCGGTGATGGCCCGATCTTGTGCGTCAACCCGCTCACGGGGGGAACCGGTGGATCGGCTCCGGCGAGCCAGAATCTCGGCACGCTGTTGCCGAATGACGAGCTGACCTCGGGAGAACTGGTCGCGGGCGCGATCCCGGCGCGCTGCGGCGACAACGGACTGCTCTATATAGGTGATCCGCCCGAGTTGGGCCAGGGCGTGCTGCCGGGTGGCAATTACCATGTTTATGACATTCCGCTGTTCTGGAAGAACGTGCAGCAAGATGTCGTCGCGCGGGTCAGGGCATGGGCGAACAGCGCCTCGTAACCGACAGCGCGCTGGAGTTCGGCGATGCGCTGCCCGAAGGCGGCGCTTTGCTTGGCCTCGACATCGGGACCAAGACCGTCGGGATTGCAATTTGCGATGCGGGCTGGCGGTTTGCCACGGCTGGACAGACGCTCCAGCGCGGCAAATTCGCAAAGGATTGCGGCGTCCTGCGCGATCTTGCCAAGGCACGTTCGATCGCGGGGCTGGTCGTGGGGCTGCCGCGCAACATGGACGGGACCCAGGGGCCACGCGCACAGGCCAGCCGCGCCTATGCGAAAAACCTTTCCACAGCTCTCGATCTGCCGGCCCTGCTATGGGACGAACGCTGGTCGACCGCTTCTGCCGAGGCGGCGATGATCGGCCAGGACATGAGCCGGGCGAAGCGCGCCGCGCGGATCGACAGCCATGCCGCGGCCGTCATCCTGCAGGGCGCGCTGGACGCGCTGACGAACTAATCCGTTGTGCCGGGCGTCCATGCGGCGCTATCGGCTCCGCACGATGACCGATATGCAGCAACGCAAGTTCGACCCGGAAGCGGCAACCCCGTTCTTCGCGAGCCGTGGCCATTCGGGCTGGCTCGGTCTGAAATATTCCGAACACGGCGACGACTGGGTCGAGCTCGAATTGCCCTGGCGCGAGGACTTGCTTGGCGAGGAAGGGCAACGCGTGCTGGCGTCCGGGCCTATCCTCAGCCTGATGGACATGGCGAGTGGCATGGCGATCTGGCGCGCGATGGACGAGTTCAGCGCTATTGCGACGCTCGACCTGCGGGTCGATTACGTGCGTCCCGCGCGTGAGGGAGCAAGCGTGTTCGGCCGTTCGCAATGCTATCGCATCACGCGCAGCGCCGCTTTCGTACGCGGGCTTGCCCATGATGGCGACCACGACGACCCGGTCGCCCATATCCAGGCGGTTTTCATGAAGATCGCTTCGAACGCATCGGTGGTCGGCGATGAGTGAGACACCCGAGATCGAGGCGCTGACACCCTATGCCCGTTCGCTCGGCATCGCGCTGCACCAGTGGGAGGACGGCGTGCCCGTCCTGCAGCTGGCTTTCGACGATACGGTGGAGGGGCGCCCGCAACATTATCATGGTGGCGCAACCGGCGGCCTGCTGGAGACTGCGGGTTATTCGGTCCTGCGCGCTGCCCTGGCCAAGGCGGAACGCGACGCCGTTCTCAAGCCGATCAACATCACCGTCCAGTACCTCGCCGCAGGCAAGAACAGGACGAGCTACGCCAAGGGGCGCATCACCAAGCTTGGCCGTCGCAGCGCGAACATTACCGTGGAAGCATGGCAGGACGACCGGTCCCGTCCGATCGCGACAGCGGTGATGAACGTGCTCATGGCCTAGCGGTTTGCCTCGTTCCGCGCCTCTTCCAGTTCCCTCAGGCGTTCGTCCCGCTCGCGTCTGATTTCCTCGTAACGCTGTCCCGCTTCGCGGCGGGCCTCTTCCGCCCGTCGCCGCGCGTTCTCGATCGCCGCCTGGTCGATGCCGATCCCTTCATCGCCGACACGAATATCGACCGGGACACCGTCGATCTCGGTACTGAAGATAGCCTCGCCATTCTCTATGCGGAGGCGCGAATTGTCATCGCCGAGCGGAATATCGCCGATTTCGGGCACGTCGAGCGGCTCCACCGGACCGCCGGGATCGGGATTTTGGCGCGGGGCGGGCTGGTCGGGAGCTGCCTGGACGCCGAGCGCGCTAGTCATGAAATCGCGCCAGATCCGCGCAGGTAGCCCACCGCCCGACACCCCTTCGAGCGGGGAATTGTCGTCATTGCCCACCCACACCCCGACGACCAGATCGCCTGCATAGCCGACGAACAGCGCGTCGCGATTGTCCTGCGTGGTCCCGGTCTTGCCGAAGTTCGGACCACGCAGCATGGCTGCCTTGCCGGTGCCCGAATTGATTGCCGAACGCAGCATCTGCTGCATGTCTTTGCGCGTTGACCTCGAAAAGCTGTCGGGACCGTTCCACATCGTCTCGAACCAGCCGGTTTCTTCGCGTGCGAAAGCGTGCGGTTCCACGGGATAGGCGTTCGCTGCCACCGCCGCATAAGCGGCAGTCAGTTCGATGAGCGACATCGTGTTCGTACCCAGCGCCAGGCTGGGATCGCCCTTGGCAAGGGGCGAGGATACGCCCAGATCGCGGGCCGTCTCGATGACCTCTTCGCTGCCAACATCGGCGAACAGACGCACGGCTGCGACATTGCTGGACTGGGCGAAGGCCTGTTCCAGGGTCAGGCTTTCGGAGTAGTTCCCGCGCGCATTCTTGGGCCGATAGCTGCCTTCGGTGATTTCGGTGTTGGGAATGCGATCTTCCGGCGACCACCCGTTGCGAAGCGCGGCGAGGTAGACGAACAGCTTGAAAGTCGACCCCGGCTGGCGCTTCGCCTGCGTGGCCCGGTTGAACGGCGACTGGGCGTAGTCCTTGCCGCCGATCATCGCCACGACCTCGCCGTTCGGCCGCATCGCCACCAGCGCAACCTGCGCACCGCCCAGCGGGGCGCGCTGCGTCACCTGCCGGGCGATGTTCTGGAGCCGGCTGTCGAGCGTGGTGGTAAGCGTCTGGCGGGCGTATCCGCTTTCGGTAAGGAGCCGCGCTTCGGGCAACGCCCAATCGGCGAAGTAGGTGCCGGTCGGCAAGTCGTTGCGGGTGCGCACGTCGAGCGCCGGCGGCGTCATTGCGCGCGCTTCGGCCTCGGGAATGAAGCCGGCATCGACCATCGACCGCACGACCAGCTGCATCCGCCGCTCGGCGCGCTCGTAATGCCGGGTCGGGGCGTAGGCCGACGGGGCCTGCAACAGGCCTGCCAGCATCGCTGCCTGGTTGGGTTTGAGGTTTTCGGGCTGGCGGTAGAAATAATGCAGGCTCGCTGCCCGCAGGCCATAGACATTGTCGCCGAAATAGGCGTTCGACAGGTACCGGCCCAGGATCTCGTCCTTGGTCAGCCAGCTTTCGAGCCAGAAGGCGATCAGCGCCTCGCGAGCCTTGCGGGTCAGCGTGCGCTCGGGCGTCAGGAACGTGAACTTGGCGAGCTGCTGGGTGATCGTGCTGCCGCCGCCCGTCCCGGTAAGGGCGGCGCGGGCGATGCCGCGCGGGTCGACCCCCCAGTGATCGTAGAACCGCCGGTCCTCGATCGCGAGAAATGCCTCGACCACGTGCGGGGGCAGATCACTCACCTCGACCGGCTCGTCGGTCATGGCACCGTTGCGGGCGATCGGCGTGCCGTCGGCTGCCAGGAGGGTGATCTGCGGCGGAGCGATCGGTTCGAGCGACTTGTTCAGCGGTGCGGTGATCGCCAGCCAGGCCACCAGGACCATGAACAGCGCAAGCATCGCGGCGACGATTCGTACAAGCCACCAGCGCTTGCGCCGCCCGCGCCAGTATTCGCGCTGCCAGGGGCGCAGACGCCGCCGCTCCTCGTTCTCGATCGCATGATCGACCCGGTCGAGCTGGTCGTCCCAATTGTCGTAATCGAGAGTGTCGTGCGTCGCGTAATACCCGCGATGCGGCTCGGGCTCAGGCTCGACCCTGCGCGCAGACCGGAACGAATCGAACATGCCCATGGTCTAGTGTGCTACACAATTAATACACCGATGGGGAGGCGGCAGGTCAATCCTTGCCAACCACGCTCTCGGGCAGATCCTCGCCGAACACGCGCTGGTAGTATTCGGCCACCAGCATGCGTTCTTCCTCGTCGCACTTGTTGAGAAACGACAGGCGGAAGGCAAAACCGGCATCCTTGAAGATCGCATAATTCTCGGCCCAGGTGATGACCGTGCGCGGGCTCATCACCGTGCTGATATCGCCATTGATGAAGCCTTGCCGGGAAAGATCCGCAACCTTGATCATGTCGGCCAGAAGCTTGGGATCGGTATCGGGGTTCTTCGCCGAAACGATTGCCTGTTCGGTGTCGGCGGGCAGGTAATTGAGCCCAACGACGATGTTCCAGCGGTCCATCTGCCCCTGGTTTATCTGCTGCGTGCCATGATAGAGCCCGCTGGTATCGCCCAGCCCCACCGTGTTGGCGGTCGCAAACAGGCGGAACCCGGCATCGGGGCGGATGACGCGGTTCTGGTCGAGCAGGGTCAGCTTGCCCTGCTGTTCGAGCACGCGCTGGATCACGAACATGACATCGGGGCGACCGGCATCGTATTCGTCGAACACCAGCGCGACCGGATGCTGCAATGCCCAGGGCAGCAGGCCTTCGCGAAATTCGGTCACCTGCAACCCGTCGCGCAGCACGATGGCATCGCGGCCGACCAGGTCGATGCGGCTGATATGCGCATCGAGATTGATCCGCACGCAGGGCCAGTTCAACCTGGCCGCGACCTGTTCGATATGGGTCGATTTGCCGGTGCCGTGATAGCCCTGCACCATTACCCGGCGATTGTGCGCGAAGCCCGCCAGGATCGCCAGCGTGGTATCGGGTTCGAAGACATAGGCTTCGTCGAGGTCGGGCGTGCGCTCGTCCGGTTTGCTGAAGGCAGGAACCTTCCAGTCGATATCGATGCCGAAGGTTTCTCGGACATCCACCTCGATATCGGGCGCGGAAAGCACGGTCCTGGCGGCGTGGTCGAAGCTCTTGTCGGTCATTTCATTCATGTCGCGCCGGACCTAGGCATTTATATCAGGCGCGCCAAGCCTATATTGGGTCGCGATGCCGCAAGATCCGCTATCAGAAAGACTGCGCCTGAAGCTCGTCGAAACCGTGCGCGGCGTATTCAACGACGTCGAGGGCGGAGAGCGGCCGGTGCCGGTGTCCGACGAGGCGCTGTTCGAACGCGACACTCCGATCCGGATGGTGCACGCCGATGTCGTCAGCATGATGGTCGGCGGTATTCGCGGGCTGCTTCTGCAAATGCTTCACCCGCACGCCTTGCAGGGCGTGCTCGACCATTCGAACTTCCGCAGCGACATGCACGGGCGGCTGCGGCGCACGGCGCGGTTCATCGCGGTGACGACCTTCGGCGGGCGCGAGGCTGCGCACGACGCGATCGACAGGGTCAATCGCATCCACGATGCGGTCGGCGGCACGCTGCCCGACGGCTCGCCCTATTCCGCCACCGACCCGCGCACCCTCGCCTGGGTCCATGTGGCCGAAGCGACCAGTTTCCTCGCCGCCTATCTACGCCATGTCCGGCCCGACATGCCGGGCAGCGAACAGGATGAATATTACCGCCAGTTCGCCGTGATCGCCCGTGCGCTCGGGGCCGATCCGGTGCCTGTCGACCGGCGCGAGGCGGAAGCGATCTTCCGCGAGCTGCGGGGCGACCTGTCCGCTTCGCCGCAAGCGCGCGAGATCGCGCACCTCGTGCTCAACCAGCGTCCCGAGGGCGCGCCGCCGGCGGTCCAGAGCCTGCTGGGTGCCGAAGCGGTTGCATTGCTGCCCCCGTTTGCCCGCTCGATGCTCGGTCTCGAACGCCCCGGCCTGGCCGCCATCCCGGCACGGGCCGCGACATGGGGCATGGGCAAGACGCTTCGCTGGGCGTTTCGCCAGAATTGACGCGCATCGGTTTCGAACCATGCTATCTTCCGGCGCGAGAGGAGACTGGCAATGACTTTCACCAGCGGTTTCGTGCAACCCGTCCCCGATGCGAACAAGCAGGCCTATATCGAATCGGCGCGCGCCGGATGGAAACTGTTCAAGGAATATGGCGCGCTTTCCATGATGGAGAACTGGGGCGTCGACGTGCCGGACGGCAAGCAGACCGATCTCAAACGGGCTGTCGCGCTGGAAGATGGAGAGACGGTGGTGTTCAGCTGGATCGTCTGGCCGGACCGGCAAACCGCGGATGCGTGCTACGCCACCATGGAAAGCGATGAACGCTGGCAGACGCTCGACATGCCCTTCGATGGCAAGCGCATGATCTATGGCGGGTTCGACACGATCTTTCAGGCGGAGGCATAAAGGCCGTTTTGTACGAATCCGCTGCGGCGATGGCGCTGTAGGAAAGCCCCTGCGACAATCCTATTTAACCTGTATTGCCTTGACTTTCTAACCCTTTTGGTTATTTGAGAGGCAGGATCGGGAGGGCGCGAAAGCTGGTGCACCCCCTTCCTCGCCTCGATGGCCCATGACGGTGGGATTTCGGAAAGGCGACGCGGCCGGTGCGAAAGGCGCGGGCGTCCAGGTCGGCAGCGGATGACTTTCTCCGGACCGCAAGGACACCCTTCTCCTTCCCCGGAAGCGGCAGACAGCACGAATGTTGGCTCGCGGGACCCGTAAATCGCCCGCGCGGACAGCGGCAGGGGCTCAACGTCTAAGGCGAACCCTCCCCGTCGCACCGGCTGTCAGTGTCGCGCCCGAGTGTAATCCGGGTTCAGGTTCGAATTTTCGTGCATCGGAGCCGCAAGGGTCCGGCGCACGAGGCCAGGCAGGGCCGCCGCTCGAACCGCGCCGATAGTCAGGTACATGCCATCCCGCTCCGGGAGCTACGCCACGCGTCTCGCGAAGGGCTCGCTCCGGCCGCGCGATCTTTTTGTCTGCGCTACCGCGCTTCGCGCTACTTGAGCGCGTCTTGTCTGCGCTACCGCGCTTCGCGCTACTTGAGCGCGAGATTTCCTCTGGCGTTACGTCCGGGCTCGCCGCCGGATGGTTTTCTGTGTCCGGTATTGCCCGGCGAGGTTTAAAACCGGAAGTTCCGCTTCCGACCCCAAACTCGGACATTCGTTTTTCAATAGACTGCGCCTAAGAGGTTCCATAAACTTCTACACATCCAGTTCGATTGTGAGTGCTGACGGGGCGGCATCAAATGTTGCTATGGACATGCGCTCGTCCTACCATCGCAGTAAAGCTTCGCGGCCTGATTGGAGGATTTCGGATGGCTTCCGAGAGAAGTCTCGAAGAATTGAAGGCGCAATTCCGCTCCACCAGCACCAACTCTATGCCCCTTGCCGGTATGATCGCGTGGGCAGCGTTGGGGATTGCCGCGCTTTTCATGTCCCCGTCCGTAACAAGCACCATGGCTTTATACGTGATGGCAGTCATTCTTCCTCTTGCGTTTCTGATCGACCGTTTCAGGGGACGCAATCTGTTCGCGGGCGGCGATGAACCGCTGACTAAGCTGTTTCTTACGTCGATCATTGGTATCGCTCTTTCCGTTCCTCTCGTCGTGATCGGAGTTCAAGGGTCAGGCAATTACGACCTCATGGTGCTTGGCATGGCGGTCCTCGCAGGCATCGTCTGGATTCCTTATGGCTGGGCTGCGGCGGATCCAGTTGGACTACGACACGCGATAGGACGGGGTGTTGGTTGCTATCTCGCATACGCGGTCACACCGGAGCCCTTTCGGGCGACAGCGATATGCGGGGTTGTGGTATTGGCGTATATCTATTCGCTGATGTTCATGGCCGAAACCGGACCTAGCGACGCTCCAGCGATTCCCATCAAGTAGACTTTCTCGGGTCTGCTTTGTTTAGTTGACATGCCGAAGCGGACTGTCCGCTTCCCACCCCGTCTTCGGTCTGAGCAGGGGCGAGGCTCGCTCCCGAAAGCGGTATGGCGGCTTCAGCCTCGTCTTCGTCAGGCACGAAAATTCTCAAATCGATCCCGTCCAGGACATTCGCTGATTTCACGTAGTGGCGCTGCGCGATCCCTGACGCCCCGGGGCTTTCGCCAATAAGAGCAACAAGATACAGAAGATCGATGCGCCAGCTCACGATCATGATTCCGCCCTCCGAGCTCTCCAAGGTGGAGCGTGCCGCCCAGGACAATTGCGGCACCATCGTCGCACAGATCGATGCCCGCCGGGACGGGCAGGACCGGACGATGCTTCGATGCATGATACCCAATGCCCGCATCGAAGGATTTTTCGCCGATGTCGAGAATGTCGATGGACTCCACGCGATTTTCGCGCCGCAGGGCGTGCTGTCGCTGGAACCGCCGGCGGACGAACCTGAAGACCAGGTCACGGATGTTCAGCCTCGCAGTCCGCTCGAAATCTATCTTTCCGGTCTGCAGAGCATCGGCGCATGGAAGGGCTTCCTCGCATATTCGGCCTTGGGCGGCATCGTCGTCTGGATCGCGCTGTTTACCGAAAACGTCTTCCTGCTGGTCGCTGCCATGCTGATCGCGCCGTTCGCCGGCCCGGCAATGACCACGGCAATGGCTACCGCCCGGGGCGATGCCTATCTGCTTCGCCGTTCGCTTATCCGTTATGTCGCTGCGCTGGCCACCGCCATCGCGACCGCTTTCCTGTTGAGCCTGATCTTCCAGCAGGAAATCGCCACCACCATGATGGCCGAGGTCAGCATGCGCTCGGCGGTTTCGGTCCTGTTGCCGCTGGCAGCCGGAGCGGCGGGCGCGCTGAACCTGGCGCAATCGGAACGCAGCAGCCTGGTGAGCAGCGCCGCCACCGGCATGCTCGTCGCTGCCGCCCTCGCGCCGCCGGCCGGGCTCGTCGGAATGGGATTGGCGATCGGTCAGATGGACATTGTGGTTTCCAGCCTGTGGGCGCTGGCGATCCAGATCGTGGGAATAAACGTGGCGGGCTTCGCGGTGTTCAGGCTTTACGGTGTGACTACCAGGGGGGCGCGCTATCCTCGCGGCAAGTCCGCGATTACCTACATCGCGCTATCGCTGTCCTTGCTGGCCGGAGCGGCGCTGTTGTACGTGCAATTTTCCACCCCCCAGCGATTTGAGCAATCATCGCTCGCCCAGCGTATCACGGCTGCAGCGCAGGAGCGCATCGAAGCGCGCGGGGATCTCGATCTCCTGTTCGCCAAGGCAGAATTCAGCCGAGCCAGGAGCGCGGGCGAAAATCCCGTTCTCGTCACACTGCACGTCGAAGGCAATCTGACCGACGCGGAGAAGAAAGTTCTCGCAGACCGGATCGAAAATCGCCTCGAAGAGGAATTTGACGTTGCCGCTCTGGTGCAACTGGTAGTCCTGTGACGCTCGCCAGCGGGAACACGGCAGGGCCATCGCGCGAACCGCGCCGATAGTCAGGCACACGCCACCCCGCTCCGCGAGCTGCGCCAGAGGCGTTAGCTCCGGGCTCGCCGCTTGATGTTTTGCTGTGTCCGGTATTGCGCGGGCAAACGCAGAACCGGAGGTTTCGCCCATAGTCCGAATTTTAACCTACGCCTCACGTCGATGCTTCCCGTGCAGAACCTCGATCAATCCGCAAAGAAATCTTCGTCGAGGCGTTTCACTTTGACAACCCGACTGACCCTAACTCCGATACCGAACTCAATCATCAGTTCAGCCAGTCGATCACCATCTATCAGAATGACGCGCTGCTGGAGATTTTCGACATATTCGACGGCCTGCTTGCTAAATGTGCAAGTCGCCACAAAAACACCCTTTGTTGCACCCAAACCGATTAGACTTCCTACGAAACCTTGAATGGCAGGCCGTCCAATCGTTTGTTCAGGACTATAGCGTTTCGCTTGAACATATATTCGATCGAGTCCGAGACGATCTTCGTCGATTATTCCGTCAATACCACCGTCACCTGATTTGCCGAGCCGGCGCGCCGCGCTATCATGTGATCCGCCGTAGCCCATTGCGACCAGCAATTCGACAATCAGGTGCTCAAAGAACGTAGGCGTTTGATCGTGAATGCGGGTAAGAAGGTCAGCCTTAATCGCCTTAGTCAGGATGGAATGGGCTGCATCGATCTGTTCTTCGGGCGTCACCTCAGATGCCGCCGAATATTCTTGGGCGGTACCTTGACCTTCACTTTTGCTCGAGTTGCTCTTGTCGTAGAACTCGATGAATTCTGGGTATGTCTTGAGTAGTTCTACATCGATCCGCTCGGGATTTTTCGCCAACAATTCCATCCCGACATCGGAAGCGACAAAGACGCCTCGCGAAGGGCTGTCGACCAAACCCGCCTTGGACATATAAAATTTCGCCCAATGCACGCGATTTTGAAGAAGCGACTGCTTTCCGCTAGGCAAGAGCTCTTCGCGTTCGGATTGAGATAAACCGAACTGGTCGGCGATCGTCTCCGAAGCGATTGGAACCCTAGTCTCACCTTGTCCCGCGATCTTTAAGACAGGTAGCATCAAAGTTTGGTAATCAGGAATGGCCATCTGGACTGGTTAGCGAACTTGGCGGGTTGGGCAATCCCCGAGATTTTGCCAACAATGAAGATAAGAACCACGCTTTGGTTCAGTATCTAATCATAGTTTAGTGGCGTCCGCTCCCACCCAATCCCAGCCATAAACCGGTCTAACAGTCTCGCCCAAAACCAGCCCCTCCGCCTCACCCGATCGCGCGTGATTTCCTCAACTTCTGATAGGCTTCGACCACGCGGTTGAGGCGGCCTTCGTGGCTGCGGTCGCCGCCATTGCGGTCGGGGTGATAGCGGCGCACGAGTTCCGAATAGCGCCGCCGCAACCGTCGCCGGTCGACGTCGAGACCCAGCCCCATCGTCTCCAGCGCCTGCGCCTCGTCCTGCGAGAAGCGCCCGTCCATCGCCATCTCGGCCTCGCGCCGGGCGCGGCTCTTGATCCCGCCGACGCGCGCGGAGATCGCCTCAAGCGGGTCGTCGTAATCGGCCCAGCGCGGCATGCCATCGACGCCCGCGCCGGGGCGGAAGGTGGGGCTTTCCGTCCGCCAGCCGGCCACCGGGCCTTGCGCATCGAGGATTTCCTCCGCGCTCATGCCTTCGAACCAGTCGTACCCAGCATTGAACTGGCGCACATGGTCGAGGCACATCCAGCGCCAGCGACCCGGCCCGTCAAAGCCGTGCCCGCCCCCGCCCGGCGCGCGAAATTCGCCCGGTTCGTCGCAGGCGGGATGCTCGCATATTCTTCCTTCGGCTTCGTACCGCCCGTGAAACTTTGTCTGGCGCATTCGTTCTATGATGGGAAACGCAAGACAATTAGAAAACCCCCATCAGGAGATTTCAGCCCCATGGCAGAACCGGTCCAGCAGGAAATCGAGCGCCTCTTGAACGAGGCGTTTTCGCCCACGCGGCTCGACGTGATCAATGACAGCGCGAAACATTCGGGCCATTCGGGCGACGATGGCAGCGGCGAATCGCACTTCACCGTCGTCATCGAAGCGCCCGCCTTTGCCGATATGAGCCGGGTGGAACGCCAGCGCGCGGTCAACGCGGCGCTGGGCGACATTCCGGGCGAGCGGGTGCACGCGCTCTCGATCCAGGCCTCGGCCCCGACGCAATGAGCGAACCCGCCTACGATCTGTGGTACTGGCCCTCGATCCAGGGGCGCGGCGAATTCGTGCGCCTGTTCATGGCGGCTGCGGACATCGCCTATTGCGACCGGGCCCGCAGCGGCGATGCGCAGGACCTGGTCGAGGACATGGAGCAACGCACCGAAAGCGGCGATTTCGCGCCCTATGCCCCGCCCTACCTGGTCGAGCGGGAGAGCGGCTTCGCCATCGCGCAGGTTGCCCATATCCTCGCCTGGTTGACGGACAAGCATCAGCTTGGCACCGGCGATGCGGCGACCGATCTGCACCTGGTCCAGCTGCAATTGACGATCACCGACATCGTCGCCGAAGTGCACGACACGCATCACCCGGTCGCGGGTGGTCTCTATTACGACGATCAGAAAGACGCGGCCTCCAAGGCGGCCGAGGCCTTTCGCGAAGAGCGCATACCGAAATATCTCGACCATTTCGAAGCGGCGCTCGCCGTCAAAGCCGGCCCGTTCATGTCCGGCACGAACTGGTCCCATGTCGACACCTCGCTGTTCCAGCTGGTGGAGGGATTGCGCTATGCCTTTCCCCGGCGCATGACTGCGCTTGCGGCCGATTATCCCGCACTCATCAGCTGCCATGATGCGGTGGCGCAGATCGATGGCGTCGCGAAATACGTCGCCAGCCAGCGAAGGATCGCATTCAACGAGGATGGGATCTTCCGGCATTACGAGGAGCTCGACGACGAATGAGCCAGATCGACCAGACGCTCACCCCGACCACCCACGATCTCGGACAGTTCGAGGTCCGACGGGTGCTCCCGGCGAAGAAGCGTTCGATGGTCGGTCCGTTCATCTTCGTCGACCAGTTCGGACCCGCCCAGCTCGATCTGGGCAGCGGGATGGACGTCCGCCCGCATCCGCATATCAACCTCGCCACGGTGACCTGGCTGTTCGAGGGCGCGATCGATCACCGCGACAGCCTGGGCAGCTTCGCGACCATCCGGCCGGGGCAGGTGAACCTGATGACGGCCGGGCGCGGCATCGTTCATTCGGAACGCTCGCCCGAGGCGGAACGCAATGCGGGGGCGAAACTCTACGGCATGCAGACCTGGCTCGCTCTGCCCGACGGGCGCGAGGAAATCGACCCGGCGTTCGAAGCGGTAAAGGATCTGCCCGTGATCGAAGACGGCCGCGCCAAAGCCATCGTCATCATGGGCGAATTGTGGGGCGAACGCGCAGGCACCACGACGCATGCCGACACGATCTACGCCGAAATCATCCTTGCCGCTGGCGGTGCGATCCCGATCGAGGATGATGCCGACGAACGGGCGGTGATGCTGGTCGGCGGCGAAGCTTCGATCGACGGGCACGACCTCGAGCTTTACGAACTTGCCGTGCTGAAGCCAGGGCGCGACGTGACGCTCGAAAGTTCGTCGGGCGCCCGCGTGATGCTGCTCGGCGGGGAGGCATTCGAGACCAGGCGCCATGCCTGGTGGAACTTCGTCAGTTCCAGCCGCGAACGCATCGAACAGGCGAAGGACGACTGGCGCGAACGGCGTTTTCCCGAGGTGCCTGGAGATAGCGAGGAGCGCATACCCCTGCCCGATGGCGCACCCAAGACCGTCACTTACCCATAAAGGAGATCCCATGAGTTCCGAAGGCAAGACCGTCTGGATTACCGGCGCATCGAGCGGCATCGGCGCGGCGCTGGCTCGCGAATGGGCCCGGCGCGGGGCGAGGATAATCCTGTCCGGTCGCGACGAAGGACGGCTCGACGAGGTGGCGAGTTCGATCGACACCGACACGCTGGTTCTGCCCTTCGACGTGCGCGACGAAGATGCCGTGCACCAGGCGACCGACAAGGCAGTCGAGTGGCGGAACGGCGTGGATGTCTTCGTGGCCAATGCGGGCATCTCGCAGCGCAGCCCGGCGGTCGATACCGCGATGCAGGTCTATCGCGACATCATCGATGTCGACCTGACCGCGCAGATCGCCGCCACGCAGGCGCTTCTGCCGCATATCGCACGGCGCAAGAGCGGGAACCTGCTGTTCATCTCCAGCATCGCGGGCAAGGTCGGCGTGCCGATGCGAACCGCCTACTGCGCGGCCAAGTTCGGCCTCATCGGATATGCCGACGCGCTGCGCGCGGAACTGAGCCAGAGCGGGATCCAGGTTCATGTCGTGTGTCCCGGATCGGTCGCCACCGAGGTCAGCCGCAACGCGCTTACCGCCGATGGCACCGCGCGCGGGCGCTCCGACAAGGTGATCGATAACGGTATCGCGCCCGCCGATGCGGCGAAGCGGATCGTCGACGCCGTCGAACTCAATCAGCGCGAAATCATCGTCGCCGAGGGCATGGAGGAAGCGATGGGCGAATTGCGCCGGACGCCCGACCAGTTGCTCGACCAGGTCGCCGGGATGGTGGCGAACGGTTACATGGAAAAGATGCAGGCGGAGGATTAGACCATGGAATGGGAGCAGACGCGCATCGCGCTGGCGAACGGGATCGAACTCGACATCGTCGATACCGGGCCGAAAAATGCGCCTGCGATCATCTTCCTCCACGGCTTTCCCGAAAGCCACCGGACCTGGCGTCACCAGATTGCGCACTTCTCCGACCGCTTTCGCTGTATCGCGCCCGACCAGCGTGGCTATCGCGGCTCGTCCAAGCCCGAAGGGACCGAGAACTATACTCCCGACAAGCTGGTCGGCGACATTTTCATGCTGGCCGATGCGCTGGGCATCGAAACCTTCACGGTGGCCGGACACGATTGGGGCGGGGCGATCGCCTGGGGGGTGGCGATGGCGGGCGAGCAGATGAACCGCGTGAGCCGCGCGATCATCGCGAATGCGCCGCACCATGCCGTGTTCCAGAAGCTGCTCTACACCAGCCCCGTCCAGCGCGAGGCGAGCCAGTACATGCGTGGCTTCCGCGATCCGGCGAACGATGCGCTGGTGCGCGAACACGGGCTGGGCGGCTTGCTGCTCCAGGAAATCGAGTGGGATGAAGCCGACAAGATGGAACCTGCCGAGCGTGCGCGCCTGATGGAAGATTGGCAGGATCGCGAAGCTGCCTTCGCCATGCTCAACTGGTATCGCGCCAGCCCGATCGACATTCCCCCGCTCGATGCGCCCTACGAATTGCCCGAGGACTGGTCGCCGCCGCAGATGCCGAAGCTGACTATCCCGACGCTGGTCATCTGGGCGCAGGACGATCTCGCCCTGCCCCCTGAAAACACGGCCGAACTGGACCGGCATGTCGCAAATTTCACGCTCGTCGAAGTGGAGGATTGCGGCCACTTCGTCCCGTGGGAAGCGCCGGACAAGGTGAACTCGGCGATGGAGCGGTTTCTCGCCAAGACCTGAGGGTTGACCGTCAGCCTCCGTCCCACTCCACCCATTCGCCATGCGGATGCGCGTTGGCCAGTTTCGTCCCGTTCTCGCCTCCCGGCCAGTATGTCACTGCCAACTCGTGCCGGTGCGTATCGCGGTTCGCTTCCAGCGAAACCCATGCGAGCGGCCGGTCCTTGCTGGCCTCGGCCCCGGCGCTTTCCATCATCGCGACAATCCGCTCGCGTTCCTCGCGCGCAATGTACTGCCAGACCACCGAGTGCATGACCACGCGGGTCGTCCCGGGCGCCTGCGCGCGCCCCAATCGCTCCGCAAGGAATGCGCCTGCGGTCGACCGCACGATTTCCGGCGGGAACCGGTTTGCCGCTTCGATCGCGGCATCCATGCGATGAAACCGTTCGGTGAATTCGGGCCAGATATAAGCCTTGAGCCGCATGGCCTGTGCCGGATCCGTCAGATCGACCGGCGCCACGTCGCACCCTTCCGCCCCGATGATGTCGAAACTGCCGACCGGTGGCGGATCGCCGCGCCATTCGGGTGTCAGCCGCATGCCGGAATTGGCCGGACCGACCGTTGCCCCTCCCAGATCGTAGCGATAGCGGCGCATCATCAGGTTGATCCCCGCGCTCGACCCGAGTTCGAACAATTCGATATCGGGCGGCAACCCCCGATCGACCAGCCACAGGAACGCCGCCGCGAAGCTCGCCGAACGCCCCGCCTCATTGGTCTGCGGCGGCCCGTCGAGCCATGGCATCATGAACGGCTCGTGCCGCTCGAGCGCGTCGGCGACAAGCTGGGTTGCATTGTTCGGATCGAGACCTTCGTAAATCGGCGCGAGGTTCGGCTCTTCACCCGACAGGTGCAGCGCGTGAAGCCCGCCCGCAATCCTGAGCGGCAGCGCATCGGCAAGCGCCGGCCCCGCCCATTTGCGCACCCGCAGCATCGTCGTTCCGCCGCGCGTCGTATCCAGCAGCTCGCAAAGCGCCTGGCACACCAGCGCGGTGATCGGCGCGCCATTGTCGCGGCAATAGGCGACCTGGTTCTCGAACGCGCGCGCAACCGCGTCCGGACCGGTCGCCTGCGGGTCTATCGCCTCGTAATTCGCATTGCTGATCGGCATTGCCCTTTGGTCCCCTGCTGCCTATCTGCGCCCGGGTCATGAACGAGTGTTTGACCTTTGCCGTTCCCAAGGGGCGTATCCTGGCCGATGCGCTGCCGGTCATGGCCCGCGCGGGCGTCGTTCCCGAGGACGGGTTTCACGACAAGGCCAATCGCTCGCTAAAGTTCGGCACCACGCGCGAGAACATGCGGATCATCCGGGTGCGTGCTTTCGATGTGGCAACTTTCGTCGCCCATGGCGCGGCTCAACTCGGCATTGTCGGATCGGACGTGATCGAGGAATTCGACTATGCCGACCTTTACGCGCCGGTCGATCTCGACATCGGCCATTGCCACCTCGCCGTGGCCGAACCGAAAGACCGCACCGGCATACCGAGCGGGGCGAGCCATCTTCGGGTCGCGACCAAATATCCGAACATTACCCGGCGACACTTCGAACGGCAGGGCATTCAGGCCGAGTGCGTCAAGCTGAACGGCGCGATGGAAATCGCGCCCGAACTGGGGCTCGCCGGACGTATTGTCGATCTCGTTTCGACCGGCACCACCTTGCGCGAAAACGGTCTGGTGGAAACCAGCCGCATCATCGACATCACCGCGCGCCTGATCGTCAACCGGACCGCGCTGAAGACCGATCCGCGCGTTTCGCAACTCGTCGAGAACTTTCGCCAGGACGCCGCGAAGCGCCAAGCTGCCTGATGCAATTCCTGCGCACGTCCGATCCCGGCTTCGAGAAGGCCTTCGAGCGCATCGTTCGCAACCGGCGCGAAAGCGATGCGCAGGTTGGCCGAGATGTTGCAGCCATACTCAACGAAGTGCGCGAGCGCGGCGACGATGCGCTGGTCGATTACACCGCGCGGCTGGACCGCCACGGGTTGAACGGCGAGGACGACTGGCGGATTTCCGCCGATGCCTGCGCCGCAGCCTATGATGAACTCGATCGCGATTTGCGCGACGCTCTCGAACTCGCGGCAGACCGTATCCGCGCCTACCACCGGCAGCAGCTTCCGCAGGACCGCGACTACACGGACGATATCGGAATGCGTTTGGGCGCTCGCTGGACCGCGGTGGACGCGGCCGGGCTTTACGTTCCCGGTGGACGCGCGGCCTATCCCTCTTCGCTGCTGATGAATGTCATCCCGGCAAAGGTTGCCGGAGTGGAGCGTCTCGTGGTCGTCACGCCGACGCCTGGCGGCAAGAGCAATCCGCTCGTCATGGCCGCGGCGCATATCGCCGGGGTGGACGAGATCTGGCGCGTCGGCGGGGCGCAGGCGGTGGCCGCGCTCGCCTATGGCACCAAACGTATCGCCCGGGTCGATGTCGTGACGGGCCCCGGGAACGCCTGGGTGGCCGAAGCCAAACGCCAGCTTTACGGCGTGGTCGGCATCGACATGGTCGCCGGGCCGAGCGAAATTCTCGTCATCGCCGACAAGGACAATGATCCCGAATGGATCGCCGCCGATCTGCTCAGCCAGGCCGAGCATGATCCGACCAGCCAGTCGATCCTGATCACCGACAACGAGCCGCTGGCCCGCCTGGTCGAGGACGCTGTCGATCTAGCGCTGATGACCCTCCCGACCGCGAAGACCGCCAGGGTCAGTTGGGCCGAAAACGGCGTCATCGCCGTGGTCGACGATCTCGATGAAGCACCTGCCCTCGCCGATCGGCTGGCGGCCGAGCACATCGAGATCATGACCTCCGATCCCCAGGCGCTTTTCGATCGCATCCGGCATGCAGGCAGCGTGTTTCTGGGTCGGCACACACCCGAGGCGGTTGGCGATTATATCGCCGGACCGAACCATGTCCTGCCCACCGGCCGCCGAGCGCGTTTTGCCAGCGGACTGTCGGTGCTCGACTTCATGAAACGCACCAGCTTCATCGATGCGTCCGAATCCGCGCTTGCCGCGATCGGGCCGGCGGCGGTGAAACTGGCCGAGGCCGAAGGCCTCCCCGCGCACGCCCTGTCGATTTCCGCGAGACTCAAATGACCAATTCCCGCAGCCAGGCCCGAAGCGCTGCCCGCCTTGCGGCGGTGCAGGCGCTTTATCAGCAACAGATGGAGGGCACCGCGCTGGCCCGGCTGCTGAACGAGTTTCACCAGCATCGCCTCGGCCAGACTGTCGAGGACGAGGAATATGCCGACGCCGAAGTGGATTTCTTCGACGATATCGTCAGCGGGGTGGACGCCCGGCGGGCAGAACTCGACGAGAAGCTGGTCGGCCGCCTTGCTTCGGGCTGGACGCTGGCCCGGCTCGACAAGACGATGCTGCAAATTCTGCGCGCGGGCGCCTACGAATTGATTGCCCGACCCGACGTGCCCAAGGCGACCGCGATCAGCGAATATGTCGATGTCGCAAAGGCTTTCTTCGACAAACGCGAAGCGAAATTCGTCAACGGGATCCTTGATGCCGTGGCGAAAGACGTGCGGGACTAGGATAAACCCGTTCGGGCTGAACTTGTCGAAGCCCGGCTTTTTCCTGTAGCATCGTTTCGAGCGGAAGGACGGCCCTTCGACAAGCCCGGGGTGAACGGTTCTCTTATGAACGAAATTCCGTTTATCGAAGCCCTGCGCAGTCTCCCGCTGCACCCCGGCTCGCGCGGTCTTGCAGACGATGCAGCCGTCGTGAACATGGGCGGCGAAACGATCATCCTGACGCATGATACCCTGGTCGAAGGCGTGCATGTCCGCGAAGATGAAGACGCGGCCGACACCGCCTGGAAGCTGGTCGCCGTGAACCTGTCCGATCTCGCCGCCAAAGGCGCGAAGCCGCTGGGGGTGCTGGTTTCGCATATGCTGGGCGGGGACGATACGCGTTTCATCTATGGGCTCCGCGAAGTGCTCGGCGCGTACGATGTCTCGCTGCTCGGCGGAGACACGGTGCGCGCCGAAGGCCGCCGCGTGTGGGGCTGCACCGCAATCGGTACGGCCACGCACGCCCCCGTCCCCGCCCGGAGCGGAGCAAAACCGGGCGACGTACTCTACATCGGCGGTCGGATCGGCGAGGCGATGCTTGGCCTCGAGGCCTTGCGAAACGGCTCCGGTGACGACAGCCTGGCTTATCGGCGCCCTCGCCCGCAGCTCGAACTCGGGCGCAGGCTCGCTCCGCAGGTTACCGCGATGATGGATGTTTCCGACGGCTTGCTCCTGGATGCCGCGCGCATGGCCGATGCCAGCGGGCGCACCATTGCTATCGACGCAGCTCTGGTCGCGCCGCTGGCGCCGCCGGGTCGGCTCGACGATGCCATGCGATGGGGCGACGATTACGTCCTGCTGGCCGCCGGGCCGGAAGGGCTCGACCGCGAGCATGGGGTGACCCGTATCGGCACCATCGAGACACGCGGCGAACATTCGGTGTTGCTCGACAATGCCCCGCCCGAAGGATCTCTGGGCTATACCCACGGATAACCGAGTAATCCCCGGACAACCCGGGAGCGCGGCCCGTTTGCCACTTGCCAGTCCAATCGTGCCGCTTATACCTCTCGACATAATCGCCTGCGCCATGCGCGACAGGCGAAATAAAAATACATAACGGGAGGGGAGATTTCCGTGGACCTTGTCTTGATATCCATTGCGCTTGGACTGCTGGCTGTCGTGTACGGCTTCGTCACCAGTCGGCAGGTACTCAAAAGCGGCGCCGGCAACGAGCGCATGCAGGAAATCGCCGGTGCAATTCAGGAAGGCGCGCAAGCCTATCTCAAGCGGCAATATACCACGATCGCCATCGTGGGTGTGGCGGTGGCCGTACTGGTCGGTTTGTTCCTCGGTATCATTCCGGTCATCGGTTTCGTTATCGGCGCGATCCTGTCGGGCGTTGCCGGGTTTATCGGAATGAACATTTCGGTGCGCTCTAACGTCCGCACCGCCGCCGCCGCGCAGAGCGGCCTGCAACAGGGCCTCACCCTTGCCTTTCGCGCCGGGGCCATAACCGGCATGCTGGTGGCTGGCCTTGCCCTGCTCGCGATCGCTGTGTTCTTCTGGTACCTGGTCGGCCCGGCAGGTCATGCCGCCAACAGTCGCGAAGTCATCGACGGGCTCGTCGGTCTCGCCTTCGGCGCCTCGCTGATCTCTATCTTCGCGCGTCTTGGCGGCGGCATTTTTACCAAGGCAGCGGACGTCGGCGCCGACCTCGTGGGGAAGGTCGAAGCGGGCATTCCCGAAGACGATCCGCGCAATCCTGCCGTGATCGCGGACAATGTCGGTGACAATGTCGGCGACTGTGCGGGCATGGCTGCCGATCTGTTCGAAACCTATGTCGTCACGGTCGGTGCGACCATGGTGCTGACCGCCCTGCTGCTGTCGGGCCTTGGCGATCTGCTGATGCCGATGATGGCCCTGCCCCTGCTGATCGGCGGGGCGTGCATCGTCACCAGCATCATCGGCACCTATTTCGTCAAGCTCGGCAAGGGCGGAACCAACGTGATGGGCGCCATGTACAAGGGCTTTCTCGTCACGGCAGTCCTGTCGGTCCCGTTGATCTGGCTCGCCATCCAGTTCGCGCTGGGCGACATAAATGCCAGCATCGGCGGTGCGAACCTCGGCGCCGTCGATCCGGGCGCTCCGATTGCCGAAGAAGGCACGGCCTCGCTCGTCCCGTTCACCGGGTGGGACCTGTTCTTCTCCGCGCTCATCGGGCTCGTGCTGACCGGGGTCATCATCTGGATTACCGAATACTATACCGGCACCAATTTCCGCCCGGTCAAGTCGATCGCCAAGGCTTCGGAAACAGGCCATGGCACCAATGTCATCCAAGGTCTGGCGATCAGCCTGGAATCGACCGCGCTGCCCACTCTGGCCATCGTTGCAGCCATCATCGGAGCCTACCAGTTCGCCGGCCTGATGGGCATTGCCTATGCGGCCACCAGCATGCTGGCGCTCGCGGGCATGGTCGTGGCGCTCGACGCGTATGGCCCGGTCACCGACAATGCCGGCGGCATTGCCGAAATGGCTGGCCTCGACGACAGCGTGCGCGAGAAGACCGACATGCTCGACGCGGTGGGCAACACGACCAAGGCGGTAACGAAGGGTTACGCGATCGGATCGGCCGGCCTGGCCGCGCTGGTCCTGTTTGCCGCCTACACGACCGACCTTGCCGAGTTCTTTCCGGAAGCCGACGTCGATTTCAGCCTGGAGAACCCGTACGTCATCGTCGGCTTGCTGCTGGGGGCGCTCCTGCCGTACCTGTTCGGTGCGATGGGCATGACCGCCGTGGGCCGCGCTGCGGGCGACGTGGTCAAGGATGTTCGCGAACAGTTCGCGGGCGATGCCGGGATCATGGCCGGGACCAGCCGCCCCGACTATGCGCGCACGGTCGACCTCGTCACCAAGGCCGCGATCAAGGAAATGATCGTTCCTTCCATGCTGCCGGTGCTCGCGCCGATCGTGGTCTATTTCGGGATCCTGTTCATCGCAGGGCAGGAAAATGCCTTTGCCGCGCTCGGGGCTTTGTTGCTCGGCGTGATCGTCGGCGGGCTGTTCGTTGCGCTCTCCATGACCGCCGGTGGCGGGGCCTGGGACAACGCCAAGAAATACATCGAGGACGGCAATCACGGCGGGAAGGGTTCCGAAGCCCACAAGGCCGCGGTTACCGGCGATACCGTGGGCGATCCCTACAAGGATACCGCCGGACCGGCCGTTAACCCGATGATCAAGATAACCAACATCGTCGCATTGCTGCTGCTGGCAGCTCTGGCGACTTAAGTAGGACAGTCCAGGCTATCGGAGGCGGTGGTACCCCGGGGTGTCGCCGCCTTTTCCTGCCAGCTCGTTAAGCAAGTTTAAGCGCCTTTACCGTACCGCCGAAAGAGAATTTCGGAGGCAACCATGGCGCGGATCGACGAGCTGAGCGGAAAGGAATGGCGGACGACGGGGATCGTTGAAGCGAACGCCCGCCTGACCTTCAGCGCGCCCGGGTGGCAGTCAGTCGATACGGATGCGCTTTTGCCGCAATGGTCCCGTCTCGCTAGCGATGCGGCGACGCCAAATCCGTTTTTCCAGTCCTGGTTTCTTCTTCCATCGCTCGCCGAGTTCGACCCTGAGGGAGACGTACATCTCGCCATGCTGCGCGACCAGGGGCAACTGGTCGGCTTGATGCCGCTCTGGTGCAATTGGGATTATCACGGGCGCTGCGTGCCGCATCTCACAAACTGGTGTCATTCGAATAGCTTCTGCGGCGAACCGCTCGTGCTGCCCGGCTATGAAGAGGCATTCTGGCAAGCCCTGTTCGACTGGGCCGAGAGCCATCATCGGTCCAGCCTGTTCCTGCATTTGACCGCTCTGCCTGCGGATGGCGCATCCTACAGCGCCCTCGAGCATCTGTGTTCCGCGAACGAGCGATGCTTCCGGACCGTTCATCGCGAACAACGCGCCCTGCTCTCCCGTGGGCCCACGAGAGAAGAACACATGCGCGCCTGCCTTGCCAAGAAGCGGCGCAAGGAACTGGCTCGCAAGCGCCGCCGGCTGGAGGAAATGGGCGACTTCGTGTTCCGTCGGCACGACGACGGTGCCGGCCTGAACCGGTGGATCGAGGACTTCCTCGCGCTCGAAAGCGCCGGTTGGAAGGGCGAGGAAGGATCCGCCCTTGCCTGCGATCATCGTACCGAGGCCTTCTTCCGCGAGGCGCTTTGCCAGGCCGCGGAACTTGGCCACCTCGAAAGGCTGGCATTCTACATCGACCAACGCCCGATCGCGATGCTGTGCAATTTCATCACACCGCCTGCCAGCTTCAGCTTCAAGACTGCGTATGACGAGGACCTCGCCACGCTTTCACCGGGTGCTCTGCTGCAGGTCGAGAACCTGGACGTCCTCGATCGTCCGCAAATTGCCTGGTCGGACAGTTGCGCCGCGCCGGGTCATCCGATGATCGACCATTTCTGGCGCGACCGGCGGGAGATGACGAAGCTGAACGTCGTCATTGGTGGCGCCCTGCGCCGTCGGATCGGAACGGGCCTGATCATGCTCGAAGCAGCACGGGCAGAGAACTGTTCATGACTTTCCAGTGTCCTATGCCCGCCAGACAAGGTCGTCGTGTTTTTCCCGAGCCGTCTCGCGCCGAATTCGAAACGTCATACCCGGAGACACCGCACCTCCTGCGGCATGACCTGCATGACGATGCTCGGCTCTCGCTCGATGCCCTGGCCCATCTGGCCGAATGCCTCCCCGACCATTCGATTGAATACAATCGCGCCGACCTTCCCATCGGGGTGGACGGAAAACCCGGTGCGACCGGCCTGTCGATTGGCGAAACAATCCGCCGGATCGCGACCAGCAACAGCTGGGCGGTGTTGAAGAACATCGAGCAGATCCCCGAATACGAAGCCTTGCTGCTCGATCTCCTCGACGAGTTACGCCCGATTATGGAAACCAGAACGGGGGCCATGCTGACCCCGCAGGGCTTCATTTTCATTTCCAGCCCTCACGCCGTCACGCCCTATCATTTCGATCCGGAACACAACATCCTGCTCCAGTTGACCGGACGCAAGACGATGACCCAGTTTCCGACCGGAGATGCCCGCTTCGCCCCTGACGAGGTGCATGAAAACTACCATTTGGGAGGCCCGCGCGAATTGCCATGGAGCGACGAACTGCTCGAAGACGGCATGGCTTTCGCGCTCGCTCCGGGCGACGCGGTGTATGTTCCGGTGATGGCCCCTCATTTCGTCCGCAACGGGCCGGAAAGCTCGATTTCTCTTTCTATTACCTGGCGCAGCGAATGGAGCTACGCGGAAAGCTACGCCCGGTGTTTCAACGGCATCCTGCGCAGTCGCGGCTTCTTGCCCCGCCCCCCTCGTCGCTGGCCGCATGAAAACCGGGCCAAGGCCATCGCTTACAGGACACTTCGCAGGCTTTCCCTGATCCGTCCGGCCGGACGTTCCGAGCGGGCTTGACCCCTCGCCCGCCTACGCCCAAACGCCCGGCGTGAGCGACCCAAAGACCCCCGAAGAACTAGTCGACGGCCTCGTCCGACTTCTGACCGTGACCCGTACAGCGGAGGATGCCTTTACCGCGCCGCAGCAACCAGGCGGGGTGGGCCGCGTGTTCGGGGGGCAGGTTGTCGCTCAGGCGTTGCAGGCTGCGCAGGCGACGGCTCCGGAGGGGTACGCTGCGCATTCGCTTCACGCCTATTTTCTGCGGGGCGGCAAGGAAGGCATCGACATCGCTTACGAGACCGCGCGCGACTTCGATGGGCGCAGCTTTGCCAACCGGCGCGTGGTGGCGAAGCAGGACGGCAGGCCCATCCTCAATCTCACCGCAAGTTTCCAGCGGCCGGAGGACGGGCTCGCCCACGACGATTATCAAATGCCTGAAGTTGCGCCGCCCGAGGATCTGCGGCCAGACATGGAGGCCCGCCGGATGATGGTCGAACGCGCCGGCGACCGGATGAGCGAGGACCAGCGCGCGCTCGTCCTGCGCCCGCGTCCGATCGAAATGCGTACTGTCGACCGGTTGCACTGGATGAACAGCGAACCCAGGCCACCGCAAGCGCACAGTTGGTTTCGCGCGGTCGCCGCGCTTCCCGAAGATGCCGCATTGCATCGCGCGGTCATCGCCTATGCCAGCGATTACACGCTGCTGGGCACCAGCGCCCTGCCGCACGGCCTGTCATGGATGCGCGGCGAACTGGTGGGCGCCAGCCTCGATCACGCCATCTGGTTCCATCGCCCGGCGCGCGCAGACGAATGGCTGCTCTACGCGACCGACAGCCCGTGGAGCGGATCGGGACGCGGCTTCAACCGCGGCCGCATCTTCAACCGCCAAGGGCAGTTGGTGGCGAGCGTCGCGCAGGAAGGAATGATGCGACGGCGAGACCGGTCGGACTGATACGTGTCGGGTCGTTCGCTCGTGCAGCCGCCCGCCCGGGTAGCCCTGCATCGGTCGACAAAAACTCTCCGGCCAGAACGATTGTAAAGCATGCCGGCGCGAATGCAGCGCTTTCGTCGTACCTGACCTTTGAAAGAACAGCTTCGAGATACCCGCAACGGACGCCCACGAAAGCGTTAGCCAAGGGCGAGTTCCCATGCCTTGCTTCGACCGGACAAAAAGTCGCAGTCACGGTTGATAATGAGAATGCATCGCATTATCGTGCTGCTACAAGAAACATCTGAAACAGGGATTCTTCGCATGAAGGCTATTCTGGCCACCACAACCGCCGCGCTCGCATTGACATCCGCTGGTCCGGCTTACGCGCAGGTAGATCAGGCCAGCACTGGCGATCCGGACGATCAGGTCGATGAACGAACCATCATTGTCACGGGCACGCTGACCGATTTCGGCGCTACGAAGTCCGATACCCCGATCGTGGAAGTCGCCCGTTCCATCTCGATCGAAACCCAGGAAGACTTTCAACAGAAAGGTGCGCAATCGCTCGACGATACGCTGACCTATACGGCGGGCGTTACCGCTGAGCCCTTCGGCTTTTCCACACGCGGCGATTTGGTACAGGTCCGCGGTCTCGATGCGCCGGAATATCGCGACAATCTTCAGTATCTGTTCGGTTTCTACAATAATACGAGGCAGGACATTTACACCTTGGAGCAGGTCGAAGTGCTGAAAGGCCCGGCCTCCGTCCTATACGGCTCGGGCGCGCCGGGAGGTATTCTCAATGTCGTGACCAAACGACCGCACGGCGTGAATGAGGGCGAGGTACGGCTGGAATACGGCAGCTTCGACCGCAAGCAGATCGCGACCGACATCAACGTCGCGATCCCCGGTGCCGAAGACGAAGCGCAGTTCCGCTTTGTCGGCCTGTACCGCGATGCGGATTCGCAGATCGAGGAGGTCAAGGATAACAAGTTCGTTCTTGCCCCTTCTTTCACAGCCCGCCCCGCCCCGGGGACGGAAATTACCGTCCTCGCCAATTACTCCGATCAAGAGTCCGACACCGCTCACCAGTTTCTGCCTGTGACCGGAACGCTGTTCCCGTCGGCGAGCGGCCAAGAAATCGACCCGTATGTCTATCATGGCGCGCCCGGCTTCAACGCGTACGACACGCAGAGCTTCGCGTTGTCGCTCATTTTCGAGCAGGAACTGACCCAGGCCCTGTCCCTTGAGGGCATTGGGCGATACATGACCTCGGACGCGGATTACCGCCAGGCGTGGATCTCTTTCGCCGGCAATGGCGTGCCACGGATCGACGAAAACGGTAATGGGGGATGGACATTCTATCTGGCGGACAACCGCAGCGAGCAGATGGCCTTCGACGTGCGCCTGCGCGGCGAATTCACAACCGGACCGATCGAGCACGAAATACTCGCCGGTATCCAGTATCAGGATGTCTTCACTCAGAGCGACACCGCTTTTCTCTACGCCTACCGCACATTGAACGCTTTCAACCCGCAATACGAAAACGTTCCCAGCGTCGAGGAAGTCAGCCAGTTCAAGGCGAAGAGACCACGCAACTTCATCGACTCGACCGGCTATTACATCTCCAACCAGATGAGCCTCGGCAATTTGGTCGCGACGGCCGGCGTGCGGTTCGATGACGTGACAAACCGCGTCGAAAACGGCAATCGGCAGGACGATGATGCAACGAGTTTCAGCGCCGGGCTGCTCTATCGCGCGCCTGCTGGTATTTCGCCTTACGCAAGCTACGCCGAAAGTTTCCAGCCGGTCGTCGGGATCGACACGGTAACCGACCAGCAGCTGAAGCCGCAGGAAGGACGCCAGTACGAAGTGGGCATCAAATGGCAGCCGACGGGCGTCAACGCGCTCGTCACGCTGGCGGCCTTCGATATCGAGGTCTCCAACCTCCCGAATCCGAACGCGTTGGTCGGCGGCAATAGTCAGCAGGAAGGCGTATCGAAAGTTCGCGGTGTGGAGCTGGAAGCAAATGCCCTGCTCGGCGGGCTGCGCTTCGACGGCAATCTCAGCTATGTCGATACGGAGGATCCCAATGGCTTCGAGCTCACCTCGATCTCCGATTGGCAGGCTTCGCTCTTCGCGCTGTACGAGTTTTCGGGCGCGCTCGACGGGCTAAGCCTGGGCGGCGGCTTGCGTCATGTCGGCGCAAACCAGAGCAGCGGCTTTTCCGCTATCGACGGTAGCCTGCTGACCTATCGCGTCGACGGGCGAACCGTCGGCGATCTTTCGGCAGGATACGATTTTGGTCCGTTCGAACTGCGTGTGACCGCGCGCAATGTGACAGACGAGGACTACTTCTCCGTCTGTCTTGTGCGAGGCGATTGCTTCCCGGGCGAACGGCGCAGTATCAACGGCGCCCTGGCTTTCAACTTCTGATGATTGGGACAGATTCCTTCTGGCTGGCTGGTGCGCTTGCGGTTGCTGGGATTATCGTCCTTCGCTTTTCGTGGGCGCGCCGGTCCCGCTCGATGGGCCTGAACGCAACAGGCTGGGCTTTCCTCTTGGCAGGAATTGTCGTCGGAGTGGCCGGAGAGGGAGCCTGGGGGATCGCTGTCGCATCGCTTTTCGCAATCGGTACCGCTTTGATCCTCCTGTTAAAGGCAGTGTTCGAACAGCCGCGCTGGAAGCGTGCGGCAAGAACCTTTCGCCAGCCTGCGAATACACAAGTTCCTAACGAAAGCCGACCGGTCGGAAAGCTGGCGACTTTTGCGATCACGGGACTGCTGTCCTTGGTAGCAGTCGTGCTATTTGCCCTTGCTGCCCGATTGGCTCTCCTGGCCATGGGAGCGAGCGAAGCGGACGGCAATGTCTCGGTTCTTGGCCTAGTGCCGCTGATCTGGCCGCTGCTCGTCTTCACACTGCTGATGACGGAGAGCAGAAAGGTGCAGTTGACCGTGGTTGGGCTGATCGTCACGGCTTCCCTGTCCATACTGATTCTTGCCGGAGGAAGCGCATGAAGCTTGCATTCGACAAGAAGACGGTTCGCAAGGCCCTTTCCGCCCATTCCGCCATCGGTCTGGTCTGTTGCGCGCTGCTTTACCTGATCTGCGCGACCGGAACGGCCATTGTCCTTTACGAGGAATGGCAACGTTTCGAGCAGCCGAACGCCCCGGAAATGGCGAGCATCGAACCCGCGGCCGTGCAGCGCGGGATCGAGAACGTGCTGGCGGACGAGAGCGACGGCCCGACAACGACACATCTTTTCGTCCATCTGCCCACCGAGGCGCTGCCCCGCACGACCATCACGACCGACACCCAGGCGTTGCATATCGATGCGGGCGGTACGATCGTCGTACCCGAAGAGAATGCCTGGGCGGAGTTTCTACTCGCCCTGCACTACCGGCTCAACCTTCCGGCGACCTACGGCATGACGCTGGTCGGAGCATTCGGTGCGATGATCGTCGCCTTGTCGGTTTCGGGAATTCTCGCGCATCCACGCGTTTTTCGGGATGCGTTTCGATTGCGAGCACGGCGCGGGGACGATGTCGCCACGGTCGATTGGCATAACCGGCTCGCCGTCTGGACCCTGCCCTTCGCGCTGGCAATTTCGCTGACAGGCGCGATGATCGGACTGTTTTATGTAACCGGTGGCGGCATGGCCATAACGGCATATGGCGGGGACAGCGAAGCGGCGATTGCGCCAATCTTCGGTGAGGAGGCCGCGGCCGACCCAGCGCCCGCCCCGGTAGCAGATGCGGTCCCCGCGCTGGCACACATGGCGCGCGAATTTCCGGATGTCGTCCCGTATTACGTCATCCTGCACGATCCCGGTACTGTCGGCCAGCATGTGCAGATCGTGGGCGAGCACCCGCAGCGGCTAATATTTGGCGAATATTACGCCTTTGGTCCGCAGGGCGAGTTCCACGGCACGGCAGGGATGGCGGATGGCACCATCGGGCAGCAGTTAGCTGCATCGACCTACAATTTGCATTTCGGCAATTATGGCGGCCTGCCGGTAAAGATTGCCTATATCGTGTTCGGCCTGGCGCTGACCGTGGTGGTGGCGACGGGCACATTCATCTGGCTGAACAAGCGGGCGCGGCAAGGACAGCCCGCTCCCCGATTGAGAGCCATGTGGTGGGGTTTCGTCATCGGCGCGCCAGCAGGTTTGCTGGCTACGCTCGCTGCGCGAATTGCGTTCGGTAATTCGACGGACTTCGTTCCGCTTTTCTGGGCTGTTGTGGGGCTGAGTTTGTGTCTGTCCCTGTTCGTCCGCCACCGTGAAAGAGATCTTGCTCGAACCGGAGAGTCCACACTCGCACCCGCCGAATGATAGACTGGACAAGAGGAACCTTCCTGCCTTGCGCCGATTGCCTCGTCATGGATATTCAACGCGAACAACAACGCTTCCGGAACGAAAAACCCTCGATGCTGGGCCGAGGACTGGAAAAACTCACTCACCCGTTCGGAAAAGCGCTCGCAGGTATCGTTCCGAAATCCGCAGTTGAGGCGGTACTGAAAGGCCTCGACAGGGCCGTCGGCGCGCCGCAGCTCGTGAACTTCAATCACAACGTTTCCGACATCGAAGCCTGCCGCCGGGCTGCCGGACGGGTGGTGCGTTCGGCAAGAGCAGTCAGCGCCAGCACCGGGGCTGCCGCAGGTCTGGGCGGCGCGGTCTCGATGGGTCTCGATATTCCCGCGACCATCGCCATCGCGTTACGGGTAATCCGCGATACCGGTCGTGCCTATGGCTATGACGGCGAAGGTCCGTCGGAGAAATTGTTCCGGCTTCAGATCCTCGAACTGTCGGCGCTGGACGACCCGGACCAGCGCAAGGCGCGTATAGCCGCACTCGAAGATGCGATCGGCAGCGACGGCCAACTTATTCATGCCGATCACGAACATATCACCCCGATCGTCGACCAGGCGGTAGAACGCGTGTCGCGTGCCGTGGCCTTTGCCAGCTTCCGTAGCCGCGCCGGCATGATCGTGCCGATCGCCGGTTCGCTGGTCGGTGGTCTGGTGAACTCCTCGTTCCAGAAGGACGTTGGCCGCGCGGCGCGTTTCGCCTTTCAGCAACGGCGTCTGAAAGACAGCGACGTGGCTCCTACCTGATCCGCGCCCTGTCAGCCGCCGGCATGGTAGAAATCGTAGATCTGTTGCGCCACGACTGCGCTAATCCCGGGCGCGCGCCTTAGATCCTCCAGCGCGGCGGCGCGGACTTTTCCCGCAGTGCTGAAATGCAGGAGCAAAGCGCGCTTTCTCGCGGGCCCGATGCCAGGAATTTCATCGAGCGGAGACGCGGTGATCGCGCGGCTACGTTTCTGGCGGTGGGCGCCGATGGCAAACCGATGCACTTCGTCGCGCAAGGTCTGGAGATAGAACAATAATGGCGAGTTGACGGGCAGTGTCTTCTCGCGACCGTCGGGGAAGTGGAACACCTCGCGCCCTTCGCGCCCGTGATGCGGCCCCTTGGCGATCGCCACCAGAGGCACGTCTTCGATGCCCATCTCCGCGAGCGAGTTGCGCACGCTGGACATCTGGCCCTTGCCGCCATCGATCAACACCAGGTCGGGCCAGACGGCTTCATGGCCCTTGCCCTGCTGCGTCGGCCGGGTCCCTGCCTCGTCCTCTTCCTCGTCCCGACCAATTTCGGCAAGTTTGCGGAAACGCCGCTCCATCACTTCGCGCATCATGCCAAAATCGTCATTGGTCTGCGCCGTCTTTATGTTGAACTTGCGGTATTGCCCCTTTTCGAACCCTTCGGGACTGGCGACCACCATCGCACCGATAGCATTGTCCCCCTGGATGTGGCTGTTGTCGTAAATCTCGATCCGCTGCGGCGGCTCGTCCAGCTCGACAAATTCTGCCAGCTCGCGATGGATCCTGGCCTTGGTCCCACTTTCAGCCAAACGCCGCTCGAGGGCCTCGATCGCGTTGCGGCTAGCCTGCTGCATCAGCTTGCGCCGGGTTCCCCGCTGCGGAATCGAAATGGCAACTGCGTGACCTGCCTTTTCGGCCAGTGCCTCCGCAATCAGCTCCTGCTCGGGCAAGTCGCGATCGACGAGGATGGTCTTGGGCGGCGGCACCTCCTCGTAAAACTGCAATAGCACATCAGCGAGCACTTCGGACTTCTCGATTTCACCGGTGTTCTTGGGAAAGATGGCGCGATGACCCCAGTTCTGCCCACCCCGGATGAAGAACGCCTGCACGCCAACCTGCCCGCCCTTGGCAGCAAGCGCAAAAACGTCGGCATCGCCCACGCCCTGCGCGTTGATCGCCTGCGAGCCCTGGATGAAAGTCGCCGCGCGCAGCCGGTCGCGGAGCATGGCGGCAGTCTCGAAATCAAGGTCTGCCGCGGCTTTCGCCATCTGCTTTTCGATGTTGGCCTGCACCGCGCTCGACTTGCCCGAGAGAAAGTCCTTCGCTTCGCTCACCAGGCTTGCATAACCATCCTCGTCGATCCGACCGACGCAGGGGGCCGAACAGCGCTTTATCTGGTAGAGCAGGCATGGCCGGTCGCGATTGTTGAAAAAGCTATCGGTGCAACTGCGCAGCAGAAACAGTTTCTGCAACGCGTTCAGCGTCTTGTTGACCGAACCGGCGCTGGCGAAAGGGCCATAGTAATTGCCCTTCGCGCGCCGCGCACCGCGATGCTTCTGAATGCGCGGAAAAGCGTGGTCGGAGCGTAGCAGGATGAAGGGAAAGCTCTTGTCGTCACGCAGCAGGACGTTGAAGGGCGGGCGGTAGCGTTTGATCAACTGGGCCTCGAGCAGCAGCGCCTCGGCCTCGGAATTGGTGACCACAATTTCCATCGCGCGGGTCTGGCTGATCATGCGCTGGAGCCGGTTCGAAAGGCCTTTCACCTGCGTGTAATTCGCAACCCGTGCCTTCAGGCTGCGCGCCTTGCCCACATAGAGCACATCGCCGCTCGTATCGAGCATGCGATAGACACCGGGGCGCGGCTTCAGCGTCCGGACGGTGTCGCGGATTGCGAGGAGCCCCGCTTCCAGATCCGGCTGCGCGCTGGCGACGGTGTTGGTCGCGCGCTCCTCGTGGAAGCGTTCCTTACCTCTCGGATCGTGCGGTGAACCGGCTTTCGTACGCGACATCGCTGTGCAGATAGTGCGGACCGGGCGCTTGTGCAAAGCCGCGTTTGCCGCCATCCCGCGCGCCATGGACGGGACACTCCCAACACCGCCGCGCACGGTCGGCTTCTGGGGAACGGCGCTTTTTCCCGTTAACGGCATGATCGGCGCGGGGATCTTTGCGCTGCCTGCCGTGCTGGCGGCATCAATCGGCAGTTTCGCGCCTTGGCTGATGCTGGCGGGCGGTCTGGCATTCCTGCCCCTGGCCCTGTGCTATGCGTGGCTCGCACGCCGTTTCGAGAACAGCGGTGGGCCCGTGCTCTACGGCGAGGCGGCCTTCGGTCGCTTCGTCGGCTTTCAGGCCGGATGGGCGCGTTATGCCAGCGCCATCGTGACCGCCGCAGCCAATACCAGCGTGATGGTCGCCTACATGGCTGCCCTATGGCCGCTTCTTGGCAACCCGGTGGTGGAAGCCGGTGCGATCGCCACCATCCTCGCCATCATCACCCTGGTCAATCTGGTCGGAATGAACCGAGCGGTCGGCGCGCTCGGGGTCATGACCGTCATCAAGGTGGTTCCACTGGCCGCCCTGGTGATTTCCGCGCTTTTTGCAGGCGATCCGGCAATCGGCTTCGCAGTGCCCGAATTTTCGGCCATCGAAACGGTCGTCCTGCTGACCTTCTACGCTTTTATGGGCTTCGAAGCGGTCGTCGAGCCGGCTGGCGAGATGCGCAGGCCGCGCCGCGACATACCCCTTGCGATTATAACCATGGTGGCCGCTGTGACCGCGCTCTACATGGCGGTGATCTGGGCCTACCTTGCGATTGCCCCGGCAGTCGAGAACGAGGAGAACGCCCTCGCCGGGGCCGCATTGGAAGCCATGGGCGATATCGGGGCCGTCGCCATCGTCATCGCCGCCGCCTTCAGCATCGCCGCAAACAATTTTAACGGGGCCACGACCCAACCGAGGATCCTCTACGGCATGGCGCAGCGCGGAATGCTGCCCCGCTGGTTCGGCGGAGTGTCGAAACGCTATGGCACGCCGGCAAACGCGATCCTCTTCACCGGCGGCGCCTCCATAGCGTTCGGCATGTGGGAAGGCTTCGCCGTTCTCGCAGTGGCGGGCACATTGATCCGGCTGGTGACCTACGGCATTTGCGCCGCAGCGCTTCCGGTTCTCGAATATCGTGAAAATGCGCTCAACCCTATTCATCTCGCCTGTGCTGTCGCCGCCGTAGGGATCAGCGTATTTGTGGCGCTGCAAGTCGATGAACAGGCGGTGCTTGTCCTTGCAGGACTGCTGGGGCTTGGCACCCTGTTCTATTTCGTAGCGGGACGCCGTGCGCCGCAGACCGAACTTCCGGTGACCTGATGCCCGAGACCTACGACGTTATCGTGCTGGGAGCAGGCGCTGCCGGGCTGATGTGCGCCGCCCGCGCGGGCCAGCGCGGCAAGCGCGTCCTGCTGCTCGAACGCAGCGAGAAACCGGGAAAGAAAATCCTCATCTCGGGCGGCGGACGGTGCAACTTCACCAATATCGGCGCAAGCCCGGCAAATTACCTTTCGCAAAATCCGCATTTCGCCAAGAGCGCGCTGGCGCGATACACCGCGCGCGATTTTCTCGCCCTTGTCGAAAGCTACGACATATCCTGGCACGAGAAGACGCTCGGTCAGCTTTTCTGCGACGGCTCGGCACGGCAGATCGTCGACATGCTGCTGGCCGAATGCAAGAAAGGCGACGTCGAATTGCGCTGCGGGGTCGAGGTGACAAGGGTCGAGCGGACCGAGACGTTCGAGGCCGAGACGAATGCTGGCTCGTTCCGTGCGCCGTCGCTCGTCATTGCTACTGGCGGTCCCTCGATACCGAAAATGGGGGCAACCGGCTTCGCCTATAATCTTGCCCGGCAATTCGGGTTGAAAGTGGTCGAACCGCGCCCTGCCCTCGTCCCGTTGACGCTGGGCGGCGAGGAGGTGCTGTTTCGTGAAATCTCCGGCGTGTCCGCGCCGGTGGTCGCAAGTGCTGGCGAAGCGAGCTTTCCCGAAGCGGCTCTGTTCACCCATCGCGGGTTGTCCGGTCCGGCGATCCTGCAGGCAAGTTCCTATTGGAAACCGGGCGATCCGGTCGCCGTGAACTTTGTTCCCAGCCGACAGGACGGCTGGTTGATCGCCCGCAAGAATGATACGCCTCGCGCTACATTGCGCTCGGTCCTGCGCGAGGAACTGCCCGACAGGCTCGCCGATATCCTTGCCGAACGGCTGGCCGTCCCGGGAGATCTCGGCAATATTCCAGACAAGGCGTTGCGTGTTGCGCAGGAGCAGCTGACGCGCTGGACATTCCGGCCTCGGGGCAGCGAGGGATTCGCCAAGGCCGAAGTTACGGCAGGCGGCATCTCGACGGGCGAACTGTCGTCGAAAATGATGCAATCGACGAAGGTTCCGGGTCTCTACGCGATAGGCGAAGCTGTCGACGTGACCGGCTGGCTTGGCGGTTACAACTTCCAGTGGGCGTGGGCGAGCGGGGTCGCGGCAGGCGACGCGCTATGACCGAAGGGAAGAGCTTTACCGGCGCGGCAAGTTGACGCCGGCCCCCTTCCTGATAGCCTCTGTGACTTCGGACCTGCAAAAGCAGGCCAGGCAAGGGAGAGCTACCGCGCATTCAATCGGCGAGCGGTAGCGCGGAAAGGAAGCCATGCAGCAACTCCAGGGGATGGATGCCAGTTTCGTTGCGCTCGAAACGCGCAATTCACCGATGCACATCGGTTCGATCCTGATCTACAATCCGGAAACCGCGCCCGGCGGGTTCGTGCGGTTCAAGGACATTCTGTCCTTTCTAGAAAGCCGATTGCAGCTATCGACCACCATGCGCCGCAGAATGGTGCGTGTTCCGTTCGATCTCGACTATCCATACTGGATCGAGGATCCGGAGTTCGATCTAGAGTACCACGTGCGGCACGTCAGCCTTCCCGAACCCGGCGATTGGCGCCAGCTATGTATTCAGGCGGCGCGGATATTCGCCCGACCGCTCGATCTCGATCGCCCACCGTGGGAATTCACCGTGGTCGAGGGCCTCGACAACGTCGAAGGCGTGCCCCGAGGCTGCTACGCTTATATCACCAAGGTCCATCACGCGGCGATCGACGGGATGAGCGGGATCGACCTGATGGAAGCCACGCATACTCTCGCGCCGGATGAACCCGCACCGTCCACAGAGGACCCATGGAAGCCGGAGAAAATGCCGAACCCGGTCGAATTGCTCGGCAAAAGCTATTTCAACGCAATAACCAATCCGATGAAACAGCTCGAAGTCGCGGCGAAGGCTGCGCCGGGTCTCGCCAAGGCGCTCAAGGGGCTCGCCGCGAAGGAATTCGACGTTTCTCGCGAGATGATACCGCCCAAGACGCGCTTCAATCGCAAGATCGGCCCACACCGCGTGGTCGAAGGCGTCAGCATTGCTCTGGCTGAAGTCAAGGCGATCCGCGCGCTTGCAGATGGGGCGAAAGTCAACGATGTCTTCCTCGCCATCATTGGCGGAGCCATGCGTCGCTATCTCGATGCCAAGGGCGAGTTGCCGGACAAGACGCTTACCGCGATGGCTCCGATCTCGGTTCGTGCCGAGGGCGAAAAGAATGCCATGGGCAACCAGGTCTCGGCAATGATCGCGCCGTTGGGCACGCATCTGGCCGATCCGGCGGAACGGCTCGCCTGGGTCTTCAACCGCACGACCAATTCCAAGACGATGACCGATGCCATGGGCGCACGCAACATGGCCGAGATGAGCAAGGTGTCGCCGGCCTTGTGGATGAGTCTGGGCGCTCAGCTCTATACGCGGCTCAGCCTCGCCAATCGGGGGGTGGGGCCGATGTTCACCACGGTGGTGACCAATGTTCCGGGTCCGCCCGTGCCGATTTATTCCGCCGGAGCGCGGCTGGAAAGCATGATGGGGCTGATCTGCCTGACGGATGGCATGGGATTGGCCCACACCGTCCAGTCCTATCATCGCGAGGCGACCATCGCCTTTACGGCAGATCGCGCGATGATGCCCGATCCGGATTTCTACGTGGAATGCATCCATGAAAGTTTCGAGGAATTGCGCGATGCGGCAGCGCACAGTGCCGAAAGGAAAGCGCCTGAACCGGCCGCCTCAAAGGCCCCCGAAGCGCGGAAATCGGCAGCGACAAAGCGCCCCAAGCCAAGCAAGCCTGCCGCCAAGCAGAACAGAGCCCGGAAAAAAGCGCCCGCGAAAGGCACCAAGGGGGTCGCCAGCCGTTCCAAGACTGCCCCGAAAGGGAAAGGACAATCAGAATAATGCCGACTGCTACTGCCGAAACCCACCAAACCTCACGTCCGGCGCATCCACCCAGCCGCCTGCTCACCCTCACCGAGCCGAGTAGGGCGATGGGCGAACTTGCGAGCTTCTATGCGCTGCGTCCGTTGATGGGGATGCTGCCCAGGGGCGATGGACATGGCGTGCTGGTATTGCCGGGTTTCATGGCCTCGGATTACTCGACGAGGCCCTTACGCAAACTGCTATGCGATCTCGGATATCAGTGTGCAGGATGGAACCTCGGCCGCAACGTCCGGGTCGACAATGCTCGTATCGAAGCGATGATGACATGCCTGGATGACATGCATGAACGCACGGGACGCCCGGTCAGCATTGTCGGCTGGAGCCTTGGCGGAGTATTCGCGCGCGAACTGGCGAAGCTTGCTCCGGAAAAGGTCCGGCTGGTCGTGAGTCTCGGCTCCCCGATCAGCGACGACCGCAACCATACGAATGCCGCGCGGCTGTTCGAACTTCTGAATGGCAACGAGCCGGAACCGATGCGAAATGGGAATTTCCGTCAACTCGGGGAAGCTCCGCCTGTCCCGACGACCTCGATCCTTACGCGCGCCGACGGCGTTGTCCACTGGCGCGGCTCGGTGCAGGACGGCAGGCGCGAAGACTGCGAGAACATCGAGGTTGTCGCGAGCCATTGCGGGCTCGGCGTGAACCCCGCTGCGGTCTACGCGATCGCCGATCGGTTGGCACAGACCGAAGGGGAATGGTCGCCTTTCCAGCCGCGCGGGCTGGCCGGGCTGTTCTTCCCCAAGCGCTCGCTGCACTAGGTTCAAAACGACTTTCTGACGTCAATGCCAAGGTAGCGTCCCGTGGGATCGATCCGGAACGGGGCGTAGGCATCGGGCGTGTTGCCGTCTTCATCCATCACGTTTCGGCGAGCGTCGAACAGGTTGTCGGCGACCAACGACAAACGCAGCCCATCGAGCCACCCCTCGTTCTTCTCGAGCACTTCGCCCAGATCGGCGAACAGGCGCACGTCGAACGTGGCAAGGTCGCCAAAGAAGAGATCGCTCGAACCAAGCGTATCGTCGCCCCTTATCACCGCCTCGCCAATGTAACTGCCGGACAGTCGCAGACCATAGCCTTGCCAGAATATCCCACCCTCCACACGGCTGGTGTTTTCGGGAATGGCTGCACCGCTCAAGACTTCGCCATCGAGCTGGTCGAACAGCGGTCCGTTCCGTGAAAGCAGAACCTCGTTCTGGAGGGCGATATTATGGTTCAGGCTGAAGAAGTAGCGCGGACGGGTATCCCCGTCATCACCCCGGGCAAAGGGATTGCCGCTGCCTTGTCGACCGCCACCTGCCCGGCCTTCTGGCTCCGGCTGCGAGCTGCCGGTCGAGCAAATCCTCTCGCGCACCGCGCGTAGCCGTTCCGGATCGATCTCACCGTCCTCGCCGCGCAACCGGGCCAGCATCTCTTCGGGCAGGCCGTCGAAGTTTGGCGGATCGGCACAGATCGCCCGACGCATGGCGGCGAAACGTTCGGATCGTTGTCCGGCGTCCGCGCCACAGAACCGTTCGCGGGCAGCGGCGATCTTCGCGGGGTCGGGATTGCCGTTCTCGTCAAGAAGACGCGCGCGAAACGGTTCTGGTATGACCAGGATATCCGGCATCTCCCCTTCCGGCGCCTGGCATAGGGCTGCGCGGGTCTTCTCCATCCGCGCAGGATCGAACGCTTCGCGCGAAGTATCACCCCTCGGTTGTGCCTGTCCTGTGCCGCGTCCGCCGCGCGGTGCCCGTTCCGGTTCCGGACCGATCTGGCCGCGCGCGTTGAATCCGAAGGAAAGAATTCTGCTGCGGGTCTGGAACAGTGTTATCGGTCGCCGGTCGATGGCCAGAAGCTCTCCGTCGTCACCGCGTGCCACGCGATCGGGGAAAGCCTGTTCGAAAGCCGCACTGAACCCCGGCGTGGATGTGACGTTGCGCGAACGGTTGATGCCGTAATCGGCCTGCAACCGCGCATTATCCCAGAATGGAAGTTCCCAGTTGGCACTGAATTTCCAGTCGGACTGGTCCTCTGCAAGCAGATCCGGATTGCCGCCGGTGACCAGCGTGACCAACTCGGTCGATCCGCTGTTATAATCGAACACCGGTACGTTGAATTCGTCGACTCGCGGGCTGCCGAGATTGGTCAGGCTTGGCGCAACTTCACGTTCGATCCGGTTCACGCTCAGGTTGAGATTGTCGAAGGGCGACCAGTTTACCCCGGCGCTCCAGTTCGTAAGGAATCCGAAGTCGGAAAGGTCTTCCGCGCCCGCGTTGACGTTGACGCTGATATCACCGATCGCGCCCCACGCACCGCCCCGTTCGGCCACGGGTATGGCAAGATTGACGCCCCCGTTCAGTCGCCGCCGCGTGAGGGACAGATCGCTGGCGGAGCGCGTGTCCTCGCTATCGATCTGCTTCCAGTCCAGCCCGAGATCGAATGACGTCGTCACTTCACCTGCCGGAAGCTCCAGCAGGCCGCCGCGCAGGAGAACATCATTGGCGATTGTCCAAGTACGACTGCGCGCGCTGTCGAAACCAGTTCCGTCGCGCTGATCGATCTCGGTACGGCTGAGGGCGCGGACCGCGTCGAGCGTGTAGGTTGCATTCCAACCGCCAAAAGGCTGGTTGGCTGAGCCACCGATCGAATAGGTGTCCGTTTCGCTGCGTCTCTCAAGACCGACCGACCCGTCGTCGGAAAGGCCGGACAGGCTTCGCGCTTCGTCGCGCTCATAGGTTCCGTTGAAACTGAGCGAAGTTCCAGTATCGATGAATGCACGGGCGTAATTGGCGGTCGCCTCGATACTTAACGTATCGGGTACCAGACTGCGGAAGGCAGCTTCGCCCGGCGCGCCTGCCACGGTGAGCCCGCGCTCCGCCTCGGTCAGCAGACTGCCGTCCTCGACTTCGAAATTGAAATTCAGTCGCCCGGTTTCGCCAATGCGCAGATAGGTCAGTTCCTGCTCCGTGCGCGAGTATCCCCCGCGATCGGGCTGTTCGTATTCGACTTCGGCAGTGACACTCTGGAAATTGGGCTGGAGGATAATGTTTACCACGCGCTGGTCGGCCGAATAGCCGAAACGTTGCGCTACTTCCTCGGGAAAGACCTCGATCTTGGCAACCGCTTCAGGCGGATAGGAACGAAATTCGCGCCAACCGGATACCCGGATACCGTTTATCAGGAAGACCGGTCGCCCCCCGCCCCGTCCGCCACGCGCGCCGCTGCTGGTAGTCGGCTCGATCGCGGCAATGATTTCTTCGATCGAACTTGCACCGAACGCGGCAATGTCTTCCTCGTCGAATTCGGCGATAGGCGGCTGATCGATGATGAGTTGGCCCTTTAACCGCGTTCCCTGAACGACGATCGTTTCTCCGGCCGCAGGCAGATCAATGGAGGGTTCGACCGGTGCGTCTTCATCGGACCGGGTCTCGGCAACGACCTGCTCCGCTCCGTTCTCCTGGGCAGCGACAGCGACAGGCAATGACGGGCCAAGCGCGAGAGCGAGGGCTGATGTGCCGAGAAGAAGACGAGGGGTCACACGAGTTCCTGATTGGTGTTTCGAACTCCTCCTGTTGCGACCGTTTTTGCCGATAGCGGAAGCGAGCCCAACATGGCTTTGCATCTTAATTGGTCGCAGAAGACTTGCGTGGGGGTGAATGCGCGCCACTTTCCTTTTGTCACGCGTGCCGCTATGGGCGCGCGACACCAATCGACCAACAACACGGAATCAGGACACGGATGGCCAAGGAAGAACTTCTCGAAATGCGCGGCAAGGTGGTAGAGCTGCTGCCCAATGCCATGTTCCGCGTCGAGCTCGAGAATGGCCACGAGGTGCTTGGACATACCGCTGGAAAGATGCGCAAGAACCGCATCCGCGTGCTGGTCGGCGACGAGGTGCTATGCGAATTGACGCCTTACGATCTGACCAAGGCGCGCATCACCTATCGCTTCATGCCCGGACGCGGCGGGCCTGGCCAGGGCCCCGGCCCGCAGTAAGCCCGCGTGGGCCAGCCCACCTTGATCCTAGCATCGGCCAGTCCCCGCAGGCATGAACTCCTCGCGCGGTTGGGGCTGGTGCCCGATACGGTCGTCCCCACCGATATCGACGAAACGCCCGGCAAGGGCGAACTGCCGCGCGAATACGCTTTGCGCATGGCGCGCGAAAAGGCCGAGGCGGCAGCCTCCGACGGCAGTTTTGTACTTGCCGGTGACACTGTCGTTTCCGCCGGACGCCGTATCCTGCCGAAAGCCGATAATGCAGAAACGGCGCAGAACTGTCTCGCTTTGCTTTCAGGCCGTCGCCACCGCGTGCATTCCGCCATCGCGCTTCGCGCACCCGATGGCACAATACGCGGACGACTGAGCGAGACCATCGTGATGTTCAAGCGGCTCGAGCCGAAGGAAATCGACGCGTATATCGCCAGCGGCGAATGGGAGGGCAAAGCCGGTGGCTATGCCATACAGGGAATTGCCGAAGGGTTGATAAAGCGCATTCAGGGTAGCCATTCGGGCGTGGTCGGTCTGCCGCTTTACGAGACCCGCGTGCTGCTAAAAGCCGCCGGATTCGACCTTGTCTGACACGAATGCGTCGGGCTGGATGGTCGAACGCGGCATCGGCGAAGACCGCGCATTGTTGATCGAAAACGGCGAACCCATAGCGGCGAAGATGTTATGGCATGGCGAGTTGCGCGCTGGTGAAATCGTAACGGCCCGGCTCGCCTCGAAGCGGACCGGTACGGCGCGCGGGATCGCGATCGCGCCGGATACGAAAGAAATACTCGTCGATCACCTGCCGCCCGGCCTTACCGAGGGGCAGGACATACAACTCGTCGTCACTCGCGCACCCATCGCGGAACGGGGGCGCTTGAAGCAGGCTCAGGGCCGCGTCTGCGACAGCGCGGTCACCTCCGGACAGGTGTTTCACGAGGCAACCCAAGTTCGTCGCTTTCCAACGGGAATGTGGGACGAAATCTGGAGCGCGGCTAGCGACGGGCAGATCGGTTTCGCAAGTGGATCTTTGTTGTTCAATGTTACGCCAGCGATGACCCTAATCGACATCGACGGCGATTTGCAGCCGCGTGAGCTCGCGTTAGCCGCAGTGCCAGCGATCGCCCGCTGGCTTCGCCTGTTCGACGTTGGCGGATCAATCGGCATCGATTTTCCCACGCTCGAGAGAAAAGCGGACCGCAAGGCCGTCGATACCGCTTTGCAGAGGGCGCTTGCCGATTGGCCGCATGAGAGGACGGCAATGAACGGCTTCGGTTTCGTGCAGATTGTGGCCCGCCTCGAAGGCCCGTCGCTGCTGCATCGCTTTGCCAATTCGCGCGCCGAGGCAGCGGCACGCATGGCAGTTCGTCGCGGGGAACTGCCAGAAGGGCCGGGCGTGACTTTGCTGACAGTCCATCCTGCGTTGAAGGCCAAGCTGCAACCCGCATGGCTTGATGAGCTTGTTCGCCGAACCGGCCGACCAACCCGTGTCGATACTTCTCCGGGACTTGCCATCGAAGCTGCTGCGGCCCAGATCATACCGCATGAGCATTAGCACCAGGACCTGCCCGATGTGCAGGAAACCGCGAAGCCAGGAACACTCCCCTTTCTGTTCGACCCGCTGCCGAGACCGCGATCTTTCGCGATGGTTCGGTGACGGCTACAGCGTCGCTGGCCGGGCCGCCCTGCCCGAAGAGATCGCGGCAGAGGTCACGGGCGGCTCTGAAGACTAATTACCTCTTGCCAAGCAAAGGCGCGTTCGCCATAGGCGCGCTCTCATTGCTCGCAGGGCCGCGAAGCCTCTTCGTCCAGAGCATGATGCCCGGGTAGCTCAGTGGTAGAGCAGACGACTGAAAATCGTCGTGTCGGTGGTTCGACTCCGCCCCTGGGCACCACAATTTTTCCAGCGTTTCGGCAACAACGACCTAGGCCAAGGGGTGAGTTGCGCTGCGCTTGCAAGGAACGACCAATGCCGGGCGGCCATTGAGCGGGTGAACCCAGTTCTTTGGAGACTTCTATGACCCGTATTCTCGTGCTCTACTATTCTTCTTATGGCCACACTGCGAAAATGGCCGAGGCCATTGCCGCAGGCGTGCGCGACGGGGGGGCCGAAGCGGTTGTCCGTCATGTGCCCGAAACCGCGCCCCAGGAGGTGGTCGACAGCGCTGGATTCCAGAAGATGGAGGGGCATACCTGCATCGGTGGCCCCGACGAACTGACCGAATATGACGGCATCGTCGTCGGCTCGCCAACCCGTTACGGGCGAATGAGCAGCCAGATGGCCAGCTTCTGGGATCAGACGGGCGGATTGTGGCAGAAGGGATCGCTGGTCGGCAAAGTCGGCGCGGCGTTCACCTCCACCGCCAGTCAGCACGGCGGGCAGGAGACAACGCTGTGGTCGATTCTCAACAATCTGCTGCATATGGGCATGACCGTCGTCGGGCTTGACTATGGCTTCCAGGGCCAGATGGGGGTAGACGAGGTCAAAGGCGGCGCGCCTTACGGGGCTACCACGATTGCCGGGGGCGATGGGTCTCGCCAACCAAGCGAAACCGAACTGGAGGGCGCACGGTATCTCGGCAAGCGCGTGGCGCAGACGGCGGCTAAGCTGGCGGCCTGAGGGAGTTGACCGGGCCGCAGAGCACTGGCTGCGATCCGTCAGAGGGTGGCAAACTATTCGTTCAAGGGAATTACCCACGGGAAAAGATGAGGTGGTCTGCGGCGCGATCTCGATCCGCGCTTGGGCTCACCCCCTCCTGATTGCGTATTGATCGCTTTCTCTGTAAAGACACCCCGCAACGCCCCGGTAGCCGCGATCACCAGTTGGTCGAGCTGCCGGGGCGCAGGCTTTTCAAGCGCGAAGGAAGACCGCATGGCACGTCGGCGCCAGATCTACGAAGGCAAGGCCAAGATCCTTTACGAAGGACCGGAACCGGGCACGATTATCCAGTATTTCAAGGATGATGCCACCGCCTTCAACGCCCAGAAGAAGGGCACCATCAACGGCAAGGGCGTGATCAACAACCGCATCAGCGAGTACGTGTTCACGCGTCTGTCGCATATCGGCATTCCAACGCACTTCATCCGGCGCCTCAACATGCGCGAGCAATTGGTACGGCAGGTCGAGATCATTCCCCTCGAAGTCGTCGTGCGCAACGTTGCCGCGGGCACGCTGGCGAAACGTCTCGGCATCGAAGAAGGCGAGATGTTGCCGCATACGCTGATCGAATATTGCCTGAAGGACGATAGCCTCGGAGACCCGAAGGTGTCAGAAGAGGAAATCGCCTGCTTCAACTGGTGCAGCCATGAAGAAATGCAGGACATGTCCAGCATGGCGATCCGCATCAACGATTTTCTCTGTGGGCTGTTCAGCGCGATCGATATTCGTCTGGTCGACTTCAAGCTGGAGTTCGGCCGGATCTGGGACGGCGACTTCAGCCGCGTGATTCTCGCCGACGAGATCAGCCCGGACGGGTGCCGGTTGTGGGATTTCAACACTGGCGAGAAACTCGACAAGGACCGGTTCCGCCGCGATCTCGGGGGCGAGGAAGAAGCCTACCGCGAAGTCGCGCGCCGCCTTGGTCTGCTGCAGAACGAAGACAATGGCCCGGGTGACGTCCTGGACATGAACGCCCACCGGGGTCGCCTGCGCAATCCGGTCAAGCCGAAGAAATAGTTCATACCACGTATCGCAGAGTCATCCCGCTCGGGGCGATGGCATAGGCGCAGTCGGGAATGTGGTCGCCGTCCACCTGGACGGGGGTGACGCAACGGTCGAATTCGACCCTTTTGACGGAGCGGACTTCGACGCCGGATAGTTTGCCAACCGGCAGGCCCAGTATGGCAAACAGGCTGAGAAGAACAGTGCCGATACGCGTGGATCGGGCGACCGTTACCAGTTCCACGGAATCGGCATGGAGTGCGGCTCTTCTGCTCAAACGAAACGGTCCGGCAAAGAATGCGCCGTGGGAGGCGATAGCCGCCTGTGCCTCGCATTCGAACCGCGATCCGTTGTCGAGCTCGCCGCGCACGGTCATGGTATCGCGCGGCCAGTCGCGCATTTGGTCCAGCAGTGCGACGACATAGGCATATCGGCCGATACGTTTCTTCAAAGCGTCAGAAACGCGCGCGACGGCATGACTGTCCGGCCCGATGCTGACGCAGGCGACGATCGGCATATCGCCCAGCTTGTAGAGCGGAGCCGATACCCAGGTTTCGGGTCCGCGTTCCCAGGCTTCCTTCAATTCACGAGCAAAGACCGCCGCTTTCCTGGCATATCCGAGCTCCGTCGCGACCAGGTTGATCGTGCCCGAGGGCGCAATGCACAGTGGCACATCCGAAGCCCGGGAGCCGAGCGCCTGTACGACGTCACGCAACGTACCATCGCCGCCGTGAACGCAGACGCAGTCGGCATCCTGCGGAAGTCGCACGCCTTCCGCTTCGGTCGGCAGAAGGCGTACCTGAAACCCTTCGTCTTCCAGCGCCTTGGCAATCGCCTCGAGCCGACGCTTGCGGAAACTCCCCGAAACCGGGTTGTAGACGAGATCGAGCAGGGCCACCCGCGCCCTGTTAGAGTTCGACAAAGCACTTGCAAGTGATTGGTTCGTCGATGATGACCAGCTGTTCGAAGATAGTTGGCCTCGAACGCTTGGCTTTGCGCGCGCAAAACCTTAGCGAAGCTCGCAGGAGCCGCGCTTGCGGATATATTGGGGACTGATCATGCCATCGAACATTGTTCGCCGCGCGCTTGCGGCGCTTCCGTTACTCGCCCTCGCGGTGCCGCTGGCCGCACAGGAAGCGCCAGTACAGACGACCGAAGCAAGTCAGGTTGCGACCGGCTGGGGAAAGCGGATCTATGACATCCCGGCAGACGCTTCGGTCCGCTTCGGAACGCTCGAAAACGGCATGCGCTACGCCATAATGGCAAATGGCACGCCCGAAGATACGGCGGTGGTGCGGTTCGGTTTCGATGTCGGCTGGATCGACGAGAGCGAAGAGGAACTGGGTCTTGCTCATGTGGTCGAGCATATGGCTTTCAACGGCTCGACCAACGTGCCCGAAGGCGAGATGATCAAATTGCTCGAGCGCCTTGGCCTGGCTTTCGGCGCGGACACCAACGCCTCTACCGGGTTCGAGGACACGATCTACAAGCTCGACCTGCCACGTACCGACCCCGAATTGATCGACACCGCACTGATGCTGATGCGTGAAACCGCCTCGGAACTGACGATCGCCGATGGCGCGGTCGATCGCGAGCGCGGAATCATCCAGTCGGAAACGCGCACGCGCAACAATTACCAGATCCGTCGGATCAAGGACTATTTCCAGTTCGTCGCGCCCGACACGCGCTATGCCACGCGGTTCCGGGCGGATGGAACCGTCGAGAATATCGATGTTGCGACGGGTGCAACGGTCCGCGGCCTTTACGATCGCTATTACCGCCCGGACAATGCCGCGCTGGTGGTGGTCGGCGATATCGACCCGGACGTAATCGAAGCAAAAATCCGCGAACGGTTCTCGGACTGGGCACCTCCGGCTGCTGCGATCGTGGAAACCAACAAGGGACTGATCGATCTCGAGCGAGGACCGACAGCGGCGAACTTCGTCGATCCTGACGTCCAGTACATCGTCGTTATCGACCGCTTCGCACCCTATACCGAACGGCTGCCCACTGTGGACGAGTTCCAGCAGAGCCTGCTCGTCAATCTCGGCTCGGCGATCCTCAACCGCCGTTTGGAAAAGATCGCCAATCAGGCGGACGCGCCAATCATTGCGGCCAGCGCTTCGGCGTCGGATTTCTTCGACATCCACCGGCAGGCATCACTGACCTTGCAGGCCAAGGAAGGCGAATGGGACGAAGCGCTCGCAGTGGGCGAACAGGAATGGCGCCGCGCGGCCGAATACGGTTTCACCCAGGCGGAACTCGCCGAGCAGCTGGCCAATTTCGAGACCAGCTATCGCGACGCGGCGCTCCAGCAGGATACGCGTCGCAACAGCCAGCTGGCGGAAGGCATTCTCGCGACGGCGAAGCGCGAGGCAATTTTTGTCCAGCCTGAGACAAACTACGAGATGTTCCGGAACTTTGCGCCGTCGATCACCCCCCAGGCCGTGGGCCAGGCATTCGCCGCGCACTACGCATTGTCCGATCCGTTGATTCATGTATCGACCAAGGAACCGATCGCACAGCCCGAAGAGACCATTCTTGCAGCCTATCGCCAGTCCGAACAGGTGGCCGTCGCTCCGCCCGAAGATGGTGGTCAGGTCTCCTTCGCCTATGACAGTTTCGGTACGCCGGGAACGATCGTCAGCGATACGGTCATCGAGGATCTCGGCATTCGAACCATCCGCTTCGACAACAATGTGCGGCTGAACCTCAAACAGACGGATTTCGAACAGGGTCGCTTGCGTTATGCTGTTCGCATCGGGTCAGGCCAGCTAGCGATCCCGGCCGAGGGAATGGCGGAAGCGGTGTTCCTGTCCGCGACCTCCGCGCTGGGCGGCGTTGGCGAGCATAGTTATGACGAATTGCAACAGATCCTGGCCGGGCGCAGGCTAACCTACGGTCTCAATGCCGGTGACGATCAGTTCGCCATTCGCGGCGCTGGCACGATGGCAGATTTGCCGACACAGATGAAACTCAGCGCGGCCTATGTCGCCGATCTCGGGCTCCGCCCGGAAATGCTGACCAAATGGCTCGCGCTCGTCCCGCCGTTTCTGGCTCAGGCCGATTCGACGCCGCAGGCCGTGGCACAGTTCAAGGTGGGCGAAATCGTTGCCGATGCAAACCCGCGCTTTGCCCTGCCCGATCAGGCAAGGCTGGAATCGGTAACGCTGGACGGAACCCGCGCACTGGTCGCCGATCAGCTGGCGAATGCGCCAATCGAAATCTCCGTCGTCGGCGATTTCGACAACGAAGAAGTAATTGCCTCGGTTGCCTCTACCTTCGGCGCCCTTCCCGATCGGTCGGCAAGCTTGCAGCCTTTCGAGAGCGAGCGCGTGGCAAATTTCGCGTCCGATCGCACTCCGCGTACTCTGACCCACGCCGGCGCCGAGGATCAGGCTCTGGCGCTGACATTCTGGCCAACCAGCGACGATGACGATGCCCAGGAAGAGGCGACGATGCAGCTGCTCGCAACGGCCATGAGGCTCGAAATGCTGGAGCGTATCCGTGAAGAACTTGGCGCGTCCTATTCGCCCGGCGCGGATTCCAGCATGTCGGACACCTATCGCGACTACGGTACGTTCTCGACATCCGTGATTGTCGAACCCGGTCAGGCCGACGAGGTGTTCGAGGTCGTCGATGCCATTGCCCGCGAGTTCCGCGACGCGCCGGTAGACGCAGACTTGCTCGACCGCGCGCGCAAGCCGCTTCTGGAATCGATTGCGCTAAACCGGAGGGAAAATGGCTGGTGGCTCGGCGTGATGGACGAGGCCCAGCTACGGTCCGATCGTCTTGACCGGACGCGCAGCTATGAAGAACGCGTGCGGGCGGTGACGCCGGAAATGCTCCAGGAAGCAGCCCGGCGCTACCTCGATCCCGAAGCGGCTTTGCGCATTCGCATCGTCCATGAAAGTCTGGCTGAATAGACCCGCGACCGCGAACCCGGTGCTTGAACCAGCACCGGGTTCGCGGCATAGGCGCGCAAGTCCGAAATCCTCAGCGAAAGGCAGTTCATGAAAGTCCGCGTCCTCGTCAGCCTCAAGCCCGGCGTGCTCGACCCGCAGGGTCGCGCAGTCCATCACGCCTTGGAGGGTCTGGGTTTCGAGGGCGTCACGGATGCCCGCGTAGGCCGCACCATCGACCTCGAACTGGCCGATGGAACGACTGATGAAATGCTTGGACGGATGTGCGAGAAACTGCTCGCCAATACGGTGATCGAGAATTATCGGATCGAGAAGTTGGACCGATGAGCTTTCGCTCCGCCGTTGTCACCTTCCCCGGGTCGAACTGCGATCGCGACATGGCCGTGGCTATCGAGCGAGCAGCGGGAACCGCCCCGATCCGCGTCTGGCATGGAGATACCGATCTGCCAGACCGGCTGGACTTCATCGCCCTTCCCGGCGGCTTTTCCTATGGCGACTACCTGCGGTCCGGAGCGATGGCGGCAAACAGCCCGATCATGCGCAGCGTCAAGTCCGCAGCGCAACGCGGCGTCCCGGTGCTGGGGGTCTGCAACGGCTTTCAGGTCCTGACCGAAGCGGGACTGTTGCCGGGTGCGTTGATGCGCAATGCGAGCCAGAACTTCATCTGCCGCACGGTCACGTTGAAGGTGGAAAACGCTCGTTCTCTGTTCACCGCTGGCTATCGCGCTGGCGAGGAAATCCGCATTCCGGTCGCGCATCACGATGGCAATTATTTTGCCGATGACGAGACGCTCGATCTGATCGAGGGCGAAGGGCGTGTGGCCTTTCGTTACGTCGAGAATTGCAACGGCTCGCGCCGCGACATTGCCGGAGTGCTGAACGAAGCGGGAAACGTGCTCGGCATGATGCCTCATCCAGAGCGGGCAGTCGATCCGGCCCATGGCGGCACGGACGGCTCGACGCTGTTCGACCATGCGCTGAAGGCACTCGCCGACGCCTAGGCCAACTTTCGCCCTGCTTCCGGACCCTGGCGCGCGAAAATCTTCCGCACATCATCTGCCGGCATAGGCCGGCCGAAATGAAATCCCTGAATTTTCGTGCATCCCAGTCGCCGGATCAGTGCGGCCTCTTCCTCGTTCTCGACACCTTCGGCAGTCGTCGTCATGCCGAGGCTTTCCGCCATGGCGACGACGGCGCGTATGATAGCCAGGCTTTCCGGACTGTTCTGCGCCGCCCCCTGCACGAAAGTTCGATCGACCTTGATTGTCGAGAAGCTCAGTTTGCGTAAATAGCCGAGCGAGGAATAACCCGTCCCGAAATCATCGAGCGCGATCGAACATCCCAGCGCCATGCATTGTTCGAGCGCCTTGCGCGCGACATCCGCATCGCGCATGAAAATGCTTTCCGTTACTTCGATCTCCAGCCGGCTTGGTTCAAGCCCGCTATGGGACAACACCCGCACAACTGTCGCCGCGAAATCGGGTTCGAGCAATTGCTCGGGCGATACGTTGACGTTGATCTTGATGTTCGAAGGCCAGTTCGTAGCCGCCTCGCGACAAGCTTCCTGCAACACCCAGGTCCCGATTGGTACGATCAGACGCGTGTCTTCGGCAACAGGGATGAACTTCCCGGGACTGACAAACCCGTGTTCATCGCTGTTCCATCGAACCAGCGCCTCGAAGCTGACGACATGTTCCGCATTGGCATCGACCACCGGCTGGTAATGCAACAGCAACTCGTTCTTCTCGATTGCGGTGCGAAGCGAAAATTCAAGCTGACGCCGTTCTTCGGCATTCGCGTGGAGGGAAGGCTCGTATACGAAATGCTCGCCCCCGCCTTCGTCCTTGGCACGGTAAAGGGCCAGGTCGGCATTGCGCAGCAATTCCTGTACCGTCTTGCCGTCGCGCGGACCGAATGCCGAACCGATGCTGGCCCCGATATAGAGAATCTGGTTTTCGATTTCATAGGGACGCGAAAGAGTTTCGACAATTTCTCGCGCCATGATGTCGATCCGCTTCCGGTCCGCGGCGTCACGAATAACCAGTCCGAACTCGTCGCCACCCAGGCGACCGCACAGTTCTCCCTCACCTATTACGGCTTTGAGGCGATTGGCGACTTCGGCAAGCATCGCATCGCCGACCAGATGACCCAGCGAATCGTTGATCGCCTTGAACCGGTCGAGATCGATCATCAGCAAGGCGCAGCGCGTACGCCACTTCGCGGCGTATTTCAGCGCCTCGCCCAAAGCTTCGTTTATGTGCAGACGGTTGGGCAGACCGGTAAGTGTGTCGTAGCGTGCGAGATAGGCGATCTTCTCGCTGCTTTCTCGTTGCTCGGTGACATCCGAACCAACGCCGCGAAAACCCTGGTAGCTGCCGGTTTCGTCCATGATCGGTGTGCCGGAAAGCTCCCACCAGCGATCCGCACCGTTGATGGTGGCCTTCACCAGCAAGTTGGAGAAGTTTTCGCGGCGTTTGAGCTTGTCCGCCAGTTCGTGGAGGCTCTCGGGAAATTGCCCTGTCTTCCAGCCGGTTCCGGAAATCAGCTGCAAGAAGGACTGGCCTTCGATGTCTGACGGGTCCCGGTCCAGGGCGAAGGCGAAGCGCGGCGAGACCGATTGCAGCCTCCGGCGCGTGTCGACCTGCCACAACCAATCGGCCTGTCCCTCTTCAAATTCCCGCAAAAGCATCGAAACGACTTCGCTTTTCTCCTGCATCGCGACTTCTGCCAGTCGGGCCGTCAGGCCGATCCTGGCGCTCTCGATGACCCCGAAAGCCGAGAAGACGGCAGTCGCCAAGGCTATGACCGCCAGAACCCAGAGCCCGGAAAGCAGTGCCGCGATGGACGCGCCTGCGCCGACAGTGATGGCAAACGTGACCGAACTGAACGGGGCGCTGTAACGGCTGGCCGATGTACACAGGACGAGAAAGGCTGCGATTGCCCAGAGCGAAGCCAGGGGCGCGGCTCCGGTATGTAACGAAAAAACAATCATCCCAACCGACCAGGCCAGACCCTTGGCAGCAGTCCCGACAGCGTGACGCTTGATCTCGTCGAACGTGAAACTGCGATGTTCGGCATCGCCCAAGCGCGCGTCGTCGCGCGCCGAATAGAGCACTGCGGCCGTCAGAACACATGCCCAGCCTGCGATGAGCAGCGGATTTGCAATTCCCGCCACAGCCCAGACGGCGAGAAAGAGCGCCACCGAATGCAATCCGATGCGGATCGCGAGACGGTCCTTCAAGGAGGCATATTGCTGTCCATGAAAGCGCAACAAATCAGGTTCCTTGGGACTTTCCAGCCCAAGGACCTGTCGCACTGTTAAGGACGCCGCATTGGCGGACCTGCTTGGATGCTCATCACTCACGACTTTGGCGCTACGGACAAAGTCTTATTTCCCGGTAAAGAACGGGACCGAAATCCGGTTGGTTAAACGGACATGAAAGCCATGATCCTGAACGATATTCCGGCGCGCACATGCATCGCGCGACCAATCGCGGTCGTGCTCACTCGACAGTAACGGATTTGGCCAGATTTCGCGGCTGATCGACGTCCGTCCCCTTCACGCATGCGACGTGATAGGCAAGCAACTGCACCGGGATGGCGTAAACAAGCGGCGCGATCAGCGGATGGACGCGTGGCATCTCGATGGTCGCTAGACACCCTTCGCCCGCATCCTCCAGACCCCTCGCATCGGAAATCAGGACAATCTGCCCACCTCGTGCGCGCACTTCTTCCATATTGGAAACAGTCTTCTCGAAAAGCGGCCCCGATGGAGCAAGTACGATTACGGGCACGTCGTCGTCGATCAAGGCGATCGGACCGTGTTTCATTTCGCCGGAAGCGTAGCCTTCTGCATGAATGTAGCTGATCTCCTTCAGCTTCAGTGCGCCTTCGAGCGCCAGGGGATAATCCGGACCCCGGCCGAGATACAACACGTCTCGAGCCGGCGCGATCAGGTGCGCCATCGAAGCAATATCATCATCATGGTCCAGCGCGGCGTTGAGACACGCAGGAGCCTCCAGCAATTGCGCGACCACGGTCTGCTCTTCTTCGCGGCTCATCAGTCCCTTCTTGACCGCAATATGAGCGGCAAGTGCCGCGAGAACGGCAAGCTGACAGGTAAAAGCCTTGGTCGACGCAACGCCGATCTCGGGCCCGGCATGAGTTGGCAAGAGCAGGTCCGCCTCGCGGGCCATGGTGCTGGTGGGAACGTTGACCACCGCACCGATGGTCTGGCCGTTTTCCTTGCAGTGGCGCAGCGCGGCAAGCGTGTCGGCAGTTTCTCCGCTCTGAGAAATGAAAAGCGCCAGACCACCGTCTTCGAGTACCGGTTCGCGGTAACGAAATTCGCTCGCGACGTCGATGTCCACGGGCACCCGGGCGAACTGCTCCAGCCAGTATTTCGCTACCATGCCGGCATAGAACGATGTTCCGCAGGCTACGATCGTGACCCGGTTGACGCTCGAGACATCGAAGTCGAACTGGGGCAAGGCAACCGAGTTATCCGATTGTCGCAAGTACGAGCCAAGCGTTTGCGCGACGACCGTGGGCTGCTCGAAAATCTCCTTCTGCATGAAATGGCGGTAATTTCCTTTTTCAACCGCCGCCGCAGATGCGCCCGAGCTGCGAATTTCGCGCGCCACTTCCACGTTCGTATCGTCGTAAACAGTGGCTCCGCCCTGGCGAACGACCACCCAATCGCCCTCTTCCAAATAGGATATCTCCTGGGTGAGCGGGGCCAGGGCCAGGGCATCCGAACCGATATAGGTTTCTCCCTCGCCATAGCCGATGACAAGGGGCGAACCCCGGCGCGCGCCGATCAGCATGTCGGGATGATCGCGGAAGGCAATTGCCAAGGCAAAGGCGCCGCGCAAGCGCGGCAAGACGTTGGCGATTGCCTCTTCGGGTGTTTCACCATTTTCGATCCGACGCGAAACAAGCTGTGCAACAACCTCGCTATCGGTGTCGCTTTCCAGCGTCCGGCCGTCTTTCCGCAATTCGGCCCGTAATTCCTTGTAATTCTCGATTATACCATTGTGGACCAGGGCCACGTGAGCGGTTGCATGCGGGTGAGCGTTCTTCGCCGTCGGAGCGCCATGCGTAGCCCAGCGGGTGTGCGCTATGCCGATCTCGCCCGGGGCAGGATTATCGGTCAATTCGGCAACGAGATTGGCCAGCTTGCCTTCCGCGCGGCGGCGGATCAGTTCGTCATCGTGGATCGTGCACAGCCCGGCGCTGTCGTAACCACGATATTCCATGCGTTTAAGACCATCGACAAGGCGCTCCGCAACCGGTTCTTTTCCAACGATCGCGATTATTCCGCACATGCAAACTGTCCCTTCGATTTGTTCTGGGCGCAGACTTAGCGACTAATCCCCGGTGATCAATCGCTCGACCGGTGGCGGGGCACGCGGGGTGCTCCACCATAGCAGCAAGCCGGCCCCGATAATGATGGCGGCCCCGGTGAGCGTCAGAAGGTCGGGCACGTCGCCGAACCACCACCAACCCAAGAGCGTCGCCACCAGCATCTGAACGTAAGTAGTCGGCGCGATGGTGGATGCGCCCGCCCGTTGCGTTCCCATGTAAGCGAGCCAGTGCGCACTACTGGCAGTTATGGCAACCACCGCGCATCGAGCAACAACCGTCCAGTCGGGTGTCGAAACTTCAAGGCTTTCAAAACCGGACAGGTGGCCGCTCCATGCTGCGATCAGCAGTAACGGCATCGCGCAAACCTGAATGAATACCTGCATCGAAAGCGCGCTTCCCTGACCCGCGCTTGCCCGATTGGCGATGACCATTAGCGCAAAGAAGAATGCCGAGGCGAGCGGTAGAAGGGCGACCAGCCCAAGTTCCGCAAGATTGGGCCGAAGGACCAGCGCTACACCGCCCAAAGCAGCTATCGACGCGAACCAGACAGCGGTCCGAACCTTTTCGCCAAGCAGCGGCCCGCTGAGCAGTGCGACGATAACCGGCGACACGAAGGCGAGCGCCATGGCGGACGCCAAGGGCATGACGAATATCGCCGAGAAAAAGCACAGTGACGCCGCGGCCAGACAAATGCCGCGTCCCAATTGCAGCCACGGATTGGTTGGTCGAAAGCCAGGCTGTCCCTCGGTCATTGCCAGTAGCGCCGAAAGTCCCGCCGATCCCAGTGCGAAGCGCAATGCAGCGACTGCCAGCGGCGACCACTCGCCTGCCATCGTCTTGATGACGGCATCGCCCAGGCTCAGCAGCGTAAAACCGCCCAGGGCGAGCAGAACACCGCTGCGTTCCGAATGCTGCATCATCGAAGAATTGTCTCACACCTGATGGAGGGGTCACTGCGGCGCTAGGTGATCGCGTTGCTTTTGCAAAGGTTGACGCCGCTCATCTTTTCGAACGTGGTTTACCGCTCCTTAAAATTCGTCGGTGTACTGGATACAGAACCGCGCTCGTATCGACGGGGTTTGGGGGGGGTGAGTAAGAGCGATGAAGCGCAAGCGGACACATCAGTTCGACAGCCTGCTACGGGCTCTGCCTGGCTCTCCGGAAATCCTCTTCACCGCCGCAATCGTCGGCATCACTGCCGCTTTCTCGCTGACCGTCGGCCTGCCGTTCCACGTTCCATCCGGTGATAGAGCCGCCTTTGTCGGCATTCACTACCTCTATCCGCTGGCCGGACTGATCGTGTGGTCAGCAATCGCTGCTTATGGCCAGCGCAGCAATCTGCTGCGCACGTTTCTGATCGCGCTGCCGTGCTACGCCATTATTCTGGTCTGTCACTTTAACATCAAGCTGTGGGCACCGCACATAAACCCAATCCTCTGGGACGATCTGTACTGGGCGAGCGACCAGGCAATGCGTCCTCTGGTCGAAGGTAGTTTCGCACTGCGCCGCTTGATGGAGCCAGTGATCCCCATGGAAGGCAATTTCTATGTGGTCGGCTATATCCTTATGTTTTACATAAGCTTTTGCTATCACGCGCTTGCGACACCATCAAAATTCCGTCGTCTTTTCCTGGCAGCGCTGTTCCTTCAAGGAGCTGGTACGCTGGCCTATTTAATCATGCCCGCACTCGGCCCTTTTATCTACGAGGTGGGCGTCGAGGCGCGCCCGACCGCCGCCCAGGCTGCCATGCTGGCTGCGTATCACGACAATGTCGCGGGTGGTGCGCAATGGCTACGCGAGAATGGCGGCACGCATCTGACAGTTGGCCTCGCGGCCATGCCGTCCTTGCATTCGGCAGCCAGTTTCCTGTTCCTGTTGTTCGCATGGAAGCATGGCCGCACGCTTGTGATCCCCTACGCGCTGATCGTCGGTTATATCATGATCGCTGCGGTTGCGACGCGCTGGCACTATATTGTCGACCTTCCGGTGGGAATGGCTCTCGCCTGGGCAAGCTATGCTGCTGCCAGTCATCTCACGAGAGATGACGAAGCTGTGTCCGCCGCAAGGAACAAGCCGCCACATCCGGGACCGGTCGCCGAGCGGGGGGCACTTGCGTGACCCCGGGCAAACCGAAGGGTCTGTTAGGACAATATCAAAACTTTAACCTTAACGCTGGGAACTACGCCGGTCGCCTTCGCGCAACCCGCCTTTGGTCACTTGGGGACATGGAATAATGAGTGCATTCGGACGCAAGAACGGATCGGCAGGCATGGGCGCCGGTGCACGTCCGCAGTTCGGTGTCGCCAAGCCGATGCGCGGAGGCACCCCGGCTCCGTCTCCCAAGGACGAGGATCAGCCCACCGGCGGCGAGCAGTTCCCCCCCCTTCCGGAAAATCAGGGTTCCGATTCGAGCACAGGCGGTCCCAACAGCGAGGCGATGGCTCGTCTTTCGGAGCGCATGAATTCGACCCATTCGGGTGACTCCGAAGTCGGCGGGTTCGAGGCCAGCGTTCACAAGATCAAGGAGCAGGTACTGCCGCGGCTGCTCGAACGGGTAGATCCCGAAGCGGCTGCGACACTGACCAAGGACGAATTGTCCGAGGAATTTCGCCCGATCATCATGGAAGTGCTGGCGGAGCTGAAAGTCACGCTCAACCGGCGCGAACAGTTTGCGCTCGAAAAGGTGCTGGTCGATGAATTGCTCGGCTTCGGACCGCTCGAGGAATTGCTGAACGATCCCGATGTCTCGGACATCATGGTGAACGGGCCGGATCAGACCTACATCGAAAAAGGCGGTAAGCTGATCATCGCTCCGATCAGGTTTCGTGATGAGCAGCACCTGTTCCAGATCGCGCAGCGCATCGTCAATCAGGTCGGTCGCCGGGTCGACCAGACCACGCCGCTGGCCGACGCCCGTCTCAAGGACGGGAGCCGCGTCAACGTCATCGTGCCGCCGCTCTCGCTCAAGGGCACGGCCATTTCGATCCGCAAGTTCTCCGAGAAACCAATCACGCTCGACATGCTTCAAGGCTTCGGATCGATGAGCGAGAAGATGTGCACCGCGCTCAAGATTGCGGGCGCTTGCCGGATGAATATCGTCATTTCCGGCGGTACCGGTTCGGGCAAGACAACGATGCTCAACGCCTTGTCGAAAATGATCGACCCGGGCGAGCGCGTTCTTACGATCGAAGATGCGGCCGAACTTCGCCTCCAGCAGCCGCACTGGCTACCGCTCGAAACGCGTCCGCCGAACCTTGAAGGCCAAGGTGCAATCACCATTGGCGACCTCGTGAAGAACGCCCTGCGCATGCGCCCCGACCGCATCATCCTGGGCGAAATCCGTGGCGCGGAATGTTTCGACCTCCTGGCCGCGATGAACACCGGCCACGATGGATCGATGTGTACGCTTCACGCCAACAGCCCGCGCGAATGCCTAGGCCGTATGGAGAACATGATCCTCATGGGCGACATCAAGATTCCGAAGGAGGCCATCAGCCGCCAGATCGCGGAATCGGTCGATCTGATCGTGCAGGTGAAGCGCCTTCGCGACGGTTCCCGCCGCACTACCAATGTTACGGAGGTGATCGGCATGGAAGGCGACGTCATCGTGACCCAGGAACTGTTCAAGTTCGAATATCTGGACGAAAGCGATGATGGCAAGATCATCGGCGAGTTCCGCTCGAGCGGCCTGCGTCCTTACACGCTGGAGAAAGCGCGCCAGTTCGGGTTCGACCAGGCCTATCTCGAAGCCTGTCTCTAGGCCTGGAACAGCCCCGGCACTGCGACCGCCAGCAGTCCTCCGCCAAGTACTGCGAAAGTCAGAAACAGGCCCGTCCAGGGAACCCATCCTATGCGATCGATGGCGGCGCGCTTCATGCGCCGGCGCTCCATGAACAGGCATATTCCTGCAAGCAGCATGGCACCAATACCCCATAGAGCTACGGTCTCGGCCTGACTTGCGAAAGTCAGGAATGCGTTGGCTCGATCGATCATCGGTCGTATATCGACACGGAGGGTTTGCGTCGCAAGCGCTCGCACCAGCGGGAACAGCGACATGGGCTGGCCGTTCGTGGAGGAGCAGATGCCAGCAATGGCCTATTGAGAAGAACGGATCATGCTGAAAAAACTGATATTTGCTGTGGGAACGACATCGCTGCTATTCGCAGTTTCGGCATGCAATACTGTTCGTGGGCTAGGCCAGGATCTACAATCGGTCGCCAACGAGGTCGACGAAGAAACCTGAAAAGCAGGAGACAAGACAATGGTACGCAAACTCATTCTCGCTTTCGGTGCAACGGTACTCGGCCTCAGCGCCGCCGCTTGCAACACGATCGATGGTGCGGGCGAGGACATCGAATCCGTCGCTAATGAGGTCGACGAGGAAATCTGACGCGTCGCAAACCTATGTTGGAAGAGCCCGCCCGTATTGGCGGGCTTTTTCATTTTCGCCGATAAACCAGCGTAAGGTTGTTTGCCGGCATGACGTATCGCGCAGTCCTTTTGAAACACTCGTCCTCTGCCAGTTTGTCGATGTCGACAAGATGGCGCAGACCCCAGCGCGGGTCACGACATCTCAGGTCTTGGTCGAAGGCTGCATTTGACGGCGCTGTCTCGACATGTGCCTCGAAAAACGGCCCGTAAACGATGAGCGGAGCTTGGGCATCCACCAGTTCGGCAGCCCCGGCAAACAGGCCCTCGGTTGCCTCCCACGCGCTGATATGGATCATGTTTACGCGACCACGGTCATCGTATTCTTGATAACTTGCTGATTTCTCTGAGCCACAACTGTCAGAGTCTAACCTGAAAAGCGATATTGTCTCGAAAATCCGCTTTCAGGCCCTTCGACAATTTGCCTAATTGCCGAGAATGGGTGGAAAGCGGACGATACTTGGCTCAGGCTCGCTCGGGATCTAATCGACGAAGTAGCCGTGATTGCGACGCTGTAATCTGTGACAGATCGAACTGATCGAGGTGCGTCAGAAAGGCTTCAATAGCGCCAGCTAGCGCGGGCTTCAGGCCACATGCACCATCAATCACGCAATTCTCCTTTCCGCCCATGCAGGCAACGAAGCCCGTGAGATTTTCCAATCTGCGGACCACCTCGCCCACATTTATCTCCGCTGGAGGCTGCGCCAGACGCAGACCGCCGCCTCTTCCTCGCAGCGATGCGACATAGCCTGCGGCGACCAGCTCTTGCGCGACTTTTGCGAGATGATTGCGCGAGATGTCGTAGTGATCGGCCAGCCAGTCGATCGACACCACCTCATCCTTGGCGGCAAGGGCCATGAGCATTCGCAAGGCATAATCGGTTCGAAGGTTCATCTGCATGAAACAGGCATATCAGATATTGCTTTTCTCTCCAACGCACTATAATAGGTATACTATATACCTCTTTATGACGAGTTTCAGATGCATACCGCAGCCGAGAAATCACGAGAGCGAGTACATGCTGTAAGGGCAGCAAAGCGCGCGCAAGCCGTGGCACTGGGTATCGATGAGCAGTTCGTGTCGCTCATGGTGGAGCGCTTTTACGGCCGTATTCGGGAGGATGAGCTGCTGGCCCCGATCTTCGCCGAACGCATCTCTGACTGGCCCCAGCATCTTGAGCGGATGAAAACTTTCTGGCGTTCCATACTCTTCAATAGCGGGGAGTTTTCGGGAAATCCGATGGTCAAGCACATGGCGATCCCTGGTCTTGAAGAATCCCATTTCGCGCGCTGGCTCGAGCTTTTCTACACAACCTTGGACGCACTCGGGGCGCAGCCCGAAGGCACCGCGCTCGTCGCCGAACGAGCGCGCGCCATCGCCGATAGCCTCCTGACCGGAATCTCTATCCGGCGGGACGGCATGTCCGGATCCAAAGCAGGAAGGAACCTCCCTCATGTTTGAAGAGCGATCGATAGTAGCCGAACGGGAAGCCGTTTTGGAGGCGGAGCTTCAGCCGCTAGAGAGCATACTCCAGCCTTTGGCCGCGGCGCCTGTCGCGCCGAAAAACGCAGGTTTTCAACTTCCGCGTGAGGTGTGGACGGCGATGCTGGCCTGTTATGCGGTGTTCTTTGCAGCCATCTTCGCCGCGACAGGCGGCAGTGGCGCCGCTCGTTTCGCTATTGTTGTCTCCGCGCTTTACACCGCCGTATATTTCGGCGTGGCGAGGATTGGCGCACGTCAGGCAGGGAAAGAAACCGAATCGCCGCTCGAACAGGGCAAAATGCTCGATACCTGGACCGGTCTGATGGATAAAAGGGCGGTTTATGGTCAGATATTGATCGTGCCGCTTGCGGTTGCCCTTTTCAGCGTCGGGATACTGATAATCTGCTTATTCATAGGCATAGGGGATTAGACATGGCGAAAGATCTGCCAGATGATGTGCACAAATATTCGGAATCGCCGCTTTTTAGTGAACAGACAGTTCCTGATAAGCTTACATCAGAGCACGACCTCAAGGCCGGAGTATGGGGCAAGCTATGCGTGATCGCCGGCAATCTTAATTATCACGTTCCAGGAAAGCCGGATCAGGTTAGTGCGATTAAAGCAGGTGAATACGTCATTATTGAGCCTCGACAAGTGCATTTCGTCAGACCCAGGGGCCACGTACAATTTAAGGTCGAATTTTATCGTTGAGCGAGATTTACGAGCGATTTCACTCTAACGAACTATCGGATTCTGTGTATCCATCGCCAGCGTCTGCAATTGGGTCCCTAGCTGTCGGTCTGCTTTTTCGTTGAAACTGACAAAAGCTGACGTTCCGCACTAACAGCGTCTCTTACTCCGTATGCAGATTTTCTTCGGTAAACCAGCGTGAGATTGTTGGCTGGCATTCGCACCCTTCTTGTGCGCCTAAATCCCCAATCATTTGCAACACAGTCCACGTCAGCCACCCTTCTAAGTCCCCAAGCCGGATTGCGTTCTTTCAAGGAGTGGTCGAAGACCAAGTTCGATGGAGCAGTCTCAACATCATCTTCGAAATACGGCCCATACAGTACGATTGGCGCGTCCTCAGCTAGGTATTTCGAGCACCCTCTAAACAGCCCGACCGTCGCTTCCCAGTCGCTTATGTGGACCATGTTGATGCAGACGCAGGCATCGTATTTTCGATAACCTGCTGATTCCTCTTGGCCATAACTGTTAGAGTCGATGTTCACGCACAACACGGCATCGGTCCGCTCCACCGGCCAATCCGGCATCGCTGAGTTCAGCGCCACGCCCGGGCGCAGATTGTTCAGGCCTGATTCGTCAGCCCAGGCATTCACCGAGCATAGGGCTTCGAGATCGACATCGCTCGGCTGCCAGTCGAGCATGGGAAAGCGTCTGGCCATGAAGACCGCGTGCTCGCCGGTTCCGCTGGCGATTTCGAGCACGAGACCGCTTTCGGGCAATTCGTGCGCAAGAACCTGCGCCAAGGGTTCTGAATTGCGCGCGGTAGCGGGGGCATGACGCTTCAATTGATTTGTCGCTCGCGCCCTTCCCAGTAGGGCGCACGCAACTCGCGGCGAAGGATCTTGCCACTCGCATTACGCGGCATGGTTTCGATCACATCCACCGTCTTGGGGACCTTGAACCCGGCCAGCCGCTCTTTCGTCCATCGAATGATGTCGCCTTCGTCGACCTCTTCTCCAGGCTTGGGAACCACGCAAGCCTTGACGGCTTCGCCCCAGGTATCGTCCGGAACGCCGACCACTGCCACTTCCGCGACTGACGGGTGCCCATAAATCGCACTTTCGACCTGCGCAGGATAAACGTTCTCCCCGCCCGAGATGATCATGTCCTTTATCCGGTCCTGGATGAAAACATAACCGTCATCGTCCATATAGGCGGCATCCCCGGTATGCATCCATCCATCGACGAGAGCGCTGTCGGTCGCTTCAGGCAGGTTCCAGTATCCTACCATGTTCGACGTACTCTTGCAGACCAGTTCGCCGACCTCGCCGCGCTGCAGCTCCTGTCCTTCCTCACCCACGACCTTCAGTTCGACGCCCGGCACGGCCTTTCCGGCGCTGCGCATCCGAGGATTGCCGTCAAGTTCATGGTCGTCGGGAGGCAGGATCGCGATCGTACCGGTTGTTTCGGTCATGCCGTAGCACTGCAGGAATCCAGCCTCGGGTATGGTCTTTACCGCTTCGCGCAGAAGGTCGAGCGGGATCGGCGCGGCCCCGTACAAGACGTATCTGACCGCCGACATGTCGGTCGTTCTTGCGCGCGGATGCTGCACGACCATCTGCAGCGCGGCAGGCACGATGAAAAGTCGCGTGATGCCCTGTTCGAACGCATCAAGAACGCCGTCCGGCGTGAATTCGGCCTGGATGATGGCGCGAATGCCCGCAGCCATCGCCATGATGCCGAGACCCGTGCCGCCAATATGCGCGCACGGCATGCAGACCAGGATTGCCTCGTCATCATCCCAGCTCGACCATGGCAGATCGGCGCTCTCGGCAGGCAGGCGCAGCGAAAACAGGTTGCGATTTGTCAGCACCGCGCCCTTGGGATTTCCGGTAGTCCCGGACGTGTAAAGCTGAAGCACGGGATCGTCCGGACCGGCGGGATCGAGCGGATCGGCCGGTGCCTGTTCGATCGCTTCCTCGGCTCGGCGCGGTTCGACGACCGTCGGTGCACTCTCCATCTGCGCGCAGGATTTCTCGGACAACTGCTCGAGCCCGTCGCCGGTGAACAGCAGCTTCGCCCCGGTATCCGATAGAATGTAGGCGACCTCTGGGGCTGCCAACCGCCAGCCGATCGGCACCATCACCACACCAACGCGTCCGGCGGCATAGAAAAGTTCGAAATAGTGCTTCGAGTTCTTGCCGAGCCAAGCGATCCGATCGCCCTTGACCACTCCCATCTCGGCCAGCATCGCAACGATCTTCCGCGTGCGCTCTTCAAGTTCGCGGAAGCTGACGGCCTCGCCATTCTGCTCCAGCGCAACGGCATCGGGTTTTTCCTTCGCCCACCGGCGTGAGAAATCATCGAACGTCATGGGACTGGCAACCGGCATATCTCTCTCCATTCGTGCGTCTTGGGCGCGACTGGGTTGCATCATGCCACGGAATGCCAAACGCACAAGCCGCCTTATTGCCACCGCCCTTTGCTGCGCGCTCGGTTTTCGCGCAATGCCAGCCAGATCAGAAGGCCCAACGGCCCTGCCAGAAACGTAGTCAGCAGGATCGGGGCCTGAACCAGTCGAGAGAAGCCCTTGTCATCGCCATCCCGCGCAATCCAGATGCCGACAAACAGGTCGAAGGCGAGGTAGTGCAGCCACCCTATGGTAGCTCCGCCATCGCTTGCGAAGATGGATCGCACCCCTTCGATCGTCGTGAAATCCACCGTTCCATCGGGTCCACCCCCATCGAGCGTACCGGTAAGCAAACCGATAATTCCACACGCGTAGCCAAGGCAAAGCAGACCGACCCCGAGATAGAGGATCGCGGCCAGCAAGGCTGGCCAACGCGGCAGCAGTATGAGCGCTACCCACATCAGCATGGCGAGAATATTGCCCGCACCGAACACCGTTTGCCACATGACTGCTGTTCCTTCTCAATCCAACTCCGGTTTCGCCAGCGTTCTTGCCGCTCGCGCAATTCCGTCATTGTCATGCACGAAGCGGCCATGCGCCGCACGCTTCGCCAGCGCGAGAGCCGCGTCCGCGACCGTGTCCGCCCGAATGCCGCGATACTGCCGGAACCGTCCGTGGAGCAGCAGATTGGCAAAAGGCGCGATTGCGATGCCGAGACGTTCGGCAGCGCGTCTGTCGTCCTCACGCCTGCCGCGCAGCAATCCCGGGCGCAGAATGTCCAGCCGCCCGAAGCGAAGCCGCATCAATTCACGTTCGACTTCTCCCTTCACACGAAGGTAGAAAGCGGAAGCCGCCGTATCGGCACCCACCGAGCTCACTTGGACGAACCGCTCGACCCCGTGCTTTTTCGCGCTTTCAGCGGTTTCCAAGACCAAGTCCTTGTCGACGGCGCGAAACGCTTCCTCGTTTTTTCCGGATTTCTTCCAGGTCGTCCCGAGTGCACAGATGAGTGCATCCGGCCGAACCGCTTCCAGAACGTCGCCCCACTTGCCGGGCTCGGCAACGAACAGTTCCATGCGGATACCCTTGGGGAGGGCAATCTCCCGGCGCGCGATACCGGTCAGCCTAACGTCCTCGCGGCCGACGCAGGCCTGAATGACATGCCCGCCAATCAGACCGGTGGCCCCAGCCAGTGCGATCCGCAAGGGGTCAGACATTGCTCAGGCCCTCTGGCGTACGGCCATAGATCCGCTTGACCTGATCGATCGCAAACCGATCGGTCATTCCGCCAATGAAATCCGCAATATGGCGGCTGCGCTGTGGTTCTTCTTTCGGAAGCAAGGCCAGCCATGGATCGGGCATGGCCGCCGGGTCCTGGCGGTAGGCGACGAACAGCCGGGCAACGACATCGCGGGCTTTCTCCGCCGTTGCGAGCTGTTCGGCATGATAATACAGCCGATCGTACATGAACCGTTTCAGCCGCCGTTCCGCTTCCCGCATAGCGGGCGAGAAGCCGCCGATTTGACGGGCCGCAGAGCGCACCTCGTCTGCATCGGCGATGTCCCGCACCTGTTCGCGCGTATGGCTGAGCACGTCATTGACCATGGTTCCGATCTGCGTCCGCACCAATTCACGGAGCTGTCGGTCGCGCGGGGCGGCGGGAAAGCGCCGTTCGACCGCGCGCCATTGATCGGCAAGCATGTCGAGTGACAGCAGATCGTCCAGATCCAGGAAACCGGCGCGCAGGCCATCGTCGATATCGTGGTTGTCATAGGCGATGTCGTCCGCAACGGCTGCGATCTGGGCTTCGAGAGACGGCCATGTTGCAAGGTCGAGCGGGAAAGCGTTGTCGATCTCTGCCAGAGCCCAGTTCGGCGCGGCCACCGGGCCATTATGCTTGGCCAGGCCTTCCAGCGTCTCCCAAGTCAGATTGAGGCCGTCGTGGTCGCAGTACGGGCTTTCGAGCCGCGCCAGGACGCGCAATCCCTGGGCGTTGTGATCATACCCTCCGGCATGGGCCATCGCTTCCTGCAATGCCTTTTCCCCGGCATGGCCAAAAGGGGGGTGGCCGATATCGTGGCCGAGGCACAGGGCCTCCGTCAGATCCTCGTCCAGCCCGAGATCGCGCGCGAGAACCCGTCCGATCTGCGCAACTTCGATACTGTGCGTCAACCGCGTGCGGTAGTGATCGCCATCGGGCGAGACGAAGACCTGCGTCTTCGAACGCAGGCGTCGGAAAGCGATCGAATGGATGATCCGGTCCCGGTCGCGCTGGAATTCGCTGCGCGGCCCGCGCGTGCCTTCGCGTTCCTCGGGAAACTCGCGTCCTCGGGAACGGGCGGGATCGGCGGCATAGCGGGCTCTGTCCATTAACTCACGGATTAGGAGAGCGACACCGCGCCGACAACGTGAACGAAAGGCGAACTTGCGACTATTAGCCGGCGCGAACTCGTCCTGCGCCGGTCGGCATCAGTCCTTGCCAACTATCCAGTCGGCTGCGGCCCGGCAGTGAATATCGGTTGAATCGAACACCGGAAGCACATTGGCGTCAGTATCGACGACGAGTTCCAGTTCGGTACAGGCCAGAACGATGGCGTCCGCTCCAGCCTTCTCCTTCATGGTGATGATCGATTTGAGCGCGCGTTCCGCATCACGCGTCACCCGGCCCAGCATCAGTTCCTTGTAGATGATCCCATCGACCATCTCGACATCGTCGGGGTTTGGAGGAAGGAGATCAACTCCGTGCGAGACGAGCCGCTGCCGGTAGAAGCTTTCGGTCATCACGAACCGCGTGCCCAGCAAAGCGGCACTTTCGCACTTGGCGTTCTCCATCACTTCACCCACGCAATCGGCGATGTGAAGAATGGGTATCGAAACCGCTTCGGTGACGCGATCGTAAACCTTGTGCATCGTGTTCGCGGCAATCACGAGGCCTTCGGCACCGGCACTCTCCAACCGGCGGGCGGATTCGACGAGTGTGGAAGCGATACTATCCCAATCGTCGTTCTGTTTGGCTGCCGCGATCGGTCCGTAGTCGAGGCTTTCGATCAGCAGAGGCGGGCTGACCATTGGCGGGGCGTTCTTCTGAACCATCCGGTTGATGCGTTCGTAATAGGCGCGGGTCGAGATCCAGCTCATCCCGCCGATTATCCCAAGCTTGCGCAAGTCCTGCCCCTTCAGCCGTCGTGTCCGAACCTTCCATCAGGCTCGCTTTCGTCTCAGTCAGTGGCTTAGAACGGGTTTGTCAGGTGCCGGTTCCATCAGCGGCTTCAGTTTCCCGCGACCGCACATCCGACAGCCAGACTTGCAAATCTTCGGCACTGCGTTCGGGAGCTTCTTCCATCGGCAAATGACCGATATCGGGATAGTTCACGAGTGTGGCGTTTGGCAGGTGATTCATGTACCAGCCCGCGGCGTCGAAAGGGATCAGCGTATCGTCTTCGCCCCACATGACCAGCGTGGGCACTTTCACATTGGCAATATCTGCGACATCGAAGGACTCCCGCGGGGCGGCGAAACGCTCACGCGTTGCGGCACGATTGCCCGGATAGCGGGCCAGCTCCCAGTAACGATCGACGGCCTCGTCGGTCACGACAGCCTTGTTGGAGACGCTCTGCGACAGGCTCTTTTCGACGAGTGAACGTGGTAGCATCTGGCTCATCACGTTCCCGAGACCCGGCGTCGCCGCGAGCTGGAAGGCAAGATTGCCGCCGCCCGCCCGGCCGACCGGTGCACCGCTCGCATCGACCAGCACCAAGGCATCGAGCCGATCGGGATGTGCCCTTGCATAAGCCATCGCGATGGCGCCGCCCATCGAGTTTCCAGCCAGCGTGAAACTGTCGAGATCGAGCCGGTCCGCCACCGCATCGACATCGCTTGCGAAGGATGAGAGACTGTAAGAACCATCTGCCGCCGGACCCGTGAGGCCATGCCCGCGCTGGTCGAAGCGGATAACTCGGTAGCTCTCCCGCAGTGCGTCGACCCAGGGTTGCCAGGTATGCAGATCCGCATTGGACCCATGCAACAGCACGATTGCGGGCGCATCGCGCGGCCCCTCGTCACGAACGTGAATTTCGCGTCCGTACGGCAGAGCGAGCATCTGCGACGGCGCATCACCGTATTTGGCACGCATTTCGTCGGGATCGGTATCGGGTGTGCGAAATACCAGGAACAGCGCGAGGAAGAGAACCGCCAAAACAAAGAGAATACGCGCAGCCCGCTTCACGGCGTCATTCCCTCGATCCATTTGCGAACGGCTTCGGTTCCCTCGACATCGACCGTGGCCTTGCCAAGTTCGGGCATTGCCACGCCAGGCTCATCGCTCGCCATGCGGTACAGGAGTATCGATTGGTCTGGCCTTCCCGGCACGATGTCGAACAAATGACTACCCGCGCCGCGCCCAGCCGCGACGGGACGTTTCAACACGCCGAGAGCGTGCGGATCGTCCTGCTCCCAGCGCAGATCGAGCCCGCTGTTGGACGCACCTGCCAGCGGGCGATGGCAATGCGCGCAATTCACGTCGAGATAGGCGCGCGCCACCGCGGCCGTGCTGGCAGAACCCCGGTTTTCCCACTGCGGCAGTACATCCGCCCCTTCCGGTACCATGTCGAGACGACCGGTTTCGACCATTGCGGAAAGCCATTCGCGCGACAGATTACGCGCCTTGGGCCCGATCGGCACGACAGCGCCGTTCAAGCCATGACATTCCTTGCACTGGTTCTTGTTCGGAATGCGATAACTTATCGCCTCCCCCGTCGGTGTCGTCACGTCGACCCGCCCCCCTGCAAGCGCCAGCGTTGCCTCACTCTGCTCCGCGTTCCATTTGTACGGGAGCGCGACCCACCCGTCGGCGCGATGCAGCAGCACGCGCGTTTCGATCAGTCGGCGATCCTGGCCCTGATCGAATGCGAAAGTCTTTATCAGCGCAGAACCGACGGGAAGATCGAGCAGGTCTGCGCCCGCCGCTTTTGCGATCGTACCTGACGGAACATAGACGAACCGAAGCTTTTCTGCCCCGTCGGAATAAAGCGGCGTATTCAGGCGATAGGACGTCACCTGCTCGACCGGGCGCTGGTCCCCGGCGTTGCCTTGAAAAAAGCCGTAGTCGCTCAGCTTTTGCGGCATGCCGTCACGCACCGCGAGATCGTTCACCATCTGCGGCTTGCTCGCCAAGGCCATGGCCGCCAGGGCGCTCGTCAGGGCAACGCCGAAGACAGCTCGCCCGATCAACTGCCCAGCCTGTCTTCCAGTGCGCTCGGTGCGCCGATCCCCTCGCGGTCGAAATCGGCTTCAGGAGCAGGAACATCCCGGATCGGCGATGGCTGCGCCCCGGCCAAACCCTGGCCCTGGGCGGGCAGGTTGAGGGTCCACCCGGTTATCTCTGGCGCAACTCGCAAAGTCGTTGCTGGATCGCCCAGACCGTCCCACATCAGCGGAGGCAGTTCGCCGCCGAACGCCTGCAAGAGCATCTCCGCACCCTCGATCTGCGGATCGTATCCGCCATCCGCAATCAAATTCGCTCCAATCGTGACGTCGCGTGGATAGGGATTATAGCGTTCATCCTCGAACGGCTGGGTATAGGCGATCACCATGATCGGTGCCGTCGGATTGCCGGACAGAATGTTGTCCTTCACCAGCACCCGGTCGTTCGCCATGACCATAATGCCGGTCCCACGCCGAACATTGGCGACGATATTGCCAGGTGGCGCGAAATTGGGCGTGTCGTTGGCAACGACCAGATTGTTTTCCACCACGACATTACCGCCGCCCATCACCGGCAGATCGGGCAGATCGAACACCAGTATTCCGCCCGTATTGCGGGTGGCGATATTCCGCTCGACCAGAGCGTTGCGACTGTTCTCGATCTCGATGCCGGCGACATTGGCTTCGGCAATCGAATTGCGCACAGTTATGCGGTTCGACTGGCCGACATAGATGCCCGCATCGCTTGCGCCGGTCACTTTGACCCCGTCGACCAACACTCCGTTACTTTCGACCGGATAGACGCCGTAGGCTCCGTTTTCCGGATGGGGCCCACGGGTCCAGGTCACGCGAATGCGATGATAGACGATGTTGTCCGCGCCCTTGGACTTGACCCCATCTCCTTTGGGGTTCTCCAGCGCGAAATCGCGCAAGGTGACGTTGTCCGAAGTAACCAGCAACCCTTCGCCCGCGCCTTCCTGCGCCGTGAAATCGAGCACCGTGCCGTCCATTCCGGCTCCGCGCACAGTTACCTCGTCGACATCGAGACTGAGGCCGTCGGTCAGCGCGTAGCGCCCGGCAGCCAGCACGATCTCGTCGCCCGGTTCGGCAAGGATTAGCGCCTCCTGCAACCGTTCCTGCGCATTGGCGCCCGGAACGATGGAATGCGTTTCGGCCGCCAGCGGTGCGGCGCTCGCGAGAGCCATGGCGGCAATCGACAATCGGATCATGTGAGTCTCTCCCTTGCAACGCATTGTGCCGCATGGGCGGGCGATTGCAAGCGCGTCAGAGACTGCCGAACGCGCAGACCGCAGCGGAGCTGGCTGTCACCTCGATCACCTCGGGGTCGTCGATTCGACGCACGCGCTCGAGGAAGTCGGGCATGGTCATGGCGTCATCAGCTTCGCCCTCCTGCGCTCGCAGGCGTTCGAGCTGGCGCAGCTGGCTCAGCGTCAATCGGTCCGCCATTCGCTGGGCCATGCAGTTCGCCAGCGGTTCGGGAAGACCGCGCGCGACCAGCTCGCTTTCGATGCGTTCTTCCGCGGTGCGCTCGATGCCTCCCGAAAAAGCCCAGGCGCCGATACCGATGGCAGCGATCGCCAGAATGATGAGAACCCAGCGCATCAATCCATAGCCTTCACGATTTCCTCGACCATTTTCTTCGCATCGGACAGCAGCATCATGGTCTGGTCCATGTAGAATACGTCGTTATCGACCCCTGCATAGCCGACGCCGCCCATGCTGCGCTTGATGAAGAAGACCTGCTTGGCCTTGTCCACGTCGAACACCGGCATGCCGTAGATTGGCGAGGACTTGTCGGTCTTGGCAGCCGGGTTCACCACGTCGTTCGCGCCGATGATGAAGGCGACGTCCGCCTGCGCGAATTCGGAGTTGATGTCCTCCAGCTCGAACACGTTTTCGTAAGGCACCTGCGCTTCGGCGAGCAGCACGTTCATGTGACCCGGCATGCGCCCGGCCACGGGGTGGATCGCGTATTTCACCTCCACGCCCTTTTCCTCCAGCATGTCGGCCATTTCACGCAGTGCGTGCTGCGCCTGCGCCACTGCCATGCCGTAGCCGGGAATGATGATGACCTTTTCCGCCTGTTCGAGCATGAAGGCCGCATCGGCCGCGCTGCCCTGCTTGTAGGGACGCTGCTCCTTCGCCTCGCCCCCGCCCGCGCCGCCGGAGTCAGCGCCAAAGCCGCCCGCGATCACCGAAATGAAGCTGCGGTTCATGGCGCGGCACATGATGTAGCTCAGGATCGCGCCCGAGGAGCCCACCAGCGCCCCGGTGATGATCATCGCGGTGTTGCCGAGCGTGAAGCCCATCGCCGCTGCCGCCCAGCCCGAATAGCTGTTCAGCATCGATACCACGACCGGCATGTCCGCTCCGCCGATGGGGATGATCAGCAGGAAACCGATGGCGAAAGCCAGTACGGTCAGCCCGATAATCAACGACAAAGTCTGTTCGGGCGCGGCCATGGCGAACAGCGCGGTGAGCACGATGATCGCCGCCAGCACGCCGAGGTTGATGACATGCCGTGCGGGCAACAGGATCGGCGAACCGCTCATCCGGCCGGACAGCTTGGCGAAGGCGATGACCGAGCCGGAGAAGGTGATCGCGCCGATGGCGATGCCGAGACCCATCTCGACCTTGCTAACGGCGCCGATGCCGCCGTCTGCGGTCAACAAGCCGAAAGCACCCGGATTGAGGTAAGCCGCCCAGCCCACCAGCACTGCGGCAAAGCCGACCAGCGAGTGGAACGCCGCAACCAGCTCGGGCATCGCGGTCATCGCGATGCGCCGGGCGATCGCGAGGCCGAGGAGCGCGCCAATGGCGATGGCAACGAAAATCTCCCCTGCGGTCGCCCAGTCAGGCGACATCAATCCACCGCAGGCTCCAGGACCGTCGAAACCGTATTGCGCTGCATGTTCTGCACAGTCGCCTTGCTTGAGTCTGCTGGGATCAAAACGTGGGAATTGCGTCACCAGCGTCGTCACCACCGCGATCAGCATACCGATCATGCCGAAGCGATTGCCCGTCCGGCTCGTCGCGGGCGAGGACAGGCCGCGCAGGGCGAGGATGAAGAAGACGCCCGATACGAGATAGGCGAGCGCGACCCACGGGTTTACCGTCTCTCCGGTCGCGGCATGGGCGGGGGTTGCGAAAAACCAAGCCAAAAGACCAACCGTCACCCCGGACTTGATCCGGGGTCCAGCTGCCTTGACCGCAGCGCTGGAAAAAAGCTGGACCCCGGCTCCGGGGCCGGGGTGACGAAGGTTGGAGACGAAGCGCGCCATCACTTCTTCTCCTTCTTCTTGTACATCGCCAGCATTCGCGCCGTTACCGCGAAACCGCCGAAGATATTCACGCTGGCAAGCACGATGCCGAGCAGCCCCAGCCACTTCGCCCCCGGCACATCCGCCGCCGCCGCCGCGATCAGCGCGCCGACGATGATCACGGAGGAAATCGCATTGGTCACCGCCATCAGCGGCGTGTGCAGAGCGGGCGTGACCGACCAGACCACGTAATAGCCGACGAAACACGCCAGCACGAAGATCGACAGAATGCTGATGAAATCCAACGCGACGTCCCTTCCCCTCGTTCGCAGCGGCTTATTGCAAGTGAACGCACCTAAGTCGAGTAGGGAAACGAGAAGCGCCGCAAGCACCAGTAGCGCTTGCGGCCCTATCGAAACTGTCTGAAGCAGGTTCGTCTACATGGAAGGTGTCAGCACGCCGTTCACGACATGAATGACTCCATTCGACTGCATGACGTCAGTCTGAGTCACGTAGGCCGAACTGCCGTTCTTGCCCATGACCATGACATTGCCATCACGCATGTGGAAGGTCAGTTCTTCACCCTGCACCGTCTTCACCATGGCAGTGCCGCCGCCGGCACGGATACGCTGGGCCAGATCAGAGGCGGTCACGCGACCAGGCACGACGTGATAAGTCAGCACCTTCTGCAGTGCAGCACGATTCTCGTCCATCATCAGCGAACTGCGCATCGATGCGGGCACGCGCGAGAAGGCTTCGTCCGTAGGTGCAAACACGGTGAACGGTCCCGCACCCATCAGCGTGTCGGCGAGCTGCGCTTGCTGCACTGCCGCTACGAGCGTGGTGTGGATCGGTGAATTCATTGCGTTTTGAACGATGTTCTGGTTGGCGTACATCGCCGCACCGTCGATATAGGCGACATCATCCATGTCGTCGTTCATGGTGGTGGCGCAGCCGCTTAGAGCCAGCGCGGCAGCGCCGACGCCGGCGAGAATAGACTTTGTCATGGGTTGGTTCTCCCATTTGTATGCTTGTCGGCCCAACGGACGGCAGGAGGAACTTGTTCCATGAGGTTGCCAGTCAGTTCTCGAGAAGCCTTTCGTTCACGATCTTCCCGCCCCGGGTCAGCCGCACCGCATCGCCGATCTCCTCGTCGAGCACGGGCTTGCCCGCCTCCTCGTCCCAGAAAGCCGACAGGAAATTGTACAGATTGCGCGCGAAGAGCGCCGAGGCGTCAGCAGCGAGATGACCCGCCGTATTCGAATAGCCGACGATTTTCACGCCGTGGATTTCTACGGTTTCGTCGGGTCTGGAGCCTTCGACGTTTCCGCCCTGCGCCGCGGCCAGGTCGAATATCACGCTGCCCGGCTTCATGCTCGCAATCTGCGCGTCGGTGATCAGCTTCGGAGCGGGACGCCCCGGGATCAGCGCGGTGGTGATAACGATGTCCTGCTTGGCCACATGGCTGGACACCAGTTCAGCCTGCGCCTTGCGGTATTCCTCGCTCATTTCCGTCGCGTAGCCGCCCGAGCCTTCGCCCTCGATCCCTTCGACCTCCTCCACGAACACCGGTTTGGCGCCGAGCGACTGTATCTGTTCTCTGGTCGCCGAGCGCACATCGGTCGCCGAGACCTGGGCACCCAGCCGTTTCGCGGTGGCGATCGCCTGGAGACCGGCCACCCCCACCCCCATCACGAAGACCTTCGCCGCCTGCACCGTGCCGGCGGCGGTCATCATCATCGGGAAAGCGCGGCCATATTCGTTGGCTACCGTTATGACAGCCTTGTAGCCGGCGAGGTTCGACTGGCTGGAAAGCACGTCCATGCTCTGCGCGCGGGTGATGCGCGGCATGAACTCCATGCTCAACGCCTCGAAACCGGCCTTGGCATAAGCTTCGACGAGATCGCGATTGCGGAACGGATCGAATGTCGCCGCGACCCAGGCTCCCGGTTTCGCACCTGCGAGCGCCATTACATCCGGCGGCTGCACTCCCAGCACAATATCCGCTCCGCCTACAGCTTTCGGCCCGGTCACAACCTCGGCCCCCGCTTCGCGATAGGCTTCGTCCGAAATAGAAGCGCGCACTCCCGCGCCCTCCTCGACTGCGACACTCGCCCCTAATGCGGCGAACTTTTTCGCCGTCTCGGGGGTCAGTGCAACCCGGTGCTCGCCCTCGGCGCGCTCCTTGAGGACCGCGATTCGCACGATCCTCAGTTCGATATCAGAATGACGACGATCAGCGCGATGACAGCAATCAGCGGCACCGACCATTTCAGCATGCCGATGAAGGAGCCGTAGGTTTTTCCGTGGGCCTTCATGTCGTTGGCGGAATCCATGTGAATTTTCCCGTTAAGAATGGTGAGACTGCAGCAGCCCTATCGCGCACACGCCCAGCGCTCAAGAGCCAGCATGTTGCCTGTCAGGATGAACACGCTTAATCGGGTCTTTACCCATGGTGGTTAATGCGCTCGACATTCGAGGCTCTACAACCAGGGGAGGGTTGCGAGAGGAACATGATCGACGAGGACACGCGCCTTCTGATGCTGATCGACGACGAACCGGATCATTGCCGGTTCCTGTCGTCGCTTGCCGCACGCGAAAGCTGGCGCACCGTCGTCGTCGCCTCTGCGGAGGACGCACTGGCGAAGTTGTCTTCCCCGGAAGGTTCCGAGTTCGATGCGGTGCTGCTCGACCATGACGTGCCGGGCGAGGGTGCGTGTGACCTGATCGACGAGATTCGCGGAACGCGCCCCGAAACACCCCTGCTGGTCCTCACCGCCAGCACTTCGCCCACGCATGCCGTGACAGCCATGCGCGCAGGCGCAACTGACTACCTCGTCAAGCCGGTTGGGCCCGACCGCCTGTTGCAGGCCTTGCGGAGCGCAACCCGGGTCGAGACATCCCACGAAGAATTGCGACCATTGACCGAGAAGCTGGCCCACCCGCTCGATTTCGAGGCGATGGTCGGCACCGCCCCACCCTTCCGTACAGCGCTGGCCAAGGCGGCCACTGCAGCGCGCGGGCATTGCCATGTTCTGGTCGAGGGCGAGCGTGGCACGGGCAAGGAGATGCTGCTGCGTGCCATGCACGCCTCCAGCGGCCGGGCCAAGGCCCCCATGCGCTCGGTCCAGTGCGGTGGAATGCCAGCGAACACCTTGGCTTCGCTTCTGTTCGGGCACGAAAAGGGAGCCTTTCCCGGGGCGTTCGAGCGTCGAACCGGCCTGTTCGAACATTGCGACGGCGGCACGCTGATCCTCGACGACATCGACCAGCTTGAGCCCGATCAGCAGGGCCGTCTCGCCGATGTGCTCGAAAGCGGGGTCGTTCGGCCCGAAGGCGCTGCTCATGGCCTACGCGTCGATGTGCGTATCCTCGCCGCCAGCGACCTGCCGCTTGACGAACTGGTTGCGGCGGGTGAATTTTCGCCTGCGCTGCATGCCGTTCTTGGCCAGACCCGCATTCATCTGCCCCCCTTGCGGGGGCGAATGGGCGACCTGCCTGCACTGACACGCTACTTCCTGGCTCGGATTGGCGAACAGGCAGGGCTGCAGCACCACTCCATCGCCGACAGTGCGCTGACCCTGCTCGAAGCTTATGACTGGCCGGGCAATGTTCGCCAACTGCAGGCCGTCCTGTTCCGCGCCTGTGTGTTCGAACAGCGTGAAGCGCTTACCGCCCACAGCTTCCCGCAACTTGCCCGGCTGCTGGGGGACAGTCCCGACCGGGGCGAAAGCCGCCACCGAGGTCTGGGCGTGTTGCTTTATACCGAGGACGGGAACGTTCGTCCGCTGGAAGAAATCGAGGCCGACATCATCCGCCTCGCTATCGGCCATTACCGCGGCCGGATGACCGAAGTCGCCCGTCGCCTCGGCATTGGCCGGTCGACCCTCTACCGCAAGCTGGCCGAGCTCGGCATCGACAACGCAGCCTGACGCGGCTTGCGGGACGCTCGCCGATTTAGCATACTGCAAGGCATGACATGCCGCGCCATGTGTCTAGCGCCCTTGGCGCTCTCCCTGACTGCCTGCGATGGCAACGATAGACCTGCGTCGAGCGAACCTGTTCTGACGGACAGCGCGACCATCGCATCCACCGCCGCTAGCGACCTCGACCGGCGAACGATGGGTCCGCTGGTTTTCTCGTTCGATCCGGATGTGCTGCGCGCTTTCGATGTGGAGGCCACCTTCCCGCCCGACTACGAAGCAACCTATGGCGGCCTCAAGCTGATACCAGTCGACCGAGCCGCGCTGATCGGGCAGCGCGAATGCAGTTATGGACAGAGTGGTCTGATGCAAATCTGCGAGGCTGCCGCCGAAGTCGGCATAGCCTTTGCCATCCTGCCCCGGCCCGCCGCGTATTATCGCGACAAGCTCATCGAAAGCGGCATTCCGACAGACGAGATCGAGGACGCGACTATCGCCGGGGTGGAGGGTTTCCGCTTTACCGCGCAGGCCGAGGGCAGCGGCGTTGCCAACACCTTTCTGCCAGCCGGCCGGCAGACAATATTGGTGGAACGCACGTTTCGGGATGGCGAAGGACAAGGTGCCGATGCGTTCGGACGAATGCTCTCGAGCGTCGAAGTGTTGACCGCCAACGGCACGGAGGCTTCACGGCAGCCTGACTGATAACCGGTATTTGCTTCCGGTAGGCGCGCGCTTGCATTCTCAGCCCGGCAGGTCGCCGAAATCGGTCAGCGCCGCATCGCGCAGGCCGCGCCACACGTTCCTCGCCTGGACGGTTTCAGCCACGTCGTGGACACGCAGCATCTGTGCGCCAGCCTCCATCGCCTTCAACGCCAGCGCAAGACTGCCGCCGAGCCGCGCATCGGCCTCTTCTTCATGCGAGAGCGCGCCGATCATTCGCTTGCGACTTGCGCCAACCAACAGCGGATGGCCCAGCGCATGGAACAACGGCAAGGCGTTGATCAGGGCAAGGTTCTCGCCAAGCGACTTGCCAAATCCGATCCCGGGATCGAGCAGGATATTGCGCGCCGCGATCCCCGCCTCCAGCGCGGCATCGCGGCGCGCACGCAAGGCATCGAACACATCGAACACCACATTAATATAATTTGCGCCCGCGTGCAGATCCGCGCCGCTGCCGGGCGCATGCATAAGCACTACCGGGCAGCCGGCCCGCGCCACGACTTCGGCGCTGCGCGGATCATGCGTGAGACCGGAAACGTCGTTGATCAGCGCCGCTCCCGCCTCCAGCGCAGCTTCCATCACCGCGGCCTTGCGTGTGTCGACGCTGACGGCGGCGCCCATGCCCGCGCAAGTCTCGATCGCCGGCACCACCCGCTCGATCTCGTCGCCCTCCCAGACCTGTTTCGCACCTGGTCGCGTACTTTCGCCGCCCACGTCGACGATGCTCGCGCCGGCCTCGACCATTGCTGCACAACGCTCGCGCACCGTATCGGGGCTTTCATGCACCCCGCCATCGCTGAAACTGTCAGGGGTGACGTTGAGAATTCCCATCACTTGCGGCTGATCGAGCCGAACAGTGCGCGCACCCAGTTCCAGTGGCGGATGCGCCATCGTGAGGTTCGCCCATTGCGCTTCGCCCGCCGATCCTGTTGCTTCGGGCAATTGGCCAAGCACTTGGCTGATCGTATCGGGTGTGGCGAGCCAGCGTTCGACCACCTGGCCTTCGCGCCGCAGGATCACGGCAAAGCGGCCCGCATAGACCATCGTGCCAGCCAGCCGGATGGCGTTACCTTGCTCGCTTTGCGGGGCGGGAACGAACCCGATGGGGCGGATATAAACGCTTTCACTCATCGATCATATAACTCGCTCGAAAGCTGGGGGCACGGACCATCTCCGCAGCGCTAGCGACATTTGTTATCGCAGAACAGATGCTGCTCCACTCCATTGCGACAGTCTTTCTCCAGCATTATCCTTGCAAAACAAGACCAACTATACTTGTGGATTCATTTCCGGTAGGTAGCGACTGGTGGAGAGGCGCGTTTAACGCCCCCAGTCCGGTCGAGGCGGTGGAGATGTGAAGATGTTGCTGGGTGACGAACAGGCACAACTGCGCACGTCCCGGAATTTTCCTGCCCGGAATGGCGATCCTCTTGCCGAATGGATCGAGAGCCATGGAGAACCCTTCGAAGCAGATCGCAATCAGGATCTGAACCGCTTTGCAGATACGCCTCCGGTGTTTCTCTTGACCAAGGGTTGGGTGCTGCGATCGCGAGCGGTCAATTCCGATCGCGAAAGCACGGTCGCCACCTACATTCCCGGCGACACGATGAACCTCGACTGCGTCATCGAGCCAGACTGCTGGGACGCGCTCGAGCCCTTGACGGCGGTGACCGGCTATCGCGCATCGTGCGACCGGCTGAAGTCCGCCATTGCCGACCAGCCCGAACTGGCCTTCGCGACGATGCGCCGGTTCATCGCCGATAGCGACTGGCTGCGCGAGGCCCTGGGCGCCATCGGGCAATTGTCCGCAAAGGATCGATTGCTGTTCTTCGTTGCACAAACCCGCAGGCGCATGATCGCCTATGGATCGCTCGACAGGGATAAACGGCGGTTCGAACTTCCGCTCACCCAGACCCAGCTCGCCAAGACAATCGGCACCTCGTTCGTTCATGCGAACCGGGTGGTGAAGGAACACCACTCGGCCGGGATAATGACGCTGCGCCGGGGCATCGCTTACATACCCGACCTCGCCGCGTTCGAACGGCAGGTCGAGGAGATCTCCAACACGGCAGAAGAGGGAAACAGGCGCGAGAAAAGGCGGTATAGCTAGGTTCCTGCGGCGGGAGCCAGACTGCCAACGGGTCCGGCGCAACCCGGACGCGAAATCCGCCGCGCTTCATCCGGAAAGACGAATATTGGCTAGGGTTCGTGGAAAGATCGCTCTAATCAATCTTCGACTGCCAGCAGGTATAGCTGCCGCGCGGCGTCGATGGGTTTGATCTCGCCGCCGTTCTCGTAGTGCCAGAAGGTCCAGCCGTTGCAGCTGGGTGCGCCCTGCAGTTCCTTGCCAAGGCCATGGATGCTGCCGGTCTGTTTGCCGACCGCGAGCGAGCCGTCCGCCCGCACCGTCGCGGTCCAGCGACGTTTGCTGTCGAACAGCTGCGAGCCCGGCTTGATGAAACCGTTTTCGACCAGCGCACCGAATGCGACCTTGGGCGCGGCGCGTCCGGCCTGCATCGTCGTCAGCGCGCTTTCGTCCAGCGCAAGTTCCTTGGCGATCCGCTTATACGCCGCGTCCCGATATCCGTCCTCGCGCTCGCAGCCGATCCATTGCCGCCCCAGGCGCTTAGCCACGGCGCCGGTGGTGCCGGTGCCGAAGAACGGATCGAGCACCACGTCGCCGCGCTCGGTCGTCGACAGCAGCACGCGATAAAGCAGGCTCTCGGGCTTTTGCGTCGGGTGGACCTTGTGCCCGCCTTCCTTCAACCGTTCGGCCCCGTTGCAGATCGGCAGCACCCAGTCGCTGCGCATCTGGAGTTCGTCGTTGAGGGTCTTCATGGCGCGGTAATTGAAATGGTACTTCGCCTTCTCACCCTGGCTGCACCAGAGCAGCGTCTCGTGCGCGTTGGTAAAGCGCGTGCCGCGGAAATTGGGCATCGGGTTCGACTTGCGCCACACGATGTCGTTGAGGATCCAAAAGCCCAGATCCTGCAGGATTGCGCCGACGCGGTAGATGTTGTGATAGCTGCCGATCACCCACAACCCGCCATCGGGTTTCAGGACGCGCTTCGCTTCGGTCAGCCAGTCGCGAGTGAACTCGTCGTAGAACGCGAAGCTGGCAAACTGGTCCCAGTGATCGGTCACTGCGTCGACGTGGCTGCCATCGGGCCGGTTGAGATCGCCGCCGAGCTGCAGGTTGTAGGGCGGGTCGGCAAAGACGAGGTCCACGCTGGCGGTCGGGAGTGCGCGCATGGCCTCCACGCAGTCACCATCCAGAATCTGCCCCAACGGCAATTCGAGCAAACGTTCACGCGGCAATTGCGCCGGGTTTACAGGCGCTTTTGCGCGTAACTTCGTGGTCTGTATGACCCCCATCATCGTCCCCTGTCCTCAGTTATCCACAGGGTGAGTCCAAGCGGACTGCACGTCAAGACAGAAGCGATAGTCGGCTATGGTTAATTTCGGGTAAGCCGGAAAGAACGAAAGGTGTCCGACACAAGATATTGAGTCCCTTCGGTTTCGAAGAACTCAACATGCTGCGGTGTTGCACGCAGGACTCGATCCAGCTCTCAAAGTGTGGGCCTGGTCGTCTTAGCGCAGCTGCGGCGGTCGCTCGACATTGCCCATTGTATCGGCTTCGGCAAGCGTGACATCCTGCTTGGGAATAACCGTCATCTGGCCATCGGTCTCGAGGATGACCCAGTTCGCGTCTTTCCGGGCTACGCCATGTTCGCGCAAGGCACTGCAGACCTCTTCTTCCGAAATGCGCGAACGCCGCATCGCGTCGTGCAGATATTCGCCTTTGTGGAACAACAGGGTGGGCGATACCTTCACGAGCCGCGCCACCCGCCTGGAGCGGATGGTCAACCAGGTCAGCATGAATTGCAGCACCATGATGGTCAGGATCGCCACCGCGGCACGCAGCGCGGGAACGCTTGTGAGCAGAATGCCCGAAGCGGCAAGACTGCCGACCGTGATGTTGATGATCCAGTCGAAATTGTTGAGTTGCGCGGTCGATCGCTTGCCGAAAATGCGCACCATCGCAACGATAAGAAAATAGAACAACACAGCCGAAACCGCGGCGTCGAGGATTTCGCCCCAGTTCTTTATCCAGTCTGCCTGATGTTCCATCCCGCCTGTCGTAAAGGTGGCGCCCCGGCCCTGCAATTGATGCAGGATAGCTGGGGCTGTCTAAGATGCAGGGGCAAGTTCCGGGTCGATCCCGGTCAGTTCAACCGATCGTTTCCACAACCGGGCGGCGAGCAAAGGATCGCGGGCGGTCTTCGTAGCGTAGGCCGGGCCCGACGCCTTGCCGCTCATCTCGCGGAAACCGTAGGGGCCGTAATAGTCGCCGCCCTCGGCGCCCGGATCGGTCGCCGCCTGCAATGCGGGAAAGGCCCCTTGCTCGCTGGTGTTCAGAGCCAGCCCGACCACCGAGCCGAACACGCTGCCGAAGATACCCATGTGCCGCGTCAACTCGGTCTGGGCGATGCCGGGATGACAGGCGATCGAGGTGACGGGCTTGTCGGCGGCGCGCAGGCGGCGGTCCAGTTCCATGGCGAACAGCAGGTTGGCCAGCTTGCTCTGCCCGTAAAACCGGGTGCGCGAATAACCGTGGCGAGCATCGAGATTATCAAAATCGATCCTGGCGCCCTTGTGCGCGATGCTTGACTGCGTGACCACCCGCCCACCGCCGTCCGCGGCCAGCTTGTCGAGCAGCAGAGCGGTAAACGCGAAATGGCCGAGATGGTTGACCGCGAATTGCAGTTCCACGTCGCCCGTCGCGCGACCGAGCGGCGGCATCATCACCCCGGCATTGTTCACCAGCATGTCGATGCGCTTTTCCTTCTGCGTTTCTTCCGCCGCATCGCGCACCGAAGCGACATTCGCCAGATCGAGGTGAAGGTAGTCGAGATCGGCGCGCTCCGGTCCACTTTTGATATCCTCGATCGCTTCGTTCGCCTTGTCGGCATCCCGGCAGGCGAGCAGGACGCGGGCCCCCTTGCGCGAAAGCGCCCGGGCTATCTCGAGGCCAATTCCGGTATTCGCGCCGGTCACGATGGCGGTCTTGCCGGTCTGGTCGGGAATGTCGGAAAAGGCGAAACTCATGCAAACATCTCCATCTGGGCGACGGGCGCGAAGCTGCGACGGTGCAGCGGTGTCGGCCCGTATGTTCGCAATGCTTCGAGATGCTCGGTCGTTCCATAGCCCATGTTTCGATCCCAGCCGTAATGCGGGTGCGCGGCAGCCGCATCGCGCATCATCCGGTCGCGATACTCCTTGGCGAGGATGGAAGCTGCGCCAATGCATTTCTCTTTCGCATCGCCACCGACAATCGGGCGGGCATTGGGCCAGCGCCAGTCGCGCTGGCGGCCATGCGGCGTGAGATTGCCGTCCACCAGCACCGCCTCCGGCTCGCGCCCCAAGGCCGCAACCACACGCGAAACCGCCAGCGTCATTGCCAGCATGGTTGCGCCGAAGATATTGAGCCGGTCGATTGCGTCCACCTCGACCACGCCGATGCCCCAGGCGCAGCGCGCGCGGATGCGCGGCTCGAGCGCGGCCCTGCGCGCTGCGGAAAGCTTCTTGGAATCGTCGAGCCCGGCCGGACACGGCTTGCACAGGACAACCGCGGCTGCGACAACCGGACCGGCCAGCGGGCCGCGCCCCGCTTCATCGACGCCGATCGTCAGCGGCGCGGCACCAAGGCCTTTTTCGGGAGTTGCAAACAGCATGAGAAATACATCGATCCTTGCCGTTACCCTATCGCCGATCCTGCTCGCCGCAAGCTGCGGCAGCACCGGATCGGGGGATAGCCAGCCCGCTTCTGTCGCAACGACACCCGGGACCGCTGCCTGGGACGGCGAGTTCGCGATCACCGAACACGGCACCTTCGACGAGCCGTGGGCATCGGCATTCATTCCCGGAACGCCGATGTTGTTCGTCACCGAAAAACCGGGAACGGCGAAGATTTTCAATACCGATAGCGACCGCCTGATAACCGTCAGCGGCCTGCCCCGGGTCGATTATGGCGGCCAGGGCGGGCTTGGCGATGTCGCCTTCCTGCCTTCCGAAAGCGCCGCCACCGTCGGCACGAGGACGATCTATCTCAGCTGGGCCGAAGCCGGAAGCGGCGACACACGCGGGGCCGTGATCGGGCGCGGCCAGCTTGTCTGCGATCAGGCCACCAATTGCCGGATCGAAGGGCTGAACGTCATCTGGCGCCAGCAACCCAAGGTGACGGGGCGCGGTCATTATTCGCACCGCATCGTCTTCAGCCCGGACGAGGAATACATGTTCGTCTCCAGCGGCGACCGGCAGAAACAGGATCCGGCCCAGAATACGGAGAACACGCTCGGTACGATCGTGCGGTTGAATCTCGACGGATCGGCGGCACCCGGCAATCCGCTTGCGGACCAGGGAAGCCCGACCGACCAGATCTGGTCCTGGGGTCATCGCAATATCCTGAGCATGGATTTTGACGAGCAGGGGCGGTTGTGGGAAATCGAACACGGCCCCAAGGGCGGCGACGAGCTGAACCTGGTTCAGCGCGGCGAGAATTACGGTTGGCCGGTACGTTCCAACGGTATCAATTACGACGGTACCAATATCCCCGATCACAGCGCCGATGATGGCTTTACCAAGCCGGTGATCAACTGGACGCCCGTTATCGCACCGGGGAACATGCAGTTTTATACTGGCGATCTGTTCGATGGCTGGAACGGCGATCTGATCGTGGCCGGTCTGAAAACAGAAGCGCTCATCCGCATCGCTTTCGACGGCACCGATGCGCGCGAGGTCGCGCGCTATGACATGGGCGAGCGTATCCGCCAGGTCGTCGACGGACCGGACGGAGCGCTATGGGTTCTCGAGGACGGCGAAAACGGGCGGTTGCTCGAACTTCGTCCGGACTAAGAGGAAATTGATCGACGCATGCGTGGCATGCGCTTAATCGGCGCGGCCCATGGCGACGCTGGTTCCCCTCTCGGCTATCGATTCCACGCTGGTGGAGCAATTGCTCGACGCTGCGTTCGGTAACGATCGCCATGCGCGTACGGCCTATCGCATGCGCTTGGGCGTCGAGCCGCTCGATGCGCTGAGTTTCGCCGCGCTCGACGATGAAGATTATCTCGCCGGTTCGATCCAGCTTTGGCCGGTTGCCCTGACCGATCCCAAGGGACGTGCGCACCCGATGCTCATGGTCGGCCCGGTCGCCGTGATGCCCGGTCGCCAAGGCGAAGGCTTTGGCAAGGCATTGATGATGGCAAGTCTCGGCGCGGTCGATGCCGGGTTCGATCACGGCGCCGCGCCGCTGCCGCAAGTGATGATCGGCGATCCGAATTACTACGCCCGGTGGGGCTTCGTTTCGGACCATACCGGTGACTGGCACTGCCCCGGTCCGTTCGAGCGGCACCGGTTGCTGGTGCGCAGCGCCAACCCGGCTGTTCTTCCGACCCACGGCATGCTCGGGCCGTGGCACAGCCCCTTGGCGAACTAGCGCGCATCTGCCATCGCTGCTCGCATCGATGGTCTATACCCCGCCCCCCGAACTTGCCGGAATGTCCCTGGCGCAAATCGCCGAGGCGGTGGCCGCGCGCAAATTGCCGCCGGTCGAACAATGGTCGCCCGACGCCATCGATGACAGCCATATGCGGATCGCCGCAGACGGCACGTGGTTCCATGCAGGCTCGCCGATAAAACGTCCGGCCATGGTGCGCGCCTTTTCCGGATTGCTGAACCGCGAAGAGGACGGAAGCTACTGGCTGGTAGTCCCCTATCAGAAGCTGAGCATCGAGGTAGATGATGCCTGTTTCATCGCCACCGATGTGCGCGAGACCGAAGGCGATCTGGCATTCCGCCTGAACACCGACGAATTGGTTGTCGCTGGTCCGCAGCACATGCTGCGTGCCGCTGGCGACCGCGAGCTGCCCGCGCTTTACCTCCATGTCCGTCGCGGCTGCGAAGCGCGGCTCAACCGTTCGACCTACGAGCAACTTGCGCAGATTGCGCTTGACCGCGGCGATGACTGGACGGTGACCAGCGGCGGCGAATCCTACTCGCTTCTGCCTGGATGAGCGCGCTTTTCGACCGGCTGAGTGAACTGTTCGAACAGGGGCATGGGAATGATCTGCCGGACCTGCTGACCGATGCGCGTTTTGCGGATCAGGACCGCACTGCCGATGCTGCCGTGCTGATCGCGGTCACCGAGCGCGAGCGACCCACCGTGCTATTGACCCAGCGCCCGAACACCATGCGCGATCACCCGGGCCAGGTCGCCTTTCCAGGCGGCAAACTCGACCATGGCGAGGATGCGGTCGAAGCAGCATTGCGCGAAGCATGGGAGGAACTGGGCATCGAACGCGAACTGGTCCGCGTGATCGGTACCAGCGATCGCTATCAGACCGGGACGGGTTTCGACATCACCCCGGTGCTGGCCACGATACCGGCCGATCTGCCGATCAGGCCCGAACCGCGCGAAGTCGCAAGCTGGTTCGAATGCCCCTTGGCGATCCTTATGGACCGGACCGTCTGGAGCAGGAACGAGGTTTTCTGGAAAGGCGCGATGCGTCAGTATTACGAACTGGATTACGAAGGTTATCGTATCTGGGGCGTCACGGCGGCAATCTGCATCAACCTTTCGCGCCGTCTGGCATGGGTGGACTGACCTGCTAAGGCGCTCGCTGTGAAGAAATTACCGCAAACCGATTGGACGAAGCGCCAGAGTCTGCGCGAGCTTGTAGAAGCGCTGGGCGCGGAAGACATGCGCTGGGTCGGCGGCTGCGTGCGCGATACTTTGCTGGGCATCGAGGCGCACGACATCGATTGCGCCACCACGCATCGTCCCGGCACCGTGATCGACAGGTGTCGCGAAGCAGGTATTCGTATCGTCCCGACCGGGATCGATCACGGCACCGTCACCGCGGTGTTCAAGGACGGACCGGTCGAGATCACCACGCTGCGCCGCGACGTTTCCACCGATGGCCGCCGCGCCACGATAGCTTTCGCCGATGATTGGCGCGAAGATGCCGCGCGGCGCGATTTCACGATCAATGCGCTTTATGCCCATCCCGAAACACTGGAGATTTCAGACTATTTCGGTGGTCTTGCCGATCTCGAAGCGCGCCGGGTCCGCTTCATCGGCGATGCGCGCGAGCGGATAGGCGAGGATCACTTGCGCATCCTGCGGTATTTCCGGTTCCAGGCCCGCTTCGGGAACATCCTCGATGAAGAAGCCCTGGCGGCCTGCGAGGAGCTGGCCGAAACGCTCAAGGGCCTCAGCCGTGAACGCGTGGCTATGGAACTTCTTGCCATTCTCGCCCTCGTCAACCCGGTCGCGACGGTTCAACTGATGGACCGAACCGGGGTGCTGAAGGTCGTTCTGCCAGAAGCACGACGAAACGAGATCGTCCGCCTGATCGCTCTGGTCGCAAGCGAAGCGGCGCAGGGCTTCGCGCCGCATCCGATCCGCCGCCTCGCGGCGCTGTTGCCGCCAATCCCGACGATCGCCGAAGCGGTCGCCGCGCGCCTGCGGTTATCGAAACAGCAACGCGCCCGACTGGTATGCGACGCGGAACGCAAGCCCACCGATACCGATGCGCCCTTCGCCCTTGCCTATCGTGAAGGGCTGGAGTGTGCGAGCGACCGACTGCTGTTATCGGGCGGCGACGCTTCGCTGCTGAGCGATTGGACGATCCCCGAACTCCCGCTCAAGGGTGGGGAAATCGTGCAGCGCGGCGTGGGCAAGGGACCGCAAGTGGCGCGCATCCTCCAGGCGGTAGAGACCCGCTGGATCGCCGAAAATTTCCCGGGACGCGAGCGGGTCGAGGCTCTGCTGGCCGAAGAACTGGCTCGAAGCTGATCGGAGCCTTCAGCTTCGCTTAAGCTGCATTGCAACATAACGGCCTCGCGGTTGCCTTCGCGGGCGACCGATGGAATAGAGCGCCCGCTCCCCTCAACGGGAGTTTGCAGATCGCGGGGACTTTCGCTCTCGCCTGCTCTTACAACCTGAACGGTTTTGCTGCGCCCTCCGCGCGCAGTTAAGCTGCACATTTCGAAAACAAGTCTTGGAGTAGTTTATGAAATTCGCGAAGCTGGCCCTTGCTGCCGCCGCCCTTTCCACCACCGGCGCGCTGGCTCCGGCCATGGCGAGTGCGCAGGAAACCGCCGTCGTCACCACTGCGGGCACGACCGTGTATGGCAATGACGGCGTGGCAATCGGCACGATCCAGTCCGTCGATGGCGACACTGCCATCCTGGTTGTCGATGGCATGCAGGCCCCGGTTCCGGCCGCAGCCTTCGGCACTAACGAGCAAGGCACCTCGCTCAACGCCACCAAGGCGCAGATCGTCGCCATGCTGCAGCAGGCGCAGCAGCAGGCGATGGCCGCACGCGATGCCGCACTGGTTGTCGGCGCCGAGGCGATGACCGCCAAGCACGCGCCGCTCGGCACGGTGGTCGAAATCGACGGCGACAATGTCGTGATCGCTCGCGGCGGTGACGAGAACAACAAGATCACCCTGCTGCGCGAACACTTCGTTGGCGGAGAGCATGGCCTCATGGCGCTGCTGACCAACGAACAGATCGACGCCGCCGTCGCCGGGACCGCTTCGACGGGTACGGATGCCGGCGCATAAATTTCCCTGATCCAGTTTTCAGGGTCGCATCAGGCCGGGAGCGTTCAACCGCTTCCGGCCTTTTGCATTGCCGGTCCGCAAGATCGTTCAGCTTTGCGCCATGCCCGCGCGCTAGTCGGACTTGCGAGAGCCGTGATCCGCAAAGGAACATCTTAATGAAGTTAGCGCCTGCCCTGGCCGCCCTCGCGGCGGTTGCCCTGCCCTCCTCCGCCATTGCGCAGGAACAACGCTGCATTCCGCGCGAGGACAGCCAGGCGGTCGTGGCCAATCTTCTGCCCGCCTTGCTCGAGAGCGCGGCGCGCACATGCGGACCGCAGATCGGCCAGGGTTATCTGGCTGCCAATTCCGCAGCGCTGGCACAACGCCTCGCCCCCCAGGCACAGCGCAACTGGCCCCAGGCCAAGGATACGCTCGAATATGTCATGAAGACCGAGCTGCCCGACAACGAGGCCGTGCTGCAATTCGGTCGTCAGGCGCTGGCCGAGGGAATCACCAGCAAACTCGACCGCGACGCATGCCTGGCAGTCGATCGACTGACCGAACAGCTCGCTCCGCTCCCGCCGCAGAATTTTGCGAATGTGTTCGCCCTGTTCCTGGAATTGGGAATGAGCAGGAACGAGGATACGGAGCTGAAAATCTGTCCGGCCAACGAATACTGACCGCCGGTCAAAGGGCTTAGAACCGGTTATCCCGCGGGAAACCCTGGGGCGGCATTCTGCCCGCCCCGCCACGCGCGACTTTCCACTGCCACATCTCGCCTTCGGTGCGGGTACGGCCTTCCTTGCCCCCCATCGTCCAGCTTAGGCCATCCTCCAGCCTGAACGTGGTGGCGTCGGACAGGCCACCGTCGCGATAGCGCTGTAACATCACGCCCTGACCCTTGGTCAGATCGGGCAGTTCCTCGAGGTTGAATACCACCAGCTTGCGATTGTCGCCGACGACCGCGACATGATCGTGAGCCTGCTCGATCGGGCGCACGACCCGTAGCCTGGCATCGTCCTTGAGGTTTACCACCTGCCGACCCTTGCGGGTCTCGGCCAGCAGATCATCGGTCGTCGCGGCGAATCCCTTGCCGGTTGTCGCTGCCAGAAGCAGGCGTTGCTTGGGCCGATGCACGATCATGGCGATGATATTCGCGCCCGCATCGATGTCGAGCGTGTTGCGCACCGGCTCGCCGAAGCCACGCGCGCCGGGCAGCTTGTCGGCGCCGAGCGTGAAAAACCGGCCGGTATCCGTGGCGAGCAGCAGCTTGTCGGTCGTCTGCGCGTGCAGCACGAAAGCCGGCGCATCGCCTTCCTTGTGCTTGAATTCCTGATCCAGCGGCAGATGGCCCCTGGCGCCACGTATCCAGCCCTTCTGGCTGAGGATCACCGTGACCGGTTCCTTCTCGATCATTGCGTCCATGCTGAATTCGACCGCAGTTTCGGCCTCGGCGATCGTGGTGCGCCGTCGGCCCAGCGCGGTGTCCGGCCCGTATTCCTTGCGCAACTGGTTCAGATCGCGCTTGAGCCGCGTCCGTTGGCGTGCAGGTGAGCCGAGCAGCTTTTCGAGATCGTCCTTTTCCTTGAGCAAATCATCCTTTTCCTGCCGCAACTGCATTTCCTCAAGCTTGCGCAAGGACCGCAGACGCATGTTGAGGATTGCTTCGGCCTGCCTGTCGGTAAGCCCGAATTCCTCCATCATCAGCGGCTTTGGTTCGTCCTCGCTGCGGATGATCTCGATCACCCGATCGAGGTTGAGGAAAGCGATGATATAGCCTTCGACCAGTTCGAGCCGCCGGGCGATCTGGTCGAGCCGGTGCTGGCTGCGGCGCTGGAGAATCTCGATCTGGCTGACGATCCAGTTGTCGAGCAGTTCCTTCAGCCCCATCACCATCGGCGTGCGCTTGTGATCGAGCACGTTGAGATTGAGCCCGAAACGCGTTTCCATGTCGGTCAGCTTGTAGATGCTTTCCTTGAGCAGTTCCGGATCGACATTGCGGCTGCGCGGGATCAGCACGATGCGGATGGCAGTATCGCTTTCATCGCGCACGTCTTCGAGGATCGGCAGCTTGCGGTCGCCGATGGCTGCGGCGATCTGCTCGATCAGCTTGCCCTTCTGCACCTGGTAGGGAATCTCGCTGATGACGAGCTGCCACTGCCCGCCGCCGAGCCGCTCGATACCCGCTTCGCGATCTTCGGCCTTCTCCGCTTCTGCCGCGTGAAAACGACCGCGCACGCGAAAGGAACCGCGTCCGGTCTCGTAAGCGGCGCTGATTGTCTCGGCGCTTTCGGGCACCACGCCGCCAGTGGCGAAGTCCGGCCCGGTGAACAGTTCCATCAGGCGCGCATGTTCGACATGCGGATTGTCGATCACCTCCAGCGTCGCATCGACGATTTCCGCGACATTGTGGCTCGGTATATTGGTCGCCATGCCGACCGCGATGCCGCTGGAACCATTGGCCAGCAGATTGGGGAACAGGCCGGGGAAAATCTCCGGCTCCTGTTCTTCGCCATTATAGGTCGGGATGAAGTCGACCGTGCCTTCGTCGAGCCCCTCCATCAGGCGCAGCGCCGTTCTGGTCAGGCGTGCTTCGGTATAGCGATAGGCGGCGGCATTATCGCCATCGATATTGCCGAAATTGCCCTGCCCTTCGACCAGCGGATAGCGCAGTGCGAAATCCTGGGCGAGGCGGACCATCGCATCGTAGACCGATGCATCGCCATGCGGGTGATACTTGCCGATGACATCGCCGACCACGCGCGCGGACTTCTTGAACGCATCGGTGGGATTGAGCTTCAGCTGCCGCATCGCCCACAGCAGGCGGCGGTGCACGGGCTTCAACCCATCGCGCAGATCGGGCAGCGAACGCGCGGTGATCGTGCTCAGCGCATAGACGAGATACCGTTCCGACAGGGCGGAATCGAACGGGGCGTCGACAATCGCGTCGAACGGGTCTTTCTCGTCGTCCAGGGTCGTATCGCTGCTCGCCATGCGCCCTGCCCTATCACCGCCACGCCTCGCCTAACAGAACGGAACGGCGCGCTTTCCCCATGCGTTGCACAGGTAACACGAATTCAAGGAGTTACCCTTTATGTCCCACCACGAAAAACACGTCATGATCCTCGCCACCAACGGTTTCGAGCAGTCCGAACTGATGAAGCCCAAGGCCATTTTGGAAAAAGCCGGAATCGGTGTCGACGTGGTCAGCCCCGAAAGCGGCTCGATCAAGGGCTGGGGCCAGAAGGATTGGGGCGAAAGCGTCAAGGTCGACAAGACGGTCGACGAAGTGTCGAATTGCGAAGGGTACGATGCCCTGCTGCTTCCGGGCGGCCAGATCAATCCCGACCTTCTGCGCGTGAACGAACGGGCAGTTGCGATCGTCCGGGAATTCAACGCTGCGGGCAAACCGATCGCCGCGATCTGTCATGCCCCCTGGATGCTGATCGAAGCCGGTATCGTCGAAGGCAAGACGGCAACCAGCTATCATTCGATCCGTACCGACCTGAAGAATGCAGGTGCGAACGTGGTCGACAAGGAAGTGGCCATCGACGGCAATCTCATCACCAGCCGTAATCCGGACGATATTCCTGCCTTCAGCAAGGCGTTGGTCGAAAAACTCGGCATGACGGTGAACGAACGCGAACTCGAAAGCGCCTGACACCCAATCACGTTAGTCAATCGGGGCTCCGTCGCGGCAATGCGGCGGAGCCCCGGTTGCGTTTCGGACCCATCCCAGTCGCCGAGCATTGAGCGAGGCATGGGGAAATCACTGTCCGGTAAACTCGCCGCTCTCATTACACTCCTGCTCGCCTGCTTCGCCGCACCGGCGCACGCTCAGGACGATCGCGACGTGGCGCAGGGGTCCGAGCCCTATATCTACGAAGTCGAGTCGCTGGACAATGGCGGCCCGCCCGGCGCGCTCGATCTCGACACGCCGATGGGGCTGATGGAAAGCTTCATGGCTGCCGGCGCGGCGGGCGACTGGGCCAGCGCCTCGGCCGCGCTGGATTATGCGAATGTCGAAGCGGCGACCGATCCTGCAACGCGGCGCGAACTGGCCGCCCGCCTCTACGATCTGCTCCACCGTTCGCTGGCCCTCGACTGGTCATCGTTGCCCGACCGGCCCGATGCGGTCGACACGCAGACGAGCAGCGAGGACCCGATGGCCGGCGTCGCGCGACGATCGATCACGATCGGCCATCTGTCGCTGGAAAACCGGCTCATTCCGATCCGCATCGCGCGCTTGCAGCCTCCGCAGGGAGAGCCGGTCTGGGTGTTCAGCCGCCAGACGGTGCACAATGTTCCGGCGCTTTACGAAAGGTTCGGTCCGACGCGGTTCGAAGAAATGCTGCCCGATGTCCTGCGCAAGCAAGCCTTCTGGACACTTGCGTGGTGGGAAATCGTCGCCCTGCCCATCATCCTGCTGATCGGCGCGCTGGCCGCCGCGCTGACTTACATGGCATTGGGGCGCTGGAGCCGCCGGACCCAGGAGGGAAGCAAGGGCCACGGCGTCCTCAACGCGGTGCAGCTGCCTGCGACCCTGCTGGCCTTTGCCGGAACCTTCGCCGCCATCCGCGCGACATTCTTCCGCCTGACCGGCCCGGTCCGCGATATTCTCGATCCGCTGCAGATCATCCTGATCATTTCGGCAATCCTGCTCATCGTGCTGGCGATAATCGAGGCATTGTTCGAGTTCGCGACCGACCGGCGCACCGACCAGCTGGAAGACCCCGCCAACAACGAAGATCGCGATTTCTACACCAAGCTGAGCGCGGTCCGGCGCATCGTCACCGCGCTGCTCGTGCTCGGCGCTTTGGGCTTCGTGCTCGTGTCGAGCGACCTGTCGAGCACGCTGGGCTTTTCGATCATCGCATCGGCGGGACTCATCGGACTGGTGCTGGTGTTTGCCGCGCGCAAGGCGCTGGGCGATATCATGGCCAGCGTGCAGATCGCTTTCGCGCGGACGGCGCGAATCGGCGATGCGGTGCAGTTCGAAGGGCAGTGGTGCTATGTCGAGCGCATCGGCTTTACCCATCTGCGCCTGCGCACCTGGGACGAGCGCCGGGTCATCGCTCCGGTCAGCGCGTTTACCAATGAAAGTTTCGAAAACTGGACCAAGCAGGATCCCAGCCTGATGGTGCATGTCGAGCTCGAACTCGACAACCGGGCCGATGTCGAGGGCTTGCGCGGCCCTTTCCGCGAGTTCATCGAGAGCGACGAGGATGTCATCGATCCGGATGATGCCGTATGCCAGGTGATCGATCAGAAGGCCAAGGCAATGAACGTGCGCTTCATGGCGCGGGCGAAGAACCCGAAGACGGGCTGGAAGATGCAATGCCGCCTGCGCGAACACCTTCTTGCCGCTGCCTCGCGTCTCGATGCGGTCGGCGATCGCGAACCCAACCCCGCCTATTTCACGCGCGAACGCGAAGTGCGGGTGGATAGCGAAGAATCAAGCTGAACTAGAACCGCCGCATGTCGTGGCTTGTCGCGGGGATGCGAACGGTCAGGCCGTCGAGCGTCTCGTCGAGATCGATCTGGCAGGAAAGGCGGCTGGTCCGTGCCACCCCGGCAGCAAGGTCGAGCATGTCTTCTTCCTCCTCGCTGGCGGGCGCCAGGCGATCGAACCATTCGGGCGCGACGATCACATGACAGGTGGAGCACGCCATCTGCCCCTCGCACGTGCCTTCCAGCGGCAATCCGGCAGACTGAGCCACGCGCAGAAGATTGTCGCCCGGTCCGGCCTCGGCAGTGACGGTGTCGCCCGCGGATGTGACGAAGTCGACCTTCACAGGTCCTGTGCCTTTGCGGCTCCGTTGATCCTGTCTGCCGCCTCCTCGATTTCCTCCATCGTCGTATAGCGCCCCCAGCCAAGCCTTATCGAAGTCTTCGCCTGTTTCGCCGACAGGCCGATGGCTTCGAGCACGTGGCTGGTCCGGCCCGATCCGCTGGCACAGGCGGATCCGGCGGAGAACATCACGTCGCGGCAATCGCTCATCAAACGGTTCACATCCAGACCCTTGCGACGAATATTGAGATTGCCATGCCAGCGTGCTTCGGCGCTGCCGTTGAGCTTCCAGTCACCGAACAGTTCGGTCGCCCGTTTCCACAGTGTTTGAATGTGTTCGGCATCCTGATCGAGCGCTTCTTTCGCAAGTTTTGCGGCGGCGCCCATGCCCGCGATCAATGCAGGCGAGAGCGTGCCCGAACGCAATCCATGCTCCTGTCCGCCACCGGTCTGCACCTCTTCGATATCGAGCCCCTCGCGAAGCCACAGCGCACCGACACCCTTAGGACCGTGAAACTTATGCGCCGAAATCGCGATCATATCCGCACCGGTGACTTCGATCTTGCCATAGGCCTGCACGGCGTCACAAAAATACAGCGCTTTGTTTTCCTTCGCTTTTCGGTGCCATTCGATAGTCGGCTGGATCGTGCCGATCTCGTTGTTGATCTGCATCAGGCAGACCAGCCGCGTATCGTTGGGCAGATCCTGCTTGGTGTTGCACTGCCCGTCCTTCGCGACATTGAGCACGTGGCACTTGCCCGCATCTTGCGCGGTATCGAGCACGGCCGCATGTTCGATGGCGGAAACCGAAACAGTGCCACCCTTGCCCGAACCGCGGATTGCGAGGTTTACCGCCTCGGTCGCTCCTGAGGTAAAGATTATCCGCCCACCGGCCGGGAAGAGCGCGGCGACCTGATCGCGCGCCAGCTCGATGGCTGCCTTGGCCTGCCGACCCATCCGGTGCGGTGAATGCGGATTGCCGAACCCGGTCCCGCCCGGCCCGTCGAGCCAGCGCATCATGGCATCGCGCGCCTCGGGCGCGAGCGGGGTGGTGGCCTGGTAATCGAGATAAATCATTTGCGAGATGCCATATCTATCCAGACCTCGCAGAAGCGTTCCACTTCCTCTCGGGTAGTGGTCCAGCCGAAGCTGACGCGAATGGTGTTGGCGGCGATTGCGGGCTCGATCTGCATCGCTTCGAGAATGCGGCTGGTCTTCATCGTTCCGCTCGAGCAGGCCGAGCCTTGCGAAACTGCGATGCCTGCCATGTCGAAACGCATGACCTGCGCGGTGGCGCTCATCTTCGGCATGGCGATGGCGCAAATATAGGGCGTGGGGGCCAAAAGGCGATCGGGCAGCCAGGTGCCGCCAAGGTTGCGGCATTCGTGTGCCAGCGCATTAAGCGGTTCAAGCACTTCGGGCGCAACGCAGGGATCGTCGCAAGCCTCCAGCGCCGCCAGCATGCCGAGAACGCCAGGTAGATTTTCCGTGCCGCGCCGATACCCGCGCTCCTGCCCTCCTGACGGCTTGAGCAAGGCCAGGTCCTTTACCAGCAGTGCACCGATGCCGATCGGTCCGCCGAACTTGTGCGCAGAGACGATTGCCATGTCGCAATCCGGTAGCGAAAACTTGCCGGCACTCTGTGCGCAATCGGCGAGCAGCAATCCGCCCGCGTGCCGAACGATGCCGCCGATCACGGAGAGATCCTGCCGATTGCCGGTTTCCGAATTGATCTGCTGTACCGCAACCAGCGGCCGTTCGCGCTGTACGGCTTCGGTCAGCATTTCCAGATCGAGCGCGCCGTCGGGTCGAACCGGCAATTTCTCCGCATCAGGGGCCGCCTGGATGAGGCAATCATGTTCGGTCGCGGAAACCAGTCGCGCACCGGCTTGGGCGTGGTCCAGAGCCATCGCCGCAGCCTCGCTCGCGCCCGAGGTCACGACGACCTCGCCCTCCCAGCCGAGCGCGGCTTTCAACCGCTCGCGGGCGTCCTCGAGCAGGCTGCGCGCCTTGCGCCCTTCGGCATGCGGACTGCTGGGATTGGCCCAGAGCGCGAAGCCTTGTTCCATCGCTGCTTTCGCTTCGGGGCGAAGCGGCGTGGTTGCGGCGTGGTCGAGATAGATGCGTGTCGGGACGGGACGTGCTCGAAATGATTGCGAAACGGCGATGAAACCCTATATAGCGCGCCACTTCGCGCAAAGCCCGTCATCGTGCAAGCGCTCCGACATTTTTCGACCAGGATACGCTCCCTCATGCCGACCGTGATCTTTCCCGGCCCCGAAGGCCGCCTCGAAGGCCGTTTCTCCCCCGGACCCCGCCCGCGCGCGCCGGTGGCGATGATCCTGCACCCGCATCCGCAGGGTGGCGGAACGATGAACGAGCAGATCACGCAGCGCCTCTACAAGACTTTCACCAATCGCGGCTTCGCCACCTTGCGTTTCAATTTCCGCGGTGTGGGCCGCAGCCAGGGCAGCTTCGATAACGGCGTGGGCGAATTGTCCGATGCGGCCAGCGCGCTCGACTGGGTGCAGCAGGTCCATCCCGAAGCGCAGGTAACCTGGATCGCCGGTGTCAGCTTTGGCGCGCTGATCGGGATGCAATTGTTGATGCGTCGTCCGGAAATCCGCGGCTGGATCTCCATCGGCGCCCCGGCCAGCATGTATGATTTCTCGTTCCTGGCACCCTGCCCTGCCAGTGGCATCTTCATCCACGGTGCGCAGGATACCGTGGTTCAGCCCAATGCGGTGACGAAGCTGGTCGAAAAGCTGCGGACGCAGAAGCATATCACCGTGCATCACGAGGAAATTCCGCGCGCCAACCATTTCTTCGAGAATGAGCAGGCGGAACTGATGAAATCGGTCGACAATTACCTCGACTTCCGCCTCGATCCGGCCTGTCCGATCACCTGATTGCGTTCTAAAGGTCTGAAACGGTTGCGTTCGGCAACGCGAAAGAGCTTGCCCTAGGTCTGTGACGTTGTAACATTTTCTCTAGCGAGAGTCGGATCGAACCGGCTCCGCCCACGGAAGAGGAGCATGCCAATGTCCTATGTCGACCAGTCCAGCAGACCTTCCCCCGCCAGCATGGCAGCGGTTATCGGAGTGCACGCTGCCATTGCGGCGGCTCTCGTCACCGGCCTGACGATTTCGGGCACGATCCCCGAAGTGATCACCGACTTCGAGGCGCGAAACATACCGGACGCAATTCCGCCGGCACCCCCGCCCCCGCCACCGGCGGAGCCGTCATCCGATCCAGTCGCACAGCAGCCCGCACAACCGCAGATATTTACGCCGACGCCGAAGTTCGACTTGAAACCGGCACCGAATACGGTCGACACCACCGACCGTATACCTCTGCCCATCCCGACCTCGCGGCCGGGCCCTCGGGCCACGCTGGACATACCCAGACCGACGCCATCGGCGACCTTCGAGCCGGTCGGCGCGAAGCCCCGCAACGATCCGGCGCGCTGGCTTTCCGACCGCGACTACAAGCCCAGCTGGGCCCGTCGCGAACTGACCGGTTTGGCGCGGTACCGGCTCGACATCGCGACCGATGGTTCTGTAGCCGGTTGTACCGTAACCGGCTCGACCGGACATTCCGAACTGGACGCGGCGACTTGTCAGCTCGTCAGCAAGCGCGCCAGGTTCGAACCTGCCCGCGGCGGCAGCGGTGAGCCGGTCGGCGGAAGTTACGATGGCGCGGTCAGATGGGCACTGCCCGAATAGGGTGCATTGCCTTACTGCGAGCTCTGCTCGATCCGGTCGAGCGGAGCCTCGCCGCCCGCATCGGGCAAGGTCCAGATCGCAACATTGGCGAGCGCGATCAGGGCCACCAGCACCATCAGCAAGGCCTGCTGGCGATTGCCTGTCCGCCTCCACATGAAGAACGCCCCGGCAAACAGCAGGATGGCAGCAAGAACGGTGAGGGCAAGAACGGTATCGAGCATCGTGGCAATATAGCTGCCCGGGCCCGGCCTTGCCAGCATCTCGGAACGCGCCTCACCCCGGTCCGTTTGATTGCCGAAAGGCATCCCGATGCGGTTGCCGCTGACAAGGATTAAAGCATGAGCATTTTCGGCAGGATCAAGGACGCTATCTTTGGCGCGGACGATGACGAAGCCGACCAGGCTCGTCGCACATCGCCCGCTCCGCGACCCAAGCCAACAGAACAGCGCCCGGCCAGCGCGCGCGTGGCCGAACCGAAACCGAAGCCTGTAATCGATATACCGAACCACCTCGATTCCATGCCCGGCGCAGACAAGCTCAACTGGCGCACATCCATCGTCGACCTGATGAAGCTGATCGGCGTCGATTCGGATTACGAAAGCCGCCGGGCGCTGGCGCGGGAACTGGGCCGGGACAATTACACCGGCAGCGCAGAGGACAATGTCTGGCTGCACCGGCGCACCATGCGCGAACTGTCCACCAATGGCGGTACGGTTCCACCCGAGTTTCTCGATTGATTTGACACTCTTGCGCGTGGGCCGCAAACGGCGCGTATGGCTAGTCAACATCACGATATTACGCGGCGGCAGGCTCTTGCGGGTCTTGGTGCCACCTCTGCTCTGGCAATTAGCGGCTGCGCCGCCACCGCACGCCCCGAAGCGATTTCCTCCGCGCAATCGCTCGGCGCCGAGCGACTGCTCGAAACCGTTGCCTACAACCTGCTCGAACACGAACCCGAACGGGCCACGGGTCTCGGGGTCGATAACGGCCAATATGCCTATCTGCGGGGCGAGCTGGAAAACCAGTCGCCCGCAGGCCAGCAAGCCTATGCCGCGACCCTGCGGCAGGATCTGGCGCGCGTGCGCGCATTCCCGCGCGACGGCCTTGACAGCGATACCCTGACCAATCTCGAAGTCGTCGAGAGCGCTTACGAACTCGCGCTTGACGGGTTTGCCCTGCCCTATGGCGACGTGCCCGTCGGCACCTGGCGGACCGCGCCTTACGTGGTGATCCAGAACGTGGGCGAATATCTCGCTTTGCCGCGTTTCATGCAATCGAGCCACAATGTCGAGAATCGCGAGGACGCCGACGCCTATATCGAGCGGATGGAGCAGATGCCGTCGGTATTCGCCGGCGAGCTGACGCGAATCCGGCAAGCGCGCGAAATGGGCGTCGTGCCGCCGGGCTTCCTGCTGGACAAGGCGATGGGGCAGTTGGAACAGACGCTGGTCAGCGCCGGAAAGGGCGAGTTGTTCGCCGACGATCTGCGCGCCAAGCTCAACGCCAAGAACCTGCCGGAAAATTATGCCAATCGCGCTCTGGCGCTGGAAACCGGTCCGATTGCCGAAGCTCTTGAACGCCAGCTTGCCGAACTGCGGATCGAACGTACCGTCGCCACGGACGCGCCTGGCATATCGGCCCGCCCGCGCGGCGAGGAGTTCTACGACTGGGCGCTGCGTTCGAGCACCACCACACAACTGACGCCCGACGAGGTCCACCGCCAGGGGCTGGAGGAGCTCGAATCTCTGCACGCGCGCATGGACCCGATCCTGCGCGAGATCGGATACACTTCCGGCTCCGTCGGAGAACGGATGCAGGCGCTGTCCGCCGATCGGCGCTACCAGTTTGCCGATGGCGATCCGGGCCGCGAACAGATCATGGCATTCATCAACGATCGGATCGACTGGATCAGGGCGCAGATGCCGCGCGCCTTCAACACGCTGGTCGATCCGAACCTGGAAGTCCGCCGCATCCCGCCCGCCGAAGAGGTCGGCGCGCCGGGGGCCTACGGGGGCGCAGGCAGCAAGGACGGAACGATACCGGGCCGGTTCTGGATCAACCTGCGCGACACCGATCTGCACCGCAAATACGACCTTGCCGATCTCACCTATCACGAAACCATTCCCGGCCATGTCTGGGAAGGCGAATATTCCAATCGTCTGCCGCTGATCCGCTCGATCCTCGCCTTCAATCCGTTCAGCGAAGGCTGGGCGCTTTACGGAGAGCAACTGGCCGACGAACTGGGCGCCTATGATGGCTTCGAAGTCGGCCGTCTCGGCTACCTGCAGAGCCTGGCCTTCCGCGCCTGCCGGATGGTGGTCGACACCGGCCTTCACGCCAAGGGCTGGAGCCGCGAGCGCGCGGTGAACTTCTTCGTCGAGCGCAATGGCAGCAAGCCCGGCGAGGTCGAAAGCGAAGTCGACCGCTATTGCAGCTGGCCCGGCCAGGCGACCGGATACAAGCTGGGCCACAGCCGCATCGTCGACCAGCGCGAACGGGCGAAGCGTGAACTGGGCGGCGCCTACGAATTCAAAGCCTTCAACGATGCGGTGGTGTTGGGCGGCAATGTGCCGATGGACGTGCTGGAGACAAATGTGGGCCGCTACATCGCAGGCGAGCGTAGCTGAATGCGGATCATCAGTTCAGGCGGGTGCCGGTTTCCACCAGTTCGATCTCGAACAGAGTCGGCCACAATTTGCCGGTGACGAAGAGACGACGGTTCTCGCTATCCCATGCGATGCCGTTCAGGACCGCTTCCCCGTCGGCGACCGGCACGCTGGCCACCAGCTCCCGCAAATCGATCAGCATGCGCACGACGCCGCTTGCCGGATCGATTGCGACAATGAACGGCGAATGCCAGATATTGGCGTAGATCAGCCCGTCGATTGCCTCGAGCTCGTTAAGCCTTCGCACCGGTTTCCCATTAAAAGTGACCTGTATCTCGCGCCGGACGGTGTAATCCTGCGGGTGGAGGACGCGAAGTGTGTCCGTGCCGTCTGAAAGAACCAGTCCCTCGCCAAGACTCGTCAAACCCCACCCTTCGAAAGGAAAATCGCCTGTCGAGGAAATCGGCTCGAGCGTGTCGGCATCCCAGCGATGGACCGCGCCGTTGCGCCAGGTCAGGCTGATCATCTCGTCGCCCCATACCGCTAGGCCTTCACCGAACTGGTCGGGGGGGATCGGGCGGTGCCGCAGGATGCCGCCTCTTTCGAGATCGACTTCGCGAACGCCGGATTGCCCCTCGCGCCCGGTGCTTTCGAACAGCGCGCCGTCATGCCAGACCAGTCCCTGGGTGAAGGCTGTCTCGTCATGCGGATATCGCGCTATCACCTTTGCTGCGTAGACCGTTAGCCCGGAATGGGGCGAGCGCGTGTCGGGCTCGGTGGCAGACGTCGCAACCTGCGCCGTCGCAGGCGCCAGCGGAACGGCCAGGAGAAGAGCAGCGAACGTGGCGATGCGGCAGTTCATTATCAGACCTTTCGTCATCTCCTCCTTAGCCGAACCTTAAGAACGCAGGGCCGACGCTTCGCCTCTATTCCGGATATTCCGCAGCGACGAAATAGAGACCATGCGGCGGAGCGTTCAATCCCAGTTCCTGCCGGTTGCGAGCCTCAAGTGCCGCCGCCAGCCGCGCTTCGGGCCAGCGGCCCATGCCGACAAGGGCGAGGCACCCGACCATGCTGCGCACCTGATGATGGAGGAAGCTGCGCGCCGAGGCGTGAATGCGTACCTCCTCGCCCTCCCGCTCGACATCGAGCCGATCGAGCGTCTTGAGCGGGCTATCCGACTGGCAATGAACCGACCGGAAGGTGGTGAAATCGTGCCGCCCCACCAGCGCCTGCGCGGCACGGTGCATCGCGTGATGATCGAGCTCCTGCGGCACCTGCCACAGGCGGTTTCGCTTCAGCGTCAGCGGCGCGCGCCGATTGGCAATGCGATAGACGTAGCTGCGCCCGGTGCACGAATAACGCGCGTGCCAGTCGTCCGGCACCGCGCGACAGTGGATCACGGCAATCGGTTCGGGCCGCAGATGTGCGTTGAGCGCCTCCATCAGGCGGAAGGGCGCGATGTCTTTCTCGATGTCGAGATGGCTGCGCATCGCAAGCGCGTGAACCCCCGCATCGGTGCGCCCGGCGCTGTGCAGCCGCACTTCCTCGCCGGTCACGCGAAAGGCCGCTTCCTCGACCGATTGCTGCACGCTCGGGCCGTCGCTCTGGCGCTGGAGACCGAAAAAGGGTGTCCCGTCGAATTCCAGAGTGAGCGCAAAGCGGGTCACGCCAGGATCGTGCCCTTCGCGATAGCATTGCCACGCAGAAAGGTATCGAGATCCATTTTCGGCTTGCCCGCGCGCTGGAGTTCGAGCGGGCGGATTGCGCCCTCCCCGCAAGCGACAGTCATGCGATCGTCGAGCACAGTTCCGACAGCGCCCGATCCGTCGACCGTTGCCGCGCGCAGGATCTTAACCCGCTGGCCATCCAGATCGAACCATGCCCCGGGAAATGGCGAGAGGCCATGGACCTGCCGCAACACAACGTCCGACGGTTTTGCCCAGTCGATCCGTGCTTCGCCCTTGTCGACCTTGGCGGCGTAGGTTGCGTCCTCCTCGTCTTGCGAGACCGGTACGTGGATCGCCAGATCGCGCAAGGTGCCGACCATCAGCTTGGCGCCAAGTTCGGCCAGTTCCCCGGTCAGCTCGCCGGTCGTCCTGTTCTCGATCGGAGTGCACGCGAAGGCCAGCATCGGGCCGGTGTCGAGGCCAGCTTCCATGCGCATGATCGTAACCCCGGTTACCGTATCCCCCGCCATCACTGCCCGGTGAATCGGCGCCGCGCCCCGCCAGCGCGGCAGGATCGAGGCGTGGACGTTAAGGCAGCCGTGCTCCGGCGCGTCGAGTATCGGCTGCGGCAGGATCAGGCCGTAGGCCGCGACAATCGCGATATCGGCATCGAGCGCAGCGAACTTTTCCTGCTCTTCTGTCGATTTCAGCGATTTCGGCGTGCGCACCTCCAGGCCAAGATCGTCGGCCCGGAGATGCACGGGCGTGCGCGTCAATTCGCGTCCGCGCCGCCCACCCGGACGCGGCGGCTGGGAATAGACGCACACCACCTCATGCGCCGCATCGATGAGCGCCTGCAAGGTAGGCACCGCGAAATCGGGTGATCCCATGAAGATTATGCGCATGACGGTGCTTCTGGCCTTTCTCTGCTTGATTGCGGCCCCTATCTGCCGGCCTATGGCATCGCAAGAGATCGAAACCCTCGCAGCGGCGCTCGCCCGCCTGCCCGGGCTTGGCCCACGCTCGGCGCGCCGCGCGGTTCTGTGGCTGGTCAAGCGACGGGAGAGCGCCCTGCCCGCTCTGCTCGAAGCTCTGGCAACGGTGGGTGAAACGCTGGTCGAATGCGAGAATTGCGGCAATGTCGACACCACCGACCCATGCGGCATCTGCGCCGATCCGCGCCGCGACGGCAAGGGGTTGTGCGTGGTGGAGGACGTGGCCGATCTGTGGGCACTAGACCGGGCCCGGCTGTTTACCGGCAGGTATCACGTTCTTGGCGGCAAGCTATCCGCGCTCGACGGGGTACGGCCCGAGGATCTGAACATCGCCTCGCTGCTTGCCCGGGTTGAGAAAGGCGGGGTGGACGAGGTCGTCCTCGCCATGAACGCCACGCTGGAAGGCCAGACGACCGCGCATTACCTGGCCGAGCGGCTGGAAGACTTTCCGGTCCGGATCACGCAACTGGCCCACGGCCTTCCGGTCGGCGGCGAACTCGATTACCTCGATGAAGGCACTCTGGCGCAAGCCCTCAGGGCGCGGCGCCCGGTATCTTGATGATCACCGCTTCTGCGCCTATCTGAACCCGCATGGCTATCCGTGAAATCCTCGAAGTGCCGGATCCCCGGCTCAAGACCGTGTCCGAACCCGTTACCGAGTTCGATGACGAGCTGAACACGCTCGTCGCCGACATGTTCGAGACCATGTACGCAGCCCCCGGCATTGGCCTTGCCGCAATCCAGGTCGGTGTCCCCAAGCGCGTGCTGGTGATCGACCTCCAGCCCGAAGACGAGGATGCCGAGCCCGAGGCGTGCAACCATGGCGGGCACGAGCACACGCACCAGCCCACGAAAAACGAGCCGCGGGTGTTCGTGAACCCGGAAATTCTCGATCCGGCGGAACAGCTGGCGAGCTATCAGGAAGGCTGCCTCTCGGTCCCCGAGATCTTCGCCGATGTCGACCGCCCGGCCACCTGCCGCGTGCGCTATCAGGACCTCGAAGGCGAGACGCACGAGGAAGACATGGAAGGCCTTATGGCCACCTGCCTCCAGCACGAGATGGACCATCTCGAAGGCATATTGTTCATCGACCACCTCAGCCGCCTCAAGCGAAACATGGCGCTCAAGAAGCTGAAGAAGATGCGCGAAGCGGCGTGATCGCTACCGCAGCAGTCGGTCACGGCTCCGACCAGCAAGAACAGCGAAGCTTCCGGCAGCGGCGATGGCCAGAGCCCCGCCCAGCAGCGATCCGCCGTGCCGTCGCGCGGTTGTGTAGATGCTGAAACCACGGCCTTTCTGCCGCCCTTCTACTTTGCCATCGTTACCTTGCGGTTCGTATAGGTTGCCTTCCTTCTCAGGAATCGAGGTGTCCTTGTCGAGCAGTTTTCCGGCCATACCTGTTGCGATCTTGTCGAACAGCGTCGGGAAGATCTGAGCGCCCAGCACCTGAATCTTTCCGCCTGCTCCGACCGTGACCGAACGACGTTCGTTCTGTGCGGCATCGAGGATGGCGCGCGCCACCGTTTCCGGGGCATAGATTGGTCGCGGCAAGCGGCCTTCGTGGCCGGTCGTGTTGCGGGCATGTTGGGGAAACGGTGTGCCGATCGCGCTTGGCTTGATCAACGTTACAGATACCGGCTCTTCGTTCATCTTCAATTCGATGCGAAAGGAGTCGGTGAAACCCTTTACCGCATGTTTGCTCGCATTGTAGCTCGCCAGTATCGGCCCGCCCATGTCGCTGTTGATCGATCCTACATTGATCAGCGCTCCGCCGCCGGGACGATCTTTCAAGTGGCGAGCCGCTACTATGGAACCGTGAACAACGCCCCAATAGTTGGTCTCGAAAATGGCCCGGTGACTCTTCAAGGAAAGGTCGAACACCTCGGCATAGACACCGATACCGGCGTTGTTCACCCAGGTATCAAAGCCGCCGAACTGCTCTATCGTGCGTTCGCATAAACGCTCGACATCTTCCTGCTTCGCAACATCGGTGACCGTATAGGCGGCAATTCCGCCTGCGCTCTCGATCTTTTCACATATCTCGTTCAGGGCCTGTTTGTCCCGCGCTGCCAGCATGACCCTGGCGCCTTCGGCCGCAGCCATGCGCGCCGTACAAAGACCATGTCCGGAAGTAGCGCCGGTGATGACGATGGTTTGTTGCGAGAGGGGCTTCAAATCGATCCGCATGACGGTGTTCCTCGGGAGCAGAAATAGCCAACGCCGCCGGTCCCGCGTATATCGGGTCGACCTGCGCCGCCCCATTTTTGGGGAGAATGTATCTTAACGGCTTGGCCGGTTCGCAGGTTCCGTCCATCCTGGAATCATGGATCCTGCCCTGCTCATCATTATCGCTATCCTTTTAGGCTTCGGACTGGGTTATTTTCTCGGTCATCGCTTCGGCTCTGCTCCGGTCAAGGACTTGCAGGCACGTCATGGCGAGCGTGATGCGGAGGCACGCAAACTGGACGAGCAGTTCCGCAAGGCGATCGTCGATCTGGAAAACGCCACCGTCCGGGCAGAACGTGCCGATGCGCTGGACGGCGAACTGCGCGAGACCCGGCGCGCGTACGAAGCCGCGCTGGAGGGCCTGCGCCAGAGCAATGGCGAACTGGCCTCGGAACTTGCAACGCTGAAAGAGAAAACCGCGAACTTCGACGAACAGAAGCGATTGCTGGTGGAAGCGCGCGAGGAATTGCTCAAGGAGTTTCAGAACACCGGATCGGCGGTGTTGAACAAGGCGCAAGAGGCGTTTCTGGAACGCGCCACCGAGCGCTTCGGCCATTCGGAAAAGACCTCCGAAGCCAAGATCCGCGAACTCCTCCAGCCGGTCGGCGACCGGCTCAAGAAATACGAAGATCAGGTGGCCGCGCTGGAGGAAAAACGCACCAATGCCTTCTCCTCGCTCGCCACGCAGATCGAGCAGATGCGGCTGGGCCAGGAAGAAGTGCGGCGTGAGGCGCAGCGGCTCGGAAATTCGCTTACCAACGCCCCCAAGGCGCGCGGGCGCTGGGGCGAACGGGCATTGCAGAACGTGCTCGAACAATGCGGACTGTCCGAGCATACGGATTTCATTCTCGAACATTCGGTTTCGACCGACGAAGGCCGCCTGCGCCCCGACGCTATCGTCAACGTGCCGGGTCAGAAAAAGCTGGTCATCGATGCCAAGGTTTCGCTCAACGCCTATCAGGAGGCGTTCGAGGCCGAGGATGATGACGAGCGCAAACGGCATCTCGATCTGCACGCCAAGTCGATGCGAAACCACGTGCAGACGCTCGGCAGCAAGGGATACCAGAGCCAGTTCGACGATGCGCCCGATTATGTGGTGATGTTCGTGCCGGGCGAACATTTCGTGGCCGCCGCGCTCGAACACGATCCCGAATTGTGGGACTTCGCCTTCCGCAACAAGGTGCTGCTGGCAACGCCGACCAATCTTGTCGCCATCGCGCGGACCGTGGCACAGGTCTGGCGCCAGGACACGATCGCGCGCGAGGCGGTGGAAATCGGCAAGGCCGGGGCCGAGCTGTACGATCGTCTTGCCGTGGCGGCCGAACATATGAAGCGCGTCGGCGGAGGCCTCGAAACCGCGGTCAACAACTACAACAAGTTCGTCGGCAGCTTCGAACGCAACGTCCTGTCCGCCGGGCGCCGCCTCCACGAAAAGGGTATCGAGATCGGCAAGCGCGAGATCGAGGAGGTGCCCAAAGTGGAAGCCACGCCGCGCTACAATGCCGAGGACGCCGCCGAGGCCGCGGATAGCGGTGCAAAGGGGCGCGCGCTCGCCGACTGAAAAAGTCGGAACCGTTTTTCCGGCTTCGACGTTATCCGGCAAAACAGGACGAGTTGTGGCACGCTTGCGTGTCCTGAATGTCGTGATACGCGATACAAAGATCGAGGTAACAGAAGATATGCATGGCAAAAGTCCTGCGTCGCCGGACTCCTCCGATCAGGCGCATCGCGGAACCGGCGCGAAGTTTCAGGCAGAAGAAGACAGTTTCTCAGGATCGTCCGGCCTGTTGTTCGAACAGGCGATGGCGCAGACGCGGATGGCGGTCTGCCTGACCGACCCCCATCGCGAGGACAATCCCATCGTCTTTTCCAACAAGGCGTTCGAAAGACTGACCGGATATCGCGAAGACGAAATCATCGGGCAGAATTGTCGTTTCCTGCAAGGTGCGAAAACCGATCCCGCACAGGTCGCCAAGATGCGCGAGGCCATTCGCTCCGAAGATGTCGTAATCCTGGAATTGCTGAATTACCGCAAGGACGGCTCCACTTTCTGGAACGCGCTTCACCTCGGCCCGATTTATGACGATGCGGGCGAACTGCTCTATTTCTTCGGCAGCCAGTGGGACGTGTCGGATATCCATCTCGCCCGCGCCGAGGAACGCCACGCCAAGGCCATGGCCCGCGAAGTTTCGCACCGGCTCAAGAATGTCTTCTCGGTCATCGGCGGGATCGTGAACATTACCGGCCGCGCGATGAACGCGCACGAGGTTGCCGGCCGCATCAACGACCGTGTCCAGGCTCTGGGTCGCGCTTACGAACCCACGCTCGACGACGCGTCGCTCGGCACCATCGAAGCGGGGCAGGCAATTCGCGCCGTCCTGGCTCCCTACGATCCCGAGAACGATCGCATCCGCTTTAACGGCCAATCCGTTCGCACCGAACCCAACGCCATATCGGTGGTCGGGCTGACCTTGCACGAACTGGCCACCAACGCGTCGAAATACGGTGCGCTTTCCACGCCTTCGGGCACGATCGACATTGCCTGGCAGCACGAGACGGACCGCCACGGCCGGCAATCGCTCGTCATCGAATGGAAGGAACAGGGCGGTCCCGCCATCGATGGGGAGCCGGACCAGACCGGCACCGGCTTCGACATCGCCGAGACACTGTTGTCCTATTCGAACGGCGCGCTGGAAAGGCACTGGGAAGAGGACGGACTTCGCGCGGCAATTTCGCTTCCGATACACTGATGAAAAACATTCTGATCCTCGAGGATGAACCCTTGATCGCGATGGACCTGCAACACGCGTTCGAGGATGCAGGGGCGCAAGTCCAGGTCGCCACGAACTGCGATCGAGCGTTTGAAATGTTGAACTCCACGACCTTCGATGGGGCGGTGCTGGATGTGAATCTGGGCAAGGGGCATACCTGCAAACCTGTCGCCATCGAGTTGAGGGACCGGGGGATTCCGTTCCTGCTCCACACCGGCGATCTCGACCGGGTAGGAGAGTTCCTGCGCGAGCTCGAAGCGCCGATCGTGCCCAAGCCCAGCGCATCGACACTGGTCGTCGATCGGCTCTGCGCAATCTGCGAAAGCCGCGCCGCTTAGGTCTTCGCCGGAAGGGCCGTGACAAGGATTTCGTCAGCGCGGCCCGATCAAGGCAGGACATCAGCCTCGAAAGGATCGCCGTGCCCGCCTGTCGGATCGGACGTTGTTTTCGTCAATTTGATAGCCGAACCGTCCGGCTTTGGTCGTTGGCCGCTTTCACGGCATTCAACATGGTATCGAGATCGTCACGCGAGAAGCGCCGACCGTCGACGACAACCATCTCGATCGATTGCGTTTCCTCTATATCCAGCAGCGGATTGCCACTGAGGAGGACGAGATTGGCTTTGTATCCGGGTCGGATGTGTCCCGTTCTGGTGTCGGCCCATTCGGCTGGAAGGGTGGTTGCCGAAGCCAGAACCTGCGCCGGACTCATCCCTGCGTCATTCAGCGTTTTGAATTCTTCGTGCAACGAGAACCCCGGAACCATCACCGGTACGTTGGCATCGGTCCCGGCAAGGATTGACACATCCTTCGCCAGCAACGCATCGAACAGGATGTTGATCGCCTCGGCATAGGCGGTCCAATATACCAGACTCTCCCGGCGCCTCTCCTCGTCCCAGTCGTCGCCGAACCGGTAGATATTGACATCAGGCAACCAACCCATTCCGCGCGACGTGATCACGGTCCCTTCGGTGATGCCGGGGTTAGCATATTCGAGATCGGCGGACCGGAGAAGGTCATGCAATTTCACTTTCTGCATCGGAAAACTGTCGGTCAGCGCGAGCGTGGAGGTGACGACCATCCCTTTCTCTTTCAGCCGGTCGGCAACAGCGCCGCTGCGGCCGCGGACGAATTGGAGGAATTCCTGCGCATTCTCGTGCCGGTACCCGCCGAACTCGCGATCGAGCGCCTTCATCAACTCTTCGACATGTGCGATTGCCGTGGGATCGGCTTCCAACATGTCATCGAGGTCGGCTGCAACGGGGATATGGCCGACGAGAGGAATTGACCGCTCTTTGGTCACCCGCCCGAGCGCTTCATACGCGTCCGCCGATAGATAGCTGCTCGACTTGACCGCGTCGTAGCCTTGTTCCTGAAATGACCGGACCGCCTGTTCGACCTCTTCGTCGGTCCGCACGATGGTCTTGTTCTGGGTCCAGCCGACAAACCAGCCTTCGAGGGCCTCGAACGTGGCCAGCTGCGGCGCCACAACGAACATGTCGGGACCGATGCGACCGTTTTCGATCTCGCGCTTCCAGCGCAGATTCTCTTCGCTGCCGTTCATCTCCCTGATCTGCGTCACGCCGTTGGCGATGTAGAGCAGCAGGTCATTTTCGCTCTGCCAGGTATGGACGTGGGAGTCGGTAAAGCCGGGAACGAGAAACATGCCTTGCCCATCGACCGTCGGAATATCGTCGCGAAGGACGCTCTTCGAAGTTACGGAGAGTATCTGCCCGTCCGAGATCACGACCGTCTGGTTCGGGACGAAATTATCGGCCTCCGGGGTCAGGACGTTCACGTTGGCAAGGGCATAGGTCGCCGGACCATCATCGAGCAAAGTCAGGTCGGCGACCTGCGTATGCCCGCCATACATTCTGTCCAATTCGCGATCGACGAAGAGATAGGACGCGGCGGTTGCGACAATCAGGAACACACCGATCCCGAACACCCACTTCCCGATCTTGCTTGTCATCGCCAAACCTCCTGCCGTTCGAACAATCTAGTCATTGTCATGATCGGGTATGCAGATAAATCTAGACGCTGTCAAGATAGCGCGCTAATCCTTGATCGACCGAGTATCATGCGAAGGAATACGATTTGCCGCCCAAGACATATCACCACGGAAATCTCGCGTCGGAACTGCTCAAGGCTGCCGAGGAAGAGCTGGTCATGAATGGCATCGAGTCTTTCTCGCTTCGCGCAGTCGCCAAGCGTGCCGGCGTCAGCCACGGGGCCCCAGCGCATCATTTCAGGGATGCAAGAGGACTGCTTACCGCGCTCGCCGCGATCGGCTATCGACGTCTTGTAGCGGCCCAGAACAGCCGACAGCGCGACGCGAAATCGGATCCGACAGCGCAAGCCGTCGCGTCAGGCCTAGGTTACATCGACTTCGCGAAAAGGAACCCCGAGCTTTTCAGGCTCATGTTTTCGTCCGAAAAGCCAGAGCGAACCGACGAGCAGTTCGCTGGCGCTGCAGGCGCGGCATTCGAGAAGCTGGTGGGCAATATCCAGGACGTGCTGGATGCCGATCCGCACACCGACCCTGCCGCGATGAAGCAGGTCGTAGCATCATGGGCGATCGTCCATGGCTTGGCCGATCTGCTCATTTCCGGACGGCTCAATGCGCCGATGGCAATGGGCGACACTTCAGAGGTTCACCACGAGACGGTCTTCTCGGAGATCATGCTGCGGGTTCTCGACAGAGAGGACTAGCTGATCTTCTAAATGGCGGAACTTGCAAAATGCGTATCGCTTCCGCCCGCGCTGCGGACTGGTGTCTGCTTTCGTAGTTTTTTCCGGAAGCTGCCAGTCAATTACTCATCTCGTATCGAACCAAACCTTCCCTACAAGACTCGCGCCTGCTTCATCCTCGCGGATGCCGAAAGCTCATTCCCATTGCCCGCGCGACGCGGCGGAGTAGGCGGGTCCGCTGGCGACCCCTTCTAGACTTTCGAAAGCTGTCTTTTGTTCTATTCGAAAGCAACCTAGCGAAACGAGCGGACCGCCGTGACATCGGCCGGGACGAAGCAGGCGCTCGAGCAACCGGGACGTGTTAGGCAAAGAAGCGGTTCAGAAGGTTGGGAGGTAGCTCAAGCTTGACATGATGAAGTAGCCAGTTAACACAGTGCTACACCTTGCCTCTTCAAAGTTGTGTGGAGCTCATCATCAGAACCCTGATTTCCGTCGCGGCGCTGCTTTTAGCGTCTTCCTGCAATTCGCCCGCTCCCATCCCAAGTGCCTCCCACGTCTATGGCGCGACCGTGCCGAATCTCGCTGCGGCCTGGTCAGAGGTTCCAAACGTTATGGCGGAGCATAAGCTCGCCGGTTTGAGCGTCGCCGTTTTCGACGGATATGAGCTAGTTGATGCTCACACATTCGGGATTAAGTCGGTCGTAACAGGCGAGCCCATCGAACCAACAACAGCATTTTCGACCGCCTCAATTTCGAAACCAGTGACTGCCCTAATCTGCCTGATGCTGCACGAGGAAGGCGTTATTGATCTGGATACGCCAGTAGCAGGATATCTGAAGAGCTGGCGTATACCGCAAAGCGAGCATGCAGGCACAGCCGACGTAACTTGGCGGCAACTCCTCACGCATACTGCCGGCACCTCGCAGCACGGTTTTGCTGACTACTACGAAGGCGACACCATTCCGACACTGGTTGATAGCCTTGAGGGGAGGATCCCGCGTTACGACAAGCCAATCGAATTCGAATTCTCGCCTGGCAGCGATTGGCAATACAGCGGCGGCGGATACGTTGTTGTGCAACTGGCTCTCGAGGATCACTTGGGCCGTTCTCTTCCTGAGCTCGCTGCTGAGAAGGTGTTCGAGCCGCTCGGGATGGAGCACTCCACAATGGAGCAACCTGGATCGCCGCAATTCCCTGCCGACGTAGCTCTAGTTCACGATGAAGGGGGCGCCGTTATCCGGACAGGCATTCCGATCACCCCACAGATCTCGGCATCGGGGATGTGGTCGACTCCGGCCGATCTCGTCAAATTCGCAATAGCAATTCAGCGAGCTCTTGCAGGGGACAACCTAGGCGCGATCAGCCCCTCTGCGGCACAAGAGCTGACAGACATCCACTCGCTCAAGCATGTGGGCGGAATGGGAATGCCGTTCTTCCGCGGGTTTGGCTTCGCAAACACTGACTGGTTCCGTCACGACGGCTCCAATACGGGCGTCAACGGCGACCTAATGGCTTCGATGAACGGAGGTTACGGCATCGTTATGCTTGGCAACGGAGACGATGCCAACACCGGACCCGTTTTTGCGAAGCTGAGGCGCGAAATCCTCTCCCGGATGAGCTGGAAGCGTCGTGTGCCGGTGACTGAGGTTCCTCTCGATCCAATCGTGAGAAAAGCCGTGATTGGCACCTATCGCGGCCTGCTCTACGATCTGGAGCTGCCATATCAAATCGAGGAACGAGGCGGGAGGCTGTGGGTGCTTTCGCCTTTCTTTGACCAATTCCTGGGGCGCGAGGAAAGCGAGATGTGGTATCTCGGGGGCGGAGAATTTGCGATTGAGGATTATCCAAACAGGGTTCAGTTCCACCTGAGCGGCGCGGAATCCGTCGAAAGTGTTTCGATCTCTCGCCCGGGCAGCAAGGCGCCCGCTTTCTCGCGACCGATCGCTGCACTCAGACCTTGAGCTTCCGAGAAGCTGCCATTCAGTAATCCACCCCAATAGCCGACAAACCCTTTTCCTACACGGCTCGTTTCTGCTTCATCCTCGCGGATGCCGAAAGCTCCTGCCCATTGCCGCCGTCGTCGTCCGCCGTTCTTCCATCCCGTGCCGTTGCGCGAACGCTGCGACGGCTGGACCGTGGAGCGGCAGTGCGAATTTCTCGCCCGGCTCTACATCACCGGCTCGGTCGCCGCTGCGGCGCAGGGCGTCGGGATGTCGCGCATGAGCGCCTATCGTCTTCGCCAGCGCGACGGCGCGCAAGGGCTTGCCCATGCCTGGGACCACGTGCTGACGCCGCCCGGCGCAGGCCGTTCGCGCAAGCCGAAAAACGACTGGCGGAAGGTTACGAATCAGGAGCTGATGCGGCGGATCGAAACGGGTTTCGTCCAGCCGGTAATCCATCGCGGGCGCATGGTCGGCATCCGCCGAAAACCTGACAATTCCGCGCTTTTGCGGATGTTGCGGCGCAACCGCGCGCTGGCGTCCTGGCCCGAATTGCACGGACCGCAGCGGTGAGGAGAAAGTTTTTAAAAGGGCCCCGGTCGGCGGTCCACCCAAGGTTACACTGGCGACCCGTCCAGCGCCGCCCGTACCTCGTAGCCCAGCACCGCTGCCGCGACGGCCGCATTGAGGCTGTCGGCGCGGCCTTTCATCGGCATGGTCACGCGCAGGTCGCAGGCCATTTCGTAGTCTTCGGGCAGGCCTTGCGATTCATTGCCGACCATCACGAAACACGGCGCCGCATAGGGCCCCCCGCGATAGGGTTGCGCATCGCGCAGGGATGCCGCGACCAGCTGACCGGCATCGCGCCGCAACCAGCTCTCGAACTCGTCCCATCGCGCCTGGGCGATCGCCTGCGTGAACACGGCGCCCATGCTGGCGCGGACCGCCTCGACCGAAAACGGATCGGCGCAATCGTCGATCAGGATCAGCCCACCTGCCCCGATGGCGTCGCCGGTGCGCAGCATGGTGCCGAGATTTCCCGGGTCTCTCAATGCCTGCGCGACCAGCCAGATATCGGCGCTCTTGCGATCGACCGCGGCGAGGCGGGTGTCGAATTCGGCAAATACGCCCGCCACAGCCTGCGGATTGTCCTTGCCGGTGATCTTGGCGAGAATGTCCGGCGTGGTTTCGATGACCTCGCCACCGCCGGCCTCGACTGCCTCTTCGAGAACTGTCAGCAGGGGATGCGGGTCGCGCCGGTCGGCCAGCACCAATGTCTCGGGCACGTGCCCGCATTCGCGCGCATCGGTGAGCAGGCGCAGTCCTTCGGCGAGGAACCGGCCCGCGGCCTTGCGGTGCTTCTTCTCGCGCAAGGCTCTCAGCGCCTTGACCGTGGGGTTGGAAAAGCCGGTGATCTGGCGGCGCGCTGGCCTCACGTCACTGTTCCCCGAAGCCGTCCTCGACCAGCCCGGAGAGCGCGGCCATCACCGCGTCGCAATTCTCGCCAGAAACGATGAGTTCGATCTGATCGCCCTTGGCCGCCCCCAGCATCATCAGCCCGAGGATCGAACCGCCCGCGGCCTCGTTCTCGCCCTTGGCCACGCGCACGCTGCAACCGTCCGGCAATTCGCTGACGGCGTTGACGAACTTCGCGCTTGCCCGCGCGTGCAGGCCGCGCTGGTTGACCACGGTGAGCGTACGGCGACACTCGCTCAAGAGGCTTTCCGCGCGCTGTCGATGTCCTGACCCAGAAATTCGCTCGCCACGGTGATGTAATTGCGTCCGGCAGTCTGCGCGGCAGCGACCGCATCGACCACGTTCATGCTCTTGCGGGCGCCGGCAAGCCGGATCAGCATGGGCAGGTTGATCCCCGCGATCACCTCCACCCGGCCGGTATCCAGCAGGGAGATGGCGAGGTTGGAGGGGGTGCCGCCGAACAGGTCGGTGAGGATGATCGCTCCATCGCCGGTATCGACGTCGGCAATCGCATCGGCAATGTCCTGCCGCCGCTGCTCCATGTCGTCGCTCGGCCCGATACAGATCGTGGCGACGCGGTCCTGGTTACCGACCACATGCTCCATCGCTTCGATGAAGTGTTCGGCCAGCTTGCCGTGGGTGACGAGGATCATGCCGATCATGCAGCCAAAATTCCGTTTGCGATAGCCGAAGAGTGTGCCCGCGTGGTGCTTAACCATCCCTTGCCGCGGTGTCAGCGACGCTCCAGCGGATCTGCCGGGCGGCTGCCGAGGTCGCGATGAATGACCGTGGGGGAAAATCCCGCTTCGCGCAAGACCTGCGCCGCACGTTCCGCACTGTAGACAGAGCGGTGTCTCCCTCCGGTACAGCCGAATGCGATATTGAGATAGCTGCGCCGCTGCGCCGCATAGTGCGGGAGCAGTTCGCGGATCAGGTCGACGATTCGCCCGAAGGCAGGCGCGAACGCCGGATCTGCGGCGATATGATCGGCGACGGCCCGGTCGAGCCCGGTCTGAGCCCGCAATTCCCGGACCCAGTGTGGATTGTCCAGAAACCGCATGTCGAACAGCAGGTCGACCAGCGGGGGCATGCCCCGCGCGAAACCGAAGCTCGAGACGGTGACGATCATCTCCTGCCCGGCGCGGTCGGCGAAACGCTCGCGCATCACCTGCTGCAACTGGTTGGTTGCATATGCGGTGGTGTCGATCACGATATCGGCCCAGTTGCGCAGGGGCTCGAGCAATTCGCGTTCGGCCTTGATGCCATCGATGACTGGCCGGCCATGGGCCATCGGGTGGCGACGACGGGTTTCGTTGTAGCGCCGCTCCAGCTCGCCGCTCGCGCAATCGATGAACGCTGTCGTCAGTTCGACATGGTCGCGCGCATCGAGCTGCCGGCACAGTTCGATGATTTCCTTCGGCACGAAGCCGCGCGTGCGCGAATCGAACCCGATCGCGAGTGGTGCCTGGGCCCCGCCCTTGCCGACGAGCCCCCCGAGCAGCCGGATGGGAAAATTGTCTATCGTCTCCCAGCCCAGATCCTCGAGCACCTGCAGCGCGGTAGACTTGCCTGCCCCCGACAAGCCGGTGACGAGAAGGATTTGTTGCGGTTCCTTGTCAGTCATCGAAGGTCAGTCCATGGACTTCGAGAGCCAGCTCCGCCCGGCGGGCCTGAACTGCGTCCCCGGGTACAAAGGGCAATTCGGGAATGGCCACCCCGTCGATCTCGCGCTGGACGAGTTGCTCGGGAAAGCGCGGAGCGGAGGCCCCTAGAACGAGGATTAGAGACACGGGGGCACTGCAAGTCGGGACCTCCACGATCCCGACACCGCGAACCTCCAGCTTGCCTGCAATTTCCGCAGGCGGCGATGCCACGAGGTGTTGTCCGCTGCGACGGATGGCGACCGCATCGTCACCCACCAGCGTTGCGCCGCGATCGACCAGCGCCAGAGCCAGCGACGACTTGCCGCTGCCGGGCGCACCTTCGATCAGCACCGCCCGTCCACGAACGGCCACACAGGTCCGGTTGGCAAGAACCCGACCCGTCATCGCCGCGCCATGGGCAAACCGAAGACAAGACAGGCACCACTTTCGCCATCGGGGCGTGGAGTCGCCACCAGCGTACCGTCATGCGCTTCCGCGATCGTCCGGGCGATGGCCAGACCAAGCCCGGAATGATTGCCGAAATCCTCTTCTTCCGGACGGTCGGAGTGGAAGCGCTTGAACACTTTCTCGCGCTTTTCCTCCGGGATACCCGGGCCCTCATCGCAAATCGAAAGCGTCACCCATCCATCTCGCTGAACCAGTGCCGCTTCGATCACGCCGTTGCGTGGCGAGAACGAAACCGCATTGTCGAGGAGGTTTTCGATCACCCGTTCCAGCCGCATCGGAATGCCGGACACATGGACCGAACTCTCCCCCGCTTCGATGGCGATAGTACGTCCATCGTTCTCGTCGCGCTCTTCCCGACTGGCGATGATCGTGCGCAGCAATCGGGCAAGGTCGACCATCTCGAATTCGGTACGCGACATTTCCGCATCGATCCGGCTGGCGTCCGAAATCTCGGTTACCAGTCGATCGATCCGGCGCACGTCGTGTGTGGCAATGGCCAGCAATTGCGCCTTGAGCTCGGGATCGTCGACCTTGCCAAGCGATTCGGTTGCGCTCCGCAGGCTCGCAAGCGGGTTCTTGATCTCATGGGCCACGTCGGCGGCGAAATGTTCGACCGCATCGATGCGTTGCCGCAAGGCGGCGGTCATGTCGGAGATGGCCCGGGCCAGCATACCGATCTCGTCGCGGCGGTCGGGCAGCCGTGGAACTTCCACCTGCCGGTCCCGACCCTGCCTGACGCGAACGGCGGCCTGAACCAGTTCGCGCAGGGGCCGCACGATTGTCCGCGCGAGGAACAGCGACAGCAACGTCGATACGAGCAGCGCGATCAGCACCACGACCAGCACGGTCGATCTTGCCTGTCGGACGCTTTCGGTGATGTCGACCGGATTGCGCGTCAGCAGGAGGCTGTCGCCGTCAAGACCGACAGGGGCGGCAGCGTTTATGACATGTGTCCCATCGGGTGCGTCGCGCAACACGATCTGGGTCAGGCTTTCTTCACGCGCACGGGCGAGTTCGGGCCAGGCATCCGCGTCCTGCCTTTCGGGTTCGACATAGTCTGGCAGCGACGGCGCGCCGACGACGTTATCGAACCAGCGATCCATGCGCAGCGCCCAGTCGCTTTGATCGACTTCGCCAGTCTCGGGAAGATCGAAGCTCGGGGGAGCAAGTTCGAAGCTGTCTGATTCCAGGTTTCCCTCTGGCCCATAAACGCGGAGGCGCAACCTCTGCTCCTTCCCGATCTGGATGAGCAATGCATCCTGGCGCTGGGGAGAAGCCCCAGCCAGGGCCTCCGCGGTAATCTGCGCCTCGACGAGCGCGAGCTTGAACCGCTCGTCGAGCAATTGCTTGCGGTAGCTGTCGACGTAAAGAACCCCGCCACCCAGCAGGACCAGCGGCAGCACGTTGACGAACAATATGCGGCTGGTGAGCGACAGGCGGCGCGACCAGCGCATGTCCTCCATCCGCGGGTCGCCTTGCAGGACGCTGTCCCTTTCAGCCATCGGTAAAGCTGTAACCGGCACCGTACAGCGTTTCGATCGCCGAGAACTCGTCATCGACCTTGCGGAACTTGCGCCGCATGCGCTTGACGTGGCTGTCCACGGTACGATCGTCGACGAAAACGTCGTCGGGATAGGCTGCGTCCATCAGCTGGTTGCGGCTCTTGATAACCCCAGGACGAACCGCAAGCGCTTCGAGCAGAAGGAATTCCGTCACCGTGAGCGACACTTGGTGGCCGCTCCAGGTCACGTGGTGGCGCGCCGGGTCCATGTACAGTCGCCCTCGCTCGATGACTTCACCGGGTGGCTCGTCGGACATGTCCGACAAGGTGTACGGGCGGCGCGCATCGCTGCGCCGAAGGATAGCACGGATGCGGGCCAGCAGCAGCTTGAGGCTGAAAGGTTTGGCGATGTAGTCGTCGGCACCCATCTCGAAGCCGGCCTGCTCGTCGGCCTCGTCGTCCTTGCTGGTGAGAAATATGACTGGCAGTGGCGAACGTTCACGCAAATGCCGCAGCAGCTCCATGCCATCCATCTTCGGCATCTTGATGTCGAAGATGGCGAGATCGGGCGGGTTTTCCAGAAGAGCGCCCAGCGCGGCCTCTCCATCAGAATAAACCCGCGTGGCAAATCCTTCGGCCTGCAGGGCGATCGAGACCGTCGTGAGGATATTCCGGTCATCATCGACAAGCGCGATCACGGTCTGATCAGGATCCTTCGGATCGCCTCCCTGTATGTCGTCGTTCGCCATGGAATCCGTGCCTATCGAGTTTGCTGCTGCAAAACAACGCGCAGCGTCGCGCAGCAAAGCATGTTTTTGGTCCCGGTAGTTTGACGAGGCGGAGGGGTCGGACTATGCGCAAACGGGAACGCGGCGCATTGATTTGCAAAGCCGATTCCATCGCAGCAACGCTTGAGCGCTCTGGAGATTATCCGTGACCTTCCCGCTTTCCCACTCGCTGACTGATCAGGGTATCGAGACTTCCGCCAGGATTCATCCCAACCTGTCATCTGAAGAATTAACCGCAGCCGCACTCGAAAACGGCGAAGGTCGCCGGGCAAAGCATGGCCCGCTGGTCGTCGAGACCGGCCAGCACACCGGTCGTAGCGCGAAAGACAAGTTCATCGTGCGCGATTCCGAGACCGAGGACACGGTATGGTGGGACAACAATGCGTCGATGACGCCGAACCATTTCGCCTCGCTCAAGAAAGACTTCCTGAAGGCGGTGGCCGACAAATCCGATCTTTATGTCGCCGATCTGTTCGGTGGATCGCAGCCCGAATATCGGGCCAGGGTGCGCGTTATCAACGAACTTGCCTGGCATAACCAGTTCATTCGCACATTGCTGGTCCGTCCGACCGAGGCAGAGCTCGACGGCTTCGTTCCCGAATACACGATCATCGACCTGCCGGACTTCCGGGCCGACCCCGAACGCCACGGCACGCGGAACGAAACCGTGATCGCGGTTAACCTTTCGGAAAAACTCATCCTGATTGGCGGCACCAAATATGCGGGGGAAATGAAGAAGAGCGTGTTCGGCGTGCTTAATTATCTTTTGCCCCCCCAGGGCGTGATGCCGATGCACTGTTCGGCAAATATCGGCGCCGACGGCAAGAGCGCCGTGTTCTTCGGACTATCCGGTACAGGCAAGACGACTTTGTCCGCCGATGCCAGCCGCACCCTCATCGGGGATGACGAGCATGGTTGGTCCGACACCGCGGTCTTCAACTTCGAGGGCGGCTGCTATGCCAAGATGATCCGGCTCGACCCCGAAGCGGAACCGGAAATCTACGCCACCACCAGGATGGAAGGAACGGTTCTCGAGAACGTGGTCATGGACGACGATGGCGAGATCGATCTCGACGACAATTCGCTCGCCGAGAACACCCGCGGTGCCTATCCGCTGTCTTCGATCCCGAACACCAGCGAAGACAACATGGGTCCGCCGCCCAGCAATGTCATCATGCTAACCGCCGATGCCTTCGGCGTGTTGCCTCCGATAGCGCGACTGACGCCAGACCAGGCGATGTATCATTTCCTGTCGGGCTACACCGCCAAGGTCGCGGGCACCGAGATCGGAGTGACCGAACCCGAGGCGACTTTCAGCACCTGCTTCGGCGCACCCTTCATGCCCCGCCACCCGAGCGTTTACGGCAACCTTCTGAAGAAGCGCATAGCCGAAGGCGGTGCGCAATGCTGGCTGGTCAATACCGGCTGGACGGGCGGAAAGTATGGCACCGGTCATCGCATGCCCATCAAGGCCACCCGCGCTTTGCTCAATGCCGCGCTGGATGGTTCGCTCAACGATGCCGAATTCCGCAAGGACGAGAACTTCGGGTTCGAGGTTCCGGTCAGCGTCCCGGGCGTCGACAGCGGGATACTCGATCCACGTTCGACCTGGGCCGACAAGGACGAGTACGACCGCACCGCACAGAAGCTGGTTCAGCTTTTCGTAGACAATTTCGAACCTTTCGCACCGCATGTCGACCAAGGCGTGCGCGACGCGGCTCCCGCAGCCGCCTGACCTGGTTCGCCCGCTCGCGGGCCAACAAGCTGGAGAGGAGAGACCCCCGGCCGCGAGCATCGCGGACCGGGGGCCTTTTATTTGTGCATCTGCTTGTGTCTCGACCCACGCGCCTCTAGCTCGGTTGCAAATCGGAACCGATAACGTGAAGGAGAGAGACATGACGACCACCGGAAAACAACTGTTCACCACGCTCGAAAGCGACGGAACCCTGACGGTTGAGATCGAGGAAAGCACCTTTCCCGACCCGACCGGCAACCAGGTGTTGGTCAAGATGGAAGCTGCGCCGATCAATCCCAGCGACCTGGCCATCCTCACCGGAGCGGCGGATTTCGAGAACGCGGATTATTCGCGCGGCAAAGTCGTGGCAAAAATGCCCGAGCCCTTCAATTCCGGACAGAAAGCGCGCCATGGCAAGCGCCTGCCCGCAGGCAATGAAGGCGCCGGAACGGTCGTAGCCACGGGCGATGGCGATATGGCGAAGGCCCTTGATGGCAAACGCGTCGCATGCGTACCGGGCAGTGCCTACGCCGAATATGCGATTGCCGATGCATCCATGTGCCTGCCCCTAGGCGATCACAGCGCCGAGGAAGGCGCAAGCAGTTTCGTCAATCCCATGACCGCCCTCGGCTTTGCCGAGAATGCCAAGATGGACGGGCAGAAGGCGATCCTGCACACGGTCGGCGCATCCAATCTCGGCTTGATGCTGAACCGCATCTGCCAGGAAGACGGCATTGCTTTGGTGAACATCGTGCGCAAGGACGAGCAGGTCAAAATTCTCAAGGATGCTGGTGCCGAATGGGTCGTGAACTCCTCCGACGATGATTTCATGGACCAGTTGCGCAAGGCCATCGATGCTACCGACGCATTTTACGGGTTCGATCCGATCGGCGGCGGACAGATGGTCGATCATTGCTTCAAGGCCATGGAACAGGTCGCGGTTTCGAAGATGACCGAATATTCGCGGTACGGCTCGAACCAGCAGAAGCGCATGTTCATCTACGGCCGCCTCGATTTCTCACCCACGACGCTTACGCCATCCTATGGCTTTGGATGGACGCTGTCGGGCTGGTTGCTGACACCGTTCCTGCAGAATGCGGGCATGGAAACCGTGGGGCGCATGCGCAAGCGGGTGCTCGACAATCTGACGACGACCTTCGCCAGCAGCTACAAGACGAAGGTCGGTTTGGAAGAGATGCTAACCAAGGAAGCGATCCTCGACTATCGCCAGATGAAGACGGGCGAGAAATACCTCGTCACGCCGAACGGATAATCACCGCTCGTCAAAAGCGTTCTGAAGGGCGGCGTGATCCGTCACGCCGCTCGCCAGAAGCAGTTGCAGCAGGATCCGCGCTTTCTGTGGATTGAGCGCACGTGCGGCGATGAAACCGTTCGCGGTGTCGTCCGGCTCCCGGTCGACGAGCCCCTCGTCCGTACGGCTGGCACGGACCACCGGCATATCCATTACGGCAAGGGCACTGCGTACGCCTTCGGGCATGTTGCCTTCGCCCACCCCCGCGACCACGACACCGCGCGTCTTTTCAGTAATATGATTGACGAGCGACGCGGGTTTCAAACCTGCATAGATCGTCAGGAGTTCGACATCGGGCAAGTCTTCTGTCCAGGCGAACTGGGCAGGTGATTCCGGTTTCCACGGCGCGCCGAACCACTCGAGCGTTGCCGGCGTGACCAGACCCACGGATTCGCGAGGAAAGCCGCGAAACGCGTCGGTTCCCCGCGTGCGTACCTTGCGCACATCGCGTGCGGCAAGAACGCGATCGCCCATCACAACTAGCACACCCCGCCCGGCGGCCGCGTTGTCGCTCGCTACGCGTACGGCATTGGCAAAATTTCGCAGACCATCATAACCGACCGCATCCGCGGGCCGCATCGCGCCAACCACGACCACCGGTTTTGTCGTCGGCAGGGTAAGGTCGAGCAGAAACGCCGTTTCCTCCAGCGTATCGGTGCCGTGGGTGACGATGACACCGTCGCAGCTACGATCATCGAGTGCCACGACGATGGCAGGGTGAAGCGCGTTCCATACTTCCGGCCCCATATCTGCCGAATCGATGTTGGCAATCTGCGCTCCGGAAAGTTCGGCATCGAGCCCCAGCCCGCCAGCCCTTTCAAGATAGTCCTCGATCCCGATCTCACCCGCGCGATAGTCCTTCGCGATGGCCGATCCGGCAATCCCGGCTATCGTGCCGCCTGTGGCTAGTACAGTGAGTCTTTTCGTCATTAGCGAGGCGCCTAACCGGTGCAGGAGCGCATCGGCAATTGATTTTGCACAAATCCACGCTATGTGGCGCAACACCGTGGGGCGATTAGCTCAGTTGGTAGAGCATCTCGTTTACACCGAGAGGGTCGGCAGTTCGAGCCTGTCATCGCCCACCACGGATTTGCTCCCCCACCACCTCGTCGATAGCGGCTCGAGCTTCTGCACTTGCCCAGTCGAAGTCGCCATAGACGCGCCAGACTTCGACACCCATGGAATCGTACATCACGGTGGTAGGCATTACCCCGCCCCCGATGGCTTCGCTCAGTTCGCCTTCGGGATCCATCCAAGGTTCGAGATACTCGAAGTCGCGCGTTGCAAAAAACGGTTCGACCTTGACGGCACCGACCAGGTCCTGGCTCGCGGCGACAACCTGTAATCGACCGTCATAATCGGTACCCAGCGCGTCTAGGAGCGGCATCTCTCGGACGCAGGGCGCGCACCATGTCGCCCACAGGTTCAGGAGAACCGGGGTGCCTTGCAAGGCCCCCAGATTAAGCACCCGGCCTTCCGGGTCGACAAGATTCGTAGCGGGCATCAGCGATCCGGCTTCGCTGCGCAGGATCTCGTCCGTTGCGTCTGCCGAAGCCGAGCTTTCTTGCCTCGGTTCCGGCGCACTTCTATCGCAGCCAGCGACAGTCAGGCCGAAGGCGATAGCGAGCGTGGACAATATGCGAGACAATACGGACTCCAACAGCATGTGGGGCGGCAGGTTCGCCGAGGGACCTAGTGCGATCATGCGCGAAATCAACGCTTCGATACCTTTCGACAAGGCCTTGTGGCGCCAGGATATTGCGGGCAGCCGCGCCCATATCAGCATGCTGGCGAAGCAGGGTATCGTCAGCGAGGCGGACGCGAAGACGATCGATCGGGGCTTGGAACAGATTGCCGCAGAGTACGAGCGCGGCGGGGTTCCGGAAGACTGGAACCTAGAAGACATCCACATGACGGTTGAAGCAAGGTTGACCGAAATCATCGATTCGGTAGCCGGGCGATTGCATACTGCGCGCAGCCGCAACGACCAGGTGGCGACCGACTTTCGAATGTGGGTACGTGCAGCTAATCTGCGCGCGATCGCAGGGATCGATGTGCTGCTCGAAGCACTGGTCGACCGTGCCGAGGAGCATGCCGATAGCGTGATGCCTGGTTTCACCCATCTCCAGACCGCGCAGCCGGTGACGCTCGGCCATCATCTGCTTGCCTATTTCGAGATGCTGATGCGCGATCGCTCGCGTTTTCGCGATGCCCTGACACGAATGGAGGAATGCCCGCTCGGTTCAGCGGCCTTGGCAGGAACGGGGTTCGATCTCGATCGCAATATGACGGCAAGGGAACTCGGCTTCGCACGTCCTACCCGCAATAGCCTCGATGCCGTGTCCGATCGCGATTTTGCGCTCGATTACCTCATGGCGGCCAGTCAGTGTGCTCTGCATCTGTCGCGCCTCGCCGAGGAATTCATCATCTGGGCGAGCCAACCGTTCGGTTTCGTGAAATTGCCCGATGCGCTTTCTACCGGCAGTTCGATCATGCCGCAAAAACGCAATCCGGATGCCGCGGAACTGGTACGCGGCCACGCCGGACGGGTTATCGGCTGCACCACCGCGCTGATGATCACGATGAAAGGCCTGCCGCTCGCCTATTCCAAGGACATGCAGAACGACAAACCGCCCGTGTTCGAAACTGCGGGCCTGCTTGATCTCAGCCTGGCCGCGATGGCAGGCATGGTCGCGGATAGTGGTTTCGATGTGGTCCGCATGCGTAAGGCGGCCGAAGCTGGCCATGCGACCGCAACGGATCTGGCCGACTGGCTGGTGCGGCAGGCCGACATCCCTTTTCGCGAAGCCCATCACATAACGGGCACAGCGGTGAAGCTGGCCGACGAGAAAGGTACAGCTCTCGACGAGCTCTCGCTCGAAGATCTCAAGTCGATCGACAGTCGCATAGAGCAAGGCGTGTTCGATGTCTTGTCGGTCGATGCCTCGGTCGCTGCCAGAACCTCCTATGGTGGGACAGCACCGGTTCGCGTAAGGGAGCAGGTGACAGAAGCCAGGCAACGCCTGGTCGGGGAGGTATGATGCGCGCAGTTCTGGCTATCGTAGCGGTCGTCGCATTGGCGGCATGCGGATCGAAAACCGCGCTGGAACCGACTCCGGGAATGAGCCTGCCGCCTGCGCCTTATGGCGCAGAAACCAAGCCGACCGCAGACGAACTGCTGGCGCTCGACCCTCAGGCTGCCCCGGATCGTAGTGTCGAGCTGCGCACGCGGTCCGAAGAGCGCGAAGATGACCCCTTCGATTTGCCGCCTGAGTGATTTCATACCTGTAAGCAAGGCTTGCTCGACAGGGTGGCCGCGATTGGGCAGAGGCGCACGCCATGGACCACTTTCAACTCAAGAACGGTATCCTTCACGCCGAAGATGTCCCGCTGCCGTCGATAGCTCAGGACGTCGGCACACCGGTCTACGTGTATTCGCGGGCCACCCTCGAACGGCACGCGAAGGTTTTTCGTGATGCTCTGTCCGGCCTTAAAGATCCGCACATCGCCTTTGCGGTGAAGTCCAACCCCAACCTCGCCGTGCTGAAAGTGCTGGCCCGCATGGGATACGGAGCCGACGTGGTGTCTGGCGGGGAGCTGACCCGCGCCTTGCGAGCGGGAATGAAACCCGAAGATATCGTCTTTTCCGGCGTCGGAAAAACTCACGCGGAACTGCTGCAGGGTCTGGAGGCCGGGATCGGGCAATTCAACATCGAAAGTGAGGAAGAGGGATACGAGCTGGCTGCGATTTCCCGGCGGCAGGGCAACACAGCTGCCTGCGCGCTACGCGTGAACCCCGACGTCGATGCCCGTACCCACGAGAAGATTTCTACCGGGAAGCGGGAAAACAAGTTCGGTGTCCCACTCGACCAGGCGAAAGAAATCTATGCGCGGCTGGCGGGTGAGGTCGGCATCGAAATGCGAGGTGTCGCGGTTCATATCGGCAGCCAGCTGGGTGACCTTGAACCTCTCGAAACGGCTTTCGGCAAAGTCGGAGAATTGATTGCCGAATTGCGGGCTGCCGGATGCAAGGTCACGCACGCCGATCTCGGCGGCGGACTGGGCGTGCCGTACAAAGCGGGCGAGCGATTGCCATCTCCGGCGCAGTACGGCGCGATGGTGGCGCGCGTGACGAAAGGGTGGGACGTACGCCTGGTGTTCGAGCCGGGGCGAGTCATTGCAGGCAATGCGGGCGTTCTTCTGACACGCGTGGTGCGGGTCAAACGCGGCATCACGCATCCCTTTGTCGTGGTCGATGCGGCAATGAACGATCTCGCGCGACCGGCAATGTACGGCGCTTGGCATGATTTCGAGGCAGTCGAGCCGGGTTCGCAAAGGATGACGGCACACATCGTGGGCCCCATCTGCGAGACCGGCGACACCTTTGCCACCGACCGCAACTGCGATGCGCTGAAGGCAGGCGATCTAGCCGTATTTCGTACCGCCGGGGCTTATGGCGCGACTATGGCGAGCAGCTACAATTCGCGCGGTTTCGTGGCCGAAGTTCTGGTCGATGGTGATCGTCACGCCGTTGTCGCAGACCGCATTCCCGCAGCTGAAATCATGGATGCCGAACGGGTGCCGGAATGGCTCGCCTGACCTTTTCGACCCGTGCATAGCCTGCCCCTCTTTCACCGCATCGGCGGAGCGCGGATCGTGGTGGTCGGCGATGGGGACATGGCCCAAGCAAAACGGCGGCTGATCGAGCGTGCCGGTGGCCTGCCATGCCCCGAGACCGAAGCTCATCATGCCCGTTTCGGGTTTGTCGCTATGGAGGACGAAAAAGCAGCCGAGAGCGTATCCCTGCGGCTCAAGCGCGCTGGCTTGCTGGTAAACGTAGCCGACAGGCCCGACCTGTGCGATTTCACCCTGCCCAGCATTCTCGACCGGGATCCGGTGATGGTGGCGGTGAGCACCGGGGGCGCTTCTGCCGGAATGGCAAAACACCTGCGTCTTCGATTGGAGACGATCTTGCCCCAGTCGCTGGGTCCGCTCGCGTCGCGCCTATCTGCGATGCGGGAAAAAATCCGGGCTCAATTTCCTGATGGCAATGATCGCCGTCGCGCGATTGACCAGGCCCTGGGTGAGCGCGGCATGCTCGACCCGTTCGATCCCGACAGCGCGCAACGCACAGAGCAATGGCTGAGCGACCCTGCAGCTTTTGGCGATCGGACGATCGACGAGTTCACCATTTCAAGCGACGATCCAGACGATCTTACCCTGCGCCAGGCACGCGCTTTGGGCAGGGCCGATACGGTGATACACGATACCGCGATATCCGCCGCGGTCCTGATAAGGGCGCGTGCGGATGCAGTTCGCCTGCCTTTGCCAGCCAGTCCGCCAGAATCAGGTCACACCGTAATCCTGAAGCGCGGTCAGACCGTCGCCAACTGACTGACCCCGACGTCCGCGAAGTAGCGCGCCATAGCGTACGCCGTGCCATCGGCCAGAGCGATATAAGCGCGGCGGCGGTCCTGAGGGTCCGCCAGGCGCTCCAGAAGCCCTGATTCGACCATCTGGCCGATCCATCGCAGCGCCGTCGTCGCGGGCACGTCGGCAGCGATGCACAGCGAGGTGACACTCACATCGCGATTCTCCGCCCGTGCGGCGGACAGATCGAGCAGTATGTCCCATGCCGGATCGGCAAACAGGTCCGCATCGAAGAAGTCGGCGCGGGCCTTGCGCGCCTTGATGATCCGGCGGATGGCATCTGCGTTTGGCAGACGCGGGCGCGATCTGCCGGATCGTTCCACGACATATTCCTCACCTTCGCCCTGCCAATTCGAAGACGGGGTCTCGAAACGAAAAGCCCCACCGCCCGCTCGCTGCCCCGGCGAACTCTTTTCCAGCCGTTCGGCAATCCGGCTGACCTGCTCGGTGAGGCGGATGAGCATTAGGCGATCTTCCTCTGCCAGTTCGCGCAGGCGCAGGTTCGGGACGTGCGCCAGAACCCTGCCGATGGCGATGGTTCGCTCGGCCCGGCCGGGCTCAACGAGAATTTGCGCGCCCGACATTGCAAAACACCCGAAGACGGAATCGAGCGCATCGAGCGTTGTCGACACGACCATTTGCGCACCAGCCTTGCCCGCGCGCAAATCGAGCCGCGCGAGCAGTGCCATGCTCTGCGCATCATCGCTCGCACAGTCGACCAACATGAGATCGCCCAGCGCTCCGATTGGACCGCTGGCGAACTCTTCGAGCGAGCAGCATTCCAGCACCTTGAAACCGGCAGTCTCGGAATCTTCGCGCATTTCCGCGCGAACGGAATCGCGATCGGCCAGGATAATGACGCCGAGGTGGCATCCCGCGCTGTCACACACCGGCTCGTAGGCAAAATCAGCCTGCATCGAATCGTACTCCCTGCTCGATAGTATGAACAGGATGAGAACAAATGAGGATCAGGTCAAGCCTACGGCCTTATCTCTATCGGAGTTCCATTGGGAATGAGGCTCCATAATTCGGCGATCTGGGTATTCGAAAGCGCGATGCAACCATCGGTCCAGTCGCCCGGCATACGCGCGTCGAAGGACATCGCATTGGGCTGCCCATGCAAGAAGATCAGCCCGCCCGGCGAACGTCCCCGTGCGGCTGCATAAGCGCGGTCCTGCGCGTTGGGATAGGTGATGTGCAGGCTGAGATAGTAGCTCGACTGCGGATTGCCGTAATCGATCGTATAGCGACCTTCGGGCGTGCGCTCATCGCCTTCGAAGCGTTTGTGACCAAGCGGCGCGTCACCATATTGAAGGCCCGAATAGGTCCGGATCACGACCCCGTCCTGATAGAGCCACAATTTTCGTTCCGATTTGTCGATCAGCACGAAATCGGCCCGCTCGTCGTCCCGCGCCTGTTGCGCACGCGCCTGCGGTAGTGACGCGGTACACACAGCGACCATAAGGGCGCACCAGAAGAAAAGAACGCGGTTCACAGTAGCCATCATACCGCGATCGGACCGTCAGTCCATGAACGGATCGCGCATCAGGATGGTGTCTTCACGCTCGGGACTGGTGGACACCAGTGCGACCGGCGTTTCGATGAGTTCCTGTATGCGCTGGATATACTTGACCGCATTGGCCGGCAGATCGGCGAAGCTGCGGGCCCCGGCGGTGCTCTCGCTCCAGCCGTCCATGGTCTCGTAGATCGGCTCGACTGCTTCCTGATCCGCCGAGTGACTGGGAAGGTAGTCGTATACGTTGTTCCTCAAGCGATAGCCGGTGCAGATCTTCACTTCATCAAGTCCGTCGAGCACGTCGATCTTGGTCAAAGCGATGCCGGTCACGCCACTGATGGCACAGGTCTGGCGCACGATCACGGCATCGAACCAGCCGACGCGGCGCTGGCGCCCCGTGACCGTACCGAATTCGCGCCCGCGCTCGCCAATGCCCTTGCCCACCTCGTCCTCGAGCTCGGTCGGAAAAGGGCCGCTGCCAACGCGAGTGGTGTAGGCCTTCACGATGCCCAGCACGAAGCCGGTCGCATTTGGGCCGAGTCCACTACCCGCCGCCGCGGTTCCGCTGACAGTATTGGAGCTGGTGACGAAAGGGTAGGTGCCGTGGTCAATATCGAGCAGCACGCCTTGCGCGCCTTCGAACAGGATCTTCGCGCCGGCCTTGCGAACTTTCTTCAGCCGTTTCCAGACCGGCTGGGCATATTCGAGCACGAACGGGGCAATTTCACGCAGTTCGGCAAGCAGGCTGTCCCGGTCCACAGGTTCCTGATCGAAACCGGCCCGCAAGGCATCGTGATGCGCGCATAACCGGTCCAGTTGAGGTTCGAGCGAATCGAGATGCGCCAGATCGCATACCCGGATCGCGCGCCTGCCCACCTTGTCTTCGTAAGCAGGCCCGATACCGCGGCCGGTGGTGCCGATCTTGCCCGTTCCAGCCGCCGCTTCACGCAAACCATCCAGGTCGCGGTGAATGGGCAGGATAAGAGGACAATTGTCCGCGATGGCCAGATTGTTGTCGTTGATCGTGACGCCCTGGCCTTCGAGTTTTTCGACTTCCGCTTTCAGGGCCCAGGGGTCGAGAACGACACCGTTTCCGATGATGCTGAGCGTTCCCGATACGATACCGCTCGGAAGCAGTGAAAGCTTGTAGGTCGTCCCGTCGATGACCAGCGTGTGGCCGGCATTGTGGCCGCCCTGAAACCGGACAACGGCGTCGGCGCGACTGGCAAGCCAGTCCACGATCTTGCCCTTGCCCTCATCGCCCCACTGGGCGCCGATCACGGTGACGTTGGCCAAACCCGATATCCACTTCGAAAAAACTGCCTGGAAAAATCAGCCGCGCCGTAGGCGAATGCTCGGACCCGGGCAAGCGCAGGCCGAAGCGCAAAAGCCATCTTCACTCGAAAACGACACTTGCCCGGTCGTGTCCATGGCAGATTTCGGGGCCCGAGGAAAACGCGGATAGGAACAGGTCCGCGAACGTTCGTGTCATGAAGGAGAAATTATGACCGACTATCCTACTCTCGACCTTAATGACGAGCGTCAGATCCCCCAGCTCGGCTTCGGTACCTACAAGCTGGAAGAAAAGGACGCCGCGAAGTCCGTTTCGGCGGCTATCGACGTTGGCTACTGGCTCGTCGACACCGCCGCCATCTACGAGAATGAGAAAGGCGTTGGTGAAGGCGTCGGCGATTGGTCCGACATCTTCCTGCAAACGAAGATCTGGAACGAAAGCCAGGGTTTTGATCGAACCAAGAAGGCAGCCCAGAAGTGCCTTGACCGGTTGGGCCGCGAACATGTCGACATGCTGCTGATCCATTGGCCGTGTCCGGACAAGGGATTGTTCGTCGAAACCTGGAGGGCGCTTGTCGAGCTGCGCGATGAGGGCAAGGCAAAGTCGATCGGCGTATCGAATTTTCGCGAACAGGACCTGCGCAGGATCATCGAGGAAACCTGCGTTACACCTGCGCTTAACCAGATTGAACTGCATCCATCCTTCCAGCAGCGCGAACTGCGAAAGTTGCACGATGAACTCGGTATCGTGACGCAGAGCTGGTCGCCGCTGGGCCAAGGTGACGGAATGGATAATGACATTATCCGCGCCATTGCCGACGAAACCGGCCAGCCGGCCAGTGCCGTCATCCTGCGCTGGCATCTGCAACATGGTCTTTGCCCCATCCCGAAGGCGACCAGCCGGGAGCATATCGAGGCCAACTTCAAGGCGTTGTCGTTCGAACTTTCAGAAGATCAGATCTCGCGTATCGACAAGCTGGACAGCGCCGATGGCCGAATGGGGCCGGACCCGAGCAAATTCTGCTGAGCTAGAGGGCGCGCGGCGCTTCGCCTTCGAGCCGATGCGTACATCCCAGCGCATCGGCTTCGTCGTCCTTGTCGATTGCCGCGATCGTCCGCCATCCCACGGCGCGCAGGCGTGCGGCAATATCGCGATCATGCCCGAGCGGCAGGAAGAGCGTGTTGGCGACCTCGCGGGCTTGTGTGCCGACCGCATCGAGGATCTGGTCCATATATAGCGAGAAGCCGGTCGCAGCCTCATCGCTGCCCTTGATCGTGTAAGTACCGCCGCGTCCCAGCGAACCGCGCGCTCCTTCGCCATAGAGAGTAAAGCCAAACCAGCTCTGATATTCGAAGCCATGGCGTTCGGTCGGGTCGAGCGTGAGCCGGGCGCGATTGCCAATAGTTACAGCGACGTGCCGCAACCCGTCAAGCCGGGATGCGAGGACGCCGCCCGCATCGATGACCGACAATGTTTCGATCGCTTCATCGATCGGCCCCGTGGCGTAAAGAAGAGGCAGATAATCCTCGCCTCCGGCGGCCCGCAATCCACCCGCGTCCTTGGTATCGAGTTCTCGGCGCACGGCATCGCGCGCATCCGGCGCGAGCGGCAAGGCTTCCTCGGCCAACGTATCCACGAGATCGGGCAACGTGAAATCGACTGAAATGTTCGCGACGCCGGCCGCCTTCAGCGCATCGATCGCGACGGAGACGACCTCAGCTGCTGCGTTTGCACTGTCTGCGCCGATAATCTCAGCGCCCAGTTGCAGGCGCTGGCGCGCCGGATCGAGCTGGTCGGCCCGCAACAGCGCCACTTCGCCAGCATAGCACAGACGAAGGGGGCGCGGCGCCTGGGCCAGACCGGTTGCTGCGATCCGGCCGACCTGGACCGTCATATCGCTGCGCAGGGCAAGCGTATGCAGGCTTTCAGGATCGGTAAACCGCGCCATCCGGCGGGTCAGAACGCCCTCCATTCGTCCCGCGAGCGATCTTTCGAATTCGATCAGCGGAGGACGCACACGGTCGTAGCCATGCGAGTCCATCGCATCGAGAACCGCGCGCATAGTACGGCTTATCGCGCTGGCACGCTGCGGAAGCGCATCTTCCAGCCCGATCGGCAGGAGGTCGTCTTGCTCTGTCATGACGGCGCGCCCCTGCCCTATCGCCTATCAGAATGCCAGCGGCATCACGGTCTTCACGCCTTCAAGCGCGCAAGCCTGCTTCACCACTTCCGACGGGATCGGCGCATCGACGCTAAGCAGCACGGTGGCTTCGCCGCCGGCTTTGCGCCGTCCGAGATGGAACGTGCCGATGTTGATCCCGTTCTCGCCCAGCAGCGAGCCGATCCGGCCGATGAAACCCGGCGCATCCTCGTTCACGATATAGAGCATGTGACCTTCAAGCTCGGCTTCGATCCGGACGCCAAAAATCTCCACCAGACGCGGTGCGTCGCTGCCGAAAAGCGTACCCGCGACAGAGCGATCGCCGCTTTCTGTGCCCACGGTCACCCGCAGGAGCGTATTGTAGACACCTTCCTTTTCGTGGCGGACCGAACGGATGTCGAGCCCGCGCTCTTTGGCCAGATAGGGCGCGTTGACCATGTTCACCGTGTCCGAATACTGCCGCATCAGGCCGGCGAGCACGGCGCCTTCGATGGGCTTGCCCGACAGCTCCGCCGCCGCGCCTTCGCGCTCGATGGAAATTTTGGTGAGATTGCCGTGCGCGAGCTGGCCGACAAGACTGCCGAGGTTTTCGGCAAGCTTCATGTAGGGCCGCAGTTTGGGCGCTTCTTCCGCGCTCAGCGAGGGCATATTAAGGGCATTCGTAACACCGCCGTTGACCAGATAATCCGCCAGCTGTTCGGCCACCTGCAGCGCGACATTGACCTGTGCCTCGGTCGTGCTTGCGCCGAGATGCGGGGTGCAAATGAAGTTGGGCTTGCCGAACAGCGGACTTTCCTTGGCCGGTTCGGTCTGGAACACGTCAAGCGCCGCGCCCGCGACCTGCCCGCTATCCAGGGCCTCGGCAAGAGCCGCCTCGTCGATTAGTCCGCCCCGCGCGCAATTGACGATGCGCACGCCCTTCTTGGTCTTGGCGAGGTTCTCTCGACTGAGGATGTTGCGTGTGTCGTCTGTCAGCGGCGTGTGCAGCGTTATAAAGTCGGCACGCTTCAGCAGCGTGTCGAGATCGACCTTCTCGACGCCGATTTCGACGGCGCGGTCCTCGGTCAGGAAGGGATCGAAAGCGATGACCTTCATACGCAGACCTTGCGCGCGAGCCGCAACAATTGAACCGATGTTTCCGGCGCCGATCAAGCCGAGCGTCTTGCCAGTAACCTCGACGCCCATGAAGTCATTCTTGGGCCACTCGCCCGCCTGCGTGCGGCGGTCGGCCTGCGGTATCTGGCGGGCAAGCGCCATGATCATCGCGATTGCGTGTTCGGCAGTGGTGATCGAGTTGCCGAACGGGGTGTTCATCACCACCACGCCCTTGCCGCTGGCATAGGAAATATCGACATTGTCGACACCGATACCGGCGCGGCCGACGACCTTGAGATTGGTCGCCGCGTCGAGGATTTCGGGCGTGACCTTGGTCGACGAACGAATTGCAAGACCATCGTATTCGCCAATGCGGGCCTTCAGTTCTTCGGGCGTTTCGCCGGTAATGACATCGACGTCGCAGCCGCGCTCCTCGAAGATCCGCGCGGCGTTCGGGTCCATCTTGTCGGAAATGAGGACTTTGGGTTTGGTCATTTTAAAAGATCCTTGAATGACCCCCCGCGCAGGCGGGGGTCTCAGTCGGAGATGTCGGAAGGTGATGCTAGAGTCCCCGCCTTCGCGGGGACTCACCTCAGCCGTCTTTCACTTGCGCGTAAGCCCACTCGATCCACGGCAGGAGGCGCTTTAGATCTTCCTGCTCCACAGTGCCGCCGCACCAGATGCGCAAGCTTGGGGGCGCGTCGCGGTAGCCGTTGAAGTCGTAACCGACGTCGCGCTCTTCCAGCAGCTTCACAATCTTCTTGGGCACCGCAGCCTTGTCCTCGTCGGACAGGCTTTCGTACCAGTCGCCTTGGAACACGAAGCATATGCCGGTATTGGTCCGCTTGGCCGGATCGGCAACCATGTTGCGCAGCCACGGGGTCGCCTCGATCCAGTCGAGCACGATCTTCGCATTGGCATCGGCGCGTTCGAACATGGCCTTGCGCCCGCCGAGACTCTGCGCCCATTCCAGCGCATCGATATAATCCTCGGTCGCCAGCATCGATGGCGTGTTGATGGTCTCGCCCCTGAAGATGCCTTCGTTGATCTTGCCGCCTTTCTTGAGACGGAACAGCTTGGGCAACGGCCATTCGGGATCGTATTCCTCGATCCGCTGCACCGCTTTCGGCGACAGTATCAGCATGCCGTGCTGGGCTTCGGACCCCATCACCTTCTGCCAGCTATAGGTCGTGGCATCGAGCTTGGGCCAGTCCATCTCCATCGCGAAGACCGCGCTGGTGGCATCGTTGATGGTTACGCCCCCGCGGTTGCGGGCAAGCCAGTCGGTATCGGGAATCTTCGCGCCGCTGGTCGTGCCGTTCCAGGTGAAGACGACATCGTTGTCTTGCGGGATGCTCGCGAGATCGGGAATTTCGCCATAATCGGCATCCAGCGTGGTCAGTTTGGGCAGCCTGAGCTGCTTGACCGCGTCCTGGATCCAGACATTGCCGAAACTCTCCCAGGCCGCGACCGTCGCCGCCCGATCGGGCTGCAGCATCGTCCACATTGCGCATTCGAGCGCGCCCGTATCCGATGCGGGCATGATGCCGACAAGGTAATCGTCGGGAACGCCAAGCATCTCCTTGGACAAATCGATGGCGTGTTTCAGCCGCGATTTTCCGAGTGCGCTACGATGCGACCGACCAAGTGATTCGGTTTTGAGATTGGTGGCGGACCAGCCCTTGTGCTTGGCGGTCGGACCGGACGAAAAAAAGGGGCGCTCAGGTTTGAGCTCAGGTTCGGTAGTCATGTATTCTCTCCTTGCAGAGAGCACGCGCGGCGTTGGGACCGCGTGGCCCACCGGCGGCAATAAAGTTGCGTGACAGGGAGTCAATGCGAAATAGCCATGCATTGGCGAAGCGGTTGTTCGATTAGACAAGCGCCCTCTCGCCAAAATTGTTCCGCGTGCTTAAAGCCGCGCGTAATGGACGTGACCGACCTTCGCATCGCGCTGTTTAGCGGGAACTACAATTACACCCGCGACGGTGCGAACCAGGCCCTGAACCGCTTGGCCGGATATCTTCTCGACCAGGGGGCTGCGTTGCGTGTCTACGCGCCGGTGGTAAGTGATCCGGACTTCGAACCGACGGGGGATCTGGTCAATGTGCCGAATGTGCGAATGCCGATCAAGAACCGCGGGGAGTACCGTTTGCCGCTCGGCTTGAACGAGCAGGCGCGCGGCGACCTTGCACGTTTCGCGCCCAACACGGTCCATATCGCCTCCCCCGATCCAACCGGTCATGCTGCTTTGAAATGGGCGCGGGAGAGAAAAATTCCGGTTTTGTCGAGCGTGCATACGCGCTTCGAGACCTATCCCCGCTATTACGGTCTCGGCTTTCTCGAACCGGTCGTCGAGGCAATGCTGCGCCGGTTCTACAATCGTTGCGATGCGCTGGTCGCCCCGTCGCGGAGCCAGATCGACGAACTGACCGCTCAACAGATGAACGCGGACATCGGCCTGTGGTCGCGAGGGGTCGACCGGGATGTTTTCAACCGTTCGAAACGTGATCTTGCATGGCGCCGGGCGCACGGCCTTTCCGATGACGAAGTGGCGATCGTCTTTCTCGGCCGGTTGGTGATGGAGAAGGGCCTGGACGTGTTCGCCGAAAGCATCGGGCAGCTACGCAGCCGCCAGATCGCTCACAAGGTGCTGGTCATCGGCGATGGCCCGGCGCGGGGCTGGTTCGAAAAGGCTTTGCCTGGAGGCGTCTTCGTCGGATTCCAGACCGGTGCCGATCTTGGCCGGGCGCTCGCCAGCGGCGACGTTTTTTTGAACCCGTCCGTTACCGAGACGTTCGGGAATGTCACGCTCGAGGCCATGGCGTGCGGGCTCCCGGTGGTAGCAGCCGGAGCCACGGGGGCTGCCAGCCTGGTCGCGGATGGCAAGACAGGGCGACTGATCCCGCCGGGAGATGCCGAGAGCTTCGCCGATGCGCTTGCACCCTACTGTGCCGACGAAGACTTGCGAAAGTCCCATGGCGCCGCGGGAGAAACGGCCGCGCAAGCCTATTCATGGGATGCAATCAACCAGGCGGTTGTCGATACGTATCTCAGGCTGCACCGCGAAGGCGCCGCCGCGCGATAGATCACCGCAGGACGCCCTTCTTCGTCATGCTTATCGCATAGATCAGCAGGAAGGTTGCCACCGACCAGATGACGAGCGACATGATTGTCGCCATCCCGCCGCTTACCCATTCGGGCTTGGTGTCGACAAGCTGGAACACCGTGGTCCCGGCAAGACCGATCAGGGACACCACAAAGGCCCAGACGGCAAAACGGCTTCTGAACAGCAGCAATAAGGAACCCAGAAGCGCCCCCCACGTCCCGAGCGCCCAGAAGGAATCGGCCCAGGCAGGAAAGCTCTGAAAATAGTCGAGCGCTTCCTGCGGGCTAGCGCCCATGTTCGCCGACATGCTTTCGAAATAGTCAAGATTGCCAAGCTGCGTTTGCGTGTAGTCGTTCGCACCGAAGGCATTCCACGCCAGCGATACGAAGCCGATCACCCAAAGGTGCCAGGGTGTGGTGTTTGTCGCGGTAGTCATGCAAGAACCCTCCTTCTTGCGACCTCGAAGAAAGTTTATCCTACCAAGCAAAGGACGCAAGACCCACGCGTCGGTAAAGTACCCCCTGCATTTTTCGAACCAAACACCTATGTCCGTTACAGTGATGGATGATCTTTTTGCCGACGATTTGCCTGCTCAGCCGAAGCATGATCCGGTTCTCGAGGACGCTCCGCTTGCCGACCGGCTCCGCCCGACCACGCTGGACGAGGTCATCGGGCAGGACCATCTGACGGGTCCGGACGGCGCGATTGGCCGAATGGTCGCTGCGGGCAGGCTGTCCAGCATGATCCTGTGGGGGCCGCCCGGGACAGGAAAGACCACAATCGCGCGGTTGCTGGCCGACAGTGTCGGCATGCGCTTCGAAAGCGTATCCGCCGTTTTTTCAGGTGTAGCCGATCTGAAAAAAGCATTCGCCGCAGCTGACACGGCGGCCAAAGCCGGACAGCGTACGCTTCTGTTCGTCGACGAAATTCACCGTTTCAATCGGGCACAGCAGGACGGCTTTCTTCCGTTTGTGGAGCGCGGCACGGTAACGCTGGTCGGCGCGACGACCGAAAATCCCAGCTTCGCCCTCAATGCCGCGCTGCTCAGCCGCACGCAGGTGCTGATCCTACAGCGGCTAGACCGCGAGGCATTGGGGCAATTGCTCGACCGGGCAGAGACGTTGGAAGGGCCCCTTCCCCTGACGGCCGACGCCCGCGATGCACTGATAGCCAGCGCCGATGGCGATGGCCGGTTCCTGCTCAACCAGGCGGAAACGCTATACAACGCGCGAATCGACGACCCACTCGATCCGGCCGCGCTCGGGGCGTTTCTCCAGCGCCGGGTGGCGGTTTACGACAAGGACCGCGAAGGGCATTACAACCTCATTTCCGCGCTACACAAATCGGTACGGGGCAGCGATGTTCAGGCATCGCTCTATTATCTCGCCCGTATGCTGACCGCCGGCGAAGAACCCCGCTTTCTGGCACGGCGCCTGATCCGCATGGCCGTGGAAGATATCGGCATGGCCGACCCGCAGGCGCTCGTGCAGTGCATGGCGGCCAAGGACGCATACGAGTTTCTCGGCAGTCCCGAAGGCGAACTCGCCCTGGTACAGTCCTGCATCTATCTCGCGACCGCGCCGAAGTCGAATGCGGCCTACAAGGCGCAGAAAGCTTCGTTCAAGAGCGCGAGGGAGACTGGTAGCCTGATGCCGCCGCAGAATATCCTCAATGCGCCCACGAAGCTGATGAAGGACATCGGCTACGGTGCGGGATACAGCTACGACCACAATTCGGATGAAGGCTTTTCCGGCGATGATTACTGGCCGGAAGAGATGGAACCACAAACCTATTACGAGCCGGTTGATCGCGGTTTCGAACGCAAGGTCCGCGAGCGACTGAATTACTGGGATAGTCTGCGGCGCGAACGCGGGTGAGATTCGCGCAGTTTCTCGCCATCGACTGGTCGGGCGCGAAAGGTGCGCGACAGAAGGGTATCGCAATGGCGCTGGCGAATGCCAAGGGCGGACCACCCGTGCTCGTCGATCCAGGCCGTGGATGGAGCCGCATGGACGTGCTGACGCTGCTGGGCGAGGACTTGCCGGACAACACTCTGGTTGGCCTCGATCTCGGCATCGCGCTGCCGTATGTTGATTGCGGAGCCTATTTCCCGCGCAACGACGTGCTGTTGTCCAATGCACAGGCCCTGTGGGCGCTCGTGGAAGACATTTGTGCCGACGAGCCGAACCTGGGCGCCAACGGGTTCGTTGCCCATCCAACTTACCGGTCATACTTTCGCGACGGGACCGAAACGGGTCAACATTTCCGCTGCGACGATGCCGCGCATGGCCGCGGGCGGTTCCGCGTCACCGAGCACGCTCAGGCAGGGATGGGTTGCAAGCCTTACTCCAATTTCAATCTCGTTGGCGCGGCCCAGGTCGGCAAATCCAGCCTGACCGGCATGCGCATGTTGCATCGCTTGCGTGGAAAGTTGCCAGTCTGGCCGATTGATCCCGTTCCCGGGCGAGGATCGGTCATCGTCGAAATCTACACCAGCTTGGCCGCAAGCGAGGCTGGTCGCAGCGTCGCGCGGGCCAAGATCCGCAGCTATGAAGAACTGAACCTGGCTCTGGCTCGCCTGGGGTCACCCCCGGTCAAGCGAGACGGTGCGATAGACGATCATGCTTCGGACGCTTTGCTCGCCGCAGCATGGTTGCGCGAGGTGGCAGACGATCCCCGCCGCTGGAACCCGCGCAACCTTACATCCGAGATTGCAAAAACCGAAGGCTGGACCTTTGGGGCGCTCTGACCGCCGCGCTCACAAATGTTTGTTTTACATCGATTTTGAGCCGGGCCGTGCACGATCTGCGGTTTCTGGCGCTGCGAAGATGCAACCTGCCGCTGCGCGTCCGTTCTCTTAGTAGAAAGGAGAATTACCATGCAGGATGAAAAGACCGGAAATGTAGGCCACGCAGCGAACAAGGCAATGGATGCAGTCGGAGGAGCGCTCGGAAAGGCCGGCGCATCGATGACCAGTTCCGCCAACAGCTTCGCCGAAAGCGCCGCAATCAGCGATCGATACGAAATCGAGGCGGGGCGGATTGCGCAGCAGCGCGGACGCATCGACGAGATACGCCAAGCGGGGGAGCGGATGGTCGGCGATCACACCGATATTACCGAAAAGCTGAAACTGGCTGTCCATCGCTCATCGAAGACCGAAGTGACGGAGCTTCCTCACGATCTGGACACCCGCCGCCAGAAGATGATCGAACACCTGCGCGAAGCGCCCGATGACAAGTTTGATACGATGTATGTCGATCAGCAGGTTGCCGCACACGAAGAGGCGGTGAAGCTGATGCATCATTTCCGCGACGAAGGTGATTGTCCTGAATTGCGTGGTTTTGCTGCAGAAGTATCGCCAATTATCGAAGGCCATCTGGAGCAGACGAAGAGCCTGGACCAGCAAATAAGGTAGTTGAGGATGGCGGCGGGCGGCCGCATCCGGCAGGCTGGTCTAGCTTGATGCCCGTCCGCCGCTGAATACCGACCAGCCCGTGCGAAGGGCGATCTCCGACAATGCTTTCGCACCCAGCAGGCTGGTTCCGGCCCGGTTCAGTCCGGGCGACCATACCGCGATAGCAGCCCGCCCCGGCACGCTGGCAAGAATGCCACCCCCGACGCCCGACTTGCCGGGAAAACCAACCTCGAAGGCGAACTGGCCGGAATTGTCGTAATGCCCGCATAGCAGCATGAGAGCGTTGATCCTTCGTGCGCGACTGGCCGAGCACATTTGCTGGCCGGTCACTGGGTCGGTTCCATCGAACGCGAGAAACAGCGCGCTCTTGGCCAGCTGGCGACAGCTCATCGTGAGAGCGCACTGGCGAAAATACACGGACAGCACGTCCTCGACCGGATTGATCAGGCGGCCGAAATCGGCAAGGAAATAGGCTAGCGAACGGTTGCGCGATCCAGTCTCGCTTTCCGACCGTGCCACTTCTTCATTGAAGCCGATCTTCTCGTCACGGCCCATCCGGCGCAGGCGAACGAGCAAATCCTCGACCGATTGGTCTGGACTGCGCTCGCCGATGAACCGGTCCGTCGTCACGATCGCGCCGGAATTGATGAACGGATTGCGCGGAATACCTTTCTCGCGCTCGAGCTGGACTATCGAATTGAAGGGGTCGCCCGATGGCTCGCGGCCGACCGCATCCCACAGTGCAGCGCCTTCGCGTTCCAGCGCCAGAGAGAGCGCGAACACCTTCGATATCGACTGGATCGAAAATGCCTCGTCGGCATCACCCGCGCAGTAAACCTCCCCATCGGGCGTCGCCAGGGCGATACCGAACTTGGCAGGATCGACCAGCGCGAGCGCCGGGATATAGCGTGCGGGATTGCCGCTGCCGCGCTCATCGGCAAGCGAGGCCCAGGTCTCTGAAACGATTGCGTGAAGATCCATCGAACAATCCTGGTGGAGCCGAGGGGAATCGAACCCCTGACCTCGTCATTGCGAACGACGCGCTCTCCCATCTGAGCTACGGCCCCGTTCCAGGTCTGCTGCCACCATTCACAGGTGACAAGGGGCGCGCCTTAGCGAACGAAATGCCGTTTTGCCAAGGCCTATTCGTCGATGGCGCTTCGCCTATGGCTGGGGCGTGTCGTCTTCCCCGCCGTCGGTCGGTATCGGCTGAACAATAGGCCGCGACTTGGTATTCGGCTCGACAGGAAGAACAGGGATCTGGGCTCCGGTCTCGGGATCGGTAACCTTGCTTTCGCGTGCCGCCATGACGGAATCGTCGATCGTCAGGATCGGGTCGCTCTCGCCCGCGCGAGGCAGCAGAGCGGATTCCGCTCTTGCCTGCTGTGCTGCGAGATAGCCGGGCTGAGAACTTCCATATCGCTCCCCGTAACGGGCATCCCATGCCGCTGAATCGACCTGGTACTGCTCGTAAGCCTGGAAGAAGTTATCGAACGGCTGACGCAGGAAATCGAAATTGGCCATCGCGAACATCGCCGGATCGAGTTCCGGGGCTGCCAGCGCGCGGTTCGATACATCCAGCGCCGCCGCGCAGAACTCGTCGCGTGCCGGCGGCAGAGCGAAGAAGTTGTACACCCTCGTCATTTTCTCTTCGCGGGCGATGATAGCCTCGCGGCGATTGCCGGTCTGGTCTCGGAAAGTCTGTTCGAGCCGGTCATTGACCTGCTTCAATGCGCGGGCATGATCCTTGATATAGGCGCTGTAGCCATCGAGGATCGGCTGGTATTGCGGATCGATGCAATTGAGCGCCGCGACATTCCAGGCGGAGCGGAAATACCAGACCCGCTGATCATCGGTGAGACCGGTATTGACGGTCTGCCGGACGCCGTCCGGACCAACCGGGGGAACATCCATGACATAGGCCGCGCCGCTGGGCGGAAGCGGACGATACGGAACGACTTCAACCGGCGGAGGCGGCGGCGGCGGAGGAGGAGGGGGCGGTGGAGGTGGCGAGCATGCAGCAATGGCGGCAAGCCCGGCGGCGATGGCCGCGAGACGGATTGTGTGTGCTGAAACGCGGCCCATAGCGCGTTGACCCTCCTGAGACAGAAATCTGGCGTTCATCATGACGCCCGTCGCATTGACGAGCGATGAAGACGGTCCGCCCTAGCCCGTTGTCGTGACAAAGAAAATGCCCGGAATGCGCTTGGCACCCCGGGCACGTTCAAACGAATCCCGTTTGCGACGAACGGTGTCGTGCTTATTCGCGCGACCCCATGAACTGCAGCAGGAACATGAACATGTTGATGAAGTCGAGATACAGGCTCACCGCACCCATGATGATCGCCTTGCCGGCGAACTCTGTTCCACGAAGATGCTGGTATTCCCGCTTCAAGCGCTGCGTGTCGTAAGCGGTCAGACCGGCGAAAATCAGTACGCCGATGAAGCTGATCGCAAGAGCCAGAGTGCCCGACTGAAGGAAGATGTTGAGAACCATCGCGATAAGCAATCCGATGACGCCCATCACCAGAAAGGTGCCGAAGCCCTGCAGGTTCTTCTTCGTCGTGTACCCGTACAGGCTCAACCCGGCGAAGGCACCGGCGGTGGCGAAGAAGGTCGCTGCGATCGATTCACCTGTAAAACGCAGGAAAATCGTCGACATCGAAAGGCCCATGACGGTCGCGAAGGACCAGAAGAGCACTTGCAGCGTACCCTTGCTCATGCGGTTGAGGCCGAAGCTCATCGCAAGGATGAAGCCCAGCGGCGCGAGCGCCACGATCCACATCAGCGGGCCGCTGGCAAAGGAAAGTGCAAGCCCGCTACGCGCGGTCAGCAACGCGACGACGCCGGTCAACAGCACGCCCGAAGTCATGTAGTTGTAGATCGACAGCATGTGCTTGCGTAAGCCTGCGTCGAAAGTCTCGCCACGGGTAACGGCGTCGCCCGCGCGCGGCACCGAGCCGAAGCTCCGGCGCTGGTCGGTGTCGTTCCAATTGGCCATTGTTTCTAAACTCCCTTGCGCGGAACGAGATGCTCCACGCTTCTTCCCGCAATATCGTCAATCGCGCTGCGATTTTCAAGCGAAACCGGACCGGAAAAGGTTAATGAAAAACAAGCGCGCACAGCAACGTGGTCAGGCTTCGCCGACCGCGTCGACCATTGCCGCCTCAAGCGCCTCTCTCGGTGACTTGTCGCCCCACAAAACGAACTGGAACGCGGGATAAAAACGATCGCACTCATCGACTGCGATCTCGACCAAGGCCTGGGCCTGGTCGAGAGTGAGCAGTCCCTCGGACCCGAGCATGGTCCCGTTGCGATAAAGGGCAAGACCGCCATTGGTCCAGACATCGAAATGACCGAGCCAGATTCGTTCGTTGGCCAGGGCGATCAGTTCGTTGGCAACCTCTCGCTTGCCCGCCGGAATACGAATGTCGGGCAGGCACATGATCTGCAGAACGCGGTCTTCGCTGCGCCACACGGCCCTGACCTGGTAATTGGTCCAGCTGCCCTGAATCGCTCCGCTGATTTCGCCTGCGGAGGTCTCGCATGGCCAGCCACGGGCCTCGAACAGCGCGACAAGCATATCGAGCGGCGCAGCGCTTCGATCCACCTCGTAACTGTCATTTGCTGGTCTCACTGTACCGGTCCTGTCCGCGTCATGGCGCGTGGATGCAGGCAATGACCGAAGCTTGGCAATCAACCAGGCGCGGATGGCTGGGGAGAACCGTTTTGCGCTGTGCAAAGCTTGTGCACAACGCAGCCCACCTCAATCAAGCGGTTCGATTTCCTCACCGGTGGAACTGGAAAACGGAAAGCTGTCCACCCCCAGAGCCTTTAGCTCGTTAACCATTTCGCGCGCGACCGTAGCGCTCTCATAGGGCCCGGCAAGCAACCGATTCGCTTCACCCCACGGGGTAACGAACGGGCCTTTTTCCGTCAAACGCCCATCCGCTTGGCGCGCAATCCGGCGCCAGTCGAACGCCAGCGCGTCGCGATTCTTTCCCGTGGCCACTTGAACCCAGTGCCGGGCCGGATGGGCAGGTGGCTCCGGTTCGGCGCGCTCGCGCGGAATTTCGATCCGCGTGATATCGACACCTCCCGACGCGGCACGCGATGTCGCGGAAGGCGATAGCGTGAAATCCCCGAACGCAGCGGCAACGTCGACGGGTTGCCGGGCAGGTTCGACCGGAGCCGGGTCCGGCAGAAGGATTTCCGGTTGAGAATCCGAAGTCTGCACTGGCAGTTCCAAGGTGCTCTGCGGCGGCCTTGTTTCGGTCGATTGCAAAACTGGTGGCTGACTGGAACGCTCGTTCTGTCGCGCCTGTACCGGCTCCGACTGCGGAACTTGTACCGGTTCCGCAGTTCGGTCTGCGCTGCGTTGCTGGGCTCGCTGAAGAACATCGGACAGACGGTCTCCTGTAGGTCTCGGACTACGAACCGTTCGTCTCGGCGGCGGACGATCGATCTGCGCGCCCGAAGCCTGGGAGCCCAGGGTGGGGCCTGCAGGTTCAAGCTGCGCACCAGGCGGTTCCTGTGGGGTTGTTCTAGCACCTGCCATGCGAACGTCGTCGGTACCGATGTCGCCCGTGCGAGGAAAAATGCCGAGATTGGCAGCCGCCGCCTGCTGGGCCTGGGTCAACCGAGGCATAAATTCCAGATAGGCGCGCATCTGGCGCGCAACCTGTGGATTGAGCATGGTCTGGGCAATTTCGATCGCTGCCGAAGTATCGCCCAGAATGGCGAGCCCGAACGCCCGCGCCCTGAATGCGGAAACATCGTTCTGTTCGAGCAATGGGAGCAGCGTTGCTTCGAACTCCTCGCGGTCGCCCGAGATCGCAAGACTCAATGCCAGACGGCGAACAATTTCATCGCCCGAACCATTGGCCAGCGCAAGTCTGTAAAGCTGTTGCGCACTGGTGGAATCGCCGACGAGGTCGAAGGCAAGCCCACGTTCTTCCGCCATGACCGAATTCACTATTCCCGCACGCTCGGCCTCGGCAAACAATCGCAAAGCCTCGATCGGACGGCGGGAGCGGACATAGGCTCGGGCCAGGCCCAGCTTCACCCGGCTATTGCCCGGCGAAAGCTGGTTCGCTCTCCCGAAAAAACCGATCGCCGCATCCACGTCTCCGACTTCGAGCGCCGCGTCGCCAGCGTCGATTACAGCCGAGACATCCTGAGAGTTGCGCGCCAGCCGGTCGAGCGCGTCGGATAGCTTTTCAGCCCCCGGTGGCGGAAGCGGCTGAACAATCTCCTGCGCAAGCGACGGCAGGGGCGATGCCATCGCAAGCAAAAGAGCCCCGACAGCTATTCGCTTGAGTCCTGTCATGGAGTACTGATGCCCGACCACGGTTGAACAGGCGCTGAAACAGGTAACCTGCCGCAGCTACTGGTTGTTCTGCCGGTTGAGGAAACGCGGGATGTTGAGTGCGCCACCACCGCCGTGGTCGTCATCGTCATCGTCATCATTCTCTTCAGCGCGGTTGGCACCTCGCGACAGATTGGCCATGCGTTCGAACAACGTGCTGCCCGGCAAGGTGCTGCTGCTTTTCTCGTCGGGCCCTTCGCCCGAACCTCCGGAGGAGCCTCCGCCGGGAACGATCGGGCGGCGGCGGCCCGGCTTGGTTGCGAGAGGACTCTCGCCCGCGACATCGCCATCGCCCAGTTCAAGCGTGTCCTGCGAATTGTTGTCATCGACGGGCGCGCTGAGATCGAGCGGATCGCGAGCATCTTCGCCCGTCGGTTTGCCTTCGTCGGCCCATCCGTCGCCGGAAGATCGATTTCCGTATTCACGGTCTTCGGCGGGCGGCGGCACGCCGTTCTCGTCGTCGTCGTCGACCGCATCGAACCGCTCGGTTTGTTCGTTACGCATTCCGGCGAGCGGATCTACGATGTCGTCGACATCGTCGAACTCGTCGTCTTCGTCATTGTTGGTGGCCGATGCTGGCGACAGCCCCTGCGACAAAACGTCTGCATCATCACGGTCGCGAGATGCCTCCTCTTCGGAACCCGCTTCGTTCGTAAGATCGAAGGCTTCGTCCTCAGCCGGCTCGGAGGCGAGGGACGATGCCGGTTGGGGGTCGGGCGAAAGTCCTTCGTTCAGTTCGAACGGCTCGTCGTCGCTGCCATCGCTGCTCGGCAGGTCGAGGATCGGCCGCTTCGGGGCGCGCGATTCCGACATCGAGAAGCTACGCGTCGGTGCGACGGTAGCTGACCCGACCGGTTCGATACCGGTCGCGACCACGGAAACGCGTATCTTGCCATCGAGATCGGGATTGAACGCGGAACCCCAGATGATGTTCGCATCCTCGTCCACGAGTTCGCGAATGTGATTCGCCGCCTCGTCGACTTCAAGCAGCCTCATGTCCTCACCACCAATTATGGAGATGATGACCCCCTTGGCGCCAGCCATCGACACACCGTCGAGCAACGGGTTGGCGATGGCCTGTTCGGCTGCTTCGAGCGCGCGGTTCTCGCCTTCGCCCTCCCCGGTTCCCATCATTGCCTTGCCCATTTCCTGCATCACCGAACGCACGTCGGCGAAGTCGAGGTTTATGAGGCCCGGCATGACCATGAGGTCGGTAATCGAACGCACGCCCTGCTGCAGCACCTCGTCGGCGAGCATGAAGGCTTCCTTGAAGGTCGTATCGGCTTTCGCGACCAGGAAGAGGTTCTGATTGGGAATGACGATCAGTGTGTCGACGTGCTTCTGCAACTCGTCGATACCCGCCTCGGCGGCCCGCATGCGGCGTGTGCCTTCGAACAGGAACGGCTTGGTGACCACCCCGACGGTCAGGACGCCCTTCTTGCGTGCCGCTTCGGCAATGACCGGCGCGGCGCCGGTGCCCGTGCCGCCGCCCATGCCGGCTGCGATGAACACCATGTTCACGCCGTCAAGCGCATCTTCGATATCGTCGACGGTTTCTTCGGCTGCGGCCTTGCCCACCTCGGGCCGCGCACCCGCGCCGAGGCCGCCGGTGATGTCCGGTCCGAGCTGGATACGTTTTTCGGCTGCCGAGGTTGCCAATGCCTGCGCGTCGGTATTGGCGACAATGAAGTCGACACCTTCGATCTGGGCCTGCATCATGTTGGCGATGGCATTGCCGCCCGCGCCACCCACGCCAACAACCATGATCCTTGGACGCATGTCGTCGTCGTCTGCTGCAGGTCCGATATTGATGCTCATTGGGAGTCCCCCCGGAAAATAGAAGTCGTCGGCGTCACTATGGCATACCTTTGTCACAAAGCGAATCGCAGGTGAAAGGGATTATTTCCTTATCCACAAGGGCTAAAGGCGGGTTGAGGCGCTGCTTCAACCCTAGAAATATTCGCGCGCCGCCTGAAATACACCGTTTACCAATCCCATGCCGGAATAGCGGCGTGACGGCTGGTAACGCGGTCCGACTGAACGGATATCAACCGGATCTTCGGCGGCATAAAGACAGGATCCCACCAGGGTGGTGAAGCCGGGCGTCGCATGTGCTTCGGGCATGCCGGTCAACGCCGGGGGCTTGCCCACGCGCACCGGTCGGCCGAGCGCGCCCTGCACGAATTCAGCGATACCGTGCAGCTCCGCTCCGCCGCCGGTCAGGACGACCTGGCCACCCTGTGCGGCGGTGAAGCCCATGGCCTTGAGCGCCTTGCCGATTTCAGAGGTCACGATCCCCAGCCGGTCGGTGACGATCGAGACGAGTTCGGCCCGGGCAATCCGGTTCTGTTCGTCGGCACCGCGGGCCAGCCTTGCCCCGGGGTCGTCATCCGGTCCACCCACGGAGATCATCTCGCGATGATCGGTCGGCGTTGCAATGGCCGAACCGGAGACGCATTTCAGCCTCTCAGCCTGGCTCCGGCGTATGCCCAGGGAGGATGCAATGGCGTCGGTTATGTCGTTCGATCCTATCGGGATGGAACGCAGACCCAGCAACATTCCGCTGGCATGCACCGAAACGTTGGTAACCTGCGCCCCGATTTCCACCAGCGCCACGCCAAGATCGCGTTCTTCCGCGCTCAGACAGGCATGCGCCGCTGCAAGGGGCGAGGCGATGACGCCCTCGACGTCCAGATGCGCGGTTTGCACAGCCTCTATCAGATTGCGCACCGGCGCGCCCTCGGCAAGGGTCACGTGCACGTCGACACCGAGCGCTTCGGCATGCAGTCCTTTCGGGTTGGCGACGCCGTGTGCGCCATCGAGCGTGTAGTGCGCGGGCTGCGCATGCAGGACCATGCGCCCGTCGGGCTGCAGGTGGTCGCGGGCAGCATAGAGCAGGTGCTCCACATCGTCTTCCTCGATCCGGCGTCCGCCGATCGCGATTTCGACGCTCGCAATCTTGCTCGACAGACCCGCGCCGGCGCAGGCGATCCAGACGCTGGAAACGCTCGTATTGGCGTTCGTTTCGGCTTTCTCCACCGCGGTGCGGACAGCATGGCTCGCTGCTCGCATGTCGGTGACATAGCCACGCTTGACCCCGTCGCTCGCCCGGTGGCTCGACCCGAGGACAACCATGTCGCCGCCTTCGACCTGTCCGATGATCATGGCCGATACCCGGAAAGAGCCAATATTCACCGCGGCGAAGACACGGGTAACGCGCGGGGTCGCACCTGGCGGCATCAGTCGGCCCTTCCGTTGCGCGCAATCTGATTCGGGCACGGACCATCCGCGCATCGCAGATAGGCGCGGTCGGGAACCCGCATGTCGATCGCTACCGGCTTGCCGCCAATCAGGCGGTGCATCCCGTCGAGCTGCGCGAACTTGACCAGCGCAGGCGCCCCTGCATCCCCTTCCGGAAGGGCGAGCAGCTGCCCGCTCCTGAAGCGCAAATTCCAGCGGCGGTTGCCGACCCATTCGGCGGACGCGATCTGCGGTCTGAGCGCCGGTGCGGCATCGAGCAATCGTGCGAGCTCTTCCACCTGTTTCTGCGCGCCGGGGCCTTCGATGAGCAATTCCTTTTCAGAAGCGCTGGAACTGATCGGCTCCAGTTCATTGCCCTTCTGGTCGATAAGCATGAGCCGGTCGGGCTTGCGTAGCACCGCGTGGGGTGTCCGCTCGACGATGTCGATCTTCAACGTATCGGGCAGTTGGCGCGATACCCGTGCATCCAGGACCCAGGGCAGGTCGAGCAGGCGCTCGCGCACCTCGGCAAGATCGACGAGCGGCATCGGCCGGTCGCGCTCGGCAAGCACGCGTTCGTAGACCCGCTGCTCGTTCATTCGCTCCACGCCGGAGACCTGCACCCGCCGAACCTCGTATCCCGAGCGGGAAGCCGACTTGGCCAATTCGATGCGCGCCATGTCGAAAACGCCCGCAAAGCTTGCGACGGTCCACGCGATGCTCAAGCCCACGGCCGCAATCAGGACAAGGAACAGCTTGTGCCACTGTTCTTCGGTGAACGGCAGCAAAGCCATCGTTCGGTCGAGCACGCCGCTGGTGTGCTTCCTGGCCGCCTGGGCTTTCTGGCTACGGCTACGCGCCGCGGCAGAGCGGCGAACACCGGTTGGCTTGCGTTTGACCTTAGCCATCGCCCGCTTTCGTGTTCTGGTCGTGATAGCGCAAGGCGGAAGCCAGGATCATCTCGCACAGTTCGCCATATTCTATGCCCGCATGTTTCGCCTGCTCGGGAACCAGGCTCAGCGGAGTCATGCCCGGCTGCGTATTGGTTTCCAGCACGAACAGGCCGTCCTCGCCCTGCTCTTCGTCCCAGCGAAAATCGGTCCGGCTGGTGCCCCGACAGCCGAGGACTTCATGGGCCTTCGATGCGATTTCCAGGCACAGCTTTTCGATATTGGCGGGGATCTGAGCGGGACAGATGTGGTCGGTCATGCCGTCGGTATATTTGGCGTCGAAATCGTAAAAGCCGCTCTTGGGCTTGAGTTCGGTCACCGCCAGCGCGCGAGGCCCATCCTCAAAATCCACCACCGCCGCGGTCATCTCACGGCCCTTGATGAAAGGTTCGGCGAGCAATTCGGAAAAATCCTGCCACGGCCCCTTCGCATCGTGCGCGATCGGATTGCCGTAATTGCCATCTTCGGTGACGATGGCGACGCCGACCGAGCTGCCTTCGTTCACCGGCTTGAGCACATAAGGTCGCGGCAACGGATCGCGCAGGTGCAGATCGGCGCTCTTGACGATCCTCCCGCCCGGCATGGGGACGCCATGCGGAACGAGGGCCTGTTTGGTCAGCTGCTTGTCGATCGCGACAACGGAAGTGGCCAGGCCCGAATGCGTATAGGGCACGCCCATCAGGTCAAGCATGCCTTGCACGCTGCCATCCTCGCCCGGAACGCCGTGCAAGGCGTTGAACACCACGTCGGGAGCAGCCTCGGCAATGCGCGCCGCGACCTGCCGGTCCATGTCGATCCGCGTCACCTTGTGCCCGCGCCCCTCCAGCGCATTGGCGACACCTTCACCCGACATCAGCGACACCGGGCGTTCGTTAGCCCAACCGCCCATCAGCACGGCGACATGAAGCTTCCGCTCTAGCGTCACGGCCGCCCCACCCGCTCGATTTCCCATTCGAGTTCGACGCCGGAATTCTCGTAGACCCGGCGTCTCACCTCTTCGCCCAGGCCTTCGATATCGGAGCTCGTGGCATTGTCGACATTGATGAGGAAATTGGTGTGCTTTTCGCTGACCTGTGCGCCGCCTTGGCGCAGGCCGCGACATCCCGCCGCATCGACCAGCTCCCAGGCTTTCCTGCCGGGCGGGTTCTTGAAGGTCGAACCGCCGGTTTTCGTGCGCACCGGCTGTGAGTTCTCGCGCGCCTCGGCGATCTCGTCCATCTTCGCGCCGACGATTTCCGGGTCTCCCGGCTGGCCCTGAAACCTGGCGGCGACGACCACCGCACCGGGCGGCAGGGCCGAATGGCGATAGGAATACTGCATATCGGCTACAGGAAGGGTGTGGCATTCCCCGCTAGGCATCACGACATCGCAATCGATCAGGACATCGCTTACTTCGCGGCCATAGGCTCCCCCGTTCATCCGGACGAAACCGCCGACCGTGCCGGGGATACCGCGCATGAATTCAAGCCCCGCCACGCCGTTATCGCGCGCGGTGCTGGCCACGAGGATACCGTGCGCCCCGCCCCCGCATTCCACCACGCAGCTTTCATCGTCGACGCTGACATTCGCAAAGGGCTTGCCCAGCTTGACAACGACGCCCGGGACGCCGCCGTCGCGTATGATCACGTTGGATCCCAGCCCCAGCGCCATGACCGGCAGATCGCCATCCAGCCGCTCGAGAAACAGCCGCAGGTCGTCGACATCGGCAGGTTCGAACAACCAGTCGGCACGTCCACCGCTCTTGAACCAGACGAGTTTGGCAAGCGGCGCATCGGGCTTCAGCGTGCCGCGCACTCCATCCATTTCCAGAGGCGCGGCCACGCCTCCCTCGACTTCGCAATCGGGGGCCATGCCGCTATCGAAATTCCAGACGTCATCGGGCTGTTCCATCAGGCACGCTCCCGTTCGATCGCATCGGCGAGACCGGCAGCCCACCTGGTTATATCGCCTGCGCCGAGGCAGACGACGAAATCGCCTTCCTCGATCTCGCCCGAGAGCGTGCTGGCAAGATCGCTCTCGTCTTTCACCGTCGCGGCAGACCTGTGACCCCGCGATTTAAGACCTTCGACCAGGGCCATGGAATCTGCGCCCTCGATCGGATCCTCGCCCGCGGCATAGACGGGGGTGACAAGGACCTGGTCCGCTTCGTTGAAACAGCTCTGGAAATCGTCCATCAGATCGTTGAGCCTCGTGAAACGATGCGGCTGCATTACCGCGATCACGCGGCCCTTCGCGGCTTCGCGCGCTGCTTCGAGGACGGCGCGGATTTCCACCGGGTGATGCCCGTAATCATCGATGATCGTTGCACCTGCCACCTCGCCCACCTTGGTAAATCGGCGGCGCACACCGCTGAAATTCGCAAAGCCGTTGCAGATCACTTCGTCCGGACAGCCCATCTCGATCGAAACGGCAATCGCGGCCAGGGCGTTCTGGACGTTGTGGCGGCCCGGCATGGGCAGACGCACGCCTTCTATCCGGCGATCCTCCTGCCCGCGGCGCCGGACGATGACATCGAACCGGTTTCCGCCTTCATCGGGACGGATGTTCACACCGCAAATGTCTGCCTGAAGGTTGAAACCATAGGTGATGACGTTGCGATCGCGCACCTTGCCGATGACCGACTGAACTTCCGGATGATCGATGCAAAGGATCGCGGCGCCATAGAACGGCACGTTGTGGATGAACTCGACAAAGGCGTCCTTCACCCCGTCGAAATCGCCGTAATGGTCGAGGTGTTCGGGATCGATATTGGTGACGACCGCAATCGTGCCATCGAGACGCAGAAAGCTGCCATCGCTTTCATCTGCTTCCACCACCATCCAGTCGGAATCGCCCAGCCGCGCATTGGAACCGTACTGCTCGATGATCCCGCCATTGATCACGGTTGGGTCGATGCTGCCGCAATCGAGCAGGGCCGCGATCATGCTGGTCGTTGTCGTCTTGCCGTGGGTTCCGGCGACGGCAACGGTCGATTTGAGCCGCATCAGTTCGGCCAGCATTTCGGCGCGCCGGACCACGGGAATGCGATTCTCAAGCGCGTAGGCGACTTCGGGATTGGTCCGCTTGACCGCAGTCGATGTCACGACCACCGCCGCCCCCTCGACGTTTTCCGCTGCATGCCCGATCGCCACGTCGATCCCGCGCGAACGCAGCCGTTCGATGACCGGGCTTTCCTTCAGGTCCGAACCCTGCACCGAATAGCCAAGATTATCCATGACTTCGGCAATGCCCGACATGCCGATGCCGCCGATGCCGACGAAGTGAATCGTGCCGATATCTGTCGGAACACCTCTCATTCGGTCACCTCGCGGGCGGCACCCTGTCCGGCGGGATGCCCCTGCGTGGCCCCACGCGCATTGTTTCCGCCGACGCGGATCACGTCCATCATGTCCGCCCCGCCGAAGCTTTCGACAAGGTCGGCGAGATCCTCGACCGCTCGGGGACGGCCGCAATTCCATGCCGCATGCGCAGCGTTGGCGAGGCCCGCGGGATTTTCTGCAAGTGCCATGATCTGCTTGGCAAGCTCCTTCGCCGTAAAGCGTTCCTGCCGGATCATCCGCGCGCCACCCGCCTTGGCAAGTTCGCGCGCATTGGCCGTCTGGTGGTCGTCGGTCGCGATGGGCAGCGGCACGAGAATGGCCGGGCGGCCAACCGCGGTGAGTTCGGCGATGGTCGAAGCGCCCGCGCGCCCGATAAACAGGTGTGCATCGGCCAGGCGATCCGCCATGTCCTCGAAATAGGTCGCCAGCTCGGCGGGAATCTCGTGATTGCGATAACGTTCGCGGACCGCCGCGAGATCTTCCGGGCGGCATTGCTGGGTGACCTGCAGCCGCTGGCGCAGAGCGGGCGGAAGCATGGCCAGGCCATCGGGTACGACCTCGGACAGGACGCGCGCGCCCTGGCTTCCACCGGTAACCAGCACCCGCAACAATCCGTCTTCGGAAAATGCGGGAAACGGCTCGTCGCGCAGGCTCAGCACGCCGGCACGGACCGGGTTGCCGACCAGTTCGACCTTCCGCGCATGTTTGTGGTCAAGCCGTTCGACTTCGGGGTAGGCCGTCGCAATGGCCTGAACGCGGCCCGCCAGAAGGCGATTGACGCGCCCCAGGACCGCGTTCTGTTCATGCACCACGGTCGGGATGTCGGCCGAGGTCGACGCAAGTATCGCCGGGAGCGAGGGGTAGCCTCCGAAGCCCACCACCGCACTTGGCTGGAAGCTTTCGAACAGACGCAGCGCCATGCGCCGGCCTTCCATCACTGCGGACAGGCCCTTGAACCAGCTCAGCGGGTTCTTGCCGAAACGTCCGGCCGGAATGACATGAGCTGGCATGAAATCGGGCTTTCCGGGTATGTCGGCACCCCGTGCATCGGTAATCAGCGCGACGTGATGCCCCCGCCGCTCGAGTTCGCTGGCCAGCGCAAACGCAGGCAGCAGATGGCCTCCGGTCCCCCCGGCGGCGAGCACGTAATGGCGGCTGGAGCCGGTCAAGGAAAAATCTCCCGGCGCGATCGATCCGGTTTGTTCGTCATCGGCTTCGCCTGCCCGAAACCGAGCATGTCGCCAAGCCCCTTGGTCCGGCTTTTCAGGAACGGGTTTCGCCGCGTCACGGCCAATAGCAGACCGACGAGCAGACATACCGCAATGGTGGACGAACCCCCGTAGCTTACCAGCGGTAGCGTCATTCCCTTCGACGGGAAAAGCTGCAGATTGACGAGCATGTTGATAAAGGCCTGGCCGCCGAGCAGCGCGGTCAATCCGGCCCCGGCAAGTAGCGCGAACAGGTCTTCCTCGTCCACCAGTCGGGTCAGCACCCGCGCGATGATGGCGAGATAGAGGATCACGATGACCGCGCAGGCGATCAGGCCGAATTCCTCGCCGATCACGCTGAATATGTAGTCGGTGTGCGCTTCGGGCAGGCTCATCTTGCGAATACCCAGACCATAGCCCGCGCCCGTCCAGCCACCCGCGAGCAAAGTCCTGCTGGCAAGGTCCACCTGGTCATAGGCGGTGCCCCCACCCAGGAAAGCATCGATGCGATGGCGCGCATTGTCGTAGAGAAAATAGGTCGCGGCGAGGCCGACGATTACGCCGCCCAGCAGTCCACCGAGCCGTTTCAGGTCTACGCCCGACAGGACCGCCAGGACGAACCAAACCCCTCCGAAGAGTATCGTGCCGCCGAAATTGGGCTGGAGCATCATTAGCGCGGCGACCAGACCGACCAGAGCGGTGGCAATGCCCAGAACGGGAAGGTTCGGATCGCGCATTCGCCAGGCAAGAATCCAGGCCATGGTGACCGCAAACGCCGGCTTGAGGAACTCGGACGGCTGGAACTGCATGCCCAGATTGATCCAGCGACGCGCCCCGTTGATCTCGACGCCGATGAACGGAACCAGAAACAACAGTCCGGTCATCGCCACGGTCAGCACGATGCTCAATCGCCGTGCGTTCTCGCGGCTGAGCAGCGAGATGCCGACCATCGTGCCAAGACCGAGAAGCTGCCAGGCAATGTGGCGGTAGAAGAAATACAGCGGATCGAGCGTTTCGTTTGCGGTCGAAAGCCGGTTGGCACTGGCGGGCGAGGCAGCGGCCACCGCGATCGTGCCGAAGCTCATCAGCAACAGCACCAGCAGCAACAGCACCCGATCGATTTCGCGCCACCATATCTTGAGCTGCGACCAGCGCGAGAGTCGACCGCGCGGCATGTGCGCCGGCTGGCGCTTGCCGGGAACGTAGGGTTGCATGGTCGTCATGCCGCCCGCTCCTCCAGTGCCATGACAAGCTCGCGGAAGTGCTCGCCGCGCGCTTCGAAGTCGCGATACTGGTCGAAACTGGCGCAAGCGGGAGACAGCAGGATGGTATCGCCCCGCTCGGCGGCAGTGGAAGCGTCGAACACCGCCTGTTCGAGCGTAATCGAGCGTATGATCGGCACCTTTTCTAGCAGTGCCCGCGCAAAATCCTCGCCCGCCTGGCCGATGGTATAGGCCGCTTTCACGTGCCCCAGCTCGGCCTCGCACTCGCCCAGACCCGCCTCTTTCGCCAGACCGCCGACGATCCAGTGGATGTTGTCGAACGCCGCCAATGCAGGGGCGGAGGCAGCGGTATTGGTGCCCTTGCTGTCGTTGACGAAAGCCACCCCGCCGATCTCGGCGACCCGCTCCATGCGATGCGGGAGGCCGGGGAAAGTGCGGAGTCCCTCGGCGATTTGCTCGTCGGTCAACCCAAGGCTGCGGCACACCGCCGAAGCGGCGGCAGCGTTCTGGTGGTTGTGCGGCCCCTGCAGGGCAGGCCAGTCAGACGGGGCACCCACATCGATGTCGCCTATGAACTGGATCAACGGATTTTCGGCGTTGTCCAGAACGTTTTCGTCAGCTTCGGCGCGATAATCGACGATAGCGAAGCGCCGAGGCGACTGCATCTCGAACAAGCGCGCCTTGCTTGCAGCATAGGCATGGAAATCGCCACCATACCGATCCAGGTGATCCGGTGTGATGTTGAGCAGCACCGCCACATCGCAGTCGAGCGAAAGGGTCAGGTCGATCTGGTAGCTCGACAGCTCCAGCACATAGACGCTGACCCCATTGTCATTTGGCGCCAACGGCTCCTGCTCCAGGATGGGCAGGCCGATATTGCCGCCCATGGTGGTCGGCACGCCTGCGGTCTTGAGGATGTGGTGGACCAGCGCGGTGGTCGTCGACTTGCCGTTGGTGCCGGTAATCCCGACGACCTTGTGCGGCGGCAGGTCGCCCCGCGCCTGCGCGAAAAGTTCGATATCGCCGATCACCGGCACGCCGAAGCTGTCGGCATGCGGCTTGATAGGGTGGGTGTTGAGCGGCACGCCGGGGCTGACCACCATGCCCTCGTATCCGCTCAGATCGGTTTCCAGCGGATCGGCCAGCGCGACGCGGCCCACGAAAGGCTCGCGCGCTTCGGCGCGCTCGTCCCACGCCAGCACCTCGGCGCCGCTCGCCAACAGGCTCTCCACCACCGCCCTGCCCGACCGCGCGAGGCCGAGCACCGCGTATTTCTTTCCCGAGAAGGCTGGCGAAGTGATCATCGCAGTTTCAGCGTCGACAACCCGATCATGGCGAGGATGATCGCGACGATCCAGAACCGGATGACCACCTTGCTCTCGCTCCAGCCGAGCTGCTCGAAATGATGGTGGATCGGTGCCATGCGGAAGACCCGCCTGCCGGTGCGCTTGAACCAGAAGACCTGGATGATGACCGACAGCGCCTCGAACACGAACAAACCGCCGACAATCGCCAGCACCACCTCGTGATGCGTCGCCACTGCAATCGCGCCCAGTGCGCCGCCGAGGGCCAACGATCCGGTATCTCCCATGAAGACCGCAGCAGGCGGCGCGTTGAACCAAAGAAAGGCGAGCCCCGCCCCCATGATCGACGCGCAGAAAATTGCCAGTTCCCCCGCGCCTTCGACATAGGGAATGCCGAGATATCCGGAATAATCCACCCGGCCTACGAGGTAGGAAATGATCGCGAACGTGCCGGCAGCAATGATGACCGGCATGGTCGCCAGACCGTCGAGCCCGTCGGTCAGGTTCACCGCATTGCCCGCACCGACGATTACGACCGCGGCAAACACGTAATAGAACGGACCAAGCTCGATACCGAAGTCGTTGACGAACGGAACATAGACGAAGGTGTTGATCTGGCTGACGACGATGTAGGATGCAATGCCCGCGACGAGAAACTCTGCAAGCAGGCGCGTTCGCGCGGAGACCCCCTTGTGGCTGGCCTTGGTCACCTTGTCGTAATCGTCGAGAAAGCCGATCAGGCCGAACCCACCTGTTACTGCAAGGCACGCCCATACGAACGGACTGTTGAGGTCCATCCAGATCAACACCGACAGGAACAGGGCTACGAGGATCATCAGCCCGCCCATGGTCGGCGTGCCCACCTTGGCCTGATGGCTTTGTGGTCCATCCGCCCGGATCGGCTGACCCTTGCCCTGCCTCACACGCAGCATAGCGATGAAGCGCGGCCCGATCAGCAAACCGATGACGAGCGCGGTCATCAACGTCGCCCCGGCCCTGAAGGTCTGATAGCGCACGAGGTTGAAGACACCTTCGAAGTTCAACCATTCGGCGAGGAAATAGAGCAATCGAGCCTCTCGGTGCGCCTATCGCGCGCGCGTGAAATGATCCACAAGCCTGCCAAGCCCGACCGAATTTGAGCCCTTCACCAGCACGGCATCGCCTGCGACAATGCCGAAATCCTCGAGCAATTCGATCGCCTCGTCAGCGTTGTGGCAATGCGCCCACTCGAACGGCTTGCCAAGCGATGCGCCGGTGGCTTTCCCCAATTCGCGTGCGAGCGCAGACATTTCCTCGCCAACGATAACAGCAAAGTCGACGTCTGCCGCCACCAGAGGTTCGGCAAGGGCAGCATGGAACTTCGGCGCGAAATCGCCCAGCTCCTTCATCGCGCCGAGCACCGCCACGCGCCGCCCGGAAGGGGTTTGACCTAGCTGGGCCAGCGTTGCCCGCATGCTGGCCGGGTTCGCATTGTAGCTTTCATCGATCAGCATCGCCTTGCCGCCCGGCGCGTCGATGCCATGGCGCGCGCCGCGGCCCTTGAGCCCGCCCATCTCGGCGAGGGCAAGGCCGGTTGTAGCCATATCGCCACCCGCTGCGCGTACCGCGGCCATGACGCAAAGCGCATTCATCACCCAGTGTTCGCCCGGCTCGGCTACGGTAAAACACAGCCGTCCGCCCGAAAATTCGCAAGTGACGAGACTGCCGCCATTGGCGCTTGGGATCGCGTCGAGAAGGCGCATGTCGGCATGGCGCGCCTTGCCGAAACTCATGATTTTCGCGCCCGCCTTGCGCGCCGCGCCGCGCAATTGCTGATAATGTTCGGTGTCGGTCGGGATGACCGCCGTACCGCCTGGTTCAATCCCGGCGAAGATTTCAGCCTTGGCGGCTGCAATGGCCTCCATGCTGCCCAGGTTCTCGATATGCGCAGGCGCTATCGTCGTGATCACGGCAACGTGCGGGCGGACCTGCGTGGTAAGGTCTTCGATCTCGCCTGCGTGGTTCATACCCATTTCGAAAACGCCATAGCGGCTGCGCGCCGGCATGCGGGCAAGGCTGAGCGGAACGCCGACATGGTTGTTGTAGCTGCGGGTCGAACGATGCGCCGCACCGCGACTGGCACGCTCCAGCGCGGCGAAGATCGCTTCCTTCACGCCCGTTTTGCCGACCGATCCGGTGACGCCGATGATTTTCGCATCGGTCCGCTCGCGCGATGCGCGGGCAAGTGCCTTCAGCGCCCGGGTGGTATCGTCGACCAGGATATGCGGCCAATCGACCGGGCGATCGACCAAGGCCGCCGTGGCACCGTTTTCGAAAGCCTTGTCGACAAAGCGATGACCGTCCATCGCCTCGCCCTTGAGCGCCACGAACAGATCGCCATTGACCACATCGCGGCTGTCCATCTCGACGCCTGCGACCTGAAAATCGTGACTGGCAATGCCGCCGACCGCTTCGGCAATCGACTGCGCATCCCACAACGTCAGCGGCAGCCGGTCGCGCGGATCGGCCGGCCATTCGACATAGGCCGGATGCCGCAGAATAGCTGCGCTCACGCGTCACCTCGCACGATCTGCGCAGCGCATTCGCGCGCAACTTCGACGTCGTCGAAGGGAAGGACCCGCATGTTTTCTCCCGATCCGATGATCTGACCCGTTTCGTGTCCCTTGCCGGCGACGAGCACGATATCGTCCGAGCCAGCTGTCCTTATGGCCTCGCGAATTGCTTCGCGCCTCCCGCCTATTTCGCGCGCTCGCGGCGCACCTTCAAGCACCTGGCTGCGGATATCCGCAGCATGTTCGCCGCGGGGATTGTCATCGGTCACGATGACCAGATCGCTCGTCCTTGCAGCTGCCTCTCCCATTGCTGCGCGCTTGCCGTGATCGCGATCGCCCCCGGCCCCGAAGACGGTTATCAGCCTGCCGCCGACATGCGGTCGCAAAGCGCTGACCGCTGCTTCGAGCGCATCGGGCGTATGCGCGTAATCGACGTAGACCGGCGCACCCGAAGGCGCGATGACCGCCCTTTCAAGCCGCCCGCGCACCGGTTGAAGCCGCACAACGGCGTCCCATACGAGGCTGGCCTCGATGCCCGTGGCTAGTGCCAATCCCGCTGCGGTAAGCGCGTTCGATACCTGGTATGCGCCGATCAGGGGCAGGTTGATCGTTTTCTCTGTCCCGTCATGTTCGACCGTCAACGACTGGCCGAGCTGCGTCGGCTCGCGTCGGGTCAGGCGAATATCCCGGCCCTGCTCCCCGACGGTCATGACATCGAGGCCGCGCTGCTCGGCCTGCTCGGCGACGCGTGCATTCCAGCCGCTGTCGCCCGCCCCCATCCATATGACGGCAGTGGCATCGTCGGAAATCACTTCGCTGAACAAGCGCATCTTCGCCGCGAAATATTCTTCCATATCGGCGTGATAATCGAGGTGGTCGCGACTGAAATTGGTGAAAGCTGCGGCTTTGACCGGAATGCCCTCGTTGCGGAATTGCGACAGGCCGTGGCTTGATGCCTCATAGGCGACGTGGGTCACACCCTCGCGCGCAAGACCGCTCAGATTGGACAGAAATGTAACGATGTCGGGCGTGGTCAAGCCGGTGGAGACGCTTTCGTCGGGGGTCGTGACGCCAAGTGTTCCGATCGAGGCCGCGCGTTCGCCGGCCATGCGCCAGATCTGGCGGGTCATCTCCACCGTGGAGGTCTTTCCGTTGGTCCCGGTGACCGCGACGATATGCTCTGGCACGGGCGAAAAGAACTGCGCCGCCAATGCGGCGAAGGCGCGGCGGGGAGTACCATCGGCGATGTGAAGCGCACCCGATACGGAAGCTTCAGGCCGGGCGACCACTGCTATTGCCCCGGCGTCTACAGCGGCAGGAATGAAGTCCTCGCCATTGACCTGGCTACCTTGAAACGCGCCGAAGACGGTTCCAGGTGCAACCTTGCGGTTGTCGATTGCAAAACCGGTCACTTCGGCGTCATCGCCTTCGCAGTTCAACCCGGCCGCCTGACAAAGCTTGCTCAGCTTCATTGGTCTGTCTCCGGTATCAGGGGCTTGATGTCCGAAAGATCGATATCGCGCGTATCGTCCGGACGCACACCGATCAGCGGACCGATGCGCGGCACCAGCCGCCCGACGATGGGCGCGGCGTTCCAGGCAGCAGTGCGCTGATAGGAACTGGCCAGGGTACCGCGCGGTTCATCGAGCATCGCGATGACCACATAGCGCGGACGGTCCATCGGAAATGCCGCAGCGAAGGTCGAGACCAGCGCGGTCTTGCGATAACCGGCGCTTCCCCCGGGCTTCTCTGCCGAACCGGTCTTGCCACCCACGCGATAGCCATGGGCATTGGCATTGCGCCCGGTGCCATAGACCGAGATGGCGCGCAGCAATTGCCGCATCCGGCTCGAGGTTGAAGCCTTGAAAACGCGGCGCCCTTGCGGTGCTTCACCCGGTGCGAGCTTCCGCAAGGTCGCCGGACGCCAGATACCGCCATTCACCATCGCCGCATAGGCGCTGGCCAGATGCAGCGGCGTGACCGCGATTCCGTGACCATAACTTACCGTCATGCTGCGCAGACGCGGCCAGTTATCGCCCGGCCAGATCGGAAATCCCTTTGCAGGCAGTTCGATATAGGGGCGCTCGTTCATGCCCATGTCGATCATGTAGCGCCGCATCCGCTCCGGTCCCAGAGCGTCGGCAATCCGGGCGGTCACCGTGTTCGAGGAGTGGATCAAGGTCTCGACGACATTCAGCGTCGGACCCATCGCATGGCTATCCTTGATGGCGAACCGGCCAACCTTGACCGGCGAGGCGTCCCACTGCTTTCCGAAATCGCGCACTACGCCTGCATCGATCGCGGCGGCGACGGACAGCGGTTTGAAGGTTGATCCCAATTCGTAAACCTGATTGGTCACGCGGTTGAACATCAGGCTCTGCCCGCGCTCGTCGATCTTGTTGGGATCGAATTCGGGAAGGCTGGCGAGCGCCAGAACCTCGCCCGTGTCGACATCGAGCACGATACCCGCACCGCCTTGTGCCTGGACCAGTTTCATGCCCCGGCGCAGCTCATCTTCCAGCGCACCCTGAACCCGGCTATCGATAGACAACGCCACCGGTGTCCCGCGCGAGACCGGATCGGACAGATGCGCGTCGAGCACCTGTTCCATCCCGACACGCCCCTTGCCATCGGCAGCGACGTATCCGAGCACATGTGCGGCCATCTTGCCTTGCGGATAGTGGCGATCATCTTCCATCGGCATTTCAAGCGCGAGTTCGCCGATTTCCTGCACCCGGTTGGCTTCTTCGGGCAAGACCCTGCGACGGATATAGCCCTGCTCGCCGTTGGCGAGTTGCAATGCGATGCGTTCTTCATCGAGATCGGGAAAGACAGTTTTCAGTTGCCGGGCGATGTCCGCCGGATTGCGTACCAGCGGGTCTTCACCTTCACCGAGGGCCTGTGGATTGAACCACAGCGCATATGCCGGGAAGGCACGGGCGAGCGCAACGCCATTGCGGTCGACGATCTCTCCGCGGGGCGGCAACAACGCTTCTGCCAGGCTGGTCGCACGCGAACCGGGGTCGGACAGGCCGAGGTAGCCGATGCGCAGCATAGCCAGAAGCGCCACGAACACGAAACCGAGCACGATCCACAACACGCGCAAGCGCGCCTGGGCCAGGGCGCGATGGCGCTCGGTGACAAGTTGCACACGTGCGGAAGGAGCAGCCATGCTCACCGCGCCATGTCCATCTCGACCAGCCCCGAATGCCGCGGCAAAGCCGGAATAGGCGTTCACTGGCTCACCTCGGCCAGGCTGGCGACAGGAGAAGTCGGCCGGGTCAGCCGCTGCGCAAGGTTTGTCGCGCTCAGTTCGCGGCGTGGCGGCTCGTCGGCTGCGCCATTGTCGTCACCTAGCCATTCGGAAAGCAATCCTTCGTCTTCGGGCTCCGGACGGTTGAGAGCAAGCCTTACCGGCTTCGGCGCATCGACGCCGCGGGGGGTGCCCAGCGCCGCCAATTGTCGCTCGCTTTCAAGATACTGGTCTGCGCGCGGTGCGCCATAGCCGAATTCGACCGCATTCCAGTCCGACAATTGTTGCTGGCTCGACCGCGTCTGAAATTCGGTTTCAAGCATCAGGCGTTCCTGCTGCACCGCAATTATCTGGCGTTCGGTCAGTCGCACATCGCTTTTCACCTTGTTGACCTGGAAGGTGAGCGCAAGAAGCAAGGCAAAACAGCAGCCAAGCGCTGCCGCCCAACCGATCCGGCGGACCCGGGACCCAACCGCCATCATGCCGCCACCCGGGCCGGTGCGGCCGTGCGCACCGCGTGGCGCAACACTGAGGAGCGGGCGCGCGGGTTGCGTGCGAGCTCGCTCTCGCCTGGCTTGATGGCCTTGCTGATCTTGGTGAAGACCGGATCGTCCTGCGCCGCCATTGGGACGTGGCGCGAAGCGCTCGGGGTTGAGGATGCCTCGCGCAGGAAGCGCTTGACGATCCGGTCTTCGAGGCTGTGGAAACTGACCACCGCCAGGCGGCCACCTTCACGCAGCAGGTGTTCGGCAGCCGACAGCCCTTGGGACAGTTCGTCGAGTTCGCCGTTCACGTAAATTCTGATGGCCTGAAAACTGCGTGTCGCCGGGTCCTTCTTGTCGTGAGGCCGATAACCCAGCGCATTGCGAACCACACGTGCCAGTTCGCCAGTCGTCTCAAGTGGCCGCGCAGCGACTATTGCGCGCGCTACGCGGCGCGACTGACGCTCTTCGCCAAATTCATAGAGCACGTCGGCGATCGCCTTCTCGTCAGCGGAGTTGAGGAAATCAGCCGCACTTGCGCCATCCTGGCTCATACGCATGTCGAGGGGACCATCGGCAGAGAAGGCAAATCCCCGATGTGGCTGGTCGAGTTGCATGGATGACACGCCGATATCCATTACCACCCCGTCGACCTTGGCCACGCCCGCTTCCGCCATGACGTCGAACATTTGCGAGAAGCGATGCGGGTGGAGAAAAAGGCGCGGCGGATTTTTCTCCGTCTCGCGCCAGGTGCGACCCGATGACAGGGCATCGGGATCCCGGTCGAACGCATGGACCGTCGCTCCACGATCCAGCAGGGCGCGCGTATAGCCGCCAGCACCGAAAGTGGCGTCGATCAGTACATCGTTTGGCCGAGGATCGAGCGCTTCGACGACTTCGTCGAGGAGCACGGGAGTGTGCGGCGCGCTCATTTCTGCTTTCTCTTCGCATCGGCGAGGAAGCTGTCGCAGGCCGCTTTCGCACCCGCCCAGTCGTCACCCATCTTGGCCAGTTCGTCCGGGTTCCAGAGAGTGAAAAAGCGCCCCGCGCCCTGGAAGAACAATCCCTCGTCAATATTGCCGAGACTGCGCAGGTGATCGGGCATGACGAACCGACCGCTGTCGTCGAACGGCATTTCCTGAAAACCGAAGAGCTGGCTCGCGCGCGTGTCGCGGTCGAAGTCCCGGCCCAACCGGATGGCGCGATCTTCCTCCCGGTCGAGTTGATCTTCAAGTTCGTCCTTGCGGCTAGTACCGAACCCGACGAGACATGACCAGGCGGGATGCTTCATCAGGCATAGAACGCGGCCATCGCTGCTTTCCTTGACCGCCTTGCGGAACAGCGGCGGAAGCACAAACCGGCCTTTTTCGCCCGCGGGCGAATAGGCCTGTCCGCTGTATCCTCCGAAAGCCACTTACCCCGACCTCGCGCCTTTGCGTTCGACACCCTCCATTCCGGACACGACTTCCCCCTCCCCGCCCATGCCAATGGGCGAGCCGCATCACCGCGAGCGGTGCGCGCATAGACAGTTCGTGTCCGATGTGAGGATGGTTTACAGCGGGACACAGAGGGATGGAAGGGAAAATTGCGGGATTTTACGGGATAAGAAGTCAAGTTACTGAAAATTAGGACGTATTTACTGGTCAAGCATCGGTTCGAGCCACGGCATCCTTAAAAGATTTGTCTGCTTTCCCCTTGAATGCCGCCGATCGGGCGCGCGCCGTTTTGCATATCGGCCGACGCTTCCCGTGATTTCCCGCGGTCAGTCCCGCAGCGAGTCGGTCAAGCGGTGCAAGGCTGTCTTTCGGACCTCTTCTGCGTCCCCGCTCTCTTCACTGTCCAGCAGAGCGGCATCGGCGAGCAGCAGGATATTGCCGTCCCCCCGCTTGCATGTTGCAACGAGGCCCTCGGCTTCGATCGTACAATCCGCAACGCCGCCAGCTGCATTTGCAGCAAAGGCGCCAGGCAGGTTTACCGGAACGCGGGTATCGAACGCATGCACCAGGCGTTCGCCGGTCGTTTGCGTATCGTCGAAGCGCAGCTCCAGGCCCCACCGGGCGAGAATCGGCGACAGCAATGCGATATCCTGCGGTCGCCGTTTGTCGCCGAGGGCATATCCGGAATGGCGGGTCAGCATCGGATCGGCCAGAAGAACGAGCGTGCCGCCCTGCGCCACCCAATCATCCAGCGCCACGTTTTCCGAAGGCGCGAGTGGACGGGGTTGGGCAAGCAGGAGGCGCTTATATCCTTCGAGCGAACCGGCCTCGATGGCATCGAGCGGTTCGAGCGTGAAATCCTCTTCCAGTTCCGTACGGACCCAGTCGGGCTCGTCCGTCCCGGCGATGATATCGCCGAAGCCTCCTTCGCCCCAGAAGATGGGCAGGCTGCTGAACAGGCCAAGCCTTGGTTTCTCTTTCGTCCGATCTTCGTTCGCCACGCTCGTATTGCAGCCCGTCAGGACCAGCGCGCAGACAAGAAGCCAGACGTTATTCTTCCAGGGAATCTGCATTGCTCGCGCCTTCGCCGCCTCTGCTTTGCTGCGTATCCTGCAACGGCGCCGGCTCTGCGGGTAGATCGGGAACGACACCTGCTTCGGCCAGCGGATCGTTTTGCGGCGCCGTTACCCTCGGCTCGGTGGTAGAGGCTGCCTGCGGGACGACCGTGGCGTCGGTTTCTGCAGCGCGGTTCTGTATTATTCCTGCAAGCCCGACCAGCAGTACCATGAACAGTACGCCGGCAACGCCGATCTGCATACGCTGGAGACTGCGCTGCCTGCGCTCGTCGCCGCTGGATATGTCAGGTAACTCGCCGACCGGGGGCTTGCGGCTCATATCGAAGAATTGCGCCATTGGGCGGTTTTAGACCCGATCGGTACCGTACAGTCAATCGTCCTGGCGTAACCAGTCGAATACCGGGAGATCCTTGGACTCGAGCCATTCGCGATTGTACAGCGTGGAAAGATAGCGGAAACCGGTGTCGCACAGCACCGTGACTACGCGAGGTTTCCTACGCCCTTGCTCAACCAAATGTTTCCCCAGAGCTACGGCCCCAGCGACGTTGATGCCGCTCGACAGACCCAGGCAAAGGCCTTCCTCGCGCAGCAGCCTGGCGACCCATGCCAGCCCCTCCTCGTCGGAAATACGAAACTGCGTATCGATCGGTGCACCTTCGAGATTCCCGGTAATCCGGCCTTGCCCAATGCCCTCGGCAACCGAAGAGCCTTCGGCTGCAAGTTCGCCATTGGCGTAGAAATTGTAAAGCGCCGCACCGTGCGGATCTGTCAGGGCGATGACGACATCCTCGTCGAATTCCTTCAACCCCATGCCGACGCCCGCAATCGTCCCGCCCGTTCCAGCGGCGCAGGTAAAGCCGTCGACACGGCCGTCCAGCTGCTCCCACAATTCCTTGGCAGTGCCTTCAATATGTGCCTTGCGGTTTGCCGTGTTATCGAACTGTCCCGCCCAGATCGCGCCATCCGTTTCATCCGCGATGCGCCGCGATACATGCTGGAAGTGGTTGCTGTCGGAATATTTGGTCGGCGGTACCGTCATCAATTCCGCGCCCAGCGCGCGGATAGTGTCCATCTTCTCGTGGCTCTGATTGTCTGGCATGACGATGATCGTGCGATAGCCCAGCGCATTGGCGACCAGCGCGATTCCAATGCCGGTGTTGCCCGCCGTACCTTCGACCACGCACCCGCCGGGTTCAAGTTCGCCACGCGCTTCGGCATCGCGGATGATGTACAGCGCAGCACGGTCCTTTACCGACGCGCCGGGATTGGCAAACTCGCACTTGCCAAAAATATCACACCCGGCTTCCGCGCTCGGCCCTTCGAGCCGGACCAGCGGGGTATTGCCGATTAGATCGAGCGTATTCTTGCGAGCAGGAATGGCAGTCATGACGGGCGAATTAGGCGTGCAAGTGCCTATCCGCAAACAACATCAATCTTCAGGCGCGATAGTAACCTTCAGGCCGTCAAGTTCGCCGGTGAAGGGAATCTGGCAACCGAGCCGCGAAGTCTCCACCCGGTGTTCAGTACTTTCGAGCAGATCATCTTCGTCCTCGCTCATTTCCGGGAGGTTGCCGGCGAAAGCAGGATCGATATGGACATGACAGGTCGCGCACGAACAGCAGCCACCGCACAAGGCCAGCAATTCGTCGAAGCCGTTGTCGCGAATGGCTTCCATGACTGTGAGGCCATCCTCAACGTCGATCTCGGAAGTCTCACCTTCGCGGGTGGTGACGATCAGCTTGGGCATTGTGAATAGCGTCCTGTGTTGCGAGCGGCCACTGCGGGCCGTATGCGTCGCGCTGCTATTCAATCGAGACGGGGAAGGCAAGCGCGAGCGCCATGGGGCTGACCAACGCACAATTGCACGAGCATCTCGATACAGTGGCGGCAAAGGATGCCGTGGTGGCCGCCGCATTGGAACGGTGCGGCTATCCCGAGCAACGGATCCGCCCCACCGGCTACCGCACCCTTTTGCGCACCATCGTCGGCCAGCAGGTCAGTGTCGCAGCCGCCGCGTCGGTCTGGGCCCGGCTGGAAGCGGAGATCGGCGAGGACATGGCAGCGGATGAACTGCTCGCGCGCGATTTCGATAGCTTACGAGCATGCGGTCTGTCGCGCCAGAAGCAGGGATATGTGCGCTCGCTTTGCGAATTGGTGGAAAGCGGCGAACTCGATCTCGAAACCCTGCCCGAGGATGACGAGCAGGCGATCGCCGAACTTGTCCGCATCAAGGGTATTGGACGATGGTCGGCTGAAATCTATCTGCTGTTTGCCGAAGGCCGGCCCGACATCTGGCCTGCTGGCGATCTGGCTGTGCAGGAAGCAGTCGGACGTTTGCTCGACCTGACGGCCCGCCCCAACGAGAAGCAGACGCGCGATCTTGGCGAAAGATGGCGTCCGCATCGCGGCGCAATGGCCATTTTCACCTGGCACACCTATAACAATGCTGCGCTTTGAAGGAGAGAGACGTGAGTGAACGCAAGGCGATATTCGTTACCGGCGGAGGTTCGGGCATCGGGCGCGCGATCGCTCGTCATTTTGCGGGCGAAGGCTGGTTCGTGGGTCTCGGCGATATTGACAAACCCGGCATGGAAGACACCGCCGGGATGATCGGCAATGGCTTCACCTACAGCCATCGGTTTGACGTTCGCGATCGTGCTGCCTGGGACGAAGCGCTGGACGCCTTCGCCACGGCGACCGGGGGACGCATCGACGTTCTGGCCAACAATGCCGGGATTCCGCTGGGCGGCTCCCTGTCGGAGAATTCTACCGAAGAGATCGAGCGCTGCCTCGACATCAATCTGAAGGGCGTTTTCTGGGGGGCCCAGGCGGTCCTGCCACATCTGAAGAAGACCGCGCCCGGCAGCGCATTGATCAACACGGCGAGCGCAGCTGGCATCTATGGCACGGGCGGCGCATCGGTCTATTCGGCCACCAAGTTCGGTGTGCGCGGCATGACCGAGAGCCTCGATGCCGAATGGTCCGAGTTCGGAATCAAGGTCGCCTCGATCTGCCCGAGCTTCATCGAAACGCCGCTGCTCGATCACGCTCCCAATGCCGGCAGCAATGAATCCATCCGTCAGCGCGTGGCCGATGCGGGTCTGGAGCTCACGAGCGCCGAGGAGGTCGCACAAGCTGCGTGGGACGCGGTACACGGCGACAAGCTTCACTGGACGGTCGGCAAGACCGCCCGGCAGATCGCCTTCGGTGCCCGGTGGTTGCCCGGACGGGTTCGCAAGCGTTCCCGCGGAATGGCGCGACCGCTGGGACGTTGAAAACGGATTAGCCGACCAACGCGTCGATCTTGCGGGCCATCTTCACATCGCGCAGGCTCAATCCGCCGGCGTCATGAGTGGTCAGCGTGATCTCGACCTTGTTGTAGACATTGAACCATTCGGGATGATGATCACGGTTTTCCGCGATCAGCGCGACCCGCGTCATGAACCCGAAGGCTGCGGAAAAGTCCGAAAATTCGAACTTGCGCTCGATCGCATCGCCATCGCGGCACAGCGACCAGCCGGTCAAACCGCTCAGCCAGCTGTCGCGCTCTTCCTCGGTGAGTTGCTCGACGGTCATGACGTTCGAATCTCCTCTGCTTGTCGCGTACGGTGCTTTTGCCTATCGGTGCGCGCCATGCAAGCGCGCCTCGCCGCCACGGACCTCGCCTGCCGCCGCGGCGACCGCCTGCTGTTTCGCGGGCTGTCCTTTGCGTGCGCGCCAGGGGATGCGGTCCATATCGCAGGCGCAAACGGGATTGGAAAGTCGAGCCTGATCCGCATCCTTGCCGGATTGCTACGCCCATTTTCGGGGGAAGTTGTACGCGCAGGAAAGATAGGCCTCACGGACGAGCGGCTGGCGCTCGACGAGAACCTTCCGCTGGGCAAGGCTCTGGCGTTCTGGGAACGGCTCGACGGCTTGCGCAATGCCAGGCCGCGCGACGACGTGCTCCAGCTCAATGCGCTGAGGGACGTGCCAGTGCGTTTCCTTTCAACCGGACAGAGGAAGCGGGCGGCCTTGGCGCGATTGCTGAATGCGGCGCCACCGATCTGGCTACTCGACGAGCCTCTCAATGGTCTGGACGAACAGGCCCGCAAAACGGTCGAGAAGCTGGTAGCGGAGCATCGCGCTGGTGGTGCGATTGCAGTCGTCGCGTCGCACCAGCCCGTCGTCCTGCCCGGCGCACAAATCATAGACTTGGCGGAGTACGCGGCGTGATCGCCACGCTGCTGCGCCGCGATCTTGGGCGTTTGCTGCCAGGCGGGCCCGGCGGCGCCGGCGTCCTGCCCCTGCTGTTCTTCCTTGCCGTGGCGATGCTCTACCCCTTTGCGGTCGGACCCGATGCCCAATTGCTTGCACGGACCGGCGGCGGGGTGATCTGGGTAGCGGCCTTGCTGGCGGCAATTCTGCCGCTGGAGAAGCTAGTCGCAGACGATCTCGAAGCAGGCGTCTTCGACCAGCTTTACCTGCGCGGGATGAGCGAGGAATGGGCGATGGCCTCGCGCCTTCTCGCCCACTGGCTCGCTTTCGCCCCCTTGCTGCTGCTCGCGACTCTTCCAGCCGCCGCGCTGCTGGGTCTTTCGGGCGAGACCACGCGCACGGTGCTGCTCGGACTTCTGGCCGGAACGCCCGGCCTTGCGGCCGTAGGCTTGTCTGTCGCCGCCCTCACCGCCTCCCTGCGCGGCGGCGCGGCGCTTGCAGGACTCATGGTAATCCCGCTGGCAGTACCGATCCTGATCTTTGGCGCAGGCGCGCTGGCGCGGCCCGATCCCGGCGCATTGCTACTGACGGGAGCGATAAGTCTTGGCCTATGCGCCGTGGCGCCTTTTGCGGCAGGCGCAGCCATCAGGGCGGCACGCGAAGGCTGATCTCGAACGCGCTGTCACATGCATAAGCTCAATAGGGTGGCTGGTGCAGGCCCTTGGGGCTTTCGGTAAAGATTTCCACTCCGTTCTCGGTCAGGCCGATCGAGTGCTCGAACTGAGCCGAAAGCGACTTGTCCCGCGTCACGGCGGTCCAGCCGTCTTTCAACACCTTGGCATGGGCGCGTCCGGCATTGATCATCGGTTCGATGGTAAAGAACATGCCGGGTTTCAGTTCCGGCCCGGTTCCGGCCCGTGCGGCGTGGATAACTTCGGGCGCGTCGTGAAACAGCCGACCAAGACCATGGCCGCAGAATTCCTGCACCACGCCATAGCGGTGCGGGTGCGCATGGGCTTCGATCGCAGCGCCGATATCCCCGAGCCGCGCGCCGGGCTTGGCCGCAGCCTCGATCCCCAGCATGAGACATTCGTAGGTGACATCGACCAGCTTCTTCGCCTTGATCGACGGTTCGCCGGCGAAATACATGCGGCTGGTATCGCCATGCCACCCGTCGAGCAGCGGCGTCACGTCGATATTGACGATGTCGCCATCCTTGAGCGTTTTCTCGCTCGGAATACCGTGGCAGATGACATGATTGATCGATGTGCAGCAGCTATGCGCATAGCCGCGATAACCCATGGTCGCAGGCACAGCGCCCGCGTCGAGCGTCATCGAACGGACGAGGTCGTCGATCTCGCCGGTCGAGACGCCCGGCTTCACGAAATCAGTCAGTTCGTCGAGAATTTCCGCCGCCAGCCGCCCCGCCTTGCGCATGCCTTCAAAGCCATGCGCGCCGTGCAGTTTGATGGTCCCGTCGCGATAGACGGTCTCGTCCGCCTCGATTACCTGATATTCGGTCATGTTCGATTACATAGAGGCCGCGAGGTCCAAAGACCAGCTTGCGTCTTACCGATGAACACTGAACGCCTGGGCGTAGTCGGGATTTACAGCATCGAGGACGGAACCGGTCACCGGGAAGTCGAGCTCGAAATCGCCTTCGGCATAGGCGCCTGCGACATAGGGACCGAAATAAATGCCGATGCGATCGAAGGTCCTGCCGTTCGACGATCCAACCAGAACCGTCGCTTCGTCAACTGCCGGACAATCGTTGAAGGGATCGTCCGCGTCGGGATCGACCGGCTCACCGCGCCTTTGCGCGCGTTCGGCGTCGAGAGCAGCGCACAATTTCTCGCCCAGCGCCCGTTCGAGGGCCATGGGTGATGCAAACAGCTCCACGCCTTCCATCGCGCGCTCGTTTCGCTTGTCCCAGATCAGCGACCTCTTGCCGTGAATGCCATGCGCGCCGCCTGAATAGCTATCCATTTCCCCCGATAGGCTAAGCCAGTCCGGCAGGTCGGCAACCACTTTCCAATCCATGCTCGCACTGTGCGGTCGCGCTTGCCAGTCTTCGCCCGCGGCTGCCGCGAAATCTCGGTCGGCCTCTTCCTCGAGGTTCGTCTTCATGCGGCCGGCGCGGGCCTGTAGTTCTTCCGCCAGGCCGGGATAAGCGCTTGCTTCCTTCGGCCACGAATACGCGAAGGAATACCGATCGGTCTCTTCCTCGATCGACACGGGTTGTGTCGCGGCGTCGGTGGGCGAAGCGGTTGCAGGATCGCTCGGTGAAACCCCTGCCTGCTCGCGATATTCGTCCGGCTGCGAGCAGGCTACGCTCGACAGGATGGCTGGAATCAGGAACAGGGAGCGGACCACGGGGATTTCCTTCCAGACAGTTGACAGGGAACAAGACCATAATGGCCGACAGCGAACCGCTTATCCAGCCCGATCGCGGGCAGGACGCAACCGATATCCATCTCGTCAATCGCGAGGGCTTTTCCGATTGGGCGAAGTCGCTGTCCGCAGGGCAGCGCGCCGCCCTCGATGCGCAGAAATTCGATGGCGGAGGTTATCAGGTCGGAATCGTCCCCGACGGTGACAGCTGGTTTGCGGTCGGCGGTGTCGCCGATCCCGAAAGCCTGTCCAGCTGGTGCATGGCCAAGCTGGCGGAAAATCTTCCTGCCAATACGTATCGGCGCGCGAAAGGCGAACCCGGCCCGGCGCTGCATGGCTGGCAGACGGCGCAATACGTTTTCGACCGGTACAAGAAGCCCGAAAATCCCATCGGCCCGCGCGTACTTCTGACCAGGGATGCCGGTCGGGTGGACGGTGCGATCGCCGAAGCCAAGGCGGTCTGTCTGGTTCGTGATCTCGTCAACACCCCTGCCGAGGACATGGGACCGGCGGCTCTTGAGGCGCAGTGCGAGAAGTTCGTGAAGGCGCATTCGGCCAATCTGTCGGTCATCAAGGGCGACACGCTGGAGCAGGATTACCCGATGGTCCATGCCGTCGGGCGCGCAGCGGCACGCCATCACGCGCCGCGGTTGTTGCACCTGACCTGGGGCAAGGAAAGCGATCCGGTGCTGGCAGTTGTCGGCAAGGGCGTGTGCTTCGACAGCGGCGGACTCGATGTGAAAAGCTCGTCCGGCATGCTGCTGATGAAAAAGGACATGGGCGGGGCCGCGCACGCGATCGCGCTGGCAGGGCTCATCATGGGTGCTGGCCTTCCGGTTCGCCTTCACCTTTTCGTACCCGCCGTCGAGAATGCCATCAGCGGCAACAGCTTTCGTCCCGGTGACGTCCTGACGTCGCGCAAGGGAATAACCGTGGAAATTGGCAATACCGACGCCGAAGGGCGCCTGATCCTTGCCGATGCCCTCGACCGCGCGAGCGAGGAGAATCCCGATCTGATCATCGATTTCGCTACCCTGACAGGTGCGGCGCGCGTGGCGCTCGGCCCGGACTATCCGGCCTTGATGACCCGCAGGGACGAAACCGCTGCTGCGCTTATCGAGGCTGGTCGCGGCCATGACGACGAGCCCTGGCGTCTGCCCTTGCCCGAAGCCTACAGGGAATGGCTGTCATCCGACATTGCCGATACCAACAATGCACACGGCAATTCCTTCGCCGGGGCCAGCGTCGCCGGTCTGTTTCTCGACAAGTTCGTCGACGAAGGGCTCGACTGGGCGCACTTCGACACCTTCGCCTGGCGACCGACTGCCAAACCCGGTCGCCCCAAGGGCGGCGATGCCTACGGCCTGCGGGCTGCCTGGCACATGTTGCGCGCGCGCTTCGGGGAAGCATAGGGCGGCTCGACTTGCGGCCCGGCGCTTGGCCAGCTAAGCGCCCGCAACGTCAACCAGCGAGACCGAACACCAGCGTGAGCGCGCCTGCCAGCTATAACCTTCCCGAAGGCATTGTCGGTCTAAAAGGTCCGGTGGACAAACCTGCGCCCGGGACGCTGCCCTTGCGCGGCGATCTTGCTCACATTGCGCTGGCGGGGCGATTTCTCGCCGCGCATTACGTGGTCCCCACGATACGGTCCGTGGGCAATGATCCTGTCACGCTGAAGCTGGCGATGCGCGATGATGCCGACCAGGGCGCGACCATCGAAGCCGGGCAAGAAATCGAACTGCTCGATTGCGCTGGAAACTGGGCCTGGATTACCTGCGGGCCGGACGGGCCGAGCGGGTATGCGCGGCTCACTGCGCTCGCATCCGAGCAATGACACACAGCGTTTTCATCGACGGCGCGGCAGGAACGACCGGTCTCGAAATCCGCGAACGGCTGGCTGGGCGAGGCGAATTCGACCTGATCGTGCTGGAAGAGTCGCACCGCAAGGACGAGGCGGCCCGGCGCGCGGCGCTCAACGATTGCGATATCGCCGTTCTATGCCTGCCCGACGAGGCCGCGCGCGAAGCGATCAAGCTTATCGACTCGGCCAGCGGCACGCGCGTGATCGACGCCTCGAGCGCGCACCGCACCGCCAAGGGGTGGTGCTACGGCTTTCCCGAACTGGTGGGCCGCGACCGCGTGGCCGATGCCCGGCGCGTCAGCAATCCGGGATGCTACCCGACCGGTTTCCTCGCCCTTGTCGCGCCGCCCGTACGCGCCGAACTGCTGCCCGCTGACTGGCCCTATACCGTAAACGCGGTGAGCGGCTATTCGGGAGGCGGGAAGGCACTGATCGAACGGTTCGAGAATGCTGGCGACATCGCGTTTCGTACTTACGGCCTGGACCTGGCCCATAAACACAGACCGGAAATGAAGCTGCATGCGGGGCTCGCGCATGGCGTGATCTTCGCGCCATCCGTGGTGGGCGCCTATCGCGGCATGGTAGTCGAAGTGCCGCTTCACCTGGGCGCGATGGAGCGCGAGGTTACGGCCGATGATCTGCGTTGCTCGCTTGAAGACTTTTATGCCGGATCGTCGATCGTCAAGGTAATCGACGGCGGAGAGATCGAAGAGCTTCTCCTGAGCAACGACGCGCCGCCAAGCGACGGAATGGAACTCTACGTATGCGGCAATGACGGCGGGTACCACGCACGCCTGATCGCCCGGCTCGACAATCTGGGCAAGGGTGCCAGCGGGGCGGCGGTGCAGAACCTCAACTTGATGTGTGGCTTGCCCGAAACAGCCGGCTTGCGGTTGCCCTCTGCCTAGATATTAGGCACCATCTGACCGTGGCTTAGGCATCGGCCGCAGTTCGTGCCTTAACCGACGACGGATTTCCGCGCTTCTTGTCGTTGGCACGAAACTTGGAACACGTGCGGGTGCGACGCGTAGTTTACGTGCGTTCAGGGTCGACAATATTCCGGGGGGGTTACCCGCAAGGTGAAAAAGATCGAAGCGATCATCAAGCCGTTCAAGCTCGACGAGGTGAAGGAGGCGCTGCACGAAATCGGCGTGTCCGGGATCACCGTTACCGAGGCAAAGGGTTTCGGCCGGCAGAAGGGCCATACCGAATTGTATCGCGGCGCCGAATACGTCGTCGATTTCCTGCCCAAGGTGAAACTCGAAGTCGTCGTGTCCGAAGACATTGCCGAGCGCACCGTCGAAGCCATCGCTGCTGCTGCGCAAACCGGCCGGATCGGGGATGGCAAGATTTTCGTCTCCCCCATCGAGAGCGCGCTGCGCATCCGCACGGGCGAGAAGGATAACGACGCGATCTGAGGCAGAATTTTTTCGCGCTTTCCCGCAGGCAGGCGCGCAGACCAGACCAATCCAATCGAAAGGCAATACCAATGGCAAGTGCAAGCGACGTCCTGAAACAGATCGAGGACGATGGCATCGAGTGGGTCGACCTGCGCTTCACCGATCCCAAGGGCAAGTGGCAGCATCTGACGATGGTCGCCAAGACACTGGATGAAGACCAGCTTGAAGACGGGCTGATGTTCGACGGTTCGTCCATCGCCGGCTGGAAAGTCATCAACGAGAGCGACATGATCCTCAAGCCTGACCTCGAACGGGTCTATGTCGATCCGTTCAGCGCAGAGCCGATGATGATCATGTTCTGCGACATCGTTGAGCCTTCCACCGGGGAATGGTACGCCCGCGATCCGCGCAGCACGGCCAAGCGGGCCGAAGCCTATCTGAAGTCCACCGGCATCGGCGATACGATCTACGTGGGACCGGAAGCCGAGTTCTTCATGTTCGACGATGTGCGCTTTGAAGACGGTTATGCCAGTTCCGGCTACGCCCTAGACGACATCGAATTGCCGACCAACAGCGGCAAGGAATACGAAGCCGGGAACATGGCCCACCGCCCCCGGGCAAAGGGCGGCTATTTCCCCGTCGCCCCGGTCGACAGCGCGGTCGACATCCGCGGCGAGATGGTTTCGACGATGATCGAAATGGGCCTCGACTGCGACAAGCATCACCACGAGGTCGCAGCCGCGCAGCACGAACTGGGCCTGACCTTCTCGACGCTCGTCAAGACTGCCGACGAGATGCAGATCTACAAATATGTCGTGCATCAGGTGGCCCACATCTACGGCAAGACCGCGACCTTCATGCCCAAGCCGATCAAGGACGACAACGGTTCGGGGATGCACACCCACATGTCGATCTGGGACGATGGCAAGCCGACCTTTGCCGGAAACCAGTATGGCGGTCTGTCCGAAAACTGCCTGTTCTACATCGGCGGCGTCATCAAGCACGCCAAGGCGCTGAACGCATTCACCAACCCGACCACCAATAGCTACAAGCGGCTGGTACCGGGCTTCGAAGCGCCGGTGCTGCTGGCCTATTCGGCACGCAACCGCTCGGCTTCCTGTCGTATTCCCTACGGTGCGGGCGACAAGGCCAAGCGCGTGGAATTCCGTTTCCCCGACGCGATGGCCAACCCCTACCTCGCCTATGCCGCATTGCTGATGGCGGGCCTCGACGGGATCACCAACAAGATCCACCCGGGCGAAGCGATGGACAAGAACCTCTACGACCTGCCACCCGCCGAACTGGCCGATGTGCCAACCGTCTGCGGATCCTTGCGCGAAGCACTGGAGGCGCTCGAGGCCGATCACGATTTCCTGTTGAAGGGCGATGTCTTCACCAAGGACCAGATCGAAGCCTATGCCGAGCTCAAATGGGAAGAGGTATTGCGCGTCGACACCACCCCGTGCGCGGCGGAATTCGACATGTATTACAGTGCCTGATTTATTCTGCTGACATTATCGGTAATCACAGGGGCGTCCGGAAAAATCCGGGCGCCCCTTTTGATTTCGTCAATTCGGTCCACGTGTCAGCATGCCGCGACGGCCAGCCTGCCAGAACGCACCGATCAGGAGCGACACCGCGAACATGGTCAGCCAGTCGAGAGGCGCCGGCGCAGACAATTGGTCGGCGTGGGCTAGGATCGCCCAACCCCCTCCGAAAAGGAACAGAAGGCTGAAGGACGTACCGACAGCCTCTTTCGACAGCGCGGTTTGCAGCTCGTCCGAATGCTTGCGCGAGAAGATCGACAGCACGGCTCCAACCACTATGAGACATAAGGCAATACCGGCACCGATATCATTGCCAAGAGGCAAACCCTCGCCCGTGAGTGCGAGAGCGAGCAACACTCCCCCAAAAGCCATCGTTCCGACACCGCTATATATCAACTGGGTCCGCTGCTCACGCAGTTCGCCGGCATCTTCGACATTGAGGAACCGGGCGCCTGCACTGGGGCGAAGAACACCCGCCAGAACAGCAGATGCCATCAACAAGAAGACAATGCCCACCAGACCCGCGATTTCGCGTGAAGCGTCGAGCTGCCAAGCGCTTCCTTCGCCGGTCAGCCGCAGAAACGCGAAGGAGCCGGCGAACCCTGCCAAAGCACCGCCACATACCGGCAGTAACAATTTCTTCCATAAAGGTTTCTCGGTTTTTACTGAGGTCATGCTTCGGGCTCCCAGGTATCGATGAACAGATCCGGCACGTTCACGGCGAACAGTTTGGCCATGCGCAATGCCAGCGGCAGCGAGGGATCGTATTTGTCGGTTTCCACCGCATTGATCGTCTGTCGCGAAACACCGAGCCGACGAGCAAGCTCGCCCTGGCTCCAGCCGCGTTCCTCACGATAGGTCTTCAAGCGGTTTTCCAACGAATCACTCCAGTGCCTGTAAAGAGCTCTTTACTGACAAGACTTCTTTACAGTCAAGAGCTCTTTACAATCCGCGTGTCCGTTCGGATCCGGATCCGACACCTCTGTGCGGTTAGGTTTCTGGCTCCAAACGATTTTCCTACACCCGCGCAGCACGCTAAAGCACCGGCAATACGAGGGCGCTTCCGCGTCGACGAATGGTAACGTCCGCACCATCGTCGGGGACGAGGAGCGGCTGCAGAAGGTGACACTGAAGAAGGCCCGATCAGACCCAAATCTTTGAACTTCTTAAACTATTCCTGCGCCAAGAGTTTTTTATTCACCCCCGGTGCGTGTCAACCGTCACCACCTTGGCCGATAAAGGCTTTTCCTACATCCCTTTCGCGCGCTTAATGCGATCGCCTCGATTCGCCAGCGAAGAGGTGCCCGATGAACCGCAAGCCCATTTTCGATACTGTCCGGCGCTTGCTCGGTCGCGGTTTCCGCCGATCCGAAATCTCGGCATTGGACGCGGCGATCGACCAGTCACTGGCGGATGACGCCCCGCCTGCCATTCGCACGATCGGTCCCGACGGCATTGCGTTGATCAAGGCATTCGAAGGTCTCGCCCGCGTGCGACCGGACGGATTGATCGAAGCCTATCCCGATCCGGGCACAGGCGCGGAACCCTGGACCATCGGCTGGGGCGCGACCGGGAAGGGCATCGGACCGGACACGGTCTGGACCCGGGCGCAAGCCGATGCGCGCCTCGTCGCCGATCTGGAACGCTACGCTGCCGAGGTCGCCGCTGCGATCGGCGATGCACCCACCAGCCAGGCGCAATTCGACGCCCTGGTGAGCTTTCATTACAACACCGGGGCCATTCACCGCGCTACCCTGACCCGGCGACATCGCGAGGGCGACTTTATCAGCGCAGCGAAGGAATTCGCACGCTGGAACATCGCTGGTGGACGGGTTTTGAACGGTCTGGTCCGACGCCGCCGCGAAGAAGCGGCGCTTTACCGCTCGGGAAGCTGAACAGCGCATAAACGCGTCGATTTAATCCGTAATCCGTGGAACCCAAGGGCCGAACGCTCCGTTGCTCCAACCAAAGGAGATATAACATGCGTTATATTCTGGTTGGAGCGGCGGCGATCGCCTTGGCCGCTGCCGGAGCATACGCCCAACCCGGTCAGGGCAATGGAAACGGCAACGAAAAGCGGTCTGCCGGCGCAGCGGGGCAGCCGGGAACCACCGCCAATGCACGCTCTGACAACGGCAATCGTGGGCCGGGGAAACCCTCCAAGGTCGCCCGCGAGAAGGCGAACGTCAGGAACACGAACGGTGAAAGCCGCAATGCCGGAAATGCTATCCGAGGTGATGCGAACGCGGCGGTGCCGGACCCGGCGAACCGGCAACGGATAGAGCGACGCATCGACCGGATTGGCGAACGAGAGGTTGACCGAGACGATCGGCGAGCCAATGTTCGCGTCGACCGCCGCGAGGATCCGCAACTCCGCGATGCTGAGCGAACCAGATACGTCGACGACCGCCGCTTCTACTTGCGCGACCGATCGCGTGATCTCATTCGGGGGTGCCCACCGGGCCTCGCGAAAAAGGACAATGGATGCCAGCCCCCCGGCCAGGCACGGACGAACGGGGAATATCAGAACCGGTTTTATGATCGCGCGCCGTTCGGATATGCCTATCGCCCTCGCCTGTTCGGACTGACGAATTACGATAGCGGCGATTATTCCTACGGCGATGGCTATCTCATCCGCCGAACGCGCAATGGCCTCGATGGCTATATTCCGCTTCTCGGCGGGGCGCTGGCTATCGGCAATCGGTGGCCGCAATCATACGATTACTACCCGGTCTCCGACTATTACGTCGATTATTACAATCTCGGCTCGAGCGACCGGTATCGCTATGCCGAAAACGTCATCTACCGAGTCGATCCCGACGATGAATCGATCACGTCGCTCGCCGCGCTGCTGACCGGCGATGATATTGCCGTGGGTCAGCCGATGCCGCCCGGCTACGATGTGTACAACGTGCCCAACCCCTATCGCGACAGATATTACGACACACCCGAAGCGAATTACCGCTATTCCGACGGTTACATCTATCGGATCGATCCGACGACGCAGCTGGTGGCGGCAGCAATCGATCTGTTAAGTTGAGCAGGATGATGAAACATCGCCGTTTAATAAAGTCCGCAACATTTTCGGTCGGCCTGCTCGGCATCGTGCTGGCAGGCGGGTGCGCCGAAAGTGACCAGGAGAACACAATCGCAACGCAGAACGAGCGCACCGTTACCCTTGCGACTGCGTTGGGTTCGGCAAGCGATCTCAACACATTGCGCGACGCTCTCGGCGATTCCGAACTTGGCGCCGTCCTAGACGGTCCGGCAAGCTTCACCGTTCTTGCCCCGCGCGATGCGGCATTCGAAGCACTTGGCGAAGATGGCGAGGCGCTTATGCGGCAGGATCAGCGTCCGGTCCTCGTGGCGGTTCTGCGCAACCACCTCCTGCCCGGTCACCTTACGCCGGAATCGATCGGGGAAGCCATTGCTGCCACGGGCGGCCCGGTCACCATGACTACTCTGGGCGAAGGCAGCGTGACTTTCTCGAAAAGCGGCGATCAGCTGGTCGTGCAGACCCCTGGCGGCAGCTCCAGTGCGCATATCGTGGGAACCTCGACCGCCACGGGCAACGGAGTCGTCATCCCGGTCGATACTGTCCTCATGCCGCCCTCGCCGGACGGCTGACCCACGCGAGTTCAGTAGTCCCTGCTAACTTCGGCAACCACGCTTTCGCGTCCGATCGTGGAGACAGAAGCCAGCAGGGACAGCCAGCTCGTCACCCGGAACTCGACTTGTGTGGCGCTGTATCCCCGACCGTCCGTGATGATCTCGGCGTAGAAGCGGCGGCCGAAATTCTTTCCCAGCGCCACGCCGGTTCCCCTGCCCAGGGCGGGATCGGCACTGACGATACGTAACCGGTCGAGCCCGATGGCGGTGCGCAACTGGTTTATCGGGTCCATGCCCCCGCCGCCGCGCAAGCTGGCCACTGCTGCCCCCAATTGCAGGGCATCGGTTGCCGAAAGCGAATTGATCGAGCCGCCGAATAGCAGCCGCGCCAGGATTTCCTCTTCCGGCAAGGCAGGGTCGGAACTGAACACCACTTCAGGCTGCGTTGCGCTGCCGGAAACGGTCACGATCACGTCGACGCCGTCACGCTCGGTCTCGGCGCGGATATCGAGCTGCGGGTCGATGGGAAGTTGATCGTCGAACACGATCTCGCCACGCGTCAGTTCGAACCGCGTTCCGGCGAAGCTGTAATCGCCTTCCACAACTTCGGCAGTGCCGCCGATCCGTGGATCGTCAGTGGTGCCCCGGACTATGATGTCGGCGGCCCATTCGCTTTCAAGACCCAGCCCGTCGACATCGATCCGGTTGTTGCCACGCGCATCGATGAGGTAGCGCCAGGGTCGACCGGATGCGACACGCGGTGCTCGATCGGCCGGGGCGTTGACCTCGCTTGTGGCAATGCGCGGCAGACGCAGATCGTCCGCAGTCGTGCCCAGTTGCCAGCTGGCACGGTCGATCCGGACACGACCGGCGATCGTGCCCCCAAGCCCGTTGGAAACGATCCGAAGCGGTCCGCTGACCGTTGCGCTGAGGCCTCTGGCATCGACCAGTCGCGCATTGTTTGCAGCCACCCGCAAATCCAGAACGGGCCCACGCACTTCCAAGAACCGCCCTTCGACCCGTTCGCCCAGCGTCCGCAGGTCGACGATTCCGCTTCCGGTCACCGAACCGCCATTGGCAGTCGAGCCGCCGAACCGCGCAATCTGCAACCGCGAGCCGCGGAAGGCGCCCCGCACGCTCGCATCGCGGATGTCCGTACCGGAAAGCGAACTGCGAATACGCAGATTTTCGCTGGCCACCGAACCGCGCACATCGGGATCCTCCAGGGACCCGCTTGCGTCGGCGGCAACCGTGACCGGCCCGGTGATGTCGAAAGCATCGACCGCCGCCAGTCGCCAGAGGCTTTCCGCTGCGCCATCATATCTGAGCTGAGCAAACAGGTCGCCCGCGCGAAGCCGTTCGAGCAGCATACCCGCTTGCGGCAGATCGGTTATCCGCGCCTGCAATCGGCCGCGCCGGATCTCTTCGTTGTTGAGAATTGCGCGCGCTTCCAGGCTGTCGCGGGTCAGGAGGGCCAGCAATGAAAGGTCAACCGGACGCGAGGTCAGAACGAGACCGGAGCGGGTCAGATTGTCGACCTTGACCCTGGCGATACCGGCCGGAACACCGGTCGAACCGACACCGTATTGAACGGTCCCGGAAATCGTCCCGCCGAGCCCGACATCGCCTGCGAAGACATCGATCAGCGACAACGGCATCCGAGCCAGCTTGAGATCGAGATCGAGATCGCCATCGCCGAAACTGCCCGCGACAATCAGGCCACCATCCCCATACGATACCTGCGTGGAGGCCAACCGCCAGCCGCCGTCTCCGGTCGTGGTGAAGACCGCCCGGCGCGGCATCGTTATTCGGCGTCCGCCCAGTTCGCCCTGCGCGGCGACCGCGATACGCTCGGGCGCGATGTTCGCATTCAGATCGAGCTCGAAGCGTCCGCCACGCCGGCCCGAAAGCGATGCATCGACGCGGCCGACGCCGTTCTCGAGTTCGCCCTGTGCGGCAAGGCGCCCGATAAACAGCGAGCCATAGGACAAGCCGGAGGCGGTGCCGGTCCCCTGGAAGGTCGTGTCGCCCTGTGCGATGACGCCGCTCGCTTCGATATCGGCCCGCGCAATGCGCAACTGCGTTTCACCGCCGAAGCGTGCGTTGCGGGCGCGCAACTCGACGTCGAGGCCCTGTCCCCCGCCGCGCGGAAACAGGTCGACCGTGCCGTCGAGACCGCCCCCCGCAAAGGCCAGCGTGCCTTCCGCCCCGCCGTCGAGAAGAGCGAGGCTGCCGCTCACGTCCGTGTCGGAGACGGTCATCTGCGTGATAGCGATACGCGTCGGGCCTCCGCTCGGAGCGGAGAGGTCGAGTACGCCTTCGAATGGGCCGAGAACCGAACTTCCTTGCGCATCGATTGCAAAACCGTTCTCGCTCGGAGCTATGGCGAGACGCACGTTTTCCAGGCCCGTTGTCGGGGCCGCAAAGACCAGAACGGCCTCGGGTCCACCATCGTCGAGCGACGCTTCCACGGTAAAGTCACCGTATTGTACATGGCTTCCGCTGCCAGCCACGCGGGTTGTGCCCTGCCGTATGGTGCCATCGAGCGTCAGCGACACCTTGCTGGCATCGACGCGGACATCGTCGAAAACCAGCGGAGCATTCCCACCGATCGCCAGCCCGCCACGGACGCGGATCGGTGTGCCTGCCAAATTGGCAAGCGTGGCGTTGGTCACGGGCGAAATGCGTCCATCGAGATCTGCCGACAGCCGCCATGGGGTGCGGGGCGCAAGCGTCACGTCGATGATCGCCGTGCCGCCCGCCATGCCGATGTCATCCAGTGCGAAACGCTCCGCGTGGACGGGTCCGCGGATATCGTAACGGCCTGTTCGCAGATTGCCGCGCAGTGCCAGATTGGCCGTCGTCGACGGAAAGCCGAGCCGCAGATCGTCGGACAAGAGGTTGTCCCCGGACAACACCAGCGTGCCGGTCGCCCGGCCGTTCACGAGCCGCGGGTCCAGCCAATCGATATTGGCCCGGACCCGCCCGATTGCCGCGTCGAGCGGCAATGTCCAGCGCGTCCCGTCGTATCGCGCGGTGCCTTGCTGGCGGAGAGCGGCAATGCGCGTGCCATCGACATCGAGTTCATCGATACGCAGATCGTGCGCGACGGACAGGTCCGCAAAAGCCCCGTCGAGGTTTGCCTGCAAGCGCGCGCCTTGCGCCCGGATGCCGGATGAGAACAGGGCGGGATCGCGCAAGACCGCGTCGACTTCCAGCCCTTCGACCCGGTTCTCGGCAAGATCAATAAGGCCCTTCGCATCGAGCCTGACGCCGCTCCCGACAAGTACGGTGCGCCCCTCGAAAGCCCGGTCCTCGATTTCGATATTCGACCGGACAGCAACGTCGCTTCCCATCGCCCGGGCAGCCAGTCCCGACAGAAAACCGCTTGGATCGACCTTGCCAAGCAAAGTGAAGCGACCGGACCGGTTGGCGATCTTCAGGGCGGCGACCCTTCTGCCTTCGCTGCGCGCCAGAAACGATCCGTTCCACGCGCTCCAGCTGCCTTCGCCGCGAATGCGCGCCACATAGGGCTCGTCCAGCCCCAGCAGCCCGGCCACGGCTCCGTCGCCGCTCGCATCGACATCGAGCGCCAGATCGAAGACATCGTCTTCCGGCACTGCATCGAGAAGGAGTTCCAACCGGTCACTCTTGCCGAGCCTGCCCTGAGCATCGACGGACAGCATCCGGTCCTCGACCTGGACCTCGGCAAGCAGGTCGACACGCTGCGGACCATCGCCCGCAATTCCCGGCGCAAGGGTCAGACGATCGATCTCCAGCCTGTCGACCGAAATGTCGAAGCCCGGCAGGATCGGGTTATCCTCCTCGCTCGGCAGGAATTCGGGTATCCGAAGCAGCGTGGCGCGCCGCGCGGCAAAACTGTCGATGTCGAGCCGGTTGGACAGCCACCCCCCGGGGTTCCAGTCGATTTCGGCGCGGGGAATGGTCAGGAAAATGCCCTGAGGGTCGGACACGCGCACGTCGTGCAGCACCGCCGCACCGTACAGATCGCCTTCTATGCGACCGATGTCGATATTGAGGCCATTGGGAAAGGTCCGCTCGGCAATGCGATCTGCCAGAAACCGCTCGCCAATGGGGGTGTTGAGCAGGACCAGCGCGCCCGCGACCAGAAGCACCAGCGCTCCAAACGTGCCAAGCAGCCACCTGGCGGCGCGCGAAAACCGGGAACGGTGACGCGGCGGTGCGGACTCCTCGGCCAGGTCTTCGTCTGCCATCAGAAGGCCTGACCCAGCGAGACGTAAACGGCAAAGTCCGAATCCTCGGGCTCGGGATTGATCGGCACCCCGACGTCGACGCGGATGGGTCCGAACCCGGTGGTATAGCGCACCCCGACGCCGGCGCCGAACTTGATCTCGTCGAAATCTGGCGTGGTCGAGGTCGAGACGCTGCCCACGTCGAGGAACGGGACGACCGATACGGCTCCGTCGAAAAGTCCGGTGCCGATGCGCGCTTCTATCGCCGCCTCGACCAGACTGCGCCCGCCGGTCGGTTCGCCGAACTCGTTCTTGGGGCCGATCGACTGGTATCCATATCCGCGCACGGAGTTTCCTCCCCCGGCATAGAGCCTGCGGGACGGCGCGATACCGACCAGCTCCGCCCCCTGAATGCTGGCGAACCGACCGCGCCCGGCGACCACGATCCGGTCGCTCACCGATTGATAGTAGGAGGCATCGGCCTGATTGCGCAGGTAATAGAATTGCTGCCCCTGCGTGCGCGAGGTTTCGGGGCCAAGGAAGCCGGACAGGCGATATCCTCGCGTCGGATCGAGAAGCGAATCGGTGGTGTCGATCGTCCCGCGACCGAAGATCGATGCGATGAAATAGGCCTGACGTGGCCGGGGTATGCCGTCCACCACCCGGTTGCGTTCATCGGTCGCGAGAAGTTCCGCGCCGAGGCCCCAGCTAAGCGGCTTCTGGAACAGCAGCGTCGACGTGCGCTCGTACACGCCCGAAACGGCAATCGTGTTCGCGTCATAGGCGTCGCTGTCGATGGTCGAGGCATAGGCATCGAGCGTGAGCACCTTGTCGCGCCCGCCAAAATTGCTCTTGCGGAAGGTCGCGCCAACGAGCTGTTCCTGCGTCCCGATTATCCCGCGCAAGCGCAAAGCACCTTCGGGCGGGAAGAGATTGCGATGCTCCCAGCTGGCCTGGATACGGACGCCTTCTTCCGATCCGTAGCCGATCGCTCCGGCAATCGTGCGCAATTCGGCGCGCTCCAGTTCGACGTCCATCGCCACCACGCCGGGCTGGTCGCCAGATGGAGCAGCGACCTCGCGCGGGGTCACCGAGACCGACGAGACGAGGCCCGTCGCGGTCACCGCCCGGCGAAGGTCCAGTGCGAGGCTCCGCTGGTAGATTTCGCCCGGCTCGAACCGGGCGATCTCGCCGATATGACGCCCTGACAGGAACTCGGGATCGCTGCTGACGACCCTGCCGAATACATATTTCCCGTTGGGTCGGACCGGCAGTGTCAGGTCGCCCTCAAGCCGCTCGTGATCGATCAGCAGCTGCGGTTCGTCGATCTCGGCAAAAGCATAGCCGCTTTCGCCGAGCGCGCGGTCGAGATCGAACTGTTCCCGCAGGATGACGTCCGATTGCAGGAAATCGCCCGGCGCGATGTCGAAGGTCTGGCGCAGGCTTTCGGCATCTGCCGCGCTGTCGAGCTGGCCGAGATCGACCGTCCCATAGGTGTAGCGCGGCCCGGGGATGACATCGAACCGCACGCGCGGCTGCGCGGCAGCGGTATCGTCGCCTGCATCGCGTGCGCCGATGGTGCGCACGATCTCGCCATCATAATAGCCATAGACGCGCAGCAGATTGCCGAGCAGTTCCTCGTCCTCGCGCGCCCGCGCGGCCAGCACCGCGACATTCTCGTCGTCCTGGTCAAGCTCCTCGATGGTCGAGAGCGCTTCGAACCGGGCGACGAAATCGCCGCGTTCGCTGAACGGAGGTTCCTTTTGCGGGAAACCCAGCACGAGGTCTTCGGAGATCGTTTCGATCTCCGCCTCGTCGAAGGCAAACTGCCGTCTGTCTTCGAGCAATTCGACGAATTCGATGTCCGCTTCCGACTCGATCGGCTCGAAAGGTTCGATGTCGAGATCGGTCGGCCAGGCAACCTGCATGTCCGGCAAGTCCGCTATCGGCGTATCGGCCTCGATCCCGGACAGCACGTCCGCATCGACCGCCGCGCCGTCATCCGTTCCCTGCTGCGCCCATTCCTCCGGATTTTCCACCGCGCTGTCGGGGATCAGCTCTTCGAGCGAAGGTGGCGCGCTGCTGTCCTGCGCGCGCACCGGCGCGTTTGCCAGCACGAGCGAAAATGTCGCCAGCGATACCGCGAAGAGGCTAGTCGGTGAGCTTGTACTCGGACGGATGGCCGTCCTTGGCGGGCAATGGCTCGCTTCGTTCGCGGCGCGGCCTGGTGGCGGCACGGATGAGTTCGCGCTGCTCGGCTTCGGGCACGCGTTCCCACCCGCCGCGGGTGAGCCGTTCGAGCGGCCGGTAGCGGACCTTGTACTGCATACGCTCGGCCCCCTGGACCCAGTATCCGAGGTAGACGTACGGCAATTCCTGTTCCGCCGCGCGGCGGATGTGGTCGAGAATGATGTAGTTCCCAAGACCGGCGCGATCCCCATGCTCAGGGTCGTAGAAGCTGTAGATCATCGACAGCCCGTCACCCTGGTAATCCGTGAGGCACGCACCCACCAGGCGGCCCTGCCGGGCACCGATCCCCGGCTCCCGATATTCGACGATATAGCTGGATACCGGCGTATGTTCCACCATGTCGGCGAAATCGTTTTCTTCCATCTGCGTCATGCCCCCGCCGGGATGGCGAACGGCAAGATATTTGCGCAGCAGATCGAATTGTTCCGCGGTCGCCCAAGGGCGGCATTCGGTGGCGACAAGGTCGCTATTGTCCTTGAGCGTGCGCTTCTGGCTGGAAGAGGGCGCGAATTCCCCGGCCGCCACGCGAACCGAGACGCAGGCCTGGCAATCGAGGCAGGACGGGCGATAGGCCACCGTCTGGCTGCGCCGGAAACCGATCCGCCCCAATGCCTCGTTCAGTTCATCGGCGGAATCGCCGCGCAGTTCGGTAAAGACCTTCCGTTCGCGCTTGCCCGGCAGATACGGACACGGCGCGGGGCTGGTCACGAAAAAGCGAGGAAAGCGAATCGGGGCGGTCACTGGTTCGAGCGTCCTTCCGGCGGTTAAGATATCGTTACCATATGGACTCGTTAATGCCAGAGCGAGCCCTGCGTTAAAAGTCCCTTAACCATAAACGGCGGTATTTACCCGGCGACTGTCGTGGAAAAAAGGAAGGCCGGCGATCCCGCGCGGGGCAGAACGCCTATTCCAGTTCGGCCAGTTCGACGATGTATCCCTTGGCTTCCAGCGCCTCGACCAGCCGGTCGATCTGTTCGCTATCGCGCGCTTCGCATTCGATCTCGGTGATCAGACCCTTGGCGGGCAGTGTGGTGAATATCCGCTGGTGGTAGATCTCGATGATGTTGACGTTGTGCGCATCGAATTCGTGCATCACCTTGTACAGCGCACCGGGCCGGTCCTGCAACGTGATCCGCAACCGTGCCAGGCGACCCGACCGGGCCAGATCGCGAAGGAGAACATTGGCCAGCAGCCGCGTGTCGATATTCCCGCCGCACAGGACGAGGCCGACGGTCTTGTCCGCGAACCTTTCGGGATTTGCCATGACCGCGGCAAGCCCGGCGGCGCCCGCCCCCTCGACGACCGTCTTCTCGATCTGCAACAGCAGCGAAACCGCGTTCTCGAGACTGCCTTCCTTGACCAGAAGGACCTCGTCGACGAGTTCGGCGATGATCTTGCGGGTAAACTGGCCCGGGGCCTTTACCGCTATGCCCTCGGCCAGCGTGTCTCCGCCACAGGGTCGCTCGTCCCCGGTCACCGCGGAGTACATCGACGGGTATAGCTCGGCCTGGACGCCGATCATTTCGATATCGGGTTTCAGCGCCTTGGCGACCGTTGCCATGCCGCTCATCAGCCCGCCGCCGCCGATCGGCACGACCAGGCAATCGAAATCGTCCTTTTCGGCCAGCATTTCCAGCGCGACGGTCCCCTGCCCGGCCGCGACCTTGGGATCGTCGAACGGGTGGACGAAGGTCAGGCTGCGTTCGGCCTCCAGTTCGCGGGCATGGGCATAGGCCTCGTCGAAGGTTTCGCCATGCAGCGTGACATTTCCGCCGACGCTTTCGGTCTGCATGACTTTGACGCTCGGGGTCGTCGAAGGCATCACGATGGTGACCGGCACGCCCAACCGGCGACCATGATAGCTCAACCCTTGCGAATGATTGCCTGCCGAGGCGGCAATCACCCCGCGGGCGCGCTGTTCGTCGGTCAGCTGGAGAAGCGCGTTGAGCGCCCCGCGCTCCTTGTAGGCGGCGGTGAACTGGTGGTTCTCGAATTTCAGCCAGATGTCCGCACCCGAAATCTGCGACAGGGTCTGGGAACGCAGCATCGGTGTTTTCACCACGGCGCCGTCGATCCGCGCCGCGGCCGCGCGAACATCGTCAATAGTGAGCAGCTCGGTCGCCTTCGCAGCGCGCATGGGTGAAACCTGGTTCATGGGCTTGCCCCTACGGCTCGGCGCACCGGCGCGCAATCGCGGAAAGGGTTTGCACAGACCAAGCCTTGCCTTATCGCCTGCGGGACAAATTAGGGGTCAAGACACACATGCTGTTCAAATCGCTCGTTTCCGCCGCTGCACTCGCCTGCACGCTCTGCGCCACGCCCGCCCTGGCGGATGTGCTGATCGACAATGTGGAAGGGCTGACGCTGGACGAGGACGGCAAGGTCAAGCGCTTTACCGCCCTCGTCATCGACGACGAAGGCAAGGTCGACCGCTTGCTCGAAGCGGGCGACAAGATGCCGCAGACCGACTTTCGCGAAGACGGCGAAGGGCGGGTGATGATCCCCGGCCTGATCGATGCCCATGTCCATGTCATGGGTATTGGCATCGGGGCGCTGACGCTCGACCTTTCGGACACCGGTTCGCTACAGGAAGCGCTGACGAAAATCCGCGCCTTCGCTGCTGAAAATCCCGATCGTCCGTGGATACTTGGCCGCGGGTGGAATCAGGAAAAATGGGGGCTTGGCCGCTTTCCGACCGCTGCCGAACTCGACAGCGCGGTCGGCGATCGTCCGGTCTATCTGCAGCGGGTCGATGGCCATGCGGGCTGGGCCAACAGCCTTGCGCTGGAAGCTGCCGGCATAAATGCCGCCACGCAAAGCCCGGCCGGGGGCCGGGTCGAGCGCGTCGCTGGCACGCAAGAGCCATCGGGGATCTTCGTCGACGCGGCGGAACAGTTGATGACGCGAGCCATTCCCGCGCCGCGCCCGAACGAACGCGATCTTGCCCTGCGCGAGGCGCAACAGATCCTGCATCGCTATGGCATTACCGCCGTCGCCGACATGGGCACCACCATCGAAGACTGGCAGACCTTCCGCCGCGCGGGCGATACCGGTGCGCTGACCTTGCGGATCATGGCCTATGCTTCGGGTCCGGATGAAATGGAACTGCTTGCCGGAGCAGGGCCGACTCCCTGGCTCTATGCCGACAAGCTGCGGATGAACGGGGTAAAACTTTATCTCGACGGCGCGCTGGGCAGCCGTGGGGCGTGGCTCAAGCGGCCCTATGCCGACGATCCCGGCAACACCGGCCTGCCCCTGATGAGCGATGCGCAATTGCGCAACATCATCGTTCGCGCCGCGAATGGCGGATTCCAGCTGGCCATTCACGCCATCGGCGACGCGGCGAACGCAGAGGTGCTGTCCGCAATCGACGAACTGGCGGAAAACTTTCCGGGTGATCGCCGCTGGCGCATCGAACACGCGCAAATCGTCGATCCGGTCGATATTCCGCTGTTCGGCAAACATGGCATCATCGCTTCGATGCAACCTGTTCACCAGACCAGCGATCGCTTGATGGCAGAGGCGCGGCTCGGTCGGGAAAGGCTGGCGGGCGCCTATGCCTGGAACAGCATCGCCGAACAGGGTGCGAAGCTGGCATTCGGTTCCGACGCACCTGTCGAAACCCCCGATCCCTTCGCAGGCATGGCGGTCGCGACCACGCGCATGGACGCTGCGGGCGAACCCTTCGGCGGGTGGTTCCCGCTGCAACGCGTCTCGCGCGAACGGGCTCTGGCCGGCTTCACCAGCGATGCGGCCTATGCCGGGTTCGCGGATGGCCGCTTCGGGCGGTTGCTGCCCGGCGAACGGGCCGACTTCGTCCTTGTCGATCGCGACCCGCTGCTTGCCACGCCTGCCGAACTGCGGGCGACCGAAGTGCTTGAAACCTGGGTCGGCGGACGCAAGGTCTATGACGCGGACTGAGACTCTTCGGGCTCGGCATCGTCCTCTTTCGCCCGCTTGCGATCAGTCAGGCGCATCAGGATCAGCGATCCTTCGAACAGAAGCAGCAGCGGGATAGCCAGCAATAGCTGCGATCCGGGATCGGGCGGCGTTATGATTGCCGCGACAGCCACGACCAGCACGACGACATAGCGCCGCGCGCTGACCAGCTGGGCGCGCGTGACGATACCGGCCTGGTGCAGCAGCAGCAGCAGGACCGGCAGCAGGAAGCTGATCCCGAAGGCCAGGATGAACTGCATGACCAGGCCCAGATATTCGTTCGCCGTCGGCAGCGCCTGGATGGCAAGACCGCCAGCTTCGCCTTCAAAGCCGAGAAACCACTCGAACGCGGTGGGCATGACCACGTAATAGGCCAGCGCGGCACCCAGGCCGAACAGGATCGGCGTCGCCAGCAGGAAAGGAAGGAATGCCTTCTTTTCCTTGGCATACAGACCCGGCGCGACGAAAGCCCACAGCTGGTTCGCGATGATCGGAAAGCTGAGGCAGAAGCCTGCGAACAGCGCCACTTTCAATTCCACGAAGAACACTTCGTAGAGCTTGGTGAAGATCAGCTGCCCCTCACCCGAAGGAAACGCGTTCTTGAGCGGCTGTATCAGGAAGCCGAGGATCGGATCGGCGAAATACAGGCAAACGCCGAAAGCGACAATCAGAGCCAGCACCGAGCGCACCAGCCGCGTACGCAACTCGATCAGATGATCGAGCAGCGGCGCCTGCGTTTCGTCGATATCCTTGATGACCGGCATCTAGCTGTCGCCCTTCGCGGCCGGTGGTGAAACGTCGAGCGGCAAGGACGGCTCGTCGACGCTGTCCCCGTCCGTATCGGACTTGCGTTCGGGGGAAGCACGTCTGATGGCGGCTTCCGCGGCAGCATCGGCATCCGGCACTTCGCCGGCCGAAGACAGCGGCTCCATCTCGGCCGGCAACAGGTTCTCGGGCCCACCCCCCGCAGCCTCGCTGCCGGTCGGGTACTTGGCCATGATATCCTTGTTACGCTGTGCCCATTTGTCTTCCATATCCTCGATCTCGGCCTGGCGAACCATCTCGTCCAGACCGGCGCGGAAATGATTGGACATGCGCCGCATCTTGCCGATCCAGCGCCCCGCCTGACGCAGCGCCTTGGGCAGTTCCTTGGGGCCGATGACAATGATCGCCACGATCACGATCACCAGCACCTCGCTGGCACCGATATCGAACATGCGCGCCTCCGCCCGTCAGCGGATCACTTCGTGTCGGACGGCGTCTTGACCTGGTCTTCGGCCAGCCCGTCGCCAACCGGCTTGGCATCGTGGCCGAGCTGCTTGGCCGGGGGCGCATCGTCTTCGTTCATGCCCTGTTTGAAGCTTTTGATGCCCTTGCCGAAATCACCCATCATTTCGGATATGCGACCGCGTCCGAACAGGACGAGGACGACGACGGCGATGATGGCGAGCTGCCAGACACTGAGACCCATGGGACCTTCTCTTTCGATTGCTTGGCTCGAATATAGGGACTGTGACGGCGTTGCGCCAGTCAGGCGTCATCTGTTTCCTTGTCGACGTCCTGCGTTCCGCGATGCGTTTCCTCGTCCGCATCGTCGCGCATAAGCTCGTCATAGGCATCGTCGACCGGATCGAGCAGGCCGGTCGCGCGCAATTCGGCGATTCCGGGCAGGTCCCGGCGGCTCGCAAGGCCGAAATGGTCGAGGAATTCGGGCGTCGTTGCATAGATCGTCGGCCGCCCGGGCACCTCCCTGCGTCCGGCAATCTTCACCCAGCCCGCCTCCATCAGAACATCCAGCGTACCACCGCTGGTCTGCACGCCGCGGATCGATTCGATTTCCGCGCGGCTGACCGGTTCGTGATAGGCGATGATCGCGAGCACCTCGGTGGCCGCCCGGCTGAGCCGGCGGACCTGCTCCTTTTCCCGCCGCAACAGGTGCGCCAGATCGGGCGCTGTCTCGAAATGCCAGCGCCTGGCCCGTTCGACAAGATGGATCCCACGGTTCCGATAGTTCTCGGCGAGCAAATCAAGCGTATGATTGACCTGTTCTATGGCGGGCCCGCCCAGGAAATCGGCCAGCGCCCGTGCGCTCATCGGCTCCTCGGCAGCGAACAATGCCGCCTCCACCGCCCGCTCCAGGTCATCCATGCGCCGTCCTCCGACGAAGTTGCAGGGAACCGAAGGTATCGTCCTGTTGCAACTCCACTTTCCCCAGCCGGGCAAGTTCCAGCGCGGCGACGAAACTCGAGGCGAGCGCCGATTTTCGCAATCTCGGTTCGGCGTGGGCCGGCAGAAATTCGCGGATTTCCATCCATTGCAGCGTGACGCCCAGCATGTTCGAAACCCGCTCCAGCGCCGATTCAAGTGTCATGACCGGGCGCTCGCGGACCATGTGAATAGCCGGCGCGGTGCGCGCCTTGACGCGGCCATAGGCCTCGATCAGCGCGAACTGGTCGCACCGCCAGTTCGTCTTGCGTTCGATTTCCAGCCCCTCGGGCGAACCGCGCAGGAAGACGTCGCGACCGATCCTGTTTCCGCCCATGACCCGCGCCGCGGCGTCGCGCATCGCGCCCAGCCTTTGCAGCCGCAATTGCAGTTTGAGCGCCAACTCCTCAGGGCTGGGATCGTCCTGTTCCTCCTTCGGCAGCAGCATCGCGGATTTGAGGAAAGTCAGCCATGCGGCCATCACCAGGTAATCGGCCGCCAGTTCGAGCTTCAGGGCCTCGACCTGTTCGATGTAATCGAGATATTGCTCGACCAGCGAAAGGATCGAGATTTCCCGCAGATCCACCTTCTGCCGCCTTGCCAGATCGAGCAGCAGGTCGAGCGGCCCTTCCCAGCCATCAAGTTCCAGATAAAGCGTGTTCGGGTCTGCGGCGCCTTCGGCTGCGACACCATTCCACTCCTCGTCAGGTTCGACGAGGGTGTCGGCAAAAAGAAGGCGGTCCTCGATCACGTCACGTGCTCGTCCGCTATTTTGAGCAATGCGTCGCGCTTTGCCAACAGTTCTTCGGTCGCAGGGCCACTGGCCGGCTCACCCATCATCGAATGGACGCGCCCAAGCCGCTCTTCGGGATGAGAACCCATCGTTCCGCTGCGCTCGGCGATTTCGATCTGGTCGGCCATCTTCGCCCAGCAATTGAGAACGACGTCGCAACCCGCTCCGAGCGCACGCTCGGACCGGTCCGGTATGGAGCCTTCGAGCGCGTCCATGTCGATATCGTCTGACAGGAGCAAGCCATCGAACCCTATCGCGCCCCGGATTATCTCGTCGATGACGGTCGCGGACTGCGTGGCCGGGTTGCTCGCATCCCAGGCCTCGAACACGATGTGCGCGCTCATTCCCAGCGGATGGGAAGACAGCTTCTGGAACGGCTCGATATCGATTGCCAGTTCCTGCCTGCTGGCAGTGACGACGGGCAATTCCTTGTGGGTATCGCATATCGCTCGTCCATGGCCCGGCATATGTTTGAGACAGCCGACAACGCCGGCAGCCCCCATGCCATCGAGAACGGCGCGACCCAGCGCCGCGACCTGCATCGGTTCGCTGCCCAGCGCCCGATCCCCGATCGCATCCACGGTTTCGGGGCGCCGCACGTCGAAGGGGGCATGGAAGTCCACCGTGATGCCGACTTCTGAAAGTTCGCGTCCCATCGCCTCGGCATTCACGCGCGCCGCTTCGATTGCCGAGGCAGGAGCGATGTTCCAGAGCTTGGCGAACGCTTCGCCCGCAGGGTATTTCTGCCATTCGGGCGGTTTCATCCGGGCGACCCGTCCACCTTCCTGGTCGATCGACACGATCAATTTCTCACGACCATGGATGTTACGAAGATCATCGGTCAGTTTGCGTAATTGTTCGCGATTGTCGCAATTGCGGCCGAACAGGATGTAGCCTGCCGGGTCGGCCTCCTTGAAGAAAGCGTGCTCATCGGCGGTCAACGTGTGTCCGGCAATGCCGAAAATAGCAGGTGTCATTGAAGGAAAATGGGGCTATTCTGCGGCTTCGGCAAGTTCTTCACGCCAAGCATGTGTGGAAACAGCCTTTGCTCCGGATCTATTTGACGAAACAGGCAAGCCCATCGTTCTTGAGTGCAGCGCAAAGATCATTGGCCGAAGATCGATCGCCGGTCATTGCCTGAAGCCGGTAGACGGTTCCAATATCCACTTGTGCCTCGACAACCCGGTGCCTGACCGAATTCAGCGCTTCGGTCTGGCGCGTCAGGCTCTGCCAGGCGGCCTCGGCGTCGGCTCGCCGCGGGTATGCTCCGACCTGGACAGCAATCCCACGGGCCTGCGGTTCGCGTTCACCTTCGTTCATGGTCGATGCGATCGACGGGGCATTGGGTTCGCGCGTCGGCACAGGAGCCCGATCGGCCAATTGCCCTTCACGGGTCTGTCCTTCGCCGACCGCGAAACTGGTATCCCCCGTCCCTGCGAAGGTTTTGCCTCCCGGATCTTCGGGTCTGGTCTTGTACGGTTCGTCCGGCGCGGCGATCAGGCTGCCGTCTGGGGTAGGTTCGTCAGAAGTCTGGTTCGCGACGAACCATATGCCGCCGATAACCGCCGCAAGCGCGACCAGAGCCAACAGACTCAACAACATCAGTCGCGATGCATCGAAACCATCGCCACCCTCATCCTCGTCACCGGAATCGAGCCACGGAAGACTTTCGTCGTCGGCAAGATCGAGTTCCGTCTCGCCTGTCCACGAAGTTTCGCGATCTCCGGCAGAACCGAACCTGTTAGCTGCCATGCTTACATCTCCTCGACCGCTTCGACCCCAAGAATAGCCAGCCCGTTGCGGATGACCTGGCCGATCGCATCGGCAAGATAAAGCCGCGCGGATGTCAGCTCGGGCTCGTCTTCCTGGATGATCCGAAGCGAAGTATCGTCATTACCGGCATTCCAGAAGCCGTGAAACGCGCCTGCCAGATCGCCAAGATAGAAGGCGATGCGATGCGGCTCGCGCGCCTTGGCAGCGCTTTCGATAACCCTGGGAAACTGCGCCGCCTCGCGCACCAGCGCCAGTTCGGCGTTCCCGAGCCGGTCGAGGTTTTCACCGCTCGGTTTCACCCCGGCCTTGCGCATCGTGGAGCGAATCCGGGCATGCGCGTACTGCACATAAAAGACCGGGTTGTCCTTCGAAGCTTCCACCACCTTCGCGAAGTCGAATTCCATCTGTGCTTCGGGCTTTCGGGTCAGCATGGTGAAGCGCACCACGTCCTTGCCGACTTCCTCGACCATATCGGCAATGGTGACGAAATTGCCCGAACGCTTCGACATCTTGATCGGCTCGCCATTGCGCATCAGCTGAACCATCTGGACCAGCTTGACGTCGAACGGCACGTTGCGCCCCGCGCCTTGCGTGAGCGCCGCCACGGCAGCCTTGATCCGCTTGACCGTTCCCGCATGGTCGGCACCCCAGATGTCGATCAGCGCATCGGCCTTGTCCGCTTTCTGGAAGTGGTAGGCGAGATCCGCCCCGAAATAGGTCCACTTTCCGTCCGACTTGCGAATCGGGCGGTCCTGGTCGTCACCGAACTGCGTCGACCGGAAAAGGGGCAGTTCGACCGGCTCCCAGTCTTCGGGTGGCGCCTTGCCCTTCGGGGCTTCGAGAACCCCGTCATAGACAAGGTCTTTGCCGCGCAACCACGCCTCGGCCTGTTCGGGCTTTTTCGCAGCCTGCAATTCGGCTTCGGAGGTGAAGAGATCGTGATGGATGCCGAGCAGCGCAAGATCGGCCCGGATCATGTCCATCATCGCCGCGACCGCACGCTCGCGGAACAGCGCGAGCCATTCGCTCTCGTCCGCGTTTTTGTACGTGTCGCAAAACTCCTGCGCAAGCCGTTCGCCGATCGGCTTGAGGTACTCGCCCGGATACAGGCCTTCGGGTATTTCGCCGACTTCCTCGCCCCGGGCCTCACGGTAGCGGATATGCGCAGAACGGGCGAGCGTATCGACCTGTCCGCCAGCGTCGTTGACGTAATATTCGCGCGTTACGCGGTATCCTGCCCACTCGAGAAGCCCTGCCAGGGCATCGCCGACGACCGCCCCGCGGCAGTGACCCATATGCATCGGGCCAGTCGGATTGGCGGACACGTATTCGATATTTACGGTCGTCCCAGCGCCGATCGTCGAGCGGCCGTAATCTTCGCCGAGCGATGCGATCGAGGCAAGTTCGCGCCGCCAGGCGTCGTTGGCAAGGCGCATGTTGATGAACCCCGGCCCGGCAATCTCGGCCTCGGCAATGTCGGGTTCGCGCTTCAGGTGCTCCACGATCAGTTCGGCAAGCGCGCGCGGGTTCGTTTTCGCTTGTTTTGCAAGGACCATGGCTGCGTTGGTAGCCAGGTCGCCATGGGACGGATCGCGTGGCGGTTCCACCGTGACACCCGCACGGCTAGCACCGGGTGGAAGATGTCCTTCCATCTCCAGCGCATTGAGAACGGCATCGATCTTGGCCGAGAAAGCGGCGTGTAGGGTCTGCATGTCAGCCATTTTGCGCGCCTAGCGGAACGCTCGGGATTCGCAAAGAGGGCGGGCGGCTCAACGCGTGGCGTTGTAGCGCAATTGCTCCTCGCTGAGCTGGAACCCGACGAGCAGTTCGAAGGTCGCCCGTTGAACCGCGGCACGCACCTGAGGATCGGCCAACGGATCGAGCGCGGCGTCGGGATCGCCCGGTTCGCGCTTGCGGGTGATGCGCTCGCGAATCTCTTCGGGCAGCGTCGCCTCGGCGCGATCGATATAGGCCCCGGCCTTGCCGCTGGCCTGCGCTCGTTCCTGCCCGTCTGCAAAGGTCACCGTAACGGAACCCACGCGCTTGGCCGTGACTGCACTGCCGCCGCGCAGCACGGTTGAGAAATAGGGCAGGGTTATCGTCCGGCTGCCGCGCGTGTCCGCGCGGCGGGCCAGCACGTCGAACGCGGCCGCGGTATAGACCCGTTCCCCTGCCTCGTTGCAGGTGGAGCGCAGATTGGTGATCGCGGCAGTCACATCGAGATCCGCCGCCGCGGTGGCGCCGGGCGCGCGAAAGGTTGTGACATCGCCCGTATAGTCGGGAATGCCGACTGCCGGACATGCACTGCGGACGGCGCTGATGCCGACGCCCTGGCTGAGAACCAGTTCGCCTTCCCGGCTGCATCCCGCCAGCGCGAGCCCGAGAGCGAACACGGTGAAGAAACGGTTGCGGGTGGTCATGCGGATGGTCGTCCCTTGGCGAAAGCGAATTGGTCGAGCCCTGCGGGCGAAGCACGCCCCTAGCTTGGCGAGTGCGAAAGCGCTAGAGGGACGGACATGAATGCCCCCTTTCAGTCTACTTCTGCTACTTCGGACATCGATCCGCGCCTGCCGTTGCAACTGCTGATCGCAGCCCCACGCGGGTTTTGTGCCGGTGTTGACCGGGCGATCGAGATCGTCGAACGCGCGCTCGAAAAATACGGTTCGCCGGTTTATGTACGGCACGAGATCGTCCACAATCGTTACGTCGTGGAAAGTCTCAAAGCCAAGGGCGCTGTCTTCGTCGAGGAACTGGATGAAGTTCCGGACGATGCGCCAGTGGTGTTCAGCGCGCATGGCGTTCCCAAGACCGTTCCTGCCGAGGCGGAACGTCGCAACATGCTGTATGTGGATGCGACCTGTCCCTTGGTCAGCAAGGTTCACCGTCAGGCGGAACGCCAGATCGAAAAAGGCCAGCATATCCTGTTTATCGGGCACGAAGGCCATCCCGAGGTCATCGGCACGATGGGGCAAGTGCCCGAAGGACGGATTTCTCTCGTCGAGACCGTCGCGGACGTGGCGAAGCTGCCGTTTACCCAAGACGACGACTTGTCCTACCTTACGCAGACGACGCTTTCGGTGGATGACACCCGCAAAATAGTCGAAGCACTGGAAGATCGGTTTCCGCAGATCGTGGGGCCGAAGGCGGAAGACATTTGCTACGCTACGAGCAACCGGCAGGCAGCGGTCAAACAGATCGCCCCGAGTTGCGATCTCGTTCTGGTGATCGGCGCACCGAATTCGTCGAATTCGGTGCGGCTCGTCGAAGTGGCGCAACGCATGGGAACCGATGCGCGCCTGATCCAGCGAGCGACGGATCTCGAGCCCGAGTGGCTCGAAGGAGTTGGCACGATCGGTTTGACGGCCGGCGCGTCCGCCCCCGAACAACTCGTCCGCGAAGTGGTCGATCGCCTTTCCGAATGGCGCCAGGTCGAAGAAACGATCGTCACCACCACCGAAGAGAAGATGGTCTTCAAACTGCCCCGCCAACTCACCGACTAGGCTAACAAGAGTGGCGGTGTACACGCATCTTGGGACAGAACAGCTGGCCGAGCTGATCGCCGCATACAATGTGGGCGATCTCGTTTCTGCCAAGGGTATTGCGGAAGGTGTTTCCAACAGCAACTGGCTCGTCGAAACCGAGACGGGCCGGTTCATCCTCACCATGTACGAACGCCGCATCGATACTGACGATCTACCGTTCTTCCTCGGCCTGCTCGATCATCTTTCCGGTAAAGGCTGTCCCGTTCCGCGGACCATTCATGATCGTAACGGCGCGGCCTGGCGCGAGATCGACGGCAAGGCGGTCGCGCTGATCGAGTTTCTCCCAGGCGTCTCCCCGACGCTGCCGGACCCCGAGCAGGCCAGAGCTGCTGGTCGGGCACTGGCGCAGATACACCTGGCCGCACGCGATTTTCCTCGAACACGCGCGAACGATCTGGCCCCCGCCAACACTCTGGCAATCCTGCGCGATTGTGGCCAACATGCGCTCGGGTCGATCGACCCGGCATTGCCAGAGACGGTCGAGTGGGGAGCTGAACTTGTCGAGCAGTGGCCCGACGAACTGCCCGGATCGGTGATCCATTCGGACCTGTTCGCTGACAATGTCCTGATGCTCGGCAACAAGGTTACCGGACTCATCGATTTCTATTTCGCATGCAACGACATGATGGCCTACGACCTGGCTGTCACACATGCCGCCTGGAGCTTCGACAGGACGGGCGAACGCTATGATGCCGCGATCGGAAAGGCGCTCGTCGACGGGTACACGGACGTGCGCGCGCTTGAAGAATCCGAGCGCGAACATCTGCCCCTGCTTGCCCAAGGGGCATGTCTTCGCTTTGTCGCCAGTCGGGCGCAGGACTGGATCGACACCCCTGCCGACGCGCTCGTGACGCGAAAGGATCCGATGGAGTTCGTCCGGCGCTGGCAATTTTACGCGCGCGAAGGCACAGCGGTGTTCGCATGAAGAAGATCGAACTGTTTACCGATGGTGCCTGCAAGGGCAATCCTGGCCCGGGCGGCTGGGGGGCGCTTCTGCGTATGGGCAACCACGAAAAGGAGCTGTCCGGCGCCGAGCGCGACACGACGAACAACCGCATGGAAATGACGGCGGCGATAAAAGGATTGGGAGCGCTGATCGAGCCGTGCCAGGTCGATCTCTATACCGACAGCAAATATCTGATCGATGGCATTACCAAGTGGGTCCACGGTTGGAAAAACCGCGGCTGGGTCAATGCCAGCAAGAAGCCGGTCCGTAATGCCGATCTATGGCATGAACTGATCGATCTGACCTCGCGGCACGCCGTAGAGTGGCACTGGGTAAAGGGGCATTCGGGTCATCTGGAGAACGAGCGCGTCGACCGTCTGGCCAGCGACGAGGCGGACAGTATCGCCCGAGGAGTCTAGGCCCTGCTATCTCCTGGGGGTCCGATGTTCTATCCGAAGCGGTCGGGCGCGTAGATCGACGCGTCCAGAGATCGCGTCATCGCGTCGCGCGGATTGTCCAGCAACATCTGAGCGCACAGCCGCGCCGCTGCGGGCGCGGTCTGTATCCCGTATCCACCCTGCCCTGCGAACCAGGCGAACCCCTCCACGTGAGGATCATATCCGTAAACCGGGAGCCTGTCGGGAGCAAAGCTGCGCAGGCCGGCCCATTTTCGTTCGACCGCTTCCACTTGCCAGTTAACGACCTGTTGTAATCGATCGACGGCTTCAGCCACTGCGATCTCCTCTGCGGCGACATCGCCCGGCTTGCTAGGCACCTCGTCGTGTGGACTTAGCCACAGCTTTCCTGCTTCGGGTTTGAAATAGAACCCGCCCGCAATATCCAGCACGAGCGGCATGTCGAGCGGCGGAGCGGGACTGGTGCGCGCCTGGACCACTGTGCGCCGCAACGGTTCTATGCCAAGTGGATGCACGCTTGCGATTTGCGCTATCGTGTCCGCCCATGCCCCTGCTGCATTGACCAGGACGGAGGCAGCGACAGCTTCGGTCCGCTCACTCGTAATCGTCCATTTGCCCGCGTATCGTCTTGCAGACGTGACTTTTGCCCCGCACCGCAAGACTGCCCCGTTCGCGCGACCTTTTGAAAGATAATGCTGATGCAATCCGGCCACGTCGATGTCTGCGCAACCCGGCTCCCATATCGCATGGATCCAATCTTCGCGCAGTCCCGGCACCTTCCGTCTCAGTTCTTCGCCGGCGAGGCGTTCTATGGTCACTGGTGTCGACCCGAATTCGGCTAAGAACGCATCGACCTTCCTGGCATCGGCTCTCCTGCCGATATAAAGCGCACCGCGTTGCTTCAGGAAGCCATGATCTTGCAAGTAGGGGCCGGACGCGAGGGTAAGCGGCGAGATTTCCGGGCCGCCATAACATTCATCCCAGAAGGCAGCCGAACGTCCGGTGGCATGATACCCCGGACGATCTTCCGCCTCGAGCAGGATCACACGAGCCCCGCCATCGGTCAACTCGGCCGCAAGGCTCGCACCGGCTATCCCGGCCCCGACAATTGCAAAGTCGTAGTTCACGATTCTCCGGGTGCGGTCCGATCAAGGAATTCGGCGACCTCCGCCATGACCCGCTCCCGCACCTCGTCAGTCTCGCGCAGAATTTCGTGGCGTGCCTCTTGGCCCAGAGCGAGCAATTCGCCGTTCGGAAGGCGTCCGACCGCGCGCACAGCGGCGGCGTGGCTGACAAGCTTGTCCTCCGTCGTCGAAACGATCAGCACAGGCGTCTCCGTGTTTTCCATCGTGCCTGCCTTCTCGAGCTTTCGCGTCGAGGCATATGCGCGCTCGACCCAGCCCCAGCTGCCGGGTCCCATCGCCAGTTCGGGCCGTTTTTCGCGCCACCAAAGCTCGTCGGCGTAGCGAGCCGGATCGTGGGTCAGCAATTGCATGCGGTTCGCCGGCATCTCGCCGGGCTTTTCGCTCCATTTCCACGCGGGACGTGTCGGAGCGCCCACCAGGGTCATTCCCTTCGCCACCGTTTGAAGTACGGGCAGCGGCAGCGGCGGCCCGGCCATGGCCAGCATCGGAGCAATGAGAACTGCCGCATCGGGTGCAATCCGGCGTTCGACCAAAGCCCGCATGACAAGATGTCCGCCCATAGAGTGGCCGGCGACCACATGCGGGCCCGGTGCGGAATCTACCCAATCGTTCCAGAAGTGTGTCAGGTCGGCGACCCATTCTTCGAAATCGCCGATATGCCCGGTCATGTCGTCGCCGCCCAGGCGACCCGAACCGGCCTGCCCGCGCCAGTCTGCGGCGGTCACTTGCCAGGCTGAACGATGCCACTCTTCGAGCGTCTCCAGATACTTTTCATAAAAGTCGCCGCGCCCTGGAAGAAACAGGATCGAGCCACGGGGCGACGAACCACCCGGCCAGTCTATCCGCCGCAATTCGTGACCGTCTGCAGCCGTCCAGCGCGACTCTGTCGCATGCGAAGGTATCGACCGCCTGTTGATGCTCCCCGACTGCATCGCCTGCCTGGGTTCGTGACTCGTGATGATCAGCGCTCCCGAATGGTTACTTTTTGGTAAGCCATGTTCTGTACGACCGAACCCCGAAGATACCCGGGGGTTTGGATGATTGACTTCGATTTCACCTACGTTCTGCTCGGTGGCTTGGCAATCGCACTGGTAACGGCTGCATTCACCGATCTGCACAAACGCCAGATCGGCAACAAGCTCAATGCCGGCATAGCGTTGGCTGCGCCGCTATGGTGGTGGGCCAACGGGCTACAGCTATGGCCCGACGCCGCGCTTCAATTGGGCTTCGCGCTCCTGGTCTTTGCCATCTGCTGCGTTTTCTTCGCCCTGCGACAGATGGGTGGCGGCGACGTCAAACTGCTCACTGCCCTGGCACTCTGGATCGCTCCCTACCCGTTCCTCAAGCTTGTCGTGATAATGGCGTTGGTGGGCGGTGTCCTGACGCTCGTTTTCGGCGCTGCGCATATTCTGCGCCGGCGCAAAGACAAGATCGCCATCCCCTACGGGCTCGCCATCGCAATTGCCGGTCTCTGGGTACTGGGGACCGAAACCCTGGTGCGCGGAACCGCGATAGCCGGATTCGGCTGAAAACCCGATCTTAACCAATTCGGCCCTAGAGCCTGAAACCATACTTGCCCGCACCGGGATTCGAGCGGGCCGAACTGAGGGGGCTGATTAGCCATGGATAGGAAGAAGCTGGTTCTGCTGGTTGGGGCGCTGGTCATCGCGATCGGCACGGCGCTCGTTGCCAGGAGCATGTTCGCCGGTGCGAGCGCCCCGCAGGCCGAAGCGGCCCAGCAGGTCGAACCGCAAGGTCCAAAGGTGCTGGTCGCCAATCGTGCATTGCCTGCCGGAACCATCATCACGGCCGATTCGATCGGATTCCAGCTATGGCCCGAAAGCCTCGTCCAGGATGCGTATTTCCTCGATGGCGAGGCAGACATGTCTCAACTACTGGGCACCGTTGTGCGCCATCCGATCACGGCGGGCGAACCGGTTACGCAAGGCTCGCTAGTCGCACCGGGGGACCGCGGTTTCCTTGCCGCCGCTCTTAGCCCTGGCATGCGGGCTATCACCGTGCCCGTATCTGCGCAAACCGGTGTCGCTGGCTTCGTCTTTCCGGGTGACCGCGTCGACATGGTCCTGACGCAGACGGTGGCGGGCAATGACGGTACCGCGCTCAAGGCGTCGGAAACCATCCTGCGCAACCTCCGCGTGCTTGCTACCGATCAGTCGACCGTGCAGCAGAAGAGCGAGGATGGCTCGACCGTGGTTCGCGCGTTTCGCACCGTCACGTTCGAGGTTACGCCGCAAATCGCCGAGAAAATCTCGGTCGCGCAAACCATCGGCACACTCAGTCTGACGTTGCGTTCGCTGGCCGACAACCAGGCCGAACTGGAACGCGCTATTGCTTCGGGCGACATAACAATTCCCGACAACGCGACGCCCGAAGAAGAAGAAAAGATCCTTCGCGAAGCCATGTTGCGCCCGGAGGATGGGCGGACGACCTACCAGACCGGCGGCGATGTCTCACGCTTCCAACGTCGCACCGCTCCGCCGCAGGGTACGCCGCAGCAGTCTTTCCAGAATGCTCCGGCCGAAAGCGCGCCGACGGCCGCGATCCGCAGCAGCGGTGGTGGCAGCAATGGTCCGAGTGTGCGGGTATCGCGCGCCGGACGCACTTCGGAAGAAGCAGCTTCCAAATCGACCGGAAACATCGTTTCCGGCACCGTCGTCGGCATGAAATCGGCAGGCAAGACCGTGCCGACAGCTAGCGCGGCGCTGGTCCGTTGATCCGCGTGAAAAATACAGGAAGCCATTCAGGGGGCAATTCCATGAAACGTCGTCTTACCCACAAACTGCTGCTGGCCAGTCTGGCCGTCGCGCCGCTGGCAAGCATGCCGACGAGCGTTGCCACGGCCCAGTCGGTGGTACGTCCGGGCACCGAGATCGTCCTTTCGATCGGCCGCGGCGAACTGGTCAACGTGCCGGGATCGATGGCCGATGTCTTCATCGCCGACGATGGAATAGCCGATGTGCAGGTAAAATCGCAGCGCCAGCTATACGTCTTCGGCAAGTCCGGTGGCGAGACGACGATTTATGCCAGCAACGCTGCTGGGGACATCATCTGGTCCGCAAATATCCGCGTCGGCTCGAACATCTCCAGCATCGACCAGATGCTGGGGCTGGCGATGCCGGAGGCGAAGGTGAATGTCGCCACCATGGGCACGAACACCGTCCTTCTGACCGGCACCGTCGCCGCACCCGAAGATGCTTCGGAAGCGCAGCGCCTCGTCGAAGCGTTTGTCGGGGAGGAGGTCAACGTCATCAGCCGCCTGCGCATGGCTACACCGCTCCAGGTCAATCTGCAGGTCCGCATCGCCGAGGTCAGCCGCAGTTTCCTGCGCGCGGTGGGAGTGAACCTTACAACGGTCGATTCGACCAGCGGGTTCAAGTTCGGCGTCGGTGGCGGGCGCGTCGGTGCCATTCCGACCTATGTGCCGGGCGGCGCGGTCGGCACGAACGTCACTTCGGGTCCGACCGGCGCCAGTATCGTAACGGCGACACAACCGGGGCGAACGATCGCAGCATTCGGCGAGTTTCTGGGACTGGATATCGGGGCCGCTCTCGATCTGGCCGAAACCCAAGGTTTGCTTACCACCCTGTCGCAACCGAACCTGACGGCACTATCGGGTGAAACCGCCGAATTTCTTGCCGGCGGTGAATTTCCGATCCCGCTGAGCCAGGGTCTGGGCACGACCACAATCGAATACAAGAATTACGGTGTCAGCCTGGCCTATTCGCCGACCGTGCTGGCCAACGGTCGCATCTCGATGCGCGTTCGGCCGGAAGTTTCCGAACTGACCAGCCAGGGGGCCATCAACCTCAACGGCTTCCAGGTTCCCGGATTGATAACGCGGCGTGCGGAGACGACGGTCGAACTGGGGTCCGGTCAGAGCTTCATGATCGCCGGCCTGCTTTCGAACAACGCGCAGAACTCGATCGAGAAAGCACCGGGTCTGGGCGACGTTCCGATCCTCGGCAATCTCTTCCGCTCAACCAACTTCCAGAGAAACGAAACCGAGCTGGTCATCGTCGTGACCCCTTATCTCGTCAAGCCGGTCGATGCGCGCGACATCGCGCTGCCGACCGACGGTTACGAGAAGCCGACGGAATTCCAGCGCTTGCTCGGTTTCCAGCAGAGCGACGGGGACACCGGCGGCGAACGGCCCATGCCGCGTGCCGTCGAAACAACAACTGCCGCTCCGGAAATTTCCTACGGGATGCCCGGTGACGGCGAGCGCCCGGCATCGACCGCAGACGAAGCGCGGCGCAACGAACGCTCCGCTTCGGCCAAGCCCGGCTTCAGCTTCGAATAAGGGGACGAGTATCATGCGCAAGGCAAACAATCGCAAGCTGACGGGTGCCCTCGCCATTTCGCTGAGCCTCGTGCTCGGCGCATGTGGCGGGATTCCGACCGAGAACCGTTCGCTCAGCAGCATACGCCAGCCGGTCGTCGAACGGTCGAACTTCACACTCGATGTCGACACTGCGCCGGACGGGCTGCCCGTCGCCGAACAGCAGCGCATCTCCGGATGGTTCGAAGCCATGGACCTTCGCTACGGCGATCGCATTTCAATCGACGATGGCAGCACCAATCCTGCGGTTGTCGAAGATCTCGCAGCTCTGGCCGGGCGCTACGGCCTCATGGTCAGCGAGGGATCGCCAGTGACAGCGGGGTTCGTCAATCCGGGTCAGGCGCGCGTCGTTATCACCCGTTCGACAGCCTACGTTCCCGACTGCCCCAACTGGTCAGCGAACGCCGAAAGCAACGAACTCAACGCGACTTATCCGGGCTTCGGTTGCGCAATCAACGGCAATCTCGCCGCGATGGTCGCCGACCCCGAAGATCTGCTGACCGGGAAACAGGGTACTGGCGAAACGGTCGTCACGACATCGACCAAGGCCATTGAATCCTATCGTGAACAGGCACCGACCGGGGCCGGCGGTCTGCCCGCGATAAGCAGCAAATCAGGAGGCTAACCAGTCATGAGCGCTTCACTAAAATCCGGCATGGCCGGCAACCGCGATGCCTTCGCCGCCTATATCTGCGACGAAACCGCCCTCGATGTCCTTCGCCCGGTGGTCATCGAACTCGGCTGGCAGCCGGAAAAGTGCAACAAGGGCGGCCTGCGCAACGCGATCCAATCGTTGTCGGTTTCTGCCAGCCCGAACATCCTGATGGTCGACCTGTCGGAAAGCGGTGACCCGTTGAACGACATCAATGCCCTTGCAGAAGTGTGCGAGCCCGGCACGGTCGTGATTGCCATCGGCCAGGTCAACGACGTGCGTCTTTATCGAGACCTGCAGGCAAGCGGGATACACGACTACCTGCTCAAACCGCTGTCCGCGAACATGCTGCGAGACTCCCTCAACCAGGCGCAGGCGGTATTCAGCGCGCCGCGACCGGGCGAAGAGGACATGACGAAGATGCATACTTCGACGGCCGTGATCGGCACTCGGGGCGGTGTCGGTTCCTCGACGCTAGCAACGTCGCTTTCCTGGCTGTTTGCCGTGGACAAGAAAATGCCAACTGCCCTGCTCGATCTCGATGTCCATTTCGGCACCGGAGCGCTGGCTCTTGACCTTGAGCCGGGCCGCGGCTTGACCGACGCTATCGACAATCCCAGCCGTATCGATGGTTTGTTCATCGAACGCGCGATGATCCGCGCGAACGACAATCTCGCGATCCTTTCAGCGGAAGCACCGATCAACTCCCCGTTGATGACCGACGGCGCGGCTTTCATGCAGTTGCAGGAAGAGTTTCGCCACGCCTTCGAGATGACCGTCGTCGATATGCCGCGAAACATGATGATCAATTTTCCGCACCTGCTCCACGACGTTAATGTCGTCGTGCTGGCCACGGAAATGTCCCTTGCTTCTGCCCGAGACACGATCCGGATTCTGTCCTGGCTGAAGACGAACGCGCCGCATGCAACAGCGATTATAGTGGCGAACAAGGTCCAGCCGGGTGCGGCGGAGATCAGCAAGGCCGATTTCGAAGCATCGATCGAGCGGAAAATCGATTTCTCGGTCCCATTCGACCAGAAAGCCGCCGCCAATGCCGCCAAGCTCGGCAAGACCTTCGTCGATGCCAATGGCAGCTCGAAAGCCACCGCTACGATCAAGCAGATCGCGTCGCGGGTGCTCAGCGCAGGAGCCGAGGAACAAGGCGAGGAGCAGAAATCCGTCGGGGCGAAGAAATCGCTCTTGGGAAGCCTCGATCTGAAGGGCCTGCTGGCGAAGAAGAAAGACACGAGGGTCGCAGAAGCGGCAGGATAACGCGGTGCGCGCGCATCTGAAATGCGCTCTTACCTTGCACGAACTGGGACGAACGGAGACAGCGCATGAACATCATTCAGCTCGTGCTGGTGGCAGGCGGCACCCTCGCAATTCTGGTGCTTGCCTACACTTTGCTTGCCGGTCCCAACGCAGCCAAGGTCGGCCACCGTCGCTTGCAGCAACTGCGTTACCGCCATTCGGAGAGTACCGACGCCAAGGTTGAATCCCAGTTCAAGAAAGCAATCGCGGCGCGAAAGCCAAAGCGTCATGTCGTCGCAGGCTCCGGCTCACGGATCGATGCACTCGCCGTTCGGCTCGACCGGACGGGGAAGAACTGGTCGCTTGCGCAATACGCCTACGCCTCCCTGGGTCTTGGCCTGGCCGTCGCGCTGATCCTGTTCCTGCGCAGCGGATCGATCCCGCTTTCGCTCGGTGTCGGTACGCTGGTGGGTGCCGGCCTCCCGCATTTCGTTATCGGGTGGCAGATCAAGAAGCGCACGAACCTGTTCAACGCGAAATTCCCCGACGCAATCGAGTTGCTCGTGCGAGGCCTTCGTTCCGGCCTGCCGGTGACGGAAACGCTCGGCGTGGTCGCGCAAGAGGTCGACGGGCCCGTCGGGGTCGAGTTCAAGCGTATCGTCGAGCGTATTAAGATCGGCAAGACGATGGAGGATGCGCTGCAGAACACCGCCGATCGGCTCGGCATTCCTGAATTCAACTTCTTTTGCATTACCCTTGCCATACAGCGCGAAACCGGGGGCAATTTGGCGGAAACATTGTCCAATCTGTCGGACGTGCTGCGCAAACGCGCTCAGATGAAGCTCAAGATTCGGGCGATGAGCTCTGAATCCAAGGCTTCGGCCTATATCGTCGGTGCCTTGCCGTTCATCGTCTTCTTCCTGATCTGGTGGATCAACCCCTCTTATATTGGCGGTTTCTTCGAAGACGACCGCCTGATCGTCACCGGCTTGGGCGGGCTCGTCTGGATGAGCCTGGGCGCCTTCATCATGGCCAAGATGGTCAGCTTCGAAATCTAAGCGAGGAAAGCAAGATCCATGGAAGGTTCAACCGGCCCCACTCTGCTTGGCTTTGATGTCATTGTCGTCGGCTCTATTCTGGCCGGGGTCGCGGCGCTGGCGGTCATGCTCGCGATTTATACCGCGGTCACCATCAAGGATCCCATGGCCAAGCGGGTCAAGGCGCTGGAAGGGCGCCGCGAAGAGCTCAAGATGGGCCTCGTCACAGCCAGTGCCAAGAAGCGCCAAAGCCTCGTTCGCAAGAACGACAAGACCGAGAAGATCAAGTCTGCCCTTGGCGACATGAAGGTGCTGCAGCAAAGCCAGGTAGAGGACGTACAGCAAAAGCTCGCCTGGGCTGGTATCCGCAACAAGGAACTGGCCGTCCTGGTCATCGGTCTGCGGGCTGTCCTGCCGATTGTTTTCGGTCTTACGGCATTCGTGCTGTTGTATATTCTCGAGATCAAACCCGATTGGGAAATGAAGCGCGTCGCTGCTTTGGGCCTGGCAGTTTTCATCGGTTACAAGGGTCCCGAATTGTATCTGCAGAACCTCGCCAAGAAGCGCTCGGACCTGATCCGCAAGGGTCTGCCGGATGCGCTCGATCTGCTGGTCATTTGTGCCGAAGCCGGCCTGACTGTCGACGCGGCCTTCAATCGCGTGGCGAGGGAACTGGGTCGAGCCTATCCGGAACTGGGCGACGAATTCGCCCTGACCGCGATCGAGCTGTCGTTCCTCAACGAGCGTCGGCAGGCATTCAGCAACCTCGCTTATCGGGTGAACCTGGAAGCGGTGAAGGGCGTTGTCACGACCATGGTGCAGACCGAAAAATACGGTACGCCGCTGGCGAGTGCGCTGCGCGTCCTGTCAGCCGAATTCCGCAACGAGCGCATGATGCGCGCCGAGGAAAAGGCCGCCCGGCTTCCCGCGATCATGACCGTTCCACTGATCCTGTTCATCCTTCCGGTGCTGTTCATCGTAATTCTCGGGCCGGCAGCCTGTTCGATCGCGGACGCCTTCAGCGGCGGCATAGGCTGAGCTACGAATGAAAGCCTGGCGGGCATCAACCGCCTGCCAGGCTCTCCGCATCGAATTCCCCGGCATTTTCACGCACACGTACGAGCATGTCGCGCAGAGTTGTTCGCTCCTTCTCGGTCAAGACCGAGAACAGTTCGCGCTCAATACCCAAAGCGAGCGGCATTATTCCGGCATGAACCCCCGCGCCTTCGGATGTCAGTTCGAGCAGGTGCGAACGGCCGTCCCTCTCATTGGGCAGACGGCGAACGAGCCCGCGATCTTCCAGCTTCTTGCACGCGCGGTTGACGGGAACCTTGTCCATCAGAGTCTGCTGGGACAAGTCGCGCTGCGACATCGCGCCATGTTCGCCGAGCACCGCCATGATGCGCCACTCGGTTGTCTTGAGACCGTAACGACGCCGGTATTGCTCGGCAATGCGGGTCGAGACGGCGTTGGACGCGATCGAGAGCTGATAGGGCAGGAAATCTGCAAGGCGCGGTGAAGGCTGGCGTGACGGCATGATCTCATTCATAGGTGCGACCGCCCGCTTGGCAAGGCCGTTGCTGTTGTGACTGTCACAAGCGCAACTATCGATATTGCGGTTCGTCCCACCAAGGATAGAATTCGGGCATGTCCTTGCTGACAGTATCGGGATAATCGGGCGGTCGTTTTTCCAGGAAACTTGCAATGCCCTCTTTAGCATCCGCGCTCCGGCTGAGGTTGTAGATCGCCCGACTGTCGACCCGGTGAGCGTCCATCGGATGGCCGGTCGCCCCTAGCCGCCAGAGCATCGCCCGCGTCATCGCCACCGATACGGCGGAGGTGTTGTCCGCGATCTCGCGCGCTATTTCGCGCGCGGCATCCATTAGTTCGCCCTGGCCGTGGACGGATCGCACCAGCCCCGCCTCGCGAGCTTCGCTGGCATCGAAGATGCGCCCGGTCATGCACCATTCCAGCGCTTTCTGCATTCCCACTAGCCGGGGCAGGAACCAGCTCGATGCGGCTTCCGGCGTAATTCCCCGGCGGGCGAACACGAAACCGAACCGGGCATTGTCCGAACATAGGCGGATGTCGAACGGCAGTTGCATGGTCGCGCCAACGCCAACGGCCACGCCATTGCAGGCCCCGATCAGGGGCTTCTTCGAATTGAACAGGCGTAGCGTCAACCGCCCGCCCCCGTCGCGCACGCGCTCGTCGGAGAGGTCGTCGACCGGATTCGGGTCGGAAAACACATGCCCCCCACTCTCGGGGGTAAGGTCTGCGCCGGCACAAAAGGCACGTTCGCCATGGCCGGTGACGATCACGGCACGCACGCTGTCGTCGGCATCGGTGACGTCGAGGGCGTTGATGAACTCCTGCATCATGACCCGCGTAAAGGCGTTCATCTTCTCGGGCCGATGCAATGTCACGGTGGCGATACCGTCAGCTATGTCGAGCTTGATCTGAGTGTAATCGGTCATGTCGGTCTCTCCTTCGCAGACCGCAGGAAAGCGAGACATGGACCGCCTGTTACACTGTCCTGGGCCAAAAAAACGGCGCCCGTTCTTCCCCGGTCCAAACTAGGGAGAAAGGGCGCCGTAAAATACATTCCGCCGTCGTTATCCAAAAACGATGCGGTAGGAAAATCGAAACCCGCGAGCGCTCATCGCGGCGCCATGCGGATCGCACCATCCAAGCGCACATCCTCGCCGTTGAAATACCCGGTCTCGATCATGCACATGGCGAGATTGGCGTATTCCTCTGCGTTTCCAAGCCGCTTGGGAAACGGAACCGAGGCTGCCAGTGCTTCCTTGACCTGCGGCGGGGCGGCATTCATCAGAGGAGTGTTGAAAATGCCCGGCAGGATCGTGTTCACCCGAATTCCTTCGCGCATCAGATCACGCGCAATGGGCAGCGTCATGCCGACCACCCCGCCCTTGGATGCCGAATAAGCCGCCTGCCCCATCTGCCCGTCTTCCGCCGCGACCGATGCGGTGTTGACGATGGCTCCGCGATCGCCCTCGTCGCTCAACGGATTGAGCGACATCATGCCGGCGGCCGACTTGGCAATGCACCGGAACGTGCCGATCAGATTGACCTGGATCACGAATTCAAAAGCCTGCAGGGGGAAATGCTTGATCTCGCCGCTCTGCTTGTCGCGGCTGGCGGTCTTGATCGCGTTGCCGATCCCGGCGCAGTTGACGAGGATGCGTTCCTGCCCGTGCGCCTCGCGCGCCTTCGCGAAACCGGCATCGACGTCTTCTTCGCTGGTCACGTTGACCTTGCAAAAGACCCCTCCGATGTCCTTGGCAACCGCTTCGCCCTTCTCCTCGTTCATGTCGAAGATGGCCACCTTGGCGCCCTTCGCGGCGATGGCGCGGGCGGTCGCTTCACCCAGACCCGATGCGCCGCCGGTTACGATAGCGGGTGTATTGCTGCTGACTTCCATTATAATTCTCTCTCTTCCTGATCACGTCGTTTCGAATTTCAGAGCGCTTCGACGATGGTTACGTTGGCGACTCCGCCGCCCTCGCACATCGTCTGCAGGCCGTATTTCTTGCCCCGCGCCTTCAATGCATGAACGAGCGTGGCCATCAGTTTGGTCCCCGATGCGCCCAGCGGATGGCCGAGTGCTATTGCGCCGCCATTGACGTTGAGCCTGTCGGGATCGGCATCGGTATGCTTGAGCCAGGCGAGCGGCACGGGAGCGAAGGCCTCGTTCACTTCGTAAAGGTCGATATCTCCGATGTTCAGTCCGGCTCGCTTCAACGCACGATCGGTTGCGAAAAGTGGCTCCTCGAGCATGATAACCGGGTCCCCGGCGGTCACCGTGAGGTTGTGGATACGCGCGAGAGGTGTCAGCCCATGATCCTTCAGCGCCTGTTCGCTGACGACCAGCACCGCGCTCGATCCGTCGCAGATCTGGCTGCTGGTGGCGGCCGTGATCTTGCCTTCTTCGGACAACTTCTTGACCGACGCGATACCGTCCAGGCTGGCATCGAAGCGAATGCCTTCGTCGACCGTATGCATTTCTTCGCCCTCGGCGGTCTCGATGGGAACCGGCACAAGCTCGTCACGGAACGCGCCATCCTTCGTCGCGCGGGCCGCCTTCTCGTGACTGTGCAATGCGAAGCGGTCGAGGTCGTCCTTGGAAAAACCATGCTTCTGGGCAATCATTTCGGCGCCCATGAACTGGGACCACTGGATACCGGGATATTTCTCCTCCAGTCCCGGAGACTTGTAGTTCCCCAGCCCTTCTTTCATGTGGAACATGGCGGTTGAGCCCATCGGGACCCGGCTCATGCTTTCCACGCCCGATGCGATGACCACGTCCTGCGTACCGCTCATCACAGCCTGCGCTGCGAACTGGATTGCCTGCTGGCTCGATCCGCACTGCCGGTCGATGGTGACGGCGGGAACGCCCTCGCCCAGGTGCTTGCTGGCAAGCACTGCGTTGCGCCCGACCTGCATGGCCTGTTCGCCGCCCTGGCTGACGCAGCCCATCACAACATCGTCGACCGCTTTGGCATCCAGACCGCTACGCTCCATGATCGCATCGAGCGATTGGGCGGCGAGATCGACCGGGTGCACACCTGCAAGCCGCCCTCCGCGCTTGCCCCCGGCAGTCCGGACGGCTTCGACGATATAGGCTTCGGGCATCAGGGGTTCTCCTTGGGTTTCGAATTGCCACGGGGTATGTACCGTTGACGTAAAGGTCAAGCGACGGGTGCTTGCAAGCGGCCCTGCGCGATGCAAAAGCATCGACGACCATGAAGAAGCTTTTCGAAATCAATCCCGCCATCGACCGCAAGGCCTGCGCCAGGCGCTTCGCGAAGCATTCTCGCGTCCAGATCCGGGACGTGCTGACCGAGGAGACGGCGCGCGAGATCCAGATGATCCTGACCCGCGCCACAAAGTGGGGAATGGCCGTTCAGGCGGGCGACAAGGGGGGTGCAAAACCGGCCAGCTTCACCCAGGCGCAAATTGCCGACAGCAATGGCGCCGAGGCCGTGAATCGCATGGCCAACCAGGCGCATGAAGCCTCGGCGAAGGGCGATTACGCCTTCCGCTTTGCCCATTACCCCATCGTCGAGGCGGTGAACCAGAAATGGGATCCCGGCGGCGTGCACGAGATGCTGCTGGAATATCTGAATACGCCGGACTTTCTCGACCTCGCCCGTGAAGTCACCGGGTTCGACGATCTGGTCAAGGCAGACGGGCAGGCCACTCTTTTCGCGGCGAACCATTATCTTGGGCGGCATATCGACAGCCATGTCGCCGAAGGATGGAAGGTGGCCTATGTCCTCAATCTTGCACGCGAAGACTGGCATCCGGACTGGGGCGGATATCTTCTGTTCCTCGACGAGGATGGCGACGTGATCGAAGGATTTCGGCCGCGCTTCAACGCACTCAACCTGTTTGCCGTACCACAGAGCCATATGGTGAGCTACGTTCCGCCCTTCGCGCCGATGGGCCGACTGGCGATAACTGGGTGGCTGCGCGACCGGTGAACCCGCACGAGTGGCACTTCAAGTCCGAGGCGGCCGAGCGGGCTGGCAGGCACCAGGAGGCGCGCAGGATACTCGAACACGGTCTGGCCGCGCACCCCGGCAATGCCGAGCTTGCAAACAGCGCTGGGTCGCTCGCCCTGAGGCAAGGCGATGCGGGAAAGGCCGAAGCGTATTTCGCCAGCGCCGCCGGCATGGCGCCGGAGCGGCTGGACTTCGCGCTCAACCGGGCCATCGCGCTCGGTCGGATGGGCCAGTCGACACGGGCGGTACAAGTCCTCGAGAAGGCCGAGCGGCTCGGTGTAAAATCCGCGAAATACTGGTCGGCTCGGGCGAATGCCGAACGCACTTGCGGCAAGGCTGGTGCGGCGGCGCAGTCCTATGACCGGTGCCTCGCCATCGACCCTGCTCATATCCGCGGCCTTCACGGGCGAGCCCGCGTCGCGCTGGAACGCGCCGAGCATGACGCATCCGCGCGGTTCGACCGGGCGCTGGCCCGCAATTCGGGCGATGCGAACCTGTGGCTGGGAAAAGCCCAGGCTCTCGACGTCGACGGCGATCACAAGGGTGCGCGGGGCATCATCGAACAGGTCGTCGAGCAGGCCCCCGGCTGGATCGAAGGGCTGAAATTCCTCGCGCAGTTGCGGCTGGCAGAGGGCGATACGGATTTTGCCGATCACTTCGCGCGAGCAGCCAAGCGACTGCCACAGGATCCCAACATCCCGACCGAACACGCGCGGCTCATGGCTTCTGTCGACCGCCCCGCCGAGGCTGCGAAAATAATTGCAAGCGCGCGCGGTCGCTTCGATTCAGAACCGCGCTTCGCGTTGTACGAGGCCGCATATGCGGGCACGGCAGGCGATCTCGACCGGGCCGAAGAGATCTTCGCAGATCTGTCGCTTCGATCCATCGATCGGTTGCTGCATGAATGCCGGCATTGGCTGCGGCGGCACGACTATCAGCGTGCAGAAGCGCTGGCTGGCGAGGCGATCGCGCTCGATCCGAACGACGTCTCGGCCTGGGCCTTGCGCGGGCTGGCCTGGCGCTTGCTTGACGACGAACGCGCGGCGTGGCTGCACGAACAGGAGGGACTTGTTCGCCTCATCGCGCTCGAGGCCGAGGATGAGTTGCTTGGTCGCGCGCGAGAGGCGCTCGACGAACTGCATGACCGCTCCCCCTTCCCGCTTGGCCAGTCGCTACGTGGCGGAACACAGACGCGCCACAGCCTGTTCATGCGGCACGAGCCGGTCTTCGCCGAATTGCACCGCGCCATCCTTGCCACGCTGGAAACATTCCGACAGGGCCTACCCCGCTACGATGCGACCCATCCCTTACTGCGGTACCGCAACACTCAGTGGCGCCTGGCCGGTTCGTGGTCGGTCCGGCTGGCCGGGGGCGGCGATCACCATGCCTCGCATATCCATCCGCAAGGAGTTCTGTCCTCGGCGGTTTACATGATTGTTCCGGAACCGCCCTCGGAAAACTCAGGGGCGGGCTGTCTCGAGATCGGGCGCCCGCCGCCAGATCTGCAACTCGATCTGGGGCCGCTGGCGACCATCCGGCCAGAGCCGGGCAAGCTCGCGCTGTTCCCCTCAACGCTCTATCACGGCACGACCCCGTTCACACAGGCGAAGCGAATGACCGTGGCATTCGATGTAATTCCCGAACCGGAGGCGTCGGCAGATGGCTGAAACAAAAGACAAGGCTGAAGCCTGGAAAGACTTTTGGGCGCAGCAAAGCAAGGGCCAGGGAGGCGGTGGCTGTTTGCCCGCGCGATGGGCGGCAATCGAGGACGCGCAAAAAACTGCTTGGCGGCGGTTTGCTGACGGCCTGCCTGCCAGGCCGCGCCTGCTCGATCTCGCAACCGGTGACGCCCGGGTGTTGCGCTGGATGCAGGAGATGCTCGATGAACCGGTGCTTATTGGCGTCGACCTTGCGCCCGCCCTGCCGCCAGCGCCGCCCGGTTGCGAGGTGCGCGCCGGAGTCGCGATGGAAGACTTGCCGTTCGAAAATGGCAGCTTCGATGCGATTACCAGTCAGTTCGGCTTCGAATATGGCGATACTCCGAAAATCGCCGCCGAAATCGACCGTGTCGCGAGCGCGACCGCATCGGTGGGATTGATGGTGCATCGCGGCGACGGCCCGATCCTGGAGCACAACATCGCTCGGCAGACCCAGATCGGATGGGTGCTGGACGAAAGGGCGCTTCTGGAACGCGTCATCGCCGCTTCGAATGAGGGCACCGAAGGCTTGCAACGGGCGATCGATATCGCCGCCGAAACGGTTCGCGACGGTGCTGCCCATTGGGGCCAAGGATCGGCGGCCTGGGAAATTCCCGAGGCGGTTCGGCGCACGCTCCTGCTCGGGCGACAGGGACCGCGCGAGAAGATGCTCGATACGCTCGAGCTGATCCGCAATCAGGCGCTTAACGAGGTCGGCAGGATCGCTTCACTCGCACAGGCATGTGAAGCCGCGGACAGACGCGAAGCGCTGCTGGAGGGGTTCGCGGGAACGACTCTGGAAGAGTCCACGACGCTCCCCGTCGAAGAACCGTCCGGGCGCGTCTTCGCCGACCTGGTTATCCTCAAACGCGGCTGACGAAGCGCGGCCCGCTGCCCCTAAAACTACAACAGCCAAGAAAAAGGGCGACGGACCGAAGTCCGCCGCCCCTTTTTCTGATCAGGTTCGTTTGAATTAGAACTTGAACGCCGCAGAAACGAAGTAGCGGCGACCCAGCACGTCGTACGTCGACGGATAGGTGTTGGCCTGTTCCTGAGCGAAACCCTGCAAGAGCGAATTGGTATCGTTGATCACATTACCATCCGCATCGAAAACCGGATCGGACGGCAATTTGTCGAACAGATTGTTCACACCCATGGTGATGGCAAACTGCTCAGTCGCCTCGAATGCGAAGCTCAAGTCGATGAGATTATACGAGCTAATCCGCTCTAACTCGTCAACGCCCTCACCGTCAACTCCATCGAGGTGACGCCAACGAACCGAAGTGGTGACCGGTCCATCGACGAACGAGGCTCGGCTGGTCCACTTGAATTCCGGCGTCGGCTCGCCGCAGCTTCCTGCAAAGAAGCCAGCGCATTCGAACGTCTGATCATCACCCGCGATAGGGGTGAAAAAGCTGTCATCCGTCCATGTGCCTAGGAAACCAAGATTGAGACCCTGCTCCCCGGTATCCGTGAAGAGCGAGAAAGGAACGGTGGTGTCGTAGCTTACTTCAAGATCGATACCCGACACTCCGAGCTCGGCGATATTCGCGCCGCCTTGGAGCGGTGGATTGGTGCGGGTAAAGGCGCCCTGATTATCCCGAAGGCCTTGGAACGGCGCACATTGCGGACTTGACAGATTCTGCGAACCGTTTGGCCCGAAGCACAAATCGAACTGTGTTTGCAGCGAGATCGTCGTAATTGCATCGTCGATCTTGATGTTGAAGTAATCCGCCGTAATGACCAGACCCGGCAGGAACTCCGGCTGAAGAGCAACACCGAAGGTGTAGCTTTCAGAAGTCTCTTCGGAAAGATCGGGGTTTCCACCGAAGTTGGTCTGAATCTGTGAGTCCGGCTGGACCAGCGAAGGGACCCCCTGACCAAGATTGGCTGCTGGCACACCGTTCGCGATACATAGGTCACGCAGCGTTCCCGAAGTTGCAGCAGGTGTTGTGCAGGGATCGATAGCGCCGGGGAAGTTGACCGCCGCACCTTGAAAAAGCTCTGCAATGTTCGGCGCGCGAATTGCCCGCTGATACTGACCACGCAGAAGAACACCACGTACTGGTTCGAATTCGACACCACCAGCGTATGTCCAGACGCCACCAACGTTATCTAGCGAATAGTCGGAGTAGCGACCGGCGCCGGTCAGTTCCAGTCGCATTCCGCCGAACTCGATCGGGACGTTGAGCTCGGCAAAGGCCTCCTTCACGTCGTAGCTGCCGTCAGTGGGCTGACCAGCGTTGAATCCCTGCACATCGCCGGACGACAAGAACTCGTCGGGGCTGAAGCTCGCAGAGACCTTGCGGTATTCCGTACCCAAGGCGAAGCCGACCGGCTCGGACTCGAAGAGCGCGAAATCGCCAAAGGTGCCAGAAACGACGGCCGAAGCGACCTGAAGGGTCGACTCCTCACCGTTCTGCGCTTGGACACGGAAAGAATTGACCTGATCTTCGGTAAGCTGGTTGGCGCCGAAGATATTGATCGGATCCGCGACACCAAGATTACCGGTTAGGCCGTCGATGAACCGCGACACAGACGCATTGCCCTGCTGAGTCTGGAAGTTACGAGTGCGCGCAAATTGATAGTAAGCATCGTACCCGATCGTATCGGTTATCGGACCTCGGATTCCCCCCAAGATGCGGAAAGCATTACGTTCGTCCAAATTGTTACGCGAGCCAGCTTCCTGAAGCCGACGGCGGACCTGTACATTAACAATACCGTCATTCGCGTCATCGCCGGATTCGCTAGCATCCAACGATTCGAGTTGGTCAATCGTATCTTCAGTCAGGAACTGCGACACGCGATCAATTGGAAGCCCGATGTTGACCAGAATTGGCGTCGGAGCAAGTTCCGCTGCAACGCGGTTGTTTACGTAGGTGACCTCACCAAAGAATGTGTGGCCGGCGCCGATGTCATAGTCCGCATATCCACCAAACAGGTAACGTTCCTGCGGAAGTTGCAGATAATTGGCAGGGGCGTAATTGTACAGATCGCGCGGAGTTTCATAAGCCCGCAATTGACCGGGCGTTCCGAAAATTGCCAAGCCGTTTTCGTCGAACGCGGTACCATCGGTATCACCGTCCCCCTGATAGGTGAGGCGTGTTTCCGGGGGGAGCGAGGAGCCACCCTGGCTAAGCGTGCCCTCGGCAGCCGAACCGTTGAGCGCAAACTCGGAGAAGCCGCGGCTGCCTTGGAAAATCGGCTTGCGGTTGAAGTACTCAGCAAAAACAGTAGCGCTACCGCGACCATCGTCGAAAGCCGTGCCGATCGCGCCATGTACATCGTAGGACGCGCCATCACCGCGTTCGGTCAGCGCGTACTGGCCACCAAGTTCGACGCCCTCGATATCGCGAAGGCGGAAGTTCACGACGCCCGCCAAAGCATCCGAACCATAAACAGCCGACGCACCGCCGGTCACGACGTCGACCGAATCCAACAGAAACGACGGGATCGTATTCAAGTCAACGATCTGGTTAACGTCATACGAAAGATAACGGCGGCCATTGACCAAGACGAGCGTACGATTGGAACCCAATCCGCGAAGGTTCAGCGTAGCCGCGCCGTTTCCGGGGTTATTGGAGAAAGCGGTCGTACCAGGAATGACCTGCGGCAGGGTGTTGATGACGTTCTCGACGTTCACCGTACCCGAAAGCTGGAACTCCTCGTCGTTGACGACGGCGATCGGCGCAGCGGTATCGACGTTGCGCGTCGGGATGCGCGAGCCGGTAACGACGATCGGAGCGCTGAAACCGACATCTTCGGTATCGGGAGCGGCCTGAAGGGCCGGCTCTTGCGGATCTTCATCGACCTGCGCCTGTGCGAAGACGGGCGAGGCAAACATCGCACCCGCCATGACCGTACCGGTCAGCAGCGAGGCTTTGGTTAAACGGTAAGACATTTAGATCCCCTCTAAATCGGGCACCAACCACGGCGCCACCATTGGAAAACGGATTCAGACACGTGTCCGAATGCCGCGACTTAGAAGCACCGGGGGCACAGGAGCAATCTCTCACTGGTGGATAGCGGCATGGAAACCCGACGGTGTGACATTCCGGTTACAGGTATATCCTGCGCCAAAAGCGGCTATGAGGCATGTGCAACCGTTCTACGGCTTGATGCAATGGGGAGACGTTTCTTGGATTATCGGTATCTTGACGCTTCACAGTCGCGTCTTTCGCCCGGCCCGGCTGCGATCGCTCTGGCGATGGCCCTTGCGTTCCCGCTTCCCGTGCAGGCGCAGGACGCCGGGGAAACCGAACATCTGACCGCGCTGCAACAGTGTCGCACCGTCGCCGACGATACCGCAAGGCTGGCCTGCTTCGATCGGGAAACCGCAGTTTTGATCGCGGCGACCGACAGTGGCGACTTGCAGATCGTCGACCGCGAGGCGGTGCGCGAAACCCGTCGCGGCCTGTTCGGCTTCTCACTACCCAAGCTTGGCATTTTCGGTGGGAACGATGACGAAGGCGAAGAACTCGCCAAACGTCTTGAATCAGAGATTGTCGGCGTACGCAGCGCCGGGCGCGAGGCGTACCTGCTCACGATCGCGGAAGGCAGCGTATGGCGGGTTTCCGATGCACCACGCCGCTTCAGGCCGAAGGTGGGCGATGCAGTCGAGTTCGAACGCGCGGCGATGGGCTCATACTGGGTGCGGCTCAACGGCCAGCTCGGCGTGAAGGGGCGACGGGTGGAATGATTATCCGTGGCGGAGGATGCTGTCTTCAGCGCGCCTAGCGCATGTGGCAAATTTGTTACTGTCCCTTCAGTAAATCGCTCTTCTCCTTGCCTTGAAGAGCGGTGGCCTTGCGAAAGCGACCCGGCGGTGCTTTCATCCCCGCCATGAGCCGGATGCCATCGGCTCGAGTAGGGGACTGATTAAATGAAAAAGACTTTCGCCATCGCAAGCGGGTCGCGCGCGCGCCTCTTTGCCGGTGCTGGGATCGCCGCTCTATCGCTTTCCGCCTTCGCCTCGCCGGCGTTCGCCCAGGTCATCGAGGCCACGCCCGACTGTACCGATGCCGACAACAACAATATTTGCGACATCGACGAACAGCTCACTGCCGAAGGCAATGTGACCGAAGACTCGAACGTCATCACGGTAACCGGCTCGCGTATCCGCGTCCGCGAGGCGGACAGCCCGCGCCCGATCGTGACGCTGAATGAACAGTATATCGAAGACCGCAACATCACCAACGTTGCGGATGCGTTGAATGAACTGCCGATCTATCGTGGTTCGGTCACGCCTGCCGGTGCGCAGGGTAGCTTCGGACAGGGTGTCAACTTCGTCAACACCTTCGGTCTGGGGTCGAACCGCAACCTTACGCTGATCAACGGTCGCCGCTTCGTGAACTCGAACCCGCCGACCGTGTTCAACAATGCCGGCGCCGGTACGCAGGTCGACTTGAACGTCATTCCGACAATCCTCGTCGATCGGATCGAGACAGTCGCCATCGGCGGCGCGCCGATTTATGGTTCGGACGCGATCGCATCGACGACCAACGTGATACTGCGTACCGACTATGAAGGAATTACCGTCACCGGCTTGACCGGCATCAGCGAAGAGGGCGACAACTTCCGTTATCAGCTGTCCGCAGCAGCCGGTATCAACCTTCTCGACGATCGCCTCAACGTGACCGTCGCATTTTCGCGTGACGAAGAAGACGGACTGCTCTTCAACGATCGTGATTTCTTCCGTGAAAATTTCGGATCGCTTCGCAACATCCCGTCCGACGGAGCGCGCGCTTTCCGCGTCAATCCCAATTTCGGGGACGATAACGCACTCGGGATCGACGATCCCGACGGCAACCCGCCTTTCGCTCTGTTCCGGGGCGTCCGTATTCCGACGATTTCTCGCTCGGGGCGTATTCAGGCTTTCGATCCCGAAACCTTCGCAATCGACTTCGACAATTTCGGCCTTGGCGCCCTCGACTTCGGCGCGCCGGGTCAGATCGTACCGTTCGACGAAGGCTTCGGCGTGTTCAACCCGAACGGTTCACTCGCCCGCGACAGGGTGGGTGGCGACGGTTTTGCCTTCAATGACTTTGCCCAGATCACATCGGACGTGGAACGCACGAGCGGCAATGCCTTCGTAACGTTCGAAGTCGTTCCGAATATCGAGATTTACGGCGAAGGCACGTATTTCTTCAGCCGTGCCGACGAACTGGTTCAGCAGCCGACGTTCAACACATCCTTGTTCGGCTTCTTCGGCGTATCCAGCCCCTTGCTGTTCACGACCGACAACCCGTTCCTGAGCGAAGATTCGCGCGAACTGCTCGAATCGGGTGGAATCACGCAGTTCTTCACCAATCGCGCGTCGCTCGATCTGGTCGATCCGACCGGTTTCGGCGAGAACGAGATCTATCGCGGCGTGGCCGGGGTACGGGGCGAGTTCAACGCAATTGGGCGCGCCTTCAACTTCGATGTCAGCTACAATCGCGGCACGGCGGAGGTCACGACCTTCGGCGAGCAGATCAACCAGCAGCGATTCGTCAACGCGGTCAACGTGACACGCAATGCTGCCGGCAACATCGTGTGCGACGCCAACCCGGATGTGAACGCAGCCGAATTCGCTGGTGGTCTGACCCCTGTGGCCGATCCGAACTGCGTACCGCTGAACACCTTCGGTGACGGTGCGCGCAGCCGTGCAGCCCTCGATTACATCACCGAAGATACGGTCGTCGTCGCGACGCTGGATCAGGAGGTTTTCAACGCCAATATCGGGTCGACCTTCTTCGACCTCTATGGCGCTGGTGCGATCGGCTTCAACATCGGCTACGAACGCAGGCAGGAAGAAGGCGAGTTCATTCCCGACGAATTCACCGAACAGGGTCTTGGCCGTTCGGTCGCCATCCCGGCGGTTAGCGGCGAATACACGATCGACGAGTTCTTTGGAGAGGTTCTGGTTCCGCTGGTATCGCCATCCAATGATTTCTTCATCAATTCGGCAGAATTGAACGGCGCTGTCCGTTTCGTGGACAACACCATCAACGGATCGTTCACGTCCTTCACGGCCGGTGGTCGGATTGCGGTAATCCCCGATGTCGAGTTCCGCGGAAACTTCACCCGTTCGTTCCGTGCACCAGCGATTGGCGAGCTTTTCTCGCCTCAGGGCAATGCGTTCGCCACGGTACCGCAGCCGTGTGAAAACACCGATGCGGGCCCGAACCCCGAGGTTCGCCAGGTCAATTGCGCTGCGTTCCTCGATCGTTTCCCGAACGCCAACGAAGACCCCTCGGGAGGAGCGACGATCTCGATCCTGACCGGTGGTAATCCGGCGCTCGATAACGAAGAGGCCGACGCTTATACCTTCGGTGTCATCCTTCAGCCCCGGTTCCTCAATCGGTTCGTGCTCGCTGTCGATTATCTGAACATCAACCTGACGCAGCCAATTCAGTCGCTGACGGTTGCCGACATCGTTTCAGGCTGTTTCGACAACCCTAACTTCAATGTCGCGGACCCGGCCAACGCCAACGAGTTCTGCTCGCTGATCACTCGTCAGCCGGAAGGCACCCAGGGCTTGTTGCCCGACGGATCGACCGGAGATATCGGCGGCTTCGTCATCAACGATCCGTTGAACCCCGGCGTGACGACGGGCTTCATCAACGGTGTCGAACAGGATTTCGAGGCGATCCAGGGCGTTCTTTCCTATGCCATGCCAGGTTTCCTCGGCAGCCAGGGTGAACTGAACCTGAGCGGAAACTTCCTCTGGGTCCTGAACCGCGAGTTCAACGACCTTGGCGTGACCACTGATCGTACCGACGGTACGTTCGGAGATCCGACCTTCTCGGCGCAGCTGAACGTGCGGTATACGCAGGATACGTTCGGCGCGTTGTTCTCGACCAACTTCGTAGGTCGCCAGCTCGCTTCGCGAGACGATGACCTAGATATCGACGTAAGAGAATTCAACCGTCGTGATCCTTATGCGTTGTTCAACACCTCGGTTTACTTCGATGTCGAAGATGACTTCCGGTTCACCTTTGCAGTGACCAATCTGCTGGATCGCAACTTCCAGAACTCCTATTTCGATGCTTACAACGGAATAGCGGACTCGATTGGCCGGCGTTTCTCGGCCAGTGTGCGCCTGCAATACTGATCAACGGCATCAGCCAAAAAGAAAGGGCCCCGGGAAACCGGGGCCCTTTTTGGTTGCGGCAGGCAGCTGAGCGGGGCGATCAGGTTACCGTCATCTCCAGCGCTCCGTCGCCCTCGTCGATCTGGACGGTCGCTCCGTCGGGAACCTCGCCGCGCAGGAGTTTGTCGGCGAGCGGATCCTGGACGTAACGCTGAACCGCCCTTTTGAGGGGGCGCGCCCCATAGACCGGGTCATACCCAACCCTGCCGAGCCACTTCTTCGCCGCCTCGCTCAGATCGAGCGCGATCTTGCGGTCGCGGAGCAGTTTCTGCACCCTTGCGACCTGTATATCGACGATCGGCGCCATGTGATCCTGGGCCAGCCGGTGGAACAGGATGATCTCGTCCAGCCGGTTAAGGAATTCGGGGCGGAAATGTCCGCGCACCACGTCCATCACCTGCGGCTCCACGTCCGTCACGTCCTGACCGTCTTCCATGTTCGCGAGGAACTGGCTGCCCAGATTGCTGGTGAGGATGATCAGCGTGTTCGAGAAATCGACCACCCTGCCCTGCCCATCGGTCAAACGCCCGTCGTCGAGCACCTGCAATAGCACGTTGAACACATCGCTATGCGCCTTCTCGACCTCGTCGAACAGGACCACCTGGTAGGGGCGACGCCGCACCGCTTCGGTAAGCACCCCGCCCTCGTCATAGCCCACGTAGCCTGGAGGCGCACCGATCAGACGGGCGACCGCATGCCGTTCCATGAACTCGCTCATGTCGATGCGCACCATCGCGTCGTCATCGTCGAACAGGAAGGCGGCCAGCGCCTTGGTCAGTTCGGTCTTGCCGACGCCGGTCGGGCCGAGGAACAGGAAGCTGCCCAGCGGACGGTTGGGATCCTGCAATCCCGCCCTTGCGCGACGTACGGCCTTGGACACCGCGTCGACTGCCTGTTCCTGTCCCACCACGCGCTTGCCAAGTATCTTTTCCATGTCGAGGAGCTTCTCTCGCTCGCCCTCCATCATCCGGTCGACCGGGACACCCGTCCAGCGCGACACCACGCCCGCTATATCGTCCTCGGTTACCTCTTCGCGTAGCAACGCGTTCTGCGTCTGGCCGCGAGCCTCCTCGAGCTTTCGTTCGAGTTCCGGGATTCGGCCATATGAGAGTTCGCCGGCTTTCTGAAGATCGCCGGCACGCTGCGCCTGTTCCAGTTCGATCTTCGCCTGGTCCAGGTCTTCCTTTAGTCGGCTCTCTGCATGGATCTTGTCGCGCTCGTTCTGCCAGCGTGTCGTAAGCTCGCTCGATTCCTGCTCGAGTTCGGACAATTCCTTGCGCAAGGTCTCGAGCCGGTCCTTCGAAGCAGAATCGGTTTCCTTCTCGAGCGCCTGCTCCTCGATCTTGAGCTGGATGATGCGACGGTCGAGTTTCTCGATTTCCTCCGGCTTGGATTCCACCTCCATGCGGATACGGCTGGCTGCCTCGTCCATCAGATCGATCGCCTTGTCGGGCAGGAAGCGGTTCTGGATATAGCGGTTGGATAGCTGCGCTGCCGCGACAATCGCACCGTCGGTGATGTTCACCCCGTGGTGCAGCTCGTACTTGTCTTTGATACCGCGCAGGATCGAAATCGTGTCCTCCACGCTCGGCTCGTCGATATAGACCGGCTGAAAGCGCCGCTGGAGCGCGGGGTCCTTCTCGACATATTTCTGGTATTCGTCGAGCGTGGTCGCGCCGATGCAATGCAACTCGCCGCGGCTGAGCGCAGGCTTGAGCAGATTGCCCGCATCCATACTGCCTTCGCTCGCGCCTGCACCGATGAGCGTATGCATTTCGTCAATGAACAAAACGATCTGGCCGTCGGCACCCTTCACCTCGTCGAGCACGGCCTTCAGGCGTTCCTCGAACTCGCCGCGATACTTCGCCCCCGCAATCAGCGCGCCGAGATCGAGCGCCATGAGCGTGCGGCCTTTCAGGCTGTCGGGCACGTCGCCATTGGCGATGCGAAGCGCCAGGCCTTCGGCAATCGCGGTCTTGCCCGTTCCGGGTTCACCGATAAGGGCCGGATTGTTCTTGGTCCGCCGGGCGAGAATTTGAACCGTCCGACGAATTTCCTCATCGCGGCCGATGACCGGGTCGAGCTTCCCATCGCGCGCCGCCTGGGTCAGGTCGCGCGCGTATTTTTTCATCGCATCGTAGCTTTCCTCGGCGCCAGCACTGTCGGCGGTTCGCCCACCCGTGACGTCCTGAATGGCGCCTTCAAGTGACTTCACGTCGACTTGCGCGGCCTTTAGAGCCTTCCCGGCCGGGTTATCCGATGACAACGCGATTGCCTGAAGCAATCGCTGGACCGGAACAAAGCTGTCGCCGGCCTTTTCGGCAAGCTGCTCCGCCTGGTCGAGCATGCGTACGGCGTCATTGTCGAGGCCGGGCGTCTGCTGCGCACCACCACCCGACACTGCCGGAATCTTGCCCAGCGCCGTGTCGACTTCGGTAATCGCGATACCCGGATTTCCGCCGGCACGCTGGATAAGCTGCGCTGCCATGCCCTCGCTGTCTTCGAGCAAGGCCTTGAGAACATGTGACGGGGTAATCCGCTGATGGTTCATGCGGATGGCGACGGTTTGCGCGCTCTGCAAAAACCCCTTGGCGCGATCGGTAAATTTCTCGAGATTCATTCAGTGATCCCTCGTTGGAATTGCCGTCCGAATATGGTGTTGCCAATGTGCAACACAAGTCTTTAGCAGCGAAAATATCGAAGCGTATTAGCGGTGTATAGGCGTATCTTGCACGGGACCGACCCCGCAACGGGATTATTGCACCGTCTGGCTGTCGAGACCCGGGACCATCACTGTGCGTCCACCGCCAAACTCCTCGCGAACGACGATCATCCCCTGCCGTTCGAGATGATCGAGCAACCGGCGAATGCGGCCCGGCGAACTGGTTCCGTATGCCTGAGCCAGAACAGCCTCGTCGACCTCGGTCTCGCCTGCGTGCGCCGCGCATGCTATCACCAGGAACGGGGCGAGGAGGTCCTCCTCCACCGCCGCTGCAAGCTGCATGATGCGCTCGCGCACTTCGTCGGCCAGCTGGTCGAGCCCCGCCCCCGCGATCGCGAACCGGCGCCGAAACGCACGCATGTTGGGCATGGGCCCGATCAGGCGCTCGCGGCGGCAACGGGTCAGAAAGGTCTGGTACTGAGCGCTTGCGGATTGGAAGGCGCTATCATCCTCGGCCGCAAGCGCGACGATGATCTCGTCGATCCGCCTGCCGACCGACCCTGTGTCAACTCCTTGCGCCGACCCTTCGTCTGCGGCCTTGTCGGCCCGCGCGATGCTGTCCTCGATTTCCTCGACCCGAGGTGCCGTTGGAACGGGAGGTGACGGCGCGGCCCGGACGACATCGCTGGCTAGGTCGGTGGTAAGTAGCGCGGCCATGTCCTCAGGCGCGGTATCGGGCAGCGCCATCAGCCCTTCACTGCGCGCCCGAAGCCCGGTCTTCACCGGCCCGATCTTCACCGCCACCGGTAGCCGCGTGATCGCCGGGCCCAGCGCCAGGAAATGGCCCCGGTCCAGTTCTCGGATTCGTTCGGCCTGCCGCCGCTCCATCCCCAGCAGATCGGCTGCGCGGATCATGTCGATATCGAGAAAGGTCCGTCCCATCAGGAAGTTCGAAGCTTCGGCTGCGACGTTCTTGGCGAGCTTTGCCAACCGCTGAGTGGCCACGATGCCTGCCAGCCCGCGCTTGCGACCGCGACACATGAGATTGGTCATCGCCGACAGTGTCAGTCGCCGCGTGTCCTCGGCCATTTCTCCAGCCGCCGCAGGCGCGAACATTTGGGCTTCATCCACCACGACAAGCGCCGGATACCAGTGCTCGCGCGGAGCATCGAACAAGGCGTTGAGGAATTGCGCCGCGCAGCGGATCTGCTGTTCGACTTCCAGTCCTTCCAGGTCGAGCACCACGCTGGCACGATGCTCGCGGATCCGCCGCGCCAGAGCCTCCATCTCCGCCGAGGAATAGGCCGCCCCGCCGATCACAACATGGCCGAACTCTTCCGCCAACGAGGGAAAATCGCCCTCCGGATCGATCACCACCTGCTGGACCAGCCCTGCACTCTCTTCGAGCAGGCGTCGCAGCAAGTGCGATTTTCCGCTGCCGGAATTCCCCTGGACGAGCAGACGCGTGGCGAGAAGTTCCTCGATATCGAATTCGACCGGACTGCCGGACGATTCGTGGCCGATGGTGATCTGGGCTGTCACTGGCATACGGTTAGCCATGCGAATCTGGTCAGAGGAACAGCTGACCCGTGGTTTTGCCCAACCGGATTGCACCGTCCCGCCGCGGCGGCTAGGTCGGTTTCAAGAGAGGACGCAGTTTCATGAAAACATGGTTGGGGCGCATCGGCTTCGCGCTGCTTGGGGTTGTGCTGGTAGCATTCGTCGCGCTGGCAACGTGGGAGCCGTTCTGGGCCAAACGGGACGGGCTGAACCTGCCCAACCGGAGCTACACCGCTGAAATCATCCGCGACGAATTCGGCGTGCCACACATTTACGGCAAGACCGATGCGGACGTTGCCTATGGCGTAGCGGTCGCCCATGCCGAAGACGATTTCTTCACCCTCCAGGACGTCGCCGCGATGAGTGTGGGCCGCTATGGCGCGATCGCCGGCCAGGATGGGGCAAGCTTCGATTATGCTTACCACCTGCTCGACGCGCGCGGAACGGCCGAACGGCAATTCCCCGAGCTTCCGGCCGATACCCAGGCGTTGTTCAACGCCTATGCAACCGGCCTGAACGACTATGCCGAAGCCCATCCCGAAGAGGTAAAGCTAGGTAATCTTTTTCCGATCGACGGGGTTGACGTTGCTGCTGGTTTCGCCCTGCGCCAACCGTTCTTCTTCGGGCTTGGCAACGTTATCGGTCCGCTGGTCGAAGGCGAACCCCTGCAGCCGGAATTCGGGCCACCCATCCCACAGGATGCCGGCAGGGATCAGCCTGCGCAAGAACCGGCCCGGATCATTCGTGACGAAGCGCCGGACCAGGCCCGCGCATGGCCGCTGCCCTGGGGCGAAGACGGGGCGCATTCCGGTTCGAACGCTTTCGCCATAGCGCCGGAAAAGTCCGGTGGTCCGACCATTCTGGTTTCCAACAGCCACCAGCCCTGGCGTGGCGGGGTCGCGTGGTACGAACTCGTCGTGGAAAGTGGCGAGGGCTGGCACTACGCCGGGGCCAACTTCCCCGGCAGTCCGTTCCCATTCCTCGGCCATAACGAAAATCTGGGTTGGACCAACACGGTGAACCGGCCCGACATGGTCGACGTCTACGAACTGGTCTTGAACGATAGCGGCAAGCAGTACCGCATGGGCGATCGCTGGCTCGATCTGGAGGAGGAAACGGTTACGCTGCCTGTCAGGTTCGGGCCCGTGACCCTCCCGGTTCGCCGAACGGTCTATCGCAGCGTGCATGGTCCGGTGATCAAGAACGACGATGGCGCGTTTGCCGTGCGTTACGGCGGCATCGACGATCTCGGTCAGCTCGATGCCTATTACCGTCTCAACAAGGCCGGAACACTGGACGAGTTCGAGAGCATCCTTGCGCGGATGGACATCCCCTCGACCAATTTCATTTACGGCGACAAGGAAGGCAACATCGCCTACGTCTACAATGCCGCAATGCCCGAACGGATGCCTGGCTACGACTGGCGCGGTATCCTGCCGGGCGACGATCCCAAGGCGATCTGGACGCGGCCCGTATCATACGAGTCTCTACCCAAATACGTGAACCCGGCCAGTGGCTGGCTCTACAACGCCAACAACACGCCCTTCACCGCCGCGGGCGAAGGAAGCGATCTGTCTCCCGACAGCGTACCGCCGGAAATGGGCGTGGAACTGAAGCAGACCAACCGCTCGCGCAGGGCGTGGAAACTGATGAGCGAAGCGGAGGTCATAGACCGCCAGAAACTCGAGGAGATCAAGTACGATACCCGGTACGAACGCGCCGGATACGTGACGACCATGTTCGATTCGATTGCCGCGCTGGATCTGACGGACGATCCAGAACTGGATCGTGCGCGGCGCCTGTTGTTCACCTGGGATTTCAGCGCCGACAACATCGGCCGGGCTGACAGCCTCGCCCTGCTCCTGATCCGCGAATGGATGAGTGCGGAGTACCAGAACAAGCCCGTACCCGATGCTCGAGAGGAACTCGAAAAAGCGGTCGATCACCTGAGGACGCATTACGGACGCCTCGACCCGCCAATGGGCGAGCTGCTGCGGTTGCGACAGGGCGAGACCGACCTGCCGCTCGATGGCGGATCCGATACCCTCCGCGCTTCGACCCTATGGGATGTGCATGAGGATGGCCGGCTCGCCGTCCGCCATGGCGACAGCTTCCTGCAATTCGTGGAATGGGCACCGGGCGAACGAGTGCGTTCGCAGTCGATCCAGCCCTTCGGAGCGGCGACTACCCGGCCCGGTTCACCGCATTTCACCGACCAGGCAACGCTGTTCGTCCAGCACCGCTTGAAACCGGTGCATTTCTGGCGCGAAGACGTGCTCGCCAATGCCGCGTCGCGAAAGACGGTGACGCATCGTCGCTAGGCCATTAGAGCTTTGTGTTTACTTGGTTAACGATTCGATTTTCGGGGGATTTATGCGTTTCAAGACTATTCTGGCTGCAAGTGCCGCCTCTCTTGCTCTGGCCGCCTGCGCAACGACACCGAACGGTGCGATGTCCGCTGCGGACACGGTCGCGAGTGTCAGCGCACCCGACAATGCCGCCGCAGCGGCCGAACTGACCGCGCTGATCGACGAAGTCGAAATCCCCTACGAAAAATTCACGCTCGAGAACGGCCTCGATGTGATCGTCCATACCGACCGCAAGGCCCCGATCGTCGCCGTTGCAGTATGGTACAATGTCGGGTCGAAAGACGAGCCGCAGGGCCAGACGGGATTTGCCCACCTGTTCGAACACCTGATGTTCAACGGCTCGGAAAATGCGCCGGAAGACTACTTCCAGTATCTGCAGGAAATGGGTGCAACCGACTATAACGGCACGACCAATTTCGACCGTACGAATTACTTTCAGACGGTCCCGACGCCAGCGCTTGAACGCGCGCTGTGGCTGGAAAGCGACCGGATGGGATATCTGCTCGGTGCGGTCACGCAGGAAAAACTCGATAACCAGCGTGGTGTCGTCCAGAACGAAAAGCGCCAGGGCGATAACCAGCCCGGCGGCCTTGTTTTCTACGAGATCGTCAACACGCTCTTCCCCGCTCCGCACCCTTACGATCACACTCCGATCGGTTCGATGGCCGACCTCGATGCCGCGAGCATGGAAGATGTACGTAACTGGTTCCGTGACAATTACGGACCCAACAACGCGACAGTGGTTCTGGCTGGCGACGTCTCGCCAGCCGAGGCCCGCCCGCTGGTCGAGAAGTATTTTGGACCGATTGCTCGCGGACCGGTAAATAACCCCGCCCAGGCCCGCATTCCCGAACTTTCGCAGGACGTGCGTACCGTCATGCGCGACGAGGTCGCAGCGACCAATATCGCTCGATACTGGACTGCCCCGGGCATTCTCGACCGCGAACTGACCGCGCTGACCGTAGGCGCTCAGATCCTTGGCGGCCTGTCCTCGAGCCGTCTCGATAACGCGCTGGTCCGCGACGAAGAACTCGCGGTCAGCGTGTCGGCGGGCAACTTTGCCTTCCAGCGGGTCGGTATACTCAATGTTGGCGCAACCGCGCGGCCGGGCGTTGATCCGGCGCGTGTCGAGGCACGCATGAACGAGATCATTGATCAGTTCATTGCCGAAGGCCCGACCGAGGACGAGGTTCGCCGCGCGGCGACAAGCACGGTTGCGCGGACCATCCGTGGTCTGGAGCAGGTAGGCGGATTTGGCGGCAAGGCCGTGACTCTCGCATCGGGAGAAGTCCTCGCCGACAACCCCGACTTCTTCGCCAACGAACTCGAAGTGCTGGCAACCCTGACACCGGGCGAAGTGCAGGCTGCCATGCAGCGCTGGCTAACACGACCCGCGATGACGCTGATCCTCGAACCTGGCGAGCGGGAGGGCGAGTACGAAGAGGCCGCCTCGGTCGGAGCGGAAACAGCTGCAAGCGATGCTGCGGTTTCGAATGAAATCACCGTCACACGTGAGCGACCCAAGCCGCCCATTGCGTCGACGGCAACCCTCGACTTTCCTGACGTACAGCACACCACTCTCGCCAACGGCATGACCTTGCACTACGCGATGCGCGATGCGGTTCCTGCGACCTATGTGACCATGTCCTTCGATGCCGGCAGCTCCGCCGATCCGCTGAACAAGCGCGGACTGGAGACGCTGACGCTCGGCCTGTTCGACGAAGGTACGACGACGATGGATTCGCAGGAAATTGCCGAAGCGCGCGAGCGGCTCGGCGCGAACATTTCTCTGGGGGGTGGCGAAGACCGGTCGAGCTTCACGCTTTCCGCGCTTTCGGCAAACCTGGTGCCTTCGCTTGAACTCCTCTCGGACATCGTGCGCAACCCCGCGTTCGATCCGGAAGAAATCGAACGGGTTCGCGCGCAGCAGGTCACGGGCATCGAGCAGGAATTGCGGACCCCGCAATCGATTGCAGCGCGTACGCTTGCCCCGCTCGTATACGGTGAGAACAGCCCCTATGGTGGTGCCGGAAGCGGTACCGTCGCATCGGTCGAATCGATCACTCGCGAGGATATCCTGCAGTTCAAGAACCGCTGGATCCGGCCCGACAATGGTGAAGTCTTCGTTGTATCGGATCGCCCGATGGGCGAGATCGTAGCCGCGCTGAACGAAGTGTTCGGCAATTGGGATGCGCCCGCCGTAGCCAAGGGCACGAAGCGTTTCGATGCGACCACGCCCATGCCGCAGGAAAGCCGCGTCGTGCTGGTCAATCGTCCCAACTCGCCGCAAAGCTTCATCCTCGGCGGCCAACTGACTCCGGTCGATCCCCGTAATCCGACTTATGTCGATTTTCTCAATGCCAACAACGCGCTTGGTGGAAACTTTCTCGCCCGCCTGAACATGAACCTGCGCGAGACCAAGGGCTGGAGCTATGGCGTACGCGGGTCGCCGCAGACACGCGAGAATGCGGTCGCCTACACCATCGCGGCACCGGTCCAGGCCGATCGCACGGGGGATGCGCTGGCAGAACTCATTCGAGAAACGGACGACTTCCTCGGAACGCGCGGCGTGACGGATGCCGAACTAACCCGCATCGTTGCGGCGGAAATTGGCGAGCTGCCCGGACAGTTCGAAACCTCGGGCGCCGTCCTGAACGCGATGCAGAACAACGCGCTCTATGACCGCCCCGACAACTACTACGAACTGCTTGCGGACCGGTATCGTGGCCAGACGGTCGAGAGCCTCGACGCCGCCGCGCGCGCCGCGATCGATCCCGACCGTTTCGTCTGGGTCGTGGTCGGCGATGCGAGCGTGGTCGAACCGCAACTGGAAAGCCTCGGTCTGGATGTCGAGGTGGTTCGCGCAAGTCAGTGAGTCAGGCTTATTGACATACCTGTCAGCAATCCCGAAACACGCTTAAAGACCAACCCAAGGAGAATATGCATGTCCGTAGCCGGAACCTATGACACCGTTGTGAAAAGCCCGATGGGCGACCAGAAAGGCACCTTCACCGTCGTTCCGGGCGACGACGGCAAGACCTTCACCGGCTCCATGGCTGGCGGAATGGGATCGATGGACGTGAAAAATGGAACCATCGATGGCAATACGCTGAACTGGAAGATGGACATGACCACGCCCATGCCGATGGAGCTCAACTGCACTGCCAATGTCGATGGCGACCAGTTAAAGGGCACTGTGAATGCCGGCGCGTTCGGCGACATGCCGCTGACGGGCGAACGGCAGGGCTGAGCCCTGCGTCAGTCGAAAAGCAAAGGCCGTCGGTGCAATCCGGCGGCCTTTTTCTTTTGTGACGGTGCGAACGGAACGGCACCCTGCCCGTTGAAGTAGGTACAGCATGGACGATGACAACGACAACTCCGAATATCCAGCCAGATACCGCGCCGTGCCTAGCGGCCGCGCGTCGCGGCTTGGGGCGTTCGGGCGGTTGGCCGGCGGCGTTGCAGGCGGCCTGATCGGAGAAGGCGCGCGGCGCTTCGCTCGCGGCGAACGACCCACCATGCGCGATCTGCTGCTGACACCCGCCAACGCGCGTCGACTTACCGACCAGCTTTCGCATCTGCGCGGAGCAGCGATGAAACTGGGTCAAATGATCAGCATGGATGCGGGCGACATGCTGCCTCCAGAACTGGCTGCCATCATGGCCACGTTGCGTTCGCAAGCGCACCGCATGCCGCCTGCGCAATTGCGCGACGTCCTCAACGTGGAATGGGGCAAGGATTGGCGTACTCGCTTCGAACGCTTCAACGCGACGCCCATAGCAGCGGCGTCGATCGGGCAGGTTCATCGGGCCGTGCTGCCGGACGGTCGGGAACTGGCGATCAAAGTTCAATATCCGGGCGTGCGGGAGAGTATCGACAGCGACGTCGACAATGTCGCGACCCTGCTGCGCATCTCGGGCCTGCTCCCGAAAGAACTGGAAATCGGGCCACTACTGGAAGAAGCGAAGCGGCAACTTCACGACGAGGCAGATTACGAGCGCGAGGCTGCGCAGATGACGCGCTATGCGCAAATGCTGGCCGGCGATCCACGCTATCTGGTGCCGCGCCCTCACGAGCCGCTGACGACCGCGCGTGTGCTGACCATGGATTTCATCGAAAGCGAACCCGTCGAAACGCTCGAAACCGCACCGTCGGATACGCGCGATCGCGCTATGGCCGAACTCATCGCCCTGGTGCTGCGCGAACTGTTCGAATTCGGCGTGATGCAGACCGATCCGAACTTCGCCAATTATCGGATCGAACCCGAAACCGGCAAGCTGGTCCTGCTGGATTTCGGTGCAACCCGCGATGTGGCGCCAGCAGTCGCGGAAAGCTATCGCGGCTTGCTAGCCGCCGGTCTGGCCGAGGATCGCGATGCCGTGCGCGCGGCCGCGCTGAACGCCGGATTCATTGCGCCCGCCGTGGTCGATGACCATCGCGAAGCGCTAGACCGCATGATTGACATCGTGGTGACTGAAATGAACCGCGATGGGCCGTTCGACTTCGGCGACCGCGCCTTTGTCAGTGTACTGCGCGAACAGGGCATGGACATGGCGGCCGATCGGGCAACTTGGCATATTCCCCCCGTCGACACCCTGTTCGTCCAGCGCAAGATTAGTGGCACGGCACTGCTTGCGGCAAGGTTCAAGGCCCGGGTGGACGTGCGTGCGCTGGCGCGGCCCTACGTATCGCAGTCAACCGGGTAGATAGCCGCGCAAAGCCTGATACGCCGCCGCCGCGACCGTATTCGCCAAATTGAGCGAACGGACCCTGTCGGACCGCATTGGCAGGCGGACCAGGCACTGCTCATGCGCAGCCACGATGTCCTGCGGCAGCCCCTTGGTCTCGCGTCCGAAGACGAGATATGCGTCCTCCGGATAGGCTGGTTCGTAAAAGCTGGTATTCGCGTATTCTTCGAAAAGGAACAGTTGATCGCCCCGCGGTGTGCGCTCAGCGAGAAAATCGGACCAGCTCGAAAATTCGACGAGCCTGATATGCTGCCAGTAATCCAGGCCGGAGCGTTTGACGCGCTTTTCCGAAATCTCGAACCCCAGCGGATGGATCAGCACCAGTTCCATATCGAGCGCCACGCAGGTGCGACCCACCGCGCCGGTGTTGCCAGGTATCTCCGGGTGGACGAGGACGATGGAGGTCATCCAGCGCGAATCAGCCGAGCTTGTCTTTCAGTATCTGGTTGACCACAGCCGGATTAGCCTTGCCCTGCATTGCCTTCATGGTCTGACCGACGAAGAAACCGAACAGCTTGTCTTTGCCTCCCTTGTACTGTTCGACCTTGTCCTGATTATTGGCAAGGATGTCATCGATCGCGGTTTCTATGGCGCCGGTGTCGCTGACTTGTTTGAGACCTTCGGTATCGGCGATCTCTTCCGGGTCGCGGCCGGTCTTGAGAACGATCTCGTAGATTTCCTTGGCCTGCCCGCCGCTAATCTCGCCCTTGTCCTGCATGGCAAGTATCGCAGCCTGCGCACCGGCGCTCGCATGGGCCGGGTCGGCCTCCGCGCCGAGCGATTTCAACACCCCAGGCGCGACCGAGAGAGCCCAGTTGGCGACCTGCGTGGCGACCTCGGCTTCTGGCTTGCCGATACGTAGCGCAGCGGCGGATAACAGAGTCTCAAAACGAGCGAAGGTCTCAACCTCGGCGGTCAGTTCGCGGGCATTGTACGGCGTCAGGCCGAGTTCGGTCTCGTAGCGTCGGCGCTTGGCATCGGGCAGTTCCGGCAAGGACGACCGGCAGTCGGCCAGAAAATCGTCTTCCAGTTCGAGTGGCAGCAGGTCGGGATCGGGGAAGTAACGGTAATCGTGCGCGTCTTCCTTGCTGCGCATCGAACGGGTCGTGCCGCTGGCGACATCGAAAAGGCGCGTTTCCTGGACCACCTTTCCGCCGTCTTCGATTAGATCGACCTGGCGGTTGGCCTCGTGTTCGATAACCTGCATCACGAAGCGCACCGAATTCACGTTCTTGGTTTCGGTTCGCGTGCCCAGTTCACTGTCGCCGACTTTGCGTACACTGACATTGACGTCGGCACGCATCGAGCCTTCTTCCATGTTGCCGTCGCAGCTTCCGACATAGCGCAGGATCGAACGCAGCTTGCGGACATAGGCCCCGGCCTCTGCGGGCGAGGTCATGTCGGGCCGCGAGACGATCTCCATCAGAGCGACGCCGCAACGGTTCAGATCAACATAGGACATGGTCGGGTGCTGGTCATGCATCAGCTTGCCCGCATCCTGTTCGATATGGATGCGCTCGATGCCGATGACCTTGTCTTCGGGTATTCCGGCCTTCTCGTCGGCGTCGATCAACAACTGCCCTTCGCCCACGATGGGGTGGTAAAGCTGGCTGATCTGGTAACCCTGGGGCAGGTCGGCATAGAAGTAGTTCTTGCGGTCGAACCGGCTATATTTGTTGATCTGCGCCTCGATCGCCATGCCGGTGCGCACCGCTTGGCGGATGCATTCACGGTTCGGCACGGGCAGCATACCCGGCATCGCCGCATCGACGAGGCTGACCTGCGTATTGGGTTCGGCCCCGAACTCGGTCGAAGCGCCGGAAAACAGCTTGGCATTGGAAGTAACCTGCGCATGGACCTCGAGGCCGATCACGACCTCCCACTCGCCCGTTGCTCCTTGGATGCGGTAAGTGCTCACCACCATTTCTCCGGTTGCGCGTCGAAATTGGCGCGCTGCTGCATTGCGAGGCCCGCATTCAGCACGCCCTGTTCGTCGAAAGGTTTGCCGATGATCTGGAGACCAAGCGGCAGGCCGTCCGAATTCAGCATGGCAGGCACGCTTATCGCCGGCAGTCCTGCGAGGCTGGCCGGCACTGCGAACACATCGTTCAGATACATCGTCAGCGGGTCGTCGCTCAGCGAACCGAGCGGAAAGCTGGCGGTGGGCGTGGTCGGCGCAAGGATTGCGTCACATTGGCTCCACGCCTTTTCGAAGTCCTGCGCCACCAGCGTGCGGATTTTCTGAGCCTGGGTGTAATAGGCGTCGTAGAACCCGGCGCTCAGCACGTAGGTGCCGATCAAAACGCGGCGCTTGACCTCGTCGCCGAAACCGGCTGCGCGGGTCGCGGCATACATATCCTGCAGGCCCGACCCTTCAGGCAAATCGCGCAACCCGTAACGCACGCCGTCATAGCGGGCCAGATTGCTCGACGCCTCTGCCGGTGCGATGATGTAGTAGGCAGGTAGCGCATATTTCGTATGCGGCAGCGAGATATCGACAATCTCCGCGCCCGCATCGCGCAGCCATTCCTTGCCCTGCTCCCAGCTTTCGAGGATTTCCGCGTCGGTGCCGTCCATACGGTATTCCTTCGGAATACCGATCTTCTTGCCCTTGAGGTCGGCGTTCAACCCCGCTTCCCAGTTGGGTACTTCCATTTTCAGACTGGTCGCATCCTTGGGATCGAACCCCGCCATCGCTTCGAGCATGATCGCGCAATCTTCGACGCTGCGCGCCATCGGCCCGGCCTGATCGAGGCTGGACGCGAAAGCGACAACGCCCCAGCGCGAGCAGCGGCCATAGGTCGGCTTGATCCCAGTAATGCCGGCGAAAGCTGCCGGCTGGCGGATCGAGCCGCCAGTGTCGGTTCCCGTCGCGGCGGGCACAATGCGTGCTGCGACCGAGGCTGCCGATCCGCCCGAAGAGCCGCCCGGCGACATGTCGGTATTGGCGCCGTTGGACTTGCGCCAGGGCGACACAACATTGCCGAAATAGCTCGTCTCATTCGACGACCCCATAGCGAACTGGTCGAGATTAAGCTTGCCCAACATACCCGCGCCCGCATCCCAGAGGTTTTGGGATACCGTGCTTTCGTATTGCGGTTCGAAACCTTCGAGAATGTGGCTCGCAGCCGTGGTCTGGACACCCTTGGTAGCGAACAGATCCTTCATGCCGATCGGTACGCCACCCATCGTGCCAAGATCATCGCCCTTCGCTCGCTTGGTATCGACCGCGTCGGCGGCGGCAAGCGCGTGGTCGGGCGTGGCAACGATGAAGGCATTTAGCTCGGAAGCAGCAGCCACGGCGGCATTGAAGCCTTCCGCTACTTCGCGCGCCGTGAAGTCACCATTGGCCACCCCCTCGCGGATCGCCTTGATGCCAAGCTCGGTCAAATCTGTCATTATTCGATCACCTTGGGCACGCCGAAAAAACCATGCTCCGCGACAGGAGCATTCGCCAGCACATCCTCGCGTCGGCCACCGGCCGTTTCAGGGATCGCATCGACCACATCGTCGCGCAGGCGCAAGCTGTTGGAGATCACCGCCGTCATCGGCTCGACGCCACTCGTGTCGACCTCGCTCAGCTGCTCGACCCAGTCGAGAATATTGTTAAGTTCGGGCACCATCCGGTCGAGCGCATCCTCGCCCATGCGGATGCGCGCCAGCGAGGCGATTTTCGCCACTTCTTCGCGGGTAACTGACATGGTTGAGCGCGTTAGCCGGGCGCCCGGCCCGCTTCAAGCGGTGAAACGCTATTCGACAGGCGGAGCCGGTTGCGGCGCATCTTCGCCACCCTCGGCGGAAGGCGGAGCCATCATCGATTGCAACGCAGCTGCGCGAGCCTGGAAATCATCCTGACTCATGAAATCGACGATTTCGACTTCGAAAGTCAGATCGGCATCGGGCGGAATAGGCGAACCGGGAGGCGGCTCGGCACCATAAGCCTGCTCGGACGGAATCGTCAGGACGTATTGGCCACCCTTTTCCATCTGCGTAAGTCCTTCGATGAAGCCATCAATGATCGCTCCTTCTTCCAGCAACAACGGATTGCCTTCCGGAAACAGCCCCGGCGGGATCGGGAGCGGCTGCGAACGGTCGAACTCGGTTCCGTCGGACAGTTTTCCTACGTATTTCACGAACACGACGTCACCCAGTTCGGGAGATGCGCCGGTTCCTTCGACAATCGTTTCCACATCGACACCTTTGGGCATGGTCGCCCAGGCCAGGCCCGCCCCAAGAAGGATCGCCACGATCACGCCGATCCAGAGCTTGGTCAAAGAGCCTTTGGCGATTGGCTGAAGAGGAACGCGGGTTACTTCGGTCATGGAAAAATTGTCCTGATACGCTAAGGGCGCGGATTGCTCCGCGCCCTCATGGCTTAGCCGGGTCCGGGTCGCAAGCGCGACTTACTTGACGCCGTCACGCTCCATCCGCTTGCGCTCGAGCTTGCGTGCGCGACGCACAGCAGCAGCCTTTTCACGGGCGCGCTTCTCGCTCGGCTTTTCGTAATGGCGGCGCAGCTTCATTTCGCGATAGACGCCTTCGCGTTGCAGCTTCTTCTTGAGCGCGCGCAAAGCTTGATCGACATTGTTATCGCGAACCATGATCTGCATATGCTGAAATACCTCGACTTGCGGGCCAGAGCCCGTGAGCCACGGGTTACGCCTCCTTTAAACGGTCTCGTTCTATCAACGAAAAACGTGCCGAATCCGTTCCGGATCGGCTCGAACAGTGCGCCTTTACGGATTCGTGGTATAAAAAGCAAGTGGTTTGGCCGCTTTTCAGCGGGCTGGCGACACGCTAGGGGCACAGGCAATGTCGTCCTTCCCACCCCTCGTTGCAGCGCTGCACGTTTTCGTCGGCGGTGGAGCCGGCGCCTTGCTGCGTTACCAGCTGGGTCGCGCCATGACCCAGGCGATGGGGGTGCAGGCGGTCACCACCTTTCCCTGGGCAACGCTCGCCGTCAATGCCATCGGCAGCGTGCTGATGGGCTTTCTGGCCGGATGGCTCGCGCGCCAGGGATCGGGCGGCGGCGAGCAATTGCGCCTGCTGCTCGGCATCGGCCTGTTGGGTGGGTTCACCACCTTCAGCGCCTTCAGCCTGGAGATGGTGCTGCTGATCCAGCGCGGGCAATACACCTTGGCTGCGCTCTACGCCGTGCTGTCTTTCGCACTCGGCATCAGTGGATTGGTCTTCGGGCTTACGGTGATGAGGGTTGTGTGATGGAAACGGCTGACGAAGTACGGACTTTCACAGTCGCGCCCGACGATGACGGCATTCGGCTGGATCGCTGGTTCAAGCGGCATCTGCCGCAGGTGGGCTTCGGAACGGTGAGCAAATGGGCCCGCACCGGCCAAATCCGGGTAGACGGCAAGCGAACCAAGCCCGACGAGAGGTTGGAGGCGGGTCAGAAATTGCGCGTGCCCCCCGGCGGCGACGCCCCGAACCGCAAACCCAAGTCGAAACGTGAACTGACGGCCACCGAACGCCAGCAGGCGGAGGCTATGCTGATCGACCAGACCAGGAGCGCGTTGGTCCTGAACAAGCCTCCCGGCCTTGCGACGCAGGGCGGCACCAACACCCACAGCCATGTCGATGGCCTGCTCGATGCCTATTCTGACGGGGATGATGACCCCCGTCCGCGACTCGTTCACCGGCTCGACAAGGACACCAGCGGCATCCTTCTGATCGCCCGCACGCCGGGCGCCGCGGCGTTCTTTTCGAGGCGTTTTTCCGGTCGCAGCGCCAAGAAGATTTACTGGGCGCTAGTCGTCGGCGTTCCCGACATCCGCGAAGGCGTGATCGAGGCGCCGCTCGCCAAGCAACCCGGATCTGGTGGCGAGAAGATGCATGTCAACGAGGAAAGCGGCCAGACCGCCAAGACTAAATATCGCGTTGTCGATGCGGCCGGCAAGAAGGCCGCATGGCTCGAGCTTCAGCCCATGACGGGGCGCACGCACCAGTTGCGCGTACATTGCGCGGCGATGGGGCACCCGATCGTCGGCGATGGCAAGTACGGCGGAAAGGACGCCTTCCTGACCGGAACGATCAGCCGCAAGATGCATCTGCACGCACGCAGGCTGATTATCGAATCGCCGGATGGCGACAAGCTGGATGTCAGCGCGGATCTGCCCGAACATTTCGCCGCCTCGATGGAACAGCTCGGCTTCGACGAAAGCCTCAGCGACGCGACCCCGATGCGCGACGATCCGCCGCCCAAGACGCGCGAGGAAAAGAAGCAGCAGGCTCGCCAGCACGCAAAGAATTATCGCAAGGCTCAACGCGGACCGAGACGGGCGCGTGGGAGCGCTACGAACAGCAAATCGAACAAACCTCGCGGCAAAACCTGATGCATCCCAATCCATATTATCGCTGCGACGATCGCGAAGCGCTTGAATCGTTCATCGGCGGCACCGGTATCGGGACCGTTTTTCTGACCACCCCAGACGGCCCAGCTGCGGCGCGCACTCCGCTTGTGCTCGCGGGGGACCGGCGTATTCAGTTTCACTTGGCGCGTCACAACGCTCTGGTCGGACATCTGAATGGCGCCACAATCCTCATCAGCGTCGACGGTCCAGCCGGATACATCTCCCCTCGTTGGTATTCAAACCGCGACACCGTACCGACATGGAATTACATCTCGGTTGAAGTGATTGGAACAGTTTCCCGTCTGTCTGACGACGATCTGGACCAGTTTTTGCACAGCCTGATCAAAAAACAGGAAGAGGCATTGGGTGGCGATCGATGGCACGCGTCCGAAACCAGCGAAGCGGTCTGGAGGCGTCTTTTCAAAGGTATCGTCGGTTACGAGATCAAGGTTGGCGAGTACCGTCCCACATTCAAGCTTTCTCAGGACAAGCCGGAGGCGGAGCGCGAAAGGATATCTAACGGTCTGGCTCGCAAGGGCCGCCATGATCTTGTCCGCGCGATGTGGGAAATGCCTGTATGACGCGCCTTGTCGTGTTCGATTGCGATGGCACTTTGATCGACGGACAGGCGGCGATCTGCGAATCGATGGAGGAAGCCTTCGCCGCGGCCGAGCTCGTTCCGCCCAGCCGCAACGACATCCGTCGCATCGTGGGGCTCAGCCTTCCGTTCGCCCTGCGACATCTGGCGCCCAATGCGACCGAGGGGCAGCGCGCGCAGGTTGTCGAAGGGTACAAAGCTGCCTTTTCGGGAAGGCGAATTACGGGCAGGCTCGAGGAACCACTGTTCGCCGGCATAGCCGAGCTCGTTAATCGGCTTGCGAACGAAGGCCGTCTGCTTGGCGTCGCAACGGGCAAGAGCGACCGGGGCCTTCACGCCTGTCTTGACATGCACGGCATCAAGGCGCGTTTCATGACCCTCCAGACCGCCGACCGCCATCCGTCAAAACCACATCCAGCCATGCTCGAAGCCGCGTTGGCCGAAGCCGGGGTCAAGCCAGAAGACGCCGTCATGATCGGCGACACCAGCTTCGATATGGAGATGGCGAGCAATGCCGGGGTGCGCGCGATCGGGGTTGCGTGGGGTTATCACGAGCCACAGGAGCTTATGGACGCGGGTGCCAGCGCGGTCGCCGATACGCCCGAACAGCTGGACGAGATGATCCGTGGACCAGCCTGACCCCGCCATCGGTCGTTTCTGGCTGTTGCAACTGATCCGCCTCGGCGGGATCGTCATGGTGCTGACCGGAGCGATGGCTGTCGCCGGGCGGCTGCGCCTTACCGAAGGGCAGGGCGCGGTCCTGATGGTAGGCGGCGCGGTTGCATTCTTCTTCCTGCCTGTCCTGCTCGTCAAGCATTGGAAAAGCCAGGAATGAAGCGTTTCTATAACGAAGTGACGATCGACAAAACCGGTCGCGGCAATATCGTTGCGCTCGACGGACGAGCGGTCAGGACTCAAGCAGGCCAGCCGCAACTCGTGCCCTCGCTCGCGCTGACCGGTATGCTGGCGGCGGAATGGGAAGCGCAAGGCGAGAAGCTCGATCCCAAGTCCTTTCCGGTGCGCGACACGGTCGACTATGCGCTCGATGTCGTCTCGAAGGATCGCATGGCAGTGATCGACAAGCTGCTCGGCTATGCCGAGACGGACACGCTTTGCTACCGCGCCGATCCCGACGAGCCGCTATGGCATCGCCAGCAGGAAATGTGGGAGCCGCTGGTTACAGCGATGGAAGCGCGTGAGGGTGTGGGAATGACGCGGGTCAGCGGCGTGATCCACCGTCCGCAATCGGGCGCGACACTAGACCGCCTGCGGCGACGATTGGAAAGCCTGGACCATTTTGTTCTCGCCGCGCTTGAACAGCTTACCAGCCTCGCTGCCTCGCTATGTATCGGGCTTGCCGCAATAGAAGACGATGCCGACGGCGAAGCTCTATGGAAAGCCGCCAATCTGGAAGAAGACTGGCAGGCCGAGCTTTGGGGCAGCGACGAAGAGGCGAGCGCCGTGCGTGATAGGCGGCGGGACGACTTCCTGAGAGCGATCGACATGGTGCGGGCGATTCGGTCGGCCTGACCGCATTGGCGCCCGAACCGGCTTCCTTCACAACGGCGCCAATCGCCGTCGGGTCGACATGTCGGATGAAGACAATCTTGGACTACACGATCTGGCGATGAACAAGATTCCGCAAAATTACGCGGATCGTCTTCAAAAATGGCGGATCAGCAAACTTGCAATATCCAGCCCGGCGGGTCGGGCGAATTCCTACCCCACCCATTCCGCGATCTGGCCGGCCACCTCGTTCGCCGCGGCATTCAGTGCCGGACCAACGAAATCGACCGTGGGTTCCGCCACCGGAGCGCGCGCTACGAAGCGGCGGGTCGTGACGCTCGGCCCTTCGCGGTTGCGAACCGCATCAAACATCACCACCACCTCGCGAGTGCGCGCATCGTAGCCAAATTGGCGCAACGTACCTTGCAAACGGTCATTTGCGCCGATGCCGGGATCATCGCCATCAATCACAACGCGGTTGGACCGGGTGCGGATGGTCTCGGCGATGAGGCGGCGGAAGAGACGTGCGGGACGTTCGACCCATACTGCTTCCTGGAGATAAGCGATTTCGGTATCGCTGATCTGCACCGGAAGCCGGGTCACATCGATCGATTGCGGCACGTCGAACTCGATCAAAGTCAGCGCGGTGGCTTGCGAGCCTTGCGCGCCCACACCGGCGGGCGCAGTGGCTGTCGGTGTAAGAGTTAAGAGACTTTCTGGCGGCTCGGCGCCGAAGGACACGCAACCGCCCAGCAGAAATGCAGAACCAAGAGCGGCCAGTGCGGGAAATTTGCTCATCAATATTCAGCCTTCGGTTCGTAATCGGGCAGCGGCTGCGAACTCAACAACGCGCCCGCGCCTTCTTCGTCGATCTTCTCAGTCACGCCCCGCAGCGCCTTGCTGGTTGCCCGCAGATCGCGCAGCGTGGCTTCGGCCGCGGGCAGCGTGCTTTCGGTCAGTTGCCTGGTCGCGGGGCGCGTCTCTTCAAGCGTCTGTTCGAGCGCGCGCGCGGCTCCGCTGGCCGAATCCAACGTGGCGCGCAAATCGCGCGCGATCGCCTCGCCTTCCTGGTTGATGATACGGTCGGTCGATGCGGTGACTTTCTCGAACTGGTCAAGCGCTTCGCTCGCCTCGCGCAAAGTCACCTGCAATTCGGACATGGTGCGCTCTATCTGCGGGGTGGCCTGCGCCAGGCTTTCGGTCATGGCATTGGTATTGGCGAGAATCCCGGCGATCTCGCCCTGATTGTCCTCGTCGAGCAACTGGGTCAGCCGCTCCGTAAGCGTGGCGACCCGTTCGAGCAACAAAGGCGCGTTCGCCAGGATCGCGTTGAAACCGCCATCCTGGGGAGGAATGATGGGTGCGCCTTCGGTGCAGGCGGTCGTTTCGCATGAAATGGGCGGTGCGCCGCTGCGTGCCCCGTCGAGGAGTATGGTGGACACCCCGGTAAAGCTTCCCTGGATCGTAGCGGTCGTGCCCACCAGGATCGGCACTTCGTCCTTTACCCTGATACGCACGCGGACGAATTCGGGATCCTTGTCCCACAACACGATTTCGCTGACTTGCCCAACCGGAACGCCGGCAAACGAGACCTGGCTGCCATTGGCGAGGCCGGCGACGGATTGCTTGAAGAAGATATCGTATTCGTCGCGATTGCCATCACCCAGCCGCGCCAGCCAGACGACGAACAAGGCGAGTGCACCGAGGATCACCAATGTGACCACGCCCACCCAGATGTGATTTGCCCGCGTTTCCATTCCTTCGCCCTATGCCTTGCCCGAAGAGGTCTTGTCTAATGCTTTGACCGCATGCGCCGCCATCGGACGGTCCATGTGCTGGCGCAGTTCGTCCAGCGCCTGTGCGGTAAGTGCCGCGCGTCCGCGAGGTCCGTTGAAATATTCCTGAATCCACTCGTGATCGAGTTCCATCAGGTTGGGAACCGTGTCGACAGCTATCACCTTCTTGTCGGCCAGCACCGCCACCCGGTCGCAGATTTCGTGCAAGGTATCGAGATCGTGGGTGATGAGGAATACGGTCAGGCCCAGCGTGCGCTTGAGTTCCTGCGTTAACTGGTCGAAGGCCGAGGCACCGATCGGGTCCAGCCCGGCGGTAGGCTCGTCGAGAAACAGCAGCTCAGGATCGAGTGCGAGCGCGCGGGCGAGACCCGCGCGCTTCTTCATGCCGCCGGAAAGTTCACTGGGATATTTGTGCACCGCTTCGGGAGGCAAGCCCGACAGCACCACCTTGTAGCAAGCTATTTCGTCGAGCAGTTTCTGCGAAATGTCGGGATAGAACTGTTTGAGCGGAACCTGCACATTTTCGCCCACGGTCAGCGTCGAAAACAGCGCACCACCCTGGAACAGCACGCCCCAGCGGCTGCGCACGCCGATATCCTCGTCCGGATCGCTGTCGGTCATCGACCTTCCAAACACCTTGACGCTGCCCTCGGTCGGTGGCTGAAGACCGATGATCGATCGCATAAGCACGCTCTTGCCGGTCCCCGACCCTCCCACGACACCAAGGATTTCGCCACGCTTCACCTTGAGATCCAGGTCCTCGTGTACAGTCTGCTCGCCGAAGCGGTTGACCAGCCCTTCCACCACAATTGGATGTTCCCCGCGGAACCGCTCGTGCCGACCCAGCGTCCTGCCGGTTTCGTCCTCCGCCATCAGCCCCACCCGATCCGCGTGAAGAACACCGCGAAGAACGCGTCGATCACGATCACTGCAAAGATACCCGTCACCACCGCCTGGGTAGTGCGCAAACCGACCTCTTCCGAATTCCCCTTCACCTGCATGCCGTGGTAACAGCCCGCCAGCGCCACGATCAGGCCGAAGACCGGTGCTTTGACTAGGCCCACCCACAGATCATAGAGTGGCACCACTTCCTGCACCCGGAACAGGAACGACCAGAACGGAATGCCAAGCAGAAGATCGCCAACCACCGCGCCGCCGACGATCGCCACCGCCGACGCGTAGAAGCCGAGCAGGGGCATCATAAGCACTGCGGCCATGATCCGCGGGATCACCAGCGCCTCGATCGGCGAGATGCCGATGGTGCGCATCGCATCGACCTCTTCGGTCAGGCGCATGGTACCGATCTGCGCAGCGAAGGCCGATCCGGAACGGCCAGCCACCATGATGGCGGTCATCAGCACGCCCAGTTCGCGCAAGGTGATGCGGCCGACGAGGTTGATGGTCAGGGTTTCGGCGCCGAACTGCGCCAGTTGCACCGCACCCTGTTGTGCGATCACAATGCCAATGAGGAAGCTCATCAGGCCGACGATCGGAAGGGCCGCGACGCCGACCAACTCCATCTGGCGGACCAACGCCAAGGTTCGAAACCTGCTCGGGTGCCGGATCAGACTGCCCGAGGCAGCAATGATCGCGCCAAGAAAACTGAGCACACCAATTATGCCCGTGCGGGCGACGTATACCTTCTCGCCCAACGCCCCGGGAACACGTTCGTAGACCGGCGGGCGCGGAGCTTCGATCTCTTCCTCGCCGCCCACGTCCAGAAGCGCATCGACCAGCCTTTGCGCACGTTCGCTCGCGCCGACGATCTTTGCGTCGTGATCCTGCGCGAGCTTGTGGACCACCCACGCCCCGACCGTGTCGATTTCGGTCACGCCTGAAAGATCAATCCGGTCGACCGGCTGATCGATAGCGCGCAAGTCCTCGTCCGCGGCGCCGATCGTCGACACCAGGTAAGGTCCGGAGAGAACCATCACGGTACCTCCGTCGCCCCTTTTATCAAGATCGTATTCGGCCAGACCGCTCATCGGTTTCGCGCTATGCGGACAAATGCCGCGCAGAACAAGCACCGATCCGCTCGAAGCGTTGCATCGCACAAAGCGCGCTGGCAAGGGAGGCAGCCATGAGTTCAGAGCTTCCCAAGACATTCGACCCGGCCGAAATCGAAACGCGATGGTACGCGCATTGGGAGGAGAGCGGGTTGTTCCGGCCCGACCGCCCGGAGGCAGAAGGCTATACCATCGTCAATCCGCCACCGAATGTCACCGGTAGCTTGCATATCGGCCACGCGCTCGACAACACGCTGCAGGATATCATGATCCGTTACGAGCGGCTGCGCGGCAAGGATGCGCTGTGGGTGGTCGGCACCGACCATGCGGGCATCGCGACGCAGATGGTGGTCGAAAGACAGCTCGAGGCGAAGCAGGACAAGCGCACCAATTACTCGCGCGAGGAATTCGTCGAAAAGGTCTGGCAATGGAAAGCGGAAAGCGGCGGAACGATTACCCGTCAGTTGCGTCGCCTGGGTTGTTCGATGGACTGGTCCAGAGAACAGTTCACCATGGACGAGCACTTCTCGAACGCCGTGCGCAAGGCTTTCGTCGATCTTTATAATGACGGTTTGATCTATCGCGACAAGCGGCTGGTGAACTGGGACCCCAAGCTCAAGACCGCGATTTCCGACCTAGAGGTCGAGACGCAGGACGTGAAGGGTTCGTTCTGGCATTTCAAGTATCCACTCGAGGACGGCGTCACGCTCGATAGCGGGCAGGATTACATCGAGGTCGCAACGACCCGTCCCGAAACCATGCTCGCGGATATGGCGGTGGCAGTGCATCCCGATGACGAGCGCTATGCGAGTGTGGTCGGCAAGCAAGTGATCCTGCCGATCACCGGCCGCAAGGTACCGATCGTCGCCGACGAACACGCCGATCCCGAACTGGGCAGCGGCGCGGTCAAGATCACGCCGGGCCATGATTTCAACGATTTCGACGTCGGCAAGCGCGCCGGGTTCAAGCCTGCCGAAATGCTCAATATGCTCGATGGCGAGGCGAATGTGATCCAGACCGCCGACGGGTTGATTCCCGAGGAATTTCTCGGCCTGCACCGGTTCAAGCGCGATGGCGTCGATGGCGCGCGCGAACTGGTGGTCCAGCGATTGAAAGAAGGCGGCCACCTCATGCCGCATGTCACGAAAACTAAAAAGGGCGAGGAGCAGGAACTCGACGCCGAACCGCGCACCATCGCCACCCCCTTCGGCGACCGCGGCGGCGTGGTGATCGAACCCTGGTTGACCGACCAATGGTACGTCGATGCCGAGGAATTGGCCAAGAATCCGATCGAGGCTGTCAGGAGCGGCGAGGTGGAGATCGTCCCCAAGACCTGGGAGAAGACCTTCTTCAACTGGATGGAGAACATCCAGCCATGGTGCGTGTCGCGGCAATTGTGGTGGGGGCACCGGATACCCGCTTGGTACGACGCGCAGGGCAATCCTTACGTCGCGCTGACTCTAGAGGAAGCGCAAGAACAGGCTGGCGACGACGTGACCCTCAGGCGCGACGACGACGTCCTTGACACCTGGTTTTCCTCTGCACTGTGGCCCTTCGCCACGCTCGGCTGGCCCGAACGGACCGATCTCGTCGACAAGCACTATCCCAATTCGCTCCTCATTTCCGGCTTCGACATCCTGTTCTTCTGGGACGCACGGATGATGATGATGGGGCAGTACGCAACCGGCAAGAACCCGTGGCCCAAGCTCTATCTCCATGGGCTGGTGCGTGCGGCGGATGGGCAGAAAATGTCAAAGTCGAAGGGCAACGTGGTCGATCCGCTCGGTCTGATCGACAAGTATGGCGCCGATGCCCTGCGATTCTTCATGGCAGCGATGGAAAGCCAGGGCCGCGACATCAAAATGGATGACAAGCGGATCGAGGGATACCGCAATTTCGCAACCAAGCTGTGGAACGCGACACGTTTCTGCCAGGCGAACGGTATTGGTGCGTCCGACACACTGGCCGCGCCGCAGGCCCGACTGGCCGCCAACCAGTGGATCATCGGTGAGGTCGCCAAAACGCTTGAAGCATTGGACGAAGCGCTGGCAGATCTGCGCTTCGATGCGGCAGCCAACATTATCTATCACTTCACCTGGGACCGGTTCTGCGACTGGTATCTGGAATTGATCAAGCCTGTCTTCGCGAACGGTGCAAGCGAGGAGGCAGCAGCTGAGACCCGCGCAGTGGCCGGGTGGGCGCTCGACCAGATCCTCGTGATGCTGCACCCGTTCATGCCCTTCATCACCGAAGAGTTGTGGTCAAAGCAGGGCGACCGCGCCGACTATCCGCTCATCACCGCTAATTGGCCGGAGCCGCGGGCATCGGTAAATGCCGATGCGGTTGCAGCGATCGACTGGGTCATCGCGCTGACCACCGCCACGCGCGGCGCGCGAAACGAGCTGGGCATCGCGCCCGGCGAGAAACTGGCGGCCTTCATAGCCGACCCCTCCCCGACTGCGGCAACGGTGATCGAGCGAAGCAGCGCCGCGATCGAACGGCTAGCCCGGCTGTCACCCGTCACCGTGGGCGATGCGCCCGACGGTCCCGTCATGCAGGTCATCGCCGGAAACGATGTGGTGATCGTGCCGCTGGAGGGGGTCATCGATATCGACGCGGAACGCGCGAGGCTGCAGAAGGCGCGCGAGGCTTCGGCGAAAGAGGCGAAATCGCTCCAAGGGCGGCTCAGCAACGCCAACTTCGTCGAGCGTGCCGCGCCGGAGGCGGTCGAGAAAGCCCGTACCGACCATGCGCATCACACTGGCGAAGTCGCACGGCTCGATGCGGCCTTAGCCAGGTTGGGCTGAAACCTTTCCTGCGCAGGCTGTTTCTGACAAGACCCGACGGTGATCATTGGTCAACATTCGCTCGAGTCGCCACGTTGCGATGTTCGACTCTCCTTCGGGTACGGTTCGCACGAGGGTAGCGAGAAACGCTCGCCTGTTCGGTCGGTTTTGCTGGAAGTTCGGAAGAACTCTGGATTGCCCTGGGCAACGCCTGGAACCCGACGCCGCGGCGCAAAATGTTGATCCTCGCCACCGACGACGATGGCGGACCGGAAATCTTTGCGTCGGTCCAGGGCGAAGGGCCCAGCATGGGCATACCCGTCGCATTCCTGCGACTGTCGCGCTGCAACCTCGCCTGTGTCTGGTGCGATACGGCGTACACCTGGCACTTTACCGGAGACGAGCGCCCGCATCGCTTGAACGAAACCTTCAATCGCAAGACCAACCAGATCAGACTGTCCGAACAGGAGGTCGCCCAGCGCATTCTTGCTCTTGGTCAGAAACGGCTCATCATCACGGGCGGGGAACCGTTGCTTCAGGCCCCCGCCCTTGCCCGCTTGCTGGACTACCTCCCCGACATTACGGTGGAGATCGAAACCAACGGGACGACCATCGCCCCCCCTTCCCTCGACATCCGCATCGATCAGTTCAATGTCAGTCCCAAGCTGGCGCATAGCGGCAATCCGGCGGAGCTTGCCTTACTGCCGGAACGGCTCGATACCTACGCCACAGATCAGCGTGCCTTTTTCAAGTTCGTGATTGCCGAACCCGGTAATGTTGAAGAAGTGCTCGCACTGCAGGAACGTTATTGCTTCAGACCGGGCCACGTCTTTCTGATGCCGGAAGGTACCAATAGCGCAACCCTGCGCGAGCGCGAGAAATGGCTCGCTTCGTTATGCGTGAAGCATGGCTTCCGAATGTCCGACCGCCTGCACATCCATCTGTTCGGAGATACGCGCGGGACCTAGCCCTGCGAGCGCCACCTTTGCACGGTCCGCTCCACGATCTCTTCCTCGCCACCGGACTGACTCCACAGTTCGACGAAGCTCGGGTCTTCGGATGCCGGGCGCTTGGCTTCCTCGAGATTGTCAAAAGCGACGCGGATCGGAATGGCGACACCTTCACCGCAGATGATGCACTCGCGATTGCGCAGCGCCGGGATCGCATCAAGGAAACCGCGCGCGCCTTCGGGCATGGCCGCGCGAACGAAATCCTGGTCGCGGTCGTTGTTTAGACGCATGGAAATAATCGTGCCGCATTGCGACAGGACGCCTTCGGCCAAATCGGACGGGCGCTGAGTGATGAGGCCAAGGCTGATACCATATTTTCGACCTTCTTTGGCTATGCGGCCCAGAATGGTGCCGACCGAATTGCCATCGGCATTCTTCTCGGACGGCACGTATCGGTGCGCTTCTTCGCAGACCAGCAGGATGGGCGAGGTCTTCTCCTCGCGGCCCCAGATGGCGAAATCGAACACCAGTCGACTCAGCACGGCGACCACGGTGGCGGTGATGTCAGACGGCACCCCCGATACGTCGATTATCGAGATCGGCTTGCCATTCGAAGGCATACGAAAAATCTTGGAGATGAAGTCCGCCATCGTGTCGGCCACCAACATGCCTGAAAACAGGAACTGGTAGCGCGGATCGGCCTTGATCTCGTCCAGCTTGTTCTTGATCCGCATATAGGGCGCAGAATTGGTGGCCTTGTCGAGCTTGCCCATTGCGTCCTGAATGGCATTGGATAGATCGGACAAGAGGTAAGGGATGGGAGAATCCACCGTGATCTTGCCCATGCTCTCGGCGAGCCGCGATTTCTGCCGGGCTTTCAACAAGCACTTGGCGAGTATGTCCTCATCGACCTGACGATCATTCCCGGTCGAGGTGAGCAGAACCTCGCAATGTTCCTCGAAGTTCATCAGCCAGTACGGCATCTGCAGGTTGGATACGTCGAGTATAACGCCAGTCTGCCGGAACGCGGCCGAGTATTCGCCATGCGGGTCAATCATGACGATATGCCCTTCGGGCGCGGCCTCGCAAATCCGATGCAGGATCAACGCGGCGCTGGTCGACTTTCCGGTACCGGTCGAACCGAGCAGCGCGAAATGCTTGCCGAGCATTGCGTCGACATATAGCCCGGCGCGAATATCCTTGGTGGGATACACCTTGCCTATCGTGACCGCGCTGCGTCCGTCGCTGGCATAGACTTGCTTGAGATCCGGCGTGGAGGCAGGGAAAACGAGGGCACCGGGCACCGGATAGCGGGTTACACCTCGGCGAAAGCCATGAAGCTTGCCCGTCAACTTTTCTTCGACGCCTTCGCCAAGGAAGTCGATATTGGCAAGGATCGAACCGGCCTTGCGGTCCTGTCTCTGGTTGCGCACACTGGCGAGAAGCCAGTTGTTGCCGACCCTTATCTTTATCTGCGAGCCAACCTGACCAGCCATGGCAATCGCGGGATCACCATCGTCGGCGCATTCGTTCAGGCGCTGAAGATCGATCGCGATCATCGATCCCGAGCCGGCAATCTCGAGCACAACGCCAATAGGCTGGGAAGCGTTCTCGCTAACCTCCTGCTGCTGTTGTTCCGGGTCGACCGAGGTTTGCGGCGTAGCCTTCGGCGCAAGTTGGGAAGGGTGTGGCGGCGCATCGCCCAGATGGTGAGGCCGCGCCTCTTCCTGCAGATTGGATTGCGACGGCATTTTCGTCCCGTCGTTCCGAGATATAAGCCCTTCGGGTTTTTCGGGTCTATGGATATAACCGGAAGGAGATGAGGCTGGTTGCGGAGCGGCCGCTTGCTCTGACCGGCGTATCCGGTCGCGCAAGGAAGTGCCCCTCGGTTGTGGCGGTTCGGCCCCAGCCTCTTTCGCAGGATCAAAAGTCCGGAAATCCTGATTGCCCATATCGGTCATGTGTCTGGCCTAGTCCCGTTCCAGCGCGCCAAGCGCACGCCAGACTGACATAGCGCAGATAGGTTAAGACGCCCTCAACACCATCCCGGCGCATCGACTAGATCAGCGCGAAAAGTCGTCCTGCCGCCCATCCCATGCCCACGGACAAGGCCACGGCGAGAAGTCCGTAGGCGAGCGACCAGTCCTGCGATCCCTCGGTCACGAGACGTTCGAACCCGACCTTTCGCACCTCGACTTCAGCTTGTGCCGAGGCAATGACACGGCCGTCGTTCACAGCAAATGTTTCTGCAATGTACGTGCCTGTCGTCACGTTGGAAGGTAGCGAAATACGAGCCTGGTAAAGCACCCCCTCACGAATTCGTACGCCCTCGAAGTCTTCCTTGTAGAGGTCCTGCCTGGTCTTCAGGTCGACCAGTCCAGCGGCGAAGCGTGCCTGTTCCTCCGGATCGATCACCCCGCTTGGAGACAACTGGATGTATTCGGTGCCGAATTCATAGATTGCGGCGGTCTTTTCATCGACGATCAGGTCGATCGGCCGCGACGACGCAACTGCGAAGAAAGACGGGACCGAGCGCAAATCTGTGCTTTCGGCATTCACCCAGACGCCAAGAAACCGTTCCTTTTCGCGCAGCTTCACCGGTTCGGCCGGACCTTTAAGTACGACCACGATGTCGTAACCCTCCCCTGTGCCGGGTCCGCGTGGATCGATTATCGCACCGAAGAGCAGCAATTCGGTTCCGGTAAAGCCTTGCCGTACCTGCACTTCGGGCTGGCTGACCTCCGGCACGAGCACGGGATCGCTCTGTCCCATGAGGGCGAATGCGAACAGCAGGGCGAGCAGGACCCTCATAACGGGTACAGCGTGTAAATTTCGTCGGGCTGATAAAACAGGCCGAGGAACATGCGAAACGCGACCGCCAGAACAATGGCAGCGAGGATCAGGCGCAGCATCTCCGGCTTGGCCTTGACGGCTATCTGCGAGCCGATCTGGGCACCCGTTACCGAGCCGATCAGCAACAGGAACACCAGGACGATATCGACCGCTTTCGTCGTCAGCGAATGCATAATCGTGCTGGCCATCGTGACAAAAAGAATGTTGAACAGGCTCGTTCCGACGACGACATTGGCGCTCATCCCCAGGATGTAGAGCATTGCGGGCACGAGGATGAACCCGCCGCCCACACCCATCAGCATGGTCAGTATGCCTACAGCAATTCCCACAATCAGGGGGGCGAGGGGTGAAATATACAGCCCCGAGCCGTAAAACCGCCACCGCATGGGCAGGTTTGCCACCAACGGATGATGGCGCCGGCGAGCCGCCTGCGAACTAGCTGTTCCGCGCAGCAACTGGATCGATTCACGCGCCATCAGCAAGCCGATCGTACCGAGCAGGATCACGTAGAGCGCGCTGATAACGACATCGATTTGGCCAATCGACCGGAAGAAACGGAACAGCAGCGCTCCGATGCCTGAGCCAAGTACGCCGCCAGCGACCATGACGGCCCCCATGCGATAATCGACCCCTCGTCGGGCGCCATGGGCCAGCACGCCGGTAACACTGGCCCCGGTCACCTGCGTACTGGCCGAAGCTGCCGCAACCGTCGGTGGGATACCGTAAAAGATAAGCAGCGGTGTGGTAAGAAATCCTCCGCCGACACCGAACAATCCGGAAAGCACCCCGGTTAATCCACCCAGAGCGACAATCCACAGTCCGTTTACGGACAGGTTCGCAATGGGGAGGTAGACGTCCATGAAGACGCCCTATCGCAGCCCCGGCCCGGTTAAAAGCCGAACCGCGTCAGAAGCCGGTCGATATCGTCATGGCAGGTCCGGAAGCCGGTTCGGCGTCACCAGCCAGCCGGATGCGATAATCGACCGCTATCCGAACCGGAACCTTCGCAACGTCAAGGTCCAGCCGCACGGTGGGCCCACCGTCCAGCCGGGAAGCGCCCTCCTGCATGCCGCCCCATCCCCCGGCGCCAAGATGAACCTCCCCGAACGGGAAATTTGCGATCGGACGCTCGACGTGCACGGAGCCATCGGCAAATGCGGTTGCAAACTCTCCCCCGACAAAGCCCGCTTGGCCATATCCGCGTGTTTCGAAGCCTGCTGAAAGAGTTTGACCCTCAAATCCGCCGGCAATGAACGCCGCCGGCCGAAGCTCGGAGCCGCCCGGTCGATCGGTTGCGCGGACTTCAAGATTCGCAGTGACCGGGAAAGCGCCGATCGGACGGAAACTTGTGCCTGCCGCGACCTCCTTTTCGCCGCGATCCACCAGCGCCTGGCTTGCGCGGAGGTAGAGTGCCGAACGCTCACTTAGGCGATAAGTCAGGACGCCGCCGATCTGGCTTGCGCCATAAAACGCAGGTCGTGCAGCGCCTAGCCCTGCGGGCGAACCGTCGCGCAGGAACAACCAGCTATCGAAGCGCCACCGGCCTGTTGCCAATCTTTCCCCGTCCTTTGGATACGCAACTAGAGGCGAACCAGGACCGACTATTGGAACCGCGCGCTCTGGCAAGTGGTAAGTGCTTCTTTGATCACCCCCAGATCCAGTCATCCAGGAAGTGTAATTATTGGCGATCGCGCTGGCTTGTAGCGGACGGCGCACATGGACGCTGTCGACGTTCGCATTCAGGTGCCGAGGGTTCGATGCTGGCTGCGGAGAACCCACACGTTTTGGAACGTCGTTGGTAGCAGGCAATAAAGTGACGGTGCGACTTTTGTCGCTGAGCGCGCCCGCGGCTTCGGCATTGGGGCGCAATTCGGTCGCACCCATCGGCCATGGCGAACTCCATGTCGCTACGCGCACAAGCACCCAGCTGGCCAGCAGCAGGCCGAGGAAGAGCAGTGGCTGCCCTCGTTTTTCGGTCGCGGGACTTTTCATGCGGGGTTCCGGTCCCAATCCACGAGAGCCGGGTGGTCTCGATGGTCGGTCTTGTCCCAGACTACCGGACTTCCACGCAAGGTCCGGACATAGGCCACGAGAGCGCGTCGACACGCCATGATCGCGATGATGTTCGAAACCAGCGTGCGCGGTATTGCGAGCAGCCCTTCTCGCCAGCCAAATTCGCGTCCGGTAAACCAGCCGCGCAACGCCATGCGCCAGACAAATCCCGCCAGGTTCAACATTAAGAGAACTTCCAGCAACGGTGTCAGCGGAACGGGTTCGGCCAATCCGAGCTCAAACGCCATCAGGGCAACGAGAACACCGAAAACAAGAACATAGGCAACGACAAGCAGTATTGCGGCCAATGGTCCGCGCCGGTCGCGTAACTGCATCCACAAGTCAGGCCAGGATCCTGTCCAGCCAAGCCGGTCCCACGACTGCAGGGCGATACCGTGCATCCAGCGTGTTTTCTGACGCACCGCAATATCCAGCCGGGACGGAAAGAACGCCCGGGTCGCGACGAGTCTGCCATCGGTCGTACGGCAACGCACGAAGCGGGTGCGCAATCCCATTCGGGCAATTCCCAAGCCAAGCTCGTAATCTTCCGTCAGCGACTGGCGCGCGAAGGGTTCGCTGCCCATCTTCTCTAGAACTTGCCGGGCGATGGCGCTGCCGACGCCTGCGCCCGGCACTCCGGCCCCAATTCGGTCACGAACAACCATCGTCTTGGCATGCGCTTCGGCAAACTCGTCAGAGTAATGCGAGCCGACGAGACGGGAATTGCTCTGCGGAAGAGCAAGGACTGGCAGCTGAACGAAGTCGGCGGTGGCGATCGCGTCGTCGAGTATTGCGAGCGCGGCGGGATCCACCATGTCTTCAGCGTCCTGCAGCACGACCATGCGAACGGCTTCGCCCGACCGGGCTTCGTCCTCTAGCAGCGCCCGGTACAATCGGTTCAGACAGTCCGCTTTGCTGGTTGGGCCATCGGCGTCGCAAATCACAATTCGAACGCGACTGTCACCCCGGGCACTGGCCAAAGCCGAGGCGATCGTGCGAATGTCATTGCGATAACACCCGATATAGAGCGTTAACGCGTCCTGCGGCCAGACGGTGAGCAGATGCGTCATGGTCGGGCCGATCACATCAGCCTCGTCCCACGCCGGAATAAAGACGGCTGCCGGTCCGGCCAGCGTGTCTTGCGAAAGTCTGGATTCGTCGATCCGCAGATCCGCTCCTCGTCCGGTCAGGACGAGCCAGAAATAGACCAGATCGACTGCCAGCTCGTCGATTACGCCGAATGCGAAGAACACCGCAGCGAACAGCAACAATTCGTGTTGCGCCACCAAAAACCATTCACCGCCAGTGAATTGCCCCAGTTCCAAGCGTGTTTTCCCCCTGCGAAGGCGTTAGCCGGTGGAATGCGGCCTTGCAACGGGCGACGCTTTGCGAAAAGGAGCGCGCGACATGAATGAACGCCCATCAGCATTCCGCCTCGTCTTTGCCCCGGTTCGCGCGCTGTTCGTCAGCGACGCCTCCGCGGGCATACTCCTGATTTTGGTCGCAGCTGCAGCGATGCTGGCAGCAAACTCCCCGCTCGCAAGCGAGTATCAATCGCTGTTCTACGGTGAATTGCCGTGGACTCCGATACCCAAGCTCTATGATCTGCACTTGTGGATCAATGACGGTCTGATGGCGATTTTCTTCTTCGTCGTCGGATTGGAAGTGAAACGCGAATGGATCGAGGGTCAGTTATCGACGGCACAGCAACGCCGCTTGCCGATCCTTGCAGCCATCGCCGGGATGGCCGTGCCCGCGATGGTCTATGTCGGTATCGTTGGCGGGGATGGCGAACTGATGCGCGGATGGGCGATTCCCGCAGCAACCGACATCGCCTTTGCGATGGGTGTTCTCGGCCTGCTCGGCAATCGCTGTCCCGCCTCTCTGCGCCTGTTCCTGCTAACCGTGGCGATTGTGGACGATATCGGCGCGGTCCTCGTGATCGCATTGTTCTACACCGCCAACATCAAGCTCGGGTGGCTCGCCGCAGCGGCTGGCATCGTCGGGTTGATGATGGTCCTCAACCGTTCACGGATCAAAAGCTACTGGCCGTTCATACTGCTCGCGCTGGTGCTATGGTACTTCGTCCTGAATTCCGGCATCCACGCGACAATCGCCGGTGTTGTCGCAGCGCTTTGCATTCCGATGGTTGGTCCCGACGATGAAACCATGGTCGAAAAGATGGAACATTCCCTCGCCCCGTGGAGCGCATATCTCATCGTCCCGGTGTTCGGCTTCGCGAATGCCGGCGTTCCCCTTGCCGGTATGGGAACAGAGCAACTTCTCGCCCCCTTGCCATTGGCAATTGCCGCCGGGCTTTTCGTGGGCAAGCAGATCGGGATATTCGCAGCCATCTTTGCAGCGGACAAGATCGGCTTCGCACCGCGACCCGATCAGGCGACCTGGCCCGAAGTCTGGGGTATTTCGATACTCTGCGGCATTGGATTCACCATGTCGCTATTCATCAGCGGCCTGGCATTCACCGGCCAGCAGCTCCTGATCAACGAGGCGAAGATCGGTATCCTGCTCGGATCGTTGATCTCGGCCATTGTTGGCTTCATAATCCTCAGATTGTCGGCGAAGCATCCCGACGACGTCCGTTCACCCTACGTGGACTGAGGCGCCGGATTGCCGTGGAAGCGTTATTGGGGATGTGCCAATGCACACCCCCGATACCGTCAGAAACTCGCCGAAATGGTCACCACCAGCGCATCGTCGGTAAAGCCATCGATCGATGGTCCGTCCACTCCGACATAGGCGGCGGAAGCTTCGAAGATGCCCGTACTGGCGCTGATTCCCAGAGAGTAGTCGAAGCCAGTATCGTCAGCACTGCCCGCCAAGAAAGGCGGGGCGAGTGACCCGTCGGTATAACCCAGATGGGCGTTCAGGGTTAGCGGTGTAGTAGGTATGCCAATTCCTGCATCCGAATAGACATAGAGATTGTCCTCGCCGCCAAGCGAATCCTGCTCGAACGCGTAGGCTACCCCCAGGGTCGCTTGTGCGGGCCCGAGGTTGAAACCGAGGGACGCATACGGTTCCCAATAATCTGTATCCAGGCCGAGATCCTCGGTCGGGTAGAGATAGTAGAGGATGCCCACATCGATTGCCACGGCATCGGTAAGGTTTCCGCTCCAACCGCCGTAGAAGTCGACTTCAAGATCCCCGTAAGCAGGGCCTCCATCGATCGACGATGCCCATGTTCCAATGTAGAACCCGCTATCGTGCGCAATGTCGAAACCGCCCTGTAAGGCAGGATCGCCCCCGGATAGGGAAACGCCGCGAAACCGATAGTCGGTCGTCAACGCGACATTGGCCGAAACCGTAATTGGTCCGGCTTCGACGCCGTCGCCAGCTTCGCCGGGTTCATCGGCTGGATTTACGACTTGCGCCATGACTGGTGGGGCAAGAAAGATGCTCGCGCCAGCGAGCGATACGGCGCAGTGGCCGCGAAAGGACGTCAGCATAACAAACTCCTATACGAGTGTCGCTTCGTCCCACCTGCGGACCCGCCGGGCCGTTTTTATTTCAGCTCCTTGTGCGGGTACGGAAACTATCGTGCACACAAACCGCCTACAGCGCAAGATGCGGAGCGGAAAAGTTTTCGCAGATGCAGCAAAAGCTGTGATTTGTTAGCGCCTGCAAAACCAGTTCGCTGCGCCTGCGGTTGCCCGTCAGCCCGCGAATACCTATTTCCGCGGGCCGTGCGTATTCCCGCCAGAAGGATCCCATGCTTCGATCGCTTAGCCAGCTGTTCAAGGAGAAGAAAGCCGATCGTCGTGTCGCGCGCGTGCCCGATGGCGAGCGGTATTATGCGATCGGGGATATCCATGGTCGGCTCGATCTCTTCGAAAGTCTCATCGAAGCAGTCGAGGCGGACGACCGCGAACGCGGCGCGGCCAAGACCACGGTCGTCCTGCTGGGGGATCTGATCGATCGCGGGCCGGACAGCGCCGGCGTGATTGAACGCGCTCGCGCATGGGGCAAGGAGCGCCTGGTCCGCTACATTGCAGGCAATCACGAGGAAATGTTTCTTGAAAGCTTCGACGACAGGGAGATGCTGCGTCATTTCGTCAAACATGGCGGTCGCGAAACGATCTTGAGTTACGGTATCAAGCGCAAGCGCTACAACGAACTTTCAATGAAAGACCTGCAGGACGAACTTCATGCGCTGGTGCCCACGGCGGACCGGTCTTTCCTGGAAGCATTCGAAGACATGGTCGTGGCGGGCGATTATGTGTTTGTGCATGCAGGTATCAACCCGCTGCATAGTCTGGAGGAGCAGCGCCCGAGCGACTTGCGCTGGATCCGCGAGCGTTTCCTAAAACACACCGAGCCGTTCAGCCATGTCGTGGTCCACGGTCATACCATCTTCGAGACAATCGAGCGCACCGATCATCGCATAGGGATCGATACGGGTGCGTTCCGTAGCGGACGCTTGACCGCGCTGGTGCTGGAAGGCGATAGCCGACGCACAATTCAGGCGATCGAAAAAGACGGCGAGCTTACGATCGAACAGGGGGAATTTGCGTGAAGATAGCGATGGTAGGGTCGGGCTATGTCGGGCTCGTCTCAGGCGCGTGTTTTGCCGATTTCGGGCACGAAGTCGTTTGTATTGACAAGGACCAGGACAAGATCGACCGGCTGCATGATGGCGTCATGCCGATCTACGAGCCGGGTCTGGCTGAGCTGGTCACATCCAATGTCACGGCAGGACGTCTGGCCTTCACCACCCTCCTTCAAGATGGCATCTCTGGGGTCGATGCGATTTTTATCGCGGTGGGCACGCCAAGCCGCCGCGGAGACGGCCATGCCGACCTTTCATATGTCTATGCGGTTGCGCAGGAGATCGGCCAGCATCTGGCGAACGATGCGGTCGTGGTGACCAAGTCCACGGTCCCGGTCGGTACGGGCGACGAGGTCGAGCGTATACTGCGGGAAAGTGGCACCACCTGCCGCTTCTCAGTCGTTTCAAACCCGGAATTTCTGCGCGAAGGGGCTGCGATCAATGATTTCAAACGCCCCGACCGGATCGTGATCGGTGCCGAGGACGAGTTCGGCCGCGACGTGATGCGCGAGGTCTATCGCCCGCTGTTCCTCAACGAATCGCCGATTCTTTTTACGGGCCGTCGGACGAGCGAACTCATCAAATACGCCGCCAACGCTTTTCTGGCGACCAAGATCACCTTCATCAATGAAATGGCTGATCTCTGCGAAAAAGTTGGGGCGAACGTACAGGATGTCAGCCGTGGGATCGGCATGGACAACCGTATCGGACCGAAATTTCTTCATGCCGGGCCAGGTTATGGCGGCTCATGCTTTCCCAAGGATACTCTGGCGCTGCTCAAAACAGCCGAGGATTACGACAGTCCCACGCGCATCGTCGAAGCCGTGGTAACCGCCAACGAAAACCGCAAGCGCGCGATGGGGCGCAAGGTTCTCGATGCGCTTGGCGGGGCCGAGAGCGCGCGCGGAAAGAAAGCTGCCATGCTTGGCCTGACCTTCAAGCCGAACACCGACGACATGCGCGATTCACCCGCCATCGCCGTCGCGAAGACACTGACCGACGTGGGCGTCGAGGTCGCGGCTTACGATCCCGAAGGCATGGAGATCGCGGCTCCGCTGATGCCCGAGGTCGCAATGCAGGACGATCCCTACGCCGCGATCGACGGCGCCGATGTGGTCGTGATCGTCACCGAATGGGACGCATTCCGCGCGCTCGACCTTCGTCGGGTGAAGGATCTGGCGAAGACACCCGTTCTGGTCGATCTGCGCAACATCTATCATCCGGACGATGTCCGGGGTCTGGGCTTCGAATATATAAGCGTGGGTCGGAGCTGAACTCCGACCCACCGACCATTCATCCGCCCGCCAGTTCAGCCACCAGGGCTGGCGCTGGATAGATCGTTTCCAAGCCTTCCTGCACGGCATCGGTCGACACCGAAACCGTCCTGTTGAGCGTGCCGTCATATCCGTAATTTCCGCCGAGCGAATGGATATTTCCGTCGAAGGCCGCGCCGATGACGGTCCCTTCCCGGTCGATGACCGGCGAGCCCGAATTGCCCCCGATAATGTCGTTCGTGCTGACGAAATCATAGGCCGCATTAATATCGATCTCGTCGTGGGAGGCGACGAAGGCCTGGGCGAGGTCGAACGGCTCGTTGCCGGTCGCCCGTTCGAAAGTGCCGCCCATGGTGGTCATGAAAGGGATCTGCTGTCCGCGTTCTTCCCAGCCCTGTACCTGACCATAAGAAATGCGCAGGGTGAAGGTGGCATCGGGATAGAGGGTGTCGCCATAGGCTTCAAAACGTGCGTCGGCGAGTTTGCCCCCGGCGATGGCCAGCGGTCCGGAATACACCTCGTCGATCCGGCCTTCCAGGGCGCGCTGGCGATCGGCCAGACGTAACGCGTACTGGATCATCGGATCATCCGATGTCTGAACGGCGGCAAGGCCACCATCCCAGAGCTGACGGCGAACGGCCGGATCGCCGAGCCTGGTGTTGGCAACGAGGCGTTCAGCAAGCTGTTCGGGGCTTTCCCGACCAAGCAACAGACGCGTGTCGTCATCGTCCACGCCGAGATATTCACGGGCCTTGGACAGGCTCCATTCCATCATCATCGTGTCGAGCCAGGGATATACCGGTCGCTCGTCGAGCAGGCGCTTCTCGGTCAGCGGCAACGCGCTTTCGGTGTAACCGGGCAGGCGTTCGCTGTTGGGTTTTTCCCGTTCCTGCGCCGCGAAGACAAGCGCTTGCGCGTATCCGTACAACGTTCCAGACGGATCGGTGAACCGGGCTGGCAGGTACAGCGCGCGATAGGCTTCGATGGCAGTTTCGACATCGCTCCACGGATCGCCAATGGCGGGGTTATTCGCCACCCGCTCCCGAAGTTCGGTTTCGGCCTGCGCCAATTGCGCGCTGAAATCCGGGTCGCCCAGCGCGCCGGTCCGGCCGATATAGACCTTCAGGCTGTTCTCGACACCGTTGAGTGTGTCGCGGCCCTCGCGGGCCTTCTTCGCGCTTTCATCCATGGCACTGATCAAGCGCCCACGCAGTTCGGAAAGGGTCGTCAAGGTAATTGGGACACGAACTTCACGCTCGAAGGCGAGCTGGCTCTGGGTATAGAGCCGGCTGGTTGAACCCGGATTGCCGACCACGAAGGTAATCTCGCCTTCTTGGGGGGCGCGCGGATTCCATTGCAGGTGCGATGGCGTCGCGACCGGAGCACCGTTTTCGTAGGCGCGCAGGAAACTTGCATCCATCGAGTAGCGCGGGAAGTTGAAGTTGTCGGGATCTCCGCCGAAGGTGGAGGCACGCGCCTCGGGCGCCCAGGCAAGACGCACGTCGGAATACTTGCGATACTGGTACAACTTGTACTGCCCGCCGCCGAACAGCGTGACGACCTGACAGCGCGTCGTTTCGCGATCGGTGCAATTGGCCGATTCGATTTCCGAAATCCGGGCATCGCGTGCCTTGGTCAACGCTTCGCCGGACAGACCTTCGAATGCGCCTTTCACCTCGTCGGTCACGTCGGTGATGGCCGTGACGACCTCGGCCTGCTGACCCGGACAAGGCAATTCCTCGGACCGGCGGTTGGCGACGTGCCCATCCTGCAGATAGTCGGTCGCGGCAGTCGAATTGTCGAACAGGCAGCTGGCGACGCAATGCTGGTTCGTGAGGATCAGCCCTGCATCCGAAACGAAGCTTGCCGAGCAGCCACCCGTCAGGCGTACCGCCGCTGCCTGAACGCGGTCGAGCCATGCCTGGTCAGGGGCCCAACCATAGGCTTCGCGCATGCGCTCTTCGGGGAAGTTATCGAACGTCCACATGCCTTCATCGGCGTGGGCGGCAGTGGAAGCGAATGCGGCGGCAGCTGTTGCCGCCAATAGCGTGAAACGTTGCATGAATGACCCCTTCGGAACTTAAGACCGGTCATCCGTTTTCCTGCCTCCCGCCGAAATGTCCAGCCCGCATGTCAGCCGAGCCACTTCTCGCGGTTCGTGCGCTTGCGCAGGCCGAGGACGGCGGCACCGATCACCAGCACGGCGGCCGCGACACATGCTGCGGCGATGACGCCGTTTTCCTGTCCGCCGCGATTGTAGATTCCCCACAGGGCCCAGCAGAATACGACGGCAAACCACGGATTGCCCGCGCTCGCGCCGACTGCGAGCATCGCGATGATACCGCCGGCAAGCACGACGCCCGCCGCGAGCACTGGATAGCCCTCGCCGCCCCCGAAGCCGTAATAGGTCAACGTCGCCGAGATGTTCACGATCGTCGCTGCCGTCAGCCAGGCGGCCAGGGCACCGAACGTCACCCCGGCGAAGAACCGTTCGCCCGAGGTCATCTTGCGCTCGAGCCCCGTCATGATCCGGACGATGGCAAGGAGACATACGAGCGAGGCGACGATGATGATCGCGGATATGATGGTGAGATTGGCGAACTGGGTATAGACCGCCCAGACCCCTTGCGCGGCGAGACCACCAACCGCGAGCCAGCCGATCCGGTCGAGCAGATCATTGTATTTCTGCCCGGGCAAGGCCTGCCAGATCGCGAACGCGGCGGACAGGGCGAACAAGGGGCCCCACACGGAGAAGGCCCAGCCGGCGGGCGTAAGCAAAGTGCGTACGCTGTCCGAACGATCGCCGATGGGCTCGCCCAAGCCAAGCTGGGGAAGGAATGTTGCACCGATCTGAAGGACAACTGCGAGGATGACCGCGATACGCTGGAATGCGGAACGCTCGGTCCGAATGGCATGGTTCATGATCGTTCAACCCCCACCCCATCAGGCCGTTCCGAATGCCCGCCGCAAGAGAGGTGCCAGGGGGCCTGTAAGCCGGGTTCTGTCCCGCGCGCGGTATGCTTGCACACCAGCCGCGCGGGGGCAGCCATTCGTCTAGGCTCTGGATTGCTCCAGAGCTCGAGCAGCCAACCCGGGCGGTCGATGCGAAACGCACCTGCCGATTGCTCGGCGCGCCGCCCCTATTCGGCCTTGCTCCGGGTGGGGTTTGCCATGCGGGCCGCGTTGCCGAAGCCCCGGTACGCTCTTACCGCACCCTTTCACCCTTGCCTGATCCTCGAAAGAGGCCATCGGCGGTATGCTCTCTGTGGCACTTTCCCTGTGCCGGGGACCGAAATCCCCGCCACGGCGGGCGTTACCCGCCACCCTTGTTTCGTGGAGCCCGGACTTTCCTCGTACCATTCGGTTCGCGACTGCCCGGCCCCCTGGCAAGATGCCAGATAATGCGCGATGGCGGTTTCGCCAAGCGCAAGCAGCCATGGACCACATACAGGGGTGTTATAAAAAACTTTCCTCTCCCGGTTTTTGCAAGCCTTCCAACATGTTGCGACTGTTTTTCTGACTTGCCGTGTAACCTTACGCAACGCCGCAAAGTCCACACGAGATCGGCATCGCTCGAGCACGTTCGATGAAGGCAGCATTTTGCGCGCCCGGCCCACATTGGCCGGCACAAGCTTCTCGCAATTGGCCGATAGCTTGGCGAAAGGACTACCGGAACGGTTCATGGGGCAGGAATGCCCTGCAAAGACGGGTGTAGGAAAGCAATAACTGCTGATTTGACCCTTGTGCCGACATTGCCAGCGGGAACTTGCAGAAGACTGTTCGCGGAGATGGGATCGGTTCAATCGCGTTCCGTTCGATGCGCATCATCGGTCGCGATCGAAACAACTCGGCTGTCTGCCTTGCGCAAACGGGGGAGATCCCGGCGCATTTCCCGACATAGCCAATCGATAAAGTCGCCGATGACTGCGTTCGAGCGATCCTCTTTTCGGCACACCACGAAGTAGCTCCCGGCCTCCTGCGGCCCAAAGGCGAGCGGTGCCACCAGGCCGTTCGCTGCCGGCATGCTCGCGACCAGTGGTGTGAGCGCGAGCAGGACGCCGCGACCTTGAGCTGCGGCTTCGATCGCAGTTGTCATGCTATCGAACAGCAACATGCGACTGGCGGTCGGCGGCTCGGCACCGACGGCCACGAACCAGTCCTTCCAACCGAGACGCCCGACGCTCAAACCGATCAGTGTCTGCCGCGCCATATCGTCGGCAGACTCGATCTGTGCAGCCAGCTCCGGGACGCAAAGCGGGACGGCACGAACATCAAGCAGCTTCTGGCCCCAGACGCCGGGCGTCGGAGCGTGGAGGTTGCGGATCGCCACGTCCGCTTCCCCCAAGAGCAGGTCGGCAAGGCTCGCAGAGGTGTCGATCGACAGGGAAAGCTCGGGATGGCGCTTCTCGAAGGCGGGCAGGCGCTCGGCAAGCCAACCATGGGCGAACAGGGGAAGCGCAGAAATCCGCAGCATCGTGATTCGCGTTCCGGCGCGCGCACGGCCAAGCGCTGCCGAAATCTCGCCGAAGCCGCGCTCCAGCCCCACGGCCAGGTCATCGCCCAGCGGTGTCAATCGAACCTGGCGAACACGCCGCTCGAACAGCGGTCCGCCGACCCAGTTTTCCAGTTTCTTGATCTGGTGGCTGATTGCCGATGGCGACAAGCCAAGGTCGGTGGCGGCATCCCGAAAGCTCTGCCGACGGGCCGCCGCGCGAAAAGCAACGAGGCTCGGCCAGGGCGGTAGGTCGACGGAAGAACTCATAGATGAACCGATATCATCCATGATGCTATCTATTCAATCATGTTCCGCGAACCGCCACGCTACACTGCCGGTCATGGAAAAGCAGAACACCTCGCCCGGCGCCGCCCCTTCGATCGCTCGCTCGATCGGTTTCTGGATGGCAATCGCAATGGCGGCCTCGCAGGGATTGAACGCCGTCCGGGCCTTCCTCGATCCGCAAGGCTTCGCCATTTATATGGGCGCGCCATCCGCTGCCGACGAACTATCTGCCTGGGTACAGATTTACGGCCTGCGTGATTTCATAGCCCTGCTGGTTGGCGTGTTTCTCGTGCGCAAGGAATTGGTGCCGCTCAAGTGGATGGCGATCTGCGCGCTGTTCATGCCGCTTTGCGATGCGTGGATCGCCTCGCAGGCAGGGGCCCCTACCAGCGTCGTCGGACGGCACCTGGGCATCGCGGCGTTCCTGGCGCTCGCCGCCGCAATGCTTACGCGCGATGTCGCCGCGCGGGCAGGAGATGACCGATGACGGGCTTGCTGACGCGAATCGGAACCCGCATCGACACCTGGAACGGCAAGGCCAAGATGAAGTGTTTCCGCGCCGGCTGGCCTTCGCGCACCCGGCCCGGCATCAGGTTTCATCGCACGAGCAACGTGCAATATCGCTATCTCGATGCGGGCAAAGGTCACACCATCGTCTTCACCGCCGATCCACCTATGACGCTTGAGGTATATGACGAGCTTGTCGAAGTCTTTGCCTCGCAATTCCGTGTCATCGTGGTCGAATTGCCGGCGATGGGGTTCTCGGCGGCACGACAGGGTTTCGGGTTCGGGTTCAGGGAAACCTGTGACGACCTGGCAGAATTCATTCGTGCCATTTGCGGAGAAGGCAATGTGTTCGCTTTCTCCTGCGCCGCCACGCTCAGCGGTATCGACCTTGCCGTTCGCATGCCCGAACTCGCCTCGCATCTCTGCTTCATACAGGGCGGTGGAACCGAAGCATTCGCACGCTGGAAGACCGGGCGCGATCCCAAGGGCATCCTCGCCCGCCCAGTCCTCGGACAGCTGGTCATGAGACGCATGGCTCCACGCAGAATGCCGCAATGGTATCGGCTGTCGGTCGGCCGGAAGGAGCAGATCGACGATTTCTGCGCTTGCGCGGAGCATTCATTCGAACAAGGCGCCATGTGGTCCCTGGCCAGCGCCTACCAGATCTACATGGACCATTCGGAAGAACTCCCTGCCCCGCCGCAGCCCATTCTGTCCATCTGGGGCGGCGCGGACCGGTCACATCCGAGACAAAACGTCCATTCGCTCGCGCAAATCTACGACGATGTATCGTGCGTTACGTTCGACGATCTGGGTCATACACCCGAACTCGAAGACCCCCGGCGCGTGTTCGAAGCGATCGTAGAGTTCACGGACGCGTGATGGACGACGTTCCTGCTGGCTTCGAACGCCATTTTCGCCAGAGTCCGGTTACCGATCCCTGGGAGCCGCTCTATTCGCGCCAGGATGGCAAACAATTCTGTCTCGGCCTGCGGATCGCCGCACCGCATTGCAACGCGCGCCGAATACTGCATGGCGGTGTCATTTCAGCGCTGGCGGACAATACCCTTGGAATCGCGTGCGTCCTGCAAGCTGCGGGCAGGTCGGCATTGACCATGCACCTTTCGACAGACTTCCTGGCGAGCGGAAAACAGGAACAGTGGCTGGAGTTTCGTGCGGAGCCACGCAAAATAGGCCGCGCAATCGCCTTTGCTGAAGCATCCGTGTTTGCCGACGAAAACCTGATCGCGCGCGCGAACGGTATTTTCAAGATTGTCGAACGCCGGTGATCGGGCCGTTGGAGGCTACCGCGTATTTCCCTTGTCCCTGTCTAGCAGCAGCTGGAACAGGATTGCGCGCACTTCGCCATCGATCTCGCCATTGATCTTTTCCGGGCGCCAGCGGCGCTGGAAGGCTTCGACTGCCTTGTAACCGTCGGTCACGTCGTAGCCATACCGTTCGAGCGCGAGATAGAAGCTGGCGTCATTGTCGAACGGATCGCCGCGTTCGAGCTTTTCCGGACGCGGGAGGCACAGGCCGTATTCGGCCAGGCGGTCCCAGGGAAACAGCTCGCCCGGATCGATCTTGCGCGCGGGCGCGACATCGGAATGGCCAACCACGTTGGCGCGCGGGATATCGTAACGCTTCACGATCCGCGCCACCAGCGGCACGAGCGCCTCGAACTGCGCCTGGTTGAATTCGCGATAGCCATATTTGTGGCCCGGATGATCGAGTTCGATGCCGACGCTGATGCCGTTCACGTCCTTGTGCCCGCGCCAATAGCTCAGTCCCGCATGCCAGGCGCGCTTTTCCTCCGGCACGAGCCGCACGACCTCGCCCTGTTCGCCGATCAGGTAATGTGCGGAGACCTTGGCTTCGGGATCGCACAGCCGTTCTATGGCAAACCCCTTGTCCTCCATCTCGGTGTAGTGGATGACGACCATGGAAATGGGCTGGGTGCGTTCGTCATGGTTGGGCGAGAGCACCTCGCGATCGACCAGCTCGTCCTTGCTGATCGGCAAGCCTTCGCCCAGTTTTCCGAAGTCCGAACTCAACCGATCATCCCTTCGCCCTGCGGCAGGACCGCGCCCAGAACCAGCGCTTCGTCCGATTTGTGAAATTGCAGCCCCCCGCCGTTTTCCTCGGCAAGCAGGTTGATCATGTAGGCCGCGGCCGTGCGGCTGGAGAGCTGCGAGGGATCGAGCGAACCATCGAGAGCCTTGCCGATGGTTTCGTCGAAAGCCACTTTCGGACCCGTGGCGCGAACCACGATCTCGCACGCGCCATCACGCACTTCCGCGCCGATATCGAGCGTGCCGCCGCGCACCAGCGCATCGATACCCAGCTGGGCGAAGTTGAGCAGAACCTTGACCGCCGGCTTCGCCAGGGTCGGATCCGCGAATGCCCAGTTGATCGAGATATTGCCCTTGTCGGAAATAAGCGCTTCGATCAGCGTCTTGGGTTCCTCGACAGCGACCTGTTCCCCGAAACCGCCCGCCGCGCCGAATGCAAGGCGGAAGAATTTCAGCTTGTTGGTGCTGACCGAAGCGCTCTGTTCGAGCAGTTCCACGACATTCGCCCGCATTTCCGGGTCGGTTTCCATCGCCAGCAATTCAAGCCCGTTGGACAGCGCGCCAACGGGGCTCAACATATCGTGGCACAGGCGCGAACACAGCATCGCGGCGAGGTCGATCGATTGACGGTCGTTCATGAAAGTCCGTTTAGGGTAAGATTTACACCAAGGGTCCTTAGCGCCCGCACGTCTCATAGGGAAGCGCTTCGAACCCCGCATCCCCGATCCGCCAAAACGACACTCGGCCTGCCGCGATGATGGCCCATATCGACCCGTCGGGTGCCGCCATCGACATATCCGTCGCGGAAGGCCTCGCCAGACCGTTGGGGTGCGAATGGTAATAGCCCAGGATTTCGGGGCCGCCCCCCCGCGCTGCGCGGTGGCAGTCGACAAGGGCCTGCGGATCGATCTCGAAATGCGTTTCGGGAGCGGGATGCACATTGTCGGTTGCCACGATTTCGGCGATTCGGTTGCCGTGGCCGAGCATTATCCCGCAACATTCGCGCGGGTGCGCCAACTCCGCCTGGGCAAGCAGGGCTTCTCTCACCTCGCTTGTGAGTTCAATCATCATCGGTAATGGCTCTAGCATGGCTGATGGCGAAATCATTACCGGAACGCTGGCAAGCAGCGCACGCCTCGACAAGGCCCTGGCCGAGGCGACGGGCCTGTCGCGCGAACGGATCAAGGGATTGATTGGCGATGGCGTTGTCCGGATCGGCGGGATCACTGCGCAAAGCGGTTCGGCCAAGGCCAAGCAAGGCACCGCTTTTTCAATCGCCCTTCCCCCGCCCGAAACGACGCACGCCCAACCGCAGGATATCCCGCTCGAGATTGTCTTCGAGGACGAACATCTCGTGGTGGTGAACAAGCCGGCGGGGATGGTCGTGCATCCCGCCGCGGGAAATCCGGACGGGACGCTGGTAAACGCGCTGCTGTTTCACTGTGCTGGGCGCCTGTCCTCCATCAACGGTGTCGCGCGGCCCGGAATTGTCCATCGGATCGACAAGGATACGTCGGGCCTGCTGGTGGTCGCCAAGAACGATGCCGCGCATGAGGGGCTTGCGCGGCAATTTGCGGAGCATTCGATAGATCGCCGATACCTGGCGGTCTGCGCAGGTCAGCCCAACCCCGCCCAAGGCACGGTGTCCGGCCGCATCGGCAGGTCGGACCGCGACCGCAAGAAGATGGCGGTCCTCCCGGACCGTTCCACGCGCGGCAAGCACGCCATAACGCATTACAGCACCGTGCGCCGCCTGGCCCATGCGGCAATCTTAGAGTGCAAGCTCGAAACGGGGCGCACGCACCAGGTGCGCGTTCACTGTGCGTCAATAGGTCATCCGCTATTGGGGGATCCAGCCTATGGACGTACGCCGAAAGCGCTCAGACCGTTGCTCGACGAGCTGGCCTTCCGCCGTCAGGCATTGCACGCCGCCAGTTTGGGATTCATCCATCCTATCAACGGTGAAAGCTTGGATTTCCAAGCCGAATTGCCCGACGATATGCGGGAACTCATCGACAAAACCGCACGTTGAAATCGATGAAACGCAAGTGCAAGTTCGGCCGCGTCCTGCTATACACGAAACAGTGGCCCGAATGACCGGATGCCCGCCAGGGGTCCGGCAAGCGAGGTCGACGCGAGAAAGGTCAGGGTAGAAGTGAACAAGAGCAAATCTTTAAGCGTTCCGGCGCTTGGCGGGGAGCAGAGCCTCAACCGCTATCTTTCCGAAATCAAGAAATTTCCCGTGCTGACGCAGGAGCAGGAATACATGCTCGCCAAGCGTTACGAAGAGCACGAGGATCCCGAAGCCGCGGCGCAGCTGGTGACCTCGCATCTGCGACTGGTGGCGAAGATCGCCATGGGTTATCGCGGCTACGGCCTGCCGGTCAGTGACCTTATTTCCGAAGGAAACGTAGGGCTGATGCAGGGTGTAAAGAAGTTCGAGGCCGATCGCGGCTTCCGGCTCGCGACCTATGCGATGTGGTGGATCAAGGCGAGCATTCAGGAATTCATCCTGCGCAGCTGGTCGCTCGTGAAGATGGGCACCACGGCGGCGCAGAAGAAGCTGTTCTTCAACCTTCGCCGGATGAAAAAGCAGCTCGAGGCCTACGAGGACAGCGACCTCCACCCGGACGACGTGGCCAAGATCGCCACCGATCTCGGCGTGCCCGAGCAGGAAGTCATCAACATGAACCGGCGCATGATGATGGGCGGCGATGGCTCGCTCAATGTCACGATGCGCAATGGCGAGGAAGGCTCGGGCGAATGGCTCGACTGGCTCACCGACGATCGCCCGCTGCAGGACGAAACCGTCGCCGAGGCGCAGGAAAAGGAAGTGCGCCACGACATGCTCGTGGAAGCGATGGACAATCTCAATGATCGCGAAAAGCATATCCTGACCGAACGCCGCCTGACGGACAATCCGCAAACGCTCGAGGAACTGAGCCAGGTGTACGATGTCAGCCGCGAGCGTATCCGCCAGATCGAAGTGCGGGCGTTCGAAAAGCTGCAAAAGGCGATGAAGACCATTGCCGGTGAACGTCTGCTGGGATCGCCCGTGGCGGCTTGAACGGCCAGATAGGTTTGAAAAAGGGGCGGTGGGCTGTGCTCGCCGCCCCTTTTTGTATCCGCGCTCTGACCGCGCCCGGTTTCCTTGCGCCACGCCGTAGCGGTATGCTCGGGAACGGAACCGGTTTTCCGCATGCGCAGACGCTTTGAAAGCATGCTGTTGCTTGTCTATCGCGCCACTCCGGCTAAGGCCGTTCGATGGGTTTGCTGCTGAGATTCATCGCGAAGATCGTTATCGGCTTTATCGGTCTCAGCCTCGCGCTTGTCGTGCTGTTCAAATTCGTCCCGGTCCCGGTCACCGCAACCATGCTGATGGATGCCAACGGGTTCACCAAGGACTGGACCAGCCTGTCGAATATCGATCGGAGCATGGTGCGGGCCGTGATCGCGGCGGAGGACGGGAAATTCTGCACCCATGACGGGTTCGACCGCGAGGCTATCGAGGAAGCGATGCGCCGCAATGCGCAGGGCGGTCGTATTCGCGGCGGGTCGACGATCAGCCAGCAGACCGCCAAGAACGTGTTCCTCTGGCAGGGAGGCGGGTTTTTCCGCAAGGGGCTCGAAGCCTATTTCACGCTCCTGATCGAGCAGATCTGGGGAAAGCGGCGGATCATGGAAGTTTATCTCAACGTCGCCGAAACGGGCATTGGAACCTATGGCGCGGAAGCTGGCGCGCGCCGCTATTTCGACAAGTCGGCCGGGTCCCTGACTCCGGTAGAAGCCGCTCGGATGGCTGCGGCCTTGCCGCTTCCGAAGGAGCGATCGGTCGTCAATCCGGGCGGGTGGCTGCGCAGGCACGGCAACACGATTGCCGCGCGGATCGGGGTCGTGGGACGTGACGGGCTCGACGCCTGCGTTTACGAATAACGGGCATGGGTGCAGGACACAGTCACACGCACGATTCCTCGCAAGGCGGCGCGCATGCTCATGCGCCTAAGGATTTTGGCCGGGCGTTCCTGATCGGGATTGTCCTCAATACCGGTTTCGTGATTGTCGAAGCGGTTTACGGATGGATTTCGGGCTCGATGGCGTTGATCGCCGATGCGGGGCACAACCTTTCCGACGTGCTCGCCCTGATCCTGGCCTGGGCAGCAAGTGTTGCCGCAAAGAGGGCCCCGACCGAGCGCTTTACCTATGGCTTCAAGAGTTCGACCATCCTGGCGGCGCTGGCCAACGCAGGCCTGCTGTTAATTGCGATTGGCGCAATTCTATACGAGACGCTTCATCGCATGGTCGAGCCGGCACCGGTCGAAGGCGAGACCATGGCCATGGTCGCGGGCGTCGGCATACTGATCAACGCGGGGACCGCGGCGCTTTTCCTGCGCGGGCAGGACGATATCAATATCCGTGGCGCCTTCCTGCACATGGCGGCGGATGCGCTGGTGAGCCTGGGCGTGGTTATCGCCGGTCTCGCCATCCTGTGGACCGGCGCGCTGTGGATCGATCCGGCCGTAAGCCTCGTCATCGTGCTGGTCATCGCCTGGGGGACGTGGGGTTTGCTCAGGGACAGCGTCGCCATGAGCATGCTTGCGGTACCCAAAGGCGTTTCGGAAACAGAGGTGCGCAACTATCTGCTAGAGCAGCCAGGTGTGGAAGAGGTCCACGACCTCCATATCTGGCCGATGAGCACGACCGAAACCGCCTTGACCGCCCATCTGATCATGCCGGCCGGACATCCGGGCGACGCGTTCCTGAGCCAGATTGCGCACGATCTGGAACACCATCACCGCATCGGTCATGTAACTATCCAGATAGAGCGCGAACGGGGATGCGCGGCGGCTTGCTAGATTCTAAACCGTGTCGACTGGACCCGTTCGATCCGGCGGGGATCCCGAAAGACTGCCCAAGCGACCACAAGACCGATCAACGACCCGATACTAGCTCCGCCAATGGCAGCGTGACCGTTTTGCAGTGAGAGACGAGAAAGCGCAGCGCGCCAGAATATGGCGCCGCCGAGACCGCGACCGTTAGGCCGCTTCTTCCTTCTCGCCACCCTTTTCGCCGCCATGGACCCTGACAGGTTCCTTCTTGCCTTCGACGACATCCTTGTCGATCACGATCTCGGACACGCCATCCATGTCGGGCAGATCGAACATCGTGTCTAGCAGGATGCCTTCGACTATCGAGCGAAGGCCCCGGGCACCGGTCTTGCGCTCGATCGCGCGGTCGGCGATAGCCTTGAGCGCTTCCTCGTTGAAAGTCAGTTCGACATCCTCGAGTTCGAACATCTTGGCGTATTGCTTGACCAGCGCGTTCTTCGGTTCGGTCAGAATCGTCACCAGTGCGCCGACATCGAGATCGCGCAAGGTTGCGATGACCGGCAGACGGCCGACGAATTCGGGGATCAGGCCGAACTTGAGCAAATCTTCGGGCTCGCTCTTTTCGAGCAATTCGCCGACCCGGCGCTTGTCGGGATCGGCAACATGTGCGCCGAAGCCGATGCTGCGCTTCTGAAGGCGATCGGCAATGATCTTGTCGAGCCCGGCAAAGGCACCGCCGCAGATGAACAGGATGTTCGTGGTGTCGACCTGCAGGAATTCCTGCTGGGGATGCTTGCGCCCGCCCTGCGGCGGCACTGAGGCCGTGGTCCCTTCCATCAGCTTCAGCAATGCCTGCTGCACACCCTCGCCCGATACGTCACGGGTGATCGAGGGGTTTTCCGCCTTGCGAGTAATCTTGTCGATCTCGTCAATGTAGACGATGCCATGCTGCGCCTTCTCGACGTTGTAGTCAGACGATTGCAGGAGCTTGAGAATGATGTTCTCGACATCCTCGCCCACGTAACCGGCTTCGGTCAGGGTGGTCGCGTCGGCCATTGTGAACGGCACGTCGAAGGTGCGCGCCAGCGTCTGGGCGAGCAACGTCTTGCCACAACCGGTGGGGCCGACGAGCAGTATATTGGACTTGGCGAGTTCGACATCGCCTGCCTTGCCGGCGTGCTTCAACCGCTTGTAGTGGTTGTGGACGGCGACCGAGAGCACGCGCTTGGCCCGATCCTGGCCGATCACGTAATCGTTGAGCGTGGCGAAGATTTCGGCAGGCGTCGGAACGTCGCCTTCCTTCTTGCCGGCGATGCCGGCCTTGGTTTCTTCACGAATGATGTCGTTGCACAACTCGACGCATTCGTCGCAGATGAACACGGTCGGACCCGCGATCAGCTTGCGTACCTCGTGCTGGGATTTCCCGCAGAAGCTGCAATACAGCGTGCTCTTGCTATCGTTACCGCTCAATTCAGTCATATCCTAATCGTCTTTCCCACGACCCCGAAACCGGAAAAGGTTCGCCGACTCTAGGGGCCACAGGTCATGGGTCAATAACATACATAGCGCATAGCCCTTGCCGCAAGCTGAAGCGGCAAGGTTGCCAAAGCCCTACGACTATTGCGCAACAGTCCCGTCACGCGACAGGTCTGCGTGCCCGATCACTCCGGCGCGCCACCGGAGCCTTCGGCGTCGTCGCCCTCGTTTTCAGGACGGGTTTCGAAGACCTTGTCTACGATACCGAACTTCATCGCCTCATCCGCCTCGAGGAAGGTGTCGCGGTCCATCGCTTTTTCGATGTCGGACAGGCTCTTGCCGGTATACTTCACGTAAAGGTCGTTCATCCGCTGGCGAATCCGCAGGATTTCACGTGCCTGGATCTCGATATCGGAGGCCATGCCGCGCGCCCCGCCCGAAGGCTGGTGAACCATGATTCGCGCATTGGGGAGCGCGATGCGCATGCCCGGTTCGCCTGCCGCGAGCAAGAAGCTGCCCATCGAGGCGGCCTGGCCGATGCACACGGTAGATACGCGCGGCTTGATATACTGCATGGTGTCGTGGATAGCCATCCCGGCGGTCACCACGCCGCCGGGCGAGTTGATATACATGCTGATCGGCTTGGACGGGTTTTCGCTTTCGAGGAACAGCAGCTGCGCGGTGATCAGCGAGGCCATCCCATCTTCGACCTGACCGGTGACGAACACGATGCGTTCGCGCAGCAGGCGGCTGAAAATGTCGAAGCTGCGTTCGCCCCGGCTGGTCTGTTCGACCACCACCGGCACCAGCGCGCCCGTGACGGGATCGCGAGTAAACTGGCCCTGGCTGGCATGCGCGTCGGTTCCGAACAGGTCGATCATAAAGTCCTCTTGTGAAATAGCCGCGCCTATGTCGCGACGGAACGCGCGATGTTCAAGGGCGTTAACTTCCATTGCACCGGAAAACCTTTCAGTGTCATTCATCGGTCATGATTACCAACCGGTCGATAGACGATGCATCGTTGAGCCAACTCGTTTACGGGCGTAGTCGATGAAGCGATCAAGAGCTTACCACCCGTCCGTATCGGCCAGCGTTCTCGCCATCGGTTTCCTGCTGTCGAGCGTTTCCGCGCTGGCGCAGGACGAAGCGCAGGAGATTGAACCCGCTGCCGATGCCGACGATGCCGCGCCTGCCGCTCGAGGCCAGGTTTACGAACCTGCCTATTTCGCGCAATACGCGCCGCGCAACGCGCTGGAGATGGTGGCGCAGATACCCGGCTTCACCATTACCGGTGGCAATGACGGCCAGCGCGGACTGGGCCAGGCAAGTGCGAACGTTCTGGTCAACGGCGCGCGCTTCTCCAGCAAGTCCGACAGCATCGCGACCCAGCTTCAGCGTATCCCGGTGGGCGACGTGGTCCGTATCGAGATCGTCGACGGAACCACGCTCGATATCCCCGGCCTTACCGGCCAGGTCGCCAATGTGGTGGTCGCGAGTTCCGGCACGTCCGGCCAGTTCCGCTGGCGCACGGGCTTTCGAACGTACAATACCAGCGCCCAGCTTTACGGCGGAGAGGTCTCGCTGACCGGCAGCACCGGCAATCTGAAATACACGGTCTCGCTCGACAATGATAACGACCGCTTCGGGGCGGACGGCCCGATCATCATCACCGACAGGCTGGGCGCATTGATTGAAACGCAGGAAAGCAGTTTTTCGGGCGGCTTCGACAACCCCAAGCTGGCGACTAACTTCACCTGGCGACCTTCCGACGCAGTTATCGCGAACCTCAATCTGAGCTATGGTGAGGACTTTTTCTATCGGGACGAGCCGGAAAACGCATTGCCGATCGCCGGGCCGAGGCGGCTGCGTTTCGCCCGCGTCGACGAGAACGGTCCCGAATACGAAATCGGCGGAGATGTGGAATTCCCCTTGGGGCCCGGTACTTTGAAACTGATCGGCCTCGAACGGTTCGAGCGCGACAACCGTACCAGCACGGTGATCGACAGTTTCGACGACGTTACGCCCAGTATTGGTACTCGGTTCGCCCGGACCAGTGGCGAGGGCGAGCGGATCGGGCGCTTCGAATATCGCTGGCGGATGTTCGAAGCGGACTGGCAGGTTTCAGGTGAGGCGGCGTTCAATCGGCTCGACCGTATTTCCGGCCTGTTCAGGCTCGATGCGAACGATGAGTTCATATCGATCCCCTTCCCCGCAGGCACGGGCGGCGTGAGCGAGGACCGATACGAGTCGACTATCAGTTTCAGCAAGCAGCTCACCGATGCGCTGGCGTTACAGAGCACGGTCGGAGGCGAGTATTCGAAGATCGAAAAGACCGGTGTGGCCGCGAATGCAAGGACATTCCAGCGGCCGAAGGGCAGCGCCTCGCTTGCCTGGCGCCTCGCAGACGATTTCGACACCTCGATCGAGATCAGCCGGGAGGTGGGCCAGCTTTCCTTCGGCGATTTCCTCGCCAGTGTGGCTTTGACGGACGACAACCAGAACAGGGGCAACGCCAATCTCCAGCCGGATCAGAGCTGGCGCGTGGATATCGAGGTCAATAAGGGTTTTGGGGCGTGGGGTTCGGCGACGCTGGAACTAAGGCACGCCTGGTTCGAGGATTTCGTCGACTTCTTTCCGCTACCCACCGGCGGGGAGGCGCGTGGCAATATCGGCTCCGCTCAGCGCACTCATCTGGAGTTCGGCGGCCTCCTCAAAATGGACCCGATCGGCTGGCGCGGCGCACAGTTCGATTTTCGCGGCGTCAAGCGCTGGATGAGCGTGGTCGATCCGTTCACAGGCGCTCCGCGGCCGTTCTCCAACGATACTGTCGATCTGCTCGACATCGATTTTCGCCACGATATTCCGTCGAGCGACTGGGCCTACGGCGCAAGCCTGTTCACCATCGACAACGCCCCCTATTCGCGCCTGTTCGAGATCGGCCGTGAGGTCGAAGGTCCGGCTTTCGTGGATGTCTTTGTCGAACACAAGGACATCTACGGCCTGACCGTAAACGCACGCGTGGCCAACATAATTGGCGCGACACAGCAGTTCGAGCGCACCGTTTTTGCCGGCTCCCGCCCGGACGCACAGATCGCTTTCATCGAATCGTTCGACCGCCGGATAGGCCCGATCTTCCGCTTCTCCGTCAGCGGGAATTTCTGATCGCGCTTGCATTCACAGGGGCGGGTGCCACTGTGAGAGTAATGAAGTCGATCGCGTCCCTGTTCGCTCTGCCCCTAGCTGCTTGTGCAACGGCGACGCCGCCCGACCCTTCGGTCATGGATGTTTCGATCATTCCCTGGATGGCCACCGAGCAGCGGATTAAAAACATTCGCGAACGGGACGATGCCGGGCCGCAGTTGAACGCGGTAATCGTTTACGATGACGATGCAGTTGCAAAATCGCGCGCCGCGACCGGTCCGCTGGGCGGGCGCACTGTGCTGGTAAAGGACAACATCGAAACCCGGGAATGGCCGACCACTGCAGGCAGCCTTGCACTGGCCGATAATCGGACCGGTCGCGATGCACCGCTGATTGCCAACCTTCGCCGTGCCGGCGGCGTTGTGCTGGGTAAGGCGAACCTGTCCGAATGGGCCAATATCCGCGACCGCAACTCGACCAGTGGCTGGAGCGCGATTGGAGGCCTGACGCGAAATCCACATGCTATCGACCGCAATGCGTGCGGCTCGTCCTCGGGCAGCGCGGTAGCGGTTGTTGCCAATTTCGCCTGGGCGGCCATCGGGACCGAGACCAACGGATCGATTACCTGCCCCGCCTCGGTCAACGGCGTGGTGGGCTTCAAGCCCAGCGTGGGGTTGGTAAGCCGTACGCACGTCGTGCCGATTTCCAGTACGCAGGATACACCTGGCCCGATGGCAGCCAGCGTCGAGGACGCTGCGCTGCTGCTTACCGCGATCGCCGGGGAAGACCCGCTGGATGAAGTCACCCTTACCGCGCCCGACCGTCCCGTCAGCTATACCGAAGGGCTCGCTAACGCTTCGCTCGACGGCGTGCGGATCGGTGTGATGCGCTCGCAGGTCGGCGACCGGGCCGATCTTGTCGAGGTCTTCGATACCGCGCTTGCCGATCTGGAACGTGCGGGCGCGGAGCTGGTCGAAATCGAGTTCGAACCCAATGGCGAAATGTACGGCGACAGCTTCACCGTGCTGATGTTCGAACTGCGCGAGGAGATAGGCAAATATCTGCGCAGCCTGCCGGGCGAAGCCATGCCCCGCAGCCTTGCCGACCTGATTGCCTTCAACAAGACGAATGCCGATGTCGAAATGCGGTGGTTCGGGCAGGACCTGTTCGAGCTCGCCGAAGAAACGACCGATCGTGAAGCCTATGAAGCGGCGCGCGAGAACGCGGTCCGGATCGCCGGCAGGGAAACCATCGATTCTCTTCTGAACAGGTACGATGTCGAATTCCTGACTGTCCCGACACGCGGACCTGCCTGGACGAGCGACCTTGTCAACGGAGACAATTTCAACGGCAGCATCGGCTTTGGTGCTCCTGCGGCGATCGCAGGCTATCCACACCTGACGGTACCGATGGGTCATATCGAAGGGCTGCCCGTAGGTCTGTCCTTCATCGGCGCGAAATGGGCCGATCACGATGTCCTGAAGGCAGGGGCCGCCTACGAACGCGTCAGAACTGCTGTGCTATCGCGGCCGAATTTTAAGCAGTGGGAACCGCAACCGATCGCCAAAGACTGACGGATATGGATTTCGACCCACGCATTTTCATGTTCGTCATTTTCGGCATCGGATTGATGCTGGCGGTTACTTTGGAACGCTGGCTTGCCCGTTTCTGGTTGTCACTGCCGATCATCTACGTGGCGGCCGGCTTTGCCATCTGGTCGCTGCCGATCGGTTTGCCGAACTTCAACCCGACGAATGACGGTTTCGACGCGATCACGCTGGAATACACCACCGAATTCATCGTGATCGCGTCGCTTATGGCGGCGGGAATAGCGATTGATCGTCCGGTCAGCTGGGCAAACTGGCGGCAGATCTGGCCGCTTCTGGTCGTAGCCATGCCCTTGACCATCGCCTCGGTCGCGCTGCTTGGCTGGTGGGCACTTGGACTTGCGCCCGCCTCGGCAATCCTTCTGGGAGCCGCGCTGGCCCCCACCGACCCGGTCCTTGCGCGCAGTGTCCAGGTCGGACCGCCCGGTGAGAACAAACGCCACGACGTGCGCTTCAGTCTGACAGTCGAGGCCGGACTGAACGATGGCCTCGCATTTCCTTTCACCTATCTCGCAATAGCCGCCGTCGGGATGACCGCATTGGGTGACTGGACCTTGGAATGGGCGATGTTCGACCTCGGCTGGCGCGTGCTGGGCGGGTGTGCCGTAGGCTGGGCGGTAGGGCGCCTGGGGGCGTGGTACGTTTTCGAGCGCGAGGCAGATGCACCGATCGAGGAAATCGAGAAATCGGAAGAAGAGGGCGCGGACGCTCCGAAATATTCGACCAGCGAGGGGCTTATCGTACTGGGCACCTTGCTGCTCGCCTATGGCCTGGCAGAACTGGTCGAGGGTTACGGGTTCCTTGCCGTCTTCGTTGGCGCGGTCACCGCCCGTCAACGCGAGAACCGCAGCCGCTATCACAAGATCAGCCACCATTTCATCGACCAGATCGAGCAAATCGTGCTTGTCGCGGTTCTGTTCGGCTTCGGCGCGATGCTGGCGAGCGGAGTACTGGAAGCGCTGACCTGGCCCGGCGCGTTGGTCGGCCTGGCGCTGATCTTCATGATCCGCCCTGTTGCCGGGTTCATAGCCGAGGCGAAGTCCAACCTGCCGATGGTCGGCACGCTTGCGATAGCCTTTCTCGGCGTGCGCGGGATGGGTTCGATCTATTACCTTGCCTATGGCCAGAACCACGCGGATTTCGGCCAGATCGACGAGTTATGGGCGGTAACCAGCTTCGCCATCCTGGCCTCCATCGTGGTGCATGGAATTGTTTCGGGACCGTTCATCGTACTCGCCGAAAAACGCAGGGCGCATATTCATGCCGGAACCGACGAATCGATGCTGTCACACACCCCTGAAGGCCGCCCGATCATAGTCGAGGGAACACCGGACGGGCCGAAATAGTCCGGCAAGAAAAAGGCGACAGGATCGCTCCCGTCGCCCCAGTTTCAACTCGGTGAAAGAGCTTATTTCTTCGCGGCAGTCTTCTTGGCCGGTGCCTTCTTGGCTGGCGCCTTCTTAGCGGCGGATTTCTTGGGCTCAGGCTTCTTCTCGGCGGTATCCTTCTTGGCGGTCGACTTCTTTGCCGGAGCTTTCTTCGCCTCAGCCTCCTCGCCGGTATCGGCTTTTTTGGCAGCGGGCTTGCTCTCATCGGCCTTCTTGGCCGCTGGCTTCTTCTTCGCTGCCGCCTTCTTCTTTGGCTTTTCCTGTTCGGCTTCCTCGTCGGCTTCGATAGCCGCCTCAAGTTCCTCGCGCGTCACTTCGCGATCGGTGACTTGGGCCTTGTCGAAGAGGAAATCGACGACCTTGTCTTCGTAAAGCGGAGCACGCAGCTGAGCTGCCGCCATCGGCTCCTGCTGGATGTATTGCATGAACCGATCGCGATCTTCGGCGCGATATTGCTGTGCCGCCTGTTGGATAAGCATGTTCATTTCGTTGCCGGTAACCTCGACACCGTTTTTCTGGCCGATTTCGGACAGCAACAGACCAAGGCGGACGCGACGTTCGGCGATACGACGATAATCGTCCTTCTCGTCTTCCATCTCCTTGCGCATCGCGTCGGGATCTTCGGCCCGTGCGGCTTCCTGCTGGAGCTGCGCCCAGATCTGTTCGAATTCGGCGTCGACCATGCCCTGCGGCACAGGAAAATCGTGACCGGCAGCCAGCTTGTCGAGCAGCTGGCGCTTCATCTGCGTGCGAGTCAGGCCGTTGGTTTCCTGCTCGAGCTGGCCGCGCAGCAGTTCCTTGAGCTTGTCGAGGTTTTCAAGACCGAGGTTCTTGGCGAACTCATCGTCCGCCTTGGTTTCGGTGGGCACCTTCACCTGCTGGACCTTGACGTCGAATTCCGCCTTTTTGCCCGCGAGGTGCTTGGCCTGGTAATCGTCGGGGAATGATACCTCGATCGTCTTTTCATCGCCGGTCTTCACACCGGTCAACTGGTCTTCGAAGCCGGGAATGAACTGGCCCGATCCGATAACCAGAGGGGTGTTCTCGGCCTTTCCGCCTTCAAACTCTTCCCCGTCGACGCGGCCGACAAAGTCGATAATCAGCTGGTCGCCCTCGCCCGCCTTCTTGGTCTTGGCCGCGTCCTTGTAGCTTTTGTTCTGGTCCGCGATGCGTTGCAGCGCTTCGTCGACCTGCTCATCGGTTACGGGGACCGTCAATCTTTCCAGCTCGATCCCGTCCACTTTGGGCGCGTCCACATCGGGCAGCACTTCCAGTTCGACGTCAAGCTTGGCATCCTCGCCCTGCTCGTAACCGGTGCCGAGTTCGACTTTCGGTTGCATGGCCGGGCGCAGCTTGTTTTCAGCCATCACCTTGTCGACCGATTCCCGGATCATGTCGTTGATGGTCTGGGCGTGAAGCTGATCGCCGTGCATCTTGCGCACCAGATTGGCAGGAACCTTGCCGGGTCGGAACCCGGGCATCTTCACCTGCGGGGCGATCTTCTTGACTTCGTCGTTGATCCGCTCGTCGATTTCCTTGGCAGGAATGGTGACGGCATAGGCGCGCTTAAGGCCCTCGTTTTCGGTCTCTTTGATCTGCATGGATGAAACTCGTGACTTTCCAGTAAGCTGAATTGCGCAAGAGGCCTGCGCGCGGCGGCGTCACTGGTGCGGGCGAAGGGACTCGAACCCCCACATCTTTCGATACTGGTACCTAAAACCAGCGCGTCTACCAGTTCCGCCACGCCCGCATACCCGAACGAAGCTGCGCGTTGGCGCGAACGCTACGCATGTAGGCGCGTGCCTCTAGAGCGGTGCGGCGAAATGCGCAAGCGCGGCGACAAGTGTCGGAACGTGCGAGTGCATTGAACCGTTTCCTTCCCATGACCGACTACGACAAGCCGAAGACACCCGAAGACACGCCCGCGCCGATCGATCCGGACGCAAAACCCAAGCCCGCGTCCGAGATGGAGGCGGAAGGCGAACGTGAAGGCGAGGTACTGAAAGGTCAGACCGCGCCCGACGACATCGCTGTCGAACGGGCGATGAGCGCCGCCCAGGATGGCGGGCGTGATGGCCAGGGTGAAAATGCGCTCGACACCATGAAGTCCGAAACCATACTGCCCCCCGATTGAAGGAATACCCAATGGCCACGCAACCCGACCCCAATCCCGATACGATCGATCCGGGTGCTCCGAACGGGGTACCGCCGGGCAACCCACCCAATGAAACGCCAAATCGGCAACCAGACGAGATCGAGCCGGTTCAGCCCGATTACGACCGCCCCGATCGTTCGCCACTCGAAACACCCCCGCCCCCCGATTGAGCTTGCGAGCCAAGCCCGGCCTGATTATCGGGCCGGTTCATGAGCGAAGATAACCAGCCCGATACCCCGCCCAAACGTCTGTCGGTAAATCCGAAAAGCGAACACTTCGATGTGAAGGTTCTGCAACGAGGCGTAGGCATCCGTTTCAAGGGCAAGCAACGCACGGATATCGAGGAATATTCGATCTCGGAAGGGTGGGTTCGGGTTCAGGCCGGCAAGACCGTGGACCGGAATGGCCAGCCCCTCACCCTGAAACTCACCGGTCCGGTCGAGGCGTGGTACGAAGATCTGGGTGACGATCCGCCGATCGCAAGCGCCGATCAGTCAGCGTAGTCTGCAAAAGCGCTTAGGAACTGGCGCGACATCTGCTTTCGTTTCCCAATGCTAGCGATACGCGTTGATGCTGGTGAAGCGTGTGAAGAGTAGATAAACCCTTCGACCGGCCACGCAGTTTTCCCCAGTCCGCCAAGCGGAGCGTACCAGACCCGCACGCGGCTCCAATCGTTACCTGGCGAGACATCGACCGCCAGAACATCTTTCTCAATCTGGCCGCGTCGTCCGTCGATCGGTGACCAATTGGCATGGTCGAGGCGTACCGAGCGGGAATCGATCAACTGGCTGACCGTTGCCATATGCCCCTGCCGCATGAAGCTGTGTGGGCGGAAAACCATGACCGCCCCGAGACGCGGACTGCTACCAATGGCGAACCGCTTCCGAGACTGATCCCACCAGGTATGCGCATCCCCATAAATCTCGATCCCGGACACTTCGCGGGCATAGGGCACGCATTGCAAATAGGGATCGAGTTCGTCCGATGCCCCGGCCGCTGCCGGTATGGCAGATCCAAGTAACACGATAGCTGCGATCGTCGGCTTCATGCGACCTAGCCTATGTGGCGATGGTTAACACTGTCCTAAGGGCGTTCTTCTTGCAAAGCGCGGCGACAGGGGCCACTTGCGCGCCATCATGTCATTACCTTCCGGCAAGCCCACCGTGATCATTATCGGTCGCCCCAACGTCGGGAAATCGACGCTGTTCAACCGGCTCGTCGGCAAGCGACTGGCGCTGGTGGACGATCAACCCGGCGTCACGCGCGATCGGCGTTTCGGCGATGCCGACATCGCAGGTCTCGAATTTCGAGTGGTCGACACCGCCGGATGGGAAGATGACGACCCGGAGAGCCTGCCGGGCCGGATGCGCAAGCAGACCGAAGTCAGCATGGAAGGCGCCGACGCGGCCATGTTCGTGTTCGATTCGCGTGTCGGGATTACGCCTCTGGACGAGGAAATCGCCCGTTGGCTTCGCGGCCAGGAAGTGCCCGTCGTGCTCGTCGCCAACAAGGCCGAAGGCACGCAAGGCGATGCCGGTATCTATGAGAGCTTCTCGCTCGGTTTCGGTGAACCCGTTGCGGTGTCCGCCGAACATGGCGAAGGCACTGCGGACCTGTTCGATCACCTCTGGCCGATCATCGGCGAGAAAGCCGAAGGGATCGAGAGCGCGCAACCCGGCGAGGACGACGAAGACCCGCTATCCGGACCACTCAAGCTTGCGATCGTCGGGCGACCCAATGCGGGCAAGTCCACATTGATAAACCGCATGCTGGGCGAGGATCGCCTGCTTACCGGTCCCGAGGCTGGCATCACACGCGATTCGATCGCTATCGACTATGGATGGCCCGATCCCGGAACGGGAGAAATGCGAGAAATTCGCCTCATCGACACGGCCGGAATGCGAAAAAAGGCGCAGGTGGTCGACAAGCTCGAGCGGCTCTCGGTTGCCGATGCCCGTCGCGCGGTCGATTTCGCAGAAGTCGTTATCCTTCTGCTCGACGCGACGCGCGGGCTGGAAGTTCAGGATCTCAAGATCGCCAGTCACGTCCTCGAAGAAGGGCGCGCGCTGATGATCGCGATCAACAAATGGGACATCGCGGAAAACCCGTCATCACTGTTCAACGGCATACGCGAGGCTTTGAACGAGGGATTGGCGCAAGTGCGCGGTTTGCCTGTGTTCGCGGTGAGCGCAAAAACCGGCAAGGGCCTTGATCCGATGATCGCCGCGGCCTTCGACCTTCGCGAAGCGTGGTCGAAACGCGTGTCTACCGCGGCGCTCAATCGCTGGTTCGACGATGCACTGGAGGCCAATCCACCGCCCGCGCCCAAGGGCCGGAGGATCAAGCTCCGGTACATTACACAAGCAAGCACACGGCCGCCGCGCTTCGTGGTGTTTGGAACGCGGCTTGAATCCCTGCCCAAAAGCTACGAACGTTATCTGGTGAACGGAATTCGCGCCAAGCTCGGTTTCGAAGCGGTGCCGGTGCGCGTGGTGCTCAAGAGCCCGAAGAACCCCTATAATGCGAACAAGGGCGGCGGCGGCAATTACAGCGGGGACCGATGATGCCCTTCGACCTGACCACCGCCATGTCCGGGATAGAGTTTCTCGAACGGACGAGTTCCACTGTTCGGGTGCAGAACGTCGTCCAGCTGAGCCTTGCGCCCGCTTTCCTGCTTGCCGGGATCGGTGCGGTGATGAACGTGATGACCAACCGCCTGATCTGGGTGGCCAATCGGATTGAACGCATCCTTGCTGCGGAAGAATCTGAAACCGCAGGAGACCTGCTCGACGAACTGCCTGCGTTGGAGAAACGACGCGCGCATGCGCAAAGGGCGGTCATGCTCAGCACGGCTTCGGCGCTTACCATCAGTATCGTCATCGCGTTGTTGTTCGTAAGTGCTTTCGTCACCACCCCGTTGGGCACGCTTGTTGCCTTTACCTGGATCGTTACAATGGCCCTGCTCGTCGCGGGGCTCGGAAGTTTTGTGATGGAGACGCGAACAGCGGCGAAGCGCAACCGCGAACGGATGAGAAAGCTGCACCGCCGCAGGTAGTCGTTCGTTTCGCACGCCTGCCGACAGGCTGACCTGATTTTGCGGCAGAGCAATCAATTGTTGATGCGGCAGTCAGGGTATCCGGGTTATACCGGGACCGGCGACAAGGAGAGGTCGATGTCCCGCATAAAGGTTTGCCTTCAACCCCTCGGAAAAGACGGTGCCGGAGAGATCGAGCTGGATACGCCAAGTATTGCGAATGCGCTGACCGTAGCGGACATAAATGTCAGTCATGGTCGCGCGATATTCCGCAACGGTGACCATATCCTGGCGCGCCTAACGAAACATGGCGGCAATCATGCCGCGTTCTGGCAAGTCGGTTAGCCGGCTTCGCCCTCGCCTGCGGGTTTGCTGTTGAGTTGCACGTAGTTTTCCAGACCCATTCGGGCGATCATGTCGAACTGCGTTTCAAGGAAATCGACGTGTTCTTCTTCGCTGGCAAGAATGCTTTCGAAGAGCTGTCCACTGGTAAAATCGCGGACTTCCTGACAGTAATCTGCTGCCTCCTTCAACAACGGGATAGCCTCCATCTCCATGGCCAGATCGGCCCGGAGAATTTCCTCGACCGTTTCGCCCACCTTTAATTTGTGGATAGCCTGGAAGTTTGGAAGTCCGCTCAGGAACAGGATACGCTCGGCAAGCAGATCGGCATGTTTCATCTCGTCGATGGATTCATGCCGCTCGTACTCGGCCAATCTCGTAACGCCCCAATCCGCCAGTACGCGGTAATGCAGCCAGTACTGGTTGATCGCGGTGAGTTCGTTGGTGAGCGCCTTGTTGAGGAACTCTATAACCTTGTCATCGCCCTTCACGGCGGATCTCCCGACAGTTACTGATTACGTGTTCAGACTACGTCGCTATGCGCCCGCAGATCTGCAAAATGCAAGGAGAAACACAATAAACCGGCGGATTTCCGCCAGTTGCGAGAGCTAATCAGTATCGTCCAGTCAGGCCGCGGCAGCGGACTGAAAGCCAAGTTCACGTTCTTCGAAAAGAACGTCCTCGGCGTCGTCCAGGCATGATCCGCAATTTGGCCGCTTGCCCAGTGCAGCATAACAGGCTTCTGCATCCCCAGAAACGTGCCGCGCGACCCGACGCAGTTCGTTCTCTCTGATGGCGTTGCAGATGCAGATATACACGCTGGTAAACCTCCTGCGATTGATTCGCAGGAGCATTTCTAGTGCGAGTGTTTCGCAATAGCAACCCCGTGCGTCAGCGCTTCAGCGCGAAGCGCTTCCCGTAGGTCAGACAGCGCCAGAGCCATTCGAGCGGACCGTAACGATAATGTTCGAGCCAAGGTTTCGACCACGCCAACATCGCCGCACAGGTCATGATCGCCACGAGATAAAGTTCACTGCGTCCCAATTGCCCGAACAATCCGCCACCCCAGCCATGGAAGACCAGCATCATCAATATCGAGGTGCCAAGGTAGTTGGTGAACGCCGCGCGGCCTGCGGCCGAGACGCGTTCGGCAAGCCATCCGTTCGCCTTGTTGCCCCACATTGCCAACAGGCTTGCCAGGCCGAGGATCATGAACAGGCGCGGCGACATGCTCCATCCGCTCATCGCCGCGAGCGTTCCATAAAATGTGAGACCCCCGGCTTTAACCCACATGGCGATAGGGATCGTGAGAAGAACGCCTGCGATGAGCAGCCCGGCCCCCCATTTCCTCTGGCGCCCGTGATGCATCCTGCCATCGAACATGCCAAGGCGGTAAAGAGCCATGCCGATCAGCATCAAGGGCAGCGTTTCGAACCAGAACATCAACAGGGTGAAACCGAGGTCGGGACCGTGGACCGCGACATTGTGCCCTACCCATTCGCCGTGCCTTCCTTCCGCAATAAGCTGCGTTTCGTATCGCCCGTCGGCCAGGTCTTCCTGTTTCGAGGCTTCCAGACCCTCCACCATTTCCGCCATGCCCGGTTGCGATGTGATGCCGGCATCGTTGTCGGCGACCAGCGGCAGAAATCCGACAAGCCCGACGTAAAGCAGCACGCCGCCGAAATAACCGAGCAGGCCAAGCAGCACTTGTCGCTTTGGCGACAGCTTTACGAACAGCAAGGCGGCAAGGCCCGAACAGGCGTAGAGAAACAAGATGTCGCCGCGCCAGATCAGGAAATAATGCACGAGGCCGAACAGACCAAGCCAGAATAGGCGTTTGACCTGCAGCCATCGGGTCGCGCCTTTCGCCCAGGCTTTTTCAAGAAACAGGATCAGACCGGCGCCGAACAGCAGCGAGAACAGCCCGCGCATCTTGCCGTCGATGGCCACGAATTGTGCGACCCACATCCAGTCCTCCGCCGTGCTGTGCGGGACAGTGAAGGCACCGGGATACATGTAGGCGGTCATCGGCTGACCGAACGCGACGATATTCGCTGCAAGTATGCCCATGACTGCTATGCCCCGAATGAAATCAAGGCTGGCGATCCGATTGCCCGTGCCTGCAACGGGCCGTGGCTGGTCCGGCGTTTCGGTTGCTGCGATATCGTTCATGTACCCTCCCCCTAGGTCGCAGGGGACTATCAGGTCGTCGTTGAAGCGGAAGAGGCGATTGTTGTTTTCCTCAACGGGTAACGAGGCAATCATCGCCGTTCGCTTTTAAGGCGTCACATGCTGTTCGAGCCTCGGCCCGGGTGGCGAAACCCTGGGCGAAAAGAACGGTCAGGGGACCATCCTTTTCGGTCAACCTGGTTTTGCCCGCCAGTTCCTGTCGGATTGCAAGTCTGGCCCAGAGTCGTTCGGCATTGCCGTCGACGCCGAACGCGCCCAACTGCACTTTCCATGGGCCGGACGCCACGTGCGCAGGGGTGAGCGTTACGGGTGGCGAGAATATTGGGTTGGCCGAAGCTGCCCCCGTCTCTTCTTGAAGCGTTTCCAGTTCCGATCCGGTCGAGCTAACGCCGGAGCGATCATCTCCAAGCGCCCGGTTCACTGCAACAAGATTGCGCACGCGCGTCGCCTCTGCCTCGGCCTTGAGAACGGCAGCGAGCGTTTGCGCCTGCTGGCGATCATCGATCGGCACGTACTCGTCCATCTGCGTGAGCGCCGAGCGGGCCTGTGGCAGGCCGGTATCCTTTGAAAGAGTCAACAGTGCATAGGCTCGCGTCCAGTCCTTCTCGACAAGGTCGCCGTTGAAATGCGCGATACCCATTATGTACTGCGCGCGCGGATCGCCGCGGCCCGCCGCAGATGTCAGGTAAGGCATCGCCTGCTCCCGCTCGCCCTTCTGGAACAGGAGAAGTCCGTAATTGTCGGCCGCCTTCACATGCCCCTGAGCGGCCGCCTTTGCGTAAAGCGCTTCGGCCTGCGCCAGATCGCTTTCTACGCCGCGTCCGAGACGATAGGCCTGGCCCATGTTGAACTGCGCATCGGGGTCGCCTTGTGCCGCTAGCTCGGTCCAGGTGCGTACGGCTGCAGTATATTCTCCTCTCGACCAGGCATCGACCCCTGCCTTGACGTCTGCCATGGCCGCGGCTGGCGTGAGAAAAAGACCGATCACGCCGGCAGCAACCACAGCCTCACGGCAAGTCAGAACCATCGGAACCTCCCCTGTCTGGCGGCGCGTCAAGGCGCCAGTTGCACGACGTTCTATAGTAAACCGCGTGTTAGCGAAATGTGGTGTTGCGACCGCTTCTTCACGGGCGCTGAAAAGCGTCGCCGATTAACTCTAAATTAGGGGTAGTCTGCGATTGCCATGCCAAGACCGCTGCACACTGTTGCAGCAAGTAAAGAACTTGAGACGGGCGCAAACCAGGGGGACCAAGTCTTGCGTGTACTGGCATTGGCATCGCAAAAGGGCGGATCGGGCAAGACCACGCTCTCCGGACATATGGCCGTTCAGGCTCAGCGCGCGGGCGCCGGCCCGGTCGTGCTCATCGATATCGACCCGCAAGGTTCGCTGGCCGATTGGTGGAACGAGCGCGAAGCCGAATTTCCCGCATTTGCGCAAACGACCGTGGCGCGGCTTGCCAACGACTTGGCGGTCTTGCGGTCGCAGGGCTTCAAACTGGCGGTCATCGACACCCCGCCTGCGATTACCATGGCCATTCAGTCAGTAATTTCGGTAGCCGAGCTGATCGTGGTACCGACCCGGCCCAGCCCGCACGATCTGCGAGCCGTCGGGGCAACGGTCGACCTGTGCGAACGCGCCGGAAAGCCGCTTGTCTTCGTCGTCAACGGGGCCACGCCCAAGGCCAAGATCACCTCCGAGGCAGCCGTCGCGCTATCGCAGCACGGTACGGTCGCGCCGATCACTCTCCATCACCGCACCGACTTTGCCGCGTCGATGATCGATGGTCGCACGGTCATGGAAGTCGATCCGGGCAGCCGCTCTGCCGCCGAAGTCACCGCGCTCTGGAAATACATCGCCGACCGGCTGGAGAAGAATTTCCGCCGGACGGTCTTCGCCGCACCCAATTCGCAATCTGCGATGCCCGGTGTCCATCGTCCGACCGGTGGCTTCGGTCGCCGGGTCGCACAGTAACGGTTTGCAGGCGGAGACTGCGCAATGTCTGACGCCAATTTCGCTTCTTTGTCCTCGACCCTGCTCGCACGCAAGGGCGGCGCGAAGCCGGCCATGCGGCCCCAGTCGGGCATGCGAGGGCCGATCGATGGTAAGGAAGCAGCCGCCAATCTGGAAGATTTGGGTTGGAACGACATGGGCGACGAGCTGCCCGCCAAGGCGGTATCCCGGAAAGTGGTGGCGATCGCGCCGCAAGCCTTGAAAGAACGCCAGGCGCCGAACCAGGTTCGTGAATCGCTCTCGCGCATACAGGCGCATCTCGACAAACCGGCTACACCGAGCAAACCGCCGGAGCGAACATCCGCGTCGAACCAGGGCAAGCGCGCGGCTTTCACCCTGCGCCTCGATCAAGAACGCCACCTCAAGCTGCGCCTTGCCTGTACGGTGCGCAATCGCAGCGCGCAGCAATTGGTAACCGATGCGCTCGACGCGCTGCTCGCGGAAATGCCGGAAATCGCAAGCCTCGCTGCCCAAGTGCAGCGGAGCGAACAATAGAGTTGAGCGACGTGGGATCGTCGCCAAAGGGGAATAACATGGGTATCCAGACGAACGCCAGAACGAACCGGCTTGTCCAGTTTGCCGTAACGACGGCTTTGGCCACCACGGCGCTGTCGGGATGCACGGGAAAGGTCGCCCCGCCCCACGCCTATTCGGCGGAAAAAGCCGGAGCCGCCCTGGCGAAGGGCAAGGCCTCGAAGGCTGTCGATCACGCCGAGGCTGCTGTACTGGCCGCGCCGCGCGATGCCTATACCCGCACCCTGCTAGGCAACGCCTACCTTCAGGAAGGCCGTTTCCAGTCGGCCGCCACCACCTTAGCCGAAGCTGTGGAACTCGGCGATACCGCATCTCGCACTGTAATCAGCTTTGCCCTGGCGCAAGCCGCATCGGGTAAACAAGCTGAAGCGATCGAGACCCTGCGCCGCTTTGAAAATGCGATTAATCGGGCGGATTTCGGTCTTGCCATCGCGCTGGCGGGCCGGCCGGAAGAGGGCGTCCACGTACTCGGCAATGCGTTGCGCAGCGGCCAGAACACCGCAAAGGTACGGCAGAACCTTGCCTATTCCTATGCAATGCTGGGCAATTGGAAGGCCGCGCGCCTGATGGTCGCCGAAGACGTTCCCGCCGACCAGGTCGGTCGGCGGCTGAGCGAATGGGCCGCGATGATTGCGCCCGAACAGTTTTCGCTGCGTGTCGCAAGTCTGCTCGGGGTGCAAATCGCCGCCGATCCGGGCCAGCCGGCGCATCTTGCATTGGTCAATCACCCGAGCGTCGAGATGATGGCGGCCGAGACACAGGAAGAACCTGTCGCCGAACAGCCGAACAGCGATTTCGCACTCGCGAAGGAACTTCCGCCGGTTAAGAGCACAACGCAGATCGATGACCGCGACGAGGCCGCCTTGACCGAAGCGCCCGAGGGCGGGGCAATCCGGTTCGTCTCACGCGAAGTTGCCCAGACTGTCCCGCAACGCACGAACGCGCGCGTCGAAAGCCGCCAATCTCCGGTCAAAGCTGCTGTGGCAGCCCGGCCCGAGACGTCCCCGACCACCGGTGGCTACAGTATTCAGCTGGGATCGTTCTCTTCGCAGGCCGAAGCGCAAGACGCCTGGAAGATCTTCCAGGCGCGCTATCCCGACCTAGTCAATGCCGAACGGATAATCACAAAAGCGCGCGTCAATGGCAAGATTTACTACCGCGTGGCCGCAACAGGTTATGCAAGGGCTTCTGCCGCAGCAATGTGCCGTCAGGTCGAGCGCAAGGGCGGCGGTTGTATGGCCTATGCCTCGAACCGCACCCTGCCTGGGTCGCTAGGGCCCGTTAAAGAAGACGTACGGGTCGCAGCGCGGTAAACGCGCGATCCATCCAAACTGAAGGCCTCGTCCGGTGCGATCCGGACGGGGCTTTTTTCGATCAACGGTCGATCCGCACACCACCCTTGAAAAGCGCCACGACCCGGCCTTGAGTTGGCTGACCATCGAACGGCGTATTGCCCGCAGTGGCTTCCATTCTTTCGCTTTGGACTACCCATGGCTTGTCAGGATCGACAAGCGCGATATCCGCTTCCAGACCTCTGGTCAGCCTGCCAGCTTCGACACCCAGAATGCGCGCAGGGGTTGTCGAAACGAGGTCGAAAGCACGCGGAAGATCGATGAGTTCGTCACGCACGAGTGTCAGAACCATCGCGAGAAGCGTCTCGGCCCCGGCCATGCCCGGCTCGGCATCGGAAAAAGGCAAGCGCTTATCTTCAGGCCCGCGAGGATCATGACCGCTGGAGATCACATCGATCGTGCCGTCGGCAATGGCGTTGCGCACCGCTTGCCGGTCTTCCTCGCACCTCAAGGGGGGCGACAGGCGCGCAAAGGTACGAAAATCGACCGTTGCGAGATCGGAGAGCATGAAATGCGCGGGCGTGACTCCTGCCGTGACCGAAACGCCACGCGATTTCGCATCGCGGACCAGATCCAGTCCGCGACGCGTCGTCACCTGCCGGAAATGGATCCGCGCGCGCGCCATTTCCGCCAGGGCAATATCGCGGGCCAAGGCAATCGCCTCCGCTTCAGCAGGAGCGCTCGGCAGGCCTCGCCGGGTGGCGATCTCGCCGGATGTCGCCACCGCTCCCCCCACCAGAGCGGCATCTTCAGCATGCGCCACGACTGGCAGGTCGAGCATGGCCGCATATTGCAGCAAGCGCAGCATGACGCCCGCATCTGCAACCCAAGCACGACCGGTCGCGATACCCTTGGCCCCGGCCTCGCACATGAGCGCGATCTCCGCAATTTCTCGCCCAATCAGGCCGCGGGTCCCCGCCGCAAGAGGGTGGACCCAGAAATCAGGCTTGCCGCTCTTGGATACGTGCGCAACCCGGCTGGGCAGGTCGAGCGGCGGCGCCTGGTCGGGCATCAACGCTGCCCTAGTGATGCCGCCAAAGTGAAAGGCAGGTTTATCGATTGCGAATACGCCCAGATCGACAAGTCCCGGGGCCACGACCATGCCTTTGGCATCGTGGACCTGATCCCCTTCGCTCGGACGGATATCGCCCATTTCCGCAACGCGACCATCGACCAACCGCACCGCGCCACGGCGCATGCCTTGCGCGGTTACGAGCTGGCCGTTCGCGATCGTCAGGGCTCGGCTTTGCTTCACCGTGCGTTTTCCCAGCCATCGACACCGCGCGTACGCCGCGTCAGCACGTCCAGCGCGGCCATGCGGATCGCAACGCCCATCTCGACCTGGCGGGTGATGATCGAACGATCGATCATGTCCGCCACTTCGCTGTCGATCTCAACGCCGCGGTTCATGGGACCCGGATGCATTACCAGAGCATCGGCCGCTGCATTTTCGAACCGCTTTCGCGTCAGTCCGTAAAGGTGGTGATATTCGCGTTCCGAAGGAATGAACTGACCGTTCATCCGCTCCGATTGCAGGCGCAGCATCATGACGACATCCGCACCTTGAAGCGCTCTGTCAAAATCGTGGAAGACCTCGGCGCCCATCGCTTCGATGCCATCCGGCATCAGGGCAGGCGGTGCGCACAAGCGTACGGTGGCGCCAAGGGCCTGAAGGCAAAGCAGGTTCGAACGCGCGACCCGGCTATGCTTAATGTCCCCGCAGATCACGATCTTGAGACCGGTGAAATCGGTCGCTTTCTCACCCCGCTCTTGCAGCGAATGCCGCAACGCGAGCGCGTCGAGCAGCGCCTGCGTCGGATGCTCGTGTTGGCCGTCGCCAGCATTCAGCACCGGGCAATCGACCTTGTCGGCGATCAGCTGTGTCGCTCCGCTCGACCCGTGGCGGATGACGATTGCATCGGCACGCATCGCATTCAGGGTGATCGCCGTGTCAATCAGCGTCTCGCCCTTCTTCACGCTGGACTGCGCAGCGTGCATGTTGACGACATCTGCGCCCAAACGCTTGCCTGCGATCTCGAAGCTCAGCAGCGTGCGCGTCGAATTTTCGAAGAACGCATTGATGATGGTCAGCCCACCGAGCAGGTCTTCTCGCTTGTTCGTCTGCCGGTTCAAGACGACCCATTGCTCTGCTTCGTCGAGCAGGAACAGGATTTCGTGTCGCTGCAACTGGCCAATGCCGATCAGGTCGCGGTGCGGGAAGGCCAGCGCACCCGCTGGATAGCGGGCCGCAGAGGGCTGAGTTTGCATCGATGCCATTAAAGCCATGCCTTTAGTCGAGGCATATGTCCCGCTCAAGCGCTTATCGCTGGAAACTGCCTGACCGGTCGCCTATCTGCCGAGCGATTAGGAGGTTTGGTCAATGCACTTTGCGGGCAAGGTCTGGCGGTTGCTGGTCGGCATCAAGGATGGCTTGGTGCTGGTCTTCATGCTGCTGTTCTTTTCGCTGCTCTTCGCGGTCCTGACCGCTCGACCAAGTCCTGCGGCGGTTCGCGATGGTGCCTTGCTGCTCGATCTCAACGGCGTGATCGTCGAAGAGAAAAGCCGGATCGATCCATTCGAGGCGCTCATCATGGGCTCGGCTCCGATTGCGGAATATGAGGTGCGCGATATCGTCCATGCGCTTGACGCAGCAGCCAGCGACGATCGGATAACCGCAGTCGTGCTCGATCTCGACCGGTTTTTGGGCGGCGGTCAGGTCCATATGCAGGATATCGGCGAAGCGCTCGATCGGGTGCGCGCAGCTGAGAAACCCGTGTTGACTTACGCCACTGCCTATGCGGACGATGCGATGATGCTTGCCGCGCACAGCAGCGAAGTGTGGGTGAATCCGCTGGGCGGTGCGGTTCTGACCGGACCCGGCGGCGAACGCCTCTACTTTGCAGGATTGCTCGAGCGGCTCAACGTAAACGCGCGTGTCTACAAGGTCGGCGAATACAAGAGCGCGGTCGAACCGTTTACCAATACCGGCATGTCCGCGCCTGCGCGCGAGAATGCGCAAGCGCTGTATGATGTGTTGTGGGAAGAGTACCGCGCAAATATCAAGCGCGCCCGCCCCTCGTTCGATATCGATCGAGTGACCGGAGACCCGGACGAATGGGTGGCTTCGACACAAGGTGATCTCGCCCAGGCGGCACTGCAGGCGGGACTTGTCGACAAACTTGGCTCGCGGACCGACTTCGAGGCGCGCGTGGTGGAACTGGTCGGCGAAGACGATTTCGGGGAAGGCCCCAATCCCTATCCGCATACTGAATTGTCCGCCTGGCTCGCCGACAATCCGCGCGCACTTCCCGGCAAGACGATCGGCGTCGTGACCGTGGCGGGCGACATCGTTGACGGTGACGCAGGCCCGGGCACCGCCGGCGGTGATCGTATTGCTGACCTGCTCGACGACGCGCTCGACGATGAACTCGCTGCGCTTGTCGTACGCGTCGATTCACCCGGTGGATCGGTCATGGCGAGCGAGGTCATTCGCGAGGCGATCCTGCGCCACAAGGCCAACGACATTCCGATCGTCGTATCGATGGCAAATGTCGCCGCGAGTGGCGGATACTGGGTCTCGACACCCGCGGACCGGATATTCGCCGAACCGGAAACCATTACCGGTTCGATTGGCATTTTCGCGGTCATTCCGACGTTCGAGGAAGCGGCTGCCAGCGTTGGGGTGACGAGCGATGGCGTGCGCACCACCCCATTGTCCGGGCAACCCGATCCGATCGCGGGCTTTACGCCAGAAGTGGATGCAATCCTGCAATCGGTAATCGAAAATGGGTACGAAGATTTTCTCACGCGCGTATCAGAAGCCCGCGGCCTGACGCGTGCACAGGCTGACCGGTTGGGCCAGGGCCGCGTCTGGGACGGGGGGACGGCCCGGCAACTCGATCTGGTTGACGAATATGGCGGCTTACCCGAAGCGCTCGCATGGGCGGCGGCACAGGCCGATCTCGCCGATGACGAATGGCACGCCCGTTACCTCGGCAGCGAAGATTCCACCTACGATACCTTACTGCGTCAATTGTTCGTCGATGATAGCGACGCCGCTCAGGGGCGCGACATCGTGGCGCTCATCGCCGGCGATCGTCGCCACGCTCTGGAGCGCGTAGAGACAGAGCTTGGCGGTTTGCTGTCCCGTAGCGGCGCGCAGGCGTACTGTCTTGAATGTCCGTCACAAAGCCTCGGGAGGCAACCCTCCACGCTTTCGCATGGCTGGCTTTCGACGCTGGTTTCCCTTTTTGCGCGCTAGCGGATGCTTGCCTTACACCGATTCCCTGCGTAAAGGCGCGCCCCTGTCCGGCGCTTGATACGCATCGGTACGGGCGCGTAGCTCAGTGGTAGAGCACACCCTTCACACGGGTGGGGTCGCAAGTTCAATCCTTGCCGCGCCCACCATCTTCTTAATGACTTACCGTTAATTGAATAGGTGGGAAGATCGGTTGCGCCGGCAACCTTGTTCGGCGCACCCTCCAGGAATTCGCCTCCGCACCACCGTGACCTGATTGCCGGCGGCAAAACTGGTGAAGTACATTCGGCGGTGCGCTTGCTGTATGTTGTTTTGCAGATCCATGTACCGCTCGGCTTTTCAAAGCAGCAAAAAAACATTGCTAAAGAATCAATGCGATAGCGCAGCAGTTCGACACTGCTCATGCGCGGGTGCTTGGACGCCTTCCCTGGATACGAGCAACTCCGCTGACGCCGTCAATCCGCTCGCTCGTCCCGCAGCATGACCGTGCGGGTCGGAAAGGCGATGCCAATGCCAAGCTCGTCCAGCTTTCGCATGATGGAAAACAGCAATACTTCCTGCATCTCGAGCGATTCAGGAAAGGAGCGGGTGCGGAAGTAGAGGAAGAATTCGATGTGCAGCGAACTGTCACCAAATGCATGAAAGCGAACCCGCGCATCTTCGTCGATGATGTTTTCATCGTCGTGGAGAATGGCGCGCAATTCGGTTAGCAAGCGCTCGATCTGATCGGCCGTGGTATCGTAGGTGACGCCGAGCGTCTGGTGAAACAGGAACCGGTCGCGCACGGCGTAATTCTCGATCCGCTCGGACGCCAGATTGCCGTTGGGGATCGAAACCAATGTGCGGTTGTTGGTGCGAACGAGCGTCGAACGCATGCCGATATCTTCCACAGTTCCAATCACATCGCCAATCTTTGCAAAATCACCGACCTGTACTGGTCGATCGGCGATCAGCGTCACCGATCCGACGAGGTTCTCGATCGTCTTTTGCGCACCGAGCGCAAGGGCCAGACCGCCGATACCCAGCGCGGCGATACCAGTCGTAACGTCGAGACCGATCGTATCGAGTACGGCGATAAACGCGATGACCAGCAGCGCTATCTTCGCACCCCGGCGGATGAACGTGACGATCGTTGCTGCCTGACGGCGTTCCGCACGATGCATCCGGCCGGTCAGCACACGTGCAATCGCATCGATCAGCCGAAGGGCAAACCACGCAAGAGCGATCCATGCGACTATTCCTGCATAGCGCAGCAGGGTTTGCCGCGCGACGATGGATACCTGGAGATCGGAAGAAACCAGGTAAAATGTCACTACAACGAGATAAAGTGAAAGCGGTGGCAGGGCCGCGTGGATGAAGCGGTAGACTGGATTTGCCTCATAATCGGTAACGAATTTTCGCAGGAGCTTGAGCAGCAATCCCGACGCCACCCGGAAGAAGACGAACGCCACAATTGCTATGGCGATCAGCAACAGCCAGTCGCTCCATGGTGCTCCCGCGACTGAGACTTCGTCAGCCTCCTCCGCCTCGGCTACCGCTTCTGGCGGGACGAACTCCGTGATCGCCTGCGCGGTTTGCGAAGCGATGCGCCATTGGTTTTGTCCATCCTCAACCGTGACCTGCTCGAGCAGGATCGGTGTTGCTTCTTCTTCCTGGCCCAGGCTTCCGATCTGCTCCAAATTCGCGGGCAATCCGTCATTCAAGGTTCCGGCCGGATCATTCGACAAGGCCGCAAAGGGCTTCAGCGTGCCGCCACGGTCAAGCGCAAGCTGAAGTTTTCGAGCGAGGGCCGCTTGAGCGCTTTCGGTGCCTTTTGCTACCGCAACCTCAACGTCCGGATCCGCAAAGTAATTGGCCGCACGGTTATAATCGCCATCGGCCAGTGCCTGGAGCAGTCCGGTCACGGTGGAACGCGGGGTCTCCCTGCCCAAAGGATCTTCCAAGGGGTCATCCGCGTCGGCAGTCGGCTCTGAAATGGGCAGCGATTGCGCTTCGGCAGTTGGCGAATAAACAGGCAGCGTGAAGATGAGAAAGGCGGCGAGAATGATACGTAGGATGATCATGAGCTTTTATTTTCGAGTCCCTCCATCCTGTGTCTCGTTACCTGCCCTGTTTTCCGAACGTATAAGTTAGCGCAACTCCACCGGAGAACTGATCGACTTCGCCGAAGCGTTCAACCAACGGCGAGTCCGCCGGTTCACCTACAAGGCGGTCGTATTTGGCGTAACTGTAGAAGCCCCAGCGTGGTGTCAATTGGCGCAGATAACCTGCTGTCGCGCCGACAGCCTGCACGCCGCCATTTGAATCATACGCAGCAATTCCGGATGCAAGAGCATCTTCCGGGCGGACGGCGAAATACGCACCCTGGTAATTGCTATCAGTCAAAGTGACGCGGGGGCCGATACGCCTTGTCAGCGGAGTTGAAAGCAAGCCACTCCTCGCGGATGAAGGCCGTTACCGGAAGCTCGCACTAGTTCCAAAAGCACGCCAGGTACGACAAACCTCGCCCGGACGAAGGCGCAACTCATCAAGCGACTTGATCGCCATGCAAACCTGGGCGGGCGGCAAGCATGACAAGTCTCGGCAGCGCCGATGAAGTTTTCCGAGCACACAGAAAAGGCCCGCCGGAACTTCCGGCGGGCCCTTCAAACCCATCGGTTCTTGAAAACCTCAGGCTGCTGCGGATGTGTTGGACGTACCCACCGTCCTCGGCGTCACCGGAGGCTGGCCTTCGGCCGGTCGAGTATCGTCGTTCTTGTCCATGTACTTTTTCGCCAGATATCCACCGGCTCCGAGGGCAACCATGGCAGGGATGCTCAAGCGACGGATCAACGTCGTGCCTAGTACGCCCAAGGCGGCACCGGCCGGGCCGCTGACGCCCTTGGTCTGCTTCGCGATTTTATCGCCTACGAATGCTCCGATAATCTTGCCGATCATGTAAAATCTCCTTTGGAAAACCAACCGGACAATTGGCTGGAAGTTCCAAGATGACACGATTCAGGTGAGACCTCGTTCGAGGAACAGGTTGGCGCGACCGGAGATTTCTTCGGCGTCGGGATCACCGTCCGTTGCCCATATCGCAAAGCGCAGTCCGAGAAATACGTTCATCCCCATCAAGGCCCACGCTTCGATCTCCCCCAATTCGCCGCGGAGCTGTCCTGCTTCGCCGCCCTCTTTCAACCGCTCGGCAATACGCCGAGCGATCCGTTCGTAATGCGCGCGATAGCTTTCCGGATCGACGAATTCGGCCTCGTCGATGATCCGGTAGAGCTCCTTGTGCTCGGCCGCGAAGGTCAAGAACGCTTGCAGGGCCGCGCGTTCGACCTTCAGAGCGTCCATTCCTGGCGCGATCGCCTGCCGGGCGGCGTGACCGACAGAATCGCTCATATCGGTCACCAGCGCCCGGAAGATGGCGTCCTTGCTATCGAAATAGGTGTAGAACGTACCGAGTGCGACGCCCGCGCGACGGGTGATCGTGCTTATCGACGCTTCGTGAAAACCGTGGTCGGCGAACTCTGCAGCCGCCGCATCGAGCAGCTTTCGCAAGGTCTTACGACCGCGTTCTGTACGCGGCGTTTTGTCCGGAACCGTATGTGATACGCCCATCGCCCCGTCTCCCAAGCCGGGGGCAACCTACCATCGCCCTTCTCGCTTGCAACAATAAACTTGAAAGGTGGTTCAGGTTTCAGTATCGCTTCGTGGTAGGACAATTCGGGAGGGAGTTCGCCGATCATGAGCGTAGTCAAAATTACAACCGCCAGTCTTCTGTCAGGCGTCGCCGTCGCAGCTTTGACAGCGGCACCTGCACAGGCGCAGTCCAGCCAGGATATCGACTCGGACACGATCCTCAACGAAGATGCCTATCCGGCCGATGACGGGATCATCGTCGTCACTGCTCGGCGGCGCGAGGAGCGGATAATCGATGTCCCAATCTCCGTTACCGCGCTGTCGGGAGAGGAGCTGATCCGTGGGGGCACGCAGGATCTTACCCAGATACAGGCTGAAGTTCCCAACCTGACCCTCGAGGTCAGCCGCGGCACGAATACGACGCTCACGGCTTTCATTCGCGGGGTTGGCCAGCAAGATCCGGTCGCCGGGTTCGAAGCCGGTGTCGGCCTCTATGTGGATGACGTCTATCTCAACCGCCCGCAGGCTGCCGTCCTTGATGTCTACGATGTCGAACGGATCGAGATCTTGCGTGGGCCTCAGGGAACGCTCTACGGCCGCAACACCATTGGTGGCGCCATCAAATACGTTACCGCCCGCCTTCCCGACGAAACGAGGGTCAAGGTGCGCGGAACATACGGCTCCTACGATCAGGCTGACCTGATCGTGTCCGCTTCGACACCGGTCAGTGATAATCTGCGCATCGGCGCAAGCGGCGCGCGCCTCTCGCGCGGCGGATTCGGCGACAATCTCACGCTTGGAACGGAAAACTACAACAAGGACATCTGGGCCGCGCGTGGCACGGTCGAGTTCGACAGCGGGCCGCTCTTTGTCCGCCTGTCGGGTGACTACGTTAAAGACGACAGTGAGGCACGCCAAGGTGCCCGCCTAATTCCAAGCCTTCTCACCGGTGCCCCGGTGCTTGATGATCCTTTCGACACTCGCGCCGGTTTGAATATCGCCGACCAGGAGGTCGAGGCCTATGGTGGAGGGTTGTCGATCGCCTATGAGGTCAGCGACACTCTGACCCTCAAGTCGATTACCGGCTATCGCGAAGACCAGTCGACGAGCCCGATCGATTTCGACAGTCTGCCCGCAGCGGACGTCGACGTGCCTGCAATTTACGAGAACGACCAGTTCAGCCAAGAATTGCAGTTGCTCTATGAAGGCAACCGGTTGTCGGGCGTGCTCGGGGCATACTATCTCGACGCCAGTGCCTTCACCGCGTTTGATGTCGCACTGTTCACTACAGGCGACCTTATCGGCGTCCCGGGCCTTAATGCGCAGACGCTGGGCGATGTCGGCACCAAGACCTGGTCTGTCTTCGGAGATTTCACCTACGACATTACCGATCAGCTCAGTCTGTCTCTCGGTGGGCGCTACACATCAGATGAACGCACCAGCCGTGTGTTACGGACCTCGTTCGCTGGCGGGTTCTCCGACCTCTTCGATGGTGCCGGCGTCCCGTTCGCGGTGACAAGCGATTTCGAAGGCAGCGAAACTTTCGAGGAATTTACACCCCGCGCGTCGATCAGCTTCAAGCCAACGCGTAACCACAACATCTACTTCACCTACTCGAAAGGGTTCAAGGGCGGTGGTTTCGATCCGCGCGGTCAGACCAGCCAGGCGCCAGACCTGGACGGCGATGGCGATATCGATTTCGACGACGAGTTCGAGTTCCTGCGCTTCGCGCCCGAGACAGTCGACAGCTACGAACTGGGCTGGAAGGCAAGCGTGCTCGACAACCGGCTCAACCTCGCGATTGCTGCGTTCAAGGGCAACTATACGGACATTCAGATTCCGGGCTCGCAAGGTCTGGATACCGATGGTGACGGCGTTTTCGACACCTTTATCGGTGTTACGACCAATGCGGCGAGCGCGGATATCGACGGTCTGGAATTCGAATTCAACGCCTTGGCGGGTCGTGATTTCGCTGGTCCCGGCAGCCGTTTCTCGATCAACGGTGCGCTCGGCTACATCAGTGCAGATTTCAACGAGTATTTCGTGAATGGGGTCGATGTGTCCGACGAGCGCACGTTCCAGAACACGCCCGAATTTACCGCACATATGGGCTTCGATCTCGGCGTTCCGGTGGCGAGCGGCATCGTCGATCTGCTAGGTTCGGTCAGCATGCGTTCCGATACGAACCAGTTCGAAGTCTCGAACCGTTTTCTCGACCAGGACGGATATGCACTCGTGGACCTGAGCCTCGTCTACACCGATGACAGCGACCGTTTCGCAATCGGTGCCCATGCGAAGAACTTGCTCGACAAACGCTACATCGTCGCGGGGTACAACTTCGTCGCCGGAGACGGCGTAACGGCGCCCTTCATCCCGACACTGGGTCTCGAGGGCACTCTTACCGGCTTTTACGGTGACCCGCGCCGTTTCTTCATCACCGGCGAAGTGAAGTTCTGATCTGATGGTTGATAATGTTAGAAGGGCCGGAACTAGCTTCCGGCTCTTCCTATTTGCGCATCTGTTGTCGCGGGGGTGTCATGCCGTTTTCGACTGGAACGCGGTAGGTCGATATGTAGTCGCTGAACCGCTCATATACCTGATCTTTGGCAAGACCGAACTCTTCAAGGCTATACTGGTGCGGGGTACGCTTCAGTTCAGCCGAACGCGCCAGATAGTCTTCCATTCCTGAAAGCGCCGGGGCCATGTCGAGGTCGAGAAATCGATAAACCCGTTCCATCGTTGAACGCCAGTCGGTTTCCATATCATCGTACTGTACATCGATCATTCGTTCTTCCGGGATTGCGTCGCGCGCCGCACGCATGCGCTCGACCATCTGCGCTGTCTTGTCGAACCAGAAGCGTCCGGTCCGCTCCACATCGACATCATCGGAATAGATGATCGTCTGGTTCCACGCGAGCGAGGCGGCGCTGCCGACCACCTGTTGAGGATCGCGATGCGTAAAGATCAGCCGCGCGTCCGGAAAGACCTCCAGCAAGGCGGGCAAATCGAGCATGTGCTGGGGCGTCTTGAGTATCCAGGGTCGCAGCGAGCTTTCCTGCTGGGACCAGCCGATGAGGCGAAGGAGATCGGCCATGTGCCGATAGGCTGGCACGGCACTGACGCCATCGCACCATCTGGCATATGATGGGACGTGCCACTGCGCATCGTGCTTCATGCTCCACATGCTTGACACCAGAAGGCCAAGCTCCTCTTCGGGCTCGTAGGGGCCGGTGGGATGGATCGAGAGCGTGCGCGGGTTGGCCAGTCTGGCAATCTTCATGATGCGCGCTGCCAGTTTCGGGCGAAAATCTTCCTTTTCGCCTTCCAGAACCTGTTCAAAATCTGGTCGCGGTACCGGACTGATCGTCTCGAAACTCCGGAGATAAGCGAATCGCTGGTCACTGGCGAGCATACGATGAAGCCGGGTCGTGCCCGAACGCATGGGCCCGACAATAACCACGGGATTCTTGAGCGGGCGCGCCAGGATTTCCGGATGACGCTTGAACCACATCTGCGCATACAGCCTGTCGCGCAAGATATGATGAAATTGTTTCATGGCCGACAGATCGCCCGCCGCATTGAGCCGTGCTTCGTGCTTCACACTACTGAGAAGCGCCTCGAACGGACCTTCAAACCAGCGATCGCCGAAATCGTCGAGACCGGTGGCCTCAACCGCTTCATTGAGCAGAACTTCCTTGTCCAGCCGGGCTGGATCGATCAGTCCGAACTTTCGCCCAACGCGGATTGTTTTGTCGACGACATCGATAAAGCGGGTCCGCCTGGGCGGCTCGATGGGATTGCCTTGCAAGTCTCTTTTACCCTTCAAGCAGTTGTTGTGTCGCACCTTAACGCAAAAGCCGTTGAGAGGTGCCGAGCGCATGGTCAAGACTCTGGTCAAGCGCGCGACGAGACGGCATAGCGCGCCATCATGCACGACATCGTTTTCATCCGAGCGAACCCGGACCAGTTCGATGCTGCCATGCGCAGACGTGGCGCAGGGTCAGTTGCCGACCGTATTGTGGCGCTCGATGCGCGCAAACGCGAGGCCACCACGAAAATCCAGCAGGCGCAAAGCCAGCGCAACGAGGCTTCGAAAGCCATTGGTCAGGCGATGAGCCGGGGCGACACGGCAAGGGCCGAAGCGCTCAAGGCTGAAGTTGCCGAGATAAAGGCGTCCATGCCGGAGTGGGAAGAGGCGGAGCGGGTAGCGGACGAAGAACTGGAAGCGATCCTGGCCGGGCTACCGAACGTCGCGGCCGAAGATGTGCCCGAAGGTGCGGACGAAAACGACAATGTGGAAGTCGCGCGTTGCGGTGAGAAACGTGAGTTCGACTTCGAACCGCAGGAACACCCCGACCTTGGCCCGGCGCTAGGGATGGATTTCAAGACAGGGACCAAGCTTTCGGGCGCAAGGTTCACATTCCTTCGCGGCGACATCGCCCGTCTCCACCGAGCGCTGGCACAGTTCATGCTCGATCAACAGACAGAAGAGAACGGCTACACCGAATGCAACCCGCCGGTACTTGTGAACGACGAAGCCATGTACGGCACCGACAAGCTCCCCAAATTCGCCGAGGACAGCTTCTCCACCAGTGTTGGCATTGACTGGGAGTCGTTCGACGAGATTGTTAACGAAATTATGCCTGTCGGAAGCCGATCTGAACTTCAGCGCGATTTAATTCGAGAGAAAGTCAGGTTGGGGGTGATTGAAAACAAAAAAAATCGACGCTGGCTCGTCCCTACCTCGGAAGTAAGCCTCACCGCCTCGGTTGCAGACGAAATCCTCGATGACTTGTCCGAGCCGGTGCGCTTGACCGCACATACGCTGTGCTTCCGCAGCGAAGCGGGGGCCGCGGGGCGCGATACGCGCGGCTTTATCCGCCAGCACCAGTTCGAGAAGGTCGAGCTGGTGAGCATCTGCCGTCCCGAAGACAGCGAAGCGGAGCACGAGCGCATGACCAAGTGCGCAGAAGGTATTCTCGAAGCGCTCGGACTTCCCTATCGCCGGATGCTGCTTTGCGTTGGCGACATGGGATTCGGCGCTCGCAAGACCTACGACCTCGAGGTCTGGCTGCCCGGTCAAAACGCCTGGCGGGAAATCTCCTCCTGCTCGAATACGGGCGATTTCCAGGCGAGGAGAATGGACACGCGCTACCGTCCCGACGGCGAGAAAAGAACCGCGTTCGTTCATACGCTGAACGGCTCTGGCCTCGCTGTTGGGAGGACCTTGGTGGCGGTGCTGGAAAATTACCAGAACGAAGATGGGAGTGTCGATATTCCCGAAGTTCTTCACCGCTACATGGGCGGCGTCACCAGGCTGGAGCGTCTGGGCTGATGCGTATTCTCCTGACCAATGATGACGGTATTCGCGCCCCCGGCCTTAAAGTGCTCGAGAAAATCGCGCGGCAATTCAGTGACGATATATGGATCTGCGCGCCGGACGAAGAACAGTCCGGCATGGGCCACGCGCTCACCCTCACCCGCCCGGTGCGTCTGCGCAAACATGGCGAGCGTCGCTTTTCGGTCACCGGCACGCCGACCGACGCGGTAACGATGGGATTGCGCAGGGTGATGGATGGCACGCCGGATGTAATCCTGTCCGGAGTAAACCGCGGGGCGAATCTGGCCGATGACATAACCTATTCGGGCACCGTGTCCGCGGCGATCGAAGGGGCCCTGGCAGGGGTCCGCTCGATCGCGCTAAGCCAGGTCTATTCGAAGGACGGAACAGCCGACGAGGCTCCTTTCGGGCCGGCGATCGAATGGGGCGCCAGGGTTCTGGCACCATTGCTAGACACGCCCCTGCCCAAGCGAACTCTGGTAAACGTCAACTTCCCTCCCTTGCGACCTTCTGAAATACAGGGCGTTCGGGCGGTCAGACAGGGATTTCACGACTATTCACGGGGCACGGTCGTAGAAGGGCGCGATCCGCGCGGGTTCAAATATTACTGGTTCGGTCTGGAGGCGATCGAACACACTCTCGATCACGGAACCGATCTCGAAGCAATCGACGAGGGCTACATTTCGGTCACGCCGCTCCAGCTCGATCTTACCCATCATTCCTCGCTTGGAGCGCTGGCGGACAGGTACGTTGATTGAGATGACGGAGTGCTATTGACGCCTTGCCCCATCCCGCGCACCTAGACCGCACATGAGCAGCGACAAACAAGTCGATCGCATCGCCGCCAGTGGCAAGTCGCAAAGGTATCGCGGTCCGCGTTTCCAGCCGTTGCGTCGTGCGGTGAGACTGCCCGTCTGGGGCGACCTCGGCATTCGTCTCGGCCTCGCCATCTTCCTGATTTTTATTGTGGTCATGGTCCACTGGTGGGACCGGGAGGGCCTGGTCGACAATCTCGACGGCGAAGTCAGCTTCCTCGACGTGATCTATTTCACGATGATATCGATAACCACGACCGGTTTCGGCGACATCGCGCCGATTTCCGACCGGGCGCGCCTGGTCGAAGCAGTGATCGTCACCCCGATCCGCTTCGCTGTGTTCTTCATTTTCGTAGGCACCGCCTATAATTTCATCATCAAACGCAGCTGGGAGAAGTGGCGCATGGCCCGTATTCAGGAACAGCTTTCGGAACATATCGTCGTGCTGGGCTATGGTATTTCCGGTTCGGAAGCCGTGAGCGAACTCATTGAACGCGGAACCGATCCCAGTTGCATCGTCGTCATAGATCCGAGCGAGGAACGTCTTGCAGAGGCCGAAGCGCTCGGGTGCAACATCATGGCTGCGGATGCCACGCGCGACCAGACCCTGAACGCTGTCCGCATTGACCAGGCTCAGAATGTCTTGGTGTCGGCAGGTCGCGATGACACCACGATCCTGATAACATTGACCGTACGCGCACTTGCGCCACATGTCCCGATCAGCGCCGTTGTCCGGGCCGACGACAACGAATCCCTCGCGCGACAGGCAGGCGCAAATAACGTCATCAATCCTGTCCGCTTCACCGGCCTGCTGCTGGCCGGAAGCGCAAAAGGCGCGCATATCGCGGAATACCTTTCCGACCTCGCCTCCGTTTCGGGACGGGTCCAGCTGGTCGAGCGCGAAGTTACCGAAGAGGAATGCGGGTGCAGTATTTCCGAACTGACAACGGGCGGACGCGGGCTACGCGTTTATCGGAACGGCAAGGCACTCGGATTCTGGGAGGACGAATGCCAGAGCCTCAAGCCGGGAGACGTCATCGTAGAGATCATTCCAACGGTCAGCGGCGAAGAGAAGGGCGACGGACACGTCAACGATTTCGCTGTGGCGCGAAACTGATGCAGGGATACAAGCTTAACTGAGCGCCCAGAATGCCGTCCCCATGGCCAGGTAAGTCATCAACCACGCGAGCCAGTCGAAAGCCGCCCTCCCCAACGGCTCCTTACGGCGCACCGTAGTTATGACCAGCGCCGGACCGATGAAGGTCAAAGCCAGTCCACCCGACATCATGAAGTAGAGCCAGGGCTTCGTAGAAAGAGTGTCGGTCCCCACCCGCGCCAACATGTGGCCGACCATTGCCGAACTCACCAACAGAAGCAGAGCGGCAAACGCGTGGTGCGCCAAGTTATCGCCCGGCATGGCGCGGCTTCCATAAAATGCGATGCCGACAAGAGCTGCAACCGCCCAAGCCACAAATACCGCAATCCAATCAACCGGTCCCATGGATGGCTTCTAGCGCAAAAGGACCGGATGGTGTAAGGGCGCGCACAATCATGAACTCCACTATGACATTACCCGACCAGAAGAAGGTCGGCATGGTTTCCCTCGGCTGCCCCAAGGCGCTGGTCGATTCCGAGAGAATACTGACGCGCCTGCGCGCGGATGGGTACGCGATGAGTCCTGACTATGCCGGCGCAGACGTGGTGCTGGTCAACACGTGCGGCTTCCTTGATTCTGCCAAGGAGGAAAGCCTCGAGGCGATTGGCGAGGCGATCGCGGAGAACGGGCGGGTGATTGTTACCGGCTGCATGGGCGAGGAAGCGGAGACGATCCGGGCGCGCTTTCCGCAAGTGCTGGCGATTACCGGCGCGCATCAGTACGAAGACGTGGTCGACGCAGTTCACGACGCTGCTCCCCCCTCTCAGGGTCCCTTCGTCGATCTCATCCCTCAGCCGGATGTGAAACTGACACCGCGGCATTACAGTTATCTGAAGATATCCGAAGGCTGCAATCACTCCTGCGCTTTTTGCATCATACCTGATTTGCGCGGTAAATTGGTCAGCAGGCGCATCGACGCGGTGCTGCGCGAGGCCGAAAAACTCGTTGCCGCGGGAACCAGGGAATTGCTGGTCATTAGTCAGGACACTTCGGCCTATGGGGTCGATACGAGACATGAAGAAAGAACGTGGAAAGGGCGTCCGGTCCGCGCGCACATGACTGACCTGGTTCGGGAGCTCGGTCAATTGGACATTGGCGACGGTACCCCTCCTTGGGTGCGGTTGCATTATGTTTATCCTTACCCGCATGTGGACGCGGTCATCCCGTTAATGGCCGACGGATTGCTGACGCCCTATCTCGACATTCCCTTCCAGCATGCTTCACCTAAAGTGCTTCGCGCAATGAAGCGGCCGGCGAACGAGGCGAAGGTCCTCCATCGTTTGAAGGGTTGGCGCGAAATCTGCCCAGAGATTGCCGTTCGCTCGAGTTTCGTTGTCGGATTTCCCGGCGAGACCGAAGAGGATTTCCGCTACCTTCTCGACTGGCTGGAAGAAGCTCGGCTCGACCGGGTCGGCGCATTTCGCTTCGAACCGGTCGAAGGCGCTCAGGCGAACGCCCTGCCCGAAGCCGTGCCGGAAGAGGTCAAGGAGGAACGCTACGCCCGGCTCATGCAGGTCACCGAACAGATCAGTGCAGAAAAGCTCGCCGCCAAGGTAGGTAAGACCATTCCGGTCATAATAGACGAGGTCGGCGAGCCCGACGAAGATGGCGATGTTGGCGCAACCGGGCGCAGTCAGGCCGATGCTCCCGAAATTGATGGCGCCGTCTACTTGCGCAACGTGTCATCGAGGCTCGCATCAGGCGACATAGTGAACGTCGCGATAGAGGACAGCGACGCGCACGACCTTTTCGGGGCGCCTGGGTGACCCAACCCGATCCGGCGACGGATTGATACCCGTTAACCCCATCCTGGAACCCTTGCGTAAAACCGCAACAGACTGATCGCAGACTGAATTTCGAAAGCTTGCGGTTGAGACAAGTCTGTCCCGCCAAAAATTCGATAAGCATTTTCTCTTAGGTGGAATTAACCAACGAAAAGCACGGCTTGCGTGACTTCGATGCATAAGTTCGCACGAGCATCAAACCTTTCTTAAACTTAAGATGTCCATAAGGCGTTCGATGGGTGACGAACGCGCCTCGAATATCGGCAATTGGCTGGGAACGCGGCTTGCGCGCGACGGGCGCAAAAGCGCGCACGTTGTCGAGCGGCTACGTCACGTCCTGTGGTCAGCCGGAATTGCCTTCTTGCTCTTTGCTGCGCTGTTGCTCGAGCCATTCGATCAAACCGCCTGGATTTTTCAGGCGAACTTGGCCGACAGAAACCCTTCCGGCGAAATCGTTTTCGTCGGTTCAAGCGATAAGTTGGACGAACCGACCTCCGTCGAGCAAAGGCTTGAACTAGCTTCTGCACTTCGTGAGTTAGACCGCTTGGGGGTTGGAAAGGTTTATCTCGATATTCCCTTCGGTCTGTCGGAAAACGCCGGCGCCGACCGAGCCTTGGCGAACGCCATTTCGGACCTTGGGTTTCGCATCGCGCTTGTTGATCGTTTGTCACTCGATGACCGGGGAGAACTTGAACTTAGGACCACTCACCCGGAAATAGGACGCGATGCTAGCCGCGTAGCGCATGATGAAACTTTCACCCAACTTTTCGGCCTCTCTTGGCATGACCGATTCTTGCACTCGATCGGAAAAGACGGGGTGCGCTCATTCAGCAGCGCTTTGGCGGGGATTGATCGACGTAGTTCTGATCCATTCCCAATCGACTATGGTTTTCCAGCCGATCGCATTCCCTACGTTCCGCTCTCGGCACTGGCACCAGACGCACCTGGCGCGCAGAACACGACAATAGACTTCTCCGGAAAGACCGTTGTTATCGGTCATACTTCGACGGTTTCTGGTGCGACTCAAGCCGTTCCGGGTCGTCGAGAAGTTCCGAAAAGCTATATTCCAATTTATGCTGGCGAAACGTTGAAGTCTGGAAAGACGGTTTCGGTTTCTGGCGGCTATATAATTATCACGGCCTCCCTTTTACTGATTTTGGTAATAATACTAACTTCTTCAAACCGAACTAGACACTTTGGCTATGCGGTTATTCCGTTAACATTGCTGGTAATATTCACAGCTAGCTCGGTCTGGGGCGGGCGAATTGAATTATCTTACCCTTTTGCCATGCTTTCCTTTTTTGCCCTGTTCCGTTCTCGCAGTCGCTGGAGACACAACGTCCAGCTTGTGAACCAAGATACCGGTCTACCGACACTTCGCGCACTGGAGCATCGCCTTGCGAAAAGTAAGGTTGTTCATGGCCATATAATCGTTGCAAAAGTTCAGAATTACGAGCGAGTTTTGAAATCGCTACCGGGGCAGGATAGACGGCAATACGTTCTAAAGCTCGTCGATCGCCTAAGGGCAACCGAATCGGAACTTACGGTCTATTGCGAAGGACACCACATCGCATGGCATACTCCGACCGATCAAACCGATGCGGTTAAGGAGCATTTGGAGGGTTTAAGAGCTATCTTCGCCGCGCCGGTCCAAGTGGCAGACTACTCAATCGATGTTGGAATTACTTTCGGTATCAGTGCACTCGGAGAAGATGTCTCCGCTCGGGTAGCCTCCGCTGTTGCCGCCGCCGAAGAAACGAGCGAAGCGTCTCGTCCGATCGTCGTAGCCGACGTTGGATCGCAGCACGAATTGCTCTGGGACTTGTCTCTCCGAGCGCGTATCGATGAAGCGATGGAGGCAGGCGAAATATATTGCGTCTATCAGCCGAAGATTGACCTACAGACCAATGAGACGACCGGGGTTGAAGCGCTCGTTCGCTGGCATGATCCCTCACGCGGCTTTATTTCGCCCATCCATTTCATCCAGCAGTGCGAAAAGGCTGGAAGGATGGAACACCTCACACGCTATGTTCTGCAAAGCGCCTGTTCGGCAGGGCAATTGCTGCATTTCCGGGGCGCACACCTAACGATGGCCGTGAACATTTCCGCTACTTTGCTCAGAGACATGCGTATTGTCGGGATCGTGCGCAATGTCCTGCAGGCTACCAAATTCGATGCACGATCATTGACGCTCGAGATCACTGAGACTGCCCGCATCGCCGATTTTTCGACCGCCGCCACAATTCTAGCCGAATTAAAGCAGATGGGTGTCAAGGTATCCATTGACGACTTCGGAGTGGGTGCCGCGAATTTCGAGACTCTTTACGAACTTCCGTTCGACGAGTTGAAGATCGATCGAATGTTCGTGGCGGACATTCGAACGAACGAAAAGGCCCGGACCATCGTCGAGAGCATGGCGCTGATCGGTACTAGCTCGCAAATTACGGTAGTCGCCGAAGGCCTCGAAGACCTGGCAGACGTACCGATTCTCAGGAAGCTTGGCTGTCAGCAGGTCCAGGGATACGCTTTTTCACGACCTATTTCTCTGTCCAACCTGTTGGAATTTCAGGTTAAGCGACCGGAGGAAGCAGTGGCGAACATAGTTTAGACTTTACAAACAATCATGGTTAATGAATGGTTACTCCTGAACTCAACAGGAGGAATGACCATGTGGAGCTTTTGGAAATGGATGCTGGGCTGAGGCCCTGCCAACCTAATCAATGAATTGAGGGCCCCTTTTTGGGGCCCTTTTTCGTTGCGCAGCATTCTCCCGAAAGCCGCTCTTCATATTGGTGGCTCGAAACGAAGGACCGAATGCGGCGTTGCCTGCGCATATGACCATTTCGATCGACACCCGCTTTGTTTTTTCCCTCGCCTCGCCGACCGACGTTCTGCTGCAGTTCGAAGCTGCGGCCATTCCAGAACAGATTGTACGAAGTTGCAAAACGACGATGTCCGATGCTCAACACTGCGCCCGCGTCCCGGCGCAGGACGGCATCGGTGAGAGGATATGGATCCGGGCTGAAGGCAGGTTCGAAGTTGCTTATGAGGCGCAGGTTGATTTGCAACGCCAGCTTGCCGACATCGCGCGTTTGAGAATGTTGTCACCCCACGTGATGCCAGGTGAAGCGGTGCAATACCTCTTCGATAGCCGGTACTGCCCGGCGGACCGCTTTCAACCGTTTGTCGAAGCCGAATTTGCCGGGACGGAAGGTGGCGAGCGGATCGCAGCCATCAGGGACTGGATGGCGACTAATTTTTCATATGTGCCGGGAAGTTCGGGTTCGGAAACCAATGCATCCGACACGTTCATCGCCAGGCGCGGCATATGTCGCGATTATGCTCATGTCCTAATTACCCTTGCGCGCGCCAGCACGATTCCGGCGCGGTACGTTGCCTGTTACTCACCCGGGGTAGAGCCGCCTGATTTTCACGCGGTGGCCGAGGTTTTTCTGAACGATCCGGAGACGGACGGAGGCGGGACCTGGCAGCTCGTCGATGCAACCGGAATGGCAAATCCGGAAGATACCGTCAAAATTGGCGTCGGACGCGATGCGGCCGATGTAAGTTTTCTAACCAGCTTTGGACAAACTCAGTTCGAAAGTAGCTCGGTCAAGGTTACCAAAGACTAGTTTGGCGACCATTTGACATGATCACAGGATTGATTGGTTATTAGTGACTGGAGCCAAAATCATCACGGGGCGGATAATATGAACTTTACCGCCGACCGGCTCTTGCTCTTCGGAGCAACGGGTGACTTGTCGCAACGCATGTTGTTACCTTCGTTGTGTGCCTTGCATGCCGACGGTTTTCTAGCTTCGAATCTGAAGATTGTTGCCACGGCGCGGTCCGAAATGAGCACGAGCGAATTTCGCCAGTTCGCACGTGCGGCTTTAGAGCGGTACCTTCCGAAGAACAGGCGCGGGCCGATGGCGGACTTCCTCAATCGCCTGACATACGTGTCGGTCGATGCCACCACGCCGGAGGGTTACGACCAACTTGCGCGCAAGGTAGGCGACTACAGCGGCCTGGCCATTTTTCTTTCGACCGCACCAGGCTTGTTCGAACCAACCATTGAAGGTCTGCAGACAGCAGGGCTTACCCAAGGCAATGTTCGCATCGGGCTGGAAAAACCGCTGGGCTTTGATTTGACAAGCAGTCAAGAAATCAACGACGCAGTTGCGAAGGCATTTTCCGAGAATCGAATTTTCCGCATCGACCATTATCTTGGCAAGGAAACCGTACAGAACCTGTTGGCATTGCGCTTCGCGAACGTCCTGCTGGAGCCGGTCTGGAACTCGAATTACGTCGAGCATATCCAGATTACCGTCGCAGAAACAGTCGGGCTCGAATCACGTGTTGCTTACTACGACGATAGCGGCGCGCTGCGCGACATGGTGCAGAATCACATGCTCCAACTGCTCGCGCTGGTCGCGATGGAACCGCCTACCAGCTTCGAGGCCACTGCCGTGCGCGACGAAAAGGTCAAGGTCCTTCGCGCTCTACGGCCCATGAAAGAAGACGAGGTCGTGACTGGCCAGTATCGCGCCGGCGCCGTCGAGGGTAAAAGCGTCTCTGGCTACGACGAGGAACTGGGCAAGGACAGCGACACCGAGACCTTCGTCGCGATGAAAGCACACGTCGACAATTGGCGCTGGCACGGCGTGCCGTTCTACTTGCGTCATGGCAAGCGCCTGCCCGAACGTGTTACCGAGATCGTGGTCCAGTTCCGCTGCATTCCGCATTCTATCTTCGCCGGCCGCGGCGCACGGACTCAGCCCAACCGGCTGGTCATCGGCATCCAGCCTGAAGAGAACATTCAGCTGACAATGATGGCCAAGGTTCCAGGACTGGGACGCGAAGGCCTGCGTTTGCGTCCCGTACCGTTAGACATTGCGATGCCTGATGCCTTTACCGATGTCGTGCGGCGAATCGCATACGAACGATTGCTGTTGGACTTGATTGAAGGCGATCAGACCCTGTTCGTTCGCCGTGACGAGGTCGAGGCACAATGGGAATGGATCGACCACATCCGTGGGCTTTGGGCCGAGAACGAACTGAAGCCCAAAAGCTATGGCGCGGGCACCTGGGGTCCGAGCGCGGCCATCGCGCTGGCCGAACGCGACGGAGTAACCTGGCATGACGACTAAACCGCTCAACGACACGATCCAACACGTAACACAGCGCGTGATCGACAATTCGCAAAGCAGTCGGGCAGCCTATCTCGATCTCATGAAGCGCGAGGGCGAGCGGCAGGTCGACCGGCACTCCTTGTCCTGTTCGAACCTGGCCCATGCTTTTGCCGGGGCGGAAGAAGACCAGCGAGCGATCAAGGATGCTCGCGGCCCGAATCTCGCGATCGTCACCGCCTATAACGACATGTTGAGCGCGCATCAGCCATACCATCGCTATCCGGAACGAATGAAAATCTGGGCGCGTGAAGCAGGCGCCACTGCTCAGGTCGCGGGGGGAACGCCGGCGATGTGCGATGGTGTGACACAGGGCCAGGACGGAATGGAACTGTCACTGTTCAGCCGCGATACCATCGCACTTTCAACTATAATTGCCCTCAGTCATGCGACATTCGACGGTGTCGCCTTGCTCGGCATATGCGACAAGATCGTGCCCGGTCTGCTGATGGGTGCGCTGCGTTTCGGACACCTTCCGGCGGTATTCGTGCCTTCAGGTCCTATGGGAACAGGTATCTCCAACAAGGAAAAACAGCGCGTCCGCCAACTTTACGCCGAAGGCAAGGTGGGTCGCGACGAACTGCTCGAGAGCGAAAGTGCAAGCTATCATTCGCCAGGCACCTGCACCTTTTACGGCACGGCCAATTCCAACCAGATGATGATGGAGATGATGGGACTGCATGTTCCCGGCGCAGCGTTCGTTCCCCCGGGTGCCAGGCTTCGACAGGAGTTGTCGCGTGCAGCGACGCATCGGCTCGCGGCAATCGGAAAAGCCGGGGAAGATTATCGTCCTCTCGCCGAGGTTGTCGACGAAAAAGCAATTATCAACGCTGCGATTGGTCTGCTGGCTACGGGAGGCTCGACCAATCACGCGATCCATATTCCAGCGATAGCACGAGCCGCGGGGATTCGGTTCGACTGGACAGATCTGGCCGAGCTTTCGCGAGCCATTCCACTTGTGGCGCGCGTCTATCCCAACGGTTCGGGTGACGTAAATCATTTCCATGATGCAGGCGGCATGGGCTTTGTGATCGGCGCACTTCTCGATGAAGGCCTGGTGCATGACGATATTCTCACCGTCTGGGACGCTGGTTTTGAAGCCTATCGAAACGAACCGGGAATGGACGACGACGCCCTGGTCTGGCGCGATCCCGGGCCGAGCGGGGATCCCGAGATGCTTCGTCCTGCCTCCGACCCGTTCCAGTCCGATGGCGGAATGCGGTTGGTCGAAGGCAATCTGGGTCGTGCCTGCTTCAAGTCCTCGGCGGTGGAACGCGAGCGCTGGACTATCGAAGCCCCCTGCCGGATTTTCGAGACCCAGCATGCGGTGACCGAGGCTTTCGGAAAGGGCGAGCTCGACCGCGACGTGGTGGTCGTCGTGCGGTATCAGGGGCCACGCGCCAATGGTATGCCCGAACTGCACAAGCTCACACCCGCGCTCGGTGTTCTGCAAGACCGGGGTTATCGCGTCGCGCTGGTTACAGACGGGCGCATGAGCGGCGCAAGCGGCAAGGTACCCGCCGCTATACATTGTACGCCCGAAGCGCTCGGCGACGGCCCGCTTTCCCGGCTGCGCGACGGTGACGTGGTGAAAGTCTGCGCCGAAACCGGTGTACTCTGCGCCGAAGCAGATCTTGAAAGCCGCGATCCGGCTGCCCACCCCGCATCAGAAAAGGGCATGGGTCGCGAATTCTTCGCCATGTTCCGCGACAGAGCCGATGGCGCCGAAGAAGGCGCCTCTGCCATGCTGGCCATGGCTGGTTTGTGACCATGGATCTGGTCAGCGTCGATATCGGCGGCACCCATGCCCGGTTCGCTATCGCCACACTAGGCCAGGACGGCTCGGTCACGCTTGGCGAAGTTGAAACGATGCATACCGAACATCATCCGAGCTTTCAGGCCGCGTGGCAGGGTTTTCGCGAGCGACGGGGGAGTCCGCTTCCGCCGCGTATTGCCATGGCGATCGCGGGAACGACCGGCCGCGAAATCATCAAGTTCACCAACAACCCTTGGATCATTCGGCCAGCGCTTGTAAAAACGACCCTCGAGATCGAGAAACTTACCATCGTCAACGATTTCGAAGCCGTGGCGCACGCGGTGGCGCGCGCGTCAGAAGACCAGTTCGATCACATAACCGGACCCGACCAGCCGCTCGCCCGTGACGGCACGATCACCGTTCTTGGCCCTGGAACCGGGCTTGGCGTCGCTCATCTCTGGCGATCCGCTGAGCGTTACCGCGTGCAGGCAACCGAGGGCGGCCATATCGACTTCGCGCCGCTTGACGCCATAGAAGACGCTATCCTCACCCGGCTTCGCAAGCGCTACACGCGTGTATCGGTCGAGCGCGTGGTGTCCGGGCCGGCTATAGTCGATATCTACGAGACGCTGGCGGCGATGGGAAACCATGTGACCGGCGATGAGGACGACGTTTCACTCTGGACCCGTGGCATGCAGAACGACGACAGTCTCGCGACTGCGGCGGTCGATCGGTTCTGTCTTTCGCTTGGCAGCGTGGCGGGTGACTATGCGCTTGCCCAAGGCGGTTTCGGCGGAGTAGTCATTGCGGGAGGGTTGGGATATCGTCTGCGCGATTACTTACCGAAATCGGGCTTTGCCGAGCGTTTTTGTGCCAAGGGACGATTTGCCAGCCTTATGGCAACGGTCCCCGTCAAGCTGATCACACATCCGCAACCGGGGCTGCTCGGCGCCGCAGCAGCCTTTGCGAAAGAGCACGCATGACGACCGAGAGCATCGCTAGGCTGATGGCGGTCGCTCCGGTCATACCGGTCATCGTGGTGGACGACATCGAACATGCCCTACCGCTCGCGCGTGCACTCGTGGCAGGTGGATTGCGGGTCCTTGAAGTCACTTTGCGCACACCGGTCGCGCTCGATGCGATCCGCGCCATGAAGAAGGTCGAAGGTGCCATCGTTGGTGCAGGTACCGTCATCAACCAGCAGGATTTGTCCGATGCAATCAGCGCGGGAAGCGAGTTCATAGTTTCTCCCGGCCTGACCGAAACGCTGGGGAAGACAGCCGTTCGTGAGAAAATTCCCTTCCTGCCCGGGATCGCCAATGCTGGCGATATCATGCGCGGGTTGGAAATGGGCCTGACGCACTTCAAATTTTTTCCTGCAATGGCTGCCGGCGGGCTACCCGCGCTGAAGGCCCTCGCCGCGCCTTTCTCGCAATGCCGGTTCTGTCCTACCGGAGGAATAACCCCGGATAATGCCTCGGACTGGCTCGCGTTCGATCCCGTGCTTTGCGTCGGGGGAAGTTGGGTCGCACCGCGCGGCCCGGTGGATGAATCAAAAGTCGAACATCTGGCACGCAAGGCCGCTACTTTAAGAGCCTAGGCTCCGTTCAGAATGCGTTTGCCGACCGGACCTTGATCGCCAAAACACTGGAAAAATGCACCGACATGGTGCATATCCAATGTATGAATGCGACTTTAAAATGGATCGGCGGCGCGACTTCGGTTGCTGTCCTGATTCTTGCCGGCATCGCGATCGGCGGGGCTGTGAATGCCGACAACAATGGGCAAATCATGGCCGCCGAGGCCAGCATACAACCTGCTTTTGTCCCGGACGCCGCGCTGCTGGCAAAGGCAGAGGCCGACGTCGAACGCCCCTTCACCGTGCGTCGCGTATTGCCGATCGATGGACCGATCAAATACGGCGAATGGCACTGGGACGACAAAGGCATTCCCGATGGACCATTGCTGGTCACGGTCGATCTTGAAGCCCGCGTCATCTCTGTGTTCCAGGACGGCTATGAGATCGGGGCTGCAGCGGTGATGCTCGGAACGGACGAACATCCGACGCCGACAGGCACATTTCCCATTCTGTGGAAGCAACGCCATAACGTCTCGGAGAAATACGGCAACGCGCCGATGCCCTGGAGCATGTTCCTGACCCGTGACGGAGTTGCGATCCATGGGGGAAGCGAAGTTGAAAACGGATATGCAAGCCATGGTTGCATCGGCGTGCCTGACGAGTTGGCCAGCCGCCTGTTCGCGATTGTCGAAGAAGGTGACCGCGTAGTCATCACCGACGGAAAGCGAATTGGCGTCGGCGACAGCCTGATCTGATTTCCGTCAACCGGCTTGCCGGGGTGGCTCGGCTTCGAACGTCCACGAGCCGTTCTTCGGCGAAACAAGAACTCCGGCGAGATTGGCGTTTTCGGACCGCTGCAATTTCGCGACAAGTTCAGCCACTTGAGAGAGACTGACTTCTTTGTGACGTTCGGCGAAGATCATCTGCACGACGCGCTTCTGGATGAACGTGCTGGCTTGCGGCGTGTAGATCGTTCGCTCCTTCGAAGAATGGACAGCGCGACGCCTTTCCATCGAACACAGACGCGCGATCTCCTCCTCCGCTTCTGCGAGATGCCTTGCGGATCGCACGATACCTTCGGTGTTAAGCCAGTCGGCATCAGCGATCTGCGACCTGAGCCGCGCACGATCAAACGACATGTCGACATTGCTCGGATCGCGCACGGGGATCGATCCAGACGCAGAGACGAGCGCTTCCAATTCATGCCTACGCCAGTTCAATAACGGTCTGACCAGTGCGACTTCGGAACCGGGAATCCATGACCGCTCGCGAATGCCGGATAGACCAGAAATTCCTGCTCCGCGGTTGAGCCGCATCAGGAGCGTTTCGACCTGATCGTCTGCATGATGCGCCGTGGCCACGGCACCGGCTCGGTTTCGGGCCCATTTTGCAAGAGCTTGATAGCGGGCTTTTCGCGCTTCAGCCTGCAAGTTGCCAGCCGCCAGATCGACAACAAGAACGTTTACCGGTATCTGCAGGCTTGTGCACAGCCGCGCTACATATTTGGCCTCATCTCCGCTCTCCGCCCTCAGTTGATGGTCGACTGTCGCGACTTCGATACGTCCTTTAAGAACGGCGTGAGCGAGGATGAGAAGCGCAAGGCTGTCGGGGCCGCCCGATACAGCCAATCCCAATGTCGCATCGGCATGACGCCAATCGGGCCAGACCCGGTCGAGGTCCGAGCGGAACCGCTCTAGGCTGCCCCGATCGACCACCCTGTCAATTGCAACTCACCTCGCTGCGAGCGGCATCGTATTCGCTTCGCAGGCGCCCGGAAGCGAGCGCTGGATAAGTCTCGGAAAATTCGGCCAACGCGATGCAAGCGCGGTTCGTGTCGTCGAGCGCGATCATCGATTTGGCGAGATAGAGCAAGCTGTCCCCTGCCCGGGCGCCGGTTCTGTCGTCCTGATAGTTCTTCAAGAACCACGGCGCGGCCTCACGCGCCATACCGTCGTCAAGATAAGTACGACCAAGCAGGTTCCGCCCGTAGGTTACTCGCCAGTGGCCGGGATATTCCTCGACGAACATGGTCAATTGTTGCTGCGCTTCGGGATAGAAGCCTGCATCCCAGAGTCGGAAGCCATAAGAGTATTCGTCGTCACCCGGATCGTCGGTCTGCGGTTTGGCAATTTCTCGAACTGCAGCCAGGCGCTCGTCGCTAGGACCCGGACGTTCCGATGCTGTCGCCTGAGTTAGGGCAGGTCGGGCGTTTGTACTCGCAGACGAGGAAGAAGAGCCCGAATCGACGGGCTGTGCCGACGCAATTGGGTCCGTCTCTATCGCCTGCAGACGTTCGGACAACAATCGAAGCGCGTTGGAATTTTCTTCAATCTGCGCGGTCTGGTTTTGCAACTGCGCCTCGAGTGCATCCAGCCGGGCAAGGATGTCCGTCACGGCCGTGGTGGAAGACGTGTCGACCGTGGGCCTCGCCGTAGGTTGGGCGGTGATCTCGGGTTCGAAATAACGCCCGTCACCGCCAGGAAAAACCCGGCGCTGCAAAGCCCGCACTTCAGCCTCCAGACGACGGATACGGGTTTCCGCGTCGGTATCCTGCGGCAAGGCCGGGGTGGCAGTGGCGAGCACCGCGAAGGCGGCGCCGGCAATCGAAAGAGTGCGGACGGTTTTTCCGATCATGATCGGCATGGTTCCTCGTTTGTATTCTTAGCGGCAAACTGCCCTACACCCGCAAAACTGTCGAGGTCATGAAGGGCGTTTTCCCCTTCGCGCAACAGGTTCAGGTCGCAGGCGTGGCGGGTGGCGTCGGCGTGGATGTCGCGGAAGTCTGAGAGCGAGCCAGCAATGCTTCTGCGGTAACAGGCACGTCTCTTATGATCTCGTCTTCCTCCGATAGCTTGGGAACGTCTTCTCCGCCAATCGTGATTGACAGCGCGTATGGTCGCCCGGTCCATACTTGCGGCCCCTGCGCATCGGCCGGAACGGTAAATGTATCGCCCTCGTCCATTTGCGCTTCGTACAAGCGTTCGCCTTCGGCATCGTAGAACTTCACCCAGGTGCCGTCCATTTCGCTGGTGAACACGACCGGCCCACTTGGCGCTGCGGCCACCTGCTGTTGCGCGGGCGCAGCATTCTCGTCCTGCGTTGTCGCCACTTGCTCGCTTTCGCCGCTAAGCGGCGCCGGACCAAGACCCGGCGCGAAATAGCTGCGATAGAAGGCATAGATGCCGCCCAGAAGCAGAATAGCCGCCAGAAGCGCGAACAACGCCAGACCACGTCCGGGCACGCGCGCCGGATCGCCTGGCTCGAACTTCGCCGGGGTCGCGCGTCCGGCGTCTTCTTCCGATGCCAGTTCCGCGCGAACGTCATCGACGATCGCCTTTTCGTCGAGGCCAAGCATCCGCGCATAGGTCCGCGTGAAGCCGACCGCATAGGTCCGGGCAGGAAGATCGGTGAACCGTCCTTCCTCGATGGTCTCAAGATGGCGGTGCGGAATCCGAGTTTCGGCAGCGACCTGGCTCAGTTCTAGGCCCTGATCCTCGCGCGCTTTGCGCAGGCGTTCACCAACGCCGCCGGTTTCGATAGGCGTTTCGTCAACGATTTCGTCGTCCTTCATGCGATCCCCGGTTAATCGGTCTTGCGAAAATGCCCGCCCTCATGCTGCGCATGTGAAGCGAGTAGCGATACCTGCTGTCAAGCGAGACCATGATACCACATAGTCAGGGCGCAGACGAACAGCGCGACAAATGCGATGAAATCAGTCGAGCTCGATATTCTGTTCCGTAGCCCAGTCCTGCAAAGCTGCACGCAAATCCGGTGGCGGAGTGGCGAGCCACATGGTCATCTGTTTGGTAATCTCCTGTAAATCGACCTTGCGGACGAGTTCCTTGATCGGCCCTACCGCAGCGGGACTTATCGACAGACGACGATAGCCGATGCCCAGCAAGGCCAGGGCCTCCAGCCTGCGGCCACCCATCTCCCCGCAAATACCAAGGCGCACCGGATGGCTGACGACGTCACGGGCGATCCTTGCCAAGAACCGCAAGATGGCCGGGCTGAGCCAATCGTAACGCGCGGCGAGCTTGGGATTGGCCCGGTCCGCCGCAAACAGGAACTGCGTCAGATCGTTCGTTCCAACCGAGATAAAGGACAATTTGGGGGCCAGCTGGTCGATCATCTCGGCCAGTGCCGGAACTTCGAGCATGCAGCCATATTCGATCGTTTCCGGCACGAGTTTTCGGCGATCGCGCAGAAAACCCAGCTGATCTTCAAAGACTTTTCGTGCTGCATCGAATTCCCAGGGTTCGGATACCATGGGAAACATCACGTTGAGCGTTCGCCCGGCTGCAGCCTCGAGCAATGCTCTTGCCTGCGCCTTGAGCAGCCCCTCGCGTTCCAGGGAAAGGCGAAGCGCACGCCAACCCATTGCCGGGTTCTCCTCACGCTCGCCCAACCCGTTGTTGAGGTAGGGTACGGCCTTGTCCCCTCCGATATCGACCGTCCGAAATATCACCGGTTTGTTGCCCGCCGCTTCGAGAACGTCCCGATAAAGCCGGGTCTGGCGATCGCGCTGCGGCAAAGTGGAAGAAATCAAAAACTGGAACTCGGTACGAAAAAGACCAACGCCGTCCGCACCGGTCATGGCCAGCGCGCTCATATCGTCACGCAGACCGGCATTCATCATCACCGCGATCCTCGTACCGTCGCGAGTGAAAGGCTCGACGTCCCGCAATTCGGCGTAAGCTGCCTGCTTCTCGCGAGATTTTGCGAACCGCACGTCAAAGGCTTCGAGCAACGAGGCCGAGGGTCGTAGAGTTACCGAGCCCTTGTCGGCATCGAGGAGAATTTCGTCCCCCTCGCTGATCTTGCTGCGCAGACCGCCTACCCGCCCCAGTACGGGCACGCCCATGGCCCGCGCGACGATGACCACATGCGCTGTGAGTGAACCCTCCTCCAGCACGACGCCTTTGAGCCGGCGCCGATCGTACTCGAGCAGTTCCGCCGGTCCCAGATTGCGCGCGACCAGGATCGTGTCGCGTCGCAAACCCTGCGTCGCGGCCGTCTGCAATTGGCCCGATACGATCCTGAGAAGTCGGTTCGACAAGTCCTCAAGGTCGTGCATCCGGTCCTGCAGAAGCGGATCGTCGATCTCGCGCATCCGCATTCTCGTGCGCTGCTGAACCCGTTCGATGGCAGCCTCTGCTGTCAATCCACTATCGATTGCCTCGTTGATCCGGCGGCTCCAGCCTTCGTCATAGGCGAACATCTTGTACGTCTCGAGCACTTCGACGTGTTCGCCACCCTTGCCGAACTCAGGTTCCTTACCCATCGCGTCGATCTGGTCGCGCATCTTGTCGAACGCGCGGTAGACCCGTTGGCGCTCCGCCTCGATATCCTCGGCAACCACCTGGTCGATCTCGACGCGCGGCTGGTGCAGTACAGCGTGTCCGAAGGCCAGGCCCTTGACCAGTGTCAGCCCGTCCAGCACGTCGCTTTCGCTGCGCGCTTCCTCCAAATCGATCTGTTCCTCGTCGTCGACGAGTTCCTTGTGAGCAATAAGCTCCGAAAGGATCATCGCCGTCGTCTGAAGCGCTTCGACCTCCACTTCCTCGTAACGGCGTGGATCGATATGCTGGACACACAATACGCCGACTGCGCGCTCGCGATAGACGATCGGAACCCCGGCAAAGGAGTGGAACCGTTCCTCGCCGGTTTCAGGACGGTAGAGAAAATCCGGATGGGCCTTCGCCTCGGCCAGATTCAGGGTTTCGATATTCGCAGCAATAGTCCCGGTCAGTCCTTCGCCCAATCCCAATCTGGTGACATGGACCGCGTCCGGATTCAGACCCTGCGTGGCGTAGAGTTCCAACGCCCCTTCGCGCAGGAGATATATCGAGCAGACTTCGCTATCGAGGCTCTCCGCGATAATCTCGACCACGCGGTCGAGCTTGTGTTGCGCGTGAGTTCGTCCAGCCATGACCTCGTGCAGACGGGTGAGGATCTGGCGGGCGGAGGAAACGGCTGACATGACTTCAGCCTATAGCAAGTTCGAGGCGATGCGGAAGCGGAACGCAAGGTCCCGCTTCGATCGAAAGCAGGTCAGGAAGCCGTAAGTTCTTCCTTTATCAGCAGCTTCTGCTTCTTCAATTTCTGGATCATCGCAATATCGGGCGCAGGGCGGGTCTGTTCATCGTGCAGTCGTGCCTCCAGACCGGCATGTTTGGCTTTCAGCGCATCGACATGGGATGATTGCATCGATCTGTCTCCTTTATGGGTTGTACGCGACCCCGTGGAGCGACTCGTGCCTTGCGACACTGGCCGCTGGTCATGGATAAAAGCACAGCAAAGCCGATTTACAAAGGCCGGATCGGGGGGCATGCGACGAACCGAGATACGGGAAGGACGGGCGTGAACGAACAGGAGTTGCGCAAGCGGTTGGAAGCGCTCCGCAGCGAGCATCGCGATCTTGACGTCGCGATCGACGCATTGACCGAATCCGGCAAGGAACGCGGCTTCGTGGACCAGTTGCAGATCGCTCGACTGAAAAAGCGCAGACTCCAGCTAAAAGACCGGATTGCCGCGATCGAAGACACTCTTTTGCCCGACATCATCGCGTGATTTTATCATCATACGGTATGCAGCGTATCGCATAGGCACAGCCGTGGTTAACGAGCTGGATAGGTCACGCAAGAACGCCTAATCGTAACAAATCATGCAGTCCCGCGATATCAACGAAGAGATTATCGAAAGCCTCTACGCCGAAGCGCTCGTCCTGGCGGATGATGCGCGAGCAGCCTTCGACTTGCGTTTCAATGACGCCTTGGGCGGTAGTAGCGATCTGACACGGGTCGCCCTTTCGATCGAAGGGCTGCGCACTACCACGCGGGTAATGCACGTACTCGCCTGGCTGTTGAACCAGCGCGCATTTCACTCCGGCAAACTGACCCTTACCCAGCTTGAACGCTTCGGCGCACTGCCTGAAGAGCAATCATCGGATCCTGACCATCTCGAGCGGCTCGAGCCGGAAACCCGCGCCCTGATTCGCGAAACTGAGGAACTTCATGCCCGGGTAGCGCGGCTGGACCAGAAGTGGCAGGCGCAGAAAGAACACCAAGGAACGCCGGTTCACTTGCTTCACGGAAGGCTTGAAGCCGCATTTGCAGCCATTTGATCAGGCTGCGAGAAGCGCTTTCGCATAGCGCTCCAGACGGGCCTTGCGAACATCGCTTTTCATCGACGGATAAAACCTGCGCGTTGCACCGCGCATTTCCTGCACTGCCGTCTCGAGATCAGAATGAAGGCCGCAGCCAACTGCCGCAAGGATCGCCGCGCCCAACGCAGTCGTTTCAACAAAATCGGGCCGCCCGACTTCAAGTTCCAGAATATCGGCAAGATCCTGCGCCATCCAGTCGTTCGCGCTCATGCCGCCATCGATCCGCAGCTTCGCCCAGTGAGCGCCATCGGCGGCGAATGCGCTTGCAAGATCGTGCGTCTGGTGTGCCATGGCTTCCAGTGCGGCCCGAGCTATCTGGGCCCGACCGCTTGCGAAGCTCAAACCCGAGATCACGCCACGGGCATCGGGCCGCCAATGCGGCGCGCCCAGACCGGCAAGCGCGGGAACAATGACCACTTCGCCACTGTCCTCGATGGACCTCGCCAGTTCCTCGGTTTCAGCCGCTGTTCCGATCATGCCCAGCTGATCCCGCAAATACTGTATCAGGCTCCCTGCCACGAAACATGCACCTTCGATCGCATAGGTTCGCTTGCCTTCGCGCTGATAAAGGACCGTGCCCAGCAAGCGGTGTTCTGAGCGCGGTATCTCCTGCCCTTTATTTGTCAGCACGAATGCACCGGTGCCGAAGGTCGCCTTCGTTTCGCCGGAGGAAAGGCAGCCTTGGCCGACAGTCGCCGACTGTTGATCACCTACCAGGCTGCAAATTGGCAATGCCCTGCCGAACAGGCGCATATCGCACTCAGCCAGTACCCCATGTGTGTCGACCACTTCGGGCAACGTGGCCGGTGGAACTCCGAACAACTCGCAGAGAGCAGAATCGAACTGCATCCCGTCGAGCCGAAGCAGCAAGGTCCGGCTGGCATTGCTCGCATCAGACAGATGGGCGCCGCCTGAAAGCTTGTAGACGAGCCAGCTTTCGATCGTGCCGAACCCCAGCGTAACCTGCCGCGCGGCTGCGCTCACCGCATCGTCGTTCTCGAGCATCCATCGCATCTTCGTGGCGGAGAAATAGGGATCGAGCACCAAGCCGGTTGCTCTTTGAACTTCCGGCTCCGCCCCGGCTTCCTTAAGGTTTTCGCAGAAGTCCGCAGTCCTCCTGTCTTGCCACACAATGGCTCGTGCCAAGGGCTCACCGGAATTACGATCCCAGGCGACCACGGTCTCGCGCTGGTTGGTAACGCCGATCGCAGCAATATGCGCCGCATCCGGGCCGGTTACCTCGCGGGCACAAGCCAAGGTCTTGAGCCAGATCTCCGTCGCGTCGTGCTCGACCCAGCCAGGCCTTGGATAATGCTGGGTCAGTTCGGACTGGGCGATTTTCTCCACTTTCCCATCGGCCGTGAAGATCATCGCGCGTGTCGAGGTGGTTCCAGCATCGAGGACGAGGATACGGTCGGCCATGCTTTCTCCCTTGCGATTGGCTGGGGCGTGACATGCGCCAGTCGCGTCCCCATATGCAAGCCCATGGCAGGACCGCCACCCAAACCCTGGCCGACCGGCGAAGCGCAGCAGCTCGAACCGCTGGTGCGGCGTGTACTCGCGCCCAATCCGTCACCCTACACTTTCACCGGCACACAGACATATATCGTGGGATTGGGCGATGGTTGTGCGGTGATCGATCCGGGGCCCGCACAGGATGACCACGTCCTCGCCCTCGATGCCGCGATCGGCGATGAGCATGTTTGCGCGATCATGTGCACGCACACGCACCGGGACCATTCACCAGCTGCGAAACCGCTGGCCGCGCGTACCGGGGCCCCGATCATCGGTTGTGCGCCCTTGGTATTGGACGATACCGGCCCGCGCGCCGATGCCTCGTTTGATCGCGGATATGAACCGGACAGGGTGCTCGAAGATGGCGAAGCGATGAACGGGCCCGGATGGACGCTTACCGCCGTCGCCACGCCAGGCCACGTTTCGAACCACCTGTGCTATGCACTTGGTGAAAGCGGGGCGTTGTTTACCGGAGATCATGTCATGGGCTGGTCGACCAGCGTCGTCGTACCTCCCGATGGCGATATGGGCGATTACATGCGCAGCCTCGACAAGCTTCATGCCCGTGAAGACCGGGTCTACTATCCAGCTCATGGCGAAGCGATCGACAAGCCGCGCCAGCTCGTGCGCGGAATGATGGGTCATCGTCGCCAGCGTGAAAACCAGATCCTGCGCCACCTTCATGACGACCCGCACAGGGCGGAAGAGTTCGTCCCCAAAATGTACAAGGGCCTGGACGAGAAACTTCACGGCGCAGCGAAGATGTCAGTCACTGCACACCTTATCGATCTGGAACGTCGCGGACTTGTGACACGCTCGGGCGAACTATGGGAAACAGTCTCGAGAGCCACTTAATTATGAGCGTAAAAAGGCGCTGCAACGGATAGTATGCGTTCGCGACTACGCGATCAGACTTTTGCCTGCTACAGGCTGAAAAGCGCGGAACGCACTGCCATTCCCGCCCGTTTCTTCTCTAACGCTTGGACCATATCAGACGGGATGTTCGCATGACGGCCGAAATCAGCCTACCCACCGGCAATGACTTGCTCGAAGAAATCAATCGCCTCCGCGAGGAAAAGAATGCGATTATTCTGGCACACTATTATCAGACACCCGACATCCAGGACCTGGCCGATTTCGTCGGCGACAGTCTCGAGCTTTCGCGCAAGGCAGCGGACACCGATGCTGACGTCATTGCCTTTTGCGGGGTCAAGTTCATGGCCGATACGGCCAAGATTCTGTCGCCTGAAAAGATTGTTGTCCTGCCCGACATGGATGCCGGGTGCAGCCTGGAAGACAGCTGTCCGCCCGAGAAATTCAAAGCCTTTCGCGAAAAGCATCCCGACCATATCGCGCTGACCTACATCAACTGTTCGACCGAAGTTAAAGCGCTCAGCGATGTGATTGTCACCAGCTCGAGCGCCGAGACGATCATCAGCCAGATCCCCGAGGACCAGAAGATCATCTTCGGGCCAGACCGGCATTTGGGCGGCTATCTGTCACGCAAGTTTAACCGCGAGATGCTTTTGTGGCCGGGCGTATGCATCGTGCACGAAGCCTTCAGCGAAACCGAATTGCTTAAGCTGCAACAACAGCACCCTGGCGCGCCCGTCGTCGCGCATCCGGAATGCCCCCCGACGATCATCGATCATGCGGACTATGTCGGTTCGACAAGCGGTATCCTGCAATACGCCAAGACTTTCGAAGGCGACACGCTGATCGTGGCGACCGAGCCGCACATCATTCATCAGATGGAGAAGGCGATTCCGGACAAGACCTTCATCGGTGCGCCGGGCGCGGACGGCAATTGCAGCTGCAATATCTGCCCATACATGGCGCTCAACACGATGGAAAAGCTATATGCCTGCCTGCGCGATCTCGAACCGCGTATCGAGATCGAGGAAGGGCTGCGCCTGAAGGCCAAGCAGAGTCTTGACCGGATGCTGGAAATGGCGAGCGGTACGATTGGCAAAGGCGACCTTGGTAAGGTTTGATATCGCTGCTCTGCGATATTGAGCTTTGCGCAACCAGGTCATCGGCTCGCCACCACATATGCTGTCGCGTTGACGACGACCAAGTGAGGGGGAACGGAAATGCCTGCATGTTCAGGTAGATCGGCACTGACACTTCCACGTGCATCCCGAAGGGTCTGTACCCTTTTCCTCTTTGCAGACCGAAAAGGAGTGGCCTGATGGGTTGGCTGCGTAATTTCTGGCAAAGGATCAATGCCAACTACTGGTTCTATCCGGCCTTGTTCTCGATCCTAGCGCTGCTGCTAGCCCTTTGGACAATATATCTGGATCGAATTGGCTGGGGAGAGACGGTCGTCTCGTTTGATTACATCCGCCCCGCCCGGCCCGACGGCGCATCCAACATGCTCAATGTCATCGCCGCCTCGATGATCGGAGTAGCCTCAACCGTTTTCTCTATCACCATCGCAGCCGTGGCTTATGCCAGCGGGAATTACGGTCCGCGCTTGCTGACCAACTTCATGGAAGACAAGGGGAACCAGCTCAGCCTGGCTACTTTCATCGCAACATTTGTTTATGCACTTACGGTCTTGCGGGTGGTGCGGGTCGAGGGCGCGAATGCCATGGCCTTCGTGCCCCAATTGTCTTTGCTGGTAGCCTATCTGCTGATGGCCATATCGATCGCAGTCCTCGTGTTCTTCCTCAATCATATTCCGGCTTCGATTCGGATCAATTCGGTCCTGAAGGGGATAGGGCAGCGGCTTATCGGCGATATCGAGAAAAACTTTCCAAAGAAGAACAGCGGCGCGCAAGAAACCCAGCCGCCCAAGGGTCGCCCGGTAACAGCCCGGAATACTGGCTATGTTCAAAGGATAGACTTTGAAAAGCTAGAAAAGATCGCACGTGATGAAAAAGACCACATCACGTTGGGAGTGCGCACGGGCGATTTCGTGCATCCCGGCGTACCGATCGTCTTCTGGACCGATGATGACGAAGACCTCGAAGATCTCCACGACGACAAGGTGCGTGATTGTTTCACGCTCGGCGGCATGCGGACGCCTGCGCAAGATCTGCATTTCCTGATCGACGAATTGGTCGAAATAGGACTTCGAGCGCTATCTCCCGGTATCAACGATCCGTTCACTGCGATTACCTCGATTCACTGGCTCGGCGCGGCAACCGCCGAACTGGGTTATCGCGATCTGACCCGCGCTTTCGGCGAGGCAAAAGATGCAGACGGAGACCGGTTGGTTCTGCTGGATGATGATTTCAATCACTTCGTGAATCGAGGTTTTGGCGCGATGCGCTCGGCAGTCGCGACAAGTCCCACCGCCGCCCGTGTAACCTTCGACACGATCGCCAACGCCGCGAGCCTGCTGAACGATGAGTCTCGGCTGGTCGCGCTTGAACGGGAAGGCGAGCAGCTCGCACGGCAGGCGCGCAAGCATCTGACCGGACCCGATCTGGAATCGGTGGAAGCTCGATATCAGAGTTTCAGGAAGGTGATGGATTCGAAATCGGTCGACTGACGCTCCGGGCCAATACCAGCGCCGCAGCCACCAGTACCATCCCCAGAATATCGGGCGGCAGCAGGACCTCGGCAAACACCAGCCAGCCGACAGTCGCGGCAATCGCCGGTTGGGTCAGCAAGGCCATGCCGATTATAAGTGGCGAAAAATGCTTCAGCGAGAAGACGAGCAGCCCCTGACCGATGATCTGGCTCGAGAGGGCGAGCAATACTACTGGCGTCCACCCAGCCGCGCCTGGCCAGACTGGTTCGCCCAGAACGAACGCCATCCCAAGCAATAAGGGAGAGGCTGCGAGGCAGACGAGCAGCAATACGCTCCATTGCCCTAGCGCCGATCGTGCCCGTTGGGCAGGCAGAAGATAGAAGGCGTAGAACAGTCCCGCCAGCAGGCAAAAGAGGTCGCCGACAAACGTTGCCGTGGAAATATCCAGACTCCGTCCCAAGAGGATCGCCGCGCCTGCAAGCGCGGCAAGGACCCCCAACGCTTCGCGCCGCGAGGGTGCCTGTCGTAACACCACAAGACCCCACAGCATCAGGATCAAGCTACCCGAATTGCCAAACAGCACGGCATTGCCCAACCGCGTACGCTCGATCCCGATGTGCCAGCTGGCAAGATCGAATGCGAAGAAAACGCCGGCCGCAAGAACCAGCAACATGAGTTTGCGGTCGATCGGCCCCGAAGATCTTCCCTTCCACGCAAGGTATGCGATGACCGGGATCGGCAGGAACAGCCGCCAGAACGCAGCCGAAACCGGCCCCGTATCGGACAGCCGCACCAGCCACGGCCCCAAGGCAAGCGCTGTATTCCCGCCGAGCAGCGCAGCAAAGTGCCACGCACTGGCCTGATAGCCATTCTTGTCCGCCGGTGCGGTTGCGCCGTTCATCCCCCGCCCCTAGCTCTTCGTCCATATCCTGCCAGCAAAAAGGAATGGCCCACCATGCACGCAAAATTGTTCGAACCGCTAACCATGGGTTCGCTTGAAGCGCGCAACCGAATCTTCATGGCCCCGCTCACGAGAGGTCGTTCGAGCCAGCCGGGTTCGGTACCGAACGAGATGATGGCGACGTATTACCGTCAGCGGGCTGGCGCGGGCCTGATTATCAGCGAAGCAACCGGGATCAGCGTCGAAGGGCTCGGCTGGCCTGCCGCACCCGGCATCTGGAGTGAGGAACAAGTCGAGGGCTGGAAACCGGTCACGCAGGGCGTGCACGAAGAGGACGGGCTTATCGTCCTTCAGCTATGGCACATGGGGCGGCTGGTGCATCCCGATTTTCTCGACGGTAAGCCGCCCGTATCGGCCAGTGCAACCTGCGCGCCAGGTCACGCGCACACTTTCGAAGGACGCAAGGATTATCAGCCGGCTCGCGCGCTGGGTAAAGACGAGATAACCCGGGTGGTGGATGATTATCGCCACGCAGCCGAAAATGCAAAGAAGGCCGGTTTCGACGGTGTGCAATTGCACGGCGCGAATGGTTACCTGGTAGACCAGTTCTTGCGCGACGGCACAAATCTGCGCGATGACGAATACGGCGGAAGCCCCGAAAACCGTACCCGTTTTCTTCGTGAAGTGTTGAATGCACTGGTTGGCGTATGGGGGGCAGACCGTGTCGGCGTACGCCTGTCGCCCAATGGCGAAACCCAAGGCTGCGACGACAGCGATCCCCCCGCGACGTTCGGCGCGGCGGCCAAGGTGATCGAAGAGCTTGGCTTGGCGTTCCTCGAACTGCGCGAACCGGGGCCGGAAGGGACGTTCGGCAGCACCGAAGTTCCCAAGCAGAGCCCGCTTATCCGCCAGCGATATTCGGGCGCGCTCGTGCTTAACAGCGACTATTCGCCCGAAGGCGCGGCGGCCGACATCGAGTCGGGGCGGTGCGATGCAGTTAGCTGGGGACGCGATTTCATATCGAATCCCGACCTGCCGGAGCGGTTCAGGATCGGCGCGCAGCTCGCACCGAATGTCGATGCGCCTAAAACCTGGTACATGCCAGGCCCCGAAGGCTACATCGATTACCCAACCATGGCCGAGGCGGACGAGGTCGAGGCAGCGGAATAGGCTGGTCCGGGCGGGGCGAAAGGCTCAACTTTCGCCCTCGTCCTCGCTTGCCGCGGTATCGCCGCTGCCCCCACTTTCATCCTGTGTCTCGTCGTCCTCGCTCAGCGGTGGAGATTGCGAGCGCCGGGTGGCGAGAGGCAACATCTCGTCACTGATCGTTCCGCCGAGAACTTCTCCGCGCGCGCTGCGCTCGTCATCCACCGGCTGTTCGGGAACAGGCTCTTCACCGCACGAGGCGAGAAAGACGAGCGCGGCGAAAGCGGCGATGCAGCGGGTCATGTCGTTCCTTCCAGAGCGGCGAGAAAGTCGCCGAACCTTGCTCGCAATGCCTCATCGAAGCTTGCAGGCGCAAGATCAATTCCAAGCCGCTGCAGGCTTGTGACACCGAATTGATCGATGCCGCAGGGCACTATGCCACTGAAATGCGCGAGATCGGGCGCGATATTGACCGAAAAGCCATGCATGGTGACCCAGCGCCGCACCCGCACGCCGATTGCGCCGATCTTGGCCTCGCGGCCATCGATGTCATTCGTCCATATCCCGATCCGACCTTCGCTGCGCCAGCATTCGACACCGAATTCGGCAAGCGTTGCGATGACCCAACCTTCGAGTGAATGGACGAAACAGCGCACATCGCGTCCGCGTTCTTTCAGATCGAGCATGACATAACCCACGCGCTGGCCCGGTCCATGGTAGGTATAACGCCCGCCCCGTCCGGCATCGACCACTTCGAAACGCGGGTCTAGCAGTTCGGCCCCGTCGGCGCTCGTCCCGGCGGTATAGACCGGCGGATGTTCGAGCAGCCAAACCATCTCGCGCGCTTGGCCTGTGGCAATTGCCTCGTTGCGCGCTTGCATGGCCGACAGCGCATCGCGATAAGCGATCTGCGCGGTTTCGACACGCCATTCGACGGTTCGGGCGGATGGTTTGTTCATCTGCCGATTGCGTGGCGGTTGCAGCCATGCTTATCAAGAGCCAAGCGCCGAGGGGTTTGCCATGAAGTTCGATTACGATACCGCCTGGAAAGAGGCCTTGGCATTGCTGAGGAAGAATTTCGGGCTTCTTGCAGTGCTTGCCGGGGTTTTCTTCTTCATTCCCTATGCCGTCATCATGATCACAATCCCCGAGATGGACATGTTCGCGAACATGCCGTCGGACGATAGCGACGCTGCAATGGCTGCGATATCGGAAGTTTACGGCGATTACTGGTGGGCGCTTATACTGCTGGCTCTGATCCAGGGCATAGGGTTGCTTGCGATGCTCGCACTGTTGCGGCGGCGTGCCAGTCCGACGGTTGGCGAAGCCCTGCAGGTAGGAGTGAAATCCGTGCTGTCATATTTCGGCTCGCAGATTCTGCAGACCGCTTTGCTCATGATCATTGCAATTCTGGCCCTCGCGCCCGCGGCGGCGGTGGGGGTTTCGATACTGGCGTTCGTGGGCGGTTTGGTCGCTCTGGTCGTCGCCTGCTACGTTCTGACCAAGTTCTCATTGGTCTCGCCCGTCATCGCGATCGATGGGCAACGCAACCCTGTCACAGCGCTCAAGCGTTCCTGGCATCTCACCAAGGGCAATTCGGTTCGGCTGTTCTTTTTCTATCTGCTGTTGCTGGTCGCCTTGGTCGTCGTATCGACCGTATTGTCGCTGATCTTGTCGCTCGTATTTGCTCTGGCCGGCGAACAGGCCGCGCTGCTCGGCTCGGCAATCGTTTCAGGCCTGAGCAATGCCGTCATAATCCTGTTGATGACCTGCATTCTTGCTGCGGTGCACACGCAGCTTTCGCGCTTGAGCAACGAACGGGAAGATGGCTCCGAAGCCGATACCCGGCTCTAGGCCCGGTCTTTCCAGCCCCAGAATAACTGGCAGGGAAGCACGTTCCATAATTCGAACCCGCGATCGATCCGGGTAAAATACTTGGCCATGAAGTCTCGGGCCTTGGCGGAGAACTGATAGACCAGGAACGCCCCTCCGGGTCGGATCACCCGGTGCGTTGCGGCCACGATCGCCGGACCCATGCCTTCAGGCAGGGTCGAGAATGGGAGGCCTGACAGGACGTAGTCAGCCCCGTCATACCCATGTGCCTCGACGATTTCTTCCACGTCGGCCGCCGAGCCAAGTACGGCATGGAAGCGGCTGTCGCGAAAGTGGGTTTTGAGATAGTCGACGTAAAGGGGGTTGGTGTCGATCACGATCAGCGCGCCATCGCGGCGCAGCCGGTCAAGCACGGGCTGGCAGAACGTGCCGACGCCCGGCCCATACTCCACGAACACCTCGCAACGCTCCCAATCGACGGGACGAAGCATCTTCTCGATCGTGAACCGCGACGAAGGAATGATCGATCCCACCATTTTCGGGTGTTCGAGAAAGCCTTTGAAGAACACGCCCCATTGGCCGAAAAGCCGCGCCGCCTTTCGTTTGAATCCAGAGCGCTCGATGGCGCTGACACCTTGTTCTGACGGCAAAAGGTCTTTCCTCGTAACGACCCGAAACACGAAGCGCGCGGTTTCGCAGATGCCATACCGCATTGCAAGCGTGCACGGCGCGGCGTAGCCCCTGCTCGAATGGCAGATATCGAACCACACGGGGCAATAACGCCGCCGCCGCCCACCCGTCCGAGAACCATCTCGCGCGAGAGGATGGCCTTGTTGTTTGCCGTCATGCTGACCACGGCTGCAGGCAACACGGCAATGCAATCCGTCATGCCATCGATCGGCACCTCGCTAGGCGTCGATGACGTCTGGATCAGCCTGGCCTATAGCTGGTCTGCCCTGTTATGGGTGGTCTGCGCGCCGATCTGGGCGGAACGGTCCGACCGGCGCGGCCGCAAGGCGATGATGGCCCTGGGCTTGAGCGGTTTCATCATTTCGATGGGCCTGTGCGGGCTGGCCTTGTGGTTCGGCCTTATCGGTGTGCTCAGTGGTACAGCGGCGCTGATAGCTTTCGCCGTCGCCCGCAGTCTGTATGGCGGGTTCGGCAGCGCTGCCCCGCCCGCCGTCCAGGCCTATGTCGCGAGCCGGACCCCGCGTTCGGAGCGTACTCAGGCACTCTCCCTGATCGCCTCGAGCTTCGGCCTCGGAACGGTAATCGGCCCGGCCCTCGCGCCGCTGATGGTGCTTCCCCTTGTCGGCTTGACGGGACCTTTCATCATCTTTGCGTTGATCGGTCTTGCTACTTTGGCGGCCCTGCGACTGCGTCTGCCCAATGACGAGCCGCAATTCGCTGCGCGCGGCAGCGCCTATGACGCACCCTATGCCGGAGGATCAACTTCAACCGGACAGGGTGAAGAGGACGACGACGATGGCGAAGAGCCGGTCGAACCGCACAAGCTGCGCTGGTTCGAGCCGCGCCTGCGCCCATGGGTAACCGTCGGCCTGCTCGGTGGCCATGCACAGGCAATGGTGCTGGGTATTTCGGGCTTTCTGGTGCTTGACCGCCTCGGCTTGCGCGATACGCCCGCCGAAGGCGCCGGTCCCGTTGGCCTGGTGCTGATGAGCGGGGCCATTGCGACCTTGCTTGCGCAGTGGGGCCTTATTCCCCGGCTCGACCTTGGTCCCCGCGCTGCAACCCTTTCAGGCATTGCCATCGCCGCGGTCGGCGTCGCTTTCCTGGGGGTGGCGGGCGATCTCCATGCCATTGCACTCGCCTATGCGATTGCCTCGCTCGGCTTCGGCCTGTTCCGCCCCGGCAGCACGGCGGGAACATCGCTCGCTGTGACCCGCGCTGAACAGGGACAGGCCTCGGGCGTCACCGCATCCGTCGCAGGCGCGAGCTTCATTTATGCGCCAGCACTCGGCGTGTGGCTGTACGGACATTCGGACTGGCTGGGTTTCGGGCTGATCGTGGCGCTTTGCGCTATCGTGTTCGCCTATGGCTGGACCGCCTTACAGGCGGATAGCAAGCTGACTCGCGACCGTCGCTAGAGAATTTCCAGCACCTTGTCCTGCGGGCGGCAAAGGCGAACCCCCTTCTCGGTTTCGACAAGCGGCCGTTCGATCAGGATCGGGTCTGTTGCCATTGCCGCCAGCACTGTATCAGCATCGCCATCGCACAACCCACGCTCCTTTGCATCGGTACCGCGCACACGCAGTCCTTCAGCAGGTGATATCCCCGCATCCTTGTAAAGCTGCGCGAGCTTTTCGGTCGTGGGCGGCTGGTCGAGATATTCGACGACGGTAACGTCAACTTTCGACAGGTTTTCGAGTATCGCCAGCGTCTTGCGCGAAGTGCCGCATTTGGGGTTGTGCCAGATGGTCGCTTTCATTGTCTACGGTCTCCAGTTTTGCCGCTCCGACTAAGCGAGCAATGCGATTAGTGAAAGCGCCTCTTGCGATTTTTTCATCATCACTGGACTTGCAAATGCGAATACCTCGCAATAGCAGGGCAAAACATAGTTTGAGAATCACTCGCAAGAAAAGAAAGATTGAAATGAGGGATCACACCTTTCGCTCCGCCCTGCTCGTGGGCGCGGCATTCTTTGCCCTGTCGGCGGCTCCCGCAGCAGCCTCAGCTAGCGTCGATGCCGGCGCTCAGCCCGAACGGGACTATCTGCCGAGCGACATTGTCGTCACCGCGGATCGCCAAGAAGGGTATGGCAGCGATGACGGTTCTACGGGGACCAAAACGCCCACCCCGCTGATCGACGTGCCGCAAGCCGTCAGCTTCATCACCGAAGACCAGCTTGAGGACCAGTCGATCCGCCAGCTGAACGAAGCTCTGCGCTACGTACCGGGCGTCAGCCTGGAAACTGGCGAAGGCCATCGCGACGAGGTTTTCATCCGCGGGCAGGAAAGTACGGCGGACTTTTATATCGACGGGCTCCGCGATGATGCGCAGTATTATCGTCCGCTATACAACATCGCGCGCGTCGAAGTTCTGAAAGGGGCCAACGCTCTCATTTTCGGACGCGGCGCCGGCGGCGGCGCGATCAACCGCGTTGCCAAGCGCGCGGACCTGACCGACACGTTCGTGGGCGGACAGGCGTCCGTCGACACTTTCGGCGCATTCGCCGTGCTGGCCGACGTCAACCAGCCGGTTTCGGACAACCTCGCACTGCGCCTCAACGCGACTTACGAAGAATTTGACAACCACCGGGATTTCTACGAAGGGCGTTTCATCGGCTTTTCGCCCACGCTGACCGCGCAGCTAGGCCCGCAAACCGAACTGATCGCCAGCTACACTTATGACGATGACGAGCGGGTAACCGATCGCGGCGTGCCTTCGCTTGGCGGCGGCCCGCTGACCAGCTTCGACGAGACCTTCTTCGGCGATCCCGACTTCAATTTCGCCGAAGCCGAGGTTCACATCGGCCGGGTTCGCGTCGAACATGACTTCGGTGCCGGTCTGACTGCCAACGGAACGGTTCAGTACGCCAATTACGACAAGGTCTACGCCAACATACTGCCCAGCGGCACGGACGGCTCAACCGTCACGCTCGGCGGTTATCGCGACTTCACCCAGCGCGAGAACTGGATCGGTCAGGGTAATCTGGTGTGGCAGACCGGCGGGGATACGATCGAATCCACTTTGTTGCTCGGCATCGAGGCAGGAAGTCAGGACACAACCAATGGCCGCGACACGGTCAGTTTCACGCGGCCCGACGACCCTGACGGGCTGGCACCGAACGAAACGCCGTTGGCCGAAACGATCTTTATTCCGCCCTTTACACTCAACACCGGCGCTCGACTGCGCGACAGCAATCTCGAAACATTGAGCTTCTACGCGCAAGAGCAACTTCAGATCGGGCAGTATGTCGAACTGATCGGCGGCCTACGCTGGGACCGGTTCGACCTGGACACCGTCGACCTTGTCAAGGGCGTGGACGGCAGCCGTGTGGACGAGAAGTTCAGTCCACGTCTTGGATTGATCGTCAAGCCGACGCCGGACGTGTCGGTTTACGCCTCCTACTCGGAAAGCTTTCTGCCGCAGGCTGGTGACCAGTTTCTCGTCCTGTCGCCGTCAAGCAGTCAGTTCGAGCCGGAAAAGTTCACCAATTACGAACTTGGTGCGAAATGGGCACCGCTGGACAAGGTGCTTGTCACCGGTGCGATCTTCCGGCTGGAGCGGACCAATATCCGGGCGAACGATCCCAACGACCCGACGCTCACGATACTCGCCGGTGAAAGCCGCACGGAAGGGTTTGAGATCGGCGCGGTCGGAGAGATCGCGGGCTGGTGGAAAGCCAATCTCGGCTACACCTACCTCGATGGCGAGCTGCTCAACGACAATGCCTTCGGCGATGAAGGCCAGCGCCTGCAGCAGCTTCCACGCCATTCGATCAGCGCGTGGAACCGGTTCGACGTCACCGAACAGCTGGGCTTCGGCCTCGGCATCATTCACCAGTCGGAACAGTTCGCCAGCTTCAGCAACGATGTCGTCCTGCCGGACTACTGGCGCGTCGATGCGGCGGCTTACTACACTCTAAACGAGCGCGTGAGCGTGCAGCTCAATATCGAAAATCTGTTCGACGAGGATTATTATCCTTCCGCGCACGGCGATAACAATATCCAGCCTGCCGAACCGTTCAATGCGCGTATCGGGGTAAGGTTTGAGATCTAGCGGCTGCCCGCGAAGCCGGCAAACGGGGATGGACGGCGCAAAGCCAGTCCATACCGCCGGCATGCGCGAGGCATCAGGTCTTTCCTACAGGGGCGGCGATCGGGTAATCCGGTCGTCGCCCTTCCAGCAGGATTGAAGGATGGGGGCTCGAGCTTAGCCCGTCCGCTTCTGACCGGTGCGGCATCCAGGGAATCTCCAAATGTGGGGCAAGGCCATCGCAGTCGTCAGCGTCGAATTCGAGTGAACTTTGAGTGAACTTTGAAAGGGTTTCACTCTTCGTCGGGTAAAGGGTTTCATTCTTCGGGTACTGAAAGCGCGGGCACTTCACGCGCTGCGTCTTGCGTGCTGATACCCGGTGCGGGGGCGGCGCTGATGGTCTCGCGGCGATTGGCCACCCGGCCGGCGCGTTCGACGGCTCGGACCAGCCGCGGATAGACGCCGCAACGACACAGGTTCGGGATTGCCGCTTTGACATCGGCTTCGGACGGCGCACCGTTCTTTGCCAACAAGGCACTTGCCGCCATGATTATGCCGGGCGTGCAAAAGCCGCACTGTACTGCCTGCTCGGCGACCATCGCCTGCTGCACCGGGTTCGAGCGGTCCCGACTCAGCCCCTCGATAGTGGTAATAAAGCGCCCTTCGGCTTCAGCAATGGTTATGAGGCAGGATCGAAGCGCCTCGCCATCGACATGAACCATGCAGGCACCGCAATCGCCTTCACCGCATCCATACTTGGTGCCAGTCAGGTTCGCCGCATCGCGCAGCGCCCACAACAATGGCGTGTCCGGGTCCATCCTGAACCGGATCGGCCGTCCGTTGACGGTCATACTGGTCATCAGGCCGCTCTATCGGATCAGGTCAGCTGCGCCAGCTGTCATCGATCTTCGACACGCGCCGCTTCCACGCTTCGAAATCGAACACGCCCGCCCCGCCCTGGCTCGCCATCTGGACCAGATCGCGTTGGTGCACGTCGACGACGTCCTGCGATACGATATTGGCTTCGCCCTGGCTCAGCGTGGCGATCTGTATCTCGCAGGCTCGCTGCAGCGCCCACATCTTGACGAACATTCCAGGAATGGTCTTGTCCATCACGACGGGCCCATGATTGCGCAGCATCAGGATCGAATGCTCGCCAAGGTTTTCGACCAGCCGGTCACCTTCTTCCGGACGCACGGTAACGCCTTCGAAATCGTGATAGCCGATCTGCCCCTGGAAATTGCAGGCGTAGAAATTGGTCGGCACCAGTCCGTCCTTGTGGCTGCAAACCGCCATGGTCGCCGTGGTGTGGACATGACAGATCGCGTTGGCGCGTTCGCCCAGCGTACGGTGAAAATGTGCGTGCTGAGTGAAGCCGGCCTTGTTGACCATGTACTGCGACGGACCGACATTGTTGCCCTCGACATCGATCTTGACGAGATTGGAGGCAGTCACTTCGTCGTAGAGTAGGCCGAAGGGATTGATCAGGAATACATCTTCTTCCCCCGGGACGGCGACCGAGATGTGGTTGTAAATACTTTCGCCCCAGCCGAGGTGGTCGAAGATACGGTAGCAGGCGGCAAGGTCCTGCCGGACCTTCCATTCCTCTTCGCTGCATTCGAATGTCGGCTTGATCTGCGTGGCCATGGCGCTCTCCTTGGGTCTCTCTTTGCAACCTCTATCGCATGGGTTTGGGCGAGTCGGCAAGCGACGGAACTGAATTGGGCGCTAGGCAAGACCGCCCCGGCCCGCTACCCGGCTGCCGATGAGCGAGGCGGCCAGACTGACACGCGGGACGATCCGCGGCCACCTCGTCGGCCAGACTACGCCCATGATCATCGGTGTCGCTGCTATCATGTCGGTTGGCCTGATCGACGCATATTTCATCGGTCAACTAGGCGCGAAGGAACTGGCCGCAGTCAGTTTCATCTTTCCCATCACTATCGCCATCTCCAGCCTTGGTGTGGGCGTGATGGTAGGTATCAACTCGGTCATTTCACGAGCGCTTGGAGCCGCCGACCGGGACCGGGCAGAGCGGCTGGCAAATTTCGGCGCGGTCTTCGCTCTGGCGGCCGGAGTGGTCATGGGGTTGACCTTGTACCTGCTTCTCGATCCGCTGTTCCGTCTCATGCAGGCACCGGACGACCTGCTTCCACTCATTCGCGAATACATGCGTCCCTACGCGCTCGGCATGCCGGTCCTCTTGTTGCAAATGGGATTGAACGGTGTGCTGCGCGGTCAGGGGGAGGCCCGCAAGACATCCTATGTCTCGATCACCTACTCGGTGGCCAATTGGATACTCGATCCAATATTCATCACCGGCGCCCTTGGCTTTGCCGGGTTCGGCATCGCCGGCGCGGCCTATGCCACGATTGTCGGTTTCGGGGTGGCAATCCTGGTGGCGCTCTGGCTGATTAAACGCGCGTCGCTGCAAATTCACCCGACCCTGATCCGCAAGTGCAATGTGACGGAATCCAGCGTGGCGATCCTTCGTGTCGCGGGACCAGCTGCCTTTTCCAATGCGATCAATCCCATCGGGCTGGCGGTGCTGACGGCACTGCTCGCCTCCCAGGGCGAAGCTGCAGTGGCCGGGTTCGGTGCGGCCGGTCGCTTGCAAAGTTTCGCCGTGGTCCCGCTGCTCGCCCTATCGGGATCGATCGGGGCGATCGTGGGGCAGAACTGGGGCGCGAACCGTCCCGACCGATCGCGGCGGGCAATGTACTGGTCGGCGCTTTTCTCGCTCGCATATGGTTTGGCGACCGCTGTCGTCCTGTTCTTCACCGGCGATTGGTTCGCCCAGTTTTTTACCGAGGATCCAGCGGTCATCGAAGAATTTTCGCGCTATCTGGCCATATCGGTTTGGGGCTACGCCGGTTTCGGAGTCCTCATAGTGGCCAACGGTGCGTTGAATGCAGTCGACAAGTCTGGCCTGGCACTGATGCAGAGCTTCGCTCGCGTGTTCCTCGTCATGCTGCCCCTGGGCTGGCTCCTGCGTGACGATTGGGGTGCAGAAGCGATCTACGCGGCAGAACTCCTCGCAAATGTAGCGGGCGGTGCGTTGGCAGCGTTCGTGGTGTGGAAAGCGCTGGCTACGAAAAAAGGCCATATCGGCGAGGCTCAAACCATTACTTAACCATATTCGTCCATAGCCTTCGAGCGTTCGGACGGGGGCTTTTGAACCATGGATGACCTGCTGGCGGAATTCGTGGCCGAGACCCGCGAAATGCTCGAGGCGAGCGGTGGCGAGATCGTTGCCTGGGAGGCGGACCCGTTGGACACAGGTCGGCTCGATACGATTTTCCGGTTCGTCCATACGGTCAAGGGAAACTGCGGGTTTTTCGATTTCCCGCGACTCGAGAGGCTCAGCCACGCGGCGGAAGATGCGCTCGCCGAATGCCGCGCCGGCCGCCGCCAGCCGGATGGGGCTCTGGTGTCCGCAGTCCTTGCCATCATCGACCGGATCGGAGCGATGACCGACGCGATCGGATCTGGTGAGGAGTTTTCAGAAGGCGGAGACGAGATACTGATCGCCGCATTGAGCGCGGACGAACCCCGCGCTCTTGAAAAACCCGCCACGAAACACGCCCCTGATGCCCAACCCGATCGGGCAGCCGATCCCGGCGCCTCCAACAATACCGATACGCTCGAAACGGCGCCCAGCGTGCCGCGCAGCGCCAATGTACAGCGCTCCATCCGCCTGCCGGTCGAGCTACTGGATGAGGTGATGAAGGGCGTGTCCGATATGGTCCTTGCCCGCAACGATCTCGCTAGGCGCCTGCGCGAAGCGGGCGAACAGCCGACAATAGACGCCCCGTTCGAGCGTCTGAGTACCATTCTCGCCGATGTGCGCAGCTCGATAACCCGGATGCGGATGCAACGCCTCGAGCATCTTTTCGGTTCATTGCCCAGGCTCGTGCGCGACCTTTCGAAAGAACTTGGCAAGCAGGTCACGGTCGATTTCGAGGGCGGCGAGGTCGAACTCGATAGAGAAATGATCGAGATGGTTCGCGATCCGCTCACCCATATTGTTCGCAACGCCATCGACCACGGCCTCGAGGGACCGGGCGAGCGGATCAAGAACGACAAGAGCGAGATTGGCTTTCTGAAGTTCTCTGCCCGGCAATCGGGCAATCAGATCAGCCTCGTCATCACCGACGACGGACGCGGCATAGATACGGACCGTCTCGTCGAAAAGGCTTTGGCAGCAGGTATCTACAGCCGTGTTGAACTCGACAATATGTCGGAGCGCCGCAAGCAGCATCTGGTTTTCGAACCGGGCCTGTCCACGGCCGAAAAGGTCAGTGCGCTCTCCGGTCGGGGGGTCGGCATGGATGTCGTGCGTGCAAATATCGAGAAGGTGGGCGGTTCGATCGATGTCTCGAGCACGCCGGGGGCGGGAACCAGCGTCTTCCTCAAACTTCCGCTTACTCTGTCTATCATTGCGGCCCTTACTGTCGGAAGTGGCGGACAGCGTTACGCCATCCCGCGTAGCTACGTGGAAGAGATCGTGTTCGGAAACTCCTCTCAGATCGACTTTGCCACAGTCGGGGAACGGCGCTTCGTTACCTTTCGCGGCAAGCGCGTACCGTGTCTTTCGCTGGACGAAGTCCTGGGAGTTGGCGAAAACGAAAACGAAGACAGCAGCGCGGCGACGGGCAAGACATTTGTAATCGTCAGGCTTGCAACCGCCGATGTCTTCGCGCTCGCCGTGGACCGGGTCTACGATCACGAGGATGTGGTCGTTAAGCCTATCGCGCCAGCCGTGATGGAAACGGGCCTCTATGCGGGTACGACACTGCTCGATGACGGACGGCCGATGATGCTGCTCGACTTACCGAGCATCGCCGCACGTCATGACCTCGTGAGTGAGGGACGCGGCGGCTTCAAGGCAGTCGAAGAGGAAACGCAGACCGTAACCCGCAACTCCATCCCGGTAATGCTGTTCACCGCGCTTGACGGTCGCAAACGAGCGGTGCGGCTCGAACTGGTACGGCGGATCGACACCGTCGCTCGCGAGGCGATCGACATCGAAACCAGCCACGCTCATGCCGTCATCGACGGACAGATCCTAGCGCTCGCTGGACACGAAAAAGGTCCTTTTCCAGATGTCCGTTGCCGTCTGCTGCGCTTGACCGACGGCGAGACCGAACTCGTCTATGCCGTTTCGGAAGTTCTCGACGCGGCCACCATCTCGAACGACATCGTTTCTTCCAACGACGATGTCTCGATCGAGGGGATTGCTCTGATCGACGACAAACCGGTTCCGGTAATCGACGGCCACCACCTGTTTGCGAACCACTGCACACCGCGTCAAACGAAAACACCGCTATCATGCCGCGTTCCCGGTGACAGCGAATGGGCGCGCACCATTCTTTCGCCTTTGATAGAGGCGGCCGGCTATCGCGTCACGACCGACGAAGACGAGGAAACCGACCTTGCCATCTTGCTGGGAGAGGACAGCGTGCCGACATCAGACCCGGCAGCCAGGACCGTCATCCGACTGCGCCGCGAACCCGAAGGTACTGGCGACGGGACCATCTATCGTTACGATCGCAATGGTCTGCTGGCTGCCCTGAAACAGGCCAGGACGGAGGCCATCGTATGAACGAGCTTCTGCTAACATGCCGGATTGCCGGACGACGGGCAGCAATACCCGCTTTGTGCGTCCAGTCGGTTATCGAGGTCGGCGAAGTGACACCTATCCTCGGGACGCCCGATTTCATCCGGGGACTTACTGCGCTGCGTAGCCAAGCCCTGACCGTCATCGATTGTTCGCTGGCCCTGGGCCTGAAACCTGGTCCGATTGCTGCGGACCAGCGGGCTGCCGTAGTAGCGATCGATGGCCACCCCTATGCGCTTCTGGTCGACGAGGCCTATGACGTCGATGAAGCGATAAGCGGGCCGATCGAAGTGCCGGGCGGTTTCGGCGCGGAATGGCAGCGAGCTGCGCGCGGACTGGTCGAAACGACAAGCGGGCCCACGCTCCTCATCAATATTGAGAGTCTGGTCGCCGGGCCTGCCCCAATGGCGGCTTAAGCGAATAGTTACGCCCCGCGTCTAGGCTCGGGTGACAACAAACGAGGTCCACTGATGAAAACCTGCCTGGTCGTCGATGATTCGCGCGTTATCCGAAAAGTCTCCCGTCACATTCTCGAGACGCTGGAGTTCAAGGTCGAAGAAGCGGAGAACGGTCAGGAAGGCCTGAATCGCTGCGAAGAAGCCATGCCCGACGTGGTTCTGCTCGACTGGAACATGCCGGTGATGACGGGGATCGAGTTCATTACTCAGCTGCGTCGGCGCGAAGGCGGGGACAAGCCCAAGGTCGTGTTCTGCACGACCGAGAACGATGTTGCCCATATCCGTGAAGCAATCAGCGCCGGGGCTGACGAATACGTCATGAAACCGTTCGATCACGAGACGCTTCAAATCAAACTACAGCTTGTCGGCATGGTCTGAAGGGCTGCGCAATGACTGCGGCGCCAAGCAAAGATCGGGTTGAGGCCAAGCTGCAGGATCGCGTCTGCGCCGGCAAGGTGCGGGTGATGATCGTCGACGATTCGCTGACTGTCCGCACAGTGTTTTCGCGCATGATCGAACGGGAAAACGGCCTGATGATAAGTGCGCTGGCCAGCAGCGCGGAAAAAGCCTTGGCAGAACTGGCTAGAGTAACGCCGGACGTCATTCTGCTTGATCTGGAAATGCCCGGCATGGGCGGGCTCGAAGCGCTTCCCAGAATTCTCGAAGCCGCTCCCGGGGCCAGGGTGCTGGTCATATCTTCGCTGACTGCCCACGGCGCCGCACATACCGTCCAGGCACTTGCGCTAGGCGCCGCCGATACGATGCTCAAGCCACGACCCGGCGGCTTCGATGATGATTATCGTGGCCAATTGCTGGCCAAGATCCGGGCGCTCAAATCCCCCGCACGTCTTGGAACGAAGAAGGCGGTGCCGGGCAGATTCGCACGGCGCAAGGTCGGCAAGGCACCAAAGGTGGTGGCGATCGGGGCATCGACCGGTGGCATTCATGCCCTGAATTTGTTGTTGAACAGGATTCCGGCACAATTCGACCTGCCGATCCTGATCACCCAGCACTTGCCCGCCAGCTTCATTCCCGTGTTTGCCAAGCAGGTGGAACTGGCTGCGCGGCGTGCGACAGTGCTGGCGGAGGAAGGTACTGAAATCACGCGGGGAAGAATCATCATCGCGCCTGGGCACGGCCATCTGGTGGTCCGGCGGTCCGCGGGACGACATGTTTGCGGACTGGCTTTCCACGCGGTCAAGAGCGGGTGCATGCCGTCGGTGGACCCGATGTTCGAGACGCTTGCCGAGGCGTTCGACGGGCAGGTCGCGGGGGTGCTGCTATCCGGTATGGGCCGCGACGGGACCGACGGAGCGCAATCGATCGTGGATGCGGGCGGAACGATATTCGCTCAGGATGCGCAGAGTTGCGCTGTCTGGGGGATGCCCCGGGCCGTGACCGAACGGGGTCTCGTCAGCGCCGCCTTGCCCCCTGATGAGCTGGCCGAGAAAATCGTTTCCAGCACTGGAGCCGGCGCATGGCGGTAAACGATGCGTCGCACCGAATAATCGGCGACCTGCTAACCCGGAAAACCGGCCAGCAACTTACCGAAGGGCGCCGTTGGCGTATATCGACGGCGCTCGGTGGCCTGTTTCGCGAGCTCGGGATCGACAATGTCGATCAACTCGCCTGCCTTCTCGGGCGACCGGGAGAGCATCACCTGGCCACCAAAGTGGTCGAGGCGTTGCTGAACAACGAAACCTATTTCTTCCGCGACCACGCCTATTTCTCGGTGCTTGCCGATCAAGTCCTGCCCGAACTCGCTCTCAAGCGCAAAAACACAAGACGGCTTGCCATCTGGTCCGCCGGCTGTTCGACGGGTCAGGAAGCGCTGAGTCTGGCGATGACGTTTGCCGAACAACCGGGCCGCTGGCAGGATTGGCACATCGACATCATCGGAACCGATATCTCTGGAAAAGCGGTCGCGACTGCAAAAACCGGTTGCTATTCGCAGTTCGAGATCCAGCGCGGGATCGGCGTTGCGCAGATGCTGAACTTCTTCAGCGAGACACCGCGCGGATGGCAGGCTGCCGACAGAATCTGTGCAATGACACGCTTTCAGCAGCGCAATGTGCTCGATTGTCCTCCTTCACCGGGACGTTTCGATCTGATCTTGTGTCGAAACGTCTTGCTCTATTTCGATCCGGAAACGCGGCGACGGGCATTCGATCGCCTTGCTTCGGCAACGGCCCGTGATGGTTTCCTGATGATGGGTGCTGGCGAAACCGTTCATGGTCAAACAGATCGCTTCGAAGCTGCCGAATATGGATCTTCGCTCTACGTACCAAGAAGCGAAGCGGTTCGTGTGCGAACCCGGTCCGAGAACCCTGCATTGGCGTAGGTGACGATCGGATCGACCAAAACGCTCGGAATACCTGCGTACAGGTCACGATCCGACATTTACATTTCCTTAGTCGGGACCGGATAAGCCCCGGCCGATACTATAAAAAATCGGGTGCGCAGTGGGGGGATATGTGACTGTTGATCAGTCGAAACCGGAACGGGGCACACAGCTCGTCGTGTTCGGCTCGATCGCCCTCCTTGCAGGGATTTTCGTGCTTACCGTGGCTGCTTACATGGCATGTCGGGAATGGGCGCTCATGTCCTCGGCTGCCGTGCTTTCAACTGGAGCGATAGCTTTCGTAGCGGCTGTGCTGGCACTGTCGTTTTTCGGAGCACAGCACATACGGGTCCTGGCGCAACTGGGCCTTAGCGATCCGTTGACCAATCTACCCAACCGCCGTGCCCTGCATGCGGATCTCCGCGAAGAACTGGGAAACCGCCGCGAAGTCGCACTTGCTCTTCTTGATCTCGATGGCTTCAAGCTGGTCAACGATCACTACGGACACCTGGTCGGCGATGCGACCATCAGGAAGATTGCCAGGGTGCTTGCCGAGATCACCGACAAAGAGGCCAAAATATATCGCCTTGGTGGGGACGAGTACGCCATGATGATCGCCGGCGAAGTTGCGGGCACACTTCTGGAAGGGCTGTCGCGCCGGGTCATCGATCGTATGGCCAATCCGATTATCGTCGATGATCATCGTCTCTCGCTCGGCGTCAGCATAGGTCTTGTACGTTGTCCCGCAGATGGCGATCTGGGTTCGTCCGAACTGCTGCGTCAGGCCGATGTCGCGCTGTCCGTGTCGAAACGTGGTGGCAAAATGCGCTGCACGTGGTTCAACCGTGCGTTCGACCAAAGTCGCGAAGAGGTCAAAAAGCTTGACGACGATTTGCGCGTAGCACTCTCGAACGATGAATTTCGCGTGCACTATCAGCCGCTAGTCAACAGCCAGTCGCGCCGGGTGGTTGCGGTCGAATCCTTGTTGCGCTGGGAGCGTCCGGACGGGAAGCAGGTCGGTCCCAACGTGTTTATTCCGGTCGCCGAGCAAAGCGGCCTGATCAATGCTATCGGCCTATGGGTAATACGCCAGGCGTGCCGCGACGCGCTCGGCTGGTCTAAGATCACCCTGTCCATAAACATCTCCGCCGCTCAACTTCGCAATCCCGAATTTCCCGTACAGCTTGGCCATATTCTCGAGGAAACCGGGTTCGATCCCGAACGCCTCGAGCTCGAAATAACCGAAACCTGTCTTGTTCTCGATCCGGTTGTCGCCGAACGCAGTCTGGCAGTCATCCGAAGTTTCGGCGTCCGGATTGCTCTGGACGATTTCGGTACAGGGTACGCCTCGATCGGATTCCTGCGCCAGTTCCGGTTCGAAAAGCTCAAGCTCGACCGGAGCCTGGTGGTCCAGGCGAGCGAGGACGCCGGAAGCCGGGCGATGATGCTTTCCTCGATCGCAGTGGCGCGCGCCATGGAGATGGGAGTGACGGCCGAAGGTGTCGAAACCCAGGAACAGGCAGACATGATGCGCGCCGCCGGGTGCGATCAGATTCAGGGCTGGCTGTACTTCAAGGCCCTGCCCGCTGAAGAAATTTCGCAGCATCTGGGAAAGCCGGTTCTCGCTGCCTCGGATCGCGAGAAGAGTCGGGAAAGCCGGGTCGCGTAGGCACCTTGTAGAAGGGGCAACGGCCTAGAGGTCCAATCTGATCCAGATGGTAAAAGCGAATCGCAAGCCGACGATTTAACCTAATAGCAAGCATCCGCCCTTAGCGTTGACGCGACCTTTGGGATGGGACCGGCATGAACGCACCGACCAGTTTTCTGACTGCTGACCTGCACCGTGAGATCGCGGATGTCGAAATTCTCCGTGGGAAGTCCGATGCGCGCAGGTCTGCCCTTTCGGAATGGTTCATGAAGCAGCCGCTTGCCGCAAAGGCGAAGATCGCTTCGCTTTTCACCCTCGGCGGCGTCCTGACGATTACCTCTCTGGCACTGGTCGGTCTATCCAACCCATCGTATGCCGGAGTCGCCCGCATAGGTATTCTTATTATCGCAGCGATCGCGCTGGTTGGTGGAATTGCGAGCCTGCGCTTCATCCTGATCCACATAATCGCCCCGTTCCAGCGCGTGTCTCAAGAGATGGCACGTCTATCGCAAGGTTCGCGTGATATCGAGATATCGGGCATCGAACGCGACGACGAAATCGGCGATCTTGCTCGCTCTCTCGAAGTGTTTTTAAAGTCGGGCATCAAGCTCGATGAACTGTTCGCTGGTCGGAAAGCCGCTGCCAAAACACGGGAAACCGAGCTCATCAGGCTGGCATCCGACTTCGAACATTCGATAGGCGATGTCGTGGGCGGGGTCGCGGCGGCGTCGAGCCAGCTTCACAACACGGCATCGGCCATGGCTTCGACCGCCGAGCAGGCGACAAGACAATCGGAGATTGTTGCGACATCGATGGAAGAGGCGTCGGGCGGTGTGACAGCAGCCGCTGCGGCTTCGGACGAGTTCGCGATGTCCATCGGGGAAATCAGCCGTCAGGCCTCGCATTCCGCCGAGCTTGCACGACAGGCGACGCAGAATGCAACCGATGCCGACAACACAATCTCGACGATGGCTACATCCGCAGAACAGGTCAGCCAGATCGTCGAACTTATCCAATCGATTGCCAAGCGGACGAATTTGCTCGCACTCAACGCCTCGATCGAAGCTGCTCGCGGAGGGGAGGCCGGTCGTGGCTTTGCCGTCGTGGCTTCCGAAGTGAAGGAACTGGCAGCTCAGACTAGCAGAGCAACTGAAGAAGTCGCCGCGCAAATCCGCACCATGCAAGCTTCCACCGGTGCCAGTGTCGGCGCCCTCAAATCGATAGTCGGCCAAATCCGCGAACTGGAAACTACCGCCGTTTCGATAGCCAGCGCAGTGGATCAACAATCGGTTGCGGGCCAGGACCTGGCGCGCAGCATAGATATTGCCGCCCGAGGAACCGACGAGGTCGCATCGAACATCGCGGAAGTTCGGGAGACCTCGGTCGCCACCGGCATGGCAGCAAGCCAGGTTCTCAGTTCCGCAACGGATCTCGAGGGCCAGGCTGAAACCCTACGTGACAAGGTCCACGCCTTCCTTGCTCAAATCCGCGCCAGATAGCTTCGGTTCGCCTATTCCCACCAGTAGGGCAGACGCCGCGCATTGCCTGTCGTTACCTCGTTCATGGTACGCGCATCGTACAGTCGCCCTCCCAGCATTACCTGCTCGATATCGTCGGAGTTTCGAATGTCCTGCGACGGATCGGTACTGAGTAAGACCAGATCGGCTAGCTTGCCCACTTCCAGGCTGCCGATGTCGCGATCCATCCCCAGCGAGCGCGCAGGCTCGATCGTGCCCGCCCGCAACGCTTCTACCGCCGACATGCCGCCGCGCGCGAAGCTCCACAGTTCCCAATGTGCCGCGATGCCGGCTTGTTGGCCATGCGCACCGATGCTGACCTTGACACCCCGTTGCGCGAGCTTTCTCGCCTCTCGCGCAGCCTCGTCGTCGACAAAAGCCCAGTCCGGCGCGGTAACGCGCCGCGCCGTCTCCGCTATCAACTGGCGCGGCGGGGTGTGGATCATCAATGGATTGTCGAACACATCGGTTGCCTGACGCCAATAGGGATCAGCGGCGAGCCCGCCATAGGTTACGACCAGCGTAGGGGTGTAGTTCGATTGCGAGCCTTCCCAGAACTGCAGGACATCTTCGTAAAAGACTTCGCCCGGTACGTTGTGTTCGATCGTTGAATTGCCATCGGCGATAAGGTTCATGTCCATGCCGAACAGTGACCCACCCTCGGCAACGACCAGCATGTTCTCGGCACGGGCGGCGGCAGCCACCTGTTGGCGCTGTTCGCGACGGGGCTGGTTGTAGTTCTTGATCGAGATACCGCCCTGCGCCTTGATGCGCCGGATGTGGGCCAGGGCATCTTCATACGCATCGATACGCGCATAGACGCTTGGTGCCTTGGCGCCATACACGATCTCGCCCGTCGAGAATATCCGCGGAGCGAGCAGCAAACCTGCGCGCTGGCGTTCGGATGCCGAGAAGATCATGCTGGCATTGGAGGATGGATCATGGATCGTCGTGGTGCCCAAAGCCAGGTTCTGCACCAGCGACCAGTTCTGTTGCGGCACCAGGTCGCCAACGCCCTGCGGCCCATGGGCATGCGCATCGACAAGACCGGGGATGATGGTCTTGCCAGTGGCGTCGACTACCGTCGCACCCGAGGGAACCTGCACCGACGATGCCGGACCCACGGCGGCGATCCGGTTGCCCTGGATGATGATCGTTCCATTCGCGATCTCGCCCGCACCCTCGCCGGCCATGGTCAGTATTTTTGCGCCGGTTATGGCGACCGTGCCGCTTGGCTTGTCGGCTGCGATAGTGCGCTCGAGCGAGGTGCCGGATGTAGGCGGCACGAATTTCGGAGCGTCTTCGTCAGTCGGAGCGTCGGCGAACATCGCGGCAAGGCTGGCCCGATAAAGGGTCGGCCCCATGCTCCAGGTCAGAACGTCGCCGCCCTGCGTCCAGCCGATATAGTCCGCGCCGCCCTTGCTTGCACGCACGACTGGCAGTGAACTTGCTTGCTCGCCCACGGTCACGGCCTGGCCACCTGGCAGCAAAGGCATCGCAAAGACTTCGTAATTCTCTCGGAACGCAACGAAGTCACCGTCGGGACTGACATGATATTCGGTCGCCAGTTCACCTTCCGCATGAACCTGTCGCGCCTCGCCATCGAGATTGGCGGATAGAAGCTGCAGCTTGCCGTCGTTGCGTCCGAGCATGAAAACGCGGTCGTCGGTCGCTCCGAACTGGGGATTGGTAACGGCGCGTGCGATCAGTTCTGGTGCGCCGCCCGACGCGCTTACGCGGTAGACCCCTTCGTTCTCGGAAAAGTCCGGCGAGGTAAGATATCCGCCCGAGCGTTTCTCGAACACGATGGTTTGTCCGTCGGGTGAGAACCGGGGCTGCGCGTAATGGCCACGCATGCTCGTCACGGCCCGCATTGCCGACCCGTTTGCGTTGGATACCATAACCTGCGCCAGGTCCTTATCGGACCACCGTATCCACGTCAGTCGTCGTCCGTCGCGCGACCAGGATGGCCAAAGTTCCAGCGTATCATCGCTGCCCGACGTCAGCCGACGCGGCGCACCTCCGCCAACCGGTTTGCTATACAGCTTGCCAAGACTTTCGAACACGACCGTGCGCCCGTCCGGTGAAACACTGGCAAAGCGAGGAATTTTGGCCGTGAAGCTGTCGGGTGCGACCGGGATGACCGGATGCGGAGCATCGGCAACCCCGCGCGTATCGTTGACGCTGAACGGAATAACGCTTGACCCACTTCCGTCAGCGACGACGCGGCGCAGCTTGCCGCCTGCCCACAGGACAATCGAAGATCCGTCGGGCGTCCAGTCCATCAACGGATAGAACCCGTAGACTGCCCAGGTTTCTTGCATGTCCATGTCGAGATCGCCGTAGATCATGCGCTGCTCGCCAGTGCCAAGGTCCTTGACCCAAAGCTCGGTATGGTCCCGATCGCGACGGATGAATGCTATGCTGCGGCCATCCGGCGAAGGCTGCGGACGAACCGCTCCGCCATATCCGCTGACCGGGGTGGTCACCTCGCCAGTTGCCAGCTCGTAACGCTCGATCGCGAAAGTGCCCTGGGTGGAATCCTGCGCGTATTCGAAGACCGGACCTGAGGTAACGTTGCGAGAGTAGTAGATGGCCGTGCCGTCAGGCGCGTAAGTCGGCTCGCCGAGTTCCTTCTGCAATGCTTCGCTCACCCGTTCCACCAGCTTCACGCCGCCACCGCCCGACACGTGGTAAAGCCAGATTTCCCCCGTTCCGAGAGAACGTTCGGTCGTGAAATGCTTCTTGGCGACGATATAGGTTCCGTCGGGCGACCAACTGGGCTGATTGAGCAGCCGGAAGTCTTCCTTGGTCAGCTGCCGCTTGTTCGAACCGTCGGTATCCATCAACCAGATGTTGTCGCCGCCGCCCCGATCGGAGGTGAAGGCGATCCTGCGCCCGTCGGGAGAAAATCGCGGCTGGACCTCCCACGCAAGACCTTCGGCGATCCGCACTGGTGTTCCGCCGGTTATCGGCATGCGGTAGATATCGCCGAGCAGGGAGAACGCGATCGTGCTGCCATCGGGCGAGACGTCGACATCCATCCACGTGCCTTCGTCCGTGCGAATGGGCACCTGGCGAATTGTTGCCCCCCGCGGGTTGGAGACATCCCATTCATCTTCATCATCGACCGCCGAGACATTCAAGGTGGCTTCCGCGGCCTGAACGGCCATGCCGCTTCCTTCTGCCGGTCCGTCATCCTGCGAAGCATCGACTTCGCGCTCCTCCACCGGATTGGGGCTCGGCTCCGGCTCCTGGTTCTGCGCTAGCGCAGCCTGACTGGCAAAAAGGATAGCGAGGACGGATGCGATACTGGTTTTCACTGAATTTTCCCCATGACTTGCAAACGCTCATAAGCGTGCCCGGACGCGTAGTGCAAATGCCATCTCTCGATCCGGTTCACTGAGTTCCCGGACAAAAGATCGCCACGTGCGGATGGGAAAGTCATCGGTCTGCGATTGCGCCAGTTCGTTAGTCATATTTCAACCGGGACGCCCTACCCTTTTTGCAGCCAACCGACGTTTGATCCTGTCATTCGGATGGCAGCTGAAAGAAGAATGCAAATTTCGATGATCGAACACCAAAGTTTGCAGTGAGGGTATATCTCGATGTCGAGCGAAAAGCGCCGCGAAGAACGCTTTCTTATCCAGGTCGCAGGGCGCTATCGACCGCGCCATGGTGGATCGCGAGACATCCGGATCAAGGACCTGTCCGAATATGGCTGCCGGTTTCACGACCGGTTCTCCGTGCTTGAAACGGGGACCGCTATCCTCGTCAAGATCCGCAACATCGGACCCATTCCGGCCTTCGTGAAATGGCGCGAAGCGAGTGTCGCAGGAGTCGAATTCGAACAACCGCTTCATCCAAGCGTGATGGACCACATCATTCACGAAATGGACGAGCGCGAACCGCTTTGATTCGTCGAAGGTCAATGCGGCTGCCGTTTGAGAACGCTTCGGCTCGATAAGTCTGGCGGCCATCGCTTGCAGTCAAATATCATTCGTCGCACGCAACCGGAAAGGTTGCACGCTGAAACTCTTACTGGAGTCACAGCCGGGAATCGGTTAGGCTGGAATCTCTTGTGGAGAGATGGGTATGAAAAACACGGCTACCGATTTTGACGTCCTGATTGTCGGTGCGGGGATATCCGGCATCGGTATGGCCGCGCACATGAAAACCAAGACACCGGATCACAGTTTCGCCATTGTCGAACGGCGGGAGAACCTCGGCGGTACTTGGGACCTGTTCCGCTACCCCGGCATCCGTTCCGATAGTGACATGCATACGCTAGGCTTCGATTTCGAACCCTGGACGCACGAGAAATCGATCGCGGACGCCCCCGCAATTCTCGAATATCTGGACCGCATCGTCGACGAACGGGACATCCGCAAGCATATCCGGTTCGAGCAGAAGGTTCTGGCTGCCGATTGGCGTGAGTCAGATGCGCGGTGGCACGTCACGCTGGAGACCGCCGAAGGAGAGCGCAAGCACCTCACGGCAAATTGGCTTTATCTTGGCTCGGGCTATTACGATTACGACGAACCCTATGACCCAGGCTTCGACTTCGGCGAGTTCGAAGGACAAGTGATCCATCCCCAGTTCTGGCCGGAAGACCTCGACTATGCAGGGAAGAAAGTTGTCGTCATCGGGTCGGGTGCGACAGCTGTAACGATCGTCCCTTCGATGGCCAAGAAGGCGGCGAAGGTTACAATGCTTCAGCGCACGCCCACCTGGATGTTCTCGCGCCCTGCCAAGGACGGTATTGCCAACTTCCTGCGCAAGATCTTGCCTGAGCGGCTTGCTTACAAGATTACCCGATGGAAGAACATCAAGCTTCAGGATATCGGCTTCAAGCGCGCCCGGACCAAGCCGGACAAGATGGGAGAAGCGCTCCACAAGCGAATTCGTAAGTCGATGGGGGCCGATTTCGACCTGGCCGACTTCACACCGCCTTACAATCCCTGGGACCAGCGCCTTTGTCTGGTGCCGGACGACGATCTTTTCGACGCCATGAAAAGCGGCAATGCCGAAATCGTCACCGGTCATATCAAGGCCTTCGAAAAAGGCGGGGTCCGCCTGAAGGACGATACGTTCATTCCTGCTGACATTGTTATCACGGCGACCGGACTCAAACTGGCTGTGGCAGGCAAGATCGCGCTGTCCAGAGAAGGGGTGCCGACCGATTTGGCGGAGCATTTCTACTACAAGGGCTGCATGTTCTCGAACGTGCCGAACCTTGCTGTCGTATTCGGCTATCTCAACGCCAGCTGGACCCTGCGGGCAGACATCAATTCCGACTATGTATGTCGGGTGCTCACGCACATGAAAGCGACGGAGGCCGACATTGCCGTGCCGGTGCTCGACGAAAACCACGAATTGGAAGAGGACGATATCTTCGATTTTTCCAGCGGCTACATCCAGCGTTCGAAGCATATCATGCCGAAGAACGCGGTCTCGTATCCATGGCGGTTGAACCAGGAATACATCATCGATCGCAAACGGATGGCCGAGGACCCGGTCGACGATGGCAATCTCGAATTTCGCCGCCATGGCGCGAATGCGAAAGACGGGTTCGAACAGCTCGAGGCCGCAGAGTAGCATTTCCTTCTCTGGCGCGTTACGTGCGAAGCCATGAACGAGCGTATCTACACTGCCGGACTGGTAGTTATCGGCGACGAGATCCTTTCCGGCCGAACCCATGACAAGAACATCGCGCAGGTAGCGAGCTGGCTGCAGGTGCAGGGCATTCGGTTGTCAGAAGTGCGCGTGGTGCCGGACACTATCGAACGCATCGCTGAAGCAGTGAACGCGCTTCGCAAGAGCTATGACTACCTGTTCACCACAGGCGGCATAGGGCCGACCCATGACGATATCACGGTCGACGCGGTGGCCGCGGCGCTGGAAGTCCCCGTCATCGTGCACCCAGAAGCGCGCGCAATCCTCGAACGGTACTACGCAGATAAACCCGGTGGGCTCACCGACGCGCGGTTGCGCATGGCCCGTGTTCCCGAAGGTGCCGCACTGATCGCCAATCGCATGTCGGGGGCGCCGGGGATCAAGCTTGGCAACATCCACCTGATGGCAGGCGTCCCGCATATTACTGCAGGGATGCTCGATGCTCTGACTGGCACTCTTGAAGGCGGCGCGCCCTTGCTGGCGGAAACCGTTGGTTGCTGGACACCCGAGAGCGAGGTGGCCGACATCCTGCGCGAAGTCGAAAAAGCGCACGTCAACTGTCAGATCGGCAGCTATCCTTTTTTCCGCGATGGAAAAGTCGGCGCGAACTTCGTCATCCGTTCGACTGAAAAAGACGACCTTGAAAGCTGCATGCACAGCCTATGCGATGGTCTGGGCACGGCCGGTTTTGATTTTACCCCGGGCGGTATCTAAGCTGCTCGCGCTTCGGTACGCTCGCGCATCTCGATCAAGACAAAGCCCTAGAGATCAGCCTTCTTGTCAGGACGTTCTTCAAGTTCGCGCTGAAGATCGCGGGCTCCCTGCTCGGCCTTGCGATCGACCCTGTCGCTGGTCTTTCGATTGCGCGTCCATGCCCAGATGATCGCACCCAGGAGCAGGATCGGTCCAATGACTGTGGCGAATGAGAGAACGGCTTCCATGGGTGACTCCTGTCGTACTGCTTATCCTTCGAACGTATGCCGGCCGTGTTCTTTCCGGTGCGGACGGTAAAAAGGGGCCGGAGGCTTCAACCCCCGACCCCTTCGGAACCGATCACAAATCGAAGGAACGCTTTAGGCGCCTTCTACCTCGCTCAGGTCGAGCTTGAGGCCCGGACCCATCGTGCTCGTCAAGGAGACCTTGTTCACGAACTTGCCTTTGGCGCCGCTCGGCTTGGCTTTCACAATGGCACCGGTAAAGGCCTTGAAGTTCTGTTTCAGGTCTTCGTCCTTGAACGACAGCTTGCCGATCCCGGAGTGAATGATACCCTGTTTTTCCACGCGGAATTCGACCTGGCCGCCCTTGGCGTCCTTTACGGCCTGCTCTACGTTCGGAGTTACCGTTCCCAGCTTCGGGTTCGGCATCAGGCCCTTGGGTCCCAGAACCTTACCCAGTCGACCAACCACGCCCATCATGTCGGGCGTCGCGATCACGCGATCGTAATTGAGATTGCCGTTCTGCATGTCTTCCATGAGATCTTCGGCACCCACGGCGTCCGCCCCTGCAGCCTTGGCCTTCTCGGCATTGTCGCCCTTGGCGAAAACCGCGACCTTGACGTCCTTGCCGGTGCCTGAAGGCAGCGAAACCATGCCACGGACCATCTGGTCGGCGTGACGCGGATCTACGCCGAGATTCATCGCTACTTCCACTGTTTCATCGAAACCGCCTTCGAACTGGCGCAACGTCTCCAGCGCCTCATCCACGGTGTAAAGCTTCTCGGTGTCGAGTTCGGCGAGCTTTTTCTGCTTCTTGGTCTGCTTGGTCATCGGATCAACCCTCCACCACTTCGAGACCCATCGAGCGCGCGCTGCCCTCGATAATCTTGGTCGCCTGTTCGATGTCGTTCGCGTTCAGATCCTGCATCTTCTGCTCGGCAATGTCGGCCAGGATTGAACGTTTGATTGTTCCGGCAGAAACCTTGCCCGGTTCCTTCGAACCCGATTTCAGCTTGGCAGCCTTCTTGATCAGGAAGCTTGCCGGCGGGCTCTTCGTAGTGAAGGTGAACGACCGGTCGGCGTAGACCGTAATCGTGGTCGGGATCGGCATGCCCTTTTCAAGGCTGTCGGTCGCAGCGTTGAAGGCCTTGCAGAATTCCATAATGTTCACGCCGCGCTGACCCAGGGCCGGGCCGATAGGCGGTGAGGGATTGGCGGTGCCCGCGGGCACCTGCAGCTTGATATAGCCGTCGATCTTCTTGGCCATGAATGGCCTCCTTTCTCACTGTCACCATTGCCGGATGATGAAACACATCCGGGCAAGGCTCATGGTAAGCGGTCGAACGATCCGCGATTGCGAACCTCCCGCATAGGGTTCCCGAACTGTCGCTTGGGAAGGCGCGCACATAGCGAATGCGGCGCGAAATGCAAGCGTTTCGTTGGAACGTGTCGTTCAGCTCCGGTGCGGCGAAGCTGAAAAATGAAACACGTGTGACGTAGGTCAACTTAAAGAATTCTTGATCCGGAGTATACGTAACGTTATGGCAAAATCGTGGAAGAAAGGTGCTGGCTTGACCCGCCCCCATCAATAGCGCACCGGTCTACGTGTAGGACAGCTTCGTACTAGCGGCGCGATCACATTCTGCGCCGATTTCGGGCAACCAAACTCGCGTCAATATCAACAAAGTTACAAAACGCATTATCGCAGAAGACGCTTTGCCGCCGCGTGCGATTGTACTCGTTGAAGTCCACTTGCCAAGCCTAGGCTTAGTTTGTCGTTTACCATTCAGTACTAACAAGCAGCGCGATGGCTACAAACATTTTTTACTCCAAATTCTTGGCGCGAGTACATCCGTGGATGCTTGCAATCATGGTAGTCATGTTCGTCGACATTGTGTGGCTTATGTCCATACCGCACGAGCTTGCGGCAGGCACGGGAACCGAACTCTTACAAGTTTTCGTGACCGCAGCGTTGTTCGCGCTCGCCGCCTACATTGCGCGGACGTCCGAACGGTTGCATATCTTTTGCGCCGGAATGGCGATCCTGTTGATCGCGTGGCCGCCATTACGAATTTTCAATCATCTGAGTTTGACCGTGCCGACACCCTTGACCGATGACAAGTTGGCCCAGTGGGACAAAGTTTTGGGCTTTGATTGGCACGCGTATGTCGACTTCATGGACTCGAAGCCGTTTTTTATCGAACTAATGGCGACGACATATACGGGCCTTACCTTTTACACTTGCGTGCTGTTCGTTGCGCTGCTTGCCACCCGGAATGCAGCGCGGTCCTGTTCGGAACTGGTCGGTCTGTTCGTCATCTCGGCGATTCTCTGTTCCGCGATCGGGATGCTCGCGCCGGCGCTCGGCCCGATGGCATACTATGCCCCTCCACCCGGTACTTTCGCGCATTTCGGACCGGATACGGGAACATATTCTCTCCCGGGAATATTCGAACGTCGCAGCGGGCTTACTCAGACTTTCAATCTTTCCCACCTACCCGGTCTGACCACTTTTCCATCATTTCATACTGCTATGGGTATAATTGCGATCTATTGCGCGCGCCGGACCCCGTGGCTCTTCGCAGTGATGCTGGTAGTGAATGCCATCATGATCGCTGGCACGCCGATCTTTGGTTCGCATTACCTGGTCGATTTGATCGGAGGCGGCGCAATAGTGGTCGTAGCTGTCGCGATACTGAGGATACAACGAGGGTTTGCCAGGCGCCTGCCGAAATTGCAGGAAAGCGAACCAGGACTCGAAGGCAAACAATCGCCCGACCCTGTACCGATTTGATCGTGATCGGCGACAACGTTCGAAAAGCACCGTGTAGGCAATGAAAACGCAAAAGCCAGCCGACGCCGATAAAGGTCAGTTCCCGCATGGTCGTGCGGTTCGCTTGGGACTAATCGCAGTTCTTGCAATACTCGTACTTGCCCTGACACTTCTTCCCCGCAAAGCGCCAGGCTGCGACGCATATACTCCAAGCGGCGGCCTGTTGATTGCGCACGCGGGCGGAGGGTTGCCCGACGCGATCTACCCGAACAACCGCGCGGCAATCGACCTCGCGGTCGAACACGGCTTCGACTTGATCGAACTGGACTTCAGCGAAAAACAGGGCGAGCTGACGATCTGGCACGAAGGCTATCCACCAAGCGACATGACTGTGGCTGATCTCGGCATCTGGCTGAAAAAGAACCCACGTATCCGGATCGTCGCCGACATCAAGACGAACGTGATGAGCGGACTGGCTCACATAAAACGTGACGCACCCGGTATGGAACACCGGTTCATTCCCGAGATCCACGAAGTTTCGCAGTTTCAGGATGTCGAACAGCTTGGGTTCCCGGACCAGATACTGGCGACCTACTGGTATCCGTCCGACGATACGAGCTGGGCTTCGGAAGCCGACAAACTGCCGCTATTCGGCGTCGCTTTACCGGTTGGGAGAAAAGATCAAGCAACGCTTACCAGGCATCTGCCGATCCTCCATACCGTTAACAAGTCGATGCTCGGGTACGGTCTCTACACCGACTGCATGGTGCCGCTTGAGTTTGCGGTGGAGTGAGAGGAGTCAACGTATCAAAAACCGCACCTACGATCTCACTTCGCCAGTTCGACCTGTTCGAAGTCCAGTTCCACGGGTGTCGCGCGGCCGAAGATCGAGACGGAGACCTTGACCTTCTGCTTGTCGAAATCGAGTTCCTCGACCAGCCCGTTGAAGCTGGCGAAGGGGCCGTCGAGCACCTTGACCTGGTCGCCGATTTCGTAATCGACGCTGATATCCTTTTTCGGGGCGGACTTTGCTTCCTCGACGCCGCCGAAATAACGCGCCGCCTCTTTTTCGCTGATCGCCTGCGGCTTGTTGTTGTTGCCCAGAAAGCCGGTCACCTTGGGCGTGTTCTTGACGAGGTGATAGACATCGTCGGTCATCTTGAGCTTGGCCAGCACATAGCCGGGCATGAACTTGCGCTCGGTCTGGACCTTCTTGCCACGCTTGATCTCGGTGATGGTCTCGGTCGGAACTTCGACCTCCTCCACACCTTCGGACAGGCCCAGGCGTTCGGCCTCGGCGATGATCGAATCGCGGACCTTGTTCTCGAAACCGGAATAGGCGTGGATGATGTACCAGCGTGCCATGGTGAGTATTACCCTGTCGAAAGTTGCAGCCTGGAGGCCGAAATCAGGCGAGTGTGAGGAGCCAGCGCACCACGGAGCTGAACACCGAATCGATGCCGAGGAAGAAGAGCGAGAGGATGACCATCATGATGAACACGAAGATTGCGGTACGCACCGTCTCCTCGCGCGTGGGCCAGACAACCTTGCGGCCTTCCGTCTGCACCTGACGAATGAATTCCGCCGGAGAGGTCTTGTTCGCTTTGTCCAACTTTTCGGCCATGGCCTGCTCGTCTCTCGCGTAAAACTCGTATCCGTCTTCCGGGATGGGCTCATCGCCGCCCCGGTTCAAGTCCGGGAGGGCAATTTAAAGCTTCGATGTCGGAAGACGGAAGCGCATCTAGGCGGCGCTCGCGCAAAAGGCAAGCGGTGGAAGCCTGCCCTGTCTGCTCTTCCCAAATCGCCCACGGAGCACTAGCCTGCATGCCTTTCCGGTTTTCGGGACGCATGAGGGGTTTATCGACAATGGCAACAGGCCAGACAGAAAGTCTGGGCGAGCGGCTGGTGCAGCCGGTCACCAACATATCCGATTTCATCTGGGGCGGGACATGGAACGGGGAGGCCGTAATTCCTTTCCCCCCGCTGGCGATCATCCTGCTGGGGGTGGGCTTCTGGTTCATGGCGGGCCTGCGGTTCTATCCGATCACCAAGCTGGGGTCCGCTGCAAAGGGCCTGTTCGCCGGTCGCAAGGGTGCCGGCGCCGGCGAGATCAGCCCGTTCGCGGCGCTGTCGACCGCACTTTCCGGCCAGGTGGGCACGGGTAATCTCGCCGGCGTCGCCACCGCGATCGCGCTCGGCGGTCCGGGTGCGATCTTCTGGATGTGGATCACCGCCCTGTTCGGCATGGCACTGGCCTTTGCCGAGGGCTCGCTCGCCATCCGGTACCGCGAGACCACCAGCGACGGGGTCAAGCGCGGCGGACCGATGACCTACATCATGATGGGCCTTGGGCCGAAATGGACCTGGCTGGCGGTCGTCTTCTGTCTCGGCACGCTGTTCAGTGCGCTGGTGACCGGCAATTCGATCCAGGCGAACGCGGTGGCCGACGGGCTGAACGAACTGTTCGGAATCGAGGAATGGCTCGGCGGCGCGATCGTGGCGGTGCTGGTCTTCGTGGTCATCATCGGCGGGATCAAGTCGATCGGCAAAGTCGCGGAAAGCGTCGTGCCGTTCATGGCGGCGGCCTACATCGTGATGGCAGCCATCGCGCTGATCCTCAATTTCGGCGATCTCGGCGAGACTTTCGCCATGATCTTCGACGGCGCGTTCAATCCGCAGAGCGCAGTGGGCGGATTTACCGGCGCGGCGATCATCATGGCAATCCGTGCAGGTGTGGCACGCGGCCTGTTCTCGAACGAGGCGGGCCAGGGTTCGACACCCATCGCCCACGCCGTGGCCCAGACCGACGATCCGGAACAGCAGGGCCGCATGGCGATGCTGGGCACGTTCATCGATACCATCGTGATCTGCACGATGACCGCGCTGGTCATCCTGACCGTGCGGGGCGATTTCACGTTCGAGGGACAAGCGGTGGCGCATGCGTGGCAATCGGACCGCGTCGGCTTCGAAATGACCAGTGGTGCGTTTGCAGCGGCATTCCCGCTGGAAGTAGGCAGCATCCCGATCGGCACGCTGGTGGCCAGTATCGCCCTGCTACTGTTCGTTTTCACCACCCTGCTGACGTGGAGCTATTATGGCGAGCGGGCGATCACGTTCATCTATGATCGCTTCAAGGGATCGAGCCGCAGCGGCGAGAAGAAGCTGCACTTCGCTTGGCGGGTGTTGTGGTGCATCGTGATCTTCATCGGTGCGGCGCAGCCGAGCGAGCTGGTCTGGCGCCTAGGCGACATTTCCAATGCGACCATGGTTCTTCCCAACCTGCTGGCGCTGGCCCTTTTGAGCGGCGTCGTCTTCAAGCTGGCGCGCGGCAACCGGACGGCCGGCAAGGACCATACCGAAGCAACGCCCGAAGAACCCGAGGAGTACTGACGCCATCAAGATGGCAGCAAGAAGGGCCGGAAGTCGTCAAGACCTCCGGCCCTTTGTTCTTTGCGATCGGGGTTCTTTACGATCGGGTCTTCAGTGCCGCCCGAACAGGCGCGCCAGAAAACCCGGCTCGTCTTCTTCCATGGGCAGGATCTTGCCATACATCCGATAGCGTAGCGATGTGTCGCTGACCGGCTTTGGCTGGATCCAGCGATCGGGACGGCTGCTGCGAAACGATAAGCTCGACATGGGTTGCCTCCAGAAAACTATCCCCGCCCTCTTCCGAACCAAACCAGCCGGGCTCGGTGAGGGTTCCCGGAATGACTCTCGAAGTTATCGATTAGCGTGACAGATTTGCAACAATCAGGCCGCGCGGGGGGTATTGCCGCGGCTCCAGACGAGCCACAGGAGCAACAGCGAAGCCACCGGCATGAGGTTCACACCCAGCGGCATGGCAGCGGCACGGGTCGCGTATGGCGCGAAATAAAGGATCACCAGCAGGAGTTTTTCCCAGTCCCGAAAACCGTCCCGAAGGCCGCGTTCGACCAGCCACAGGGTCGGGAAAATCAGGAATGGCAGATCGTAATTGAAAAGATAGGGCGAAGCCAGCGCCGTCGCCGCGAGTACGGCGGCACCCGTGGCCCGCGAGACACCCGCAAATCTGCGCCATGCTGCCAGTGCGACGATGATCGCCAGCGCGACCGAGAATATGCCGGTGAACATGGCGACAGTATCGCCGCCGAAAATTCTTGCCTGTGCGAACCAGGTCGCCTGCCGAAGGAGGAAATCGTTGTTGATGCCCTCCATCAGCGCGCCGCTCGCCCGCCAGCTCGTGGTGTAACCGGTTATCGTCTGCGTCCCGAACACCAGCCACGACATGGCGACGAGCGTCAATGCCGATAGTCCTGCCCAGAAGAAGGCGCGCCATTTGCCGCCCCCTGCGAACCAGAACGGTGCGAGCACGGCCAGGTGAGGCTTGATAATCAAGGCACCGATCGCTGCTCCGGAAACGGCTTCCCGCCGCCCCAATTCATGCGCGGCCGTCACCAGAAGCGCCCCGGTCAGCAGGCCGCTCTGCGCATGGCCAGCCGCAAGCAAGGCCCCGGGATAGATCACCACCAGCGGCCACAGGCGGGGAAAGGCGCGAATGCTTGCCCATGCCCACAGGCCGAAAGTCATGGCGACCCAGGCGATCCAGGCCAGCGGAAAGGGCAAGACGCCGAACGGTGCCACCGCGAACAGGAACGGTGGCGGGTTCACGAAGACAAACCACCCTTCGCTGCCCGTTCCGGTCTGGACCTGCTCCTGCACGGCCAGATCGTAGGCCGCGGCCGGATCGCCTGCAGCCGTCACGTGACCGGCACCCCAGAAGGCCAGGAAATCCGTCCCTTCAGGTCCCATCGCCTTGAAGTAGCTGTTTGCCAGCAAGGCGAGCGAAGCAAGGCCGAACATCACCGCATAACCGCGCACGCGCTCATGCGTCAGCCAGTCGGCTCTGCGCAGGAAATCCAGTTTCCCGCTACCGCCCCGCCGCGACAGGATCAGCGTCCCCCGTTCGCGATCCAGCGGTCGATCTTGGCCTCCAGCACTGTCAGCGGAACATCGCCGGTCGCCAGAACCTGGTCATGAAAGCGGCGGACGTCGAAATCATCGCCCAGCGTGGCTTCTGCCCGAGCGCGGAGTTGCTTGATCTTCAACTCGCCGACCTTGTAGGCCAGCGCCTGCGCCGGCATCACGATATAGCGCGCCGTCTCGCTCTCGGCGAAATCGCGCGGCTGGCCATTGGCGACCATGTACTCGATTGCCTGTTCCCGGCTCCAGCCCTTCGCGTGCATGCCCGTATCGACCACCAGCCGCACCGCGCGCAGCAACTCGCCACCCTGCAGGGCTTCGAGCCGATCTATCGGATCATCGTACAGTCCGAGTTCGTAACCCAGGCTCTCGGCGTACAGCCCCCAGCCTTCGCTGAAGGCGGTAAATCCACCATAGCGCATGAAATCGGGCAGATCCTCGTTCTCGAACGCGATCATGGTCTGGAAATGGTGGCCCGGATTGCCTTCGTGCATGTAGAGGTTGATCGAGGTACCAAGTTCGCGCTCGGCGACATTGTAACCGCTGAAATAGAACGTGCCGGGACGGGTGCCGTCGACCTTGCCGGGAAAATAGGATGCGGCGAGATTGAACTTCTCGCGATATTCCTCGTACGGGATGATCCGCAGCGGCGTTTCCGGCTGATTCAAGAACAATCGGTCCATCAGCGGGTCGACCTCGGCCGCCACTTCGTACCACGCTTCCTGCAGGTTCTGCTTGGTGGTGTAGGTCGGTGCACGCCGATTCCCGCGAGCCGCCTCGGCCTCCTCGATCGCCGCATTGATCCGCGCCACTTCGGTAAGGCCGGTTTCATGAATTTCGTCGGCCGTGAGAGGCAGCGTCGTCATGTCGGCGATGCGATATTGGTAATAGGCCTCTCCGCCGGGGTTGGCAGTCGCCGCGATGGTCGAACGGGCGCTGGCCAGATATTCGTCTGCGAGGAAATCGCGCATCCGCTCCATCGCGGGAAACAGTGTTCCGGTTACGACCTGCCCTAGCTTCGCAGCCTGTTCCGCCTGTTGCGCGGTGGTGAAGCTTTCAGGAAATGCACCGAGCGGAGCGAAATACGGATTGCTGTCTCGCGGAGCCTGAAGCTGGGTGTCGAACTGTTCGATCATCAGTTCGACGGTCAGGCGGGGCAGCGTGATCCCGCGGGATACACCCGTGCGAAGCCGCGCGATCATCTGGTCAATGCCTTCGGCGGCATCACGATGTCGCGACAGATTGTCCTCGTAATCCGCCACCGTATCGAACGGCATCAGGGCATCGGGCGCGGACAGGCGAGGATAGAAGACGTGAAAGCCGCGGAAATGATCGATCGGCTGGGCGAGAACGGTCGGCAGGATGTCGGGATCCGTTCCCGCGATGCGCTGCTCCATCGTGTATTCGAACGTGTCGTAAACGATGCGGTCGGTCGCGCTCAATGCATCGCGGTCGATCGCGCGCAAGGCGGCAAGATCGGACTGCGCCGCCGCGCGCTCGGCGACATAGGATGCGGGCGAGAAATCGCCGAGCCTGTCCGCATCGGAAAAGTCACCGCGAAAGAATGCCGCGACCGGATTGCGATCGAGGTAATCCGCTTCGCTGCGTTGCAAAAGGGCATCGAGCGCCGCCGCCTCGGATATGGCCGAAGCCATGGGCACATCGTTCGCCGGAACGGTCGTACAAGCGCCGAGGCTTGCCGCCAGAGCAAACGCGAGCGCGGTGCTGGTTGCAGTCTTCATGTAACTAATCCTTCAAAAGAAGCCGGGCCGCTGGGGCTCAATCGACGATACGACCGCGCACCATGACCCAGTCGACGTTCTCCAGCACGGTGACGTCGTCTAGCGGATTGCCGTCGACCGCGATCATATCGGCGGAATAACCGGGGGCGAGCCGACCGATCTCGTTTTCCATCTCAAGAACTTTCGCCGCTGCCGTGGTGGCGCTGGCCAATGCCTCCCGATTGGTCAGACCCTGTTCCACCATCAATGCGAATTCCTCGGCATTGCGGCCATGTTCGAATACGCCGGCATCGGTGCCGAAAGCGATCGGCACGTTCCAGCGATGCGCATTGCCCATGAACACGCGTGCGGTTTCGGCGACTGCACGCACCTTCTCTTCGACCACCGGAGTATAGATACCTTTGTCGAGACGTTCGGATATGCCCTGAAACGCCATCAGGGTCGGAACCAGAACAGTGCCGTTCTCGCGCATGACCCGCGCGGCAGCCTCGTCGATGTAGGTTCCATGTTCGATCGAATCGATACCCGCCCGGCTCGCCGCCTCGATCCCGCGCGCGCCATGGGCATGAGCCATGACTTTCAAGCCCAGCGAACGGGCGGTGTCGGCAATGCTTTTCATCTCGGCATCGGTGAAGTGGGCTTCCAGACCCCTGCCCTGCTGGCTGAGCACTCCACCCGTCGCGGTGATCTTGATGACATCGGCGCCGTTCTGGCTCGCCCTGCGAACCTTCTCCGCGCATTCGACCGCACCGGTGCAGCTGTAGCCACTGGCAAGAATCTCGTTGATTTCGGGGCGGAAGCCCGAAACGTCGCCATGTCCGCCGACAATCGCCAGCGCTGGTCCCGCAGCGATGATGCGCGGACCGGTAATCAGTCCCTCCTCGGTCCCGCGCCGCAGGACGAAAGCGGATTCCTGCGCACTGCCCGCTTCGCGCACCGTGGTGAACCCGGCTCGCACTGTTGCCTCTGCGTTCTTGACGCCGACCACCACGCCCCACTCGTCCGGCTCGACCGTCTCGCGCCAGAAATCTCCCCCCGGATCGCCAGTCAGGTGAACGTGAAGGTCGATCAGCCCCGGCAGCACGGTCTTGTCCCGCAGCTCGACCGTTTCCACCCCGGCAGGTGCATCCTGCCATCCGTCCGCGATGCTGACGATCCGCCCGTCGGTCACGGTGATGGTTGCCGGTCCGCGCGGCGTTTGCGACGCTTCGGCGAGCACCTGTCCAGCATGGATGACAAAGGTCTGTGCGATGGCCGGACCGGAGACGGCGGTCAGGCATGTAGCAGCTAATGCCGCCACGAACTGGACTGTGCGGTGCATTGACATTCCCTCCTCGTTGCTACCTCCTATGCCGCGCACACGCAGCCGTTTCAATGGGAGTACCGCATGAATGCCATCGCGACCCTCGCAATGCTCCTGATCGTCCAAGGCAGCGCTCAACCGGACGCCCCAGTCTCTGAGCCATCGAAATCGACCGTCGCGGAACGCGATTATTCCACCGAACCGGTTCCGATCATCGTCACCGGCAGGAAAGCGGGCGAAGATGCGAAGCTCGTTGTTGTGGGTTCCCGCATTCCGCACAAACCGCTCGTCTCGAGGAGCTCGGTGGCCACGAATACCGGCCTGCACGGCCTCACTCCGGGAAGCGGCATGGATCCGATGGGAGCCTATACGAGAAAACTGAGATGGTCCGAATGTCGGGCGAGCGACGAAGCGATCTCGGAAGAAGCCGCGTGTCTGCTGATCGCTTCGGAAAAAGAGTTCGCCGAAGGCGGAAGGGAAGAGGGAATCGGGCTGCTCCGCTCGCTCGCATTGTCCGAGAATTTCAGTTCACATGAGCGGTTGGAGGGTGCGAAGCGCCTTTATGCGATCGGGGAACAGTCCGGGGATGATGCGCTGCGTGTCCACGCGCTCGAACTGATGGCAGGCAACGAGGCATTGCCGGTGGCTGACAGAGCGGCAGCACTTCGCACGATCGTCGGAATCTCAATGCGGAAGAACGACCGCGAGAAGGTTGTTGCCGCGTTGCTCCGCCTGCAGGTCGAAAACCTCGCCCGTGCGCAGGACCTCGCCAATCTTGCGGTGCTCCAGCGCGCCGCAGGCGACCAGCGAGCGAGGGAGACAATGCGAAGTGCTATCGCCAAGGTGTTGGCGGAGGGCTCGACAGTTCCGCAAGGCTGGGATGCCTTCATCAGACCGGACAATTGAATCAAGAGGTTGTCGAAATCGTTCGGCTTGCTATCGGAATAGCAGATAGTTTCAGATGAGAGAGGATCGCCCATGACCCTTCGCCGCGCGCTTGCCACTGCCACACTTCTAGCCACCGCATCGCTGACCGCCCAGGCCCACGCCCGGCCGATGACACCTGAGGATGTCGCGAAACTGGAAAGCGTTGGAACGGTCGCGGTTTCGCCCGACGGAAGCCGCATCGCCTATACCACCGCCAGTCTTCCCGACATCACCGATGGCGAGGACAATGCCAGCACTCAGCAGCAGTTGAACATGGCCTACGGGCCGATGAACACGCGCGAATTCCTGCCCGAGGATATCAGCGTGTCGGATGTGGACTTTTCCCCCGACGGACGAATGATCAGCTTCGTCTGGGGGGATGAGGAAGACGATCGCGCGGTTTGGGGGATCCCGGTCGACGGGGGAGCTCAGCGCAAGCTCGCCGCCATAGAGGACGCCGATGTCCGCACCCACGCCTGGGCGCCGGACGGGTCGCGCATCTGGATGCTGGCTTCCGCCACAGCCGACGAAGCGCGCGAAGACGAAGCCGAAGCGGGTTTCGATGCCATCGTCTACGAGGAAGAACCGCAGCTCAATCGCCTGTTCTCCGCCCGTATCGGCGAAGAGATCGACGAAGCGCCGGTCGAGGTGACCATCCCTGCCTATGTCAGCGCCTTCAAGGTCGCCCCGGGTGGACAGATGGCGGTGATCGAAAGTGCCCCCACGCCGCTGGTCGACGATGCCTATACCAAGAAACGTGCCTATGTCCTCGACCTGACGAGCGGTGAAGTGGTGCGGACGATCGCGACGCCCGGCAAGCTGGACGATATCGAAGTATCCCCTGACGGCCGGCAATTATCGATGATCGCAGGCGTGGACGTGAACGATCCGGCGGCGACGACCTTGCATCTGGTCGATGTCTCGAGCGGAGAGTATCGCGCGCTAAACCAGGGCGAGCCGGAAGCAGCGGTGGATGCCGAATGGCTGGCCGACGGTCGCCTCGCCGCCGTGATCCACAAGGGCGCGGAAAGCGCTCTGCGGATTTACAATCCAGATGGTTCGGTGGCCGAGGAGCACGCCGGCGGGAATCTGATCCTCGCCAATATCGAGGCTGGCGGGAATACACTTGCGCTCGAAGCGCATTCGGCGCGTCATCCAACCGAATTGTACACGTGGTCGAACGGGCGTTTCGAACGCTGGACCACGCACAATCCGTGGCTCGCAGAAATCGATTTCGGCGAGCAGCGCACCGTGACCTATACGGCCCGCGATGGCCAGCAGGTCGAAGGCGTCCTGGTCGAGCCACTCGGCGGTGCGCCACGCGGTGGCGCGCCCCTGATCCTCGACGTTCACGGCGGGCCCGAAGCGCACGAATCGAATGGCTGGGTCACCGGTTACAGCAGCCCCGGCCAGGTCGCGGCGGGCCAGGGTTATGCCGTCTTCCTGCCGAATTATCGCGGATCGACAGGATACGGCACCGCTTTCTCGAAGCAGCATACCGGAAATTATACCGATCCCGAATTCACCGATCTTGTCGATGCCAAGCGCGCGCTGGTCGAGGCGGGAATTGCCGATCCCGAGCGGGTCGGCGTGACCGGCGGTTCCTATGGCGGCTACGCCACGGCATGGTCATCGACCGCGTTGAGCGACGAATTCGTGGCGGGCGTCATGTTCGTCGGGATCTCCAACCAGATCAGCAAGTTTGGCACGACCGACATTCCGTATGAGATGTACAATGTTCACAGTCAGGCATGGCCGTGGGACGACTGGCAGAAGATGCTCGAGGTCAGCCCGATCTACCACGTGGACAAGGCCAACACCCCGCTGTTGATCATGCATGGAGCCGAGGATCCGCGCGTCGCCCCCAGTCAGAGCTTTGAGCTTTACCGTTCGATGAAGGTCAGAAAACCGGACGTGCCCGTCCGGCTGGTGCTGTATCCGGGCGAGGGTCACGGCAATCAGAAAGCTGCCGCTCGCTACGACTACAATCTGCGCATGATGCGCTGGTTCGACACCTATCTGAAGACCGGCAATCGCGACGCGCCCTTGCCAGATGCCCGCCCCGACCTGCCCGAAGGCACCACGGGTGTGGAACAGGAAGAGGACTGATACGAAAAGGGCGGCTCCACGGCCGCCCTTGCACTTTGGCCGTTCGGTAGATCAGAAGGTGTAGCCTATCCCGATCGCTGCGAACCACTGGTCCGCATCGCCCCGGATACTGGTGAAGGGCGATCGCTTGGCATCGTTCAGCAAGCGCGAATAGCCGCCGAGACCGACCAGGGCCAGACCGCCATCGGTCACATCGCCATTGAGATCAACGCCCAGCAGCACGTTGACGCCGACGCTCTCGAACCCGCCATCCGCCTCGAAGCCGGGCAGGACATCGGCATCGGTGAGCAGCGTGTTGATCGCCGGGACGGAATAGTAATAATCGGCGTAATCATCGTCGATATGGTTTGCGCTGAACGATAGCGACGCGGCGATGCCCCGGCTGAGCGGCGTGAAATAGGTCACGCTAGGATTGATCGTCATTCCGTCATGCGCGCCGGCTACGTCCCAGGCGGCATCGACGTTGAACGAGAGACTGTCATATGGGTTAAGGACGCCGGGGAGCGATACCCCCACGCTTGGCCCGATCTCGATTGCGGTATCGAGTTCGCCATAAGCCGCCACGACCGGATCCTCGATATCGTCGGCATCGACGCGGTCCCGGTTCAACCGGATGACAGGCCCCGCCGAAAACGCCAATTGGCCTTCGGTATCGGGGATGAAATCTAGGGCCAGCCCGGCCGGACGCGGATTGATGTCCACACCGCCAAGCGAGCCTTGCACGATTGGCAGGACAAAAGTGGTATAATCGTCCGAGCCCGAATAGCTCGCACCATAGGCTACACCGACCCCGACGCTTAGGAAATCGCCATCGAACACGGTGCCTTCAAGACTCAAGTCTTCTGGGAGTTCCGTGGTGACGCTCGGTTCGCCCTGATCCTGTGCGTTGGCGGGAACGGACGCGGCAAGCATGGTCGCGGCGGCGCAGGTGGCGGCAAGTTTCATTGGTCGGAATCCCTCACTTCGTCTGTAATCGCTAACGCCTTACCGGCACCCGCGTTCCGCCCGTCCATTGCCGCGCCCTCGGTTCGCCTCTAGACTTGGCAGCGATGCAAGCGCGCAAAGTTGACATAGCCATCGTCGGCGGGGGCCTGGCCGGGGGATTGATGGCGCTCGCTATCCACCGCGCCCATCCCCGGCTGTCGCTGGCGCTTGTCGAGGCGGGTGACAGTTTCGGTGGCAATCACCGGTGGAGCTGGTTCGAGAACGACCTTTCGCCGGCGGGGACTGCGTTATTGAGCGTTTTCGCAAAGGCTGTCTGGCCGGACAACGAAGTCCGCTTTCCGGCCTATCGACGCAAGCTTCACGCAGGCTATCGTTCGCTCGACAGCCGCGATTTCGACGCCGCACTGCGCCAGCGGTTGCCACAGCAGGCGATCTACGCCGGATGCCGGGCGTCCAGCATCTCGGCCAGCGCGGTCGGTTTCGAAAGCGGAAGCGGCATAACGGCGCGAGCGGTGATAGATTGCCGCGATGCCGGACCGAGCGAGCACCTGACCGGCGGGTGGCAATTGTTTCTCGGACGGCATCTGCGAACGAGCGAACCGCACGGTATCGATCGCCCCGTTATCATGGACGCGACGGTCGCGCAGCATGGCGCCTATCGGTTTGTCTATCTCTTGCCTTTGGGTCGGCACGAAATCTTCGTCGAGGATACCTATTACGCCGACAGACCCTCGCTCGACGCCGAAATCCTGCGAGACCGGATCGCCTCCTATTGCTTCGAACAAGATTGGAAGGCCGAGTGTCTGCACGAGGAAACCGGTATCCTTCCCGTGGTGACCGGGGGCGATTTCGACACCTACCGTGCTTCGCTGGCGACCGACGGGGTTGCTTTGGCCGGCGCACGAGGCGGGTTCGTCCACCCCCTGACGAGTTACACCATGCCGATCGCGGTTGAGAACGCTCTCGCAATCGCCGAAGCCGCCACCCTGTCCGCGTCTGGGCTGGCTGAATTCGTCGAACAGCGTGCGAAGGACCACTGGCGCAAGACACGCTTTTACCGGATGCTGGGCAAGATGCTGTTCGAAGCAGCGGAGCCGGAGGAGCGCTATCGGATATTCCAGCGCTTTTATCGCCTTGGCGAACCGCTGATCGAGCGCTTCTACGCCGCGCGCAGTTCGCCGACCGACAAAATTCGTATCCTGTCGGGCAAACCGCCGGTTCCCGTGACCTCTGCCATGCGCGCCCTGCTTGGCAAGGGGCGTCCGCTGGTCCATGAGGTGCGCGATGAATGTTGAAACGACAGACTTCGCCCCGGCCGCGGGCGCTGAAGGAGCTTCCGGGATCGAACCGACCGGCAAGACCGCCTGCGTGATAGGGGCCGGTTTCGGCGGCCTGGCCTTGGCGATACGGCTGCAATCGGCGGGTGTTTCGACCACCGTCATAGAGGGGCGGGACAAGCCGGGCGGGCGTGGATACCACTGGGAACGCGATGGGTTCACCTTCGATGCCGGGCCCACCGTCATCACCGATCCCGACTGCCTGAAAGAGTTATGGGCGCTGTCCGGTCACGATCTGTCCGAAGATGTCGATCTGGTGCCGGTCATGCCGTTCTATCGGCTCAACTGGCCCGACGGCACGAACTTCGACTATTCGAACGACGAAGAACAGCTTTATCGCGAAATTGCCGCGCTGAACCCCGCCGACGTGGCCGGTTATCAGCGTTTTCTCGAATATGCCGAGGCGGTGTACGAGGAAGGCTATGTCAAGCTGGGCCATGTCCCTTTTCTCGATTTCAAGTCGATGCTCAAGGCGGCCCCTGCACTGGCCAAACAGCAGGCCTGGCGCAGCGTCTATTCGATGGTTTCGAGCTATGTCGAAAACGAGAAACTGCGCGAGGCGCTGAGTTTTCATACGTTGCTGGTCGGCGGCAATCCGATGAAGACCAGCAGCATCTACGCGCTGATTCACAAGCTCGAGATCGATGGCGGGGTATGGTTCGCCAAAGGGGGCACCAACCGGCTCATCGCAGGCATGGTGACGCATTTCGAACGGCTGGGCGGGCAAGTGCGCCTTTCCGATCCGGTCAGGCAGGTTCACACGATCGGCAACCGGGCGAGCGAGGTCGAAACGCAATCGGGCTGGAAGCAACGGTTCGATGCCGTCGCCAGCAATGCCGATATCATGCACAGCTACAAGGATCTTCTGAGCGGTTCGAAACGCGGGGGCGACTATGCGAAAAAGCTGGCCCGCAAGAGCTATTCGCCGAGCCTGTTCGTAGTCCATTTCGGGCTTGAAGGCACCTGGCCTGGAATTCCGCACCATTCGATCCTGTTCGGTCCGCGTTACAAGGGTCTGCTCGAGGATATTTACGACCACGGCGTCCTGCCGCAGGATTTCTCGATCTACCTGCATCACCCGACCGTCACCGACCCGTCGATGGCGCCTGAGGGCATGAGTACCTTCTACGCGCTGGTTCCCGTAGCGCATCTTGGCAAGCTGGCGGTCGATTGGGACGAAATGGGGCCGGTTCTGGAAAAACGCATTCTCGACGAGATCGAACGACGATTGATCCCCGATATCCACGATCGTATCGTGACCAAGTTCCACTACGCGCCCAAGGATTTCGCGGCCGATCTCAACGCCCATGTCGGGAGCGCCTTCAGCCTCGAGCCGGTGCTGACGCAGAGCGCCTGGTTCCGCGGCCATAACCGCGATGACGTGATCGGCAATTTCTACCTCGTGGGCGCCGGCACGCATCCGGGCGCGGGCATTCCCGGCGTGGTCGGAAGCGCGAAAGCGACCGCCGGCCTGATGGTGGAGGACCTGGTCGGGTCATGAAGCGTCTTGCTGTTTACTGCGGCTCGGCTTCGCCCGAGGATCCGCGCTATATCCAGCTTGCCTACGATGTCGGAGCGGGATTGGCCGAGCGTGGCATCGGCGTGGTCTATGGTGGCGGCAGGCTTGGCCTGATGGGAGCCACCGCGCGCGGCGCGCTCGACCAAGGGGGCGAGGTGATCGGCGTGATACCCGATGCGCTCGCAAATTCGGAAGTGGCCAACCACGACTGCACCGAACTGCATACGGTAGGCGGCATGCACGAACGCAAGCAGAAATTCACCGACCTCAGCGACGGTTTCGTGACTCTTCCCGGCGGCGTCGGCACGATGGACGAACTATGGGAAGCAGTCAGCTGGGCGCAGCTGGGCTATCATGAAAAGCCCGTCGGCCTGCTCAATGCCTGTGGTTTTTTTGACCATCTTATCGCCTTCAACCGCCACATGGCGGATGTCGGTTTCGTGCGCCCCGCCCATCAAGGGATAATTCTCGCCGCCGATACGTTGGGCGCCTTGCTGGACAAAATGTCAGCTTACGAACCGCACATGCCGATCTTCAAGATGAAGGCCGAAGACCTCTGAATCGCCCCCGCCCCCTGACCACCAGCAATATGCGCCCAACGATCGCCCGAGCCGGTGGCGGACGCGACCGGGCGAACCTGGTCGAGCGCGCGCTCGATTCGATCGAGGAGGGTTCGCACAGCTTCGCGGCCGCATCCAAGCTGTTCGACAGGCCAACGCGTGAGCGAAGCTGGCTGCTTTATGCCTGGTGTCGCCGCTGCGACGATATCGCCGACAATCAGGACAAGGGCGGTCCGCTGGGCGATCAAGGCGACATAAAGAACGCCGAAGACCGTGTGCAGGCGCTTCGCGTGCTCACGCGTCGCGCGCTCGAAGAACAGCCGACTGCCGACCCAGCCTTCGACGCTTTCGGCCTGGTCGCCGCCGAATGCGCGCTTACTTTCGATCAGGCGAACGATGTAATCGGGGGCTTCGCGCTCGACGCTACCCGGTGGCAGCCCAGAACCGAAGCGGACATGATGCGCTATTGCTACCACGTCGCTGGCGCGGTGGGTATCATGATGGCACGCATCATGGGCATTTCCGAAGACGATGGCGAGACGCTGGACCGGGCGTGCGATCTCGGTCTGGCCTTCCAGCTTGCAAACATTTCGCGCGATATTGTCGAGGATGCGGAGGCCGGGCGCTGCTATCTTCCCAAGACCTGGCTTGATGAGAAAGGCTGGGAGGCCGGCGAACACGCCCTGCCCGAAAACAGGTTCAAACTCGCCAGCCTGATGCCGCGCATGATTGCCTTGATGGAAAAGCACGAAGAGGCGGCAAAATTGGGCGCAAAGCGGTTGCGGTTCCGCCAACGGTGGGCGGTGCTGGCGGCGGCGCGCATCTATGGTGCGATCGGTCGCAAGGTGCTGCAGCGTGGGCAATTGGCATGGGACAGCCGCACCCGGGTCAGTGGCCCGGAGAAAGCATGGCACATCTTCGCCAGCTTCTTCGAAGCGGTGTGGAACAGGCCCAGCGGACCCGCAGAGCCGATCCTGTGGAGCCGCCATGATTTCCGTCCTGTCGCAGGCTGGTAGCTTGAACGCTGGCGACGCTACGGCTAGCGCGCTGGCATGATCCAGAAGCTCCTGATCGCCAATCGCGGCGAGATCGCCTGCCGCGTCATCCGCACCGCGCGCGATATGGGTATCGCCACCGTGGCGGTCTATTCCGATGCCGACGCCAATGCGCTGCATGTGCGGCAGGCGGACGAGGCGGTGCATATCGGCCCCTCGCCCGCTGCCGAAAGCTATCTCGTCGGTGAGAAGATCATCGCGGCGGCCAAGGAGACCGGCGCGGAGGCGATCCACCCCGGCTACGGTTTCCTCTCCGAGAACGCCGACTTCGCGCAGGCCGTGATCGACGCGGGCCTGATATGGGTAGGGCCCAAGCCCGAGAGTATCTGCGCTATGGGGCTGAAGGACGCCGCCAAGGAGCGGATGATCGCCGCCGGGGTGCCGGTGACGCCGGGCTATCTCGGCGCGGACCAGTCGGTCGAGCGATTGCAGAAGGAGGCCGATGCTATCGGCTATCCGGTGCTGATCAAAGCGGTCGCTGGCGGCGGCGGCAAGGGGATGCGCAAGGTCGACGATGCCGCGAGTTTCGAGGAACTGCTGCAAAGCTGTCGGCGCGAGGCAAGCGCCAGCTTCTCCAATGACGAGGTGCTGCTGGAAAAGTGGATCACCAGCCCCCGCCATATCGAGGTGCAGGTGTTTGGCGACAGCCATGGCAATGTCGTCCACTTGTTCGAGCGCGACTGCTCGCTCCAGCGCCGCCACCAGAAGGTGATCGAGGAAGCGCCCGCCCCGGGTATGGACGAGGACACTCGCGCCGAAATCTGCGCCGCCGCCGTGCGCGCCGCCAAGGCCGTCGATTACGAGGGCGCAGGCACGATCGAATTCATCGCCGATGCCAGCGAAGGCCTGCGCGCCGACCGCATCTTCTTCATGGAAATGAACACCCGCCTGCAGGTCGAGCATCCGGTGACCGAGGAAATCACCGGGGTCGATCTGGTGGAGTGGCAACTGCGCGTGGCGAGCGGCGAGCCGATCCCGATGAAGCAGGAAGAGCTGAGCATTGACGGCCATGCCATCGAGGCGCGATTGTATGCCGAGGATCCGGCGAGTGGTTTCCTTCCGTCGACCGGCAAGCTCGAGCATTTCGATCTGGGCTCCGAAGGACGCATCGAGACTGGCGTTGCGGAAGGCGACATGATCTCCCCTCACTACGACCCGATGGTGGCGAAGCTGGTGGTCTGGGAAGACACACGCGAGGAAGCTATAGAGACGCTGGCCGATATTGCCGAAAGCATCGAAGTCTGGCCGGTCAGGACAAATGCCTTCTTCCTCGCCAGTGCGTTGCTCGAAGACGATTTCGTCGAAGCCAAACTCGATACCGGCTTCATCGAGCGCAAGCTCGACAGGCTTATCGGCGACGACACCCCGAACGATGCCATCTGGCAGGCAGCGGCGGATTTCGCCGTTCTCGATAAGATCGACGAGGGGGCAACGGCCGCAATCGGTTTTCGGTTGAACGCCGATCCCCGCATTTCCGTGACAGTCTCCCACAAGGGCGAGAGCCGAACGCTGAGCGTGACGGGCGAAAGCGACGCCGCCCATGCAACCGGTTTTGTCGAAGATGCCCGGGCAGTCGTGTTTGCCGATGGTCAGAGTTTCGACTTCGCTCTGGAAAGTCGTGGGAGCGGTGCCGCTACCGCAGGAGACGGCGCTATCCTAGCTCCCATGCCGGGCAAGGTCATCGCGGTCGATGTGGCCGAGGGCGAGGCGGTCGCTGCAGGGCAGCGGCTCATGGTACTCGAGGCAATGAAGATGGAACACGCCCTCACCGCGCCCTTCGACGGGACCGTGACCGAGCTTGCCGCCAGCGAAGGCGGGCAGGTGCAGGTCGAGGCGGTACTGTGTGTGGTGGAGCCTGCCGCAGACGAATGAGCTGGGCGAGGGAACTTGAAGAACTCCGTCGGCGCGAGAAGCTTGCCGAAAAGATGGGCGGCGAGGACAAGGTCGCGCGGCAGCATGGCCGGGGCAAGATGGATGCGCGAGCCCGCCTCGCCGCGTTGTGCGACGAGGGCAGCTTCCGCGAGATCGGCAAGATTGCCGGCAAAGCCAGTTACGACGAGGACGGAAATCTCGAGGCGGTCCTCCCCGCCCCCTTCCTCTTCGGCAAGGCGACGATAAACGGTCGCCCCGTCGTCGCGACGGCGGACGATTTTACCATTCGCGGCGGTGCGGCGGATGCCGGGATCAGCCGCAAGATGGTCCAGGCGGAGAAGATGGCGCATGAACTGAAACTGCCCATCGTTCGCATGATCGACGGGACCGGGGGCGGCGGGTCGGTCAAGACGCTTGAACAGATCGGCGCGACCTACATCCCTGCGGTACCCGGCTGGTCGGACGTGGTGGCAAACCTCGAGACCGTTCCGGTGGTGACGCTGGCGCTCGGACCGACAGCGGGGCTTGGAGCGGCGAGAGTCGTGGCCAGCCATTATTCAATCATGGTCAAGGGCCTGTCGCAAATCTTCGCTGCCGGTCCCGCCGTAGTCGATGGCCTTGGCGAAGCGTACAAAGGCTCGGATGACCACCAGCAAGCGAAAGAAGACCTCGGCGGATCCGGTATCCACACGCGCAACGGTGTGGTTGACGATGAAGTCGCGAGCGAAGCCGAAGCGTTCGCTCGTGCGCGACACTTCCTTTCCTTCATGCCCGAGCATGCAGGCCAGTTGGCCCGCCGCTCGGAATGTGCCGATCCGGTCGATCGCCGCGAGGAGGAACTGCTCTCCCTCGTCCCGCGAGAGGACAAGGAGGTCTATTCCATGCGCCGCGCAGTGGGCCTGGTGTTCGATACCGGTACCGTGTTCGAAATCGGCATGCACTGGGGACGCGCCTGTATCACGGCGCTTGCGCGGCTGAATGGCTGGCCGGTCGCGGTACTGGCAAGCGACCCCAGTTTTCTCGGCGGATCATGGGATGCAAAGACGTCGGAGAAGGTCGAACGGTTCGTCAAGCTGGCAGACCAGTTTCGCCTGCCGATCGTCCACATGGTCGACAACCCCGGCTTCATGATCGGGCGGGATGCGGAATTGGCCGGGACGATCCGCTACGGGGTGCAGGCGATGAACGCGGTCTACAAGGCCACGGTCCCGCTCGCCTCGATCGTGCTGCGCCGTGCCTATGGCATTGCTGGCAGCGCGATGAGCAATGCCGAAACCTATCAGTACCGCTATTGCTGGCCCTCGGGCGACTGGGGCTCGCTGCCGATCGCAGGCGGGCTGGAGGTCGCCTACAAGTCGGAACTCGAAGCCGCCGAAGACCCGGATGCCGAACTGGCGGCCATTCGCGACCGGCTCGACAAGGTAACTTCCCCGTTCCGCAGTGCCGAACGCTTCAATGTCGAGGATATCATCGACCCGCGTGATACCCGCCCGCTGCTGTGCGAATTCGCGGACCTCGCCTGGCGCCGCCTGCATGCAGAAACCTAGTCGTCGTCGGGCATCTTTTCGCCGAACAGTTCGCCGCGTTCGGAAAACAGCACGAAGGCCAGGCTGAGGACGGCGGTAATCAACAGCGCGAGCGCCAGCGGACGGGCGGTGCCGTCATAGGCGTAACCGATATAGGCACCCAGCGCCGCGCCGCTGGTCATGCGCAGGAACCCCTGAGCCGATGACGCCGCCCCTGCGATATGGCGGAACGGCTGCAGGGCGATCGAGCCGAAATTCGCCCCGATGAAACCCAACAGGCTCATGTTCGCAGCCATCAGCGGCACGAAGGTCCACAGGCTTTCGTCGGGCTGGCTGGCGAACCAGAGCTGCGCCGCGGCCACCGCGATGAAGACGAACAGCGCCGCATGGCTCACCTTGCGCGCTCCGAAATGTTCGACGATGCGGCTGTTCGACCAGTTGGCCAACGCCATGCACCCTGCGCAAATGGCGAAGATCAATGGAAAGTTATCGCCCGCGCCGAACGCTTCGCCAATCAGTTGCTGCGAAGAGTTTATGAAACCGAACAAGCCACCGAACACCAGCGCGCTGCCGAGCGTGTAACCGATGGTTTCGCGCAAGGTGACCGCGCTGGTCATGTTGCGCGCGATCAGCGGAATGCGGATTTCCTGCTTGTCGGCTTCGTGCAAGGTCTCCGGCAGCCGGACATAGACCCAAACGCTCATCATCACCCCGGCAAAGGCCATCGCGCCGAAAATCCAGCGCCAGTCGCCCATCAGCAGCAGGACGCCCTGCCCGATACTGGGCGCGACGGCTGGGACCAGCAGGAAGATCACGAAGATTAGGCTCATCATGCGCGCCATTTTGTCACCGCCCACCCGATCTCGAATGATGGCCGGCGGCAGAGCGATGATGCCCGCAGCGAAGAAGCCCTGCGCCGCGCGCAGCGCCACCAGCATGTCGAAGCTGGTCGCCAGGGCACAGGTTATCGAAAGGGCGATATAGAAGAACAGGGCCGTGAACAGGACCGGTCGCCTGCCATAGCGATCGGCAAATGCCCCGGGGACAAGCGTGCCGATGCCGGCCGCCAGCAAATAGGCACCGACAACGAATTGCCGGCTATTGCCTTCCGCCCCCATGTCATTCGCCACTGCATCGAGCGCAGGAAGGATGGCATCGATGCCGAAGGCGTTAAGGGCCATCAGAAGCGCCATCATCCAGATCAGCTCGCGCTCGCCAATCCGCGGGCGATGGGCCGCGGCGGCCTGGGGCCGTTCACCGCCGGCGGGCTGATCTGTTCGCATCTGCACAAAGAGCAGGTGGCGCAACAGGTCCCGATTTGCAACCCGGTACCAGGGCGAAGGGTGACACAGACCACCCCTTTTAAAAAAACTCTGGCCCGGCTCGTATGCCGCTGTGCCCGCCGGTTTGCCGAGAAAATCCAGCCAAGAATTGTAACCTTTCAGAGTCGTCCATTGCGCGGCTGCGGTCACCGGGTTCGTCATGGCCGACCGCGTCCGATACGCGGATTTGCAAGGAGAGGGGTCGAACGCCATCGCGCCCGCGTTACTCCGGCCTCGCCCATGTAGGAAAACGCTTTCGGGCTCGGCGCCGAACGAATGACGTGGTCCGGAGGCTTTCGGGGTCAGCAGCAACGCTCTACATACGTCCCATGGTCGACGAGACGCCCGACAGTGGAGATTCAGAAGCCGACGGTCTCCGCAAGATCATCCATGTCGACATGGATGCCTTCTTCGCCAGTGTCGAACAGCGCGACAATCCCGGTCTGCGCGGCAAGCCGGTGGCGGTCGGCGGATCGAGCGGACGCGGCGTGGTCGCCGCCGCCAGTTACGAGGCCCGCAAGTTTGGTGTCAAAAGTGCCATGCCCTCGGTCACCGCGAAGCGACTTTGCCCCGACCTCATCTTTTGCAAGAGCCGCTTCGACGTCTACCGCGAGGTCAGCCAGCAGGTCCGCGCAATCTTCCAGCGCCATACCGACCTGGTCGAACCACTGAGTATCGACGAGGCCTTTCTCGACGTGACCGAAGACCAGCTCGGGCTTGGCTCGGCCACCCGCGTCGCCGAGTTGATCCGCCAGGACATCCGCGACCAGACGAAGCTGACCGCCAGCGCCGGGGTCAGTTACAACAAGTTCCTCGCCAAGCTGGCCAGCGATCAGAACAAGCCGGACGGATTGTGCGTGATCCGGCCAGGACAGGGCGCTGCCTTCGTCGCCGGGCTGCCGATCCGTCGGTTTCACGGCGTGGGCCCCAAGGGTGCGGAGAAGATGGCAAGACTGGGTATTGAAACCGGAGCTGATCTTGCTGCCAGGGATATCGAATGGCTGCGCGGCAATTTCGGCAGTTTTGCAGATTATCTCTACCGCGCCGCCCGCGGTATCGACCTGCGCCCGGTGCGCACCAGCCGCACACGAAAATCAGTGGGGGGCGAACGAACCTTCAGCCGCGACCTGTCATCCGGCACCGAATTGCGCGACACGATGGAAACCATCATCGACATCGTGTGGGAAAGGATTGAGCGGGCCCAGGCAAGCGGACGGACAGTGACGTTGAAACTAAAATATACCGACTTCCAGATTTTCAGCCGTGCGACGACAATGGATCACCCGGTAAGCACGAAAGAAGCCTTTGCCGTAATCGGGCGTTCCCTGCTGGAAGAAGTCTTGCCGCTTCCCATGCCGATCAGGCTAATGGGGCTCACCCTTTCGAAACTGGAAAGCGATGGAGAGCCGGAGGCAAAGAGGCCGGACGCCCAATTATCGCTGCTCTAACGCTGTCGTGTACGCCAAAGGTCGAGCCGCGCCCGCGTGCGCGGGCTGAGCGGTTCGGGCAGCGAATGCAGCGGAAAGAAGCGAGCCTCGATCACCTCGCGCCCGTCGGGTATCGGGTGGTCGTCCACGACGCCCTCGAAGACATGGGCGCTGTGCGGCGCGCCCGACAGTTCTTCCTCGATAATACCCACCTGTTCGAGAGCTTCGATATGGCACCCGGTTTCCTCGTGCATCTCGCGAAGCGCGGCTTTTTCGGGCAATTCCCTTGGCTTGATACCGCCGCCGGGGAAATACCATCCATCAGGGCCGTAGCTATGGCGGACGAGCAGTATCCGGCCCTCGGGATCGTGCCCGATCACGGTAACGCCGGTGCCGGTTCGTCCGCTCAGCTTGCGCCAGCGATGCCGGACCTTGTGCGCCACCTTGAGCAAAACCCGATATAATGGCGCGGGAATCAGACGAAGCATGTAACGCTTTGTGTAGCGGCAGCCAGCAGCCGGGCAACTGGCAGATCGTTTGTCCCTCGCGCCGCTTGTTCGAAAACCGCACGTTTCTCGGTCCCACGGATCACGAATACGATTTCCCGCGACGTCAGCAGGGCCGGCATGGTCAGGCTGATCCGATCGAACGGCGCCTCCGGCGGGAGAGGATCCGGTGTCAGCCTGACGATGCGCCGATCCTCGTCGATCCTGGGATCGGTATTTGCGAAAAGGGATGCGATATGGCCGTCCGCACCCATTCCGAGCCAGGCGAGATCGAATTTCGGCACCGCCTCCATCACCGACAGCTTGACTACCTGGGCACCGACCGGCTCGAACAATGCGCGCAATTTGCCGGTATTCGAAGCCTCGTGATCTTCGGGAACAGCACGGTCGTCGTTCGGCCACACCACCAGTCGCGACCAGTCAAGATCGTGCTCAAGCAATTCCTCGATAATAGGAAAGGGCGTCGATCCGCCAGAGACGGTAATGGTTACCGGACCATCGCTTTCCAGCAATTGGCCAAGCCGCCGCGCAAGCCAGTCCGCGATCTCACGATCGCTCTTGCCTTCGATGATGGTCGGTTGCACCATTGCGTCTCCTCGGCGTGAAGGCCGTCGGCGTACCAGGACGCCTGCGGCCTGTACTGCGGTGCTTTCGCGCGCCTACTTGCTGGCCTGGTTGAGGAACCAGATCCGTTCCTCGCACTGGTCGATCCAATCGTCCACAATACCGCTGGTGGCGTTGTCGCCGACATCTTCGGCCTCGTCCTTGACCGTGTTCAGACGCTCGTGGAGCTTGCGATTGTCATCCCGCAATTCGGCGACCATCATATCGGCCGTGATTGTCGTATCGTCCTGGTCGGCGATCCGTGTCTGCGAAGCCACCGAGCCGATCGAGGTCAGCGTATACTCGTCGTTTTTGCGCACGCGCTCGCCGATATTGTCGACCGTGCCGATCAGCTGGGCTGCCTGTTCGTCGAACAGCAGGTGCAGGTCGCGAAAGCGCGGACCGGCGACATGCCAGTGGAAATTCTTGGTTTTCACGTAGAGCGCAAGCGTGTCCGCAAGCGCTCCGTTCAAAGCATTGACGAGCCCGGTTTTCGAATTGTTGCCGTGTTCGGCCATGGGTATGCCCCTTCCTGTTTTGGAGTTCACCCTGACAACGGCCCGCAAAGGGTTCGGTTTCTCGTTATTAGGGCTATACTCTGATCGAGCTAGACGATCAGTTCTCTTGCACTGAGGCCGGTGGCTATCGCCGCGATCGCCAGTATGGCTGCCAGGATCAGCCGCAGTTTTCGCAAGGGCAATTCTTTCTCGAGCCCCTCACCCATTGCCCACCCGATCGCCAGTGCCGCCGATCCTGCTATCGCGCCGCCCAGCCCGGCGAGCATTGGCGAGGCCAGTGCCACGGAAAGAGCAAGGACGATGAAGCGCGCCGCATCGGTGATCTGGCGCGCGAACAACACGATGAAGACGGCGCCGAGTGAGGAGGTCGGTTCTTTCGGTTTCGCCACACGGTTCGGCCAGCCGAGCTCGAATGCGGCAGCAAGCAGCGCGAAGGCGACGAACATGGTCGCAGCACTGGCGGACATGATCTGCGAGAGCTCACCGCCAATCCAGGCCGCGACGAAAGCGGTCGCGGTGGCGCTCAGCATCGCTATGCCGAGCAGGCTGGTACTCGGACCGAACGCGGTTCGCAGCCGGGCAATGAGCAATTGGTCGCGCGCACCAACAGAAGCGAGGAAACCTCCGACGAGAGCGAACAGCAACGGCGACATGGGTGCTTCCTGGCGACAAGCGAGCGATCATGCGATAGCAAGTGCCGGCATTGTTTGGGAGAGCGCATGATGAAACTGGTCGAAGGAATGTCCGCGGTAGTGACCGGCGGCGCGTCGGGGCTTGGCAAGGCGAGCGCACAGGCGCTCGCCGATGCTGGGCTGAAGGTGACGATCTTCGACGTGAATGAAGAAGCCGGCGAAGCGCATGCCAGGGCCATTGGCGGCACTTTCGCACGCGTCGATATCACCGACGAGCAATCGGTCGCCGAGGGGTTCGAGCGGGCTCGTTCTGCGTATGGGCAAGAGCGTGTGACCGTCCATTGCGCCATGACCAGCCGCCGCGGAAAGACATTGGGCTGGGACAAGGAAAGCGGGGCCTATAAGCGGCTGGCGACTGAGGATTACGCATTCGGGGCCGAGGGTATTCTCGTGTCATCCTATCGCATTGCCAGCCACTCGGCGCTCGGCATGGCGAATAGCGAACCGCTGAACGAGGACGGCGAACGCGGGGCAATCGTGCTGACCGCCAGCGTTGCGGCGCAGGACGGACAGATCGGACAGGTTATCTATGGCAGCTGCAAGGCGGGCGTGAACGGCCTTGTCCTGCCCATGGCCCGCGACCTGATGGATGTGGGCATCCGGGTGAATTCGGTCATGCCGGGCATTTTCGCCACGCCGCTGATGCTGGGCATGAAAGACCGCAATCCGCAGATGTGGGATCAACTCAATGCGAGCGTCCCCTTCCCCAAGCGCCTCGGAGAACCGGAAGAATTCGCCTCGCTGATCCTGGAGATCGCGCGAAACAGCTATATCAACGGTCACCAGTTCCGCCTCGACGGCGCGATCCGCATGCCGCCGAAATAGCCGCGCCCGCCCGTGGATACGCTGCGCGAACGTTGACCGGGCAGCTGGAGCGGGTGAAGGGAATCGAACCCTCGTCGTCAGCTTGGGAAGCTGCTGCTCTGCCATTGAGCTACACCCGCTTCTGAGCGGACGGCGCGATTTGCCTGTGAGCGTCGGGCCGGTCAACATGGTTTTTCGCATCTCGTCGCGTTAGGAGTGATCGGCAGACAGACTTGGGACGGGGCGCATGATCAGCGACGACAGAATAATTCTCGGCCTCCTTGGCGCGGTGCTTGCCTTCGTCTTTGCGACGCGCGACCGGCCCGGCTGGCAGCGCTTCTACGTGTTCGTGCCGATCATCCTGGTGTGCTATCTGGTGCCCAGCCTGATGACGACCTTCGGGCTGATCGATGTTTCCGAAAGCAATCTGTGGCCTGTGGCGAAGGACTATTTCCTGCCTGCCGCACTGTTCCTGATGACGCTGTCGATCGACATCAAGGGCATTGTCGGCCTTGGCAACAAGGCGATCATCATGTTCCTGACCGCCACGGTCGGGATCGTCCTGGGTGGGCCCCTGGCACTGTGGATCGTGGCACAGTTCGAGCCGAGCATCATCGGCGCGGGCGATACTGCAGCCTGGCGCGGCCTTGCCACATTGGCGGGAAGCTGGATCGGGGGCGGCGCGAACCAGACGGCGATGCTGGAAGTCTATGGCTATCCGCTCGAAGGGTTCGCAGCCCTGCTGGCCGTGGACATAATCGTGGCCGAAATCTGGATGGTGTTTCTCCTTTATGGCGCAGGGGCACATGAACGGGTCGACCGCTGGCTGGGTGCGGACAGCTCTTCCATCGCGAAACTGCGCGACAAGATGGCGGACTATTCGGCGAAGATCGAGCGGGTCGCTTCGGCCAACGACTATATCCTGTTGTTCGGCGTTGCCGTCGCGGTGGTCGGGCTGTCGCACCTGCTCGGCGGGTGGCTCGGCAGCTTCTTTGCAGAGCTGCAGGGCGAGGAAGCGACGTTGGCGAGCGAATTCTTTTGGGTCGTGGTAATCTCGACCACCGCCGGTCTCGCCGCCAGTTTTACCCGGGCACGCGAATTGGAGGGTATCGGCGCAAGCAAATTCGGCGTGTTGTTCATCTTCCTGCTGGTCGCCGTGATCGGGACGCGGATGGACGTGACCAAGATTGCCGATGCGCCTGCATTCATGGCGATCGGGGCAATCTGGATGCTGTTCCACGTGATCCTGCTGCTGGTGGTCGCCAAGATCATCAAGGCGCCGTTCTTCTTCGTGGCGGTCGGCAGCAAGGCCAATGTCGGCGGCGCGGCATCGGCACCGGTCGTGGCCGCGGCGTTCCATCCTGCGCTCGCCCCGGTCGGTGTGCTATTGGCGGTGCTCGGCTATGCGCTGGGCACTTATGGCGCGATTCTGTGTGCGCAAATGATGGCCACAGTGGGTTAGCGTGATGCCGGTTTCATCGGAAACCGGTTGATTTCGGACCCCTCGCGCGCCAGAGCCGTTGGCGAGAATAGAGAGGTTTTTCCATGCGCCAAGTCGACCATTTCATCGCAGGCGGGGCCGGTGGCTCTGCATCCCGTACCCACAAGGTCTGGAACCCGTCGACTGGCGAAGTTCAGGCCGAAGTCGGTCTTGGCAACGCCGCTTTGCTCGACAAAGCTGTCGCGGCGGCAAAAAAAGTCCAGCCCGAATGGGCCGCGACCAACCCGCAGCGGCGGGCGCGGGTGATGTTCGAATACAAGCGGCTGGTCGAGGCGAACAAGCAGGACCTGGCCGAACTGCTCGCCAGCGAACACGGCAAGGTCGTCGACGACGCGCATGGCGACGTGCAGCGTGGGCTCGAAGTCATTGAATATGCCTGCGGTATTCCGCAGGCGCTGAAGGGCGAATATACACAAGGTGCCGGCCCCGGCATCGACGTCTATTCCATGCGCCAGCCGCTCGGCATCGGGGCGGGCATCACCCCGTTCAACTTTCCGGCGATGATCCCGATGTGGATGTTCGGCATGGCGATAGCGGCGGGCAACGCATTTATCCTCAAACCGTCCGAGCGCGATCCCAGCGTGCCTGTGCGCCTTGCCGAACTGTTCGTCGAAGCCGGCGCACCCGAAGGGCTGCTGCAGGTCGTCCACGGCGACAAGGAGATGGTCGATGCGATCCTCGACCACGACGACATCGCGGCGGTGAGCTTCGTCGGCTCTTCCGACATCGCGCAGTATATCTATTCGCGCGGCACGGCCAACGGCAAGCGCGTGCAGGCCTTCGGCGGTGCCAAGAACCACGGAATCGTGATGCCCGACGCCGATCTCGACCAGGTGGTCAACGACCTCGCCGGCGCGGCCTTCGGTTCGGCGGGCGAACGTTGCATGGCGCTGCCGGTTGTCGTGCCGGTAGGAGAGGATACCGCCGACAGGCTTCGCGAGAAGCTGATCCCGGCGATCAACGGGTTGCGCGTCGGCGTATCGAGCGATCCCGAGGCGCATTACGGCCCCGTGGTCACGCCCGAGCACAAGGCGCGGATCGAACAATGGATCGATACCGCCGAACAGGAAGGCGCCGAAGTCGTCATCGACGGACGCGGGTTCAGCCTGCAAGGGCACGAGGATGGTTTCTTCGTCGGCCCGACCCTGCTCGACCGCGTGACTGCGAAGATGGAAAGCTACCAGGAGGAAATCTTCGGCCCTGTCCTCCAGATTGTGCGCGCGAAGGATTTCGAGGAAGCGGTGCGTCTGCCGAGCGAGCATCAATACGGCAATGGCGTGGCCATCTTCACTCGCAACGGCCATGCCGCGCGCGAATTCGCGCATCGTGTCAATGTCGGCATGGTCGGTATAAATGTGCCGATCCCGGTTCCGGTCAGCTACCATAGCTTCGGCGGTTGGAAGCGCTCGGGCTTCGGCGATATCGACCAGTACGGCCAGGAAGGGCTGCGCTTCTGGACCAAGACGAAGAAGGTCACCCAGCGCTGGCCCGACGGGTTCGCCGAAGCCGACAACAAGGACGCCTTTATTATCCCGACGATGGGATAGGTCGGCGTGCCGAAGCGACTAACCGCGTATCTGCTTGCGGGCATTCTTGGTGTCGCCATCGGCGCCTTTTCGGCGCTGGCGATGTCCGGGCTGCTACCCACTGAACGCCGCACCGGCGGGCCGGTCGAACTCAATGGCTGGTATGGCGATCTCACCACGGGATCGGCAGGCGCAAGCCCGTGGGTCCGGGCGCGTATTGCACGCCATGGACTGCTGGCGCTCGCCAATTCGGAAGCCATTTATTTCACGCGTACGCGCGATGATTCCGGTCGTCCGTTTACCGAAGATTGCCGCTATCGCATCACCGGTCAGTCGATACCGGCGCGCTGGTGGTCGGTCACCTTGTACAATGACCGCAACTTCCTTCCCGATAACCGCGATAACGCCCTAAGCTACGATGCCAGCAGAGCAGACGATGGCACATGGTCCGCAATCGTCGCAGCCGAAGCGCCCGCCAATCGCCGCGACTGGATATCCAGCCGGGCAGGTGGCGCTTTCGATCTGACCTTGCGGCTCTACGTGCCTGCAGACGGTGTTCTGGACGATCCTGAAGGCATGATTGCCGGTCCGTCAGTGGAGCGACTCTCCTGCGACGAAGGATCGGCATGAAGAACTGGATCGGTCCTGTAATCGCCGGGGCGGTGCTGGCGCTCGTCACCCATGCCGTCGTGGTGATTGCCGCGCCCGGCTTCATCATGGACCGTGCGATGAGCGTGCTTAAGAAGCGTGGTTCGCCGCTACATGATTTCGGCCTTAGCCCGAGAATGACGGCCGAAACGCAGACCGTGGTGCGCCCATCGCCTGACCTCGCCTATTCGCTATGCCGCTTTGATCTTGACCAGGCGGAGCAAGGCCTTCGGGTTCGCATGGCGGCGTATGACAACTACTCCTCGATATCATTCTTCGACTCCAATACGAACAATTTCCTGACCTTGCGCGGAGAAGGACAGGCGCGCGAAGCCATTCTCCTGCCGCCCGGGGCCGCCAGAACCGCAGGGCCGCCCGGCGGTTTGCCAGAGGCCGTTGTCGCTCCTAACGCTACGGGCGTTATCCTTATCCGACGACTCGCGCCCACGCAGCAGGCCTATGATACGGTGGCCGAAATAGCGCCGGGCGACCTATGCCAACCGTTGTGAAGCACAAGCCGAAGCCATGTGGTTATCGTGACCACAATAATGCTAGAGACTGCGAATGACCGGACAATTTCAGCTTACCGACGATCAGCTCGCCATTCAGGAAATGGCGCAGCGGTTCACTGCCGACAACATCACCCCGCATGCCGGGGAATGGGACCAGACGAGCCATTTCCCGCTCGATGTGATCAAACAGACGGCCGAGCTCGGCTTCGGTGCGATCTATGTCAGCGAGGAGAGCGGCGGCATTGGCCTGGGTCGGCTCGAGGCAGCGCTGATCATGGAAGCGATGGCCTATGGCTGCCCGACCACCAGCGCCTTCATCTCGATCCACAACATGGCCAGCTGGATGATCGACCGCTTCGGGGGCAAGGAGGTCAAGGAGAAGTATCTGCCCGACCTCGTGACGATGGACAAGATCGCCAGCTATGCGCTGACCGAGCCGGGCAGCGGATCGGATGCGGCGGGGCTGAAGACCAGCGCGAAACTGGATGGCGACCATTACGTGTTGAACGGTACCAAGCAGTTCATTTCCGGCGGTGGCTTCAACGACGTCTACGTCACCATGGTTCGCACCTCTGACCACAAGACGAAGGGCATCACCTGCCTCGTAATCGACAAGGACACGCCCGGCGTTTCGTTCGGCAAGCCGGAGAAGAAGCTCGGCTGGAACGCTTCGCCTACCGCGCAGGTCATCTTCGAAAATGCCAGGGTGCCGGTGGAAAACCGTGTGGGTGCGGAAGGCGACGGGTTTCGCTTTGCCATGATGGGCCTCGATGGCGGACGCCTCAATATCGGTGCGTGTTCGCTCGGTGGGGCGCAGCGCTGCCTCGACGAAGCGGTGAACTACACCAAGGAACGCCAGCAATTCGACACGCCGATCGCCGATTTCCAGAACACGCAATTCATGCTGGCAGACATGGCCACCGATCTAGAGGCCGCGCGCGCCCTGCTCTATCTCGCCGCGGCCAAGGTTACCGACAATGCGCCCGACAAGAGCCGCTTTTCCGCCATGGCCAAACGTCTGGCGACCGATAGCGGCAGCAAGATCGTGAACGATGCGCTGCAACTGTTCGGTGGTTACGGCTATCTTAAAGAATATCCGATCGAGCGGTTCTGGCGCGATCTGCGGGTACATTCGATCCTCGAAGGTACCAACCAGGTCATGCGCATGATCGTGGGCCGGGAACTTCTGCGGCAATGAGCGAGAACGACATGACGGACGAAGTCCATATCCATACGCATGGCGGTGCGGGCCATCTATCGCTCAACCGGCCCAAGGCCCTGCATGCCCTGACGCTCGACATGTGCCACGCGATGAGCGCGGCACTGACCAGGTGGTCGAACGACGATGCAGTCAAGGCGATCATCCTCGACCATGCCGAAGGGCGTGGATTCTGTGCGGGCGGCGACATCAACCTGTTGCGCCATTCAGCGCTCAACGATGGCGGGGAAAGCGGGCGCAAGTTCTTTCATGACGAATACCAGCTGAACCACCAGATGTTCGAATACGAAAAGCCGATCGTGGCGTTCATGGATGGCATCACGATGGGCGGCGGTGTGGGTATCGCCCTGCCCTGCACATATCGCATCGCGACCGAGAATACGCGCTTTGCCATGCCGGAAACCGGGATCGGCCTGTTCCCCGATGTTGGCGGCGGCTGGCACCTGTCACGGCTGGGCGGAAGGCTGGGCCAGTTCCTCGCTCTGACCGGTGCGCGGCTGGACGGCGCGGAATGTCATTTCGCGGGAATTGCGACGCATTACCTGCCGACGGAAAAGCTGGCTGAAGCCAAGGCGCGCATTGCCGACCATCCCGATCGGGTCGCCGGCATTCTGTCCGAGCTGTCGGTAACGCCACCGTCGGCACGGATCGAAGACAATTGCGAGCGGATCAACAAGCATTTCGCCTCCGACCGCTATGAGGACATTCTCACCAGTCTGGAGGCCGACGACAGCGAATGGGCCGACAAGGAACTGGCTACCTTGCGCACCAAGAGCCCGCAGACCTGCAAGGTCGCACTGCGCCAGCTGGCGGAAAGCGAACAGCTCGACAGCTTCGCCGAAAACATGCGGATGGAATACCGCATCGCCAGTCGCGTGCTGACCCGCCCGGACTTTTCCGAAGGCGTGCGCGCAGTTATCGTCGACAAGACGAACGACCCGAAATGGGATCCCGCAACGCCCGAGGGCGTCAGCGAAGACCTGCTCGACAGCATCTTTGCCCCGCTTCCCGCAGACGAGGAATGGAAACCCCTATGAGTTACGAAACCATCACCGTCGAACAGCGCGACGCTGTCACGCTGATCACGCTGAACCGCCCCAAGGCCCTCAATGCTTTGAATTCTCAGGTGCTCGACGATCTCATCAACGCCTTCGTCGCCTATCAGGCCGATGACAGTCAGTTGTGCGCGGTGCTGACCGGGTCGGGCGACAAGGCCTTTGCCGCGGGCGCCGACATCAAGGAAATGAGCGAGAAGGAAGCAGCCGACTTCTATCTCGAGGACTTCTTCGCGCCTTGGACCAGCGAGATCGTCAAGAAGACCCGCAAGCCTTGGATTGCCGCGGTCAACGGCTTTGCGCTCGGCGGCGGGTGCGAGCTTGCCATGATGGCGGATTTCATCATCGCGAGCGAGAACGCCAAGTTCGGCCAGCCCGAAATCAAGCTCGGCGTGGCTCCGGGCATGGGCGGATCGCAGCGGCTGACCAAGGCCGTCGGCAAGTCCAAGGCCATGGAAATGTGCCTGACCGGGCGCATGATGGATGCCGAAGAGGCCGAGCGCAGCAACCTCGTCGCGCGCGTCGTGCCGCATGACAGCCTGCTCGACGAGGCCATGAAGACCGCCGCCGAGATCGCCGCGATGCCGCCGATGGCTGCGATCGCCAACAAGGAAATGGTCAACGCGGCCTTTGAAACCAGCCTCGACCAGGGTCTGATCGTCGAACGTCGTATCTTCCAGATTCTTGCTGCGAGCGAAGACAAAAAGGAAGGCATGGCTGCGTTTGTCGAAAAGCGCGAGGGCAAGTGGAAGGGAAGGTAAAGTGAAACCCTTCTACCTGTTTCTGATGGTCCTCTGGGGCGCGCTCGTATTCTATACGGGCTATGTTGTTTCCGAGTACGGACTGAACCTTTTTCCTTATTTCTTCGGGGACATGGCTGCATGGAACTGGCCAGGACAGTTCAATCTCGATTTCGTCATGATGCTGTTCCTCTCCGCCAGCTGGACGGTCTGGCGTAATCGTTTCTCCGCAACTGGCTGGCTGCTGGCGGTGCTCGCCTTTTTCGGGGGCGCAGGGTTTCTGCTGCCCTATCTGACCTATCTCGCCAGGAGGCATGAAGGCGATACCGGCGCCATTCTGCTCGGCCGCAACATCAGGGAAACGACGACATGAAAATCGCCTTCATCGGCCTCGGCAATATGGGCGGCGGGATGGCCGCGAACCTTCTCAAGGCGGGGCATGAGGTAAGTGCCTTCGATCTTGCGAATGAAGCGCTCGATGCAGCCGCCGAACAGGGCTGTTCGACGTTCGACGATGCAGGCGCTGCATGTGCGGGCGTCGATGCTGTGGTGACCATGCTGCCCAATGGCGGAATCGTGAAGTCGGTCTACGAAACCGACGTCTTCGGCAAGGCTCCCGCAGGCGCGGTCCTGCTCGACTGTTCCACCATCGATGTCGCCACCGCCAAGGGCGTTGCGGCCTCCGCCGAGGCGGCCGGATACGACATGGTCGACGCGCCTGTTTCCGGCGGGATCGCGGCGGCCAATGGCGGCACCCTGACCTTCATGGTCGGTGGCACGGACAAGGCCTTCAAGCGCGCCGAAGAGGTGCTGAACGCGATGGGCAAGGCGGTGATCCACGCGGGCGATGCGGGTGCGGGCCAGACGGCCAAGATCTGCAACAACATGCTGCTTGCCATCTCGATGATCGGGACGGCGGAAGCGATGAGGATGGCGCAGAAGCTGGGGCTCGATCCGCAGAAGTTTTACGAGATTTCCAGCCAGTCGTCCGGTTACTGCTGGTCGCTCAATGCCTATACCCCGATGCCGGGGGTCGGCATCGAAAGCCCGGCGGACAAGGATTATCAGGGTGGCTTTGCCACGGGCCTGATGCTCAAGGATCTGCGGCTGGCAATGGAAGCGGCGGAGACGGCTGATGCCTCGACCCCGCTCGGCCGCCATGCGAAGGAGCTTTACGAGAAGTTCGCCGAGGACAATGGCGGGCTCGATTTCTCGGCGATCATCAAGACCCTCTGATTTCGTCGACAATCCGCGCGAGCCACTCGCGAGGGGCGTGCCGGCGTCCGATATCGGCAACGAATTCCTGCCCGCGCCCGACACTGCGCAGCCGCCCCGCCTCGGTCCACCGGTCGGACCGGTCGTGATAGCTCAGCCCACCCGGCTGCAGCCACGCCGGTCGGCGCCACAGGCTGGGCGGACCGCCGGGTACCGTAAGGCGGAGCATATCGCTTGCGCGGCACGCCGTATGCCCTTCCCCGCGATAGATCGTGTCGTTTGCCGCCGACATTTCGAGCGCATGAGGATGACCGATTTCGATCAGATCGGACGGCACGCCATCACGTAACGAAATGATCTCAGCCACTTTCAGATAGCCGAAGATGCGATGATGTGGCTGGCTCATGCCGTCTTCGCAAAACAGGCCGAAGAACAGGAACACGTCGCCGACCCCGACGCCGCGGTTCGACAGGTGGGTCTGCGCCGCACCGCATTGACCGAACAGGCAGGTCCCGTCGTCCAGGAACATCGGATCGTGATGGCACGGATCGTCGGGAGCAATCTTTCCCCGGCTGGCCTTCGCCGCGTGCTCGCCCAGCCCGAGATCTGCGTAATTTGTCTGCGAAGCGGTGCCGGAGGGTATGGGCAGACTGAGCGGCTTGCCCTGTACGACAGGTGACGGACCGCCACCCGAGGCACTGTCGAACCCTTTGCGACTGAAGACGATTTTCATCAGCGACCGTGCTGCCCGGCCCTCGCTTTCGTGACAAGCCCCGCTTTCGGTTATAGAGCCGCGCGCATGATCGACCCGAACACATCGAAAGTCACCGCGCTGGTCATGGCCGGCAAACGTTCCGGCGTCCTCGATCCGCTGGCCGAGCGGGCGGGCGTAGCGCAGAAATGCGTGGTTCCGGTGGGCGGAATGCCGATGATCGAGCGGGTCATCCGCAATGTCGCCGCCTCGCCGCGCATCGGCGAAATCCGCGTGGTAGCCCACGAGACCGAAGAAATCGCGGCGCTTCCGGAAATTGCGAAGTTGCAGAAAGAAGGACGTCTCGTCTTTCGTCCCGGCGCGTTCAATCTGGTGGACAGCGTATTCAGCGGAGCAGAAGGCGCGGATTATCCAATCCTGATCACCACGGCGGACAATTGCATGTGGTTGCCCGAAGATTTCACCGAGTTCGCCGACAAGACCTTCGCCAGCGGAGCCGATGCCGCCGCCGCGCTCGCGCGCAAGCAGGACGTGATTGCCGCCGATCCCATCGGCCAGAAGAAGTTCTACGAGTTCTCCGATGGCGGCTATTCGAACTGCAACACCTACTGGATCGGCAATCCCGAAGCACTCGAGGCAGCGGAAATCATGCGGGGCGGTGGACAGTTCGTGAAGTTTCCCAGTCGCATCGCCAAGGCCTTCGGGGTCGTCAATTTGGTCCGGTTCTATCTCGGCTGGGGCACGAAGGAAAAGCTGTTCGCAAAGGTTTCGCGGCGGTTCGGTTTCCAGCTCAAACCGATCGTGATGGACAACGGGTATTGTGCGATCGATGTCGACAACGCGCGAACCTTCGAAGTGACCGAGAAGCTGTTGGCCAAGCGCCTCCGGATCGCCTGAGCGCAGACCGACCGGAATGAAACGCCTGCTCCGGAATATCGGCTGGCTGCTATCGGGCCGAGGCTTCAATGCCATATTGAGCCTGGTCTACCTGGCCCTGGCAACGCGCACGCTTGGCCTCGACGGGTTCGGCTCTTTCGCGATCATCATCGCGCTTGGACAAACTGTCGTCGGATTGGCGAACTTCCAAACCTGGCAATTCGTCGTGCGTTGGGGCGCCGGCAAGGAAGGCCCCGGCGAAGCGACCGGCTTCGCAATCGCTCTCGATTTGCTTTCGATCGTGCTGGGTGCCTTGCTGGCGGGGATTCTATGCTGGTCGGCCCAGTACTGGCTGCCCTTGCCAACCGATTTGCTGTGGGTCGCCTTTGGCTATTGCATCATATCGCTGTTGGCCATCAGGACGACGCCGACCGGTCTCCTGCGTCTGCGTTTCGAATATGGCAGGGCGACCGCTGCAGAGGCGGTTCAACCGGTGGTCCGCGCCCTGGGTGCGATACTGGCAGCGATTTTCATGCCGGTTGTCTTGGGGTTCGTGCTCGCCTGGGCCGCAGCAGAGATCGCGGTGGCCGCAGCCCTGTGGATCGTTGCGGCACGATCGGATCGGATCGATCTGTCGCAAGTCAGCCTGGCGCGAATCCCGCGCGCCCATGCCGGCGCGTGGCGGTTCGTCTGGTCGACCAATCTGACCGGCAGCCTGAATGTCGGGTCGAAACAGGTTCTGATCCTGCTGGTCGGCGCCATTGGCGGCGAGGCCCTTGCCGGGGGATTTCGCGTGGCGAGCCAGCTTGGCCAGGCACTGGTCAGCCTCGCCCAGACCGTTTCCAAGGCGATTTATCCCGAGCTCGTCCAGGCGAAGGATTCGGCGCACGAAATGGCGCGGCGCATGGCCAATATCGCCTTTGTCGGTGGCGGACTGGCCGTGCTCGTCGCCCTGTTTCTAGGCCGACCCGGCCTGGCACTGATCGCCGGACCCGAATTTTCAGGAGTTTACTGGGCGATGGTCATCCTGGCGATCGCCGGCGCCATCGAACTGGTCGGAGCAAGCCTGGAATCCCTGCTTGTCAGCGCGGGACACGCAGGCACCGCTCTCGTGATGAGGGCTGTGCCCACCATCATCGGCCTGGCACTGCTCGACGTGGCGATGGCGTGGAACGGTTTGAAAGGCGCGGCTTTCACCGTGATGGGAGCAAGCGCATTGTCCGTGCTCGGTTTCTGGGTCGCCGTGATCTCGCTCAGCCAGATCGAAATCAAGGTTACGCCCAAGTCCGGAAAGTTGCCGAAGCGCTAGCGGCCGCCCTGTTCGCTCAGGCTGGGCTTCCCCGGCGGTGCGGACTGGTCGGCCCATGCCAGCAACGGCTTGCGCGCCGCCAGCGTCTCGTCGAGCCGTCGCCGCGGAGCGTAATACGGAGCGCTTTTCATGCCCTCGTCGCCCGCCTTTGCGCGTTCGGCGACGTGGCGCAGCGCGAGGATGAACTGGTCGAGTGCGGCCTTGCTCTCGGTCTCGGTCGGTTCGACCAGCATGGCCCCGTGTACCACCAGCGGGAAATACATCGTCATCGGGTGATAGCCCTCGTCGATCAGCGCCTTGGCCAGATCGAGCGTCGAGATATCGTCGGCGAAGCCTTTGTCGCTGAACAGGGCCTCGTGCATGCACGGTCCGCTATGGGCGAAGGGGGCGTCGAGAACATCGTCGAGACTGCGCAGCAGGTAGTTCGCGTTCAGCACGGCGTCTTCGGCGACCTGCTTCAACCCGTCGGCCCCGTGGCTGAGAATATAGGCCAGCGCGCGGGTGAACATGCCCGTCTGGCCGTGGAAGGCCGTCATCCGCCCGAACGCCTTGGTGTGCGCGAACTCGTCCGCGTTTTCTTCCTCGACCAGATGCACCACGCCGTCCTCGGTCCGCGCGGTGAAGGGCAGCGGTCCGTAGGGGCTGAGCGCTTCGGACAGAACCACCGGGCCAGAACCCGGACCGCCCCCGCCATGCGGGGTGGAGAAGGTCTTGTGCAGATTGATGTGCATCGCATCGACGCCGAGGTCGCCGGGGCGGACCTTGCCGACGATGGCATTGAAGTTCGCGCCGTCGCAATAGACGAAGCCGCCGGCCGCGTGGACCGCATCGGAAATCGCCTTCATGTCGCGCTCGAACAGGCCACAGGTGTTGGGATTGGTGATCATCACGCCCGCCACGTCCGGGCCAAGCCGCGCCTTGAGCGCTTCCAGATCGACGCGCCCGTCCCCGTTCGCCGGGATGTCCTCGACGCGATAGCCGGCGAACGCCGCGGTGGCGGGATTGGTGCCGTGTGCGCTTTCGGGCACGAGGATGACCTCACGTGCATCGCCGCGCGCTTCGAGCGCTGCGCGGATGCACAATATGCCGCACAGTTCGCCATGCGCGCCCGCCTTGGGGCTCATCGCGACACCATGCATGCCGGTCAATTCGATGAGCCAATGGGCAAGCTCGTTCGCGACTTCGAGCGCACCGCGCACGGTATCGACCGGCTGCAGCGGATGAACATCGGCGAACCCCGGCATCCGCGCGATCTTCTCGTTCAACCGCGGATTGTGCTTCATGGTGCACGAACCGAGCGGGAAAAGCCCCAGATCGATGGCATAGTTCTGGCGGCTGAGACGCGTGTAGTGGCGCACCGTCTCCGGTTCGGACAGGCCGGGAAGGCCAATCGGGGCGCTGCGTTCCAGCCCGCCAAGGCGGTTCTTCCCGCCCTGGGGTTCGGGAAGGTCGACGCCGGTGGTATCGTTTCCGGCGATCTCGAAGATCAATGGCTCTTCGAGCATCAGCGCACGGTTGCCCGTCGCGGTGTCGGGCCCGTTCATGGCGGTATGACCTTCAACAGGTGTACCGGGCTTCCAGCCGGACTGGTTGGGCGCGTTCATGCCAGCAACTCCTCGAGAGCGGAAACAAGCGTGTCGATGTCCTCTTCGGTGGTCGTTTCGGTGACCGCCACGAGCAGGCCATCGGCCAGAGCGTCATTGTCAGGGAACAGACGTCCGAGCGACACGCCGGCGAGTATGTCCTTCCCGGCAAGTTCGCGCACCACCTGACGCGCGTCCTGCCCCAGCTGCACGGTAAACTCGTTGAAGAAGCTATCGTTGAGTACGCTTATTCCGGGCACCTTGGCCAGCCGGTCGGCAGCCAGGCAGGCGAGCCGGTGGTTCTCCATCGCGAGCCGCCGCAGCCCCTCTTCGCCGAGCAAGGTCATGTGGACGCTGAAGGCCAGCGCGCAGAGGCCCGAATTGGTGCAGATATTGCTGGTGGCCTTCTCGCGGCGAATATGCTGCTCGCGGGTCGAGAGGGTAAGCACGAAACCCCGCTTGCCTTGCGCATCCACGGTCTCGCCGCATAGGCGGCCCGGCATCTGGCGAACATGCTTTTCATCGCGCACGGCGAACAGGCCAAGGTAAGGCCCGCCAAACTGCAGGCCAACCCCGATCGCCTGACCTTCGCCCACCACGATATCGGCGCCGAGTTCGCCGGGCGACTGTATCGCGCCAAGCGCTACCGGTTCGGTATTCACCGCGATCAACAGCGCGCCCTTTTCGTGCGCCGCCTCCGCAATCCGGGAAAGGTCGGGCAGACGTCCGAGAATATCGGGATATTGCACCACGACGCAGCTGGTATCATCATCGATGCGGGCAATCAGGCCGTCATCGTCGGGCCTGGCGGTCAGGCTCGGCGGGGCGCCGGCAATTTCATCGTCGGTGAATTTCGCCATGGTTCTGACGACTTCGGCGTAATGGGGGTGCAGCGCGCCGGAGAGCACGACCTTGCGCTTCTTCCCGCGGGCAACGCGACTGGCCATTGCCACCGCCTCCCAACAGGCGGTCGAGCCGTCATACATCGAAGCGTTCGCCACCGCGCAGCCATAGAGCCGTGCGACCTGGCTCTGGAACTCGAACAGCATCTGCAGCGTGCCCTGGGCGATTTCAGGCTGATAAGGCGTGTAGGCGGTCAGGAACTCGCCGCGCTGGATGATGTGATCGACGCTGGCCGGCACGTGGTGGCGATAGGCACCAGCGCCGAGGAAGAACGGCGCATCGGCGGCGGCGAGGTTCTTCTTGCTGAGGCGCCGCATGTGCTTTTCGACGGCCATTTCACTGGCATGCATCGGCAGGCCGTGGATGGGACCGGACAGCCGCGCTTCTTCGGGCACGTCGGCGAATAGCGCGTCGATATCGGGGGCACCGATCTTGGCGAGCATCGCCGAACGGTCGGCATCGGTCAGGGGCAAATAGCGCATTTCAATCCCTCATGCGTCCCGGCAAGGGCGGAACCTCGGTCAGTCTGACGATGGTCCGAAGGCGGCCCGAACGGTCGCCCGGGCTGCCTTCGTCACAATTCGTTGCAGAAGCTTTTATAGGCCTTGGCGTCCATCAGGCCTTCGAGCTGCGACTTGTCGGATACGGTCATCTTGAAGAACCAGCCATCTTCTTCCGGAGCGGTGTTGACCAGCGCCGGGTCGTCTTCGAGCGCGGGGTTGGCTTCCATCACCTCGCCGCTGATCGGAGCATAGACGTCACTTGCCGCCTTGACGCTTTCGACCACGGCAGCGTCCTTGCCCTTGTCGATCACCATGCCGATTTCGGGCAGTTCGACAAAGACGATGTCGCCGAGCTGTTCCTGCGCGTAATCGGTGATGCCGACCGTCGCGGTGTCACCTTCCAGGTCGATCCATTCATGCTCTTCGGTGAAATAGCGGGCCATCGTGCTCACTTTCCTCTGTGATAGCGGTGGGGGACGAAGGGCAGCGCGGCGACCTTCGCGGGCAATCTCTTCTTACGAACCTCTACTTCGAGTTCGGTTCCCTCGTCGGTGAAGCCGGTATCGATATAGGCCATGGCGATCGGGCGTTCGAGAGTGGGTGAAAAGCCGCCGCTGGTGACGCGGCCAACCTGTTTGTCGCCGGAGTAGACGAGCGCGCCTTCGCGAGCCGGCATGCGGCCATCGATAGCGAGACCGACGCGCTTTTGTTGCGGGCCGTCGGCAAGAACCCGCGCGACGGCTTCGTGCCCCATCCAGCCGCCTTCCTCGCGGCGGCGCTTGGTCAGCGCAAAGCCAAGATCGGCCGAAACCGGATCGGTTTCGGTGGTGATGTCGTGGCCATATAACGGCAGACCCGCTTCAAGCCGCAGACTGTCACGCGCGCCCAGGCCGACGGGGCGGACTTCTATTTCGGCGCAGAGGCGGTCGGCGAGGCTTTCGGCGAATTCTTCGGGCACCGAGATTTCGAACCCGTCCTCGCCGGTATAACCCGAGCGGGTGATCCGGAGCGGCCATTCGCCGAAATCGTAACGGACCGAATCCATGAACACCATGTCATCGATGACATTGCGCATCACCCGGTTGAGCGCCGTCGCGGCATTGGGCCCCTGCAGGGCGAGCAAGGCACGGTCATCCATATGGGTCAGCGTCACATCGTCGTCGAGATGTTCGCGCAAATGGGCGATGTCGTCCCACTTGGTGGCCCCGTTGACCACGAGGTAATAGGCCGGCTCGCCCCACCGCCCCTCGGTGCCTTCTTCCTCATCGCCTTCGATCCACGGCGTCGCATTGGTGACCATGAGATCGTCGAGAATTCCGCCGTCTTCGGCCATCAGCAACGAATAGCGCGTCCGGCCGGGCTTCAACGAGGCGATGGCACCGGGAAGCAGCTTTTCAAGTTCCTCCGCCGCCTTGTCGCCGCTGACCATTACCTGGCCCATATGGCTTACATCGAACAATCCGGCCTGCTCGCGCACCCAATTGTGCTCGACGACTATGCCTTCGAACTGGATCGGCATTTCGTATCCGGCGAAGAGCACCATACGCGCGCCCTTCCGGCGGTGCCAGCTATCCAGCGGCAGCGTTTCGGTATTGCCTGGCGTTTCGGTATCGTCGCTCAAGACCCGTCCTTCGAAAGCATGGTCGCGCCTCCACAGCGAAGCGCGTTACATTTCCATGCCCCCTCTGTCGGGAAACCTGAGAGACTGGCCCGTCCTTGCGCAAAGCAAGGGCGGGCTTACCCCTTCGGTGGCCCACCACGGCGGCGGAGGGCGCTTTCCAGAGTGTCTTCGGCCCGCACGGTCCATTGGCCTGAGAGTTTCCGGGGCGGTTGCTCCTTCGGCGCCGGGCAGCATATGCTTCCCGATCTCTCCCGTGCGTGCCTGCCGCAGAATCGCTTCTTTAGCCGACGGCAGGTCTCTGCGCGAATAGATGACCCCGGTCAATCGAGATTGGGGCGCAGCCAGCGTTCGGCGATCGCGATATCCACGCCGCGCCGCGCGGCGTAGTCCTCCAACTGGTCACGGCCGATGCGCGCCACGCCGAAATACGCAGCTTCAGGATGACCGAAATAAAATCCGCTAACCGCCGATGTCGGCAGCATGGCAAAGTTTTCGGTCAGTTCGATTCCGGCATTGGCTTGCGCGTCGAGCAGATCGAACAGGATCGGCTTGAGGCTGTGATCGGGACAGGCGGGATAGCCCGGTGCGGGTCGTATCCCACGGTATTCTTCCTTGATAAGAGCTTCGTTCGTAAGCTGTTCCTGCGGCGCATAACCCCACAGGTCGGTACGGACATGCCGATGCAGGCGCTCTGCAAAAGCCTCGGCGAAGCGGTCCGCGAGCGCTTTCAGAAGAATGTCGGAATAATCGTCCTTGTCGGCCAGGAAACGCTGCGAATGCTCGCCGATACCGTGAAGACCAACCGCGAAGCCGCCGATCCAGTCACCCGCCGGATCGATGAAGTCGGCAAGACACATGTTCGCTCGCTCGCGCGACTTGCGGATCTGCTGGCGCAGGAACGGCAGGATGGTATGCGTTTCGCCTTCGGGATCGTGGAGCGTGACGTCATCGCCATCGCGCGCGCACGGCCAGAACCCAACAACGCCCTTTGCAGTCAGCCATTTCTCGTCGACAATCCGATCGAGCATTTCATCGGCATCGGCTTTCAATTGCCGGGCAGTTTCGCCCACGACATCGTCGTCGAGGATCCTGGGATAGGTTCCGTGCAATTCCCACGCGCGGAAGAACGGCGTCCAGTCGATATAGTCGCGCAGATCTTTCAATGGCCAGTCGTCGAACGCGTGGACACCCGGCTTGAGCGGAGGCGCAGCCTTGTCGCTGTAAAAGGGGTCGTAATGGTTCGCGCGCGCTTCATCGAGACTTAGCAAAACGTTCTGCGATTTGCCTTCGCGTGCTTGGCGTACCTTGACGTACTCGCCGGCTGTGTCCTCGACGAACGCATCCTTCTGCGTGTCGCTGAGCAAGCGGCTGGCTACGCCGACTGCGCGGCTGGCATCGAGCACGTGGATTACCGGACCGTCATAGGCCGGATCGATCCTGAGCGCAGTGTGGACCTTGCTGGTGGTTGCGCCACCGATGAGCAACGGCATGGTCATGTTCGCCGCTTTCATCTCCTCGGCGACGGTGACCATTTCGTCGAGCGAGGGGGTGATGAGGCCGGACAGGCCGATCATGTCGGCTTTTTCTTCGTGTGCCGTCTCCAGAATTTTCGACCACGGCACCATTACGCCCAGATCGACCACGTCATAGCCGTTGCACTGAAGGACCACGCCCACGATGTTCTTGCCGATGTCATGAACATCGCCCTTGACCGTCGCCATCACGATCTTGCCCTTCGACTTGCGCTCGGCCGCGGGCAGGCGGTCTTTCTCGGCCTCGATGAAGGGGATGAGATGGGCGACCGCCTTTTTCATGACGCGGGCGGACTTGACCACCTGCGGCAGAAACATCTTGCCGCTGCCGAACAGGTCGCCAACGACGTTCATTCCGTCCATCAACGGACCTTCGATAACCTCGATCGGCCTGTCAAACTGCTGGCGGGCTTCCTCGGTGTCCGAAACGACATGTGCGTCGATCCCCTTGACCAAGGCGTGTTCAAGCCGACGGGCGACGTCCCAGCCGCGCCATTCCTCAGCCGCCTTCTCGTCGGCGGCTGACTTGCCCTTGTAGCTTTCGGCAAGATCGATGAGACGTTCGGTCGCATCCGGTCGGCGCATCAGTATCACATCCTCGCAGGCCTCGCGAAGCTGCGGGTCAATCTGGTCGTAGACGTCGAGCTGGCCAGCATTGACGATCGCCATATCGAGCCCGGCGGGGATTGCATGGTAGAGAAACACCGAGTGCATCGCGCGGCGAACGGTCTCGTTGCCACGAAAGCTGAATGACAGGTTGGAAAGGCCCCCGCTGGTCTTGGCACGCGGGCAACGCTGCTTGATCTCCTGCACCGCCTCAAGGAAATCGAGCCCGTAACGGTCGTGTTCCTCGATACCCGTCGCGACCGCGAAGATGTTCGGGTCGAAGATGATATCCTCCGGCGGAAACCCGATGCCGGTGAGCAGATCGTAGGCGCGCGAGCAAATCTCGACCTTGCGCTCCCTGGTATCCGCCTGCCCGGTTTCGTCGAAGGCCATGACCACTGCGGCGGCGCCGTAATCCATGCATTTGCGTGCATGATCGAGGAACTCCGCCTCCCCCTCCTTCATGCTGATCGAATTGACGATCGGCTTGCCGGAAACACACTTCAATCCGGCCTCGATCACACCCCATTTTGAACTGTCGATCATGACCGGGACCCGTGCGATGTCGGGCTCGGCAGCTATCAGCTTGAGAAAGGTGGTCATCGCCTTTTCGGCGTCGAGCAGGCCTTCGTCCATGTTGACGTCGATGACCTGCGCACCGTTCTCGACCTGGTCGCGCGCGACCTCGACGGCGGCTTCGTAATCATCCGCCATGACGAGTTTCTTGAACCGGGCCGAACCGGTCACGTTGGTGCGTTCGCCGATATTAACGAAGCGGGCTGTGGTCAGATCGGACATTTCAGGCTGCAATCGTGAATGGTTCAAGGCCGGCAAGGTGCATGTCGGGTTTTATCTCGGGAAGCTTGCGCGGTGCCATGCCCTCGACCGCTTGCGCCATCGCGGCGATGTGGTCGGGCGTCGACCCGCAGCAGCCCCCGAGCGCATTTACGCGCCCGTTCTGAGCCCAGACCTTGACCAGCGATGCCGTGGTTTCCGGCAATTCGTCGTATTCGCCAAGATCGTTTGGCAGCCCGGCATTGGGATAGGCCATGAGATACGTGTCCGCGATGTCCGACAGCAGCTGAACATGCGGGCGCAGCTGTTCGGCTCCGAAACTGCAATTCAGCCCGATCGTCAGCGGCCGGGCATGCTGGACCGTGTACCAGAACGCCTCGACGGTGTGACCCGAAAGGTTGCGGCCCGAAAGGTCGGTCAGGGTCAGGGAAATCATCAGCGGGATGTCGCGCTCCATCTCGCGCTCCAGCTGCTTGACCGCCATGATCGCAGCCTTGCAGTTCAGCGTGTCGAACACTGTCTCGATCAGGATGAAATCAGCGCCTCCTTCAAGAAGCGCGGCGCATTGTTCGCGATAGACATCGACGATCTCGTCGAAGGTAACTTCACGAAAGCCCGGATCCTCGACGTCGGGCGAGAGCGAGAGCGTCTTGTTGGTCGGGCCGACCGCGCCAGCGACGAAACGGGGGACGTCATCGTCGCGCGCATCGATCGCCTCGCGGATGATCCGCGCCGCGGATACGTTGATGTCGCGTACCAGTCCTTCGGCACCGTAATCGGCCTGGCTGATACGGTTGGCATTGAAGGTGTTCGTGGCCAGGACATGCGCGCCTGCATCGATATAGGTATCGCAAATCTTGCGGATGACCTGCGGCTGGGTGAGGTTGACGAGGTCGTTATTGCCCTTCTGCTCCTGTTCGAGGCTGGTCCCCGCTGCATAATCTTCTGCCGAAAGCCGGGCGCGCTGGATCTCGGTGCCGTAGGGGCCGTCCTTGATCAGGATACGCTGCGCAGCGGCAGCTTCGAATTCTTCGCGTTTGGTCATTTTTGGGCTTTCGGGCGCAGGCCAAGCATGTGGCAGATGGCGTAGCTCAGCTCGGCGCGGTTCAATGTGTAGAAGTGAAATTGCCGTACACCGCCAGCGTAGAGGCGGCGGCAAAGTTCGGCGGCGATGGTTGCGCTGACCAGTTGTCGCGCTTCGGGTTTCTCGTCGAGACCCTCGAACAGCCCGCCCATCCAGGCCGGAATTGCCGTACCGCACAGACCCGACATGCGCTGGACCGCCGCGAAGCTCATAACCGGCATGATCCCGGGCACAATCTCCCCCTCGATGCCCGCAGCGACGGCCTGGTCGCGAAAGTCGAAAAAACATTCTGGCTCGAAGAAGAACTGCGTGATGGCGCGCGTCGCACCCGCATCGAACTTGGCCTTCAGATTGTCGAGGTCGGCCTGCCGGTTTGGCGAATCCGGATGGACTTCCGGATAGGCGGCGACCGAGATTTCGAAATCGCCAACCCGCTTCAGACCTGCGATCAGGTCGATGGCATTCTCGTAGCCCCCCGGATGCGGCGCGTATCCGGACTGACCATCGGGGGCATCGCCGCGCAGCGCGACGATATGGCGGATGCCCTCGTCCCAGTAATGGCGCGCCACCGTATCGACCTCCTCGCGTGTCGCAGCCACGCAAGTCAGGTGGGCCGCAGCGGGGATCCCGGCCTCCTTCTGAATGCGCACGACTTGCTCATGCGTACGTTCCCGGGTCGAACCACCGGCACCATAGGTTACCGATACGAAGCGTGGATCAAGCGGGGCGAGCGTGGATACGCTGTTCCATAATGTCTCGCCCATCTTGTCCGTCTTGGGCGGAAAAAACTCGAAGCTGACTTCGATGTCGCCTTCCAACCCCGAGAATAGCGGAGTGTCCAGCGCCAGGTGCGCCTCGCGCATTTGCCGTACCGTGGGGCTCACGATGATGCCTCGCCCGGCGCGCCAGTGCGCTTGGCAATCCATATGTTCACGGCAAGTTCTCCATCGCTAAGGATATGCGGATCACGCGGGTCGAAACCGGCGTCGGTCAGAAAGTGTTTCATCTGGTCGCTGGAAAAGCCGAGCCGCGCGTGGGCATGCCTTTCGCGCAATTCCTCGTGCTGGTGCGCCGCGAAGTCGACAATGGCGATCCGCCCGCCCGTCCGGACAACCCGCGCGGCCTCCTTGAGGGCCAGGGCCGGCGATTGCGCAAAGTGCAAGACCTGGTGGAACAGCACCGTATCGAAACTCGCCGAAGCGAAGCCAAGGTTGGAAAAGTCGCCCTGTACCAGTTCGACAAGGTCGGCCGGAAGGTGCTGCAGCCGCGCGCGCGCCACGCGGAGCATGGCAAGGCTCTTGTCCAGTGCGACGATGTGGTCCGCGCGCTCAGCGAACAGTTCCGCCATGCGTCCCGTGCCGGTGCCGATGTCCAGCAAACGCCCCAGCGGGGCATCGCCCAGCGCCCGGAGCAATTCCACCTCGATAGTCTCGTCGGAACTATGAAGCCGGCGCAATTCGTCCCAGTCTTCTGCATGAGCCGCGAAGTAAGACTGCGCTTCTTCCTCGCGGTGATCGCGGATTTCGGCGAGCTTGCGGCGGTCGGCGTCGCAAGATGCCGCGAAGTCCGGGTCGCCCTTCTCCGCTTCGGCCAGCAAGGATCTGACCCGCGCTGCGAAGGGCACGCCGCCGTGCGCCGGGGACTGGGCGCGCAGAAAAACCCAGCTTCCCTCGCGTCGCCGGTCCGTCAGGCCTGCATCGCACAGGATGCCGATATGTCGTGATACGCGCGGTTGGCTCTGCCCCAGAACCTGTGCCACTTCGCCGACCGCAAGTTCCATCGAATCCACCAGGCGCAGAATACGCAGGCGGGTTGGGTCGGCCAGGGCGCGAAAGATCATCTCGGTCCGCATTGCCAAGCGACATATAAAGATATTTTTATATCTGTAAACGCTCTGGCGTAACCGTCGAAGAGCCGTTTTCCTGCGACGCATCGGGTGATCCAAACGCAATATTAACCATTCTCGACGACACCGTTGACACCATGTCGCCCTCTTTCGCCAATCACGCGCGCGAACGCGAACGGTTCGTCGACGACCTGCTCGGTTACATGTCGCTCGACGAGAAGATCGGCCAGCTGATATTGGTGACCGATCGCGATCCCCTGCGGCAAGACGACGAACGTGGCTTTCTGGACCAGCTTCATCGTGGAGTGTTGACCGGGGTCGTGGATATCGCCGATCCGGCAAGAGCCGAACGCCTTCAACGTCTGGCGATCGAGGAGACCCGACTGGGCATACCATTGCTGTTTGCAGGTAGAGCGGCGCACGGATGCGACATTGCCATCCCCGTACCCGTCTCTGCAGCAGCGAGCTGGGACATCGAGGCAATCGAACAAGCGGAACGCGTGATCGGCGAACAGACCTCGCGCCTCGGCATCAACTGGGTGCTCGAACCGATAGCCAGCATGACGACCCACGCCTCGCAGAGGGGTTTTGCCAATTCGTGCGGAGAATCCGCCTGGCTGTGCGGACACGTGACCGCTGCTCGCCTTCGCGGTCTGCAATCCGCCCCGGCCGGGGTGATTGCCTGCCTTCGCGACGATGATGAGCTGAACCGAGAGCTGCGAGGACTTCGACGAGGCGAGCAAGTCCGTGCCGATCAGCAGCAGATGATGATGCAGGCGATCGATTACGGCCGACCCAAAAGTCTGGCATTGACCGCCTTTTCTCAATCTCGATCCGGTGTCGACATGCACAACCTTCCAGATTCGCAGGCAGGTGAATTCAGCGGAATCGTCCTGGAACGCTGGCAGGAGATTGCCGTTCGATCCGGCCATGAAATCGGCCCTGATTTCTACATCCGGCTCTCTCCTGACCGGATTCGCGCGGCGGTGGCGGATGGAGGCGTCGACACCGATGCACTCGATACCGCAGCACGGCAGGTTCTCGGAGCGAAATTCGATCTTGGCCTGTTTCGCCCCGACTTCGATCCCCGCCGCGACAAGGTAGGCTCTCCTCCATTGGCGAGATCAGAAGCGCGTGGACAGGCACTGGATCTGGCCCGCAAGGCGATCGTGTTGCTACGCAACGATCCGACCCTGCTCCCGCTTTCAGGAGCCCCTGGCGAATTGCTGGTAGTCGGCGTGGCGGCGAAGGACCGTCATATACCCATGGGAAACGCCCCGGGCGAAGCCGCCAGTGTCGTGGACGGTCTGGAATCGCTTGGCATTCCGTTCAAGTTCGTCCCCGGTCTGGCCATGCGCCAAAGCAGCGTGGCTCGCGAGCGAATGATCGATGCGGATCGCATGGCTATCGGTATGGCGGGCGAAGCTGCACGGCGTACCAACACGGTTCTTGTCGTACTGGGCGAGGATGCAGCGCGATCCGACGGCGATGGACTGAGCGAAGCCTACGAGACACTGTTGACCACCTTGCGAGCAGTCAACGATCGGCTCGTGCTTTTGACATTGGGGCCAAGACCTCTCGATCCCGAAATTGCCAAGAAGCCGTTCTCGAGCGTAGTTCACGCCGGGCAATTGGGATCGATGTCGGGTCATGCGATAGTCGAGATCCTCGTCGGAAAAGCCGCGCCCACCGGACGGCTGCCATATACGATCACGACCAGCGATGGCGAAGTGCGCCTGCCGTTCGGACATGGCCTTACCTATACCGAATTCGCGCTTGCAGATTTCTCTCTGGAACTGGGTGCGACGGGGCTTCTGGCCTGTGCGACCCTGCACAATACCGGAGACCGGGATGGCGAGGAGATCGTACAATTGTATATTCGCCTGACGGACGGTGGATCCGTTCAAACCTCGCCGGAACTTAAGGGTTTTCGCAGAATTCCGCTGGCAGGCGAAAGCAGCGAACGGGTGACCATCGAAATCGGCGCGCGGGAACTCGGCCAGTATGATACGGATGGCGTTTTCCGCGTGGAACCGGGTGAGTATGAGATACGCCTGGCCCGCAATGCAGTCGCAGCCCTGTCTGGACGAATATCGATACCGCCGGCAGTAGCAGCAGCCATTCAGGCGCGCGCGCCGGGTAGCGATGCTCCTCTGCCGTTCACAAGAAGCGATCGCCGCGAGGCCTAGTCTTCCGCGCTTCCCCAGCCGCCTCCGCCCGGTGTCTCGATCACGAATGTATCGCCGACATTCAAGTCGATCGAATGGGTAGCGCCGAAACGGACCATCTCTCCGCTTGCTCGCTCGACCCAGTTCGCACCCGGCGCCGCCTCACTGCCTCCGCAAATGCCCTGCGGTGGCACACGCCTGCGGTTGGCCAGGATATTGGCTCGCATCGGTTCGAGAAAAGTGATTCGCCGCTCGACCCCTTCGCCACCCCGATATTGCCCACCCCCACCGGAGCCGCTGCGTATGCCAAACCGGTCGAGACGTACCGGCAGGCGCGTTTCCAGAATTTCAGGATCTGTCAGTCGGCTGTTCGTCATATGTGTCTGGACCGCATCGGTACCGTCGTGATCCGACCCCGCCCCGGCACCCCCGGCAATGGTCTCGTAATATTGATGGCGGTCATTTCCGAATGTGAAATTGTTCATCGTGCCCTGTGAAGGTGCAAGCTTCCCGGTCGCTGCGAACAGGGCATCGGTGACTACCTGGCTCGTCTCGACATTGCCCGCGACCACGGCAGCTCCGGGATTTGGATTGAGCATACATCCGTCAGGAACGATCAGTTCAACTGGTTGCAAGCAACCGTCGTTCATCGGTATCTCGTCGTCGATCAGCGTGCGGACGACATAGAGCGCAGCCGCCCGGGTAATCGACAGGGGAGCATTGAAATTGTCCGGCCTCTGCTCGCTCGTTCCAGTAAAATCGAAGACGGCCGATCGGGTCCGGCGGTCGATCCGAATGGCCGCATGGACCTCGGCCCCGCTATCCATCTCGTAAACGAACTCGCCATCGTCGAGACGATCGAGCAACAGCCGCACGCTCTCTTCCGCATTGGCCAGAACGTGCCCCATAAAGGCGCGAACGGTATCTGCGCCATGCTCCTGCGCCGCCGCATCGAGCAGGCCGACTCCGCGGCTGCAGGCCGCCAGCTGCGCTCTCAGGTCGGACAAATTCTGATCAGGATTGCGCGCCGGGTAACGGGCATCCGCGAGGAGGGCACGTATGGCGTCCTCACGAAAATGGCCTTCATCGACCAGCAGTTCGTTGTCGATCAGCGCACCCTCCTCGGCAATGCTGGTGCTGTCTGGTGGCATCGAACCCGGCGCAGTCCCCCCGATATCGGAATGGTGCCCACGCGCGGCGACGAACGCATGCGGCTGCGCGGCAGTCTCGTCGTAGAACACCGGCATGATGACTGTAATATCGGGCAGGTGCGTACCGCCGTGGAAAGGATCGTTCAGCACATAGGCGTCGCCTCGGCGCAAACCGCGCCCGTCCGCGCTAGCGCCGCGCATCTGAATGATCCGCCGGATGGAATCACCCATCGAACCAAGGTGTACCGGAATGTGCGGCGCGTTCGCGATCAGTCTGCCGTCCCGGTCGAACAGCGCGCATGAAAAATCGAGCCGCTCCTTGATGTTCACCGAAGTCGCGGTCGATTGCAGGACCACACCCATCTCCTCGGCAATCGCCATGAAGAGGTTGTTGAAGATTTCGAGGCGAACGGGATCGACTTCAGTTCCCGAAGCACGGGCCCGCCGCATTGGCGCAACGCGCTTCACAACGAGCGTTCCGTCCTCGGCCAGTCGCGCTTTCCAGCCGGTTTCCACGACTGTTGTCGAGCCTGGATCGATGATCAGCGCCGGGCCCTCGGTCGCTTCGTCGCCAAGCGCCCATCGCTCCAAGGTTTTCCAGTTACCAGACGCCGTAACCGCAACACCTGCCAGGTTCCTTTCGGGCATGGCGAGATTGCCCGGCTCGCTCCGCGCTTCGACGACAAGCGCTTCAACGATGATTGGGCGTTTGGGATCGGACCAGCCGAAACGCTTCCGATGCTCGTCACGAAAGGTTCGGTCGAGCGCGTCCCGGCTCTGACTTTCCAGTTCAAGCAAGGTGTCGCTTCCAGAAAAGCGCAGGCGGACACGCTGATCCAATCGGGCATCTTTCCGCTCCACGCCCTGCTCTTCCAAAGCCGAAAGCGCATCGTCTTTCAGCGTCGAAAGGCTCTTCGTGAAGCTCTCGTCCAGCGGTCTGACCAGGCCGAGCTCGCGAATGACCTTGATCGGCGCAAGGCCGATGCCATAGGCCGAAAGAATGCCGGCGAGCGGATGAACCAGGACCGTCTCCATCCCGAGAGCATCGGCAACCTGGCAGGCGTGTTGTCCGCCCGCTCCGCCGAAGCACGCCAGCGCATAGGTCGTGACATCGTGGCCGCGCGCGACCGATATCTTGCGGATGGCGTTCGCCATGCTGTCGATTGCGATGGCCAGAAAGCCTTCGGCTATTTCCTCCGCCGACCTTAGCTCCGGTAACTGCTCGGCAATCTCTTCTATCCGGCGACGCGAAGCTTCCGGATCGAGCGGTTGGTCGCCGCTAGGACCGAACACGTGCGGAAAGAATGCGGGGTCGATACGGCCCAGCACCAGATTGCAGTCCGTAATCGTCAAGGGGCCGCCCTTGCGGTAACAGGCCGGCCCCGGATCGGCACCTGCGCTTTGCGGACCGGCGCGAAAACGCGAGCCGTCATAGCTGCAAATCGAGCCGCCGCCCGCGGCTACCGTGTGGACTTTCATCATCGGCGCCGCAACGCGCACCCCCGCGACGAGATTGTCACCCGATAGTTCGTATTCTCCCGCGTAGTGCGCGACATCGGTGCTCGTTCCACCCATGTCGAAGCCGATCAGTTTGTGATGCCCGAGTCGTTCGCTTGCCGCGACCATGCCGACGACGCCGCCGGCCGGTCCCGACAGGATCGCATCCTTCCCGCGAAAGGCGTCGACCTGTGCCAGGCCGCCATTCGATTGCATGAAAAGCAGGCGATCAAGGTCCGGCAAGCTGGCCCGCAAACGGTCGGTATAGCGGCTCAGTACCGGTGACAGATAGGCATCGACCACGGTCGTATCGCCTCGCGGGATCAGCCTGATCAGCGGCGAAACCTCGTGGCTGACGCTCACCTGCGAAAAGCCGATTTCGCGGGCAAGCTGCGCCAGCGTCGCTTCGTGATCGGAGTGCTTCCAACCGTGCACAAGAACGATCGCGATCGCATCGAAGCCCTTCCGGCGCAGGCTCTGCAATCGGGCTTTCGCCTTGTCGCTGTCGAGCGGAACCATGATTGATCCATCGACGCCGACGCGTTCCTCGATCTCGACAACCTCGTCGGGAAGCTGTGTAGGGAGGATAATATGTCGTGCAAAAATATCGGGCCGGGCCTGAGTGCCGATCCGCAATGCGTCACCAAATCCCTTGGTGATGACCAGCGCCACCCGGTCGCCATTGCGTTCCAGAAGTGCGTTGGTCGCTACGGTCGTGCCAACGCGCATCTCGGCAATTGGCCCTTTGCCGTGCTCTGCCATAAGCCGGCGAACAGCTTCGCTGGCCGCATCGTCGTACTGGTCGGGATTATCAGACAGCAGCTTGTCGGTTACCAGCCGCCCATCGGGTGTAGTCGCGACAACATCGGTGAACGTGCCGCCGCGATCGATGGCAAAGTGCCAGGCCTTCTGGGTCTCGGTCGCCATGGTGTCCCCAGCGAAACCGTGAAATGGCAGGGGTGACAGGATTCGAACCCGTGGCCCTCGGTTTTGGAGACCGATGCTCTACCAGCTGAGCTACACCCCTGCAGCGCGAGCCGGCGCATTAAAGGGTGCGCCCGATATTGGCAAGGCGGATATCAAGCTTCCCGAAAAGCTGGTAGACGCAACACCATGCACGCTCCCGCTTCGAACCTGATCCCGACAGAGCTTCTTTTGCGCGCCTATCGCGCAGGCGTGTTCCCGATGGCGGACCACCGCACCGACGACGACGTATACTGGGTCGAGCCGCGCGAGCGGGCGATCTTCCCCCTCGACGGATTCCATGTTTCGCGCACCCTCGCCAAAGTGTTGCGACGGGATCATTTCCGGGTCACCTGCAACGAAGATTTCGCTGGCGTCATCGCTACCTGTGCGCAGCCTCGCGAAGAACACGCCGAAAGCTGGATCAGCCGCCGCATCGAAGCCAGTTACAATGCCCTCCACCTGGCAGGATACGCGCATTCGATCGAATGCTGGCAGGGAAACGACTTGGTCGGCGGGATCTACGGGGTCGCTTTCGACCGCGTTTTCTGCGGGGAAAGCATGTTCACCCGAGCAGACAATGCCAGCAAGGTCGCGTTGGCGTGGCTGGTGTCCGCCATGAAGGATGGGGGATTCAAACTGCTCGACTGCCAGTTCATGACCGACCATCTCGCCAGTCTCGGCGCGGTCGCGTTGCCGCAGAAAAAATATCTCAGGCTAGTGCGTGCTGCCGACGGACAACCAGCCAAAAGCCTTCCCCAGGCAGTCGAACGCTACGCCTCGGCTTCCTCGCCCGGAAAGCTCATCGCGCAATCCTTGACCCAGACATCGTAGATCGGATGCTCGACGACGTTGAGGCTCGGGGAGTTCTTGAACAGCCACCCTGAAAACACTGTGCCGAACTGCTCCTCATTCCTGCGATCTCGAACCAGCAACTGCACGAATGCGCCGGTTTCTTCAGGCATTTCCCACGGCGCGGTCCGCTCGCACGCCTGAAGGCGAACAATCACATCGCCAATGCGCCGCTCGTCGCCCGGGTTCATCTCGAGATCCTGAGATAAATTATTGCGCTTGTTCAGCAAGCCGATCGTCGCGACCCGCTCTTCCATCGGCGTGCCTATCCCGGCCTCATCTGCGGGTTGCTCGGGCACGTCGGCGGAGGAGGTCTGTTCCACGGATTCGGGCGGCAATTCGACACGCTCGGACGACTCGTCTGCGCAGGCCAGGAGCATAAATGGCAGGACGACGGCGAGAGCCCGAGGCATCGTCACGCGTCCGGCGACCAGGCTTCATAATCACCGACGGCGCGCGCGCGATTACCGCCACGCTCCAGCGCCCCGGCGGGGCGATAAGCGGTGGCAGTTCCAGTCGCGTTGGGCGAATAATCGGTTTCCCATACTCGCGGTGGAGGAAGGTAGCTTTCGGGAACGTCCTCACCCGCGCCGTGCAACCAGCCGTGCCATTCCGACGGCACCCGGCTGGCATCGTTCGATCCATCGTAGATCACCCAGCGGCGCTCACGACCGTCGCCACTTTTCCGCTTCGATCTGAAATACTTGTTACCCTGCGCATCGGTGCCGACATGCTCGCCGTTGCGCGAGGACCACAGCATCGTGCCAATCGTGGCACCGTTCCACCAGGTGAAAATTTTCGAGAGAAAGTTCATGGATTGCGCGGTTAGCCGATTCGCGCGCGCTGGCCAAGCATGGTTACGCCCTTACCACTCGACCCGGTCGCCAGGCTCGATACCAAGCTCGGCTGCACGGCCGCCACGCAATTCGAGTACGCCCAGAACCGGCCCGACCGAATAGATTGATTCGAGCGAGTAAGGCGTCGTCATCGCGGCGATGTTGCTGATCGTGCGGTCCGGTCCGATAAAGACGATGTCGAGCGGTATGGGCGTGTTCTGCATGTAGAAGCTTTGCGCTGTCGTTCCATCGTACGGGAAGATCATCCCCTCGTCAGGTCCAAGCTCGGTGCGGAACATGAGCCCTTGCGCCTGGGCGTCCGGGGTGTCAGCGACTTCCACGTCGAACCGATGAATGCGAGCGTCACTGGTAACCGTAAGAGGTATAACTTCGAGACCGGAGACCGGATGCCGTGACGACCCGGCGACTTGCGCGCCTGGCGTAGCTTCGGCGGTTGCCTGAGGCGAGCAACCGCCGATCAACGCGGCTGCAGCCATTCCGAGACCGATCAATGTTCCTCGCATGCCTCGCCGACCCATTCCTCAAGTTCCTTGTCAGACCCCGCGTCGATAACTCTGCGCGCGTGTTCGAATTCATGGCCCGCCCGGACCATTGCGGCAAGCTGCTTGTCGCGCACTTTGAACCGCTCTTCGTTCGAAAAAGCTTCGCTGCGGACGAACGGGCCAAACCTGCGCCGGCGAGCCAGTGCCAAGGCGGCAGCGCGCTTCTGGCCTTCGTCCGGAGCCAGCTGATCGCGCACGTCCTCGGCTATGTCGGCCGCGCGCAACGCCTGGTCGATACGCCGGCGACCGTAGCCCCGTGCCAGCAACTCGTCCGCCTTCGCGCGTCCGTAGACTTCGTCATCGACATAGCCGTTTTCCACAAAACGCTCGACCAGCCCTTCCACGTCCGGTCCGGCATCACCTTCGTATCCCCGTTCGCGAATTTTTCGGCTCAAATAGCTGCGTAGTCGGCCGGCGCTGGTCGAGAATCGCGCCACATAGGCAAGGGCGAGATCGTTGAGCCGCGTGCGGTCGAGCGGTTTTGGGGTGCGGCGAATCCTGCGCCGAGTTGCGTCCTGTTCGACCATCGGCCATATTCGTGCCATAGTATGTAACGAATGGGAAATGTTGGACCGGCGCACGGCGGCAGAACCGTACGGCGGCGGGATTTCGAGAACGGCCGATCGGGCCACGCTATTCACGGGTATCGCTACACGATTATGACCGACGCCGTACTGACGCCGACGCCGAACGATTGCGACCTGCCGCGTCGTCGATCCGATTTTGCGACATTCACCCAGGCCATCGATTACGCTGCACAAAGCGAAAAAGGCCTTAACTTTCACGACATGCGCGGAATGCTGGAGCGTTCGTACTCGTTCCGTGAACTGCGCGAGGACGCGGTCAAGTTCGCACGCCAGCTCGTCGGTGCGGGCATCGGTTACAACGACCGCGTCGCTCTGGTTGCCGAAACCAGTCACGAATTTGCGGCACTGTTCTGTGCCTGCGTCTATGTTGGCGCGTGGCCTGTTCCCTTGCCGCTGCCGACGACCTTCGGCGGCAAGGAGAGCTATATCGATCAGCTCTCGGTCCAGCTTGAAAGCAGCGACCCGAAGATGCTGATCTATCCGGCAGAGATTGCCGAATTGGCCAAGGCCGCCGCGGACCGACAGGGTTGCGAGGGCGAAAGCTGGGAAGATTTTGCCAAGCGACCGGACCCGGAATGCGAACTGTACGACGCGAAGCCCGAGGACATTTGTTACCTGCAATATTCCAGCGGCTCGACCCGTTTCCCGACAGGTGTGGCCGTTACCCACGAAGCGTTGCTGCACAATCTTTACGGCCACGCCACCGGGGTCAATCTTGGCAAGAACGACCGCGTGGTCAGCTGGCTGCCGTGGTATCACGACATGGGGCTGGTGGGCTGTCTGCTTTCGCCAATCGCCAACCAGGCGTCGGTCGACTATATCAAGACCGAGCATTTCGCGCGCCGCCCGCTTGCATGGCTCGATCTGATCAGCCGCAACCAGGGCAATACTCTGAGCTATTCCCCAACCTTCGGCTACGACATTTGCGCGCGGCGCATCTCCAGCCAGAGCAATGTCGGCGATCGCTTCGACCTGTCCCGCTGGCGCACAGCAGGAAATGGTGCGGACATGATCCGGCCGGACGTGATGCAAAGCTTCGTCAACGCATTTGCCGAAGCCGGCTTCAAGGCAAAAGCCTTTACCCCGAGCTATGGCCTTGCCGAAGCAACCCTGGCGGTGACGGTCATGCCCCCTGGCGAGGGGATACGCGTCGAGCTGGTCGAGGAAGAACGCCTGTCCGGCCAGCCGCGTGATCTCAACCGGCCTGCGCGATACCGTGCGATCGTCAATTGCGGTCGGGCGCTACCGGGAATGGAAGTCGAAATTCGTGGAGAAAGCGGCGCACGCAGGGGAGATCATCAGATCGGCAAGGTCTGGTGCCGCGGGAAGAGCGTGATGCATTCCTATTTCCGCAACGAAGAGGCGACCCGGGACTGCCTTGTCGATGGCTGGCTCGATACCGGGGACATGGGCTACATGGCCGACGGCTACCTGTTCATCGTTGGGCGGGCGAAGGACATGATCATCATCAATGGCAAGAACCATTGGCCTCAGGATATCGAGTGGGCGGTCGAGCAACTGCCGGGCTTCAATCATGGTGACATTGCGGCATTCTCGATCGAGACCGAGAACGGCGAGGAGGCGCCGGCTGTTCTTGTGCACTGCCGCGTCTCGGATCCTGAGGAACGCATCAAACTGCGTGACCAGATCGCCGACAAGGTCCGCGGGGTGACCGGCATGAGCTGCGTGGTCGAACTTGTCCCGCCGCGCACGTTGCCGCGCACAAGTTCAGGCAAGCTGAGCCGCGCCAAGGCGAAGCGCCTCTATCTGGCCGGTGAAATCCAGCCCCTCGACCTAGCTGCCTGATCGCGATTACCGGACCATGTCAGAAAATGGCGGTGCGAGGCGACGAATTCGTATAGGCTCTGCTTGAAGATCGTGTCTTATCGCACTAATACAGACCGGTAAGCACGACTGCGCCTGCCATACCGGAGACCTGCGCGACCATGAGCGAAACCAAGACGCAAACCGCGACCGCCACCGATTTCGATCTGACCCCTCCTGATCCGGTGCCGGATATAGCGCCGGAAAAAGCGGCAGGGCTTGTGCCTGTTTCCGAGGAAACCAAGAGCAAGCTGGAAACCAAGGTCGACGGTTTCGTGGCCGACCTCATCGCCTCCGACGCCAATTCGCCCGAATTCGGCAAGAAGGTCGATCAGCTTACCAATATGGGCCGCAAGGAAATCATGGCGGCCGCCGGAATGTCGAACCGTTTTCTCGACCGGCCGGTACGCGCGATGGACAAGGATGAGGGCGTCGGCGCCAATTTATCCGAATTGCGTCGCGTGGTTGAGGATCTCGATCCCGGCAAGCGGGGCAAGCTGTCGGGTCCGCGAAAAATACTCGGCATCATACCGTTCGGCAACAAGCTGACCAATTATTTCCGCAGCTACCAGAGCGCGCAGACGCATATCCAGTCGATCCTCTCGAACCTCGCCAATGGCAAGGACGAACTGATCATGGACAATGCCGCGATCGATGTGGAACGACAGAAGCTGTGGGAAGCGATGGGGAATCTGGAACAGATGATCCATATTTCCAACACGCTGGATGAGAAGCTCGAAGAAAAGGCTGCCGAACTCGACGCTACCGATCCCGCCAAGGCCAAGGCAGTGCGCGAAACCGCGCTGTTCTATGTCCGTCAGCGCACGCAGGATCTGCTCACCCAGATGGCGGTGAGCGTCCAGGGTTATCTCGCATTGGACCTGGTCAAGAAGAACAATGTCGAGCTCGTCAAAGGGGTCGATCGTGCCAGCACCACCACCGTTGGCGCGTTGCGCACCGCTGTGACGGTGGCCGAAGCCATGACCAACCAGCGCTTGGTGCTCGGCCAGATTACTGCGCTCAACGATACCACTGCGGGCATCATCGACAGTACCAGCACGATGCTGCGCGACCAGACGGGCAAGATCCACGAGCAGGCCGCGGCAAGCACGATCCCTCTCGAAACGCTTCAGCGCGCGTTCCAGAACATCTACGATACGATGGACGAGGTTGACGAGTTCAAGCTGCGCGCACTCGACAGCATGAAGCAGACGGTGACCCTGCTGACTGACGAAGTCGAGAAGTCGAAAGGTTATATCGCCCGTGCCGAAGGGCAGGCGCAAGCGCAGAAGCAGGTCGCTGAATCCGGCCTGTTGAGCATCGAAGGCTAAAATGGCCGACCTTACGCACGATAGTGACCGTATCCTCAGCGACAGCAAAGCCTTGGTACGAGACAACCGGGATGGTGGACGCCACCGCCGTGCTCCGTCCATTGGCCAAGGCTCGGCCAAAGTCCGGCGCAAGCATCTTACCACCAAGGTCCGCAACGTCGTCATCGCGGTCCTCACTATCTGGCTGGCCAGCGGGATCGCCGGAGCGCTTTTCAGCGGGATCGGTTTCTGGGGGGTGATGGCAGTCTTGGTCGCCAGTATCGTAGCGGTTGCAGTTTTCTCAAGTTATCCGAAAATGAAAATTCCTCGGCGTGAAGACATCAACAAAGGCAATGTCCAGCAGATGGTCGGGCGGACTGAATTATGGCTCGAAGCTCAGCGCCCCGCCCTGCCCCCACCCGCCGCTCGGATCGTCGATGATATGGGGGTTCAACTCGATGCTCTCGGCTTGCAGCTGGAAGGCCTCGACCAGCACCATCCCAAAGCGCGAGAGGTCCGCAGTCTTGTCGGCGAGCAATTGCCCGAAATGATCGACAGCTACCGCCGGATTCCCGACAATATGCGTACGGAAAAGCGGGCCGGCACAACGCCTGACGAACAGCTTACGGACAGCCTGTCCAAAATCAGCGGCGAGATCGATTCCATTACGCGACAGCTTGCGGAAGGCTCGCTCGACGACCTTGCGATCAAGCATCGCTATCTCGATTATAAATTCGGCGAAGGTGCGGCAACGAGCCCCCAGCTCGAGGACAAGTCCTGATGCGTGTTCCGATCGGTCACCAGCTCGGCAAGGACGAGGTGCGCCGTCGGCTGCGATCACGCAGTCACGAGATTGCGAATTTCGTACCGGGTGGAATGGCGGACGTCACGACGACCTGGCCAACGGAAGACATCATGGCGCTTTCGGTCGTCGCGATGGGCCAGGGGATCGATGGAAAGGTCATAATCGAAGATACACAGGTTATCTTCGAAATAAATTTGCCTCCCGCCCTATCCTTTGTCGAACCGATGGTCTCCGCGGCCATCCGCAGCAAGGGCCAGAAGCTCCTCGAAAGCAAATAGAAGCTTTATCAGTCTTGGCCATTGACCGAAGACGCGAACAAAAACCGACCGTCTCCAGCGAAGGTCGCATCCGATAGCTGGGAGACCCAACCGGCACATCCGGCATCAACTCGGGATCCGGCAATAGTCGCGTCACCCTCCAGCGACATGATCAGGCAAGGGCCCGTAAATTTCTCGGTCAGCTCCTCGCCTGGTGCCCCCTGGCAATGCCCCACCCGAAAGTACGGCCCGTCGAGAAGAATTTCCCCCGCGCCTGTTCCGACCCGGCGGCGATGAGCCGCCGGATGCGGTTCCCCTCGGGCGACGCCGATCGCCTCGTCGAGATGTAGGTCGCGCGGTCGCCCATAATCGAACAGTCGGTAGGTCGTGTCGCAGTTTTGCTGAATCTCTACCAGCGCGATTCCGGGTCCGATCGCGTGAACTGTTCCGGCCGGAATATAGATGAAGTCACCGCGGGTTACTTCGTGCCACGAGAGCAAGTTCTCGATCGTACCGTTCGAGGCTGTCGACCGCATTTGTTCGCGGGACGTTGGCTCTACAAAACCCGCAGCTACGCTGGCGCCCGGCTCGGCCTCGAGAATTAGCCAGCATTCGTCCTTGCCGCATTCGTTCTGAACTTGATTATCCGATGGATGGACCTGGACCGAGAGCTTTTCGCTGGTGAAAAGATATTTGGCGAGCAGCGTATCCAGTTCGGGCGGCGGCTCGAACCAGATCTCGCCAATGCGATCGTTCGCATTACTTGCAAAGGGTGCCGGCAACTCCGTTCGGCCCCATGGTTTAGCGATACGTCTGACAGGCAAGATCCCGCCGCTCATTGTTTGCTGGCTCCCGGCAATTGCCCGACCTTCTGCGCTGCCTCGCGCGAAGTAACCAGCACTTCGTCTCCGTCGACTACAACCAGAATATCGGAAACCCCGACCACTGATATCCGCGGGCCGTCGCTGAACGCGTCGACATTCGAAGCGGCCACGAGATCCAGCTTGGCTTTGGTGGATATTCGTGCGGCTTTTCTTGCCGCGAACAAAGCGCTCCAATCACCGATATCCGACCACCCCATGTCCGCTGCGACAACGGCAGCGCGGTCCGTGTTCTCCATGATCGCAAAGTCGATGGATTCGCCCTCGATTGCCGCGAAAGTTGTGGGTTCTGGATGAAAATGATGCATGGAATCGATGTCACCTCGAACCACCGCCTGTTCGGCCTGACTGGCCATTACAGGTCGGTAGCGAGCGAGTTCATCGAGAAAATCGCCCGCACGGAAAACGAAAATGCCGCCGTTCCATACGAAATTGCCGCTTGCCAGGAATTCTCGCGCTCGATCGATATCCGGCTTTTCCACGAAGCGAGCCACCATGTTCCCGCCTCCCGATGACTCACCCACCTCGATATAACCATACCCCGTTTCCGGCTGCGTGGGTGTGATACCGAAAGCTACCAGCCTGGCATCCCGCGCGAGCGTCTGCGCTTTTGCAACTCCGGCAAGAAACGCTTCGTTGTCCTGAATGGCGTGATCGCTGGGGCACACCAGCATTACCGCATCGCGCGGCAGGCGCTGCGCTGCAAGTGCTATGGCCGGCGCGGTGTTGCGTGCACAAGGCTCGACAATGACCGAGGCATTTAGACTACCGAGCTGTTCGTCGACAAGAGGCGCGTGGGCCGATCCGGCGATTATGGTTGGGGGTTCGAACCGGCACCGGTCCGCAACCCGCGCTAGCGTTTGCTGAAACAGCGTGCGGTCGCCCAAAAGCTTCCGGAATGGCTTGGGCCTGTCCTTGCGGCTTAGCGGCCAAAGCCGCGTACCGCTTCCCCCGCAGAGGACAACCGGATGGATTTTACCGTCGTTACTCAAGGGAAATGTCCCGTCCGTCTGCGAAATGTCACTCTAGACGCGAAAGCGTTACAAGTCAGTTGAAGAAGCGCTGCTGATAATAAAACGGAGCCGCGACTGGCTCACCGGCGGCATTCGTCGCCGGTCGAAAGCGAAGCCGTTCCACGACAAGGCGGCAGACCGCTGCATCGGTCTCGGGGAAAGAGCTGGGGCGATAGACACTGCAATTCGTTGCCCGTCCTTCGGGCAGAACAGTCAATTTCACGATCACCGACGACCCGATGCGAGCTTCTCGTCCGCCCGGCGGAATGGGGAAGTCTCTGGCCGAGTTCAGCCGACCCGAGACTATTTCGGGTTTGGTAATTGCCCCGCCCCCGCCTTGGCCGCTACCGCCCCGTCCACTCCCGGTGCCCAGACCAGAACCGGCCGCACCGGTGCCAGTCCCAGCTTCGCTCGAACCTGATGCACTGGCCACTCGGGTCGAGGATGCTCTGGGTATCGGCCGGTCCTCTTGCACCCGCACTGCCGGAGTTGGGGCCGTAACGGGCCGCGGAACAGCCTCGCGTCCCGGATCGCCGTGCGCGCCTTCAGGCTCGGGTTCGGATGCAGGAGGGTCGGGTTCCTCTTCGGGAACAGTCACGGTCACGCTGAACGTGGACACGACGCTTTGCTCCACGCTGGCAACAGCTGATGGCGCCAAGCTACGAATCAGGAAGTAAAATATCACGACATGAATGACGACGATGAGCAGGATAACCCAGGGATTAGGCCGCTTCCTGATCGCCGCGTACCGGTTTGTCTGCTCGCCCATGCAGTTCGAAACGGGTAGTTCGGCCTGCCCGTTCCATGCAATCCAAAATGCCCGAAAGGAAAAAAGCGACGGCCCTTCTGGACCGCCGCTCTTCTCTCAATTTTCCGTCAACCGGATCAGAACTCGTAGCGAACGCCAACCTGGATCCGCCAGATCGAACTCGAAGTGCTGATGAATTCCTCATCGTCCGGATTGAACCCGCTTATGACGTACCGGCCCTGATCGTCGACGTCACCATCAACCAGATCGACGAAGTCTCCCCGAGCGCGACGAATGTTCGATCCGTCGTCGATGAAGTTCAGGAAGTTATCGAAATCGGCGAAGAGTTCGACCCTGTCGTCGGCGATACCGGTCAGGCGCCCCAAGAACGGAAGCTCCTGGCTAAGGCGCAGGTCCAGATCATAGAACCACTGATTCCGGCAAGTATTGCGCGCGATCGATTCGCCGAAGTCGAACGAACACTGCTTACCGACATCCGAAGTATTCAGATAATCCAGCAAGGCCTGAACCGCAGTCGGGTCGGAGTCGGGTGATAGGTTGGGATCGTCGATTCCGCTCGGAATGTAGAGCAGCGCGTTGTCCGAGCCGGACGAGCTATCGTTGAAAACCCCTCCACCATCGAAGGTCAGGCTGTACGGGCGGCCTTCCGCCGCGCGGAAGAAGATGCCCAGCGTGGTGCCGTAATCACCGAAGAAGTCCTCGCGGAAGAAGGCCGATGCGGTGAAGTTGTGGCGCGTCTCGTAGTTCGAGGTCGACACTGCCGGGTTCTGCCGATCGAAAGCCGCCGTCACGTCGAAAGACGAGGTCGCCGTCGACGAACCGACGTTCCGGTTGTTGTCGGAATCGGTGAAGGCATAGCCGAGCCGCAAGCCGACGCCGCCACCCTCGGTAAGGATACCGCGGCCGAAATCTTTCGACAGCAGGACCGAAGCGATATGACTCTCATAGCTCGGTCCGTTGGTCAGCTGGATCTCGTCGTCACGACGGGTGTTGAAACAAGCGGCTGTCACTCCGGTATAAACCGGCGGTGTTCCACCCGGAAAGCGAAGGTTTGCATTACAGCCATCGGCAGTGGGATCGATCGCCGCGTAGATCGGTCGCCCGTCCACCGTGAAACCGCCATTGACGCGGATATCCGGTGTCTGGGCAAGGTCAACGAAATTCAACGTGTCTTCAAACCGCGAGTAGATATAGTCAAGGTTGAGACGCCAGTCTGCAAATAGACCCGTTCCAGTGCCGAAGTCGGTCTGGAAGCCAAGATTGGCGCGAATTACGGTCGGCACATCGAACGTCGGGTCAGTCGACTGCGTATCCGACAGGCCGGCCGCTGCCTCTGCCGAAGCCGCAGTAATTGCGCATTGCGGGAAGCCGGTGAACTGCCCGTCCTGCACGACCGTGATGGAGCCGTCGTCATTGGTGATATCGTCGCACGGCCCGAACGTATCTTCCTGACCGGTCGAGAAACCGTTGTTGGAAAAAGCGTTCGAGAAATACACGATCGGATCGCCACCGGAGAAAACGCCGACGCCGCCGGTCACCCGCGAACCGTAGAAGAACCCGTCATTGTCGAATTCGTAAGTTGCTGCAAGGCGAGGCAGGATCACCGGGGATATCTTGCCGAAGCTGTTGGCGTTGGTGAAACCGTAGCGAGCCGCGAATTGCGGATTTGCGCGCGGTGCGTCGCCGGCATAAAGCTGCCATCGCAGGCCGGCAGTGATGCTCAGCTGGCTGGTCGCCTGCCATTCGTCCTGCAGATAGAATGAATATATCTGGCGACCGAAAGTCGCCGCAGCCTCGTTGATGTCGCCTGTCGGAGTGGCCGAAATATCGCCACCACCAAGCTCACCATCGGCAAGGTCATCGGCGCCGGCGAACACGCTGGAGAATTCCCCGGGGGCCACGCGTCCGGCAGCAAAATCGTCCAGGCTGGCGAAGAAAAGGGTGCCGGTGGCGTTGATTGCGAACAAGTTGAACACTTCGAGATCGTTGATCTCCGAGCCGATCTTAAACAGGTGATCGCCCGCGTCGATATTCATCTGGAACTTGGCCTGATCAACCTTGGTTTCGAGCGCATTGGCCGAACGGAAGATGCCCGGTCCGGTACTCAGAAGACCGTTCTGGCCACCCGGGATCAATCCGCTGGTTTCGTTCGGCACGAGCACCGATAAGCGAACCGTCGGATTGTCGGACTGCGCCTCGCCAAAACCGAAGGGCCCCTGAATATCGCTGACCTCGGCACGGCTCAGACGCAGTTCCGTCGAAACCTTGTCCGACCAATCGGAATACAGGCGTACCGAATAATAATCGGATTCCGTGCCTTCGTCCTCGAAGCTGTTCAGTCCGCCGAGTTCCTGGCCACCGAAGTCGGGTTCGACATTCGTTTCTTCGAGACGCTGATAGGTCGCTTCCAGGCGGTGGTCATCGTTAATGTAGGCATCGAGACGACCGAAATAGCGGACACTCGATTCCGGCAAGGTCACGGGGTATCCGCCGACGTCCTGACCGTACACGCGCTGGGCGATATCCGCGAAGCGATTGAACTGTTCCTGGGTAACGAAGTCCGCCTCGTTGGCGAAGCCGCCGCCGGCAGGGCCAAATTCGTTGGCATCACCCAGGTCGGTTTCTTCGTAGCCGGCGTAGAAGAACAGTCTGTCACGAATGATCGGGCCACCGAGAGTCGCACCCCAGCGCTTCTCTTCGAACGGCGAAGCGATATTGTCGACGCCATCAAGCGATTCGCCACGCAGGCTGTCATCGCGATATGCAAAGAAGGCCGAGCCATGGAACTGGTTCTGACCCGACTTGGTGACGACATTGACGAGGCAACCGGTAAAGTCGGAATATTCCACGTCGAATGGCGCGAACTCGACCGAAGTTTCGCGAATGACGTCAAAGGGGAGCGGCAACGCGTTGCGTGCGGCGAACGGAGTGCCGTTCAAGCCGAAGGTGTCCGCCTGGACAATGCCGTCAACTGTAAAGGTGTTCGAGCGATCGTTACCGCCCAGGCATGAGATACGGTCAACTTCGTCTGAACGCTCGAGGCTAACCCGCGGATCAAGCCTGATGATGTCACGAACATCGCGCGTAATGCTGGGGAAACTGTCGAGCGTCGCTTCGCCGAACGCCGAGCCGGGGCCGACGGCAAGCTGCTGCACGTTTGCGCGTGCACCCGTCACCACGATCACGTCACCGGTCGCGCTTTCGGCGAGTTCGAAGGTGAAGTCCGTGTTGCCCGAGACGGTGACGAAAACGTCTTCCACCGACTGACCTTCGTAACCGGGAGCAGACGCGGTGACAGTGTAAGGACCACCGGGAACCAGAGACCCGACACGGAACGAACCGTCTGGATCGGCATCTAGGGTACGGGTCTGGCCCGTGCGGGTGTCGACGACAGTTACCGTCGCGGCAGGAAGAGCCGCCCCGGAACTGGTTTCGACCCGACCTTCGATGCCGGAGGTAATCTGTTGTGCGACTGCTGGTGTCACGACCATTGTCGCGGCACTGAGGCTGACGACACTGGCCGCCAAAAGATACTTGAGTTTCATCGGAGAAGACCCCTTCGTCTCGTCATAAAAAATCGATGCATGTTTGATGCCCAACCCCGCTAGGCTGGCTACATTTCGGCAAAGCGATGCTTTTGTGACAGAGTCAAGACAGTGGTGACGGCTGTGTTGCTGCAACTGCGTAGTGCCGAATTAGCTGTATTAATTTCAATATCTTGCAGACGTTGCAAAAAAGCCACGTCGCAAAAATATCGAAAAGTCCGGCTGAATTTCCGAGTGATCTTGTTGCACCGCAGCAAAACTCAAGCGAGATTGATTTCGCGCAGGCGCTTCATCAAGTAATCGTGGCTCGAAATCGGCTCCGGGTGATCGCCGGGTTGCGACGGATCGATGCAAGATGGCAAGGTTGCGATGACGTAATCAGGCCGGAAGTGCAGAAAGAACGGCATCGAATAACGTGCCCGATAGGCCGCGTCGCCGGTCGGATTGACGACCCGGTGCGTGGTCGAGCGCAGTTTCCCGTTGGTCAACCGGTCGAGCATGTCCCCGACATTCACCACTAGCGCCCCTTCTGGGGGGTTCACCTCCAGCCATTCGCCCTGTTTGGTGAGCAGTTCTAATCCCGCTTCTTCGGCACCGAGCAGCAGGGTGATCGTGTTGATATCGCCATGCGCTGCCGCCCGGATCGCTCCTTCGGCCTCCGCACCCTCGAGCGGTGGATAGCGCAAGAGGCGCATCACCGAATTGCCGTCCTGGACGGTCGGAGCAAAAAAATCTCTGTCCAGTCCCAGATGCAACGCGATCGCTTCCAGCACACGTGCGCCGGCTTCCTCGAACGCGCCATATAGCTCGGTGAAAATCTCGCGGAAACCGTCGACCTCATCGGGCCAGACGTTGGCGGGCATGTATTCGGAAAGGACGTGTCCGGTGGGCAGTTCGCGCCCGACATGCCAGAATTCCTTCAGGTCATGAACGTTTGCGTCCTTCGCCTTCTCGGTGCCGAAAGGCGTGTAGCCACGCGCGCCGCCGCCGCCGGGCAGGTGATACGCTTTCTTCGCTTCGTCCGGCAGCGCGAAGAATTCCTTCGAGAGCGCCTCTGCGCGATCTATCAGATCCTGAGCGATGCCATGATCGCGTATCACGGCGAACCCGTATTCCTCGAAACTGCGACCCAGTTCATCGGCAACTTCTTCGAGCGGGCGAGCGATGGAGATAACGGCGATGTCGGACATAACAGAAAACTCAGTAGGGCAGGAACAGGCCGGCGAGTGCGGCGCTCATCAAATTGGCCAGTGACCCCGCGGCCAGTGCGCGCAAGCCAAGCCTGGCAATAACGGGCCGCTGGTTCGGTGCCAAGCCACCGGTGACCGCCATCTGGATCGCGATCGAACTGAAATTTGCGAATCCGCAGAGCGCGAAGGTCACTATTGCCCGGCTCCGTTCGCTCAAAGTGCCGGTTTCCAACGCCCCGAGATCGATGAAGGCGACGAATTCGTTGAGCACGATTTTGGTGCCGAACAAGCCCCCGGCCGTGCCGGCCTGTTCCCAGGGAATACCGATCAAGTACATGAAGGGTGCGAACACCCATCCCAGCAGCATCTGAAAGCTCAACGCTCCGTAGCCGAACAAGCCGCCCAACCAGCCGAGCAGACCGTTCGCCAGAGCGACAAGCGCGACGAATGCCAGAACCATCGCGCCTACGGCGACCGCCAGCTTCACGCCGGTCTGCGCCCCTTGCGCGGCAGCTTCGATAACATTGGCAGGTTTTTCGCCATCCTCGAAGGTCTCGGCGACCTCCACCTCGTGGGGTTTCTCGCCTTCGGTAATCGCGGCCGGGCCTTCCCCGCTGATGCGTCTGCGGGGCAGCGAAAGTTCGCCTTCCGCTTCGGGCGAAGGTTCGGTTTCGTCCGGCATGATGATCTTCGCCATCAGAATCCCGCCCGGCGCCGACATGAACGCAGCAGCAAGCAGGAACGGAAGATAATCCGACCCGAGCAGGCCGGCATAGGCAGCCAGGATCGTGCCCGCGACTCCGGCCATGCCAACGGTCATGAGCGTGAACAGCCTGCTCGGCGCGAGCGCGGCAAGGTAAGGCCGCACCACCAGCGGGCTTTCCGACTGGCCGACAAAGATATTGGCGGCTGCGCCAAGCGATTCCACCTTTGATACGCCCGTCAGCCAGCCGATCGCGCCGCCCACCCAGCGCACGATGCGCTGCATGACGCCGAGGTGGTAGAGGATCGATACCAGTGCCGCGAAGAAGATGATGACCGGCAGGGCCCCCAAGGCAAAAGTGTTGGCCAGGGGGTTCGTTTCGTTGGGGCCAAACAGAAACTGGGTGCCCTGGTCGGCGTAGGATAGCAAAGCTGCGACGCCGTTTGACATGGCCTGGATGACCTGACGCCCACCACTGGTCGCAAGCACCAGAAAAGCCATAACGGCCTGTAGGGCGAACGCTGCACCGACTACGCGAAGCCTTATCCGCTTCTTGCCCGTCGACAACAGGAATGCGAGCAAGAGAATCGCCAGAATGCCGACAAGGTTGATCAGGAGTGGCGGCATTCGGTGTCCTTCGCATGGGACAAGTTGCGGATGAATCGCGGCGCTGTCTTGCGCGGGACGCGCGTATAGTCAATTTCCAGACCGTCCGACGCTCCTGCCGTCCACCGAAATGACGAAAGCGAAGTATGACCGCCTCTAGCGCCGACCGCCGTCCTGCCGCTGCGACCATGCCGTTGGGACTGTTCGTCTACATCCTGCTTTATGGGGGGATGACCGTGTTGGCCGGGGTGCTGGCCTTCAAGCAAGTGCAGTTGTGGCCTACGTCGCTGGCCGTCGAATCGGGAATTTTCTCCTTTCTGTTGCTGGTTGTGATTTCCAGCACAATCGCGCAACTCTATGGTGAAAAGATCGCCCGACGGCTCGTATGGTTGGGTTTTCTTCCTCTGGCCATATCCGCCGCGCTGATCTTGCTGGTCCTGTCTTTGCCCGCATCGTCCGAAATGGTGGAATACCGTGGTGAAGATCTGACCGCGTTCGAAACGGTACTTTCGCAAACACCGCGCATCATGGCTGCGGGCCCCGCCGCCTACATCGTTTCGCTTCTCTTGAACGTATGGATATTTGCACGGCTGCGCGGTTCGCAGCACAGCGAGGGGACGGTTTCATTGATGGTGCGAGGGGCGATCGCTTCCGCCCTTAGCCAGGCGGTTGACTCGGTGATCTTCGTGACACTCGCCTTCTATGGCGAATTCGACATCACCGATCTGCTCATCGGACAGGTAATCGCCAAGGTCACGCTCAGCATCGTGCTCGTTCCGTTCCTGATTACAGGAGGCGTGGCGCTCGCGCGCTGGCTGGACAATCGCGCAGTCAGATCTTCCTGACGTTCTCAATGAGAATTTCTTCCAGACTATCTCCGTGAAGTACCGACACGTCGCCGGTGGTTTCCAGCACTACCGCACGAACTTTTGACAACTCCAAAACGTTCGCTTCGCGCAGTTTGGCAACCAGATCGCTTCGCGCCACCCGAGTAGATGCGAGCGCATCTTCGAGAAACTCTCCGTTTCGCATCAGGAATACCGGCTCGTTCTGCATTACGGTTTCGAATGCGTCGGATGCTTTCCGAAGGCGGGCGGTCGTGAACTGGACGATAAACAGGCCTGCCATTGCAACCATTGCCTGCCCGAATCCTTGCCAGCCGGTCGCCTGTCCGGCGCCTGCTAGCAAGCTGCCTAGCGCAACGGTCATGACAAAATCGAAATTCGTCATTTTCGATAGCGAGCGCAGTCCGTTCACCCGGATCAGAACAACGATCCAGATCAGTGCCACAGCAGACAAGATTATTCCGCGGGTGGCGAGGTCGAACCATACATTTTCGAAGAACATGGTCATGCAACGGCCTGCCCTATGCTTGTGTCCCGCACGAACCCTTCAGGCCGAACAGCTTGCTCCACCCAATACGCAAAACCGTGCGCAATGCGGGTGGTTCAGCGCCACATCGCCTGATGCATCCAGTAATCTGTCGCCCAGATCGAAACCCTTGTCATAGGGTATGAGGGTACAGGCAACGACGCGCGGGCCAGCTTCACCCTTGCGGTGAACGATCATGCGGCTGTTGGCGCACATGAGGTCCGTTGGCGATTTTCCGAGAATATCCCAACACTCGGTAGTGATTTCGGCGATGTCCTTTTCCTCGTCCATTTCGGGAAACAGGACCAGGCTGTGCGGACTATCCGCATCGACCGAGATTCCCTCGCGTGCGAACAGTGAGCCGTAGGCAGTCCGCGCTTCGGACTCTTTCTCGTCCGGAAGCAGACGTCCGGCGACCGCGACCGACAGTCCGTGTTCGGACAACCAGCGCAACCCGTCCATCGCTGGATCCCAGCTATGCGCCCCCCGCTCGCCTTCGTGCACAGCCTGTGAATGGTGATCGAGGCTCACCCGCAAGGTCAGCCTAGCACCGAAACGGTCATGCAGATCCAGCAATAATGGCTCGTGCCGGCGCATGGGTCGCATGGCGTTCGTCAGGACAAGCGCTTCGAACCCGCGTTCCAGCGCGTCTGAAAGAATCGCCGGAAATTCCGGGTTCATGAACGGCTCACCCCCCGTAAACCCGATCTCCCGCGTTTCCAGCTCTTCCGCCTCGTCGAGGAAGCGCACAGCGTGATCATGCGAAAGGTAGATCAGCGCATCGTTCGTCGGGCTGCTCTCAATGTAGCAATTGGCGCAGGCGAGGTTGCAAAGCGTACCGGTGTTCAACCACAGGGTGTCAAGCTTCGTCATCGCTACGGACGCGCGCCGCTGTCCATCGGCGGTGCGCTGCGGATCGGCGAATTTCTTCACTGAAAGAGCCTCAGCCTCGACCGCAAATGGCGACGGCCCTGACGGTGCGTTGCGAGCGGTCCTGCGTGCCATCAGGCCAGCGTCCGCCGCAATTTCGCAACCAGAGCAGCATATTTCTTGGGTAGCGAGCCGAACACCGTCGGCTCCCAAGCCGAAAAGGCTGCCGCCTTCGAAATCTCGCTTCGTGTCGGATAGCTGACGATGGCGCTGCCGAGAGCGAAGGTACTGCTTTTGCCGGTGATCGACTGGGTGAAGGGCAGGAGCAGTTCACCGGCATTCTTGCCGACGATGCTGACCCCCAGAACCTTTTTGCCTTTCAAAACCATTTTCAGGTGTCCGCGCGTATCGCCATCCGCGATGGCGCGTTCGTTGTCGTCGAAGCGTTCCTTCACCACGGAAACGGCATCTCCATGTTCTTCGCGCGCATCGTTTTCGGTCAGTCCGATCTGCGCGACTTCGGGTTCGGTATAGGTGACCCAGGGCAGTGCGGTATAATCGACTTTGGTTGGCAGACCGGTGACGATCTCGAGCGCGACATTCGACCCTTCATAGCCGGATATGTGCGTGAGCCGCGGCCCGTCGCGGCAATCGCCGATAGCGTAGATGCCTTTGACCGAGGTCCGTCTCCGCGCATCGACCGCGATCCCGTTATCGCCCATTCTCACTCCGATTTTCTCAAGGCCGAAACCGTCGGCATTGGCCTTGCGTCCCACCGCCAGAAGCAGGTGCGACGCTTCGATTGCCTCGGTTCGTTCGTCGATATGCGCAAGGATCGAGCGTCCGTGCCGGTCAACTCTGGCGACCTTTCCCTGAACGAACACAACGCCTTCGTCTTGCATGACGGAACGCACGACCGAGACGCTTTCAGGATCGTCCCGACTCATAAGCGGCCCCGGTTCGACGACGGTGACTGCGCTTCCCAGACGGCGAAAGCCCTGCGCCATTTCCATCCCGATGGCGCCGCCGCCGGCGATCAGCAGGTGTTCGGGCAATTCTGTCAGATCGAAAAGGTTCTCGTTCGTCAGGTAAGGAACATCTTCCAGCCCCTCGATCGGCGGGATGGCCGGTCGTGATCCTGTTGCGACCACGATGCGCGGCGCGGTCAGGACCCTTCCTGCCACCTCTACCGACTGTCGGCCGGTGACCCGTGCCCGGCCCTTCAGAACCTCGACGCCCATTTCCTCAAACCGTTCGGCCGAATCATGCGGTTCGATATCGGCGATAGCGCGATGGATATGTTCGTGAACTCCGGACCACTCGATTTGGGGCGCAGCCAGCGTCACTCCGTGACGGGTTCTGGTCCTGGCTTCGGCCGCCCGTCTGGCCGCGCTGATCAGTGCCTTGGACGGCACGCATCCGGTGTTGAGGCATTCGCCGCCCATCTTGTGCGCTTCGACAAGGACGGCCTTCAACCCGAACAGAGCGACACCGCCAGCAGCGGTCAATCCGGCTGCACCGGCGCCGATAACGATAACATCATGGGAAAATTTCATGCGCTTGCCTGTTAGCCGGTTTGCCCTAGGAAGCGAACAATCGATTGTCGCAAGGGGTATATCATAGCCTGCATTCTGGTTACCGGAGCCGCCGGCCTGCTCGGCGGCGAGATATGTGCCCGGTTGGTGGCAGATGGTCATAGCGTCACCGCGCTGGTCCATCGCAACCCGGAAGTCCTGGCGAATGACGGTTCACGGGTGCAGGATGTCGAGACCTTGCGCGGCGACGTTTCGAAGCATCGGCTAGGCTGGAACGAGGCCGTTTGGCGCAATGTATCCAAAAGCCACGACCTCATCGTTCACTGCGCCGCCACGGTCCGCTTCGACCTGGCGCTAGAGGACTACGATGCCGTCAACGTGTTCGGGGTTCGGAATGCCCTGGCACTAGCGGAAGCGGGGGACATGCATTTCCTCCATGTCTCGACCGCCTATGTTTGCGGCACGCGCGACGGCCCGATTCAAGAGACGGATGCTCTGCCGAAGGGATGCTTCGCGAACGGGTACGAAGCGAGCAAGGCAGAAGGGGAACGGTGCGTCAGGGCCAGCCGGGCCAAATGGGCTGTCGCGCGTCCCTCGATCGTGGTCGGGGAGCATGAAAGCGGAACCATCCGCCAATTCGATACCACCTATGCCGCGTTCAAGCTCATTGCAGAAGGCCGTGTTCGTCACATGCCGGCGCGCGCCGGGGCAACGCTGGATTTCGTACCCGTCGACCACGTTGCAGCCGGTATTGTCGCTTTGGCAGGAAACATGGCCGAAGCAGAGGGCAAGACCTTTCACCTCGTCTCCGGACAACCGCTTCCCGTGACCCAGTTTGCCGGCGCGATCGGGGCTTATCCGCATTTTCACGAACCCGAACTGGTTCGGCCGGACGATTTCGATCCATCAGCACTTCCCGCGCTTGAACGACGTCTGTTCCGCCGCGTCGCCGGGCTGTATGCAAGCTATTTCCAGCGCTCGCCCATCTTCGATGACGCGCAGTTTCGAGAGGCTACGGGACTGGTCTGCCCTCCGAGCGGCGAAGCCTACATCCGGCGCTTGATCGACTACTGCATCGCGGTAGGCTTCCTGAGCGGTGATCAGCGAATGTCAGGGTAATTCTGTTCCATCCGATGCCGCAGTCCAACGGCCCAGAGAATGCCGACCTTGAAGTAGATCCAGTTTGCCCTGAGCGCCCCCCACGCAGCGATCCTGCGGTCCGAGGTAACTACCCAGCGCGGCACCATGCGCACCTTTCCCAGGCGCGCGAACTTCACGCAAAGATCCGCTTCCTCCATCACCGTATCGCCGGGCGAGCATCCGCCCAGTTTCCGAAAATCGGACCTGCGGAAGAACATTGCATGATCGCCGAACAGCAGCCTGACGCCGCGCAGAAACAGATGCGGACGGGTGACGAGCGGCGCGTACCATGTCTTGGCCCAATTGTGCAGGCTCGTGCCCCAGCGCGTTTTTTCCGGGCCTCGGATGAGCGGCATGAAGCTCGCCAAAGCGATGCGCGGATCGGTCAAGGTTGCCTCGACAACCGCGACCATGTCCGTCGGGGGTAACGTGTCGGCGTGAACGACGCATACGAGGTCGGCTTGCGCCGCTTCGACGCCGGCATTGATCTGCAGCGCCCTGCCTCTTTCGCTCAAGATGATTTGCCAGCCGGCTGCCTGCGCAATCCTTACCGTTGCATCTTCGCTTTGGCCATCGACGAGGATGATCTCCAGCGGAGCCGGATCGCAATTTTCAAGGTGAGCCACGAGGACCGGCAGCGCCGACTCTTCGTTCAACGTCGGCACCACGATCGTCACGCTCATCGGAACGCCGGCCATTGCGCCAGATCTTCTGGCGTATCGATGTCGGCCAGTTCAGGCAGAATAGCCGGATCTATTCCTCGCTCGGCTGATCGTCTGCGCGTTTCGGCGAACACCTCAGCCGTGCTCCATGCCATGTTTTCGAACAGCCAGGGCATCCGGTCGCGCAGTCCGATGAGATAATATCCTCCGTCCGTTGCCGGCCCGAGCACGATCCGGTGACTTTCGAGCGCCTTGGCAGCCGATTGAAGGATCGAGACGCCGAGTCCGGGACAGTCGCTCCCGATTATCAGCGATGGCGGCCCCACTGCGGTCATCCGCGCACCCAGATCGCCATTGCCCTGCGGAGCCACGCACAGGTCCGAACCGAACCGTTCGCGAAAAGCGTCGGGATCGCCTCCGGTTACACGTACTTCGAAATCAAGCGTGCTTGAGCGGGCCACTTCGAGCGTGTGCAGCAACAAGGCTTCGTAGACCGCAGTTGCTGCTTCGGCTCCGAGCGCGGGAATGAGCCGGGTCTTGACCTTTCCCGGTTCGGGCAGGCGGGCAAAGATCGACAGGCGGGGTGAGATCATGGGCAGGTGTTAGCTAGTTACTCGACCAGACTGCCGCAATGGCATCCTGCCTGCTTCGGAACGGCCTAATCTCGCGAGGCTAGCGGACAGCCTCCGCGAGTTCATTGACAAATGCCACAAGCGCCGACCTGTTCAGCATCCGGTCCATGATCGCGAACTGCCGTTCAACCAACACTGTACCGTCATCCTCGGAAACGATACCGGTCGCGCTGTATTCCGACTGGATATCAAGCGTCACGGTCAATTCCTCGGCGCGGGGGTGATCCGCAAAAGCCTCGCGGGCAACATCGCAGACTTGTGCATGCGACATCCCCTCGATTTCGGCTCCACTCGCGCGACAAGCTATTTCTGCGTTCGCCAAGCTACCTCCATGGTTCGAAGATGCCGCGCAGGCAGTGGCCATCAATGCTGCTGCCGGGATGAGGGTCCAGATCGGCACCAATCGGTTCATTCGAAAGTCTCCAAAGCCTTCGCGGAAGCGAAGCTGGGCCTGCTCGCCACGATCGAGTTTTTGAACGAAGCGATGGGTGGTGAGCCGTGCTGGGTTCGAACCAGCGACCTACTGATTAAAAGTCAGTTGCTCTACCGACTGAGCTAACGGCCCGACCACCGCGGTGCACCTAGTCATGGTACTTGGGTCGGTCAAGCAGGCAAGCTCCGGATTGTTCGCCCGCTTCGGTCACGAAGCACGCGCGGCTAGCTGACGCATTGTAAGACCGGTGTTCGGATCGCGCCAGTGCGGGGCAACCTCGCTCGCAGGGCCAAGGACGAAGTTCCGCTCGTGGAACACCGGGTGCGGGATCGTCAGCTCTCGCGAATTCCATGCCCCGCCGTCCCATAATATGATGTCGAGATCGATAGGTCGCGCACGCCAGGGCTGACCGCGCCGCTGGCGCCCGTAGCGTTTTTCGACCGCTTGAAGCTTGGTGAGCATATCCGGAGGATCGAGCGGGCTTGCCACCAGTATCGCCGCATTGGCGTATTGCCGCCGCGAGGGTCCGACAGGCTTGCTCGCCACTGTTTTCGACCTGCAGAGGATTTCGGCCCCTTCGCCGTCCAGCGAGCGGATAACATCGTCGATGACCATTCGCGGAGTGCCGATTTGCGAAACACGCATGTTCGAACCCATGGCCACGATATATCGATGGTCGCCGCGTCCTTGCTTTGCCGATCCCTGCGGTGCAGGCGATCGCGGTCGAGAAAGCTCAGAACACATCGTTCTCTACCGAGTTGGCAGAGGCTCCAATGACGGAGACGTGCCGGCGTTTGCGCAAATAGCCGCTGCTCCGGACGTCGAGGGTGACGACGCAGTTCGACGCATGGTTCGGGGCACGCAGCCTTATCTCGATCGCGCTTTCATCGGCGAGATGGATCGCTATCGCTGCAGCAAGCACGGTCCCCTGACGCGCACGTTCCCGCATGAGTTCGACGAGCCGGTCGATAACCTTGTCGCGGCCTATCGAAGAGATGGTATCGAGCACCGCGACATGATGGATGGAGCCGTTCGCGCGCAGTTCGAACAGGAGCGGCTGGAAATGACCGTCCTTCTCGATCCGGGCCGTCGCCGCTTCCATCGCGGCATCACGGAGACGCTCGAGCCGGTCGCGATCGATGCCGGTCGCCTCCACGGTCACACGTCCTCGCAAATCCGCCCATAGAGTTGCGGCCGTCGGTCGCGGAAAAACCCCATGCCCGCGCGATGTTGCGCGGCGCGGTCGAGGTCGAGCTTCGCCACTAGCGCGCCCTCGCTCGATCCACCGAACTCTTCCAGCATGTCGCCCCATTCGTCGCAGATGAAGCTGTGACCGTAGAAGCTCTGCTGCCGCTCTGCAGGGCCTTCGTGGCCGATCCGGTTCGCTGCGGCTACCGGCATGCAGTTCGAGACCGCGTGGCCGATCATCGCGCGGCGCCACATCCGGCTGGTGTCGAGATCGGCGTCGTATGGCTCGGAGCCGATCGCCGTTGGATAGAGCAGCACTTCCGCGCCCTTCAAGGCCATCACGCGCGCACATTCGGGATACCACTGGTCCCAGCAGATACCCACCCCGATACGGGCACCGAACAGGTCCCAGACCTTGAAGCCGTCATTGCCGGGACGGAAGTAGTATTTCTCCTCATACCCCGGCCCATCGGGAATATGGCTCTTGCGATAAGTGCCCATGATCTCGCCATCCGGACCGATCATGGCGAGGGTGTTGTAGTAATGGTGCCCGTCGCGTTCGAAGAAGCTGGTGGGAATCGCGACGCCCAGCTTGCCGGCAAGCTTCTGCATGGCGACGACGCTGGGGTGATCGGCAGTCGGGCGTGCCCGGGCGAACAGGTCTTCCGCTTCGTCGCGGCAGAAATACTCGCCTTCGAACAGTTCGGGCGGCAGGACGACCTGCGCGCCCCGGCCCGCCGCTTCTTCCACCAGGGCGGCGACCGCAGCGATATTGTCCGCCCCGTCGGCGCGGGCGAGCGGCAATTGCAGCACGGCGATGGTCAGCTCTCTCATGAGCGGGAGATAGGCAGGCCAACGCTCTCGGGCAACGTCCTTACCGCTTGCGGAACAGCAGTGTCATCCGGTCGCTTTCGCCGATCGCGGCCATCGCCGGATCGTCGCCCCGGTTGGAAGGCGGCAGGTTCCACACGCCGCCTTCATGGTCGGCGGTGTCGCGCGGATTGGCGTTGATCTCGCTTTCGCCGACCAGTTCGAACCCGTGCGCCTCGACCAGCGCGACCACGTCCGCCTGGCGAAGATAGCCGTTGCTTCCCAGCGTGTAGTCGCCCGGCGCATCGGCCTTGGCACGATGCTGGACGATACCGAGCATGCCATCATCGTCGAGCAGCGAGCGGATGCGACTGAGTTCCGTATACATGACGCCCGAGCGCAGCAAATTGTGCATTTCGCGGAACACCAGCACGCGATCGACCGTGCCCTGCATTTCCTCGGGGATGTCCTGCGAGCCATAGAGCGAGACCGGCGCGCCGGCGAGGTTCCAGCCGGGCGAGGCTTCGTTGAAACTTGCCGGGAGGCCGGCGAAGTATTCGGAGAACCGATCGCCATCGGCAGCTGCCGGATCGGGCACGAGCCCGACATACTGGCCCTGTTCGCCAAGATATGGCACCAGAACGCGCGTGTACCAGCCGCTTGCCGGCATGTAGTCGACCACCGTCATCCCGGGTTCGACCTGGAAGAATGCGAGCGTTTCCGCCGGGTTGCGCCACTCGTCGCGGGCGCGGTCATCGGCGCGGTTATCCATCGCGAGGGCCGCTGTCAGCTCGGGCGATGCCGCAGCCGAATTCATGTGGTGATCGGCTGCAAGCGGTGCGCCGGTGAACAGGGCGGCGGTGGCAAGCAGGGCTATCGAACGGCGCATGGGGTCTCTCCTGGGATACTCTGTACCGGCGTCTTCTACGTGACTGGTTGGCGATGACAAGCGGCCACGCCGTTCCTATCTCCGGCACGAAGGAGACAGACATGGCAGAACAACAGGCAATCGTGGCGGGTGGGTGCTTCTGGTGCACCGAAGCGGTGATGAAGGACGTCATCGGCGTAACCGAGGTGGAAAGCGGGTACATAGGTGGCGACAAGCCCGACCCGACCTACAAGGAAGTGTGCAGCGGCAATACCGGCCACGCCGAAGGCGTGCGCGTGACCTTCGATCCCGACACGATCACCCTCGGCCAGATCTACGACGTGTTCCTGGGCACGCATGATCCGACTCAGCTCAATCGCCAGGGCAATGATGTCGGCACGCAATATCGCAGCGCCATCTTCCCGCTCGACGGACAGGAGGACGAAGCCAAGGCCGCCATCGCGCGCTGGAACGAGGAGCATGACGGTCAGGAAGCGGTGACGACCATCGAAAGCGGCGAATGGTATCCGGCCGAAGACTATCACCAGGAATACTGGGAAGGCGAAGGCCAGCGCAATCCGTACTGCCAGGCGACGATCCCGCCCAAGCTGATGAAGCTGCGCAAGAGCTTTCAGAAGTACCTGAAGGAAGACGCCTGACCCGGCGGTTCGTAACCTTCGGTGGACCGCACACAAGGGTGTTATTAAAAACGCTCCGCCCTCTCTTTCCGGCATGAAAACATAGACATGAACCGGATATTCGGGGGCGGAGCGTAACCTTCCATTCCGCGCTAGCGAAGGCCCCGCCCAGATAGCCATGCGCAGTTCGGCGGCGCGCGGCAGAACATGCGATACTTCTTTCAAGGCTGGACACGGAACGCTCATCCGGCAACCATGCGCCAGGACAGGGGCTGTAGGAAAGAGCGATTGGCCGAGACGGCGGACATTGTACTGGCCAAAGGAAGCGGAAGCCCGACGACATGCCCGACACCATCGTAATCGGTGCCGGATTTGCCGGGTTGGCCGCAGCCAGAGCGCTGCGCAAACAGGGCGAGCATGGCGTCCTTGTTCTCGAAGCCCGGGACCGTGTCGGCGGGCGAACCAAGCCGGGGACGATCGCCGGGCTCGATATCGATCTGGGCGGAATGTGGCTGGGCCCTACCCAGACGCGGCTGAAAGCCTGGGCAGACGAGCTGCAGATACGAACCTATTCGACGCCGATGGAGGGCAAGGGCTGCTTCCGGATCGGAGGCAAGGACCATCGCGGCGATGGCGAGGACGTGGCTGGCCTGTTCAACGTTGTCGAAGGCATCGATTACCTCGGCGCCCGGCGCAAGCTGGGCAAACTGATCGCACCGCTCGATTGCGAAGCGCCGTGGGACCATCCCCGCGCGGCCGAACTGGACGCCATGACGGTCGAACAGTGGCTTTTGTCCGATGTGCGCACGAATCGGATGCGGACACTGTACCGAATGGTCTGCTTTTCGCTGTTCTGCGCCGAGGCATCGCAGATCTCCATGCTGTTCTTTCTGCATTACGTGAAATCGGGCGACGGGTTCGATGTCATCCTGTCGGCACTCGGCGAAGGTGCGCAGCGTTATCTTTTCCATGGCGGCGTCCACCAGATCGCGCGCAGGATCGGCGAGGAGCTTGGCGATTGCCTGCGCCTGTCGCAGCCGGTTCACGACGTGCAGTGGAACAAGGCCGGCGTAACGGTCCGGACAAGCACCGCAACCTATCACGCGGCAAGGGCCATCGTCGCGGTTCCAGCCACCCAGCTGAACCGGATCGCCTTCGATCCGCCACTGCCCATGGCGAAGGCAGCCTTCCACGACCGGTTGAGCATGGGCAGCGCGATCAAGTACTGGATCGCCTACGATCGACCGTTCTGGCGCGATCATGGCCTGAACGGCATGATATTCGCCGACGATCACCCTTGTGCGCCATGTTTCGACGTATCGCCGCCGGGGCAGGAAAAAGGCATCATTGCCGGCTTCTTCGACGGCAATAACGCGCTCGACCATAGCGATGCGGGGGCACCGGCTCGCCGCGACGCGCTGGTCGAGATGCTGGCCGAACATTTCGGTGAAGAGGCGCGCAATCCTGTCGATTATGTCGACAATGACTGGACGGGTGAACAATGGTCCGGGGGATGTTACGGCGCCTATGCCCCGCCCGGCCTGTTCGCGAAATACGGCCCCTTGTTACGGGAGCCTGTCGGCCCGATCCACTGGGCGGGAACCGAGACGTCGGCACGGTGGACCGGATATATCGATGGCGCGATCCGCTCGGGCGAACGGGCGGCCGCCGAAATCACGAATGCCTGACGGCGGTCAGGCCGGTTTTCGCCACCGGACGATAAAGAAACCGTCCAGCCCGCCTTCGTCCAGCAGCATTCCGGGATCGGTACGCAGCCACCCTTCGGGCGCGGGGGTGAGGCCGGGGGGCAGTTCTCTGCCCTCGATCGGCTGGAGATCGAGCGAAACCTGCGCCACCTGCCCCTCGCCCTCCTCGCTTTCGAGCGAGCAGACCGCATAGACCAGCACGCCGCCCGGTTTGAGCCAGGTCTGCGCCCGCTGAAGCAGCGCCGATTGCAGTGCGGCCATGTCCGCAATCTGTTGTTGGCCAATACGGTGCAGCACATCGGGATGGCGGCGGGCAGTGCCGGTGGCGGTGCACGGCGCATCGAGCAGAATCGCGTCGAACTGATGCTTGGGTTCCCATTTCAGGGCGTCGGCGCGCACGGTGCCTGCCGTCAGGCCGGTGCGCTTCAGGTTCTGTTTGAGCAGGTCGAGGCGGCGCTTTGAAATATCGAGCGCGGTGACGTTCCAGCCCTGCGCCGCCAGTTGCAATGTCTTGCCCCCGGGCGCTGCGCACAGGTCGAGAACATGGCGGGCGTTACCATCGCTGGTCCCTTCGCCGAGCAGGCGTGCGGGAAGCGAGGCGGCCAGATCCTGCACCCACCATGCGCCGCCGCCGTCCTTCGTTCCGAAGCCGGGAAGGTTTTCGACATTCTCTCCTCGCGGAAGGCGCAAGTGGCCGGGGACGAAACTGTCGGCGGCCAGCTGCGTTTTCCAGCGTTCGGTTTCGACCGCATGCCGCAGCGTGAGGTCGAGCGGCGGCGGTTCGGCCAGACCGCGCGCGATCGGTTCGGCCCGGTCCCCCCAGCGCGCGACGACCTCGGCAGGGAGCGTGGGAGATCCGGGCAGCGATACCTTGCGCTTTGTCAGCGTCGAAAAAACGCCGTGGGCAAGCCTGCGCGGTCCTGCCGCCAGCAGCTCGAGCCCCGTGGCCACGACTGCGTGCGGCGGCGTATCGAGGCGCAACCATTGGGCTAGCATCAGCCGCAGGACCATGCGGGCTTTCGCATTGTCCGGCAGCCGCTTCTTCGTGGCGCTGTCTATCAGGGCATCGAGATCGACAAGCCAGCGCAGCGTCTCGCTGGCAATCGCCCGGGCGAGCGCCCGGTCCTCGAACTTGCGAATATCCTTCGTCGCGCCAGCGAAAGCCAGGTCGAGCGTATCGTTCCGGTGCAGCACGGCATCGAGCAGGCGAAGCGCCGCGCGGCGGGCGTGGATTCCGGTGGGTTGGGCCATGGCGCGCGCTCTACGCGCACTTGCACAACTGGGCCAGCCACATCATCTTGTCACCATGGCGAAACGCGCACACGAACGACCCGAAGGGTTCGAGAAGCCCGCCCACTGGACGAACGACCCCCCGCCCGAACCGAAGAAGGGCGAGGTCGACGAGGAGTTGAGCCCGACGCGCTACGGCGACTGGGTCAAGGATGGCATCGCCATCGATTTCAGCTGATAGCCGTCAGCTTTATCTTCAGCCCGTCCTTGGGCTTGGGGATCGGCCATTCCTGCCAGTCCGGATCGCCGTCGGTCAGTTCCACGCGATAGCGCGGCAGGAGCTGCGCCAGCAGGATCTTCACCTGCATGTAGGCGAAGTGCAGACCAAGGCACATATGCGCGCCGCCACCAAAGGGCACCCAGGCATATTTGTGCCGCGCCTTCACCTTGTCCGGCGTGAAACGCATCGGGTCGAAACTCCAGGGATCGTCCCAGTATTCCGCGTCGTGATGCGTGTGGTAGATGTTGATCCCGACATGCGCGCCGGCGGGAATGCGATAGCCGCCGAATTCGAACTCTCTCAGCGCCCGGCGCGGCATCGACGGGACCGGCGGCACGAAGCGCAGCGCTTCCTTGAAGGCCATGTCGGTCAATTCAAGCTTGCCGAGATCTTCGTAGGCAAGATCGCGCACCGTGCCATCGCCGGCGAGACCACCGGTGACAGCCTCGATTTCCTGCCGCAGCTTCTCCTGCCATTCGGGGTGCTTGGCGAGCAGCCATAGCAGCGACGTGGCGGACGAGGTGATCGTGTCGTGCGCGGCCATCATCAGGAAGTTCATGTGGTCGACCACCTCGTCGACCGCCATCTGGCTGCCATCCTCGTATTCGGCGGTGGCGAACTGGCTGAACATGTCCTGCCCGCCGCCTTCAGCGCGGCGTCGCCGGGTTTCCTTGCTGAAATAGTCGACCAGGAAAGCCCGCCCGTCCACGCCGCGCTTCATCTGGGTGAAGGGCAGCGGCTTGCGAATCGGCGCGACACTGGCCTGGACCATGTCGACGAATGCCTGGTTGATGCGGTCCGCTTCGGGGCCGAAAGGCAGACCGATGAAACTGTCGGCGGCAAGATCGAGAGTAAGTTCCTTGATCGCGGGGTAGAAGCGCATCTCGCCTCCGCCCCATTGCCCGACCCGCCTGGAGATGCCGCGGTTGAGCGCGTCTGCATAATGCCGCATCGGTCCGGGCTTGAAGGCGATCGACAGGGCGCGGCGATCGGCCCGGTGGTGATCGAAATCGAGCAGCATCAATCCGCGTGGAAAGAGCTGGTCGAGCACCGGGCCCCAGCCTTGTGTCGAAGAAAAAATCTTGTCGCGGTTGAACAGCACCAGCTCGTTCGCTTCCGGGCCGACCATGGCGACGTTCCAGCCGCCCATCGAATGGACGCGATAGACGCGGCCGTAGGTTTCGACCATGCGCCGCGTGAAGGCGTGCGGATCGGCCAGCTGGGTAAATGTGTGACCGACGATCGGCCAGCCCTTCTCGCCCGGAATGTGCGACAAATCGTCGTCGGACAGCGTGCCCTGCCCCCAATGGGTGGGTGCGATCTCGGCGGGTTGGTGCGGTGCGAGGGTGGCCATGGAATCTCTCTAGCAGGAAAGTTATTAAGTGGCGATTAGCAATCTATCCACCCCGACAGCTCGCGGCGCAAGAGCGTTTCGAGCATTTGAAGGCCAGCGTCCGAAGTGTTGAGGCACGCGAGCGCGGCGAACTCCTCGCCCCCGGCCTCGGTAAATTGTTCGCGCCCCTGAATGGCCAGTTCCTCCAGCGTTTCGAGGCAGTCGGCGGAAAACCCCGGTGCGGCGATAGCCAGACGACGCGTTCCCGCCCGGGCCTCTTCGGCCAGCACCGCATCGGTCGCCGGCTCGAGCCACTTGGCGCGCCCGAAGCGCGACTGGAACGTGGTCCGGAACCGCAGGCCGGGCCGGGCGAGCCGGTCCTGCAACAGGCGCGAGGTCTTCTGACACTGGCAATGATACGGATCGCCCAGATGCAAGGTGCGTTCCGGCATGCCGTGAAAGCTCAGCAGCAGCACTTCCGGGACAAATTCGAGTCTGTCCATCTGGCGCGAAAGATCGCTCGCCAGGGCATCGATATAGGCGGGATCGTCGTGATAGGGCGGCAGCATGCGCAGGGCGGGCTGCCAGCGCATCGATCGCAGCTTGTCCGCCGCCTTGTCGGCGACAGTTGCGGTCGTGGCACCGGAATATTGTGGATATAACGGCGCGAGCAGGATGCGTTCGCACCCGGCATCCATCAACGCCTGCAACCGGTCCGGGATCGAAGGCTTCCCGTAACGCATGGCCCAGTCGACCCGTATGGCATCGCCCAGCGATTGCTGCATCGCTTCGGCCTGTTTGCGGGTAATGACCGCGAGAGGCGAACCCTCGTCGGTCCAGACTTGCGCATAGGCGTGCGCGCTTTTCTTGGGGCGGGTGTTGAGGATGATGCCGCGCAGGATCGGTTGCCACGCGATCGACGGGATCTCGACCACCCGCTTGTCGGACAGAAATTCCGCAAGATAACGTTTTACCGCACCGGCTTCCGGCGCATCGGGCGTCCCCAGATTGACGATCAAGACGCCAATCGCGCCGGACTCGACGGTGGGATGATCGGCGGGAAGCTGCTGCGGTTGCTGGGTCATAGACCTTCCGACAATAGGGGCAGCCGGCGAAAACGCACGCCGGTCGCAGAATAAAGCGCATTGGCGATGGCGGGCGGCGCGGCGACAACGCCGAGCTCGCCCGGATCGAACGGGGGAGCATCGCTGGCGATGAACTCGACGGTAATGTCGGGAGAATCTGCCAGGGTGGGAAGGTTCAGCGCAGCCAGCCTGCGCGGTTGCGGCATGCCGTCTTCGAAAGAAACGCTGCTGCCGGTGGCGAGGCCAAGCCCGAATATCAGGCCGCCTTCGATCTGCTGGCGCGCGATATCGAGGTTGACGATCCGCCCGATATCGACCGCGGCGTGGAGGTTCGTTACTCGTACGCCGCCCTCGGCAAGCGCAGCCTGCGCGACGCAGGCGATCCGTCCGCCCCCGTCGGGCGAGCCCATCCGTGCCATCGCCAGGCCCTGCCCCGTCCCGCGGCGCCCGCCGTCCCAGCCCGCCATGCGCGTCGCGCGCCGCAACACTTCGGCCATCTGAGGCGCGGCGCCGAGCATTTCCATGCGATAGAGAAAGGGATCGCGACCGGCTTTTTCGGCCAGTTCGTCGATGAAGCATTCGGTGAAGAAGGCGGTGTAGGCCGATGCATTGCCGCGCATCGGGCCGGTGGCGAGGTCGATGCGCACCGGCAGGTGATCGACCGCGACATGACCGATACCGTAGGGCGGAACGGCACCTTCGCAGGCCAGAGGATCGGCCTTGCCCGCGGCATGACGGATCGCGGCGCGATAATGCAGATTGTCGAATAGGCGATATCCGAACTCGCGCATCGTGGCGGGCATGGCCAGGCGCGCGCGCCAGGCAGCTATCGTTCCGCCGCTGGCCGGAACAAAGCCCGCCGACAGTTCTGCGGAAACGGGCGTTCGTACCGGAACCGACTGGAATTCCTGTACCCTTGGCCAGGTGAGCTGGACGGGGCGTCCGATCTGCTTGGCGATCTGGGCGACCTCGATCGCGTGGAGTTTCTCCAGCCGCGCATCGAAACTGCCGCCCGCCGCGGTAGGATAGAGCACGACGTCGGCGCCTGACAGTCCGACAGCTTTCGCCGCCGCTTCGCGCGTCAGCTCGGGGGCCTGACTGGCAATCCACAGCTCCAGCCGGCCATCTTCATAGCGCGCCGTCGCCGCAGCGGTCTCGATCGTCGCATGGACTTGCGAGGCGACGCTATAGCGCCGGGTCAGATCGGGCCGTTCCAGCAGACTGTCGGCGTCGCCATATTCGTAAATCCGCACCGGCTCGATTTCGTCGAACGCTGCTTCCAGCTTCGCTTCTTCGGTCGCGCTTTGGGGCGGCGGGGGACCGGCGAACACGGGGTTCATCGCCTTGAGCGCCTGCTCTGCGGTCCACCAGCTGGTGGCCACGGCGGCGAGATAGCGCCGCGAGCGGACGATCCCGACCAGCCCGGGAATTCGCGCGGCTGCACTATCGGAAAAGCGCACGAGTTCGCCCTCGCCAAGGGGACCGTGGCGGATCGAGGCAAAGACCATTCCGGGAAGCCGGATATCGCCCGCGAACAGGAACGTTCCGTCGACCTTGGCGGGAAGGTCGAGCCGGGGAAATTCGGGCACGATGTCCACCGCGCCGACAACCGGCCGCTCCGAAACCGGCTCGGTCCGCACCGGCGGGGGGTTGGGCGGCTCGAATTCGGCGGCATCCTCGACCAGTTCGCCGAAACCGAGTTCTTCTTCTCCGAAACTGACGAGCCCGTTGCCGACCTGGCATTCCTCCCACGCCACGTTCCAGCGCTCGGCAGCGGCCATGGCGAGCATCGCCCGGGCGGTCGCGGCTGCTTCGCGCATGGGTGTTTCGTAGGCATCGAGGGTGGTGCCTTCCGCCGTCGCGATGAAGGCGTTGCCGCGCGCAAAACGAGTGGCCAGAAGGTTGTCGCCCTCATCGGCGATGCCTGGCAGGTTGGACCACAGGCTTGCCCATTTCGCAGCCAGCGGGACATTTGCATAAAGGCCTGAAGGCGGCGCCGGTTCGACCGCGATCTGCCGCCAGTCCGCACCCAGTTCGACCGCGACGATCTGCGCCAGCACGGTGGTCACGCCCTGCCCCATTTCGAGTTGCGGCACTGCCACCGTAACCACCCCGTCACGCCCGATGGTCAACCAGCCGCCGAAGTCGCGCTCGCTCGGTGAAGGGGCGAGCGGGCTGGAGTAATTGCGCGGCCACAACCACCACGCCACGCCCAGCGCACCGCCAGCCAGCGCGCCGGCGAAGATCTGCCGCCTGTTCACCGGCAGACTGGTTAGTTTTTCGCGGACAGCCATGCGTCAATTTGGCTGGCGATCGCGTCGAACGGTTCGGCCAGCTTTCCGCCATTGGCGGCCGGAGGCTCGCCGGCATCGCTGCCCTGCCTGATCGCATGATCGAGCGGTATGCGGCCGAGAAACGGCAGGTCGAGCCGCTCGGCAGCCTGTTCCACGCCGCCACTGCCGAAGGGATCGGAAAGCTTGCCGCAATGCGGGCAGGCATAACCGGCCATGTTCTCGACCAAGCCGATAATCGGTACATCCGCCTGGTCGAACAATTGCCCCGCACGCGCCGCATCGATCAGCGCAAGATCCTGTGGTGTCGAGACGAGCACTGCGCCCGCCGGCTTGAAACGCTGTAACATGGTCAGCTGCACATCGCCGGTGCCCGGCGGCAGATCGATCAGCAGCAGTTCGGTTGCGCCCCACTGCGCCTCGACCAGCTGGGCCAGCGCATTGCCTGCCATCGGTCCACGCCATGCCAGCGCCTTGCCGGGCGCGACGAGATGGCCCATCGACAGGTGCGGAACCCCGAACCGGCTTTCGATCGGAATTGGTTTGTTGTCGCGCGCCTCGGGCTTCTGCCCCTGCGTACCGAAGATGACGGGTTGCGAGGGACCGTACACATCGGCATCGACCAGCCCGACCTTGCGGCCCATTCGTGCCAGCGAGATCGCCAGATTTGCAGTCAGGGTGGACTTGCCTACCCCGCCCTTGCCGGAACCGATCGCGATCAATTGCCGCTCGAACCGTTCGGCGGTCATCACCACGCTGACCTCGTCGACCGCGTCGTCCGCGCTGACGATCCGTTCTATCTGCAATTCGATCTCGTCGCGCTCGGAGGTGCTGAGCCCGGCCACGTCGAGCACCACGATCGCACGCCGGTCGCGCAGCGAAAGCGAGGTTACGCGGTCGGCAATTGCAGCCGGCAAGGATGCCTTGAGATCGGTCGAATTCATGCCCGGGGCTGCTGTAGCATCAAAAAGCGAGGGGCAACCCTGTTTTTCCGGCGAACCACACCTATAAAAGAAACCATGAGAATACTGGACGGGTTTGGACAAAAGATCGCGCTGGCGATGGCCGGAAAGAAAAGCCCCTGGGGCAATGACAGCGATGGCGAGGGGAACGAGGGCGGAGACGCGCCTCGCGGCGACAAGCCGAAAGGCCCGCGCAATCCCTGGCTGCCGCCGGGCGGCGGGAAGGGCGACGGCCCCCGTCGTGGGCCGAACATCGAGGATATCTTCAAGAGCCGTGGCCCCGAAGGGCCGCGCCGAATAGGCGGCGGCGGACCCGGCGGCCCGAACTTCCGCTTCCCCCAGCGTCCCGGTGGCAAGAGCTGGTTTCCGCTCGCCGCTATCGCGATAGTCGTGATCGCCATACTGGCGACCAGCGTTCACTTGATCGACCCGCAGGAACGTGCGGTGGTCAAGACGCTGGGCAACTACACCCGCACGCTGGAATCGGGCCTCGCCTTTACCGCGCCATTCCCGATCGAGACAGTCGATGTGGAAGATGTGCAGGGCGTGCGCGCCGTACGCATTCCCGATGCCGGACAGAACGCCAAGCTGATCCTGACAGGTGACCAGAACCTTGTCGATCTGAGCTATATCGTGCGCTGGAACATCAAGAATCTGGAAAACTTCAAGTTCCGCCTCGCCGAACCGATCGAGACGGTGAACGAAGTCGCCGAGGCCGCGATGCGCGCCGAAGTGGCCGAGAAGACGCTCGACCAGACCTTCTCGGGACAGGGCCGCGCCGAGATCGAACAGGCAGTGCGCGAGCGCATGCAACGCGCGCTCGACACCTATCAGGCGGGCATTCAGGTGCTCGGCGTCGAGATCGACAAGGCCGACCCGCCCGAGGAAGTCGTCGACGCCTTTCGCGACGTGTCGGTCGCCGAACAGAACGCCGATGCAGCGCGCAACCAGGCCCGCGGTTACGCCCAGCAAGTACTGGCGCAGGCCGAGGGTGAGGCCGAAGCCTTCGACAAGGTTTACGAGCAGTATCGCCTGGCGCCCGAAGTTACCCGCCAGCGCCTCTATTACGAAACCATGGAGCGCGTGCTGAGTCAGACGGACAAGACCATCGTGGAAACTGACAACGTGACGCCTTACCTCCCGCTGCCCGAACTGCGCCGTCGCGCGGACCAGGCACCCGCTACAACCGTAACCGCGCCAGGGGGGCAGTAACATGAACCGCATCTGGGAAGATCATCGCTGGACGATCATCGCGATCATCGCTGCCCTCATCGTGTTGATGGCAAGCATCTACGTCGTCCCCGAGGAAGAACAGGCCGTGGTCGTAAGGACGGGTGAGCCGGTCCGTACGGTCAACACGCCCGATGGCGACAGCAATGCCGGACTCTATCTGCGCCTGCCGTTCGTGGAACGCGTCCAGCGGATCGAGAAGCGCGTTCTCGATCTGAACATGACCGACGAGGAAGTGCTGTCGAACGACCAGCAGCGCCTGCTGGTCAATGCCTATGCCCGCTTCCGGATCACCGACCCGGTGCGGATGGTGCAGCGCGCCGGTACAACCGAAGGGGTCCGCAACGCGCTTGAACCGATCCTCAATTCCGTCCTGCGTCAGGAGCTGGGCCGCCGTACGTTCCAGGCCATGCTGACCGCCGAACGCGGCACGGCGCTTGCCAATGTGCGCGCCAATCTCGACCGGCAGGCGAGGCAGTATGGGGCCGAGGTGATCGATGTGCAGATCAAGCGGACCGATCTGCCCAGCGGTGCCCCGCTCCAGTCGGCTTTCCAGCGCATGGAAACCGACCGCGAACGCGAAGCCCGCACGATCCGTGCGCAGGGCAGCCGCGATGCGCGGATCATTCGCGCCGAAGCCGACGCAGAAGGCGCGCGTATCTATGCCGAAGCCTTCGGCAAGGATGCCCAGTTCTACGATTTCTACCGCGCGATGCAGAGCTATGATGCGACTTTCGCTGCCGAGAATGGCGATGCGCAAAGCAGCATCATCCTCTCGCCGGACAATGAGTTCCTCCGGCAGTTCCGCGGCCGTCGTTGACCGTTCGTCGATCAGGCGAGCGAGCGTTCAAACGCTATTCAGCGCTGTCCGCGAAACATCGCTTCAGGAACGCGCGGCCGGCGGGCGGGTAGGTATGCCAGGAGCCCGTGGCCGCGAGACAGATCGAAAGACAATATGAAGGTGAAGCCCGTGCGATATGCATATTCCGTGACAAGTGCCCTCCTGCTCGGAGGGGCCGCGATCAGCCTGGCGACCGGTTATCCAGCTGGCGCGCAAGTCGCCCAGAACGACGATAGCCGGATGTCCAACATGGTGCCGCGTGCCGGAGCGCCGGAAAGCTTTGCCGAGCTGACCGAGCAGTTGCAGCCGGCCGTGGTCAATATCTCGACCCGCCAGCGCGTCGAAGTGCAGCAGGGCGGAAATCCGTTCGCCGGAACTCCGTTCGAGGACATGTTCGGTCGTCGCAGCCAGCAGCAACAGCAGCAGGAGCCGCAATTTCGCGAAGGCCAGTCGCTCGGCTCCGGTTTCCTCATCTCCGCCGATGGGTATGTGGTGACCAACAACCACGTCGTCAGCCCGACCGGGCGCGGCACGGTGGAAGAGATCACCGTGACGATGCCCGACGGCACCGAATACGAAGCCGAGATGATCGGCAACGATGCGGAATCGGACCTTGCCGTCCTGAAGGTCAGCCGGCGCGAGCCGTTTCCGTTCGTGAATTTCGGCGATTCGAGCCAGGCACGCGTGGGCGACTGGGTCATCGCGATCGGCAATCCCTTCGGGCTTGGCGGCACGGTGACTTCGGGCATCGTATCGTCGGTCCTGCGCAATACCGGCGCGGGCGCGTATGACCGGTACATCCAGACCGATGCCAGCATCAACCGCGGCAATTCGGGTGGACCGTTGTTCGACATGCAGGGCAATGTGATCGGCATCAACAATGCGATCTTCTCGCCTTCGGGCGGAAGCGTGGGCATCGGATTCGCCATTCCGGCTGAAACCGCCGCGCCGATCGTCGCTCAATTGCAGCGTGGAGAAGAAATCGAGCGCGGCTATCTCGGCGTGAATATTCAGCCGGTCACCGAAGACGTCGCCGATTCGCTCGGCATCGAGCGCAATCGCGGCGAATTCATCCAGGGCGTTCAGCCGGGCGAACCCGCCGAACGCGCAGGCATCCGTCCGGGGGACATCGTGCTGCAGGTCGACAATCGCGACGTGACGCCCGATCAGACGCTGTCCTTCCTGGTGGCCAATATCGAGCCGGGAACCACAGTGCCGATCGAACTGATCCGCGATGGCGATCGCCGCCGGGTCAATGTGACTGTCGGCAGGCGGCCCTCCGCGGAAGAACTGCGCCAGCAGCAGATGTTCGATCCCGACGCGCAGGACGAAGAGGAGATGATGGAGCCGGGCGACAATGCCGTTATCGAGGAAAGCCTCGGCCTGCAGGTCCTGCCGCTCAATCCGCAGATCGCGCGCCAGCTCGGAGCGAGTGCCGATACGCAGGGGCTGGCCATCGCCGCGGTCGATCGCAATTCGGACGCGGCGCGCAAGGGTTTGCAGCGCGGCGACATTATCCTGACGGCGAATTATCGTTCGGTCGGCAGCCTGACCGATCTGGAAAACATCGTCCGCAATGCCGAAGCCGAGAATCGCGACGCGGTTCTGCTACGTGTCCAGCGGCGCGGGCGGCCTGCGCAATATGTGGCCGTGCGCCTGCGCTGATCGCTTCAGACAAGGACGAAATGCAAAGCCCTCCCTGAAACGGGAGGGCTTTTCTTTGCTCCAATTCCGTTGAGACCAACGGATTTGCGGAAGGCCGCTAGCGCCGGTCCTGGTCAGCACCGATCGCTTCCTCGAGAAAATCGTCGCCGACAGCTTGCGGGGCACCATCGGCGCCGCGTGCCGGGCCGGTGGGTGCAGGTTGCGGTCGTTGCGGTTGTCTGGCGGGGTTTTGCGGCCGCTGAGGCTGCCGGTCCAGCGTACGGTCGAAATCGCGCTCGAACGGATCTTCGCGGTCATCCGACGGCCGGCCCGGTTCGATCAGATTGCCCTGCTCGTCGATGAAATAGTAATCTTCCGGCTCGCCGAGCAGGAATTCATCGTCGGGCTCCAGCTGCCATTCGGGCAGTTGCAGTTCGGTGTCGAATTCCTCGACCGGGCGATCCTTTACCGCGTACCGCATATAGGCCGCGAAGGCGCGCGCCGGCGCTGTACCGCCTTGCAGACCGCCCACGCGGGCATTGTCGTCCCGGCCCATCCATACCCCCGTGGTGATCCCGGAAGAAAAGCCCACGAAATAACCGTCCTTGTTGGAACTGGTGGTGCCGGTCTTGCCTGCGACGGGCCGTCCGATCTGAGCTGCGCGCCCCGTCCCGGTATTCACCGCAGTCTGCAACAGATCGGTCATGGCCGCCGCGACATAGTCCGGCACCAGCTGCGACCGTGTCGCTTTTTCATGACTGTACAGCAATTGCCCTTCGCCGGTCGTCACCTTCAATATGCCGTAGGGTTCAACCGAATGACCATCGTCCGCGACCGCCGCGAACGCACGCGTCATGTCGATCAGGCGCACCTCGTTCGAACCGAGCACCATGGACGGATAGGTGTTGATCGGCGTCGTAACGCCAAATCGCCTCGCCATGGAGGCAACGGTCCCGAAACCAACCTCATTGCCGAGTTGAGCGGCGACCGTGTTGATCGAATAGGCGAAGGCGGTGCGCAGATCGGTCTCGCCAATGTTGCGGCCCGACGAATTGCGCGGGCTCCAGTCACCGAGGGTGACGGGCACGTCCTTGACGCGGTCTTCAGGCGTATACCCAGCCTCGAGCGCGGCCAGATAGACGAACAGCTTCCACGACGACCCCGGCTGGCGCAGCGCATCCGTCGCCCGGTTGTAATTGGTCGCGACATAATCGGTCCCGCCTACCAGGGCCAGAACCGCCCCGCCGCGGTCGAGGCTGACAAGCGCCCCCTGGGCGGCATCCGGCGTGTGCGACTGGATTGCCGCCGTAGCCGCGCGCTGCATGCCCACATCGAGCGTGGTCCATACCTCGATCGGCTCGAACGTCTCGGGCAGCAGCAGGTCGAGCTGGGGTAGCGCCCAGTCGGTGAAATAACGTACCGAATTCTGGCCCACCTCGTCCTTGAGCCTCACGGCCGAGGGATCGACCGTCGCGTTCTGTGGTATCCGGCCCTGTTCCTTCATCAGGCGCAGCACCACGCTCGCCCGGCCGACCGCGGCATCGACGTCTGCGGTCGGCGAATAGCGGCTCGGCGCCTTTACCAGCCCGGCGATGATCGCCGCTTCGGCAGTGGAGAGGTCGGTCGCGGGGTGGCTGAAGAACTTCCGGCTCGCGCTGTCGATGCCGTAGGCCCCGCCTCCGAAATAGACCTTGTTCAGATAAAGCTCGAGGATTTGCTCCTTGGAAAACTTGGCTTCCAGGGCCATCGCCAGCACCGCTTCGCGCAACTTCCGGTCGAGCGTACGGTTCGAATTGAGGAACACGTTGCGGGCCAGCTGCTGCGTGATCGTCGATGTGGCCGAGACCCGCTGATCGTCGGTAACGGCGACGTATAGCGCACGCGCCAGACCATAAGGATCGATGCCGAAATGAGAACGGAAGCGGCGATCTTCGACCGCGACCATCGCATCCTTCATGACTTCCGGGATCTCGTTCGAGGACAACCACTGCCCGTAGGACGGGCCAAGCTCCACCAGTTCGCTTCCGTCGCGGGCCCGCACGACGATGGTTTGCGCGTTCTGCGTCGCCCGCAACTGGTAGAAGCTCGGCATGCTACGAGCCGCAAATGCGACGGCCAGCCCGACGAAAATCACCGCAAGCAAAACGAGCGCGCCACCCCAGACAAGCGCCCGTCTGGTCCATCGCCTCAGGCGACTGTCGGAAGCGGCGCTGGCGGCACGATCCTTTCGAGCACTACGCTTGCGACGGCTCCCTCGCTTTTCCATTCTCTGTACAGCTACCCTCGTTGCTCGCCGCCCTATAACGGCCACGATCTTTCATGGCGAGGGCTAACCCGGCGTGAACGATGGGTGCTAGTCTTCCGGTTCGAAATCAAGTGCGGCGGAATTGATGCAATAGCGCAGACCACCCTCGCCCGGCCCGTCGGGGAACACATGGCCGAGATGGCTCTCGCAACTTGAACACAACACTTCGGTACGAGTCATGCCGTGCGAAGTGTCGCTACGCGTCTCGACCGCGTCGCCTTCCGCCGGTTCGGTGAAACTGGGCCAGCCTGACCCGCTGTCGTATTTGTCCTGGCTTTCGAACACGGTCTGTCCGCAGGCCGCGCAATGATATTCGCCGGTCGTCTTGTTCTTGTCGTACTTGCCGGTGAAGGCACGTTCGGTACCGCCTTCGCGCAGGACATGGTATTGCTCGGGCGAGAGCTTCGCGCGCCATTCGTCCTCGGTCATGGTTCTGGTGTCGGTCACGCATTGTCCTTTCGCTCGCAAATACCTATATTAAGGCAACAGGGACGCTTGGTCGCGGTTCCGAGTTCGGATGGCACGATTTGCTTGACGATTCGAGGGGTGAACGCTAAGTGCGCCGCTTTCCGGCGGTCCAACCGCCCTTTTCGCTACGAATGAACGAATTTCCGCCAGGCAGTTTTGCCCGGCCTGACGAGGACAGATATGGCCAATACGCCGCAAGCTAAGAAGCGCATCCGCCGCAATGAACGCCGCGCCGAAGTGAACGGCGCCCGCACCAGCCGCATTCGCAATTACGTGAAGAAGGTCGAGGGCGCGATCGAGGCAGGCGACAAGAAGGAAGCCGAAACCGCATTGCGCAACGCGCAGCCTGAACTGGCGCGCGGCGTTGCGCGCGGCGTGCTGCACAAGAATACTGCCGCCCGCAAGATGAGCCGGCTGTCGAAGCGCGTCGCCGCGCTCTGATTCGGCCTCGCGCTGCGGCGCTTGCTATTGATTGAAGGGGGTCGCTGCCGGATCGCAGCGGCCCCCTTCGTGTATGTGCGTTGCACTTCGATACTGGTCGGTCAGACCACCGCCATCGGAACTCAAGAAATGCTGCGATTCGCCGGGCTTAATGTCCTGTTTCTAACAAAAACAGGGTCTTGAACGGGGGCCTGCGGGACAGCGGTGAGTCAACAAATATATTTCCGATTTTTTACACTTATCCCCCTTGCGATTTAGAGCTGCGGCGACCTACAAATCTCCTCGCCGGTTCGGGACGGGACAGCTCGGGCCTCACAATGATGTAGTTTCAAATAGGCTCCGGAAACCTCGTTTCCGGACAGGGGCGACGCTTTGCCTGGCCTTCTTCACAATGAATACGTGCTGCCGCTTGGGCTGCTGATCGGGGGTTGAAAAAACAAATGAGCAAGTCGGCCAACAACAACAAAGCGGCGTCGCGCAAAGGGCAGGATGAACTGATGGAAGATCTCGAAGCAGTAAATCTTGCGGCGGATTGGGCGGACATCAGCCAAGGCCTGCGCAAGGATCTTGGACACCAACTGCACAGCCAGTGGATCAAGCCGATCCAGATCGGTGGGATAGACAAGGACACGGGCACGCTGGATCTGTTCCTGCCGACGGAATTCAGCGCGAACTGGGTCAAGGATCGGTTCGCGGACCGGCTTTCGCTTGCCTGGAAAATCGCGTCCAGCGAGGTGCGCAGCATTCGCATCCAGGTTCACCCCGGCCGTCGCCAGGTCGCCGACCTGCAATTGCACTCGGGCGGGCGGCGCGCCGCCAATGACGGCGCGGACACTTCGATGATGGCGATCGGCGCCGATACGCTCGGCGATCGCGGTTTCACGAGTTCCATCGGCCTCGATCCTTCGCTAACCTTCGCCGCATTCATCACGGGCGAGGCCAATGTGCTCGCCTTCAACGCCGCGCAACGCATGGCAGCGACCGAAAAACCCCAGTTTTCGCCGCTCTACCTCAAGGGCGGCACCGGGCAGGGCAAGACCCATCTGCTGCATGCGATCGGCCACACCTTTCTCCAGGCTCATCCGCGCAGCCGCATCTTCTACTGTAGTGCCGAGCGTTTCATGGTCGAGTTCGTCCAGGCGCTCAAAGCGAACCAGATGCTGGAATTCAAGGCGCGCCTGCGCAGCTTCGACCTGCTGCTGGTCGATGACATCCAGTTCATCATCGGCAAGGCATCTGCGCAGGAGGAACTGCTTTATACGATCGATGCCCTGCTCGCCGAAGGCAAGCGGCTGGTCTTCGCCGCCGATCGCGCGCCGCAAGCGCTCGACGGCGTCGAACCGCGACTGCTCAGCCGTCTTTCGATGGGGCTGGTCGCCGATATCCATTCGGCCGACATCGAACTGCGCAAGAAGATCCTGCACTCCAAGCTGACCCGGTTCGCACCGCTGCAGGTGCCCGAGGACGTGCTCGACTTCCTGGCCCGCACCATCACCCGCAATGTCCGCGAACTGGTCGGCGGGCTCAACAAGCTGATCGCCTATGCCCAGCTGACCGGACAGGAGGTCTCGCTCCAACTGGCAGAAGAACAGCTGACCGATATCCTGTCGGCCAATCGCCGCCGGATCACCATCGACGAGATCCAGCGCACCGTCTGTCAGTTCTACCGCATCGACCGGAGCGAGATGAGCTCCAAGCGCCGTGCGCGCGCCGTCGTCCGTCCGCGGCAGGTTGCGATGTATCTTTCGAAGGTTCTCACCCCCCGCAGCTATCCCGAGATCGGCCGCAAGTTCGGGGGCCGCGACCATTCGACCGTAATCCACGCCGTCCGCCTGATCGAGGACTTGCGACAGCGCGATGCCGACATGGACGGCGACGTGCGCAGCTTGTTGCGGCAGTTGGAAAGTTGAGGATTCTTCTTCCGTAACCCTTCGGTTCGCGCAGTACGGAAGACCGGCTGATCGACAGGCTTTCGCAGAGGCCTGTCGACAGTTCATCCACTCCCTGCCAACAGGCTGTCCATGGCCTTATCACCTGACCGCCTGGACCGTTTTGCGCGCCATATCGTGCTGCCCGAAATCGGCGGCCCGGGCCAGGTGGCGCTGGCGAACAGGCATCTGGTTCTGGTCGGACTGGGCGGGATCGGATCACCGGCGCTGCAATACCTTGCAGGTGCGGGAATCGGACGACTGACATTGATCGACGACGACCGCGTGGATGCCAGCAATCTCCAGCGCCAGACGCTCTACAACACGCGCGATATCGGTCATGGCAAGGCGGTCATCGCCAAGCGCTGGGTGACCGGTTTCGATCCGGCTCTCGACGTATCGATCAGCGACGGTCGTATTACCCCGGACAATGCCGGTGGGCTGGTCGAGGAAGCTGACCTGGTGCTTGACGGGACCGACAATTTCGCCACGCGCCTCGCCGTTTCCGACGCCTGCGTGAGGGCGGACGTTCCGCTCCTCTCTGCGGCTGTAGGCCGCTTTCAGGGTCAGGTCGGAACCTTCGCCGGACACCTGGCCGATCAGGCCTGCTATCGCTGCTTCGTGGGCGATGCGTTCGATGCGGAAGATTGCGATAGCTGTGCGGAGGATGGCATGCTCGGTGCGATGGCGGGCTGGGTCGGGACCTTTGCCGCGATGCAGGCGGTCCGCGTATTGCTCGACGGCATTAGCGGGTTCGGAGATCCGCAATGGGGTACCGTGCAGCTACTGGACGGAATGAAACCGGCAATGCGCAGCTTCAACATCGCGAAAGACCCAAGGTGCAGGGGGTGCGGTTCAGCCGCCTAGCAGTTCGTCCACCCAAGATGGTACGATCTGCGATGCCGGGCCGTGGCGCGCCTCGTCGAACCAGTGCGACCCCTGGCTGGGTTCAAGATTGAGTTCGAGCGTTTCCACGCCGAGATTGCGCGCATCGCGCACGAACCCCGCGGCGGGGTAGACTGCGCCCGATGTGCCAATGCTCACGAACAGGTCGGCCGAGCGCAGGGCGGTGTAGATACGCTCCATCTCGTAAGGCATTTCCCCGAACCATACGACATCGGGCCGCAGCGCCGGTTCGCCGCAATCGGGGCATGGCGGGCGCTCGATCAGTGTGCCCGTCCAGCGTGACCGCACGTCGCAGGCGGTACACCAGGCGTTGAGATGCGTGCCGTGCATGTGCAACACGTTCCTGGCCCCGGCGCGTTCGTGCAGATCGTCGACATTCTGCGTCACGATCAGGAGGTCGCCGTCCCATTCGCGGTCGAGCCTCGCCAGTGCCTCATGCGCCGCATTGGGCTGTTTCGTCTGGATCGCCTTGCGCCGCATGTCGTAGAAGCGCAGCACCAGTTCCGGATCGCGCGCGAACGCCTCGGGCGTCGCCACATCCTCCACCCGGTGCTTTTCCCACAGCCCTCCGGCGTCGCGGAACGTATCGATGCCGCTTTCAGCGGAAACGCCGGCGCCTGTAAGGATGACGATATTGCGCGAACCTGTCATGATGGTCATCAACCATGTCGAAGACGGAGTGGCAATGGCACGGATAGGAATTATCGGCTGCGAAGGCACGATGGGACATGCGCTCATCCAGATGGTCGAGACGACCGACCACGAACTGTCGGGCGGGATCGACAAGGGCGGTGATCCCGCGGCGCTGGCCGATGTCAGCGACGTGCTCATCGATTTCTCCGCCCCGGCGGCGCTGGAGGCGAACCTGCATGCTTCCATCGGCGCGGGCGTGCCGCTGGTGATCGGGACCACCGGCCTGGAAGACAGGCATCACCAGGCGATAGACAAGGCCGCGCGCGCGGTTGCCGTGCTGCAGACGGGCAATACGTCGCTGGGCGTCACGCTGCTGGCGCATCTCGTTCGGCAGGCGGCGGAGCGGCTCGGGCCGGACTGGGATATCGAGGTGCTCGAGATGCACCATCGCCGCAAGGTCGATGCCCCCAGCGGCACCGCGCTGCTGCTGGGGGCAGCCGCGGCGCAAGCGCGCGGGATCGAGCTTGGTGACCATTCGGAGCGCGGACGCGACGGCCAGACCGGCGCGCGGGAGCACGGCGTGATCGGGTTCGCGTCCTTGCGCGGCGGCACGGTGGCGGGCGAACACAGCGTGATCCTGGCGGGCGAGGAAGAGCGCATCACCCTTGCCCACAGCGCCGAGAGCCGCAGCATCTTCGCGCGCGGCGCATTACGCGCAGCGGAGTGGGTGATCGGCAAGGATGCCGGGCGCTATTCGATGAATCAGGTACTGAACCTTTGAGGAAATTTGCCATCGGTGCCGGTATGGCGCTTGCGCTTCTGCTGTCCGCGATCGGCTTTGTCATGGTGGAACCGGGCGGACCGGATGCGTATCCATGGCCGATGCGCGTGAGTGTGGCGGCGATCCTTGGACTTCCGGCGGGCTATTCCGCGCTGGTGAAGACCCCGCCCCCCTGGCAGGCGGGGCTTGCTGGCGCCGTGACGATGATAGCCGTTCTGTTCACCCTGCTCCTGCCGTTCGCCTATGACACGTCGCTTCAGACTATCCATGGCGCCACGATGACTGTCTGGTCGGTCTTGTGGTTCGTCGCCGCCTTCCCCTTCATGCGGACCGCCACGAAGAAATGACGAAGGATCAGATTTTCGAGTTTTTCCGTCGTCTCGCGGAGGACAACCCTTCGCCTGAGACCGAGCTGGATTACGGCAATGCCTACCAGCTGGTGGTGGCCGTGGCGCTGTCGGCGCAGGCGACCGATGTGGGCGTAAACAAGGCCACGCGCGCGCTTTTCGCCAAGATCGAGACGCCGCAAGCGATGCTCGAACTGGGCGAGGACGGCTTGAAGGAGCACATCAAGACCATCGGCCTGTTCAACTCCAAGGCGAAGAACGTCATCGCGCTCTCACAATTGCTGGTCGACGAATATGGCGGCGAAGTGCCCGACACGCGCGAAGACCTCGTCCGCCTGCCGGGCGTGGGGCGCAAGACGGCCAATGTCGTACTCAATTGCTGGTTCGGGCAAGAGACCTTCGCGGTCGACACCCATATCCTGCGCGTCGGCAACCGCACCGGCCTCGCCAAAGGCAAGACGCCCGAGCAGGTCGAGGCCAAGCTGGAAATGAGGGTGCCGCAGCCGTTTCGCCTAGGCGCGCACCACTGGCTGATCCTGCACGGCCGCTATGTCTGCAAGGCGAGGACGCCGGAATGCTGGCGGTGCCCGGTGGTGGATTTGTGCAGCTTCAGGAAGAAGGTGCTGGAGAAGAAGAAAGGGCGCTAGGGGCGATGCCGTTCCGTATGGTCCGGTGGATTGGCGAAGAGCTTGGATTTCCGCCGTTCGATCGCCGGGCGAAGGAAGCCCCACCACCCGGCATTGTACGCGGCCGACAAGTAAAGCGCAAGTTCGTCGGTCAGATACGGAATTTTCGGCAGTGACAAGAAACGCGCATAGGCCGCCGAACTCATTGCCAACCAGATAATACCAAGTATTCCGAAGAAACGCTCATACCGCACGAACGAGCGCACTATCCGGTCGGTCCATTCGTCCGGCGCCTTAGACATCATCTGCCGAGACCATCTCGCGCCGGTCGATCTCGCCCGTCATCACCGCCACCGTCGTCGCCACCGCAGCATCGCCACTGACATTCGTGGTGGTGCGCATCATGTCCATGATCCGGTCCACCCCGGCGACGAAGGCGATCGTTTCCAGCGGCACGCCGACCGCGCCGAAGACCAGCGCCATCATGATCAGGCCCGCGCCCGGTATGCCCGCCGCGCCAACCGCTCCCAGCGTCGCGAGGATCGAGATGAGGAAATAATCTGCCATCGACAGGTCTACGCCGAAGATCTGCGCGCCGAACAGGGTGGCGAGGCCGAGATACATCGCCGTGCCGTTCATGTTGATCGTCGCGCCCAGAGCGACGACGAAGCTCGACACCGAGGGGCTGACGCCGAGATTGCGCTGCGTGCAGCGCAACGTCACGGGGAGCGTCGCGTTGGAGCTGGCGGTCGAATAGCTGACCGCCATCGCATCGATGATCCCGCGGAAGAAATCGCGCACGGGTAGCTTGGCGAGGAACTTGATCATCGCCGAGTACATCACGAAGATGATGATGAGGCAGCCTGCATAATTGAGCGCGACCAGCTTGCCGAGCGCGAGCAGCGCATCGAGCCCCAGCGTTCCCGCCACCCAGGCCATCAGCGCGAAAACGCCGAAGGGTGTGAGCTCCATCACGATCATGGTGACCTTCTGCATGATCACCGCGCCGCTATCGAAGACCTTTTGCACCGGCAGGCCGTCTTCCTTGGCCATCAAGATGCCGATGCCGATCAGCAGCGAAAAGACGATTAGCGGCAGCACCGCGACATCGGCCATCACCTGCACCGGGCTTTCGGGCACGATCGAGAGGATCATGTCGACCGCCGTGGTCGGATTGGGTTCAGGTGTCTCACCCATGTCGATAGCTGAGGTGTCGACGCCAGAACCGGGCGCTACGAACGTTCCGAGGCCCAGCCCCAGCCATACCGCGATCTGGCCGGTGACGACGAACAACAAGAGCGCCCTGCCCCCGACCGCGCCCAGTTTGCGCAAGTCGCCAATCGCCGCAACGCCCGAAACCAGGCTGAAGAAGATCAGCGGGACGACCAGCATCTTGATCGCCTTGATGAAGAAATCGCCGATCCACTTGATACTCTCGGCATCCGGACCCCATGCCCAGCCGGTGAGCACGCCGAGAATGAGCGCGGTGATCACGCGCTGCCACAGCGGAATTTCGAACCAGGTCCTCAGCACATCCGTCCCCTCACTCTTGGATGCGGCCTTCTAGCGGGCCAGCACATCCTTGGCGATACGCGTGTATATGCGGCTTAGCGTGGACAGGTCCTCCACCGCTACCGCCTCGTCGGTCTTGTGCATGGTCGCGTTGACCAGGCCGAATTCGATCACCGGGCAGACGCTTCGCAGGAAACGGGCGTCGGAGGTGCCGCCGGTGGTCGACGGTTCCGGATCGACGCCGGTCTCGGCCTTCACGGCTGCCGCGATGATCTCGCTGAATTCCCCCGGCGGGGTGAGAAACGGCTCGCCGCTGACAATCGGCAGCGCGGTGCCGCCATGTTTCTTGGCAATTGCACCGATCCGTTCGGACAGCGACTGGCCCGTATGCAGATCGTTGAAGCGGATCGAGATGCGCGCCTTTGCCCGTTCGGGAATCACATTGTGCGCATTATTGGGAACGTCGATCTCGGTAATTTCCAGATTGGATGCCTGAAACCATTCGGTCCCGCTATCGAGCACCAGCGCGTCCAGATCGGAAAGAATGGCGACCAACCGGGGGATCGGATTGTCGGCGAGGTGGGGGTACGCGACATGGCCCTGCACGCCCTCGACCTCGAGCCAGATATTGACCGAGCCTCGCCGCCCGATCTTCATCATGTCGCCGAGCCGATCGACGCTGGTCGGTTCGCCGACGAGGCACAGATCCGGCCGATGGCCCTGCTCGCGCATGTGATCGATCAGCGCGCGAGTGCCGTGGAGCGCGGGCCCTTCCTCATCGCCGGTGACGATAAAGCTGATCGTGCCCGCATCCTTCGGGACGTCTTTCACAGCATCGACCATGCAGGCGATCGCGCCCTTCATATCGACTGCGCCGCGCCCGTAGAGCATGTCGCCGCGCACTTCCGGCTCGAAGGCTTCGCTCGTCCAGCCGCCACCCGGCGGCACCACGTCGAGGTGTCCGGCGAATGCGAAATGCCCCGATCCTTCCGGTCCATGGCGAATGGCGAACAGGTTCTCGACCGGCGCCTCGGGCGAGCCTGCCGCTCCATCGCCGCGGGTGAAACGCGTCACCTCGAAGCCCAGCGGGGCGAGCATGGCTTCCATGCGGTCGAATACGGAGCCGGTCGCGGGGGTGACGCTTTCGGCAGCCATCAGGCGCTTGGCGAGTTCGAGAACTTCGGTCATGTTGCCTCCGCTAGCAGGAGAGTGTCGCAATGCCCAAGCTCGATCTCGATGCCATCCCCCAGACCAATGCCACCGGCTATCCGCCGCCCTATGACGCGGACGTAGCGGGGCGCAATTATCGCCGGCTCGCGCCGGTAGGGGGCTTGACCAAGCTGGGCGCAAGCCATGTCGTTCTCGACCCCGGTGCCTATTCCTCGCAGCGGCACTGGCACGACGGGCAGGACGAGTTGGTTGTCATCCTGCAGGGAGAGGCGACCCTCATCGAGGACGATGGCGAAGTCCCCGTCGGCCCCGGTGATATTCTTGCCTGGCCTGCGGGTGAGAAGAACGGTCACCGATTGCACAATCGATCGGACAAGCCCTGCGTTTTCCTCGCCATCAGCGGCGGCGACCGTGACCTTGATCGGGGCGAATATCCGGACATCGACATGGTCTTCACGCCCGAAGGCTATTTCAGAAAGGACGGCTCGCCCTATCCGACCCAGCGCGTGCCCTAATTGCGCTCCGGCTCGGGCAGAGGACCGGGCACAAAGGCTGCGTCGAGATATTCCGCCATCCTTATCCCGGCCTGCGTGACGCGGCGCCGGGAGACGGGGATCGCCCGAAGGATATCCTCCTGCGTCAGCGCGGTTTCGTCGGGCAGCTCCACGCCATCGCATGGCGGGCGGTCGAAGGCTTCGGGATAGACGAAATCGCGGCTCGTCTGCCAGCTCTCACGGCCCCAGTCGGCAGGGGTGCCTCCGCCCAGTTCGGCGCGCTCTTCGGAGGAGTAGCGACGCACCAGCGGCATCTCGGCCGACGTAATCGCGCGCTCGGCCAGCGGGCCGTCCCAGATCCAGTGCAGGTTGAGCCCCGGAACGATACCGTAATCCGACGTGACATCATTGCCGCCGCGATCCTCGTGGTCGCCCGAATGCAGCGGCATGTGCACATCGCCGATGAAATGAACGAGGAAGGCGAGCGCCTGCAGACGGACATTGTCGGGCAGGCTCTCATCGGCCAGCAAGCCCTGGTTGCGTTCGATCTGGGCAAGGATACAGTTCTGGCCCGAGCAGTTCGCCTGCGCATCGTACGCTTCGCACACCGGTGCGGTGCGATAATGCCAGGCAAAGGTATGTCCCCAGCGCCAGTATTCGCCGCGCAGGCAATCGGGCCAGACTGAGGCGTCCTGCAGGCTGGCAAGGTCGCAGTCGGGCACGCCCAGTTCAGGCGCGGCACGCAGCAACCGGGCGATCTCCGCTCGGGTTTGAGGCGTCACGTTTTCCAACGCGATATCCGCTGTCACGGTATGCGCGTAGAAGCCCCAAGCCTGCGCCTGCGTCGGCAGCAACAGTCCGGCGAGCGCCGCCGCCAGGCTCAGCCAACCGTGTCGTATTGTTCGATAACCCATTCTTCGTTTTCCGATGCCTCGATCCAGCCCTGCAACCATTCATGTTCCCACACCGCCTGCATATAGGCGGCGGCGAAGCCGGGGACGGGTATCTGATAGCTGATGAACCGTGACACTACCGGGGCAAAGAACACATCGGCCGCGCCGAACGTGCCGAACAGATATGGCCCGCCGCTGCCGAAGCGGCTGCGTGCTTCCGCCCACAGCCCCAGGATGCGCAGGATATCCTCCTTGCAAGTCTCGCTCGCTTCGAAGCCGTCGAAGCGCTTGCGCACGTTCATGGGGCATTCGGCTCGCAGTGCCTGAAAGGAGGAATGCATTTCGGCGACCATCGATCGTGCCATGCCGCGCGCGACCTCGTCCTTGGGCCAGAAACGGTCGCGCCCGACCTTGTCGGCGAGATATTCGAGGATGGCGAGGCTGTCCCACACTACCGCATCGCCATCCCACAACAGCGGAACCTTGCCGCTGGACGGCAGGATTTCCCCGCCCTGCTTGGTCGCTTCCCAGTTCTCGCCATAAAGCGGAACCACGATTTCCTCGAAGGACATTCCCGATTGTTTCGCCGCCAGCCAGCCGCGCAGCGACCAGCTGGAATAGTTCTTGTTGCCGATGATCAGTTTCATTCGCGGCCCCGATTGTTGCGAGTCGCCACCTAGGCGTTCATCCCGACGCTGTCGACGCTGAACAGTGGACCGCCTGTTACACAGTCCAGAGAGATAATTGTCGAGGATGGCGCGGGCGTTCTCGGGGGTAACGGGTTCGGTCATGCAAAAAGGCTTGCACGGGCCGGTAGCTGTAGGAAAATGGTTTGTGGTCGGATAGGTCGGGGGCCATGAGCCTGCGCCCTTTCCATCTCGCCTTTCCCGTCCACAATCTGGCCGAAGCCCGCGCGTTTTACGGCAGGCTGCTCGGGTGCCGTGAGGGGCGGTCGTCCGACGAATGGATCGATTTCGACTTTTACGGACACCAGATCGTGGCCCATCTGGCTCCGGGGGAAGCCGACGCCCGAACGCGAGACGCAGCGCGCAACCAAGTCGACGGCCACGGCGTGCCGGTCCCGCATTTCGGCGTGGTGCTGACGATGGAAGACTGGCAGGCGCTGGCCGAGCGGTTGAAATCTGCCGGCGTGGAGTTCGTCATCGAACCGACGATCCGCTTCAAGGGCAAGCGCGGCGAACAGGCGACGATGTTCTTCCGCGACCCCAGCGGTAATGCGCTGGAAATGAAGGCCTTTGCCGACGATGCGATGCTGTTTGAGACTTAGGCTGGACGGCGGCTCGCGGAGCCGAGAACGGAAGGGGGCTGGCGACCGCGATTTCAGACATCCGGTACGGCCTTCACAAATGTCTTGTTCTTGCTAACTGGAATTGATGAAACCGTGTCCACACCCGCAGGAAAAGAAACGCCTCGAGGAGCTTAATCGCTACGGTATTCTCGATACTGAACGCGAAAGCGATTTCGACGAGCTGGTCGAGATCGCCTCCGACATTTGCGACGTGCCCGTTTCGGTCGTCAATTTTATCGATGAAGGACGTCAGTGGTTCAAAGCTGAAGTTGGGTTGGGCGTACGATCCACACCGATAGAAACCAGTTTGTGCGGCCATGTCATCCTTCAAGGCGATTTCGTTGAGATACCCGATACGCTTCAGGACGAGCGCATGGCAGACAATCCTCTGTGTCTGTCCGAACCGGGCTTTCGCTTCTACGCGGGAGCGGTCTTGAAAGGGTCGAATGGTCTCCCGCTGGGGACCCTCTGCGTGCTCGATCACAAGCCGCGAACGCTTACCGACCGACAACGTAAGATCCTGAGAGTCCTATCGAAACACGTCATGAGCGAACTCAATCTTCGTCTCGCATTGCAGGAAGAACAGATGCTTCGACGCGAAGTCGATCATCGCGTGAAGAATTCTCTCGCTTCGATTGGCGCATTGCTTACCATGAAGGCCAAGAAGGCATCTGATGAAACGCTGAGATCGGCATTGGAAGATGCAGGCACGCGCGTCCGTTCCCTGTCTTCGCTTCACGCCGAACTTCACGAATTGGAGGCTGGCGGGCGCGTGGACCTGCATTCGTTGTTCCAGCGGGTTGAAGTCGACTTGCGACATTTTCTACCCGACGACACTAAGCTGTCGATCGATGTGGAACATTCTGAAACGACACCGGAACTTGCGAACGCTCTGCTCCTTGTCGTCAACGAATTCGTATCCAACAGTGCGAAGCATGGGTTGAAGGATGGGAAAGGAACCATCGAGGTCACCATCAAGGGTGGGGACCAGAAGTGGTCGATTGTTTGCAGAGACGACGGGGTGGCGACCCAGCTGGATGCAAATCGAGCGATGTCCAAATCCGGCCTGGGTACCCGCGTCATCGATTCTCTCGCGAGATCTATGAACGCTTCAGCGGAATGGAGTTCTGACGGCGCAGGAATGGAATTGCGGGTCGCTCAAACAGGTTGAGCGAGCTATCGACCTATCCGATTTGCCGTATTGAGCGTCCGCCCCACCAGTCTCGGTCATCCCACGAACATCGCCGGTGATCGAAAATCGGATATTTTCTATACGCCGGTATCGGCCAGCACCGCTGCACGCAGTTCGGGGATGCCCATACCCTTTTCCGCGCTTGTCACGTGGAGGACCGGAAAAGCGGCGACGTGCTTTTTCGCTTCGGCTTCGGTCGCGGCGACGACCTTTGCCAGCTCGCTCGCCTTGATCTTGTCCGCCTTGGTGAGGACCATCCGATAGCCGACCGCTGCTTCGTCGAGCATGGTCATCATTTCGCGGTCGACATCCTTGAGGCCATGGCGCGCATCGACCAGCACCAGCGTACGTTCGAGCACCGGGCGGCCGCGCAGATAGGTCTTGACCAGGCTCTTCCACCGCTCGACCACTTTCACCGGAGCCTTGGCAAAACCGTAGCCGGGCATATCGACCAGCCGGAACAATGTGGGTTCGCCGACCTCGAAGAAATTCAGTTCCTGCGTCCGGCCCGGCGTCACCGAGGCACGCGCGATCGACCTGCGCCCCGTTATCGCATTTAGCAGCGTGCTCTTGCCGACGTTCGAGCGTCCGCAAAACGCGATTTCGGGGACGTCGGGTTCGGGCAGGAACTTGAGCTGCGGGGCCGACAACAGAAATTCGACCCGCCCCGAAAACAGCTTGCTCGCGCGCCGTTCGAGCGCGGCCCGACCGGCATCTTCCTGTTCGGTCACGACGCCTTCGCCGCTTCTTCCGCCTTACGGGCGCGCTCTTCTTCGGCCAGCGCCTTCAACTGCGGATGCTTGGAGTAGAGATATTTCTGCTGCGCCAGCGTGAGGATGTTGGATGTGACCCAGTAGATCAGCAAGCCCGCGGCAAACGGCGCCATCACGAACATCAAGATCCATGGCATGATGTTGAAGATCTGCTGCTGGATCGGGTCCATTCCACTGGGATTGAGCTTGAAGGTCAACCACATGGTGAAGCCGAGCAGCACGGCAAGCACGCCGATACCGAACACGATCATCAGGAATTGCGGCACGTCGATCCCGACCAGGGAGAGGGCGTTGGCAAGGTTCGCCGGATCGGGCGCGGACAGGTCCTCGATCCATAGGAAGTTTCGGTGGCGCATCTCGATGGCGAGGTAGAGCACCTTGTAGAGCGCGAAGAAGATCGGAATCTGCAACAGCATCGGCAGGCAGCCCGCCAGCGGATTGACGCCTTCCTTCTTGTACAGGGCCATGACCTCCTGCTGCTGCTTCTGCTTGTCGTCTTTGTGCTTTTCTTGCAGCGCCTTCATCTTCGGCTGGATCGCCTTCATCTCTGCCATGCTGGCAAAGCCCTTCTGAGCGATCGGGAACATCAGCCCGCGCACGATCAGGGTCAGGATGATGATCGCCACGCCGAAATTGCCGACTACGTCGTAAATCGTCCGCAGCAGCCACAGCAGCGGTTTTTCGAACCAGCGGAACCAGCCCCAGTCGATGGCGAGACCGAACTTCTGCAAGCCGGCATCCTCATAACTATCGAGAATGCGGCTGTCCTTGGCACCAGCGAACAGGCGCGATGTGGTGGTATATTCCTGCCCTGCCGGGATCGTGACCGGATCGTAGATCATGTCGGCGCGATAGGTCTGGTCGCCCAGCGCGCGGAAGGTGGCTTCGGGGGCGGCACCGTCCTGCGGAACCAGCGCAGCCAACCAGTAGATGTCGGTAAAGCCGACCCAGCTCGGCCGACCTTCGGGTGTGACGCGACCGGCATCGTCCACGTCATCGTAATCGTAATCGTAATTCGCGCTATCCCCGAACACGCCGATCGGGCCGGAATGGGCGATGAAGAAATCGTCGCTGGCCGTGGTGCTAGTGCGGTTAACCAGTCCGAAAGGCTGGACGACCACCGGGGCGCTTCCGGTGTTGGCCACGCTCTGCTCGACGGTCATCATGTAGTTTTCGTCGATCGCGTAGGTAATCTCGAACTGAAGGCCTTCGCCGCTGTCATGGGTCAAGGTTACCGGACTGCCCTGAGCCAGCACATCGCCCGAAGATTCCCACACCGTGCGCGCATCGGGTACGGATATGTTCGAGCCGACCCAGCCGAATTGCGCGAATTGCTGCGTATCGGTGCCTCGGGGGGTGAAGATACGGACCGGGCCACTGTCTTCGGCGGTGCTGTCGTCGTAATCCTTCAATACGACATCGTCGACCACTGCGCCGACCAGATTGATCGATCCTGCCACCTTGGGCGAGTCGATCCGCACGCGGTCGGGCGATGCCAGGGCAGTGTCGAGATCGACCCGCTCGGTCACCGGAATACCGGTCGTCAACGTGCCCTCTGCCGCCGCCGCCTGTTCAGCCGGCGTGTCGACCTTTTCCTCGGTGATCGCAACGCCTTCGGGCTGCGGATAGAAATAGTCCATCGCGTACTGCCAGCCGATCAGCAGCAGAAAGGAAAGCGCGATGGCCAGGATCAGGTTGCGCTGATTGTCCAAGATCGGTCCTGTCGTAAATCGTCAGATAGAGTGTAAGGCAGGTGTATTAGGCATTCAAGACAGTGCCATCACGGCACTGGATCATGGCCATGTCCACCCCAGGGTTGGCAGCGCAGTATACGCTTCGTCGCCATCCATCCACCCTTGATCGCGCCGTGTTTCCCCAAGGCTTCGATAGCATACTGGCTGCATGAGGGCGTGAACCGGCAGCTTGGCGGAAGAATGCGGCTCGGTCCCAACTGCCAGGCGCGGGCGATGAAGATGAGGAGATGTTTCATGCGCGGCGACTCCGGCGGCGGCGCGGCGGACGTGGGCGGTCCCCCTGGCCTTGCGCGGCGCGCAGCAGGGCTTGATCGAGTTCCTCGCGCAGCTTGGCGAAATCCCGCTCGATCCCGCCTTCGCGGCCGATCAGGATATGGTCGTGATCGGACAGGCCCTTTGCCGGCAATGCTTCCCACAGCAATTCGCGGAACCGGCGCTTCATCCGGTTGCGAAGCACCGCATTCCCCATCCTCTTGGTCACCGTGATGCCATAGCGCATGCCCTGCCCGACATTGGGATTCGCCAGCAGAACGAAGCCCGGGCGGGCAACCCGCAGCCCGCGATTCGCCGCGAGAAAATCGCTGCGCTTGCGGATAACAGACAGGTCGCGTTTCATCCGGGCTACATATGCGAACGGGCCCCCGCAAGGGAGCCCGCGCATTCGCATTTGTATCGATTCGCCGCGCCACGCGCAGCGGATCGAATCAGGCGCAGAGGTTCTTGCGGCCGCGCTTGCGACGAGCCCGCAGGACCTTGCGGCCGCCGGGAGTCGCCTTGCGGGCGAAGAAACCGTGGCGACGCTGGCGCACGAGGTTCGAAGGCTGGAAAGTCCGCTTCATCGGAAGTGTCCTTGCTAAATCTAATCTATCGGTGTGGCAGACCGAGCCGCCAACAAAAAGGGCCCACGAAAGGGGTGACCGCTCTGGTGGACGCGCGCATACCCGGCACGCGTAGACGGGTCAAGAGAAAGTCATAGCTTCATGGCTGGCTCGGGCACTTCACGTATGGATTGCCGCACCGGACGGTTCGGCGCAACAGGACGCGCCCAGCGGCGCATGTCGCGAGCCTCGAGCCACAAGGCGCGGGCGTGCGGGACCGAATTGGTGAAGTCATAGAACGCGCGCGCCTGGCTCTCGCTCATGCCCATCTCGCGATAATAATCGACATATTGCCGATTCTCAGGCGCATCGGGTGCGAAATCGGCCGCTTCACGCCCATATTCGTCCATCCAGCTATGAACGGCAAATTCGGCTCCGTCGGCGATATCGCGTTCTACACCGGCCAGAAACAGTTCGACCGCGCCCGACCGCACCGATCCGATCGCCGGCACCCGCGTTACCATCCCCGCATCGCGGATCATGCGCCCCACTCTCATGTTCGCCAGATCGTCTCGCGTGCCGGGACATTCGACCATGTCGATCTGACGCAGGCCGGGGAAGTCGCGCATCATTGCGCGAAACGCAGCAGGCGTGGCGATATCGGTTTCGTCTACCAGCGCGACGGTTCGCGCATCGAGCACAAGGAACGGCCCATATTGCGCCAACCCGCGATTGTAGTCACGCGGCCGGCGATCGATGAATGTCCGGGGCTTCCAGACTGGCAAGGTGCCCGGATTGAAGGTTTGGGGCCGGACCGCTGCAAGATCTGACTTTCGTTCGAGATCCTGTCCGGCGGAAATCACGAGACGAGCCTGATGGGTTTGCTGCACCACCGGCTTCGATACGAAAACGACCGGCATCGCCACCAGCGAAAGGGACTGCGCGGCCACTGGCGTTGCAATCAGGCATGCGAGAAGGCCTAGAAGAGAAGAGGCAATGCGGGCCACGGCGCACGTGATGCGACAGGAGGAGTTTTAAGGTCCTCAACGTCTATGCCTAACCGCCCGTTTACCATTCCCGCGCGCGTCGAATGGAAACCGGCTTTCCTCTCGACAAAATGAAGGCGGGCCGTCATCACCGGCGGTCGAACACGCAGGGGTGGGGGTTAGCTCTGGTCGCACTAGTCAGAACGGTCGCTTATCTCGGCCTCGAAGCGCGCGGGGTGGAAGTGCAATGCTCGGTCGCGCCGGGACTGCCGAAATTCAACATCGTCGGGTTGGCCGACAAGGCCGTGGGCGAAAGCAAGGAGCGGGTGCGCGCCGCTCTGTCCGCCATGGGCCTTGCATTGCCGCCCAAGCGGATCACCATCAATCTTTCGCCCGCCGATCTGCCGAAGGAAGGTTCGCACTACGACTTGCCGATCGCATTGGCGCTGCTCGCGGCGATGGGCGTGACCGACGCCGAACAGTTGGGCGACTGGATCGCAGTTGGCGAACTGGCGCTGGATGCACGCGTGGTTCCTTCACCCGGCGTATTGCTGGCAGCGATGCATGCAAGCGAGCAGGAGATCGGGCTGATTTGTCCGAGGGCTCAGGGTTCCGAAGCACGTTGGGCCAGCGAGGTGCCCGTGGTCGCTGCTCCGGACCTCGCCAGCCTGCTCAACCACCTGAAGGGAACACAACGCCTGGCCGACCCCGAACCGGGGATCGTCGAAAGCACCGCGACGGGCGGAAATCTGAAACAGGTCAAGGGTCAGGAAACCGCGAAGCGCGCGTTGGAGATCGCCGCTGCTGGCGCGCACAACCTGCTCAGATAAGATAGCCCTACACTTCAATCGACGATTTCGATAAGTCAGAGGCACATGGACTGCGTCATCTACATCCGCTGGTCGAGTTCTGAGCAGGGTAAGGGTTCGACTCTCGAGCGTCAGAGAGAGGATTGTCGGCGCCATGCGCTTGAACAGGGCTGGACTGTCCTCGAAGAACTTGTCGACGACGGGATCAGCGCCTTCAAGGGAGAGCACGCATCGACTGGTTCCCTAGGTGGATTTGTGCAAGACGTCGAGGCCGGACGCTACCCCGATGGGGTGGTGCTGTTGGTCGAAAAGCTCGATCGCCTATCCCGCCAGGAGCCCGGTCGGGTCTTCATGTGGATGATGAACCTGACGGAGGCGGGCGTGATACTCGCGACTGTCGATGGAGCCCGGCGATACAGCAAGGGCAACTTCGATATGGCTTCCATCATCGAAGTCGTCGTGAAGGCGCAGCTCAGCCACGAGGAAAGCGAGAAGAAGAGCCAGCGGCTCTCTGCGGCGTGGGCTTCCAAGCGTCGTCGCCTGAATGCGGGCGAAAAGTTCGTCATGACCCGCCGAGCACCTGCTTGGCTCGATGTCGTGGGTTCGCCCCCGGTGTTTATCCCGATACCGGAACGGGCCGCCATAGTCCGACGCATCTTCGAGGAGACGGCCGCCGGCTTCGGAAAGCAGCATATCGCCAAGAATCTGAACCTGGACGGCGTTCCGACCTTCGGCCGATCGGGTGCATGGCATGCCAGCTACGTGCAGAAGATCCTCCGCAATCCCGCAGTCGTCGGTGAGTTGCATCTCGCCCGCAAGGCGCGGGGCTCTAAGCGACAGGTTACCGGCGATGTCGTCCTCGGCTATTATCCGAGCGTCGTAGATGCCGACCTGCACAAGCGAGCCAGCGCCGCGATGCGCGAACGAACTCGCCGCTACACAGGGCGCGGCCGCAGGTTGGTGAACGTCTTCTCCGGCCTTGCTCGATGCGGGACATGCGGGTGCAAGATGACCTTCCGTGGCAAGGGAAGAAAGCAGCGTGCCGACGGCTCGTGGGTCAACGAGGACTACCTCGTATGCGACGGTTATCAGCGCGGCATGGGATGCTCCAACGGCTTCCACTTCAATTATGCGATCTGGGAAGAGGGGATCCTCGCTCCAATAATCCACGAGGCTCTTCAAGATCACGATTCGGCTCCACAATCCGAAGTCCGCGAAATCGAAATCGAAGTCGCTCGACTTGAACGGCTCTGGGATGTCGCGAAGACGCGAGCAGATTCAGCTCTGCGGCTAGCGGTGGAGACTAACAGGAGCGAAGCGAAGACCCTCTGGACCGAACTTGCCACGATCGCCGACAAGGCCGGCGATGAGCTCGACGATGCTCGGGAACGCCTGCTCGAACTGGTGCACGCCCCCAGCGCCGAAGAACATCAGAGGCGCGTGGGTGAACTATGGTCCTCGCTAAATCACGAGGACGAGAAGACAAGGTTCGAGGCCAGGTCGAAGGTCATGGCAGCGACCCACGCACTCATCGATCGGCTCACGTTCCACGGCCCCGATCCGCTGGGCGTGGAGATGGAAGTGGCGGGCGAGCGGGTGATCAGCATTCACTACGACGAAGTGAACCGCAGTACCGAATGGTCGATGTGTGATATCGACGACGAACGGACCTCTCACGCCTGAGCAGGCTCTATCGGGGACGTTGAAGAAACCGCCGGAGCTCCTCGACGCGCTCATCCAGCCAAGCGAATATCGCCACCGCACGCGCAGCGGGGTCCCCGTGGAAGCTGTCATAGTCACGGAAGACGAAGAAGTCGCTCACGGGTCTGTGCCATTCAGATCCCGGAAGTCCACCCGCCCGGAACATCTCGATGTCCTCGTGCGCCAGTTGCAGGAAGACCTTGGGCGCGGACGATATCGGTTGCTTTCCGGGCTCCGCCAGAGCTTCGTCGATCGTGTCCCGATAAAGCTGGTTGGGACTGTCCGGGAACCAGAGACCCGTGTTGAGAAAGCAATTCTCGGGCCACCCTTCATCCAGATGGACCCAACGGTAGGTGTTGAACCGGCCGAATTCGACATCCGCCTCGGCCCAGACGGTGTTCCCGTTCCATCGTCCGATATCCTGGATCCGGACAAACATGTCATCGACGAGCTTCTTCAGTCGATCCGTCGAGCCGATCTGGAGACCCAGCAGCGCCACGTCCTGACTTGCGGGATATTCATCGGACATTCCATGTTCCTCCAGAAATTCTGCGAAAGCGTTGATCAGGGCTCGCGGATGTGAGTCCGGCGCGAGGTCCGTTGTGGCTTCGATGAAGATGCGTGACAGTGAACCCCACGTCGCGACATGTCGATCGAGCCCTGAGAAGCCCGGCTGGGCCGGGCGGGGCGATGTGTAACCCGGCGGCACGGGCGTGAAGTGGGTCACAAATACCAAGGCTTTGGACAAACCACTCATCTCGTGCTCTTGCGCTTGCAGCCAGACACCGTACCGTTCCATCTGCGAGGCATAGCGCGGGTCTGTCGAGCGATCGTGATCGACGTGATGAACGACCTTGTTCTCGAAGACGAGCCATGGACTTCCGTCGATGCTTATCATCATGTCGGGACGCTGCACTCCGACCTTCCGGGCATCCGCTTCCGGCCCGTCGATCGCGTCAGCGATCTCCTTTGCGATAACGAACTGCGTCGCGACATGCGGTACGGCTCCTGCCTCGAGAAGTCCTGAACAGTCCTGTCCGGTGATGGCCTCCAGGACTGCCGCGAACCTATCGTTCGGCAACGTGCGCAGCACCGCCGCAACGCATTCGGTCAGCCAGTCCTCCATGGCTTCCCGCTTCTCACGGCTCCGGTACTTGAAGAGATCGACGAGCAGGCTGCTCATACGGTTTCCCGTACAGCGGCGATGAGCCGGCTGAACTCCGCGTTGTCGCCATCCGATTTCCACCGGTTGATGAAATTGCAGACGATCTGGAGATTTCCCTTCTCGTAATGACCATCGCTGTCGATGCGATCGAGCGAACAACACAATTGGGGATCATCGCCGCCGATCCACTGAAGCTGCAGGCCGGACAGGGCGCACAATCCTTCCTGTGCCTCGAACAACTCCTCCAGGTAGCGCTCTGCTTCCATCCGCGTGCCGAGCCGGAATTCCTTGTTCTTCACGCGCCGCTCGACAATCTGCCCATTGGCCCTTCTCGCAGTGTCTTCCGCGCGCATGACCATCTGCAGGAAGGTCTTCGCTCGAGCGTCGCCGAAGATGACCGGCATGGATCGGCGCCCTCTTTCGGTCTTCGCGATCCAATCGGATCGGCGATGCCATTCGGAAAGATCGTCCCCCTTCACCAGGGATCGCGCATATTCGGCGTAATCGACGCCGAGCTTCTGCAAGGTAGCTTCCGTCGCGAGGAAGTCGTGCGCCTTGCAATGCACCGCGCTCCACCTCAGCGGCCTGCCGAGTTGGTCGATCGATGACCATGGACGACAAGGTTTCCGGTAGAAATAAACCTCGCGCGATCCCCATGGTGCGGGTTTGGGATCTGGTTCGAGATCGATCAATCCCTCCTCATCCTCTGTCACCGTCCACCAGATGCGGTCCTCGTGCCGATGGATCCACAGATCGCCGCTGCTTTCCATGATGATCGTACCCAGATTGTACCAACGGCTGGCAGTGGACTTTACCGGGGTAACACCCTTAGCGGTCTTCAGGTGGATCAAGGTCCGCTCGATATAGCCGTCCCTGTCGCCCGCCGCCCAGTAGGCGTGCAGCCGTTCGTCCTGCATCGTGGCGACATAGTTTCCGGCAAGGCAGCGCGGCCATTCGTAGTTTTCGCGACCGAAGTTGGCGATGTAGACGTTCAATTCGGTTCGCTCCTCATCCAGGACGCGCGGTTCGGTGGGAGATCCGACGGATCGAGACGCCCATCCCGCTAGCCAAGCTCTATCTGCGAAAGCGGAACGAGGGCAACGCGTAACATCGCCGCGCGAGCGAGGCCGCGAGCGCGAAAGCGGATGGCAGTATCTGCCTGAAGCCACTCGGGGAACAGTCCCCACGCTGCGACACGGCGCAAACCACCCAGTCCCGCGGATAGACGATCTTCGCCGTGGGTGGATCCGACGCTGTCGATCGTGGGACCGGACGCTCACGGGGGCAATGGGAAGAAAAATCAATCAATTGATCGCTACCGCCTCGGCGAAGGCGAACTCGCAGATGGAGGACGGGTGAAGAACCGACCTCAATGGGTATCGGAAAGGGAGAGAGCAGGAAGATGAAGGGAAAAGGGTTCCCTCGTCTGCTCCACAAGGAGACATGGAATGTACAACGGAATTCGCAGCCGGTTCGCCGATTTCGCCACTCGAGTGCGTAAGGAACTTGCCCTGGCAGGACATGGCGATGTAGCATGCCGCACCGCTTGGCTCTCTCGCGCGACCCAAGGCGATCCCTTCCAGATGAATGTGCCGGTGGCGTCCGACCTCGTGATCACCATCCGGCCGAGTGTCGCAGGAAGAAGAACGGCGCGAGATGAGGACTGGACGCTTGAAGCACGGGCCTTCGCATCCGCGCTCATCACTCTTGATCAGGGCAAGGACTCGCTCGCGGAATACGCGAGGACGATGCGTGCGGCCGCAATGCGGGAGATCGACAGCGCCCGCGCACTCGGCCTAGACATTCGCCTTGCCGCAGTCGGCTTCATGCCCTGCCGCGCCCATACCCTCGATAGGGAGGATCGACAGGAAGCGCTGGATTACGTCATCTGCGAGATCCAGGTCGAGATGACCTCTTACTCATTGGGCCGGGAGATCCTGTTCCTTACCATCGAGGAACCGGAGGACGTGCCCGCGGCAGTCGGAGAGCACCTCGATATCCAGAAGGAGCGGCAGGCTCGCGAGGACGAACTCGAAGAATTCGGCGCCGACCTCGAGATCAGTGACATCTCGCTGGAGATTCTCGACCTGACAGGCAGACCGCCGCACGAGATCCTACGGGACCTCCTCGAGCGGAACGAGCGCGTCATAAAGCTCGATGGCGATGTCCGGATCGGACTCACGAACGATTTCGGCGTGGTCGAGGTGAGCCTCGAGACCGAAGAGCTATTATGGAACGGCAAGTCGCTTCAATTGAGGAATGGCGCCGGGCCCCTCGAACCCTCGACAATCACGGGAAAGTCTCTCGGGGAGCACATCAGCGATCCCGTCTTCGCAAGCCGCCCCATCAACTTCTGCACCACATACGGGGGAAGTCAGTCGCATTTCCTCTACGACGAGGAACGTTCCTACATCGATCTGACAGACGGTCGGCATTGGAAGGTGGAAAGACCGGTCTCGGTCGCGGCCTGACGACATGAGCATCGCGAGGGTTGAGGCCCCGCGATGCCACCTCTCGGTCGAATGACCCGGCATGAAAACCGGCCTCGCCGATCGACGGCGCCCTCGTCGGGTCCGATCCACCCGCATCACCATCGGGGATGAACGGACGGGGCCGGTGCACAGCAGGGCGGAAACCAGTATTCCGGGCCGATGAAGGATGCGGACGAATCGCCCGATGACCATCTCGCTCGAAGCTTCGGGCGGTGCGTGACCAGACATCGGGAGGCAGCGGGCCAATCGATGGCGAGCCTCGCGTCGATCGCGGGCCTCTCCCGCGCCTATCTCTGGCGCATCGAAGAGGGCAAGTCCCTGCCCAATCTACGTAACGCAGCCCGTCTTGCCGCCGCGCTAGAGATGCCTCTCTCCACACTCGTCGAGGGGCTCGACCTATCAAAAGTGCAGCTGGAGAATCGCCCCTACGACGGCGCCCGCGAGGGATAATCAGCACGCATCCTTGACATGTCGCCATTTCTGTATACTTTAAAGTATACGAAAGGGCAGCGGCATGAATCTTCGACGCGGCGATATCCAACCCATCGGGCTCGAAGCCCTTCTCATCGACGAGGCGCGTCATCGACACGCGAACGAGTTCGCTTCCGCACTCGCGGCCTTGCATATACTCAAGGCCAGAACGCCAAACCCTCCCCGCATCATCGAGGAGACTATAGCGAGGCTCGAGGCCAACGTCAGGATCGAGAGGCTGCTCCTGGACGCGGGCACGGACAACCCCGCCCTGGCGGTGGGGCGACTGTGCGAGACCATCGCCATGTCCCACAGCCGAGCCCCCGAGTTCGTGATCCGCTCGATAGGCCGGGCAGCGACCGGAGAATCCGTCCCAGTTCGACTTCTCCTGCTCTTCGCCTATGAGCTCGTCACAAACGCCATCAAGCGTTCCGACCAGGACCCGGGGCGGATCGCGATCAGGATAGTGATCAAGGCCGGCATGCTCCGTCTAACGGTGGTTAACAGGATCGATGAGCATCGCGCGGCGCCGGGCCGCGTGGGGAATGGCATCGAGATCCTAGACAGGCTGGCCGACTCGGTCGGAGGCCGTCTTGCCCTGCGGAACGAGACGGATCGTTTCGTCGCGCAAGCGATGCTGCCCATGCAGCCAGGCGACCGTAGTTCGAACTGAATCAAGGAATGGAGAGCATCATGTTCCAGACACGGATCACCGACAACGGCAGCGTCGACCTGACCCACGATGAAGCGAACACCGCCCGAGAGGCGCTCGGCGCCCTGCGGCTCCCGTCCACGGCCGCCATCGCGGTCGAGAGGCTGGAGAACGGCAGGCCTATCGCGTACTGTCTGACGACGGTGGCGGAGGTTCTCGCGTGGCGGCCGGAGCTATCGGCCATACCGAGGCCGAGCGCCGGACTGGACGCCGTCCTGCCAGACGTCGCGCGGCAAGCGTCGCATGGCTGAAATAAGAAGGTCCGTGCCCGACCGCTCCGGCACAGCGCCAGCCCTACAGCCGCGAGAGCGCGACCTCGAGCGCCGCCTTATCGCAAATTCCCACATTTACGATCGCCTCGGTGATCCGTTCACCGAGCGCACCGAGATCCAGGCAGACAGAGGCGCGATGCCCCAGTTTCACCCCGGAATTGTTCCAGTCGATCATCTCCACCGAGGGGACCGCCGCCTTCCCCGAGGCGGTGGAGAGCCTAGTCGGGCTCACGACGAGGACGTCTCCCCTCCTGCCTCGAGCCCCCACCACCCTTCGCGCGACGGTTCCCCCCACGCGATTGGCCTCCTTGCACACCGCCGCGGCCGTGTCGACGTCAAAGCCCGCGTCGATGAGGGCGAACGCGGTGACCGTATCGATGATCGAACGCGGGCCGTAACTCACCTGTCGACCGCGTCCGATCTTGGGGTCAGGCCAATCGAGATAGCGAAGACGCTGCAGGCGGGTCTTTATGACCGGACCCGAGCGGACTTCGAAGGCACCCGCGACCACCCGTGCGAGCTCCGAAACGGAGATCGGGAAACTCACCCGACGAAGGACCCGGCAGAGAACGGACGAGAGCGTTCGTGCGGCGGGTAGTGGTGCTCGATCTCGAAACGGCTCCCGAGCAGCAGGCTCTCTGCCTGCTTCGTAGCGAAAAGGGCGTTGCCAGGGCGACTTGGGCCATCCAACGGATCGAAGGTCTCTGCATGCTCGTCGCGGAGGAACGCGGCGGCCGGTTCGCCGTGACCGACTTCGTCTGCGCCGACCGCGAAGCCCCGCGCGAAATCGAGCGTCATGACGAGACCGCAATGCTCAATCTTGTCGCTGATCACCTGGATCCTTCCGAATTGCGAACGACGCTCGTCACCTACAACGGGAGGCGTCATGACCTGCCAATCCTCCGCCGGCGAGCTTTCGTCAACAGCTTGTCCCACAGACCGGCCTTCCAACCCTACCCACCCTTCGACCACGAGGACGCGATGCTCAACCTCGGCCCGGACCCTATGGGTATGGCAGTCCCCCTGATACAGGCCGCCGGCGGTCTCGGCATTCCGGTGATGCACCGTTTTCCGACCCAGGCCGCATTCGCCGCCACCCCGCGAATGCGCAAATGCCAGGTGGACGTGCTCGCCACCTTCCTCCTCCACCTGCAGACTCTTTCGGCGCGGTCGGGGAACCCGGACATCTTTGACAACGGGTGGGAGGCGGTTTGCACCTTCCTGGGGCGTATCGGTGCGAAGGGCGATCACCTACTCCAGTTCATCAGAATGCAGGAGAGGCGCCTGGCGGCCCTGCTGGCTTCTCCGACCACGCAACCCGCGCGATCCGATGCCCGGAGCGATGACCCGGGACGCTCCTGTTTCGCGAGCCCGCATGACCGCCCGTCAGCACCGTTTCGGCGGCGCCCGCGACCGACATCCGATGACGGGGATGCGGGGAACGGCAAGTAAACACTCGACAGCAGGACACCGCGAACGATAGCAACCACGCATGACAGAAGAAGTCGAACAGACGCAGCCCCTCGATGGGGAGCAGATCGAGGGATACGATCCCACAAGCGGCGATGGTTGGGGGGACTACCCGCTGGATGCCGTCTTCGTGCGCACGGAGCAACGAACGGTCGGCGAGGTCGTCGGTCGGATCCAGAAGAACCGCTACATCCTCGATCCGGATTTCCAGCGGGACTTCGTCTGGTCCAACGCCAAGCAGTCGAAGCTCATCGAGAGCTGCGTGATGAGGATCCCGCTCCCGGTGTTCTATGTCGCCGAGGCAAAGGACGGCCGGATCATAGTCGTGGACGGGTTGCAGCGCCTCACCACATTCGCCCGCTTCCTCAACGGCGACCTGCGACTGACGGGCTTGGCGACGGATGAGAATTCGGGATCGCACGAACTCGAGGGCAAGCATTACGACAGCCTGCCCATAAACCTGCAAGAACGGGTGAGCGACACCCAGCTGACGATGTACATCCTCGATGCCAAGGCGCCGGAACGCGCGAGGCTCGACATCTTCGAACGCGTGAACAGCGGCGCCGTGCTCACCCGGCAACAGATGCGGAACGCGTTGTACAACGGACCCGCCACCCAGTGGCTGAAGGCGGCCGCCGACAGCGATCCCTTCCAGACGGCCACCGGCGGCTCTCTCTCAAGCAAGACCATGCGCGACAGGGAAGCGATAAACCGCTTCGCGGCCTTCGCCATCCTCGGTTGGGAGACCTACGTCTCGGGCGACATGGACGTGTTCCTCGCGAAGGCCCTCCAACACCTCGCGACCCTGCCCGAGGCCGAGCGCGAGGGTCTGCGCTCTCGCTTCGACCGCGCGATGACCCTCAGCCATCAGCTGTTCGGCCAGCATGCCTTCCGCAAGTCGCTGGCATATGAAGGCGTCGATTCGCCTCGAAGCATCATCAACATCTCGCTGTTCGAAGTCAGCGCGGTCGTGCTCTCGCGGATCACGGGCGACCTCTCAGCGCAGGATGAGGAGAACATACGCGATACGATCGCCACGCTCGTGGACGACGAGGATTTCAGCCGGGCGATCACCTACTCGACCAACAGCACACAGGCGGTGCATGCGCGGTTCTCCATCCTCTCGCACGCCCTGGAGGAATATCTGCCGTGACCTCCCCACTGACCTCGCTGCGCATCGAACAGTTCAAGTGCTTCGCCGACCTGCAAGTCCCGTTGAGGCACCTCACGCTCTTCACCGGCTTCAACGGCGCCGGCAAGTCGACGGCGATCCAGTCACTTCTCCTCCTCGCGCAGGGTGCGAAATCCGGCAGCTGGGTGGCATCCGCTCCGGAGTCCTTCGTACCGCTCAACGGCGATATCGTGCGGCTAGGTTCGATAGGGGATGTCGTTCGCGCCGGTGCGCCAGGGGGCCGCGTCCGCTTCGAAGTCGCTTCCGACACCGAGACCATCGAACTATCGCTCACCGGAAGGTCGGGCGCGAGAGTGTTGTCCGCGGAAGCGACCGACGGTTCGCCCAACGACCAGCTTCTGCGATCGCTCGACCGGCTGGTTCACATCAGCGCTGTCCGGTCCGGTCCCGCCGATTCCTTCCCGATGCCCGACCGACCGCACACGGGCGTGCCCGACGTCGGAGTGGACGGCAGGTTCGCGAGCTACTGGTATCATGCCCGGGCCGACGAACCCGTCGCCGCCACGCGATGCCTTCCCGGCAGCGAAGGAGACACCTTCCGCCGGCAACTCGATGCCTGGCTCGATTTCCTCGCTCCGGGCGCGAACGCGAACGTGCAGATCCTACCCGTCGCTTCCGCTCTCGCGCTACAATTCCGTCTGTCCGGCACCGGAGAATGGAAACGTCCGGCGAATGTCGGTTACGGCCTGACTTACGCCTTCCCCATCCTGGTGCAGCTCCTGGCGTCGGCCGAAGGCGACGTGGTCGTGATCGATAGCCCGGAGGCGCATCTCCATCCTCAGGCGCAATCGCGAATGGGGCGCCTGCTGGCGGCATTCGCGGCGGCCGGGGTTCAAATCCTGGTCGAGACACACAGCGATCACGTCCTCAACGGCGTCCGTCTCGCCGTCGCCGATGGCGTCATGCCAGCCGCGGAGCTCGGGATACTCTTCTTCGCCGGGGCGAGCGAGACCGACCACGGAGTGACCATTCCCGTGACCGACGTGACCGGCCGCATCGATTCCTGGCCCGAGGGATTCTTCGACCAGATCGACAACGACGTGGCCCGCCTTTCCGGTTGGCGCTGAACCATGTGGTTCGTCAACGACACCTCCGTCCAGGGGCAATTCCCCGACCACGCGGCATTCCGGTCCCGCATGCGCGACCTCGTAGCGCTGCGCGCGAGGCTCGCGCGTCTCAGGGACAACCTACGCGTCTCCCACCTCCTGCCGTCGTCCCCGGTCGACGGCGATGCCACCGTAAGGGACGTGATCTTCGCAGGGGGCGACAGGGATCTGACGCGGGCCGTCATGTTCTGGCTAGACCGCACGGGTCCCTTCGTCGACGACGACAGGGCCCCCGAGGAGGACGATTACTTCGAATACGCCGGGGTAGAGGTCACCGACGGCGGTCTGGGTGAGGCGGCGAGACGCACGAAGGCGGGCGAAGGCTGCGCGACCTTCAGTTTCGAGGGCGGGGACATCGACTTCGCCATCGATCCGCTGGTGACCGATCATGGGCTCGAAGAGGAGAGGTTGGGCCAATACGAAGTGGCGAACCGGTGGGACCTCGAGGCGCTAGAAGCAGACATACTCGCTTCGGATCCCCCGCCGACCAGCTGGGAACAGCTCGTCGTGACGGCCCGCGACCGCTTCCCTCACCTGGAGATAGCGGACCTTCATGCTTCCCCCGAATTATTCCGGCAGCCCTTCGAGGCCTCGATCGCGCGCAGTGCCCTGACACTTTGGGGCCACCTGGAACGCTATGCCTCGGACCGCGCGCCGGACGGATCGGTCGGGCCAATTGGTCGGGAAATCGTGGAACAACACTTCAGCGGAGACCGTGCCGCCTTCAGCAACGAATCCCCCAACAAGATCGCCGAATACCGGAATGAACTCACCTTCGAAGCGCCTGATGGAAGTGCGATCTTCGCGCCTTGGCACGGCAAGATATCCCATCGTACCTTCAGGATGCATTTCGAATGGCCTCTGCGCGCCGAACGAGATCGCATCGCTGTGCTGTACCTAGGCCCCAAGATCACGAAGGACTGAGCGGCTCCGATCAAGGCGCGATCGGATATCCACGACCGGCCGCCAGGCCAGCGCGAGAACGTGAAAGAAGGAGACCCTAGGAGAAGTCTTTCCTGCGAAACCGCAGGAAGGAATGGAAAATGAAGAATGCGTCGCTTGCCGACACCTTGCAGGTCCTGGCCGATGACAGCGAACTCACCACGTTCTCGAGAACGCTATGCCGCATTTCGCGGCGCGCCCTGTTTGAAGGCCGGATCCACATCGAAGACCTCGAGGACCTGGCCGCCGCGACCGATGGCAGCGATCTTTCGAAGGAGGTCCGCGAACTGCGCCTTCTGTGGAAGAACGATCTGCTGGATGCCACCCTCACCGCAGCCTTGGCACTCACCGAGAACGCACGACCGTCCGACGCCTCGACCGTGAGTGAAACAGGGCCTTCCCGGATCGCCGCGCTCGGCCACGATGTCCTCGCTCACGCGGACCAGATACTCATCGGGTCGCCCATCGGTCTCGCCCTGATCGAACTCGCGCGCATCGAGGCAAAACACCTTGTTGAGCTTGGGGAGGGGGAGCCGCTTCCTTCCGATGACCGATCGGGGCCGATCTCGGACCTGCTGACGACCTTCACCATCCAAATCCCCTGACCCCGTTCGGAGACGATACCATGAGCATTAAAGTCAGCGGCCTGGTGGCCGCATGGATCGAGGGCCTGCAACCGCACCGCGTAGCTGCCGCCTTCGAAGGCCTCACCGACCTTGAAGATGTATCGAGGCGATACCTGCACGACACCGAAGGAACTGAGTTCGAAGGTCTGGGGTGGCACTCGCTCACTCTCACCCGCGACGGGCCGTTCGTGGATCTCGAGTTCCACTACAAAGACATCCTGTTCACCACCGATTGCCGACGTGAGCGCGTGATCGTGATATTGCATCAGCGCGTCTCGCTCACCGTGCTCACCGCCTGGCGGACCGACCCCAGCACCCTTCTCGGGAGCACGGCGATCACGCTCCCTCCCATGACGTTGTCCGACAGCTCGTCGGAGAAGGGGGTGACCTCCCTCATCCTGACCGTAGAGAACCGGGATATCGCATGACGCAATGTTAGGCGTAACCTGTGCAGGCGGTGCGGCTCGCGGGAGCCATTGCAAGGTCGGACCCGGCTGGCTTGTAGGTCGGCCTGAAGTAGGACGTGGGTGTCGGATTGAGGCTTCGAACGAAGCGCTCTTCCGCAGCGTCACTCGATCAGAGAAGCTGAACTTCTTGGTGGAGTGTCACCGCACGCGAGAAGACCCATGAAAACATAAGGATCTAGTGGGGGTCGTCGCGTGCGGTGTCACCACACCCTACGCGGAACAAAAAAATCTCTGGAGACGTTTGGTTCATAATTTTTTATGACCTATACGTATCCATGACCGATCGCTACCACACTTTTGAAGTCGGCGGAAAATGGACCGTCGCTCTCGGCGACCGCCGAGACCCTGACCTCACTGAAGGCGTCAGGGCGGCATTCGACCGCCTCGCGGATACCTCCGTAGCACGCATCAAGGGCCTGTTCGAATCCTTCCTCAATCATCGGATGCACGACGGAGAGAGCGTGGGCTCCTTCATCGGCGAACGGCGCGACCAAGGTGTCGAGCGGATCGAGGACATGTTGGAAACCCTTGGGTTCGAATGCGTCTACAGCAATCGGGAGGACGAGGCGACCCATGTACGGCGTGGCGCCGGAGCCAGCTTCGGCGTGCTACCGACCTTCATCCAATCGCTCGACGTCCTCTACGCCAGTCTCCATCGCCAAGGGCTGCGGGAACTCGAACGGCCGACCAAGGTGCTCGGCTTCCAGACCCTGACCCCGACCGAGCTCAACGACAGGCGCCGCACCCTCTATGGCTCGGTCAAGAAGGGTGCCTCGTACAACGGCACCCAGTTCCTCACCATCGGCAGGGAAACCTATCCGCTCCGGTTCGAGGATCCGCGCGGCCTGGGCCACAAGATGCGTTCCGCCGCCGAAGCGGACGGGTGGAAGCATCCGGCATACGACCTGCTCTGCGTGATCGATGACGACGGATGCAGGTTCGAGGATGCTCACGCTCTCAACGCGCATGACTGGGCGAGATGGAACTTCGGTTGCGTGATCGCAGCTCCCAACAAGGGCTCGGACGGCCAACGCGTCAAGACCGTCGTCATCGGGAAGGAGACCGCCCTCCGGCTCGCGCATTCGTTCGACGACGATCCAGCGCGGCCATCGATGGCAGAACTCAGGCGCATGGTCGAGATCGGCGACGAAACAGGGCTCAGGGCCGTGGCGCTGTTCCCATCCGCCCTCGGCAAGCCGTTCACCTATCACACCTACAACAACGACTACGTCAGGCCGACGATGGAGCGTCACAATGTGATGATCCACTCAAAGTTCACATCCGTCCGGGCCACCATTCACCGCTTGCGCGCCGGCAAGATCCAAGCGGAGCTGGAGCACATCCTGCTTTCCGGTCAAGGAGAGGAGGAGCAGAAATGGCGCGCGGTCGATCAACTCCGGCAGGACATGTCGATCAAGTCCAAGAAGTCATTCTACCGTTACTGCGGCGAGCTTGTCGACATGATAGCTGCGGATGCGAAGGTCCGTCGCCATGAGATCCGCGTCGATAGGCGACCGCAGACCGGCGGCCTAGTCATGCCCGTGAGACGGCAGAACGGTGCCCCGAACCATACCGACCGGCGTCTGAGCGAAATCGCGCGATGACCGGTCCGGCACTCCATGCGACACACGTGGCAGTTCCCAAGCGGACAGCGGCCCGGATGATGAGCGTCAGGGCCGCAACAGTCGATGAACTCGCTCGCCTCGGAGTCATGAGGTCCTGGACCCGACCCGGTGGGAAGAGGAAACTCGTGATCATCCATCCGGTCACCCTGCTCGACGGCGTCTATCACGAGTGGCGGGAGAGGCATGGTGCTGTCACTACTCCCCATGACCTCCAGCTGTACTCGGACGCTCGGGAACTCTGCAAAATCGACAGAGACGAGGAGCATCCGCTCGACGTGCTCAAGGCAGTCGGCGGCGTCCTTTCCGAAATCGGGGTCCTGAACGAGGCAGAGGCCAGAGCATGGCTTCCGAAGTTGCCCGACGAATGGCACACCATCCAGGAGGCCATCAGGCCGCATTTCCGCAGCGCGCTCACGACCCGCTGGGCCGCCGCTGCCGGCGACGTTCCGGAGGTCGACGCGTCCCTCGCGGCGAGCGTCCTCCCAGAGGATCTCCGCAGTCTTCCGCGAACAAGCCTGGACCCACTCAGAGGTCACGAATACGAGCCGCCGGCGCGGAATGTCCTGAACAACGCGGTCAAGCTCACCCGGAAGATCGAAGCGGCCGTCCTCTACGCCTTCATCTCCGCCCGATCGAGCAGGCGCTGGCAAACGCAGGCGACCATCCTTTTCTACCTCAGGAAGTTCACCGAGATCCTGGAGGCGGCGTGGGGCGAAACCGTCTGGGAACCCGCGCGCCTTGACGAGGCTTGCAGGTGGCTCCTCTCGGACGCGGGCGCGGAGCTAAGCGGAGAAAGCAACTACAGCCGCCTGTACATGGTTCGCGCTTGGGGCTGGTTCACCTCGACCCTTGCGCGCTATTCGAGAGAACTACAGGACGAGAAGCGCAGCATCTTCCTCCGTCACATTCCCACCGCCTTCAAGCCCTCGGCGGAACTTTCGGAAGCCATGACGCGGATCGCCTCCGCCTCGTCCGCAGAGAGGAAGGAATGGCGGAAGACGAGGACCCGACGCGTCCGCGTCAATCTCGACGAGATTCTCGCGTCGGTCGATAACCGCGCATACTGTGCGCGTGCGCTCACGGAAGGCGCGATCGAAGCGATCAAGCAGCTTGGGGATGGAAGGGGCCATCAGGACTTCGAGGTCCTGCTTCCCAACCTCGATCGGCGCGGACTCTATGACGGAGGCTGGCACATACAGCATCTGAGAGTCTGGAAGGACGCAGCCGCATGGGAATCGTTGGGCTGGCTCGAAACCAGTATTGCCACCCGGGAAGCAATCAGGCGCCACCGCAACCGCCAAGAGGATGACGGTCCGGTCATCGAGTTGCTGGCGATGGACCGGCACACCGGAGCGGAACCCTCGGAATGCTGGCTTCTCGAATGCGCGCGCAACTTCACGCAGGCATCGATCGCCTCGTTGCCTGTCGAGACGAGGCTGAAACGGATCGAGACGCTTTCCAAATACGGATTGCCGACGGTGCGGGAGGCCTTCTCCGGGCTACTCAAGTTCTCGGACACCCGCGCCACGCTCGCGCGCAACGCATCGCTTCTCGGACGGTCTTTCGTGCCACTCCTGGAGATCTGCCACGCCGTCCGCCTGGCAGCGCTCCTCGTGACCATCGGCGCACAGACCCAGGCCCGGCTCGACGAGATCCTGCAGCTACGTGTCGATCGCTGGACGCGCGACGACATGATTCCGGGCCAAGCTCACTACTCGCAAGAGGTCATACCCAAGGTCCCCAGCCATACCCCGCTTGAGGATGTCGAGCCGAAGCTGCTCGTGGTGGACCGGGCGACCATGGACGAAATACTCGATCTGCATGATCTGGAGCTCTTCAGGACCGGCCGGGACCGCTTTCCCACCGTCGAAGCGGATTTCCTCAGGGCCTGGAAGGTCGAGCCCGGCCCCCTCACGTTCTCGCATTCGGGCCGGCGGTTACCCGATCTCTTCACGATCACCTGTCTGGCTTACGCACTGGCCGGCTGGGAGCGCTTCACCATCCACGACCTTCGACACGCCCTCAATGAGGAAGCGCAATTCGAAGGGGTGCCGGACTGGATCCGGGCCGCGCGTCTCGGGCACTCGGGTCTGTTCGCCCTCGTCACATACGATACGGACGAAGAGGAAGCGAAGAGCGCCGCCTCGGCCGCGAGCATCGAGCGCCGCTTGGGGCGCCTGGAGGACGGCGCATGAGCTACCTGCGCCTCGTCGGCCTCGAGGATGAGGCGAACCTGCCTACGCACCCGGCAGCGCCATCCGCACGAGCGACCAAGAGGGGTCGCGACAGCATGCCGGTCGGCTCCGGCGGCCCGGCGTCGCTGGACGACTACGACAAGCGGCGGATCAGGGACACTACGAGAAAGCTGCAGATCGCCTGCCGGCATCTCATAGAGTCGGGGCTGATGCCGACGATCCGGAAGGTCGCCGAGATCATGGGTTCGAGCGCCACGACCCTGGGCCGCGACCCCCACCGCCGCAACCTGCTGCGCTACCAGCGCCTCGCCGAAGCTCGCGGCCTCGGCAAGGTCGTCGTCCGCCATCGCCGCGAGACCTGCCAAGGATGCATGGCCAAAGACAGGCTGATAGAGAAGCTCCAGAAAGATGTCTCCAAGCTCGTCCGCAAGGCGGGAGCCTTGCGTCGGCTGGTCACATGGCATCGCAAGACGCTCAGCAAGGTCCTGCGCGAGTTGCGGACCGTGACCAACCCCGACCTTCCGCGACGGCCCAGGCGAGGATCGGAATGACCCGCGCCGGATAGCGGCGTACTCCTAAGGCCTGCGCAGGAGGTCGAAACCCGCGCGCCACGCGCGCAGGTCCGAACGACATGCCTGACCGCTCGATCGCGCATCGCTCGCTATCTCCGCGATCCGACATCTCGTGTCCCATCTCGCGACTTCGAGGGCCAGGTCGCGCTCCCAATACGTATCGCATGCCGGGGCCGGAAGGCACCGATGATCTGGATTCCAGGCAAGCAGGTCCGCTGCCCTGACGAAGCGTACGAGAACCAATCCAGACCACGCCGCCCGGAGCCTGAACTCCCCCCGCCAAGCCTCGCGGATGCGCGTCTCGATGATCCCGGACAGCCGCTCCGGGTCATCCACGGTCTCGGACAAGGCGAAGAGCCGGTCTCCCCGAGGCCTCCAGGACAACGTCCATCGCCGAGATGCGGACCCACAGCTCACCTGCGAGACGCGGATCCGAGGAGATGCCCGGCCAGGATCAATCGACCGTGTAACCATCGGCTCATACAGGTCCCCCCGACCCACCGGACTCGAACCCGGCCCGCCGACGACGGGCCGCCTCCAGCATCGCGCCCAGTTCAAGCGATCCGCGAGACATGAAGGAGAGCGGGTTCGGGTCGCTACCTACGGGGTCCGGCGCGCGCAGCCATTCCTCGACTGGCATCCGGAACGGTAGATCCCGAAGCACGCAATCCAGCGTCAGCACCGTTCGCATCGCGCGTTCACGCTGGACCACACCCTGGCCGAGCAGACCCTCGATCTCCGCGTCACTTAGCGACCACCGGTCACAGAGCGCTCGGAACTCCCGGCGCATGGCCTCTTCCTCAACGCCTCTCTCAAACTTCATCACCGAGACTCCTGTATACTTTTTAGTATACTTTCTCGTTGCCAGCTCGTTCCCGGATGCTATGCTTGTTCGATGACGCTGAACCCATCCTCCCTCGAGCCAGCGGCCCTGCTCTCCAAATCGGAGTTCCTTTCTTTCCGGGAATGTCCAAAGGATCTCTGGCTCAGGCTCCGAAAGCCGACCGTCGTGCCCCGTTCACCACCATCCGATTACGACCGGCTGCTCATGGAGGACGGATACGCGGTCGAGGCCATCGCGCTCGATCTGCTCAGGACGCGTCCGGATGCGGAGCGTTTCGAGTTCCAGGTCACGATCTCCGATGGACGATGCCTCATCCGCGTGGACGCGCTTCGGCGCAACAGCGACGGCTCCATCGATCTGTACGAGGTGAAATCGTCCTCGTCCCCAGAAGACCATCTCGTCGACGCCTGCTTCCAGGCCATCGTCGCCGCTCGCGCGGGCCTGATCGTCCGATCGGTCCGCGTGGTCCACGTGGACGCCGACTATCGGCTGGATGGTGAGCTCGACCCGTCGCGCTTCCTCGCATTCGCCGAGGTCGACGAGGAGCTGGAGGCCATCCGAAAGGAGGTCGAAGCCGAGATCGACGAGGCACTCGGGCTCCTGGCCATGGGGGAGATCGATGAACGCGGGTGCCGCTGCCTGCTCAGGACGGCATCGAGACGGTGTGCCTCGTTCCACCATCTGAACCCGGAAATCCCGGTCCCCTCGGCGCATCTCCTGCCACGGATCTCGAGCCCTCGCCTCGCCCGCCTCGCCGACGAAGGCCGGCTGGCCATCGCCGACATGTTGCACGATGACGTCACCCCTTCGCAGCTGGACACGTTCGAGGCGCTGAGGACCGGGCAGCCCGTGGTCCGGACGGAAGAGGTGAAGGCTTTCCTGTCCTCGCTCAGGTACCCTCTCCACTTCTACGATTACGAAACGGCAGCCGGCGCCGTCCCGATGGCGCGCGGACACGGACCACACCAACAGATCCCCGTCCAGTTCTCCTGCCACGTCCTACATGCCGACGGTTCATTGGAGCATCGTGAATTCCTCGGCGACGGCCACGGGATGGAAGAGGCGCTCGTCGATCGCCTCAAGGCGGCGATCGGAACGACCGGAAGCGCGATCGTATGGAACCAGACCTTCGAGAAATCGTGCAACCGTCGGATGGCGGAGCTGCTACCCAGACACGCCGGTTTCCTGAAGGACCTGAACGACAGGACCGCGGACCTGATGCTCCCCTTTCGCAAAGGCTACGTACACCCCGCCTTCGAGGGTTCGGCGTCGATCAAGAAGATCCTACCGGTCGTATGCCCGGATCTCGAGTATGACGAAGACAGTGTCCATAACGGGACGGGCGCCATCCTCGCGTTCCGTGAGATGGTCACCTCGGATGAGACGGAAGAAAGGGAGCGTCTCTTGAAGGAATTGAGGGCATATTGTCATCTCGACACGCTCGCCATGGTCCGTCTGCACGAATTCCTGTTGAACCTTGCGGCTCCATGATCGGTCGGCCTGCGTGTTCCGTGCAAGGAGCCCCGGATTTTCAGAGCGACGGCAGGTCGCGACCGCTTCCCACCTGCTCGACATCGATGGTCACGATTCGTCCGTCCTCACTCAGCATCACCTGGTGGTCTCGCGGTGCCATGACCGCTGAGAGTGCCCGAAGCCTGTTCCAGTTCTCACGGTATCGGGACCCGACGTCCTGCGGAGCGTGGGATATCAACGCGCGGATGGCCCGGACCTGCGTGATGGCCTTGTAAGGGCCCATCCGCGCCTTCGCCTTCCAGTTTTCCCGCCAGCAGCGCGGCGGTACTCGGCGATGGCGTCCTTGGCTTTGGCCATCTCGGTCGCCCTCACCTCAGGCGACGTTGCTGCCCTAGCTGGACAGATGATTGGATCTTCGCCTTCTCCATCCGTGACGAGAAGATCGCGAGTATCCGGGAGTACTTAGATACACAAGCGTTGGCGGAAGCGTCCGCGCACTAAAGATCAGGGTGGCAAAAGCCGCCGACGTGTCTTCTTGAACGAAGGATACGTATGGTAAGGGCTTCCCTTGGGCTACTGATCAACTCGCTGCCCTTGAGAAACCCATGCGCAATACCAGTTGATTGCATGTGGTTGTTGGCGCTCACGACACTTGGTTGTTAAGAGGTGGCGCAATGGAAGGCGCTCATCCGATGTTAAGGGAGCGCCCAGTTTCGGGGGACCCGACACTTTGAATCAGATCGTAGCCTTGGCAATCCACGACATAGAGCGCCGCGACGGCATGTATCAGGTCCACGCCGCAGACAAGCAGCTTGCCGTCACGCCGACGACCCAGAGGCTTATCGACGAGCTGTATGACCTGTATAATCGGCGCGCATCGAAGACCCATGGTAAATTCACGACGGCGGAGGGTTATCCGACGCAAGCGCAAGTGCGCGATTACGTCGAGGATACCGAGAAGGACTTTCTCCTCCTCACGACGCGCATGATGGACACATTGCGCAATCAAGCCCAAGCGCGGTCCGCCTCGACCGGGGGGCATGTACTGTTCGCGCATTTCCGCCGGGAAGCGCGTGACTATCTCCTTGTCTCGATCATCACCGACAAGCTCAGCGCCGCGCTCACCTCGGAGCGAGACGTGCGGGACGTTCGGCACCTTGATCTCGACGGGTTCCGCTTCGCCGGACGCATCAACCTCACCGCTTGGGCGAAAGGCGAGGAACGCTACATCAGCTTCCTCAAGGGCAAAGGTGACGTCTCCGAATATTTTCGACATTTCCTCGGTTGCGACTCCGTCGTCCAGGATCGCGTCGATACTTCCAACCTCGTCACAGCCTTGAAGGAGTTCGTGGCTGCCACGGGCTTGCCGGAGAGGGAGGGCAACGAGTTCCTCGGGCGCGCCAAGGCAATCTGCGAGCGCGTATCACGCGCCAGGGAGGAACTCGAGTTCGATGCGCTCGCCAACGAACTGATGCCGAAGGATCCGAAGAAGCTCGGAGATTTTCTCGCGCACACCGACCGCGCGCTGACCGACCGGTTCGTGCCGGATCGCCGGGCACTCGTCTCGCTTGTTCGCTTCCGGGGCGGGACGAAGCAGTGGAAGGTCGAATTCGATAGAGATGCGGTCAGCAATCGTGCCGTGATCTTCAATGCCGCAGCAAACACGCTTACCCTCACCGATCTTCCCGACGACCTCGTGGCACAGCTTAACGCCGAAGGCCTGGGAAATGGCTGACGTCGGCTTCGCCGATCTCGTCGAAATATACAGGCACACCCGTTTCGACGGCGAAGGTGGTGGCGTCCTTACGATCGCGAATGACCACGTGGCGGACACCATGCGGGCCATCGAATCCGATCCGGACCTGTACGATCTGACACAGATAAGTCTGGTCGATCAACAGGACCCGATGAAAGGCGTTGAGGTTGCGATCAATGTCGCGGCACCCAGCCTGAGATTGGGTATCCTCGCCGCTGATTTCGACTCCTTGTTCCTCTCCCCCGACGCGGCATTCGCCGAACCCGCCAACTATTTCGTCGTAGATCTCAAGTACGCTGCCGGCGATCAGCCAGCGCCCGAAATCCTCATCCGCTATCGCGCGCTGCTTGCCGTCATCGAAGTGTTGGCGGACGCGGCGACTTTCGTCGACAAATCGCAGAGGGAGATGGTCTTCATCGGCAACGAGACCACCGTGGTGCCGATCCTGTTCAAGCAGATCGACCTGCCGGCGTCTCTGATGGAGAATGCTGACCGACTAGCGCGCCTATTCGCGGACCCGCTTCACCGACAGGAGAAATCCGATCTGCTCGCTGCGGCCATGATCGACATCGCCAGTGCTCAACGGCCATCCAAGCGGTTTCAGTTCATCATCGCCAACCTCGACCATCTCTGTGATGAAGTGGAAAAGGGCTATCGCCTCTTCGTTTCGAGCTTCTCGTATTCGAAGATCAGGAAGGAGATCGAAACAGCGAGGCTCGAGTATACGAACAAGATCCACAAGACGATCGTGGACATTCAAGGTCAGCTGCTGGGCATTCCCATAGCGACGATCGTCGTCGCGACCCAGTTCAAGCCTTCGCGGGGCTGCGGTATCGAGTTCTGGGCGAACCTCGCCGTGCTGTTGGGAGCCTGGATCTTCGTCGCGCTTCTCGGGCTTGCCGTAAGGAACCAGTGGCACACGCTCAGGACGCTTGCGCGCGAGATAGAAGGACAACGGACAGCGCTTGAGAACGATTATGCGGCGGTCAGCAACGACTTCATGGATCTATTTGATGATCTGGACGACAGGATCGGATGGCATCGCAAGGTGCTTGTCGCGGTAGGCGGATTGGCCATCCTCGGCGGCCTGAGCGCGACAGTCACGTTCCTTATGTTGACAGAAACCGGATCCGCCCGATGCCTCGTCGGAGGATAGGGCTCCAGCCAGCCCTTAAAATTCGAGTACGGGTACGCGCCCGAATTGGCGGAGCATACGTTGCAGGGCGGCTGTGGGCTGCTGTGCGGGAAAGGATTTCGGGCACTGGCCCGAACTCACCGACGATGATTAATTCCGAGTGGGCGACCATCGCAGGAGCGGTTCGCGCATTCGTTGCCGAGGTCGATCATGCCGAAGCGAATAACAATCCGCAGGCAACTTCTCCTAATCCCCGGCGCCGGGCCTTGAAGGGTGAACGCCGAGCGCTTCGTTTATCTCGGCCAATCGAGCCCGAAGAGCCGGCTTGTCCAGATCTGAGAGAAACGTGGCATCGGCAGCGTCGAAGGTTCCGGCTAGCGCACCGATCACCGCCTCCCGCTCCTCTTCCAGCGCCCTGACGTTCCGCTCCCTCTCGGCTTCCCAACGACTTCGCCTGGCGTCGCTGTCAAGCTGCAGGCTGCGTTCGACAGTAGCGAGGTTCGTCTCGAACTCCGGATGCCTGTCCGCTGCGACCCTTACGAAGTTCCTGAACTCGTACATGTGGAACCTCTGGCCGGACGACCGGGCGAACTCTTCGACCAGTTCGGGACGTGGCCCGATCTTCCTGCCGGCATGTATCCACCACCAATCCTCCTTGACGTCGTCGGTGATGAAGATGACTGGCCGCTCCTGCTCCGTCGCGACACGGATCATGTCACGCCAGATTATGAGATCGCCGTAACGTCGGTACTCGTCCCCGTCCTTTCCCGCGTCCTTGTATCCCGGTGGCTGCTGCCTGGCGTACCTCGCCTCGCCTTCCTTCTTCACCTTCGCCAGCTCGTCGGCCGGCCAAGGATCCCCGACCTTGCCTTCCAAGATGTCCGACAGTCTCCCGACGGCCTCCTCCAGTTCCTGGTCGGGGTGCTGCGCCCTCGCGGCTTCGATCCGTCGCCGGAAGTCGTCGCCATACATCGCGAGCGCGGCAAGCTCGCGATCGATGTCGATCGTCGGATGGGCGCGAAGTTGCCGCAGCTGGTCCCTCAGCTGAGCAAGGCTCTTCTCCGACCCACGGAGGATCTGATCATAAGCCTCGTGACCCGAGCGTAGGACCGCCAATCGGTTGCGGTGGAATTCCAGCCCCGCCTGATAAGGGACCCATAGCGATTGTCCGAGCGCGGCGAAGAGTTGGAACAGGTCTTCGCGAACCGCGAACGGATGCCTGATGGTGTGCAACAGGATGTTCGCGTCCGGCACGAAGACTGCGGAATCCCACAGGTCCGCAACCTCTTCCGAGGACTTGGGATACCATCCATGCAGGAGCGCGCGCATGGTCAGTCCCACCATATCAGCGGGTTCACGCCAAGACGCGTGGCCGCTTCGCGGACGAGTTCACGATCCTCAGGGTCGGCAGTCTTCCCCGTCTCGATGATGACAAGGGCGGTCGCGTCCCCGCCCCCGCGCAAGCGCCGGCGCTCGAACGCCGCCATGACGAGGTGCTTCCAGTCCCGACTGTTACCCCAGGTAACAAGCGAACCATCGACCAGCAGTACCCCGTGCGGCTTGATGAATTCGCGCGCCACGGGGCTGTCCGGTGGAATCCCGAGAAGGGACAGCACGCTAGACCCGCTGCTCAGCAGGCGTTCGCGCGCATAGTCCTTCACGAGGGTGTCCTTAATGTAGACCCTCACCGCGCGCGGATCCATGAAGTGGCCAAGCTTGCCGCCGATGTCCGCGGCCCTGGTCCATTGTTCATAGTAGTTGGAATGGTCCAGATCCGAGAGCGATGGCCAGTCCAGGTCATCAAGCCTGCGCCAAAGCGCTTCCCGGATGGACCGTCGCATGCTTTCGGGCATGTTCATTGCACGTTACCCTCGCCATGCGGCTTGGGGAAGTCGAACGACGGCAACTCGAGGGTCGGATCGCCTTCGCGCGAAAGCAGGTCAGCCTGATCCTTCATCCACTCGAGCATGAACCCGCCAGCACTCGCATCCCGGAATTCGATAACGCCCGGGAGACGCAACCGCTCGATGTCGCCCCTCGAACCCTTCTCGAGTTGGATGACCTCGGCGATGCGCCTGATGTCGCTCACGAAGTCAAGTACCACCACCTTGTCCTTCAGCGGGCTCGTGCGTAGTCCACGTCCCAGCTGCTGGACGAATATGCGTCGGCTGTGCGTGACGCGCATGAAGACGACCAGGTCCACATCGGGGATGTCGACCCCCTCGTTGAACAGGTCCCTGGTCGTGACGATGTCGAGCGCTCCGGACCGGAAGCCGGCCATCACCTCGTCGCGCTCCCTAGCCGTCATGTCGCCGGTCATGGCCGCGCTCCTGAAACCGAACAGACCAAGCATTCCAGCGAAACTCTTCGCATGAAGCACCGTTGGGCAGAACACGATGCCCGATCGCCGTCGCTCCTCGTCGAAGATGGTCCTGATCTTGCGCGCTGCTTCCTCGTCCCGGGTAGGAAGGAGGAGCCTCTGGTTCAATTGCTTTATCGAATACTGATTGCGCGAACGCTCTCGCACGAACTGCCAATCGATATCATCGGCGAACATCCTGTAATCGGCCTCGCACAGAAATCCCCGCCTGAGACCTTCCGCGATCCCCACCTGGAGCGCGGGCTGGCCGAGTAGGGTGTCGATGTCGTAGCCATCACCGCGCCAGGGGGTCGCGGTGACGCCACCGATCATGGCGTCCTCCATCCGATCCGTAACCTGACGGAAGGAGTTGGAGCCGACATGGTGCGCCTCGTCGATGAGGACCAGTCCGAAATCGGGCAGTTCGTCGAGCCGCGCCACCGCGCTCTGTACGGTCGCGAAGGTCACGCCATCCCAGAAGGACGGGAATTCGCCGCCCGCGAGCCGATGCGTCGGTATGGAGGTCGCCAGCTGTTTCCAGAACGCCACCTCAAGCTGATCGACGAGTTCGCGGGTCGCCGCCATCACAAGGGCGCGATTGCCCTTGACGTTCCCGTCCTCGAAAAGGCGCGTGGTGAGTTCGGACATGACGACGGTCTTGCCGAGTCCGGTCGCCAGCACCACCTGTCCCCGACCGGTCTCCCGCATGGCCTCCTCGAAGCGCTGAACGGCCTCCTCCTGATAGTCTCGCAGGTCGCGTCGCGAGGCGGGATATTCGGGGCCGCGAGCGCACATCAATTCGAGGGTTCGCGGCTCGAGGACTTCTATCTTCACGCCGATCTTCGCCCACTTCGCGATCGCCTCGCGCAGCGCTGGACCCGCAGGTCTCGAAAGCGCGACGAACATCCTGTCTGCCCGATAGAACCGGCCCGCCTCGGCCACCTCGTCCGCGGCGGACGCGCTCGCGTATCCATTGCGGGTGTACTTGCACTGGATTACCCACAGTTCGTCGTTCTTCCTACCGAGGACGTCGCCGCCTCGGTCGCCGCTTCCCCCGACGATCCGCACGTCGCCGAAGCCGTTCGTCGAGAGCAGCCTCGCGACGTCGCGCTCGAACGCCTGCCAAGGTCCGTAAAGCAGTCTTCGGTCGTCGAGGAACCGACCGTGCTTCACCCTTCGACGTCCGGCCGGAGCAGCCTGAGCGAACATGTCGCGCGAATGAGGACATCCCGGTTGGCGAGCTCGATGTCGCGCGCAGACTGGCTGGCGAGCCATATGGCATCCACGAGGTAGGCCTCGTACCGAGCGATGACTCTCTGGCGCGCTTCCTCCTCGACGACATCGTCGTCGAAGCTCAGCGAAGCATATGGGTCGTCCCAGTAATTGCCGTCGAAGAAGAACTCCGGATGCTTACGGACCATGTCGCGAGCGCCATGAGGATCCGTGAACTCCCAGAAGCGCCCCTCTTCCACGATCTCGTCGATCGACGCTCCTCCACGCGCGGCGACCTTGCGTACGATATGGGAGCGGTCCTGAACGGTGAGGCCGTCATAGAATTCCCTGGCACGGTCACTCGGGAAGATCTCCGGCAACGCCTTCGTGAACTCGTCCAGCGTGGCGTTGGCCTGCGAAATGATCTCGGACGGATCCAGCCTCGTCGCGACGGCATAGGCGCCGCGAAATCCGGAGATGACGTTTGCCAACGTGAGATCAGGCAACTCGCCCCTGAGGAATTCGCGTGTCTGCACGGCAAGCTCGAGCAGAAGGGCGTCCAGCGGCGTCATCGTACTGGACCTGAATACCTCGTGCTTCGCGTCGAAGAGGAACTCGTACGTCCTTGTCGCGACGTCACTAAGTCCGAAGGTCCACGGGGAGTTCGCGGTCAATCCGGGGTTGTCGGCCTCGGTCGCGAACGCCTCCACCTCGTAGTCCACCCGATAGGTCGGATGCGTGTAGGTCCGCGAGAGTTCATGCACCATCGTCCGCTCGACATCCGGGCTCGCAGCGCCATCGTCGGTCTCGTCACCTTGACCATAATCGCCCTCAACGGTGGCTTCATCCTCCTCCCCGTCCTCGTCGAGGAACCCTTCGGGAATCTCAGCGCCGTCACCGGTCGGATCCCCGAGGATCGCCTGATCCTGTTCCTTGACGAGCTCCCACCACGCGTGGTCCTCAATGTAGTCAGGGTCGTTCGCGTGGAAAGACTGGGCCATCTGTTCGGCACGGTCGTTGTCCTTCACGACGAGGATCCTGGACCAGAGACCGTTCTTGCCTTGCGGACTCGACCGTCGGAAGGCCTGGAAGAGCTTGTAGAGCGGGCTGGTGTTTCCGGCATAACCCCTCTGCTTCGCCGTCAGTGGGCGGAGTGGTCCCTGGCCGCGGACGATGCTGACCATCTCCTGCCAGGAAGGGTCATCGCGTTCGAACCGGTCCTTGGTATAGCTGACCCGGCAGTGATCCATGTGCACCTCGCCCACGAACCGCCCGCGGTTCCTGGGGTCATCGATGGGATATTCGATCTCTTCGCTGTCGCCGTCCGTCCAAGCGAAAAGATCCTTCGAGCCGATCTCGATCTTCCGGCCATTGCGGATGAAGTCGATGCCGAAATCGGACTTGTGGAGATAGCGCTGCAGGCCCACCCAGCCCCGCACACGTCGTTCCCTCTCGACCACACGGCACTCCGGAGCATTCGTCGGACAGGCGTCCTCGTCACTCGCCAGTGTCCGCATGCAACTGGTGCAGTAGCGGCGAGGCGCCAGCTTCACGTCGAAGGTCTCGACCGCGTTGACCTCCGTACCGTCGGGCAGCTTGACCTCGCGGTCCGGGTCCCAGTGACAGTGTCGCCTCGGCTCAAGATTGGTACCGTTCACCTTGAAACGGATCCGACCGGCCTGAGACGCCTGCAGCAGCGACGAATAGGAACGGGCGAGATGCCGACGGATCGTCGCGAGGTTCCCCGACCGCGCCAGGTATTGCCTCTGCTCCGGCTTAAGCTTGCTCACGATGATCTCAGTACCGTGCGTGGAATGATCGAGCTTTGGCCTCGTCCGACGCGGCACTTTGAAGGTCCGCGAAGTCCTGAGTTCGTTCAGGTCAATGCGGACACCCACCCACTCGGGGTCGTTCTCGCGGGTCGTCCATACCTCGGTCACTCCGCCCAATCGGGCCGTCGCGATATTGAACCCCATGCCGAAGAGTCCGAGATTGGTGAGCGGGTCGTTGCCGGTCCAACCAGCCCTTACGGCGTGTTCAAGCGTGTCGATGGACATGCCGGCCGCATTGTCTCGGACGACGAGCTGCGCGTTAGGCTTGTCCGACGTCGGGATCGTGATCGTGATCTCGGGGCTCTCGACGGGATTGCCGGATCGCGCGGCCTCGACCAGCGCATCGATGCCATTGTCCACCAGCTCGGCGACGCAACGCCATTGATGAAGGTTGATCTCCCCGAGCATCTGCAGCACGCGAGGGTCTGGCGTAAGATCAAGTTCTTGATTCATTCTGTCGCGGTCCGAAAGTGAAAGTCGCGACATTTGCTAGGACATTTCCGACCGTCACGGAAGGACACCGGCCGCGTGTTCCACGGACGCCAGTTCACTCCGCCGCACAGCCGTCGGCGGGACTGGATTTCGCGCCATGGATATGGAAGAACAAACCGGAGACGCGGCATGCGCAAGAAGACACCGCCGAGTTTGGACAGTCGCGACGATGGTGGACAGCCTCAACCCATTGGAACGCTCCGCGCGCATGGCGCGCGTACGCGGGAAGGACACGAAGCCGGAGCTGCGAGTTCGACGCCTGGTCCACCGCATGGGCTATCGTTACCGCCTGCATCGACGTTCGCTTCCCGGCAGCCCGGATCTCGTCTTCGGCCCTCGGCGGAAGGTCATCTTCGTGCACGGATGTTTCTGGCACCGGCACGAGGCTCCTTCCTGCAAGCTCGCGCGGATACCCAAGTCCCGCGTCGAATTCTGGGTGGCCAAGCTCGAGGGCAATCGTGAACGCGATGAACGAAACATCGCGAAGTTGCGGAAACTGGGTTGGGACGTCTTGGTGATCTGGGAATGCGAGACTAGGGACGAGAGTGCTATGGGGCTTCGTGTGCAAACCTTCCTGGACGATGCCGGATGAAGGCGGTCGAACTGTTCGCCGGCGCGGGCGGGCTTGGCATCGGCATCAGCCGCGCCGGCTTCGAGCCGACCCGGATCGTCGAATGGGAGCCCAATTGCCAACGAACGCTGCTGGCCAATCGAAGGGCGCGGCTGGCGGATACTCGAAAGTGGCCACTGAGCATCGAGAGCGACGTGCGCGACGCCAGTTTCGTCGAGCACGAGGGAAAGGTAGAACTCGTGTCAGGGGGGCCACCCTGCCAGCCCTTTTCGGTCGGCGGTCGCCACAAGGCGCAGGCCGACCGGCGCGACATGTTCCCCGAAGCGGTACGCGCGGTGCGAGAAATCAAGCCTCGCGCGTTCATCTTCGAGAACGTTCGGGGGCTCACCCGCGAGCGGTTCGCCTCGTACTACGAATACGTCAAGCTGCAGATGCAGTATCCCGAACTCGTCGCAAGGGATGGTGAAGACTGGGCTACCCACCTACGGCGACTGGAGTGCCATCACACGGGATCTCGCGGCGACCGGGGGCTGGAATATCGGCTGGTGGCCGAGGTCCTGAACGCAGCTGACTATGGCGTGCCGCAAAAACGGCATCGGGTGTTCTTCGTCGGTTTCCGGATGGATCTCGGGGTCCGGTGGTCCTTCCCCGAACCGACCCACTCCCAGGACGCGCTGCTGTGGGATCAGCTGCATGGCGACTACCACGATCGGCACGGGATTCGACGAGCGGATCAATGGTGGAACGCCGAAAGGCTGCGGGCGCGCGCGGAGAAACTCATCGAGAAGCCGGGTGCAATTCCCTGGAGGACGGTCCGCGACGCCATCTCGGACCTACCGGCCCCCGATATCGGGCCGAACGGATCCAGCGGGTTTCTCGGGCATCGCTTCCAACCCGGCGCGAAAAGCTATCCCGGTCACACTGGAAGTCCCCTCGACGACGCGGCGAAGGCTCTGAAGGCGGGAGTTCACGGAGTGCCCGGTGGAGAGAACATGTTGGCTAACACCGATGGTTCGGTACGCTACTTCACCGTGCGCGAGAGCGCGCGGCTGCAGACCTTCCCCGACCGCTACAGGATAGAGGGCGCGTGGTCCGAGGCGATGCGTCAGATCGGCAACGCCGTCCCAGTGACGCTCGCGGAACGGGTCGCGCGCAGCGTCGCGGGCGTCCTTTCCCAACATAGTGTCGACAACAAGTAGGCATGCCTCGCGATCCGTCGATCGAGAAGGCCGCACAGCTCCTCGCCGGGATCGAGCGCCTGCTCGAGAGCACCCGGACTGGCGAACTCACCGCTCCGGCCCGAAAGAAACTGGTTGCAAGCATCGATTCCATGCGGGACCGCCTCGATCGCCTTACGCGCAAGATCGATCCGAACGAGCTTCCTGACGCGTTCTTCGATCCCGCCGAGCCGACCCTGATCGGGAACTTCGTGGCGCTTGCTCTCGTCGCGCAGGACCGAAGATCGCTCGCCAGCCTCGGACGGTTCTATGGCTCGGGCGTCTACGCCATCTACTATAATGGCGGAAACCCGCTCTACGCCCCGATCAGCGGGACCGAAACACCGATCTACGTCGGCAAGGCTGATCCCAAGGGGAATCCGAAGACGGCAATCGATCAGGGGACGAAGCTCGCCGACCGACTAAACGAGCACCGCCGGAACATCGATAAGGTCAACGGTGTGGACATCGCCGACTTCGACTGCCGCGCACTCGCGGTCCAGACCGGCTACCAGGCGGCGGCGGAGAGTCATCTCATACGCATGTTCCGCCCGATCTGGAACAACGAGACCGGAATACTGTACGGTCTCGGGAAGCACGGGGACTCGGCGACGACGCGCGCGAACAACAAATCGCCGTTCGACACCCTGCATCCCGGTCGAAGATGGGCGGATGCCAGTCCCGAAGCCCAGAGTGTCCCGGAGATCGTGGACAAAGTACGGGAGCACTTCGATTCCGCCATCGTGTTCGACGATCAAAGCGCCGTGCTCCGCGCCTTCGTCGCCAACATACGTCGGGAGGATCGACTAGACCGGGACGACGAAGCCGCGAAACGCACTTAGACAGGATTTGCGGAGCGCAAGCGAGGTCAGCAAGGCCGCTCCAAACCCAAGGGATCGCTTCTCCTTCAACTCCGAACGGCCTGGATGCCCCGCAACGGAATCCCGTCTTGCAACTGGTATTTTCAGCTGATGGGATAACCGTCCACTGCATAAATCTCTATGAGTGTAGGCATACCAAACCTGCTGCAATGCGACCGACCGCCCATTGCGTAAATTGCAATTGGCGGAGACGAACAGCTCATATGCTGACGTTACCTTGGTCAATCAAGAACTGCTTGAATAATCGGCCTGCCAGATTTTTTATCAGGCACCCGCATGGCATCATGCGCTAATTGCTCTCGCGTCGCGCTCTCGCTCACGGAGCGTCCATGGTCGATAGATATCCTGCTTCAGGAGACCAATAGCCCCAGAAACTTTTCGACCATTCATCCTTCATGGTAATGAGAAGAGCTTTACATCGCCGTCGCTCCCCTCCAGACCTTTGCATTTCGGGACTACGGCGCATTCTCGTAACATTTTTTAAGGAATGGACTACCGGGTTCGAACGCACGAAGAACAAGGGTTTGAAATCGGAAAAATCTACTAGGTCGAGCAAACGGTAGTTCCCCGAGGAGCCTGCAGCACAGATCGTCGCGGGAAGCTCCTTGTCCCAGATTGCAAGCATGGAAAAGCCGTTCTTGCTTTCACGGAAGCGAAACCACCTGTACTCGAGGTCAAGCGTTGCTCGTTTTGCGAACCGTGCATGCTCCATCGATCCAGCTAATAACGAGCCCCGTTTTTCGAGCACGATGTCCGTTTCTGACCAACAATCGTACTTGGACCGAAACCTTATCTTCTGGTGCTGGTGCTTGTTCAAGGCACCTCCGGACTGAGCGATCCCCGGCTTGAGATCGACGTCGGAAAGGAAGTTCGCACAGCTTCTGCTGATCATTGCCCGGGCCATAATCTTTTCGCGCACTTTTCGCATTCCAGCCTCCTTCAACAAAGATATGGACACAACGGATCAGCTTTTCAGATTTATTTTGTTGCATTGGCGGAAAGGCTGCTTGTCCCCCTGTCTCGCAGCGACTGCTAGGTTGTCTTCTATTGCCTATCTGACCTTCATTTCGCCGATCCACTTTTCGACCGCGTCGAGCGCCCGTTTGAATGCGAGATCGAGGGAGCGCGCGCGGCGCCAGTGCGCGCAACATTTCAGCATGCTCTTCCAGTTCCGATTCCTGACTGTATGCGTTAAGATGCCGTAAGCCAGATCTATCTCGCATGCGGCAGCCGCGCACGAGGCAACAACCAGGACGGCGCAGGAGACACTGTCGCTTTTAACAGTGTCGAACACTGCTCTAGAGGTCGCCCGAGCTCATCTCCCCCTCCCCCCCAACAGCATGATCGCTACCGCCTCAAGCAGCTGCGATGATTATGAGGGGATGTCTGCTTTCACGAGATGACCATTCCAACAGTGGGCAGTCCGGTCACGGCCCACTTCCCGCCATTTCTAGAGGCCCTCCACAACATTCACCCGTACGGGTGTAGCCGGACACAACCTGCTCCAATCCGACCAACCGCTTATCGCGTAGCCCGCAATCGGCCGAATACTAACGGTTCAATCACTGCCGTTAACCTTCGCTGGTTAAGAAGCGTCAAGTTATTCGCGCCAAAACCGTTATGCTCAGGGCAATCGACCAACGAAGATAGATCCTGTGTGGCGATGCCGGATCGTCCATGGACGATCCGGCGCACTATGAAATTTAGGCCGCCTGGGCGAGGTAAGGCAGGTCGAAGGTATCACCCCGCTCCCACTGCTCGGCTTGGATCGCCATAAGTCGGTTGTAGGCCCTCACCATGTCACCATTTGCCGCTTCGAAGGTCGAGGCCGGTGCTTCCGTGATGTGGTGCAGATCGAGCGCATCGTCGAATCTGTACGCGCCCAGATTGAAGCCGTCTGGTACGAGGGTCGCGCGGTCGTCTTCGCCAGTCAGGCAGAGCATGCAGCTCTCGATGTAGTGCATCCCCCCTCCCATCTGCGCGATCAGGCCGATCTGCGGAACAGGGCATTCTGCAGACTGATGAACCCAGAGGAGCGGGCGGCCAGTTGTCTGGACCCGGGAAGCGAACTGCATCAGGCCGAAAGCGTGAGGAGCCGTACCGCTCAGCATTATGTCCACCTTGTCTCGGAATTCAGTGAAGCGTCCGGACTGGCCGCTCAGCAGGCGAGCAAGGGCGGCAAAGAAGTTGGCGATGCGGTTCTGCTGTTCAATCTGAGTCATTTCAAGTCTCCATAGGCCGCGGGGATCGCATGCCTTTTTCCGCTCTCGTCCAGAGAGCCACCTCCTTTCGTTCTTAAGAAGATCATCAGTCGGCCACGGCCGCTTTGCATCCTAATCTCTGCCGGTTAGAGTTAGACTTGCTGATCTAGGAAACTGCCACTCTTTAGATTTTAGCCCTCATTGCAAAGGAGTGCGCTGTGCGACGATTAGACCGTTCTGCGGATAGGTCGCCAGGCGCTATGGCTGCAATCGGAATTGCAGTTTGGCGAGGTCGTCGGGCGTCGTCTCAGTTCCGAGCAGGTTTTGCGGCGCTCGCGCGGGTCAGCATCGGTTTCCCCCTACCGCAGGCGACTAGGCCTCGAGCGGCGACGGCGCTACAGCGATGATTTCGCCGGTCGTCACCAGCACGATCAGGCCGCGCGTGGTGCCGGTCATATCCAGATAGGCCCGCACCTGAGCGCGGTAGTGATCGACCGTCTCAGGCGTTGGCTGGACGTCGCTCTTCCAGTCGATGACCACCTGCGGCGTCCCATCGGGGGCCCAGCCGATGGCGTCGACGATGCCGGCGGACGCCTGCTCAACCTCATTGAGGAATGTTGACGCATAGACCGGGAGCTCCGGGCTGAGGACGGGACGAAGCTCTGCGATTTCGGGCAAGGCAAGCGTGCGGGAGACGCAGCCGACAAGTTCAGCGGGTGAAAGGCCCTGTGACGGGTCTTCGACCGCCGGCCAGCCGAGCGCCGCGATGAGCGAGCGCGCCCGATCGGTCAGCGCGGCGCTGTCTGGAGCGGTCTCGCCGGTCAACACCTCTTCGAGAAGCTTGTGCAGGATCAGGCCGCGCTCGCGTCCCCCCTGTATGCTGGGGCGTTTGGCCTCGTCATCGGGCTTGCGCTCGTCGCGCGCCGCCCAGATTTCCACCGCTTCCGAGGTAAGCACTGGGCCGACGCTGCTTTCGTCACGGCTGGGCGCCAGCCAGGTCAAGCGGCGATGGCGCTCGGCGATAGCGGCGGCTTCCACTGCAAAGCTTTCGCGGGTCTGCTGGTTGCCTTCGCCCGCCGCCACGGCGCCCATCTCCAGCGGCAGATGAGCCACATCGAGCGCCGGGAGGTCGCCGAGCGAGAGGTCGAGCAACGAAATCCAGGCCGACTTCGACGGCGAGGCGTCGAGGCGAGGCAGAACCAGCAGCTCGCGCGCCCGAGTGGCGGCGACGTACCAGAGGCGGACGCGCTCGCGATCGAGCTCGGCGTTTTCCGCGTCGCGCACTTCGTCATAGCCGGCCGGTTTCACGCCGAAAACCGGGCAGTAGAAGGCGTCGCTTTCGCGATCAGTCACCGCGTTCTCGGCCGGCATGATGCCTGTCATCGTGTTCACCGGCACCACGATCGGCCACTCAAGGCCCTTGGCCGCGTGCATGGTGTAGAGCGCAACGGCTTCTTCCTGCGCGTCGGGCCGCCCCTCGACGGCGCGGGCTTCATCGGTCCATGCAGCGGTCATGGTCTCGGCAAAGGCGCGCAGTCCCCGAACCGCGAAAGCGGAGGTCAGGCTGAGATAAAGATCGACATTGGCGAGCGCCCGCTCGGCCTGGCCCCGGTGGCGGGCGAGCAGCATCGGCCGCACCCGCATCACGTCGACCGCTTGCGACAGCAGGTTGTGCGGCGTGGTATTGTTGGTCCGGCGATTGAGGACTTGCAGCTTTTCGATCACCGAGCGCGCCAACGGGTGGGCGATCGCACTGGTCTCCACGCCGAGGTCGAGGCGCGGCAGGGCTTCGGGATATTCTTCGGACCGGGGCAGCGCCCAGATGATGTCGAGCAGTTCTTCCTCGGTCAAACCGACCAGAGGGCCGCGCAAGAGCGCGCCCAACGCGAGCGTATCGCGGCGATCCGCAAGGATGCGGGTCAGCGCGATGAGATCTTGGATCTCCTGTCGCCTGAACAGGCCTTTGCCGGCCTGGGTGGCGACCGGAATGCCGTGGCGCTCAAGGGCCTCTTCATAACGCCACAGGTCGCTTCCGGTCGGCGCGAGCAGGGCGATGTCACCCGGCCGGCAGACCCGGCTGGCATCGGAGCGACGATCGATGATAATCTCGCTGCCGATCAGGCGGGCGCACAACTCGGCGACAGCTTCGGCTTCCGCATCGCGTTGCTGCTCGGCGCTCGCCTTGCCGTTCTCGTCGGCGACGGTGACATCCAGCGCCGCGACGCAGGGAGCCTCGCCCCGGTTGGAATGGAACGGGTCGAGTGCGGTGAAACCCGGCTGGCCGTCGCTCGATAGCAGCGTTTCGAAGCGCTCGTTCACATAGGTGAGGATTGGCGCGCAGGAGCGGAAGTTGGTGGAAATCGACAGGACGCTGTCGGCATCCTGCGCGATGAAGGCGTCGCGCGCCCGGACATAGGCGCTGACATCGGCGCCGCGGAAGCGATAGATCGCCTGCTTGGGGTCGCCGACCAGGAACAGAGCGCCGGGGCGGATCTGGAACTCGCTCCACTCGGCGGTCGCGCGTCCGGCGGGCGGCTCCCCGCATAGCCGCCAGAAGATTTCGGTCTGCAGCGGGTCGGTGTCCTGGAATTCGTCGACGAGAACCCGTGTGAAGCGCGCGCTCAGCGCGCGGCGGACCTCGTCATGATCGCGCAGCAGGTCCCGCGCGGCGAAGATTAGGTCGTCGAAATCGAGCAAGGCGGCCGAACGTTTGTAGTCCCGGAACCGCTCCAGCACCGGCTGCGCCTGCGCGATCAGATCGGCCAGGACGTGGCTGGCGACATTCTGGAGTAGGAGCTGCCACGCCTGACAGCACGCCGCGTAGTGGCCCTCGGCCGCCGCGTTGAGGCGGTCGCCATCGGCTTTGGCCAGGCCCTCGCGCTTGGCGGCCTCCACCCATTTGCCCTTCTTTCTGAAGGCCAGAAACGAGCCGCTCTTGGTGCAAAGATCGGGGTGCGGCGGCGTCACCAGCAGCCGGATGAGTCCGGCCGGCGTTTCGGCGGTCGCCGCATCCTCCATCGCTTGGGCCATCCCGGCGAGCCGCTCGGCGAACGTCGCGGTCTCGTCCTCGACCGCGGGCGCGGTCTGGATGAAGTCAGAGAAGGCCGCGGTCGCATCATGGAAGGCGCGCAGATGCGGCGCGAGCGGCGTCGCGGGCGGCGCCGACACGGTGCGCCGCTTGCGCAGGTTGGCGATGATCTTATGGATCAGCCCGACGGTTTCGCCGGGGCTTTGCAACACCATTTCGGCGATGATGCCGGCCTGGCCGCCGGAAAGCTGCTCGCGCAGCCAGATGTCGACGATCTCGATGAAAGCGAGGTCGGCCTGGTTGCTGTCCATCACGTGGGCGCCCGGGTCGATGTCGGCTTCGACCGAATAGGGCTTGATCAGGCGCTGGCAGAAGCCGTGGATCGTCGAGCAGGTGATCTCGTCGATCGCTGCCGAGGCCGCCGCGAGGTTGGCCTTGTGGATTTCCGACAGACCGTCCGGAAAAGCGATCCGCAATTCGGTCGGGACCGTGCCCACTACGAGGTCGGCGACGAAGTCGCGGACGCGGATCAAAAGTTCGCTCGCCGCCAGTTCGGTGAAGGTGACGGCCGCGATCGATTTGGGCGCGACCCCTTCGGCCAGCATCGCGGCGATGCGGCCGGCCATGACGGCCGTCTTGCCCGAACCCGCGCCGGCCTCCACCAAGATGGACCGGTCGTGGACGCTGATCGCAGCGCGGCGGGCACTGTCGTCGCGCAGGGCTTTGCTTGCGGCGGTCATCACTGGGCCTCCCAGACTTGCGCGGCGTCGCCGAACATATCGGTAGCGGCGGGCAGCTTGCGTTTGCAGTAGGTGGCGCCAGCGTTCGCCGGCAGGGCGAAGGCGAGGTGGTCATATGTTCCGCCGGTGTCGGGCCCGATGAGGGCGTGCCCGGCGGTCAGGTTGGCGCGCGCCGCCTGCAGATAGCCGGTGATCTCGACCAGGGTGGCTTCCGGATCGGAGAGCTGGAGATCGACCTGCTCGCGCGGGAAGAGCAAAGAGGCGCTGATCGAGATCTCGGATCCGAGCAGCGCCTTGACGGCAAAGGCGTAGAGGCAGCGCTGCAACTCGCGGCCGCCGTCGACGCTGATATCCTCCCTAGGCGGGCGCCCGGTCTTGTAGTCCCGGACCAGGGCGCGCTTGCCGTCGCCCGAAAGGTCGAGACGGTCGATGTAGCCGTTGATCCGGAAGTCCGCGTCGGGGATTTCGACCGGGATGTTGGAATCCCAGGGGCTGTCGGCGTCCGACTTGGGTTCTAAGCCGCCAAAGGCCACTTCTCCATAGGAGCGGGCGTCCGGCAGCCGCTCGTCGTCATAGGTGAGCGCGCGGCTCGTCAGAATGCGGGCGTCGTCGAGCGTCCGGCGCCAGATCACCTCCGGCGGCACAGCGCGTTCGCTCTCCCAGACCCTGGCGATCTCGCGTGCGGCCTCCTGCACGGTGGCTTCGATCTGCGCCTCGTCGGCGTTGGCCAGACCGCCGTCGGCCTCCAACTTCTGGAGCGCCAGATCGAGCGTCATGTGGACGAGGTCGCCCATGCCCAGGGCGTCGAGAACCAGAGGATCAGCGCCGCTTTCGGGCATTCGCAGCCGCATCGCGTAGCGCCAGACGAAGCCGAGCGGGCTGCGCAGGAGGAGGCGAAGCGAGCTTGCCGACTGGGTGCGGTCGAGGATGGCCAACAAGAGCGGGTGTTCGGCGCGCACCAGGCCATCGTGCGGCGTAATCTCCTTGCGGTGCCAGTTGCGCCAGCAGGCCGTGGCGGCGACCGCCTGGGGCGCGTCGGCAAACTCCGGCGGGCGCGCCATCAACCGATCGGTCTCGCTGAAGGCATGAGCTGGGACCGCGTTGCGGCGGACGTAGGTCTCCTCGCCATAGGCGCCGAGCAGCGAGCTGCGGCCGAGGAGCCGCCCTTCACCGTCGCGGCGCGCACGCGACAGCACCACCTGGCGCTCGGTCGTGGCGAGGATCGTCTCGAAGTCCCGGCGATCGGCCGCCGCGACCGGCAGGGGATCGAGATCGGCGGTGGGAATGACGTGGTCGGAGATCAGGCGGTCTTCGGAGATGCTCCGCGGCCAGCGCGACGAATTAAGCCCGATCAAGCGAACGAACCGGCGCGGCGAGGCCGCCAAGGCGCTGGCGGGCATCCAGGCGACCGAGACGCAGGCCTCGAGGCCGTCGTCCTGCTTGAGATTCTCCAGCGTCGTATCGAGCGATCCGGTCGGCCCCGCCAGCAGCGCCTTGCGCCAGATTGCCAGGGCGCGGCCGCTGAGCAGCGCCGCGCCGATCTCCTCGGCGGCGCTGTGGCCCTTGCCCAGAAGCTCAACGACGCCCCGCAAGGTAGGGGTGTGCTCTTGCTCGTCAGGCCAGTCCGCAGCGGTCAGGCGCCCGAGCAGACGCGTCCAGGCCGAGACCGACGCAAGCGGGGCTTCGGTCGGCAAAATGCGCAACCAGCCCGCCGGCAACGTCTGGAGCGGACCGGCCTCGGACCCGCACAGCGCAGCGAGACGGCGCAGCCGGGTCTGCGACAAGCCGCGAACGAGGATGTCGGCGAGCGCGGCGGCCGCCTGACCCTCGCGAGTGGTGGTGACCTTGATCCCGTGGATGAAGTGCAGGTCGAGGTTCGCGTCGGCGCGAAGCGACAGGAAATGGTCATCATATTCCGCCGTCGAGGCGGCGGCGATGGCGATTTCCGCCGGCTGGGCCTCACCCGAAGCCAGTAGCGCACGCGCCCAGCGGATCGCCTCGATGGCCTCATGATACGCCGTCGATGCGCTTTCCGCCCGAACCTCCGGGGCCTGCGGCGCATCGCGCGCGATGGTGACGCCGGTCGCCTCGAGCCAGGGCGGCGTGGGCCGAGGGCCCGCCGTCCAGGTCACAGGGGTGCAGCCGGTTAGCGCCGCAAGCAGCGGCCGCCAGCACGGCGACAGCTCGGTGATGCCGACGATCTCGACCGGTCCGAGAACGGCCTTGGCGTGAGCTAGACGCTGACAAGCGGTCGCGACCAGGTCGCAGGGCCGCATCATGCCCGGTGGCAGCTGCGCAAGCACCGCCGCTTCGAGTCGCGCAATTGAGTCGAGACGCGGATGCTCGTGGGAGCGGGAAGCGAGGTCGATGCTGGCGCGCCAGGTCTTGTGCAGGGTGTCGGCCGAGGCGTCGACCATGCCGGGCAGGAGCTTGATGCTTTCGAGTTCGCCGAGCGAGGTGTCCGGCAGGACGGCCTGGATCGCGGTGCGCAGGCTTTCGTCGTCGATCGGCCTCGAAAAGCCGCCGGCGAGGCGGGCTGCCAGCTGCTCGAACGACATGATCTGCAGGCCGTGTCGGCGGTGGCGTGCGGCGTCGAGGCGAAGCTCACGCATCGCCATGCGCCCGTGGGCGACGATGGTCCGCCGGTCGGTCATGCAGGTCATCGTCCTCGTCTCTCCGCCCTGTTCCTCGGCACGGTTCCGCTTGACGCGACACCGTGATGAGAATAGAAAGTAAACGCGTATTGCAGATATGTCCATATAGTTTTTATCTGGATCCGCTGGAGGACAATTTCGGATGGACGGCCTGACCACCTTGAAGTGGGGCGTGGAGCGCCGACTCGAGTTCATCGAGTTCCGCCTGTTCTGGGAAGGCGGAGTCAATCGCTCGGACATCACCGACATGTTCGACGTGTCGGTGCCGCAGGCGTCGAAGGATTTGACGCTCTATCAGGAGCGTGCGCCGCACAATGCGCTCTACGACAAGAGCGCCAAGCGCTACGTCGCCAGCGAGCAGTTCGAGCCGCATTTTCTAAAGCCCGATCCCGACGGCTATCTGTCCCGCCTGCGTTCGGTGGCCGAAGGCCTAATCGATCTGTCTGATTCGTGGATCACCGAATTTCCCGACACCGACATCGCGCTGACGCCGCGCAGGGATATCGATTCGGCCGTGCTGAGAACGGTGCTGAGCGCGGTGCGCGATAACCGTTCGATCGATGTCCACTATCAGTCGATGAGCAAGGACCGACCCGATCCAATCTGGCGGCGGATCACGCCTCATGCCTTCGGCTATGACGGCTTCCGCTGGCACGTGCGCGCCTACTGCCACGTCACCGACAAGTTCAAAGACTTCCTCCTGCCGCGTATTCTTGGCGTCGGCGAGATGGGTGACGGCGGCGGGCACTCGCTGCAGGACGCGCTGTGGCAGGAGCGGTTCGAGGTCGAGATCGGCCCGCATCCTGACCTGACCGCAAGCCAGAAGGCGGTCGTCGCCAAGGACTTCGGCATGGAGGGCGGCTCGGCCATCCTCACCGTGCGCTACGCCATGCTGTTTTATGTATTGAAGCGCCTGGCCCTGCTGGGCGATGCGGCGAAGCAGCCCGCGCGCAGCCAGCATATCGTCGTCGTCAATTGGGAGGAAACCGAGGTGGCCTTGGAGAAGGCTGAATTCCCGGTTTAGTTGCGAGAGCAGATCAGCAGTGTGTTGCGCGGCGGAAGGGACAAGCGGCATCCTTCGTTCCCCAAGAGCCTTCGGCTTTCTCATCAGCTACCGTTCCGCTCTCGGGACAGTTCCTGCCAAACCGACCACAACCCAGAGCATAATATTTAGCTAGGTGTAGCCGGACACAACCTGCTCATGGACGTACGGCCGCGTGTAACAAAAATCTGAACGGGATTTGTTCATTCTATCTTAAGCGATTTGTTCTGAACTCATTCGTAAGCATATCGATTTCCATTACGATGCAACCTCTGTCCGCGTGGACCTTTTTTATAGTCGCGTCGAATTGCAACCCTTCAATCTGTAGCAAGGTACATAGTGGCCGTCCGACACAGGACGAAAGGGTTGTCGCAGGTAGATTGGAAGGGTGCGAAAGTATGACCCTTCTGCCATCGATCCAGCACCGGCCTTTGCGCAATTCGAGCGAGCACTCGAGCGTTCCTCTTATCCAATAGAACCGCCCCGCGGAAAACGGGAGAGAGCCATCGACCGTGTGAAGGGTTGATCACCATCGTCATTGAAGAGCAACGGCAGGTCGTCCGGGCTCATGCCAGCGAGCTCGAGAACATGGGCGGCAAGACCTGTAATCTTTCTTCGATGAGATCCCGATTCGTCAACTGTCAGGGCAGCGACATTGCGATCATGTTCGCGAAGGTCGAAGTCAATCGCCTCGATCAGCTCTTCGATATCGGAAGCAATCCGCCTCGATCGGGTTGTCGAAAAATCGTGATCGAGGCGAAGAAACTCGGCATGCAGCATAAGGCCGTCATGAGACCCTTCCGCGAAATCCATCCGTTCTAAGGAAGCTTTCGGCCTCTTTGCAAACCGGGGCAGGAGTTTGCTGTAGGTATCGACCCAGATCTGATCGTACATCGCCGCGTCCGCGAGCATCAGTCCGATGGATCGGGCAAGCGATGCCTCAATCGCGCGCTCGTCCGGATGGGACTGGGGATCTATCGGAATGAGCAGCCGAGGTCCCGATCCAGATGCCTGCTGGAAGTCGAGCACACTTACGGCTATATTTGTGAACCGGCGACCGCCTGCCAGTTCTATGGGGAAGGACTGTTCGAAACCCATCCGACGCAAGACTTTGCGGAAAGTATGCTCGTGCCATTGAGTGTTTGCCCAAAACGCGCGCCACCTCATCTGATCTTTAGTTAATACGATCTTCTGGACACGGTCCGACTGCATCGATGTTGGTGAGTTGGACATAATAGCACCTCTACCGGCAAGAACTTACAACCGGTTATAGGATGCTCGCGTCTAGCAGCCCAAGCATCTTCAAGCTCAGCGTTCGTGATGTCCGCTTTGCGCCCTCATTTCGGTCATTCACACCGTAGGCGTCTCGACTCGAAAGCTGCCGTTCGCTCGGCAAGTCACAATGGCGAGAAGCTTGGCGCTAATAGGATGGCCCTGCCCCCCGCTATTGGATGATCGTAAAGCGCTCGGTGCGTATGCGCAGTTCACGCCGTTCCAAAGTCATTCTGCATTCGCTAGACGCGCAGAGTATGACCCGAGCCGACCTCCAGCGTCTGATTGACGATAAGACTAAGCCAATTGGATCAATGGGGCGGCTTGAAAGCCTCGCTGTTCAGGCCGCGGCGATCATCGGCGACACTAATCCCAAGAATGCCTCGGCATCGCTGACCATCTTTGCTGCCGATCATGGCATCGCGGCACAGGGTGTTTCGGCATTCCCTCAGGAAGTTACAGGCCAAATGGTTGCCAACTTCCTCGCAAGTGGGGCTGCGGCGAATGCCATCGCAGCGCAGTTCGGCATACCGGTCACCGTCGTCGATTGTGGGATGATGCATTTGCCAGCGCGACGGGATGGGTTGGTCGACATGTCACTCGGACGAGGCACGGCCGACAGTTCCAGTGAGCCTGCAATGCCGAAGGATGTGGCGAACAAAGCAATCGCGCAAGGACGACATTTCGCAGTTGGCATCGAGAGCAAAATCGCTTGTTTTGGCGAGATGGGTATCGCCAACACTTCCGCAGCGGCCCTGCTGGCGCACAAGCTGAGTTCCATTTCGATCGCCGAGTTGGTCGGACGCGGCACGGGTCTCGACGATGCTGGGCTCTCCAATAAGAGAGAGATACTCGAACGCGCGGCGGCGCGCACCGGAGAGCTTGCGCCAACCGAGGCTCTTGCCGAGGTCGGCGGTTTCGAGATCGGCACCATGGCGGGCGCGATGATCGGAGCCGGGACATCGGATAAGCTGGTGGTCGTCGACGGGTTTATCGCCACCGCTGCCGCCGCCCTTGCAAGGGCGATAGAACCAGACTGCGAAAAGGCTTTCGTCTATGCGCATCGCTCGGCCGAACAGGGACATCGGGCGTTGCTCGATTGGTTAGAAGCCGAGCCCTTGTTCGATCTAGAAATGCGTTTAGGCGAAGGCACCGGTGCATTGCTTGCCGTGCCGATGATCCGCGCCGCGCTATCGCTTTTCGGAATGGCGAGTTTTTCGCAAGCCGGGGTTTCCGGCGCTACTCCGGCTTCATGAAACGCCCGTTCTTTGCATTGCTGGCCGCGTGGGTCTTTCTCACGCGGATTCCATTGCCTATAGCCAAGCTGGGAGAGCGCGACTTCGAGACCGCACCCGGCTTTTATCCGCTTGTCGGCCTGGCAATCGGCGCCATCGGAGCGGCAGGCTTCGCACTTGGCTGGGCAATCGGCGGCGCTTCTATCGCTGCGATTTTCGGGACTGCCGCAACGCTGCTGGCGACGGGAGCCTTTCATGAAGATGGGCTGGCCGACCTGTTCGACGGGCTTGGCGCGTCGACAGCCGAGCGGATGATGGAGATCATGCGTGACAGCCGCCTAGGCACGTTCGGAGCAGCGGCGCTGTTCCTCGTCCTGTTACTCAAGGTTGCCGCGCTATCGCAATTGCCTTTCATGCTCGCCCTTGCCGCTCTTCCCGTGGCGCACGGAGCCTCGCGCCTGTCGGCAGTGACCGTGATTGCGACCAGTCGCTATGCGCGCGCAGAGGGGATCGCGAAGCCGGTTGCGAAGGGGATCGGAGCAGCGCCGCTAATGGTGGCGACGCTCACCGGGATTGCCGCGGTCGCAATCGGCGCGACCGTTCTTGGGCCCGGCGCCGTGCTTTGCGGCTTGGCCGGGCTCTGTGTTGGTCATGTTACGACGCGGCTGCTCTTCGAGCGCAAGCTGGGTGGCTATACGGGCGATTGCCTTGGCGCTGTGCAGCAGATCAGCGAAGTCGGCTTCTACCTAGGCTTGATCGCATGGCTCTGATCCTGCTGCGGCACGGCCAGCCCGAACTCGCTGCGGGAATCTGCTACGGCCAGTCGGATGTTTCTGCTCGAGCCTTTGACGAGGGAAGCCTCCGCGCGCTGACGGCCGCATTGCCCGACCGCCTGGCACGGATCGACAGCAGCCCGCTGACCCGATGCATTGCGCTGGCTGAGCAGTTGTCCGCGCATCTCGATCTTCCGGTTCACGCCGACCCGAGACTGATGGAGATCGATTTCGGAAATTGGGAAATGCAGGCTTGGGACGCAATTCCGCGTGGTGAAATCGATGCGTGGGCCGAAGGTGTCGAAGGTGCGCGACCGCATGGTGGGGAGAATGTGGCGCAGATGACCGAGCGGGTGCGGGCCTATCTACGCGACGCGGCGAGTTGCGATGCCGACATCCTTGCCGTCACGCATCTCGGCGTCGTTCGGTGTGCCGGTGCTGTTCTGGGCCGTGCTAACCCGTTTGAAATCCAGCTTGGCTTCGGCCAGTTCCTGAACGTCGAACCGAAAGAGGCACTATGAGCGATACCAACAGCGAAACGCATGCAGCGAGGATGAAGGAACTACAGGCTGCGCAAGCCAAGCGGCGACGCGAACTGAAAGATCCGGACCGCGGGCTGGTTCTGGTCCACACCGGCGATGGCAAGGGCAAGTCGAGCTCCGCCTTCGGCGTCATCGCCCGCGCGCTTGGCTGGGGACAAAAGGTCGCCGTGGTGCAGTTCATCAAGGGGAAGTGGAAGACGGGCGAGAAGCAGTTCTTCGCGCGCTTCCCGGATTTGGTTGACTGGCACATTATGGGCGATGGTTTCACTTGGGATACACAGGACAAGGAGCGCGATATCGAGGCTGCAGAGAAGGCGCTCGCAAAGGCGGGCGAACTGATTGCGAGTGGTGACTACGCGCTGATCGTGCTCGACGAGATCAATATTGCGCTGCGCTACGACTACCTCACGCCCCAAGCCGTTATCGATGCCCTTGAACGCCGGGGCGATACGCGAGTGATATTGACCGGGCGCGATGCGAAGCCCGAATTGATCGACTATGCCGACACCGTCACCGAGATGACCGAAACCAAGCACGCCTATCACGCTGGCATTCGCGCCCAGCAGGGTATCGACTTCTAGTCTGCAAGGATTGACAGCGGCGCTCTTGGCTAGCATGGGCGCCATTAGACGGTGCTGCAGGTGCGAAATTGCCTGGAGCTAAGAGGGAAGCCGGTTAGAGACCGGCGCTGTGCCCGCAACTGTGAGCCAGGAGTCCCGAACCAACATGTCACTGGCTAAACCCCGCATTGGGTGACGCCGGGAAGACGGTTCGAAGGCGCTGATCGGCAAGCCAGGAGACCTGCCGTCGCGTCGTTCGTCCGGGGCCGGGTCCAGCCCAGTGGGACAGGAAAATTCTTTTCCGAAGTAACGACAGCCAGGCCGGTTACCGGTGTCGCGGCTCATTTCGAGCGGCGGCGGGCCATCTGTCGAGTTGACCATGCGGGCACCGGAGCCTCCGCGTGGACTGGCTTTGGATTCTACAATGAAAACCGCATTCCATTTGTCCGTCGCGGCATCGGCCGTGGCTTTGTGCTCGACCGGTGCATTCGCTCAGTCGGTCGACCTTCCCGAAGACGAGGAAGTGAACTCCGAAACGATCGTTGTCACTGCCAATCGCACCGAACGTGCGATCAGCCAAGTCGGCGAGTCGGTCACGGTGGTTGAGGAAGAGGAAATCGTGAACCGCCAGCCGAGCGAAGTGCTCGATATCTTACGCACGGTCCCCGGTGTCACCTTCAACCGCAATGGCGGGATCGGAACCAACACCGGCGTTTCGATCCGCGGTGCGGAGAGCGACCAGACCGTTGTGCTGATCGACGGCGTCAAGCTCAACGACCCATCCTCGACAGGTGGCGGCTTCAACTTCGGTCCTGCCCTGACAGGCAACATCGCGCGGGTCGAAGTGGTGCGTGGGTCGCAGAGCGTTCTTTACGGCAGCCAAGCGATTGGCGGAGTGGTGAACTTAATTACCCGCGAGCCGACCGAGGAGCTCGGCGTATTCGCGCGTGCCGAATACGGTGAGCGCGACACTGCGGAACTCGTCGGTAACGTCTCTGGCAAGTTCGGCCCTGTCGGGGTGAGTGTCGGCGGTGATTACTATCGCACCGATGGCATCTCCGCATTCAGCGAGGCGCGCGGTGGAACCGAGCCGGACGGATTCGAAAGCCTTGGCGCAAACGCCAAATTTGATATCGCGCTGGGCGAGAATTTCTCGATCGATCTGCGCGGTTTCTATGCCGATAGCGAAACCGATATCGATGGCTTCACCGCGACGGGCTTGGGCGATACCAACGAGGTTTCCTACCGCGACGATTTGGTCGGCTATGGTGGGATCAATGCCAACTTCCTGGATGGACGTTTCCGCAACCGGCTGGGGATTGCATATACCAGGGTCGACCGCCGGAACTTCAGCTTCGATACAGACTCCGAAACCTTTGACGCTTTCGGTGAAAACCTGCGCTACGAATATCAGGGTGTATTCGACGCAGCCGACATGGCCGAGCTGGTTTTCGGCGCAGAGCGCGAGGAATCGGAGTATCGCAGCTCGAGTTTCGGTGCGCCCGCGATTGGCGATGATGTGTGGATCAACTCGGTATACGGCCAGCTCAATTTGACGCCGTTGGAGGGGCTCTCGCTGACTGGCGGCGTTCGCTACGACGATCACGAAACCTACGGTGACAATACAACCTTCGCCGCCAGCGGTGCCTATTCGCCCAACGGCGGCGATACCGTGCTGCGCGGTAGTTATGGCGAAGGCTTCAAGGCGCCTGCGCTGTTCCAATTGTTCAGCGACTTCGGAAATACCGATCTCGAGCCCGAGGAATCGGAGAACTGGGATGTCGGTATAACGCACAATTTCCTTGGTGGCCGAGCCGAGGTGGGCGTCACTTATTTCGAACGCGACGCGACTAATCTGATCGCGTTTGTCGGCTGCACCGGCAATCCGATCCCGGCGTGTCAGGATCCGGCCAATCCACGCCCGTTCGGCACATACGACAATATCGCACTCGCAAGTGCCGATGGCTGGGAATTCGGTCTGGCGCTGCGTCCGGCCGATGGATTCGACGTCGCGCTTAACTACACCACCATCGACGCCCGAAACGATGTGAACGGCAATCGCCTGCCACGACGTGCGCAGGATACGATCAGTCTGGTCGCGGACTACCGCATGGAGAACGGCATCGGCATCGGTGCCACCGTGTTCGTGGCGGGCGACAGCTTCGACAATGCCACCAACACCACCCGCCTCGATGGCTATGTGGTGACCGATATCCGGGCGAGCTTTGGCATTACCGAGCAGATCGAAATTTTCGGTCGGATCGAGAACCTGTTCGACGAGCAGTATGAAACGATCTTCCGCTACGGCCAACCTGGTCGGGCGGTGTTCGGCGGCGTGCGCTACCGGATGTAACCGATGGTTCGGACGATCCTCGCGGCGCTGGCGTGCCTTTTGCTCTCTGCCTGTTCGCAGGTGGCGGAGCGGGGAGCGGACGCGCCGCGACGGATCGTCAGCCTCGACTACTGCGCCGACCAGTACGTCCTGAAGTTCGCGGATCGTGAGGATATCCTCGCGCTGTCGCCCGATGCGGGAAAGCGCTTTTCCTACATGCGGGCGGCGGCTGAAGGGATCCCCACGGTCCGTCCGCGCACGGCAGATGTGCTGGCACTGCAGCCCGATCTGGTGGTGCGAACTTATGGCGGCGGGCACGATATCGCCGATTTCATGAAGGAGCCGGGGGTCCCGGTCGTGCAGATCGGCTTCCCCCAATCGATTGCCGAAGTGCGAGATGAGGTGCTGCGGGTGGGCACCGAACTTGGCAAGCCGGATGAGGCCGAAAAGCTCGTTGCTGATATGGATCGGCGATTGAAGGCACTTGCAGAGAGGTCCGGTCCTCAACGCGAAGTTCTTTACATGACCCCGGCAGGCGTAACCGCGGGCGAAGGCACTCTGGTGCATGAACTGTTTGTCGCGGCGGGCCTCGAGAATTTCCAGGATCGTCCCGGCTGGAACCCGCTGCCACTGGAACGGCTCGCCTACGAACGGCCCGACCTGATCGCGGCAGCCTTTTTCGAAAGCCAGACCAACCACGTCGATAACTGGAGCGCGGCGCGTCATCCGGTGGCGCGAGCGCAATTGCTCGAATTGCCAGTCGTGCCGCTGGAAGGGGCCTGGACCTCATGCGGGGGCTGGTTCCTGATCGATGCGGTAGAGGCGCTCGCAGAAGGCAAGGAAGGCGCGCAATGAACCGGGTAGTGGGGATATTGCTGGCAAGCCTTGTGGGCGCACTGGTCCTCTCGGTTGCATTGGGATCGGTGCCCTTGCCGCTTAACCGGGTGCTGGGCGCTCTCACATTCCAGTCGAGCCAGGGCGATCAACTGGTCGTCTGGCAAATCCGCCTGCCGCGCGCCCTCGCCGCAGGTTTCGTTGGAGCGGCGCTGGGCATGAGCGGCGCGGCTTTGCAGGGCCTCTTGCGAAATCCGTTGGCCGAGCCGGGTATCCTCGGCGTCTCGGCCACCGCCGCACTATTCGCGACCTTCGTGCTTTATTTCGGTCTGGCAACCGCAGGCCCGTTGGTGCTTCCGCTGGCGGCAGTAGCTGGCGCGCTGATCGCTACGTTGCTGGTTGCGCTCGCCGCCTTACGCACGCGTTCCGTCGTTACATTAATTCTGATCGGCGTCGGCCTTTCGAGCTTCTCGGCAGCAATTATGGCCTTGCTGATGAACCTTGCCCCCAATCCCTTCAGCCTCGCGGACATGGTCAACTGGATGTTGGGGACGGTGGACAATCGCAGCTTCGACGACCTGCTGTTTGCTCTGCCCTTCATGGCGATCGGGGTCGCGGTTCTGCTGGCCTCCCGACGCGGGCTATCCGTGCTTGCCCTTGGCGACGAGGCGGCCGAAGGAATGGGCTTGGACCTCAAGCGACAACGGCTGGCAGTGATTATCGGCGCGGGGCTGGCAACGGGCGCCGCAGTCGCGCTGGCCGGAGCAATCGGCTTCGTCGGCATCGTCGCACCGCATCTGGTGCGGCCCTTCCTCCGCTACGATCCCGCGCGGCTACTGGTGCCCTCCGCTCTGCTCGGGGGCCTGATTCTCGTGCTCGCCGATATCGGCGTTCGCGTGCTGCCGACCGATAGCGAGCTGAAGCTGGGCGTGGTCGCCTCGTTGCTGGGCGCCCCAGTATTCATCTGGATCGCCGCGCGCAGGAGGCTGGCATGAAGCTGCTAGAGGCAGAAGGCCTCGGCTATTCGATCGATGGCAGGGTTCTGGTCGCCGACGCCGCGTTTGCTCTCGGCGCGGGCGAGCTGACCGCGCTCATAGGGCCGAACGGGTCGGGCAAAACGACCCTCCTGCGTCTTGCGCTAGGCCTGTTGGAAAAGGACGCGGGAAGCTCTTCGATCGATGGAACGGCGGTGGAATCGCTTTCGCCGGTAGAGCGCGCTCGCCGCGTTGCGTATCTGCCGCAAGCGCGTCCGCTCGTTTGGCCTCAGCCGGTTCGCGATGTCGTATCCCTCGGGCGGTTCGCATATGGCGCTGCCCTTGGTCGCTTGTCGCAGGAAGACAGTGAAGCGGTGGAGCGCGCGATCCGGGCATGCCAGTTGGACGGCTTCGAGGAACGCGCGGCGGACACGCTCTCGGGTGGCGAATTGTCGCGAGTGCATTTGGCCCGGGCGCTTGCAGCGGAAACTCCACTGGTTGTGGCGGACGAGCCCGTCGCCGCACTCGATCCGCGCTACCAGCATAAGACCATGCAGCTGTTCGCCAACATGACGCGCGCTGGACGCAGTGTCCTGACGGTCATTCATGACCTTGACCTCGCGCTGCGTTACGCCTCCAAGGTTCTCTGGATGCACGAAGGCCGAATTGTCGCAAACGGCACGCCGCAGGAGACCTTCACAGCCACACGATTGCGCGATGTCTTTGGCATCGACGCTCAGGTTCTGAGCGACGGCGCGCATACCCGGCTCGAAATCTCCGGCCCTGCATAACGTAGCATGACCGGGCGCGCGCTCATGCTTCAGGGCACCGGATCGGATGTCGGCAAGTCGCTGCTGGTGGCTGGTTTGTGCCGGATCGCAGCGCGGCGGGGGATCGGGGTCGCTCCGTTCAAGCCGCAGAATATGTCGAACAATGCCGCAGCCTGCCCCGGTGGCGGCGAGATTGGTCGGGCGCAGGCCCTGCAGGCAAGAGCGGCAGGCCTCGATCCATCGACTGATATGAATCCCGTGCTCCTCAAGCCTGAAGGCGATCGACGTGCGCAAGTCGTGCTCAATGGGAAAGCGCTGCGGAGCGAAGAAGCTGCGGCCTATATGGCCAATCGGGGGAGCCTGCTTCCCTCGGTGATCGAGGCATTCGAACGCCTGAAATCGGCGCACGGCCTCGTCATAATCGAGGGTGCGGGGAGCCCGGCCGAGGTGAACCTGCGCAGGGGCGACATCGCCAATATGGGTTTCGCGCGCGCTGCCGACGTTCCCGTAGTGCTGGTCGGCGATATCGATCGTGGTGGAGTCATCGCATCGCTTATCGGCACCCGAGCCGTCATCGAGGCCGATGATGCCGAGATGGTCGCAGGCTTCGTCATCAATCGCTTTCGGGGTGACGAGACCCTTTTTGCGGATGGCGTTCGCTTCATCGAAGACTCTTGTGGCTGGCGCAGCTTCGGCATCGTGCCATGGCTGCAATGTGCCGCGCGGCTGCCCGCAGAAGACGCCGTCGTGCTGGGACATGCCATGCCGGCAAGCGGTGCCATTCTGATTGCCGTGCCGATGCTGTCGCGGATCAGCAATTTCGACGATCTCGATCCGCTTCGCGCCGAGCCGGACGTGGAGGTCCGTTTCATTCCCCCCGGCCAGCCAATTCCGCGGGAGGCGGATGCGATTATCCTCGCGGGCACCAAGTCTACCTTGGCCGACCTCGCGATGCTGCGGAACCAAGGGTGGCACCATGACATCCTCACCGCCTGGCGCACGGGAGCGCACATTGTCGGCTTGTGCGGCGGGTTCCAGATGCTGGGCAAGCGGATCGAAGACGCCGACGCGGCAGATGGATTGGCAGGATCGGCAGACGGTCTTGGCCTGTTCGATATGACGACGATGATGACCCTCGAGAAAGTGGTTCGCCCCATGAGCGGAACCACGCTCGCCCATGGCGACCACGTGACAGGATACGAGATCCACACCGGTCGTTCGCATGGCCCTGCGCTGAGTAAACCATTCTGTGAGCTCGAGGATGGCAGCTGCGATGGCGCGATCGCGGGGGATGGCCGCCTGATAGGCACTTATCTTCACGGTGTGTTCGCGAGCGATGCGTTTCGTTCTCGCTGGCTCGAGCGATTGAGCAGCGGTCGGAGCAGCACGCTCGACTATGAAGACAGTGTGGAAAATGCGCTGGACGAGCTTGCCGATGGGCTTGAGGTGGCCCTCGACGTGGATGCCCTGTTGGCGCTGGCGCGGTGATGACCGCGTGGATCATGCTCGCAGGGCTGGCGGTAGAAGCCCTGCTCGGCTGGCCGGACGCGCTGGACAGGCGGATGGGGCATCCGGTGCGCTGGTTTGGCTGGCTGGTCGAGCGGGCGGAGCATCTAGGCAATCGAGAAAAATGGAGCAAGCCGGCGCGGGGCGCGATGGGCGGTCTCTTAACACTGTTTCTGCTGGCGCTTGCGGGCTTGATCGGGCTGGCGATGCAGCTGGTCCTGCCTAATGATTGGGTAGGTTTCGTGCTGATGGCTCTTCTTGCCTCCAGCCTGATTGCCGCACGTTCGCTGCACGATCACGTCGCGGACGTGTCCAGCGCCTTCGAGGGCGCGGGGATCGATGCGGCCCGGTGCACGCTCAGTCGCATTGTTGGTCGCGAGACTGCTAAGCTTGACGAGGCCGCCATCGCTCGAGCCGCTATCGAGAGCCTTGCTGAGAACACCTCCGATGGCGTCACCGCGCCCTTGTTCTGGGGTGCGCTCCTGGGATTGCCGGGCCTGTTTGCGTATAAAGCGATCAACACGCTCGATTCGATGATCGGCCATCGCAATTCGCGATATGAGGCTTTTGGCAAGATCGCCGCCAGGCTGGATGACCTCGCCAACCTTATCCCTGCACGCCTTACGGGGACCCTATTCACGCTCTGTGCTGGTTCGGGTCGGGCCATGAAGGTGATGTTCCGCGACGCCCGCAAGCATCGTTCTCCCAATGCAGGATGGCCGGAGTCCGCGATGGCAGGGGCCCTTGCCATCAGGCTCTCTGGCCCACGAGCCTATGGCACGGAGACGAGCGAAGAGCCATGGCTCAACGCCGAAGCAGGCGACCCGGACGCGGCCGATATTCGCCGTGCGCTGGCTCTTTATCAGCGGGTCGTCGTTGCCGCCGCTCTGCTTTTAGCTGCGCTTGGATGGGCTCACTTGCCATGAGCGATCCCGATCTCGTTTCCGGCCATGGTGGGCGGATCGATGCGATGGCGCGGGCATTTCCCGATGCGCCCCTGCCATGGATCGACCTGTCGACCGGTATCAATCCAGCTCCCTATCCGTTGCCCCAAATTCCGACCGATGCATGGACACGGCTGCCAGGCCAGGTAGCCCGCGCGAGCTGCGAGAGCGCCATGGCTGGTGCGTTCGGATGCGATCCTTCCTACTGCCGCGCGGTTGCGGGAACCGAGGTCGCCATCCGCCAAATGCCATCGATCCTGCGGGCGAAAACGGTGGCGGTTCGCGCTCCAAGCTATGCCGATCACGCGCAAAGCTGGCGATCTGACGGCGCAAGCGTCGTAACAAGCCTGGATCCGCTGGAACTGGTCGAAAAGGCCGATGTCGTGGTGCTCGTGAATCCCAATAATCCCGACGGGCATTGCTGGCCTGTCGAGCGGATCGAACACGCGCGGGCCCGACTCGCGAAGCGCGGCGGCTGGCTGATCGTGGACGAGGCCTACGCCGATCTCGATCCATCAAAAAGCGTCGCGTCGTTTGCCGGGGGGCGAGGACTGATAGTGCTACGATCCTTCGGTAAATTCTACGGCCTTGCGGGGCTCCGGCTGGGTGCGGTGCTCGCTCCGCCCAACATTCTGCGCGAGGTTGGGGAAAGGCTCGGGGGCTGGGATATCTCCGGGCCGGCATTGGCCGTCGGCAGATCAGCCTATGCAAATGTTGAATGGCAGGCGGCAACCCGCAAACATTTGGCGCTGCGGATGCACGAGCTGCGGACATTGATCGCGTCGGCGGGGCTGAATGATCGCGGCGGAACCGATCTTTTCCGGTTCGTCCAGGCATCCGATGCACCTGCTCTATGGCGAAAGCTGGCCCGCCATGGCATCGCCGTTCGGCGATTTGCGGGGGACGATCATCACCTGCGCATAGGGCTTCCGGCCGATGCTGCGCAGTTTGATCGACTTGCGGAAGCCCTCAACCCTTGAGCCGCAACGGTATCCCGGCGACCACAAGCTCGACCGTGTCCGCGATTTCGGCGAGCCGCTGGTTCAGTCTTCCCTGCTCATCGCGGAAGTCTCGGCCGAGCTTTGTCTCGGGGACGATCCCCGACCCGACCTCGTTACTGACAAGCACGATATCCGCTGTTGCGCATGTGATGCTGTCGATCAGAGCTGTGGTGTCGCTGCCGACATCGCGCTCTGCTAATATCACGTTCGATAGCCACAGAGTGCAGCAGTCGACAAGTATCGTTCCGTCGTCCAGCGAAGCGATCGTATGCGCAAGCTCGATTGGTGCCTCGACCGTCCGCCAATCACTTTCACGCTCTTCGCGATGTTTTTGAATTCGTTCTTTCATTTCGGAATCATACGCCTGTGCAGTGGCGATGAATCTGTGCGGTCCCTGCAATCGCTTGCTCGCCCCAAGAGCGTGCCGGCTTTTGCCCGAACGAGCGCCCCCGAGGATGAGGTGAACAGAAGCCATCAGATAAAGCCTTCGTCTAGTCGCCGCGCTGCCGCCCGGTTTGCGGAACGTTTCTCGTCGCACGACATGCTCGACCAGCGCGCGATCTCATGCCGTGTTCGACCACAGCCCATGCAGACCTCCTCGTCATCCGACAGCTTACAAATACTCCGACACGGTGATTGCGTGTCGTCAAAACTTATACTGGGCATGAAGCCGACTCTAACTGTGACTGGCCCAGCTGGCAAAGGAACGCGCACCTTTCGGGGGGCGAGACGATGAACCATTTTGTGAGCCAAGAGACCCTTCTTTCGGCTACCACCTGGTGTGAGCGCAATCATACCGCCACGCTAGATTTGGAGGCGTTGCTGGCGCGTATTCCTAGTCTCAGGCTGCGCCGGAAGCAGGCGCGCTTGGCGCTACGAAAGCATCTGAGCGGACAAGAACGTGTCCGATGGATCAAGAACGCGATCGTGATCTCTTTCGACAACGCGGAGGGCAAGCAGGGAATCGCAAGGCGTCTGGAAGAAAGCGCCGACATTCTCGATGCAATCGCCACTCGTGCGCTGACACCGAAAGAGATCTGCAAGGCGTTGGAAATTTCCAACCAGGAACGTCTACGCTGGACGAAGGATGGCCGCTTGAAAACGTCAGGGACGCTGACCTTTGCGGCAGGGCGACGGGTGACCGTTCCGACGTATTCTGCGCGCTGGGTCGCCGATTTGCTGAAGAACAACCGCATGATCGATGGCTGGCGAAAGCAAGATACGGCTTGATAGTGCTTACGGGATGGTTGGACTGATTAAATCTCATGCATGCCAAGCTGACATCTCCACAACGAAATGTCCGCTTTGGCCCTCGCAACCTCAAATATGAGACTTTCCGCTTTCGGCCCATACTCTGCCGGTCTGCAATGCGCCCCAATCAAAGACATAGCGATCCGAGAATTCAGCTCCTGAGAGCGGACATTTTCTTAGACCGTCCCGGCCAGGGAGAATGACATTGACTTCATCAAACTGTGACCGGCTGCTCGGAACCGGCTGCGTTGGACCTTCCGGGCAAGATAGGTTCTAGGCGGCCGCTGAATCAAAAGCTGATTTGGGCAATCCCTTTGTTGCTCGATTGACAGTAGCGCTTGCGAGAACGGGCTCTCTTTGATCTGGGCATCGACAGCACGCTGAGAGGCTTCGATCTCGATGCGCTGAAAATGGGTGACCTGATTTCCAGCTGCGAGATTCCTGGCAGAGCCAGCTTCATTCATCGGAAAATCGTTGACCCGAGCCAACTCGAGATAGCGAGCGACGCGCGCGGCAGAATTTGGCTCTAGCTGCGAGGTTCGTTGGTCGATAACTACGTGTCAGCATCACTCGGCAAGCTTAGGCAGTTTGCTTTGACAAAGCTTGCTTGAGCGTTACCAATAAGCTCAAAAGATTGCTGATTTCGGTGAAAAAGGTGCTCGGAGGGGCAACACTTGGCAGGAGTTCGAGGTAAAAACTTGTCTGCAAGGGCGGACGGTGTTGATGGGGACGGGTCGACACTTCCCGCTAAGCTTGCTCCGGATGGCCTGCTCATCGGCTATTCGCTGGAGGAAGAAGCCCACAGGCCAGTAATGGGCTTCCGCTTTGGTGAGGCGGTGGAGGACGAAAACGCCGACGAGGACATGCTCGAACCGATCCTGCATACTGGAGACGGGCATCTCATCACGCTTGCTCGGACAGGAGCGGGGAAAGGTGTGGGCTGCATCATTCCTGCTCTCCTAAGGTATCGAGGGCCGATCATCGTCATCGACCCCAAAGGCGAAAACTATCAGGTCACCGCACGCCGTCGTCGCGAGCTGGGTCAAGAGGTGCTGTTGCTCGATCCCTTCGGTGTCACCGGTGAGGAGACAGGGGCGCTCAACCCGCTCGACCTGATCGATCCGCGATCTCCAGAGGCAATCGACAGCGCAGCGCAACTCGCCGAGCTGATAGTGACGAAGCAGCACACGCAGGACCCGTTCTGGGACAGCCGTGCGTATTCGCTCATTACGACCATGCTACTCTTTGTTGCCTCCGGGAGGCCTCCCGTTCTGCGCAACCTGCAGGAGATGCACTACCTGCTCAATCAGACTGCCGAAGATATGGATTTCACCTTCAAGGAAATCGTCAAGAGCTCGCTTCCCCCTGTCCGGCAGGGCGGCTCAATCAAGTCGACCGCCGAGGGGAAGGTCTGGGCTTCGATACTGTCGACCGCGCAATCGCACACGGATTTCCTCCGCAGCGCCGGGGCGCAGGCCACGCTTGGCCGCTCGACAATCGATCTCAAGGCGATAACTCGGGGCGATCCGATTTCGATCTATATCGTGGTCCCACCTGAAAAACTCGAAAGCCACGGCAAGTTGCTGCGCCTGTGGATCGGGGTGTTGATGGCGGCCATCACCCAGCGCTCGCGGCGTCCGGAATTGCCGACCCTGTTCATTCTCGATGAAGCAGCGCAACTCGGACCGCTTAAACAACTTCGCCAGGCGATCACGCTGCTGCGTGGATACGGATTGAGGACGTGGAGCTTTTGGCAGGATCTCAGTCAGCTGCAGATGTTGTACCCCAACGACTGGAAAACCATGATCAACAACTGCGAGGTGTTGCAGGCCTTCGGTTTCTCGAATGCGCGGGTCGCCCGCGATGGAGGGGAACTGACAGGGTTCGATGAATGGCGCGTCCTGCAAGACCTGGAGTTTACCGAAATGGTCCTGGCGATAGCGGGGGACAGGCCGGTGATCGCACGCAAGCCCAACTATCTTGAGGACCCCGCCTTTGCTGGCCAGTTCGACGAGAACGGGTTCTATGGCGACGCCCCGCAGCGGCGCCGGGAGATCAAGCCCCCGCAGAAGCCTTCAAGGCGCGGCAGCCTGGCAGAACTGAAACGGATACGCGCGCGGGAGAGAGCCGAGGCCGCGCAGGGACGCCCTCCTACGGCAAGCGAGGTGCTGGACGGTAAGTTTGATTTGTCCGGACCTGAATTCTCGCCTCCCGAGAACATCCCGGACCCTTTTCTCACGCCTGACGATGACGAAACTGGCAATCGCGTCGACAAGGATAAAACCAGAAAGCCAAGCACCCCGAACGCCGATCCAGGCGACGGCGAGACACCGTGAAAGATGCAGTGGACCAGCCGACCGCGGTGGGTTTTATCGACGGGCAGAATCTCTTCATGCAGGCCAAGCGTCTGCTTGGTCATCGTATCCCCAATTTCGATCCTGTCGCGCTGCATCGGGAGATGTGCGAGGTCGCGGGCTTCCGGCCGGGAGCGGTGCGGTTCTACACCGGCATGCCCTCGGCGCGCCGCCAACCGCGCTGGCACGCCTTTTGGTGCAACAAGACACAGGCGATGGAGCGCGACGGCGTAGAAGTGACGACCCGCCCCCTCCGCTATCGCAAACGGCGCATCTTCGACGAGGAAGGCGACGTCGAAATGATCATGCAAGCGGAGGAAAAGGGCATCGACATCCGAATTGCCCTCGATCTGGTGCGTCTAGCCCGTCGCGAAGAGCTCGATGCAGCCATCATCTACTCGCAGGACCAGGACTTGAATGAAGTCGTCAGCGAAGTCGAAGCAATCGGGAAGATCAGAAGCACTCAGATCAAGCTCGCAAGCGCCTTTGTTACTGGCCCGGATGCGGACTTCGACCGCGGGATCAGGGGGACGCAATGGCTCCGCTTTGACAAGTGCATATACGATCGCTGCATCGATGGACGAAACTATTTTCCCAAGGAGAGCTGAATGCGTGCAGTTGGCGGGCAGTCACGGCAAATCACGGCGGGACACAAAAGCCGCATCTACGTCGGGCGCCCGGATGACGAGAGATTCCTGACCGCACTGACCGGGAAGAGCGAGTTAAAGCCGGACGAGGCAAAGCTGATCGAAGACAACATCCTGCTTATCAGCGGCAGTGGCTTGGCGGGCAAATCCGAACTGCTCATGTGGTCATTCGATGCGTTTAACGCAAAGCAGAACGAGGACATTATTGCCGCCCACGGCGCGCTCGAAATGGCTGGCGAGCTGGCTAGCGAAACACAGCATATCGATGCGTGGGCAAAGACGCTTCACAGCATGCGCGAAAATTTGGAGCAGCAGGCGCGTGAAAAAGGTTTGCGAGCCCCGCGCTTTCGCCTGTTCGACGCTTTTTACAAACGGTGCGTGACACCGGGCAGCGATGCCGACGTGCCTTTTCACATCGGTCTGAAGGTTCTCAGCGGGCTGGCAGCCGCGCTCATCCTTGCAAGCGATATCCTGTCGCAGTTTTCACTGCAGGCATGGGCCGACGCATTGGCGGAATGGATCAGGCCCGTGATTCCTGGGGCCGAACTGGCGATTGCCATTCTCATGTACGGGGCGCTGATCGCGGCGCTGGTCTATAATGTCATTGAACGCTTCGTCCCCAAGTTGATCGTCCGGTTTCGCGATCGTGTCCTGCGCGCATATACGTATACACGCTTTGGCGAAAACCCGCTTTCGCATCCAGAGCGGTTGGCCAAGGACGATGCCGAAACCAGGCCGAATGCATGGCCCCAGGATTTCAATGAAAAGCTGCTGATCAAGGCCTTTAATGCCGATGTTGAGCAGTGGCTCCAGAAACTGCCAGATAATAACCGCGTGCTGCTGGCGCTCGACTTGCAGGAATTGCCACCTGCAAGCCTGCCCGAAGCGCGTGGCAGGGTAAGGGCTGCGGTAGACACGCTGCTGGGTCGGGCAACGCGGTCAAACGATGATGCGGCCAGTCCCCTGCTACAATCCCGCGCGCCGATCGCCGTAAGCTCCAAGTTCGTGATGTTCGGCTATCCGCCGAAAGCGACCTCGCCGCTGCTCTCGGCTCTGGCGCGGCCTCAGGAGGTGACATTTCTCAGTCGCGATGCCGCCTGGGACCTGGTGGGCAAGCGGATCGAGAGCTGGCTGGATGACGAAGAGATCGGGAATGATGCGCTGTGGCAGGCGATGCTCGCCGTGCGCGACCTACCGCGCCCCTCTAAGGCCGAGGAATGGAGTCTCAAGCGCGGCCGGAATTCTACGGAAGCGGCAGAACGGACGGGCCGGGAATTCGTCAATCTCACCTTCGCTCCAGGCAAGACCTCGGATTATCACCTGCTGTTGATCCAGACCGCGTTGGCTTTTGGCGTGTTGACTGCGTCTTATGCCCTTTCGGGATCGGGTATTCTGCAAAACGAGGATTTCGATCAGCGCCTGGCCGGCTCCATCGACCTGCGCCTGCGCCACTTTTTGCAAGTGTCCGGCGGCATCCTCGATGAGGATTTTGCCGATCCCGGCGCGTTCAGAAGCCGACTGATCGAGCTCACAACCGCCCCCAAAGGCACGGGTGAGACCTCGTCGGAAATTCCCTCGAATGCAATGGAGGAACTCAAGCGGGCGCTCGGATACGGCCCGCAAGGCTTCGAGCAAGGCGCGACCTTGCTCGCTCCTTTCCGGTTCGGATTGACCGAAGACGATCTCGCGCGGACCGGGCTGGACATTCGGGTCGGCGATCTGAAGCAGTCACCCAATATCCAGTTCGACAGCGAGGATACGGGCGGGCCAGTCCGGGTGATCCTCAAGGAAGAAAGCCGCCGGGTCATCCTTCATGCAAAGGGCCATGAGGATGAAAATCTCTCGCGGGCCTACAGCAGGCTGCGGGACGCGATCGAGGACAATGTTACCGACTTTCGTCGAGACACGAAGGACGTTGCGCATCACGCGCTGTCGTGGACTGCGCTCGCCTGTCTGACCAGAACGGATGACCTTGAAAGCCTGGCAGCCATAATGGAAGACATTGCCGATCGCGCGCTGACGCTTGGCAGATATTCTGATCTCACCGAGCCACAGAACATCGAGCTGCAACATCGGCTGGGCGAGGCAGCGATGCGCATACTGGTCGACGCCAAATTTCTTCAGCGCGGCAACGCCAAGCGGTGGAACTATGACAAGAACCGTCCGGAGGATATCGGTCGGCTGGAGGCAACGGTACAGCGTTACATGCGGCGCTTCGGATACGGCCAGATGGACACTCCCGCGCGCAATACTTTCGTTACGATGCTGCGCAAACAGGGATCTTATTCTCCCGTGGTGCGCGACCTCGCACGGTTTCTTGCCGAACACGGCGGAACGGCGGCCAAGGGTGACTGGCTCGACAAGATCGGGCTCCTGCATAAGGAGAATTGCCGCGAGGAAGCACTTATCCGGCTCACCGCGATCAAACCTGAGCCACTCGCGCCGGAGAACAGGCTAGCTTACCTGCGATCGCTACGCAGGACGGCGGATTCGCTTGCCGGACGCTGCCTGCCGCATGCGCAATCCGATCCCGATTTCGAAAGGCTGCAAAGCTGTGTCGAGAGAGCGGAACGCCAGTTTCTCCACCCGCTTTTCAACGCAATGCAATCGGGAATGGCCGATGTCCCTGACCATGCAGGCGAGATTGCTTTCATGGCGCTGCGCACCTCTGTCTTCTGGCAGCAAAAGCTTGCCAGATTTCCTGTCGCACAAGCGGTCGATCAGGACGGGCGCTCGCAATTCGAAGCATTGGCCGCAGCATCGCGCGCGAGGCAGGCTTCCATTCTCGACTTCCTGTCCGAGAACCAGTGCGATTTCACCCCAACGAGGGTAAATGATTTTATAGATGTTGCGAACCTTCTGGGGATGGATGATCGGCTGAAGGGCGAGCGGCACACGGAATTGAACAGCTGGCTGAAACGGGCGCGTAAGGCGTTCTTCACATCGGCCTCACGCATCCTGGAGAGCGATACAGCCGCCAATCGGATCGACGCCGATCGCTTCGCCCAGGCCGCGCAAGCCCTTGCCGTCGCACTGAGCGCCAACTGGCGTGCCAAGGGCGTCTTCCTGTCCGATGATCGCGAGGTGCTTTGGCTTTCGATGGTCGCGCTGCGCGCCGCCTATTGCGATTTCGCCGCCCGGCGGTTCGCAGCACGCAACGGGTTCGATGGTTTTCGGCTCGAAGACCCTGACTACCTCAGGGCGCGCGATCGCTTCGTGCAGACCGCATATTTCGAGGAGTATGGCCCCCGCGAGGCGCGAGAGAATATGGCAGCAAGGCTGCTCGAAGCAGTCGCCCATGCCACGCCTGACGACTTGCCTGACGAACCGCGCCTCATGCTCGTCACCAATCGTTTCGGCGCTGCGACTGGCGCAGCTCTGGGGCTAGATGACAACCGGCCGTTCCTCGTATGCAGCAGCCTGGTGAAACCCTTCGCCGGCGTTATCCAATCCGGCCTTGCGCCTGCGCGACGCTGGACCAAGGAGTTCAAGATGCTTCCCTTGGCAGAGCGGCTATCGGCAATGGAACAGGTCGACGGGCTGCCAATGCTGGTCAACCTGCTCGGCTCCAGCGGTACCATGGCTCACGGCCTGCGGCGCGCGAGTGGCAAGGGACAGGAATTTGTCGAGAGTGTTATCGAAACCTTCCTGCCGCTTGCCCCATCGGGACGGGACCGCACCGTCAAGCTGGGAGGATCGGGGTCCACTGCGGTGCTAGGACTGACGCGCGATCAGCTCGATTGCTTCGATGCTGCCGGCAATGTGCTGGCGCAGTTGTTTACGCAGCTCGCCTCGTTGAAGCGGGTGATACTTTACGAACAGGAAGACCGAATCCCGAGCCAGGACCCTGCTAAAAACCATGCTGAGCTCGAACGTGACATGGCGCGGTTCCTGGGCCGTGCGATGATGATGACGTGGTTCATCGAAGGCGACCGTCCGTCCTATGGCAAGGAGGATGACGGAGACCCCGGTCTGGCGTCACAGCAGACCATCAGGAAGGGTGAGAGCTTGCCGGCCTTCCTAGCGCGTTTCAGCGAGGAAAGCGGAACGGTGAACTTGTTGAGCCTGCATCCCAATCCGGCGCGCCCATCGCACGATGCCCCCACTCTGCGGACAGTTCATTCGCTGTTCCCCAAAGTATTTCCGGGAATACACCCGGAGTACGAATTCGATCAGGTTCAGGCGATGCTCTGGCCGATTAAATCCACCGATCTGGAAGCCTAGGTCCGGCCAAACATGGACTTCAAGTTCTCGACCTTGGCCGTGGATGTGGAGATCTGCGTTGCGGCGTGCCTGCCGCCAGCACGAGACGGTCATAGGGCAAACTCGTATTGGAACCGTCCTGCGAGATGATGTCGACCTCACGCTGATCGGGGCGTATCTTTTCGACCGCCCCCTGAACGAAACGAACGCCGACCGCATCGAAAATGTCCATCAGCGGTGCGCGCATGAGATCAGCATTGGCCTCGTAAAGTCGTGGGCGATGTGCATTTCCGGTTGCGGCGCAACCAGCGCCACTTCGACATTATCGGTCTCGCCACGCTGGTCGAGCAGACGCACCGCACTCAGGGCGCTCCAGAAGCCTGAGAAGCCGGCCCCGACAATCCAGATACGCTGCATGAAAACTGTCTCCTAAATAAGAAATCGGGCGGGATTGCGCCCGCTATTCCTTGCTAGAGCGCGAGGCGACGCGAGAACGCATGCCAGACAGGCGCGCATCTTCGCGGGCGGATTGCCGCTCAGCGAACTAGTCGCTCACTTGTTCGGGGTAAACGTCGTGCGGGATCTTTTTGTCGAGCCCCTCGATCAGGCTCGCGAGGCTGGTTTTTGCCAGTTTGCCGCGCAGGGCGTTTTCTGCGCGGATCATCACTGCGTGGATGCCGCAGACGCCGCGCGTCGACCATTCGGGAGGATTGCCATCAAATAGCGCACACCGGGCCCTGATTTCCTGGCAATCAAACATCGGTTTGGAGCCGTCCACTGCATCCCCGACGTAGAGCACGCTGATTTGCTCCGCAGGCCGGGCCATCTGATAACCACCCCGGATGCCGCCAGTGGTCTCCACGATCCCAGCCTTTTCCAGCTTTGGGAAAATCTTTTTCGTGAAGGATGGCAAGACACCTTGCATCTCGGCAAGGTCACGGCTGCTTGAGCGGGCCAGCGATCCAGATGAGACAGTGCAAGGCGTATTCCACGCCGGTTCCGAAGTAGGCCATAACAGTAACCGCATCGGTCACCGTCATGACTCGCAAGCGCCTTCGGTTGTCCGCGATAGTTTCTGGGCAGGGGGTGGTAGCAAATTGATGAGGTTGGCGCGGTAGAAACTGCTCCGATTTTCGCGCTACCACCAACTTCCTGGATCCATTCGTGACCGACGGGCGGTTTGCGATTGGGTAGTTACCTGAAAGGCGGCTTTCCGCGGAACGATACCCATAAGCGGACTGACGGCTTACGGCCCATTTCCTGCCATTCCGCCACTCTTCCACAGCTAATACGTGATCGAGTGTAGGCATATCCAACCTGCTCAAAATGGCTCAGCCGCCAATTGCATTTCACGCAACGGCAGCTTCGCGCCCCAATTCCGGACGTACACCGCTGCTTTCGAATCCCCTTTTAGCTGCCGCGCGCGACGCATTCGAAAAGCAGACGCAGAGCTGGAACTGCGCGCGATTTAAGGGGCGCTCGGCTATAATTTCGTTAAGCGTTCAGATCACCGCGGCTTACCAACCAGCCACACGCCTGTTTCTGCCACCAGTTCCATCGAACAGATCGGCATGCCATCTTCGTAGAGATCGGCGTGGCCGGCTTTGACCATGGCCTTGGCCTTATCCAGCGCTCCGGCAATCGAGAGACATTCGAAGTCGATCTCTTCAATCACTGAGTTGTGATCGTCGCGGGCGCGCAGCTTGTAGCTATGCATCACTTGCTTTCCGCTCCGTATTCGCTGGAACTCTTTTTGCCGCCTTGGCCGCCCCGGCCGGAGCCGGACTTGTTGCCGCCGCCGCTTTCCTTGTTGACGGTCGCCCAGGCGCGGCGTTCGGCTTCTTCCTGCGAGACGCCGCGGTCCTCGTAGCTCACTTCGATGTGCTCGGCCTTGCGCTTCTGCTTGTCGGTGTATTTGTCCTTGTCTCCCTTCGCCATCACGTTTCTCCTCGTGTCGTGTCGAGTACCCGTCCGCGCTAAGAAAATATATGAGCGACCCCGTATGGGGCAAGGGTCCCAGGAAGATATTGTCTCACGTTTGCAACGGGTTATCGTAGGGGCCTGGCCGGCTGTCGGCGGGAGAGAGCAGCCAACCCAGCAATTGCAGCACTCGGGTTGATTGTCCTATCAGCTTGCGGCGAGCGGAAAGACCCATCCCGGGATCCGGGCAGAAAGCGGAGCAGCCAATCATGGAACTCAACCCTGTCACATCCCTCGAATGGCTCGATTGGGATATCATCAGCCGGCTTGGCGTGGCTGCGATTCTCGGTCTGGTGCTGGGGCTTGATCGCGAATGGCGCGGCCATGCCGCCGGCATGCGAACGCATGGCCTGATTTGTGTTTCGGCTGCGGCCATGGTGGGCATCGCCTGCGGTGCCGCGCAATGGCCCCTGGTGGCAATACTGACCGTAGTCAGCCTGATCATGATCACGGTCCTGCGGGTTGCCGAAGACAAGTTCGGCAAGGAGGATCGCAACATCGCGCGCTCGATCGGAAGGTCGCCCGACGAATAGGCGTCCGCCTCAGATCCGCGTATTCGTCGGAGCAGCCCAAACTGGTCAGCTGCGCTGTATCGCCCCCTTACTCGGGCAGCCGGCAGATCACATCATCGGTTTGCCGCCGGTAACGGCGATTGTGGCTCCCGAGATGTAGCTCGCTTCATCGCTCGCCAGCATGACGTATGGCGGCGCGAGTTCGGCGGGCTGCGCCGGGCGGCCAAGCGGATAATCTTTCCCGAATTCGGCGACGTCCTCTTCGGGCATCGTAGAGGGGATAAGCGGTGTCCAGACCGGCCCGGGCGCGACGCAGTTCACGCGGATTTTCCGGTCTGCCAGCAGCTGCGCGAGGCCTGCCGTGTAATTCTGGATCGCCCCCTTCGTGGTCGCATAGGGCAGCAGCGTGGGATTGGGCTGGTCGGAATTGATCGATGCCGAATTGATGATCGAACTGCCTTCACCCATGTGGGGCAAAGCGGCTTTGGCAAGATAGAACATCGCGTGGATGTTGGTGGCGAAGGTCCGCTCCCATTCCTCGTCGGGAATGTCCTCCAACGTCCTGAAAGTCATCTGGTGGGCAGCGTTGTTTACCAGCACATCGATCCCGCCGAAGGTGTGGGCAGCCTCGTCGATAATCGCCCGGCAATGCGCCGCATCGCTGATATCGCCGCGCATCAAGGCGCATTTGCGTCCGGCTTTTTCGACCCATTCCTTCGTTTCCTGCGCGTCGTGATCCTCGCACAGATAGGCTATCAGCACATCCGCGCCTTCGCGCGCGAAGGCGATTGCGACCGCGCGACCGATCCCGCTGTCACCGCCGGTGATGACGACCCTTTTTCCTTCGAGACGGCCGGAGCCCTCGTAGCTGTCTTCGCCGTGATCGGGCTTGGGGTGCATTGCCTCGGTCGCGCCCGGAACACGCTGTTGCTGCTCAGGCAGGGGCGGCTCGATCCGGCTGGTGGTTCCTTGTCCCATGATGGTCTCCCAAGAGATTACGGAGTGTGAGCGTTCCGGGCCGTCAGGCCTTCGTCCCGGGGTAGGTGTCGCCTGCAAGTAGTTTGGCGAGATGCGCGGCATTGATCGCGCACATCTGCGCGGTCTCGGTCACCGCATCGGGGGTTTCGGCGAACTCCTTGAAGTCGGTGCTGCCCATCGCCTCGCCGACCCAATAGCAGGCCGCGCCCGCCGGGATCGTCCAGCCGGTGTCGTTGAGCGACTGGAACAGCTGCGCCGAGCTCCAGTGCGCGCCATCTTCATTGCCGACGATCGCGGCAATCGCCACCTTGCCGAAGCTCGGCATCCGGCCTTGGCCATCGGTTTCGCTGGTGAAGGCATCCATGCGTTCGAGCACGCGTTTGGCGACCGACCCGATCTGGCCCATCCAGATCGGCCCGCCGAAAACGAGGATGTCGTGGCTCAGGATTTTCTCGCGGATAGCCGGCCAGTCGTCGCCCTCGCCCTCGCCCTCGCCCTCGTTCGACGTTACGCCCGGGGGTACATTGTAATCGGCGATGCGGATGGTTTCGGCCAGTTCGACATCCTGCTCGGCCAGATGCTCTTTCAGCACGGCGATCATGGCGTCGGTCGAGCTTGCTTCGCCCAAAGATTTCTTGAGCGAGCAGTTCAGGGCGATGGCGGTGAGAGGCATAGGTATTCTCCTCGGTTTCTTGCAGACTGGCGAAGGCGTGCGGCCTCAGCGATCGTCGGGTTCGGCCATGCGGCGGTGCATCTGGGCAAGCACCGTGTCGGGGATCACGCCGGCGAACATATCCTGGACCTTGTTCATGAAGCCGCTGACCGTGTGCGCGTCGCCTTCGAGAAGGGCCTTATAGCCTGCCTCGGCGACCATGGCGGGATCGTCCTTGCTGTCCGATTTGCCGACATCGGTGTTCTCGAGCCCGGCGCGGTCGAAGAACTGGGTATCCGTCGGCCCCGGCATCAGGCACGAGACGACAACATCGGTATCCTTGAGCTCGTTGCGAAGCCCGAAGCAGAAGTAATCGATGTAGCTCTTGGTGCTGTTGTAGACGAGCTGGAAAGCGCCCGGGATGTGCCCCGCGATCGAACCGGTCACGAGGATGCGGCCGGCATTCTTCGCCCGCATCTTCTGCCCGACATGGTGCAGCAGCCAGGTCGTGCCGGTGACATTGGTGTGGATGACATGGGCGACGTCCTTCCACTCCTGATCGAGGAACGCTTCGCCCAGCCCATGGCCGGCATTGGCCAGCAGGACATCGGGCGTTCGGTCGCCGAGCGCCGTCACGAGGGCCTTGAGGCCGTCGCGGGTGGCGAGATCGGCTTCGACCGTCTCGACGCCAGCGGAACCGCACTGCCGCGCGGCTGCTTCGGCCGCCGCAAGATCGCGGTCGGCGGCGAGGATCAGGTCGCACCCATCGCGGGCCGCCAGCTTCGTGAGCTCGAGCCCGATGCCGCTCGAAGCACCCGTGATCACGCACAGCCCGGACAGCCTGTCGATTTTCCCGGCCATGATCAGTTCTCCATCCCGGGCTTCAGAATGACCTTGGTCCATTCATTCTGCTGCTCCTTGAAATTCTTGTAGCCCTCGGCTGCTTGTTCGAGCGGCAGCCGGTGGCTGATCAGGAACGTGGTATCGAGCGTGCCATCCTCGATCTTCTCGAGCAGCGGCTTGGTATATTTCTGGACATGGGTCTGGCCGCCGCGGACCTGCAGGCCCTTCTCCATCATCGCCCCGAGCGGCCATTTATCGGTCATCCCGCCATAGACGCCGGGGATCGAGACCTTGCCGCCGAACCGGACCGCGAGGATCGCCTGTTTCAGCGCGCTCGCGCGGTCCGCCCCCATGCCGACCTTCTGCTTCACGACGTCGAACATGTTGTCGATCGCGAAGCCGTGCGATTCCATGCCGACCGCGTCGATTACCGCATCCACGCCGATCCCGCCCGACATTTCCATCAGGGCCTCGCGCACATTGGTCTCGCGGAAGTCGATGATCTCCGCGCCCAGCTGCTTCGCCAGCGCGAGGCGGTTCGGATAGTGGTCGATCGCGATCACCTTGGATGCGCCCATCACGATGGCCGACTGAATCGCGAACAATCCGACCGGGCCGCAGCCCCACACCGCAACCGTATCATCGGGCTGGATGTCGGCATTTTCCGCCGCCATCCAGCCGGTCGGGAGGATGTCCGAGAGGAACAGCACCTTGTCGTCTTCTAGATGGTCGGGAACGACGATCGGGCCGACATCGGAAAAGGGCACGCGGGCGTATTCGGCCTGTCCGCCCGAGTAGCCGCCGGTCAGGTGCGAATAGCCGAACAGCGCGGCCATCGGCTGGCCGTAGAGCGTCGCCGACATATCCTGCTTTTCAGCCGGGTTGGAATTGTCGCAGGCGGAATATTGCTGCTGCTTGCAATGGAAACAGCCGCCGCAGCTGATCGTGAACGGCACGACGACGCGCTGCCCTTTCTTCAGATCGCTCGCAGACCCCGTCTCGACGACTTCGCCCATGAATTCATGGCCCAGCACATCGCCCGGCGCCACGCCGGGAATGACGCCATCGTATAGGTGAAGGTCGGACCCGCAGATGGCCGTGCTGGTGATCTTGATGATCGCATCGCGGGGATTGATAATTTCCGGATCGCTGACCGTGTCCACGCGAACGTCGTTGGTTCCATGCCAGGTAAGTGCTCGCATCATCCGTTCTCCTGCTTGGCTGCACGGGTTTCGTCCCGCGTTCGCGCCGATGTCGCTATTTCTCCGGTTTCCATGAGCATCTTGAAACGCTTCAGATCATGCCGGGCCTGAACCTGCGGCTCGCGCAGGAACAGCTTCGCCACCGCTCGGCCGAGCGCGCCTGCGGGCGGGTCGTAGGCCATCACCAGGCTGACCCTGGTTCCGCGCTCGCCCGGTGCATCCTCGAAGCGAACCTCGCCGCTGGTCTCGATCTCGGAATCCTCGACCGAGCGCCAGGCGATCACCTCGTCCTGCTTCTTGCTGGCGATTTCGGTTTTCACCGCGACCGTCTGGCCCGCGGGGGCCTTGATCCGCCAGGTTGAAACCCCGTCTGCGCCGGCTTCGATCGCTTCCACATTCTCCATGAATTGCGGCAGGTTGGAGAAGTCCGACCAGAACGCGAACATTTCGGCTCGCGGCTTGCGGATGGTTACTGATCGGCCGACCTGCGCGGTGTCGCCTTCAGGCTGGCGTTTGGTATGGTTGGCGGCATCGCCATATCCGCGATTTTGGTGCCTGTTGGACAGGAACGCTCCGAATGCGATCGCTCCGGCAGTAAGAACGACGCCGCCCAATCCGGCGCCGATTTTCGAATTTTGAGACATAGATTTTCTCCGCGACATGATGACGCAGCGAATTCCCTCTCAAACCGTTCCGGACGTTCTCGGCGAGGCGTTGGTGGGTTGCGACCAATTTTACCGAGCTTTCTTCGGTGAAATTTCAGGCCGGATTTATCTGTCAGACGCAGTTGCGAGGTCGCAATCGCCTGCCGGGCTTGAACGGATGGTCGGCAAGGCGGGCAAACGCCCGGGCCAGAGAGCAATCACGACTGACGGAACCGCCGCGATGGCGAACATCGCCTGTCCTCCCATTTTTTCGGCTATTCCGCTCACGAGAGTCGGTCCGATCAAGCTCCCGATCGCTAGCGCCATGAGGGCCGCAGTGAATCCGGTCGTGCTCCATCCGGGGAACAATCTCAGGCTCCAGAAAGAGATCACCGCGCTGACGACCATGAGCGCTGCTCCGTGAAATGCGCTTGCGGTTATCACGGTGATCCAGTCATTGGGTGCGAACGCGATGAGGACCATCGAGAGGGCGGCAGCCGCGAAAATCACGCGCAGCACGCCGCTCAGACCGAACCGGTCTACCAGACGCCCTGCCGCTACGCCGACTAAGCCCAGGATACCGTAACTGATGAAGACCACGGCCGAAGCGCCGTCCGATACCAGGCTAGGCAGCCCTCCCGTATCGGCTATGCGCTTCGCCGCGAAGGTAATGAAGACCGCGTTAGTCGCGCCGAAAACCAAAGCGAGGGTGTGGAGCGGCCAAGCCTTGCGGCCATAGAAATGCGAAAGGGCGAACCCCTTCATCGATTGCCTCTGTTCGAGCTTCGGGGTCCCGAACCACGCCACGATTGCCGCTAAGAGGGCGATGCCGGCGAAGGCCCACCAAGCGTGTCGCCAGTGGATTGCGCCCATCCCTGTAAATAATGAGAGAACGCCTGCAATTACTACGCCGGTGGCCGTTCCTGTCGCGATTATCGAGAGGGCCGTATTTCGCCGATCTTCGGTTAAACTGTGGCGCGCGGCATCGTTGAACGGGGTCCAACACAGGCCTGCGCTGGATCCCGCGATGACTATCCCTGCGGTCAGCATTGTCGCATTCGATGCAGTAGCTACCAGCACTGATCCCGCGCACGCCATCAGGCAGGCCAGAATGACAGGAGTGCGAGGTCCGAGCCGAAAAACAAAGATAGCAGTTATTGGCAAAGCCACCATAAAGGCGGAAAATGCGATACTCGCGATATGCCCGCCATCGGCCACCGAAAGGCCGAACTCATCGGCGAACTGGGGCATGAAGAGACCTAGACCGACTCTCGCGGGACCGAAGCCGATTGCAGTGGCGAGAAATCCAGCGATCGTGAGACGCGCGGCCGAGTTCAACGCGTTCTTTGTCCTGCAGTGCTGCACGAGCTAGAGCATGGTTTCGGTGAAGATGCCAAGAGGCTTTACCTCATTCCCCAGCAAGCGACCGGGTTAATTCCGCCAAGCGCTCACGGAGCAGATGGTCCGTATCCCGAGCTTGCTGGCGAAACGCATTTAACGCTTGGTTTTTCGCGGCCCCTTCGTACTGATCGAGCGCAATGGCCGTTTCCAGCGACACGATGTCAGCAGCCAGAAATTTGCGGATCGCTCCAATTACGGCGACGTCTCGCACCCGTCCCTGCGCTGTCGACGCTACGTCGCGCAATGCATCGTCCATTATGCCATTTGCCCAGAGATTAGGTTTCCCATCAGGATCACCCAGCATCTGGCCGAGGATGTTTGCTTCTTCATTGGACCGAGTAATCAAAGTACGGAAGGTCTCTCTCGTAACGGCATCGTTTGTTGCGACAGCAACTTTCTGCATCCTGCACGCAAGTGAGCGACGGCCCTCCCGCAGGTCATCAAGCGCCACTCGTAGCAATTGGCTGAAGTTCGTCGTGGTCATACTCCGTGAGCGCCGGACGTTCGAGTTTGTTCCAGCCTTCCCTTGTTCCGCGGGTTTCTCGACTTTTCATAATAATGTGAGCGTGTTAGATAACATTTCTTATCGTCAAAAGCAGAGCTTGGGCGGAACCTATCGATCTAATTGAAATTGATTCTGCATTCGTCCGAACCTGCAACACTAGGTTCAGGAGATGCCCTTGTCTTTCAATCCACTTACAGAAAAAGGCATTCCGATCGACCGTCAGTTCCGCAATTGGTCGGAATTGACGAGCAAACCTTTCGACACCCGCGAGGTCCATCCCTATACGAGATGCCGCGTGATCCTGATGAACGGGATCGAGGTGGAGGCGATCATCAATTCGCACAACGCCGCGCGCCGCATTGCCGATACGGGCGTTAAGCAGATGCTGGCTCTGGTCCGCAAGGAGGATAGCTTAGCGAACTCGGGGGTCATCTACCGTTCCTCAATCGTAGCGTCCGATCAAACTGCAGATATTGCATGACGACAAAGCGTCTAAAGAATCATGGTCCGACAGGCACCAAGAGATATTTTATGGGCGCACGCTTTCGACGCTTATCGGCTAGGCGAAAAGTACGCGCATATGAGCCCGATCACAGCGATGCGCTCAGTGCTTCCTGATTAATCTTCCGTGCTTTCGTTTGGCTTACCTATCAGCCAGACCCCCGTTTTGCCGACCAGTTCCATAGAGCAGACAGGTCTTCCGTTTTCGTAAAGGTCGGCCTTGGTCCCGCGCGCAACCTTCTTCGCCTTGTCCAGCGCCCCAGCAATTGAAACGCTATCGAAAGCGATCTCTTCGCGTGCCGCAGAACGTTGGTCCCAAGAATGCAGAACGTAGTGACTCATAAGCAACCTCACTTCTGAAATTGATTTCCGGTCCCCGTCCTTGCCTTTTAAATATCCGCTTTCCGGCGACGAAACGAAATCCACGCCCCTGGCGCACCGTTTCCCCGCCTCAACGGCCGAGCTTAGAATATCATCTGCACTCACTACGGCAACGGCAATGGCTGTTAAACGGTCGCATGACGGGAACCATTGGTCGCACATGATCAAGAGCGAGCCGCAAGTAAACACACAGTACCCCTCTTAGCCCACTTGTTGAACGTCCTGTCTGACAGGGTCCACGAGTTCCGGATCAACATTCAATCGAAGGCATTTTTTGCCGTAGCACCGGCCCGTTCTCGATGTGCTTTCGGGTAGTCTGGTGTGTTTCAGCAAAGGAGTGGCAAAATGCATACTGAAGCAGAAAAAAATTCCGCTGTTATTTCGAGTGATCGCGTCGAAGGTACAGCCGTCTTTGATCGCGGCGGGAAAAACATCGGCCACGTAGATCACGTATTGATCGAGAAGCGCGGTGGACAGGCAACAGAAGCAGTTTTGTCGGTCGGCGGTTTCCTGGGAATGGGTGATGAAAAGCACTGCGTCCCTTGGTCGAAGCTCGATTATGATACCGACCTTGGTGGCTACCACCTTAACATCGACGAAGATGCCCTTCGCGAAGGGCCGCGCTTCACTTCCGAGGAACGACACAAGGCCTACGACGATAATTTCCGGTCTGGCGTTCACAAATATTATGAAAAGGCGCAGGTAGCTTAGCGCTATGAGCATTGGGGGCCCGGCTTGACTGTCGGGCCCTCTTGCAACTGTCTCCCCCGGACGTCACCGCCGCTACAGTCCTGTCGCGGAGGCTCAGTTCTTGCCCCCATTCCGAATATCAGAGAGTCGAATGATCACATCATCGGTTTTCCGCCGGTCACGGCGATTGTAGCTCCCGAAATGTAGCTTGCTTCATCGCTCGCCAGCATGACGTATGGCGGCGCAAGTTCGGCGGGCTGCGCGGTGCGGCCAAGCGGATAATCCTTGCCGAATTCAGCAACATCCTCTTCCGGCATCGCGTCGAGGGAAAAAGCGGTCTCCAAAACCGGCCCGGACGCGATGCAGTTCACCCGTAGCGGCCTCGTGACTGTCGATCGACATCTTTGGCATCGCCTTCTCCGCCACGGGATTGGACAGCTGGGCTCTACAATCGTCGGAAAGTCATTCGGCAAAGGCGCCGCCCAGGATCGCCGCCAATCCCGCACTATAGGCGACAAGCACGGCGATTGAATCGTAGCCCATGCGAAGCATGGCCTTGTTCCGCCGTTCGAGCAGGCCGATCAGGACCAGCATGGTCAGCAATATGCCGAGGAGCGCGGCCACCATCGCGCTGCGATCGACCTGATTGAGTACGAGCGGCCCCGCCGCCAAGATATCGATCAGCAGGACCAGTGTCACATCGAACATGTTGCCGCCCAGTATATCGCCAATAGCCAATTCCACACGGCGGATGCGAACCGCGGCAATTGCCGTGCTGAGTTCGGGCAGTGACGTGGCGAAGGCGAGCAGGGTCAGGCCCATCACTCCGGTATCGGTACCCGTTTGTTCGGCCATCCCCTCCGCCGCCAATGTCACGAGTGTGCCGCCTGCACAGATCAGCACGGCTGCTGTTACGGTGACGCCGACAAGTCGGGCATTGGAAAGCTCAGAAGGGGCTTCTTCTTGTCGATCCACCTCCGGCAAGGCTTCCGGCGTCCAGCCTCTCGAAGAGACGCTCCTCCCTAACCGCCAGAGGCACAAAAGATAGGTTGTGGCGGTCAGCACCGGGAAGAAGCCGACCCCGATGCCCCATAATTCCCAGTCGCCCACCATCACGCCCAGCGCCACGAGCACCAGAAGCACGATGCTGACTGCCGCGTTGAGCATAACGCGCGGCCCCGGCACCATACTGGTCAGCGCATTTTTGCCCACGAACAGATCAGCCAGCGCGATGACGACCACCTGAAAGGCGACCCCGCCGACGAGATTATTGACCGCCATGCGCGGATTGTCGGAGATTACCGCGACGCTGGTGGTGGTGATTTCGGGCAACGAAGTCACCGCGCCCAGCAAGATGACGCCGATAGTCGCCTGTCCGATGCCACTCCGCTGCGATATCGTGTCGGCATAGCCCGCCAGCCGTGCTCCGGCGAACCAGACGAGCACGGCTCCGGTCAGGAACAGCGGGACGAGCGCGAACAGAGACAAGCCAGCAAGGCTCATGTCACTGTCCAAGATAAGTCGAAGTCAACAGGAGTGCTCCGAAGCCCAGTGCGAAGGACGGGCTCGATATACGGCGCTTAGCCTTGGGCTGGTCGGCTTCGGGCACCATATCCTCGATCGTCGCGGTCAGTAGCAGGCCCGCGAACACAGCGAGCACGAAGCCCGTCAGCACATCCCCCGCTCCGGCCAACACGGTATACCCCGCGAACGCACCGATCACCGGAAGCAGCGGATAGATCGCCAGCGCGCTTAGCCGGTGCCTGCGCGTAATCTTTGCCGAGCGGAAATTCGCAGCGATGGCGAAGCCACCCGGCAAGTTGCCCGCCACTTGAGACAGGGCCAGCAGCAGCCCCAGTTCGCGCGCCACCGCTCCCCCGCCGCCGGTCATCAGTCCATCGGTCAGCAAGTCAACGCCCACTGCGGCATAGGCCCCCCAAGTGGTCGCACGGCCTGCGGCGCTACCCATTCGGTCGCGGATCTTTCGTGTGGCTTTGGCGATACTTGCGGAGCAGATTGCCCCGACGATCAGCGCCACGACCAACAGCCAGGTCTCGATCCGCTCCTGCGAACGCGGGATGAGCTCAATTGCGGCAACCGCGGTGGCGATCCCAGCAGCGGCATGGAGCGCGCCGCCGACCAGCCATTCGGGCGGCTTGCGCCATTCGGCCAGCGCAACGCCAAGAAGATTACCCAGCGAAGGCAGCAGCGCGAGAGCGAGTACCGCAAGAAGGCCAGAAGACTCCATACTGTCAGCGGATCACCGCTTGAGCGCGTCCGGCACGCTATCGAACCGCACCGCCACCAAAATCGCGTCGAAGGACGCCTCGTTCGGCAGACCCTTCAGACCATCTCCCGTAATGATCTCGCAATCGTCGTAGGCCAACTCCCTAATCCGCGCCGCCGCCTGCCTTGCCAGCGCCTCGTGCCACTTGATCGCATGGACCTGCCCAGCAGGGCGGGAGAGGACGGCTGCGGCATAACCCGTTACCGCCCCGACCTCGAGCAATCGGTCGTCTGCCCCGACTTCCCCCCCATCCATCCGGTGATCGACGTAGGTTTCGCGCGGGGCTTTGGCAAAGGCGGACAGAAACGCCTCGCCGCGAAAGCCGCGCGCGGCAATCTGGTTGCGGTTGATCAACTGGCGCCGGTCAGCATAGTCGGTGCCGCTCACGATGCACCTCCAGCTTGGTTAGCGAACACCACGCGCGTCCCCTGGCGCACCGCATCCGCCAGTTCCTTCGCATCCCAGTTGGTAAGTCTTACGCAGCCATGGCTGGCGGTCTTGCCGATCAGTTGCGGGTCGGGCGATCCGTGGATGCCATATCCGGGTTTGCTCAGATCGATCCAAATGCCGCCCACCGGATTGTTCGGCCCGGGCGGGACGATCAGCGTTTCGTCGGGACCCCATTCGCGCCCGCTCGGATCGAAGGTATAGTTTGCATCGGGCGCTACCGCGACCACCTCCATCGAACCGGAGGGGCTGGGAAATTGCGCGCTGCCCACCGTCGCGGGATAACTGGCAAGGATATTGCCCCGCTCGTCGAAAGCGACGACCGAATTGTCCGACTTGCGGACCTCAATCCGGGCGACCTGCGAAGGAAGTGTTTCCTCTCGATGCGCAACAATAGTGATCCGCGTCCCCACGCGGCTGAAATCGGCCTCGGGATTGAGCGCCCGAAGCAGGTCCTGATCCATATGGAACCGGTCTGCGATCAGCTCCTGCGGCGAGGTCCAGCCAACACGCTCCAGCGCTGCCATTGCCGACATAGCGTCGGGCACACGAAAGAACGGTCCGTCCACGTCGTCGCGCGTGATCGTGTAGGTCTGGAAAATCTCACCGCCCTGCGAGTTTATCAGTGATCGCATAAGCTGCGGATCGATGCTTCCCTCGGCAGGAAGCCCGCGGGCTCGTCGGAAATGCTGGATCGCCCGCATCGTGTTGCCGCCCATGAGACCATCGATCACGCCGGGCGAATGGCGGCTCCGATCGAGCATAACCTGCGCGGCAAGCACTACGCGCGAACGAGCGCCAGAAAATGCCGTTTCCGGCACCGAGGGTGGGATTTTCAGATCAAGACTTTCGCTTTGTGTCGTCTCGATACCCGCTTCGGCATCGGTTGTTGACTGGGCCGGCGATACCGAGGGAACACAGAGAAGCGCGGTGGCGATCAACACCACCAAGATACGGTCAATAAGAAGAAATCCAGGCATGGTTGACTAACTGGGCTGCCTGCGCGGATGTTCCGATCTACTCAATCCCGAAAAGGCTGTTGAGCGTACGATTTGATATTTGAACCAAGGGCGCGCATCCGATGCACGCAAGCGCCATCCCGGTTTCGGGCGGCGCTACCAAACGGAGTTACCTGGTGGTGGGTGCTGTGGACGGCGGCCGTGGGTCGCCAGGCAACTGGGTTGTGTCTCCCGAGGAGTTACGGCGTGCTGCACCGCGTGGGGCGATACGCCAAACGGTGTTCGACACATCATCCGCGACATATAGTACACCACGCGCCTCATCGTACGTCACGCCCACGGGGCGCCCCCTCGCGTGCCCGTCTTTCAAAAAACCTGTGAGCAGATCGATGGGTTCGCCGCTCGGGCGCCCGCCGCGGAAAGGGACGAAGACGACTTTATAGCCCGACGGATCGGCTCGATTCCAGCTTCCGTGCATCCCGACGAACGCGCCTTCGGCGAACCGGCCACCCAAACCCCCGTCGGTGGTGAAATCGACACCTAGTGCAGCTACATGCGAGCCTAGCGCGTAGTCGGGCACAACGGCCTTGTTCACCAGGTCGGGCCTCGCCGGCTTGATCCTCGGATCGACGTTCTGGCCGTAGTAACTGTAGGGCCAGCCATAAAAGGCGCCTTCGCGCACGGAAGTCAGGTAATCGGGGACGAGTTGCGGCCCGAGTTCGTCACGCTCGTTGACGACCGCCCAAAGCTGCTCGTTCCACGGGTCAAAAGCGAGTGCGGTGGGGTTGCGGATGCCGGAGGCAAAAATACGGCTGGCGCCCGTTTCGCGGTCTATCTCCCATATGACCGCCCGGTCCTCTTCGACATCCATGCCGCGTTCGCCGACATTGCTGTTCGAGCCGATGCCTACATAAAGTTTCGAGCCATCGGGGCTGGCGGTCATCGCCTTGGTCCAGTGGTGATTTATCTTGGCGGGAAGCTTGGTAACTTCGGTACCAGACCCAGCGATACTGGTCGCCCCTTCGGTGTATTCGAAGCTTACTAGATTACCCTGATTGGCTACGTAGAGCGTGCCGTCGAAGAAGGCTAAGCCGTAGGGCGCATCGAGACCTTCGATAAAAGTGGTCTGAAGATCGGTCTGCCCATCTCCGTCTTCATCGCGCAGCAGGGTAACTCGGTCGCCGCCTTCGACCGGACTTTTGCCCTCCTTCTTTATCCAGCCTGCGATTACATCCTTGGGCCTCAACTTTGGCGCTTTGCCCCCAGAACCCTCGGCGACCAGAATGTCTCCATTGGGCAGAACCAGCGTCTGCCGCGGAATCTTCAGATCCTGCGCAATTGCGGATACGGTGTACCCTTCGGGCACGACTGGCAGTTCGTCCCCCCATCCTTCCGGCGTCGGAATTTCCATCGCCGGCACGAGAGCATCGTTCTGTTCGGGAAGCTCGGGACGCTCGCCAGTCTGATCGAGATCGGGATCGCTGCTGACCTGGCACGCGGCAAGCGCGAAAGTAAGCGGCAAGACGAGATAGGCTAGGCGGTTCATGCACGTTTCTCCACCGTCTGGGTGCTGTAGGCGACAAACGCTGCGATCAAGGCCAGGATCGAGCACAGTATCGAAAGCACGAGGCCCAAAGTGCCGACGGAATGCCAGCCATCACGAGCATGCTGGAAAGCATTCAGCACACCGAGACCGAACATTGCGGCGATGACAATCAGATAGAGCGTACCGCGACCTTTCGCGTGTCGAGCTCGTCCGAAGAAGAGGGCGAGCAGTGCCGAGGCGAGGACCAGGCCAGCGAACAGGTCTGCCCCGGCAATGAGCCAGGACGAGAAGTTGGACCACTGGATCTCCGCCGTATTCAGATAGGTTATATCGGTAAGTAGAGCGGCAGGATAAAGCGCCACGGGAAAGGCGAGCAGTATCGCGTGCAAGGGATTTGCAAAAGAACGAGAATTAGTGACTGTGCGATCCATGCGGGCAATCTCCTCTTCCGGCTTTGCCACTCTGACTAACCAACAATCGCGGGGAAGGTGCCGAAGATTACACCCGCCCCAGCCAGACCGAGGGCGCCGAGAGCGAGCGGCGAGCGTGGAGCACGTAGCCTCAGGACTTGTCCCAGCAATGCGGCGATTGCGATGAGACCAGCTCCTATCGCGATGATCCGCGCGATCCCGTCATCGGGGAAAACCAGCACTCCGGTGTAGCTGATAGCGAAATGCGCCGACCAGATCACGAAGGCGATCAGAAGCGTGCGATAGATCGAAGGACGGTCGATGGGCTCGCCAATCTCGCTGTTCTTTGCTTCAGACACCGGGGAACACCCTCGGCAAGAGAGTAAAGACCATGCCCTGCAGCGCGCAGAACATTATGAAACGTGCGACAATATCCATGGTGACGTTTGTCGGAGTGGTCATGATTCCCCGCGCTTCGCGAAAAGCGAGATAGGTGGCCATGATGACAGCGACCACGACCACCTGTCCCTGAAGCACCGAAAGCATAAAAACAGTCGCACCCATCCCATTCGCGGTGGGTTCAAGACCCGTCGCGAGCCATCCAGTCACATCGAGGTATAAGGCTCCGACCAGCAGGGTCGCAGCAAGTGCCTCCAGCATCCAGGGCAGGTCTTCGGCAAGCCGCCCTTCTTTCGATGCGAGAAACCGACGCCCGCCCCAGGCCGCAAGAAGCGCCGCCGCTTCTATCCCGACAATGATTGCAGTTGCGCCGAGCGGCGGAGGCGCACTCCAGACTTCGGGATTGATGCCATAGAGATAGAGGTAGGCGAACACGGCCATGAAGCCGATCATGCCGATTACGACCATCAAAGTGTTCAACGCCCACCAGCCGTGGCTTTTCGGCCCGGTGATGGCGATCGGAACTTCGATACCGCCGCCGATGTCGGCGCTTTCCTGTTTGATGGGACGGTCGGTTTCCCAAAGCCATCGAAGCGTACTTAGCACTGCTACAATCCCGCAAAACACTGCAAAGGCGTAGCCCTGCACCGTCAGCGAGAGGAAAAAGAGAGCGGTGAACACAGCTGCTGACAATGGCCATGGCGACGGGCCGGGCATGAGTTGAACGTACTGTGGTTCAGCCATCACGGTCGAGGTGATCAACGTCTCGCGCTGACCAGTGGCAGAGTTCGGGAGGAAATAGCGCCCTTCTTCGACTTCCTTCGAGATTTGGGGGCGATCCCATAAAGGCTCGCGAGACGTAACCAGCGGGATCGAGCGAGTGGAGTACAAACCGGTGGGAAGCCATTCGAGCGTACCGCCCCCGTAGATATTACCTGCATCGTCATGAACCGTGAAACGAAAGCGGCGCGCGAGATCGAACAGGAAAAGGAGTATCCCAGCGGCCATCACGAAAGCGCCGATGGTGGACACCAGATTGAGCAGATCGAGATCGCGCCCGGGCAAATAGGTATAGACCCTGCGCGGCATACCCATCAAGCCGGTCAGGTGCATGGGGAAGAAAGTGATGTGAAGACCCGCGAACATCAGCCCGAAGACCCACTTCCCGACACGCTCAGATAGCGCCCGGCTGCTAGTCATGCCGTGCCAGTGGTAGAACGCGGCGAACATCGGGAAAACCATGCCGCCCATCAGCACGTAATGGAGGTGGGCGACGATGAAATAGGTGTCATGCGCCTGCCAGTCGAAGGGCACCATGCCCACCATAACGCCGGTCAACCCACCCATCGTGAAAATCACTACGCTGCCGACTACGAATAGCGCAGGCGTGGTCCATCTTATCTTGCCGCTGGCAAGCGTCGCAATCCAGCAGAACACCTGGATGCCGGCCGGCAGGCTGACCGCCATGCTGGCGGCGGAGAAATAGCCTGCCGAGACGCGCGGCATGTCGGTAGTGAACATGTGATGCGCCCAGACGCCGAAGCTGATGAAGCCGGTAGCGACCAGCGCCAGAACGTTGAGGCGGTACCCAACGAGCGGCACCTTGGCGACTGCGGCCACCATCATGCTCATCAGACCCGCGGCTGGGATAAAGATAATGTAGACTTCTGGATGGCCGAAAAACCAGAAGAGGTGTTGCCACAGCATGGGATCGCCGCCGCGTAGCGCATCGAAGAAAGGCCAATTGAAAGCTCGTTCGATCTCCAGCAGCATCGTGCACAGGATCACACTGGGGAAAGCGACCACGATCATTACCGCGAACACCAGCATGGCCCACGCAAACATCGGCATCTTGTCGAGGGTCATCCCCGGCGCGCGGGTGCGCAGCACACCCACGATGATCTCGATCGCTCCGGCAATGGCCGAGATCTCGATGAAGCCGATGCCGAGCAACCAGAAGTCTGTATTGATACCGGGACTGAAGGCGATGCTCGTCAGCGGGGGATACATGAACCAGCCGCCGTCGGGCGCCAACCCCACGAACAGCGAGAGAAAAAACATCGTTCCGCCTACGAAATAGGCCCAGAAGGCGAATGCTGACAGCCTGGGAAACGGTAGATCGCGTGCCGCCAGCATCTGCGGCAAAAGCATGATCCCGATCGCCTCCACCATTGGCACGGCAAACAGGAACATCATCACCGTTCCGTGCATGGTGAAGAACTGGTTATAGGTATCGACGCCGAGGAAATCCTGCATCGGAGCGGCGAGTTGCACACGCATGCCCAGCGCCAGAATTCCTGCTGCTAAGAAGAAGCCGAAAGCAGTGACGACGTACCAGAAGCCAACGTAGTTGTTATTGACCGCGGTAAGACGTGCCCACCCCTTGGGCGCGCGCCAGATGCGGTTCAATTCTTCGACTTCGCTATCGGGACGCTTCTCGGTGGGGAAGCGCTCATAGAGCGAATAATCGAAACCCGTCTCGGATCTCATTTCTGCTGCTCGAGCCAGATGGCGATAGCTTCGAGCTCGTCGGCATTGAGCATGTCATAGCTCGGCATGCGATTGCCAGGCTTGAGCGATTGGCTGTCGCCGATCCAACCAATCAGCGTCCCGCGGTTGTTCGGCAAAATACCCGCTCCCAGCGTCCGGCGCGACCCAACATGGGTGAGGTCCGGGCCAGCGAGGCCGTTTGCCTCAGTCCCTGCGACACGATGGCAGGCAGCACACCCGGACTGCATGAATAGTGTTCTTCCGGACTGCTGACCGGAATTTGTGTTAGCGCCCGCACCCGTACGCGTAACTGTTGATCGCTCCGAACCCTGCGTCCCTGATCCGGACGATGATTCTACTTGCCGCGTTATGTCGAGGCCCGCTGAAACGAGGCGCTCATTCCGCTCGGCATACCATTCTCGAAAATCGTCGTCCTCATGCGCTACGGCAACGAAGCCCATCAGCGCATGTTGCCGCCCGCAATACTCCGCGCACACCCCGCCGAATTCTCCTGGGCGATCGGCTTCGATCCGCAGCAGTGTGCGTCGCCCGGGGATCATGTCCTTCTTTCCCGATAGATGCGGCACCCAAAAGCTGTGAATCACATCGGCGGATTCCAGTTCGAGCACCACCGGACGTCCGACGGGAATGTGAATCTCATTCGCATCTTCCATCACAACCGCGCCCGATGGGTCCAGATATTGCACACGGAACCACCACATTTCACCGGTAACGCGAATACGCATCTCGTCCCCGTGGATCGGCTCTGTCAGGCTGGCCGTAAGTGTGAGTCCCCACACCAGTAGCGCGGTCAATACGACGCCCGGAAAGGCCACCCCGCCGAGCAAGATCGCGCGTTCGCCTCCTAGCTTCGCTTTCCACTTGTCTGGTCCCTTGATGGCGACCCAAAGAGCAAACACCACGACCAATGTGACGAAAGCGCCCAAACCGAAAAGCGACCAGGCCAGGGTTGTAACTTTGCCTGAATACGGACCTGCCGGGTCGAGTACCGGAGGTGGCCAACCCCAAAGTGCGTCAATCATGGTCGAGACCATACAAATAGGCTGCGATATCTGCCGCCTCAGCCTCGCTAATTGGCATTGGCGGCATGGAAGAGCCCTCCTTCACGGAAGGTGCGTTGCGGATGAAGGCCGCCAATACGTCCGGCCGGTTCGGCAATTGGCCAGCTATCAAGCCGACATCGTCGAAGCCATCAAGCGATGGTCCCAAGCGCCCGGATGGCCAGTCCAGCCCGGGAATTTCGTGGCAAGATCCACAGCCTGCGCGCTTGATTGCTATTAAGCCGCGATCCTTCGGTCCGATAGCCGGCTCTCGCCGCGTCTCGACCGGGTCCTTGCATGCGGCAAGCGCTGCACAAGCGGCTAAGGCTACGCCGGCCACGATGGCTTTCCAATTCCGATGCTCCACACTCCCCATTCCCATGGGAACCGGACAATTGCATGCTTCGTTCCCGCCAGACGATGCTTTTCCGCTCTAACCTGTCCGTCGCCGCCTTTGCTATGGCGCTGGCGTCATGCACTCCTGCCCCGATCGACGATCCATTCGACGACACCGGCGAATTGATTGCCTTATCAGGCGGGGACGCGGGTCCGCAGGCCGCTTGCCACACTTGTCATGGGCTGGACGGCGGCGGCGACGGAGCGTTGGTGCCGAGAATAGCGGGCATGGATACGGGATATCTTGTGCGGCAGCTGGGCTTTTACGCGGACGGCCAACGTAGCCATCCCCAAATGACTTGGCTTGCAGGCCGTCTAAATTCCGAGGAGCGGTTGGCTGTGTCAGCCTATTACGCGGCCATGGACTTTCCCGAGGGCATGGAGGGAAGCACGACTTTGACTGAACCCTCGTGCGAAATTGCGAAAGCATACGAGATCTACCATGCAGGCTTACCCGAACGCGCTCTATCGTCCTGCGCATCTTGCCATGGGGAAACCGGTCTGGGCTTGGGTGGCGGCAATCCACCCCTGGTTGGTCAAAGCGCTGCGTACCACGCCGAACAATTGCGCCGCTGGCGAAACGGTGAGCGATACGGCGATGCACTCAACGTCATGCACGATACGGCCAGCAAATTGCGAGAGGACGAGATCAGCCCACTCGCGGCGTATATTGCTTATGGTCCGGAGCCGTCTCGTCGTCTCGAATTTCCGGTAGAATGCCTCTGACCGTATCATCGCGATCCCAGAAATGATGTTTCAACGCCGCTATTACATGCAGCGGCACCAGCAATGCGAGGCCGATAACGCCGAGGACATGAAGGCTTTCGGCCCAGTCGAGCACTTGATACTGCCACGCAGGGGAGAGCGAATGAAAGGGCATCGGCGGTATCGCGACCAATCCGGCAAGACGCAGAGGCTGCACCGGCTGTATCGCAGACCACATCGCCCATCCGCTCAGCGGAAGTAACGCGAACAAGCCATAAAAGAGGTACTGGGTGATGTGCGCTGCCGTGCTCTGCCAGCCGGGCGCATCAGCGTCATTGACCGGATCAGGGACAAAAAGCCGCCAAGCGAACCTCAAAATGGCAAAAAACAGGATGGTCAGCCCCAGCTCGCTATGCAATTCGTAGGTGGCAAGCTTGCTGGCGCCTACGGGATAGCGCGACATCATCCACCCTGAGCCTAGCTGAAAGAGCACCAGCCCCGCCATTATCCAGTGAAACCAGACACCGACCGGAGAATACTTCCCATGCTCGGTATAACTGACCGCCCATCTGCGGATCAGGTCATGTAGCCTCATGCGGGCGCTCTGCTACCAAGCGATCGATAGAGTATCGTCAAGGCTGCGATTAAATAAACCAGGCTCGCCGGGGCCCACATAACGATACCCGCAATCTGCTGATCCTCTATTGGCGAGAGATCCCACAAGCGGGTCGTTAGCCAATGTGGCGCATAATACGCACGGTGCGCGAAGGTAAGTAGCGCGCCAAGTGCCCCCATTGCGACCATCGTCGCCAACAGTCCTGTCGCGGCAGCTGGTGCCGGCGATCGAATTACCTTGACCCACCATGCTGCTGCCGTAGCGACGATGCTGATTTGCATAAGCCAGAAAACCGCGTGGCTACTCATCGCAAGCTCGTACAATGGAGGTGCATGCCAGGCCCAGAATATGATGGCATGTACCGCAGTCCATACGGTCAACGTCCCGGGCAAGCTCTTGTCCTCGAGCCGAAAGGCCGCAATGAGCAGTGGGGCGAAGACCGCTGCGAGTATGACATCGTGAATGATGCGGACTGTGAACAATGCGGACCCGAGCGCGCAGAAGGGGCTGATGTAGAGAAAGCAGAAGACGGCTAGGAGTGCGTATGTCGGCGTGGTTCTCAGACTTTCGCGTTGCCAATATGCGACCCCGGTCACGACCAGAAGGCAAGCAATCAATTCGGGTGCGAAATTCCAATGGGTCAACCAGCCCCCAGGATCTGGAGCTTTTCCGCAATAGGGCAACCAATCGTGCAGCAGCCGTCTCCCGTGAACGTGTGGTTCGGTCAGCAATTAAATGATCACAACACCTATTGGTGTCCTGCAAACCGACGAAATGAGCAGAAAGCGATCGCAACCTAGGATGAAATACGCTCGGACAGAACTTAGGGTCCCGAGGGCATGTAGGTAGACCAAAATCGGTGAAGTGCATTTGCTCTGGTCATACCCGTGAGCCAGGTGAAGGTCGGCTTTGGCTAGAATCGCATCAGAAGCGGACTGTCCGCTTCCGGCCCAGTTCCTGCCATTCCTGCACCATATCCACAGCAATCGATGGGCCGGGTGTAGGTATATCGAACCTCCTGATGATCGGACCGCCAGGCGCGGGCAAGTCGCTCTTGGCGAGCTGTCTTCCCAGCATCCTGCCGCCGCTTTCGCCGGCCGAAGCGCTGGAGGTGAGCATGGTGCAATCGGTCGCCGGCACGCTGGAGGAAGGCCGGATCAGCCGCGCCCGTCCTTTTCGTGCTCCTCATCATTCGGCCAGCATGGCGGCGCTTACCGGTGGCGGCTTGCGCGTGAAGCCGGGCGAGGTCAGCCTGGCGCATCTGGGCGTGTTGTTTCTCGACGAACTGCCGGAATTCCAGCGCGCCGTTCTGGACTCCCTTCGCCAGCCGATCGAGACCGGCAAGGTCGATGTCGCGCGCGCCAATGCGCATGTCACCTTCCCGGCCAATGTCCAGCTGGTCGCGGCGATGAACCCGTGCCGGTGCGGACATTTGGGGGATCCCGCGTTGGCCTGTTCGCGCGCACCAAGATGCGCCGCCGATTACCAAAGCAAGGTTTCCGGTCCGATGCTCGACCGTATCGATCTTCACGTCGAAGTCGACCCGGTCAGTGCCGCCGATCTTGCCCTGCCCCCACCGGCAGAGGGCAGCGAGGATGTCGCCGCGCGCGTTGCCGAAGCCCGTCGGCGCCAGACCGCGCGCAGCGAACAAACGGGCGCCAGCACCAATGCCGAACTTGAAGGCGATGCGCTGGAGCAATTCGCCACGCCCGATGAGCCGGGCCGTCAGTTGCTGATGCAGGCCGCCACTGCCATGCGCCTTTCAGCGCGCAGCTATACGCGGATGTTGCGGGTTGCACGGACGATTGCCGACCTCGCGGGTACAGAACAGGTCGGGCGTATTCATGTGGCGGAGGCGCTAAGCTATCGCCGACAGGCGCCGAGGGCGTAGACCTTTACTCCGCCTCGCTCATATCGAGGTTGAGCCTGACCGTCTCGTGTTCGCGATCGCCTTCGAACTTGGCGAGAAAGTCCTCGATCGGCACGGCTTGCGCCCGGTTCACCATCGTGTTCGATCGCACCGTTTCTACCGCTTCGAGGTCATCGAGGCTCATGCGGACGTGAATATAGGGCATCCAGACCTCGCCGAACTCGGCCTGCTGGTACCAGACGTCGAGAATGTCGTAGCTCGCCCAGATACCATCGGGCTCCTTCAGGCGAATCCCCTCGCCGATACGCGGCACGGCCATCGCCTTGATCCGACGTACGTTCTGATGCGTTTCGTTCTGGACTTCGATTTCGATCACAGGCCCGGCTCGTTGGTTCGGATTTCGCGAACATGATCGTATGGCGGCGAGATGTTGAGATTATTTTAACGATGACGTCACGGGACCAGTGCGGCGTTCAGTCGCGCGCATACGGCGTGTTCTTGACAAGATGGCGGTTGTAGTCGGCCTCGCCATCTTCCCACCAGACAGGGCCGCGTTCGCCCAGGGCGACTTTCGCCTCGTGCACCCGCGCACGGGCCGCCTTTTCCGCTTCGCGATTACCCGAACGCTTTGCTGCGCCGACGTCACGGCGTGCTTCCATCAGGGAGTTGACGAAGCGCTCGCGCTCGGTGGCGGAAAGGTTCGGATTGCTCGCGCGCCACAACCGCCCGCGCGCGATGATGTAGCGGCCATCCGGCGTCCGGTCGGGAGAAGAAGTCAGGCGGCGGCCTGCTTGCGCTGCGTCCCGAGTGTGGCAGTATCGCCGTGATCGAGCAGCGGCCCGGTATCGGCGCGGCTCCCGTCGGCGCGTATGCCCAGATTCGCGCGTTCGACCAGCGCAAGGTCTGCCGGACCGAGAAGACGACCGTCATGGCTCAGCATCGATGTAGGCCCGATCGGCAGACGATCGCGCTCGTCCACAAGGACCGGATTTTCCACCACCTCGGTTCCGTATTTCTGCCCCCACTGACGCAAGGCAACCATGGCCGGCAAAAGGTCCAGGCCCTTCTCTGTCAGCCGGTACTCGATCTTGCGGCGGTCATCGGGGCATGGATCGCGCTTCAAAATGCCATGCTCGACCAGCTTGGCAAGCCGGTTGGAAAGGATGTTTCGGGCGATACCGAGTTCGCTCAGAAACTCCTCGAAATGGTGCAGTCCGTTGAAACTAGCCCGCAGGATCATGAAACTCCATCGCTCGCCCATGACCTCAAGCGCCTGCGGCAGCCCGCATTCGGTAAGTTCGCGCAGAGGTTCGCGGATGTCGCCCATGATTTCGGTTCTCCTTGTGCAACCTATTTAGCGTGAAAATCAGATTTGCCAAACTTCGACGAAGACGGGTCGCGTTTCGCGATGCATCTGTCTCCAAGCGTTCGACAGCCGTCGCGGGTGATCTCGCATGGATCTGCCAAGGCTCCGCTTGCACGTTGCAACGATTGCACCTTGTCCCGCCCTTTTCTCCTCGGACGAAATCTCGAGGCTTCCGGCGTTTCGCCACGAAGCTTCTTTTCAAAGGAGGCCGCGTGCCTTCAGGTCAGCATGAAGGTGTCCGGCATCGCTGAAATGATGCACCTGCCATCCGCATGATCGGGCGGATTTGATATTGTCCCGGTTGTCATCGATAAACAGCATCGCTCCCGGCGCGTGGCCGAAGCGCTTCTGCGCGATGGCAAATAGCGCTGGATCGGGCTTGGCAACACATTCTTCGCCCGACATCACGATGTCTTGGAAATGGTCGAAAATTGGCTGGTTCGGGCGAAACCTCGACCAGAACTCCGCGCCGAAATCGGTCAGGGCAAACAGGGGAACGCCGCGCTCGTGAAGCCTTTCCAGCATCGCGTGCGTACCCGGCACCGGTCCGGGAATGCTTTCGTTGAAGCGTGCGGCGTAGGACCGGATTTCAGGCTCGAATTTAGGGAACAGCGCGATGCGCTCGGGGACCATTTCCGCCAACGGTCGACCACGATCGTGCTCGAAATGCCACTTTTCGGTCACGACTTCGGTCAGCACTCTTTCCAGCCGGCCATGATCGTCTACGATTTTCTCGAACAGGTGCCGCAGGTCCCATTCGAACAGCACCCGTCCGACATCGAACACAACCGCTTCGATTTTCTGCGCCATTTCCGCCCCATATGCGATCGGCCCGCACTCCTGACGGAGGCGGGCCGATACCGAACGCAACGGGGTGAAACACCCCCCGCGACAATGCCTAGCCTTGGCGGGCCTTGAAACGGCGGTTGGTCTTGTTGATCACGTAGGTACGTCCGCGACGGCGGATCACCCGGCAATCGCGATGGCGGTTCTTCAGCGACTTGAGGCTGTTACGGACTTTCATGATATCTCTCGCGAAAATGAATACGCGCCAGAGATGATGCCCGGCGCGCCTTAATCAAGGAGGCCCGCTAGCGGGACGGGTAGATTCGGTCAAGCTTCTTCGCGCAGGTTCGCCAACCGGCGCTCCCATTCCAACGCGTGTCTGACGATGGTATCGAGATCGGCGAACCGCGGCGTCCAGTCCAGCGTTTCCTGCAAACGCGAAGAATCGGCAATAAGCCGCGCCGGGTCGCCTGCTCGGCGCTGTTCCTCGCGCCGGACGATGCCGGCCCCCGTTATCCGGTCGATCGAATCCAGAACCTCCCGCACCGAGAAACCACGACCATAGCCGCAATTCATCGTGAGCGATCGGTCGGGTTGTTCGACCAGCGCCTCGAGCGTGCGAACATGCGCATCGGCAAGATCGCTGACATGAATGTAATCGCGCACGCCTGTCCCGTCACGCGTGTCGTAATCGGTACCGAAAATGGCGACACTCTCGCGCTTTCCCATCGCCGCTTCGCAGGCGACCTTGATCAGATGCGTCGCGCCTGCGGTCGATTGCCCCGTTCGGCCATCGGGATCAGCGCCTGCCACATTGAAGTATCGCAAAGCACCATAGTTGAACCCATGGGCCGCACTGGCATCCGCCAGCATCCGCTCGGTCATCAACTTCGACCAACCATAGGGATTGATAGGCTGCTGCGGGGTATCTTCGGCCACTTTTTCCACGTCCGGCACGCCATAGGTCGCCGCTGTCGAGCTGAAGATGAAATGGGGCACGCCCGCATGCACGGCCGCCTCGATCAAAGCCCGGCTGCGCGCCGTGTTGTTGTCGTAATATCTCAGCGGATTCTCGACCGATTCGGGCACTACGACCGAGCCAGCAAAATGCATGATCGCACCAACTCCATGACCGATACCCTGTTCGGTAAAAATCTGGTCGAGCAGCACCCCATCGGCGATATCGCCCCTGTAGAAGGGGACCTCTTCGGGAACCGCGAACGCAAAGCCGGTGGAAAGATCATCGATCACCGCCACCGGCCAGTCGGCATCGCGCAGGGCCAGCACCGCATGACTTCCAATATAGCCTGCGCCACCGGTAACCAGCACCGGACATTTCGTTGCGATCGTCATGGCGCTGGCCGTAGCATGGCAGTCGGTAACGACAAGTTGATCGGAGCCTTCTGACCGGTTTGCGCGTTTGAAAGGGGCAAACTGCTCAGCTGAATGCAAAGGATCGCATGATGAAACCCATCCTCTCTATGCTTGGCCTGGCCGCCGGATTGGCCCTTTCCGCCTGTACGACCGCGCCGGGTCCAGTCGAAGTGACGCGCTTCGTCGCGCCCGAAAGTGTCGCCCGCCTGGGGCAGGGCGCGATCTTCGTCGAGACGGCCGCCGGCATGGACGGGGACAGCGTTGCGCTTGCCCCATACAAAACCGCCGTCGCCGCCGAATTGCGTCGGGTGGGCTATACGGAAACCGTCCGCGCGAACGCGGGACAGGTCGCCATTGTCTCGCTCGAACGCTATGTCATCGGCGCACAGGGCCGACGCAGCCCGGTCAGTGTCGGCGTCGGAGGCTCGACAGGCTCGTACGGCTCGGGCGTGGGCATCGGTCTTGGTATCAATCTGGGCGGTGGTTCGCGCGAACAGCTCGGCACCGAACTGGCCGTGCGCATCAGCGACGTTGCTACCGGCGCCAGCCTGTGGGAAGGGCGCGCGGATTTCCAAGTTGCGGAAAATTCCGACCTTGCGCGCATACCTGCGAACGCCCAGACGGTCGCTTCCGCGCTGTTTCGGGAATTTCCCGGCAATGACGGCGAGACTATAGAAGTAGAGGTTTCCGAGTGAACGACATCCGGATCGACTGCAATTTCGACAGCGGCAATATCGACGTCCTTTCGACAGATGGCGCCAAGGCAAAGCTTACCATTCGCAAGGATCATCAAAGCGAATTCGCGCAATGGTTTCATTTCCGCGTTTCGGGCGCGGCTGGCCGCGAACTCGAACTGGCGATCACCGGGCTGAACGAAAGCGCCTATCCCGGCGGCTGGCCGGACTACGATACCTGCGTTTCGGAAGACCGCGAATATTGGGGCCGTGCGTCGTCAAGCTTCGACAAAAGCGCCGATAACGGCACTCTGACGATTCGTTATACGCCAGCCAGCGACCTTGCCTATTTCGCATACTTCGCGCCTTATTCTATGGAACGGCACCATGATCTCGTCGCCGAAGCCGCGGCGAGCGAAGGAGTTTCCTATCGCCACTTGGGCACCACGCTGGACGGACAGCCGATCGATTGCCTGGAAATGGGCAAGGGCGACACGCAAGTCTGGCTTTATGCCCGCCAGCATCCTGGCGAAACACAGGCAGAATGGTGGATGGAAGGCGCGCTCGAAGTGTTGACCGATCCTGCCGACACCGTGGGCCGCGAACTGCGTAGGCGTTGTACATTCCACATCGTGCCCAACTGCAATCCCGACGGCAGCCGCAGGGGGCATCTGCGCACCAACGGTGCGGGGACCAATTTGAACCGCGAATGGGAAAGTCCGACGGCCGATAAATCACCGGAGGTTCTGGCGATCCGCAATGCGATGGACGCCACCGGGGTCGACTTCGCCATGGATGTCCACGGCGATGAAGCGATTCCGGTTGCGTTTCTGGCAGGTTACGAAGGCATCCCGAGCTGGACCGATGATCACGGAGAGCGGTATTATCGCTACGAACGGATTCTCGATCGCCGGACGCCTGACTTTCAGACCGAGGAGGGGTACAACAAATCCGCAGCGGGCAAGGCCAATCTGTCGATGAGCACCAACCAGGTCGCCGAACGCTTTGGCGCGACTGCGATGACGCTGGAAATGCCTTATAAGGACAACCCCGCCAATCCCGAGCCCGAACAGGGCTGGTCGCCAGAACGCTGCAAGATGCTGGCCCGCGACTGTCTCGCCAGCCTTCTCGAATTTCTCGACGACGACGGGAAGTAGCTCAACCCGACAGGATCTGTTGCGCGACTTCTTCGACCGTGCCGGTGACCAGCAGCGGCTGACCACCCACGATGCCAACGCTTGTCTGACCGTTTTCGGCAGTGCGGAGCCAGGCGACGTTGCTGGCGACCACGAGGTAATTTCCTCCTCGCGAATTCAAGGCTACGAACTTCATCTAACATGTCTCCTGGCGGCGACATAGGCGCCAAACCGTCACCAAGACATGAATTGCATTCGCGTTTGACCTAGGCGACGGCCGGTTCGAGCATCCGAAGGGTTCGCGCATCGGCATCGATTTCGACTTCCACGCCGACCGGCAAGGTCAACTGGTTGGATACGTGGCCGACATTCGCTCCGGTAAAGACCGGTACCCCAAGACTGCCGAAATAGCGGTCGAACAAATCATCGAGCGTGAACCCGTCGTAGTCGGGATCGTCCGAACTGCACTTTGTGCACTGGCCGAACACGACGCCCGACACACGGTCGAGAATTCCAGCCAGCCGCAATTGCTGGAGCATCCGGTCGATACGATATTCTTCTTCATTGACGTCTTCGAGGAACAGGATCGCACCGTCGAAATCGGGCAGCCAGGGCGTTCCCATGAGCGTGGACAGAACCGTGAGATTGCCGCCAAGCAACTTTCCTCGTGCTCTGCCTCCGGTAACAGTGCGGGCAGAACGGCCGCTTTCGTCTTCCACCTGCTGTCCGCCGAGAATGGGCGTTCCGCCGGCAAAGGCTATGCGCCACAGGCTCTCCCAGCTCTGCTGCGACCAGCGACTTGCCGCATTGGGCGCGTGAAGGGTCGGAAAACCCGCGCGCCTGGCTAGGGCGAGATGCAACGCCGTGGTATCGCTGTAACCGATCAGCAGCTTGGGATTGGCACGAACGATATTCCAGTCGATTAGCGGCAAGAGACGTGCCCCGCCCCAGCCGCCGCGCACCGCGAAGATCGCGCGGATGTCGTCGGAAGCGAACATGGTGTTGAGATCGTCGGCACGCTCCCAGTCGGTCCCGGCAAGATAGCCATCGCGCGAACGCACGCCAGCTCCTGCGACCGGTACCAGCCCCATGCCCTGGACCCAGTGTTCAGCCCGCGCAAGTTCGCCCGGCAAGGTTACCGCGCTTGCCGGAGCAACGAGCCCGACCCTATCGCCTGGTTGCAAACGGGGCGGCTTTCGCGGCGAAGCTGCGCTGCTGGGGGCCGGAAAGGCCGCGATGGCGGCAGCAATACCCAGCGCCGTCAGCGCGGAGCGCCGATCGATCACACCAGGTTCGCCGGACCGAACGCATCGGGCAACAGTTGCGACAGCCTGACGCGGCGCACCTCCTGCGGTCCAACACACAAAACGTCCGGATCGGATCCGCCGAGTTGTGCCAGTTCGGTGAGTAGCTGTCGGCAGCGACCGCAGGGCGTTACGGGCTCGCGGCCCGGCCCGGTTACCGCGATGGTTTCCAACCCGCCGCGAACGCCGTCCGCCATGGCTTTGGCCACAGCGACCGCTTCGGCACACAGAGAAAGGCCATAGCTCGCATTCTCGATATTCGTGCCGGTCACGACCCGCCCGTCGGCAAAACGCAATGCGGCCCCCACGGAAAAGCCCGAATATGGCGAGTAGGAGTTCTCGGCCGCCCTACGAGCGGCGGCGATCAGGGAATCGTCGGTCATGGGCCGTTTACTATCCGCGTCAGGGCCGCACGACCACCCAGCGCAGCGGTGGCTGTGCCGCTTCGTTGGCATACCAGCGATTGGCGGTCCACATCACGTGGGGTCGCGAGGCATATTCGGGCTCGAACCAGCTGCGTGTCAGCCACAAGTTCCGGTCCATGCGCCGCGACACGCCATAGGTTTCCTCGAACTTCGCGCTCGGCGCCAAGATCACAGCCTTGCCCGAATGCGCCTCGATCTGGTTGACCAGCGTCGTCAACTCGCTTTGGACGGCTGCGTCGGACACGCGCGCCGGGCATTCGCTCGCCACCCGGTCGAGCAGGATTGCGGGCGGAAGCAGTGCGCTATCGCGCGGAACCATGGTCACGAAATTGGCCGACTGGCCATCTGCTACAGCACAGGGATCGAAACGGTGCGCCGCGCCGACTTCCAGCCCGGCCCTGTGCGCGGCCGCGAAATTGCGTGGGAATCCGACGTCCTTCTGCTCGGCGCCGTCGCTTGCCTCGATATAGACAAACTCGGCGCCAAGCCCCTTGAGCGTACCAAAGTCGACCGGACCGTCCGCCGCATTCACCAGCGCCCCCTGATCCGGGTAGGTTTCCTCGTCAGGACGCCAACTGCTCGCCTCGTTCCAAGCATATGCTGCGGCAACTGCGGTCAGAACCAGTAGCACTAGCGTCACCTTGAGTCCGCGCGACACCTTTTGTCTCGACCGTTTCTTGCGTGCCTTGCGCGCCATCATTCAACCCTTGATGTGCAGGACGCAGATGAGGGTGAACAACCTCCGGGCAGTGGCGAAATCGGTTTCGATCTTGCCCTCCAGCCGCTCGACCAGCAATTCTGCGGCGCGATTGTGAACCCCGCGCCGGGCCATGTCGATCGTCTCGATCTCGGCCGGAGTCGCCTTGCGAATGGCCTGATAATAGCTGTCGCAGATGGCGAAATAGTCTCGAATCGGACGTCGGAATCGGGCGAGACCAAGCAACAGTTCTTCAAGCAGGCGATCCTGCTCGTCGGCGATGGTCATCAGCAATCGTCCGTCGCGCACCGCGAGGGTCAGCCGATAAGGACCGGTTGCGCCCTTTTCCGCGGCGCGCAACGGTTTGAAAAAATTTTCCTCGATCAGATCGAAGATGGCGATCCGCCGCTCCTGCTCGATATCGGCATTGCGCCAGATGATCGTCTCTTCGTCGAGCTGGATATAGGCGATGCGTTGGTCGCCGGAAGGAGAAGAGGATTCGGACATGCCTGTGCCGCTTTCGCAGAGATAGCGGGGTCCCGACAAGGGTTTGGAACAATGTCCCCACTATCCACAGCCGGTGTGGTCCCATTGCAACTTGCCAGCGCGTTGCGCGGCTGCGCATCACCGGCCGATGGCCGACACCGATTACCTCTTTCCCGCCGACGATTCGACTGCCGACAAGGCCAAGCAGGGCACCACCCTGCCTGCAAACCTCGAAGCCGAAGCGGCTTTCCTGGGCGCTGTCCTGATCGACAACAAGGTGATCGAGGAACTGTCGACTCCCTTGATACCCGACCACTTTCACGAACCGATCCATCAACGCATCTACGAGCGCGTGCTGAAGCTTATCGAGCGCAATTCGGTGGCGACTCCGGTGACGCTGAAGCCCTATTTCGAAAGTGACGATGCGCTCAGGCAGTTGGGGGGCGTCACTTATCTGGCGCAATTGACCGCCGATGGACAAGGCTTGCTTCACCCGCGCCAGCTTGCCGAACAGATCTACGATCTTGCGCTGCTGCGCCAACTGGTAACGGTCGGGCGCAATCTCGTCGAAGGCGCGCTCGACACCTCGGACGAGGTCGAACCGCTGAAACAGATCGAGCAGGCCGAGGCGGACCTCTACCGGGTGGCCGAGGGCGCCAGCACCGGAAGCGAGGCGCAAAGTTTCCGTGTTGCGGCACTGGGTGCCCTGAACGTCGTTCAGGCCGCGATGAATTCGGGCGGACGTTTTTCGGGCAAGACGACTGGGCTCGACACCATCAACGACAAGACCAGCGGCTTGCACAATTCGGACCTTGTGATCCTCGCGGGCCGCCCCGCGATGGGCAAGACCTCGCTGGCGACGAACATCGCCTTCAACGCGGCACGGCGTCTGATGCAGGACGAGCGTGACGGAATCGAACGTGAGAAATCGCCCGGCGCCGGCGTTGCCTTCTTCAGTCTAGAAATGAGCGCCGACCAGCTTGCCACGCGTATTCTTGCCGAACAGGCGGAAATCTCGAGCGAGAAACTGCGTTCGGGAAAATTGTCACGCGAGGAATTTCAACGTCTGTCGTTCGCCAGTCAGGAATTGACCGATCTTCCGCTGTATATCGACGACACGCCAGCGCTGACGATCGGCGCTCTTCGGACGCGCGCCCGACGACTCAAGCGGCGGCACGATATCGGTCTCATCATAGTCGACTATCTCCAGCTGCTGCAGGGGTCAGGCCGGGCGCAGGACAATCGCGTCAACGAGATTTCGGAGATCAGCCGCGGGCTCAAGACCCTGGCGAAGGAATTGCACGTTCCGGTCATCGCGCTTTCGCAGCTCAGCCGCCAGGTCGAACAGCGTGAGGACAAGCGTCCACAGCTCTCGGACCTGCGCGAATCCGGTTCAATCGAGCAGGATGCCGACATGGTGTGGTTCATCTTCCGCGCGGAATATTACCACAACGCGCAAAAGCCCGACACGCCCGACGAGACATCTTCGGAAGAGACACGGATGAAATATGCCGAGTGGGAGGCTAAGCACCTTGAACTGGTCAACAAGGCGACGCTCATCGTCGCCAAGCAGCGTCATGGTTCGACCGGCAACGTCCCACTGCTCTTCCACAGCGAGTTCACCAAGTTCTCCAGCCCCGATTTCCGCGGCGATTACGACGATTACGAATAGCTCAGCTTCCGGTCGTGGCGTCGCAATCGTAAATGCCATCAATGGTCAGCGACTGTTCGCCGCGCTCTAGCATCAGCTGCGCTTCGTATTGCGGGGAGGCAATGCTCGGCGCCGGAGTTTCGGTAACGGGCGCTTCGGACCTGATCGAGACTTCCGCGGTCAGTTCGTCGGGACCGGTGAAACTTGCACCGCGGCTCAGAGTGTTGAAACCGCCACCGCCGTCCATTTCCAGCTCGACAGGTTCACCATCGAGCACGATCAGCGCTTCGGCGCTTTCGGCAGAAACGATATTTGCCGCTGCAGCGAGGATCACGCTGTCATCATCCGCGCGCCGGAACGTGCAGGCAAGTTCGCCGGTCAAGTTTGCCTGGCGGCGCAGGCTTTCCTCGATCGTGCCGGGGGTCAGAAGCACTGGTTCGGGAACCGGATCAACCGCCGCAGGTGTTTCGACCGGCCCTTCGCTCGCCTCGGCCAGTTCCTCCTCGCTGATCGGATCGCCGCACGCGGCAAGCAGCAATGGCAGGAACGGCAGGACAAATAAGGCGGACTTCATGAATATCTCCTTCGCTTGAGCTTACGCGCCGCTTGCCGGATACGTTCCAATTGCCGTCATATGCCCAGATTGAGCCGACGTGCCACCGTGTAATCGATTACCGAGACAAGCACCCAGCCCGCCCGCCAGCGGATACGATTCCACAATGTCGCACGCTTTGCGTGCAGCGCGGGGGTAATCCGCTCGGACGCTTCGATGTGCGTCGACACGAATTCACGCATACGGTCCGCCAACGCCTTGTCCTCAATCCGTAGCATCAGCTCGAGATTGAGATAGAGACTGCGCATGTCGAAATTCGCACTGCCGATGTAGACAGCGTCGTCGAGTACCAGCAGCTTCGTGTGCAGCTTGCAGGGCGTGAATTCCCAGATCTTCGCATCGCGTTTCAACAGGTGGCTGTAAAGCGACCGGGTCGCCCCGATCGTCGCGCCATTGTCGCTCTTCGCCGCCATGACCAGCCGTGTCTTGCCTTTCTTAGCTACACGTCCGATGCGCTTGAGCAACGAGTAGGGCGGTGAGAAATAGGCCATGAAGATATCCAGCCTCTCACCTTGCTTGAGATCCTGCGTCACGCAGCGCGCCCAGGTCGACAACCCTTTTGTAGGGCCACCCACCAGCCAGCGGGCCGTGCCGGTTTGCGAACCCCAATCCCATCTACGAACCGTCTTGCGGATCGCCTTGAAATGAGCCTCGTTATCGTCGGTCCAGTCGCGCAGTTTGGAAAACCATTCGTTCAGCCCGTCGACTGCATCGCCCTCGATGAGAATGGCAAGATCGTTCCAGCCATTTTCCTGCGGAGGCTCGAAATAGTCGTCCTCGATATTAAACCCACCGAACATGGCCCGCTGGCCATCGACAACGACCATTTTCTGGTGATTGCGAATGAGGTAGCGCATCGTCCAGCGCGGACTGAAGCAATAGTATCGGCCACCGGACGCTACGAGCGGTTCAAGAAATCGGTCGCTGGCCGATGATCCGAAGCGGTCGATGATCAACGTTACGTCGACGCCGCGCCGCGCCGCATCGCACAAGGCATCGCGAAATTCGGTGCCGACCTCGTCTTCGGCAAAGATGTAGAAGCATACGTCCAGGGTGCGCGTGGCCGAACGAACAAGCTTCATCAGCGCCTGCCGCCGATCCTTTCCGGACGGAAAGAATTCGAGCGCCTGCCCCTGCACATGCGCCGTGAAGGGTGCCGGATCGCGAAAGTCGGTCCTCGCACTGCATGTCTCGTTTGTTCCCATCGAAAACCGCCTAAGCGCATGGGCCGCAGAGCGCAAATCCTTGACTTTCGAGGGCCTGGGCTCTATCGGACGCGCTTTCCCGGATTCCCTAGAACATATCGGAGTGCCCATGGCGCGCGTTACCGTCGAAGATTGTGTAGACAAGGTTCCCAACCGGTTCGATCTCGTCCTGCTAGCTGCCCAGCGTGCGCGTGAGATTTCGGGTGGTGCGGAACTGACGATTGATCGCGATCGCGACAAGAACCCGGTCGTCGCACTGCGCGAAATCGCCGACCAGACCGTCAAGCCGAAGGATTTGCAGGAAGCGGCAGTGACCAACCTGCAGAAGATCCTGCCCGACGATGACGATGAGATGGATGATATCGGCTCGCTGAGCCAATCGGCAGAAGCGCTTCGTATCACCGCCTCGGCGCCGGCGCGTTCGACTTCGGTCGGTGCGGATTACGACGCCGGCTGATCTCGCAGACCTGCGTGACAGCAAAGGGCCGCTCCTTCGAAGCGGCCCTTCTTGTTTCTATCAATGTCCTCGACCGGTTTCGTTCTGCAAGGCGTCGATCCGTTCGGATGCCTGCGCCTTCGTCAACGTCGTGTCGTAGGCATCGGGCTTTTCGGCCTCTTCGGCCAGGGTCTTCAGATAGCTCGCCTGTGCGCCGGTCATTCGTTCGTCTCCGGTCGTCCAGTTTTCCGGATCTTTCCTGGCATTCGAAACGGGATTCGCTTTCGGCATTTCTCTGGGTTTGGCAGCTGGCATGATGTAAATCTCCTTTAAGGGATCAACGATCTTGTTCTTTATATGTTCCGTCGGAATGTCATCTGCGGAAGGGCAGTAGCAAGCTCCAGCCCAGACCATGCGGACGATCGTCCTGACAATCTTCCAGGCCGATTACAATCGCACCCTAACCCCCGCGCGCGTTACTCGTATAGGTTCGGAAAATCCGGTCCCAGACCGAGAACAGCGTTCCGTAATTGCTGTCGGTTTCTTGCTGCCAAGAGGAATGGTGGATCCGGTGCATGTCCGGGGTGACCAGTATTGCGCGCACCGGACTTTCCGCCCAGCGCGGCAAGGCGAAATTTGCATGTGTGAAAAGCGTCGCCAGGTTGAACACAAGGACGAAGGTTAGGACCGCGGCGACCGGCAAGCCGAGCACGAGAACCACGGCCATCTTCCAGCCCATTGAAGCGATCATTTCTACAGGGTGAAAACGCGCGGCCGTGGTCACATCGAACGTCGGGTCGGAATGATGAACCTTGTGCAGCCGCCAGAGCAGCGGCACGCGGTGGGTGGCCCAGTGCTGCAGATAGAGTGCAACATCGAGAACGACGATAGCCAGAGCGAACTCGGCCCACCCGGGCCATGCGATCACGTTCAACAGCCCCCAGCCCCTCTCCGCTGCCAACACTGCCACTCCTGCCATCAGCAAGGGGATAAGCAGGCGCACGGCCAGAGTATCGATTGCGAACAGCGCGAGATTGGTGAGCCAGCGCCTTCCCCGGACCGGAGGCCGAGCGGGCGACACCATTTCGATAGCGGCGAACAGCGCGAAGACACCCGCGATCAAGGCAAAGCCCAATAGCTCCATCTGAGGCGCGATCTCCATACCATTCATGTCGCAACTCGGTCGGGCAACGACAAGAGGACGCTTGTTCTACCTGCCTTTGCGACTGACCGGCTTGAAGTCTATGCTTCGGTCGAGGCTTGGAAAGGGGTTTGGCGTGAGCGAGATCGGCGAAGCGGTCGGAACAGCGGTGGAGGGCGGTCTGTTCGCAAGAGCGATCGGACGCGGAACCGCGCAAGATGGCACCCCTCGCCCGCTGGAAAAGGGGCACTTCGCCGAAACAACCTGTCTCAATTGCGCAAATATGCTGACCGGGCCGCATTGTCAGGAGTGCGGTCAGAAGGCGCATCTCCATCGTACCCTTGGCGCGTTCCTTCACGATTTGCTTCACGGGGCCCTGCATTTCGAAGGCAGAACGTGGAAGACCTTGCCCATGCTCGTGTTCAGGCCAGGCGAGCTCACCCGCCGTTACATCGAGGGCGAGCGGCGCAAGTTCGTCAGCCCGATGGCGCTGTTCCTATTCTCCATCTTCCTGATGTTTGCCGTTTTTCAAGTGGCCGGAATCTCCGCGCCTTCGGATTGGGACGGGCGCGGCCCGGATGTTGCGCGCGTAACGGCCGAAGTGGCACTCGCTTCGGTCAGGGAGGAGCTGGAATCGGCACCGCTCGAAACTGCCTCCGAAGCCGATCGTGAGCAGTTGCAAGTGCGTATCGACGAGCTTGAACAGGCAATCGCAAATATCGACGAAGGCGAGAATTTTTCTTTTTATGACATGGATGGCAAGCGTGTGCACCAAGAGGTCAACCTGACTGGCGTCGACCTTATCGATGGCGGCATAATAAAAAAGTGGCGCGCCAATCCCGGACTGATGCTCTACAAACTGCAGACCAACTTCTACAAGTTCAGCTGGCTCCTGATCCCGCTTTCAATACCTTTCGTGTGGTTGCTCTTCGCGTGGAAACGGAGCTTCAAGGCTTATGATCACGCGATTTTCGTAACTTATTCGCTCAGCTTCATGACATTGCTTATTCTCGCCATTACGCTCGCTGGGCTGACGGGCGTCCATGAGGTATTCATCTTCTTTTCTTCGCTGCTGATCCCACCGATCCACATGTACAAGCAATTGCGCGGCACTTACGGCCTGTCTCGCTTTTCGGCGATCTGGCGGCTGATCGTGTTGAACGCCTTCATTGTGATCGTGCTGATGCTGTTCCTCCAACTATTGCTGGTTATCGGCACGTTCTAAGCGCAGCAACCACGCGGCCCCCTAGAAAGACATTCGCGGATCACGGCCCCACCCGAGGCGTTGACAGGCATGATCGAGCACGACGGATGTTGGGTTTTTCGACAGTCTATTGATAACCAAGCTCGATCCGGACTTTCTGTTCTCGGGCAGATGTTGGATCGGCCAGCTCAACTTAAGTGTGGCAAGATTTCCTTTCGCATACCGGATGTTACGTTAGCCACGCGCGTCTGCATGGGTTGCACATCGCTGGAATGCAGAATGCACGATTATCCGCCGTCTCGAAAAAGAAGATCTGCGGAGATTCAGGCTCGCCCGGTAAACATTCCGTGACCCATCAGGCTCCTTGTGGTGCCGCTCCGCCGCCGAACTTCTTGCCAGCCTTTGGCACCGCGCCACCGGGAATGGGCTTGACCTCGATGTGGCCTTTCGGCTGGTCGGGCCGGTCAATCTTTCCGTCCTTCATGAGCTTGTCGATTTCATCGCCGGTCAGCGTTTCGTATTCCAGCATTGCCTGAGCCAGCAGGTGCAGCTTGTCTTCCTGATCAGTCAGAATGTCGGTTGCCCGCTTGAGACCAGCTTCGACCAGTTCCTTGATTTCCGCATCGATCAGCTTGTTGGTTTCCGATCCGCCCATGGTACGCGCGGTCTGTCCCATGCCGAGGTAGCCTTCCTGGCTTTCCTCGTATTGCAATGGGCCAAGCTTGTCGCTCATACCCCATTTGGTCACCATGTTACGCGCAAGATCGGTGGCGTACTGAATATCGCCGCTGGCACCGCTCGAAACCTTGTCGTGACCGAAGATGATCTCCTCCGCCACGCGCCCGCCCATGGCGACAGCAAGGTTCGCGTGCATCTTGTCGCGATGATAGGAGTAACTGTCGCGCTCCGGCAGGCGCATGACCATGCCCAAAGCTCGGCCGCGCGGAATGATCGTTGCCTTGTGGATGGGATCGGATGCCGGTTCGTTCAGGCTGACCAGTGCATGGCCCGCCTCGTGATAGGCGGTCATCTTCTTCTCGTCATCGGTCATGACCATCGATCGACGTTCCGCACCCATCATGACCTTGTCCTTGGCGTCCTCGAACTCCTGCATCGCGACCAGACGCTTGTTGCGACGTGCAGCGAGCAGCGCCGCCTCGTTCACGAGATTGGCAAGGTCCGCACCGGAGAAACCCGGCGTTCCGCGAGCGATCGTGCGGCTGTTCACATCCGGTGCCAACGGCACCTTCTTCATGTGAACTTCGAGGATCTTCTCGCGGCCTTCGATGTCGGGCACCGGAACGACGACCTGCCGGTCGAAGCGACCCGGTCGCAGCAAAGCCGGATCGAGCACGTCGGGACGATTGGTGGCGGCGATGATGATAATGCCCTCGTTCGCCTCGAACCCGTCCATCTCGACCAGAAGCTGGTTCAGCGTCTGCTCGCGTTCGTCATTGGAGTTGCCGAGCCCATGGCCACGGCTGCGTCCGACCGCGTCGATTTCGTCAATGAACAGGATGCACGGTGCGTTCTTCTTCGCTTGCTCGAACATATCGCGCACGCGGCTGGCGCCGACACCGACGAACATTTCAACAAAATCAGAACCGGAAATCGTGAAGAACGGCACGCCTGCTTCCCCCGCGATGGCGCGAGCTAGCAGCGTCTTGCCCGTACCAGGCGAGCCGACCAGCAGCGCACCCTTGGGAATCTGGCCACCGAGCTTTGAGAAGCGCTGCGGATCCTTGAGGAATTCGACGATTTCCTCGAGCTCTTCGCGGGCTTCGTCGATACCGGCGACATCGGCAAAGGTCACCTTGCCCTGCCGCTCGGTCAGCATCTTGGCCTTTGACTTGCCGAAACCCATCGCACCGCCCGCGCCGCCGCCCTTTTGCACCTGGCGCAATGCGAAGAAAGCGATGCCAAGGATCAGCAGGAACGGTAGAGTTTGGATGAGAATGTAGAGCAGGACATTGCCTTCTTCCGCCTCGACGCCAGAATACTGAACATTGTTTTCCTCGAGCAGGCTCGGCAGTTCGGAATCGTTGGCGACCGGAATGGTCGTGAAGGTTTCATCGTTGCGTGTCACGCCGGTAATGCGATCGGGCGAAATCTCGACAGACTTCACCGTGCCTTCGGCAACATTGCTCTTGAAATCGGAATAAAGGATTTGCGTTCCCGCGTCCTGATTGCCCCCGCCGAAAATCGACACGACCATCAGAAGCGCTAGAAAAATACCGCCCCAGATCATCAGGCTCTTGACCCATGGGTTCGGGCCATTGCCCTCCGGATCGGGCTGTTGGTTCTGCTCGCTCATGCGCGGGAATCCTTTCGTTGCCGATTATGTAGGATGCGGGCGGTGAATGGCAAGTTGACATACCTGCGCAGGGGATCGATTTTGAGAGCGCGTCGGGCGCCTAAGCACCTTGTGTCTGTTCCGGTACCGGCAGACGGCTCGCCTCGGTCTCCGACGCACCGCTTTCCTCCTGCGAACCAAGCGCCATATAGGAACCGCCTCCAAGTGCTGCGATGGCCAGTATCAGGGCTAGAACCATCACCAGCCCGTCGCGGACGATCAAGGCAAGCCCGATCGCTGCGATCGCCAGCATCGGCCCGGAACTGGCGAAGGGTATGAATTCGAGCGGCGGCACGGTCAGGCACAGGAGCAGGACGATTATCGCCGCAAGTTTTATCCAGACGTCCCTGATCAGGAATTCGAACCGGTCGCGACTGTGTTCGTCGAGCCAGTGCGCGATACCGCGCAATTTGCCTACCGCTTTATGCAATTTCTTCGATTTCACCGCGCGGTTCTGAACAAATTGCGGCATCCAGACATGGTCCCTGCCGAACAGCAATTGCACTGCCATGAGTGAAACGATCACCACGAGAAAGGTCGGGATGCCCGGGATACCGTCCACGGGGTGATTTCGATAAGGGCGGGCAGCATGATGAAGGGACCGAAGCTGCGCTTGCCGAAGTCGTCCAGTACCTCGGCAATGCGGACTTTCCCGCCCTTGGTAGCCAGTTCGTCCAGCTCGCCGAGCACGCCCACCACATTCTCCGGTTCGCTCAGCTCCGATCTCTCCTCGCCGTCCGAACGCGCGATAAGGTCAAAGGTTACGCGGCGTTCGTCAGTCCGGTCTCTTCTTCAGCAAGGCGGAGCGCTCGCAGCGGCAGACCACTTCTTCGCGCTGATTCACCGCTTCGTGCACGAAAGTCACGATCCCGGCATCCGGTCGGGACCTGCTTTCGCGAAGGGCGGTTACTTCGCTTGTGGCATGGAGCGTGTCGCCGATGAAAACGGGCTTAGGCATGACCAGTTTGTCGTAACCAAGATTGGCCACAAGCGTACCAAGCGTGGTATCGCCCACGCTCAGGCCGACCATGAGCGAGAACGTGTAGGTACCATTCACCAGGATCTGCCCGAACTCGCTTTCCTTTGCCGCCTCCATGTCGAGGTGCAGCGGTTGCGGGTTATGAGTCATGACGGTGAAGAACAGATTGTCCGCCTCGGTCACGGTGCGACGAATTTCATGCCTCAGCTTGTCGCCGATTTGCCATTCGTCGAAATGCCGGCCCGCCATCAGCTGTGCCCCATGACTGCCTTGACTTCGAGGAAGTCGTGGAAGCCCCATTCGCCCCATTCGCGACCATTGCCCGATTTCTTGTAGCCGCCGAATGCTGCATTCATGTCATAGCCGCCATTGATGGCCACGCGCCCTGCGCGGATGCGTTTGGCAAGCGCGCGCGCGGTTTCCACGTCTTCGCCAGTAATTGCGCTGGCAAGACCGTATTCGGTGTCGTTCGCGATCCGGATGGCATCGTCGTAATCCTCGTAGCCCAGGATGCAGAGCACGGGGCCGAAGATTTCCTCACGCGCGATCGTCATGTCATTGTCGACATCAGCGAAGACGGTCGGCCTGACGTAATGGCCAGTCTCGAGCCCTTCGGGTTTGCCGGGGCCGCCAGCCACCAATGTCGCGCCTTCCTCGATGCCCTTCTCGATCAGGCCCTGGATCTTGTCCCATTGTGTCTTCGAGACGACCGGACCGATGGCGGCATTGCCCTTCGGATCGCCGGGGATCACCCCGTCGGCAGCTTCCCGGGCAACAGCCTTGGCCTCGTCCATGCGTTTGTGCGGAACCAGCATGCGGCTGGGAGCGGTACAAGTCTGTCCGGAATTGCCCATCATCGCGACGGTACTCCTGGCGACCGACTTGGCAAAGGCGCTGTCGTCCAGCACGATGTTCGGGCTCTTGCCGCCCAGTTCCTGTACCACTCGCTTGACGGTGGGTGCGGCGTTCTGCGCGATGGCGATGCCTGCGCGGGTCGAGCCGGTGAAGCTGACCATGTCGATGTCCGGGTGGCCGCTGATCGCTTCCCCGACTCCGGGGCCGTCACCGTTCACGAGGTTGAAAACACCAGCAGGGACTCCCGCAGCATCGACGATCTCGGCGAAGATATAGGCGTTGAACGGCGCTATTTCGCTCGGTTTCAGGACCATGGTGCAGCCCGTCGCCAACGCGGGAAAGACCTTGCAGGCGATCTGGTTCAATGGCCAGTTCCACGGGGTGATCATGCCGACCACTCCGACCGGCTCCCACACGTGAAGCGTTGCACCGTCCCGCCGCTCGAACGCGAAGTTTTCGAGGATCTCTATGGCTTTCTGGCAGTGACCGGCCAGCAGGCCGACGTGTGGTCCACTGGCCAAGCTCATCGGCGCGCCCATCTCGTCGCTGACGGCAGTGGCGAGCTCTTCCTTGCGGTTATCGATTTCCGCTTGGATCGCGCGCAGCACCGAAAGACGATGTTCCCTGCTCGTTTGTGACCAGCTGTCGAAAGCGCGGCGCGCGGCCGTCACCGCCTTGTCGACATCGGCCTTCGTGCCGAAGCTGATATGCCCGATCGTTTGTTCGCTCGCCGGATTCTCGACCGCGACCGTGTTTTCCTCGACCGGATCGACCCATTGACCATCGAGATAGAATTTCGTGCACTCGCGCATCACCTGTCTCTCCTTCGTGCGCCGCACTAGCCGTTCTGGCGCCACCGCTCAACGACATCCGCGCCGTCCTGCGCCGCCTCGCGCACGGCATTGGGAGTGCGGTCGAACCGTGGGGCAGGCGCGGTATGCCAGCGGCCACCATGTTCTACATAGGCTTCGCGCGCCTGCATGTGCGGATGGTTCCTGGCTTCGTCCATGGGGATTACGGGCGCAAAACACGCGTCGGTGCCTTCAAGCAGCGCGATCCACTGGGCCTGCGTCTTCGTCTTGAAGAGTTCAGCCATTTTTTCAGTGTACTCGTCCCAGTTCGAAGGATCGAGTTGGCCCTCGCGCAAACTTTCGGGAGCATCGGCCCGATGCAGCAATTCGGCATAGAACTGCGGCTCGATCGCGCCGACGCTGACCTCCTTGCCGTCGCTGCACGCATAGCACCGATAGAAGTGTGCGGCTCCGCCGAGCAATCCCTCTCCGCGTTCGGTCGTCCGGATTGCGCTTGGCGGCTGACCGAAGAAAAAACTCATCAGGCTGGTCACGCCATCGACGATCGCTGCGTCCACGACCTGGCCCCGGCCGCTATTCTGGCGTTCGTAGAGGGCGGCGAGAATACCCATCGCGCAATACATCGACCCGCCGCCAAAATCGCCGACGAGATTCTGCGGCGGCACCGGCAGCTCGCCCTTCTTCCCGATTGCATCGAGCGCACCGGTAATCGCGATATAATTGAGGTCGTGCCCCGCCGCCTGTGCGAGCGGCCCGTCCTGTCCCCAACCCGTCATCCGGCCATATACCAGCCTGGGATTTGCTTCCAGAACCTCGTCCGGTCCGAGGCCTAGCCGCTCCATCACCCCTGGGCGAAACCCTTCCACCAGAACGTCGGCATGCTTCAAGGCGTCGAGGCAGAAATGCCGCCCCTCGTCGCTCTTGAGATCCACGGCGACGCGATGCCGGGCGCGTTCGACCACCGGGTTCATCGGCTGGTATCCCTCGCGTTCGATCCGCACGACTTCGGCACCCATATCGGCCAGCATCATCGCCACATGTGGGCCGGGGCCGATGCCTTGAAATTCGACGACTTTCAGACCTGTCAGCGGACCGTGGTTCGACATCTCTCTCTCCTTCAGAAACTCTTGGGCAGATCGAGCACATGCGTTGCCACATGGCTCAGGATTAAATTCGTACTGATAGGGGCGACCTGATAGAGTCGGGTTTCGCGAAACTTGCGCTCGACATCATACTCCTCGGCAAAGCCGAAGCCGCCATGCGTCTGCACGCACATGTCTGCCGCGAACCAGCTTGCCTCGCTGGCGAGCATCTTGGCCATGTTCGCCTCGGTCCCGCCGGTTTCGCCCGCATCGAACATGCGCGCCGCCTTCGTGACGATCTCTGCAGCAGCGTATAGCTGGACATAGGCGCGCGCGATGGGGAACTGGACACCCTGGTTTTCGCCGATGGCCCGGCCAAAAACGTTGCGATCCTTGGCATAGGCGCTCGCCCGGTCGATGAAGAAGCGGCCATCGCCGATGCATTCGCTTGCAATCAGTATACGCTCGGCATTCATGCCCGACAGGATGTAGCGGAAGCCTTTCCCTTCCTCGCCGATCAGTGCGCTTGCCGGAACGCGCAGATCATCGAAGAACAACTCGGTCGTCGCATGGTTGAGCATGGTACGGACCGGGCGAATGGTAAGACCGTTGCCGATTGTCTCGCGCATGTCGATCAGAAGCACACTCATGCCGTCCGACGGCTTGGCGCATTGCTCGCGCGGGGTCGTGCGGCACAGCAGGACCATCAGGTCCGAATGCTCGGCGCGGCTGATCCAGATCTTCTGGCCATTGATGATGTAATCGTCACCCTCCCGCCGGGCGAACGTCGTGATGCGCGTGGTGTCCGTACCCGCTCCTGGCTCCGTCACGCCGAACGCTTGCAAGCGCAATTCGCCGCTGGCGATCTTTGGCAGGTATCTGCGTTTCTGCTCTTGCGAACCGTGTTTCAGCAAAGTGCCCATCGTGTACATCTGCGCGTGGGATGCCCCTCCGTTCGCTCCGGAGCGATGGATCTCCTCAAGGACCGCGCAAGCCGCTTCCAGACCCAGCCCCGATCCGCCATATTCTTCCGGAATCAACACGGACAGGAAGCCGGATTTGGTCAATGCCTCGACGAATTCCGTCGGATAGCCGCGTTCGCGGTCGAGCTCGCGCCAATATTCGCCGGGAAACTCGGCGCACAACCGGCGTACCGCGTCGCGGATTTCAGGAAAGGTTTCGTTCAAGGGGTGCTCCTCTCTTGCGATCGTCCATGCCAAGTCGCAGGGTCGGTTGCAATTGCGAACGAAATTTTCGTTGGCGTAGTGATGGCTGACCGGTGTCGCCAAAGAGCCGTCGAGACGGTGGTAGCCATGGCCCGATCGAGCGGTTAGAAAACGACATGCGATCCATCAGCCTTTCCGACCGTGCGATCCGCGCCGAACCGCGCCTCGAAGACGGGTTCGGGCGCCGGTTTTCCTATCTGCGGCTATCGCTGACCGACCGTTGCAATTTTCGGTGCACCTATTGCCTGCCCAACGGTTTTCGCAAACAGCCGGGACTTGCACCCGAACTATCGCGGGATGAACTCGTGCGGGCTACGCGCGCCTTTGCGGAGCTGGGCCTGTGGAAAGTGCGGCTGACCGGCGGCGAACCAACAATACGAACGGACTTTGCCGACATCGTGCGCGACGTCGCACGCCTACCGGGCATTCGCCGGATTGCGATGACCACAAATGGGTATCGCCTGCGCGAACAGGCCGGGCGTTGGCGAGAGGTGGGCGTCGCGGCTGTAAATATCAGTATTGATACGCTGGACGCTCGGGCCTTTGCGCGGATCACCGGGCATGATCGGTTGGGCGAAGTGGTCGGCGGCGTGGATGCTGCACTTGATGCGGGCTTCGATGCGGTCAAGGTCAACAGCGTGCTGACGAAAGAGCCGGATCAGCAAAGCTGGAACAGGATACTCGCGTTCGTCGCCGAACGCGATGTATGCTGGCGGTTCATCGAATTGATGCGGACCAACGACAATGCCGCGTATCAGGCCGCCCGTCGCATTCCCGGCGAAACGATCCGCGACCGCCTCGAAGCTGAAGGGTGGCGTTCGTTAGAGCGCCTTGAAGGTAGCGGTCCCGCAGTTGATTATGCCCATCCTGATTATCGCGGCCGAATTGGGCTTATTGCACCCTATGCGTCCGGTTTTTGCGAGACGTGCAACCGGTTGCGATTGTCCAGTCGCGGCAAGCTTCATCTCTGCCTGTTCGGAAGTGAAGGTCTCGACCTGCGCGACTTGCTGCAATCCGACGGCCAGCAAGGCGAGTTAGTCGCCCGCATTCGTGCGGCCATGCCCGGAAAGACGCGCGGACATCGCCTGCACGATGGCGATAGCGGGGCTACGCCTCACCTTGCCTCCATCGGCGGCTGAAAAGAACTCTCATGCTTGATTTCGATGACGCGGTAGACAGAATGGACGCCGCCATCGTTCCGCTGAACCACGAAACGCTGCCTCTGGAAAGCGCGGGAGGACGATTTCTCGCTGAGAATCTTTACGCCCGCCTGGATGCGCCGCGTCGCGACGTTTCGATCATGGATGGCTACGCCGCGGCACGGGAATCAATCTCTTCGGATCGATGGCTACAGGTAGCCGGCGAGGTTCGCCCTGGCACTGCGTTCGAAGGTGTTCTCGAAGCCGGCATGGCGGTCCGCATCTTTACAGGCGCGCCTGTCCCGTCGGGCGCCGACCTGGTCGTGATGCAGGAATATGCCGAGCGTGACGGGGTGCGGGTCCGCTTTCGCGAAGGGTTCGGCCCTGGAAACCATATCCGTCCGCAAGGCAGCGATTTTCGCCGCGGCGATCTGCTGCTGCGTAAGGGTACGCGCTTGACCGCAAGGGCCATGGTTTCGGCAGGCGCGTCCGATCGCGAAACGGTATGCGTATCGCGCCAGCCCCGGATCGCGATCATTGCCACCGGAGACGAACTTGTGCCGCCGGGTTGTGCCGCACAGCTCGATGGGGCCCAACCTGACAGCGTCAGCTACGGCGTAGCCGACCAGTGCATCGCCATGGGAGCGAAGGTTGTGTTGCGCTCACTTGCGCCTGACCGGATCGAGGAACTGACTGAAATCGGAGCCGACGCTCTGGCTCAAGCTGATTGCCTGGTGGTGTGCGGTGGGGCTTCGGTCGGCGAATACGACTTTTCCCGCGCTATGTTCGCGCAAGCGGGATTTGCCGAAATTTTTACGAAAGTCGCAATGAAACCGGGCAAGCCGGTCTGGTTGGCGATGGTTGCGGGCAAGCTGGTCCTCGGCCTTCCGGGCAATCCAACTTCGGCCATGGTCACCGCGCGTCTTTTTCTGCGCCCGATGCTCGCTGCACTTCAAGGCGGACCGCTGCGGGGCGAGCTGGCCTTTCAACCCCTGCCACTTGCCGCGCGGCTGCCCCAGACCAGTTCGCGCGAAACGTTCTTCAGAGCGAGCGGCGGACCACAGGGCCTGGTGCCAGTCGACAACCGGTACAGCGGCGCGCAAGCGCCTCTGCTCGCTTCCGACTGGCTGATCCGCCGTCCCGTCGATGGTCCACCGTGTGTGGCGGGCGATCTGGTGCGTGCGTTGCCGTTCTGAATGCACCCCCGCTATCCGCGTCCTTAGTGAAAGTCCCGCGAGGACGGGATGGTCTTCACATTGCGCGGATGGCGATGCTGACCGCCGGGCAAGGGGCTGACCACATGGTCCGCGCGTGCCACGCTGGTTTCCAGCAGGTCTTCGGAGAGGGCAAGCAGGCGGGGCGTCGCATCCACCAACCGTTCGGCGACGACATGGATCACGTCACTGTCCTTCTGCATCCGGCCATGCACTTCGATCATGCGGGCGCCCATCACTACCTTGCGATACCGCTCCATGACGTCGGGCCAGACAACCAGATTGACGACTCCGCCTTCGTCTTCCAGCGTGATGAAGCAGACGCCTTTGGCGCTTCCGGGCCGCTGACGGATGAGGACGATGCCGGAGACTTTCACCAGCGCGTTGAACTTGAGGTCGCGCAGCCTGACCGCGGGAGTGTAGCCTTCATTGGCATAGGTTTCGCGCAGGAAGGTCATCGGATGCGCCTTCAGCGACAGACGCATCGTCTGGTAATCGGCGACGACATGTTCGCTAAGCGGCATGGCCGGTAGCAGCACCGGCTCCTCTTCGCCTTCGTCGCGTGTTTCAGCGTGAGTAAACAGCGGGAGGTCGGGCGCATCCTTCAGGGCCTTGGCGTCCCACAGCGCCGCTCGGCGATCGCGTCCGGTCGAACGGAACGTATCGGCGGCGGCGAGCAGGTTGATCGACCGACTGCCCAGGCCTGTCCGCTCGCGCAAATCCTCGACATTGAGATAGGGTGTCCCGCGCGCGTTCAGCAGGCGTGCCGCATCCGCTTGTGCCAGGCCATCGATCTGCCGCAGTCCGAGACGCAGGACGAGCTGCTGTTCGTTGCCAATCATCCGCCATTCGACAGTGTTGTCCCAATCGCTCAGATTTACATCGGGAGCGCATACCGACACCCCATGCTCGCGCGCATCGCGCACGATCTGCGCCGGGGCATAAAAGCCCATCGGCTGCGAATTGAGCAGACCGCAGGCGAAAATCGCCGGATGATAATGCTTGATCCAGCTGGACACGTAGACGAGGTGCGCGAAGCTGGCGGCGTGGCTTTCGGGAAAGCCGTATTCGCCGAACCCCTCGATCTGGGAAAAGCAGCGCTCGGCGAATTCGGGATCGTAGCCACGCTCTACCATCCGACCAACCATTGTGTCCTTGTGCTTCGACACCAGCCCCTTGCTGCGGAACGTGGCCATGGCCTTGCGCAACTGGTTCGCTTCGGCAGGGCTGAACCGGGCCGCGACCATGGCGATCTTCATTGCCTGTTCCTGAAAAATCGGCACGCCCAGCGTGCGTTCCAGTATATTGCGCAATTCATCCGGAGGGCCGTGTTCGGGCGCAGGCTCGGGATAGAACGGCGCTTCGCGGCCCTGACGCCGCTTGAGATACGGATGAACCATGTCGCCCTGGATCGGGCCGGGGCGGACGATGGCCACCTGGATCACCAGATCGTAGAACGTCTTCGGCTTCAGGCGCGGCAGCATGTTCATCTGCGCCCGGCTTTCAACCTGGAACACGCCGAGCGAGTCCCCCTTCTGCAGCATCTCGTAGACCGCGCGGTCTTCCTGCTCGATCGTGGCGAGCGTGTAGGTCTTGCCGCAATGCCCCGCGATCAGATCGAAGCACTTGCGGATGCATGTCAGCATGCCCAGCGCCAGAACGTCGATCTTGAGGATCTTCAACTCCTCGATATCGTCCTTGTCCCATTCGATGAAGCTGCGTTCAGGCATCGCGCCATTTCCGATGGGCACGGTTTCGACGAGCGGCCCCTTGGTCAGGATGAAACCGCCGACATGCTGCGACAGATGGCGCGGCATGCCGATCATCTGGCTGGCAAGGGTTATCGCGCGCCTGAGATAAGGATCGCCGAGATCGAGGCCGGTTTCCTTCTCGACCCGGTCTTCGTCCACCTCGTTGCCCCAGCTGCCCCAGACGGTACCGGCAATGGCTGCGGTCACGTCTTCGGACAGGCCCATCGCCTTGCCCACTTCGCGGATGGCAGAGCGCGGGCGGTAGTGGATCACGGTGGCACACAGTCCGGCACGCTCCCGACCGTACTGGTTGTAGATGTGCTGGATTACCTCTTCGCGCCGCTCGTGCTCGAAATCGACATCGATATCGGGCGGCTCCTTGCGCTCTTCGGAAATGAACCGTTCGAACAACAGCTCGCACTGGACCGGATCGACCGCGGTGATCTTGAGGCAGTAACACACTGCACTGTTGGCGGCCGATCCACGCCCCTGGCACAGGATATTCTGCCGCCGGGCATATTCCACGATGTCGCGAATGGTCAGGAAATAGGGCGCGAATTGCATCCTCGCGATGATCTGCAATTCGCGGTTGAGCGCCTGGCGGACTTTTGCCGGAATACCGTTGGGATAACGATCATGCGCCCCGGCCCAGGTCAGTTCGGCAAGGTATTCATCCGAAGTCATGGCTTCGGGCACGCCGAGTTCGGGATATTCATAACGCAGTTCTTCGAGCGAGAAGGTGCAGGCATCGGCGACCTCGCGCGTTGCGGCGATGGCATGCGGCCAGTCGGCGAACAGGCGCTGCATTTCCTCCGGGCTTTTGAGGTGCCGTTCGGCATTGGCGTGCAGCAGGCAACCAGCTTCCGCAATCGTGGTCTTCTCGCGGATGCAGACCATTACGTCCTGCAGGGGTCGGCGCGAAGGGGCATGATAATGCACGTCGTTGGTGGCGAGGATCGAAAGCCCGTTGGCTCGCGCCAAAGCATCCAGCCGAGCGATCCGCGCACGGTCATCCCCGCGATAGAGATAACTGGCTGCGATATGGCGCAGGCCCGGCAGTGCTTCGACGAGATGCGGCAAGTGCCCGGCGAAAGCTTGCATATCTTCGCCCGGTATGGCGATGAGCTGGACGTCCTCCGCATGTCCGGCGAGCATGGCCAGTGTCAGGTCGCACCGGTCCTTGTCTTGCCATTCGCCTTGCAGCGTCGCCATTTTCCCGCGGGAGAGCAGCGTGCACAACCGGCCATAGGCCCCCCGGTTCCTTGGATAGGCGAGGAAGGTATGGCCTTCGACCAGTTCCAGCCGACAGCCGGTAATCGGGCGAATTTCGGCACGTCTGGCATTGGCATGGATGCGGACGATACCGGCCATTGTGTTGCAATCGGCGATACCCAGTGCATCGTAGCCCAATTCGTAAGCGGTTTCGACAAGATCCACTGCGTCCGACGCCCCCCGCAGGAAGGAAAACGCACTCATCAGCCCCAGTTCGACAAAATCCGCGCGAGCATTGCGCGCTATGGTTCCACGCGGTTTCAGTTGACGCTTGGGAGGGGTGAGCGGAGCTTCTGGCATGGCGTGTCAGGCGAACAGGCCGTGCATGAACCATTGCGGCGGACCGCCGCGCCCATCATCGATCACTCCGCCGCGATAGAGCCAGAAACGCCGCCCCGCCTGGTCTTCGACCTTGTAGTAATCCCGCAGTCGCACATTCGAGCGTTCGCGCCACCATTCGGGCGCAATCCGTTCCGGCCCCTCCACCTTGACCACATCATGCAGGACGCGCCGCCAGCGGAAACGTCGCGGCGGACCTTCGGGCGTTGCATAGATGACAGTGACGGGTTCGGGACGGTCGAACAGGCGCAAGGGACGTTCGGGCAGAACCGGCACCTGCGGATCGGCGTCCATACCCTGCATTGCCGGACGCCATTCAACCGCACGCTCGGGTACATGACTGGCTCGAGGAAGCGGCTGATGGACCTTGTCCGGGCCGATCCGGGCACATAGCCGGTCGACCAGTTCGGATACCGCGATACCTTCGGGCGGCTCCTCGTCCAGCCCGGACTGCCGCGCTGCCATAGTTTCATGCAACAAGGCCGTCAGCGCGAAGGCATCGAAGCCGAAGCCCGCCTCCAACTGCTCCAGGTCTTCGCCGAACAGCCGCACGATATGATCCGGGTCACGGACGGGCGCAGTGGTTCCGGCATGAAGCGCTTGCGTATGCCCGTCCACCCGGAACGCTTCGAAGCGTACGCGGCGCAGGCCCTGTTGATCGGCGAAAAGCTGTTCGCACAAGTCGCGCGCCAGGTCGATCAGGACCGGTTCCAGCACGGCCGTGTGCCGAATCGGTTCCAGCATGCGCGACCGGGCACGGTAAATCGTTCGTTCGGCCAGCGGCTCGACCGGTTCGGCGATCTGCCCCAGCGCTTGTTGCAGACGATGGAGCGGGTTGGCGCTCGCGTCGGTCTTGCGACGGGTGAAAGTCCTGGCGAAGCCCAGCGAGCGAAACCGTCGCGCCAACGCCAGCGTAGGCATATCAGCAAGCGCACCGATGCTCTTCAGCCCGACCCGTCGTAGCAACATCGCGGCATCGGCATCGATGCGCAGGCTTTCGACGGGAAGCGATGCCAATGCGGAGCGGAGCCCGGCCTCGTCCACATTGGCACCCTTGCCACCATACCGGGCGAGCGCCCAGGCCGCGCCGATGGTCGGAGCCATGGCCGTGCGGGCGGCAAATCCCAAGGCGGCATATCGCTCCTGCATATCGGCCAGCATGGCGTCTTCCCCACCGAAGCAATGCGCCACGCCGGTGGTATCGACCAGCAAGCCGTCCCGACCGTCTGTCGCAGTCCACGGACCCCATCGCCGCGTCCAGCCGGTCAGCCGCTCCAACCATGCCTTATCGCCCGCCTGATCAGAAGGTTCCACTGCCAGCGTCGGACAGATTGCGCGGGCATCGGTAAGCCGTTGCCCGCACCGGGCTCCGGCTTCGCGCGCGGCACGACTTACCGCATCGATCACACTGCCATGCGCATTGTCCGAAATCAGCGCGAAAGGAACGCCGTCATCCGGCGCGCCGGAAATCTTCCTCCACCTGTCCATCGCCAGTTGCGGGAACCAGGTCGAGACGATGCGCCGCCCGGTCATAGCTCACCTCCCAGCGCCGGGGCGGCATATCGCGCGCGCGGAACAGATCGAGCGACCATACCGGTGCACCCGGCGCCTTCGCATCGTAGAGATGCGACAGCGAGGGGCGGCTTTCCACGCGCCAGCGTCGCCGCGCCCCGCTGAGATTCGGCTGGCCATTCACGCGAACCAGAAAGGCAGGCACGCCGTACCGTTCCGCCGCCACCGCCAGCCTGCGCGTGGCGGTGAAATCCAGGGCGCGCGGATCGCCCTGTATTTCTCCGATCACTGCGCCAAGCGAAGCGCATTTCAATCCTTCGAGCATGGCCCACAAGGCCTCCCGCCCGTCCTGCGCCGCGACATGAATGACGGGACATTCTGTCATTTCCAGTAATCCGGGCAGATATATCCGCCCCATTTCGCGCATGGCCTTGCGGTCCTGAACCCAAAGCAGCGACAGATCGTCCCGTCGCTGTATCTGCGACAGCACAAGCCCGATCGCCGATGCATCCCCGGGGGCGACAAACGCCTCCTGAAGTGTCGGCTGCCCGGACGCAGGAGCGGCTGCCGAAACTTGCGGCATGGCAGATGGAACAATAGAAAATCGACACGGATCATGGACCATAGAGAATCACTGTTCTCTTTATGTTCCTCAACCCGGGGAGTCGCAACCCTCTTTCCAACAAGGGTGTGTTGCGGGTTCTCTTTCGAGCCATCAGGCCATTACGGGTGCCAACCCGAACTTCGCCTCCAGCCTGGCATCGATGTAGCGTTCGATATGCTCGCGATCATCTGCCGCAAGCTTCGAATACCGCTTGGGCTCAAACGGTATTTCTCGCTGTCCCTTGTAGCTGGCCACGGGCACGAAGGGTGACTTCGAATCGCATTCCGCCGCTTCAGCTATCGCATCGACAATCGTGCTCGGCCGATGAACGAGCTGGTCATGACTGCAAATTACCGACGCTGCCGAACGCTTGCAGACGCCAAGCCAGTTTTCCAGTTTCGCCGTGCGTTTTTCCAGCGCGTTGCGAAACCGGCGCCCCGTTGCTGGGCACAATTCTTCCGCGATCAGCCGGCCGAACCGATGATCGCCTGGCTCGACACCCCAGAAATCCTGATCCCACACACTTCGCCATTCCGCGCGAATAAACCGGGAAAACGGCATTGCCTTCAGAGCCGGATCGGCATGCCATGGATTGCGATGCAAACTCTGGACCCACTCCGTCACGTCGCGCGCGATCACAACTGTCAGCACATTTTGCGCGATCGGACGCTCTTCGGGGACGAACCAGTGCTTGAAGCCGAAATCCTCGGTAAAACGCAGGTCGGGAAAGTTCGCTTCGACAAGCTTGATGAGGGCATTGGTACCGCTGCAACGCTGACCGAAGACCTGAAAGCGCGTAATTCTCACATTAACCCCGAACTGAAAATTTCGTGCTTCTTTCGATGGGAGACAGGATCAAGACCACTGACAATCGGTGCAAAATTTGTTGTACGCTCGAAACCTTTGACGGACCTTGGCGCTACTAGCGCATGCGGGTACGCGAACTTCACCTACACAGCTTCGACGAACAGGGACCTGACGCGATCCGGCAAGCGGACCTCGCCAGGACGTTGCAGGATCATGTCGACCAAGCCTCCTTTCCCTGCGTCGGTGCCAAATCCGCGCTGGCAACCGACAGGCTGCAGATCGAGACCGCATGGTCGTTGACCAGCGCATGGAACGATGTGAAGATTCACGAGCGGCTGCTCGATTGGAGCGACGCCTATAAATCGGATCCCTCCGGCCTGCGCAGCCTGGCCGTCGTGTTTGCCGGACCGCTTGACCTATCCGAAGACGAATTCGAACGAGCGATGTGGGACCGGCTTCAATCGCTTGCGGCCAAGGATTCCTGGCTTGGCCAGAGGTACGACCCCAGCGTAAGCCGCGATCCGGACGACCCGCATTTTTCGCTCAGCTTTGGCAACCAGGCCTATTTCGTTGTCGGAATGCACCCGCAATCCTCACGCAGGGCCCGCCGGACCGAATACCCGGTCCTGGTCTTCAATCTTCATGATCAGTTCGAAAAGCTACGCGAAAGTGACCGTTACGAACGGATGCGCAAGGTCATCCTGGAACGAGACGCTGAACTGGACGGTGCAATCAACCCCATGCTGGCCCGTCATGGCAAGGTCAGCGAAGCGCGGCAATATAGCGGCCGGCGTGTGGAACCTGACTGGAAGTGCCCTTTCTCCGACCCGAGGGCGGGATGATGCACCGCATCGAACCGCGCAGTGGCGTTGCCATCGAGCTTGCCAAGGGCGACCGATTGATAGTCATTGACCCGCAAGGGGGCCAGGTGAGCGACCTTGTCGCCATGTCGCGAGCCGATGTGCGCGAAATCATCTCCAACGGTCGCACGTTCGATTACGAGGAAACGACAAGACTGACCACCGGCGCCAGGCTGTGGTCGAACCGTTCCAACATCATGCTGGACATCGAAGACGACAGCGTGGGAGTGCACGATTTCCTGTTGACCCCGTGTGCGAAAGCCACGTTCCGGCATTTCTACCCGGACAAGCCCGTTCATCGCGGCTGTTTCGGAAACCTGGTCGAGGCGCTCGATCAGTATGGGGTACGTGCGGATGACATTCCGACTGCCTTCAATGTGTTCATGAACGTCCCTGTCGATAGAGAGGGCCGGTTGTCTGTCGAACCGCCGGTCAGCAAACCGGGCGATCACATCCGCTTTCGCGCACATATGGACCTGGTAATCGGCCTGACTGCCTGTTCCGCCTATGCATCGAACGGCGGAAGTTTCAAGCCGATCGATTATCGTATCGAGCGTGGGTAAGGCGGAGCCGTATGTTGCTGGACATCCTGGAATGGTATGGCGCAATCGCGGCGGTCATCGCCGCGCTGGTCGTTGCCTCCAATATCAGTACTCGCATATCGGGCTGGGCGTTCGTGCTCTTTGTCACCTCTTCCATATCCCTCGTGGCGTGGGGGTTCATGAGCGAGGATGCCCAAGGCATCGGATGGCAGAACGTATGCCTTCTGCTGATTAACCTTTGGGGTGTCTATCGCTATCTGATCCGCGGCGATGACATAAGCGACGAGGCGAACAGCAGCCGTTCGCCAGAGACGCGGAAGGGATGAAATTGCCCTATCTTGCACCGCTGGCCGCCCTTGGCGTTATGGCAGTCGGCCTGGCAGGTCATATAGCGAACGGCGCAATCTATTCGGGTTTGTACGCGCGTGAAATGATCGAAGCGTTGAGCAGCCCCGCCCTCTACCTCGGCAGTGCCATCGCCGCGAGCGCCGCGACCACCATGGCCCTGATGTTGACGATGCTGGGGCTGGTACGACGTGCCGACACCGAATTCGATCAGTCGATGTACCGTCAGGTCTATCGGATAAGCTTGTTGAGCGCGTGGCTTTTGGGCGGATCGGTGGTCATGTTGTTGTTCATGACCATGCCCATTGGCGAGTTCGATGAAGTGCCTTCGGTGTGGTATCCCACGCTCTACAAGGTGATGTACTGGATGGTCGTGGTCCTTAGCGCGATGCTGGTAGCGATGGTGACCTTGCTTTTCTCCACGATCCGCACCCTGATCGCCAACATCACGCCGCACGACGATGTCTGATCTCAGTAGTCCGCCGTTTTCGGCCCCCATCTCCTGTCGGAGTTGATCTAGCATGTTCATCCAACTGACCACACCGATCCCGGTCCACGTCATCGACAAAGGGGCGGGTCTGGCATTCGCCGTCATCGATTACGGCATTGAACACAATCTGATCTGGGTCACGGCGCTCAATGCCAGTGGCGAGATCTGGTGTGCGCCCAATCCCAAGGTTCGCGTCGCCGAAAACTGGACGGCTGGTAGGTTGGCGGATCCTGTCGCGCGAAACAGCATGGAAGTGTCCGCTCCTACGCCAGGAAAGGGATAAGCATGGAACGACCGCTGGTCTTTTTCGCGCACCATCAGGGACGCGGCCATGCCAACCGAATCATGGCTATCGCGCAGCATCTGCCCGTGATCCGCCCCGTCATCGTTCTTACAGCGAAGCCCGACCAATTCGAAGACATGGCGCGTCCGGCCGAATGCGTAACGTTGCCCAACATGATCGGTGCACCGTCGCGCAGTCCGGGTCTGCACGATCAACCGACGCCTTCGGTCCTCCATTGCGTTCCGTTGGGGGTAGACGAGATGCGCGAGCATATGGGGATCATCGCCCACACGCTGAGAGAAAGCGATCCGGCACTCTTTGTTGTCGACGTCTCGGCGGAGATCGCGCTGCTGGCACGGATCATGAGCGTTCCTGCTGTTACCATCCGCATGCATGGCGACCGGTCGGATGCCGGTCACCTCGCCGGTTACGAAGCTTGCGTAGGGATGCTCGCGCCGTTCGACGAGGCGATCGAGCAAACCGAGTATCCGGCCTGGGCACGTCAAAGGACGTTTTACACCGGCGGTCTGTGTACGACAAAAGACCCGTTACGCGAGCGCGATGACGCACGGGAGGCGTTGGGCCTTCCGCCTGACAAGTCAGTCACGCTGGTGGTTGCGGGGGGCGGTGGGTCGGGAACACCCTATGCGCCGCTGACCGTTGCGGCACGCGCCGAACCTGACGCCCTGTGGCTGGTCGCGGGTCCGGTTCACCGTGAGGGCCACGAAACCGATTTCGGCAATCTGCGCGAATTGGGTTGGGTCGATAATCTGACCGATTATCTTTGCGCCGCCGATAGAGTCGTCGCGTCGGCGGGTGACAACACAGTTCATGAGATAGCTCGCGCCAGCAAGCCGTTTTTGTGCATTCCCGAGTGGCGCTACTTCGATGAACAGCAAGCAAAGGCCGCCGAGCTCGCTCGCATAGGAGCTGCGGTTCACCTGAACACCTGGCCCGCATCGATCCCCGAATGGCAGAAAGTCCTTGCTCAGACCGACAGGCTGGACACGAACATTCTCGCCAGTCTGCACGATTCCGAAGCCGCGTGTAAAGCCGCTGAGTGGCTGGAAGCGGAAGCCACGAGGCTCTGGCAGACCTAACTGAACCGAACTTCGTCGCCTTGTCGGGTCTCGGCGATCTCGGCTTCAGTCGGACAACGCAACACGCGTATTTTCTCGGCATCTCGCTTGATCAGATCGCGGCGAGCGAAGTCGTCCAGCCAGTAACTCATGCACCAGTCGCCCCAGCGGGCGTGGAATAACCTTGCATTGCGGATGATAGAATCGAAATGCTGCAGTGGCGGTTTGTGAACCGGATGATGCTGATGGTAACAAATAGTTCCGCCGAGCCAGTAGAGCCGGGCGTTGCTTGCTTCCAGCCTTCGGGCAAAATCGGTTTCCTCAGCGCCGTACCCTTCGTAGCTTTCGTCCATGCCACCGGCGTCAGCCCATGTTTGCGCGGTCAGGATGAATGCCAATCCCCAGAGCTCACCGAAATCGTCGATCGAAGAGACTGTACATCGTGCAAGGTCGGGCTTGCTTGGATGGCGCTCTCCGGCAGCCTTCAGCCTGACAAAGTCCGGAATATCGTGCTCTGGAAGCTTCCAGCCGATTGTACTGGCCGGCAGGTACCGCACCTCAGGTAGAAACACACCATCCTCCAGTTCCGCGCAGGCTTCGGCTCCGCGCCTCACGAACTCGCAATCGGGAATGCAATCCACATCGAGGAATGCCAATATCTCGCCAGTCGCTTTCTCGGCGGCCCGGTTGCGAGCTTTGGCAAGTGGCATGGATTGGCCCTCCACGTGCACGCACAAGACGTTGAATGGCAGGTCATCCGGAATGACTGGCGGCCAATCCTGCATGTAAGCGACGACAAGTTCGTCAGGCAGCCGGGTCTGGCAACGCAACCCCGCGATCAAATGGTCCAGATGCTGTTGGCGCCCCCGAACAAGAGTGAGAACCGAGACGGCCCGGTAAGTCACCAATTGCCCGCTTCCTGATAGTGTCGCAGACCTTCGAGTATGCCCGCGGCATGAGAAGCCGAGGCAATGTAAGCATGAGAGAGCGCAGGGTCCTTCCCCAGACCATCGCTCCAATTGCCGACCACGATCGGATGGGGGCAGGCCCGAAGCATTGCGCGATCATTGCCGCTGTCCCCTGCGACAACGATGCGTGCTTGCGTCAGGCCCAAGCGATCGGCGACGTGCATGACCGCTGCATCCTTGCCGATCCCGCGCGGCAGAATGTCCAGGTAGCGACCATGGCTGGTAACTATCTGAACGTCGGCACCCGCCGAACGGAATTGAGCGTCGAGTTCGTCGGCCGTACGATTGTCGAGAAAGAAACTCGCCTTGCCCGGCCGCTGTTCCAATGCAGCCTGGCTCCGCAAACCGAGATCCGACGCGATGCGCGCGATCTTGTCAGCCTCCCATCCCGCCGTCATGCGGCTGGTCCAGCTACCGTCCTCAACGAAACAGCGTGCGTCCCGATCGTACCAGTGGATACAGGTGCCAACGCTGCTGATGATGAAATCAGGGTTGGACACCCCTTCGGCCGCGAGGATGGACTGCGCACTGTGGAAGCTGCGGCCGGTCGCGATGCCGAGCGCGACTTCGCCGGCATTCTTTTGCTGCCAATCGAGAAATTCGCGCAGGGCTTCGCGATCTCCGAGCAGGGTGTTGTCGATATCGCACACGAGCAGTCGCTTCCATTCGGGGGCGGGTGAACGGAATGTCGTAAGATCGACGATCAGTTGGTGGTAAATGCCTCTGTGGGCGACCCAGTCGTAAGCGGCGACCGCATCCTTGCCAGCGGATGCGAAACGGACCCAGTCCCTGCGATTGACAATGATCTTTCGGCACGCCTCGGCAATTTTCAAAGGGTCCTTGGGACAGACCAGCACGCCGTTCTGGCAGCGCTCGATGATGTCGTTCGGGCCACCGCTATCGGTAGCAACGACCGGCAACCTGGCCGCGGCAGCTTCGAGCAAAGTCAGTCCGAACGGTTCGTTGAGGGCTGGGTTCACGAAAACCCCGCCGCTTTCGCGGGCCAGCGCATAGTAGGCAGGAATATCTTCCGGCTCGTGCGATTTAGGATAGGCGACCTTGCCGTACAGATCATGGGCGTCGACCGCGCGGATGAGTTCTTCGCACACGTCGCGACATTCCGGTTCGAGATCGGACAGGCGCTTGCGACAGCCCGCGACGATCACGAGGTTTGCGATGTCCTGCAGAGACTTGTCCGCAGCGTAAGCCTCGACCAATCCAAGCAGGTTCTTTTTGAACACCGGTCGTGCGATTGCCAAAATGATGGGCTTGTCCGGGTCGCGCAGAAACCGTTCCACATCGGCCTTGACCTTGCGGGACGGTTCAGCCCCTTCGAAACGCGAAAGGTCGCATCCGGGCGGAATGATACGAATTCTACCGGCATCTATCGAGGTATAGTGAGCATATTGAGCTTCGGCCTCGTCGCGGGAGCTGGCGATGACCGCATCTGCCGTTTCGAGCGCGGCTTCCTCAACTTCAATACGCCGATCGAGCGAGCGGTCGGTCTTGCCGTTCGCCTGCCGTTTGACCGCGCCGAGCGAATGGCCAGTAAAGATATAGGGGATTGCCAACGTCTGCTTGGCATGACGAGCGAGCACACCGGCATCGGCATAATGGGCGTGAACAAGATCGGGTCGGCGCTCCAACCCGTCAAGATATTCCTGAAACGCATCGCAAAGCGCGCCATGTTGCTCGAACAGCCCTTCCTTGGGCAAATAGCCGGGGTCATCATCGCCAAGCCGGATCACCCGGATCTTACCGCGCGCTTCGCCGTGTCCCGGGGCGAATTGGGCACCAATTGTGTCGTCGTGAAAGCCACGAGTTACCAGATCGATACGCTCCACCCGAGGATCGTCAGCACTCGCTTCGGCAAGCTCGAGAAGGTATTTGATATGTCCGCCAGTATCGGCGGTTATTCCGTAGGGCACATCAGTTAGTGTCAGGCATCCTTGCAACGCCACATGGCAGATAAACATCTAAAACCACCCTTTCACGAGTGATTGAATCCTGTAAGACCTGTAAGTTCCTGAATTGGCGAACAATCAATGTTAGTTCGATGCGCATAGCCCACGTGGCACCGGTCATTTACCCCGTGCCGCCGACCACCTATGGCGGAACGGAACGCGTGGTCGCCGACCTGGCGGCGGCGCAACGTGCGGCGGGTCATGATATCACGGTGTTCGCGCCTCTGGACAGCAGCCTGCCGGATATTGATATCGTTGGCACGGACTGGTCGCTGGCCTGGCATCAGGATCAGGCAAAGGGGGCCCTGCCACCCGGTTTCCCAGCAGAACTCGAGGCGCGACAGATCGCTGACCTTGTGACCCGATCAGCAGATTTCGACGCAATCCACCTTCATGGTTCGGCGCATGCAAGCGGGGTATGTGCCGCGCTAGGTCTACCGACCTTCCGGACCATTCACTGGCGGGCAGACGAAGCCGATCACATACACCATTTCAAGGCCTTTCCCCGCGAACGTATCATCGCCATTTCGCAGAGTCAGGCGCGCGAGGTCCCCGTACCGAACCTAGCCGGAGTGGTCCACCACGGCATCCCGCTCGAGCGCTATTCGCCAGATCAGGCAGAACGCACCTATTTGGCGTTCATCGGCCGAATGACCGATCAGAAACGGCCCGATCGCGCCATACGGCTGGGCGAACGCGCCGGTCTTCCCGTGCATCTGGCGGGTCCGGTCGATCCGGGCAACCCCGGTTATTTCGACGAGGTTGTTCGACCCAGACTGAACGATCGCACGACCTATGAGGGTAGTCTTACCGATTTCAAGAAACAGCGGTTCTTCGCCAAAGCGTTCGCGCTGGTCTTTCCCATCGACTGGCCCGAGCCCTTCGGTCTGGTGATGATCGAAGCGATGGCCTGTGGTACGCCGGTTATCGCTTGGAACAAGGGCAGCGTGCCCGAAATTGTCGAGGATGGCGTAACCGGCATCATCGTGGAGTCCACCGAAGAGGCGCTAGCCCGGATGGACGAGGTCGCAGCATTGGATGGCGGCATTATCCGCAAGCGGTTCGAAGCGCGGTTCTCGGCGGAGCGCATGGCTCGCGAAGTCACCTCGCTTTATGGCAGGGCCGCATCCTAGCGATCTTCGAGCGTATCGGGAGCGAGATCCCCCACTCCATACAAGTAGTCACCCTCGAACTCGCCGAGGCGGTTAAGCGCCTTTTCGTCAAGGATTTCAACCTTCCCGCCACCCCGCGGATTCAGGATCCCGCGCTCTCGCAACGTCTTGAAGCTGCGGTTGGCATGGACCGAAGTTATTCCACATGCTTCGGCGTAGTCGCGCTGAAGAAGATGCACAGGAAGATCCTTACCGTCGTACAGTCCGACTATCCTCAGCCGCTCCACGGTTTCGGAGATCAGGTGTGCAATCCTGCCTTCAGCGTTCAACCGACCGAGCCGGAAAATCCATTCGCGATGCATCGCAGCATCGAGCATGGTGGAAAACCACAGCGCGCGAGCAAGATGGGGGAAGGTATCGATAAGATTGGCAATGGTCTTGTGCGGGACTTTTGCGAGTACAACCCGGTCCAACGAACATAGGTTGTGATCCAGACGTTTCATCGGAAAGCCATGAAGGTCGACGAAGTCCCCGGCGACGTTCAAGCCTACCAGTTGCCTCTCACCGCGACTGTTGTCGAGATAGCGAAGCATCGTGCCCTCCACGAGGTAGAAGGAGTTTTCCACTCTCTCGCCCCGCTCGACGAGCAGGGATCGCGGCGCAAGCTCGACCGTTTCCGCTACCGCATCTTCGAGCGCCTGCTTTTCTTCTTCGCGAAGTTCGTGCCGCAGACGACCCTTCAGAAATAGCTCGGTTTGCAATCCACCTACCCCGCAAGTTTTCAGCCCCGATAAGTCGTTCATCGCGGAGCGTCAAAGCATGAAATGTTAGTATCCTCCAGGATGTCTGACCCCCGCAAGCGCACGGTTCGAACGACGATCAGGTCGCCCGGCTCTTTTGAATCATGGAACCATCTCTGCCGCTTACGCGCTCAATATTCTGGTGAAGGAGAGAAAAGCATGGCAGCGCGCGCCTATTGGCAGGGGCAGATCCGGCTCGCCCTCGTATCGATTCCGGTCGAAATCTATTCCGCCACGAAATCCGGCGCCAAGATCCGTTTCAACCAGATCCATGAACCGACTGGCAAACGTATTTCCTATGAAAAGGTGGTCCCCGGTGTCGGGCCGGTCGATCGCGGCGAAATCATTCGCGGTTACGAAGTCTCGAAGGGCAATTACGTCCTTCTGGAAGACGAGGAGATCGAGGCCGTAAAGATCGAGAGCAAGCGCACGCTCGAGCTCGTCCAGTTCGTCGATGCATGTGAGATAGACCCGCTCTATTTCGAAAAACCGTACTACGTGGCGCCGCAGGATGAACTGGCCGAGGAGGCATTTGTCGTATTGCGCGATGCACTGCGCAAGTCGGGCAAGGTGGGCCTGGGTCAGATGTCCGTCCGCGGCAGCGAGAAGCTGGTCGCGATCAAGCCCTGTGGCAAGGGGCTGCTGCTGGAAACGCTGCGCTATGCCGACGAGGTGCGTCAGGGTCAGAGCTTCTTTGCAGATATCGAGGAAAACAAACCGAAAAAGGAGCTTCTCGATCTGGCGACCGCGCTTATCGATCAGAAAAGTGCACCTTTCGACGCGAGCGAGTTCGAGGATCGTTATGTCGAAGCACTGCGAAAGCTGATCGACAAGAAAGCGAAATCCAGGTCGGGCAAGCAAATTATCGAGGATGTCGATGAGCCGGGCAGTGCAGCAGGCGGTAATGTCATTGACCTGATGGCCGCGCTCAAGAAATCGGTTGACGGGGACAAGCCGAAGGCGTCCTCGCGACGCAAGAAAAAGTCGGCCTGATCCATGGCAGCGAGCAAGGACCCCCTCGCAACCTACAACGCCAAACGCGACTTCGGGAAAACTCCCGAACCGGCAGGTACCGCGCAAGCCAGTGAAACCGGCGATCTGTTTATTGTCCAGAAGCACGATGCGACAAGGTTGCACTGGGATTTGCGATTGGAAATCGACGGCGTTTTGAAGAGCTGGGCGGTCACGAAGGGACCATCGCCCGACCCTGACATCAAACGGCTGGCGGTGCGAACCGAAGATCACCCCATGTCGTACGCGGAATTCGAAGGAACTATTCCCAAGGGCGAATATGGCGGGGGTACCATCATGCTCTGGGACCGAGGTACATGGATGCCGGTCGCGGGCAAAAGCAAAAAGGACATCGAAAAAGGTCATTTGCACTTCCGCCTCGCGGGCGAACGCATGAATGGTGAGTGGCTGTTGATAAGGCTGAAGAAAAAGCCGGGAGAGAAAAGGGAAAACTGGTTGCTGCGCAAGCTCGACGACAAATATGCCGAAACTGGCGATGCCTTGGTCGACCGCGAACTGACCAGCATTTTGACCGGCCGCTCGATGGCCGAAATTGCAGCCGACAAGCAGGGCGAATATCCGCTCGCCGGCAAGAAGGACGATGCTTTCCTAGCCCAGATGGAAAAGGCTTCGCAGCGAAATGCCGGGAAGTCGAAAGCGAAACGGCGACAAGCCCCCCTGCCGAAATTCAGAAAGCCACAACTTGCGACGCTGGTGGACGAAGTGCCTTCCGGCAATCGCTGGATGCACGAGATCAAGTTTGATGGCTATCGGGCTGTGATTGCGGTGAAAGGCAACAATGTGCGCGTCTATACTCGCAGCGGCAAGGACTGGACCGAGAAGTTTGCCCCGCTGGTAGAGAGCATCGCTGCCCTCGATCTGCCGAGCAGTTTGATCGATGGCGAGATCGTCGCGGTCGATCCGGCCGGCAACCCCGATTTTTCGACCCTTCAACAGGTGCTCAAGCGCGGCCACGGTTCGCAGACGAAGAACGACCGACTGCAACTGTATGCTTTCGACCTGATGGAACTGGAGGGCGTAGACCTCGCGACGCTTCCCAATATCGAACGCAAGGAACGGCTGGAAGCTTTGCTCCGGGCCGCGGAATCGCCGATTTTCGTTGCCGATCATGTTTTGGGATCGGGCGCCAAACTGTTCGAAACCATGTGCGAAGCACGGCAAGAGGGGATTATTTCCAAGACCGTGGATGGGACGTATACGAGCCGTCGCAGCAAAAGCTGGGTTAAGGTAAAATGCACCCGGCGACAGGAATTCGTGGTGATTGGCTGGAAGAAATCTTCTGCCAAGGGTCGCCCGTTCGCTTCGCTCCTGCTGGCTCAGCACACGGGCGACGAACTGGTTTACAAGGGTAATGTCGGTACAGGCTTTTCCGCCGATAATCTTGACGAGCTGGCGGCGAAGATGAGGCAGCTGGAGCGCAAGACCCCGCCGGCGGAGGTCGACAAGTCTTCCTCGCGCGGCGTAACCTGGATCACGCCGAAACTGGTTGCCGAGATCGCCTTTGCCGAATTTACCGCGGACGGGAATATCCGCCACGGTAGCTACCTCGGGCTGCGTGGCGACAAGGATGCCGGGCAGGTGAAGCCGGAGATGCCGGAAAAAGCACTGAAAGCAAAAACCGAGGTTAAGATTTCCAACCGCGAGAGGGTGATCTTTCCCGACAGTGGGCAGACGAAGGGTAAGCTGGCAGACTACTATCAGGCGCTGGCTGCGATCATGCTGCCGTTTGCGGCACGTCGTCCGGTCAGCCTGGTTCGTTGCCCGCAGGGACGGGCGAAAAAATGCTTCTTCCAGAAGCATGACAGCGGCGGCTTAGGGGATCATGTCCACCACGTGCCGATCCGCGAAAAGGACGGCGGCTTCGAGGATTACCTTTACATCGACGACCCGCGCGGCATGATACAATGCGTGCAAATGGGTACGATCGAATTTCACGGCTGGGGCGCACGATCAGACGATGTCGAGATGCCCGACCGGATGATCTTCGATCTCGATCCCGATGAAGGTCTCGACTTCGATGATGTCAAAAGCGCGGCGCGCGACATCCACGACCGGCTGGCCGATCTTGGTCTGACCAGCTTCGCCATGCTGTCGGGCGGGAAGGGAGTGCACGTGGTCGTTCCGTTATCCACCGGCCACGACTGGCAAACGCACAAGGATTTCAGCCGCCGCTTTGCCGAAGCGCTCAGCCTTGCAGAACCCGATCGCTTCACCGCCACGATGAGCAAAGCCAAACGCAAGGGCAAGATCTTCATCGACTGGTTGCGCAATCAGCGCGGGTCCACTGCGGTCCTTCCTTATTCCGCGCGTGCGCGAAGCGGTGCGCCAGTTGCTATGCCAATTGCCTGGAACGAACTTAAGAACATGGCAACCGCCCATCCGTTCTCGATCGACGATGCCAAGCGTCTCCTCGACCGCGCGCAGTCGAAGGCGCTTGCCGGATGGGGTTTTGCCGAACAACCCCTGCCCCGGTACTGACACCGTTGCCGCTTCGGGTTGCGCCTATTCATCGCCAGGATTTTCCGCCGTCCATGACAGCCCTTCATACCCCCGTTCAGACTACGACGGACGATGATCACGCGGCCCTGCGCGCTGCGTGTCAGGATGGCGCGTCCCTATGCACGATAGTGGGAATTCACGGCAGTTTCTCCCGCCGCCTTGGAGCGCAACTTGCCGTTCTTCCTGACGGACGAACGATCGGCAGCCTGTCCGATGGGTGCCTCGAGCGCCAACTGTCCGATACCGTGCGATCGATCGATCAGCCGGAACTGCATCGCTTTGGCGCGGGTTCCACGAAGATCGATTTCCGTCTGCCTTGCGGCGGCGGACTGGATATCCTGCTTGACCCCGCACCTGACAAGGGTGCGTGCGAGAAGGCACTGGCTACCATAGCAGAGCGGCGACCGTCCCGCCTCGAACTTCCTTCTGTTTCGCCAATGCGGTCGCGAAGCTATGTTCCGCAATTGCACTTGCGCGCATTTGGTGAAGGCCCGGAACTGTCATGGCTCGAAGCGCTCGCCGATTCCATGAAGATCCGAACGACTTGTCTTTCGAAGTCGGAACTGACGCTCGGGCTGCCAAGCCGATTGCCGAGCGCCGATGCTTTTACCGCTATCGTCTTCCTCTTTCATGATCACGAGTGGGAACTCGCGCTGATCGAGGAAGCGTTGCGGGGCGAGGCATTCTACATCGGGGCGCAAGGCGGTGACGAAGCCAGCCAGAACCGCACGCTGGACTTGCTGGCGAGAGGGCTAGCCGAACATGAACTCGCCCGTTTGCGCAGCCCCATCGGCGCTCTTCGATCCTGCCGGACACCGAGGGCGCTTGCCCTTTCCGTTCTGACCGAAATCGTTGGTGAATACGAGCACCTCGTCGATGCCGGATGAAACCGAAGTGGCGCTTGTTCTGCTCGCTGCCGGACGAGCGTCGCGCTTTGGTGGCGGCAAGCTCAAGGCATCCCTTGGCGGGAAACCACTATGGAAATGGGCAACCGACGCCGTGAACCTGGCTGGCTTCTCGCGAAAGGTCATCGTTCTTCGCTCCGGCGAGGTCGATATCAGGCCGGACGCCGATTGGATCGTTGTCATCAATGCCCGCGCGGATGAGGGCCTCGCAAGCTCGATCAGAGCAGGCATGTCGGCCATCGGACCCTGTACGCGCGTGGTCGTCGCGCTGTCCGACATGCCGTTTGTCTCTGCTCGCCACTTGAAGGCATTGAAACGCAAGGAGGGTGTTGTATTCACGCGGCATGACGACGACAGACCCGGGTGTCCGGCTGGCTTTCCGGCTGCTGCCTTCCCGGAGTTGTTGAACCTCGAAGGCGACCGGGGCGCCGCCGCTATCGTTTCCCGAGAAGCGTCCCTACTGGCACCGCCCGACCAGGTCGAAACGCGCGACATCGACACGCAAGACGATCTTGCGCAAAACCAGTGAAAGCATCTTCGCCAAGACAAGAGCGCTGGTCTTTGACAACGACACCCACGTGAAGACGAGACTTGCGCCTGAAGCTTGAATTGCATCAGTAATTTGGTGCCAGAAGAGGCATCACATTCGAACTTCTTTTCCGTTTAATTTCTGATGTTTAGATATTTCGGTCAAGCTGAAAAGCCCGCAAAAGGCCCGCAAAATCCCTCTAATGTATTGGTTCGATGCCTTTTTTAGGACTCGGAATTTCAATTTCAAACTTGACCGCGGAGTAGGTCGTTATCCGCTTTGCGCTCCAATCTCCGCTATTCTACGGGCTGCGCGCTCTGCCCGGAAGCAGTCATCCGTTCGGTTTACTTTAAATCATCGATATTCGTTCCAGCTTCTCTTCTTTTTGGCCGATAGTCTGGGAGGGGAGGATTTGATGTAATTCCCTCAACCTGAATATCTTCGATTTTTTCACTGAGAGGAGCAAGTTCGCGACTAAGCTCGCGAAGGTCCGTTTCACCTTCAACCAAAGAATCTTCGACCGCCGGAATGCCACTCCTTATCTGGGAAAGTTTGTTTTCAGCGTTCTGCACCCCCTCCCTGAATTGGCGAAGGCGTCGTTGCGCGATAGCAGAAGCGCTCCGCCCTGAGATCCGCCGATCTGCATCTCGAAGATTATTTCCCCATCCACCAACCCTTTGCCCTAAGTCTAACAATCTTCCTTTTGTTGAGGCCAATCGTTCGTCCCAACCTTCGGCGTCCGATGCGAGTGCGGCCGTCGTGACTCGAAGCCGGACAAGATCGGAGGTGATCACCCGTTGCTTTTCTGGCTCCAGTCCTTCGTTCAGAGCGCGAATGCTATTTGCCACGGTCTCTACAGTGGCGGTCGCATCCCTCCCCAATAGTCCGGTTTCGTCCGCGGCGGGAATGATCTTTTTTCCTGACTTGTCGGTGTAAATGCCCTGACGACCCCGTCGGCCCTCGAGCACGAGCGCAGCCTCTCCAGTTATCAGATCCGTGCTGATTGTCGCTTCAAGGCCGTGGACTTTCGCCGCAGAAGGATCGAGAGTCAGAACAACGACCACGTTTTCCGGTTCATTTTCCGCCAGACGGACCGATGTTACCTGTCCCACAGGGACTCCCGATAGTGTTACAGTCGATCCCGACTGAAGGCCTTCCACGGAGCGATCAAACTTGATCTGATATGTTTCCTGATTTGGTCTGGGATCGATTAGCCACATCGCGAAAGCGATGGTCGTAAGCATCAGAATGCCAACGATCCACGCCACTAGGGAGAAGTTTGCGTTAGTTTCCATCTAGCACGCCGCCAGCGGTTTGTTCGTCCGGCAGAGGGCCGGTGCAATGAAAGTTCGCGTCCCGCATGCTCCATTCGGTTGTCCGCTATAGAACATGACCGAGGTTCGTCCCCTGGCGCAATCGCCACGAGCGGGGCATCCGGGCGCGTCGAATGTGTTTTGGTTTGAGATCGGCCTAGTCCCAACACGGGCGTGATGCCGCCCCGCCCGTGGCGACCGAATATTGCTATGACTTGCGCAAGCCGCGTCCGGTCACTCAAGCGCGAAGGCGTCATGTCTTCCAGGCCGCTGCTGGAGGATGTGATTTCAAGTCTCCTGGCGATGTCCGTCTGGTTCAGGGCAGGAGCTCTGATCAACTGCGCCAACACACGCCACTGCGTACGATTGAGGCTCAGCGGCTGTGCTCGGTCATCGAATGCCTTGCGCGCGGCGCGGCTGATCTGGTCCATCATGAAGATCGCTCGATCATCGTGGGTGATGACATTGTCGAGTGCGAGAGTGCCCTCATCTTCTGGCATGAGACATTCCTATCGATCGGAGAAAAATAGTAAAGGACTTTCGCATTTTGTTTTGGCCGCTATATCGCTCGCGCAGCGGCTCAAACGATGGCGAGGAGCGAAATAATCATGGCGGACGAGACAGCAGGGGCTAGCGATGAAGGCGCACGTCCGACGGGGTTGTCCAGTCCGCGGGTCCGGCTGGGTCTGCTGATCGCCGGCATTCTGGTCCTGCTCGCCGGGAGCTACTGGTATTACAATCATCAGACGTACGGCAGATTCCAGCAGTCCACCGACAACGCTTATATTGCCGCCGACAGCGTCATCATCTCCCCCAAAATTGCGGGCTACGTCGAGCGCGTATTAGTGACGGAGAATCAAACGGTCGCGTCGGGCGATGCGCTTGTCCAGCTGGACGTGCGAGATTATCGTGCCCAAACGAACCAGGTCGAAGCCCAGATCGCCGCGTCGCTCGCCGGAGCAGATACGGTACGCGCCCAGCAACAAGAGCAGGACGCGGCAATTGCCCAGGCCCGTGCACAGCTCGCAGCGGCATCTGCACAGGCTGGTCTCGCTGCTGAGCAGGTTGTCCGGTACCGCCCCCTTGCCGCTTCGGGAGCGGAGCCGCGCGAGAGGCTCGATCAGCTGGAGGCCCAGGCCAGAGAAGCGCAGGCTCAAGTCGCGGCAGCGCGCGCCGCGCTCACGGCGGCACAGCGCCGACAGAACACGCTTAGCGAGCAGATAGACCAGGCCAATTCGCAAGCCAACGCCGCTCGTGCGCAACTCGAGGCCGCCCGTCTGAACCTGTCATCGACCACGCTCCAGGCCAGTATTTCCGGGCGGGTGGGTGACCTCACGGTCCGACCTGGACAATTTGTCCAGCCTGGCCAACGCCTTATGAGCCTCGTACCGACCGACCGCCTCTACGTGACAGCAAATTTCAAGGAAACGCAGCTCGGACTTGTCCGCCCGGGGCAACCCGTCACCTTGGAAATCGACGCGCTGCCGGACCTCGAGCTATCAGGAAGAGTGCAGAGCATCGCGCCGGGTACCGGGGCAGAATTCTCAATCCTTCCGCCACAGAACGCGACGGGTAATTTCACCAAGATCGTTCAGCGCGTCCCGGTGCGCATATCCATTCAGGCTTCGCCCGAGATCCTGCGTCTGCTGGTGCCGGGCATGTCTGTTGTCGCGAGTGTCGATACGCGCGCCGCTAGAGACCAACTCGATTCGATCCGCAACGCGGCCGGAGACTGACCGATGGCAGGCGCCGCTGCAGCGGTTTCGCCGCCGGTCGAAAAGGCCGATGCTACGGCCTGGATCGCCGTAGCCGCCGGTGCGCTGGGGGCGATGCTGGCAACGCTTGACATCTCGATCGTCAATTCGGCGCTGCCGACGATCCAGGGGGAAATCGGCGCGACCGGAACCGAAGGCACCTGGATCGCGACAGCCTTCCTTGTTGCCGAGATCATCATCATCCCTCTGAGCGCGTGGCTGGAAAGACTGCTCGGCCTTCGCACGCTGCTCATCGTCGCGGTTTCTGCCTTCACGGCCTTTTCGGTGTTGTGCGGCATTGCCACCGATCTGACGACGATGATCATCGGTCGCACCGGTCAAGGGTTCATGGGCGGCGCGCTTATTCCAACCGCCATGACCATCGTCGCAAAGCGACTGCCTCCATCGCAACAGCCGATTGGCATGGCGCTCTTCGGAATGACCGTGGTTCTTGGGCCGGTAATGGGCCCGTTGGTGGGGGGCTGGCTTACCGAGAACCTGAGCTGGCACTACGCCTTCTTCGTCAACGTGCCCGTCTGCGCGTTGCTCCTTGCTTTACTATTCATCGGGCTACCCCATGAAAAGCCCGACTGGGTTTACCTGCGCGAGGCTGATTGGGCGGGAATAGCTGGTATGATCCTTGGGTTGGGTGGGCTGACCATCGTTCTGGAAGAAGGCCACCGTGAGGAGTGGTTCGATTCCACGCTGATCGTCCAGCTCACACTGATGACGGTCGTGGGTTTTGCACTTCTGACCTACGGACAGCTTTACGCGCGCAAACCCGTGCTCAAATTGCGCCTGATGCTCAGCAGGCAGTTTGCCAGCGTCGTGGTGATGGCACTGGCGCTTGGCATGGTCATGTATGGCTCGACCTACGTGATCCCGCAATTTCTCGCGATAATTTCCGATTATAATGCCTTGCAGACCGGACTTGTGATCTTCTGGATGGGCGTTCCGGCTTTCCTGTTGATGCCCGTTCTCCCGTTCATGATCCGCAGGATTCACATCCGCATTGCGGTCGGCGCGGGCATGTTCATCATGGCGCTAAGCTGTTTCGTCAGCATAAATCTGACAGCGGAATCGGGAGGTGGAGTGTTCACCGAAAGCCAGTTCCTGCGTGGCATCGGCATGATCCTCACGATGATGTTCCTCAACCAGGCGACGGTAGCTTCGGTTGCCAAGGAGGATGCCGGCGATGCTTCCGGGATCTTCAACGCGGCGCGAAACCTCGGGGGCTCGTTCGCGCTCGCGGGGCTTGCCTCGTTCCAGGATCAGCGCCTGTGGCATCATAGTCGACGCATGGAAGAAACCCTCAACGCCAACAGCCCCCGGCTACAGGAATACCTGGACGGCATGACGGCGTCGCTGGGCAGCCCACAGGCCGCGCTGGAGATGCTTTCCGGCATCATTCAGCGCGATGCGTTCGTGATGACCTACAACGATGTCTTTTTCGCCATGGGCGCGATTACCCTGGTCACGGTGCCGCTGGTACTGTTCCTCAAGCCTCTCCCGAAGAACTTATCCCTTTCGATGCACTGAGAACTCTATGCGCAAGACCCTAACCCTCCTCGCTCCCATGGCGCTCCTCGCGGGTTGCATGTCCGGTCCCGACTATGCCGGTCCCCCGCAACTTGCGACCGCCGCAGGCAATGCGTTCGTACGCGCCGGCCCCGAAATCGATCCGTTTGCGCCGATTGCCGGCGACTGGTGGACGCTGCTCGGCGATCCGGTTCTCAATGAACTGGAGGCGCGCGCGCTGGTCGGCAATCCGGGCGTGGCCGCGGCGCGCGCTCGCATCGAACAGGCAAGGGCTTCTGTCCGCCAGGAGCGCGCCAACCGGCTACCCGCCGTGGCTGCGCAGGCGACTGCGGTCCAGGCGAATATCCCAGGGCTAGATATCGGCAGTGGCCCGCCCCCGGGATCGCCCGGCGCTCCTGCAGACACCGAAGAGCAGGACAGCCTCAGCGTCTACAACGTCGGGCTCAATGCAAACTGGGAGATCGATTTCGCTGGGGGGCAGGCACGGCGTGTCGAGGCCATTAACGCTCAGGCTGCGGCCTCGGTGGCGAACGCCGAGGATGCGAAAGTCCAGCTCGCCGCCGAAATCGCGCGGGCGTATGTGAGCCTGCGAGAAGCGCAAGGGCGGCTCGAGCTTGTCCAGCGAGAGCGCGACTTGCAGCAGCAAATTCTCGAACTGACCTATCAGCGCTATACACAGGGCGCTCTCGCGCTGTTCCCGGTCGGTAACGCGAACGCCGAGCTCGAACTGCTCAAGTCGCAGATCGCGGAAGCTCAAGCGGACATCGATGTATTCAAAGACACGCTCGCGGTGCTGACGGGCGAAGCGCCCGGCGCACTCGACGGGCTCCTGGCGGCTCAGGCCGAAATTCCGCTTCCCCCCGAACGGGTCGCGGTGGGCGATCCCGCAGCGCTAATAGCGCGGCGGCCGGATGTTCGAGCCGCCGAACGCATGCTGGCCGCGGCGAATGCGCGCATTGGCGTGGCAGAGGCTGCTCGCTTCCCCAAGATTTCCTTCATGGGGATTCTCGGTTTGGGCGGATCGGAGCCCGACGACATCCTGGACCCGGGCAACTTATCGGCAATCGCTTTGCCGCGGCTGCAGTGGAACCTGCTTGATTTCGGCCGCACGGCAGCATCGATCGATCAGGCCGAGAGTGCGCGCGACGAGGCCGAAGCGCGCTATCTTGAAGTGGTCCTGGGCGCACTACGCGACGCCGAACAATCGCTTGCTCGGTTCGGGCAACAAAGAGCCAACGTAGCCGCGCTGGCGCAGATCAGTCGGCAGGCCGACACGGCTGCGGAGCTTAACGAGCAACGCCGCGCCGCGGGGGTAATCTCGCAAGGCGAACTCAACACTTCGATCCGCAAGCGCGAACAGGCCAGAGCAAATCTCGATCGGGCGATCGCCGCCATGACAAATGGCTGGATCGCGATCCAGAAGTCGCTTGGGTTGGGATGGGTCGAATTGTCTCGCGACAATCGCACGTCGGTTGAGCCAGCTCCGGTCGATCGAAAATCAGTTATGAAACCTGAACAGAGTTAGGATAAGTTTTCTCAGAAGTCTGCCCCGCAGCCCCTTCCAACTTTTCCTAACGCGTCAGCACCTCGTGCACTGTGACCCAATCTTGGATCATAGGGGTCAGCATGTTTCCGCCTTTCGCAGAGTGCGTTTGCCAGTATCACCATCGGATATCCCGATTGCAATATTCGGTGACTCTTCATTGTCGTATCTATGTAAGGCCTTAAGCTTTCCGCGAGCATCTCGTAGCGACATCAACGAGCGATCGTACAGGCAGTTCGAGTGCAGCTCGCATTTGGCCGGTTCGATGACCGCCTTGTCGGTAGGCTTACGAGGCGGTCATCGAGCATTACGCCGCTCTGGAAAAGCTATAAAGTCATGGGTCGAAATACGAACTAGCTGGCACTGTCCGTTCGGATCGTTGGGAGGACCACCGATCTCCCCGCCAACACGATCTGGACCTGTTAGAAACTGAACCCCAAAGCAACACCATATCTACGAGGATCCAAAGTGTAGATATTGGTAAAATTCCCCGAGGATGCGTCGGTCAAGTACAATCCTGTCACCGAGCTGCTGTCGAAAATGTTCTGAACAAATCCGCGCACGAACCAACGCTCATCCGCACTGTTCAACTGCACGATCGCGTTGGCTTGCACGAATGGCTCGATCCGGTTGACCCTGCCGTTAAAGATATTGCCGTATTGCTCACCAGTCAGCGCTACGTCCACGCGAGGAACCAGAGTCATGCCATTGTCGAAAGTGGCGGTGTACTGCACACCCATCGAAACCTTCATTTCGGGGGCCTGCGGCAACTTGTTCCCTTTTAAGTTGACCTCTACGCCAGGGCTTAATACCGCAAGGCCGCTGCCCGCCGGAACGGCTCCGGCCAAGACATCGCAAATGCTGAATGCGCCGCTTGACGCAAGATTGCCGTCATTAGGAAATTCTTCGGGACCACGAAGACCCAGAGCTGCGTTCACTCCGGCCACGAATGCGTCGGCCGCGCCGGGGGCTGGCCCGGTTACGGCACAATTAGCACCGTTGCTGATATCCTTGATGATGACGGCATCAGGATCGCCGCCACCCGGGTCGCGCGGATTGGAGAAGAACTGGTCGCCGGCAACTTCCGCGTTGAGATAACTGAACGTCAAGTTGACAAGCCAATCGGGATCGGGCCGGATAACGGACTCTAGTTCCACACCCCAGATATCGGCATCGATAGTATCATTAACTGAGGTACGGGCGACGATGCGGCTAAGCTGCAACCCGCTATACTTATAGTAGAATGCAGTAGCGTTTAATTGCAGTGCGCCATTCGCAAAGGTATTTTTCGATCCGATTTCAAATGCGTCGATGGTTTCTGATCCGAAGCTTTCAGCCACATCGAAAACGGGCGAAAGGGGCGGGTTGATACCCCCGGATTTATAGCCCCTGGCATAAGATGCGTAAATCGAATTGTCAGGCGTAACTTCGTAGTCGAGCACCGCACGCCCGGTTATTTCATCGAAACCTACTTCTCTAAATTGCGTCAGCTGCTCACCTGGCGTACCAGGATCGGCATCAAAAAGACCAGAGGGACCGGTTAAGGGAGTGATCGGGCTGTCGAACGGCTCCCCGTCATTCGCGTAAGGATTGAGGAAGCTAATCAAGGTCGTGCGCGCAGTCACGTCTTTCTTGTCGTCGTTATACCGCAAACCTCCGGTGAAGGTCAGACGCTCGGTCAGGTCGACGTAGATCTCTCCGAACACACCGAAGCTCTCAAGATTAGCCTCGAGAGAATTGTTGCGGTACATGGATGTTGCGAAGTAGGATGGCGGTGCACCGCCTGCCAAAGTACCAAACGATCCCAGAATGGCACTGGCGTAGTCAAGCGCGAATGAGTTTACATAGTAACTGTTGTCGGTAGTCTTGGACTTTGCATAGATCCCTCCGAGCAGGAAATTGAATGCTCCGTCGAAATCACTGGAAAGGAGGATTTCGCCGCTCCAGGATTCGCGTTGCTCTGAAGACCTGTCGAAGGATAGCGGCGTTTCGCCGCACAATACATTACCTTCGAACGCGCCCCTGTTCCCATCATCGTTATCGGAGGTGCACAATACGCCCCCTGGGCCATTGGGGATGAGAGCCTCCACAATCGGGGTAAAATACGCCGACGAACCTGGCACGAACGCCGGTGCAGGTGCGGGGAGGCCGGTAGGCAAACCGTTGGCCGCGAAGCCGGACAACACGTTCAAGGCCGTAGCAAAGCCGGTACGATCCTGAATGCCCAAAAAGTAGTCCTGCCGGGAATCGACTTCGGTGTCCTGATAAAGACCGGTTGCAGTCAGTGTCATAGCTCCGATGCGCTGCTCGAGACGGGCCTGTAGCTGCACTTCATCGGCAAAATAGAATGGAGTATACGCCGTGTTTACCGTGCGCACATCGTCGGGCTTATCGAATCCTGCAAATGCATCGGGGCCGTACAGGCTTCCCAATCCCAGTACTGAGGGAATTCCCTGAATAGCGAAGAACTCTTGCGAACTGAGCGTTGCGCCGACTGTGGAATTGGCATTGGTGATGTCAAAGTCGCGGCGATTGTTCAGACAACCCAGCACGCCGAGCGGGTCACGCTGGCAGGCCTGCTTTTGATTACGTAAACGGGTGTCATCTTCCCTGAAATAATATGCCATGAAGTCGAGAGTGGTATCGGCACCGGGTTCAAAACGAAGAGAACCACGAACAGCGTACATGTCTCGGTCGTCGACATCCGAATTGTCGAAAAGGTTTGTGGTGTAACCGTCGCGATTCAGAAAGAATCCGGCTACCCGAACGCCGATAGAATCGCCGATCGGGACATTGACCATCCCCTCGGCCTTGATGCTGTTGTAATTCCCATACTCGAACTCTCCGGCCGCGCCGAAAGAACCGAGGTCAGGCTTGGCTGTCACAAGGTTGACAACACCCGAGGTAGCGTTGCGGCCGAAGAGGGTGCCCTGCGGCCCCCGTAGGACCTCAATTCGCTCAAGGTCAAAATATTCTGTTTCGAACAGCCGGGTACCAAAAAGAGGGGAACCATTGATATGGATAGCCGTCGCTGCGTCACACGTCACACCAACACAAAGATCGCCGATACCACGGATGGTGAAGGACGACCCGGTGAAGTTGCCCTTCGAAAATGAGACGTTCGGGAGCGTCAATTGAAGGTCAGCAGCGTTTTCGATCTGCTGGCTTTCGAGAGCCGTAGCATCGAAGGCACTGACCGCGATCGGCACCTCTTGCAGACTTTGAGATTGGCGTTGGGCCGTCACGATGATTACGGATCCTTGGGGTTCCGCCTCATCAGTTGTGGAATCCTGCGCTAAAGCCATCTGCGGCCAAGCCAAGATGGCCGAAGTGGCGAGCACCATCGCTCTCAGTGTCATATAGCATCCCTTCCCATCTCTTCAGTGCGACGATAATTGGCTCCGCCGCTTACTGCAAAATGGGGCGACCTCGAGGGTCGCCCCTTAGTCTGTGGAGAGGAGAGGGAGAGAATTAGCCCAATCCCCGTCCATGGGCATATACATCCGCGTGATATTAGTAAAGCGCCTTATCTTTTGACCCCATGGGCCACGATCCAGATCGCACGCGGAGTGAACGTTTGCTAAAGATCAGCAATGGTTGGCGCGCTAAGCGAGTTGCTCCCGATAAAGCTTTTGCCCCAGCTGGCATCGAGACCAACGAAGCGTTCGCCGTGCCGACGGCGACAATGGTTCGGATATAGTACAAGATGAATATGGACGCCCTTTACCCCCATCTCGCTGGCCTCTGACCAGGAACCAGCCTCTTAGTATGGGGGATCTCAGAGGCTCCAAAAGGCCAGTACCGCCCGAAGCGCAGCGACGAACGCGAGCGGCTGATCCAGCATGAGATGATGGCGTGCATCGGGCACTGCAACAATTGGTATCTTTCCCCCTCCCAGTTCCCGGATATAGCGGGCGGAATCGCGATCAAAGAGCTGACTTTTCTCGCCGTACACAATCGCTTTGCGCCCGGGCGCATCGACCAGCCTCTGGCCTACTGTCAGCCATTCGTCGGGCTTGTTGCTGCGCCGGAACACTTCGGGAGAAAACTTCCATGTCCACTCCTCGCCATCGCGGCGGAGAGAGTGATAGGCCATGTAATCCATCAGGAACGGCTCACCAACTGCCTGCGGCGGCGACAGGATATACCTCTCGCGCGCCGCTTCGTAGGTGGGGTAGCGTCGCACCGGTTTGTCAGGATTACCCGACCCGGGGCTCGATCTGCCCATGGTCCAGTATTTCTCCAGCTTTTCGGGCCGCATCACCATGAGATCGCAGACAATAACGCCGGCGAAGGCATCCGGCGATTGGGAAACGGCGGTCAGCGCTGCACCCGAGCCGAAGCTATGGGCGATGATCGTCGGTCTGCTTCCATCCGCAAACAAATCGAGCGCTTCGCTGATCTCGACGAATTCCTTTCCCCGCGCAGCTATATCGGCCACGCCGCGCATCTCGCTATCGCCCATACCGGCCAGATCGAACGCCACCACGTCGTAGTCTTCGGCAAGGTACGGTGCGATGAAGGCAAAGCAGCGGGCATGGGCGAGAAAACCGTGAGTCATGAGCAATTTGGGCCGGTCACGCTTGCCCCAGCGAAGATAATGCACCCGCGCGCCACCAACCTCTACGAAGCCTTCCTCACGGGGCACGCTCAGCGCCCAGGCGAACCATTCGGGTATATCCGCCCCGTCGCCGGCCCATACGGGATCGATATCTGCTGACCCGTCGTGGATTGGTTTCATTTCATTCATTTCGGCGCAGTCTCCATACCGGATAGTGTATTCCTGATAAAACCACGATAATCGTGCCGTGCGACATCGTGGCATAGATCGGCGTAACCAGATACGCTGGGGAAATTGATCAGTTGTCGGGGTTTGCCGGGAATATTGGCGCCCATGTACCACGATTCAGCCTTGGGGAAGAGCGTCATCGACCCTACTTGGGCGACCATATCGGTCCAGCTTCGCTCGGCCAGCGCATCGGCTTCGAAAAGGCCGATCCTGTTATCGCGCAGCCAGATCAGGAAATCGCAGATCCAGTCACCCTGGATTTCGGCGCTTGTCGGACCGTTGGAAAAGCCTGAAGGGCTGAGCGGGCCGTAGGCGAACAGCATGTTCGGAAATTGGGCGACGGCCATGCCTAGATAGGCTTTGATCTCGCTCTTCCATGCTTCTGCCAGCCCCAGCCCACCGCGGCCGGTGATGTTCATGTCGATGAGCCCGCCACGACCGGCATCGAAGCCGGTCGCGAAGACAATGAGATCGCACGGGATCATGCCAGTGGCTGTTTCTATCCCGGCCTCGGTGACGCGAGTGATCGCGGTGTCGTTCAGATCGACCAGCGTCACATTGTCTTGTGCGAAGATCTCGTAATAATTCTGTTCGAGCGATGGTCGCTTGGTCCCGAAGGGATGTGGCGGCTCATCGGGAGCGAGCTTCTCGGCAATGGTCGGGTCGCAGATCCGCTCGCGCACCTTGTCACGCCAGAACTCGTAGGCGTGGCGATTGGCGTCCTCGTTCGTCAGTATGTCAGCGAAATTATGATACCAGAAGCGCAACCCTCCTCGCTGCCACAAATCCTCGAAATGCGTAGTCCGCTCTTCCTCGGTCACAGCCAGGGCCGAGATGTCCAGCGATTGGCATTCGAAACCGCCACTTGTCGTAAGCCTTTTCTGGAAGACAGCGGGATATTCGGATTTTTCGCGAAGCTGACGATCAGCGTCCAGTTTTTCCTGCCGCATGGGAAGGGCGAGAATCGGGGTTCGCTGAAAAAGCGTCAGCTGCTCCGCGCAGCTTGCCGCCTCCTGCGCCACCTGTACGCCGCTGGCACCCGTGCCGATCAGGGCGATCCGGCGGCCAGAAAGGTCGATGCCTTCCTGCGGCCAGCGGGCGGTATGGCACCAGTCGCCTTCGAAATCGCTAAGACCCGGGATATCGGGAATGTAGGGTTTCGAGGCGAACCCCAGGGCCGGCAAAAGGAAACGCGCGCTTACTTTCCCGCCTTCGTCGAGCTTCAATCGCCAGTAGGCGGTGTCTTCATCGAACTGCGCGCTTTCGACCCGTGTTTTCATTCGCATTGCCGGCCAGAGGTCGAGCGTATCGCAGACGTGGAGGAAATAGGCGCGCAGTTCCTCCCAGCCTGGAAATCGTTCGCTCCACGTCCAGCTTTTCCATACTTCCGCAATGGAAAATTCGTAAAGTGGAACCTGGGAATCGACCCGTGCTCCCGGGTAGCGGTTCCAGTACCAGATTCCCCCCGGCTGCTCCGCTGCGTCTACCAGCAGAACGTCGAACCCCGCCTGACGCAGCTTGTAAAGCAGGTATATTCCGCTGAACCCGGCCCCGACGATTACGACATCATAGTCAGGAGGGGGCAAATGGCTCACGAGGCCCCGGCACCCGCTTTCGCGATCTCTTTGGCCGTAGTATAATCCGCCTTGCCGTTTGACGCGCGCAAGGCGGTTTGCGTTGGGCAAATCGCCTTGGGTGTTTTGTAGCCTGCCAATTGTTCCCGCACGTGATCCTTGATCGCTTGCGCGTCGAAGTCCGCATCCTGGGTCAAATGCACCACAGCGGTCACCGCTTCGCCCCATTTTTCGTCAGGCACCCCGACGACAAGCGCGTCGGCAATGGCGGGATGGGTTTTGAGCACTTCCTCCACCTCCTCGGGGTAAACCTTTTCACCTGCGGTGTTGATGCAGACGCTGCCGCGGCCCAGCAAGGTCAGGCTTCCATCGGATTCCACCCGGCACCAGTCGCCCGGGATGGAGTAACGCACGCCATCGATCGTCCTGAAAGTCTTGGCCGACTTTTCCGGGTCCTTGTAGTATCCTGTGGGGATTGCGCCCTTGCGGGCAATAAAGCCGGGCACGCCGCTCCCCGCCTCGACCTTCCGGTCGTTCTCGTCGAATACGTCGCAAAATTCCCCGATCCCGAATTTCGCGGTGTTGGTGCCGCCCTGTGCGGTCGTCACCGACAAGCCGTAGCCCAGCCCTTCCGAAGCGCCAAAACTGTCCATGAGGATGACCTGGGGGATATGTTTGCACAGGCCCGCCTTTACCTGTTTACTCCACATGACGCCGGACGAGATGATCGAAATCAGGCTGCTCGTGTCCCAGCGCTTCGGGTGGGCGTCCAGCGCCTGCAGCATGGGTTTGGCAAAAGCGTCACCGACAATGGCGATGCTCTGCACCTTGTGCTGGTCCACCGCATCCCACAATTCTTCCGCGTCGAAGGATGGATCGGACAGCGTGACGATGGCCCCGCCCGACATGAGCGTGCCAATAGCAGTAATGAACCCGGTTCCATGCATCAGCGGGCACGCCGGCAAAGTGATGCGCGCAAGCTCGCCCTGCTTCACCAGGGCCACCATTTCCTCCATGGTCTGGGGAACCGGACCCAGCAGCTTTTGCGCGTCGAGCTGAGCCTTGCGCATATCATCGTGTCGCCACATCACGCCCTTGGGCATGCCGGTGGTACCGCCTGTATATATGAACAGCAGGTCATCGGGAGAACGCTCGATATCGAGAGGCGCGCCGTTACCTTCTACAAGTTTTTCGTAAGGAAGCGCGAAGGAAGCGATCTGCGAAGCATCGCCGATTTCTACAAATGTATGAACCTTGGTCAACCGTTCCTTCAGTTCAAGAATGCAGTCGCGGAACTCGGAACTGTAAACAATTACCTCGCTATCGGAATCGTCGAAGATGTAGAAAACCTCCTCGGGACGGTAACGATAATTGATGTTCACGTGCGTGAGGCGGCCCTTGAAGCACGCGGCCATCAATTCCCCGTATTCGGAACGGTTGCGCATGTAGAAGGCTATCTTCGCCCCGTCGCCTGCACCTTGCGCGCGCAGATTGCGCGCCAAATTGTTCGAACGCTTCGACATTTCGGGCCAGCTAATGATCCGGTCGCCGTGAATCAGCGCCGGAGCATCTTCCGGGACCGCAGGTTCGATTGCATCAAGGATGTCGCCAAGGTTCCAGTCGATCACGTATTAATTCCTCTCTCCTTGGTGGCCACGATTTTGTCGGTAGCGTGCGCCTAATTCATCGTCTCATGCGACCTGCGTCCACCCCTGCAAGGCCGCTGCTTCGGCCCGGACCGCTTCGGGACTTCCCAGAACCTGGCGGTCGAAACCGATTCGCTTGAACCAGAAATGCAGACCTAGGAGATCGGTAAAACCCATCCCCCCATGCACCTCGGTTGAGGTTCGGGCGACAAAACGGTGGACTTCGCCCGTATGTGATTTGGCATGGCATGCCACCAGCGAAGCCTCGTCGGGCGTCGCATCGAACGCATGGGCGGCATACCAGACCAGCGAACGGCATGGTTCATGGCGGGCAGCCATTTCCGCGCACATATGCTTGACCGCCTGGAAGCTGCCGATCACTCGTCCGAACTGTTCGCGCTGCCCGGCATAGTCGACCGCTTTTTCGATCATAGCCTGGCCCGCACCGAGGCTATCGGCGGCCAGGAGCACCCGGCCGGCGTCCCGCAGGCGCCTGACTGTGGCCCCACCATCGTCCGCGAGAGCCTCGCCCGCTACGCCAGAAAACCGCAGCTCCCCTACGCTCCGGGTGCGGTCGATCGTTTTGAGAGCAACCTTCTCCAGACCCGCAGCATCGCCAGCTACGAAGTGCATACGACCGGCGGTATCGGCTACCAGAAACGCGTCGGCTTCCAGGAAGTCGAGCGCGAACAAAGCCGTTCCGTCGAGCTTTGCGCCGTCGAAGTCCACGCCTGCCCGGTCCCGGATCTCCACCGTTTCCGCGATCGCGACGGCGATTTGCGCCTCGCCCTTCGCTATCCTCGGCAGCCAGTGCGCCTTCAACTCCTCGCTACCGCCCTGTGCCAGCGCAAGGGGTGCCAGTACATGGGCACCGATAAAAGGCACCGGCGCGACGGCATAGCCGAGCTGCTCGGCCACAGCGGCGGCATCGAGCATTGTCATCCCGAGCCCGTCATGTTGCTCGGGAACCATCATTCCCCAAATGCCGATTTCGCCCAGCGCCGAACGCACGTTGTCGCTGAAGGGAACCGAGCCCTCCGCGCATTCGCGCACATGATCGAGCGGACAAGTATCAGCAAGAGTGCGGCTGATCGCGTCGCAGAGCATCTCTTGGTCTTGCGAAAGTCCGAAATCCATCAGGCGGCTCCCTTATTCTGCCCGCTTGCAACGGCCGTCGCCTGTTCGACGGCGGGAGGCGTTGCGAACTTGGGTTCGCGCGGCATTTCCAGCCCGCGTTCGGCGATGATGTTCTTCTGGATCTGGGCGGTGCCTCCACCGATGATCAGACCAAGCTGGAACATGTAGTTCCACTGCCAGGCACCGTCTTCGCGCTCGCGCTCGCTTCCGTGATAGAGTATGCCCATCTCGCCCATTGCGTCGATCGCGAGCGCGGAAATCTGATGGGCGAGCTCACAGCTCTGCAGCTTCACGACAAGTTTCGCCATGCCGCCGGCATCCCCCCTAAGGCTGTTCGACAGGATGCGCATGCCGTTGAATTTCATCGCCGCGACTTCGGCTTGCAATGCAACCAGCCGGTCACGCAGAACGGCGTTGTCCATTGCGCAACCCTGGCCGATGCGTTCTTTTTGCATCAGCCTGACCAGCGCCTGGAGCCGGTTTTCCAGTGCATCGGGGTCGCCCAGCATGCCACGTTCATGGCCCAGTGTGGCATTGGCCACGTACCACCCCTGCCCGCGCTGCCCGACGATCTGATCCAGGGGAACCCGCACGTCGGTAAAGAACGTTTCATTGAACTCGGCATGACCGGTCATGGTCTTGAGTGGTCGGACCTCGATCCCTGGTGTGTCCATCGAGAAGATCAAGTAGGAGATGCCGCCGTGCTTGGGCGCGTCCGGTTCGGTCCGAACAAGGCAAAAGATCATGTCCGCCTGCTTGGCCGTGCTGGTCCAGATCTTCTGTCCGTTGATGACAAAGTCGCCATTTTCGACGCGGGCGCTGGTCTTGAGCGCGGCGAGGTCCGATCCCGCTCCAGGTTCCGAATATCCCTGACACCAGACTATCTCGCCATTTAGGGTCGGCTCGATCCATTGCCGTTTCTGGGCTTCGGTTCCGAGTTCCAGCAGCGTGGGAACGAGCATGGAAATGCCCTGGTTCGCAAGGCCTGCGGGGATGCCAGCGCGCGAAAATTCCTCGGCAATGATCCGCGATTTCAGGATGTCCGGCTCGGCTCCGTATCCGCCGTATTCCTTGGGAATCGTACGCGCCGTGTAACCATGCAGGATCAACAGCTTTTGCCATTCGACGGCTTCGGGGGAAGGGCGCGCGGCACGGCCTTGGCCATCGGGTGCGCGGTGACCGTGGGTTTGCAGGAACTGGCGCACTTCCTCGCGAAACGCGTCATACTGGGGTCCGTAGTCGAGATCCATCTTGGTCTATCCTTCTGCGCGCGCGATCGCGACGGGTCGGAATACTGGCAGGCGAAAATCTTCGGAGATCGGCTCGAAATCCAGCGTGACCGGCAGATCGAGCTCAAGCTCGTCGAGCGCGCAATCGACCAGCCGGGTTGCCATGCGCACTCCCTCCTCCAGTTCCACCACCGCAGCGATGAAGGGAATCTCGCCGGCGAAGGCGGGATGCAGTGCCTGATGGGTCACCGTCCAGGAAAACAGCGTGCCATTGCCGGTGCTACGCTCCCACGACCATTCAGGAGAACCGCATCGGGCGCACATATAGCGCGGCAAATGCCGAAAACTGCCGCATCCTTCGCACTGCTGGAAGTAAAGGTTGCCGTCCTGACACCGGTTCCAGAATTCCTGCTCCACCGGATCCTGCGGGCGCGGCTTTGGCTTGGCTGGTGCGGCCTGCGCCGAGGGGCGCATCTTGGGCGGCAGATCTTTCTCGTCGCTCACGCAAACCTCCTCAAAATCGCTATACTGCCGTCACCCAGATCGCCCCAGCCGGTCACCAGGCCGGTCTGGGCGCCTTCGACCTGCCGCTCCCCACAATCGTGGCGCAACTGACGCACCGCCTCGACGACATGGTTCAGTCCCCAAACATGGGCCTCGCTCAGCAGGCCGCCATGGGTGTTGACGGGATAGCGCCCGCCCAGCTCGATCTGGCCATTCGCGACGAACTCTGCCTGTCCACCTGGTTCGCAATAGCCCAGGGCCTCCAGCTGAAGGAGAACCACGTAGGTGAAGCAGTCGTAGATCTGCAGAAAATCCATGTCTTCGCGATCGACCCCCGCCATTTCGAACGCGCGCGGCGCGGCGTAGCTCAGGCCGATCTTGAAGGGGTCGGGACGCGAAGGGATATCGTCGGCGGGGTAAGGATGCCCTTCAGCCGCACCGGCGATGCTCACGGGAACATGCGGCATGTCCCTGGCGCGGTCTATTCGCGAAACCACGACTGCGCATGCCCCGTCAGTCTCCAGACAGCAATCGTAGAGGCGAAAGGGTTCGGATATCCAGCGCGCGGAATGGTAGGTTTCGGCATCCAGTTCCCGGCCATGAGTGAAGGCCTGCGGATTCATCTGCGCATGGCGACGGCACGCCAGTGCAACGGCCGCCATCGCTTCCGGGCCGATATCGTAAATTCGGGAGTGCCGGGTGGCGAGCCAGGCATACATCTGCACCGGCAGGAACACGCCATACGGAATGTAATAGCCTTGGATCGTATTCGTCAGGGTGTTCATGTTCATCGGCCGCGTCGGCGGTGCGCCAGGCTTGGGCCGCAAGGCGGAATAACCGTTCCACCCGAGCGTCACCAGCACATGGTCGCATAAGCCGCTGGCAATTGCCATCGCGGCGTTCTGGAGTGCCGTGGTAGGGCTCGCCCCGCCCATGTGGACCGTAGAGGCATAGCGCAGAACTTCGATACCGAGGTTAGCCGCCATCTCTTCCGAGGTGGTGTAGATCGGCGGAGGAACCATGCCGTCGATATCCGACGGCTTCAGCCCTGCATCTGCTATGGCTTTGCGCGATGCTTCCAGCATCATGTCGACCGCGGTTTTCTCGGTGCCTTTCACGAAAGCGGTTTCGCCCACTCCGGTGATGGCCGATTTGTCGCTTAAGCTCATGCCTGCCTGACCGCCTGGTAATCGCGTTCGAGCTGTTCGGAAAGAGCGCGCACCCTCTGATAGGTCTCCGGCGGACGCAGTCGCAACTCGCGGCGGGCATCCTCCAACGGACGATCGAGATTTTCTTCCCAGTAGAAGGTGGTCAGATCGGCTGCAGCCCGGCCCCGGCGCCACGCTTCAAATGCAGCGCGCGCCACTGGCAACTTGGCAGCTTCCAGTTTCATCTTGGGAATGCCGACGCCCACGATGAAAGCGATCCCGTGATTATAGAATTGCGCGTTTCCGAAGGACAGCACGCACAATTCGCCCAGTGCGTCCCTGCCGTATCCGGTGACGACGTGAAACAGGTCATGCGAATCGCGAAGGCGCCGACGATAGAGGGAAACATCGGGATCGCCGAAGTCCTCCAGACCTCCGGCCTCGCTGGCTTCCGCCAGACCTTCTGCTGTCAGACCCTCCCCGTAAACAAAATCGAGGTAGGCTCGGCCAAGCGTGCCAGACGCACAGGTCGCAAGGCGTTTGCGATCGCACAAGGTTTCAAGCAGGTCGGCCCGGTCGGAAGCGATGCGCCGCCCATCGCTCGACCTCATGAAGCGATTGAAATTCCGATAATAGGAATTGCCCGACAATGCCTTGACGATACGGAACACCTGCGCCGTATCCTCCTTGTCGGCAATCAACTGCCTCATTGCCCCAGCGCCTTCAGCGGCTCTACGGGGCGGCGCAATTCATGACCTTTGGCGTAAGCCATCTTCTTGCCTCCTGCGCTTCACTTGTAGGTACCGACGGACGCCAACGCCTTCTCGGCTCCATCGACCAGGTCGCGCATCACTTCGGCGGCAGGTCGGATCGAATCGATCAGGCCGATGCCTTGCCCCGCGAAGCCGGGGATGACATCCTTGCGCTCTGCCTTGATCCCGGAGGCCATGACCGGGCCGGAGATCATCGACTGATAGGGCATCGGCAGAGGTTCCTTTCCGGCCTGCACCCAGGCGTCGGCCCATTTGTTACGGATCATGCGCGCCGGTTTGCCGGTAAGCGATCGACTAACGACCGTATCGGCATCGCCGCTTTCGGTGATCGCCTCTTTCTGGAAGCGCTCGATGCCCGCTTCCTCGGTCGCGAGAAATGCCGTGCCGACCCACGCGCCCTCTGCCCCCAGCATCATCGCAGCGGCAACACCCCGGCCATCCGAGATACCGCCGGCCCCAAGGACAGGAACACGATCGCCAACGGCGTCGACCACCTGGGGAATCAAGGAAATAGTCCCGATCGGCGAGTTGTGACCTCCGCCATCGTGCCCTTGCGCGACGATCATGTCGATGCCCGACCCGACGACCTGTTCGGCGTGCTTGACCTTGCCGATCACCGCCATGACCTTGGTGCCATTGGCATGGAGCCGATCCATCCACGGTTCAGGATTGCCAAGGCCGGCAGCATAAACCGGCACCTTTTCCTCGATCACCACTTCCATCTGCGCCTCAAAGAATTCCTTCGAGAACAACTGCGGGCCGCCCTTGCCCATTTCAGGCGCGCCCGCCGCCCGCATGGCGGCGGCAGCATCGACCTCCGGAAGCTCTTCACGATCCATGAAGTCGCGCGCGAACTGCTGATATTCACCCATCAGATCCATGGGATTTTGGGGTGCAGCACCGCTTTGAGGGGCAGAGCCGCGCCTGACCGACGCGGGGAGCAGCGTATCGACACCGAAAGGTTTGTCGGTCAATTCCCGGGTCTGGCGAATCCAGTCACGCAACTGATCGGGCGAACACACCGCGGCACCCAGGACCCCGAGCCCGCCGGCATTCGAAACCGCAGCCGCCAGCGCCGGAACGCTCGCTCCGCCCATCCCGGCAAGCAGGATCGGGTACCGGATCCCCAGCATTTCGCATATTCGGCTCTTCAACGCCATTCTTCCTCTCCAGCCACTTGCCTAAACGCACACTCAAACTATTGAAAATTCTACAGCTGCCCCCACCGCACCCGCTGCGAGACCAGCTCGGGGCTGCGCTCCGAAAGATAGACGGCAGAGCCGGCCACCAACCGGCTCATTGCTTGACGGGCCGCGGCGCTGTCGCCAGTCCGCACTGCCTCGAGCACCCGCACCAGAAACTTCATCTGCACCGCCCGTTCCTGTGCCGAATATCCCAGCGAATGGGAAAACTCGCGGGTCAACAGATGCATCGCAGAGGTCAGCAAACCGAACAGCGGATTGCCGCTCGCCCAACCCAACAAGTCGTGAAATCTGCGATTAAGTTCCTCGAATTGATCAGAGGCTTCATGATGCCTCAATTCCGCCAGACACCCTGCCAACGCGCTGAGATCAGCGGTAGTTGCACGCTGGGCTGCATACCCTGCGACATCGGGAGCAATTGCTTCGCGCAATTCAAGCAAACCACGCAAATCGGCTTCCATGAAATGCAGAATCAATGACAAACTGCTTGCAAAATCGCCGGTCTGCGGACGGGCTACGACGGGACCTCCACCACGGCCGAGCTGGAGATGGATGACCCCTTGCAATTCCAGGAACCGCAAAGCCTCCCGCAAAGTTGCGCGCGCAACCTCGTAACGCGCGAGCATTTCATCCTCGCGCGGAAGCCTGTCACCCGGGTTATGGCGACCCGCCTCGATGTCCCGCACGATGCTTTGCGCAAGAGAAAGGGCACGCTTGGCCTTCTTCACCGCTGACATCCGCCACTCATCAGCACACCCGCACCTCTCGAATAAAAAGTATAAGGATATTAGCAAACCTTCGTTGGATCGGCACACTATCCGATGGGATTGGTGTCTGCAAGGGACTAAAAGAGTATACGATTTATTGACTGCACGAGATGTCTCCCTTAAGGATGACTGAAGGCCGATCAGGCCTGAGATGTAGAAGGAATAGTTCTTATGGACAGCCAGATCGCCGAGCCGGATGCCGCGGCGAGGATCGCGTCAATTCCGATCGAGGAAATCGACGTGGCCCGGCCAAGCCTGTTTCAGAACGATACCATCGGTCTATTTTTTGACAGGTTGCGCGCCGAAGAACCTGTCCACTACTGCCGCGAGAGCTATGTCGGCCCTTACTGGTCCATTACCAAGTTCGACGACATCATGGCGGTGGACACCAATCATAAGGTCTTCTCTTCGGAAGCGAAGCTAGGCGGAATTGCAATCCAGGACATGCATTCGGTGGAAGGCGCGCTCGAACTTGAAATGTTCATAGCGATGGACCCGCCCAAGCACGATCAGCAGCGCAAGGCGGTGACTCCGGCAGTGGCTCCGTCCAACCTGCAACTGCTCGAGCCGATCATCCGCAAGCGCGCGGGAGAGATTCTCGATGAACTCCCGATTGGCGAAGATTTCGACTGGGTGGATAAGGTTGCGATCGAGTTGACGACGATGACGCTGGCAACCTTGTTTGATTTCCCTTGGGAGGAGCGGCGCAAGCTGACGCGCTGGTCCGATGTAGCAACTGCGGCACCTGAAACCGGGATCGTCGAATCCTACGAGGCGCGGCGCGAAGAACTCATCGGTTGCGCGATGTATTTCAAGACTCTGTGGGACGAACGGATAAACGAGGAGCCGAAGAACGACCTCATCTCGATGATGGCTCATTCTCCCGCCACGCGCGACATGCCGTTCCTCGAGTTTCTCGGCAATCTTATGCTGCTGATCGTCGGTGGAAACGACACAACACGCAATTCCATCAGCGGCGGCGTGCTCGCCTTGAACCAAAGCCCGGACGAGTACGCGAAACTCGACGCGGATCCTTCGCTCATTAGCAAAATGGTTCCGGAAATCATCCGTTGGCAGACCCCCCTCACTCATATGCGCCGCACCGCGCTGGAAGATTGGGAGATCGGCGGCAAACAGATCAAGAAGGGCGACAAGGTGGTGATGTGGTACCTGTCAGGCAACCGCGACGAGAGTGCTATCGAGCGCGCGGACCAGTTCATCATCGACCGCAAAAATCCGCGCCATCACCTCTCATTCGGCTATGGCATTCACCGCTGCATGGGAAACCGGCTCGCGGAACTGCAGCTGCGGATCATCTGGGAAGAAATTCACAAGCGCTTTTCCCGGGTCGAGGTTACAGGTGAACCAGAGCGTCTTTTTTCAAACCTCGTCCGCGGAATCACCAGGCTGCCGGTGCGGCTCCGCGCCCGCTGACTCTCGAGATCGAAATGCGGAGTTCAAGATGATCAAAATTACGTTCGTGGCTAGCGATGGTGAGCGACGGGAGGTCGAAATAGAAGAAGGCGAGACAGCCAGGGAAGCGGCGCTATACAATGACGTGCCGGGTATCGATGGCGATTGCGGAGGGGTATGTGCTTGCGCGACCTGTCATGTGCATGTCGATCCCGAATGGATCGACAAGGTGGGTCGGCTTATGCATGATGGAATGGAGGCCGACCTCTTGCAGTTCGCCGAAGGCACCACTGAATACAGTCGCCTTGCCTGTCAGATTCCGATGAAGCCGATGCTGGATGGATTGGTTCTTCACCTACCCGAACAACAATACTGACGGAGGGATCCTCGTCCCCGTAGCCTACATTCTTATCTGTCTTTCCTTGATTCTTCGAGAAAACACCCATGGCCACACAAATCGAGCCCGCAACCCAGACCGACGAAGACGCCTTCCGCGCGGAAGTGCAGCAGTTTCTGGCGGACAATTTTCCCGCCGAACTCAAGGGCCAGTCGAACGCGCTGGCCGGCGTGGACGGCCCCACCAATGAAACGCCGGCGCAGACCAAGTGGCGCGAAGCCGTGGGCGCGCGCGGCTGGGGCACCCCCACCTGGCCGAAGGAATACGGCGGCGGCGGCCTCACCAAGGCGCAGGCCAAGATCATCGACCAGGAATTCGCCAAGGCGGGTGCCTACAACCCGATCGGCGGCATGGGCGTCATGATGTTCGGCCCGACGCTGCTCGAATACGGCAACGAGGCACAGAAGCAGGAGCATATTCCGCCGATCTGCCGCGGCGAAATCCGCTGGTGCCAGGGCTATTCGGAACCCAATGCCGGCTCTGACCTCGCGAACCTCCAGACCTTTGCCGAGGACAAGGGGGACCACTACCTTGTCAACGGCCAGAAGACCTGGACCAGCGGCGGCCAATGGGCGGACAAGTGCTTTGCAATTGTACGAACCGACAAGAGCGACAAGCACAAGGGCATCAGCTTCATGCTGATCGACATGGACACGCCCGGCGTCGAAGTCCGCCCGATCACCATGATCAGCGGGACCAGCCCGTTCTGCGAAACCTTTTTCACCGACGTGAAGGTCCCGAAGGAAAACCTCGTCGGCGAGGAAGGCCAGGGCTGGACCATCGGCAAGCGCCTTCTGCAGCACGAGCGCACCAACATCTCGGGCGGCGGCAGCCTCGCCCGTCTCATGGGCCAGAGCCTTGGCGATATCGCCAAGAAGTACCAGCCGACGGGCGCCGACGGCGAACTCGCCGATGCGGTGCTGCGCGACAAGATCGCTGATTTCGAGATCCGCTGGAACAGCTTCCTGCTCACTGCGCGCCGCGCGATGGAGGAAAGCAAGGCAGCTGGCGGCGTCTCCGAAATCAGCTCTGTGCTCAAGAAGCTCGGCACCAAGCTGAGCCAAGAACGCAGCGAATTGCTGATCGAAATCCGCGGGTTGCAGGGCCTCGGCTGGGAAGGCGACGGCTTTTCGGACGGCGAGCTCGAGGCCGTGCGCGCGTGGCTCTTCGGCAAGGCGACCACCATCTATGGCGGCTCGACCGAAATCCAGAACAACATCATCGCCAAGCGCGTGCTCGGCATGCTCGACCACCAGTAAGAGAGGGGAGCAAGGACAATGGCCGTTCTCAACGAAGAACAGGAAATGCTGCGAGATATGGCGCGCGAATGGACCGTCAACGAAAGCCCGGTCACCGAATTCCGCAAGGTCCGCGCCAGCGGCGAGCCCGAAGCCTTCAACCGCGACGCCTATGCGACGATGGCGCAGATGGGCTGGGCCGGGGTCATCATCCCCGAAGAACACGGCGGGTCGGACTTCGGCTTCCTGTCCGCGGGCCTCGTCGTCGAGGAACTCGGCCAGACGCTCACCGCCAGCCCGCTGGTGATGAACACCGTCGCCGCCTCGGCGATCGTTCTGGGCGGCAGCGACGAGCAGAAGGCCAAGTGGCTGCCCAGGCTGGCGAGCGGCGAGGCCATCGCCACCCTCGCCGTCGACGAGGGGCCGAGCCACGATCCTGCGAAGATCGAGACCAGCGTGTCCGACGGCAAGCTGAGCGGCACCAAGGCCTTCGTCCATGAAGCGCATGGCGCGGACCTGTTCGTCGTTGCGGCCAAGGACGGGCTTTACCTGGTCGAGAAAGGCGACGGCGTCGCGCTCACCACCCGCAAGCTGACCGACCAGCGCAGCCATGCCGATGTCACTTTCGACGGTGCGGCCGCGGACAAGCTTGCCAGCGGCGGCGACAGCCTGCTCGACGATGTGCTCGACCGGGCGCGCGTGCTGACGGCAGCCGAGATGCTCGGCATGGCGCAGCAGGTGTTCGACGATACGCTCGCCTATCTGAAGCAGCGCGTGCAGTTCAACCAGGTGCTGGCGAGCTTCCAGGCGCTGCAGCACCGCATGGCGGACCTCTTTGCCGACCTCGCGCAGATGCGTTCGGCGGTCGAGGCGGGCCTCCAGGCCGTCGACGGCGGCTTCGGCGTCGCGCGTGCGGCGACCATTGCCAAGGCGGAGGCCAACCGCGTGATGCACACCATGGCGAACGAGGGGATCCAGCTCCACGGCGGTATCGGCATGACCGACGAATACGACGTCGGCTTCTACCTCAAGCGCGCCCGCGTGCTCGAAGCGAGCTTCGGTTCGTCGAGCTGGTTAAAGGACCGTTTTTCTAAGCTTTCTGGCTACTAGAAACCTGCATGGCATTTTTGCCACATGCTTGTCGACAATGTGAAATAATCCGTCAATTCATCTATCAAGTCTTGAAATTAAACGCGCTTATCGGCATCGACTAGTGCCTAGGATGGGGCACATTCTTAGAGGAGAGGCACATGAAAAGATTTCCATCACGCCACCATTGCGCCCTTGGTGCATTGGCAGCGGCACTTGCCTTCACACCGACAGCCGCCTTCGCCCAGGATGTTGGCGAACCCGATGCGGATCTGGTTGAAGGGGCCGATGTCGAAGACCAAAACGTAATCATTGTTACCGCGCAAGGGCGATCACAGGTCTTGGCGGATGTTCCAGTCGCCGTGTCAGCTGTTTCCGGAGAAACCCTCCAGAATTCGGGCGCCAGCGACATACGTGAGCTGAACCAGGTTGCACCGTCCCTGCTGGTGTCTTCCACCGGCAACGAAGCTAACGGTTCCGCGCGTATTCGCGGTATCGGCACGGTCGGCGACAACCCTGGCCTGGAAAGTTCGGTCGCGGTTTTCGTCGATGGAGTCTATCGCTCTCGTTCGGGAAGCGCCCTGAGTGAGCTCGGCCCTATCGACAGGGTCGAGATACTTCGCGGTCCCCAAGGTACTTTGGGCGGGCGGAACTCGTCGGCAGGCCTGATCAATATCTATACCGCACCGCCCGAGTTCGATTTCAGCGCATACGGGGCCTTCACTTATGGCAACTATGATGCGATCCGCGTCGAAGGCGGCATAAACGCTCCGCTTGGCGACAGAGTAGCTGCGCGCGTTGACGGCGTGTATTTTGAGCGCGACGGCTTCTACAACGATATTACCAATGGTAGGACGATCAACAATCGCGATCGTTATCTGGTCCGCGGTCAGCTCCTGTTCGAACCTAACGACGACCTGTCCATTCGCCTTGTCGGGGATTATTCCAAAAAGGACGAAGCGTGCTGTGCCGCGACGTTCGTCCAGCCCGAGTTTGCTCCGCTTGCACGGATCAGCGCTGGATTTGATCTCTTTACGAGGCCATCGGATGGGGCCGCCCTGACGAGTACCGCAAATCCGATCGTTCCCGTCTTGCTTGCGCTTGGGCAGGATCCGCGTGCCCTCACCCAAGACACATTCAACCGCGACCTGTACCCTACGCCAGGCAGAAGCTATGAAGGCGAAACCGAAGACTACGGTATTTCGGCTGAGATCAATTGGGATTTCGGGAACGTCACGTTGACGTCTATCACGGGCTACCGTGAATATGCCAACAGTCAGGGATCTGACACCGATTACACTACTGTCGATATTCTCTACCGCGCTCCGACCGAGAATGCTCTTGCTCGAGACTTTGAAACATTCACTCAGGAACTGCGCCTTACCGGTGAGGCCTTCGATGGCAAACTGGATTGGTTGATCGGCGCGTATTACGCCAATGAAGAACTGCAGGTGCGTGATAATCTGCGGTTCGGCACCCAGTACGGCAATTTCGTAGCGTGCCGCATTGCGATCGCGATCAATCCGGCTTTGGTCAATCCGGGGGCTTCCAATTGCCTGGGTGCCAACGTGGCGGCATTGGACGGTACGCTGACCGGAAGCCCGGCATTCGGCGCTGCAACCCCGGCGATCCTCGCAGGTATCAACAACCTTGCAAGCATCAGCGATTTGGGAACGGTCAGCGAGGTCTACAATCAGACGAGTGAGAACTTCGCGTTCTTCACGCATAATATCTTTGCGATCACGGATACGCTCGATTTGACGCTGGGGCTTCGTTATACAAACGAAACCAAGGACTTCGACGCAACTTTCCGCAACGACAACACGGTTTGTCCGACAAACCGCAATCTGCTCGGAGGCTTTCTGGGTGTTCCGACTTTGGCACCTCTGGCCGGTGGTATCATCAGCCTTTCCTGCCAAGGCAATTCGACATCGGAGCTCGATGGAGTTTCTCTCGAAGACTCGCGCGAAGAAGAGGAGTTTACCGGCACGGCTATCCTGAGCTGGAAGCCAACTCCCGATCTGCTAGTCTACGGTTCGTATTCACGCGGCTACAAGGCGGGCGGTTTCAACCTCGACAGGTCTGCACTGTCAAATCCGCTTGCGTTCGATCCGGCCAATATCTCGGCAGCCGCGCTGCAGTTCGATGAAGAAACAGTCGATGCATATGAGATCGGCCTCAAATACTCGACACGCGAGTTCGGGGTTAGCATTGCAGGCTTCCGGCAAGAGTTCAGTAACTTCCAGTTGAACACGTTCAATGGGGCGTTCTACATCGTACAGACGGTCAATAGTTGCGATAGCGATCTCGGCGGGGCCGACAGAGACGCAAGCGCGACAACCGGTGCATGCTCTTCCGATGAAGTTGCACCAGGTGTGATCGCTCAAGGGGTCGAGATCGAAACCTATCTACGGCCCGCTCGTGATTTGGATATTACCCTTGGCGTCACCTATTCTGATGCGAGCTTTGAAGACAATCTTATCGGGGACGATACCGGGGCACCGCTCGACCCCGCACTACGCTTGCTGCCAGGCGACAACCTGTCGAATGCACCAGAGATCGTGGCAACATCGTCGCTTACGTGGACGCCGCCAATCGGCGACAGTGGGCTCGAAGGCCTGGTCTTCGTGAACGCTCGTATGGCTGGTGATTACAACACCGGCTCCGACCTGCTCTTCGGCAAGGAACAGGACAGCTTCGTCGTAGTGAACGGGCGTGTGGGTCTGACCAATATTGCGGATCGCTTCGCGATCGAGGGCTGGGTCAATAACTTGTTTGACGTTGGATATACGCAGGTGGCCTTCAACACGCCTTTCGTGGCTCCGCAACAAACGTTCTCCGCTTTTCTTGCGGAACCGCGGACTTACGGCATCACCGTGCGCGGCAAGTTTTAAACTTACTCGCTAATTGCAAGAGGGTTCGGCGCTTCGTTGTGTCGGACCCTCTTTTTTGACCCTCTCTTCTCAGCCAATGTAACTGGTCTGAGTGACGTGCTCCCCTGATTGTTACCATTCAGAGGTAGAGTCTCGCGCCTTCATGATTGATGTTTGATGGGATGGCAACGTGTCTGGTGGCATGCCCCCAGACACGTTCGCCGGCGATCTCGGCGGGGGTCTTCCCGCCCAGTTTCGAGTGTGGCCTGACCGTGTTGTAGTCGTGCCGCCATGCAGCGAGCACGAACCGGGCGTGCGCCAGCGAGGTGAACAGCGTCTCGTTGAGGCATTCGTCGCGCAGACGGCCATTGAAGCTTTCCACGAAGCCGTTCTGCATCGGCTTGCCCGGCGCGATGTAGTGCCACTCGACCCGCCGCTCCTGTGACCAGCGCAGGATGGCCGATGAGGTCAGTTCGGTGCCATTGTCGCTGACCACCGTGTGTGGCTTGCCGCGCATCCCGATCAGGCTGGTCAGTTCCCGGGCGACCCGCGCGCCTGACAGCGACGTGTCGGCCACCAGCGCCAGGCATTCTCGCGAGAAGTCATCGACCACGCACAGGATGCGGAAGCGGCGACCACAGATCAGGCTGTCGGATACAAAGTCGAGCGACCACCGCTGGTTCGGACCATCTGGCAACACCATTGGCCTGCGCGTGCCCAGTGCCCGTTTCCGGCCGCCACGGCGGCGCACCCGTAGCCCTTCCTCGCGGTAGATGCGCAGCAACTTCTTGTGGTTGGGCCTCATGCCTTCCCGCGCCAGCAGGTAGCCCAGACGGCGGTAGCCGAACCGGCGACGCTCCGCTGCCAGCTCGCGCAACCGTTGCCGCAGTGCTCCGTCATCCGGCCTTGTCGGCTCGTAACGGATCACCCTGCGGCTCACACCAACCAGACTGCACGCCCGACGCTCGCTCAGCCCGTGCTGCTCACGGGCATGGGCGACGGCTTCCCGCTTCGCGCCGGGCGTTACCATTTTTTTGATGCCAGATCCTTCAGCACCACGTTGTCGAGCATCGCCTCGGTCAGCAGCTTCTTCAGCCGGCTGTTCTCCTGCTCGAGCGTCCGCAGCCGCCGGGCATCGGAGACCTCCAGCCCGCCGAACTTCGACTTCCACTTGTAGAACGTGGCTGAACTGATCCCGTGGCGGCGGCACACCTCCGCCGTCGGCATCCCAGCCTCCTGCTCCTTCAATACCGCGATGATCTGCTCTTCGCTGAACCTGCTTCGTTTCATTTTCGTCCGACTCCTTCGCGTCGGACTCTACCAAAAGCCGGTCACATTTCAGGGGAGCACGTCAGTCCGTCTCCTTGTCAGGGCCGGACTCTACCTATCATTGGAGGAAATTTAGGGGCTCAGACCACTTGCGAAACTGTTGGCTAACGCCTCTGTCTTCTTTAAGATGGCGGCAATGGCGAGACGGGCGAAACATGTTGGCGGAGAGAAGTGCGTGCCAGGTGATGGAATCAAGTTGAATGGGTAGGCCTACCCGCCAAGCTTCGAGGGTTCTGTCGAGAAAGATACTTCGGACCGCTCGTCAAGCCTTCCTGGATGAAGGATTCGTCAGAACAACAACCGATCACATTGCCGAGAAAGCGGCGATATCAAAACGAACCCTGTATTCTCGGTACACGGGCAAATCGGCACTGTTCGAGACTGTGATCTTGACGGAAATCCACGATCGGTTGAACGCTCTCGAACAGGACATACCGGACCTTGGCAATATCACTCTCGATCTTGTGGTCTTAGCCGAAAAGCTACTTTCGTGGATGCTTTCCGATGTGCATGTCGCTATGGAGCGCGTCGTGCTGGGGGAGGCCACGCGGTTCCCCGCACTTGCAAATAAAGTCTATGAGTTCGGGTTCATCCGCACCACAAAACTGGTGGTCAGAGTGTTGCAGAGAGCGAACGAAAAAGGCGAGATTGCCGTGTCAGATCCCGATTTTGCCGCTGAGCAATTCGTTTCGGCGGTGATCCTTTCACCGTTTCGTCGTGCGGCGCTGGGCATAACTGAAGCTGGCTACACCCCTGAAATTGCCGAACGAATGGATCGATCGGTAAACCTCTTCGTTTACGGTTGTCGACCGTCCGTTGCCGATAGTCCCTCACGATAAGCGGGGGTATGTGGAACCCGTTATCCAAACTGCACGACTAGTTATTCGCCCATATTTTCTCCGACCCAGACAGCCATCTCGTCAGCAATTTGCACACTTGCAGTGTTGAAAGCGTCGATGACTGACGAAACCGTGTTCTCTACTGCCGGCACTTGTCGGGAAAATTTCCCAACTGCCAGGGGGCCAGAGTTCGCAGCGCGAGCGAGTTCGGCTTGAGCGACCACACGGATAACCGGCGGCTTTTCGGACCCATTTTCGTAATAGGCCGCGTAAGAGGTGAATCTCGTAGAGAGCAAATGATGATCGGGTAATCCCGACTGGATCGGCACATAGGCCTGATTTACGTTGCGCTCTATGCTCTCCTTGAGCAGATCGCTTATCATCTCAGGGGCAGGGCTGGCCCACCGGGCCTCGGCCAAATATGTGATCTCCTGCATTTCGACAGTGGGGATCCGGTCTGCATCAGCACCTGAAGGCATCTGGGGTCGAGCGATATAAAGAGGTATACGGCCTTGCGCGACAGCCGGTGCCGTGTCTGCATTGTTGCCCACCCGGTACAGGGACGTCTCGTCGCCAATTCCCAAAACACCGCCGCCGCACCCTGTCAGACCCACCAGCACCACGATGATCGGAAGGTTCTTCGATAGCAATCTGATCATTCTGACAGTTTCCTTTCACGGGGATTACGGCGCAGTTGACGAGAAAGCTGCTCTACTTCAGTCGCGGCTTTATCGAGCGATTCCAGTGTCTGGGCGATCCCTGATCCGTCCGGCCCGGCCAATCCGCTTGTGGCTGTATCGAGTTGCTGGATGACGGTGCGCGCCTCGGCGATCCCGGCCTTCAAATCTCTTGCGGCTGCCGACACGTCCGCGAAGGCCTCCCTGCCATCGCCTTCAATCGCCGTCCGTGCGGATTGCGCAGCACCTTCGACATCTGCAGCAGCGCGGTCCAGCCGGACCAATGTCTGTTCCGCTGTTTCAAACATACCACGACTGGCGCGCAGTTGCTCGGTGGTTGTCTTGACATCGGCAATCGCGGAAGAAATGTTCTCGATGTTTTCATCGGATAGAGCCCGATTAACGCGGCTCAGGACCTCCGAAGCATCGGCAAGCACCTCTCCGCCGCCATCCATCAGCGATTCCATCGAGCTTTCTTCCGCCTGGATGGTCGGTCGCTTATCGCTCGAGCTCTCCATTAGGAAAGGCTTTGTTGGCGTTCCGGCGCCGATCTGAATATGCTTGCCACCGGTAATTCCCTCGGACTCGGTCGTTGCCGTTGAATCTGATCGTACCGGCGTATCCTCTCGAACACGGATTTCGGTCACAACCAGATTCGGGTTGTCCGGATCGAGTTGGATTGACGTGACCTCCCCGACGGGAATCCCGTTGAATTGAACTTCGCTACCCTGGTTCAAGCCGCGAACAGGACCGTCGAAAACGACACGGTATTCGTCGAAATCACTGGTGAACTGCGATTGCCCCAACCACAGCACGAACGCGAAGGCCGCGCCCAGCAGGACAAGCGTCAACCCGCCGATAAGACCGTAATTCGCTTCTCGCTCCATTAGCAATTCCTCTCCTTGGCGCGTTTCGCCCGGCCCGCGAAGAAATCCTTGATCCATGGATGATCGGACTGTTCCAACTCGGGAATTGAAGCAATTTCCACAATTTTACGGTCAGCAACCACAGCGGCGCGGTCGCAAATGGAGTAGAGACTGTCGAGATCGTGAGTTATCATGACTACGGTGAGGCCCAGCGTGTCGGTCAAGGTGCGGATAAGTTGGTCGAATTCTGCCGCACCGATGGGATCAAGCCCTGAAGTAGGCTCGTCCAGAAAGAGTAATTCAGGGTCGAGGGCCAAGGCCCTGGCAACACTGACGCGCTTGCTCATGCCCCCTGAAAGTTCGGTCGGCTGTTGACGCGCGACTTCCGCTTCGAGGCCCACCAGACCAATCTTCATCAAGGCGACACGCTTTAGCCATTCGCCGCGCAATTCGGCATGCTCGATCAAAGGCGCTTCGACATTCTGCCGAACGGTCAGCGATGAAAATAGCGCACCATGCTGGAACATCACGCCAATGCGGCGATCGACGGCAAGGCGATCAGAGGCATTCGACATTTCCTTGCCAAAAATTTCGATAGTTCCGCTATGCGGTTCAAAAAGGCCGAGGATGGCATTCACCAAAACCGACTTTCCGCTTCCCGATCCGCCAATGATTGCAAGAATCTCTCCCCGGCGCACCTCCAGGTCCAGATCTTCGTGAACGACATGGTCGCCAAAGCGGGTGGTCAGACCCTGGACACTGATAATCTGGTCATTCTCTTCGCTCATATGCCGAACACATTGAAAAGAACGGCAAAGGCAGCATCTAGAAAGATGATGGCGAACAGCGCCTGGACAACTGCCACGGTGACTCGGGAGCCGAGTTGCTCGACATCGCCTTTGACAGCAAGGCCGTGCCGACATCCAGTAATGGCAATCGCGGCAGCAAGAACCGGAACCTTCGCTATCCCGACCCAGAAATGGCGAATTTCCACCGCGCTTTCCAACCGCTCGATGAACAGAATCGGGCTTACGCCCATAATGCCCCAGCTGGCGACCAGGCCCCCGGCCAGGCCAGCGATCATGGCGATGACCGAAAGTAACGGCATGGTGATGAGCAAGGACAAGAAACGGGGGAGGACAAGAGCGTCGAACAGATCGATACCCATAACCTGCATCGCCTCGGTTTCCTGGTTCATGCGCATCGCACCGATCTGGGCGGCAAAGGTCGATGTCGATCGCCCGGCAAGAAGGATTGCGGGTATCAACACGCCAAACTCTCGCAGGACCGATATGCCGACCAGTTCCACGACCAGTTCCGCTGCCCCCAATTGTTCCAGCAGATCGCTTCCAATCAGGGCGACCACCGCCCCGATAAAGAACGTCATGATGGCAATCAGCGGCAAGGATTCGAGTCCGGCTTTCTGGATTGACGATGCCAGGGCAACGGGCCTGATGCGGCTGGGGTTTGCGATCGAACGAACCAGAGAAACCTCTAGCTTCCCCAGAAACCGCGCGCTTGTTTTTATGGACTGTCCTGCCCGATAAACCACTTTCCCCAAGCGTACGTGCAGCGGGTGGCGGGCAGCCTCCGAGGCATCTTCTCCCTGGGTGGCGGCGTCCACGAGTTCGAACAAGCGCGCCAGATTTTCAGGCAGTCCCTCAATTTTTGCCGCTCGGTGCACAAGCGTCAGGATTGCAAGCGCGCCGACGCTGTCGATCCGACCTAGCTCGCTGCAGTCGATTTCCGGATGATCCGAAGAACCATACGAAACTGTCGGTGGGAGTTCTGCGAGGTTTTGCGTAATCCAGTCGCCTGAAACGACCAACGTGGCATTTTCCTGTTCCTCTCGAACGAAGATCTCTGGCCGTGATCCCAGCTTCATCGAGCAAAGAGAACAGCTGGAATCATAGGTGCATCAACAGAAACCGGAGCTGGTCGAGCAATGCATCCGGGATACACTCCAAATTCGCCGGAAGCAGTCCGATCCGCTTTGAACAAATAGCTCATGCCGCACTGTCTCTGACCCTTAAGTAGACTGGTTCGTATCATTAACTTAGGGGGTAGGCAAGTGCGCCTAAACGTCTCTCATGCTAGGTATCGAATTCGCAACTTCAGCTTTATCGCGCAGACGCGGGACATACTGTATCTTCAGAGGATAGCCTATTGCAAACCGCCGGCCATATCGTATCGAATCGGCTAGGCACGTAAGGGGAGGCATCTCCCGGGAAGAGCCTGGTACGGTACGGCTCCGCGCCATTGGCTCGTTTCGCATCGAGCTTGCCTGAGGCGAGACGATCTTCGTCCTGCCGCCGAACGTGTGGAACCTTCTACCCCGGTCTCGATTGCTAATCGGGTGGCCCGTTTGCTCCTGTAGCGAGGCAAAGACGCATGGCCCTCATGCTGCGTTGCGGGAATATCGGAGCTTGCCGGACAACGGCGGCGCTTGGCCCGAAGGCTGGCGAGGTGAGATACCGTCTGAGCGACGTCCGCCCGCGTTGACCTTTGCCGGATTTGCAAGAGTTCTATTAAGTCCCTTGCCAGAGGAGCTTTTCGTCTCCAATACCGCCGCCCAGAGCTACGAAAAGCGTAGCGCAGTTCTGGAGCAAGGCCCGTTCGGTCGCGAGAAGCTCCTGGCGGGCGTTGAACAGGTTTCGTTCAGCATCGAGAACCTCGAGATAATTGGTTACACCCTCCCGATAGCGCAGGCGCGCGATATGGGCGATCCGTTCCTGTGCGATCACGGCGCGTTCCAGGGTTGCAACCTGCTCGGCCAACCAGCGACGTCCGGCCAGTGCATCCGAGACTTCACGGAAGGCCTCCTGGACGGTCCGATCGTAATTCGCCACCTGCTCGACCTCCAGGGCCTGGGCGAGAGCCAGATTGGCTTCGCGTGCACCCCAGTCGAAAATGGGCAGCGAAATGGCCGGACCGAAGCTCCATCCCCAACCGCTGCCCGAAAACAGATCATCAAGGCTGCTTGACGAAAATCCCGTATTGCCGGTCAGCGAGATAGTGGGGAAGAATGCTGCGCGAGCGGCACCGATATTGGCACGTGCTGCCCGTAGCTGTTCTTCGGCCGCGACGATATCGGGCCGTACAAAAAGCAAGGTAGACGGCAGGCCCGCCGCCAGCCGCCGCTCATTACCCTGCTGCGCCAGAGCGAGCCCGTCGGGAAGCGGCTCGGGAATAGTTCCACCCACCAATACCGCCAGCTGATTGTGTAGACGCGCCAATGTTAGCTGCTCGGCTGCCAGTCGCTGTTCTGCCTGGGTCAGCAGTGTTTCCGCCTGACGGAAAGGCAGTGCCGAGGTCACGCCATTATCGAGACGCACTTTTGCAATCCGCAGCCCTTCGCGCCTGCTTTCGGCGGTGGCTTCGGCCAGGGCGATCTGTTCTTCCGTCTCGACGATTTCGTAATAGGTCGCCGCCGTATCCGCAATCAACGAGAGATAGAAAGCACGCTGCGCGGCAACCGTTGCGAGATATTCCGCGCGCGCGGCGTCGCTTAGGCTCGCGACCCGGCCCCAGAAGTCCAATTCAAAGGCACTGACGCCAACGCCTACGTCAAAGCGGTTAAACGTAATCGCATCGGGAGCACCCTCCACATCACCTGTGTCGAGCGCGGGATTAGCCGAAAGCGGCTGGCGTGTGCGAACGGCACCTGCATCAGCAACGATATCAGGCAGTCTGCGGCTGTCCTGGATGCGATAACGCGCGCGAGCCTGTTCTATGCGCGCGGTTGCTGCCAGCAAATCACGATTATTCTCCAGCGCAAGGGCGACGAGGCCCCGCAGGCGAGGATCCACGAACCATTCGCGGTAGGAGAGCTGGGAAGCGACGACTTCGCCATCGGGCAAGTATTCACTGTCGAATGTGGGCGTCGTGGCCGGCGCGGGCCGGACATGGTCGGGCGCCATGCTGGCGCAACCTGCCAGCATCGTCGAAGCCAAGGCCAGGGCAATCAAATGTTTCATCGGACTGGCTCCTCATCCGGACCCGGTTCCGTGTCGTCCGGCTTTGCTTTTCCGGGATCAGCCTCGTCCAGATGTCCGGCTGCGACCGGCTGCTTGCGGCTGACATTCCTGCGCACCAGCAGATAGAGCATCGGGATAAGGAAAATGCCGAAAATCGTAGTTGCGATCATTCCGCCCATCACTCCGGTACCTACCGAGATGCGGCTCGCCGCACCGGCGCCTGAAGCAAGCGCCAAAGGCACCATACCCATGGTGAACGCCAGCGAAGTCATGATGATCGGCCGCAGGCGCAGGCGGGCTGCAGACTTTATTGCATCTATCCGTCGCAACCCTCGTTCTTCTTCCTCGATCGCGAATTCGACAATGAGGATCGCGTTCTTGGCGGCAAGGCCAACAATCGTGATCAAGCCGACGTTGAAATAGATATCCGCCGAAAGGCCGCGTAGCATGGAAAACACGACTGCGCCCAGCACGCCGGTGGGAACAATCAGCAGAACTGCTAGGGGTACCGCCCAGCTTTCGTAGAGCGCAGCAAGCACCAGGAACACGACAATTATCGACAAGCCAAGAAGAAAGCCGATCTGCCCACCCGCCTGTTTTTCTTCGTAAGAAAGGCCAGTCCATTCATAGCCGATGCCTTGCGGCAATTGCTCTGCAAGTTGCTCCATCTCGGCAAGCGCGGAGCCAGAGGACTCACCGGGGGCGGCCGTTCCCGAAAGTGTCATCGCGGGGTATCCGTTATATCGCGACAGGCTGGCGGGTGCTGCCGACCAACGGGCGGACGCAAAGGCGCTGAATGGCACTAACTCTCCGCTTGCATTTGGAATGCGCAGGGCCATGATATCCTCGGGCGTCATCCGATAAGGGGCGTCAGCCTGTATTTGCACCTGCAGCACACGTCCGTCGCGGTTGAAATCGTTGACATAAGCTGAGCCGAAAGTGATCGATAGCGCGGTGTTCACATCGGACAGCGAAAGGCCGAGTGCACGAGCCTGAACCCTGTCAATTTCAACCTCGACCTCTGGGCTGGGACCCTGGTCTTCCGGTCGCAGATTGGCAATAACTGGACTTTGAGAAGCAATGCCCAGCATTTGGTCGCGCGCTGCGGTCAGAGTTTCGCGCCCCACCCCGCCACGATCCTGCAACTTGAGGGTGAAGCCGCTGGCCCTGCCCAGCGACTGGATTGCAGGAGGCTGGATTACAAAGGCACTGGCATTGTCGAGCTGCATAAAACGGTCCATTGCATCTGCCAGCATTTCGCCGGCGCTACTGTCGGGCCCAGTCCGTTCTTCCCAGGGTTTGAAAGTTGTAAACATCAAGGCGTTGTTCTGCCCGCGTCCAAAGAAGCTGAAACCGCGGACAAGTACGAGGTTCTCAACCTCCTCACGATTCATCCAATATCCGGTGATCGGCTCCAACGCCTCGTCAGTTCGAGCCTGGGTCGCACCTGGTTGGGTCTGGACCGCAGTGATAAGAAATCCCTGGTCTTCGGTCGGCAGCATCGCGGATGGAAGGCGGGCGAACAGCACCACCGTCAGCAGGACGAGCGTGAGGAAAACCGCGAAGCCGCGCCATGGCCGCGACAGGATACGGTCATTGGTGCGACCGTATTTTTCCTGCATTCGCGCAAACCAACGGTTAAAACGCGAGAAAAAGCGCGCTCCGAAACCGCCGGCACGCGCCAGCATGCCTCGCCAACCCGACGCTGCCTCGACCTCCGGATCAACGTCCACTTCTCCGGCATCATCGTGTTCATGATCCATCGGCTTGAGAAAGGTCGCGCACAAGGCTGGGGTAAGCGAAAGAGCCAGAAAAGCTGAAAAGAAGATCGCGATTGCCAGCGTGACCGAAAATTGCCGATAGATTCCGCCTGTGGAGCCGGGGAAGAACGCCATCGGGATGAAAACGGCAATCAATACCAGCGTGATACCGATGATCGCACCGGTGATTTGCCCCATTGCCTTGCGGGTAGCCTCCAGCGGCGGCAACCCTTCCTCGCGCATGATGCGTTCGACATTTTCAATGACCACGATGGCATCATCCACAAGGATACCGATAGCCAGGACCATGCCAAAAAGTGACAGAACGTTGATGGAGAAACCGAACAGCCACAATCCCAGACACGCCCCGGCCAAGGCGATCGGCACCACAAGTGTGGGGATGAGCGTGGCGCGCCAATTCTGCAGGAAGAGAAACATAACGAGAAAGACGAGGACCATCGCCTCGACCAGCGTTATGACGACTTCTTCCACCGACGCTTCGACGAATGGGGTAGTGTCGTAGGGGATCTCCCATGCCACATCAGGTGGCAAGCCTTCGTCGATTTCGGCCAGGCGTTCCCGGATACCTTCGGCCGTGGTCAAGGCATTGGCACCGGTAGCGAGTTGGATCGCCATCCCGGCCATCGGCTGGCCATTGAGGGTGGCGGAGGTCGCATAGGATTGAGCCCCGATCTCGACCCTCGCGACTTCACCCAGCCGCACCACTGCTGCACCTGTGTTGGCCCGCAAAATAATGTTCTCGAACTCCTCCACGGTAGAGAAGCGGCCCTCGGTGGAGATGTTGGCCGTAATGAGTTGCCCTTCGGCAAGTGGTTGTGCGCCGATGGCACCGCCTGCCGTCTGAGCGTTTTCTTCGCGGACTGCTGCCAGCACGGCTGACGGAGACAGATTGTAGGAAGCCAGCGCTTCGGGATCGAGCCAGATGCGCATTGCATAAGGCGATCCGAACAACATAACGTCGCCCACGCCGTTTACCCGGCGCAGTTCGTCGATCACCTGGTTGGATGCGATATTACCAAGATCGGTGGAATCAAGACTTCCGCTGGCGGACGTCAAGGCTACGATCATGAGGAACCCCTCACTCGCCTGCCGAACTGTAATGCCTTGGCGGCGCACCTCCTCGGGCAGGCGGGCCTCCACCGTGCTGAGGCGGTTCTGCACCTCGGTTTGGGCGATATCGATGTCAGTGCCCGCTTCGAAGGTCAGAGTAATGCTGGCCTGCCCCGCCGAGGTGCTGGTCGAGGACATATAGAGAAAGCCATCGACCCCATTGAGTTGCTGCTCGATTACCTGAGTAACATTCTGCTCGAGTGTCTCTGCCCCGGCGCCTGGATAAACGACATTGATCGTCAGCGACGGCGGCGCGACTTCGGGATATTGTTCGACCGGCAAGGCGCGCAAGGCAAGCAACCCCGCAAGAAGGATAGCCAGCGAAACCACCCAGGCGAAAATCGGGCGAACGATGAAGAAGCGTGCCATGCGCTAGCGACCCTTGCCAGAAGCGGCGGTAGAGGGAGCGGGGGCAGGTCGACGGCCGGTGGGCGTGTTGGATATCTTGACCGGAACACCCGGTCGGATTTTCTGAAGATTGCTCACAATAACCGTATCGCCTGGCTTCAGACCGCTTTCGACGATCCATTCGCCATCGACCATATTTCCCAGCTTGATCGGCCGGACCAGGGCCTGCCCCTCCTTGTCGATCAGGTAAACGGAACCGCCCTCACCGGTAAGAGTCACTGCCTGTTGCGGGATGGTGATCCCGTTCGGGATCTTGCCGGCATAAATTTTCGCCCGCACGAACTCGCCCGGAAGCAGCAGGCGTGACGAATTACCGAATTCGGCACGCAGCTCAACGGTCCCGGTCTGTTCATCGACCGAGAAATCAAGAAAATCGATATAACCCCTGATAGGATATTCGGTCCCGTTACCGAAGGTGAGGCGTACCTCGATCTGTTCGCCATCATTCAGATCGATTTCGCCCGAAGCGATGGCGCGGCGCAGGTCGATAACCTCGCTGGCTGCCTGTGCGAAGCTTACATAAACTGACGAAATCTGTTCGATCCGGGTCATCAGCGTACCTTCCGGCTGACTGACAAGGGCCCCTTCGGTAACCTGCGCACGGCCCGCACGGCCGCTGATCGGCGCGCGCACGGTGGTATAACCGAGTTGCAGAGAGGCCGCCTCCAGCTGCGCCTGAATCTGGGCAACATTTGCCTCCGCCTCGCGCGAAGCGGCAATCGCCGCGTCGTATTCCTGACTGCTGATAGCGTTTTCTTCGATCAACGGGCGGTAACGTTCGACCACGGCCCGGGCATTGGCTGCTGTTGCCCGTGCGCGGGCAAGTGCAGCCCTCGTCTGGTTCAAACTGGCGCGCAGTTCGCGCGGATCGATGCGGAAAAGTGGTTGTCCATTTCTTATGTCGGTTCCTTCTTCGTAAAGCCGCTCTTGCACTATCCCCGTAACCCGGGCGCGCACCTCTGCCACGCGTACCGGCTCGACCCGTCCAGGTAGTTCGATTATGTTCGGAACGGTTTGCGCAGCTACTGTTACCGTGCGGACCGGAATCGCCTGAGGCGCCATTTCTTCATTCGGTTCGGCACAGCCGACGAGCAAGAGGGCTGCGGCTAAGAATACAATTTTGGATTTCACGGGTGGCGGCTTTCAGTCAGCTTTTGTGCATGTGCGAAGATGTAATAGATATTACGCTGTTGTCCGGCAACCCGTTTTCGTCGAGGTTTGCGCTAAAATGACCGATCAAACCGAATGTGACCGACTTGACCGCCGCAGGCGAGCCTTCATCGAAGCTGCCAGGGAATTGTTCGTTAGACTGGGCTACGAACGCACGACGCTGGGTGACATAGTCGATCGTGCAGGCGGCTCTTTGGCTACGGTCTACAAGCTGTTCGGCAACAAAGAAGGGATACTCGAGGTTGTTGTTTTCGAAAAGGCATCTTCCGGCGCGACGCTGGTCCGCGAGGCAGCTGAAAAAGGCGGTACGCCGCACGAAATCCTTCACCGCCTTGCAGTAAGTTTTCAGGCCCACTTCCTAGATCCGGAAGTAGTCGCTTTGGTTCGAATCGTCATCGCACGAAGCGTAAGCGACAAGGATTTCGCCCGACGGTTTTTCGAACGTACGGCCACGCGGACCCTTGATTCGCTCCAACAGCTCTTTGCGGACTGGCAAGATAGAGGGATCGAACTGAACGCACCACCGCATATACTTGCTGAATTGTTTCTTGGGCTATTCGTAAGCGACGTTCATGCAGACGCGATCAGTCACAGGGTGGGTATGGACAACAGCCTTGAGCGATTACGCGCCAGAACCCAGTTCTTCGTTATGGGATCGGGTGTGCTGGAAAACAAGAACGCAAACATCTCCTTCGAAGGTCCAAACGGGCTATAAGTTTCTCTACCGTAGTTCACCCGGCAGATAGATTATCCGACTTATCCAGACAGAAACCTATAACCGAGCCGCAGCCTGACGGAGCGCCAATACATTTTATACGGCCTTGGCGGGCCGTCGACCTGTTACAGGAAGATTGCGTGCCTCCGTACGACGAAGATGTTGGCCAGCAGTGCTCTAGGCCGCGTGGACAAAGGATATCCGTAGTTTGACTGAGGCGAAAGCTACGAAGCCAAGGTAGCACCCTTTGGTTTTGTCGTAGTGAGTTGGCAACCATGCGCCAGTTCTTCAGTCTGTTGAACAATCGCTCGATAAGGTTACGTCAGCGGCATTTCTCCCGATCATGTGGGGCGGGGTTGCGGCGGTTGCTCCTTGCGGGGATCACAGCCTCGACGCCGGCAGCGACGATCTCCTCGCGGATGGCATCGGCATCATAACCGCGATCAGCCAGGAATGCCTCGATCCGGTTCCCGCTCGGTGCCATGCCAGCCCCAAGATATACAAGGTTGAGAGCGGATTCCGTTCACTCTGGGTCATAGCCGCAGGAGCTGAAGTAGTTGGCGCATTCGTCGGGCTGGAAGAGGTCGACGAGCCTGCCGATCAGGTCCCAGGCCGGATACGGTTCGCTCCGCTGCCTTGCGGAGCATCGCCTTGAGCCGGGCGAAGGCCTTCTCGATGGGATTGAAGTCGGGACTGTAGGGCGGGAGGGACAGCAGTGTTGCCCCTGCCGCCTCGATCAGCTCGCGCACCGACGCGCGCTTATGGCTCGACAGGTTATCCATGATGACGATGTCGCCACAGCGCAGCTCGGGTACGAGAACCTGGACGACATAGGCTTCGAACCAGTCGCCGTTGATCGGCCCGTCGAGCACCATCGGAGCGATCATTCCACTCATCCGCAGGCCGGCCACCAGCGTGGTCGTTTTGCGATGCCCATGCGGGAAGCCCATCCTCAGACGCTCGCCCCTGGCGCACCGGCCATGGCTGCGGGTCATGTTGGTCGCGGTCCACGTTTCGTCGATGAAGACCAGACGCTCCGGATCGAGGTCGAGTTGCCCTTCGAACCAGGCGCGGCGCTGGCTCAGGACGTCGGGCCGGTCCTGCTCGATCGCGTGGCCGGTCTTTTTTGCGCGTGATGCCGTGACGCACGAAGAAGCGATGAAGCGTCGAGTTCGCCACTACCAGACCGATGCCGCTCAGTTCCGCCCGAAGCTCGTCGAGCGTGATGTCCTTGCGCGCTTCCCACAGAGCCAGGATCATCTCCCGATACTCCTCGACCCGGCGCGAGCGCGTGTCCCCGCCTTGCGGCTTGGGTGCAAAGTTCCCGGTCGCGCGGCGCTGCGCCTGCCACCGGATCGCTGTCGAAGGGGCAACACCAAACCGGTCGGCCGCCGAACGGCAACTCATCCCCGCGTCAACCGCGCCCAGCAGCCGCGAACGTAAATCCATCGAGAGAGGCTGACCCATTCCATACTGGCCTCCTTCACCTGCCAGCATGATGAATCAGAAAATCACCGGCTTGGGAATCCCTCGCGATTCGGACCGGGCGGAAACCGCTCTAGCACCTGGGATCGCAAATTTTGAATAGCCCTTAGATTTGTGGACGCTTTCTTTCCAAATTTTGAGGACAGGCGGCGACGATGCGTATTTGACCTACGGCCACTTCGTTCTGCCAGGGATGCAAAGTGAGATACGCGTTCGTTGCCGAGAATCGCGTGCTGTTTTCGGTGCGCGCGATGTGCCGGTGTCTTCGCATCCAGCCCAGCGGCTTCAACGCCTTGTTGAAGAGCCCGTTGAGCAGGCGGGCGAAGGAAGATGCTCGGCAGACCGAGCTGCTCCGGCAGGCGTGGGAAGAGAGCGGCAAGGTCTATGGCTACCGCAAGCTGCACGACGACCTGCACGATCAGGGCGAGACCTGCTGCCCGAACCGGGTGGCTCGTCTTGCCGGCCTGGCCGGGATCAAGGCGAGGATCGGCTACAAATGCAGGCCGGGCAGCTATGGCGGCAAGCCGTCCAGGGTGGTCGACAACACGCTGGTCCGCCAGTTCGATGTCGCTGCACCCGACAAGGCATGGGTGACCGACATCACCTACATCAGGACGCAGGAGGGCTTTGCCCATCTGGCGGTAGTGATCGACCTTTACTCCCGCCGCGTGGTGGGCTGGTCGATGCAGAACCGCCAGACCACCGACCTGGTCCTGCAGGCATTGCTGATGGCGGTGTGGCGCAGGAAGCCGAAGGGGAAGGTTCTGATCCACTCGGATCAGGGATCGCAGTTCACCAGCATGGACTGGGCCTCGTTCCTGAAGGCCCACAATCCGGAACACTCGATGAGCCGCCGTGGCAACTGCCATGACAACGCCGTGGTCGAGAGCTTCTTCAACCTGCTCAAGCGCGAGTGTATCCGGCGAAGGACCTATCGCTCACGCGACGAGGCCAGGCAGGATGTGTTCGATTACATCGAAATGTTCTACAACCCGATACGCAAGCATGTAAGGAACGGGATGCTGTCACCCGTAGAGTTCGAAAGGCAGCAGATGATGAGCACCGAGGGCGTCTAGAAAATTCGGGGCTATTCAGTCTGGTGTTGGCCACTCAATCTATTGCGCAGGGCAGCGAGCGTTTTGACCAAAGTTCGGCCGCGCGGGATTAAAAGAACAGTCTCCGTTCCGAGCTGTGTGAGGTTCTCAATCGCGATCGAGCAGACGGATATGAAACAGCGGTCGCCAATCTAGGAGCGGGGCCAGATCGTTCGGTTTCAAACCGTCCGGGGCAAGACACTCAAGGCATTTAGCTGATCTCTTTCGACTGACTGCCTTGATGCACCGTTTACCCAACTACCTCGCTCGCCGGGCCGTAACCTGCATCCTCCGGGATGGTCAGGATATTCTTGCCATCTCGCTGCAAGACCCGCGGCAGGACAGGCACGATCGTGCGCGCCAGCGCGCGATCTACGCAGTCCGCAGCACTGTTCGCCTCGGACAACAGTTCCAGGTTCAGTCGGGTCGGGAAAATGACCGTGCGCTCGCCCGATTTGCCCATCTCCAGAGCACGATTGGGTGATAGCCATTCTGCATCCACCGTCTCATAGCCATCGCACGCGGCAATCTGGCGTTCGGGGGCTCGAGCGACGTAGAACCAGGTGTCAAACCGTTTCTTCATGAAGACCGGGGTAATCCACCGGGCAAAATCGGTGAGACTGTCGAGCCGCAAGATCACATCGGACTGCCGGACGACATCGAGGAACGATCTTTCCCCCTGTTCGACTGCCCGGCGGCTGTCCGGGTCACAGGCCCCTTCGAAAGGGCTGCCATCGCGGTTGACCGCCAGCAAAATGCCAGCCTCCTCGTAAGCTTCGCGGATCGCAGCGATCTTTAAAATTCTTTGGGTCGTATCGACCTGATCCCACCCGTCAGAGTAAGCGGCCCATTCCTCCAAAGAATCATCTGAATGGGGTTTCCCGCCAGGGAAGACCAGTGCTCCAGATGCGAAGTCGATCTGATGATGTCGCTTCACCATGAGAACCTGAAACTCCGGTTCATCCCGCACCAGCAGCATGGTGGCGGCAGGCACCGCCTCGGCAGGTTTCTGTTCGGTCATTTCCACTCTTCTCCCTTGATGTAGCCAACATCGGTGCCGGGCGGCCGTGATCGAAGCGTTCACAGCGTATGGTCTTATCAGTTCCATCTAGGGATGAGTGCTATTCCCGCGAAAGCCAGAACAATTCCTGCTAGTAACAACGATTGGTCGGCCAGCAAAGCGGCAGAGACGATCAACGCGCCGACCACGGGACCCTTGACGGGGGTGCTGCGGTGCCCTTCCCGCGTCAGATGGTTCAGACTGGCTGGGTCGATGGAAACCTGAATCGTACCCGATCGAGCGACCGAGGCAACGTTCTCGATTAGCTCGGGCAGCGATGCCGAGAAATCCAGCAGGCCACTGCGGACCTTGGCCAAATGATCCCGCGCGGCTCCGATCGAAAATCGCTCGGCAAACAATTGCATCACGATCGGCTTCGTTTCTTCGGCGATATTGTAGTCCGGCGCCAAAGAGCGAACGAAGCCCTCTGCGGTCAGCAGGGTGCGCAGCAAAATAGCGAGGTCGGGCGGCAATACGAGGCGATAATCGCGCAATAATCCGAAAACCCGATCGAAAATTGCCGCGAATTCTATCCCGGCAAGAGCTGTGCCGCTAAATTCCGCGATCAGCTCATCCAGGTCCATCACCAATTGCGCGCGATCCACGAGTGGATTGCCTGCCCAGTCGAGCAGCAGATCGGCCACCTTGTCTATCTGTTCGTTCGCGATAGCGAAAATCAGTCGGACAATTTCCTGACGCCGCGCGCCGCTGAGAAAGCCCACCGAGCCGAAATCGATAAAGCCTACCTGGTTCCCTTCCATCCAGAAAACATTGCCGGGATGCGGGTCGCCATGAAACTCTCCATTGAGAAGGATCATCCGCAACACTGCATCGGCATAGCGCTTCGCGAACCGGGCATTCCCTGCCGGATCAGTTGCCGGGTGCCGCGACGCGGGTTTTCCGACCAGGGCTTCCTGCACATTGATCGTCATGCCTGTGAGTTCCCAGTGGATCTCGGGGGTCTTCACCCCAAGCATCTCCAGATAACCGCCAATCCGTTCACAGGCGCGTGCTTCTGCCGCCAGGTCCATCTCCCGCGCTAAATTCTTTCCGAAAGTCTGAAGGAATTCAACGGGTCGATAGCGGGCAATGTCGCTTGACCGACGCTCGGCGAGGCCCGCGAGCCGTGTCAACAGCCTCATGTCCGCCTCGATCCTGGACGCCATGCCGGGTCGGCGGACTTTCACGATAGTCTCGCTTCCGTCCAGCAGGGTTGCGACATATGTCTGTGCGATAGAGGCGGAGGCGATCGGGTTTCTCTCGAAAGCCGCGAATTCACGTTCCCAGTCGCTGCCCCAAGCCGATACAATCACCGGTTCAATCTTATCGAACGGCAGCGGTTCCACCTGGTCGTGGAGAGTGCCGAACGCGGAAATCCAGGGTTGTGTAAACAGGTCGCTTCTGGTCGCGAGGAGCTGGCCAAGCTTTATCCCGACAGGGCCGACATCGCGCAACAGCGCCACCACCGATGCAGGACGCAAGTCCTCGGTATCTGGCTCCTTCTCCGAAACCGGCATAATGCCAAGCAAGCTTCCGAGATTTTTCAGACCGTGCCGGGCGAAAATCTGACCGAGTTCTGCTAGCCGCGTCAGTTCACCGACACTGTTTTCCAGATCGCGCTTCATCGGCTTGCTTCGCAAGTGTCAGCCTGCTTCTGATTCTCCGCAACTTTTCGAAGCATGGCACGCAGGAAGTCGATTTGAGGCGCAGACATTCCCTTCCAGAGAATTTCGTGGAGTCGATCAGCCGCTTCGCGCAGTTCCGGCCAGATGGTTCTTACTTGCTCGGTGAGGTGGAGGTTCCAAACTCTTCGATCGTGCGCCGCCCGCACTCGCTCGATCAAACCTTTTTCAACCAAAACTGCGACAGCCTGTCCTATCGTCGCCGATTCAAGCTCGAGCAGGCGAGAAATCTCGGTCTGTGTTAGCGTAGGTTCTCGCAACAAGGACGCGATGATCCGCCATTGTGTTTGATTGAGGTCGAGCCCCACGATCAGAGCGTCGAAGGTCCGCCGAGCGGTCCTGTTCACCTCTTCTAGCAAATAAAGGATGTCATCCTTTTCGTTGGGGGCGTAATCACGTATCTCATCTTTCGGCATATGCTTTTCCATAGCGCTATCTTGGAAGGCTCGCGCAAGCCTGGCGTGTTCAAGCTCAGCGTCAACCATATTCGCTAGCAGTGCCGCCATGCAAACACTCGCTGATTTCACGCTACAGCAGAAACTGAATCCGATGGTCGCTCAAGCTGATAAGGAACCGAACGGCGCTGGGTGAGTGCGAGGGCTCCGGCCACCTCGCCTGCCACGAATGCCGGGATGTTATGATCGCATGCGCTCGGCGTCCCTCATCTGAGCATCAGACCCCCTGAAGGGCAAACGCGGGCGTGAACGCGGGGCATGGGCTCGATTTCGAGTGATTATGGCTCGCTGCCCAGATTGTCATGCATCCTAGCCAGCGATCCGCGTAAGCGCTCCAGCTCCCCCAAACGGATCCCCCCGAGCAAGCGTGCATACACTGCATCAGCTTCTACTCGCATTTTGGGAAGTAGCTCGATTGCGGCAGGGCGTAAATGAACCCGCCAAACGCGCCTGTCGTTCTTCGCGCTGCGTCTTTCTACCAGCTCAAGTTCTTCCAGGCGATCAATAGTCCGGCCGATGCTAGCGCGCTCTAGTTCCAGTTCCCGAGCCAGCTCAGTCTGGGTCATGCCTGGGCTCCGAAAGAGATAAGCCAATGTACGCCATTGCGTCCGCGTAAGCCCGAATTGTTCAACCGAAGAATCGACGGTCCTGCGCAAACGCCGGGTCACTTCCTCCATAAGAAAGAACAGCCGATCGGTATCGGTGAGGAAACTTGCCCCCTTTGTATCCAGGTCATAGTCCGTCGTGGCAGCCATCCTGGGCTACCTACCATAGCCGATCAGGAAATAAAGCCGTTTACTGTAAACCGATTTACAATATAGAGGTTGCGGTATGCAGTCGCAAACTTTCCATATCGGGGGAGATGGTGGCATCTCCATAGCAGCCGAAGCGACCGGAAATGCCGATGCTTTACCGGTCTTGCTCGCGCATGGGGGCGGCCAGACCCGTCACGCATGGAAACGTGTCACAGCCGATCTCGCCAATGCGGGATTCCGTGCGATCGCAATTGATATGCGCGGTCACGGCGACAGCGAATGGTCTGCCGAGGGCGCTTACGAAACCCGCGACTTCGCTTCAGATCTCGTTGCGATTGCTTCAAAAATGGACCGCAAGCCAGCGCTCGTCGGGGCCTCCCTTGGCGGGCTGGCCGGACTGATCGCCGAAGGACACCTTGCGCCGGGTCGCTTCGCGTCGCTCACTCTCGTCGACATCGCGCCGCGTATGGAGACGGGGGGCGTTATGCGCGTAGTCGGCTTTATGGAGGAGCACGTGGAGACCGGTTTCTCTTCACCGGACGAAGCGGCAGAGGTCATCGCGCGCTACATGCCACATCGCCGCAAGCGCGGAGCCGGCAAGGGTTTACGGCGCTATCTGCGAGAGAAGGAAGACGGCCGCTACTACTGGCATTGGGATCCGGCCTTTATCCGCAACATTACGCTAGCCAAGCGAAGCGATCCGGCTCATCAGGAACGCCAATTTGATGCGCTGAACGATGCAGCCTGCAGGCTTTCGCTGCCATTGCATGTTATTCGCGGCGGATCGAGCGATCTGGTCTCCGAAGACGCGGTCGCGCAATTGCTCGAACTTGCTCCACACGCTGAATACACCGACATCGCAGAGGCAACACATATGGTGGTTGGCGATGCCAACGATGCCTTTTCGGCAGTGATACTCGATTTTCTCAAGCGTAATCACAGTGCGCAGGGAGCCGTTACATGACCGATAATCCGACAAGGATCGATCCTAAGCGCCTCGAAGAGATCCTGCAGATTGCCCCGTTTCACCGGTGGCTTGGCCTCACTTTACGGTCATGTTCGAACGAGCAGCTTGAACTGGAGATGCCTTGGCGCGACGAGATCGTGTCAAACCCGGCAATCGGTTCAGCGCATGGCGGCGTGCTCGCCTCTCTGATCGATTTAACCGGGCTCTACACCTTATTGTCGCAAGGTACAGGGGCCAAGGCGACCGCCGATCTGAGGGTCGACTACCACCGCCCGGCAACCTCGGGACCACTCGTAGCATCGGGCAAAATAATCAAGATCGGTAAAAATATCTCGGTCGCTGAAACACGTGTATACGGTCCTACTGGCAACCTTTTGGCTAGCGGCCGCGGTGCCTACGTATGCTAACAGCGTTATCCTAATGGAATTAACTGCAGGGCGAAAATTAGCAGGTCTGTTCCTCGAAGACCTGCAAAATAGTCCCACGACTTTCAGAGCGAATTGCGTCGCGATAGCCGCCTTCCAATGAGTGACGTGACCCCCTGATTTTCCCCCCGCTGGGTTTAGAGCCGAGCCGCGTTGTTGCGTATGAGCGCGGTTGAAGCAATGGGCTGCGCAGCGGAGCCCGTAGGGCGTGGCGAAGCAGGCCATTGCTTATCTAGTTCGGCGGCGAACGCCGCCGGTGTCGCGTGGCCAAGGGATGAGGGCGGTCTCTCTCGGTTGTAGTCTTCCACCCATACGGCGATCTCGACGCGGGCATGGTCCAGGCTGATGAACAGGGTCTCGTTCAGCAGTTCGTCGCGCATGCGGCCGTTGAAGCTCTCCACGTAGCCGTTCTGCATCGGTCTGCCCGGAGCGATGTAATGCCACTCCACGCCAATCTCCTCGCACCATGCCAGCACGGCATTGCTGGTGAGCTCCGTGCCGTTGTCGCTGACGATCATGCCGGGCTTCCCACGCCGTTCGATCAGCGCGGTCAGCTCGCGAACGACGCGGCGACCAGAGATCGACGTGTCCGGCACCGCTGCCAGGCACTCCCTGGTCACGTCAACGACCACGTTGAGCACGCGGAACCGTCTTCCTGACGCCATCTGATCGTGCACGAAGTCGAGGCTCCAGCGCTGGTTCGGCAGGGCAAGCACCGGAGCAGGTGCTCTGGTCCCGACAGCCCGCCGACGACTGCGTCGTCGGCTGACAGCCAGCCCTTCCTCCTGATAGAGCCGCTGGGTCTTCTTGCGATTGATCATCACGCCCTCCCGGCGTAGCAGGATATGCAGGCGGCGATAACCGAACCGCCGACGCTGGTTGGCCAGCTCGCGCAGCTTCTCACGGAGCTGGGCATCATCGTCCTGCGTGGAACGGTAACGCACGCTCTTGCGATCGGCATCTATGACACGGCACGCCCGCCGTTCGCTCATCCCGTGACAGGTCTGGAGATGAGCCACAGCTTCCCGCTTCGCGGCGGGCGTCAGAACCCTTTTGCCAGGAGATCCTTCAGCGCCGCCTGGTCGAGCATCGAATCGGCCAGCAACCGCTTGAGCTTCGCGTTCTCGCTCTCGAGCGCTCGCAGGCGTCGAGCCTCGGACACCTCCAGTCCGCCGATGATCTGGTCTTCTGAAAACCTCGTTCTCTTCATCTCGTCCGTCAATTTGCACGGGATCAGAACATTGGACGGGAAGGCCATCGCTCTTGTAGGTTGCGGCACGCTTGGAAGCCATCTTGCCAAATTCCTTATGCAGGGTGGCGCGGGCGCGAGTGCACCCCTGACGCTGATTGATGGTCAGGTGCTTTCTGCCGGCAATATAGGGCGACATTATCTCGGTCATTCGCGGATAGGAGAAACGAAGGCGAGCGCACTGGCTGAGGAGCTAAAGTCTTTTCACCCCCAATGCGACATCCGAGCCACGGTTGGCGATGCGCTAGCTCAAAAGACGGTGCTGGCTGACGCAAATCTACTCGTCGACGCGACAGGTGATTGGAACACGCAATATGCGCTGAATGAACTTTTTTATGAGGACGGCATATCGGCTGATGCCATTCTGCATTGCTGGATAAGCGGTAACGGCGCAGCTGTTCAGGCTTTTCTGAATGTACGCGGCGATGAATGCTGCTTTCGCTGTCTGAGGCCCTCTATGGACGCAGGGCCGCGTTTCCCAGCTCTCAAACCGGGGGTCGAAGCCAATATGGCCCCTGCGACCTGCGGAGATGGGAACTATATTCCTTACTCCGTTGCTGCGCCTGCCACCGCTGCCGGATTAGCTTGCGACATGGCGATAGGTTGGGCCAACGATAAGCCGGGGGCGCGGCTTCGCACGATCGTACTCGACCACGAGCGCGGCATCGAGCGTAAACCAACGTCTCCTTCAGCTCACAAAACGTGCCCATCATGCCTGTCGAGGGATCGGTCATGATCGAGGGCATTCTTGTCGATCATGCAGCGGCAGAGAAAATGCTAAAATGTACGCGGCAGCATCGCCCGTTAGAAGCTGGGGGGCTGGTACTAGGGCTGCGCAAGGGTCTTTACCTTCATGTGACTGAGATCACCCGACCATTGCCATGGGATCGACAAAGTTCGACGCGCTTCCAGCGCTCACCTAAGGGACACAGAATAGCTGCACTAAGGCGGTGGCGTAAATCCGGCGGAAAGATGGACTGGATTGGCGAATGGCACAGCCATCCCGGATTTTCTCTTTCGCCTTCATCCATCGATATACGCAATTGGTATGACATCGTTAGACAGCGCAAAGCAGAGATGATTTTCCCTATCTGCGACGGTCGAGAAACCACCTTCTACCTTCAGTGTTGGGGTGATCGGGGCAAGGTCTTGCTCCGGCAAGTCGAGAAAGATGCGCTTGGCACTTTTTACCTCACCCCTGCTGCTATCAAGCGTCAGCTGCGCGAAACAGGGAACGAGGCTTATGGGCTAACCGTCGAGTTGCCTTAACCTAACAGGCGAGCGCAACCACACTTTGCCCTGCTTCTGCGAACATCCGATTCGTGCACGAGCATTGGTATGGCAACCCGCGAGCCGCAATTGAAACCAAACGATCACAACAACCCGAGATCCTGAGCCTAACAGTAGTAACTCCCGCACAAACGGAAGTGCGCAGCGACGAAAGATGAATCTCTTTCCTAAGGGTTAGAGCTGGCAACAGAATCTGGGATGAAACGGCAGCATTCCGTGTCGGGCTTGCCAATAGAAGCCAGTCCGCTACCGGCCCTATTCTGTTGAAAAGCTCTGCTTGCAGTAAGGCTAAGTCGCTGATTCAGTGTGTCCCCCGTTAGCGCCTATGGCACAGATTTGAGGTTGTGAAGTAAGGAGGATTTGGGCTTCGTCGTAGTGACGAAGGAACGAAGATGAAGCCAAGATCCTCCAATGCAAAATCGACTGCCGAGCTGGTGATCAAGGATATCCGCCGCAAGACCCGCCGACACTTTTCGACCGAGGACAAAATCCGCATCGTGCTCGATGGCCTGCGCGGCGATGACTCCATTGCCGAGCTATGTCGCCGCGAAGAGATTGCGCAGAGCCTGTATTAAACCTGGTCCAAGGGGTTCATGGAGGCTAGCAAGCGCAGGCTCGCTGGCGATACGGCACGTACCGCGACCACAGAAGAGGTGAAGGATCTGCGCCGTGAGGCCCGCGATCTGAAGGAGTGCGTGGCCGATCTCACTTTGGAGAGCCGGCTGCTCAAAAAAAGCATCATCGCGGATGGGGACGACGACGCATGAGGTATCCCGCATCAGAGAAGCTGGAGATCATCAGGATCGTGGAGCAGTCGCATCTCCCGGCCAAGCGCACGCTGGACCAGCTTAGCGTGGCACGGCGGACCTTCTACCGCTGGTAGGATCGCTTCCTCGAAGGCGGGCCGGAGGCGCTGGCAGACAGGCCATCCACGCCAAGCCGGGTGTGGAACCGTATTGCGCCCGAGCTGCAGGACCAGATCGTCGAGATGGTGCTCGAGCAGACCGAGCTGTCACCGCGTGAGTTGGCCGTCCGCTTCACCGACGAGAAGCGTTACTTCGTGTCCGAAGCTACGGTTTACCGGCTCTTGAAGGCCCATGACCTGATCACCAGCCCGGCCTACACGGTTATCAAAGCGGCAGAGGCGTTCCATACAAGGACCACGCGTCCAAATGAGATGTGGCAGACCGATTTTACCTACTTCAAGATCATCGGTTGGGGTTGGGTCTACCTATCCACCGTGCTCGACGATTACTCGCGCTACATCATTGCCTGGCAGCTCTGCACCACCATGTGTGCCGAGGATGTGACTGACACGCTCGACATGGCGCTGGTCGCTTCAGGCTGCGATCATGCCAATGTGCTACACAGGCCGCGCCTGCTCAGCGACAATGGCCCGAGCTACATCGCCGGAGAACTGGCGGAATACATCGAGGCGAACCAGATGAGCCATGTGCGCGGCGCACCCTTTCATCCGCAGACCCAGGGCAAGATCGAGCGCTGGCACCAGACCCTGAAGAACCGCGTGCTGCTGGAAAACTACTTCCTGCCCGGCGATCTCGAACAACAGATCGAAGCGTTCGTCGAGCATTACAACCACCAGCGCTACCACGAGAGCATCGACAATGTGACGCCCGCCGATGCCTACTTCGGCAGGGCACCTGCCGTCATCAAACGAAGAGAAAGGATCAAGCGACAGACACTCGAATATCGGCGCTTGCTACACCGTAAGCTCGCCGCCTAAACATCAATCCAAGACGAGGCCCGCACTCCGCTGATCTACGCCGCGAGGTGTGTCAAATGTTCTGACGACGGACACTCACCCGCCTTTTCTCGAGCACCTATCATTCCGCATCGGGAATCAGGTGCTCTTTGTGCGCCTCGAAGATGTGGAAGACAGGGCAGAGACCCCGGGCAATCGGGATGGTCTTTTAAGTGTGGGCCGAAGGCTGGAAAGGCTTTCCGTGCCTCTGGCCGATGGGAAGGACGCTGACAGGCTGGAAACCGGAGTTGGGCGGTTGGGGCTTGATCGACCTTAGAAACGCGCAATCGGTCGATCCGTTTTCCCTGGTCTCAGATGAACTCATTGAGGTTGCCGACTGGGAACTACTTGATTTTGCAGTTCAAGTTGTCAAGCAATGGCTCCAAAGGAAGGGTTTCGAGATCATGTCCACTCACTCAAATCCCAACGTCGATCCGAACATCTGGTTTGTCGGAGACAATGGACCCGAGTGGTTAATCGTACGAGCAGCGCGATATCCAGAAAAGGTGGCTCAGATCCCGAGCAACGTAGAGGCCATCGCTAAGCAATGCGAAGCTCTCAGTCACTTGGGGAATTTCGCATCTTTTGGCTTTGCGTTGGCGGAAAACGTTGAAAGGCCTATCTGGCGGGGACACGCTGCCGATGTCCAATTCGAAGGCATTAAGCCGATCTGATCCGGAAGCTCTCATTGCTCCACGCAGGTGTGCGATCTCTTGAAGAATCATGCGGCCATATTCGTGCTCGGCGGTCGCTTTTGGGGTGTAATATCGCCGCCGCTCTGCGCCAAAACACCAGACGTCCAGACCGGTAACGGCGTGGGCTGTAGACTGGAGTTCGTTCGACCTGAGGCCGGTCGGATTACGACTTCTTACCAGTCGTCGAAACTTTGAATTTTGCTCAGATTGGAAACCTCATTCAAGTGCGTTTCCAAGTGATGGCGTTCCTCATCCCAAACCGCAAACAGATGTTCTGCGCCAGGATTCTCAATGTTGTTTAATTCGAAATCGTACACATCGAGAAACAATTGCTCGTAGTACTTAGAGAGACGATTCTCCATGCTGGTGAATGTCACGTATAGCTGGGCATTCTTCGGCCATTTTTTTCTGACGTGGCTATCAACGCGAAGCTCAGCAAACCCTTTCCCGACATACACGCATAACATCGTGTAATTGCCATGGTCGTCGCAGGCGTCATAGTCTACCCACAGGTGATAGAGGCCTGTCTGACCACGGAGGAATTTAAGATAGAGCTTGTACGTTATGTTCCCAATACGGAGTTCGTCGTCGACCGGCAGTTCCGCACAAAATGCGCTCTCGTTCACCAACTCATGGGCAGAAATTGGCTGGCTTAGTTCTAAGAGCGCTATTTGATCGAACGCATCGTACTCTTGATTTTGACACGGGAAATCTTGTTCGATGCACTTTGTCATGATCGGCTCGACCTACTCAATCTTGTATGTTCCTTAATAGGCGCCGGTGGCTTCCGAAAGCAGCTCGGTTCTTGCAGCGACGAGCGCTCCCAATACTCGAGGGTATCGGGCCGACTGCTTCGATCCGGCGACCGCGCAAAGGATGCCTTTGACTGCCCCTGTCGATGGCACGTCCGCCTCCAACCAGTCAGCTCCAGACCAATAAGCGGTCACTTCAGGCGGTCCGAAATCCAGGCTTCGACTTCTCTTTCCGACCATGCCACGGAATAGCCTCCGAGCTGTACGGGTTTGGGAAACTTGCCCTCGGCCATCCAGCGATAGATTGTCGAACGGCCAAGCCCGACGCGATGCTGAACTTCGGGCAGGCGAATGAGCCGCGTCACCCGCCGGGTTTCGGTCGCTCCTTTGTCTATCTCTTCACCCACGATGGCCTCCCTCGGCACCGGCAAAGACATCGCCAAGCAGCGCATCCTTGCGTTCGAGCTCGTCGATGTGGTCGGAGAGCAAGCGGGCGACGCGGTGCGCGGTCCCCTTGGCCCAGCGCGGCTTCACATCGTGAACCTGGTTGCCCAAGACACGCTCGAGCGCTGAAGGCAGTTCGCCGGAAAAGTCCTCGAAGAATTGCGCGAGGTCCGATTGCAGCCACGCAATCGCGTGATCGCCGCCGCTGACGAGGAACAGGAGCAGGTGTGCGTGCGGCGCGACGCCGCTCGCGGCAAGAATGCGCAAGGCTTCGCCGAGGCTGGCCGAGCGTTCGCCCGCAAGAACACGGCGCAGGGCATCCTTATGGATCTGCGCGTCGCGAGCGATGTCGCAGCGGGCACGGCCGCTGGCTTCGACGGCGGCCAAAAGCAGCCGGGCGAGGTCGGCGCGAACCTGTTGTTCGGCAAAGAGCGCCATGTTGGTCATCGACGAATCCTTATCTCCAGAGTGATCGACTCTCCGGCTAACCGCGAAGGAAGCCTGTAGGAAAACAAAAAGAACATTTAGAGAACATAGAGGAAGGAACGATCAGCTTCCTCCGACGATTCGCGCGAATTTCGGTCGCCTGCGCGCATATCGCGGCTCTCTTCGCTCAGATGCCGGCACAGTCAGCGCTGTTGCGCGATCAGCCTGCGCGAATCCCGTGCATCGCACCTCCCGATGTCGCTTTTTGCTTGGTCGAAAGCCCCAAAATCCAATTCCCGATTTCCTACAGCCCGGCTCCGGGGAGAGGAAAGAACATACAGCGAACGCATCGCTGGCTGATGTTCAATCCTCGGAGTTTCCATCCATGACCACCAAGACTGCCCTTCCGGTCCAGCAGCGCTCGCCCAACGGGGCTCGCGGCCGCGACTACATTCTTCCCGCCTGCGTGGCGCTGGCCTGCGCCGGTGCCGCCTTTGCCGGGGCCGATACCACCTTCGATCCCGCGTTGACCAAGTTCACCGACTTCCTCGAAGGTTCGGGCGGCAAGATCATCACTGTGCTCAGCCTTGCGGGCGGCCTGATCGGTCTCGCCTCCGGGCGTTTCTCGCTCGGCCAGGTCGCGGTGCCGGTCGGCGTCGGCATCGGTGTCGGCACCGGCGTTCCGATCGTCACCTCGGTCGTGACCGCGGTCATCTGATCAGCGGATCCGGTCACGACAGGAGGGCGGCATGGCCGACAGGTACCTCGTTCCACGGCGGCTCGACGACCCGGAGCTCATCGGCTTCTGGACCATCGACGAGTTTGCAGGGATCCTTATTCCCTTCGCCTGGGGCATTCTCTCGCAGCATATCTTCATCGGTATCGGCCTGGCCGCCGGGGCCTGGCTTGCCTTGCGGAAGGCAAAGGCACGCGGCGCCGGTTCGGCACTGGTGCATGCTGCGTACTGGTACCTACCCGGGAGCTTTCTCGGGTTGAAGGCCACGCCGCCCTCCCACTGCCGCCTGTTGGCGGGCTGAGGGAGGCGAACCATGCGAGCAGAATTCGCGCACGAACAGGCGCAGACCTACCTGCGGCAACGCAACCGCTTTGCCGTGCTGGCAGGTGTCCTGGGCCTGACCACGCTGGTCAGCCTCGGCGCCGCGGTCACCCGCGACGAGCAGGTTGTGTTGGTGCCGATCACCTCAGAGCGGATCACCGTCTCGAGCGGCGGGATCGACGCGCCCTATCTCGAACTTGTCACCCGCGACACGGCACTGATGCTCCTCAACCGGGCGCCCGAAAGCCTCGATTACTGGATGACGAACATCCTGAAGCTCGCCGATCCCGCCGCGCACGGCCGCCTCAAGGCCGAGCTCGTCCAAATCGTCGAGGAACAGCGCGGCTCGGACATCAGCCAGGCCTTCGTGATCGCGGAAATGCACGTCGACCCCAAGGCCCTGACCTCGACCGTCACCGGCACGCTCAAGACCTTTGTCGGCACGCAGGTGATCGCGAGCCAGCGCCGCTCCTTCCGTTTCCGCTGGTCGAAGCGTGGCCTCAGCCTTGCGCTCGCCGGCTTTGAGCAACTTCCCACCGACAAGGAGGAACCCGGCCAATGAGCCTTCTCCCATCTCCCCTCGCTGCTGCGCTTGCCGGAACCGGCCTTGCCTGTTTCGCGATCGGCGCGACAAGGCGCCCCGATCCCGGGCTCAAGCTGACCGGCCTCGCCGTGCTTGCCTTCGCGCTCGCGCCGGTCCCGGCGTATGCCGACCAATTCGTCGAAGCGGCCGACAACGCGACCATCGACTGCGAGCTCGCTCGCGGCGAACTCACCCGGATCGCGCTTATCGATGACGGCTTTGCCAATGTCTCGAAGATCGCGAGCGGTTTTCCCTACAATGATTTCCAGGTGACGCACGAGCCAGTGCGCGGAGACATCTATATCTCCGTGCCCCCGCAATTTGCCGCTGCCCGGGTCAGCTTCTTTGCGACCAGCAAGGCGGGCTACGTCTACAAGTTCGCCTGCCGTCTCGGCGGCGAGGAAGCGACCCAGCTCTTCATCACCAATCCCGCGCTCGCTAAAGCCGCGGCCACCGAATGGGAGACCGAGACCGGTCCCGAGGACGCCGCGATCCGCCTGATCGAGGCGATGGCGAGCGATGCCGTCCTGCCCGGATTCACTGCCCGCGCCGAACTGTCGGCTCCGCGCCGTACCGGCGGGATCGAGGTCCAGCTGGTCGCCGAATACCAGGGCGATGAACTTACCGGACAGCGCTTCCTCGTGCGCAACCTCGGCCAGGAAAGCCTTGCGCTTGGCTCCGAGCGCGAAGGTGCCGCAGGCGCGCTCGCTTTTGCCTATGGCCGCGATGCACTCGCTCCCGGTGAAGCGACCAGTGCCTTCCTAGTCTTTGCCAAGGGAGGACTCGACTGATGGCCGAGGCACCACAGAAGGACGCCGGAAAGAGGCCTCTGCCGGGCTCGCCGGAAGCGCGAGAAAGCGGACGGCGCAACCTCAATTCGCAGATCGCACAGCGCCAGAAGATGCTGCTCGCCGGGATCGGGGCCATCGCGCTCATCGGCGGCGGCATGTTCATTTTCGGCGGCGACGGCGACGAGGCTGGCACCGATGCCAATGGTGCGGCGACAATCGACACCGGCGGCCTCGTCAATCGTAACCTCTCGCAGCGCGAGTTCGTCGCGAGCTACGGTAACCGGCTCGATGCACAGGGCCGCGCGATCAAGGATCTCCAGCAGGCCCAGCTGCCGCGCCCCGAGATCGAACAGGAGCTCGAAGCCCTGCGCAGCGAGAACGCGCAGATGCGCTCCGACGGCCAGGCGGCGATCGACGCGATCTCGGCCGAGAATGCCAATCTGCGATCACAGCTGAGCGAAGCTGCGAAGGCACCTGCCGCCGCGCCGCCACTGCCACCGCCACCTGCCTATGGACCCGGCGTCGGCACCGGCGGAGCTGTCCAGCCACCGCAAGGAGCGCCGGAAACGCAAGGCGGACAGCTCAGCCTGATGAGCTTCAGCGCGGAGACGGGCAAGGACGGCAAGCCGCGTGCGGCAGAGACTGCGCCAGCCTTGTTGCTCGAAGCGAGCCGCGATTACCTTCCGCCCAACAGCTACGCACCGGCAACGGTCATCGTGGGTGTCGATGCCTCGACCGGCGTTGCCAGCCAGAGCGATCCGCTTCCCGTGGTGCTCCGGATCACCGGTCCGGCCCGCTCGGTGATGCGCGGCAACAAACTGCTCACCACCGATATCACCGGCTGCCTCGTCAATGGCGCGGCGCGCGGCGATCTCTCGGCGGAGAAGGTCTACGTCAAGCTGGTGCGCATGACCTGCGCGCAACCCGGTGGGCGCTTCGCGGTGAGCGAGGTCAAGGGGTTCATCTCCTTCGCCGGAAAGTCGGGCGTGCGCGGCCGCGTGGTCAGCCGCGAAGGCAGCCTTGTCAGCCAGGCGCTGCTCGCCGGGATTGTGGGCGGCTTCGGCCGCGGATTTTCCGCCAACGCCAACGGCATTTTTACCGGCCAGGTCGGCGCCAACGGTCAGCGCGAGGCGCTGTCGCCGACCGACATCCTCGCCGGTGGCTTTGGCCAGGGTGCCGGCGAAGCCGCCGACACCGTCAGCCGATACCTCATCGAACGCGCCGAACAATACCAACCCGTCGTCGAGATGCCGACCGGCATCGAGGTCGAGATCGTCTTTCTCGACGGCGTCCACGTCAGGAGCCCCTCCAAATGAACTACAATGACTCGCCGCCAAGCCTGAAGGCGCGCGCCGCCCACCTTGCCCTTGCCCTCTCGAGCGCCGCCGCCGTGCTGACGCTCGGCGTCTCTGCCGTCACTGCGATGCCTGCGAGCGCCGCGGGCATGGCGAGCGATGTCGCGCAGGCGCTGAAACTGCGGCTGCCCAAGACCCCGATCGATGCGATCAGCTGCGACACGCTCGGGCCCTGGTGCGAAGTCGTCTCGGGTGACACGCTGTTCTACATCGACGAGACCGCCCGCTACCTGTTCGTAGGCCGTCTCTACGACATGGAAGAACGGCGCGACGTCACTGCCGCCCGCCTGCTCGAACTCAATCCCGATCTGCTCGCGGCCGGTGCGGCGCGCGTAGCCAGTGACGCGCCGGCGGGACGCGACGAAACGCCTGTCCAGGCGGCCGCCAACCATGTCGACCTCTCGTCGCTTCCGGCTGCCGGCGCGATCCACTGGGGCAACCTCAAGGGCGAACGCCTGGTCGTCTTCTCGGATTTCCAGTGCGGGTATTGCCAGCGCCTGACCGCCGAACTCGCCAAGGCCAAGGTTCATGTCGAAGAGCGACCGATCTCGATCTTCGGCGCGGCAAGCCGCAAGATTTCCGAGGCGGTGCTGTGCGCTAAGGATCCGGCAAAGGCACTCCATGCGGCCTATTCCGGCCAGGCTCTGGCGACTGATAAGACCTGCAAGGAGGCCAAGGCACTCGATGCCAACGAAGCCTTCGCGAAGGCCAACGGGTTTGCCGGAACTCCGGTCATCGTGCGCGCCCGCGATGGGGCGGTGCTTCATGGCTACCGCGATGCCGCGGCGATCCGCCGCTTCGTCGCCGAAGGCAAGGGAGTGGCGCAATGAGCCGGCTTCCAATCCTTCGCGCCATGGTGCTCGCTGCGCCGCTCCTCCTGGCCAGTGGCTGCGCCAGCCTCGGCGGCAACGTCAAAGGCAGCTTTGCCTGCCGGGCTCCGGAAGGGACCTGCGCGCCGACTTCCGCGATCGATGCCGGGGCGACCGGCATTGAAAAGGCTGACACGGTTGACGCGCATCGGACGGTGACCCCGACCGGCGAAGCGGTTCGTCGCCTGCTGGTCGTGCTGACAGGCTACCGTGACGCGGCGGGCCGCGACCATGAGGCGCGCGTCGTTCACCTGACGCTGCCCGAACAGGCAGGGACAGGCTGGCGCACGCCGCAGGGCCGCCGCGAAGTCCTGCGCTCGCTGGCATCGACTATTGCCGCGACGCGCGAGAGCAACCCCGCAACCGATTTCCAACCGCCAAAAATCCAAGAGGCAGACACATTGCCGGAACAGCTGTTCATCCCCTCGCAGCCCGTTCCGGCGATGCCCGGCGCTGACGCGCCGGAACCCGGGGGACCTGGCTCGTTTTCCCCTCCCCGCGAGCCGGTCCCCCAACCTGACATGACCGAAGGAGAGAGCCAGTGACGCTATCCCTTGCTGCCGCGCGCGACGCACTCTCGCGGGGCCTGTTTGCCGACACGGCTCGGCCCGAAAAGCCGCGGGCGCATTTCGGGCTCGATATGCTCTCGGACTGGCTGCCCTACCGGGTCTATGACGAGGGGGCGAAGCTCTACCGCAACGCCCGCTCCAAAGGCTTCGTGCTCGAAGTCACCCCGCTGATCGGGGCCGACGAACGGACCGGCGAGATCCTCGGTCAGTTCTTCTCCGAAGGCCTGCCGCAGGGCGCCTGCCTCCAGGTCCTGAACTTCGCATCTCCGCGGATCGGCAGCGTGGTCGGCCCCTGGTTCGCTCCGCGCTACGAGCAGGGCGGGATCTACGAGGCCATCGCCAGAGCGCGCACCAGGCGCCTTTACGATCTCGTCTGGAGCTCGGGCTCGGCGCATGCGCCGTTCCATGCTCGCAACGTCCGGCTGATCGTCTCGCTCGGCGTGCCGGTGCCCGGAAGCGTGACCGACGCGGAACTTTCGGAATGCCGCGAAGGGCTGATGGGCATGCTCCACTCGCTCGGACTGCACGCGCAGGAGCTGCGTCCGGGCGGCCTCTTGGCGCTGATCGACGAGCTCACCTCGCCGACTACCGCGCACGAGACCGATATCCATGCGTGGAACCCGCACGATACGCTTCAGTCCCAAGCGATCCGCCGCGACATCGAGCTCGAGGTCGGCGACGATCGCCTGATCCTCAGGACCGAGCGCTTTCGCGAGACGGGCCGCGACGAGGAGGGCAATCCTGAAGTCGGCGAATGCTATCCCGACCATTTCGATGTGCGGCACTATGCCGTGCGCTCTACCCCTGAGCGCTGGGCACCTTGGGAATGCGCGCGGCTCATCGGCGACATGTTCACCGACAAGCTGCGTTTCCCCTGTCCGACGGCAACCATGCTGTGCCTGGTCTACCCCGACCAGGAAGCTGCTTCGGCGCGCGCGGGCTTCAAGTTCATGCGCACGACCAGTCTCAGCCAGACCAAGAGCGCGCGTTTCTTGCCCAAGCTTGCCGAACAGTCGGCCGAGTGGCGCCACGTCCAGGCCGAACTCCAGGCTGGCAAGAAGCTCGTGAAGCTGTTCTACGGGCTCACCAGCATCTCGCCGCTCGGCCAGGGCGACGCGCATGAACGCATCATCAAGGCGATCTACAAGGCGGCGGGCTGGGACCTTGCCGACGAGCGCTTCCTCCAGCTCCAAGGCCTCGTCGCTGCCTTTCCCCTGTGCCTCGCCGATGGCCTCGCCGACGACATGGCGCGGTTGAAGCGTCTCAAGACCATGCTCTCGACGACAGCGGCACATATCGCGCCGATGCAGGGCGAATATCTCGGCGGCGTAATCCCGCACCTCCTGCTCGTTGGCCGCCGCGGCCAGCCCTTCTGGTGGTCGCCATTCGAGAACGGTGCCGGCAACCACAATATCGCGATCTGCGGCAAGTCGGGTTCGGGCAAGTCGGTGCTGCTGCAGGAACTCTGCGCCGCCCTGCGCGGCGCCGGTGCCAAGGTCGTGGTGATCGACGACGGCCGCAGCTTCGAGCATTCGGTCAAACTGCAGGGCGGACGCTTCGTTGAGTTCACGCTCGCCTCGGGCTTTTCCCTGAACCCCTTCTCGATGGTCGACGATGCCCGCGCACACGAAGACGAGGACTACCGCCTCGACTGCTTCGCCATGATCAAGGCAATCATTGGCCAGATGGCGCGTCCCGGCACCGCGCCGAGCGATACCGAGCGCGGGCTCATCGATCGGGCCGTGACCGCGACCTGGGAGGCACTCGGCAGCGGCGCATCGGTCGACGATGTCGCGCATGCGCTCCATGGATCGGAAAGCGAGGCGGGCCGCGATCTCGCCACCGCGATCGCGCCCTTCTGCCGCGGCGGCAGCTACGGCGGGTTCTTTGCAGGCAAGGCGAGCTTCGCGCTCGACGATGATTTTACCGTCTTCGAGATGAGCGATCTCGCAAGCCGCGAGGAACTGCGCAGCGTCGTCCTTTCGGCGATCATGTTCATGACCAGCCAGGCGATGACCCGCTCGTCGCGAGCAACCAAGAAGCTGCTGCTGATCGACGAGGCCTGGGCCATGCTCAAGGGCGGGTCGATGGACGAGTTCGTCGAAACCTATGCCCGCACTGCCCGCAAGTACGGCGGCGCGCTCGCCACCGCGACCCAGTCCCTCAATGATTATTACAAGTCCGACGGCGCGCGCGCCGCGCTCGAGAATAGCGACTGGATGCTGGTACTTCAGCAGAAGGCCGAGACGATCGCCGATTTCAGGGCGAACGCGCGGCTCGACATGGACGACCGCACCGAGACGCTGATCCGCAGCCTCAAGCGTTCGGGGACCGAGTACAGCGAGGTCTTCATCAAAGGCCCCGAGACCGAGGCGGTCGGTCGGCTCGTGCTCGATCCCTTCTCGGCGACGATCTACTCCTCCGATCCCGACACCTATGCGGCGATCCAGGACTGCGAGCGGCGCGGGCACAGCCTCGCCGATGCCATCCGGATCGTGGCGGGAGGCGGACAATGATGGTCTCGCATCTCGTCGACCGGACCCCTCCGGCCAATCTCCGCAGCCTGCTGCCGTTCCTGCAAGGGAGCTGTTTCGTCCTCATCGAGACCGCGCGCTTTGCCGCGACTTCACTGCTGATCGTGCTGGGATTGCCGCTCGCGCTGTTCCTGTTCGTTGCGGGCTGGGACCTTGGCGGCCTCTTCACCCAGCTCGCCAATCTGTCGGACCGATATCTCGAAGCCGACGGGCTGCGCCGCAGCCTGTTCAGCCAGGACCTCAAGGGCTGCTTCCTCGCCCTCGCTGGCGCTGTGACGCTGTTTCGCATGCCCCGCTTCCTGAGGCGGCTTGCGGCCGATCTCGACAACCATCCGGCCCGGGAGGCTAAACGTGACTGAGACGCGCAGACTACCATCCTTCAATCGCCCGCTGTTGCTGAGAATTCTCGGCGTGCTCGCGCTCGTGGTCGCATTACTCTGGGCAGCCTGGGTCAGCCGCGAACTGTCCGAGCCGCGCCAGCAGATCGTCACCGTCCGGCTTGCCGAGACCATCGCCGCATTCGTCGATGCCGAAGCGCGCGCAGAGCAGGATCCCGAAGCCAGCCAGGCGCGCGTGCTCGCCTTCCTTCAGGCGTCCGAGCGCGCTGTTGCGGAAATGGGGGCCGATGGCCGCGTGGTGCTGGTCGGCGAAGCAGTGCTCGCGGGCGATGCCCCCGATGCTACCGATGAACTGCGCGTGCGGATCGCTCGCCAGCTTGGGCAGGGAGGCGGCCAGTGACGCGCTTTGCCTCTCGTTTTGTCCGCACGCTCAAACGACCGCTCGTCCTGACCGGTCTGGTGCTGCTGCCACTTGGATGGGGCGCGGTCGACGCCTTCGCGAAAGACCATGCCTTCCTCATCAATGCCAGCCCGAGCCTGCCCAACTGGGCCTTCTGGCTCGACAAGCATGCGCGGATCGAGCGCGGCAGCCTGATCTTCTTCGAGCCGCCGGCGAGCAGACTCGTCGAAGCGCATTTCGGAGAAGGCGCGCAGCTCTTCGGCAAGCGGGTGTTGGGCGTGCCGGGCGATGTCGTGAGCCACCGTGGCCACGAGGTCTTCATCAACGGCCGCAAGATCGCCGCGCGGCTCGATGAGACCCGTCTCGGCATTGCGCTTCACAAGGGCCCCGAAGGCCCGATCCCCGACGGCTGCTTCTACACCGGGACCAGCCATCAGCGCGGCCTCGACAGCCGCTACGCCGAGATCGGCTTCGTCTGCCGCGGCCAGATCCTGGGCAGCGGGAGGGCGATCCTGTGAGCAAGCTCATCCTCCCTGCGGCCCTACTTGCAGTCCTGCTCTGCCCTGCCGAGGTGCTGGCGCGCGACTATGGCCAGCGCGGCACGGTGTTTCCCGTGATCGAGCGCGACCTCCTCGAGCAGATTCATTCGCGCCTGACGCAGATGGAACGTTCGGGGGAGACCGCGCGGCTCAATGAAGACCTGAAGCGCCGCACGATCGCGCGCGTGAACCGGCCCGACCCCGTCGCCGGAATCGTCCGGGCCAGCGAAGCCCGTCGCTGGCAATTTGATCCGACGATCACGCTCGCTGCCGATATCCGCGGGGCAAAAGGCGAGCTGATCCATGCCGCTGGCACGAGGGTCAATCCGCTCGACAGCGTGCAGCTACGCGCCGAACTTCTCTTCCTCGACGGCGACGATCCCGACCAGCTCGCCTGGGCGCTCAAGCAGGCCGCCAATGCCAAGCTGATCCTGGTGAAGGGTGCGCCGCTCGAGCTGATGAAGGCCCGCCAGCGCCGCTTCTATTTCGACCAGGGCGGCAAGCTCACGGAGAGGTTCGGGATCAGATCGGTGCCCGCACGCGTGCGCCAGCAGGGCCGCCTGCTCGAGATCAGCGAAATCGCGCTGCCACCGAAAAGGAGGACGGCCCAATGACGCACTTAAGAAAGCTGGCGCTCATGCTGGCCGCCATTCTTGGTCTCGCCACTGCAACGCCCGCGATGGCCGATGCCGGTCCGGGACGCTGCACCGGAAGCTTTGTCAACCCGATCACCGACATCTGCTGGTCGTGCCTGTTCCCGATCTCGATCGGCGGGCTGGACATCTGGCCCTCGAGCCGGCCCGATCCCGATAACCCCGACCTGCCGGTGTGCCTGTGCGGTCTGAGGCCCGGAATTGCGATGGGCTTCTGGGAGCCCGTGCGGCTTGCCGATGTCAGCATGAAGCCGTGGTGCTTCGTGAACCTCGGCGGCATGAAGCTCGATCCCGGCTTCGGTATCGGCTTCCGCTCGATCTCGGGTCCATCAGCAGTGGGCGGCGCGAGCCAGTATTATTCGAGCTGGCACGTCCACTGGTATGCCTATCCGCTGATCTACTGGATGGAGATCGTCGCCGATTTTCTGTGCCTGGAATCGGGCTCGATCGACATCCTCTACATCTCCGAGATCGATCCGCTGTGGCAGGATTCCGAGCTCACCGCGATCATCAACCCCGAGGCCGTGCTCTTCGCCAACCCGCTGGCGCTCGCTGCCTGTGCGGCCGACTGCGTCGCCTCGACCGCGAAGCTGCCGATCGACGAGATGTTCTGGTGCGCGGGCTGCCAGGGGTCGATGTACCCGATGAACGGCAATGTCTCGGCCAGCATAGGCCACGTCCAGGCCTCGCGCCTCGTGCTTTCGCGCTTTGCCTACAAGCTCCACCGCGAACTCGTCTCGTGGGGGACGATGGGGTCCAAGGGCCTGTGCGGCAAATATTTGATGCCGGTGATGCGCAAGCAACAATACCGCTTCCAGGCCACCAACCCCAACCCGGCGACTTCGGGCCGTTACGCCTGCCCGCCCATCGGCGCCTCCACCACCTTTCAATCGGCCGGACAGGTCATTCCCGCCATCGGCGAAGACATGGGATACCTCGTCTGGCGCAAGCGGAACTGCTGCGCGCTATGAACAAGCACCTCCTCCTTTTGCCCGTCGGCCTTGCCGTCACTCTCGGTGGCCTCGCTCTCGCCCAGAGCGCGCCCGAAGGCATCGACCTTGAAGCGATCCGCGAGCGTGCGGCCGAACACGCCGACGATGCGCAGGCGCTCAGCACCAATGTCCGCCAACGCGCCGAGGCGCTGACCGAGGACGCACAGGCTATCCAGGCGCAAGCGCAGGCCAATCGCGCAGCCTATGCGGACAGCATCAAGGCAACCGAGACCGACGCCGTCCTCGACTTCGACGCCATGATCGCAGGGCAAGCCGCCGCAGAGAAGGCGTCGCTCGGGGGAACCCCGCGCTTCATTGCCTTTGCCAGCCTGTCGATGCCGCCCGAAGCGCTGAAAGCACTGGTCCACGACATGACCAGGGCGGGAGGCGTCACCGTGCTGCGCGGCTTCCCGCAAGGTAACAGCGAGGCATTCAAGAAGCGGCTCGCCGCCATCTGGAGCACCCGAGACGCGGCCGGTTCGCTCGGCATCGATCCAAGGCTGTTCCGCGCCTTCAACATCGAAGCTGCACCGAGCTTCATTATGCTGAGCACCGAGTTCAGTCCCTGCGACGGGTTCGATTGCACCAGCGAGGTGCCGCCGCACGACCGCATCGCCGGCAACATTAGCGTGGGCGAAGTCCTCGAGACCTTTGCCTCGGGCAAGGGTCCGGGCGCCGAACTTGCCCGCCTCCATCTGCGCCAGCTCTCCAGGGAGGAACGGCCATGACCGCCAAAACCCTCGCCCATCTCCTTGTGGCACTCGTCACCCTCACAAGCGCGGCTTCCATTCAGGCTCAGACCCGCGATGCGGCAAGGGCTGACGGGAAGTACTTTGCCACCGAGCTGCTGGGCGAAGCGCGCGAGGCAGCAACGACCAATCCCGACGCAGCACGCGTTCCCAATTTCGATCCGCAAGCGACGCGCGATCTGCAGGATCTTGCGCGCGATCCCGACCAGATCGAGACCCGCGCCCGCAGCGCCGCTACGACCAGCACGCCGATGCGGACGATCCGCGACAGCATGGCCAATCGCGCACGGTTCGAGCCGAACGAGATCGAGGACGTGATCGCGCGCAGCCTCGCCATCAACGAGACGCCGCTCGACTACACCAGCGGCATGGCAATTTCGGGCAGCCAGGGATCCTGCGTTCCGCTGCCGCCCGGTTCGGGCGCGGCGGGCACATATACCGCGACCTGCAATACGGGCACACGGATCGATCAGTCGGTTGGCCAATGCGCGGTACCACTCGTCGTCAGGGTCAGCCAGCAACCGCAGTATCATTACCTTTGCAGCCCATTGGGCAGCTTCAACCTATCAGGTGAGCCGGACTGCGAAGAGTTTTCGGGCGCTCTTTGCCGGGTGACCGGGCACCGCGATGGTCCTTGCTTGCAGTGGGGTTGGTCCGGTGGTCGCAAGTGGTGCACCGAGCCGGGCGATCCGCTTACCGAGCTGACCTGCGACGAACAGGTCGCAGGTCAGACGCCCTACCGCATTGCCAACGCTACCACCGTTACCACGACCCCGGACGAAAGCCAGTGCACAGGTTTTGCGGACAATAGCGATTGCACGCTGGACGCAGAGATCTGCACCGATACCGATCCGCAGACCCGCGTGGTCGATGGCGTCTCTGTCACAAAGCCCTGCTGGGAATGGCAGAGGAGCTACACCTGCATCGCGCGCGAAGCGGCGACCGATTGCTCCGACATCGAAAGCCAGGGCAGCTGTCGCTTTGTTCGCGAGGAATGCCTCACCGACGAAGACCCCTGCGAGACCTGGGAGCGCATCTACGAGTGCCCGCTTCCCGGGACCGACAGCTCCACCCAGTATGTCTGCGACGGCGATGTCTATTGCATCGACGGCAGCTGCGAGACGATCCAGCGCACCGCGAACGACGAGTTCAAGGATGCCGTCACCGCGCTCCATGCGATGGACGAGGCCCGCGGGCAGTTCGATCCCGAGACGCTGACGCTGTTCCGCGGCACGCGCAACACCTGCTCGTCCAAGGTCTTCGGCGTGCTCAACTGCTGCAAGGGCAAGGGTTTCCCGCTCATCCCCGGCATCAGCCTGCTGGTCGCGCTCGGCTGCAACCGCGAGGAAGTTCTGCTCCACGAACGCGATGCGCAGGGGCTGTGCGCCTACGTGGGGACCTATTGTTCGGACAAGTTCCTCGGCGTCTGCCTGACCAAGAAGAAGGTCTACTGCTGCTTCGAGAGCAAGCTCTCGCGGATCCTGCAGGAACAGGGTCGCCGCCAGCTGCGCAAGCCCTGGGACAAGCCCAAGGAAGAGCAGTGCGAGGGGTTCACGCTCGACGAGTTCGCCCGGCTCGACCTCAGCCAGATGGATTTCAGCGAAGTCTATGCCGAGTTCACCGAGGCTGCACGGCTCCCCGACGAGCTCGAGACCAGCATCCTCATCCAGCAGAAAATCGAAGATTATTACGCAAGGAGTGGCCAATGACGCGCCGCCAATCACTGCCGATGCTGGCCCTCCCAGCACTGGCCATGATTCTCGCTGCACTGCTCCCCGTTCGGGCAGCCGCCCAGGAAGCGCGCCAGGCAAAGCCAGCTGCTTCGGCAGACAGCCTCTACTGCGAGCAGCGCAGGCTCGGCTACTGGTTCTATTGCGTAAAGCCGGTGCCGGCAGACGAGCCGCAGATGGCGCAGCCACCAGCCCAGGTGACCGCCACGCAGGAGCTGGACGCGGTCACGGGGGAACTGCGCGAACTCAAGGCGCGCGCGATCCTCTATCCGACGCCGGAAAACGTCACCGCCTATATCCGCTTCCAGCGTGCCCAGCTCGACCGGGCTTCGCTGTTCTCCGATGTCTGGCAACGCGCGATTTGGCAGGATCCCGAGCTCGACTACACGCTCGAACGACCGGTCGGCGCACTCGCCAAGAAGCAATGGCAGGACGCGCGCGCTGCCGACCGCGACGCGGTGATGGCCAGGCTCTCCGAACGCTATGGACTGTTCTACTTCTTCGCCCAGACCTGCGGCGCCTGCGAAGTGATGAGCCCGATCGTGCGCTCGGTGGCGGACCGCTGGCATATCACGGTCCGGGCGATCTCGACCGATGGCGGGCCGTCCAGGCACTTCCCCGACTACAAGGTCGAAAGCGGCCAGCGGCCCCGCATGGGGCTCGAACCCGGCATCACCCCGGCGCTCGTGCTTTGGGACAGCGTGGCCAGGCGCCCGATCCCGATCGGATACGGCGTGCTCTCGGCCGACGAGCTGCAGGACCGCATCTACCTCCTCACCTCGAAGGAAGCCGGACATGATTACTAGCATCCGCAATGCGGCGCTCACCATAGCTGCCGCCAGCATGGTCGCGTCCCCCGTCGCCGCAAACGTCGGCGACAGCATGGACCGCTTCATGGACGACATGGGCGCTGCGGCCAATGTCACCGGGCCGAGCGCATTCGAAGGACAGTCGGCGGGCTATTACAGCCTCGGCAATGTCTGGACGCGCTTCCCGCAGAAGACGACCAGCATCGCCAACCTCCAGCTGCCGCGTGCCCGCGCAGGTTGCGGCGGCATCGATATCTTCGCCGGGTCCTTCTCCTTCATCAACGCGAGCGAGATGGTCGCGCTGTTGAAGGCCGTCGCGAACAATGCGGTGGGGTTCGCCTTCAGCCTCGCGATCGATACCGTCTGCCCCGAGTGCTCAAAGATCATGCAGGAGTTCAGCCAGAAGGCGCAGCTCATGAACAATCTCTCGATCAACTCCTGCGAGATGGCGCAGGGGCTGGTCGGCGGCGTCTGGCCCAAGGGCGATCTCGCCGACAAGGCGATCTGCGAAGCGATCGGCAATTCCGAAGGTATCTTCACCGACTATGCTGCCGCCAAACACGGTTGCGGCACCAGGGGTCAGCGCGCCTCGACCAATGAGAGCGCCGGCGCCGACTATGCCGACGTCAATCCCGGTGTACCGCGCAATTACACCTGGCATGTCCTCAAGCAGAGCGCCTTCTTCAACCCTGGTGGCACCTTCGACCGCGACCTCGCCGAGTATGCGATGACGCTCATCGGCACGGTGATCTACGTGCCGCCCCGCGATGACGAACCAGGCAAGTTCGTGCCTTTCGCAGGCGATGCCTCCTCGACGCTGGTGACCGCGCTGCTCGACGGGACGCAAGGCCAGTCGGTGCGGGTGTTCCAGTGTGACGAGCCCGACCAGTGCCTCAACCCCACTTTCCAGCAGATGAGCCTCACGAGCGCGAAGGCCATCCGGCCCCGCGTTGCCCAGCTCATCGGCAGCATGGTCGAGGCCATCCGCAGCGACACAGCGATCGGCGACGAGGAGAAGGAGCTGCTCCAGGTGGCATCGGTGCCGCTCTACAAGATCCTCACCGTGCAGGCGGCCTATGGACGCGGGATGGCAACCGACGACCGCGACACGCTGGCCGAGATCGCCAGCATCGATCTTCTCTATGCCATCCTCGAACGCATCACAGCCGAGGCCGGACGCTCGATGGCGAGCTTCATTGCGGCCGATGAAGCGAAACTCGCGATCTGGCGCGCTCAGGTCGCGGAAGTCCGGTCAAGCCTCGCCCAGAGGCAAGCGACCGGACAGGCGCGGGTCTCCGCGATCATGCAGATCATCGAGAAGACCGCGATGATCGAGAACATGCTCGCCGCCTCGATGTCGCCATCGATGGCCGCCGCGCTCGACTGGTCGCGCGGGATGCAGTCCCGCTCCATCGTTCCATAAGGGTGAGGCAGCATGGTCGAGATTTTCACGGTCGGCGGCGGCGAGTATATCGTCAATGTCCTCAATGCCGTTGCCGCCTGGACCGGAGCGGGCGGCTACAAGAGCCTGATTCAGGTCGCGCTGGTGATGGGCATGGTGCTCGCGGTCATCGTGGTCGCGTTCAACCAGGACTGGCGCGCATGGCTCAACTGGTTCCTCGGTGCGACGCTCATCTACATGTGTCTGATGGTGCCGCGCATGGACGTCCATGTGACAGACCGGGTCAATCCAAGCCTTGCACCGGCAACGGTGGCCAATGTTCCGCTCGGGCTCGCCCTGATGGCAAGTTTCACCAGCCAGGCGGGGGACTATCTGACCCGCTCGGCCGAGCTCGTCTTCGGCTTGCCGGACGACCTCAACTACTCGAAGAACGGCATGATCTATGGCGCGCGGCTGCTTGAATCGACGCGGAGCTTGCGCATTTCCGATCCGGAGTTTGCTGCGAACTTCGACGAGCATGTCCGGCAATGCGTGTTCTACGATCTGCTGCTCGGCCGCTACTCGATGAAGGAGCTGTCCGAGAGCGATGATATCTGGGCGACGATCGCACCCGGCAGCGCGGCGCGCGCGCAGAAATTCCTGACCCGGCAGGCCGACGACAGCGTGACGGCCTCGATCATCACCTGCCGCGAAGCCTACACCGCGCTTTCGGGGCAATGGGCGAGCCTCATTGACGAGATGACGCTTGTCGCGGGACGCCAACTCTATCCGCGCCAGACCGAAGCGCTCGCCAAGGCCAAGCTCATGGCCGACCTCCCGATTGCCTATCAGTATCTTACCGGCATCTCGCGCAGCGCGAGCGACATTTTCCGCCAGGTGTTGACGATCAATGCCATGAACCAGGCCATGCACGGCTTTGCAGGGGCGAGCGGCACCGGCAGTATTGACGTCTTCGCGCAGACCCGGGCCGATATTCAGACCGAGCGGACCTATTCTTCGATCGCGCACAACGCGATGAAATGGGTCCCAATCCTCAATGTCGTACTGACGGTGGTGTTCTACGCGCTGTTCCCTGTCCTGTTTCCGCTGTTCCTGATGCCGCGGACCGGACCCATTGCATTGAGAGGTTACGTCACCGGCTTCTTCTACCTTGCGGCGTGGGGACCACTCTTCGTCATACTGCACATGATCCTGATGTTCAAAGGCGCGGGCGATGTCGCCGCCGCTGGCGGCAGCACAGGCCTCAGCCTCGCGACCTTTGCCGGCATGAGCGACGTCAACAGCGATATCGGCATCTTGGCGGGCTATCTTGTCGCCTCGATCCCGTTCCTTGCCGGCGGGGTGGCACGTGGTGCGCTGGCGATTTCGGGCCAGGCAACGAGTTATCTCAACCCGAGTCAGAACGCGGCCGAGGAAGCCTCGCGCGAAGCGAGCACCGGCAATGTCTCACTCGGCAACTCGAACATCGACAATTCGACGGTGTTTTCCCGTCAGTATGCGCAGGGCAATCTTGCCCCCAATATTGCCTATGGCGCGGCCCAGACGCGTGGTTTCAGCGACAGCGGCACGCAAACCACCAGCTTCCCCGATGGCGAGTTCGCTGCTGTCCCGAATTCAAGCTATCCGTTCACGCCGACGCTGGGGCAGGACTTCACCGGCCGCCTCGGAACGATGGCAAGCCAAAGCCGGACGCAGAGCGAGACCTATGCCAACCTCGCCCAGCAATCGACGAGCTCTGCGCTCACCCGGTTTAGCGAGATTCGCAACGCCTACAGCCAGGGTCAGAGCTCCGATACTGTCGGCGGCGTTGGTACGAACGACAGCATCGGCACGGCATTCAGCGAAGTCGACAATGCCTCAAGAACGCTCCAGCAGCAGTTTGGCCTATCCCGGCGCGCGTCTGACGACATCACGGTTTCATGGTTTCTCAACGGCGATGCTTCTTTGGGTCTCAAGGGAGAAAGAGGCCCTGGCACTGCTCAACTTGGCGTCAGGGGAGGCCGAAATCAGAGCTGGACGGACAGCGATATCGGGATCGCCTCGGAAGACCGCGGCAGGATCATGGGAGCGCTGCGCCAGCTTTCCGACAGTCGCAACTGGTCGAACACGCGTGAAGGTTTCTTGCGCGAGACGAGCTCGAGCTCAGTATCGCAGGTATCGACCAGCTCGTCGGGTCTTAGCCGATCGCTGACCGAAGCCGAGAGCTATACGCGAGAGGCGCGTCGGGCCGAAGAGATGGCCAGCCGCCTCGAGAACCAGGCCAGCTGGTACGAGGCCAACAGCGCCGCAGGCACGCTGAACTTGAGCCAGGCCTATCGCGAATGGGGCATGGCCGAGATCGAAGCCAATCGCGACTACTACGGGCCGGTGCGCTTCGATGACATCGAGTTCCAGATGAGCGCGCGGGGTCGGCAGCTGCAATCACGGTTTGTCGATAGCTATGCTGATCGGCTTCAGGACGACATCGAAGCCGACCTTTCGCTGCCCGACTTCGCTCCGGTCAGCCGCCCCGGAATCGGAAGTGCTGGGCAGGTACGCGCAAGAGGAGCCGTGAGCTCTTCGGGTGGTCCCTCAATGCCCGATGCTCCGGATCGGTCTGGCATCACGGATGAAGTCGAGCGGGTGCGTCTGCAAGGTCGCGGGCGGATCGGATCAGTGAGAGGCTACTTGGATGGCCAAACAGAAGGCGCCACAGGCGCGAGCGAGGAGGCGGCAGATGCAATAAAGGAGTGGCGGCGCCCTTAAAGGATCACATCGTTGACGATTACGAACGCAACAAAAGCAGCCAGCGCCACGAAGATTGCGATGAGCTTGATCCTGCCCCACGGGTCGGCCCAGGCCTTCTTCCAAGAGTATGATGTGAGGCGATTTTCGGAGATGGCACGGTCGATCTCTCGTAGACCCTTCCAGTTCGTCTGGTCGCTTTGATCCTTCTCGTCATCCATTTCCATCGCTCCGACCTACATAAAGTAGCAAATTTGATGCATTATCGGTGATTAGCCAATTTACGTCTCGATATTGACACATTAAGTGTCGTCATGTAAAGACGCAAAATCGCTACACAAAGCTCCATAACCGAGATAATGTCTCGATAATGCCACATTATGATACATCAGATCTGCGCCCTCTCTCGGTGCTGCTATCCGACCTCGGGAAGCAGATCGAAGCATATCGCATATCACGCAATCTCAAGCAGGCCGAGCTTGCGGAAATGGCAGGAATCTCGCGTTCAACGCTTGCCCGCCTGGAAGCCGGCAATGGCGGGACCATCGATAGCCTTGCCAGGATAATGCGTGCACTTGAAATTGAAGACCGCCTTCTGGATGTCATGCCGGACGCCAAGCTGAGCCCGCTCGATCCCCGGTCCGACACCGGCAAGGCACGGCAAAGGGTGCGCAAGTCTTCTGATGGCGAGGCTGGCGAGGAATGGAGCTGGGGTGACGAGGCCCCATGACGCGTGCCGTAGTCAATCTCTGGGGTCGTCAGATCGGAGCCGTCCTCTGGGATGAGGATCGCGATGTCGGGGTTTTCGAATTCACTCCGGAATTCAGCCGCAGCGGCATCGAGGTCGCCCCACTCACAATGCCCCTACGAAGCGGCGTCTACGACTTTCCCGCGCTGAATTACGAGACCTTCAAAGGGTTACCGGGCATGCTGGCCGACAGCCTGCCCGACAAGTTTGGTAACGCCCTGATCAACCGTTGGCTTGCCGAGCAGGGCCGCGCAGCCGACAGCTTCGATCCGGTCGAGCGCCTTTGCTATACCGGTCGCCGAGGCATGGGCGCGCTCGAATTCGAGCCCGCTACCGGTGAGCGCCGTGAACAGGGCCGGCCGGTCGATATCGCGCCGCTTGTTGAGCTCGCCAACAGGGTAATTGCCGCGCGTGAAGAACTGGCCGGTGTGCTCAAGGGTGAAAATAATCATCGCGCACTTCAAGAGATCCTGCGCGTCGGAACCTCCGCCGGCGGCGCCCGGGCCAAGGCCGTCCTCGCCTGGAACGAGGCGACCGGAGAATTCCATTCAGGGCAGCTGACTGCAGGGCCCGGCTATACGCAATGGCTCGTCAAGTTCGACGGCGTGTCGGGCAATGCAGACAAGGAGCTAGCCGATCCGATGGGCTTCGGCCGGCTTGAGTACGCCTGCTATCTGCTAGCCCGAGAGGCTGGCATCGACATGGCTCGCTCTCGCCTGCACGAAGAAGGCGGGCGGGCACATTTCATGACACAGCGCTTCGATCGCACGCCTGACGGCAAGAAGCTCCACATGCAGTCGCTCTGCGCGATGCGCCATTTCGATTTCAACCTCGCTCGAGCCTACAGCTATGAGCAGGCGATCGAGACCATCCGCATGCTCGGTCTCGGACGCGAAGCGATCAAGGAGCAGGTGCGCCGCGCGCTGCTCAATGTCTTCATTCGCAACCAGGACGACCACACCAAGAACATCGCCTTCCTCATGGATAGCTCGGGTCGCTGGAGCCTCTCGCCCGCATTCGATGTCGTCTACGCCTACAATCCTGACGGGGACTGGACCAACGAGCACCAGATGTCTCTGGCCGGCAAAACGGACGGTTTCGAGTTCGACGATCTTCTAGAATTCGGGAAATTTGCCGATCTCAAGACAGCCGAAATCAAATCCATTGCCTCAGACATTCGTTCAGCCCTCGCGAAGTGGAGCGAGTTGACGCGAACTGCCGGTGTTCCCCCAAAAATGGCACTCAAGGCTCAGAACGGCTTCCGCGACATTCCTCTGAGATGAGCTGATCCTGCCCCGAATGGTTTGCGCGCCTAAAGCAAAGCGGTTGAACCAAAGCGCTTTCCAAGGAAGGCCTGCACTTCGCTCATGGGCATTTCCGGTGAAGAGTTGCCACTCCGAACGTACAGCTTTTCGGATTTTAACCCGTTCTTGTCTGCAACGCTGATGACAACCGCAGCATCGGCTGGCCTAACATCAATCTGACAAATTTCGCTGCCCTCCACTTCGGGGAATGCAATCTTCAGTTTCGAAGCGGTGAAATTTTGCCCGAATGCATCGGCAAAAAGGTTGCGCAGGTGAATTTCAAACCGGTCTTTGTCAGCATCGCCCAGCGACGCATAATCATGATCCAGACCGACTGCTTCACCGACATCGGAAACGCCGATGAGCAGTGTTCCGCCACCATAACTATTGGCAAATGCGGCAATAGTTTTGACAACGACCTGCTCGAGACCCTTGTTGACCTTGGCTTCCTTGATATCCCAACGCAAAGTTTGCTTGAACTCCAACTCTTCGCTTTCACCCTCGGCAATCATCTCAGCCAGTGTGATGGGTGCCTCCGCCTCTTTGGTTTCGGTGATCGAGCTCAAGAACCCATTCAATGCATTCGCCAGCATCGTTCGCCTAGCGTGGAGAAAGCTCTCGTAATTCTCGATTTTCCAGAGCTCTGGATCTGAAGGGATGCATTGCTTGGCTAGCGCATCCGGATTCTTATCGTCGATTTCTGCAAGATAATCTTCTGCGTTCGTCGCACTCTTCGCCCGATTGGCGATCTGTGTGAGAATGGCGCGATTGGTGATCTCTTGCGCGAGGGAATACTTCAAACGGTTCTCTTTGCCGTATCCAGCGTCGCGCAGTTTCGAGAACGGGAAAATGTGATCGTTTTCGAGCTGATACTTCTTTCCCATGGGTTGAGCCAATTTGACTCCTGTCGTCAGACAAGTTGCGCCCTGACTCTTGAAGTACCATCGCATCATCGGAAATAGGGGATGCGATATCGCGCGCCCAACGAACTCGTCGGCGACAATCTCTAGGGGCCGTTCGTCCTTTATAACCTGCAGCAGCTCATCGAATGGTTGATCGGATTCCTTGATCACGCGGAGATCTCGATCGAGCTTCTGGGGCAGCTGAGAGATGTAGCGATAGCGGATCTGGGAATAGTAGAACCACTTGACCAGCTTCTTAATCTGCATCTCTGAGAGATGGCTATCCTGTTGATAGCAATAAGCAATAATCGGTATCAGTGCATACACCGAGTTGATTTCGTCCGTATGATCGACGAATGCATGGGACTGCATGATATTGGCAACGTAATCGAGAGTTTGCTCTTCGAGCTTCTTCCAAGCCGCCCGGATGGGCGCATCATTGGCCTGGTCATGCAGAAGTCGCATATTCGAACCGGAATGGTGCAAACAGGCGAGCAGGGCGTAGACGACAAAATCAAGTTTGAAGACGTAACCCCTGCCTTCGAGTTCGGTCAATTTTGCCTTGAACGTGTCACGCGCCTGCGGCCAATAACCTGAAATCTGGGCTAGAGCCAATTCGGCCTCGGTCAACGAGACGCCGCTCGCATTGACCTTATAGAAGATGTCGATCGCTTCGCGAATTGTCGCCTTCACCGGTATCGTTTGCTCGGGGAACTCCCGGTCAAGGATGTTCTCGATGGATTTCACGTTGTCGTCGATCAGATCGTCGCGTTCGCGAGACACCTCTTCGCCCTTGTCTTCCAAAGCGCGGACGACATCCTTAGCTCGGATCTTGCGCTGAAAAATATCGGTCAGATTCTGCCAGCGCGGGTCGTTCTCCATCTTGAGCTTCTTGTAGTACTCCAGCTCTCTGGTCTCGACATTCACATAAAGGCCGCGCGTGTCGTTGAGAATTTCCGGAGCAGTATAGTAGGGTGGCAAACCACCGCGAATGAGCATGTACAAGGTTGTCAGCCGCTGCTGCCCGTCCAGAAGGATCCTTACAGCGCCCTGCTTCTCATCGTATTTGTGAGGGCCCTTCAATTCGGGAGGGTTATTGGTCTCCCAGGTCAGCATCGTCCCCGTTGGATATTCCTTGATAAGGGAGTCTACCAACTGCTTCGCATCGTCGCGCTTCCAAACGTACTCGCGTTGGAAGGCCGGCACAAAGAGCTGCTTCTCGTCGATTTTGTCTAGGGCCTGAGAAATCTTCATCTAGTGTTCCTAAATTCCCAACACACTGTATTTCTTATCAGGCTCCAACTGCCTGGCCATCCGGACGTTTTATTCAGAGCTTTTGTGCGGTTCATGCACCATCGAGGTCTCCAAGATCGATGTCTCTGCCCTCTTTGATCAGATCGTAAATAAGGTTGGTAAGGATACCTAGGCCCTGCCTGTCCTCTTTAAGGAGATGCGTGGCCAGAGCATTGTTTGAGCCCATCGCACGCACCACCGCTCCTTGAACCGCTCCTGGAAGGCTTCCTTTCAAAGCCTGCTCTTTGGAGTTTTCCTTGACCTGGGCCCTCACGATACTGTTTTCGCGAGTGATCGACGCGATTTGGTTCACGAAGCTCGCTTGATCCTTGATCGGAGCAGCTTCGCCAAAGATACCGTTCAGTCGTTCGATAAGCTCTTGAAGGTAGACAGGAAGTTTCCCTGGCGATTTCGATCCACCGGCTCCCACGGGCTTTAAATTCGGATCGGGATCATCTCCGCCTTCGCCTTGTGCATCATTCTTTTTGATGTCGTAGCCCGTTAGGGAAATACCTCTTAAGTCGACGTGCTCAGGGGGAACGCCATTAAGGCGGTTTGCGAGAAGTTTTGTGAAAGCCGCAAAATTCTCCACGCTGGGATCCCCGAGGTCCAGCAGTTGAGCAATGTACGTGTATGTTCTGGAGAATCTCGACAGGCCCGATTTGAACTCCAGCAAGCTGCCAATGCCTTCTTCTACTTGCACCCTTTCATGCTCGGCTTTCTTCGCGGCGGCATCATCTCCGGCTTCGGTTGCCTTCTGAAATTCAGATTCGCACCGCTCGGCTTCCTCACGCAGCATTTTGAGGCGAGCGTTAAACTTGTCGGTTGGCCCTTGGGTGGCCGCAAACATCGCCTTATGGTGATCTTCTTTTCCGGTGTCGAAAGTCTTGGCCGTTTCGAAGCGAGCTATCTTGAAGGCTTCGATGTCTTGATCCGAGTAAAGACCTTGCGCGTCGAGTGCGTCCTTCAAATCGTAGATTACGTTGGGATCTTGAACTTCGGTGATTTGCGCGCCTGAATCGTATTTCTTGAAGGCCGCTCGGATTGCTTCTGGGTCGTTTACGAAGTCTACAACGAAGGTCTCTTCTTTTCCTGGGAATGTGCGATTGAGGCGCGACAGCGTTTGAACGATTTCAACTTCGTTCGCGATCTTCTTGTCGACATACATGGCGACAAGCTTCGGCTGATCGAAACCCGTCTGAAATTTGTTGGCCACCAACATGACCCTGAATTCTGGACGATCAAATGCGATTCGAAGGTCTTTGACCTGAACGCCCGTGTTCATGTTGCTTTCGGTGAATTCCGCATCCTCGTCACATATGAACAGCTCACCAGCAATTTGTGCATCGTCGGAATGCATGACATCCTTGCCGCTGAGCTTCCCCGAGAAAGCGATGAGCGCGCGAACGTCTTTGTATTGAGGATTGGCCGCGACAAAGGCATCGAAAGATTTCTTGTAGCGAACAGCTGCTGCACGCGAGCTCGTCACCACCATTGCCTTCGCCTTTCCATCAAGGAGAGGTGATACGTTGTGCCGGAAGTGCTCCATGATGAACTGCACCTTTTGGGTGACGTTCGTGGGATGCAGGCTCATCCATTTGGCGAGCGCCCGTTTGGCTGCCTTGCCGTCCACGCGCTTCTTGTCTTCTAGTTCTTTCCCCAAATTGAAGGCCGTCTTATACGATACATAGCCCTTTAGCACGTCGAGGATGAAACCCTCATCGATGGCTTGGCGCATCTCGTATTTATGGAAGGCACGCGGCAGGTTATCTGGGGCCGCCGGTCGCGATGGGTCTTCCGGCCGTCCGAACAGCATCAAGGTCGAGTGCTTTGGCGTCGCAGTAAACGCGAAATGGGACAAGTTTTTCGGGCGGGCACGGCTTTTCTGGATCTCGGTCAAAAGCTCTTCGACCGTCATATTTGCGGTGTCTTTTGCCGACGAGAGTGCGAGGGTCGCTTGCAGCTTCGAGGCTGTGCTGCCGGTTTGCGAGGTATGCGCCTCATCGATGATCACGGCAAAGCTGCGGTCCTTTAACGATGTTTCCGTCAGGATCGCTTCCATCGCATGCGGGAAGGTTTGGAGAGTCACGACAATAATCGGGACGCCCTTCAGCATGGCTTCCGTCAGCTGCGCGGTCTTCGTCTTGGAGCTTGTCTCTCGATCAATCGCAGCGATCATGCCCTTGCGGTGGTCGATCTGCTGGACGGCGTCTTGTAGCTGGCCATCCAGCACAGTCCGGTCTGTCACGATGACCACCGTGTCAAAGACTGCCTTGCCGTCGTCATGGCGCAGTTTGGTCAGGTCATGCGCTGTCCAGGCTATCGTAGATGTCTTGCCCGAACCTGCACTGTGTTCGCAGAGGTAAGCTTGGCCAGGTCCATTCTCCTTGGCATCTGCGATCATTTTTTTGACCGCGTCATGCTGGTGGAAGCGCGGGAAGATGAGCGTCTCATTGACGGACCAATTGCCCTTCAGGTCCACCACATCCTTCTTCTCGACATATACGAAGCTATGAAAGATCCGGAGGAAGGCATCCGGCTGGCAAATCTCTTCCCAGAAATAGGCGACAGGGTATTCGCCGTCCTCACGAGGGGGATTGCCGCCTTTACCGTCATGGCCACGGTTAAAGGGCAAAAAATAGGTATTCTCTCCCGCCAGCTTAGTAGCCATCCAAATCTCGCTATCGGACATCGCAAAATGCACGATGGCGCCGCGCTTGAATGTGAGCAGCGGGTGCTTGCGCCCGGTGGCGGGGTCTTCGGGCAGGCGGTCGCGCTTATATTGCTCGCGCGCGCTTTCGGCGGACTGGGTGAAATCAGTCTTGAGTTCGACGGTCGCAACGGGCAGCCCGTTGATGAATAGCCCTAGATCGATCGCAAGCTCGCGACCGGGATGGTACTTCAACTGCGGCACCACGCGCAGTCGGTTGGCGGCATAGCGTTCGAGGATTGTCTCGTTGCGCTGGTCCTCGGGTGCGGCCTCGGACATATCGATTTGTCCGCAGCCTGCGATGGCGAAGCCACGGCGCAAAACCTGTATGGTGCCGTGCTTCTCTAGGGCTCCATTTAGACGTGAGAGCAAGGTTTCGCGGGCGCGGTCACCGTTCAGGGCGACGAGCTTTTCCCATTTCGCCCCTTGGGTCTGTTTGATCCAGGCCTCCAGATCGTCGGGATAGACAGCGGCATCCTGGTCAAAGCCTTTGGTGTCGCCGAGCAGCCAGCCCTGTTCCATCAGCTTTTTGACGAAGTAGGCCTCAAGGTGCTTTTCGTGGTGCAAGTCGCTCATGCTGCGGCCCTCACATCAATTTTGCCGGTCACCGCCGCCGTTATGAGCGCAGCGCGTTTTTCTTTCAAAAGCGCTATAGAGCGCTCCGTCTTTTCAATCAGACCCTCGATACGCGCTGTTTCGTGCTCGATGTAGCTCAGGATTTCATCCTGCTCTGCAAGTGGGGGCAGGCAAACGCGGATGTCGCGGAAATACTCCCAGTACAGCCGCATACGAAAATCTGCGATTCCTCGGGAAAATCTCCGGATCTCCTCAGCCGCGCTCTTGGTATGTAATTGGTGCTCCAGAAACTTGGTTCGGAATTCGGCGATAGGTCGTGCAACAACATAGGCTGGGCTGACCAGTCCAGATACTGCCACCGCACCAAATGCGCCCTGCCAAGCACGCATCATATTATAAACAAGGTCGCCGGGTTCAACACCCTGATATTTTGTACGATCTTCGCTTAAAGCGACTTTGCGATCGCGTTCTTGATCAGACAGCTCGCCGTCTGACACGCCATCATGGATCGACACGGAAAGCACCGGCAAATCCGGGTCTGGCTTTCGAAAAGCTTCGCGAAACAACGTCGCGATACGTGGCACATCCCAATGTGCTGGAATATCGCCAATCCAATCTACCCCCGAGGGTTTCATTTCGGCGTCTCGGTCGATGCCCTTGGTAACAGCGTGGTCGATGACGGCCGCGCGTTTTTCCTTGAGCAGAGCGATGAACTGCGTCTTTTTCTCGATCAATCCATCGATCCGTCCAGTCTCACGGTCGAGAAAATCCGCAATGGTTTTTTGAAGGTTCTTCGAAGGCGTCGGGGAGGTAAGAGCTCCGGCGAATGCCCATTCTGCACGAGGCATCTTGGCCCCGTTGGTAGAAGCGTTCAGAGTCTCGATGAACACCTGCGACAAGAGTTTGTAAGCTACAAACCGAGGCTCACAGGAATCGTCTGGGCGAAGAACCCAAAGATCGCCAATAGCTTCACCGTCTGAACGCGCGAGGTATGCTTTTGCGAGGTAAGGGCGCAATTTTCCAAAGAGGATGTCACCATCTTTGAAACTTATGCCGTCGCCGTCAAAGTCCGCCTCAGTCGGTACAAGCTTCCCAGTCCAACTCTCGATATTTTCTAGGGCAACGACGTTCGTCTTGTTCTTGCTTTTCTTCGAAATCTTGCGAACGAGCTGCTTCAGCGGCTTGAGTGACCAGCCTTCGGGAACAGCAGTTTCGGGAATTGACTTAATGGCGCCGAAGGATCTCATTCGGTCACCTCAGCCAAGACTTCAGCAATCGAGGCCTCAATGGCCTTCAGCTCCGCATCGATCTCGTCCAGATCGCGCGGCGGCACGTATTCATAGAAATAGCGGTTGAAGTTGATCTCATAGCCGACGATCCCGATGTCACCATCGGTTTCGTCAACGTAGGTCTCGTCGATATAGGCATCATAGGCGTGGGGCGTTACCTCGGTTTCGAGGTAGTCGTATATATCAGTGCCCATCGGCACGTTCTCATAGTCTGTCAGATCATCGTCGGGGATCAGGTTGCCCTTCTTGTCCTTCACTGGGTCAAGATCTTCATCCCGCACGCCAAAGGCCTTTTGAAATGCCTTGATCAGCGCCGCATCGGCTTTGCCGAAGCTCGCGTCCTTTTTCGCCACCGACTTGGCAAATTTGTCGATCCAGTGCCAGTCATGGTCGGTGCCTGCATGCTCCAGCAACACCTCGCGCCAGCCGTGCCGCTGATCATCGGTGCGCTTCTCCCAGGCCTTATGTTCAGCAAGCGCCTCAAAACCGGTGTCAGACACGACGATTTTGTGGCGCAGGGGGCGCAGCACTCGAATTCGCCGATAGCCAAACTCCTCCGCGTCGAGGATGAGGCTTTTTTTCGTCGGTTCGAAGTCGGCGTAGAGCTGCACAATATCGCGGATTTGATCGTCCCCGATTTTGCGCCGTTTGTTGCCCTCGCTCTTGCGGACCGGCTCAAACATCTCGGTCGCGTCGATCAGCTGAACCTTACCCCGCCGTTCCTCTGACTTGCGATTGGACAAGACCCAAATGTAAGTGCCAATCCCCGTGCGGAAGAAGATCTCGGTCGGCAAGGCAATGATCGCCTCAACCACGTCTTGCTCAAGCAGATGACGACGAATTTCGGACTCACCCTGGCCGGCACTACCGTTGAAAAGGGGAGAGCCCGACAACACGATTGCCGCCCGCCCGCCGCCCTTTTCGGGGTCTTCGAGTTTGCTGAGCAGGTGCAAAAGGAACAGCATCGAGCCATCGCTGACGCGCGGCAGCTTGGGGCCAAAGCGCCCTTCGAAATTCTGGTCGCGGTGTTCGCGCACGACTTCGGCTTGGTCCAATTCCCATTTCTTGCCAAAAGGCGGATTAGAGACGCAGTAGTGGAATTTCTCGTGGCGGAATTTGTCGGCTGAGAGCGTACTGCCGAGCTTGATGTTCTGGGACAAATCGCGACCGGGATCCGACTTGAGCGTCTTCAGGAGCATGCTTGCCAGACAAACCGCGTGGGTTTCGGATTCTAGCTCTTGTCCGTAGGGGACTAGCGTCGGGGCGGTGCCATAGCGATCTTGCAATGACTGGACGTGTTCCATGCCGTCTGAGACAAAGCCGCCGGTGCCAATTGTTGGGTCATAGAGCGTGCGGATGATGCCGGGGTTGTCGATAAACATTTGATCATCCGGTTCGAGCAAAAGCTCGATGCCCAAGTGAACCACGTCGCGGGGCGTCATGAAATCCTCGGCCGCCTCGTTCACCTCGGCCCCGAACCGGCGGATCAGGTGTTCATAGACATTGGACATGGTCCGCTCTGGAACGGCGTCAGGATGCAGGTCGATGGCAGCGAAGTTCTGGCAGATTTTGTAGAGAACGCCCTTCTTGTCCATCTGACTGATTGTGTTGATGAAATCAAACTGCTCGAAGATTACCCGCGCGTTGCCGGAGAACTTCGCGATATAGTCTTCAAGGTTCTGACGTGTGCGGCCAGCCCCCAATGTTTCGAGGCTGTAGCTTGATGTGTTGTAGAACGGGTAACCAGTTGCCTGACGGAGGATGACGTCGACATCGAGACCGTTTTCGATGGCCATTTTGTGCATCTTGGCGGCTTCTTCCCGAGTGGGCTCAAGAACACACTCCAGGCGTCGAAGAAGAGTGAAGGGAAGAATGATCTTGCCGAAATCGACGTGCTTGAAATTACCCCAAAGATCATCCGCATTCTTCCAAATGAAGTCAGCGAGTGACGTGTGGGTGTTGTTGGCTTTTGCAGTCGTTGATGTCTGTGTGTTCAATGCTCAGGTCTCGTTCTGATCGGTTCTTACAAGCGGGAGCTCGCGGGCTCACAAAAAATATCAAATCCATCTTCGCCGTAGCCCGAAGCCGTCCGATCCGCCCCACTGCCCTGGTTGGCTTCAAGATTGAAGGCGTCGTGCTTGTAGCAGTCGATCCAAGCGAGCGCTCTGAGTGCCCTTGCCATAAGGCTCGACCAATGCGACCGCGCGGCGAGGCCAAAATGGTTCACTTCGCACCTCTCTTCACTGCGTAGTAGCTCTCTCCCACGCCGGAAACCGCAGCCGATGAGCGCAAAAGCTCACTCGCCTGCGCAGCGGGTGCCGAACGAAAGTCATGTCGCGGCGGGCTACCAGCTACTCGCCAATATCCAAAACCCTGGTCGAGCAGCACGAGCACCTTCTGACCATCGGCGTATTCAAGCTCGAGCTTGCGGCCATGGTCGGAATTTTGCGTGACCTGAAGATCGACATCGAGGCCAAATTTTTCGCCCAAAAGCTCGGCTACTTCCGCTCGGTCATCCTCATAAGTCCAATCGTGTTTGATCTGATAAGGACTACGATCGTTCTTTAGTGGCTGAACCAGGATATCGACTTCAACGGGACTATCAGCCTTTAAGTCAGCGGATAGAGCTTCGCACGTCCGCAGGAAGAGGAGCATAGTCAGCGGAGAGTTCAGGTAGCGGTCGGCGTAGGTGATCCGCACAAGACTGCCAGGCCTCCAAACACCAGCCGCTTCCATCTGCTGTTTCAGTTTCGAGCCAAAGCGTTTGCCAAATTGGCCAACCGGGCATTGCCCGAAACCTTGCATCAGCTCGACCTGATCACCAGCCGCAACCTGTCGCTCCAGATCATCCGGGTTGATCGGGCTGTAGGCGGTGTGGCCGCTGAGAGTACCGGCAACGACAGCATGCGTATCACCCAGACCCCATCGCTCCCCCGGCTGCGCCGCGTTCGCATCGCGTGAGAAGAACCCTGTGGTACGATCAGACGAGATCAATTCGGCCAGGCGTTTGCTCTCGAAGGGTGCGTCTTCTCCTTTGCCCAGGGCCAAAGAGAATTCGAAACGCACCGAAGCATCGCGCAAAAAGCGCCGTTCGACCTCTTCGAGCTTATCAAAGGAACCCGGATCAAGCACGAGCGTCACCGGAACGCCGCGGGCCGAGGCGGCAGAAAAGAAGGTGCGCATCTTGGTAGAAGTCAGCTCTGCCAGATCGAACACGGTGGGCAACAAGACGGAAATGCTGTCTCCGCTTCGTGCTCTCAAAAGGAGTGTGTTTGCCGCGTCATTTATTGCCCTGGCATCGGGGACCGCACGATCTTCCTGCGGCAGTTCAGCATTCGTCTCAAGAAACGCCTGGACCGCGAGGAGAGCAGACCGCCGGTCGAGACGTCCCTGCTGCTTGTAGAGATCGGCAGCGAGGACGCAGGCCGAACACCCCATCTCGCATTCCTTGGGACAATCGAGGACACGGGCCGCTCGTTCGAATACATGATAGATGTCATCGAGAAGTCTCGGAGCGTATCCGGCACCTCCAGATGCCTCATCGAAGATGTAAACAGACGGCACTCTGCGACCGAGCTTGCCATCTCGAGCTGCCACGGAAATCCCGAGCTCGCGCGGCTCGATTCCAAGCCAGCGCGCAAGACTCTCGCGTACGGCTGCGCCAAGCGCCCAGGCCGCACCGTCACTTTCCAGCCCAGGCAATTGTAGCTCAACCACATCGGTTAGAACTTCATGGCCCAGCGCCAGAGCACTCGTGATCGCATAACCCTCGTCATTGCCCGGACAGCGGTCTATCGCCTTTCGGTCCCTCGGCGTGAGCGGCCGATGGTCTTTGAGAGCGTCGGTCCCTGCATCCCCGGCCCGTCCACACTCCAGGCAAATCTCGTAACCCTGGTCGTTGGGTCCACGCGAATGATGGTAGATGTAACCTTCATGCGAAGCCCGGATCCGACCGGTTTCAGGCTGCAGCATGGGTTGCCAAAGGGCATCACCGACACTGACCTTCGGGGACTTGGGTTCGATATAGACAGCCTGATCGGTGTCGGCATGCGGCTGAGCGCTCCAGTCGACCCGGAACCCAGCCGGTTCAAGAAACTGCTCGATGGTAATGCTTCGTTCGCCGCAATGGGCACACTGGTCTGGCATCTGGTGATCGCTGCCCGCCCCACCACAATGGTCGCACCACCAGGCCCAACGAAGGTTCTGCGGTTCACGTTGGCCACTGTCGATCGGGCTAAGCCAGTTGAGGGTGACCCCGGCCGATTTCCAAACCAGTCCGTCTACCACGACCTCTGCCCCTGGGGCATATTCCCGAATGGCGATATCGGCGTTGCGCGTCGGGCATTCATAGCGCCGATCACGCGCGCCTTCCTCTTCCGAACGGTTGCGCTCCTGCGCCTTCTGCGTCTCGGCACAGAGGGTATCAAACGGGACAACTGATGTCGGAAAACCGCTCCCAGGGATAAGCGAGCGATTGGCGAGCTCCTTCAAGAGGAACTCCTTGCACAATCGCCGCGCCTGAAACTCGATGGCCTTCTTTGCCGGCCCTTCGAGCGCGTCCGAGTCTTCCTTTAGGCGCTGCCATGTACGACGGAAATTCGCAGCTTCCTGCCCAAACATCTCCGCCGTATGTCCGCGGATTTCGCTGTCGTATTCGAGACCTGTTCCCCTGAGGAGCCGCAGCAGACCCTCTTCGGTTGCGGATGCCGTTGTTGGTAGATCGAGCCATTCGCAAAAGGCATCCACGGGAGCGAGACCTTCGAAAGGACGAAGGTCAGCGCGACAGCCGAAGAAATCCCCGGTCTTAGTGCGGGCAAACTCACCCTCAACCTCGCGAAACCATTGGGCGAGAAGATAGGCGTTCGCGTGACGTTGTGCGATCCGATCTGAATCAAGCGAAACGCGCGGCGATGCGAGCTTGCGGCGCAAATAGCCCGCAGGATCGGCGAACGTCTCAAGATCGAGAGGTGTATTGCGGGCAATTGTGAGACTTATTGAAAAACCCTGGCCGCGGCGGCCTGCCCGACCGGCCCGCTGGTTGTAGTTGGCGATCGAGGGCGGAACATTGGTCATCAGCACGCCTTCGATCGAACCGATGTCGACACCCATTTCCATGGTGGTGGAGCAGGCGAGCAGGTTGATATCGCCTTCCTTGAATTGCTCCTCGAACTCGCGCAGCCTGTGCGGGGGCTGCTGGGCACTGTGTTCCTCGGCTCGCAGATAAGGCGTGGCGAGCGCGGCCTGATCGTGCCAGTTCATCCAGATGCCACCCTCGCGAAGGGCCGCGACTTCTTCGTTGGTCTGGAGCCAGGCTGCGATTTCCTTCTGGCCATCTAACGCAAGAGGCCTTGTCCTTGGTAGACGCGGAAACTCAATTTCACGCGCTGGCTTGTTGGCGAACATCTTGCCAGCACTCACCAGATTGGGTGACCTGCCAAAGACCAGGCGGGGGAGGACACGCCGGGTCAAGGGGCATTGCCAAGCCTTGGACACCGCTTCGACCTCGGCGGTTTTCTCCAATCGCAGGCTGAATGTGCCACCAACGCCCGACAGAAGAGGAGCGAGCTGATTCCAGGCGGCATGCATGACCTGATTGATTTCATGGCGGTCGCGCTGTGACGTGAGGTCAAGGTTCAGGGCTGACGCCAAGAGAAGAATGGAGTCGGGCTGACGCCCTTTAGTGTTGACCAAAGGCCAGGAGACGTCGCGCTTGGCGCCAGGGGGCTGGTCGGGCCCGATCACATTGCGAGGCCGCGCGCGCCCAGGCATCCAACGCGCATCACCGTCGTCCACCTCAAGGGCAAACTGGCCGCGAAGATAGTCGACCATGTAGTAGAGGAAGCCGCGCCAATCTTCGATCGAATAGCCCTTCTGGCCGACAAGCTCAGGTAGCCTATCCGGGCCAATCCGCTCGATATCCGGGAAACGGAGCCGTGCCAGGCCAAGCGTCTCCATCGCATTGGCATTGCGCGGACGACGGGCAAGTTCGCGCAAGAGCATGAAGCGGGCCAGCGCTTCCCGGTTATCGTGAAACCGTTCGCTGCGATCGAGGTCCCAGACCTTGGCCATCATGCCAATGGCTGGCTCAGAAGCGAGCCCGGATACGAGGTCCTTCCAGGATATTCCGGTTGCCGCGCCGCCCGCGAGCTCCGCGTCTATCTTGGCGATATCATCCTTGAACCCAGGCATGTCTGCCACGAGGTTCGCTAGAGCAGACTTCTTTTTAAGCAGCTCTTCCCTGCGCTCTTCGGTCAGGTCGTTACCGTGGGCAGCCTTCTGAACGGCATGGTAGATAAAGCCGCGAACGAAGCCCCGCTCACCGTTGGTTTCAATATTGGCGGCAAAGCGAGCTGTTCCCTGCCTGCTGTCCGAAAAGCTGATCAGCTGACGGCCATCGAACGGCAGGGCGTGCTCCGCCTGATGTGGCGACACACCCTCAAGGAGGATCGGTGCAGCATTCTGGGTGAGGAACGGTGTGCCAAAGCGAAAGGGAAAGACCGCCGGTCGCCCGCGCCGCTTGTTTCCGAGACAGGCCGGGCAACGTCCCTCGTCGAGCTGGGTCAGATGAAAATGCCCCGCTTCCCCAGTGAACTCGCCACTGGATACATCGAAAGCGGTCGCCGTCGCTTCGGATTTGGGGTTGATGGCAATCAGCCGTGGGTGGCCGATCCCCTCATGCTCGTCTTCATCATCGTCATCATCATGATCGCGATCACGATAGCTATCTTCGCGAAACTCATCTGCATCATGATCACTCCGCCGCGGTACGATCCTGTCTCCCATGTCATCGGCCGGGAGAAAGGGCTCACCACAATCGAGGCAGTTCTGAATTTCGAACACCATCGACTGACAATGGGGGCATTGGTCCCGATGGTCGAAGAGCACAGCGCCAAATGGCCAATCCTTGGGCCGCATCTCGCCCGGGCAGTCGACATTGATGCAGGTCCAGAGCCCGGCAACTGCCCGCGTGAAGCTGTGCGCTCGCATCGGCAGGACAGGCTTCGCTTCGCTGGCATTATGGGCCGAAAGATCGAGCAAAATCCTTTCGGCGTCCGGCGAGAGTGCTTTAAGCGAGGCCAGAGTCTGAGGCTCGCCTTCCAGCCTCTCGGCAACCGACGAAGCTGCCGGATCATCGGACGCTGTCAGGACTTTCGAGAGGTTGACCGGCTGAGCCTTTCCCACAACGACATGCGCCCGCTCAAGCGGAACGCCAGCAATGTCGGCAAGGAATCTCTGAAGGTCGTCGCGGGCCTTCTGGTCGTCAGCAGAGCCGATGGTCGCCGACGTCGCAACGAAGCGGACCTGATCGGGCGTCACATGGAATGCGTTCATCACCCGGCGAAGCAGGAGCGAGAGCTCCGCCGCTGCCGAGCCGATGTAACTGTGCGCTTCGTCGATAACGATCCAGCGCAGCTTGCCTTTTGACGCGTCGAGGATCGGACGATCCTCGCGCCGGATCGTCATGTATTCGAGCATCGTCTGGTTGGTAACAAGGATCGGCGGTGGGTTGGCCCGGAGGGTTTCGCGGTAAAGAACCTGATGCGGTATCTCGTGCTCGGCCTTGTCGCGATTGGACTTTCGCGCCGTTCCCATCAATCCGTTGTAGAGGGCAAAGCGGACATCGCCGCGAAGCGGCTTGGTCCAGGCTGTGAGGCGCTTCTCCTGGCTCGCGATAAGAGCGTTCAGCGGATATAGCATGAGCGCCCGAACCCCTGTCAGAGGACCTTGCTCTGCGGACTCCCGGACCAGATCATCGAGCATCGGAACCAGGAAGCATTCGGTCTTTCCCGACCCCGTGCCGCTCGAAACCAGAACCGATTGCGGCTCTTGCGTGCTGAGAAGTTCCCACGTCGACAGCTGGTGCGCGTAGGCAGGGTAATCGAAGCGTAGATCAGTATCCGACGTTTGGGTGATCGCTTCGATCGTGCGCTGATGCAGCAGCGCTTGAAGTTGGTTGGGGCTCTTTCCTGAGGATACATAGCCGGGAGCAGCCTGAAAAAGCTGTTCGGAAAGGAGGCTACCGTTTGCTGGGTCCGTACCGGCAAGCGTGCTCCGGAGAAAAGCGTTGAGCCCTTCGTGCCGGATACCCGCCCGCGAGACCACGGCTTCGGCGAGCCCAGTCCTCAGCCGCTGGTGTACCTCCATCGGCGACAATCGGGATGTAGGGAGGGGATCACTGGCGGCCATTCTTGAGCTCCGAAAGGGCATAGCCAAAGGCTTTGGCAAAGTAGTCGGGGTGACGTCGTTCGACGTCCTTGACGGTCAGGACCTGCTCCTTCTCAAGAGAAGCACGTCCGGTAGCGGACAGAGCAGCGGCGAAAGGAGCATCGAAGACCCGCATCAGCGCTTCGACGAAGTTCTCTCTCGGCAGTAGCTCGCTGTAAGCAGGCCGAAAAGGGTTGAAGCCGCCGGCATCCATATTGATGCCCTCGCTTGTATGGCTCGTGAAGTGGTTGCGCAGCTCTTCCCAGCTGAGCGGCGAGAAGTCCCGGCAAATGAGGGGTGCAAGCTGCGGCGCACGCGCCGCGATCTCGTTCTGACGTTCCGTGATGTTTGCCAACGCCCACTGAGGGTCATCGAGCCGGCTGACCAGATAATTACCTTGAGCCTGAAAGGCAGTGTCCCAGGCCTTGATCGGCAAAAGGGACCAGCTTGAGCACAGGCCATCAAACAGCTCGAGGATCGTCGAGAGGTGTTGTTCCTCGCAGCGATAAAGAAGGAGCGGCGCAAGCGGACCGGCAATCTCTAACTTGCTGAAGATTTCGAAGGTCTGCGGAGGCAAGCCATTGAGCGACAGCGCCAAGTCCATGACTGCACGAATGGTCTGGGTCGCTTCGGAAGACATGGGCTCGGCAGCGAGTTCCTCCGCCAGCCTCACGAGGTCCTCGCGCGCTTGCAAAAGAGGCTGTGCCATGGCCCGGCCGAGCCTGTGTTGCGGCACGTCGTGAACCGGATCGCCGTCGATAAACTTTGGCCGCGTGAGGACGCGAGCACCTTCCCGCAGATAGACGAGCCATGGACCGCGCAATCGTGGCAGTTGAATCAATTGCCCTCCGAGGCCGCCAAGCAATCCGTCAAACGGACCGAAATCCACCTCTTTCTCGGGCGCTCCAAGAAAGCGGCCGCCAACGCGGACATCCTCGCCGACAATGGCCGTTTTCGGACGCAGCCCTCCCGAAGGTTCCCACTCAAGAGAATTGCCGAATTCCGTGACGTACCAGTTGTCATTGCTGCCGTTGTGAAAGTCGAGCCGGACCTGGGCATCGATGCCGAGCGGCCGCATCAAGGCGGCAATATCGTTGCGCAGAGCCGACAGGCCCAGTTCGACATCGACCTTCCAACTCGCCTCAAGCGACGCTCCAGCGTGATGGGCAACTTCGCCCATCAGCATCGCACGGCCTGGCGCGCGGGCAACGGTGTCACGAAGATCGGCGAGGCCAAGGACAGCATCGCGCCTAAGAAGTCCGCCATCCCAGTTCGTCAGCCATTCTTTCGATCGCAAAGGTACATTGAGGTTGAAGGTGGAGCCATGGTCGGGGGTGAGGCGCAAGCCGAGCAGCGCGCGACGGGGCGGATCGACGCGCACCCGCCAGCGATGGTTCGCAGTCGCTGTTTCATCGCTGAGCACCGCTTCTCCGGTCCAACCTTCCAAAGCGATTTCCGCATGGGCCGCATTGATCCGCTGGCTCAGTGCGAATTCAGTCGGCAGAACCAGTGCACTCGTCCGGTCCCGAACATGCTTGGTCGTTCCATCGAGCCAGGCGAACTCGCAGTGCCCAGGGCCCGCGTTGACAAGATCATCGCGCCAACTGCTTTCCCCTGCAAACCGCCAGCCGACCTCTCCGCGCGTTGCAGTGCGCCGGGAAACCCCGTCTTCGACTTCTGCATGCAGCGGATGTTTGATCAACCGTTCGCCGCCGGGCGCCTGCACACCGATCGCCTCTTGGGCGACAATGGTCAGGCGATCCTTACGATCTGCACTCTGCCCCGTCCGCACCAGAAATGCGTCGCCATTGGGCTTCTCGGCGATGATCTGGCCAGCACAGCGGTAGAGCGAACGACCAGGTGCAAAGGCAAAATCTTCGACTTCGATCTCTGTATTGCTGTCCTTGCCGCGAAGCATCCAATCCTGCGGAACATCGACAAAGACTGGTTCGGCGCGATAACCACCCGACCCCTGACCGATAAGGGAAAACGTGCCTAGCTCCGTGTCTCCGGTCTGCCGCTCGAATATCCGCAGTCCGTCCCCAACCGCTTTGCCGCCCGGCAGGACAAAGCTTTGGGCGAGTCTTTCGCCGCGGGCATGGAATTCGGCGGTAACGGAGAGGTCCAAGGGAAAATCGATCGCAGCTTCGCTACGCATAGCGCGCGCGATCCAGCAATTGCCTGATTCAACCTCCAGGTAAGCCAGCCGACCGGAGATGCGGTCCGCCAAAGCACCCGAGGGCTGAAGAAACACCCGGACATATTCTCCTGCGGACAGCACACGATCCCTGTCGTCCCAGCGACCTTCGAGATGGAAATCCAGACTTTCGCGCCATTCACCGTTCTGCGACCGCATCAACCGTCCAACCCGGATGCTCCCAGTTCCGGTCAGCTTTCTGGCTTCAAGGAGCGTATCGATGAGGCCCGCAGCAGCCCCGTCGAGTGTCATCGGCAGTTCATCGCGCCAGTCTTCGTAAGCGTGGTCAAGCCGGGCCGAATAAGGGCGGCCGTCACCGGGCACTTCCTTGTCGATGAAAGCACGAAGTTCGACGATCTTGAGGGCAAGTTCCCCGCAGATTGCGTGCATTTCCGGGCTGCGCCAGATTGAGGGAAGCAAATATTCGTTGCGTTCGCAGATCGAAACAGCGGTAGCGATGTCCTGAATGTCTGCCCCGAGAAGCTCACCGACTGCCCGCTCTAGGAAGCGACGCGGCCAGCTCGCACCGCCTGCGATTGCCGCCGCAGGAAAGCCCCCATGCCGCGCGAGATTGGAGAGACGCTGATTTCCGTGTGCAGTGATAAGAGGATCAACGCCCCAGGCATCGAAACCGCGGTCTGCAAGTGCCCGCCATTCCGATTGTGGGAGCTGGAGCCCCAAAACCGCTTCGATATCGGCCCAGCGCTGCATGCCGCCCTGGTAGGAGCGCCGAAACCAGTCTGCCGCCCATATGACGAAAGCTGGAGCTAGTGACGGTCGCAGCAAGTCCGATGCGAGATTGGCAGCAAGCTTCGCTTCGATCCGCTGAAAAATTCCCGGTGCGAGCTTGTAGCGGTAAAGCGGGAGGCCAGTCGGGCGCGGTAGGCCAAGGTCCCCGCAGGTTTTGCCCAAAGGATGCGGTCCGCTGTCGGCTGCCCTGGCCAGCTGGATCGCTCGGATCATCAGGATACGCGAACCGCCGCTAGCGTGAATGTCATCGGCAATCTTGCGCAGCCGAACCGGGTCGTTTTGCGCCGCGTCGATTTCAGATTTGAAATCGCGTCCTTCCATCCCCGCACTCACCCCCGGCACCTCTCGCAATCATGGATGCCAGACAACACCCTCACTTACCTCAACATCTCTGAACGTTACTTCATAATCAATGATGAAGGTCAGGTTTTTCAGTGCATTGCCCGAGAGGTCGAAATCGAGCCCTCGTAAAAAGCATTCACGACGCAAGACCAGCGCGCGTTCATGACACCGTCGATACCCCGTCCAAGATCCCAGATGACGGTATCGCCATTCTCCAGTTTAGCCCTCACGAAACGATCGTGCAGGTCGCCGCCCGAGCGCCGTGACTTCTGTGCGAGGTGGAGGGGGACGGAGGCCAGCATACGGTTCCACCGATCTTCAAGGTCCTGACGCTGGTCACGCGTGCTTTCAGGGTCACGAGTCTGCACGGAATCAGCGTCGAACGTCACAATTTGAACGGCCGCGATTTCCGAAGCGAGCTGTTCAAAGCGACCGATGAAATTGATGAGGCGCCCGCGAGCCTGCTCGTCAGCGCAACAATAGGGGTCCTGGATTTCGAGCCGTTCAATTCGTGCGTCGCGCGCGTACTGCTCGAAAATCGTCCAGTCGCGTTGTCCATATTGTTCAAACACGACCCGCTGAACGAAGGGAACGCGCGCTTCAGCCGCCTCGATGGGAGTACGCACGGAGAGAATGGGGCGCCGGTTTTTGCGCTCGGCATTGCTCGATGCTGCCTCGGCACGATCAGAGTGGGACTGCGAGCGCGCCGCTTCTTCTAACCTTGGTTCTGCCGCGTGCTCCGCAGCCGGATCAGGGTTTGCGGAACTAATTGTGTTTTCGCTCGCGGGTCCGCGGGAGCGAGCAATCTCCTCATCGCCCGTCGGCTCCTCGGTCTCCGGCTCTGCCACTGGTGCGGCAGGCGGTTCTGCATGTCGAATACTGGCGCTGTAATCGGTGTCTTTAATGTCCACTGCCGTCTGCCCGGCGGCGGCATACGCACTACTTCGATCCCGGTTCTCTGCAGGGCGCCCGTCGAGCACATCGGAAAGCAAGTCTTCTACATCGCGATCACTCTCCGGCGGCATGAGCAGACCCCTGCTCAGCGAACGCTTACGCTCCATGAGGGCATCGAGACGCTGGTCGAAGCTTGAAGGTCCGATCGCCTCGTCCGGATGGACAGCCATCGGGATGTGAATGGTCACTGGCCTGGTCTGACCGATCCGGTAGGCGCGGTCCGTCGCCTGATCTTCAACGGCCGGATTCCACCAGCGGGACAGATGGATCACATTGTTTGCGGCGGTGATCGTGAGCCCCACGCCGCCAGCCTTGGGAGACAGGATGAGAACGTCGAATGAAGCCGGCGAACTCTGAAAGGCAGTCACCATCTCCTGGCGCTTATGGCCCGCAACCTTCCCGCTGATGCACATCGGGCGGCGCTCGAGCGCGAAGCGCTCCTGAATTGCCATCGCGAGGAAGGCCTGCATCTCGAGATCTTCGCAGAATAGCAGAGCCTTTTCGCCGCGCTGCCTGACCTCTTCAAGGATTTCGAAGGTCTTCTTCAGCCGTGCAGATTGCCCGATGTATTCATCGATATTCGAAATTCCGCGCGGCGGTGACGGGTGGAGCGATGTACCGCGCAGCATATGCAGCACTTTGAGCATCGCACCCTGTTCGCCGCTTTCCCGTAGCGCTCGCGCTCTGGCCAGCACGAGGTCGTAGGCCTGCGCTTGCGCGGTCGGCATCTCGACCGGATATTTGCGGGCCTTCTTCTCCGGCAACCCGGTCAGGATTTCGCCCTTCATCCGGCGCAGCATGAAAGGTGGAAATTCTTTGTCGCGCTCGATCAGACGGTGCTGGAGATCGCCAAGGCGCTCGAGATCGTTCGCGGGGAAGCTGCTTTCGAATTCCCGGCTCGAGCCGAGGAAACCGGGATAGACCGTATCGGCAATCGACCACAGGTCCTGCAACCGGTTCTCGACCGGTGTGCCAGTCATGGCGATCTGGATTGTGCCGTTCAGCGCCTTTGCGGCGCGGGTCATCTGGCTGGCAGGATTCTTGAGCTTCTGGATTTCATCGTAGACGATTGCAGCGAACGGAATGCGCGCGAAGCTCATGTGATAATCGCGCATTGTTTCGTAGGTCGTCAGGACGATTCCGGCGTCATTCCATTCGGACACGTCGAGACGCGATGTTCCCCCGCGAATATCGCTCCCAGCCTCGAGACGGAAATTGCGCAGGTTTGCGCCGAACGCCTCGACAACAGGCCCCATGAGATCTGCCTCAATGTGCTGCGAGAGCTCGGCTTGCCAATTCCGCAGAAGGCCTGTGGGCGCGACAATCAAGACGGGCTTCGGGTGAGGCGTTTTGTTGCGCAGCCAGAGCAGGAACATGAGCGCCTGGAAGGTCTTTCCGAGCCCCATATCGTCGGCGAGCAAGACGCCCGGCATTCGGCGCTCCCAGGCCTCGGCAAACCAGGCGAACGCCTGCACCTGGTGAGGCTTGGGTTCCGATCTCAGTCCCTTGGGGAGCTCGGGAACATCGAAATCCTGCAGTTCAGCGTCGGGACGAGGCAGCCGCGCATAGTCCAGCTGCTCGAAATTCTCTCCGACCTGAAGGAAGAAGATATCGACGCTCTCGCGTTCGGTTCTGTCCGAGGCGCGTCCCTCGACCTCATCAGCGATCTCACGTTCAAGGTCTGCAATTGCTCGCGCGGCCTGCAGGGTTGCAGGCGTCGCGGGGATGCTTTCGTCGCGCCAGGCGATCGTTTCCTTGCCTGTGTCAATCGCTGTCTCGACTTCGCTTGCGATCGTTTCAGCTTCACCTGGAGCCAACTCGACATGACGCGCGTCGGGCGGATCCCCGATCCGCAATCCAAACCCTTCGGGCAGCCAGCTGTTCGGCTTGGGTTTGATCCAAGGTAAAACCGGCTTTTGCCAGACCTCGATCCCGCTGACCCGCTCGGAAAACTGCTGTGTCTCGATGAAGAGACGATCAGCTGCCTCGTCATCGCCTGCCGCGTCAAGCTTGAGCTCCTCACGCAGGATACGTTGCGGCGAACGCAGGAATTCGCGCTTTTCCTGTGAGTTGCCCACCTGCTTTGCGCGCACGATGTCGAGGGCCTTGCCCAGCATCGGGTCAAGAAAAAGGAGCGTTCCGTCGGAAAGCAGATAGCTTCGCCGCCCGCCGTCCTGACCCCGGAACCTGCGCTGAAAATGCTGATTGTCCTGCGGGGTAAGCAGCGACGCTTCTTCTTCGTCGACCAGGTCACCCTCAGCGCTCTCGCTTACGTTTCTCGAGAAGAGGACGGGGTCGAAGTCGAAACGTCCATGGTCGGTCTTTGCGTTGAGTGAAAAATTGGCGGCATAGGCAATCCGGACACGCTCGAGAAAGCCGTCCGCCTCGATGCCGGTGCCGATGTCATCTCCGAGCGTCGAACGAAGCTCGGCAAAGGCAGCACGGCGCTGATCGGGATCATCAGCCGCATTGACTGCAAGTGCGGCCTGGAAGGCCGAATAGATCGGCTCGGGAATTCGTCCGACACGCCCGCCCTCTCGCAGACGCGCGCCAGCGATGTCGGCTCGAACCGGCAAACCACCGCGGCGGACCCATTTCGTATCGACCTTGATTGTTCCTTCAGCGAGCGAACCTCCCGAGTTGAGCTGAAGGGTTATGGATGTAGCCGGAGGAAGACCGAGGGCGAATGCGTCGGCCTCATCGAGCCGGGCAACGATCTGCGGTGGAAGGACTATGCCTTCCGCCTCCTCGCTGATCTGACCATCGTTATCGAGAGCTCGAGCCAGCGCCAGAGCGGCCTGACCAGCTTCAGGGGCTGCTCTTGGCCACTCCGAGACCGGCACGATTTCGCTTGATGCTCGCCGGAAAAGCCCGCCTGGCTGCTCGCGGAGAAGCGCAATCGTCTCACCGCCGTCCTCGTTCTGTGTGGCAATGAACTTGGTCGTTACCATCGATCATTCCAGTTGCGGCCCCGGCCTCTCCCGAAACGAGGATGCGCGATTGATGTCCGGCGATGGATGATACCGGCGAACTTGCCTTCCCATCCAGGACTCGCTGGGACATGGGACTCATACTCGAAATCCGACCGTCCGCTGGTGGTCCGCAGCTTCCCGCCGTCGTAGACCTTTGCGTAGAGTTTCGGAGCTCCGGGATCGGTGTCACTCCAGAAGCGGCAGGATCCGTTATCGCTCCATTCCGATATGCGCAGGTCGCCTATCTGCATGATGATGGATGAAGACGAAGCAGGACCGCCCCGAATGATGCCATATTCCGGGCGTTCACCACTTTGACGAATGAGATCCTCGATCCTGTTGCGCGCCCGGATGCCCAAAGCGGGCCAGGCATCGCTGACGAGGCCCTCATCGAGGTATGCCATCCAGAATTTCTCGCGCTGTGCCCACTGATCAGGCCGATCCGTGGTCTTTGCGATGGCGCGGAAGAACTCGCGCATGGCGACTTCGGTAAGCCAGCGCTTGAACACCTGGGTAACCTCGCGCGCGCGTTCTTCGCCGATCGACTCAGCGAGCGATCGCACGATCCTGTCCCATCGGGTACGCTGGAGACGCGGATCACCCACCTGATCGAGCAGAAACTCGGAAATTGCCTTGCGATGCTCGGGTTCGGGTTTGGTCCTAATCCAGGGCTCTAGCAGGGCGCGGACAACCAGTTCCAACTGTCCTGCCTGCGCTTCTGTATCAAACATACGCAGGATACTGCGCTGCGGGCCGACTGCTTCTGCAGGCTGAAGCTGTGCGGTTGCCTTGCAGGTCTCGGCGAAAGTTGCCTGACCAAACCCGCTCGCTGCAAGGTTTGCACCAAGGCCCGTCTCGCGCATCAAAAAGGAAATGCCGTCTGCATCGCGCGTGACAAAATCGCGTGCCACTTTCGCTGGTCCTATCTGCGGCTTGAACAGATCCCACCGTGCGCCACGCTCGCGCCACGCCCAGTCATGCCGACCGGCAGCGCGGGAGGCAGCTTCTGCGAGCATCGGCATTATCGAGCGGTCTGTCGGGAAATAGGTAAGGTAGCCATCGATCACGGCCTGATCGGAACTGCGCCGATGATCGACGTCGGCGCGTTCGAGCGCCGCCACGCCCAGCTCATCGAATTCCGGGTCACACCATGCGCCGCGCAGGACCCTGTTGAGCTGAAACCGCGGTAACCCGCTTGCGCCGGTATCGGCCGCTCCCCGTAAGAATGGCTTAAGCTCAACGACGGGCTCTGCTTCGCCCACACATGCATCGAGCTTTGCCAATTGTCGCTGCAACTCAGGCTGTGTCGTCGGAGGTTTCGCCAGTCCAGCCGATGCCAGGGCCTCCATTCTCGCGATTGCAGACCGCAGCGAACTCATTGCTCCTGCCTCAAAATGTCGCGGTCGAGACCGGCGCTTGGCGTCGTCATCAGGAAGCGCAAGTCGATCCGACGATTACGCTTCTTGGCTTCTTCGGAGTCTCCACGATCGACGGGACGGTCGGGACCGTAGCCGCTCAGACTCAGGATCGGTGCCGAGCCGTCTTCTCCCGCCGGTCTATTGAGAAAACCGCGCAGGGCTGGTTGGTTGCGCTGGAGCATGGTGAAGGTCGTCTCTGCCCGGCGCACCGAAAGTCCATAGTTGTTCATGCCTCCAGACATGACGTCGGAGTCCGTGTGCCCCTCGACGAAGACAGCATCGATCAAATGCGGCGAGCGTTCGCCTTCGCAAAGATCGGAGGCGGTATAACACGGCAGAACCTCGACCATGGCGCTGGCAACTTTGCTGATGGCGGCCTGCCCCCTCTCCGTCAGTTCCCATTGGCCTTTGTCGAACAGGACATCGTCGGGGAGCCTCAGAACTCCGGTCTTTGTGTCGATTTCTACCTGGAGCCCTCGGTCTTTCAAGGACTGCTGCAGATCGTTGAGGATCTCGGCGCGGGTCCTGTTTGCGCCGGTCAGCTCTTCGGTCTTGGTCTGCAGATTGAGGGCAAAGTAGGCTAACAGGATGATGAAAATAAGAAGCAGGCCGACCATCATGTCCGTCATGGACATGAAATAGCTTTCGCCCTCTTCAGGCGGCTTCCGGCGAACTACGCCTTCCATTATTCAGCGGCTTCCCTGTTCTGGTTTGCAAGGATGCCGGCAAGTTCCTCGACGGTATCCCGCAGGGTCGTGAGCGGTTCGAGTGCGCCGGCGAGCTGCGCCACACCATCGCCCAGAGCCTTGTCGATCTGGCCAACCCGTTCGTTGAGGTTCGACGCATGGTTGCCGGCAGCATCCGAGATCTTCTCGATTGCGTCACCAAGAGCGCGGTCCACATCCTCGAAGCGAGCACGATATTCCGACCATGCGGAGGAGGCCGCACTCGCGGTCTCGCTTAGCGCTGCCGCAAGCTGGCGCATTTCGTCACGAGCGCTCTCGGATGACTGCGCATTTCGGGAAACAATGGTCTCAACCGATTTGACTGCTTCGGCTATCGAGACTGCCGACTGGCGTACAGGCGCGGTTGCCGCTTCAACGTCGTTGGCAACCGTTCCGAACGCCGTCGCCAGATCGCTCGAGCGAGCGGCGACTTGCTCGATCGCTCGCGCGTGATCTCCGATAGCACTTTGCGCGGTCGAGAGACGGTCCGCAGACGTAGAAATGGCATCGCCCGCGTCTTTCATGCTGCCTACCAGCGGGCCGCCGGTCTGGTTGAACCGTTCGACGAACTCGGAAAATGACTTTTCCATTGCCTCCTGGCCGATCCGGGCCGCGTCATTCGCCGCGCGTGCCGAGGCTTCACCCATCTGACTGGCCGCCGAGGCGAGTCCGGATTTCATATCGTCGAGCGTATTGCCAAGATTGCTCAGCAACTCATCCATCCGCTGTCTGGCAAGCTCGCTTGCCTGCTCGTTTTCTTCGCGCATTCGGTCCGCTACGACGCCGAAATTGCGGTTGAGGTCGCCAAATGCTGACCGCATCTCTTCCGAAGCCTGGCCAAAGCGCCTGACAGCTTCCTCGATCTGGCGGTCAGCTTCGCCGGTCTGTTTTTCGATACGTTCGGACATCGTGGCCATCGAGACGGTCATTGCGCCAATGGCATCTGCGAGGCCCGCCATCTCTGCACCGGCACTTGAAGCGATCGCGTCGCGGACGGCTTCACCCCCGCCACCGCTGATCTTGTCGATGCCCTGCTGGATCGACCCCAGGTGCGTAATCATGGGCGCCATCTGCTTTTCCAAGGCCCCGTCGAGGGCGGCAGCAAGCTGTTCGGAAAAGGTGCGGAGTGCCGGGGTCTGCTCTTTGAGCTGTGCCAGCTGATCGCTCGCGATCCGTTGCGGCGGCAGATAGGCCATTCCATGCTCGAGTTTGTCACACAGCATGGACAGCCCATCATTGATGCGCTTGCCGAAGCGGTAGTCGTAGGATCGAAGGACGATGGAAGCCACGATGCCCCCCACAGAGGCCCAGAACTTCGCTCCCGCTACCTTCATGAGATCATTGAGCCGCTCCTGCATCGCATCGACACCGCCGCTGAAGTCGAGTGTCGAGAGAGCTGCGATGATGCCCAGGAAGGTGATCAACAGGCCGATGGCGATGAAGATATTCGCAAACCAGTTCAGCCCGCGATGACGGTCGCCAAGATTGACGAAGAAGTGTTCCGGACGAGCGGAGTTCTGGAGAACATCGGCCGAGGGATCGACGATCGTTTCGCGATATTCCTCCCAGGTTCTGCGCAGCGGAAGCGCCTCAGAGTCATTCGCCTCCATCATCTGGGCGTCGATATCATTGAAGCGGCGCGCGAACTCTAGGCGCGCCTGATCGACATCGGCGGTGCTGCCGCCGGTTATCTCGTCGAGCAGGCGAACGCGGGCGTCGATCGCATCAGCAAGAGGGGCATGATATTGCCGCTTGTAACGGTACGCGATTGCGAATGCTGTTCCGATCAGCACGATCGCTAGAAATGCCGCCATCGCATCGCCGATGAGCGGGATTTCCGTGAAGAAGTAGATCAGCCCATGGCCAAGCCATTCGGTAATTTCCATGCAGCCCCCAGAAGCCCGTAAAGGTAACGGGCTCCTGCGAACCGGTGCGGAAGCAGGCCAAGCTTGCGAAATGCAACCGGACGGAGAAACCCTGAATGAGCTAGACGGTATCGGACCGCAGAGCTCGCGCCAAGGCAGGTTGCGACAAACCCATGAGAATTTCGTGAATTTCGAAGAACTATTGAAGCGGATTTCTTGTTTTCAGGTAATACTCCACCTTCTCAATAGTCCTTCTACGCGGCCTGCGACCAGCGCGCAGGTCAAGCACGAAGCGCGGATCGCCAACTGCCCGACGACCGAACCGTGTCGCCGACATGTGCGATTCTTTCAGATGTCGCTCAATTCGATCCAGCAATTTCATGGCCTTCCTCGACTCACTCAACACTTGTGTTCCTGTTTTGTTCTTAGTAGGAAGGTTCCATCGAGTCTAGGAGATTTCCTTCTCTCCTCAGACCGTCAGAAGGAACGACACGATGGAACATGTCAGAGAGGAGCTTGATCGCCTGATCCAGCAGCGACGGCTCGGATATTCCTCGATCTCGCGGATGATCGGACGAAACTCGTCCTACATTCAGCAGTTCATCAAGCGCGGCTCGCCGCGAAAGCTGGATGACGATGACCGGCGCACGCTTGCCAGCTTCTTCGGGGTCGACGAGCAAGTGCTTGGCGGACCGCCCGCACCCATGCGTGACGGGTTGATTGAAATACCCGTGCTCAATGTCGATGCATCGGCGGGCTTTGGAGCGATTGCCGAAAGCGAGACCGCCCATACCCGCTTCGGTTTCGACGAACGCTGGCTTGCCAGGCTCACCAGAGCAAAGAGTGCCAGCCTTTCGATCATCCATGTCCTTGGCGACTCCATGGAGCCGACACTCAGCGATGGCGACGAAGTGCTCGTCGATGCGTCGGACCAGGGTTCGCGGCTACGTGACGGCATCTACGTCCTGCGCGCCGACGATGCGCTGGTGGTCAAGCGCGTGACGCTCAAGCCCGGTGGCCGCAAGATCACCATCAGCAGCGACAATTCGGCCTATCCCAGTTGGGATGATGTCGACCGGTCCGAGATCCAGGTGGTCGGCCGTGTCATCTGGTTCGGACGCGCGGTCTGATCCTACCAAATCAGAACCCCGCAAAACGCGCGCGATGCTTGGCAACGAAGTCCGGGCGGGGGTGATCCCTCGGATCGACCGGAAGCCTGATCTTCTGTCCTGAAGGAGGGAAGAGCTTCAACAGGTCGGACGGCACCTTGTTGTGCGATACGAGCAGGCAAAGGTTATCGTCGAATGTGATGAGATGCCGGTCGAACAGCCAATGGGCCGTAGCCGAGAGTGCCACGCCGTTGGGTACGACGTCGGGTCCTCCATCGGCGACGGACCAGATATGGGCCGCCTGTGCCTCCGCTTTCCCACCACCATTGATGATCCGCAATCCCGTGACGGCGCAGGTGCTGTCATAGGCATCGAGAACCTGATTGCGGAAACTGGCGGCCCGGATTTTCTTGTTCACCAGGACCTGCTCGATCCGGCGTTCGCCAAAATCATCGGCAAGGAGCGCGGCGGTTGTATCGTCGATGTACCGCTCGTCGAGCTCGAGCCTGATCCGGTTGGCCGGGTCGAGTGTCTCGCTCAGCCCCTGATTGACGATGGCGACGAAATCATCGCCATCGAGCGTGCGCACCGATTTTCCGCGCAGCGTCCTTCCGGCATCGCCAGGACGGGCCATCTCGCGAAGGAAGCGTTCGGCAAAGCGTCCGTCCTTGTCGCGGTAGGAGACCGCATCATCGAAGGGTAGATAGTCTCTGACGCGCGCGTAGTAATGGGTTGGATCAGCCTCATCGGGATCGATCCGCTCAACGAAAGCCGTCGCGATGTAGGCCATCCGGCCGCCCGATACGCGGGTTTCGCGGTAAAGGATCCAGTCGTTTTCAAGCTGGCGGGCTTGAGGAAGATATTGCGAGGGGAAATGATACCGCTCTGTGATGAGGTCGTCGTAGCGCGAATTGCCGCTGATCTCGAAAACACCCTTCACCGCCAACGCTCCGCACTTCTCTCGAACAGGCATCGTGCCTGGTAACGCTGAAATCGTCCAGGCTGTCGGTGATCAAATGCCGATTTCGAAAGGCTTTACCCTTTCCTTGGTGAGTTCGGGTTTGTCACTTGCAGGCGAAGCGTTGCCAACATCCTTGTCTTGCGAAAGGCCCTTGGCAGCTGCCGCCTTGAGCCTTTGCGTTACTTCGAGGGCCGATGCTTTCTCGCCGCTGTTGGACTTGATGGCCCGGCCGAGTTTCTCGGCATTATCTGCAATCAGCGTAAGGCCGTCGCGAAGCCGGGTGACCGTGACCAGGAAAGTCTGCCGATTGGCGAGATTGCGTTCGCGGCTGTCCATCACTGCGATCCCCCGATCCGAAGTAAGTCCCTGCGCCATATGCGCATTGAGGGCATAGGCGAGGTCCATGCGTTTGAGCATGGGGTCGCCGCGGCTCAGGCGAAGCTCCTTGCCCGCTGATGTCTCTACCAAGACGCCCTTTGCGTCGATGGCCACGATCCTCGCCTGATCGGCGTTGAACAGCCCGCGCTTGTGGTCATTGTCGGTCCAACGGATCTTGTCACCCTCGATGAGGGAAAGCGATTTGCGTTCGAAGAGCGACAGCCGGCTCTCAACTGCGCCCGGCCGCAAACGCGCAGGATTGAACTTGCGCAGACGCCCCTTCCTGTCCTCAAGCACGAGCTGCTTGCGCGCTTGGTCGATGGTTTTGACGGTGTAGTCGCCCTTGGAGAGTTTCTGAGTGCTGTCGCGCGAGCGGAAGTTGAGAACCATGCCCGGTTGGTATGTGCGAAGGTATCGCAACTCCTCGTGCGTCACATTCACCCGAGAATGAACGGTCAGCCGGCCCGATCGTGGGCCGAGTTCGCCGTTGGCCTTGAGTCCGCGCTGGACAGCCTCGTTAACCGCAGACCGTAAGGCCCGTCCCGACGCGTAGATCGACGTCCGATCCCGATCCGCCGGGCTGAGCGAAAGCCACTTTTCGGCAGCAACAATCGCACTGTCCCCGCGAGCCTCGATGGTTGAAGGCGCAAGAGCCTGGAGCGCATCGTCGATGCGTCCCTCCTGCGCGGCGGCCTGGGCTCGCCGCAGGACGGGATCGCGGCCGCGCAAATTCACATCCATGTTGGCGCGCTCGATCCCGGCCTGTTGGACGAGGTCGAAGGGCTTGCCGGCGTCGACGGCGCCCAGCTGTCGCTTGTCGCCGACGAGAACCAGGCGATGGACTTCGGCTAGGTTTGCCAGCCGTACCAGCTTGGCCTTGTCCTCGTTCGACACCATCGATGCCTCATCGAGCACCAGGACATGGTCTCCGAGCGCGCTCCGAGCCTCACTCAGCAAGGTGGGATTTCCCGGCTCGTGCAGAAGCCTTCCCCATTGCGCTAGAAAGCGGGCGATGGTCATCGAACGGATGCCGGTGTCGCGCTCGAGCATCTGGACGAGCGTGTTCTGCACCGCGAGCCCCAGCACCTGCTTGCCTTCCTCGCGGAGCAATTGGGCGACCGGCTTCATCACGCTGCTCTTGCCCGCCCCGGCAATGCCCTGGATCGCCACAATCCTGTCACGCGATGAGAGCACAAGGCCCGCCGCATCCTCTTGCCCTTCGTTGAGCGAAATTCCGTGGTTGATCGCGGCAACTGCCTGAACCCGTTCTGCGGCGTCCGGTCGATCCAGGATGGGCGACACTGCCCCGCGTCCCTGGTCGACATTCGCGAGAATGGTGCTTTCAAGATCAAGCGCCTCCCGGCTCGCCAACCAGCCTTTGTGTTCGCCTTTGCCGGGCTCGAGTGCTCCCCTTCTGACCAATGCGTTCACACGGGTTTCGACGTGATCCACCGTCGTCGGCAGCCCAAAATCAAGCGCCGCTTTCAGCAATCCCTCACGGGGGAACGCTGCCTCGCGCTGCGAGAGATGACGCACCGCGGAAGCAACGGCCTGCGCTGCCGCAATGGTCGGTGCATCTTGCTTGAGGACATGGGCAGGGATCAGTGGATCCGCCGGATCGCCCTTGATCCGCTGCGCGAACTCTCTCAGCTTCGCAATTCCACGCTGAAGAAGGCTCCCTTCTTTGGAGCTGGGAATGTCCTTCGTTGCAGCCCGCATCTGCGACGCATCGATGAGACCGGAAAGGTCAATCCCGACTTCCTGGGCTTTCTGCCGCCATGCATCGAGAAGGCCTTTCCGGTCCCTGACGGGCGCCTTGCTTTTCCTCGTATCGAGCACAGCAATGTCGCGGGTTTTCGGGGTGTTCTCACCCAGCTGGCGTACCGCGTCGAGGACTTCTTCGCGCCGCGTCGAAAAGGCCATGACCTGCTCGCGGGCAATGCCCGCTGCTTCGAAATTGCCATGCTTTCCAACCGGCCCAGCCTCGTAGCCCATCTTCTCGACCGCCAGACGAAAGCGCGCCATGGTCATCGAGTTGAGCAGGGTGTTGAACGACCAAAGCTTATCATTGCGAAGCGCGCGCCACTTCCCGTCGCTGCCTTGCGTGACATTTGCCACGACCGCATGAAAATGCAGGTTCGGCTCCTGGTTGCGGTTGGTGTCGTGCTGGAAAAGACCAATCGTCAGATTATCTGTCGCGACCTTCCCGTAACCAGCCTTGCTACTCATCCGGGTCTGCGCCGCGTTCTTTTCTGCCCAGCGCAAGGTCTCGATGACGGCCTCGCGATAGGCATCGATAATCCGCTGGTCGCCGCCCACCAGCGCAAGCAGCGACCAGCTTTTCGGCAGTGAGAATGTGAGGTCGGTTCCCGGCCTGTGGGCCTGTCCCGCATTGCCGACCTGGATACCGCCGGGAAGTTCTCCCCGCAGCAAGGCATCGAACTGCTCGGCGCTGACGCGGCCCTCGAGACCAAGTCGTTCCGCTCCCTTCCCGACCCAGGTTCCGGAACGATCGGCATCGGCGCCGGTGTAGTAATTGTCTGCCGCGAAATAGCTCGCGGCAGCCGAAGGGGAGCGCACATTGGCGACGGAAAGCATACTGTCTGGTCCTTGTCACGGCTTCCCCCGCGGCCAGGTAATCCCTGCCCATTTGCCTTTCACATGTCGGGTTCGAACTCGCCGAAATCCTTCTCCGGCGGATCTGCGACCGCACCTTCACGCAGGTCTTTTTCGACCGGCTTGAGCGACTGACGCCCGTTTTCCGCCGCACGGCCTCGTGGCGTCGAACCGCCTTTTCCAGCTGCAGCATCGCCGGCGGTTTCTGGTTCGGACGGGTGCTGTTCCGCGCCCATTGCTGGTGCATCTTCACCGGTTTGCACTGCGGCGAGAGGTAGCGTTGGACCTGCATCCAGATGTGTATCGGACCGGGATTCGGCATCGAGATCACCAATAGCGCGCCCTGCATTTAGGTTTTCAAGCGGCACAGGCTCCTGCCGATCTTGCGGCTCATCGGCGACACGGCGCTGCCCTTCGAGGTCGAATTTGAGCTGCTTTGAATCGACAGGCTTACCGGCACCGTCATCATTCGAAGCGGGATGCTCGTCATTCGGTTTCGAACCCAGGTTCGCTTGGGGCGTCGCTGCCGCAGGACCCTGGCCAGGCTTTATGAGCGGTTTCTCGCGGGCGATGAAACCTTCGGCAATACGACCACGCGTGCGCGGAATGAGCGAGACCGGCGCAGCGGGGAATCCGTCGGGAAACTTGATGTAGGCCGACAGCCGCGGAAGGTTCATGAACTGGTCGGGCAGGAGCAACGGCTCGATCTGCCGCCTGGGCGTCAGGCTGACTGCATCGCGCGCATTGTTGTACCCGTAGCTGTAGCCCTCTTCCATGTCGCGCACCTGCCGGTGACCGATGAAATCGGAGCACCAGGTCGCTGTCTCTCGATCTGCCGTCGCCAGGATAAGCTTGGTGCGCGCAAGCGAGGACAACGTCATGGCCATGTTCTCGCCATAGACTTCCTTGAGCTTGGCAAACGCATGCACCCCGGTGACGATCGCTCCGCCGAAGTTGCGCGCCGTTTGCAGCCCCTTTTCAAGCGCCGGTAGTCGATGAAGGGCACCGAGCTCGTCGATCAGGAACCACATCCGCAGGTCCTGCGTGCGCTCGAGCGTCATCAGCGTATTCATCGCCGTGTCGAGCCATAGCGTGAGCAATTGCGAGGAGATGCTCATGTCGACATAGCGGGCAGAGAGGAACAGAATCGAGCCCGCCTGGCAGTCGCCTTTGACCCAGTCGCGGACCGAAAAGCGCTGTCCGGATGAGGGCAAGAGCTTGAGCACTTTCGCATTCGCATTGAACACCGCGCGGATCGATTCCGCCATGCGGGCCGCCTCCGGAGCGGTCAGCGGGTCGGCCATCGTTCCTCGCATCAGCTTATGCACTTCGGACAGGTCAGCGGTCATCAGCCGCCGTGCCAAGGCCTCGTTGGTCGCTGTGTTGGTGCGGGCAAGATGGAGACACATCTCGACGAACAGCATGCGCGCCGCGAGCACCCAGAATTGTTCTGAACCACCCCCGTCATGGGGCACGAGCGCTTCGGCCGCGGCGTGAAACTCAGCTTCCGTCGTGCAGTCGTTGAACACGCTCCATAGCGGACACCGAACATCGACAGGATTGAGAATGATGTCGCGCGCGGGATCGTAGAAGGCCTCAATGAAAGCCCCTGTGAGGTCGAAAATGACCGCGCGCTGGCCGCGTTCACGTGCTTCGGCAACAAGTTCGGTGAGCGCCACGGTCTTGCCGGTTCCGGTCGTGCCAATGAGCATGGCGTGACTCTGCTCGAGCCGCCAGGGCCAGCTTACACCGGCGAGATGTGCGGGTTGGTAGTGGCCCGCTTCGGCGAGCGCCGACGAGCTGGCAAGCCGCCACTTCCAGCCGAACTTGCGTCCCAGTTCTTCGGCCCTGAATGCCTTGTTGTGACGCTCGATTTCTTCTTCGAGTTCGTCGAGCGAAACAAGCATTGCACCGCGCTCGTGCTTGCGCTCCTTCGACCGCCCGCCAAAGCGCTCGGCGAACCACCAGAAGAACACGAATGCCGGGATCAACAGGACCGCCGCGACGAGCAATCCCTGCTTCACTGCCGATCGAAACGCCTCGACCGCCTCGCGCATCGACGGGAACTCGCGAACGATGCCAAACTGGAGGCCGACCCTTTCGCCGTCAAGCAATTCAAGGTTGACCAGTTTGGCCGGATCGAACTCCATGAAGGCGTAGAGACTGGCGTAGATGTGCATCCAGACCAGGTAGATCTGGTGATCACTCAGAGCCGACCGCACTTCCCAATAGCACGTGCCGACAGCAACAAGGCCGGTGACTATCAACGGACCCTTCAGGCCGGCTGCAAACATGAACCCAAAGTGGCCGAGCAGCTGGCTCCCGCGGGTGAAGTTCAGGAGATTATGCTTCATGGGAATGGCCTCCCATGCTCGCGTTGACGGGGAGGCCAAGACGCTCCAGGCGTCGCCGGTACGCCTCGTGGGTACGGTCGCGCAAACTCGCATCAGGATGGCTGGCTAGAAGCGCATCGAGCGCCACCGAAATGAAGATAGCCTGGCGCGCGGGATCGAGCCCTGCGGGGCGGTCCTTCGCCTCGTTATCGCGCTGCCACGCTGCGACAATGAGGTCACGGATAAAGACGCTGACACTTACGCCATGGTCCGCGGCACACTGGCGAACCCAGTTACCTACGGAGAGAGATACGAATGTCTGAAGCCGATCTTGTCGGGTCATGAAACAGGTTCCTTGTCGGGCCGACGGAACCTGGCTCACCTTGCGGAAGGTGCTGATGAGAATAAATCGTGAACAACTCGCAGTCAATCGAAAGATTAAGACAATATTTCAGTGTGATAGAGAGATGTGAGTTGTCTGCGGATCAGTGCAAAGCCGCTCAACTCGCAGACGGGTTGATTTCGCCCATAACCACATTCTTTAGCAATAACAGAGAGATAAATCCCGAAATCGCGGGGTAGGGTGTGCTCCCTTGTTCCCAAGTGCGCGAGGTGGTCCAGTCAGCAACGGGGATTGATCAAGGACGACCATTCCCGACCTCCACGATGGAGCGCGAGCAACCAGGCCTGGCACCTCTTCGGATGCAGATCGAGAGCATTTCGACGCTTCCAGCCAAAGACAGCACCTGCGAAAAAGGCAGCGGCCAAGGGCGCGTGGGAAGCAAGGCAAACGGGGCATGTCGCGTGCCCAGCTTCCCGCCGCCCGACCCGGTGCCGGTTCGCAAGTGCGCGCGGGGCCCAAGAACAGATCACGCCGCACCCTCAGGAGCGCATCGCAAGATGCGCGGGACAGAGTGCGTCCACAGCCCCGCTCCATTTATCGGGCGCCGCCGCATTGCGGTGGGCGACCGTCAGAGCAACCGACCGAACCTGATTCTTGTGCCTGATTGGACTATCCGGCGAACAAGAAAAAAGGGCAGGAACCGTTCCCGGTTCCCGCCCTGTCGGTCGTCTCAGAACTCGTCGAGCATGCCGCCGTGGACCGTGTGGACCACCCGCGCTGCGAGATGCGCTGGCAAGATGTTGTAGTCACCTTCGTCGAGGGCAAAGTACCCGAGTTCATCATCCTCGATAACGTGCTGATCGAAGAAGCTGTGCAGCGCTCTCTTCTCGGCTGTTTCCAGAGCCTCGAAATAGCTCCGTGACGGAAGGGCGCAATGCATCGAATAAGCCATGATAATCCTCCTGATTTCTGTCGTGAGACGACAGGGGGTGCGCGCGATGGTCTTGTGCATCCCGGGTCAGGGATCGCCCGAATGGGCGACCGCAATAGCGGCGGTGGGGGTAACGATTTTGTTCGCTGCCGGATGCAATCCGGTGGCGGGCAAAATGGTGGGGCCCCGCCGTCCTTGAGGCGGGAGGCGCAAGGCCATCATGCTGGGAGAACCGTGAGCAAGAACCCACCACCTCCACCCGGATCAAACATCTGCTGGGTGCGAATTGCCTTTCCTACACCCCGATGTCGCGGGCATAGAAGCAATTGGGGAGCAGATCCGAGGGGGACAAAAGGACAAGTAACATGCCCCGGAACAGGAGCGCGATTGCAGCCCTGCAAAAGCTCGAAGCAGACCGCGAGGCGCTCGACGCTAGACAACGCGAGCTCGAAGTACAAGCAGCCAGGGAACTCGGCGAAATCATCCTGGGAAGCGGCCTCGAAAGCTTCTCGAAGAAGGGCCTGAGGCAGGTTGCCGAAGAACTCGGGAAACTCGGCGAGAATGCCGCGATCGAGAAACTGACGGGGCGTGGTGCAACCCGTGCTTCGAATGCAGCGGCAAGAACCCAGTAACCACAGAAGAAGAGGCCCTGCCGCTTGCGGCAGAGCCTCTTCGTAAGGGGACGATCGGGATCGATGTCAGTCGATATCGGGAGCGTCGGTGTTGTCGTTGTCGTCGCTCGAACCACTACCGCGGGAGAGGAAGTCGACCTTGTCAGCAAGGATCTCGGTACCGTAGCGCGTGACCCCGTCCTTGTCTTCCCACTGGGTGTAGTGGATGCGCCCCTGGACCGATACCAGCTGGCCCTTGGAGCAGTACTGGCCGACGGTCTTGGCGAGGCCGTTGAAGCAGGTCACCCGGTGGAACTCGCTTTCCTTGGCGGTGTAGCCGTTCTCGTCCTTGTAGGTCTTGCCGTCCTTGTCGCGTGCAGGGCGATCGGTGACGACGGTGATCCCGGTGACATTGGTGCCGCCCTTGGTCTCGCGGGTATCGGGCTCGCGAGCGATGCGGCCAGTGAGGATTGCGATATTGGTCATGATAGTAGTCCTTCAGTTCCTCAAACCGGAGACCATCTCCGGCTTGCGAACATTCAGAAGAAGCAGGACATGGGAGGACTGCACCGCTGGAGCGAAGCTCCAAGGGAAACCCGTTCATGACGGGTGGTGCGGGCAGGCGCGCGAAGCGCGACCACACGGCCGGAAAGGAACGGGTTGCTGTCCTCAGCTGACCTGATTCAGGACTGTTCGCGAAGAAAGCCGGATGGGTATCGGGTGCGGGTCTGAAGGTGCCGTGACCGGCACTTCCAATCAGGCTTCGCCTTCGCCTTCCGATGCCGCCAGCAGATCCATGAAGTTGCGGGCAGCTTCCCGGTCTTCTTCGTTCTCGAACGCCACGTCGAGTTCGGGGGCGGACCCGAACATGTGCAGGAACGACCACAGTGCAAAGCGCTTGCCCCGGTCCTCCTCAAGGCCGAGATCAACCCGGCAATGCTCGATGCCGGCTGACAACGTCTCGGGAGCAACCCCGGAGAGGTCGGTGGTGGCAAAGTAGCGCTGCAGCAGATCGTCAAGTTGCATGACCGGTCCATAGTCGGGTCTGCGCCGAATGCACATCCGGGCAATGCAGTTGCAGATTGTAAAGGCCCCCTCAGGACCCGGGAGAGGTGCCCAAGGGGCCGCGACGATCGACCACGGTGATCCGGCGCGTCTTGGCATCGATCACCAGCCGTTCGGTCACGCCATTGCCCGGAAAGGCGACGACGTAACGCGGATTGAGCGAGAGCATCTGCTCGTTGCGCTTGAACCCGGCGCGGGCACCAAGCCGACGGTCGAGCGAATAGGTCAACTGCTGGACCTCGCGGCGCTCGGCCCAGCTCGCGGCGAGGCGATCGGCACCCTTGCCGTCGCCGCCATGGACCAGGAAGAGATCGGGAACCGCATCGCGAACCTTGTCCAGCGTCGCCCAGATATTGTCGGCGTAGGCGCGCGCGTCCTCGGAGCTCTCGAAGCTCTGGCGACCGCCGGCGAAGACGACCGGAGTGCCTTCCGGGATCAGGGCGTGACGCCTGTTCTCAGCGCGTGCGCGGAGGAAGTCGCGGGCATCGATCACAGCCGAGGTAAGGTGGCGCGAATGGCTCGTGCGCGAGCCCGAAACAGGCTTCCACGAGGACCCGGTCTCGTCGCGATAGAGTGCTGCCGCAGCCTCGCGCATCTGCTCGAAGGCCAGCATGCTGGCTTCTGCAGCCTGCGCGCGCTCGACCTGCTCTTCAAGATTGCTCGAATGCACTTCGGAGCCATCGGCTGATGCGAGGAGGACCCGGATCTCGTCGCTGGCCCGATCAAGCTGAGCGGACTTCCGGCTGGCGGCACGGTGAAAGAGATTGACCACGCCCCAGGCAATATCCTCGGCATCGGCCTCAAGGGCCGTGTCGGAAAACATCGCGAAAAGGTCGGACCATACGGCGCCAAGCGTCTGGTCGATCGCATCCTGGCAAGGAAAGTCGGTTGCGTTGAATGGGGCGGGCCTGATGCTGAGGCCTGACAAGTCAAGGCCGCTCAATTGATCAATGAAGCTGTCGTACATGGGGTGTCTCCTGATCGGGGGACAAGGAGAGGAGGCACCATTGCCTCGGACCTGTCCGCCGGAGCCCGATCAGGGCCGGGGAAAGGGGCGCGACGCACCGCGTAGCGGGGAACCTGCGGCCCTAGGCTGGCGCGGGCAACACGGGCCGACGGGCCGCAGGTTGCGGCGCGCCCCAACCGGCCCAAGGGCCTCTCCCGGCGGACAGGGATGAGGCAGTATCAGGATCCGGTGTTGCAGATGGATCGGGAGTGCTCGAAGATCGCTTCGCCATTTGAGAACCGACCGACCAGGCGCAACTCACCAAACAGGTCGATGAACCTACCCGAGACTTGGCCAAGCCAGTGCCGTGCTCTCGCCGTTCGTGGGTTGTAGAAATCGGCCTCCCAGTACCGGGCATCGTCGCGCTCGGCGAGCCAGATCGCCGCGATCCCACAATAGGTCGATATGCCGCAATCGGCGAAGGCGTTGCGCAGGAGGATACGGTCCTCGCGGCCGCGCCATCCATCGAAGTCCTCGAAGGATGGGAAGGCTGCCTTTGTGGTATCGATGATCTCGTCGATGAGGCACTCGTAGGCCCAGTCGACATCGTCGTCTTCGCCGTCATCTAGCAGGCGAAAGGCCACCACGGAGCCGGTCGGATAGCTGACGGAACGTCCCATCTCACGGCTCCTCAGGCTGCATCAGCGAGATCGATGTCGGTCTCGCTTTCGTTGGATTGGCATCCACCCAGTTCGAGCAGCATGTTGGCCGCTTCCTCGGCTTTGGCAGCCGCGGTCAGGATCGCACGTTCGTCCGATTTGAGGATCTTGAGCCAGGACGCGATGTAGCTGGCGTGATGGTCGAGGTGGGTGACCGGAAGACCAAGTTCGGCCCCAAGAATGGCTGAAGACAGTTCGGCGATCAGTTCTTCGGCAGCATAGGCGTCGCTGCCGAACCGGTTCTTTAGATCGCGATCGAGCCGCGAAGAATGCCCCGTCCAGTGTGACAGCTCGTGCGCGAGCGTCGCATAGTAGTGGTCGTAGGCATCAAAGAGTTCGGCTCGCGGCATAGTGACCCGGTCGCGAAGCGGCTCGTAATAGGCCTGCGCGCCATGATGGCGCAGGTCTGCGCCCACTTGACCGAAGAAGGCATCAAGTCGGTCTTCGCGCCCTTCGGGCTCCAGCGCGGCAACCAGCGGCTTGGGATGATAGAACTCGGGGAGGCCATCGCACTGGTCGGCGTTGAACACGGCATAGGCCTTGAGCACGCGCCGGTTTTCGGTGTCGGCCTCGCCTTCGGCGTTCTCGACCTCCTTGGTGTAGCTCCTGTAGAAGATCGCGATGGTCGATTTCTCACCCTTGCGGACCTGCCCTCCGATCGCCTGGCACTGGCGATAGGTCATCCAGTAGGGCGAGGCGTAGCCACAGCCGTCGGCTACCATCCACAGCCAGAAGGTGTTCATACCGCGATATGGTGTCCCGCAGGAACGTAACGGCCGCGAGACGGGCACACCGCGCCACGGCTTGACCCAAGGTTTGGTGCCTTGCTCGAGCTTTTCGATAATGGCGGCGGTGATGCGCGCGGCAGGCGATGTCGAAGCTGTGCGGCGGGACGTGGTCATGGAAGGTCTCCTGATCGCCGGAACGAACTTGTCCCGGTTCAGAAGAGCAAAGCTCCCTCCCCTCTCGTTTAAGGAGAACGGCTATGCGCTATCGCGTCAGTCATTAAAGAGTTGCCGACGATCGCCTCAAAGCGGTCATAGGATCAGTCGGCTCGATCTGTCCGCAATGTTCGACAGTCCGGAAAGCCTCCTTTCGGGAGCGCGATTGGACTAGCGGACACTCCCGGTAGCGAAACGGCGCGTTGGCTTTGGCGTCCATCCCGGGAGCTCATGGCCAATTGCGATCCTCCCGAAAGCAGTCGTTTGTTCATCCGCGCTCGTCGTCCAAGCGTCGCGCAGACAACATGCTTTGCTACGCCGACGGAACTTGATACCGTCTCCTATCGGAGGGGTAGCATGAAAGATCTGACCGTCATTGAAGCACAGTTGACGCGCGTCTTGAACTTTTTCCCCCGCGTCGACACCAAGGTCGCTGGGCTCTTCACCGTCAATTCTGCTGTACTGACGGTCAGTGCGCTCAATGTACAAGCTGGCGATCTCAAACAATGGTACATCGCCATTCCCGCTGTTTTTCTGGTCCTTGGCTTAGTTGGGTCATACACATTTCTCTATCGGTGCAACTTTCCTGATCTTGAGGGCGGTCAGGGCAGCCTGATCTATTTCGCCGCAATCCAAGACCGCACGGAAACCAAATTCAAGGACGAGTTCGAAGCGGTTAGCGAGGCGGACTATCGCGCTGACATGCTTGGCCAAGTCTGGCGCAATTCCCACATTCTGTGCGAGAAATACCGGGCCATTGCTGTCGCAATCCGTATTACGCTGGCGACCTTCCTGCCTTTTGCGATCTTTCTGGTGATGACGGCAATCGAACATAGCCGGATACCCATGATTCGCGGGTAATCACATGGCATTGAAAGACGATCTCACGGATGCTGCCGACGGCATCCTTGGAACGGCGTTCGAGGAACGCGAGGGCAAGAAAATACCGACATCGGACGACATCGCCCTGTCGAACGGAGCCGTGAAGCTGGATGCCGCGTTCCTCTATGCCGATCTCGCGGGATCGGGCGTCATCGCAAAGGTTTGTCCATGGGACACAACGGCGAAAATCATCCGCGCCTATCTGGACTGCTCGGTACGCATCATCAGAGCGCAAGGAGGTGAGATACGAAGCTTCGATGGCGATCGCGTGATGGGTGTGTTTATCGGAGATAGGAAGCGAACGGACGCAGTGAAGGCTGCCCTGAAAATTCAGTGGGCTACTGAAAATCTGATTCAGAAAAAGGCGACAGCCCGGTTCAACTCGGTAAAGAATAATGACGTGAAGATCCGGCAAGCGTGCGGCATCGATGTCGGAATCTCCAGAGCGGTTCGCGCGGGCATCCGCAATAACAACGATCTCATTTGGATTGGCCGCCCGCCAAGCTTTGCGGCGAAGCTCTCCGATAATCGGGAATATCCCTACTGCACCTTCATCTCGGCCGCGGTGTATGACGCAATGTTGGACGAAGCGAAGCTGAGCAAAGGGGTGAATATGTGGGAAAAGCGAAGCATGAAGTTCGCTGGCGTTGACGAAGACGTCTACCGCTCAAATTACGAGTGGACGCCGTAACCGCGTTCAACGCACCCTATTTCGACCAGACGATTACCCTCTCAGCGAAGGTGCCGGCTATCGTTCGTTGGCGTGAAGCTGATCCAGAATATCAAGCGCAACCTCCCGAATTTCCTTGGCAACAGCTGGCGATTCTCCTCGGTCCAGCTTCAACGCTATCGAGAGCGGCTCCACTGTCCGGCCTTCTTCGGAGTCGAGCAGTGCGCTCAACTCATTACTAAGGCCAACACGGGCAAGCTCCAGGCTTGTGTCGACAAAGCTCGGGATGAGCTCACGGCGCGTCTCCAATTCCGGCAGTGCGGCACCGAGATGGGCGATCGCCGCCTGGATATCGCCACGCTTGGCTTCGAGCGGCGCGAGAAATAGCCGTGCCTCGGTCAGATCCGGGTCGCGTTTGAGCGCTTCGGAGCCGTCCTCGATCCGGAACTGCAGTTCGCGATCGGTCAACTGTGCACGCGCCAAAAGGCATTTGGGATTGTCGGGGTCAGCCTCCATCGCCCGGCCAATCAATGCCTGCGCTTCGGAAGGCGCAGAGATACGAGCGAGTCCCGTCAGCGCCGATACGCCAATGTCATTCAGGGCTAGGGCGGCTTCGAAATGTTCGCGCGCACCATCCTCGTTATGCCGACGGGCCGCGATGTCCCCCTGAAGTACAAGGCTGCAATAGCAGTCTTCATTTGCGGCAAGTGCCTCGTTCAGCAATTCGAGCGCGTCGTCATCGTCGCCATGATGGACGAGTAGCTCGGCAACTTCGCGCATCGGACCGCATGCACCGCTTTCAAGAACTGCCTCGACGGCCTTCCGCAGTGCCGACTCCGCCTCGGCATCCGAAGCGGATTTCTCCATCAGCAGGCGCGCCAGCCTGACCCAGGCCGGCTCGCCCTCCTCGAGTGTCGTGGCGTGGCGATAGGCCTTCTCGGCGCGATCTCGCTGACGGCTCGCGCTATAAATATCTCCGGCCGCAATCCATGCCCAGGCATCGTCGGCATGCTTTTCCAGCATGGCGTCGACTAACTTGGCAATCGCTTCGAAAGGTTCGCCCAAATTGCGCATGGCAGTGGCCAGCATCCGGTAGATCACAGGGCTATCGGCGCCGGTCGCAATGCTCCGATCTAGTGCAGCGCGGGCCTCGGCAAATTCTCCCTCGGCTGAGAGAAAGGCGCCGAGATCGGCCCAGGCCATCCAATCGTCGCCGTGCTCGGCCACATCCCGGAGCAGCATTATCGCCTCTGGCGCACGACCGGTTCCGCTCAGCAAGCTGGCCAAGAGGTGCCTGGCTTCGGAACGATCAGAATGATCCTCGAGCGCCTGACGAAGCGCTGCCTCGGCTTCATCCTCCTTGTCCTGACGCATCAGGATTCTGGCAAAGTGCGCGGTCGCGTCATCTGTCAACTCGCCGAGCGCAGCCGCCCTGCGATACAAATAGAGCGCACCATCTTCATCATCATTCCGATCGCGCAAACGCGCCAGATGAAGGATCGCCGGCGCGCAGCCGGGGTCGATTTCCAACGCGCGATTGAATGCCGCCTCGGCTTTCTCGGTCTGGTCGGCGAACGACAGCATCAGCCCGTACATCGAATGTGTGCCGGGATTGTCCGGTTCTTGCTCCACGGCGCGCTCGGCCGCCAGAACGGATTCCTCATGTTCGTGGAGTTGAAGATGCGTGAACGCCAACTGTATGAATGGCATCGGGTTTGATGGGGAGATAGCGGCGGCATCAGCGAGCAAAGCCTTCGCCCGGTCGGTATCGTCGCTCTCGAGCGCATCGTGTGCCTCGCGAAGAAGTCTGTCGACAGCGGCATCGCCGTCGCTTTCGTCGAATTCCGCTTCGATCAAGCTTGGCGCGACTTCCGCCGGCAAACCGTCCTGACGCAGCGACTGGAGGAAATCAGCGGGCGTTTGCGCGAGGATACGTGCGCGGACCGTTTCGGGCTGCCCCATCAAAATGGCGTCGAAGGCCCAATGATAGTCGGCACGCTTGGTGGGCTCAAATCGGCAGGCTTCATCGACGAGTTTGGCTGTTGTCGCGACCAGTTCGTCACGATCGTAATATTCGGTCATGAAAGCGACAAGTGCGCGGACCCGGCTCGAAGGATGGCTGCGTCGCCTCATCAGGTAGTAGATATTGAACAGCCGCTCAGCGGCGTAATATAGCGCCGATCGTCCGCGACCTTGCTCCTTGATCACCGAACCGCGGTCGCTCAACCGGCCAAGCATAGCGGAGGCCGTGTTGACATTGACCCGCGCTGCCGCCGCGATCTGCTTTGCGGTGCTCGGATCCCATGCGTCGAGCAGCGCGGCGAACACCTTCCGCTCGACTGCTGGAAGCATGTCGAGCTGGCTTTTGAAATATTCGGTGTTCTGATCGATCAGCTGGTTAAGGTTTTCCATGAGATCGCCAAGCGAAGGCATGCGCATAAAATCCGCAAGAATATGAATTAGTCGCGGGCTGCCGCCGGTCAGAATCTGCAACGGTCGGATGCGGGCACGCGGCACGTCGTGCGTGGTGAGGGAGGCCCATAGCGCATGGCATTCCTCAAGCGTCAGTGGCCGGAGCGGCAGGATGCGATAGCCGTCGAGGGGGCGCCCCGAACACTCGTCGGTCGATTGCGCCACGGAAGTTGCGAGTACGCCGAAGAGCGAATCGTCGGCCAAGGCGGTCAGAAGGATTGAGCGGTCGCTGCCGATCTGATCGTTCAGCAGCATGTGGAAGTTCTCGACGACCACAAGAAGCCGCTTGCCAGCGGCTGCCGCCACTTCGCGCAAGATCTCCAGGCAGCGCTGCAGCAGGATTGTTTCGTCGGCGATCGTCACCGCTTCGCGGTGCCGGGCCTTGAGGTTCGCATCGCCGGCATCATCGGCGAGATAGAACAGACATTCGAGGAAAAATTCCCCTGGCGTGGTGACCGTATAGCTTTCTTCGCCAAGGAAAATCGGCTGCCACAATGCGTGCAGCGTTTCATCGGTCCTGATTTCAGCCAGCACGCGCCGACACAAGGTGGTTTTCCCAGCACCTCGCGGTGCGACCAGAATGACCCGCGGCGCCGCCGTCTCCCCGCGCAGGATCGTGAGCGTCTCTGCAAGCTCGGGTTGTCGAACGATGAAATTCGATACGGCCTCATCATCGGACTGAAAGGCCGGATTGAATTTATACGCCATCGTCAGCGTCGCTCCATGACCTGCACCAGTGAGCACCCCTAGCTGCCATCAATTCTGTTGGCAAACGGAAAAACATGGTTTATGGCTTGCCAACAAATCTGCTGGCAAATCGCCCTAAGCGGAAAATGAACAGGGATTTCAATATCATGGCAAAGAAGGTGTGGAAGAGCGAGACAACCGACAAACGGGTGGCAACCCGCTTGAAGGAGGTCGAGACGGTCGAGATCAAGGACTATGTGCGCGATACCGACCTGCATGGGCTCGCGCGGAACAAGGCGTATCGCGTCGACGGCGTCCATGTTTATGCGGACATTCTCAACTTGGGCGAGATGCTGCAGTCGACCGAGGTCGAGGGCGAGACGTGCCACAAGCGGACCCTTCGCTTTCTCAACCTTCATTATCGCGCCGTCTACCGGATCATCGCCGGGGTGGATGCGATTCAGGTCGATTTTCACAATCAACGGCTGCATCTGGTGGTCGCCAAGCCGTATGGCGACGAAGCCGCGCGCGTGCACAAGGCGGTGGCGATCGGCCAGCTGATTATGGATGTCCTGGCAAAGACCGGCGAGGATGGTGACGACAAAATTCCATCGGCAAAGGTCAGGGTCGGCATTGACACAGGCCTGGCCCTGGCGGTTCGGAACGGCCGGCGTGGCAGTTCCGAGCCGCTCTTCCTGGGCGTACCGGCAAACCATGCCGCCAAGCGCGCCGGGGGCGGAACCAACACCGGCATCTATCTGTCCAACGAAGCGCGCGGCGCCATCGACTTGGATGCGGTGGATGACGAAGATATCAGCGCGCTGACCCCAGCCGAGGTGGGCGATAGCCAGGAAGAAGCGGCGCTCGCCGTGACCGCGGATGGTATCGTCCGGGATTGGAAAAAGGACCTCGAAGCCAATCCGATCGGCAAGTTTTCGTTTAGCGGGCATACCCCGCCGTTCGCCGATCTCGATCTGGAGGTGCTGACGCCTGGCAATTCGCGCCGCAACGACGCGATCTCGGTTTATGCGGACATCGACGGCTTCACCGCTTATGTTGCCAACCATATCGACGACGACGATGATGCAATGGACGTCGTGCGAGCACTGCATGTGCTGCGCGCTGAACTCGACGCCGTGCTCACCGAAGATTTCGGCGGGCGGAAAATCCGGTTTATCGGCGACTGTGTCCACGGCGTCATCGGTGAAGGCACCGCGCAGACTGCCGACACCGAAGCAAGCGCGAGCACCGCAATCCTGTGCGCGGGCGGACTGCGCAGCGGCTTCGTCCGCGCTTTGGAGTTGCTTGAGGACGAGGGCGTCGACGTTGCCGGTCTCGGGATCGCAATCGGATTTGATGCCGGCCCCGTCGCACTGACGCGCCTGGGCATGAAGGGGTCGATGATCCGCTGCGCGACGGGGCGAGCCATCCTGGCTTCGGAGCACGAACAGCGTCGATGCGCCGGGGATGAGACCGCGGTCGGGGCGGTCGCGTATGGATGGTGTTCCAACGCTGGACAGAAGATTTTCGGATCCAGCCGGAAGCGCTCAGGCCTGACCTATGACGTGGCGCTTGAGGAACTCGCCGACGAAGGGGATACGACGGCTGCGGCCGCCAAGGTCGCGAAGGCCGCGATGGCGATGACGCTTCTGGAGCCGATCATTGCCGCGCCGGCCGCTGCAGCGCCGAGCGCATTCCGCTTTCCGAATCGCGATGCCACGCCGACCAAGCCAGCAGGCTTCGCCTGATGTGGTATATGCGTGATCTGGGCCGCCTGGCATCCGAACAGGCAGCCCTTGCCGACCTTGAGAGGCGTGAGGCTTGGTTCACCGTCGCCAGCATCTATTTCGACGATCAGGTCCGGCTCTGCTTCGATGCCGAGATCGAGATCGGCCCGAAGCGCTATCCGATCCGGCTGACATATCCGCAGACATTTCCTTACACCCCGATCTCGGTTCTTCCCCAATCTCCCGAACGATGGTCGGAGCACCAATGGGGACGCGGCGAACTATGTCTCGAATGGGGCCCGGACAATTGGACGCCCGACATCACGGGTGCCCAGATGGTCGAGAGCGCTTACCGGCTTTTGCACGGTGAAACGCCGAATGATGTCGAAGCGCATCCGGTCCTGCCATCGCGCCACGTCGAAAGCCTGGGTCAGCAACTGCGCGCCTCGGCCGTGGGCTTTGTCCTGACCCGGGCGCTTGCGAGCAAGCTCGATGCAACGCCAGGCCCGCAACTGCTGCCGATGGACTTCTTCATGCGCTCGACGACGCACGTAGTGATCCCGCTGACAGTCGGCGATGAGGACCCTGTTTGGCGTGACCCGACGGTCCCGGAAGCCCTGAAGGCATCTAGCCTGACCCTGAAGGGGCATGTCGCCATTCTACCAGCCGGAATGCCGATTCCTGCGCTGGGAACTGCTTGTGGGTTAAAGAAGGCTCTTGCCGAAGCGGGCTGCAGCTATCCCGAGGGCTATGTCTCCGACGTGCTGGATATGTGCCTGGTGCACGCAGATGGCGTCGCCCGTCTGTTCTGGGTGAAGGACGGGGCCGACACCGTCACAGAATTTAAATGCCTTCCCGAGGGCGGCGGCGTTCGCATGGAGCCATCTCGCGCGGCCCTTGGGACCATGACCGTGGGTCTTGTCGGGTGCGGCTCGGCTGGCGGCAAGATCGCGACCAGCCTGGCCCGCAGCGGCGTCGGCAATTTCCTGTTTGTCGATGACGATGTGATGCTTCCCGAAAATCTTGTTCGGCACGATCTCGACTGGGACGCGGTCGGCGATCACAAGGCTGAGGGGCTGAAGCGCCGGATCGAGATGATCGTGCCGGCCGCCAAGTGCACCGTGCGCCGTCAGCAGCTCGCCGGACAGGAGAGCAGCGGCAGTATCGACGGCGTGCTGGCGCTTTTGCAGACCTGTGACCTGATCATCGACGCGACCGCCAATGCGCGCGTGTTTAACTTGCTCGGGTCGGTTGTCGCCGCAGCCCGGAAGCCGCTCCTGTGGCTGGAGATTTATGGTGGCGGGTTCGGCGGAATGATCGCCCGGTCGCGGCCCGGTCTCGATCCTGCGCCGCAGATCGCGCGAGCGCGGATCGAAGCGGTGTGCTTGGAGAAGAACGTCGTCGCGCCGCGTGCAACCGCGGGGTACGGGATCGACGCTTTGAGTGGCCCGATGATCGCCGATGATGCCGACGTTGCCGTGATCGCAGCGCACGCCACGCGATTCGCTATCGACACACTCCTGTCGCCTGGCGAGTCGGCTTTTCCCGTCTCTGCCTATCTACTCGGGCTGAAGGCGGAATGGCTCTTCTTACAGCCGTTCCACACCTTTCCGGTAGACCTCGGCCAACCGGAGCCGGAAGTCACGCCGGCAATGGATCCAAACGGCTTGGCCACCGTGCAGCGCCTGATCAAGGAACGTCATGATCGTAACGCTGCCGCCTGATCTCATCGCGAAGTTCGAAAAAGCGCTGTCGCGCGCCGGCACCCGTGAAATTGGCGGTGTGCTTGTGGGCGAGCACGTCGCAGACGAAGAATTCCGCGTGGTCGATCTGTCGGTTCAGCGTTCGGGCGGAACCGAGAGCTGCTTCGTTCGCCATCCCAAGAAACATCGTCGCTTCATGCGGAGCTTCTTCCGCCGAACCGGCGCCGACTATGCGCGCTTCAACTATCTGGGCGAGTGGCATTCCCATCCCCTATACCTGCCGGTTCCGAGCACCACCGATCTGGCGCAGATGCAGCTGATCGTAGAAGACGGCTCCGACGCGCCGTTGTTCGCGGTCCTGCTCATCATCCGCCTCGACGGCGGCGAGCGTATCGAACTTGGCGCAACGGCCTTCACGCCAGGATCGGCGCCGACGCGGGTCGAGATCCGCGTTGAGCCGAGGCCGGCCGATGATCCGACCCTTTCCGGCAAGCCCACCCTATGGTCTTGGAAGCGGTCAGGCTGGTGGCGCAGGAAAGACATCAACAGGAGGAACGATTGAGCTTGAAGAAACGATATGAGGATCGCGCGGTGTTGATCGACGCGCTGCTCGGCCAGAAGATTATTCGCGGCAACGAGACGATCGCTGCGGCCTTTGCCGATGCCGGCGATTTGGTCGAATTCGCCGCGGGCAAGAATATCATCGAGCAAGGTGACAGCGATCGGTCGGTACATTTTCTGCTGTCCGGCCGAGGCCTAATCATCATCAACGGGGTGCGCCTCTATCACCGCGAGCCACCCTGCACCATCGGCGAGATGTCGGCCATAAATCCCAGCATCGGCCGATCCGCGTCCATCGAAGCGGTCGAGGACGTGGTCACGTTGAAAGTTGGCTATGAGAAGTTTGCCGAGGTCGGCGAAGCGCATCCCGAGATGTGGCGCCTCGTCGCCCGGGACCTTGCTGGGCGGCTCGAACAGAGGAATCGCTTCGTAAACCGTGCCAATATACGCCCCCGGGTGTTCATGATCTGCTCTGCGGAGGCGCTACCGATCGCAAAGTCCATTCGCGTCGGGCTTTCCCACGATGCGGACATTGAGATCTGGAGCGACGATATGATCTTTCCGGCCGGCGGGTATCCGATCGAAGCCCTAGAGGAGCAGGTCAACATTGCAGACTTCGGCGTTGCGCTCTGCGAGCCCGATGATCTCGTCACAGCTCGCGGCAAGACATCGGCGGTCCCGCGCGACAACGTCATCTTCGAGCTCGGCTTTTTCATGTCCCGCCTTGGCCGCCATCGCACTCTGTTGCTGGTGCCGCAACGCACCGATGTGACACTGCCGTCCGACTTCAAGGGTCTGACGCCGCTTCCCTATGCAACTGCTGACAAAGCCAGTGCTCGGGCTGTGGCGCTCGGCCCCGTGATCGATCGGATCAGTGCCATCATCGAGGAAATGGGTGTTCGCGCTTCGCTAATCGAGAAAAATTAGAACAGCCAGGTCAATCGCCGGTCATTGGGCTGCGCCAGCCCGGTTACCATTTGAAGGACGTCGATAACTAAATGCATTTTCCTCGAGGATCGATGTTTCGTTGGAATTGGGGGCTAGTCCCTACCGATGGCGACGTTGTTCCATTCAGCCGACTCAAGGCCGGTAGCGGTGGGGCGGGGAGAAAGCTTCGCAAACATCACTATTTGTCGATCACCTATATGGCGGGTTTCACAGGCCCGGACGGCCGAGTCTGGGCTTACTTTGACGACAAACCTGATGACCCGCAGCCATCACAGCCTGGCTCGATCGCGTATCGCAAACTATATTATTCGCTCCCATCCAAGGATGGCGGACGTGATGACACGTCTTGGGAAGATCATTGGAATCGTGTGGAGACTGTGTGGCCTATCACTGTCGCCGCCGCGCGTGCGAAGCGCCTTTCGCCGGCTATTTCCTTCAATCTACTTGGGATGGTTGCGATCCTAATGGCGCGTGTGCCGGCGGCGCGTGAACGACATGAATATCTGCTGGCACAAAAGATGCGCGCGGAGATCCAGACTTTAGAAGCGGTCGGGGCGCTGCCCGCGGATCTGGCGGAATATGCTGGGAAGCTCGACCACGTCCCCGTTGGCATCAATCCCGAGCAGAGCCTAGCCAATATGCCCCAGGACATTATGGGTAGCGGCGATTTGGCCTTCCGGATGGGCTTTGAGGTCCTCCACAACAAGACCGACTTGCCGTTCCTGACTACCGACAATCCAGTTTGCTTCTACGATCCCGACCAACCAGTTCATGCTCGCATACCCTACCCCGAGGATGGAGAGATCGAGCTCATTTTCCCAATCGATGCAGGTATGGTGCTACGCGGATCGACGCGCCTTCGTCCGGTAAACAGCGTTATGCGGCACCGTGTGCTGAGCGACAAGGCGAAGGTTCGCAAGATCAACAGGACGGTCGCTCAGTTCGGCTATCGGCTCTATATTGCTCGGGACCGCTCTTGCGACGACCTGGTGCGGCATTACGCCGCGACCGTGCCCACGGTGCATGTCGATGTAGAGTTCGAGCCTGGTCATCTGCGAATGATTTGGCGGCATCTATTTGGGAAACGGCCCATTCTGTCGCCCTATGTTGATACCCCAGAGAAGGCTGCGCGATTGACAGAGACTATGGAGCAAGATGGATTCTTTAATTAGCTCCCTCCCTTGTGCGCCCGTAGTCGATACTTGCCACCCGGAACTTGTTCACCCGCTTTCGGTCCTTTCTGAGCCGTATGCCGAGCATCTCGTTTACACCGAGAGGGCCAGTGTCTCGGATGTCTGCTTCCTTGTTTCTCGAGCTGAAAGCTGCCTTGCAGCTACCGACCCAGTTGCCACAATTTCTGGCGGTTGAATGAACGGCAGCTACCGACGGACGATTTCGGGGCTGCGAACGGCGGCTCTGGCGGCGGCTGCAGATACGCTGCCTCAGCACTAAGAATGTCAGGATTCAGGAGTATTGGGACGAACGCCGCACTAGGAGAATACGAAAAGGCGGTCCGTCCCGATTGGGACGGACCGCCCGCCGAGTGACCTGGACCTGTCAGGAGGGGTCAGGCAGCCTGCTCGGCTATCTCATCAGCTGTAACATTGCTGACCGGCTCATCCGCTTCGGCGTCAACCGGTTCGACCTCTTCGGCACCGGCGAAACGCATGATCGAAGGCACCCAGGCCTGCGCCCGTTCCTTGATATGTTCCTCGCCGATGAAGTTGCCCGAGAAGATGCGTTCGGCAGCGCTTGCCAATTCGGACTTCTTGGAGGCGGCATAGCGACTGACCAGTTCGGGACCGCCGGCGGCATCGAGCGCTTCAAGCGTGCGGGCCTTGGCCACACGATCGAAGTAATTCGTCGCCGTGGGACGCCACCAATGCGCGGTCTCGATTTCGAGAAGTGAGCCGAGCGCCTCGTGCAGCGGCACCGAGCGTTCGCCTTCGCAGGAGAGACTGGCGACAAGCGTGCGCGAGACGACATGACCAAGCCAAGCCGAGCGCGCCTCGTCGGAGAGCGCCCGGAACCTCGCAAACCGTTCGACGTCGGTCTCGCCGACACGCCAGCTTTCATCGAGCGACCCGGCGAACTCGGCAAGGGCAGCACTTGCCGGTGCGTCCTTGGCTTCGAACCCGGTGACGGGGCCGGACGCGACAGAGCCGACCAGCGTCGATGCCTTCTTGGCCCGCCAGTCATGTCCATCAGCATCAGCGAGCGTGAAGACCATGAAGTCGAGCGCCAGTGCCGGATCGTTGGCGAGATGGATCGCCAAGATGTCGCGGCGCTGCATTGCAAGCTCGTCGAGCAGGCGCTGTGAGAGCGCGCTCCCCTTGGGCTTCGCCGTTCCACCTTCCTCGATGGCCTCGACCACACCTTCGTCAGCGATGACTTCGGTCTCGGTATAGAACTGCGGGACCAGTGTCGGTTCGCCATTGCGCGAGAGGACGAGGAAAGCACCAGCCTCGGATTTTAGTTCGTCGGCAAGCACAGGGGGACGATCATTGAGCGCGCGCATGGCCCGGTCGATGACGACGAGTTCCTGCTCGGCTTTGGCGATCTCCTCCTCGTCGCTGTCCTCGTCTTCGAGCACGGCAGCGACGCGGTCGTAGTCGGCCTCGAGCTCGCCGAGCTCCTGCGCTTCCTGCTCGGTCATCGGCGCAGGCTCGCAGGGCAAGCGACCGAGACCTTCTACAAGGTCATGGCTGACATAGGTGCCAAGGGTCGGGCGCACCCAGGCAAGGCCATATTCGAGTGCGGTCTTTTGTGCCGCCTCTTCCATGGCCTTGTGCGCGAGGTCTTCGAGCAGCGCGACATCGATCCAGCTTTCGCTGGCATCATCGTCGAACAGTTCGCGCTCGATCCGGCCGCCTGCGGCGAGGTAGGCATCGCGTCCGACGAGCACGGCACGCGGATCGGAACCGCGCACCGTGGCATCAAGCACCATGCGGCGGATGGTGTCAGGGGTGACCTGGTACCAGGCGTCCTGCAGCTCGGCATAAACATGCGCCTGGCGCTCGATGTCGGAGATCGCGCCGTAGGCCTTGGCCATGTCGAGCGTGATCGTACCCTCAGCGAGTGCTTCGAAGACGCAGGGTGCCAGACTTGCCAAACGCAGGCGCCCTTCGACGAAACGGACGGTGAGGCCGAAGCGGCGCGCCACGTCTTCGGTGGTAGCGCCCGCCTCGATGATCGCCGCGAAGGCCTGCGCCTCGTCGGCGGGGTTCATCGCGAGACGCTGGAAGTTCTCGGCAAGGCTGGCCTCACGCACTTCGCTTTCCTCGCCTTCGATGACGAGGCAGGTGACCTCGTGGTTGTCGGGCAAGGTGCCATCTTCGGCCAGCGCCTGCAGCGCGGCGAGACGGCGACCACCGGCCTCGACCTCGAATTTGCCGCGCTTTCCTTTGCGCACGACGAGGTTCTGCAGCAGGCCGCGCGCAGCAATGTCTGCCCGCAGCTGGAGGTCGGCCAGCACGTCGCTCGATTTGCGAACGTTGCGCGGGCTCGGAACAAGCTTCTTCAAGGGGATCGACTGGATCATGGGTGTTCTCCTGATGGAATGAAGGCGCAGGTGAGGATCACGAGGCCCACAAGCCCAAAGGGCTCCCTCCACTCTCATTCTTAGATTGGGGTTTGCCCGAGGGATCAGGCGGCAAGCGCGGGGAGGACCGACGAAGCTCTCGAAACCGGGACAAACAGCCGCGTGCGGTAGCGGATGATCTCGGTGAAGCAGCCCTTGCCCTTGTACCAGTCGAGGCGATCCGGCGAGAATCCGGTCAGTTCAAGGCGCTGTTCGCCGCCGACCAGCGATCGCTTGACGGTCAAGGCATCGTGGCTTGCGAGGACCAGCGGCTTTCCGCTTGAGAGGACCAGGTCGCCGATCTGCTCTGCAGCTGGCCCGGTAACTCCGCAAAGGCCAAAGGTATCGGCAATTGCCGCGAGATCGACATCGAGCACTTCGCGCCCGATGATCGACTGGCCGTCCTCGGCAACGAGCCGGGTGACGCGGACATGATCGCCGGGAAGGCGCTTCCAAACCGGAAGCAGAAGTCCGGTGGCGAGATGGACGCGCTCGGTGACCGATGATTTGGCCGCCTCTTCTTCCTCGGTCCGCCAGGTGCTGGTGAATGCGGTGACGCCAATTTCTTCCCAGTGGCTCTCGGCGAGTGCCTCAAGGGTCCAGTTCGCGGACTTGAGCGGGCGCAGCAGGCGCCGGCGTTCGATCACGGCCCCGTCGTCGGCGATGAGGCGACGGGCTGGAACCGACAGCGCGACCTTGCCTGACCGCATATTGCGCATCGGGATCGCGTGCCGACTGCCGATCTCGTGCATCCGCACCAGGCGCTGCAATCGCAGAGGCCGAAGGTGCCTCGTCACTTCGAGCGAGACGAGGCGGGTCTCGGCTCCGGTCACGGGATCGGTGCGCAGGAGTTCATCGGCGAGGACCGTGAAGCGATCGACCCTCACGGTCTCCAGTCCCTGGTCGAGCGTTCCGGCCTCGCGCGCAGCTTCAATCCGCGCTTCGACGAGGCCGAGATATTCGTCGAAGATCGCGTTCTGGAGTGCGATCGGTAGCGCGAGGATGCGGTTGAGCCAACGCTGGATCGTCGGGAGATTGTCGGTCAGTCCGCCATCGGGGTTTTCAAGGCGGAGGCCGGTACGTTCGACGAAGTTGCCGAAGGTGGTGGCTTCGAGCTTGCCGTCATAGAGCAGCTGGAACCAGCGGCTGAGCGCGTCGCGCGCATAGTCGCTTTCGAGATTGTCTGCCGGGTCGAACAGGTTCTGCCCGCCGGTCTGGCGCTGGCCGCGCGTCAGCGCACCCAAGGCATCGAGCCTGCGCGCAATGGTCGAGATGAACCGGCGTTCGCCCTTCACGTCGGTGGTCACCGGTCGGAACAGCGGGGCCGAGGCCTGGTTGGTGCGGTTGGTGCGGCCGAGCCCCTGGATAGCGTTGTCGGCCCGCCAGCCCGGCTCGAGCAGGAAATGGACTCGGCGCTGCTGGTTCTTCGCATGAAGGTCGGCATGGTAGGATCGTCCCGTCCCGCCCGCATCCGAGAAGACGAGGATGCGTTTGGTCCCGTCCATGAAGCTTTGCGCTTCGGCGACATTGGCGCTGGGGCTTCGCCGTTCGAGCCTCTGCTGACCATCGCGCCCCAGGACCAGCCTGCGGGTCCGACCCGTGACTTCGGCCACGGCTTCGGCTCCAAAGTGTTCAATGATCGCATCGAGCGCAGTGGCGATGGGCGGCAGCGCGCAGAGCTGCTCGATCAGCGCATCGCGCGCGGCCATGGCGCGCGGGCAGAAAACGGGATTGCCCAGCTCATCGCTCATCGCCTCGGAGCGAATATTGCCGTCCTCGTCGGCGAAGACCTGCATCAGGCGCACCGGAAAGCTCTTGGTAAGGTAATCGATAACGTATTCGCGCGGGGACAGATCGATATCGAGCGCTTCACGCTCCTCGTCGGAGAGGTCGGCAAGGCGCCGGTCGAGCATCGCCTCGGCGGTCGAGACCAGCTGCACGACTACCGAATGGTCTTCGCCAAGCGCCGCTTCCATCGCCGGAATCAGGCTGGGCAGCTTCATCGAGAGCAGGAGCTGGGCAACAAATCGCTGCTTGGTGCCTTCGAAGATCGAAAGCGCTGCCGCCTTGGCATTCCGGTTGAGCGTATCGCCGCTGTCCTCATCGACCACACGGGTCGCCTCGAGCGCGGCTTCGAGATTGCGGTGAATGATCGCCCAGGCATCAGCATAGGCGTCGTAGATCCGCACCTGCGCTTCGGTCAGGCAGTGCTCTAAGATCTCGTACTCGACCCCGGCGAAGGACAGCGCACGGGCAAGATAGAGCCCCTGGGCCTTGAGATCACGGGCGACGAGCTCCATCGCCGCGACGCCGCCAGCGCGGATCTCGGTCATGAATGCCTCGTGGGTCGGAAAAGCGGTCTCGGGTCCCCAAAGGCCGAGGCGGGAAGTGTAACCGAGGTTGGCAATGTCCGAGGCGCCGGTGGCCGAAGCATAGAGCACGCGGGCGCGCGGGAGATGGTTCTGCAACCTGAGGCCCGCCATACCCTGTTCGGAGCTCTTGACCTTGCCGCGGATTGAAGAACCCCCGAGGGCATTGGCCATGGCGTGGGCTTCGTCGAAAGCGATCACGCCGTCGAAATCCTCGCCCGCCCAGGCAAGGATCTGGTCGAGCCGCGTATCCTCGGCGCGGCCCGAGCGCAGCGTCGGATAGGTGACGAAGAGGATGCCTTCGGACATCTTTACGGGCTGGCCGAGTTTCCAGCGCGAGAGCGGCTGGAGATCGAGCGGCAGCCCGCCAAGGGCTTCCCAGTCGCGGCGTGCATCTTCGAGCAGCGCCTCGTTCTTGGTGATCCAGACATGTCGGCGCTCGCCTGCGAGCCAGCGATCCATGATGACCGCGGCGATCTGCCGTCCTTTGCCCGCTCCGGTTCCGTCGCCGAGGAAGAAGCCTTGGCGGTAGGAGTCTCCGTCCTCGGAGAGTTCCAGCGAGGTGCCTTCCTGGCTCACCTTGAACTGACCCGGAAGATCGCGCGCAAATGCCTGGGCAGCGTAGACCAGTGTCTCGCATTGCGCTTCGGACAGCAGGCCATCGGCCTGCCAACATGCGGGAAGGCGCGGGCAAACATCGGGCTGCGGTGCCGCGACCGAACCCATGGCGACCGATTCCATGAGCGGGGTGGGATGGGCCGGCGCATTCTCGAAGGCGATGCGGCTAGGCCGGTAAGGCAGGTAGATGCCGGTCTGTTCGAGCACCGGCGCGGGTTCGGCGAGGACCGAATAGGCAAGATCGATCGCATTCGCCCTGGCTGCTGCTGTCGCTGCGAAAGGAGCCATTGGCCGGACCGGCGCGCGGTGCGTTGAGATCTTGCCAACAAGGCGCACTGGCTTCCCGATTGGCAGGCGATGGATGTTGGTGGAGGTTTCTACGCGTGGCGGAAGCGCGTTGAGCAGCTCGTGGAGCGAGATGAGGTCGGCAGTATCTCCGGTGATCGCAGGCGAGGACGCAGTCGGCGTCTTGTCGAACACAACCAGGCGAACAGCGATCCCCGTCCCTGTCCGGCGAAACATCTGCTGCAGCCGGACATCGAGGAGCAGCGACGCTTCGTCCTGTGCCTTGGCGAAAGTGGAAGCATCGAATCCTTCGGGCATGATCGCGACAATTCTCGCCCCATTGGCAGCGGCCCGGATCGCACTGCGCAGGTGACGCATGGCCGTCTCACCGTCCTTGCCGCGTTCCTGGCTTCGGGCGAACGGCGGGTTCATCAGCACGACCGAAGGAACAGGGCCGCGAATCAGGTCGGCGATTAGTTCCCCGTCATGCGCGGTAATCGCGGCCGAAGGGAAGATGTGACCCAAGCTGTCTCGTCTCACAGGATCTATCTCGTTGAGGACCAACAAGGCGTTCCGAACGTTGCCCCACAGCGCAAGGGCACCATTGCCTGCAGACGGATCGAGTAGGGTGTCTTGCGCAGAGACAGCTGCGGCCTTCGCCATCAGCCAGGCCAGCATTGGCGGGGTCGAGAACTGCTGGAGCTCGACCTGTGCTTCGCTGCGCACATGCCGCGGCGGCAAGGCTGCTTCGAGCCAGTCGAACCGCGCTTCCGCTTCGTGCACGTTCGTCGCCAGATCGATCCGTGAGGACTCTCGAAGCCAGAGCAGTGCACCGATCTCGACCGCGTTGTTGTAGTCGTCGATGGTCCAGGCACCTCCCCAGTCCAGAACACCGGTCTCTTCGGCGAACAGCCCGGAAATGTCGGTACGGGTAAGATGACGTCCCGAAGCGAGAAGCGCGGCAACTCGGGTGCCGATGGCATAGGCCAGGCGCATTGACGGCAACTGCTCGTCGGCGGGAAACAGGTCTGATTGAAACATGGCAATTCGTCCTCCTGATGAAGGCATCGGGACACGCCCTCTGCCGGATCAGGAATTCGAGAAGCTCTCTCTCCTCTACCGCGCCGCCTTGCGGCGCAGCCATGCTGTAAGTTCATCGTTCCAGTCGGTGTCGCGTGAGGATGGTTTGCGAACGTGGATCGTCCGCCCATCGCGGGCATAAGCGGCTAGGCCACGCGACGCGGCCAGCTCGCCGCCAGCATCGTGATCGACGAAGAGGTGAAGCTCGGTCACGCTCTCAGGCACGCTGACGAGACCGAAGCGCTCATTGCCCAGGGTCGCCCAGACGGGAATGCCGGTGAGAGCATAGGCCGACATCGCGCTCTCGACCCCCTCGGCAAGGCCAAGCTTGCCGGAAACTGGAGCGAAGAGACGAACAGCAGCTTCACCGAGCGCGCCGAGCGCGCGTTTCGGCTTTTCGAAAGCGGCCTTGCCTGAAGCCTCGGTAGACAGGAACGTGCGGTGGATGGCGATCGGGCCCTCGTCGAGGCTGACTGCCGCGATCATGGCGGGCAGAAAACGGGCCCGTCCTTTCGGGCCAAGCGGCGTTCGTGGATGGAAGCGGAGCGCCGGAGATGCGGCGAGGATGCCGCGGCTTTCAAGATATGCCTTTGCCGGACTGGCACGCAGTGGCTGTGCATCGCGCCAGATCCTCAGCGCTGCCGCCGAAGGTTTGCGGGTGCTGGTCGATTCGGGCTCGTTGGTGGTCGCAGAACCTGAAAAAAGCGCCGGTGCCTCGAAACCTTCACGCGCCAATGCAGACAATACGCTCTGCTGATCGCATCCCGCAAAGCAATGGAAAAGGATAGCCTGTCGACCGAGCGACACACCGAGTGACGGCGTGCGGTCATCATGCGCAGGGCAGCAGGCCATGCCCCTTGTGCCTGACCATTTGCCCCCTCGCGATTCACAAATGCGACGGGCGGTCCCGGCAAGCGACCGGTTGGGATGAGCTTGGACAGACAGGGACATGCGAGCTCCTCAGCAAGCAAAGTGGCCCCCTCATCAGCGTTCCTCTCCTCTCCCGAAGGCAGGCATTCGCTGCTTTCCTACAGGCATATGTTCTACTTATGTTCTATATCGATTCGAATCAATGGAGCACCACTCGAGATGACCCGCCTCAATCGTCGGACCGCGATAGCGGTCGCCTGTTTGGGAATGATCGCGACCTCCTCTCAGCAAGTCCGCGCCCAGGATTTCACCTTGTTCGAACACGCGGTCGTTCCGCCGAAGACGGACCAGCAGCCGGCAAGGCAATATCTTCCTGCAATCTACCAGGCCGAGCCAGCAAACATATCCTATCGGGAAAGCCTGTATATGGCGGCGATAGCCGAGGCTGAGCGCCGTTACGGGCTTCCGACCAACCTGCTTCGTGCTCTTATCTGGGCTGAATCCCGCTTTAATCCGATGGCTGTGAGTCCAGCCGGTGCTGCCGGGCTGGCGCAGCTTATGCCGGCCACGGCGCGCGAACTGGGCGTCCGGAACCGTCATGACCCTCTTGCATCGATCGACGGTGGCGCCCGGTATCTTCGCGATATGTTGGACCGGTTCGACGCGGTCCACCTGGCCTTGGCTGCTTACAATGCGGGCCCAGGTGCCGTCTCCCGATCACGCGGCATTCCCAGCAACGGTGAAACACCGCAATATGTCCGGTCCGTGTTGGGACGTTGGCAAGCAATTGGTACGTACAATTGACGAAACTGCCTGATTTCCGGCTATTGTCTGAAATCATGTGCCGGAATGAAAACGGACAACGCTAGTGAATGAGACCCCCGGTGAGCCGTTCGATTTTCGCAAGTCGTTGAAGGCACAGAAGCGCCGGAAGCTGAGAAAGGAGATCGCGTTGGGATTGGGAGCATTCGCGATCGTATTTGCTGGAGGGATGCTGGCACTCACCTGGCCAGTCCATGATGCCAGCATTGCTAACGACGATCAGCAGCCTCAAACTTTATTCCAGCAAGCGAGCTTCCCACAATTCGACATTTGCGGATCCGTCCGGCGCACATGCGTCGTGGATGGAGATACCTTCTGGCTTGATGGCGTAAAGATCCGCATTGCTGACATCGATACACCAGAGATCAGCGAGCCTCGTTGCGATTATGAATACCAACTCGGCATGCGCGCGACGCATCGCCTTGTCGAATTGCTCAATGGCGGACCCTTTGAACTGAGGACCATCGGAAGCAGAGATGAGGATCAGTACGGTCGTAAACTGCGGGTCGTAACGCGCGGCGGCCGCTCGCTTGGCGATCAGTTGGTCAGCGAAGGGCTGGCGCGGACCTGGACCGGGCGACGTGAACCATGGTGCTGAACCGCGATCAAGAATTGTGGGCCGTTGCACTTTGGGTCGAAAAGAACCATGGCGAAGAGGGAGCCGCGTTTATCGCAAAGCAGATCCAGCGACTTTCCAACGAAGGGGACGAGGCAGGCATAGCAACGTGGAAGACTGTTGCTGAACGGTTCGATCAGCTTAGCTGCCAAAGCTCTGCGAACTGAGGCTCAGCACGATGCGGAAGTGGCTTAAAGTCTGGGGCATCAGAATTGAGTTCGCCTTGCTCGCGTCAGTGTCCCTGATAGGGCTCGTCCTGAGCCTTCAATCCTGCACTGGCTGAGAAGAAATTCGTTCTTCCGATCAACCATTCGCAAACTTTCCCATGATGACCTTTCCTCCTGTCCGGAGCTCATCGAGGTAGTCGCTCCACCATTGAGCCATGCGCACGCGCTCTTCCCAATGTTTGCCGCGATGGTAGATGCCACGCACAACATTGCTGTCGCCATGTGCCAGGGCACGCTCGATCGCATCGGGATTCCAAAGGCCCGACTCGTTCAGGAATGTCGATGCTGTCGCCCGGAGTCCATGCGCGGTGACTTCTTCCTTCGAATATCCCATGCGACGAAATGCGGCATTGAGCGTGTTTTCACTCATGGGACGCTTGGAGCTGCGCGCAGACGGGAAGACATATCCTTCGCGGCCGAGCATCTCGGCCAGGTCTGTGAGATAACCTCTAACTTGCTTGGACAGCGGGACGGCATGCGCTCGGCGCGCTTTCATTTTACCGGCAGGGATCTTCCAGACCCCATCGACCAGGTCGATCTCATGCCATTCGGCGTGGCGGAGTTCGCCGGGACGTACGAACACATGCGGCGCGATCTGCAAAGCAAACTTGGTCACCATGTAGCCAGTGAAGTCGTCGATTGCGCGCAGCAGCCCGCCTAGCTCGGTGGGCTCGAGGATTGCTGCATAATGCGTGGCTCTCGGCGTTACGAGAGCGCCCTTCAGCATACTGGTCGGATCGGATTTGCAGCGGGTGGTAGCGACACCGTAACGAAACACGCGGCCTGCGAACGAGCGGCATTTCTTCGCAGTCTCGTGCTTACCAGTGGCTTCCAGTCGTTTCAGAGGAGCCAGGACTTCGAACGGCTCGATCTCGTGGATGGGTCGGTTACCGATGGCAGGCGCAAGCTTGTCGAGGAAATAATTGGCCTTGACGATCGTGCCATCGGCGCGGCCATTCTGGACCATCATCTGCTCGATATATTCACGCGCGACTGCCTCGAACGTCTGTGCAGAAAGGAACTCGGCGCGGATTTTCCGCTTCCGCTTCTCAAAGGCCGGGTCGCCCCCAGAAGCAACAGCTCGTCGTGCCTCGTAGGCTGCGTCTCGGGCTTGCTTGAGGCTGATGTCAGGATAGCTGCCGATGCAGAGCTTCTTTTGCGCACCACCGATCCGGTATCGGAATCGCCAAAGCTTGCTGCCGGTCGGCGTGACCTCGACATATAGGCCGCGCTCATCGGTTACCTTGTACGGTTTGTCCTTGGGCTTGAGAGCGCGGAGGCGAGTATCTGTCAGCGGCATGTGGGGGCCTTTTCATCTGGGCCTTTGCGAAACGGCCTCAAAAGGCCCACAAAAGTGTCTGGAACCCCCGAGAACAGGCGGGACGATCCGGAACGATCCAAGGGCCAAATCCCTAGGATTTCTGCGGGTTTTATAGATTATTTGGGAGAACGTGAGAAGAACAAATGGTGCCCAGAAGAGGACTCGAACCTCCACATCCTTGCGAATACTAGCACCTGAAGCTAGCGCGTCTACCAATTCCGCCATCTGGGCACTCAATCGCGATGCCGCATCTTCACTGTGCGGTCGCAGGTAGACGCGGGCCACTAGCGAAACGGTACGTTGCCTGTCAACGGCTTTCGCGAGATCGGAACGCTTGCAGGTCCGCAGCGGTTGAGGCTACGGGCGCAGCGGAACATCCATTTAGCGGGATACAGGCGAATTCGATGGCGAAGAACAGTGCATTGAACGGCAAGCTGGTGGTGCTGATGGGTGGAAGCGGGTTTATCGGCAATTACGTCGCCCAGGCGCTGCTTGAGCGCGGCGCCCGGCTGCGCATCGCTAGCCGTAATCCGGAACGCGCGTTCTCCTTGAAACCCTTGGCCAATCTGGGACAGATGCAATTTGCCCGCTGCAATGCCGCAGATCGCAATAGCGTCGAACGATGTATCGATGGCGCCGATGCCGTGGTGAACCTGGTCGGCAGCTTCGAAGGCGACCTGAAGACATTGATGGGCGAAGCGCCCGGCTGGATGGCCGAAGCGGCGAGAGAAACCGGCGCCCATAGCTTCGTCCATGTCAGCGCGATCGCACCCGTGCCCGAAGACGAGGACGATATCACCGCCTATGGTGCATCCAAGCGCATGGGAGAGGATCGCGTCCGGAAAGCCTTTCCCAACGCGACGATCCTGCGCCCATCGATACTTTTCGGCAAAGACGACAATTTCATCAACATGTTTGCCGGGCTGATTGCCAAACTGCCGGTCCTGCCGGTGTTTGCGCCCAATTCCAGATTGCAGGTGGTCTATGTCGATGACATCGCTGAAGCCGCGGCACGTTCGCTCGCAGATTCACGCAAACATGGCGGCAAGACATTCGAACTGGGTGGCCCCGAAGCCTTGACCATGATGGACATCAATCAGCGGATCGCAAGGGCCCAGAACCGTTCGCGTACCTTCTTGCCGATGCCCGATACGGCTTCCGGCATTTTCGCCGCCCTCCCCGGCACGCCGATGGGCACTGACCAATGGAAGCTGCTGAAGACGGGCAATACCGTTTCGGGCGATTGCCCGGGTTTCGACAAATTGGGTATCGAACCGAAACCTCTTGGCCTGTTCCTCGACCGCTGGATGGTACGATATCGCAAGCATGGCCGCTTCGGTCGCGCGGCGAACGACTGAGCCATTTCACGCAGGCGGGGCGGTGCCCTCGTCCGCAAGCAGGGTCAGCGGTTCGACAAGCAATTCCGATCCGGTGCTTCCGGTAATCCGTACGCGTTGGCCCGCGGCAATGTCCGTGCCACGCGCAATCCATTCGCTGTCGCCGACCTTGACCCGGCCAGAACCGCTTTCGATCGCCACCGTCACCAGCGCCGTTTCACCGACGAGCCGCCCGGTGCGGTTGTTCAACAGGGGATCGGAGGAGATGATCGGTCGATCGCGCAGGAACCGCTTTGCCGAAAAAACAAAGACCAGGGACAGCGAGACAAAGGAAATGACCTGCAACGCTGTGGGCGGATCGGATACGAAAGCGATCAACGCCGTTGCGAGCGCCGCCAGCGCAAGCCAGATCAGGTAGACCCCCGGGACGACCAGCTCGAGCGCGCCCAGGGCCAGCCCGGCAATCAACCAGAGCCAGTAGCTTTCGATGCCGTCCACCGCGGATCAGCCCTGATCGCCGGCACGCGGAACGCTGGGCCGAGACACCGGCGCCCGTTCGCGACCCTTCGGCAACGCTGTTCCCGTATTGACCGTACCCTCGACCTCGCCGAACGTATCCCTGATCAGTTCACCGATACCGCCGAGCGACCCGATGAGCTGGGTGGCCTCGACCGGGAACAGGATGGTCTTGGCATTCGGGCTGTCCGCGAACTTGCCAACCGCTTTCGTGTATTCCTGCGCGATGAAGTAATTGATCGCCTGATTGCCCGACGTGGCAATAGCGTTCGACACCATCTCGGTTGCTTTCGCTTCTGCTTCGGCAGCGCGTTCCCGCGCTTCGGCGTCGCGGAACTGGGCCTCTCGCTTTCCCTCCGCCTCGAGAATTGCCGATTGTTTGCGGCCTTCCGCTCGCAGGATCGAACTGGTCTTGTCGCCCTCCGCCTCGAGAATTTCTGCACGTTTGAGCCGTTCGGCCTTCATCTGCCGTGCCATCGCCTCGGATATGTCGAGCGGCGGGCGAATATCCTTGATTTCCACCCGGGTAATCTTGATACCCCACGGCGAGGTCGCATGGTCGACCACGCTAAGCAGCCGCGCATTGATTTCGTCGCGCTTCGACAATGTCTCATCCAGGTCCATCGAACCCATCACCGTGCGAAGGTTCGTGGTGGTAAGAGCGAGAATGGCGTTTTGCAGGCCGGAAACCTCGTAAGCCGCCTTGCCTGCATCGAGAACCTGGAAGAACACCACCGCATCGACGCCGACCATGGCGTTGTCCTTGGTGATGATTTCCTGGCCGGGAATATCGAGCACCTGTTCCATCATGTTGATCTTGTGACCGACACGATCGATGAACGGAATGATCAGGTGGAGCCCCGGGTCGGCGGCGAGCGTGTATTTGCCCAGCCGTTCGATCGTATAGACAAAGCCCTGCTTCACGACGCGCACCGCCATCATCAGGAACAGCACTACCAGCAGCACCAGCAATGCGAGCGCTATCGTTCCGCCCATGACCCTTTTCTCCTCCAGTTCGCGACCATCCTAGCGGCAGGCGCGCGAGCCGCAAGCCGCAGGCGTATCAAAGGGCTTCGCGATAGAGTGCCAACAGGCGATCCCATGCCCTTTCGGCCTGCACCTGATTATAACTCGGGCTGTCGAGCACGCACCATCCGTGATCGGCAGGATAGACCTCGATTTCGACATCGGCACCCACGGCTGCGGCCGTATTGCGCAGCACCGTCTTGGCATCGGGGCTTTCCGCATCATCGTCCTGAGATATGGCGATGAGATAGTCCGCATCGTCCTGCAAGGTGGTATGCGGACTGGTGCCGTCTTCGCGCACAAGTCCGCCGCCATGAAAACTCGCCCCTGCCTGGACAGCCTCGTGCGCGGACGGGCCGACGATAGCGAAGCTACCGGTCATGCAATAGCCCTGCACCCCTATGCCACGATCCGATGGAACGGCCGACTGGTTCATCAACCAGTGAGCACAGGCGCGCGTATCGGCCTGGATTGTGTCAACCGTGAACTTCTCGCGCCACGGGCGAACTTTCTGAAACCCCTCGTTCGCCGCGAACGTGGCGAAATCTTCGAACTGTTGTCCCGCCACGTCGCGATAATAGGGATTGGCAAGCAGGACGGCATATCCGTCACCGGCGAGACGGTGGGCCATCTGCCGCTTGGCCGGTCGGATACCTGCGATATCGGGCCACATGATGACTCCGGGCGCGCTCGTTCCGGAGCGACTGAAGAACTCGCCATCCAGCACGCCGTCGGGCGTACGGAACGAAACCTGCCTTTCGTCCAATTCGGATGCGGCCAGATCGTTGTCGCCCATCGCGCCGATCGGCGCGCAAGCAGCGGCAGTACCGGCAAGCGTCGCTGCACCGAACCGTCTCCGGCTCAGTCCCCGTCTTGCCCACTCGCCTATCTGCTGCTCGTCGCACATCCTGTTCTCCTCTGCCCGGGGGACGTCCTCGGGCTACCGACGCAGGGTGATGGACAAGGTTCCGATTGCCGGGCAGGATAGGTTTCACAGAGCGACGCAAACGTCGCCGGGGGAGAGGTTGAATGCGATGGTTCGGTTGGTCCGCGCTTTCGGCATTGGCGCTTTCGGGCTGCGATCTGGGCGTCGAGGACGAGCGGGTAGGTGGGATCGACAACATCCGCCTGATCAATGCTGGTGACGACCCGGCGAACTGGATTACCCATGGCGGGACTTATTCCGAACAGCGCTTCTCGCCTCTCGATCAGGTGAACCGTGACAATGTCGGCGAGCTCGGTCTCGCCTGGTTTGCCGACATGGACACGGCCAGGGGGCAGGAAGCGACGCCCCTGGTCATGGACGGCAAGCTCTATGTTACCAGCGCATGGAGCAAGGTTTTCGCATTCGACGCCGCCACCGGCGAACCCTTGTGGAGCTACGACCCGCAAGTGCCCGGCGAAACGGGCGTGAAAGCGTGTTGCGATGTGGTCAATCGCGGACTCGCTGCCTGGGGCGAAAATCTGTTCCTCGGCACCCTGGACGGACGGCTGATCGCGCTTGACCGCGATACAGGAGAGGTCGCCTGGGAGAAGGTCACCGTTGACCAGTCGCAAAGCTATACCGTAACCGGCGCGCCGCGTGTGATCGACGGGAAAGTGCTGATCGGCAATGGCGGCGCGGAGTTCGGAGTGCGCGGCTATATCGCCGCCTATGACGCACTGGACGGCGAGGAGCTCTGGCGCTTCTACACCGTGCCGGGCGAGCCCGACGAGAAAGATCCCGAGTACCTCAAAGCGGCGGCGGAAACCTGGAACGGTGATTTCTGGAAGCTCGGCGGTGGCGGCACGGTATGGGATTCGATGGCCTATGATCCCGAACTTGACCTGCTCTACATTGGCGTTGGCAACGGTAGCCCCTGGAACCGCGCCTATCGCAGTCCGGGCGGGGGTGACAATCTCTACCTTTCCAGCATCGTCGCTATCCGCCCCGAAACGGGCGAGTATGTCTGGCACTACCAGACCACGCCGGGCGAGACGTGGGACTATACCGCCACGCAGCATATCGTACTTGCGGACATCGAGATCGACGGACGGGAGCGACAGGTGCTCATGCAGGCGCCAAAGAACGGCTTCTTCTACGTCCTCGATCGCGCCACTGGCGAATTCATCAGCGCCGAGCCCTATATTCCGCTGAACTGGGCCACCGGCGTCGACGATGACGGTCGCCCGATTGAAAATCCCGAAACCCGCATCGACCAGACGGGAGAGCCCGCGCTGGTCATGCCTGGTCCGCTGGGCGGACACAACTGGCATCCGATGGCCTATCATCCGGGCGAAAACCTCGTCTACATCCCCGCCTTCGAAGCAGCGATGCTGTATGTCCCCCAAGCCAACTGGAAGCCCGATCCTGCAAGGGGGTTCAATATCGGGTTCGACATGGGCGCGGGCGACCTGCCTCCTGATCTTGGCTTCCGGCAGGAGGTCGGCGCGACGGTAAAGGGCAGGCTGCTCGCCTGGGATCCGGTCAACCAGGAAGCCAGATGGACCGTCGAACACCCGGGAGCGTGGAATGGCGGTTTGCTTGCCACCGGCGGCGGTCTGGTGTTCCAGGGAACGCAGGAAGCGAGCTTCAACGCCTACGATGCCTCGAACGGCGAACGGTTATGGAGCTTCGATGCGCAAACCGGCGTGGTAGCACCTCCGATCGCCTATACCGTGAACGGCGAACAATATGTAGCTGTTCTAGCCGGGTGGGGAGGCGCGCTCGCTTTGGCTTCCGATGGCGGTATCATCGCCAAGGATGGCGCGGTGCGTAATATCAGCAGGTTGCTTGTATTCAAACTGGGCAGCACAGCACAATTGCCGCCCGCCCCCGAACTTGCGAAAGCCCCGCTCGACCCACCCCCGAGCCGTGCCGACGCCGCGACGATCGAGGTCGGCCGGGCAGCCTATGCGCGCTATTGTTCGGTCTGCCATGCGCCCGGTGCGGTGGGTTCGACCGTTCTGCCCGACCTGCGCCGTTCAGGCGCGCTGGAAAATCGTATGGCCTGGCAACAGATCGTCCATGACGGGGCCTTGAGCGGCAACGGCATGGCGAGCTTCGAAGGCTCGCTCTCGCCCGAACAGATCGAGGCGATCAGGGCTTATGTCATCAAGCGCGCCAACGAGGACAAGGCGATGGAAGCCGAACTGGCGAAGCAACGCGTCGCGCGGCGCTGATGGGGGAAGAAGCCAATACTCAGGAGATTGGCGCGCGACGGATCACTCAAGTTCGAAGATGACTTCGCTCATCCCGGTTTCACGCAAGGCCGCTTCTACCATTTCTCGGTCGCTATCTTCCAGGCATCCATCGCACTTGACGACATGGGCAATGGGCATGCGCAAGGAAAATCCGCCATTGGCCAGGATCTTGCGGATCGCGCGGACGATCGTGTCCTCCAGATAGCGCGGGTTGGCCACCACCGCATCGTCGGAAGAGAATGGATATTCGGCCGGCTGGTCGACGAACGTTTCAGTCCCGCGATGCGTTACCTGGACGCGATTGCGGTAGATCGCCACGTCGAGATCGAGGGACCGGATAACCATGTCACCGCCGCGCGAGCGCCTCCTCGCTCTGCGCCATCAATTTCGCGATTATATCGGCAACCGGCTCTTCTTCCTTGAGCATACCGACCGACTGGCCGGCCATCAGGCTTCCGTTTTCGACGTCGCCATCGATTACTGCACGACGCAGCGCGCCGGCCCAATAATGTTCGATCTGCAACTGGGCCTCTTCCATCGCGATCTCCTCGCGATCGAGGATGCCGGCGACTTCCCGCTGCTTCGCGGTGAACAACTCGGCCCCCTTGTTCTTCAGCGCACGCACCGGGATCACAGGCAAGCGCTGGTCCACCTGAACGCTCGCAACCGCATCGCGCGCCGATGCACGAAAGAAAGCTTTCTTGAAATCGGGGTGGGCGATGCTTTCGGTCGCGCACGCAAAGCGCGTGCCGAGCTGTACCCCGCAGGCGCCCATTTCGAGATAGCCCGCAATCGCATTCCCGCGTCCGATACCCCCTGCCACGAAGACTAGATGGTCATCTGCCAGTTCGGGCAGCATTTCCTGCGCCAATACGCTGGTCGACACCGGACCGATGTGACCACCCGCCTCCATGCCTTCTATTACCAGGGCGTCCGCGCCCGATCGAAGCAGTTTCTTGGCGAGGGCCAGAGTAGGAGCAAAACAGATTACCTTGGCCGGATTGCTGCCGCCCTTGATCGCTTCGACACTTCCCTTGGGCGGTATGCCCCCGGCAAGCACCACATGGCCCACCCCGTGCTTTTCGCAAACCGCGATCAGGTCGAACAGGTCGGGGTGCATGGTTATCAGGTTCACACCGAACGGCTTGTCCGTAAGCCGGGCCGTTTCGGCTATCTCGCGATCGAGCAGGTCGGGCGTCATCGCGCCGCAGGCTATCACGCCGAACCCTCCTGCATTCGATATCGCGGACACGAGGTTTCGCTCCGACACCCAGCTCATCGCACCGCATAGAATTGCGGTTTCGGAACCGAGGAAATCGCGGCCGCGCTGCATAAGCGTTTCGGTCTTGGGAAAGGTTACCATGGCAAGCGATTAGGCGTCACTTACGAGAGCCGCAAGCGTGCTTGCGGCTCGCACGATTTTGCTATGTTTCAGCGCGGTTTCCTTTAGCGCGCGGAAAATATGCCATCGCTGCTGCCAGATTCGCTCAGCGTCTTCCACCCGCAGATCGGGTTGGCACTGCTTATCATTCTGTTTGTCGGCTTCGTGGTCGAGCGGCTGGCCCCGGTCGTACTGGCTTCGGGCGGTGCGCTGGCCATGCTGCTGTTCGGCTTCATCACGACCGACGAGCTGCTGAGCGTTTTCTCAAATCCCGCTCCGATAACCATTGCAGCGATGTTCGTGCTTTCGGGGGCCTTGTTGCGGACGGGAACGCTGGAGGAGATTTCTGGCTGGATCATCCGCCGAACGCGGAGCCGGCCCAAACTCGCAATCGCCGAGATCGGCGCTGGAACGCTGGCGGCTTCGGCCATCATGCACAACACGCCGGTCGTGCTGGTCATGATCCCCATCGTTAAACGTCTGGCCAAGGCCCTTGGCGTGGCTGCGACGCGGCTGCTGATCCCGCTCTCCTACCTCTCCATCCTCGGCGGGACGCTGACCTTGATCGGCACTTCGACCAACTTGTTGGTGGATGGCGTCGCGCAGGAGCAGGGTCTCGAGCCGTTTGGCATGTTCGAGATAACCGGGGTCGGTATCGTCGCAGTGCTAGCCGGAGTCGTGTATCTCGTCGTACTCGGCCCTAAGCTTCTTCCGGAGCGGCCGCCCCGCGCACTGGACGAGGACACGGAAAGTGACTTCTACCTGTCGCATCTCGTGGTTTCGCCGGACAGTCCGTTGATCGGGCAGCGGCTGGACACGATCAGCCTGGCGCGTAGGCCGGGCGTACGGATCATCGGCATGAAGCGCGGCGGACAGATCGTCCGCAACTCCATCGTGGGCCACGTCCTTGCGGCGGGCGATCAGCTGGTGGTCGGCGCCAGTCCCGCGGAACTCGCTTCACTGGCCGAAGCATTCGATTTCCGAACCGGCCTGACCGGCGTGGGTGGCGGCGTCGCAACCGCGGGAGGCGAACGACCCAGGGATCTCTCCTTGATCGAAGCTGTCGTATCGAGTTCGCATCCGATCATCGGGCGTCGCCTTGCCGAAATCCCGATGCTTTCGAAGCTGCAGGTGCGCGTGCTGGGCCTTTCTCGTCCGCGCCACCTCGCCGGGCCGGAGCTTGCCGAAGTCCGGGTTCGCGCCGGCGACAGATTGCTGATTGCGGCGGGCCGCGATGCAGTGCAAGCGCTGCACACCAACACCATGCTGGGGACGGTCAGCAAAGCCCCGGCACGTGCGTTTCGTCGCGGGCGTGCGCCCCTCGCGATCTCGACACTTGCCGCAGTGGTCATCTCGGCGGCGTGGTTTTCCTGGCCGATCCAGGCGCTTGCCCTGATCGGAGCGGGTTTTGTCCTCATGACGCGGTGTCTCGAGCCGGAAGAGGCGTGGTCTGCCATCGACGGCAATACGCTGGTCCTGATCTTCGGCATGCTCGCCTTCGGAGTCGGTCTCGAAGACGCCGGAACGGTAGAGCTGCTCGTCGGGTATGCCGAGCCGCTCCTGGAAGATGCTTCGCCCTTGGTCCTGCTCCTGGTAATCTATGCGCTGACAAGCCTGTTGACCGAAAGCGTTACGAACAATGCAGTGGCCGTCATCCTCACGCCCATTGCCATCGGGCTTGCCGATGCGACCGGAGCCGACACGCGCGCGCTGGTGGTGGCTGTCATGTTCGGTGCGAGCGCGAGCTTTGCCACGCCGATCGGCTATCAGACAAACACGCTCGTTTACGGAGCGGCGAATTATCGCTTCATGGACTTCGTCAGGATCGGTCTGCCGATGAATATCGTCGTCGGGCTGGCGACCTGTTTCGCCATCGATCTGCTTTTCGTCTGAGCCACGAGCGCAAGACAATCGTTCGCGCGTGCCTGCCTCTCAAGCCTTCCTTTCCCGATCCTGACAGGCCGGCATTCGAACGGTTCAGGAAACAGGGTGCAAGCAGGTCTCCTCGAACACGACTTGCCTGGTGAAGGGGGCAAGTCAGCACAAGGAAAGTCAATATGAGGAAGACAACCCTTCACAGCGCACTCGGCCTTGCGGTCGGCAGCGCCCTGCTCGTTTCCCCGGCCCAGGCGCTGGAACTGCCGGGGACCGGTCTTGTCGCAACGGCCTCGGCCGCCGCGACCAGTTGGCATTACGACGACGATGACCGCTGGGACGATGACGACCGCTGGGACGACGATGATGATTGGGACGATGACGACCGTTGGGAACGACGTCGAAGCCGGGACCGGTATTACGGTCGACAGCATCGCCGCTCGTATAACGAACCCGTCTATCGCGACACCAGGGTCTGGCGCGGGCGCGACGGGCGCGTCTACTGCCGCAAGCGCGACGGGACCACCGGACTGATCGTTGGCGGCGCACTGGGAGCGATCCTGGGGCGGGAGATCGATTCACGCGGCGACCGTTCGCTCGGCACCATTCTTGGCGCCGCAGGCGGTGCCGTTCTGGGTCGTGAAGTCACTCGCGGGCGCTGCCGCTAGGCATCGTACACGATCCGCACCAGGCCCGCCGCATCGCGTGCGTTGCGGCGGGCCGTGTCGGTGTCATCGGCGGTCGCAAGCGCTACGCCCATGCGGCGGTATGGCCGGCTGTCCGGTTTTCCGAAAATCCGGATATCGGCGCCTTCGGCCATGGCTTCTGCCAGACCTTCATAGGAAAGACCTGCGCTGTCGCGTTCGGCCAGGATCACCGCACTCGCTGCCGGGCGGGCGCGGATGTCTTCCGGAATGGGCAGGCCCATGATGGCACGCGCGTGGAGGTCGAACTCGGTCAGGTTCTGACTGACCAGCGTCACCATGCCGGTATCGTGCGGACGCGGCGAGAGTTCGGAGAAGATCACGTCCTCTCCCCTGACGAAGAATTCCACACCGAAAAGCCCATGACCGCCGAGATTGTCGACGACCTTGCGAGCCATCTGACGCGCCCGGTCCAGCGTCGTATCGCTCATGGCTACGGGCTGCCAGCTTTCCTGGTAGTCGCCGCGTTCCTGCCGGTGTCCTATCGGGGGGCAGAAGGTCACGCCGTCCTTGTGCCGAATGGTCAGCAGCGTGATCTCGTAATCGAAATCGACGAATTGCTCGACGATGACGCGTTGCCTGTCGCCGCGCATGTTGGCGCAGGCATAGTCCCACGCTTCTTCCAGGCCATCCTCGTCGCGAACCGTGCTCTGACCCTTGCCGGAAGATGACACGACCGGTTTGACGACGCATGGAAAGCCCGTGTGCTGCGCCGCCACGCAAACTTCCTCTAGGTTCTTGGCGTACCGGTATGTCGATGTGACGAGATCGAGTTCGTTCGCCGCTAGATCGCGGATCGCATCGCGATTCATTGTCAGCAGCGCCGCGCGGGCGGAGGGTACGACCGCAAAACCCTCCTGCTCGAGATCGACAAGAACCTCGGTCCGGATCGCCTCGATTTCGGGCACGATATAGTCCGGCGCATGCCGCTCCACTGCTTCGCGCAGCTTCACGGCATCGAGCATTGAGAAGACTTCGGCTGCATCAGCCAACTGCATGGCTGGCGCATGATCGTACGCATCGCAAGCAACGACATACGCGCCCAACCGCTTCGCCGAGATCACGAACTCCCGCCCCAGCTCACCCGCCCCGAGCAGGAGAATTTTCGCAGTGTGGCTCATTCGACCGCGGCTCCATAGCCGATAGCAAAGCCGGCCTGATAAGCCACGTAGCCCGCCAGCACCGTTAGCAAGATCAGCGCCGCGTAGGGGAGCATTCTTCTAATCATGCCGCGTCATCGGCCGCATCGAGCCCGTAAGCGGTATGGAGCACGCGCACCGCCAGTTCGGTCTCGTCCTCGTCGATCAACACGCTGACCTTGATTTCGCTGGTGGTAATGGCCTGGATGTTGATTCCGCGATCGGCCAGCGCCTGGAACATCGTGCTGGCGACCCCGGCATGGCTTTTCATCCCCACCCCGACCACGCTGATCTTGGCGATGTGGCTGTCGGTGATGATCCGGTTGAAGCCGATACCGTCGCGCTTGTCCTCGAGCAGGGCCTGTGCGCGCGCCAGGTCGGCTTGCGGCACCGTGAAAGTGACATCGGTTTCGCCCTTGTCGCGGCCGACGTTCTGAATGATCATGTCGACATTGATACCTGCCTTTGCCAGCGGATCGAAGATATTCGCGACGGAACCGGGTTCGTCGGGAACGCGGGTAAGGATGATTTTGGCCTCGTTCTTGTCGTGCGCGATGCCGGTTACGTGCTGGCGTTCCATTTCGCCCTTCTCCACCAGTTCGTTCATTTCTTCTTCCGATACGATCATCGTACCGGGAAGGTCGTCTGCCGGGACAGCGTCATCGCCGACGAAACTCGACAGCACCTGCACTCGCACGCCCTGCTTCATCGCCAGTCCGACCGAACGCGTTTGCAGCACCTTGGCCCCGACGCTCGCCAGTTCGAGCATTTCCTCATACGTCACCGCCTTCAGCTTGCGCGCCTTGGCGACAATGCGGGGGTCGGTCGTGTAAACGCCGTCGACATCGGTATAGATGTCGCAGCGGTCGGCATTCACCGCCGCCGCGATGGCAACCGCGCTGGTGTCCGATCCGCCGCGCCCCATGGTGGTCACGCGGTTCAGGTCCGACACGCCCTGAAAGCCCGGGATCACGGCGATTTCGCTCTGTTCCATTGCAGCGACCAAAGCATCGCCGTCAATGCTGTCCACGCGGGCCTTGGCGTGGCTCTCGACCGTACGCAGGGGAAGCTGCCAGCCAAGCCAACTGCGGGCCTGACAACCCAACGCCTGGAGCGTCAGCGCCAGCAAACCACTCGTGACCTGTTCCCCGCTTGCCACGACGACGTCGTATTCCGCCGGATCGTAGAGCGCGTTCGCCTCGCGGCAGAAGTTTACCAGCCGGTCCGTCTCGCCCGCCATCGCGCTTACGACCACGGCGACCTGGTTGCCGTTGGCAGCCTGCTTGCGCACGATATTGGCAACGCGGCGAATGCGTTCGGTCCCCGCCATGGAGGTGCCACCGAATTTCATCACGATACGTGCCAAGCGGATGGGTCTCCGTGCTGGAATGCGCGAAGCTAGGCTGCTAGCCATGCGCAATGAGCGATGCAACAACCCACACGCCAAGCAAACCTTTCGCGGGCGCAACCATCCGTCCCGAAGAAGCCGCACATTTCGGCAGGCTGGCGAAAGACTGGTGGGATCCGAAGGGATCGTCGGCCATGCTCCACCGGCTCAATCCGGTGCGGCTGCAATTCCTGCGTGAAGCGATCGACCTGCACTGGGGCGGCGATGTGCGATCGCGCCGGCCCCTCGCGGGCAAGAGCGCGCTCGACGTGGGCTGTGGTGCGGGCCTGTTGTGCGAACCGCTGGCGCGGCTGGGCGCGGATACGACCGGTGTGGACGCAGCGCCCGAAAACGCGTCCGTGGCTGCCCTGCACGCCGAAGGCGCTGGTCTGGACATCCGTTACATCGCGGGAGAGCTGGGCGAACTGGATCTCGGCACGTTCGATCTCGTTACCGCGATGGAGGTGATCGAACATGTCGCCGACAAGGGCGCGTTCGTTCACCAGCTCGTCCAACGGCTCGCCCCCGGGGGTCTGCTCGTCCTGTCCACTCCCAATCGCACGCCGCAATCGCGCCTCCTGATGGTCGGCGCGGCGGAGACGTTTGGGCTGATCCCGCGTGGCACGCATGACTGGAGCGACTTCATCACGCCGGAGGAACTGCGCAATCTGCTCGCCGCGGCGGGGCTTACGATAAGCGAGCAGAAGGGGATCGCCTTCCGTCCGGACAAGGGTTTGCACCTCTCGAACGATCTTTCACTCAACTACATCATCGCCGCCCGGAAGGTCTAGGACCGGCACAAACACGCCTTTACGCTATCCGTCCCGCGACGACCGCGCACGCCTGGTCGACGGACGGTCGAAAGTCGCTTTCACACCGCGGCCTCTGCCTCAGCTTAGCGTGTTTTCCCATTCGCTCTCGGCAAATCCGACCAGCACGCGCGCTCCGTCGTCAGTCTCGACCACCGGACGCTTTATCATGCTGGGATGCTCGATCATCAATGCGATCGCTTTCGCGCGGTCGAGATCGGTCTTGTCCGCTTCGTCGAGCTTGCGGTAGGTCGTGCCGCGCCGGTTGAGCAGGACTTCCCAGCTGCATTCGTCCACCCAGCGCTCCAGCCTGGCCTTGTCGACCCCCTCCTTCTTGAAATCGTGAAAGGTGTAGTCGAGCGACTGTCCGTCGAGCCATTTCCGCGCCTTGCGGACAGTGTCGCAGTTCGGAATTCCGTAGAGGTGGATGGTCATCGGTTCGTCGCTCCTGGAGAACAGATGGACCGCTTGTTACACAGTCCAAGGCTAAAAAAATCCGGGCCGCCATTTGTCGTGGAAATAGCGGGAAGAGAGGGGGCGAAGGGGATCGGCATGGGCAAGGTTTAGCGAGTCCGGGGCGTGTAGGACAGGTGCGCGGCCGCGATCGCGACGGCGAGCGCATCGGCGGCGTCGGCACCGGCGATCTTTGCGCCCGGAAGCAGCACTTTCAGCATCGCCTGAACCTGTGTCTTGTCCGCTCCGCCGGTTCCGACCACCGCCTTCTTCACCAACCTTGCTGCGTGTTCGCTCACCGGAAGCGAGGCTGCGCCGCATGCGGCCAGCACAGCGCCGCGCGCTTGCGCAAGTTTCAGGGTGGATTGCGGGTTCTTGTTGACGAACACCTCTTCGCACGCGGCACGGTCGGGATGATACTCGGCAATGACACTGGCAAGCGAAGCCTGCAGGACAGCCAGGCGCTCGGTCATCGCGGACCCTGTCCGCGTAGGAATCTGCCCGTTGCCGAGATGGACGATGCGCGAACCTTCCGCCCGGATCACGCCCCACCCGGTGCAACTGAGCGAGGGGTCGAGACCAAGGATGAGCAAGAGGAGACTAACCCTCCACCTTCTCCATCACCTCGTCGGAGATGTCGTAATTGCCCCACACGGTCTGCACGTCGTCATCGTCGTCGAGCACGTCGATCAGTTTCAGCAGTGTGCCGGCATTCTGCTCGTCCATATCGACCGTCAGATTGGGTTTCCAGGCAAGCTTGACCGTCTCCGCCTCGCCGAGCGAGTTCTCAAGGTCGGAGGCGACCTGGTGCAGATCTTCGGCCGCAGTCCAGATCTCGTGCCCGTCCTCGCTCGAGGTGATGTCCTCAGCGCCCGCTTCCATAGCCGCCTCGAGGACCTTTTCCTCGCTGCCCGCGTCGGCCGGATACAGGATGAAGCCGAGCCGTTCGAACCCGTGGGCGACACTGCCCTCGGTGCCGAGATTGCCGCCATGCTTCGAAAAAGCCGTGCGCACGGCGGTGGCGGTACGGTTGCGGTTGTCGGTCAACGCCTCGACGATAATGGCGCTGCCGCCGGGACCGTAGCCTTCGTAGCGGACCTCTTCGTAATTCTCGCCGTCATTGGCGCTGGCCTTGTCGATCGCGCGCTGGATATTGTCCTTGGGCATGGACTGCGCCTTGGCCGTGTTGACCGCGAGGCGCAGACGCGGGTTCATGTCCGGATCGGGCGTGCCCATCTTGGCAGCAACCGTGATCTCCCGGCTGAGCTTGGAAAACAGGTTCGAGCGCTTCTTGTCCTGGGCGCCCTTGCGGTGCATGATATTCTTGAATTTGGAATGACCGGCCATGGTTTCGCTTCATGTGAACTGTGATTGGATGACAGGGATCGCCTTAGCCGCATGGATGCACGCACGACAAGTCTCGCGCCCGCCAATTCGCTGCGCGGCGAATGGGCGCGTTTCGGCGCGTTCCTGAAACGCCCGCACCTGCCCGCTCGGGCGCCAATGCCCAACGGGGCGAGCCTCCGTGCAACCTTGCGGATGCTGGTGCTCGATTTCCTCGTGATGTTCGCGCTACTCGCAATAGCGGGGGCAGTGATCAGCATCGGAATCGACTTGCCGGAAACTGCGCTCAAGGGCGTGGACCTCGGCTGGGGTGTCGTCGCTCTGGTGGTTCTGTTTGCTCCCGTTACGGAAGAGATCGTCTTTCGCGGCTGGCTGTCGGGCCGTCCCGGGCATGTCTGGGGGGTCGTTGCTCTGATAGTCGGAGGTTGCATCGCTGCATTGCTGACCATGCTCGGAAATGTCGCACCGGGATCGGCAATCTGGGTCATCGCGGCTGGCGTTTTTGCAGTGGGTGCCGCTCTGGTCATCCCGTGGTCGCTTCGCCGCCGTGATGCTGCCCGCGTGTTCAGACGCTACTTTCCAGCATTTTTCTGGCTCAGCACTCTTGCCTTTGCGTGCATCCACCTTTTCAATTTCGACGAAGGCAGCCTGGCGGTGCTGTTGCCACTGGTCTTGCCGCAATTCGCGACCGGTGCGATCCTTGGCTACGTGCGTGTCCATTACGGACTATGGGCATGCATACTGCTCCATGCCTTGCACAATGGTGCCTTCATCTCGATCGTCCTGCTGGCCAGCGACGCAGCGACCTGATCAGACCTTGACCGCGGTCCCGCTTGCCGAGACCATCAGCATCGAACCGGTGTCGCCGATCACTTCATAGTCGAGATCCACCCCGACGACCGCATTGCCTCCGCGCGATCCGCATTCGGCCTGCAATTCCTCGATTGCCTGTTCGCGCGCATCGCGCAGGATACGCTCGTAACTGCCCGACCTGCCGCCGACGATATCGCGGATGTTGGCGAACAGATCGCGAAACAGGTTCGCCCCCACGATCACTTCGCCGGTCACGATACCGAGGTATTCCTGGATCGGCTTGCCTTCGATGGTGGGCGTGGTGGTCACGGTAATTCCGCGCGCGTCCTTCCAGGGACTGGGCATGCCGTTGGCTCCTCTTTCTGCCAGTGTGTTGCCACGATAATACGCGCAGCGTTCAGGTCAACCGTTGACGATGACACCGCCATTGGGATGCAGAACCTGCCCCGACATGTACGAACTGTCCTCGCAGGCGAGAAACAGAAACGCCGGCGCGACCTCGTTCGGTTCGCCCGGACGGCCCATCGGCGTGTTTTCACCGAAGTCGTCCATCTTTTCCGGCGGCTGTCCGCCGAACGGATTGAGCGGCGTCCAGATCGGACCCGGAGCCACGGCGTTCACGCGTATCCCGTCCTTGACGAGGTTTTCCGACAGCGACCGGGTGAAGGCCGTGATGGCCCCCTTGGTCGCACTGTAATCGAGCAGGATTGCCGAGCCCTTGTACATCGTCACGCTGGTGCAGTTCACGATCGCCGCGCCTTTCTTCAGATGCGGGCGAGCTGCCTGTACCATGTAAAATTGCGAAAAGATGTTGGTCTGGAACGTGCGCTGGAGCTGTTCGACGGTGATGTCGCCGACATCCTCGTCGGGATGCTGCTCGCCGGCATTGTTGACCAGCACGTCGAGCCGACCCCATTTGTCGATCACGGCGCGTACCAGGCCGTCGCAATGTTTCGGATCGCCCAGATCGCCCGCGGAAAGGAGAACTTCCGCGCCCTCCTTCTCGCACGCCTCGCGGGTGATCCGCGCATCGTCGTGCTCTTCGAGATAGGCGATGGCGACCCTGGCCCCCTCGCGCGCGAAGAGAACCGCGGTGGCACGGCCGATGCCGCTGTCGCCGCCAGTAACGATCGCGACTTTGCCCGCGAGCCGACCCGAGCCGGGATAGCGCGGCTGCCATTCGGGTTTTCTGTCGAGCGCAGTTTCGTGCCCGGGCATTCTGGGTTCTTCGGCTGTTTCTTCGACGAAGGCGGTGTCGACGGACTTGGGATCGCTCATGGATGAATTCCTTTCATCCAATCAACCGCTTGCCGCCCACCAGCGTTCCGGCGCTTCGCCGCAGACAAGCCTCAACCCATGCCAAGCGCGGCCTTGTAGGTATCCAGGATGGTTTCCTGTTCGCTGCGCTCGTCGGGTTTCATTTTCCGCAACCGGATGACCTGGCGCATGATCTTCGTATCGTAGCCCACGGCCTTGGCTTCGGCGTAAACGTCGCGAATATCGTCCGCGATACCCTTTTTCTCTTCCTCGAGGCGTTCGATACGCTCGATCAGCAGGCGCAGGCGGTCATCGGTGGGTTGCGCTTCGCGCGCAGCTTCGCTGTCAGCCATTTGGTAATCTACTCCAGTGATGTGAGAATCGGTTGGCGCGGCGATAGCCAGCCTGCTTGCGCGGGTGAAGGTCGCGACTCGCTAATCCCCGCGATTCTTCGCGACGCTTTCCTGCATTCGCGACAATTGCTCTTCGGTGGCCGGGGTCTGGCGCGTGGCCTTCCACTCATCCTGGGGCATCCCATGGATCAGTTCGCGCGCCTGAGCCTTGTCGCCCGCATAACCTGCGTCACGGATCCAGTCCGCCAGGCAGTTGCGGCAGAAGCCTGACAATCCCATCAGGTCGATGTTCTGCGCATCGTGGCGGTGACGCAGGTGACGCACCAACCGGCGAAAGGCGTCTGCCGCAACGGCATCGTCCAGGTGCTCGAGCGGGTCTGTATTCGTATCCATGAATGCATGTATCCTTGAGTTGCGATGCGCCTGTGCCATAGGTCGCGACTGATGCAAAACCACGACACCTCCCAGTTCGATCCACGGGGCCGCAAGGTCAAGATCCTCGCCACGGTCGGCCCGGCCAGCCGATCTCCGGAAATGCTCAGGCGGCTGTTCAAGGCCGGGGTCGACGCGTTCAGGGTCAATATGAGCCATGGCGAACATGCCGATCACGGGGCAACCATCAAGGCAATTCGCGCGCTGGAGAAAGAGTTCGCCCGGCCCATCGCGATCCTCGCCGACCTGCAAGGCCCGAAACTGCGCGTCGGCAAGTTCAAGGACGGGGCGGCGGTGATCCGGCATTCGGGTCACTTCACGCTCGATCGCAATCCTGAACCGGGCGACGGAAACCGGGTCGAACTGCCGCATCCCGAATTGTTCGGCCTGCTCGAAAAGGGCCAGCGCCTGTTGATCAACGATGGCAAGATCCGCCTCAAGGTCATCCGCGCGGGCGACGACGAGATTCTCTGCTCGGCCGAAGTCGGCGGTGAGATATCCGACCGGAAGGGCGTGAACGTGCCCGACGTCGAAATTCCCATTCCAGCTCTCACCGACAAGGACCGCAAGGACCTTGCCTTCGCGGTCAACCAGAGGATCGACTGGATCGGCCTGTCCTTCGTCCAGCGGCCCGAAGACCTTGCCGAGGCGCGGCGGCTGATGGGCGGCTATGGCGCCTTGTGCGCCAAGATCGAGAAGCCCATGGCCGTGCGGCGCCTCGCCGAGATCATCGAGATGTCGGACGGGATCATGGTGGCGCGCGGCGATCTTGGCGTCGAACTCGAACCGCAGGAAGTGCCGCCGCTGCAAAAGCAGATCGTCAATGCCGCCCGCACGGCGGGCAAGCCGGTCATCGTGGCGACGCAGATGCTCGAAAGCATGATCGAAAGCCCGGCCCCGACCCGAGCCGAGGTCTCGGACGTAGCGAACGCGGTCTATGACGGAGCCGATGCGGTGATGCTGAGCGCCGAGACCGCGGCAGGCGACTGGCCGGAAGAGGCGGTCACGATCATGCATCGGATCGCCAAGCAGGTGGAAGAGGACGAGGCTTATCTCCCCCGCGTGCGGTTCCTCGACACCCCGCCCGATCGGACCACCGCCGACGCGCTCGCACATTCGTGCATGACCGTGGCCGATACGGTAAGCATCGCCGCGATCGCCGTCTTCACCGGTTCTGGCAGCACCGCCCGGCGCGTGGCGCGTGAGCGACCCAGCGTCCCGATGATGGTGCTGACCCCGTCGATGCGCACGGCCCGTCGCCTGGCCTTGCTGTGGGGCGCGCATGCCGTGGCCACCAAGGACATAGGCAGCTTTGAGGAGATGATCGCCAAGGGCAAGCGGATGGCGCTGCGGCACGCCTTCGGCCAGGCAGGCAGCAAACTCATCGCGCTGGCCGGGGTCCCGTTCGGCACGCCGGGAAGCACCAACCTGCTCCATGTGGTAACCATAACCGGCGACGAGCTCGACAAACACCCGGAAGACTAGACCGGTTCAGGTATAGGCGATCTCGGTATCGAGATAGACGCCGCAGCTTTCTACCGCGTGGCGAATGGTGCGGTGAAAGCGGCATACTTCGCTGTCGAGCGATTGCAGCTTCGATGCGACCGGCTCATGCGCGTCGGCGAAATGAAGCTGCACGCCCATCAGTTTCATCCGCTGCACCGAACGGCGAAGCATTGCCACACCGCTGGCATCGACGTCATTGACCGCGCTCATGTCCAGCACGAGGCAGTTCACCTGCTCGTGACTTGCAAGGCGGGCGAACAATTCGTCCTCGCAATAGGATGCATTGCCGAAAAAGATGGACCGATCAATTCGTACGATAAGCACTGGCAAGGTCGCCAGTTCGACCTCGTCGCGATCGATCGACCGGAAGGTCGTACCGGCATCGTCCGTTCCGATCCGGGTCACGCGCGGAGTGGAGGAGAACCACAGGAAAAAGGCCAGGCCCAACAGCGCACCGATGAACAGTCCAAGCCGGACGCCTAGCATCAGCGTTGCGATGAACGAGACGAAGACAATCCCTGCTTCGAGGGGGTCGTGCTTCCAGACGGCGCGCATGTCGCGCCATTTGACCAGGCCGAAGACTGCGCTGATGACGAGTGCGGCAAGGGCGGTACGCGGCAAAAGTTCGAGCAGCGGAGCCAGGAAGAACAAGACTGCGACAACCGCCAGGGCGCCGATCACGGAAGCAACCGGACTTCGCGCACCGCTATCGGCCACCAGTGCCGAGCGGCTCAGGCTGGCGCCGACAGCATATCCCCCGGTGAGCGCGGCAACCACATTTCCCGCGCCGAGCGCGACCGCTTCGCGGCTGGTGTCGAGATTGCTGCGGTCGCTGCCGGCCAGCGACTTGGCCACCGCTGTCGCAGTTACGAATATGATTACGGCCACGGCCAGGCTGCTCGGCAAAAGGGCGAACCAGTCCGATAGGCCGACCTCTGGGAAACTCAATCGCGGCAAGCCCCCCTCGATCGCGGCCACGGTCGGGACGGTTTGCGGGACCGAGGCGGCGGCGATTGCAGCGCCGACCATGACGGCAAGCGGCAGGGACTTCGCGATTGCTTGCCGGAAAGGGGGGCGTACCCCGACTTTCCATAGTCCCGGCGCGGCATAGCGGTTGAAAAACAGCAAGGCGACAAGGGACAGCGCACCGATTACGGCGGTGGTTGGCCGCAGTTCGGGCAGATCCTGCCACAGGGCGCGAAGCGCCGCCGGCAAATCGCCCGCCCGGGCCGCGTCGATTCCAAGCAGCGTGGGCAACTGGCTTTCGGCTATCAGGATCGCGGCGGCGGCCGTGAAGCCCAGCAAGACAGGCTCACTGATGAAATTCACAAGGCGCCCGAGACCGAAACCGCCGAGCAGCAGCAGCATCAGACCCGCCTCGATCGCGATGATGGCGGCACCATCCTGCGGCGCAATTCCTGACTGTCCCGCCGCTTCGGCGACGACCAGCGAAACCAGCGCTACCGGGCCAACCGAGACGAAGGGGCTGGTGCCGAAGATGAGATAAAGCACAGGCGGAGCGAGCGCGGCGAACAGGCCCATCTGTGGCGGCAATCCGGCAAGCTGCGCATACGCCATCGCCTGCGGGACGAGCAGGATGGCCAGAACCGTTCCAGCGACAACATCCCTTGCGCCCCGCGCGGCAGAATATCCGGACAGCCATTCGAATTTGGGAATCAGGGCATTGCCGGGCATGTCTTCCTTTCGGGTTGAGAGGGCAACGCCGGAAAACACGCGGCTGTTCCGACCGACATGTCGGATACTTGGCTACGAGGCGCTAGTTGCTACAGAGAACATAGTCCTTCGAATGCAGAGTCTTGTCAGCCTTCAGACGCACGGTATCCGCGTCATCAGGCGCGAGATGACCGATCTCGCCGACGCCCGTTCGGCTGATGCCGGCCTGAAAACAGGGGCCATTGCTGGAAACCCTCCGCATGAGGAAACGCTGCGTAGCCGTTCCGCCGAGGACAGGAGGTTTACCCCTTGGCTGCTTGTTCCAATCGCGCCCGCGCCTCGTTCTCGCCGATCAGCGACAGCAGTTCTTTCATGTCCGGCCCATGATTCATGCCTGTAAGCGCCTGGCGTAGCGGAAGGAAAAGCGCCTTCCCCTTGCGTTCGGTTTCGCGCTTCAGCTTGTCGGTCAGCATCGGCCAGGGATCGTCGGACCATTCGAGCGCTTGCGCGGCTCTGGCAAGATAGTCGCGGTCTTCCGGCGCGAATTCGGGCGGATCGATCGGGCCGGTAACGAGGTACCACCATTCGCCAGCTTCCCCGACGTGGGTCAGGTTGGGCCGGATAGCGTGCCAGCCTGCCGCATCCATGCCGGTGGGCAACCGGTCACGAACCGAGTCATATTCCATCAGGTGGACGATCGCGGCGTTGATGCGTTCGAGTTCCGCATCATCGAACCTGGCCGGTGCGCGGCCGAACGTGTCGAGTGCGAAGCTGTCGAGGAGTTCCTCCCGGTCGGCGATCGGTTCCACCGGCAATGAGGTCCCGAGCCGGGCGAGCATGGCCACAAGCGCCTCGGGCTCGATCCCGCGATCGCGAAAGGCATCGCATCCGAGCGAGCCGAGACGCTTCGACAGTTTTCCCTCCTTGCCGACCAGCAACGCCTCGTGAGCGAAGCGCGGCGCAGCATCGACCGCATCGTTCTGCTGCGCGCCAACGCCCGCAGCATGGAGCGCGGTAAACATCTGAATTTGCACGGCAGTATTGGAAACATGGTCTTCTCCGCGCAGGACGTCGGTAACACCCATCTCCAGATCGTCGACGGCGCTGGGTAACATGTATAGCCAGCTGCCATCGGCCCGGCGAATGACCGGATCGGACAGCTGCGCCGGATCGAACTTCTGCGCGCCCCTGACGCCGTCGTCCCATTCGATCGGTTCGTCGTGATCCAGCTTGAAGCGCCAGTGTGGCGCCACGCCCTCGGCTTCCTTCGCCTCGCGCTGCTCGGTCGTCAGCGAAAGGGCGGCCCGGTCGTAAATCGGCGGGAGGCCCCGCCCGAGCTGGATCTTCCGCTTGATTTCGAGTTCCTGCGCAGTTTCGTAGGCCGGGTAGATCCGGCCCGCTTCCCGCAGCTTTTTGAACGCCGCTTCATAACTCGCCAGTCGCTGCGACTGCCGTTCTTCGTGGTCGGGCGTCAGACCAAGCCAGGCAAGATCGGTCCGGATCGCTTCGACATATTCCTCTTTCGACCGCTCGGCATCGGTATCGTCGATGCGCAGCAGGAAACGGCCGCCATGCTTCCTCGCCAGCATCCAGTTATGCAGTGCCGTGCGAATGTTGCCGACGTGAAGCCGCCCGGTGGGCGAAGGCGCGAAGCGTGTGACCGTATTCATGGGCGCGCCGATAGCCGAATGAAAGTCTTAATGCGAGAACAACAACCACTTGGAAGCATCGGCCGGAAACGGAATGGCGCTTTTTATTACCGCCGTGGTTTCGCACGATGGGTAGCAGTGCGGCAAATGCCTCAGGCGACCCTCTCGCCCCGGCGTCCGGCATTGGCGGTCCGGGACTTGCGGTAGGTCTGCACTTCGTTGCCCTGCCCAGCCAGCGCGTGTTCGGCCTTTTCGCGTGTAGCGAAGCTTTCGCCCGGCACCGGTTTGCAGATCAGGAACCCCTGCGCTTCGTCACAGCCCAGCTTGCGCAATATGTCGAGCTGCCTGCGGTTCTCCACGCCTTCCGCCGTCGTCTGCATGCCGAGCGCGTCGGCCAGCCGGGTCACACTCGAAACGATCGCCTGACTATCTGGAGAAATGTCGATCCCGTCGACAAAATTCCGGTCGATTTTTATCCGGTCGAAGGGAAAGCGGTGGAGGTAGCTGAGCGAGGAATAGCCCGTGCCGAAATCGTCGAGAGCAATCCTGATCCCGAGTTCTCGCAATTTAAGTAAGGTTTTGCGGCTTGTCCCCCCGTCGAGCATCTGCAAATGCTCGGTCACTTCGAACTCGACCCGCGTCGCGTCGAACCCACTGCTCTTTATTGCCTGGGCCACCGTGCCGACCAGATGCGGGCTCGCAACCTGGGTGGGTGAAAGGTTGATCGAGATGCGGAAGTCGCCTTCCCAAGAAACCGTTTCGGCAAGAGCCTGACGTATCACCCATTCGCCGATGGAGACGATCAAGCCGGTTTCCTCGGCAACGGGCAGAAAGTCGTTCGGTCCGATGATCCCGCGCGTGGGATGGTACCAGCGCAGCAGGGCTTCGTACCCGGTCGTCGCCCCGGAGACGAGCGCGATGATCGGCTGATAATGCAAATGCAGTTCACCGCGCGCAAGCGCTTCGCGCAGATCGATTTCGACGTCGCGCCGCTCGCGCGCCTCGCGATCGAGCGAGGGTTCGAAGAGGGCAACAGCATCACGCCCCTTGCGCTTGGCCGCGAACATCGCGAGGTCAGCGCGACGCATCAATTCGTCCGCATCGCAATCTCCGCTGGTGCAACGCGCGATACCGATGCTGCTGGATATGCGATAAGCCTGCCCATCGATCTCGTAGGGCTCGCGGATGGCAGCGAGGAAACGGTGAGCCCGCTCGATCAGCATGCCAACCCCGGCGCGGGTCTCGATCAGGACGGCGAATTCGTCGCCTCCAAGACGCGCGACGAGATCCTGTCCGCGCACTTCCTGTTCAAGCCGCGCCCCGACCTCGCGCAGCAACTGGTCGCCGACCATGTGCCCGCGCGTGTCGTTGACACTCTTGAAATTGTCGAGGTCGAGGTAGAACAGGGCGACGTTGCGGGCGCGCGCGTCGTCATCTCCGAGCGCCGCGCGTATCCTCTCGTTGAACAGATAGCGGTTGGCGAGCCCGGTAAGATTGTCGAAATGCGCCATGAAAGCGACGCGTTGCTCGATCAGCTTGTCTGCAGTGACATCGCGGGCAACTCCGCGCATCCGGCCATCTTCGCGTGGCCGCGCTGAAAGCCGCCAGTATCTTGTTTCGTCACCGGTTCTCAGCTTGACGAGCAAATTGCGAAAGGCAGTCCGCTCCGCCAGATGATGGGCCAGCCGGTCCCGTTCCTCGCCAGGCAGGAAGAGGCGTAACAGGGGCTCGCCCTCTAGCCGGTCTGGATCGCGACCGGCTGCTTCGGCAAAGCGCGGCGCGACCTCGCGCAGATTGCCATTCGGGTCCACGGTCCAAAGCCAGTCCGAAGACTGCTGTTCGTAATCGTTAAGTAGCATGCCGACCGTAGCTGCCGCCTCGTCGCGTTCGAAATCGGCAATCACACCGTCGCGGAACTGGCGCTCGATCCGAACGATCGCAGTCCACAAGGTAACGCAATAGACACCCACCAGCGCGGTCACGACGAAGGATGCCGAACCTACGGCTATCCAGCCCGCCAGGATGAGCGACGGACCAACCAGCGCGACGTGCGCGTGCGCTGCCTTGGGTATGGCGCGATGCATTAGCAAAACGCCAACCAGCATCGCAGTGCCGACAGCAGCGAGAACTGCAATTTCCAGTCCGGTGCCGAGATAGGCGAAGAGGGGGAATCCAGCGGCCCAGACGACGCTCATGGCGATGGAAAGACCCGATACGGTGCGGACCTGCCGAGCCAGCTTTGCCGGATCGCCTCGGCGAATATCGATGCGCAGGAGATAAGCGAGCCGCGCCGCGAATAGCGCGGTTCCCACTCCGGCCCAAGTGAGCACTTCCTCCTGCCAACGCAGTTCGAGATAGGTGTAGACCAACGCCGCGATGGAGGCGACGCCCGAAAGCACGGCAAGCGGCGCTCCTGCCACCAGCAATTCCAGGCGCCGCACCAATATCTGGCGGCGCAGGTCGTCGCTTTCCGAACCGGTTTCGATCATTGCCCCTCGCTTGTCATCGACAAAGCGCCCCCCTTATCGGACAAAACGCATCGATTTCCTAGCCCTGCGTCAGAAAAACGTTTGGCGACATATGATGAAGACACGAAAAACCCCGCCGGATCGGTCCGGCGGGGCTGTGTTTTCGGTCAGCTAAGGTCGGGTTATTCGCCGTCCTTGGCCTCCTCGTTGAGGTACTCGCCGGCATCCGCATCGCTGCCATGCGTTTCACCTTCCATGGTCGCCAACGGATCGTCGCCGATCGCCGCTTCCTCGCCCTGGGCGAGTTCAGCCTTGCGTTCTTCCTCTGCGGTCTGGGCAGCGACGATCGCTTCCTGCGCCTTCTTCCATTGCGCGCGCAGGGCAGCATCGCGGCCGGAAGCCGTAATGCGCATGCGGTTCATGCCTGCGCCAGTACCGGCAGGAATGAGACGACCCACGATCACGTTTTCCTTCAACCCGACCAGCGTGTCCTTCTTGCCCTCAACCGCGGCCTGCGTGAGCACGCGCGTGGTTTCTTGGAACGAGGCGGCCGAGATGAACGAGCGCGTCTGGAGCGAGGCCTTGGTGATGCCCAGCAGGATCGGGGTACCCTTGGCGGGTTCCTTGTTCCTGCCCAGCTTGGCATTGGCTTCGTTCATTTCGTCCAGATCGACCTGTTCGCCAGGCAGCAGCACGGTGTCGCCGCCATCGGTGATCTCGACCTTCTGCAGCATCTGGCGAACGATCACCTCGATGTGCTTGTCGTTGATCTTCACGCCCTGCAGTCGATAGACTTCCTGGATCTCGTTCACGAGATATTCGGCGAGCGCCTCGACCCCGAGAACTTCCAGGATGTCGTGGGGGTTGGGCGATCCCGAGATGAGCGTGTCGCCCTTCTTCACGAAGTCGCCTTCCTGGACGTCGATCACCTTGGTCTTGGGGATCAGGTACTCGACCGGATCGCCCTCTTCCGGGACGATCGCGATCTTGCGCTTGGCCTTGTATTCGCGAACGAATTCGATCTTGCCCGAAATCTTGGCGATGACCGAATTGTCTTTCGGCAGACGTGCCTCGAACAATTCCGCGACCCGCGGCAGACCGCCGGTAATGTCGCGTGTCTTGGCCGCTTCACGGCTGGCACGGGCCAGGATGTCACCTGCCTCGACCTGCTGGCCGTCTTCGATCGAGAGTACGGTGCCCGGCGCCAGCATGTAACGCGCGGCTTCGGTTTCCTCGCCGTTGTCGCCGCTTTCGTCGCCAAGGAGCGTCAGCCGCGGACGAAGATCTTCGTCCTTCTTGCGGCCGGTGGTCTTGGTTTCGGTAACCACGCGCTGTGCGATACCAGTGGCATCGTCGACGCGCTCTTCCATGGTCGTACCATCGACGAGGTCCTGGTAGCGGACCACGCCCGATTGCTCGGTGATGATCGGCAGACTGAACGGATCCCATTCCGCCAGGCGATCGCCTTCCTTCACCTTGCCGCCGTCCTTGTGCATCAGCACGGTACCATAGGGCACCTTGTGGATCTCGCGCTCGCGACCCTCGCTGTCGATCACCGCCAGCTCGCCATTTCGGGCGAGGCTGAGGATGCGACCCTTCTTGTCGGTAATGGTCGGCATGTCGCGATAGACGACCTTGCCATCCGACACCGCTTCGAGGTGCGAAGTTTCGTTGAGCTGCGCCGCACCGCCGATGTGGAACGTCCGCATCGTCAGCTGGGTGCCCGGCTCGCCAATCGACTGCGCCGCGATGACGCCGACAGCCTCGCCGATGTTGACCGAGGTACCGCGCGCCAGGTCACGTCCGTAGCAGGTCGCGCAAACGCCCTGTTCGGCTTCGCAGACCAGCGGCGAACGGATCTTGGCGACCTGGACTTCGGCGTCCTCGATCTCCTTGACCATCGGCTCGTCGATCAGCGTTCCGGCCTTGACAATGACCTCATCGGTCGCGGCGTTGACGATGTCTTCGGCAACGGTCCGGCCCAGAATTCGCTCGCCCAGCGAGGCGATGATCGAACCACCCTGCACGATCGCACGCATTTCGAGCGCATTGTCGGTCTTGCAGTTCTCTTCCACGATGACGCAGTCCTGCGACACGTCGACGAGGCGACGGGTCAAATAGCCCGAGTTCGCGGTCTTCAACGCCGTGTCCGCCAGCCCCTTGCGGGCACCGTGGGTCGAGTTGAAGTATTCAAGGACGTTCAGACCTTCCTTGAAGTTCGAAATGATCGGGTTCTCGATGATCTCGCCCGACGGCTTGGCCATCAGGCCACGCATGCCGGCAAGCTGCTTCATCTGCGCGGGGCTGCCACGCGCACCGGAATGGGCCATCATGAAGATCGAGTTGATCTCGGCCTGGACGCCGTCCTTGCCGATCGGGCGGGCCTTGATCTTTTCCATCATCGCGTCCGCCACCTGGTCGCCGCAACGGCTCCAGGCATCGATCACCTTGTTGTACTTTTCCTGCTGGGTGATCAGGCCGTCCTGATACTGCTGCTCGTAATCGGCGACGAGGTTCTTGGTTTCCTCGACCATCCCTTCCTTTTCTTCGGGGATGATCATGTCGTCCTTGCCGAACGAGATGCCGGCCTTGAACGCGTGGCGGAAGCCGAGCGTCATGATCGCATCGGCGAACAGCACCGTGTCCTTCTGGCCGGTGTGCCGATAGACCTCGTCGATGACGTCGGCGATGTCCTTCTTGGTCAGCAGGCGGTTGACGATGTCGAACGGAACCTTGAAGTTCTTCGGCAGACATTCGCCGATCAGCATCCGGCCCGCTGTGGTGACGAACCGCTTCATCGCGATATTGCCGCCTTCATCGGCCTGCGGAACGCGGGCGATGATCTTGGAGTGCAGCGACACCTGCTTTGTTTCCAGCGCCTGGTGCACTTCGGCCATGTCCGAGAACATCGGCAGCTTCTCGTGCTCGCGGCCCTCGTCGTCCTTGGCGAATTCGGGTGTCTTTTCCTGCCGTTCCATCGACAGGTAATAGAGACCCAGGACCATGTCCTGCGACGGCACGATTATCGGTTTGCCGTTGGCGGGCGAGAGGATGTTGTTGGTGCTCATCATGAGCACCCGCGCTTCCAGCTGCGCCTCGAGGCTCAGCGGAACGTGCACGGCCATCTGGTCGCCGTCGAAGTCGGCGTTGAACGCGGCGCAGACCAGCGGGTGCAGCTGGATCGCCTTACCTTCGATCAGGACCGGCTCGAAGGCCTGGATGCCGAGACGGTGAAGCGTCGGCGCACGGTTGAGCAGCACGGGGTGTTCGCGGATCACCTCGTCGAGGATGTCCCAGACTTCTTTGCGCTCTTTTTCGACCCACTTCTTCGCCTGCTTCAAGGTCATCGAAAGACCCTTGGCATCGAGACGGGCGTAGATGAACGGCTTGAACAGTTCGAGCGCCATCTTCTTGGGCAGACCGCATTGGTGCAGTTTCAGTTCCGGACCCGTCACGATGACCGAACGCCCCGAATAATCGACGCGCTTGCCGAGCAGGTTCTGGCGGAAGCGGCCCTGCTTGCCCTTGAGCATGTCGCTGAGCGATTTGAGCGGACGCTTGTTGGCACCTGTGATGACGCGGCCGCGGCGGCCGTTATCGAACAGCGCGTCGACCGATTCCTGCAGCATCCGCTTTTCGTTGCGCACGATGATATCGGGCGCGCGCAGTTCCATCAGGCGCTTCAACCGGTTGTTGCGGTTGATCACGCGACGATAGAGATCGTTGAGGTCCGAGGTCGCGAAACGACCGCCGTCGAGCGGCACCAGCGGGCGCAGTTCGGGCGGAATGACCGGCACGACTTCGAGGATCATCCATTCGGGGCGGTTGCCGCTCTCGATGAAGCTTTCGACCACTTTCAGACGCTTGATGATCTTGGCGGGCTTGAGCTTCGACTTGGTGGTCGCGAGCTCTTCCAGCAGGTCCTCTTTCTCCTGTTCGAGATCGAGGTCCATCAGCATGATCTTGACCGCTTCGGCGCCGATCCCGGCACTGAACGCGTCTTCGCCATACTCGTCCTGCGCTTCGAGGAGTTCGTCCTCGGTCAGCAGCTGGAACTTCTCCATCGGAGTAAGGCCAGGCTCGGTAACGATATAGCTTTCGAAATACAGCACGCGCTCAAGCTGCTTCAACTGCATGTCGAGCAGCAAGCCGATGCGGCTCGGCAGCGACTTCAGGAACCAGATATGCGCAACCGGCGCGGCCAGTTCGATATGGCCCATCCGCTCGCGGCGCACCTTGGTGACAGTGACCTCGACGCCGCACTTCTCGCAGACGACGCCCTTGTACTTCATGCGCTTGTACTTGCCGCACAGGCATTCGTAATCCTTTACCGGACCGAAGATACGCGCGCAGAACAACCCGTCACGCTCGGGCTTGAACGTGCGGTAGTTGATCGTTTCCGGCTTCTTGATTTCGCCGAACGACCACGAGCGGATGCGCTCAGGGCTGGCGATGCCGATCTGGATCTCGTCGAAGGTTTCGGGCTTCGCAAGCTGGTTGGTGAATTTGGTCAGTTCGTTCATGACTTTTTCCCTAACGGGTGAATTTTCGTGGGGCGGTTGGAATGGGCCCGTCTTACGACCGGGCCCATCCTGTTATTCCGCCGCGATCGCGAGGCCGTCTTCGTCGCCCTCTTCGCCGTGCGACTTGAGTTCGACGTTGAGACCCAGGCTGCGCATTTCCTTGACGAGCACGTTGAAGCTCTCCGGAATGCCTGCCTCGAACGTGTCGTCGCCCTTGACGATGGCTTCGTAGACCTTGGTCCGGCCGATCACGTCGTCCGATTTCACGGTGAGGATTTCCTGCAGCGTGTAAGCCGCGCCATAGGCCTGAAGTGCCCAGACCTCCATTTCCCCGAAGCGCTGGCCACCGAACTGCGCCTTGCCGCCCAGCGGCTGCTGGGTGACGAGGCTGTAGGGCCCGATCGAACGCGCGTGGATCTTGTCGTCGACCAGGTGGTGCAGCTTGAGCATGTAGATGATGCCCACCGTCACCTTGCGGTCGAACGCCTCGCCCGTGCGCCCGTCGAACAGTACCGACTGACCCGAACTGTCCAGCCCGGCCCGTTCGAGTTCGGTCGTGACGTCGCCTTCGCGCGCCCCGTCGAAGACCGGCGTGCCCATCGGGACACCCGTGCGCAGATTGGTCGCGAGCTCGACGACTTCCTCGGTCGAACGCGAGGAGATATCCTCGTGATATTGCTCGCCATAGATATCCTTGAGCCTCTCAACGACGGCCTCCGGCGGCTTCACCTTGGCATAGTCGTCGGCGGCGTTGGGATTGGCAGCTTTCCATTCCTCGAGCTGCGCACCGATCTGGTGGCCCAGATTGCGCGCCGCCATGCCGAGATGCGTTTCGAAGATCTGCCCGACATTCATGCGCGAAGGCACGCCCAGCGGGTTGAGGACGATATCGACCGGCGTGCCATCTTCGAGGAACGGCATGTCCTCGGCCGGCAATATCCGGCTGATGACACCCTTGTTCCCGTGGCGACCGGCCATCTTGTCGCCCGGCTGCAGCTTGCGCTTCACCGCGACGAACACCTTGACCATCTTGAGCACGCCGGGGGCGAGTTCGTCACCGCGCTCCAGCTTCTCCTTACGGTCCTCGAACTTCTCTTCGATGCCCTTGACGGCCTCGTCATATTGCGACTTGACCGCTTCGATCTGCACCTGACGATCGTCGTCGGCCACCGCGAACTTGAACCATTCGTGCCGGTCGATGCCCTCGAGCATCTCCGCGGTGATCTCGCTACCCTTCTTCACACCCTTGGGCGCAGCGCTCGCGGTCTGGCCGAGAAGCATGTCGTGAAGGCGGTTGTAGGTCGCCCGGTTAAGGATCGCGCGCTCGTCATTGGCGTCCTTGCGGAGGCGTTCGATTTCCTCGTTCTGGATGGCCCGCGTACGGTCATCGATCTCGATGCCGTGACGGTTGAAGACGCGCACTTCGACGACGGTCCCGGCCACGCCGGGGGGCAGGCGGAGCGAAGTGTCGCGCACATCGCTGGCCTTTTCGCCGAAGATCGCACGAAGCAGCTTTTCTTCCGGCGTCATCGGGCTTTCGCCCTTAGGCGTGATCTTGCCCGCGAGAATATCGCCCGGGTGCACTTCAGCACCGATATAGACGATCCCCGCCTCGTCGAGGTTGCGCAAGGCTTCCTCGCCGACATTGGGAATGTCGCGGGTGATGTCTTCCGGCCCGAGCTTGGTGTCGCGGGCCATCACCTCGAATTCCTCGATATGGATCGAGGTGAAGACGTCGTCCTTTACGATACGTTCGGAAATGAGGATCGAATCCTCGTAGTTGTAACCATTCCACGGCATGAACGCGACGAGGCTGTTGCGGCCCAGGGCCAGTTCGCCGAGATCGGTCGAAGGACCATCGGCGATGACGTCGCCCGGCTCGACCGTCTCACCCACCTTTACCAGCGGACGCTGGTTGATGCAGGTATTCTGGTTGGAACGCTGGAACTTCTGCAGCGTGTAGATATCGACCCCCGACTGCCCCGGCTCGACATCGCCGATTGCGCGGATGACGATACGCGTGGCATCGACCTGGTCGACGATCCCGCCGCGGGTTGCCGCGATGGCCGCGCCGCTGTCACGCGCCACGGTTTCTTCCATGCCCGTGCCGACGAAGGGCGCTTCGGCCTTCACCAGTGGCACTGCCTGGCGCTGCATGTTCGATCCCATCAGCGCGCGGTTGGCGTCGTCGTTTTCCAGGAACGGAATAAGCGATGCCGCGACCGAGACGAGCTGCTTGGGCGAGACGTCCATCAGCGTGATCGTCTCGTTCTGCGCCATGAGGTTGTCTCCGTCGTGACGGGCCGAAACCAGTTCCTCGACGAACGAACCATCTTCGTTGAGATCGGCGGATGCCTGCGCAACGGTATGCTTCTGCTCTTCCATGGCCGACAGGTAGATGACCTCGTCGGTCACCTTGTTGTCTTCCACCTTGCGGTAGGGCGTTTCGATGAAGCCGTACTTGTTGACGCGGGCGAAGGTCGACAGCGAGTTGATCAGGCCGATATTCGGGCCTTCGGGCGTTTCGATCGGGCAGATCCGGCCGTAATGCGTCGGGTGAACGTCGCGCACTTCGAAGCCTGCACGCTCACGGGTAAGACCGCCCGGCCCAAGCGCCGACACGCGGCGTTTATGGGTGACTTCGGACAGCGGGTTGGTCTGGTCCATGAACTGCGAGAGCTGCGAGGAGCCGAAAAACTCGCGCACCGCAGCCACGGCGGGCTTGGCGTTGATGAGATCGTTCGGCATGACGGTGCTGACATCGACCGAGCTCATGCGCTCCTTCACTGCACGTTCCATGCGCAGCAGACCGACGCGATACTGGTTTTCGAGCAGTTCGCCGACCGAGCGGACGCGGCGGTTGCCGAGATTGTCGATATCGTCGACATCGCCCTTGCCGTCCTTCAGGTCGACCAGTTCCTTGACCACGGCAAGGATGTCTTCCTTGCGCAGCGTAGTGACGGTGTCTTCCGCGTCGAGCTCCAGGCGCATGTTCAGCTTCACGCGGCCCACAGCGGACAGGTCATAGCGTTCGCTATCGAAGAACAGGCCTTCGAACAGCGCTTCTGCGGTTTCCTTGGTCGGCGGTTCGCCGGGGCGCATCACCTTGTAGATCGCCTCGAGACCCTCTTCACGGTTCTCGGCCTTGTCGACCTTGAGCGTGTTGCGCATCCAGGCGCCCGTATTGACGTGGTCGATATCGAGCAGTTCGATCGCATCGACGCCCGCATTGTCGAGCACTTCGAGATTTTCAGCCGAAACCTCGTCGCCCGCCTCGATATAGATGCGGCCGGTCTTTTCATCGATCATGTCATGCGCGGCGTAACGGCCGAAGATCTCCTCGGTCGGCAGCAGCAGTGTTTCCAGACCGTCCTTGGCAGCCTTGTTGGCGGCACGCGGGCTGATCTTCTGGCCGGCGGGGAAAACTTCCTCGCCCGTTTTCGCATCGATCAACGCGAAGGCGGGCTTCTGTCCGCGCCACTGGTCTGGCACGAAGGAGATGTTCCAGCCCGACGCGTCGGCTGCGCCCTTCTTGCCGGTCGCCCGCTTCCAGGTGACCGTGTCGTAGAAATGGTCGAGAATGCCCTCGCTATCGAGGCCGAGCGCGAAGAGCAGCGAAGTGACCGGCATCTTGCGCTTGCGATCGATACGGACGTTCACGACGTCCTTGGCATCGAATTCGAAATCGAGCCACGAACCGCGATAGGGGATGATCCGCGCGGCGAACAGCAACTTGCCCGAACTGTGGGTCTTGCCGCGATCGTGATCGAACAATACGCCGGGCGAACGGTGCATCTGGCTGACGATCACGCGCTCGGTACCGTTGATGACGAAGGTGCCATTGCCCGTCATCAGCGGCATGTCGCCCATGTAGACGTCCTGTTCCTTGATATCGAGGACCGAGCGGGTTTCGGTTTCCTGGTCGACCTCGAACACGATCAGGCGCAGCGTGACCTTCATCGGCGCAGCGTAGGTGATACCGCGCTGACGGCATTCGACGATGTCGTATTTCGGCGCCTCGAGCTCGTAATGGACGAAATCCAGCTCGGCGGTCCCGGCGAAGTCGCGGATCGGGAACACGCTGCGCAGCGTCTTTTCGAGACCCGAAACATAGTCGATCGAAGGATCGGAGCGCAGAAACTGCTCGTAACTTTCGCGCTGAACCTCGATCAGGTTCGGCATGTCCACCACTTCGTGGATATCGCCGAAGATCTTGCGGATACGGCGCTTGGAGGTACCGGAAGCCTTGGCGGCTCCCTTCTTGGTCGTCGGTGCCGTTTTCGGTTTCGGGGCCTTGGTAGCCATAAGGGGTGCGTGCCTCTTCTCGTAAATGCCGGCACCCCGAACGGGGCCCGGAAATTCATGTCTCGGTCGCGTCAGAGTTAGCCGGGACGCGAAAAGGCCGCAGCGATCCGCAAACCGGTTCCGGTTGCCTGCTGCAGCTTCTCTAGCGTCGCGATTATGAAAACGCCGCTTCCATCCTGTGTCCGATTCCCGCGCATGAATCGGACTCGCTCGAAGCGTGCGGTCGGGAAGCATATAGAGAGCTCGGCCGGGGCGGTCAACCGGGGCGAAGCGGTTGCCGCGAGTCTCGAGGTCACATTCTGCCATGGGTCGGGAACCCTTGGCAATTGTGGCCGTTTTAAGGCAGTGTATCCCAGGAGAACTACTGTGAAAAAGACCGCCCTTTTGGCCGCCATCCCTTTCATCTTTTCACTCGGCGCCTGCAGCGAACCGATCGACGGTAGCGATACCGCCGACCTTGCACCCGACGCGGTAAGCGCCGGAACGGGTGAACCCGGCGATGCCGATTACCAGCCGGGCGAAGACGGCCCGTTGCAGAACGATGTCGTCCCCGGAGACGAGCCGGTCGAGCCCGTTGTCATTGACGATACGGTCATGGAAGTCGAGTCTGGCGACAGCGACGCGACCGAATACTAAACGCGCGCTATGCGAGCTTTAACTTGACTCGCAGTGCAGACTCTTTAGAGGCCCGCCACCGAACGGCGGGCCTTTATCGTTCTGCCGTTCATCCGTCCGAGACAGTTGGTGAAGGCAATCTGGCCTTCTTAATTTCCAGCCTAGACGGGGATACGAGATTTCCGGCGGTGCCTGGCCCCGTCGTTTCGCGTCATCAGGCGCACTCCTTCCCCCTCAACGGACTCGCCCGCCCCGGTTTTCCGGAGCGGACAAATGCAGCCGGTCGTCCGTTCGCACGGGCGATCATTAGTGAAGGAGTATGGCATGGATCGTTCGCAAAAAGCCGATGCGGTCGCCCAGCTCAGCGATGTCTTCAAGGAAAGCGGTGTCGTAGTTGTCACTCGCAACCTTGGCCTCACGGTCGACCAGTCGACCGCGTTGCGTACGAAGATGCGTGAAGCCGGTGCGTCCTACAAGGTTGCGAAGAACCGTCTCGCCAAGCTCGCCCTCAAGGACACGGACTATGAAGGTATCGATGAATACCTGACCGGTCCGACCGCCCTCGGTTATTCCGAGGATCCGGTCGCCGCGGCCAAGGCCGTGGTCGAGTTCGCCAAGACCACCGACAAGCTTGAAATCGTCGGCGGTTCGATGGGCGCGCAGAAGCTCGATGAAGCAGGCGTGAGGTCACTGGCCTCGATGCCCAGCCTCGACGAACTTCGCGGGACAATCGTGGGCCTCGTCAATGCCCCGGCGACAAAGATCGCCCGGGTCGTCAACGAACCCGCTGCCAAGCTCGCGCGCGTCTTTGGTGCCTACGGTGCCAAGGAAGCCGCATAGAGCTGGTTCATCGCGAATAGCACGTATTCATGGGGCCCAATCCAACCAGTGCCCCGCCTTATATTTTGGAGTGAAACATCATGGCCGATATCGCCAAGCTTGTTGAAGAACTGAGCAAACTGACCGTCATGGAAGCCGCCGAGCTTGCCAAGGCACTTGAAGACGAATGGGGCGTTTCCGCAGCCGCAGCCGTAGCCGCAGCACCTGCTGCCGGTGGTGGCGACGCCGGTGCCGCAGCCGAAGAGAAGGACGAATTCGACGTCATCCTCACCGGCGACGGCGGCAAGAAGATCCAGGTCATCAAGGAAGTCCGCGCCATCACCGGCCTGGGCCTTTCCGAAGCCAAGGGTCTTGTCGAAGGCGCGCCCAAGCCGATCAAGGAAGGCGTCAACAAGGCGGAAGCCGAAGAGATCAAGGGCAAGATCGAAGCAGCCGGCGGTACCGTCGAGCTCAAGTAAGCTTCGCTCTCGTTTACGAGACAGGAAAGGGCGGCACCGCGAGGTGCCGCCCTTTTGTTGTCTTGCGTGCTGTAGTGTCGTTCAGCGGGAAGCGCGTCAGGCGGGCCCTTCCTGTTTCATCTTCCGGTCGGCCTTGGCAACGGCCTGGTCCTTCTTCTTGCGCGCTTTCTCGCCAGCCGCGTGTGCCTGTTCCTCGGCCTTGTCGATGGCCTTGGCACCTTGCGGTCCCAGCTTTTCGCGTTCGGTCTGCGAGGAAGGAATGGCCGAGCCCGCGAATGCGCCCACGATTGCCGCGGCCAGACCGCCGATCAGCGGGTTGTCGTAATAGGCGTCGCGGCCGCGGCGCGCTGCCTTGCGGCCCTGGCGCGCCATGTCGTGGCGCGTCTGCCGGGCATTTTCCGCAAAATCGTCGCGCTTCTGGCGTATCTTGCCTGTCGCATCGTCGAGCCGCTGCCGGAAGGCCGAATGATCCTCGTCATGCTCGCGTTCGATCATCAGGTAGGCGCCGCGATGCTCGTCGCGCCGACGCGCATAGGTAACATCGTCCTCGTCGGGATTGCGTTCGAACCGCGCCATGTGGGACACGTATCCGCGATGGTCCGGATCGTAGTCGTAGCGGTCGTCGTAATCGTCGTATCCGTCCGAATCCGAGGTGAAGGCACCGGGCTTGGCGTCATGTTCGCTGACCATCCAGATCGCTCCGGCCGCGATGAGACCGAGTGCGAGCGGATTACGACGCGCGCCGTCCAGGAGATAGCGGGCATCAACCCCGTTCTCGTCGGCCTTGTCGAGAAGCGATTCCATGAGTCTTCTGGGCGTCATCTGGTCGCCGAGGCGGTCGACCGTTTCGCTCATGTTTTCCTGTGTGCGGCGGATATCGCGTTCGATCGCGTCGGGATCGCGCGTGTCAGTCTGTGTCATCGTGGGGCTCCGGTATGAGTGAGATCGCCCTTCGCGGCATCGACGTCGCGTTCGACGGTATCGATCGTGCGCTCGGGCTTGAGATTGGTGGCCGACATCTTCTTGCGGGCCGAGGCGTAGAGTATGGCCGCCAGGATCAGCGTGGCGATACCGACCAGCAGAGTCGCCAAGTCCCGATCGCCCATGGCATCGCCGATCAGATAGGCGATACCCATCAGCGTCACGCCCAGTCCGGCGATACCGAACACGGCCGCACCGAGCAATCCGGCTACGGATTCCTGGATATCGCTGACGGATTCGCGCATTTCCGCCTGTACAAGGTTGACCTGCTGCTGCGCGAGATGCGCGCTCTGGCGGGTCAGCCGGCCGATCAGATCGACCGGATTGTCGTCCGCCGACCGGTTCCGGGCGGTGGTCGTAGTGGGAGGGGTGTTGACGCTCATCGCACATCTCCCGTCGGCTTGATGGCGGATCGGCTCTTTGCCTGTGCTACCGTTTCTGCGCGCTGGCCCCGCCCGATAGCGCCGGCATTCGCGGTCGTGCGTCCGGTCGTCTCGTTGCGATCGTCGCCGACGTCGTAATCGTCGTGATACTCCGCCCCGGCACGCAGGAAGCGCGCGGCAGCGAACCCTGCGGCTGCCGAGGCGGTCAGGAATGCGCCGGGATTGTCCCGTGCGAAACGACGGGTTTCTCCGGCCAGTTCGCGCGGGGACCTGTCTTTCAGATGCGATGCGAGGTCCTCCACCTCGCGGGCGACGCTGGCGAAAGCCGATGCCAGCCAGTCCGGGGCATCGTCATCGTCGCGCAATTCGTCTGCCGCGGTCTTCATGGCCGACGAGGCTGAGCTTGCCGTACGGCTGACGCGCGCCTTGCCCTGCTTGGCCTTGGCCTCCGCCTGGTGCGCGGCCGTGTCCTTCAGATCGTGCGCGTCATGTTTCAATTCCTCGGTCGCCGATGATGCGGCGGACGAGCCTCGTGGTCCTTTCGATGGATCTGCCATGCCTGTCTCCTGATTGAAGTGATGCTTACGGAGCGCGACGAACTCGATAAAGTTCCTGTCCTTTCAGAATGTTAACTTATGTTATCCGGCGTTGGTCCGCAGAATTTCCGGCACCAGGCGTGCGAAGGTGATGTCCCTGCGGACAGCCATACGGTTCCGCGCGACCCCCTTTTCGTTTGCCTGGCACTGGCCGCCCGCCTAACCGGGCCGGCTGCATGGCCCATGACCTGATCCAGAACCCCCCGCGAAAGCGCGGCGATGGCTGGCGCGCCGAGTTCGGCGCGACGTTCAGGCTGAGCTGGCCGCTGGCGGCAGCGAACCTTCTGCAGACGCTTACCTATGCCGTGGATGTGATCTTCATCGCCCGCCTGGGCGAGGAAGAGCTGGCCGCCTCGGCCCTGACGGTGGCGATGTTCGGACTGGTGCTCTGGGCGCTGTCGGGCCTTACCGGTGCAGTCGCGGCAGTCGCCGCTGCGGAACTGGGCGAGCGCGCGCCCGCTTTGCGCGCGGTGCGTCGTTCGGTGCGCATGGCCTTGTGGCTGTCCGTAGCATCGGGGATCGTCGGCATGGGCCTGTGCCTTCTGCTCGGCCCGCTGATGCGCGTGACCGGTCAGGAACCGCGCATCGTTGCTCTCGCGATCGAGTACAACACGCTGCTGGTCCTCAGCCTCGTACCGATGCTGTTCAACAATGTGCTGCGCAGCTTCGTTTCCACGCTCGACCGACCGATCTTCGCGACCGCGATCACCGCAGGCGGCATCTTCGTGAATGCGCTGGCCAACTATGCCTTCATATTCGGCAATCTCGGCGCGCCGGAGCTGGGCCTGAAAGGTGCGGCAATGGCGACGATCATCACGACGCTAACCACGCTTTTGGCCTACATTGTCGCGATCCGGCTGGACAAGCGCCTGCACCGATACCGCGTCTTCGGGCGCTGGTGGTCGCCGGACTGGGAGCGGTTGTGGCAAATTACCCGCATCGGGACGCCGATCGCGCTGACGATTACCGCCGAAGCGGGGATATTCGGCGCAGCGGCTTTCCTGATGGGCAATATCGGTGCTGGTCAGCTCGCCGCTCATACAATCGCCTTGCAGATCGCGGCGCTTGCGTTTCAGGTACCGTTCGGTGTGGGGCAGGCAGCAACCATCCGGGTCGGCTATTTCTATGGCGCGCGCGACTCCGAAGGCATCAGGCGCGCCGGCTGGGCCGCCATTGCAATTGGCACCGGCTTCATGGCGTTGACGGCTCTCGCAATGCTGACAATCCCGAAGCCCCTGATCGCGATCTATGTCGATCCGTGGGATCCCCAGAACGCCGTACTGGTCAGCTTCGCGCTGAAATATATCGTGATTGCCGCCGCCTTCCAGCTGTTCGACGGGATGCAGGCGGTCGCGGCCGGGGCGCTGCGCGGGCTGCAGGATACGCGCATTCCGATGTGGATCGCCGCCTTCGCCTATTGGGTGCCGGGCATCGGCACCGCGTTGGTTCTCGGTTTTGCCACCCCGCTCGCAGGTGTAGGCGTGTGGATCGGGCTGGCGACGGGGCTGACCGTGGCGGCGGCGCTGCTGGGCTGGCGCTGGCACCGGCGCGAGGCGCTGGGACTGACGACCCGGCCGGGGGTACGCTCCGCTACGCCAGCTTTCTCGTGATCTCGCGCTGCGGGAAGGGAATCGAAATGCCCACATCGTCGAAGCGCGCCTTGACCGCTTCGGTCAGATCCCAGGACAGACCCAGATAATCGCCGGTCACGCACCAGACGCGCAACCCGATGCCCACCGAACTGTCGTCGAGCGAATTGACGAAGGCCGCCGGTGCCGGATCGGCCAGGACCCGTTCGTCGGCCTGGGCCAGCGCCAGCAATTCCTTGCGCGCCTGTTCCATGCTGTCGCCATAGGCGATGCCCACGACCAGTTCGAAACGCCGCGTCGGATGGCGGTGGAAATTCACGATGGGCTTGTTCCACAATTCGGAATTGGGAATCATCACGAACAGGCCGTCGAACTGCTTCAGCTCGGTCGTGAACAAACCGATATTCTGGACCGTCGCGGTGATCGATCCAACGTTGATCGCCTCACCGACCTTTAACGGTTTCTGCACCAGGATCATCACGCCCGAGGCGACATTGCTGAGCGTTCCCTGCAACGCCAGGCCGATCGCCAGCGCCATCCCGCCCAGCGCGGCCAGAATGCTGGTCGTCTCCACCCCGAACTGGGCGAGAACGGTGACCAGTACGAGCACCCACAGGACATATTTGACCACGTTCGAAAGGAAGTTTGCCACGGTCGGATCGAAGCGCGGCGATCGGGTCAGCGCACGTTCGACCCAGCGCGACAGGATACCGGCGACCAGCAGACCGATGATCAGCACTGCAAAGGCGCCCGCGACGTCGATCATGTTGAGTCGCAGCCACAACCAGATCTGTTCGGGGATGGTCAGCGCAGCGACTTCATAGTCGGTCGTCATGGGGCAGGTTTCCTAGCAAAAGCGGCAGATCGAGCGGCGCGATAGGGAAGGAAGCACGCCTTGGCCACCCGACGCCACGGCTTGGCGAAACGATGAAACTTTTTTCGCTGAACCTTGCTTGACTCATATCCGGGCCGTCCCCACATCCGCGTCGTTGGCACTCGCACTACGAGAGTGCCAACAGAGCTATTCACTCAAACTTGAGAGGTCACAGATATGGCATTTCGTCCGCTGCACGACCGCGTACTGGTCCGTCGCATCGAAGCCGATGAGAAGACCGCCGGCGGTATCATCATTCCCGACAGCGCCAAGGAAAAGCCGAGCGAAGGCGAAATCGTCTCCGTCGGTTCGGGCGCCCGCGCCGAAGATGGCACCATCACCCCGCTCGACGTCAAGGCCGGCGACCGCGTGCTGTTCGGCAAGTGGTCGGGCACCGAGGTCAAGCTCGACGGGGAAGACCTGCTGATCATGAAGGAAAGCGACATCATGGGGATCATGGGCTGAGCCCGACCCCGTATGCACTTCTTCAACTAAACCCGAATTTCAGGAGAAACACCAATGGCTGCCAAGGACGTAAAGTTCGGCCGTGACGCGCGCGAAGGCATTCTGCGCGGCGTCGATACCCTCGCCAATGCCGTCAAGGTCACGCTCGGCCCCAAAGGCCGCAACGTCGTGATCGACAAGAGCTTCGGTGCACCCCGCATCACCAAGGACGGCGTTACCGTCGCCAAGGAAATCGAACTGAAAGACAAGTTCGAGAACATGGGCGCGCAGATGATCAAGGAAGTCGCTAGCAAGACCAACGATCTTGCCGGTGACGGCACCACTACCGCAACCGTCCTCGCCCAGTCGATCGTGACCGAAGGCATGAAGTCGGTCGCAGCGGGCATGAACCCGATGGACCTCAAGCGCGGCATCGATATCGCCGTAACCAAGGTCGTCGAAGACCTCAAGAACCGTTCGAAGGACGTCTCCGGCTCCTCCGAAATCGCCCAGGTTGGAATCATCTCCTCCAATGGCGACAAGGAAATCGGCGAGAAGATCGCCGAAGCCATGGAGAAGGTCGGCAAGGAAGGCGTGATCACCGTCGACGAGAGCAAGGGTCTCGAATTCGAGCTCGAAACCGTCGAAGGCATGCAGTTCGACCGCGGCTATCTTAGCCCGTATTTCATCACCAATCCGGACAAGATGACGGTCGAACTCGAAAACCCGTACATCCTGATCCACGAAAAGAAGCTGTCGAACCTGCAGGCGATGTTGCCCGTGCTCGAAGCGGCTGTCCAGTCGGGCCGCCCGCTGCTGATCATCGCGGAAGACATCGAAGGCGAAGCGCTCGCCACCCTCGTGGTCAACAAGCTGCGCGGCGGCCTCAAGGTCGCTGCGGTCAAGGCACCGGGTTTTGGCGATCGTCGCAAGGCGATGCTGCAGGACATCGCGATCCTGACCAAGGGCGAGATGATTTCCGAAGACCTCGGCATCAAGCTGGAAAACGTCACGCTGGGAATGCTCGGCGAAGCCAAGCGCGTCACGATCGACAAGGACAACACCACCATCGTCGATGGTGCCGGCGATGAAGCCGACATCAAGGCGCGCGTGAACGAAATCCGCACGCAGATCGACAACACGTCGAGCGATTACGACAAGGAAAAGCTGCAGGAACGTCTGGCCAAGCTGGCTGGCGGTGTTGCCGTGATCAAGGTCGGCGGTGCTTCCGAAGTCGAAGTCAAGGAACGCAAGGACCGCGTCGACGACGCACTGCACGCAACCCGCGCAGCTGTCGAGGAAGGCATCGTCCCGGGCGGCGGTACGGCGCTGCTCTACGCCACCAAGGCTCTCAACGGCCTTGAAGGCGAGAACGACGATCAGACACGCGGCATCGACATCGTTCGTCGTGCACTGCAATCGCCGGTTCGCCAGATCGCCTCGAACGCTGGCCATGACGGCGCGGTCGTCTCGGGCAAGCTGACGGATGCGAATGACGACACGCTCGGCTTCAATGCCGCGACCGATACGTACGAGAACCTGGTCCAGGCCGGCGTGATCGATCCGACCAAGGTCGTGCGCACCGCGCTGCAGGATGCCGCTTCGGTGGCCGGGCTGCTGATCACGACCGAAGCTGCGATCGTCGACAAGCCGGAAGACAAGTCCAATGGCGGCGGCGGCGGCGGCATGCCCGATATGGGTGGCATGGGCGGCATGGGCGGCATGGGCGGCATGGGCTTCTAAGCCCCGCCTCCCGGCTCGACCGGACAGACAGAGGCCCGGCGGTGCAATCCGCCGGGCCTTTTTCGTGCAACCTTTTGGTTTGGCTACGCATTATCTGGGTATGACAGATTTCAAAAAGCTTCGCGAACGCATGGTCGACCGGCAAATCCGCAACCGGGGGGTCGACGATCCGGCCATATTAAATGCCTTCTCCACGGTTCCCAGGGAGCAGTTCGTTCCCGAGGACATGCGCGAATTTGCGTATGAAGATGGGCCGTTGCCGATTGGCGAAGGCCAAACGATCAGTCAGCCCTTCATCGTGGCCGAGATGATCGATGCCGCCGAGGTCGACGGCCAGTCCAGGGTTCTCGAGGTGGGTGCAGGTTCCGGCTATGCGGCGGCGATCCTCTCACGGATTGCGGATCGGGTGATCGCGATCGAGCGGCACGAGATCCTCGCTCGCCGGGCGCGTGGCAAGATCGAAGACCTCGGTTATAAAAATTGCACGATAATCGCCGGTGACGGCATGAAGGGCTGCCTCGACGAGGCCCCCTTCGATGCCATTCTGGTCGCTGCGCGCGGTGCCGAAATTCCCGAAGCGCTCAAGCAGCAACTGGCGATCGGCGGGGTCCTCGTCATTCCTGTCGGCGAGGAAACGGTCCAGTCGCTGCGCTGTCTCAAGCGCCTTGGTCCCGACGATTGGGAAGAGCACGATCTCGGCTCGGTTCGTTTCGTCCCCCTGTTGCCCGGTTCCGTGACCGAGAACGGGACCAAGGCCGCGAGCAACCACCAGCCCGCACGCGATCTGTCCACACCCGAACTGATTGCTCGTCACGCGGACGAACTGCCTGCAATCGACGATCCCGATTTCGCTGCCGCCTTCGACCGGTTCGCTGACAAGCGCGTGGTACTGCTGGGAGAAGCGAGCCACGGCACGCACGAATTCTACGCCGCCCGTGCGCAAATCACCAAGCGCCTAGTCGAAAAGCATGGCTTCACCATCGTCGCGGCGGAAGCTGACTGGCCGGACGCCGCGGTACTGAACCGCTTCATCAATCACGAACAACCAAATACGGACGCCTCGCCACCCTTCCAGAGATTTCCCACCTGGATGTGGCGCAATCCGGTAATCCGCGACCTGATGCACGATCTGCGCGATCTGAACGAGGGCCGCGAAGCGGAAAGTCGAGCGGGGTTTTACGGACTCGACATCTACAACATGTCCGGATCGATCGAGGCCGTGCTGGCCTATCTCGATGAGCATGATCCGGGCGCGGCGGCAGTCGCGCGTGAACGCTACGGCTGCCTGACACCATGGCAGAACGATCCCGCGACGTATGGCCGGGCCGCACTTCGCAAGGGTTATGCCGAATGCGAGGAAGCCGTGGTGAGCCAGTGTCGTGACTTGCTGGAAAGCGCGCTCGACAAGAACGGCGAAGCCTTCGGCGCGGCGATGAACGCGCGCCTGATCGCCTCGGCGGAGAAGTATTACCGCATCATGTACTATGGCGGTGCCGAAAGCTGGAACTTGCGCGACAGCCACATGGCCGACACGCTGGAACACCTTCTCGAACAGGGTGGGCCCGACAGTAAGGCGGTCGTCTGGGCGCACAACAGCCATATTGGCGATGCCCGGGCGACCGAAATGGGTGCCGTGCGAGAAGAGCACAATATCGGTCAACTCGCCCGTCAAAAATGGGGCGATGATGTTGCGCTGATCGGCTTCGGCACTCATACCGGCACGGTCAGCGCCGCGACCGATTGGGATGGCGAGCGCGAGGTCAAACGCGTTCTCCCCTCGCGCCGCGACAGCTATGAGCGGCTATGCCACGATAGCGGCGTCGAGCGCTTTCTCCTCGATCCGTCGGTCGATCGCGCATTGCGCGACAGGTTGATGGAACCGCTGCTCGAGCGCTTCATTGGGGTGATCTACCGTCCCGAGACCGAGCGCTGGAGTCATTACAGCGACGCGGTTTTGCCGCGCCAGTTCGACGCCTATTGCTGGTTCGACGAAACACGGGCGCTCGAGACATTGGCGGATCACGAACCGCATCATGGCACGCCGGAGACCTACCCGTTCGGAGTCTGACGCGAGTTTCCTGTTGCTTGCAATATATCGCTCAATCGGCCCCTGACGTTATCGACGCGCTACATTCAGACAGGAGCGGGGCGAGGCACTCGACCATCTTGTGCACCTTCACAGCGTCTCTGAGCAAATCCTGCCGGATTTCAAGTTCGACATAAGGCAAGCCGCGGGGATAGGCGTGGCGAGGAACGGTATAATCCGTATCGTCCATATCATAAGGCTCGTTGTCGCCGACAACGAGGCCATCCACGCCGCGAAGTTTTTCGAGCAGGGCCAGAGCGAAATGGTCCTCTCGCCCGTCGTGAAGCACACCGATCTCCCATGGCCTCTCCCGTCCCCCCATCGCGGGGGTGAAGCTGTGCAACGAAATGAGAATGGTTTCCTGTTCCGCCCGGCGACGCGCATCCAAGGCTTTTCCGACCGCCTGATGATAGGGTTCGTACACTTCTTCGCGCCGCAACGTCAGCTCGGCTGGTTCAAGCCCTGCGTTCCCGGGAATGTTCGTTCCGTCGCTGACCGTTGGTGCCCAGTCCGCATCTGCGAAATCTCGGTTGCAGTCGCAAACCAGGCGGGAGAAATGCTGCCAAAGAAATGGTGCTGTCAAACGCTCGCCAAGTTCAAGACCAAGTTCCCGCACACCCAGGTCGAGAGCGATGTGCCGGTTCAATTCGGCGGGTCCGAGACCAAGCCCGCCCAGCGCTTCCGGGACCGCGTTGCCCGCATGGTCGCCAATCAGAAGAAACCGGCCCGCTGATATCGCGACGCCATTGGTTCGGACCGGATTGCCGTCACGTTCGTTCAGCAGCATTGTAACCTAACTTTTTCAGCGACTTTCGGCTCATGCCCCTTGTATCGATCAACCACGTCACACGCTACCGCTACAGCAGCGATGTTGCCTTTGGCGAGCATCGCATTCTCGTGCGTCCGCGCGAAAGTTACGACCAGCGCGTGCTCAACGCTTCACTGGTCATCGATCCCGAACCGGAGTCGTTACGATGGTTGCAGGACGTGTTCGGTAACGCAGTCGCGATTGCGCAGTTCGATACCCGGGCCGATGAGCTTGAAATCCGTGCAGCAGCGGAGGTCGAACATCTTCCGATGGAAGCTGAGGAGATCGCCGTCGAATCCTATGCCGAAACCTATCCGTTCACCTATTCGGCTGAAGACATGCCTGACCTCCTGCGTTCGATAGAACGGCGATATCCCGATCCCGATCGCGAAATCGACGCCTGGGCTCGCGGTTTTCTCGAGAATGGTTCAGGGCGAACGCTCGACCTTCTGCGCCGCATGACCGAAACGATCTACGCCGATTTCGAATATGAACCGCGCTATGACAAAGGCGTGCAATCGCCGTTGTCTACTCTGGCGCTGAAACGGGGCACCTGTCGCGACTATGCCGTCTTGATGATGGATGCGGTCCGGGCGCTCGGTTTCGCGGCGCGTTTTGTTTCGGGTTACCTCTACCAACCCGACAATCACAGCGCTCGCGTCGGAGGCCACAGCACGCATGCTTGGCTACGCGTGTTTCTTCCAGGCTCGGGCTGGATCGAATTCGATCCGACCAACGGCATTGTCGGCAATCGCGGTCTGATCCGCGTGGCGGTGGCGCGCGAACCCGGCCAGGCCATTCCTCTGTCGGGAACCTGGGTCGGGCAAAGAGGCAGCCATATCGACATGGACGTGGATGTCCGCATCAAGCAGCTCGATCTCGAAACCAGTCACCCGCAAATGCAACGAAAGGAACAAAACCGATGTTGATCCGCACCGGCTACAGGCTGCGTTTCGAAGCCGACATCCCTGTTCCCACGTTGGCCTTGCTGCATGTCAGGCCTGAACGTCAGGCCGATCTGCGCACACCGGAAACGCTTTACACCGAACCGCCCCTGGACGTGGAAATCTATCGCGACAGCTTCGACAATGTCTGCAGCCGGTTTGTCATTCCCGAAGGTGGCGTGACGCTGTCGGCCGACTTCGTCATCGAGGACAGCGGTGAACCTGACCCTGTCGATCTTCAGGCCAGGCAACACCCCGTCGAGGAACTTCCGGCCGACGTGCTGAAATACCTGCTCAGCTCACGCTATTGCGAAGTCAGCCAGCTCGGCGACGAGGCCTGGAAAATCGCCAACAAGACCGAGCCGGGTTGGGAGCGCGTTCAGGCGCTGGTGACAGCTGCGCACGAACGGATCGAATTCGACTACACGAAGGCAAGTACCGAACATACGGCACGCTCGGCCTTCGACCAGCGCTTCGGCGTGTGTCGCGATTTCGCCCACCTGGCGATCACCTTGTGCCGCTCGGTCAATATTCCGGCACGGTACTGCACCGGGTATCTGGGCGATATCGGGATTGATCCGGTCGACTACCCAATGGATTTCTCGGCTTGGATGGAAGTTTATCTGGGCGATCGATGGTACACATTCGATGCACGGCACAATCGCCCGCGCATCGGGCGCATCGTCATGGCCTATGGCCGCGACGCGATAGATACCGCGTTGACCACCCAGTTTGGCGCGGCGAAGCTGGCCGAATTCCACGTCCATACGGACGAGGTCGCCGATACGGATCTCGACCGTTCACCCGATGAAACGGCGCTGCCGCAATCCGCACCGGCAAAAGCCGAAACCTAGCCGCCCAGTCGGCTAGCGACTGCTGCAGCAACGAGGTCCTCAGGCCAGGTGACCTGCGTTTGCGTCTGCGGGTTGAAGACATTGTCCTCGTACCGCGCCGCTTCGGCGGCGGTTATTTCTGCCGCGGTCAGGAACTTGCTCGGCTCGAGCGCGAATATGTCGAGCCCGCGCGTGATCTCGGTCGCGTAGATCCGCCCGTTGTACCAATAGGCCGACCAGTAGCCCCCGGTGACGAGTTGATCATTGTCGACAGGCCCCCGGTCGAAATAGGCAATCTCGACAGGTTTCGTCGCATCGGTGAAATCGATCACGCTAATGCCGCCCTGGTACCAGGCCTGAACGAAGATATCGCGCCCCGGTACGGGAATGATCGAGCCATTGTGCGCGACGCAATTTTCCATGTCGCTTTGCGGTGCGGGCAATTTGTACGTTCCGCGGTATTCGAGCTGGCCATCGACAATGGCATAGAACGCATCCGCGCCCCAATTGGTGGGATCGCCCGCCTGACAACGCGGCCTGCCACCGCCACCCCATTCATCGGTGAACACCACTTTGGTGCCGTCATTGTTGAACGTTGCCGAGTGCCAATAGGCAAACCCCTGGTCGGTTACATCGTCGATCCGTTCAGGCCGGAGCGGGTCCGAAATGTCCAGGATGATGCCATTGCCGGAACACGCACCAGCCGCCAGGTTCTTGGCGGGGAACACGGTTATGTCATGACACTGGTTGGTGATCGAGGTTTCCTGTGTTCCGTCTCCGTGATCCCCGCCGCGCCAGAGGCCGGCGATCTCGCCGTCCTCCGCGAAGATGCGCGGTCGGTCGACGATCCGCGCCGCGGCGGGATTGCTGACCGGAATTTCGATGACGTCGATACTGAACAGCGCGGTGTTGTCTCCGCCGGTTTCGAAACAGCCTTCGAGCTCTTCGGCATCGCGCACATAGGACGTGCCAGAGTTGTACAGGACGATATTGCGGTCATCGGCACTGACAATCGAATGAGTGTGGCTGCCGCGACAGGTTTGAACCTGGCCGACCTGCCTGGGGCGGGTAACATCGGAAATGTCGAAGATACGAATACCGCGAAAACGCTCGTCGCTGATGCGGCCCGTGACGCCCTGCAAACCACAATCGATGCGCGCGCGGCTATCCTGCACGCTCATGATCAGCAGATCGCCGACTATTGAGACGTCGCCCTGCCCGCCGGGACAGACGGTAGAAGATACGAGTGCCGGTACGCCGTCCGTGCCGAGACGATAGGCATTGAAGCCATGGTAGTTGCCCGCCACCATCAGGTCGCCGCTGAAAGCGATGTCGGTGTTCGCGAACGACAGAAGCGAACCGCGTTCGGTGAACTGCGGTTTTTCCTCTTCGGCTTCCTCACCATCTTTCAGGCGATCCCGGTCGGAAGAGTTTTTATCCTCTTCAGCCTCGCCCTCCTTTTCCGGCTTTTCCGGCTGCAACTGGGCAGGGTTCTGGGGGTCGAAAAAGCCGGCCGGTTTGGGTTGTGCCGCAATCAGGCGTAGGTTCGAAATCGCCTCGCCCGCATCGCGGAAACCTGCGGCAAGCGTCGCACGCGGGTCGGTCGACAGGCCTGCCGCAATGGCGTTCATCCGCTCGACCTCGGTATCCTGGTCGGTCACGACCTCGTTCGTGAACTCGAACATTACCGGTTCGTAGGCGCTACCGGGTGCTTCGTGCAGCTCCTTGACCATCTCGACCGCGCCCTGGTGATGGCCGATCATGAGTTTGAGGAACAAGCGATCGAAGTTCGTTCCGTTTGCCGCGGCGAGCGCTGCCATTTCTTCCGCCGTCGCCATGCCTTTCATGCGTTGATGCGCGCCATGCATCGCATGGTTCATCGCCAGCGGCTCACCACGCGTTTCCAGCCATTCGCGCATGAACTTCATTTCATCCTTCTGCCCCGCTTCGATCCGGTCTGCGGTTTTCAGGATGGCGTCGTTGTTCGTCCGCTCTTCGACCAGTGCCGCCATGTCGACAGCCTGCTGGTGATGCGCGATCATACCCTGCATGAAAGCGACGTCCGCCGGAGAATAGGTGGTATCGGAAAGATCGAGCGCCTCGGCCTCGTCGATAACGCGCGGAGCTTGACCGGGAGCGCCGGGAAGCACGATGGGCGCCTGCTGCGCGATTGCGGCAGTGGAGGTCGTAAGCAACAGGCCCGCAGCGAGCGCGCGGAACGAAATGTTCATGATGTCAGTCCCCAAGAGTAGGTGTCGAGCAAACAGCGCAAAGCTCTGCCAGGTCAAGCACTAACTCTGCGAACGACTTGTCCCGTCCATTAAGCGCTGCCGAACTTGCCCTTTCGCGGACCCAGGTAGCCGAACAGATAAGCTCCCACCTTGCGCATCTGGATCTCCTCGGCACCTTCGGTGATGCGATAGCGCCGGTGATGACGGTAGATATGCTCGAACGGCTTGTGCCGGGAATAGCCGATCCCCCCATGGACCTGCATCGCGCGATCGGCCGCTTCGCAAACCAGTCTGTTCGCCCAGTAATTGCACATGGAAACCTTGTCGGAGATCGTTTTTTCGATTTCCTCGTGCGGCATGTTATCCATTTCCCACGCCGTCTTGTAGATCAGCAGGCGCAACATCTCGCACTGGGTCGCGAGCTCGACCAGCGGGAACTGGATTGCCTGATTTCTTGCCAGCTCTTCCCCGAACGGCTTGCGCTCACGAGCATATCTGACGCTTTCTTCGACGCAGAACTGCGCTGCGCCCAGACTGCTCGCCGCCTGGCGGATGCGGTTCTGGTGGACGAAACTCTGTGCCAGCGCGAGTCCCTTGCCCTCCTTGCCGAGGATCATGTCGTCCGTTGCCCACACGTTCGTCAGCGACAGGCGAGGATGATCGGTAGGCATGTTGAACGTCCATAGCCATTCCTCGATCTTGAGCCCCTCGGTCGGATTGGGAACCAGGAAACAGGTTATCCCGCGTGCATCGCCGTCCTCGCCGCTCGTCCGCGCGAACACCGCGCAATGCGTTGCCACATGCATTCCCGTGATCCACATCTTCTCTCCGTCGATGCGCCAACCAGTTTTGCCATTGCGATCTTCGCGTACCGCCCGAGTTTCCATCCATGTCGCATCCGAGCCATGCTCCGGTTCGGTAAGACCGAACGCAACCCGGCGGCTGCCTTCAAAGCCACCCGCGATGAACTCCTGCTTCTGTTCCCGGGTACCGAAAGTCTCGAACATGGCGACAAACGGGAAATTTCCCACGATCGAATGCTCATTCTGCAGATCGTTGTGCAGGCCGAGGCCGCGCTGCGCGAAGCGATCGCGGATCACGGCCATCCACAGGTTCGAGCCGTCCTTGCCCCCATATGCTTTCGGAGCCGAAAAACGCCAGTGTCCCGCCTCGTCGGCGATTTCGCGGCTCCGGCGCAACAGGTTCTCCCAATCGTTGTTCGGCAGTCCATCGCGATCCCAATCGGTCCGCGCGTCTTCCCGGCGATGATCGAAGAACCTGATATTGTCGTTCTTCGCGACCAGAGGTTCGATCTCGGCCTCGATGAATTGCTCGAGTTCTACGTAATAGTCCTCGAGCGCCTGCGGTATCGCGAAGTCCATCAATTATCTCCAATCCATTTAGCGCGGGCCCTAGGAAGCATGGGATATTTCGGCACATCGGCAGAAAGCTTGTCGAGCGCGGCGCGCCGCAGCATGGCGAGTACGCCCGGCGATGATAGCGAAATCGTCCCATCGAGAATGTCCTGCGCCAGCATCAGGTCATGTGCATGGATGCCGGTTGAATCGCCGCGCGCGATCATTCCCAGAGCATTGCGTGCGACGGCCAGTTGGAACCGGTCGTGCCCCTCCATGCGATCTTTAACGGTTGTCAGCCATTCGCTGACTGCCGACGCGATCTCGCCCGGGCTCGCTTCGCCCGTCGGATCGGCTTGCTCGTCCAGAGGCGGGAGAGGGCGCAATTGCTCTTCGTCAGGCGCGTCCTCCTCAAGCAAAAGAAGCAGGTCGAGTTCCTGCTCGCTCGCGCGGCGGGAAATGACCACCCGCTCCAGCATTCGGTCTTCGCCGCTACGCCACATCCTTGCGTTGCGCAGGCAACCAAGCGCCCACCAGACGGTGCGAAAGACCAGCCAGAACCGAAAGCGGTTGGCGTCGACCGTCACGCCACTGCGTGCCTCGTAAGCAAGCACGTAATCCTGCAGCGAACCGAGCCCGAAGGCGGGCCGATCGGCCCGCGCAAACCTCCATACGGCCATACATCCGAAAGCCAGATCCTCGTGGCGGTCACCGAAATGAGCCAGCTCCCAGTCGAGGACGCCAGTCAGGTGCGAGTCCTCGACGAGAATGTTTCCCATCCGGTAGTCGCCGTGGTTGAGAACCGGATCGGACCGGTCTGGAAGATTGTCGGCGAGCCATTTGAGGCCCAGCGCGATAATGGGCCGATCGCTGCCAGCCTCCTCGAACTGCTCTTGCAAACCTGCCAAGGCCTCTTCGTAATTCAGCTCTGGCACCGCGTCCGGAAGGTTCGAGCGATCGAGCGCATGAATCCGCGCAAGGTCCGTTGCAACCTCGGCCAGAAGGCCGACGGGATCGTCCACTTCAAGAATGCGCTTCGGGTCGGGCGTGCCGGGCAATGCACGCATGACGAAACCGCTGCCAATGCCGTCTTCCGGCTTCAACTCGACGATTACCTCGGGAGCCTTGATCCCGGCCCGGTGAGCGGCCCGGATGATCGATGCTTCGGTCTCGTGCCCGAATGGACGGTCTTCCATCGCAGCGAGGCTCGGTGCGCGACGCAGTACAAATGCTTCCCGCCCCACTTCGAACCGCCAGCTTTCCATTGTCGCGCCGCCAGTCAAACGAACCGGCTCCTCCGGCCGTCCAAGACCTTCTCGCGCCAGGGCGCTTGCCAAGCCGGTGCGCAATGCGCTGTGTTGCTCGCTCTCTTCCACGGGCAAGTTGTGCCGCAACTCCACCAGACCCTCAAGCCCGGACCGATTTTAAGGTTTGGCCGTTGGCATACGAGAGATAACTTCGACAGGAGAACAATGAATGAAGCTTCCGCACAAGGCCCATGTTGCCATCGTCGACGGTGAAAATTTCACGGTCATGCGCAACGCGGGACAAATCTTCGAACCAAAGCTCGAAAACGCGCAGAAGCCGGACCTTTCTGCGTCCAATTACAGCGCAGGCGTCAAACATCAGGACGATTTCGGACAACAACGCGGACGCACCGATCTGGAAGAGCTCGCTCATGGGGCTGCGGCAGCCGAATGGCTGAACGCCAAAGCTATCGCCAATGAGATCGACGAGCTTCTGATAATCGCCGATCCCAAGACGCTCGGCGAGATGCGCCGCCATTACCATAGTGAACTAGAAAAAAGGCTGGTCGGGGAAATCGACAAGACCATGACCGGTGAACCGGTCGACAGGATCGAAAAAGCGATCGCTTCCGCCTGATCCCGCACGGCGTAAGTTTCGGCGAAAGAACGAAATTCCGTCGTCTTTCGAAAACCTTCCACCGCGTTGCTGCTTGCGCGTTGCTCGTTCCCGGGCTTAAGGAACGAGCAACCATAGCACGCGTAAGCAGGGTTGTATGCGAACAGGGATTTTGAGGAGAGCGCTGGCAGTAGCGGCCATTGTTTTGGCGCCGCCGGCTTTTGCACAAACTAACAATCTGGAAGTGCAGTTCGATACTGCGCTTGGTACAGAACAGCGGACACCGAAGAGTTTCGATGCCGTATATCCCTCCGGGTTCGAGCGGCAAGTCGCTCAACTTGCCAACGGTGCCCAGGGTCGGATCGGCGTTTATGCGATTGATCTGTCAACAGGCCGCGAGATTGGCGTTCTGGCCGATCAGCGTTTCCCGCTCGCCAGTACCAGCAAGGTTGCAATCGCCGCCGTCTTTCTTGCCGGTGTCGATCAGGGACGCTGGAGCTTGACGAGCGAGTTTCGCCTGCCCCGCCCAGGAGGCGCGTATCTTTCCGGTCGCCAGCACCTCGACCTGATGATTAGCAAGAGCTGCAACGACTGCACCGATGCGTTGCTTCAGGCAGTGGGCGGACCTGTGGCGGTCAACAAATGGATGATGCAGGCTGGCATGAGCGATTTTCTGCTCAGCCGCGACATTGCCACGCTGGTCCGTGAAGATGGCCGCTCCGACCCGGCCACCATGATCGACGTGAAGGACAGTGCAACTCCGCGCGTGATGGGCCAGTTGCTCGCGGGCATCTATCAAGGCCGTTGGCTCAGCCCCTCGTCCCGGCGTGTGCTTCTGGACGCAATGGAGAAGACCACAACCGGCAAGCGGCGCATGCGCTCGGCGCTCCCTTACAATGCAAATTTGGCCCACAAGACCGGTACGCTGGCGCGCACGGCCAGCGATATCGGAATCTTCCACACGCCAGACGGTCGTGCGATCGCCGCGGCAATTTATGTCACCGGCCAGAGCCGCTCCATGTCCTACGAGAACGGAAGCCGCAGCGCCAAGCTGGAGGCACGCCGCTTGCGCGATACGCGCATAGCCTCAATCACGAGCGCGCTATACAATGGCTTCGGCAATCAAGCCGATGATGGCCGCGTATGGGCAGATGCCAATTACGGCGGTGGTGGCGAGTAGGTGTTCCTTGCCATAGCAAATAAAAAGGGCGGTACCGCGAGGCACCGCCCTTTATTTTTGATCGTTTGACCGATCGAGCGATCCGATTACTCGGCTTCGTTCATTTCTTCAGAAACTTCAGCTTCGACTTCGGCTTCGGCGTTTTCCGCAGTAGCATCGATATCGGCCATCGCATCTTCAGTTTCGGCTTCGAGAGCTTCAGTGTTGGTTTCGATGTCGGCAGCGGCGTTTTCGGCAGCGACTTCAGTCGAATCTTCGGTGGCTTCCGAGCAAGCGGCGAGCGAGAGAGCGGCGGCCGAAGCGGCGGCGACGAGAGCGATCTTACGCATAGGTACAAATCCTTGAACAGCGAGTTGAGTGCGAACCGGTCGTATCCGATCCTGTCCGCGCAAGTCCTCGAATGAGGCCTCACGATGTCCAAATAGTGGCGAGAATATGGCGATACAAGTCCTTTTTGCTCTAATCGCCATCTTTTCGCCCTATTTACCGCAGTCCAAAAGGCTCCCCAAGGCGAAATTGCGCTGCTAAGCGGCGTGGCAATGGCCGAAAAATCTCATCTCTACCTCGTTGATGGCTCCGCCTATATCTTCCGTGCTTATCACCGGCTGCCCCCGCTGACCGATCCAGAAGGCACACCAGTGGGCGCGGTCTATGGTTATACGACCATGCTGTGGAAGCTGGCCGATGATCTCGACCGCGCTGACGGACCGACTCATCTCGCGGTCGTTCTCGACAAGTCGAGCCATTCCTTCCGCAACGATATATACGATCAGTACAAGGCACACCGGCCCGATCCCCCAGAAGATCTGGTGCCGCAATTCCCGCTTATCCGCGATGCGACCCGCGCGTTCTCGTTGCCATGCATCGAAGAGCCCGATGTCGAAGCGGACGACATGATTGCCACTTATGCTCGCGCCGCAACTCGCAAAGGCTGGGATGTGACCATTGTCTCGTCCGACAAGGATCTGATGCAGCTTATCGGCCAATGCGCGGACGATGAGCTGGAAGAGGGAGTGAGGACCGGCGGCTGTATCGACATGCTCGATACGATGAAAGGCGCCCGGATCGGACGCGAAGAAGTAGAAGAAAAATTCGGCGTGCCGCCCGAACTGCTCGGCGACGTTCTGGCGCTCATGGGCGACAGCGTCGACAACATTCCCGGCATTTACGGCATCGGGCCGAAGACGGCGAGCAAGCTGATTGCGGAAAACGGTAGCCTTTCCGCCGCACTCGATGCGGCACCGGACATGAAAAAGAGCAAGCTGAAAGAACGGCTACTCGAGGGCCGCGAAATGGCGGAACTCAGCCGTGTGCTCGTCACGCTCAAGGAAGACTGCGACCTGCCGGTCGATCTGGAAGACATGAAGCTGGACGGCGTCCCGCCGGAACCTCTTGCCGCTTTCTTGCGCAAACACGGTTTCGCCACCCTGCTCAAACGCCTGGAGTCGGGAACCGGGAGCCCGAACCGCGCGACCGAACTTAACCCTGCAAAACACGATACCCAGGGCGCCAGCGAAAACAGGGCCGGCAATCGCCGGCCGCTGCCCAATATGCCTCCGATAGACCGAAGCGCCTACGAGTGTGTTCAGACCGTCGACCGGCTCGAACATTGGGTCGAGCGAGCCCGTTCGGCCAGGCTCGTAGCGGTCGATACCGAAACCAGTTCACTGGACTGCATGCTGTGCGATCTGACCGGCATCAGCCTGGCGATCGGCCCGAACGACGCCTGCTATATTCCGCTCGGTCATGGGGGAACGGACATGTTCGCCGACCGGCCAGACCAGATCGCCATGAGAGAAGCATTATCACTGCTCAAGCCTCTGCTCGAAAGCGACGCTGTCCTGAAGGTATTTCACAATGGGAAATACGATCTCAACGTTCTCGTTCGCAATGGCATAAATGTAGCGCCGGTCGACGACACGATGCTTATCAGTTTCGATCTCGACGCGGGCCGCCAGTTGGATGGCATTGGCGGGGGGCATGGGATGGACGAACTCGCCCAGCGCCATCTCGACCATACCTGCCTGACCTTCAAGGAGCTTTGCGGAACGGGCAAGAAGGCAATTCCGTTTGGCGAAGTCCCGCTCGACAAGGCGACCGAGTACGCTGCAGAAGATGCCGACGTGACCTGGCGGCTTCACGCGCACCTGAAACCCAGACTTGCGATGGAAGGTGGCACGAAGGTTTACGAGCGCGTCGATAGACCGCTTGTCCCCGTCGTCGCTTCGATGGAACGGCACGGGATCATGGTCGACCGCGCGCAGCTTTCCAAACTGTCCGAAGAATTCGCGAGCGAAACAGACCAGCTCGAAGGCGAAATCCAGTCGCTTGCGGGCGAGGATTTCGCCGTCGGCAGCCCAAAGCAACTGGGCGACGTCCTGTTCGACAAGATGGGCTATCAAGGAGGACGAAAGGGAAAGTCCGGCCAATACTCGACCGATCAGGCCACGCTGGAAAAGCTCGAGGCGAAAGGTGCGCCCATCGCGCGCAAAGTCCTCGAATGGCGGCACCTAACGAAGCTGAAATCAACCTATACCGATGCCTTGCAGCAAGCAATCAATCCGGAAACCGGTCGCGTGCACACCAGCTACAGCCTCGTCGGCGCGCAGACAGGCCGTCTGTCCTCGACAGATCCGAACCTGCAGAACATTCCCATCCGGACCGAGATAGGGCGGCAGATCCGCGATGCGTTCGTAGCCGAGAACGGCAACGTGCTCCTGGCTGCGGACTATTCGCAGATCGAGCTGCGCCTTGCCGCCCACATGGCCGATGTTCCCCAATTGAAAGAAGCTTTCGCGAAAGGCGAGGACATTCACGCGCGCACGGCGCGCGAAATGTTCGGCGCTGTCGATCGAGAAACCCGCGCTCAGGCCAAAACAGTGAACTTCGCCATTCTCTACGGCATCAGCCGCTGGGGGCTAGCCGGCCGCCTTGATATCGACGCGGACCAGGCGCAGGAAATGATCGATACCTATTTCAAGCGCTTTCCCGGTATCCAACAATACATTCATAGCACGCTGGAAAGTGTGAGGGCCTATGGCTATTCGGAAACGCTGTTTGGCCGCAAAACATGGTTCCCGCGCATTCGATCCAAAAACCCGAACGAACGCGCAGGTGCCGAACGCGGGGCCGTGAATGCCCCGATCCAGGGGACCAGTGCGGACATTATCAAGCGCGCGATGGCTCGTATCGGACCCGCTCTTAAAACGGCAGGACTGGGGCAGGTACGCATGCTGCTCCAGGTCCATGACGAACTGGTGTTCGAACTGCCCGAAAGCGATGTCGAGGAAGCCTCGCCCATAATCGAGAAGATCATGGCCGAAGCCGCATTGCCGGCAGTAGATCTGTCAGTGCCGCTAGGGATTGAGATTGGTACCGGCCAGAGTTGGGGGGCGGCGCATTGACCCGCTCGCTAAACCCGGTTGCATGGGGAAGCCGCTGGCCCAACGCGTTTCTGCTGCTCATTATCGCTGCTGCAATGTTCGCGTTGATTCTGTTGGTTTACCAGACACTGGAATCGGAACGCGAAGAGCGCGAGCAAACCCGGGAAACCTCGCAGATCATCGAACAATTGCAGCGTGTGGAAACCGCCGCCCTCAATGGCGAAACTGGCCAGCGCGGCTATCTCATCACGCTCGACCGGCGTTATCTTGACCCCTATGTGCGCGGACGCGAACAGATCGGTCCGGCCCTGCGGGAATTGCAGGAACTGATCGGTTCCGGTGCGACCCTGCGACAGAAAGAATTGCTCGATCAGATCGACACTCTTGCACGCTCGAAATTCGCCGAGATGCAGGAGTCGGTTTCGTTGCTCGCCGAAGGTCGCCTGCTCGATGCGCGCCGCGCCGTGCTGACCGACGAAGGTCAGGAAACCATGGAACGCCTCCTTCGCTCGCTTCGCGAAATGGAAAATATCGAGCGCGAAATTCTGGCTGAGCAAGCTCAGGAAACGGCCCGGATCGAAGGCCGGGTCCTGCCCTTGCTCGGCACGCTGATCGCTCTTTTAATCCTGTCGATGATCCTTGGCAGCCGCCTGGTCGGCCGCGCAGCGCGAGCCGAGGCCGAAGCTGCGCAGGCTGCGGCCGTCGGCGAAGCGCGCGATCGCGCGGACCTGCTGGCGCGCGAACTGAACCACAGGGTAAAGAACCTGTTCGCCGTCGTGTTGGCGATCGTCCAGATGAGTGCTCGCGACAAGCCCGAAGCGAAGCCTGTCACCGATGCCATCGCGCAGCGTATCCGCGCCTTGCTGACAGCTCACGAAGTCAGCCAGGGCGAGCTCGAACGCCCGGTTGCCTCGCTGGAGCAGCTGGTCGAAACGTCGCTCGCACCTTACCGCTCGCAGAAACAGACCGCGACGATAGAAGGCCCGCAAGTCATGTTGCCGGCTAAGCATGTCACGCCCTTGGGTTTGATACTTCACGAACTGACCACGAACGCGGTAAAATACGGCGCATGGGCGCATGGCGGGTCGATCAGTGTCGAGTGGGAACATGCCGAAGACACGGTCCGGATGACCTGGCGCGAGAGCGGGGTCACGATTGTCGACGAACCCGAACACAAGGGCTTTGGCAGCCTGCTTATGAACAGTGCAGCCCGCCAGTTCGGGGGCGAGGTAACGCGCGATTTCACGCGGGACGGGCTGTTGGTCACAATCGATCTGCCTGTGCCCGGCCAGGCAAGCTCCCTTGCCAGCACGAACGCCGAAATCTAGGTGCCGCTGGCATGCTGGAACGTTACGACCCACGCAACTGGCCGTTATCCTACGAAGGCCTGATCGAGACGCTGGTAGTGCTTGGCAGCGCGGTCGTTCTGGCACTTCTGGTGCACTGGATCGGCTTTGCGATCTTGCGCCGAATCGTCCAGCGTTCCGACAGCCGGATGGACGATGTCGTGATTGCGAAAATGCGGCGGCCCTTGCGGTGGGCCATGGTCGCATTCGCGATCTCGTTCGCTGCCGAAAACAATGCTCTTGTCGGGCAGGGTTGGGATCTGCTTGCCACTTTCCTCAAACCTGCCGTGGTGGGCTGGGTCGCTTATGCGGTAGTGAAGGGAATTGCTGCCGGGTACGAAGCGCAACTCGCAGTTCAGGGTGAGAATATTGCCAACCGCGGTCGGCGTACGCGTATCGCCATTCTTACCCGTACCGTAAAAGTAGCGATCGTCATCGTAACGGTTTCGCTCATCATGCTGAACATTCCTTCCGTGCGGGATGTCGGCACGACCATGCTGGCTTCGGCCGGGCTTGCCGCGCTCGCCATAGGCGCCGCAGCACAGCCGGCGCTCAAATCGCTTATCGCGGGCTTGCAGATGGCCCTCACCCAGCCGCTGAGGATTGGCGACATGGTAAAGGTCGACGGTGAAGTCGGCCGAGTTGAAGAAATCAGGATGAGCTTCGTGACGGTTCGCACATGGGACGAGCGTGTCATCGTCGCGCCGACGAGCCGCTTCCTGGACGAGAGTTTCGAAAACTGGTCGCGCGTGAGCGAAAAACTCACAGGAGCTGTCCTTCTTCATCTCGACCCGATTGCAGAAGTCGGGCCGATACGCGCGGAATTCGAACGCTTCGTCAAGAAACACGACCTTTGGGATGGTCGCAACCTCGCCTTGCTCATGACCGAAGCCTATCCCGAAAGCGTGGAATTGCGGCTTTCGGTCAGCGCCGAGACGATCGGCAATCTGTGGAACCTGCGATGCGCGGTTCGCGAACACATGCTGCGATGGTTGCGGGAGAATCAGCCCGAGGCACTGATCCGCCATCGCCTCGAGGTCGAAGCGGCGAACCAGCGTGTAACCGGGGCCTAGCCGTCCGGGTCGTTGCCGTGCTTCTTGTCCCGGGTCGATTCGACCATTCCCTCGTGGATGAAGCCGATCGGCATGGCCTCTGCAGCCCGCTTCTTCAGTTCACCACGCATCTTCTTGTACTCCGCTTCCATCTTGGCGGTCACGGTCGCGCGGCTTTCTTTCAGCGCCTCATCGAAATCGCCGGCAGTCACGCTCTGAACATCGTCGCCCGCCCGTTTCAGCGCATTGAGCCCGGCCCGGCGAACCACGTCTTCCAGATCCGCTCCGGTGAACCGGTCGGTCTTGCCCGCAACCGACCCTAGGTCGACATCGTCGGCCAGCGGCATATCCGTTGTATGAATTCCGAGAATCTGCTCCCGCCCCGGCTTGTCGGGGGTGCCAACATAGACCAGCTCATCGAAACGGCCGGGCCGCAACAAGGCCGGATCGACCAGCGTCGGACGATTGGTCGCACCGATCACGACCACTGACTGCAGTTCTTCCAGCCCGTCCATTTCGGCCAGAATGGTGTTCACCACACGGCCGGTCACCTGCGGTTCTCCCTGTCCGCTGCCACGCGCCGGCACAAGACTGTCGATCTCGTCGATGAACACAATGCAGGGAGCAACCGCTCGCGCACGCTTGAACATTCTGGCGATCTGCTGCTCGCTCTCGCCATACCATTTCGAAAGCAGATCGCTCGACTTCATCGAAATGAAGTTCGCCTCCGCTTCCTTGGCAACCGCCTTGGCCAACAGGGTCTTGCCGGTGCCTGGCGGCCCGTAAAGGAGAAATCCCTTCGCAGGCCTGATACCGAGCCGGTGGAAGGCATCCGGGTTCTTCATCGGAAGCTCGATACCCTCGTTCAGCTTCTCGATCGCATCGCCGACGCCGCCGACATCGCCCCATCCGACGTTTGGCACCTGCACCATGACTTCGCGCATGGCGGAGGGCTGAATGCGCTTCAGGGCCGAGAGGAAATCCTCGCGGCTGACAAAAAGTTCATCGAGAACTTCGGGCGGGATCGTGCGCTCGTCGAGATCGAGCTTGGGCATGATGCGGCGCACGGCATCGATCGCCGCTTCGCGCGCAAGCGCCGCGATATCAGCGCCCACGAAACCGTAAGTGGCCTTGGCCAGCTCCTTGAGATCGACCTTTTCGCCAAGCGGCATGCCGCGCGTGTGAATCCCGAGGATCTCACGGCGGCCGCTTTCATCAGGCACCCCGATCACGATTTCGCGGTCGAACCGACCCGGACGCCGTAACGCCTCGTCGATGGCATCCGGACGGTTCGTCGCCGCGATGACGACGAGGTTAGACCGGGCCTCAAGCCCATCCATCAATGTCAGGAGTTGGGCGACCAGCCGCTTTTCCGCTTCACCCGGCACGCGATCGCGCTTGGGTGCAATCGAATCGATCTCGTCGATGAACACGATCGCCGGAGCTGACTTGCCTGCCTCCTCGAACACCTGGCGCAGAGCCTTTTCGCTATCGCCATAGCCCGAACCCATGATCTCGGGCCCGTTGATCGTGAAGAAACTGGCGTCGCTTTCGTTCGCAACGGCCTGCGCAAGGCGCGTCTTGCCGGTGCCCGGTGGCCCGTGGAGCAGAACGCCTTTTGGCGGATCGACACCGAGCCGGGTGAACAATTCAGGGTAACGCAACGGCAGTTCGACCATTTCGCGCAACTGCTGTATCGTGTCTTCGATCCCGCCGACATCGTCATAGTTCACGACCGCGCGCGCATCGCGCGGTGCTTCGAATTCGGCGCGCAGTTCGACCTCGGTGTTCTCGTCGATGTGAACGATGCCCTTGGGGCTGGTCGACACGACGCTGAGACGGATCTGGGTCAGCGCATAGGCGGGCGCGTTGAACATTCGCCGCACCTCCTGCGGCATGTTCTGGACCGGCTGCTGACCTGTTGTGGCCACCAGGTCTCCGGCGGTCAGCGGCTTGCGAAAGAAATTGCGCTTGAGCGCCTGCGCCGGACCCTGCAACCGCATTTCCCGGTTCGCCGGTGCGAAGACGACCCGGGTCGCAGGCCGCGATTCAGCGGCTTTGACATTCACGTGCTCGCCAGAACCGACCTCGGCATTGCCCCGTTGCAGCCCGTCCAGCCGGATCACCTCGAGGGCTTGATCCTCGTCATAGGCCGACATGGCGATAGCCACGGTCGATCGCTTGCCGGCTATCTCGACCGTATCGCCTTCGGTTATGCCGAGTGCCTGGAAGGCCGAGCGTGGCATCCGGGCGATGCCCTGGCCGCTTTCTTCCTGCCGTGCAGCTGCGACCTGCAGCCGAACCTGGTTCTCGTCTACCGCCGTCGCTGCGTCCGCATCGGCCATGAGGGCATATCTCCCATTGTTTCGGCTCCGCAACGTGGGAACCAGGATACAGGGATGCAATGAGCGAGCGGCGCGACGGGTCCAGCCAGGACGGCTCCACTCAAGAAAAAAGCCCGGCTGGCGAACCAACCGGGCTTGGGAGTCTTGGGAGAGGATGCCTAAAAGGCATGACCGCCATATGCTGGCGGCACGGGATTTGTGCAAGTGCGTAAAGAACAATTTTTATTGCATAATATGCAATTCTGTAGCTAACCGCCGCTAGAAAATTCCTATTTTTCATATAGTAGGATAGTTGTGCCTGATACGCCACTTTGTTGCATTGCAACAAAGAACGGTGGAACGGAACTTGCGATACGCTGCGGCGTGACACGGGATACAACTGGCGTTAAGCCGCTCGCCATGAACAAGCTGTATACCGATGCCACCGCTGCCCTGGCCGGGCTTCTCACCGATGACATGACGATCGCCAGCGGGGGTTTCGGCTTATGTGGGATACCTGAACGTTTGCTCGAGGCCATCCGTGATTCGGGCGTCAAAGGACTGACCTTTGCGAGCAATAATGCCGGGATCGACAATGAGGGCATCGGCATGCTGCTGCGCACCCGGCAGGTGAAGAAGATGATTTCGTCCTATGTCGGCGAGAACAAGGAATTCGAACGCCAGTTCCTCTCTGGCGAACTCGAAGTCGAATTCTGTCCGCAGGGCACGCTTGCCGAGCGGATGCGCGCTGGCGGCGCTGGCATTCCGGGCTTCTACACCAAGACCGGCGTCGGGACGCAGGTGGCCGAAGGCAAGGAAGTGAAAAGCTTCGACGGGGAAGATTACATCCTCGAGCGCGGCATCTTCGCCGATCTCGCCATTGTGAAGGCATGGAAAGCAGATGAGACCGGCAATCTCGTATTCCGCAAGACCGCGCGAAACTTCAACCAGCCAGCCGCCACCTGTGGCCGGGTCTGCGTGGTCGAAGTGGAAGAGATCGTACCGACCGGATCGCTCGATCCCGACTGTATCCACCTGCCCGGCGTTTACGTTCAGCGCATGATTGTGGGCGCGCCGTACGACAAGAAGATCGAGTTTGTCACAACGCGCGAAAAGGAAGCAGCGTGATGCGAAGTGTCGCTGCCCTTGCCGCGCTGTTGCTGGCAGGCTGTGCAACGGCGCAGGCCGATCTCGCCTCGGCGCCGCCTGCTTCGGTTGTCGGAACCAGTCCCGCGCCGGATACCATGCGCTGGCTGTACGGTTCGGGAGAAGCTGCCGCGGCCTCGATCCAGACCTGGCGACATATAGCGGACTTCGCGATTGCCAGCGCGGCGCAAATGCCGGACCGTTCGGTAGCGATGGGACTGCCCGAAGTCGCAGGCGGCATCGCGCGGGTCGATTGTGCGGGCAAACCCCCGGCGGCGGTGTTCGATGTCGATGAGACAGTATTGCTCAATACCGGCTACGAATACTGGCAGGCGCTGACCGGTCGTCCCTTCGATCCCGATGAATGGTCGCAATGGGCGAGCGAAGGAGCAGGGATTGCCAAGCCGGTGCCAGGTGCAGTGACCGGGCTGCGCAGGTTGCGCGAGGCGGGTATCACCGTGATCTTCAACACCAACCGCAATTCGGAAACCGCTTCCGGGACCGCGGCAGCCATCGCCGCCGCTGGCGCGGGAGAGGCAGTCCATCTGCAAAACCTGTTCCTGCGGGGGGATGACGCGATGGGCGGGCGCAAGGACGGACGCCGCGCGACAATCGCGAGCAAATATTGCATCGTCGCAATGGCGGGAGACAATCTCGGCGATTTCGCGGATGTCTTCAATGCCGACGAATCTGCGATTCAGGCCCGTCGCGCCATGGTCGCGCGTGGCGAATACGCGCAACTTTGGGGCGCAGGCTGGTTCCTCATGCCCAATCCCGTCTACGGTGCCTGGCAGGAAGGCAGCTTAGATGAAGTCTTCCCGCCCGACTCGCGCTGGAAACCCACTCCGGGCGATGCCCCGATAATCATGAATGAAGGCAAATAGGATGAGCGATACGGTGGAAAAGATCGGCTGGGACCGCAATCAGATGGCGGCGCGCGCGGCGCAGGAGCTGGAGGATGGCTATTATGTCAATCTCGGCATCGGCATTCCCACATTGGTCGCAAACCATATCCCGGCAGGCATGCATGTCACGCTGCAGAGCGAGAACGGCATGCTCGGCATCGGCCCTTTCCCTTACGAAAGTGAAGAGGATCCCGACCTTATCAACGCTGGCAAGCAGACGATCAGCGAATTGCCGCATTCGGCCTATTTCGACAGTTCGCAAAGTTTCGCGATGATCCGGGGCGGGCACATCGACCTGACCGTGCTCGGCGCGATGGAAGTGGCCCAGAACGGGGACATCGCCAACTGGATGATCCCCGGAAAGATGATCAAGGGCATGGGCGGCGCGATGGATCTCGTGGCCGGGGTCAAGAAGATCATCGTGGTGATGGATCATACGGCCAAGGACGGAAGCCCGAAGTTCATTCCGGAATGCACCCTTCCGCTAACCGGGAAGAACGTGGTCGACATGGTGATCACCAATCTCGCGGTGTTCAGGCGTCCCGATCATGACAGCCCGTTCAAACTGACCGAAATGGCACCCGGTGTGACGGCGGATGAGGTCCGCGCAAAGACGACCGCCGAGTATGTCAGCTGACTTGCACAACTGTGCCGGAAGCATAGGGTAGCTCCGCAAGAGGAGAGAACTATGCCGATGAACCGTGTCTGCGAAATGACCGGAGCGGAATTTCCGTTATTCGCCTTCAGCCATTGCCGCGATGTCGTCGCGGCGGTCAGCAAGGCGGGCGGTTTCGGCGTGTTCGGTGCCACTCGTTTCACGCCCGAACAGCTCGAGGAAGAACTCGCCTGGATCGACGAGCAGGTCGACGGCGCGCCTTACGGCGTCGATGTCCTTGTGCCCGAAGTGATCGATCCTGCCGTTCGTGCCCTGGTCGACAACAGGAGCCGCGCTGCTGCGATAGACCCGTCCTATCAGGGCTTCGTCAATGAAGTGCTTGGCAAATATGGCGTGCCGCCCGAAGCGGACTTGCGCGTAATGCCCGAAAGGATGGGCATCACGCCGGAGAACGGCCTCGCGCTGATGGAAGTCGCTTTCAGTCATCCGATCAAGCTGATCGCGAACGCCCTTGGCATCGCACCCCCGGCCATGATCGAAGAAGGCAGAAAGCGCGGCGTTCCCGTAGCGGCGCTGGTGGGCGCGAAGGAGCATGCGCTTCGTCAGGCAGAGGCCGGTGTCGATATTATCGTGGCCCAGGGGACCGAGGCAGGCGGTCACTGCGGCGAAGTATCCACCCTTGTGCTGATACCCGAAGTCGTGCGCGCGCTTGGCCGGGCCGGTCATGACATACCGGTTCTTGCGGCCGGGGGGATCATGACGGGCGGACAGATGGCCGGCATGATGGCGGCCGGAGCCCAAGGTGCCTGGACCGGTTCGGTATGGCTGGCCACTCCGGAAGCCGAAACCAGCGAGGCCTTCCGCGACAAGATGGTAGCCGCGCGCAGCCGCGATACCGTGCGGTCGAAAAGCCGGACGGGCAAACCGGCTCGCCAGTTGAAGACCGCGTGGCACGATGCGTGGGACGCCGAGGACGGACCCGGTACGCTACCTATGCCGCTCATGGGCATGGTCTCCGAACCCGCCTTCGCCCGCATCGAGCGCGAAGCGGCGGCTGGTAACCACGAGGCCCGCGAACTGGTCAGCTATTTCGTCGGACAGGGTGTCGGTCTGGTGGAACAGACCCGCTCCGCAAGGCAGGTCGTGCACGATTTCCGCGAAGAGTTTCTCGACTCCGTCAGCGGACTTGCATCCACCCTCGACATGGAGTGACTTGACCCTAGCCACGCGGCCCCGCACGACGCTTCGTATGTGGCTCGAAAAACCGCGCAATGCGAATTCTCCTCTGGCTGGCCTCAAGGTGCTGGAACTGGCCCGGGTGCTGGCCGGGCCGTGGGCCGGGCAGGTTCTGGCCGATCTGGGTGCGGACGTCATCAAGGTGGAAAGCCCCGACGGCGACGGTACGCGAAAATGGGGCCCGCCCTGGGTCGAGCGGGAGGATGGTGCGCGCGAGGCAGCCTATTACCATGCTGCCAATCGTGGGAAGCGATCGATTGTCGCCGATTTCAAGGACGGGGACGACTTGCTGCGTGTCCGGCAACTGGCAGCAGATGCCGATGTGGTGCTGGAGAATTTCAAAACCGGTGCCTTGGCGAAATTCGGTCTGGATTACCCAACGCTACGCCAGGCCAATACGGGCCTCGTCTATTGCTCGATCACCGGCTTCGGACATACGGGCCCGCGAGCATCCGAGGCAGGATACGATTTCGTCATTCAGGCGATGAGCGGATTCATGGCCCTGACCGGAGAACCCGACGGCCAGCCGATGAAGATGGGCATTTCGATCTCAGACCTTGCCTGTGGTCTTTATTCTGTCATCGGCATCCAGGCCGCTCTGGCCATGCGCGAACGAACCGGGCGCGGGCAGCATGTCGACATGTCCCTGCTCGACTGTTCGGTCGGATTGCTGGCCAGCCAGGCGATGCAATATCTCGTAACCGGCGCGAACCCGCCACGCATGGGCAACAACCATGCGCAGGTCAGCGCGTATGGTGTTTTTCCCGTATCCGATGGCGAGATTGTCCTTGCCCCGGCCAATGACGGACTGTTTCGAAAGCTGCTTTCGCTGCTGGGCCGGGACGACCTTCTGGGCGACGAACGGTTCGCGACCAACGAAGCGCGGCTTGTCAATCGCGAGGAACTGGACGCGCTCATCGCTGCCGAAACCTCGCAATGGCGACAGGCCGAATTGCTGGCCGAATGCGCAAGAGACGGGATTCCGGCGGGGCCGATCAACGCGATCGACGCGATGTTCGCCGATCCACAGGTGGAGGCACGCGGAATGCGTATCGATCCCGGCGGCATTCCGGGCGTTCGCAGCCCCTTCCGCTTTTCCGAAGCCGAACTCGCAGTCGATTCACCCAGCCCGCGCATGGGCGAGCACGGCTAGTCAGCCGAGCGCAGCTTTCAGATCGCTTGCCAGATCGGTGCGCTCCCAGGGGAAATGATCCCCATTCGCTTGCCGACCGAAATGGCCATAGGCTGCACTCTTGCGGTAGATCGGCTTGTTGAGGCCCAAATGCGTGCGAATGCCGCGCGGGGAAAGCCCGCCGAGCTTTTCCATGTCGCGGATCGCATTTTCCAGCGCTTCATCGGTCACGCCATCGGCAGCAGTCCCATGCGTGTCGACATAGAGCGACAGGGGTTTCGATACCCCGATCGCGTAGGACAGCTGGATCGTGCAGCGTGTGGCAAGGTTGGCGGCAACGATATTCTTGGCAAGATACCGCGTTATGTACGCTGCCGATCGGTCGACCTTGGTCGGATCCTTCCCGCTGAACGCCCCGCCCCCATGCGGGGCTGCCCCGCCATAGGTGTCGACAATGATCTTGCGACCCGTCAGGCCGGCATCGCCATCGGGTCCGCCGATTTCGAAAGCACCGGTGGGGTTGATGTGCCATTCGGTTGAATCGGTCACCCATCCGTCAGGCAGAATCTCGCTGACGACGTTTTTCACGTAGTCCTTCAGTTCCGCTTCCTTGTCGCCTTCGTGATAGCCCTTGCCATGCTGGGTCGAGACGACGATCGCTGTGCATTCCACCGGCTTGCCGTCCTCGTAGCGAAGCGTAAGCTGGCTTTTGGCGTCAGGTTCCAGGAATGGCGCGTTCCCGTTCTTGCGATCGGCAGCCAGGCGCTCCAGGATCTTGTGGCTGTAATCCAGGGTTGCCGGCATCAGGTCGGGTGTCTCGTCGCAAGCGAAGCCGAACATGATACCCTGGTCGCCGGCGCCCTCGTCCTTGTTGCCGCTGGCATCGACGCCCTGCGCGATTTCCGACGACTGCCCGTGCAAGTGGTTCTCGAAGGTCAGTGTCTTCCAGTGGAACCCTTCCTGTTCGTAACCGATCTCGCGCACGGTGCGGCGCACGGCCTGCTCGATCTCTTCCTTGGCACCCGGAGCCCAGCCGCCATTCTCGGCCCAGTCGGAATTGTTGGCATCGTACATTGGCGCGCAGCGAATTTCGCCCGACAGGATCACGCGCTGCGTGGTGGTCATCGTTTCGCAGGCAACGCGCGATTCGATATCCTTCGACAGCATCAGATCGACAATTGCATCGCTGATCTGGTCGGAAACCTTGTCCGGGTGGCCTTCCGACACGCTCTCGGAGGTGAAAAGATAATTCGTGCGCATGAAATTCCCAATATAAAGATATCTTTATGTGCCGCGGGGATTAGCGCCTCGCTCGGGCTCTGGCAACCAGCGATCCGACCAAAAGCAACACGCCCCATATCAGCGTCAGCCAGTGGCCCAGCCCGGCGAACCAGGTGGCGGGAAGTGGCGGTGGAACAAAGCCGTCGATCCTGCCCTCGACATTGCGGCCGATGTGCTCGCGTACCACGCCGCGCGCGTCGATCACCGCACTGATGCCGGTCGTGGTCGAGCGGAGGACAGGCAACCCCTCTTCGGCAGCGCGCATGCGGGCCTGCGCAAGGTGCTGAGGAGGGCCCCACGCGCCGAACCATCCGTCATTCGAGGGATTGAAGATATAGTCGGGGCGGTTGCCGTCCTCGACCACGTCACCGGAAAAGATGATTTCGTAACAGATCTGCATCCCGGCCTTTCCGAACGGGCCGAGGTCGAAGGTCAGCGGCCCCGGACCGGCAATGAAATCGAAACTTCCCGCCACAAGCCGGGACAGACCCAGCGGTTCGAGCAGCGCCCGCATCGGAAGGTACTCGCCATAGGGCACCAGGTGTGCCTTGGCGTACCTCTCACCCAGCGAGCCGTCCGGATAAATCGCGGTAACGGCATTGTAGGCACCGACCGCCCGCTCTCGCCCGTCGACTTCGCCGATCTCGAGATCGACCATACCGGTCAGGAGCAGGCTGTCTTCGCCAATGACCTGGCCGATCCGCGCACGGGCGAACGCCGGGTCGCCGCCTGCGGTCATCTGGTTGTAATAACGCTGCGGGTAACCTTCGCGCAGGTAATCCGGCACCCCGCTTTCGGGCCAGAGGACAAGCCGGCGGTTCACCGGTCGTTGCGGAACGCTCAGCCGGGCGATTGTCTGGAACTGGCTTTCAAATTTCGAAGCATCGGCGATCTCGTCCTGCTTGAGGTTCGGCTGGACCAGCGTGAGTGGTAGATCGCCATCACGCGGATTTCCTGCAGGCAAGTAAACTCCGGCAGTTATGACCACGGCCAGTGTCGACGCCATCGCCCAGCGCCGTCCGATCAGCGCCCACGCGCCGAGGATGGCTGCTGCAATGGCGATACCGGACAGCGCGTAAGTTCCGACAAACGGCAATGCGACGCCCCACCCCGGTCGATCCCACGGACCGAGCATCATCATCGAGAACGGCCCCCAGATATACCCGCTGAACACCCAGCTGCGGAACCATTCGGCGGCGATCCAGAATGCGCCGAAGGCCAATGCGAAAACCGGCAATGGGCCTTTGCGCGCAACCAACCACGCAGCCATCGCAGCCAGGGCAGGCCATACAGCGAGGTAGATCGACAATAACGGCACGGCAGCCCAACCGAGCACGGCGGGCATTTCCGCCTGGTAGGTGAAAGCCGTGGCGATCCAGTTGTTGGTTATGGTGAAGTGCGCCAGACCGAACAGCCAGCCCCGCAGAAACGCCTGACGCAAGGTTGGGCTAAGCCATGCCAGCCAGCCGAATGCACCGATCGAAGCAAGGCCGAGCGGCCATAGATGGAGCGGCTGAAAACCGAATGCGGCCAGCGCGCCCAGCGTCAGGGCGGTCCAGTTCGGATGATTGCGCACAAAGTCCCGGACCGGGACGAAATATCTATCCATCGACCCTGCCCTTAGGCCGCCTTGCGCGACAGGCAAGCGCGATCAGGCCGCGCTTGCCTCGCTATCCTCGTCCTGCTTGCGGCGACGACGGCGTGGCGCAGGCTTTGCCTCGCCCTCGCCATCTCCGGCAGCAATCGACGGTGGCAGAACGGCGGCATCGATCTCGCCTTCATTGCCGGGCGCGCCCTCTTCGTTCTTCTTGGTCTTGCGTGGAGCGCGTTTCTTTTTGGGCGCCTCGTCATCGCCGCGCGTGAACGGATTGTCCGACGATTCGTAATTCGTATCGCCTTCGTCGTTCTTGCGGCCGCGGCCATTCGGCCTTGCGCCGGCATTGTCGTCCCGATCGTTGCGACGGCCGCGCGGACGACGGTTGTTGCGCCGATCGTCACTGTCCTCGTCATCGTCGTCATCCGACTGATCCTGACCGCGCTCGTCCTGGCGTTTGGCCTTTACCTCGTCCTGTCGCGCCTTGTTATCGGCGATTACGCGGAAATAATGATCGGCAAATTGCAGGTAGTATTCGGCCTGCACGCGATCGCCATTATGCTGGGCGTCCTGGGCGAGCTTCTTGTACTTGTCGAGAAGCTGCGGCGCATTGCCCCGCGCGCGACTGTCGATCCGGTTGGCCGCGTTGCCACCGCCCTGGTTACGATTGCTCCCGCGTCCGCGACGACGGTTGTTGTTGCGATTATTGTTCAAGGGCTATTCGTCCTCATTCATGGCGCGGCGCGCACCCGTTAGTCCGCCTTGTGCCGCGTGACCCCTTGCACGGTGGCACCCCTGCGCCAACCGCGTGCCCCCTGGTTATGCATGGTATACGTAGCCTTGGGCTGCGCACCGTAACTGCAATGTCGGAGCAAGAACCGGCGGGACGATAGGATCGCGCTCCGCAAGTCTTGGGTCAGAGTTAAAGCGTCGAACCGGCTTTGCCAACCCCTAAGTGACAATTAGCGCGCGCGGACGCCCGGCAAGGTCGTGGCGAAGGGTGGCGTCGAAACCCGATTCGCGGATAATCGCAGCCACCGATTCGGTCTGCGCCGCCCCGATTTCCAGTACGGCAACCCCCTCGGGCGATTTCAGCTTGCCAAGTTGCGGTACAATTGCGCGGTAGGCGTCAAGGCCCTCTGGTCCCGCAAAAAGCGCCGCGCCCGGTTCGAAATTTCGCACGTCGGGATCCAGCGTAGCTCCGCTCTCGACATAGGGCGGGTTGCAAAGGACCAGATCGAACTGCCCGAGGCCTTCTGTCCAGTTCGCCACGAGCCAGCTCCGGCAGAAAAACCGGGTTCGGTCTGTCAGTCCAAGCCGCATCGCATTGTCTTTCGCGACAGCGAGCGCGGCTTCGCTGGCATCGACCGCGATACCCTCCGCCGCAGGATACACGGAAAGCGCTGCAAGCAGGAGAGCCCCCGTGCCAGTCCCGAGATCGAGAATCCGGGAGGGCGAAGCCTTGCCATCGAACCATTCTCGCGCTGCGTCGATCAACGTCTCGCTGTCACCGCGGGGAATGAGCGTATCGGCTGTCACACGCAGGTCGAGGCCGTAGAACTCCTGCGATCCGGCGATATGGGCAACGGGTTCGTGCCGTGCCCGCCGCTGCACCAGGGCGGCGAAGGCTGGGGGGGCAGGTTTGCCAATCTCGCGCAGGAACAGGTCCGACCGGGACACGCCGAGCGCATGCGCCATCAGCACCTCGGCATCGAGACGCGCCGTATCGCTCGTTTCGGCCAGGCGTTCGGCGGCGGCGCGGATCGCCTCTCCGACCGTCACTCGCTCAGCACCGCCAGCCGTTTGGCCTCATCCTCGGCGATCAAGGCTTCGATCAGTTCGCCCAGACCCGTGCCGGCAATGATTTCCGGCAGCTTGTGCAGCGTCAGCCCGATCCGGTGGTCGGTCACGCGGCCCTGGGGAAAATTGTAGGTCCGGATGCGTTCGGAACGGTCGCCGCTGCCGACCATCGCCTTGCGTGCCTCGGCCTCGGCCCCCTGCGTCGCGTCGCGCTGCTGTTCGTAAAGTCGCGCGCGCAGCACCTGCATGGCTTTTTCGCGGTTCTTGTGCTGGCTCCTGCCGTCCTGGCAGGTGACGACGGTATCGGTGGGCAGGTGCGTGATGCGGATCGCGGAATCAGTGGTGTTGACGTGCTGCCCGCCCGCCCCGGATGCTCGATAGGTGTCGATCTTCAGATCACCCGGATCGATCTGGACATCCACCGCGTCCGGCTCGGGCAACACCGCCACCGTCGCCGCGGAGGTGTGAATGCGCCCGCCGCTTTCGGTTTCCGGCACGCGCTGGACGCGGTGGACGCCGCTCTCGAATTTCAGTTTGGCGAACACGCCAGTGCCGGTGACATTCGCGACCACTTCCTTGAAGCCGCCCACTTCGCTGGCGCTCATGCTGACCGGCTCGACCTTCCAGCCCTGCTCGGCGGCGAAACGTTCGTACATGCGGTAAAGATCGCCCGCGAACAGCGCTGCTTCATCCCCGCCCGTCCCGGCGCGTATTTCGAGCATTGCGGGCTTGGCATCGGCGGAATCGCGGGGCAGCAGGGCGATGGCAAGCTCGCGCTCTGCCTCAGGCAACCGTTTTCGCAGGCTGGCAATTTCCTCTTCCGCCATGGCTTTCATCTCGGGATCGCCGAGCATGGCCTCCAGGCTTGCGATTTCCTCGCGCGCCGACTTCACCTCTGCCGCGATTTTCGCCACCGGTTCGAGCTCGGCATAGTCGCGGCTCGCCTTGACGAATGCGTCGCCCTCGAGCTGGCCCGACGCCATGCGCGCCTCGAGTTCGGCGAAACGATGGGTGATCTGGTCGAGGCGGCTGGCGGGAACTGTCAAGATTTAGTCGGCTTATCAACGCGTCGACGCAGCACCAAATCGGCGCGTTCTCTATTTAGGACGGCCTCTTCTTCGCTCACATCGAAAGTTCGCTCCAAGCGAAACTCTTCGGCTAATCTCATACCCACACGCTTTTCGAGCGAATGCGAGCCTGAAAAATTCCGTTTGAAGTTTATGAACCCGCTCTGAGGGGCATCGTCGAAGTTATTGACATAAAGAATTGTAGTGATTTCTCTATCGTAAAGTTTTTTAGGAGCTTTTCTCGCTGAAACATTAAAGAGCATGTCAACGGGAAGGCCATTGGACCGCAATATATATGCTAGCTCTTGAGCAAAATGGCTCGCTTCCGGCCGCTCTGGAACAATGCCAAATGTTTCAACTCTCCGGTTCGGCGAGCCTGCTAACATCGCCAGCCGTTCGATCCCCGCGGCCCAGCCGACCGCCGGCGTGGGCGCGCCGCCAAGGCTTTCCATCAGGCCATCGTAGCGCCCGCCGCCCAGGATCGTGCTCTGGCTGCCGAGCTTGTCCGCTGCCTCGCTGCCTTCGTCGGGGATGAACTCAAAGGCGGTGTGGCGGTAATAGTCGAGGCCGCGCACCAGGTTCGGCGCGCGCTGCCACTTCACTCCCGCCGCATCGAGGCCGCTTGTAACCTCGTCGAAGAAGCGCCGAGCACTATCGGACAGAAAAGTGTCGATATCGAGCGTATGATTGACATGTTTTTTGTCGCGCGGATCCTTGCTGTCGAGGATCCGCAGTGGGTTTTTCTCCAGCCGCTCCTGCGAATCCTCGCTCAATTCGTCCTTCACGCTGAGGAAGTGCTCGACCAGCGCGGCGCGCCAGGCGTCTCGGCTCTCGCCATCGCCCAGCGTGTTGAGATGTAGCGTAACCCCTTCGATTCCCAGCTCTTTCAGCAGCTGGTCGGCCATCGCCAGCAGTTCCACATCGGCCTGAGGCTCGGCCGCGCCGATAATTTCAGCATCGATTTGATGGAACTGGCGGTAGCGGCCCTTCTGCGGCCGTTCATAGCGGAACAGCGGGCCATGCGTCGCCAGCTTCACCGGGGCATGCTGCTGCCAGCCATTGGAGAGAAAAGCGCGCGCGATCCCGGCGGTGAATTCGGGCCGCAGGGTCAGGCTTTCGCCGCCGCGATCCTCGAAGGAATACATTTCCTTGGAGACGATGTCGGTCGTTTCGCCGATCGAACGCGCGAACACCTCGGTCTTTTCGAACACCGGCATTTCGGCGCGGCGGAAACGGTAGAGCCTGCGGACGCGCTCGAAAGTTTCGACCACGAACGCGAACGCCTCCGCATCGGGCCCGAAAATATCCTGCGTCCCGCGAATGGCCTGAGGTGATTTGGACATGGCGCGCGCTTAGGCGAGGAAGGCTGTTGCCGCAATATCAAGGGAAGGCTAGGGCGCGCCGCGAAGTCTTTCTGGGGAGGGGGACCGGACAGAAACAGCCAAGGACGCAAGAATGCGCATCGACAGGATTCCCATCGGCGAAAGCCCGCCCGACGACCTCAATGTCATCATCGAAGTGCCGACTGGCGGCGAACCGGTGAAATACGAATTCGACAAGGATTCAGGCGCTCTGTTCGTCGACCGCATTCTGCACACGCCGATGCGTTACCCGACCAATTACGGGTTCGTGCCGCATACGCTGTCGCCCGACGGCGATCCGCTGGACGCGCTGGTCATCGCACGCAGCCCGTTCATTCCCGGCTGTGTCGTCCGCGCACGGCCGATCGGCGTGCTGAACCTGGAAGACGAGCACGGCGGCGACGAGAAAATCGTCTGCGTGCCGGTCGACACGACGTTTCCGTATTATTCCGATGTCGGCGAAACCAAAGATCTGCCGAGCATCATTTTCCAGCAGATCGAACATTTCTTCACCCACTACAAAGATCTTGAAAAGGAAAAGTGGGTGCGGGTCGGAAACTGGGGTGATGCCGCCGATGCAAAGCGCATCGTGATGGAATCGATCGAGCGGGCGAAGAACTCGCCGAACCCCGGCCTGGGGCGCAACGACTAGATCACTCTACGGGTCGAGAGCGGTCGAGCAGGTCCTTTTCCTGTTCGCCGCTGCTCGTTCGGCGTTCCTCTTCCACCATGGTTGCGATTTCGTTCGCGGGGCGGATATCCTCGTCGGCTTCGGTCACGGTGATGGTGTGTTTCGTTTTCGCTGGCGCAGGTGAAGGTGACTGCCCGGAACCCCGCGCGCGCTCACCCTCGGGAATATTTTCGAACGGGACGGTTGCAGAACGAGGATCGAAGCGCAGCCGGTAGATCGGTTCGGGCAGGCCGAAGCCGGCCTCCTCCAGCGCTTCCTTGACTGCCGGTATGGCGCGGCTCTGTCCCTTGAACCAGTCGGTCTGCGTCTGGTCGATCCACCCCAGGAAACGGATGACAACGTTTGAGTCTCCGACCTCCAGGATACGGGCTTCAGGTGGAGGATTTGCGAGCACGAAATCCAGTGCCGCCAGGGTTTCGCGTCCCAGCTTGCGAGCGGCGCGGGCATCATCGTCGGCATCGACCCCGAGATCGAACTCGAACCGTCTCTGCGGATTGCGGGTAAAATTGGTGATGACTGCCTTGAACACCTGGCCGTTCGGAATGCGCAGATGATTTCCGTCCAGCGTCATCAATATGGTCGCGCGGCTGGTGAGGCGAATCACCCTGCCTTCCAGATCGTCGATCAGGACATGATCGTTGGCGCGAAATGGCTGGCGCAGCGACAGCATCAGCGAGGCGACGTAGTTCTCGATCGTGTCGCGCAAGGCAAAGCCCAGCGCGATCCCGATCAGACCCGCTCCTCCCAACACCGCCCCGAGTAGCGCGGTCGCCCCGACCATGTCGAGCGCCACCACCAGGCCCAGAATGACGAATCCGAAGCGAATTGCGCTGGAGATCAACTCGGCCAGAAAGCCATTCGGGGCGATCCGGTGCCAGATGGTCCCGAGCCCCGCGATGAGATAGCCGGTCACCGCGATCACCGCCCAGACGGCAATCGCGAGTCCGATAAGAGGCAACGCGGCAAGAAAGCCTGCCCAGCGGTCCGCGAGGCTCGCGATCCCACCACCCTGGGCAGAAATCGACAGGTCGCGCTCCAGGGCGTTTTCCACCGTAACGACGCCCGATACGCGGTTAACAATCGCTTCGGCGCGCTCGACATCTTCCGCGCGCGGCACGGTGCCCGAAAGCGAAACCACACCTTCGCTGACCGTAACCGCGACATCTTGGAACGACGGCAGTTCGGCAAAGATGCCGGAAACGCGTTGTTCGATGCGCGCATCGGTTCCTTCGTCCTGCGTGGCTGCAATCGTCTGGGCAGGTTCGGGCGCGGCGGTCTGGGTCGGTTCCGGATCGCTCGGCAGTTCGAGCTGCGCCGAGAGCGGCATGGCGATAAAGAACGCCAGAACCGCGAACAGCCTGGTCACGATCCGGCTACCGACATGTTGTCGATCCGCACCGTAGGTACGTCGATCCCATGCCTTAGTTGAAGGTCGTTGGCAGGAACAAGCGCACGGAACATGTCGGGTAAAGTGCCTGCCACCGTGATCTCCGCCACCGGTTCGGCCAGCTCGCCGTTTCGGATGCGCAGCCCGCTCGCCCCGCGGCTGTAATCGCCGGTGACGAGGTTCACACCCTGGCCGAACAGGCTGGTGACATAAAGGCCGTCCTCGATATCGGCCATCAGCTCCGCAACGCTCTGGCTGCCTCCTTCCAGCGCGACGTTGCTTGGCGAAACGCCCGGCGATCCCCCACCGCCCCGCCCCGCATGGCCGGTCAATGGCAGGTCTAGCTGTCGGGCGGACGCGACGTTCGTCAGCCAACCGGTCGTGCGCCCACCCTCGATCAAGGCGAGCGCCTTGCATTCGACACCCTCCCCGTCGAAACTTCGCGAACGCAGACCGCGGCGGCGCAGGGGCTCCTCCACGATGTGGATATGACTATCGAACAGTTGCTCGCTCTCGTAGGCGAGCAGGAAGCTGGCTTTGCGGGCTATCGCCGGCCCCTTCATCGCACCCAGCAGATGGCCGACGAGCCCGTTGCCAACGCGCGGGTCGAACAGGACCGGCATTCGCTTCGACGGCATGGATGACGAACCGACCTTGCGTACCGTGCGTTCGCCCGCTTCGCGACCGATGGTTTCGGGTGCGGGAAGGTCGGCACGGTGGCGCTGCGTACGATAAGCATAATCCGTCTGCTTGTCGCCGCCCGCACCGGCGACCATGCTGGCCGACAGTGAATGCGAGCTGCTCCCGAAACCACGCGCAAAACCGTGCGATGTGACGAGCGCGAACACTCCGCGGTCGTAGCCTGCTGTGGCACCGTTGGAATTGGTAACGCCGGCGACGGCGCGCGCTGCTTCTTCTGCTTGCAAGGCAGCCTCACGCAGGTCGGCCGGGTCCGGTTCGCCTGCATCCAGCAAATCGAGATCGCTGTTGTCGCCGGTGTACAAATTGTCCTTTGGTGCCAGGCCGGCATACGAATCTTCCGGGGCGAGCCTGGCCATCTCGACTGCACGAGCCGCCAGTTCTCGTAGTCCGGCAGGCGCAAAATCGCTGGTATGGATCGAGGCAGAGCGCTTACCGACGAATACCCGCAGGCCGATCGCTTCGCTTTCGGAACGATCGACATCCTCGATCGCCCCAAGCCGCACGGTCACGCTTTCCGAAGAACTGGCGCGCGCCACAACGTCTGCGGCATCGGCACCGTTCTTGAGCGCAAGGTCGACAAGTTCGCGACCACGGACAATTGCTTCGTCCGGATCGATCACGGGATAGTTCTGGCAGGGGCAGTCATCCGCGTTCGGTAGGCGCAGGGTGCCGCGCTGACAACTACGAGAAGATCAGGCGAAGATCGCCTTGAAAAAACCCGTAAGCAAAAGCGGGAGAAGGATAGCAAGACCCCAAAGCATGAGTTGATCGCGACGAAACGCGCTCTTCAACTCAGGGTCGGCGGCTTGCGTGTCGGAAAGATCTCTCCAGCGCTTTTCGAACCAGCGACAGGCTGGAATGATTCCTGCGACCAGAATTATGAGCGCGAAATAGGGAAGCGTCGAGGACACACCCTGCTTCAAGGCATTGACGGTGACGAAAATCTGCAACGCTGTATAAACCAGCAGGGCCATGGCCACATTGTCGCTCATGGCCTTGCGCCAGTCGCGATCGGCCTTCGCCGCGTCACCGGCAACGATATCGCCGTCGTGGAGTGCCTTTGGCATATGTCTCTCCGCGTATTCCTCTACCCGATGCACATCCTTTCAAATTTGTGAACGGCTGGCAAGGGTCATCAACCTCTTGCGCCGCGGGGCGTATCTCGATTCACACCTGGAACCTAGCGGTTCGACGAAAAAGCGCGGCGGTCGGGGTTTCCAGCGTTGGCCGGCATGCTATGGGCACGGCCATGGCCGATATCGGACTGAGCCCGGACAACGAAGCGGTACACGATGCCGCCCCGCCCTTGCCGCAAGGCGGGCTGGAAGTGATTTCCATCGCCAAGAGCTACGACAAGCGTGCTGTGCTGACCGACATCTCGTTGAGCGTCGGCAAGGGCGAAGTCCTCGGATTGCTCGGCCCGAACGGCGCCGGCAAGACAACGTGCTTCTATTCGATCATGGGTCTTGTCCGTCCCGATGCCGGGCGCATCCTGATGGACGGCGATGATGTCACCAATCTGCCGATGTATCGCCGCGCCATACTGGGTCTGGGATATCTTCCCCAGGAAACCAGCATCTTTCGCGGCATGACGGTCGAGCAGAACATCAACAGCGTGCTCGAGATGGTCGAACCCGATGCGCAGACACGTCGTGACGAGCTCGAGCGGCTGCTCGATGAGTTCGGGCTGACACGGCTGCGCGAAAGCCCCGCCATGGCCTTGTCCGGCGGTGAGCGGCGCCGCTGCGAAATCGCCCGCGCGCTGGCTGCCAAGCCTTCGATCATGTTGCTCGACGAGCCATTTGCAGGCATCGACCCCCTTTCGATCAGCGATATCCGGGACCTGGTGGCGGATCTGAAAACGCGCGGTATCGGTGTGTTGATCACGGACCACAATGTGCGTGAAACCCTGGAGATCGTGGACCGCGCCTGCATCATCTATGGCGGACAAGTGCTGTTTGCGGGCACGCCGCAGGCACTGGTGGCGGACGAAAATGTCAAACGCCTCTATCTCGGCGAGAGCTTCACGTTGTAATGCATGGATGTGTCGGGAGCTGAACGATGACGCTAGCTCCGAGGCTGGACCTCAGACAGACGCAATCGCTGGTAATGACGCCGCAGCTCCAGCAGGCGATCAAATTGCTCGCGCTGTCCAATCTGGAAATCGAAAGCTTCGTCGCCGAAACGCTGGAAACCAACCCGCTGCTGGAAGTCGGGGAGATCAGCCGCGAGAAAGGCGAGAACGAGACTGCCGATCCGGGCGAGCACGACGCCGGACCGGATTTCGATGGCGAGCGTGCGTTGGATGTCGACCCCGCCGCCCTCGACCCCGATGCAGCCTCTGCCGACACCGGCGACTGGAGCCGTGCTGCGGATCGTGGCAGTATTGGCGAAGCATTACCCGACCTGGAAAACTGGTCTTCCGACGAACCGACCCTGGCGCAGCACCTTTCAGACCAGATTGGCGCCGTCGCACACGACACACGCGAATGCCTGATCGCACTACGGCTGATCGGTGAGCTCGACGAGGCCGGATATTTGCAGGCCGACCTTGCGCGATTGGCTGGCGAGTTGGGCGTGCCGCTCTGCGAAGTCGAACGGGCGTTGGAAACAGTCCAGTCGCTCGATCCAACGGGGGTGGGTGCGCGTTCCCTTTCCGAATGTCTCGCTTTGCAAGCGAAAGAGGCTGACCGCTACGATCCTTGCATGGCCCGGCTGATCGACAATCTCGATCTCGTCGCGGCAGGCGACTTCGCGAGACTGAAGCGCATGTGTGAGGTCGATGACGAGGATTTCGCCGACATGCTCGCTGAACTGCGGTCATACGACCCGAAGCCAGGTTGTCATTTCGGCGGAGGCGTGGAGATGTCCGTGGTTCCGGACGTGCTGGTCGCGCCGAGGGGTCAGGGTTGGGACATCCGCCTCAATGAAGCGAGCCTTCCGCGCCTTGTCGTCAATCGCGAATATTATGTCCAATTAACCGGCGACGCGCGCGACAAGACATCGCGAAGCTGGCTCAAGGAGCAGTTGGGCGAAGCAGACTGGCTGATCCGCGCACTGGATCAGCGACAGAAAACGATCCTCAAGACCGCCGCCGAAATCGTTAAGCGGCAGGACGGTTTCTTTCGCCAAGGCGTTACCGCCATGCGCCCGCTGACTCTGCGCGAAGTGGCCGACACGATCGAAATGCATGAATCGACCGTAAGCCGGGTGACCAGCAACAAGTATCTGTCTTGTCCGCGCGGCACCTTCGAACTGAAGTATTTCTTCTCCAGTGGAGTGGGCGCGGCGGACGGCGAAGGAGCCAGCAGCGAGGCAATCAAGGCCCGCATCCGTGCCCTTTGCAACAGCGAGAATCCGAAGAAGGTGCTGTCCGACCAGAAGCTCGCCGACTTGCTCAACGCCGAAGGATTTGACCTTGCCCGACGCACGGTCGCGAAATATCGCGAGGCGATCGGAATCGGGTCAAGCGCACAGCGGCGACGGGAAAAGAAACTCCGCGCGATGTGAGTCCATCTCACCACACCTGAAAAAGTTAACGCCCTTTACCCGCCGTTAACCTTTTCCGTTCAGACCTGATGTGGTTAACAAGGGGCGACACCTCCTGGCGGAGGGTTACCAAGGACACTAGGGACAAACGGGGGACTTCCCATGCGTGTACTGCTGATCGAAGATGAGCCGACAACAGCCAAGGCGATCGAGCTCATGCTCACCACCGAAGGCTTCAATGTCTATTCAACCGATCTTGGCGAAGAGGGCCTCGATCTGGGTAAGCTGTATGATTACGATATCATCCTGCTCGATCTGAACCTGCCGGACATGCATGGATACGATGTGCTCAAGAAGCTGCGCGTGGCCAAGGTGCAAACCCCGGTTCTGATCCTGTCGGGCATTGCCGAGATGGATAGCAAGATCCGTTCGTTCGGCTTTGGCGCCGACGATTACGTGACGAAACCGTTCCATCGCGAAGAACTGGTAGCGCGCATTCACGCCGTCGTCCGCCGTTCGAAAGGTCATAGCCAGTCGGTCATCCGCACCGGCAAGCTGGCGGTCAACCTCGATGCCAAGACGGTCGAAGTCGATGGTGCCCGCGTCCACCTGACCGGCAAGGAATATGCAATGCTGGAGCTCCTGTCGCTCCGCAAGGGCACCACGCTGACGAAGGAAATGTTTCTCAACCACCTTTACGGCGGCATGGACGAACCCGAGCTCAAGATTATCGATGTCTTCATCTGCAAGCTGCGCAAGAAGCTGAGCCACGCCTGCGCTGGCGAGAACTACATCGAAACCGTGTGGGGTCGCGGTTACGTGTTGCGCGATCCGAACGAAGAGGCCGAAGCCGCCTGAAGTTTTCTCCTGGACGGGAATGGCGAGCGCGCCCGGTTGCTTCGGCTTCCGGGCGTCTTGCTGTCACGACTTTGTTTGGAAGTTCATTCGGTTGCAATGCCTGGGCTTTTATGGAAGTGGCGCAACCGATGGTCCAGGGGCCGGTCAGGTGAAGGTTTGATGCCCTCTAAATTTCGCATAAAAACAGCTGATGTGCTCGTATCGGCATTTGCGTACGCCGTTTCGCCCGCATTGCGGTTCGCGGGGCGGTATCACGAAAACCTGCCGCTTTTCCGCAAGACCGCCGACCGGCTGAATTTCCAGGTTCGGACCAGTCGGTATTACGAGCCGACCTATCGCGATCAGGATCTTCCCGAAGACGTTCTTAGCAAGCGGAACCTGCCTGGCGTGGACCTCAACGTGGATGGCCAGCTCGACCTGCTTGCCAAGTTTTCCTACGCCGACGAACTTAATGCATTCGCCGATAAGAAACCGTCGAAGACGGAATTCGGTTTCGCCAACCGGTTCTACGGGCCGGGCGATGCGGACATGGCCTACAACATGATACGCCACTTCAAGCCGCAGCGCATCATCGAAGTCGGCAGCGGGCAATCGACGTTGATTTCCGAACTGGCCGTGAAGCAGAACCGGGCGCAGGATGCCGGCTATGAATGCGCCCAGCTGTGCATCGAACCCTACGAGGTAGAGTGGCTCAGCCAGACGAGCGTGACGGTCATTCGCAAGAAGATCGAGGATATCGATCTGTCATGGTTCGACCAGCTGGAAGAAAACGACATACTGTTGATCGACAGTTCGCACGTGATCCGCCCGTTCGGCGATGTCCTCTATGAATTCCAAGAAATTATTCCGAATTTGAAGCCGGGCGTTCTCGTTCACGTGCATGACGTTTTCACGCCCTATCCCTACCCGGAATTCTGGCTGCGCGAGAAGCGCCGTTTGTGGAACGAGCAATATTTGCTCGAGGCCTTCCTGGCGTTCAACGAAGAATTCGAGGTCCTGGCCGCCAGCAACCTACTCGCCCGCGAACACTACGATGCGTTCGCAGCAGCCTGCCCGTCCATGAAACGCCATCCCGAACGCCGGCCGGGTTCTTTCTGGTTCAGGCGAACCAGATAGGAGCGTCCTGAAGGCCTTGGCTTTCGGGCGTTTTGCTTTTAGCGGGCGCGCCATGAGCGCATTCAAGCAAGGCGATCCGACCACTCTCAACCGGCTTTATGGCCGCAGCCAGGGAAAACCGCTGCGCAGCGGGCAGCAGGAACTGGTCGACCGGCTTCTGCCGCAGATTTCCTTGCCGGAAGACGGTCCGGTCACTGCCGAACGCTTGTTCGGATATGATCGTCCGCTGCATTTCGAGATCGGTTTCGGCGGGGGCGAACACCTTGCCTATCGCGCCGACCTTCTGCCCGACCACGGTTTCATCGGTGCCGAGCCGTTTCTCAACGGGGTGGCCCAAGCGCTGATGCACGTGCGAAACGGCGGACATGCCAATGTCCGGGTGCATCATGGCGATGCCTTGGAAGCGCTGGACCGGGTGCCCGATGGCGCGCTGACCATGCTTTACCTGCTGCACCCCGATCCCTGGCCCAAGAACAAGCACGCCAAGCGACGGATGATGAACGACGGGCCGGTACGGCTGTTCGCGGACAAGTTAAAAGCTGGCGGCGAATTCCGCTTCGGCACCGACCACCCGGTCTATCTGCGGCACGCCCTCATGGTGATGCGCCGTTTTACGAAGGAATTCGAATGGGTAGTGGAAGATCGAGCCAGCTGGGAAAACCGCCCTTCCGGCTGGTGCGAGACGCGCTATGAGAAAAAAGCGCGCGAGCAGATGGGTCATGAGGTGTGGTACTTCCGCTTCCGGCGTCGGTGAACGGAACGCTGTGGGGACGTGGCGATTGATCGGGTAGGACCTGAACAGGAGCGTTCTTCTTGATCACCACCATCAATCCCGCCACCGGCGAGACTATCGCCGAATACGAAACGCTCGATGCGAATGGTATCGATGCGAAGCTGGAAACGGCGATATGCACCTATCATGACTGGCGGGCGAGCCCGGTTGACCAGCGCGCCAGAGTGCTGGAGAACCTTGGCGGTCTATTCGAAAGCCGGAAGGAAGAACTGGCCCGGCTCGCAGTGACCGAAATGGGCAAGCCGATCAGCCAGGCCCGCTCCGAAGTAGAAAAATGTGCCAGCCTGTTCCGGTATCTGGCCGAGGCGGGTCCGGCCATGCTTGAATCGGAATGGTGGGACCTGTCCGATGGTGGCCGGGCCGAAGGGCGCTGGCTGCCCCAAGGACCTGTGCTTGCGGTCATGCCGTGGAACTTCCCGTACTGGCAGGTTGCCCGTTTTCTTGCGCCTACGGTCATGGCGGGCAATGTCGGCGTGCTCAAACACGCCAGCATCGTTCAGGGCGTCGCCGCGAAGATCGAGGAACTGGTACTGGAAGCCGGCGGACCCGACGGACTGTTCCAGAACCTGTGCGTCTCTTCGGACCCGATTGCCGAAGTCATTGCCGACAGCCGCATCACCGCCGCCACCCTGACCGGCAGCGAGGGCGCGGGCAGCGCTGTCGCGCAACAGGCCGGCAAGCATCTCAAGAAGGTCGTTCTCGAGCTGGGTGGAAGCGATCCGTTCATCGTCATGCCCTCGGCCGATATCGAACAGGCCGTCGAGGATGCCGTCACGGCGCGTATTCAGAACAACGGCCAGTCGTGCATCTGCGGCAAGCGGACGATTGTTCATGCGGACATCTATGACGCGTTCGCAGACCGCTTCACCGCCGCCCTGAAAGATGTGACGATTGGCGATCCCCTGGACGATGATACCCAATTGGGACCATTGTCGAGCGAGGGCCAGCGCGACACCGTGCTAGATCAGGTCGTGAAGGCACGAGACGAGGGCTGCACCTTGCTGTTCGGCGGCGAAAAGCTCGACCGCCCCGGGGCATGGATGAATGTCGGTCTCCTGGCCGACGTGCCGCTAGGCAGTGAAACGGGCACGGACGAGATTTTCGGTCCCGTCGCCCAGATCTACAAGGCTAGCGACATGGACGAAGCGACGACCATTGCCAACGCCATCCCGTTCGGGCTCGGCTCAGCTGTCTGGACGAATGACGAGGATGAAAAGGAGCATTTCGCCAATGCAATCGCTGCCGGGATGACCACTTTCAACGCCGTCAATGGCTCCAAGATCGAAGCGCCTTTCGGCGGCATCAAGCGATCCGGCTTCGGACGCGAACTGTCGCAACACGGCCTGCACGAATTCATGAACCTCAAGACGCTGATTCATCCAGCATAGGAACCAGATTATGAGCAAGACCATCTTCATTCTTGGCGCGTCGCGCGGAATCGGCCTGGGCCTCGCCCGCACCTTTCTCGACCGCGGCTGGTCGGTCATCGCCAGCGAACGCTCGCGCAGCAAGGAACTGCACGATCTGGAAGGCGACAATCTGCGCATCGTCACTGCCGACGTCACCGAACCGGGAAGCTACGAGAAACTCGGACTGGCCGACGGCAGCCTCGATGCGCTGATCGTCAATGCGGGCATTACGGGAGCGAAGCACCAATCGAGCGTCGAGGCGACGACTGATGAGGTATCCGAAGTCATGATGACCAATGCCTTTGGCCCCGCGCGGGTCGCCAAAACCATGTTGCCCAAGCTCAAGACCGGCGGAACGCTCGGCGTCATGTCTTCGCTGATGGGCTCGATCGACGATTCATCGGGTGGTTACGAACTCTACCGCACCAGCAAAGTGGCCCTGAACATGCTGGCAAAGGGCATTGCCGAACAGGAGGCCGCCGATCGGAACGTCGAAGTACTGGCTCTCCACCCCGGATGGGTACAGACCGATATGGGCGGACCGAATGCGAAACTGTCCGTTGCGCAAAGCGTCACGGGGCTTGCCGATGTTATCGAGCGGGCCGGGGGCGGCGGCTTCCGCTTCGTCGATTATAGCGGCAAGGAACTGGCCTACTAGCGTTGGCGCCGTCGACCTAGCCGACCTGAACCCAATGGCATCGACCTTCGCGAGGAACGGCATGGGCGGTTTGTCGTTCATAGTCATGGATTTAGGAAAAGGGGAATACCATGGCTGTAACTCATGACCATAACGACCGGGACCATCATACCGCGTCCCTTGTCTCCGCCACTTCCACCCCCGCCCTCCTTTCGCGGGTTTCGTGGGGCGCCATCTTCGCTGGCACCGTAATCGCGCTGGGCGTGCTGATATTGTTGAGTATTCTGGGCACGGCGATTGGCATACAGGCGATCGATCCGGGCACCGGGGCACCGTTTGAGGGCATCGGCATCGGCGCCGGGATCTGGTGGATTGTGACCAGTATCGTGGCGCTCGGGATCGGTGGCTTCGTTGCGGCTCGATTGTCAGGGATTCCCGACAAATCGTCTGCGACGGCACATGGTGCTTCGGTCTGGGGTCTGGTGACCATTCTGACCGTCTGGATGGCCGCCAGCGCCGTGGGATCCACGATCAACACCGCCGCCGGTGCCTTTGCGGGGGCTTTTCGGGTAGCTGGCTCGGCCGCTACCACCGCAGCCGACGCTGCTACCAGCCCCAACAGCCCGGTCGACATATCGGCTTCGGAAATCGAGAATGCCGCGCAGGAGGCAGTGAACACGGCGCAGCGCCAGGCGCAGCAGATCGATACGCAGGAATTGCGCGCCGATGCCGAAGCGGCTGCCATACGCGCCAGTGAAGGGTTGTCGACCGCGGCCTGGTATGCCTTCTTCGCTTCGCTGCTGGCGTTCGGCGCAGCAGTTCTTGGCGCAGGGGCAGGTTCGCCCAAGCGGACCTTTGTGACAGCACGTGAGGAAGTCGATCTGGACAATCGTTCGGTCTGAATCAGCAGCGGCGGTCGCGGCCAGGAAACCGCGACCGCTCGCTCTTCTCGGGAAAGCGGCGGGTTCCTAAGCCCTGTTTGCCCATCTTCGTTCGGGCCAGAGCGCCAGAATCGCCATCAACCAGATGACCAGGACGGATACGACCGACTGCTCGTTGATCCAGCCGTACAAGGACCCTGCCAGAATTGCGCAAGCGAACACCACCGGCAGCGACCATTTCGCTCCGAAACTTCTTCGCGCATAGATAGAAGCCGCAGCAAAACCGGCGAACGCGTTGGCAAACAGCCAGACATAGCTGCAAGACCCTAGCGAAATCTGCCATGGCTCGGGCAGCCACACCTGGGCAAAGCCGACCATGCTCGGCGTCACGAGGTCCGCCGACAAGTGAATGCTGGTCCCCAGCAAGGCGCCGGTGCCGATGCCAGGTCCCCATTCCCGTAAGAACCATGACAAGATCGCGACCGGGATCAGCGAGTGCGTCAACGCCGAGCGATGATGGAGTATCTCCAGGAACACCAGATCGATATCCGGCATCCAGAGAAATACGAAGCTGAAGACCGCAACAGCAAGCAACTGGCTCGGTTTCGACTGCGCCACCTCTGGCCGGACCGTTGTCAGCCAACGGGAGAGGCCATTGCGTCCGGCATGATCGCCGGGCTTTCGATACACTATCCCACGATGCCTGCGCTGGCCAGCACGGCCAGGGTCAGAATGTCTGGTGCGATGGACGTCATCGGTGCGATCTGGACCGGCTTTTCCATGCCGATGAGCATGGGGCCAACGGTGGTTTCGCCCGCCAGTTCGCGCAGCAATTTGGCCGACAGATTGGCCGATTGCAGGCCAGGCATGATCATGACGTTCGCGGGACCCGACAGGCGACTGAAGGGATAAAGCTTCATCACCGTGGGGTTGAGTGCCGCGTCGGGTGCCATTTCGCCTTCATACTCGAAACCGGGATCCTCCGCATCGAGGATCGCCACCGCATCGCGGATGTTGGCCAGCCACTGCCCGCTGGGATTGCCGAAGGTGGAGAAGGAAAGAAAGGCGACGCGTGGCTCGTGCCCCATGCGCCGCGCGACCGCCGCGGTTTCCTTCGCGATATGGGCCAGCTGTTCAGCTGTCGGACGTTCGTTGATCGTCGTGTCGGCCAGGAACACGGTGTTGTTCTTGCCGATCATCATGTGAATGCCAAAGGGCACGGCGCCCGGTTTTTCGTCGAGGACACGTCCGACCTCTCGCGCAGTCTGGCTGAATGTGCGCGTAAGGCCAGAAATCATCGCATCACCGTGGTCCAGCGCCACCAGCAGGGCCGCAAAGACGTTGCGTTCCTGATTGACCATGCGCGCCACATCGCGTTCGGTATAGCCGCGCCGTTGCAGGCGCTTGTAAAGATAATCGACCATCCCGGGCACCTTGTCCGAGACCTTCGAGTTTTCGATGGTCCAGTCGTCGGGATCGTCCACCGCCAGTTCGACCAGCTTTTCGCGGACCTTTTCGGTCCGGCCGACTAGAATTGGCTCGCCATAGCCGAACTCGCGATACTGGATCGCGGCGCGCAGGGCGACGTCTTCCTCGGCTTCGGCGAACACCATGCGCTTGGGATTGGCGCGCGCCTGCTCGTAGATATTGGTGAGAGCGGCAGTCGTCGGATTGAGGCGCGCCTTGAGCTTGTGACGGTAATCGTCAAAATCCTTTATCGGAGCCTGGGCCACGCCGGAATCCATGGCGGCCTTCGCAACAGCGGAAGACACGACCTCCATCAACCGCGGATCGAAGGGCGCCGGGATGATGTAGTCTTCGCCGAACTGATGGGTCACGCCATAGGCTGCGGCGACTTCCTCCGGCACACGTTCGCGCGCGAGTTCCGCGATCGCATGAGCGGCAGCGATCTTCATCTCCTCGTTGATCGCGGTTGCCTGAACATCGAGCGCGCCGCGGAAGATGAAAGGAAAACCCAGCACGTTGTTGACCTGGTTGGGATAGTCGCTGCGTCCGGTGGCAATAATGGCATCGGGACGCACAGCCTTGGCATCCTCGGGCATGATTTCCGGGACCGGGTTGGCCATGGCGAAGATGATCGGTTGATCGGCCATGTTCCTCACCCATTCGGGCTTCAGGGCCCCGGCGGCCGACAGACCAAGGAAGATGTCCGCGCCAGCAAGCGCCGCTTCGAGATCGCGTGCGTCGGTATCGACGGCATGCGCACTCTTCCATTGGTCGACATTATCCCGCCCCGGGGTGATCGGACCCGAGCGGTCGCACACGATCACGTTCTCGTGGCGCATGCCCATGGCCTTGACCAGCGCGGTACAGGCAAGCGCCGAGGCTCCTGCTCCGTTCACGACCATCTTCACGTCCTCAAGATTGCGTCCGGTCAGGTGGCAGGCATTGATCAGCCCGGCAGCGGCGATGATGGCCGTCCCATGCTGGTCGTCGTGCATGACCGGTATGTTCATCCGGTCGCGCAAGGCCTGCTCGATGATGAAGCATTCCGGCGCGGCGATGTCTTCAAGGTTGATGCCGCCGAAGCTCGGTTCCATGAGCGCGACCGCCTCGATGAACTTCTCCGGGTCTTCGGTATCGAGCTCGATATCGATCGAATCGACATCGGCAAACCGTTTGAACAGGACTGCCTTGCCTTCCATGACCGGCTTCGATGCCAGCGCGCCGAGATTGCCCAGCCCAAGGATTGCCGTGCCATTCGAAATCACTGCGACGAGATTGCCCCGCGCGGTGTAACGGGCCGCATCCTTCGGGTTCTTCGCGATCGCCTCGACCGGGGCGGCGACGCCGGGCGAATAGGCAAGGCTGAGGTCGCGCTGCGTCGCCATCGGCTTGCTCGCAATGATCTCGATCTTACCGGGACGGATCGTCTCGTGATAGAACAGCGCCTCGCGGGCCTTGAATGCGTTGGTCGTATCGTCGGACATGCGCGCTCCTGTAATGAAGGCCTGCCCTAACGCGCTTGTCGGCCCAGCGGTAGGGGAAACCTGAGGCCGCCCGCTTCCCGAATCGCAAGCCGAGGGGCTACGGCATCGACCATGCCCGCCAAACCGACCCCGATGATGGAGCAGTATCTTGCGCTGAAGCAGGAAGCAGGTGCTGCGCTGCTGTTCTACCGCATGGGCGACTTTTTCGAACTGTTCTTCGAAGACGCCCGCATTGCGGCCGGTGTGCTCGACATCGCGCTGACCAGCAGGGGTGAGCATGACGGGGACCCGGTCCCGATGTGCGGTGTGCCGGTCCATTCGGCGGACAATTATCTCGCTCGCCTGATCAAGGCAGGATGCCGGGTCGCCATCGCGGAGCAGACCGAAACCCCAGACCAGGCGAAGGACAGGGTGAAACGCGAGGGCGGCGCTGCGTCCAAGGCGCTGGTCGCGCGCGAAATCGTACGCTTCGTCACGGCCGGCACGCTGACCGAGGACGCGCTGCTCGAGCCGCGCCGGGCGAATCTGCTGGCCGCGCTGGCTCCGCTTGGCGACCGCGTCGGACTGGCTGCCTGCGACATCTCGACCGGGCGCATGGAGCTGGAGGACTGCGCAGCGGGCGCGCTCGAAGCGGCACTCGCGCGGTTGGGCGCAAGCGAGGTGATCGCGCCGGAGGGCTGGGACGGGACCGTGGCCGAAACGATCGTCCGGCCCCGCTCGGACTTCCGCAGCGAGGATGGCGAGGCGCGGTTGACCGAGTTGCACGGTTTGGCCACGCTCGACGGGCTGGGCGATTTCACGCGGCCCATGCTCGCTGCGGCAGCGGGGCTGGTGGCCTATCTCGATCATGTGGGCCGGGGGGTGATGCCCTTCCTGTTGCCGCCGGTCGCCCGGGGCAGCGGCGCGCATCTGGCCATGGACGCCGCGACGCGGGCGGGCCTGGAAATCCTCGAAGCGCAAAGCGGTTCGCGCGAAGGCAGCCTCGTAGCCTGCATCGACCGGTGCGCTACCGGTGCCGGCGCCCGGCAACTGGCCGACGACCTGTCGGCTCCGCTCGCCAGCCGCAGTGCAGTCGAGGAACGGCTGGCGGCAGTGCAGCACTTCCATGTCGACCCGCTCCTACGCGCCGATCTGCGTGCCGTTCTGCGGCAGGCGCCCGACATCGGCCGCGCGCTGGGACGCGTGGTGGCAGGGCGCGGGAGTCCGCGCGATCTCGGCCAGATCCGCGACGGTCTGTCGCAAGCGCGGCGCATACGCGACATGCTCTCCGCCAGCGTCGATTTGCCTGTCTTGCTGGCGCGCATGACCGGGGCGCTGGGCGGCCATGCGGCGCTGGTCGATCATCTCGCGCGGGCGCTCGTCCCGGCGCCGCCGACCGAACGGCAGCAGGGCGGTTTCATTGCCAGCGGATACGACCATGCGCTCGATGCCCTGCGCGAGACATCGGGCAATGCCCGCAAGGCCATCGCCGCGCTGGAGGCGAAGTATCGAAATGATACCGATACGCCCTCGCTCAAGATCAAGCACAACAAGGTACTCGGCTATTTCATCGAGGTGCCCGCGAAGCACGGTGACAAGCTGATGGCAGCGGAAAGCGGCTTCACCCATCGCCAGACGATGGCCGGCGCCGTGCGATTCAATTCGGTTGGCCTGCACGAGGAAGCCACCCGAATTGCCGAGGCGGGCGCGCATGCCGTTGCCGCCGAAGAGGCTCATTTCGAGGAACTTGCGGGCGCGGTCGTCGGGTCACGCGAAGCCGTGGCGGCAACGGCGGCTGCGCTGGCGCGGATCGATGTCTGTGCCGCGCTGGCCGAACGCGCGGTGGAGGGCGACTGGGCCCGGCCGGAAATGGTCGAGCAAACCTGTTTCGAAGTTGCGGGCGGGCGCCACCCCGTGGTCGAGGCGGCGCTCGACAAGATCGGCAAACGCTTCGTGGCCAATGATTGTTCTCTCGACCAGGAGGATCGGCTGTGGCTGATCGGCGGGCCGAACATGGGGGGCAAGTCGACCTTCCTGCGCCAGAACGCTCTTATTCTCCTGCTCGCGCAGGCCGGAAGCTTCGTCCCTGCCGGCACGGCGCGGATCGGGATTGCCGACCGCCTGTTCAGCCGGGTCGGCGCCTCGGACAATCTGGCGCGAGGGCGCTCGACCTTCATGGTCGAGATGGTCGAAACTGCTGCAATTCTCAGCCAGGCGACCGAACGTTCGTTCGTCATCCTCGACGAGGTCGGCCGGGGCACGTCGACCTATGACGGCATGGCGCTGGCCTGGGCAGTCGTCGAGGCGGTGCACGAGCAGTTGCAGTGCCGTTGTCTGTTCGCGACGCATTATCACGAGCTGGCGCGCCTTGCCGAGACCTGCGACGCCCTCAGCCTGCACCATGTGCGCGCGCGCGAGTGGAAAGGCGAACTCGTTCTCCTGCATGAACTGGCGAAGGGCGTGGCCGACCGCAGTTATGGCCTTTCGGTCGCCAAGCTGGCCGGCGTACCGGCACCGGTCGTCAGGCGCGCGAAAGCGGTTCTCGACAGGCTCGAAAAAACCCGCGAACAGACAGGCGGCCTCGCGGCAGGGCTGGGGGATCTCCCGCTCTTCGCTGCCAGCTTGGCTGCCGAAGAGCAGCGGAGCGATCTGCTGCGCGAGAACCTGTCCGCGCTCGACATCGATTCGCTCAGTCCGCGCGAAGCGCTTGAAAAACTCTACGAACTCAAGACTCTGGCAGCGGAAACCAAGGGTTAACCCTGGTCGCGTACTCTCGTCCGGGCATGGCTGACGGATGGCTCCTGAAACAGCGCAAGAAGCTGCTTTTCGCAGCGATGATTATCGTGTCCGCGATCATTCTGGTCGGCGAAGAAGATGATCCGGGGATGGTAGCGCAGCTGCACGAGGGATCGCCAACCACCGCCCCTGGATCCGAAACCGGCCCCGCCTTGCCAGTGCAGGCCGAGGCGGCACCCATGATGCAGGGCGACGACGAAAGTCAGGTAGAGCTGACGGACTGGTATTCGCAGGCCGGACCTTTACCGGCCGAAGAACCGGCGCCGATCGACGACGGCCACCTGGTCACCGACACGACGCCATTCGTAAGTGCGGACCCATTTCAACCGGAAGCGGATACCCAGGCCGGACCGGCGCTGCCCGGGCCGATGCAATAATTGTTGGCGGAACCACGCTTCGAGCCGGGTGGTTGATACCGCATGGCCCAGGACGATCCACCGGACGACAAGGATAAGAGCACCGAATGGGCCGAGGTCCGGACGGACCTTGCCGAAGATCGCAACATCATGGCGATGGAGCGAACCTTCGCCGGCTGGATGCGGACCGCCTTTGCCGCGATCGGGATTGGCCTCGCGTTCCGCGCGGTGTTTGGCGAATTTCAGCCCCCGTGGCTGGGCAAGGCGATCGCCACCGGCTTCATTGCCGCCGGAGGCATGCTTGCCATCGGCGCCCAGAAACGGGCTTCCGAAACCAAGTCCCGTCTCGACTCGCATAGGCTGGAAACGGCCTCGACGCCGAATTTCCGGCTGTTCGGTTACGGCGTAGCCTTCGGCTCGGCGCTGTTGATCGCCGGACTATGGTTTCTCAACGACGGGAATGTCGCGGAATAGCGGTCAGGTGCCATCGCCCCTGAGGCCGTCCGGCTTCTTGTCCTTGCCGTATTTGTCGACATTGTCGTCATGGTTCGGCTCGCCGTTATAGGCATCCATGTCCACCCGGCCCGAACTTTCCATGTCGCGCATGTGATCGACCGTGTCCTGCGTTGAATCGTTCATCAGCCCGGACTTGTTCTCGCTCTTCACGCTTTCGGTGGGCGAAGTCGTTTCGGTGGTGGTCTTGCGCGCCTGCTCGGCGACTTCCTGCGCCTGCTTGCGGTGATCGTCCTGTTCGTCATTGTGCGTTTCGGGGGCAAGGCCCGCCTGGCGCTGTTCCTGGCTCTTTACCGGCTTGTCGGTCATGCGAAATCTCCTTTGCGCAACCAACGGACGGGGGGCGAAGAGCGTTCCTACCGCGTGGGCTCGGGGGCCTCGCCCGAATAGTCGTAAAAGCCGCGACCGGTCTTGCGGCCGAGCCAGCCCGCCTCGACATATTTCACCAGCAGCGGCGCAGGCCGATACTTGGTATCGCGCGTGGTCTTGTAGAGCACCATCAGGATGTCCAGACAGGTGTCGAGCCCGACGAAATCGGCCAGCTGCAAAGGCCCCATGGGGTGGTTGAGCCCGAGGCGGCAGCCCTTGTCGATATCCTCGATATCGGCAGTCGACTGGCCGAGCACGAACACCGCCTCGTTGATCATCGGCAGCAGGATACGGTTGACGACGAAACCCGGCTCGTCCTGCGACAGGACGACTTCCTTGCCCAGTCCTTGCGCGAACGCACTTGTCCGCGCGGTGGTATCCTCGCTGGTGGCAAGGCCGGGAATGACCTCGATCAGGCCCATGACGGGGACCGGATTGAAGAAGTGCAGGCCGATGAACCGGGCCGGATCGGGCGCATAATTCGCCATGCGGGTGATCGGAATCGAACTGGTGTTGGAGGCCATGATCGCATCGGGCGCCAGCTTCTCGCCGGCTTTTTCGAAGATCGCCTGCTTGATCTGTTCCTTTTCGGTCGCGGCCTCGATGATGAAGTCGGCCTCGTCCATCCGGTCGTAATCGCCGACCGGTGTGATGCGCGACAACGCGGCCTCGGCATCGGACACCTCGATCTTTCCGCGACCGACCAGCTTGCCGAGCGCCGTGTCGATCTTCGCCACCGCCTTCTCGGCGATATCGAGGCCGGTGTCGGCCAGCAATACGGTCATGCCGTGCGTGGCCACGGTCTGTGCGATGCCGGAGCCCATCTGGCCCGCCCCGATAATGGCGATCGTCTTGCTCATTCCTAGTCCCTTCGCACCTGCAGCAAAGCGCCTGCCCTAGCGAGGTGATCGGATGCTGGCTAGCGGTTCGCGCCGGGTATCCATTGGACATCGCTCTTCCCGTCGTCATTCGCTACGCGGGCAAGGACGAAGAGGTAGTCGGACAGCCGGTTGAGATAGGCGAGCGCCTGGGGATTGGTGCGTTCCTCTACCGCCGCCAGCGCACGTTCGGCGCGGCGCGTGGATGCGCGGGCGAGATGCAGCCGTGCGGCCGCCTCGCTACCGCCGGGCAGCACGAAACTGGTCAGCGGTTCAAGCCGGGCATTGGCCGCGTCGATCGCCGCCTCCAGCCCTTCGACCTGCGCCGGCACGATGCGCAACACCATCTGGGACGGCGCGAAATCGTCGTTCTCGGAAGCCGGGGTCGCGATATCGGCGCCGAGATCGAACAGGTCGTTCTGGCAACGGAACAGCGGATCGGCATGCGCGCTGTCGCCCAGCGCAGCGGCGGCAAAACCCAGCGCGCTGTTCGCCTCGTCGACCGCTCCGATCGCTTCCATGCGGGGGCTGTGCTTCGCCAGCCGCGAGCCGTCGACCAGGCCTGTCGTGCCATCATCGCCGGTGCGGGTGTAGATCTTGTTGAGCTTGACCACGCTCAGTTCGCGATGGCGACGATCAGCGCAACGACCACGATCGCCAGGGCCTGATACTTGATCCGCGCGAACATCGCCTTGTTCTGCAACAATTGCATGTCGCTCGCATCGGTCTGCTCACCGCTTTCGAGGTCGATCTTGGTGCTCTTCAGGAACGCGACGATGCCGCGCACCAGGCTGACGACCACAAGGGCCATGAGGACGAGGAGGACGATGATGAGGAAGGTTGTCATGATGGCTCAGATGTAGGCGCTGGCGAGCGAAATGCCAGCCGGAAACTTGTGCAAGCGCAGTTGCTCCGCAAGCAACAGACCGTCCTCGCCCGCTTTGCGCCGGTCGGCCAGCGACGGGGAATTGCGGCGCTTGGCGAGCTTGGCCCCGCCCTCGTCCACCAGCAGTCCGTGATGGTGCCAGCGCGGAACCGGCAGGCCAAGCAGCGCCTGGAGCACGCGGTGGACATGGCTGGCGTGGAACAGGTCCTGTCCACGCGTGACCAGCGTGACCCCGTCCGCCGCATCGTCGATCGTGGCGGCAAGGTGGTAGCTCGCCGGCGTGTCCTTGCGCACGATCACCACGTCGCCCGATTCGCGCGGATCGGCGATCTGCGTCCCGGCGACCGCATCCTCCCACACGACTTCGCCGACCTGCGCCATGGCCCGTTCCACGTCGAGCCGCAGCGCGGCAGGCTTCGCCGGATCGAGCAGGCGGCCCTTGCAGGTCCCGGGATAGACCAGCCCTTCCGGCCCGATGCGCGGCTGAAGCGCTTCGATCTGCTTGCGCGTGCAGGTGCAGGGATAGAGCAGGCCATCATGCAGCAGCCGCTGCGCTGCCGCGTGGTAGGTATCGAGCCGGGTGGACTGAGCGGGTACCTCCTCCCATTCTAGTCCGAGCCATGCCAGGTCGCGGCGAAACTCGTCGGCCAGTTCGGGCCGCGATCGCGGTCCGTCGATATCCTCGATCCGCACCAGAAACCGTCCGTTTGGCCCACGCGCCAGGTCGTGCGAGACGATGGCCGAAAGGGCGTGGCCGAGATGCAGCGAGCCATTGGGACTGGGGGCGAAGCGGGTGACGACCATGCTGTCTTGCTCCCTTATCGCCGTGTGGCCGCAGGGCAACCCGGTGGAAAGGCTGTGGACAGCCTGTCCGCAACAGACTTGACGCTTTTTGCTGCAAGTGCATTCTCCTGCCTATCGGGGAGGAGCGCGTGTCGTGTTGAGCCTCAATGTTTAAGGCCGAACTGCTGGAAAGGGCCGCAAGGTTCCGCAGCGCAGAGGATGATCCGACGCGCAACCTGCAATCCTGCCCGTCCCTCGTCCTCAATGCCGATTACACGCCGCTGTCCTATTATCCGCTCAGCCTGTGGCCTTGGCAGACCGCGATCAAGGCGATCTTCCTCGACCGGGTGGACGTGATCGAAACCTATGAGCGGGAGGTCCATTCGCCTTCGCTCGACATGAAGATCCCCAGCGTGATCGCCCTGAAGCAATATGTGAAACCGAGCGAGTTTCCCGCCTTCACCCGCTTCAACCTGTTCCTGCGTGACCGGTTTTCCTGCCAGTTCTGCGGCTCGATGAGCCACCTTACCTTCGACCATGTCGTCCCACGGCGGTTGGGCGGCAAGACGACGTGGGAGAACATCGCCACCGCCTGCGCGCCCTGCAACATGAAGAAGGGCGGGCGGACGCCGAAACAGGCGAGCATGGCGCTGTACGCCCAGCCGATCCGCCCGACGCACTGGCAGCTGCAACAGCACGGCAAGATGTTCCCGCCCAACTACCTCCACGAAACCTGGCGCGACTGGTTGTATTGGGACATCGAGCTGGAGGCTTGAGGGCGCAAAAGTGGACCGCAGACAGGGGTGTTTAAAAGAACTTCGGCTGGTTGGTTTGTTGAACGACAACAATGATTTGCGCCGATTTTTCGATCGCAAGGTGTGACCTTACGGAATTGCGGGACGAAGGCGTGGCGGTAGGCATGGGGTAAAGCTGCCACGCGGGCTGGTGTGTAGGAAAGCAAAAATAGCGAATGCCCCGCGACCGTCCGGCCACCAGCGCCCTCACCCGCTCAGCCTGAGCTTGTCGAAGGCCATGCACCGAGGCTAGCCAGAAGACCCCTTGCCGGCCCGGTTGCGCGCAAGCTGCGAAACCAGTTTCCAGTCCCCCGCCATCAGCGCCTCTTTCTTGGCGCGGCTCCAGCCTTTCAACTGGCGCTCGGCGGTAAAAGCATCGTCCCGCGAGGGGAAACTCTCCGACCACAGCAAGGTCACCGGGAGGCGTTTCGCGGTATATCCGCCGAGTTCGCCCGAAGCGTGCTGCGCCATGCGCAGTTCGAGGTCTTCGGTATGGCCGATGTAGTAAGAACCGTCATTGCAACGCAGAATGTAAACGTAGAAATCCATTCTGCTTGGCTACCCGTGGCGCATGGCCTTCGACAAGCTCAGGCTGAGCGGGTTTGGGCACTGTGGTGAACCGGACTTAGTATGGTGATATTTGGCTCTATTTGGAAATCTAGTTCGAGGTTTGATCTTCGGATTGCGAATGTCTTGCCAAGTACCAATAGGTTGTCCCCCCTAAAATCACTACGAGCGGAAACATGGCTTGGTATCGGTAGCCCGCAGCCAGTAGTCCGATCGTGCTCATCGCGATGATTGCAAAGACCATCCCGCAAACGAGTAAAAACTTCCGCTTCGGAACCGCCAATCGGTGATCTTCGAAAACGATTGTACCAAAGCCCACGCCAAAGATGACGGCGAAAATCAGATCAGTCGTCCGTTCGTTCAATCCAAGATAGATTGGAACAATGATCCAGCCGATTCCAAGGAAGATGAATGCTAGCAAAAGCCATCTTTTTCGATTCATCGTTATCGCCTCACGTCACCGCCGCCCGCTGGCGAAACTCCGCCCTCTGCCATTCGCCGCTTCCCAGCACTTCGGCGAGATGCCGCGCGGCTTCGGCTATGTCCTCGAAGCGCAGATAGGCGGGCGCGAAGCCCAAGCGCAGGATGTCGGGATCGCGAAAATCGCCGATCACGCCGCGGGCTATCAGCGCCTGGCAGATGGCATAGGCTTCCCGATGGCGGAAGGAGAGTTGGCTGCCGCGTGCGTCCGGATCGGTCGGGCTGACGAGGTCGAGGTTCACCCCTTGCGCCTGCAGGCAGGCGCGGAAGAATTCGGAGAGCGCTTTCGATTTCTCGTGGAGCCGGTCGACGCCGATCTCGGCGATAAGGTCCACGCCCACCTCCAGCGCGGCGAGGCCGAGGATCGGCGGGGTACCGCAAAGCAGCTTCTCGATGCCGGGCGCGGCCTCGTAATCATCGCTGAAGGCGAACGGCGCCTTGTGCCCGAACCAGCCGGTGAGCGGCTGCTGCAAATCCGGCAAATGCCGTTCGGCCACGTAGGCATAGGCGGGCGCGCCGGGGCCGCCATTGAAATACTTGTATCCGCAGCCGACCGCGAAATCGGCATCGCATTCGTTCAACTGGACGGGTAGCGCGCCGCCCGAATGCGACAGGTCCCACAGCACCAGCGCCCCCGCTTCGTGCGCCGCGCGGGTCAGCGCGGCCATGTCGAACACCTCGCCGGTCTTGTAATGGGCGTGCGTCAGCAGAAGCAGCGCTACATCTTCGTCGAGCGCCTTGGCCAGTTGCTCGCGCGGCGCCAGCCTGCGGTTGGCGATGCCCTGTCGCTCGAGCCCCTCGATCATATAGAGGTCGGTCGGGAAATTGCCCGGCTCGCTCAGCACGACCTTACGACCGGAGCGCATCGCCAGGGCGGCGGAGATCAGCTTGAACAGGTTCACGCTGGTGGAATCGCAGGCGATCACCTCGTTCGGCCGCGCCCCGATCAAGGGCGCGATCTTCGCCCCCACGCGTTGCGGCATGTCGATCCAGCCGGCCGAGTTCCAGCTGCGGATGAGGTCCTGCCCCCATTCCTGGCGTACCACCCGTTCCAGCCGGGCGGGCGTATCCTTCGGCAGTTTGCCGAGCGAATTGCCATCGAGATAGATCACGCCTGCGGGCAGTTCGAACCGGTCGCGATATTTCGCCAGCGGATCGGCGCCATCGAATTCGCGCGCCCTATCCAGCATGATCGATATCCCGCAGGATCGCGCGGGTAAGACCCGCATCGCCGCCCGCGATCTTGAGCGGCAAGGCGATCAGTTCGTAGCGCCCTGCCGGCACGTCATCGAGCACCAGCCCTTCCAGGATGCGCATATCGTGCTTCAGCACCGCTCTGTGCGCATCCATCGTCTTGCTCTCCTGCGGATCGACGCTGGGCGCATCGGTGCCGATCAGCTTGACCCCCTGCACCGCCAGCCATTCGATCGCATCTGCGGTAATCGCGGTGAAGCCTTCATTCCATTCGTCGTGCGGAAAGGTTTCGAAGGTGCGGAACAGCACGCGGTCGGCACTTTCGATATCGGGCAGGTCGCCGACATCGATATCGCCGGTCACGCGGGTCGCATCCACCACCAGGCATTCGCCGATATACGGATCGAGTTCGACGCTGGCGATATCGGGCGCGGCCTTGTCGTAATGAAGTGGCGCATCCCCATGGGTGCCCGAATGGGTGCTCATGGTCATCCGCCCGACATTGACCGGCGAGCCGTCCTCTATTTTCCAGGTCCGCTCGAACGCGAACCGGGTATCGCCCGGCCAGACCGGCAGGCCGGGGCGCAAGGTTTGCGAGATGTCCCGGATGCGCCGCTCGCTCTTCCAGCTGCTCATATTGCCGTCCTCACGCTCAGCAATTCGGGGAAGAAGGCGTTTTTCAGCACACCGGCAAGATAGGGCACGCCGGGCGTGCCGCCAGTGCCTTTCTTGAAGCCGATGATCCGTTCCACCGTCTTCAGATGTCCGAAGCGCCAGCGCTGGAAATGGTATTCCAGATCGACCAGCTTCTCCGCCAGCTCGTAGAGATCCCAGTGCTCCTGCGGCTCGCGATAGATCTGCGCCCACGCCTCTTCGACCGCGGATGAATGCTCCCAGCTAGTGGCATTGTCGCGCTCGAGAACCTCGCGCGGGATCGCGAAACCGCGCCGGTCGAGCAGCGCGACGACCTCGGCATAGATGCTTGGCCGGTCCATTTCCTGGCGCAGTTCGTGGGCGACCTGCGGGATCGCCTCGTGCATCGTAACCATGTCGGGATTGCGTCCGCCGAGAAGGAATTCCATCATCCGGTACTGCGCGCTCTGAAAGCCGCTCGATCCACCCAGGTGCGGGCGAATGGTCGAATAATCATGCGGGGTCATGGTGCTCAGCACGTCCCAGCTCTGGATCAGCTGGCCCTGCGCGCGCGCCACCCGGGCGAGCATTTTGAAGGCCGGCCGCAGGTGGTCGACCACGATGCAGCCGCGCGCCGCCTGCAATTCGTGCAGGCACAGCTTGAGCCACAGTTCGCTCGCCTGGTGGACGATGATGAACAGCATCTCGTCATGCGCGTCCGACGCGGGATGCTGCGCGGCCAGGATGCGGTCGAGATCGAGATAGCTGGAATAGGTTACGTCTTCGGCCATGGGCGCAGCCCTAGCGCGCTTGGCGGCAATGCGAAACTACCCCTCGATCACGCGGGTATGCGGGTGATGCTTGTCGAGGTGCTTGCGGATGATCCTGAGGTTGCGCGTGTTCGAGCGGAACGCGATGTCGAAGGCGTCGCCAACCAGCGGCACCGCGCCCACCGCGCTGTCGAAGGCGATATTGCCTGCCATGCGCCACAACTTCCACTTCGGCAGGCCGAGATTACGCGCTTCCCAGACCATGTAGGCACCCATCCCCGCGGTAATCAAATCGCCGACGACCGGAACCAGCCCGACAATCGCGTCGAGCCCGATGGGATAGTTCGTGCCGGGAATGACGAAGCTGCGTTCGAGCAGCTTTTCCATCGTCTCCACCCGCTTGCGTATCGAGACGGGATCGTTGCCGATCGGCAACTCGATGCCCATGGGACGCGGTTGCCGGGGATGATCTTCATGGTCTTGCATGGGGGCTAGATGGGCGCGCGCGAAAGCGGGAACAAGGGGTGCAGGCTCGACGGATTTTCGCCAAAGCCCACGGTGTCCGCGCGCACCAGCGACCAGCGGATCGGCGCGCCGAGCGGAATGTACAGGTTGGTCGCCGTGAGCGCAGCTTCGGCTTCGTCGAGGTAGGAATATTCCTCCGCCTGGCTCGATGCGTCGAGCCCAAGCCCGACGAGGAAATCCGCTTCTTCGGAACATATGGGCGAGACGCTGCAATTGAACTGGTTGAGGAACCAGCGGGCCGATCCGTAGCGTGCGGCCCGATCGCGCAAGGCCAGGTCAGCGCCACGCATCTGCGGGGCACGGTCGGCCGTTACCCCGATGGTCGCGAGGTCTTCGGAAAGCGCGGTGAACAGCACGTCCGAACCCGGGCCTTCGGGAAGCCAGATTGTCACTTTGGGCGTAGTACCGGTCGTGGCCTGCCACTGCGCTATGCGGGCCGCGGCCTGTTCGCGGCGTTGTTCGATCGTCCGGCTCGCCCAACGCTCGGGCACGGAGCCGGTATCACCCGGCAGTCCCGGCGCAACCACGCGGGTGGTGGGAACCCAGCCGCCGATATTGAACGCTTCGAGCAGCGAACCGCGATCGATCGCCATGGCCAGCGCCTCGCGATTGGTGGGTTCTGCCAGAAGCCCCTCGGTGTTGCGAACGTCGAGGCCGAACAGGCCGATCGCAGCATCGAGGCGAATGGTCCCGCGCGACAGCGGACCGGGATCGGCATAGGGCAGCGTGGCCAGCCGACCGCCCAGAACCATGTCGTAGCGACCTTCGGCGAAACCCTGCGTCGCCGCCTGCGCCTCGGTGCCGTAGAGCCGGATCTGGCGGATATCCTCGTCCCAGTCCGGCTGGGCCGGCAGGCCGCGCAATTCGGGCGGCAGCGCATCGAGAACGGCCACATCGCCTTCGCGCGCAAGCGCCATCGGCCCGATGGCCGCACCGTCCATGACGAGGCCGAGTTCGGGCTGGGCGAGAAGCTGCAGGAGGTCCGGCATCGGCGCATCGAGGCGAATCTCGACCACCCGGCCGGTCATGGCGCGAACATCGCGCACCTTGGCAAGGTCCAGCCCGAGCGATGTCCCTTCGAGCTGGCGGATGGTGCTGGCAAGCGAATCGCGCACCGAGCGCGCACTCAGCCTCCCGCCACCGGGCAGATCGAATTCGCGGATACGGAAGATATAGCTTCGCCCGTCATCGGTGACGATCCAGCGTTCGGCGAGGGCCGGCACGACCTGCCCGGCGGCATCGAGCCGGACAAGACCCTGCGCATGGGCTGCGCGGACGTGCTGCCCGCCGGTCGAGAGCCGCAGGCTTTCATCGAACAGGTCTGCGGATGGGCCGATCATCGCGATATCGACCACGCCATCGTCGACCGCCGAACCGCAGGCGGCCAGGGCAAAGGACAGCAGGACGGCGAAAAGACTGCGCATGTGCTTCGCCCTAGCAGCGGGCGCGGCCGGCGTCAGCAGGACATGCTTCAGATGCTCCGCAACTTCCGTTGGGTCTTGACCGGGGGTTCGGGCGGAAGCGGTGCCTTGGTGTAGCGCGGCGACTTGTCCCCCGTTCCGACAGGCGCGCGGGCAAGTTTGGGATCGACCGCATTTTCAAAGGCGATGCCGAACCGGTTGCCCTGTACCCAGGCGATACTACCCCTGACCGTGCCGACATTGCGCAGGTCGACGACCACACGATCGCCGCGCGACACCGCCAGCCCGCCATCCTCGACCATCATGCCACCGGCGGACAGATTGCGGACCTTGACCCGCGTTCTGTCATCTCGCCCGTCCAGCCTGAGTTCCGCGAACAGGAACAGGCTGTCCCTGGAGGCATCGCGTGTATCGACGGAAGACATGACATTTCTCTTTGTTTATGTGGCGACCGGAACCCTCGAGCCGGTTTGCCCGGCCTGTTGGCGCTTACCTATCGGAAAAGAAATGAAGAATCTATGACCGCGACCCTAGTCGTCGCGGGAAATCTTCTCGCGCCGTTCATGCGCTTCCTGCGCCTCCACGGTCATGGTGGCGACGGGCCGCGCGATCAGTCGCCTCAGCCCGATCGGATCGCCGGAAATTTCGCACCAGCCATATTCGCCGCGGTCGAGACGGCGCAGCGCGGCATCGATCTTGGCGATCAGCTTGCGTTGGCGGTCACGGGTACGCAGTTCGATGCCCCAGTCGGTTTCGGAAGACGCGCGGTCGTTGAGGTCGGGTTCGCGGATCGGTCCGTCCTGCAGCGACTGCAGCGTCTGGCCGGCGGCATCGTGGATGGATTTCTTCCAGTCGAGCAACAGCATGCGGAAATAGTTCTGCTGCCGGTCGGACATGTACTCTTCATCGTCCGAAGGCACGTAGTCGGGATCGACCGCCGCCTTGGCGCGGGCCAGCCTTTCCGTATCACTCGACGCCGCAGAGGCCATTCGCTTCTCTCACCCGTTCAAACCCGATCGTTCAGTCCGTCATCGTACCCGCCCGGATTTTTCCGGTGCGCCCAGCCCGTTGGCGCGGCCTATAGGCAAGCGACCCACAGGCTGCAAGGCGCAAACCGGCGACTGGCCGCGGATTGTGGACATTGCGACACGGCCGTAGGCCTGCGCGAAATTTGCAGCCCCGGCATTAACCAATTGTTGACCATAAGCGCCGACCACCGGGATTGCCGGCACGCAAAGGCCCGGCGAAATGGGGGAATGACAATGCAACTGACCGGTATCGAAGGAGGCTCCGGCAAGATCGTCCAGGGCAAGCAGGCCGAACGGCTCGTGGCCGATTGCCTCGCCGCATACGAGCAGGGGAGCGTGGATGCGCTTTACGATCTGGGGGTCGCCTTCTCGACAGGCAGCCACGGCACCGTGTGCGACATGATCGAGGCCCACAAATGGTTCAACATCGCGGCATCGAAGGGCCACGAGGAAGCAGCCTGGTGCCGCGCCGATGTGGCGGACGAGATGACCGCGCGCGAAATCGGCGAGGCGCAACGCCGGGCACGCGAATGGCTGGCCGACACGCGCCGCCGCGCCGCCTGATTCACGATTTCCTGAACGGGGTCCGGGTCGCGAGGTAATTGCGGTCGGCAGCGACGCCCTGGCGTTCGCGCTCGAGAAAGTCCGCCACCGCGGCGCGAAAACCGGGATCGGCGATCCAGTGCGCCGAAACCGTCTCGACCGGTTCATATCCGCGGGCCAGCTTGTGCCCGCCCTGCGCCCCTGCCTCGACACGGGACAGGCCGCGTTCGATCGCCGCATCGATCGCCTGGTAATAGCAAAGCTCAAAATGCAGGAAGCGAACATCCCGCGTGCAACCCCAGTAACGTCCGTAGAGCGCATCGCCGCCGATAAAATTGAGCGCGCCCGCAATCGCTTCGCCGTCCTGCATGGCCAGCACCAGCAGAAGCTTGTCGCCCATCCGTTCCGCGAACAGTTCGAAGGCTTCGCGGGTCAGGTAGGGCGTTCCCCATTTGCGCGCGCCGGTGTCCTGGTAGAAACGCCAGAACGCATCCCAGTGTTCGGTGCGCGTTTCATCGCCGATCATGCGTATGATCCGCACTTTTTCCAGCGCTGCGGCGCGCTCCTTGCGCAAGTCCTTGCGCTTGCGCGACGCGAGCGTTGAGAGAAAATCGTCGAATGTCGCGAAGCCGCGATTGTACCAGTGAAACTGTATATCCGAACGCAGCATCCAGTCCGCTGCTTCGAAAAACGCGTGCTGGTCCGGCTCGATGAAGGTCGCATGGGCAGACGAAAAGCCGTTCTGTCGGCACAATTGCGCGGCGGCGGAGAGCAGCGGGGCAGCGTAGGACTTCTCGGAAAGGAGCAGGCGTGGACCCGTCGCAGGCGTGAACGGCGCAGCGATCTGGAGCTTGGGGTAATACTGGCCCCCCGCCCGCTCATAGGCATCCGCCCAGCTATGGTCGAAGACATATTCGCCTTGGCTGTGCCCCTTGATATAGGCCGGCATGGCGGCGAGCAGCGGCCCGCCTTCCTCGCTGATGACCAGCGGTACGCTCTGCCAGCCCGTGCCCGGACCGACGCTGCCCGAATCCTCCAGCGCGGTGAGGAATTCGTGACTGACGAAGGGATTGTCCGCCCCGGCAAGCGCGTTCCATTCGGCCCGGTCGAAGGCCCCGACCGAACCTGCGGCCCGCGCGGCAAGGGTCGACGCTTCTCCGCCACCGCTCATGGAACACCTGCCCCTTCCACGATCGCGGCATCGGCGTGAATGCGCGCGTGATCCAGCAGGCCAGGCGTATCCACGGTCCAGATCAGGACCGGAATCCCGACTTCGCGCAGAGGAGAAATCATTCGGTTGGGCAAGGCCGCGACGTGATAGGCAATGAATTCCGGCTGCGCGAGCCAGAGGGCGAGGTGCCGCTGCCACGCCTTTTGCGTGAAACCGACCTCGTCCTCGCGCATCACCAGTCCCCGCACCGTTTCCGGCATATGTTTTCGGAACCACCGGGAAACCCGCGGGTCGAAGCTCATCACCGCGTGGAGCCCGCCATACCCCGCCAGCACGGCCGCGACCGCACGGCAGCTGCGCTTCACATCATAGCCTGGCCGGGACTTGATCTCGATGAGAATGGGCACCTGTCCGTCGACCAGTGCCAGCAGGTCTTCGAGCCGTGCCAGCTTGTGCTCGACATCGAGGAACGCGATCTGCGCCAACTCGTCGGCACGGTACTCCGCCAGCTTGCCTTCCACACCGGTAAGCCGTTCAAGCTCCCAGTCATGGATGAGCATTGCCGCTCCGTCACGGCTGCGCTGGATGTCGCATTCGATCCCCAGCCCGCCTTCGGCAGCGCCGGCGAAGCCCGCCAGCGAGTTTTCGGGAATGCCCGGCCCATGCAACCCGCGATGGGCATAGGTCCACTCGCGCAACCAGCCGGATCGCTCGGGATCCGGCTTCGGCACGAAGAACCGGTCAATCCTTGAGAGCAATGATCGCATCGACCTCGACTGCGGCATCCAGCGGCAGGACCGGTACCCCGACCGCGCTGCGGGCATGGCGGCCCGCCTCGCCGAACACTTCGGCCATCAGGTCGGAGCAGCCGTTCACCACCTTGGGCTGGTCGGTGAAATCCGGGACGCTGGCAACGAAGCCGCCCAGCTTAACGATCTTTCCGACGCGCTCGAGCAGGCCCGCCGACTTTAGCTGGGCAAGAATCATCAGGCCGCAGGCGCGCGCTGCCTCCTGCCCACGTTCGAGCGTCACGTCGGCACCGAGCTTGCCGGTCACCAGCCTGCCTTCGACAAACGGAAGCTGGCCCGAGACATAAGCGGTGTTCGCGCTGACCACCAGCGGCTGGTAACTCGCCACCGGGGCCGCTGCTTCGGGCAGGGTGATGCCGAGTTCGGACAGTTTCGCTTCGATATTCATGCCGGTTCCTTTTCCAGTCGATCCATCAGCCAAGGCAGGGCCTCGTCCCAGCTGTCGATCCGCGCATCGGCATGGCCCGCGACATGCGCGCAATCGATATGCGGGGCGAGCAGCGGTTCGCCGCACAGATGCAGCGTGGTAATCTCGCCAATCGTTTCGCGCGCAGAGCGATGGTGCTGCGCAAGATCGTCTATGAAAATGGCCGAGGAAGGCTTGTACTCGTCGAGAATGGCGCGAAGTGCCGGTCCTTTCGGGCCCTGGTTGGTGAAGACCCGCGCCTCGAGCCCGTGGTCGAGCAATTGCTGCGTTCGCATCTGCTGGCGCTTGTCGACCAGATTGGTGAGGATGACGACGTCGGCATGATCGGACAGGGTGGCAATTCCCTCGAGCGCGCCGGGTATCGGCAACTGGCGATGCATTTCGGTATCGAAGAATCCGCCGAGCATACGCCAGATCTCGTCCTGCTCCAGCGCCTCGCCGCTGTCCTGCCATCGCAGCGCTTGGGCAAAATCATTGCCTTCCATGTTGAAATCGACGCCCTGTGTTTCGGCCAGCCAGTCGCGAAACGGCGAAACCATGTAGAGCAGCACCTCGTCGCAGTCGGAGATGATTAGCGGACGGTTCATTAAGATAGGCTCCGGTGTGCGGCGACCAGCGCCTCGGGGGTGGTGTTCAGGGCGTCGGCAGCGAGCACCAGATCGGGTTCGTGATTGGCGAGAAATTCAAGCACGGCGGCCTGGACGAAGCGATCGTCGATCCCGTGGCGCAACCGCTCGGGCGTGAGGCCGGTCAATGACAGAAGCCTCTCGGCGCGTCGCTCGTCAACCAGCGCCCAGCCCAGCGCTTCCAAGGCCAAGACTTCGGGCGCGCGCCGATCGTCCCTGGCATCGCGCGGCGAATTCATTTTCTCGCGAATAATTGTCAGCGCTCCCGCTTTTGTCATAAAGGCCCCGGCAAGCCCCGCACAGGAGCCTGGCCCAGGAGACCCGCCACGTGGCAAAGAGAATCCTCGTTGTCGAGGACAACGACCTCAACCGTAAACTGTTCACGGATGTTTTGAAGGCCAATGGCTATGAAGTGGTGCCGGTGGCCGATGGGCAGAACGTGATCGCCACGGCGCGGCGATTCGTGCCGCATCTGGTCATCATGGATATTCAGCTGCCCAATGTCAGCGGGATCGACCTGATTGCCGATCTGAAGTCCGAGAATGAACTTTCCGCAATCCCCGTGCTCGCCGTCACGGCCTATGCCGGCAAGGGCGACGAGGAGCGCATTCGTGGTGCGGGGGCGGCGGACTATCTGTCGAAGCCGGTTTCGATCGGGCCGTTCATGGCAGCGGTTCGCGCGCTCTTGCCCGACTAGCTTAGCTTGACAAGGCGGCCCGAAAACCGCTTTGCCGCGGCATCAGCCTGACCTGCATCGCGCGGGTCGTTATGCGATACAGAACTGGACCCGATATGGACCGTGCCGCCGTCGATGCGAAAATCCGCGAACTCGCCGAACCCTTCAACAAGAAGGGCATTGAGATCAAGGAAGACACGACCTTTGCCGGCGACCTCGAATTCGACAGTCTGACGGTGATGGATTTCGTCGCCGCGATCGAGGACGAGTTCGACATCATCATCTCGATGAACCAGCAGGCCGAAATCGAGACCTACGGCCAGCTCGTCGATGCGGTTCACAAGCAGCAGGCCGACCGATGAGCGAAGGCGTTTCCCAGCCGGACAGGCCGGAACCGCGCGAGGGCGACGGCAAAGACCTGTTTTCCAAGTTCGACGACGTCATTGCGATGCGCGAAGGATTGCTGGCCAGGGGCGTCGAAGACCCGTTCAGCCTGGTGATGGAGCAGGTGCTCAGCCCTACCCGCGCGGTGTGCAACGGGCGCGATACGATCCTGCTCGGCACTTACAATTACATGGGCATGACCTTCGATCCGGACGTGGTCGAGGCAGGCAAGCAGGCGCTCGCGGACTTCGGTTCGGGCACGACCGGCAGCCGCGTCCTCAACGGCACCTATCAGGGCCACAAGGATGTCGAGGACGCGCTTCGAGAATTTTACGGGATGGACCATGCGATGGTCTTTTCCACGGGCTACCAGGCCAATCTCGGCATCATTTCCACCATCGCGGGCAAGGGCGATTACATCGTCCTGGACATCGATTCGCACGCCAGCATCTATGACGGGTGCAAATTGGGCGATGCCGAGATCGTGCCCTTCCGGCACAATGATATCGAGGCGATGGAAAAACGGCTGAAGCGCATTCCCGAAGGCGCTGGCAAGCTGGTCATTCTCGAAGGCGTTTACTCGATGCTGGGCGACGTCGCGCCGCTGAAGGAGATGGTCCGCATCGCCAAGGAAAACGGCGCGATGGTGCTGGTCGACGAAGCGCATTCGATGGGCTTCATCGGCGATAACGGACGCGGCGTGGTCGAGGATGCCGGCGTCATGGACGATGTCGATTTCATTATCGGCACCTTTTCCAAGAGCGTCGGCACGGTCGGCGGTTTCTGCGTATCCAACCACCCGAAGTTCGAAATCATGCGGCTGGTATGCCGTCCTTACGTGTTCACCGCCTCGCTCCCGCCTTCCGTGGTCGCAACAGCCTGCACCAGCATCCGCAAGCTGATGCACGGGTCGAACAAGCGCGCGCATCTGTGGGAAAATTCCAGGACGCTGCATGCCGGGCTGAAGAAACTCGGCTTCACCTTGGGCACCGAGGAACCGCAAAGTGCGATCATCGCGGTGATCATGCCCGATCTGGAACAGGGCGCGGGGATGTGGGAAGCGCTGATCAAGAACGGCCTTTACGTCAATCTTGCCCGTCCTCCGGCGACACCGGCCAACATGACCCTGCTGCGCTGTTCGCTGTGCGCGGAACATTCGGAAGAAGAAGTCAGCCAGATCCTCGACATCTTCGAGCGGGCGGGCAAGCTGGTCGGAATCATCTAGGCCGCGATGAAGGCGGCGCTTGGATGGCTGGGGCGCACCGGACTGCTTTATCTGGTCCTGTGCCTTGCCATCGCCTTCTACCTCTTCGCCTGGCCAGCGATCTCCGCCCAGTTTTCAGGCGAAAGCCTGCGGCAGGACGCGATGTCGATCGGCGAGGTGCGCGAGCAGCTGGCCGAAGACCGGCGAGCGGCGCAGAACCGGCTGGAAGCGCGCGCGGAAGACTTTCGCCAGGATGCCCGCGAGGTGCTCGACCTGCGCCTCGCCGAGACCCGGGCCGAGCGTGAACGAACCGCCATGCAGCTTGCGGAGAGCGGCGGCCTGTTCGACACGATCCGGCCCTCGCGCATCCTGGAACGGAAACGGCTGGAACTGCGCCTCGCAGCGCTCGATGCCGAGATCGCAGCACTGGAGGCGGCGCGTGAGGCGCGGCTGCGCGAGAGGGCTCTGGCCGGAGCGCAGCAACGGCTCGAACGCTACGCGCGCATTCCCACCGCCAATGCCGTTGCCATATCGCGTCGGCTCTGTCGGCAGGCTGAAACTGCGCTGACCCAATTCGACGAGCGCGAGGTGCTCGATCGCAATCTGCGCGAATTCGTCCTGCGCGAACGAGAGACGCTGGCCGATCGTCGCGACACGCGATGCGAGGCGGCCCGGGAACGGGCCGAGCGGCGCGAACAAGGCCTTGCCGCCGCCCGATCCGTGCGCAATGCGCGCGCCGAACTCGAGCGGCTGCAGGAGTGGACGCCGCAACGCCTGCCAGATCCCGCCACGGGACTGTCCGATACCGCATTGCGCGACGTGGCATGGCGCGCGGCAATCGCGCTGCTGGCGATCCTGCTATTGCCTTTCGCGGTCCGCACGCTGTTCTACCATATCCTCGCCCCGATACCGCAGAAGGGACCGCCGATCCGGCTCTCCGCAGGCCAAATGCCGGGCGATCCCGATTCGATCGGCAGGGCCTCCTCCACCTCGCTCGCGGTCGAGCTGGGCGAAGGCGAGGAATTGCTGATACGCCAGAGCTTCCTGCAATCGAGCGATGCCGATGCCGTAATGCAGACCCGCTGGCTGCTCGACTGGCGAAGGCCGCTGTCCAGCCTGGCGAGCGGCCTGGCTTTCCTGACGCAGGCGCGCGGAGCCGGTACGACATTCACGATTTCAGCACGCGAGGATCCATTCGCCGAAGTGGCGCGGATCGACCTTCCTCCCGGCGCCGCGCTGGTCCTGCAACCGCGCGCGCTGGCGGCCGTCCTCCAGACGGTCGACCGCCCGCTGCAGATCCGCAGCCGATGGAAGCTGTTCAGCCTGCACGCCTGGCTGACCTTCCAGTTCCGCTATCTGGTCTTCCACGGCCCCGCTGCCCTGATCGTAAAGGGCGGACGCGGCGTGCGGATCGAACGGGCGAAGAACGGCCGCATCTTCGGCCAGGACCAATTGGTCGGTTTCTCCGCCCACACTGCCTACACCATCCGCCGCAACGAGACCTTCCAGCCCTACCTGTTCGGGCGCGAACCCTTGTTCCGCGACCGTGTAACCGATGCGGAGGAAGGCGATGGCGGTATCCTGGTGGTCGAGGAAGCGCCGATGGCTGGACGCACGGGCGGGCTGCGAGGCGGGCTGGAAAACACCTTCGACGCCGTGCTCAAGGCGTTTGGCATATAGGGCCCCCGTCAACACCTGCCCCGGAACCATCGCTGCCCCGCGCCCGTCTCCTTAGCAGAGGAGAAAACGCATCATGAAAACGACCAACACCGGCAGCGCAACCTATGAAGGCCTCGGCAAAAGCGGCAAGGGTCATGTTTCGACCGGATCGGGCGCGCTTGCGGCGCAGCCTTATGGTTTCCAGACGCGGTTCGAGGATGCCAAGGGCACCAATCCCGAAGAGCTGATCGCCGCCGCCCACGCCAGCTGCTTCACCATGGCGCTGAGCTTCAAACTGGCCGAGGCGGGGCATGAAGACGGCAGCGTCGTGACCTCCGCCAAGGTCACGCTGGAAAAGGATGGCGACGGATTTACTGTCACCGGATCGGCACTTTCAACCAAGGGCAAGGTGCCGGGTCTGGACAAGGCGAAGTTCGAGGAACTGGCGCAGGATGCCAAGGCGAACTGCCCGATCTCCAAACTGCTCAAAGCCGACATTACGCTCGAGACGACTTTCGAAGGATAAACGTTCGCCGGATAAACCGGATCGCACCGGCCAGGCGCTTTTTCGCCTGGCCGGTGCGCCCGTGTCAGGCTGCCTTGCCGGCAGTCCCCTCTCCAACCGGTAGCATCGCGTCCTGCTCGCACGGAACCTTACCGAACAGCGGCCAGGCGAGCTGTTCGCCAAGCGAGGTCTCAGGCAGGTTTTCGACGCCGTAGCTTTGCGGATAGGTGCGCGTGATCTTCGCGGTGCCGAACACCAAGTCCCAGAAGAACAGAAGGTTTCCGTAATTGCCCTTGTAGTGCACCGCCGGATCGTCGGCATGGCGGCCATGGTGCGCATGGTGCGTGGCGGGCGTCGAAATGGTGCGCTCGACGAGCCACATCAGCGGCGCGAGCGCCCCGATCCGGTAAAGCGGCCGGTCCCATGCAACATCGCTATGCGCGCCGGTGATGACCGCCAGCTTCACCACGATGTACCCGGCATAGACCCAGCCCAGGCCCAGATAGATCAGCACGCCCGACAGCCATATGCCCGGCATCATCATGTAGTAGAACAGATTGTTCCGATAGACGAGGCGGATGCTCATGTAGCGCGCATTGTGATGCGGCCGATGGAGGTTGTAGAGCCAGGGGAATGTGTGCGCGGCGCGGTGCCACCAGTACTGCATCATGTCGTCGAGCACGAGAAACAGCGCGATCGCGGCGAAAACGTTCAGTCCCGTCAGCGCGCCGGCATGTTGCGGTGCGATTGTTCCGGCCAGAGCCGCGGAGGCGAACAGGATGGCGGGCTGGGTGAAGCCGAGCAGCACGATAATGCTCGTCGCTTCGACAATCCCGTCGTCGCGGGTCTGCTCGGGCTTGGCAAACAGCTTGCTGCGCCACAGTTCGACCAGGGCGAAGCCGAGGTAGATGGCGAGGATGGCGATGGTGGAACCGGGCATTGTCTGTCTCCCTTGCTGATATCCTCGATAGCGAATAGGCAGAGCAAAGAATGTCCAGTTCTTTACATTCAAGGGCAGTCCTTCCGCAGCAACGCTCACTCGCCGCGCCCATGCTGTTCGCCGCGCTCGCCACGGACGTTCAGGCGCAGCTTCGCGCCGCCAGCCCGCCGCGCCGCCATACCGACGGACAGATCATCCAGCAGCGCGGCACGCGTGCCGACGGCTTCTCGCTGATCGAGGAAGGCGCAGTGCGCGTGGGCGTGTTCCTGCCCGAAGGCGAGTTTCGCGCGGTCGCCGTTTTGGGTCCGGGCGATTCCTACGGCGAACTTGCGGTTTTTGCAGGCACACCGCGTGTGGTCGATGCCGTGTCACGCGGAGACAGCGTGGTGCGGTTCATCGCCGCGCGGCCGTTTCTCGAGGCTGTCGAAGGCTCGCCCACCTCCACCCGCGCTCTGCTTGCAGCCTTGTCGGCACAATTGCAGGACACGCTGGGCCTGCTGCCGGGATGCGGCGCGGGACCAACCCTGCACGGCTGGCGGGTTTGTTGGCGAATCTTGCCAGCGATCGGAGCACGGTCGCCATTACCCAGCAGGAACTTGCCGAACTGCTCGGCGTCACACGCGCCACCGCCAATGCCGCCTTGCGCGAACTTGAGCAGGCAGGTCTCGTCAGGCGCAGTTATCGAACCTTGCAGGTGCCCGACCCGCAGGCGCTGGCACTCTTCGCGCTGCAATGATCGGTCAATGCCCGCCGAGAGGATGTCGGATGCCGAGAACCGGAACTGGCGGCGCTTCCCGCGTGTTCATCTCTAGTTGGCCCGACATGATCGTCGGCATTTCTGGAGAGAAAAATGAAGCGTACGAAGAACAGTGCAGCCCTTGGCGCCACGATACTTGCTCTGGGAGCCTGCACGACCGCGCAGGACGCAACTGTCGGTTTCGTGGAAACATCCTACGATGCGCAGCTCACCGGCGCGGCGGTGGCTGGCACGGGCGATCCCGATGGCTCGGCAACAGCCCAGATAACCATCACCGACAACACCGACGCCGTCTGCTACAATGTCTGGAACGTGCGCGGCATCGGTGCTGCGGGCGACGCCCATATCCATCGCGGCCGAGCAGGTGAGAACGGTCCGGTCATCGCCCCATTGCAGCGCGCGGATGGCGCCGGCTGGAACGGATGCATCGAGAGTTCGCAATTGACGGCCGAAATGCTGCGCGCCGATCCGGGCATGTTCTATGTCCAGATACACACGGCGGAATATCCTGCCGGGGCTATCCGCGGACAATTGCAATACGATTGATGCCAGTCGCGGGACGCAGGTTCGCCCGTGGAGCCCCCGCCGCCAGTCCTGCCGGTTCGGCCTTGTTCCGGGCGCCAATCGAACGAGCCCGACCCGGCAAATTAAACATTTGTTATCAAATGTGTTTTCGGAACCCCTTGCCGTTCGCGTGGTTGGCTTATCAGAGCGGCGCAGTTGTCGCTTCGGGAAGAGGCAAATAAAAAATGGCAGAAATTCCAGTAGAAAAGAAATCCGGCATGGGCTGGCTATGGATTCTCCTTGGCCTGTTGGTCCTGATGGTGCTGGCCTGGTTGCTGCTTGCCAGTGGCGACGATGATGACGTTGAATATGTCGACGACGATATCGTCGCGACGGATACGCTCGACAACGATGCCGCGATGATGGCTTCCGCCGGGACCTATGCGATCGGCGAAAGCGTCGATCTGGATGGAATTCGTGTGACCTCGCTGGCAGGCGACATGGCTTTCAATGCCGAAGTCAATGGCGAGCCCATGCTGGTCCTGTTCAACCAGGAACCCACGCCGGGTGATCCGACCGAAGGCGAATATGACATCAATCCGGGATCAATCGTCAACATCACCGGAAGCGTGCGATCGGCAGCCGACGGCGTTCCCGCCAATGTCGATGCTCAGATTCCCGCTGGAACCGACCGCTACATCTTCGCCGATACAATCGAGATGGCGGACTGATCGACACTTAATTCCCCCCCCCCCCCAACGCACACCAAGTTAAGGAAATCTCATGCGACATGATTCACGTTACGACGATCTAGACCGGCTCGACAATTACGAGCTGGAGCACAGTTCGCAGGACATTCGCGGCTATCCGCTGGTAAGTCCGCAGGGCCAGAAGTACGGCACGATCCAGGATCTGCTGGTCGACCGCGACCACAACCGGGTTGCCGCAGTCGAGCTTGAAAACGGCAAGCGCTGCGCGGTGGAACCGCTGGAAATTCACGATGATGTCGTGGTTTATGGCGATGCCGCTGAGCGTCATGCCGATACCGGCGGGAGCGCGGTTTCCGAAGAGCGGATCCCCGTGGTGGAAGAAAAGGTCGCCATTGGCAAGCGCGTGCGTGACGGTGGCGAACACATCACCGTGCGCTCGAAGGTTGTGAAGGACAAGGTCAGCGAAGACGTGGCCGTGCGCGACGAAACGCTGCATGTCTCGAAGAACCCGGTCAATCGCGAAGTCTCCGGCAAGGAAGCCGAAGCCCTGCTCGACAAGGGCGGCCGGACCGTTTCGATGACCGAAAAGGACGAGGAAGTCGTCGTCGGCAAGAAGGCAGTCGTGACCGACGAAGTCGTTCTGTCCAAGACAGCAGACACCGACGTGAAGCACGTCGATGAGACCGTGCGCAAGACTAAGGTCGATGTCGACAAGGACACCGACAAGCGCCGCCACTGAAGCAGCGAACGGCTAAACAAGGGGTCGGCTGTCTATCGCGGCCGGCCCCTTTTGCTTCCGGACACCGTTTCACGGACCCGGTTTTTCAACACCATGTAAGAGGCAGATAGATGGACCGCGACAACGACAAGAACGACCGGCCGCCTCCGACACGCGAGACCAAGACCGTGCCGGTGGTCGAAGAGCGGGTCGACATCGAACGCCGCGAGGTAGACGGCAAGACCGTGACGGTTTCCGTACGTCCGGTCAGCGAAGATATGGAAGTCGCGGAACCGGTTCGCCGCGAGGACGTGACCATCGAGCGCGTGCCGGTCAACAAGGTCGTGACCGAGCGGCCCGAGATCCGCGAGGACGGCGATTTGACGATTATCCCGGTGGTCGAGGAGCGGGTGAGAGTGGTGCGCGAACTGGTCCTGACCGAGGAAATTCACATGCGGCGCACCAGCACCTCGGACACCCACCGCGAGACGGTTACTCTGCGCCGGACCGAGGTGGATATCGACGAGAAAACATGATGTTGCCTGCGCGTCGCTACCTCAGCGCCGCGCTTCGATCTGGGCGGCACTGCACACGCCACCTTCCTCGTCCTCGCCCCCGCCGAGCTGGGTGAGAACGAGCACCCCGCCGACCACCAGCAGCACGAACACCGTGGTTACCGTGCCCAGATACTTGTCGATCACACGCTTGATCGGCGCGCCGAACACGCGGAACAGTATGCCCACGGTCATGAAGATCAGCGCGCGGGCGACCAGGCTGGACAAAATGAAGGTGCCAAGGTTCATCCCGATGAACCCGGCGGTGATCGTGAGCAGCTTGAACGGCACCGGAGTCGCGCCCGCGATCAGGATCGCTTCGAAATCATATTCGCGCAAATGGCACGCGGCGACCGGGAACGCTTCGGTCAGGCCCAGCGCGCCGATCAGCCACACGCCGACCGTGTCGTACAGGCCCCAGCCGATCGCGTAGCCGAGCAGCGCGCCCGCGACCGAAGCGAGCGTGCATACGATCGCGAATCTCACCGCCTTTTTCGGTTCGGCCAGGCACATCAGACCGAGCAGCGGGTGCGGCGGGATCGGGAAGAAGCTCGATTCCACGAAACTGAACAATGCCAGCCACCACACCGCATGCGGATGCGCGGATTTCTCCATCGTCCAGTCGTACAGACCGCGCAGCGGCTTCATGATCATGGGGGAACAGTCTCTCGTGGCGGCCCGGCGGCGCAGCGTTAGGCAAGCGGCCGGGCCTTGGCAATCCGGATGGTTCGGAACCCAAACCGCCTTCCTGAATTTTCGCTAAGATGAAACGATATTTCTTCAACCTTTACAACGACGACATCACCGAGGATTTCGAGGGGGTCGAACTGGCCGACGATGACGCCGCCTGCGAGCGGGCGATGAAGGAGGCGCGGAACCTGGCAGCCGAGAGCGTCAGGTGCGGGCATTTGGTGGGCAATCATTACATTGAGATCGTCGATGCCGATCGCAAGGTGGTCGGCTCGGTGCGCTTTGACGAGGCGGTCGCGGTAAGCTGACAATCTAGCGAATGGCGACAATCGCGTTGACTTGGCCGGCCTATCTTGCCGAGCCGGGTCGCAAGCTTGCAGCATGACACAGCCGAGGGGGCAACCGGTTTCGCGGCTGCCCCATATCTGCTGGTTGATCGTTAGCGGATTCGCCGTGGTTCAGCGGCGGTCCGGGTCGGTCGCGGTGTCGCGGACAGCCAGTTGCGTATCCTGGCCCTTGTTCGCCATGGCGAGCGCGGTTTCGCTGGCCTTGCGGCTGCAGGTCCGGATCGCATTGGCTTCCTTCAGGGGCATGATCGAACGATTGGTGCCGCACACCTTGCGCACGGCCACGCGGATCCGTTGCTCGAGCGCCTTCTGGCCGTCCGCATGATCGAGATTGAGATCGCTGGTATCGATCTGGACGGTGCGTTCGCCGCGTTCATTGGTCGAAACTTCCCCCGCGATGGCGGCGGGTGCGAGCGTGCCGAGCGCTGCGAACAGGGAAGCGGTGACGAGGTTTCTGGTGATGGACATCGGGTACTCTCCGTATGGGTCTGACAGGTTATTCTGTCTGCCCCATCAATCGGCCTGTGGCGGCGCAAAGTCCTGACGGCGACGCGATTTCTTCGTGATGTCCGGTTGAAGTTTGGTTGATGGCCACGCGCCCGCGGGCTCGGGCGGTCAGGCAGGCCAGGTTCGGCGCGTGGCTTCCCTGGCGGCCGCAAATTCCTCCCGATCGGGCCAGCAATGGGACCAATTGTCGAGAAAGCCGAGATAGGTTTCCAGTTCGAAATTCGGCCTGTCTTCCAGCGCCCGGGCAAAGGCGGCGCGCGCTTCATCGTCGCGCCCCCTCCCCGCGAGCACGGTTCCCAGCAGCAATTGCGGGAAGATGTAGTTCGGATTGCACTCGACCGAGAGACGATAGGAGGCCAGCGCCTCCCTCCACCGCCCCAGCCGCACCTCGCTCGTGGCGCGGTAGTGGATCCAGTTCGCCCGGCGCGGATGGTGCGGGGCGCGCCGTTCGGCGGTACGGATCATCTCGATCCCCGCCGGGTCGCCGTCGCGGGCGCAGATTTGCCAGCCCAGCACGGCCAGCGCATGCGGATTGGCCGGGTTGCGCCGGAGCGAGCGCGTCAGGTGCCGGATCGCTGCGTCCATATCGCCTTCCATCGTGGCGACCACCCCTGCCGCGGCCAGCACGTCGGCATCGTTGGGTGCGCGGCGGAGCGCGGCGGCGAGATGCCTGTGCGCCTCCTTGCGCAATTGCGCGCGATTAGGCGAAAAACTGACCGCGCTCTGCGCCAGCTGCACGGCGAGCGAGGCATGGGCCACGCCATTGTCGGGCTCTCGTTCGACCAGCTCGCGCAGATGCGCGACGATCTGGGCCGCGCGCTCTTCGGAATAGAGGCCGCGGAGCATTTCCGCCGACTGGATCAGGCCATAGCCGTCGCTGGCAGTCTCGCCGCGCAGATGCGCCGCGGAGCCTTCGGCAATCTGGATCTCGCTGAGGATCGCGGTCGACAGGTCGAGCACGATTTCCCTCAATTCGTCATTGGCATCGTCGTCGCGCTGCGCGGAGGGGCGCTCCTCGCGCCAGGAGAAGACATGCAGATTGTCGACCGCATCGATCAGGTCGAGGCGCAGCGTCAGCCGCGCATCGTGCCGGGCCAGCGAGCCCGAGACGACATAGCGCACCCTCCATCGGGCAGCGAGTTCGGCAGGACCCGACCCGGCGCCCCGGCGTGGGCACCCGGTATCGTATGCCGCGACATGCAGGTGCGGTGCACGCGCGAGCATGGCCACAAGGTCCCGACCGACATTATCGGCGAGCATGGCATCGCCCCCGCCTTCGGGGGTCTCCAGCGGCGCGACGGCCACCGAATAGCTGGCCGGGATGCGAACCGTCGGGCCGGGCCCGGGATCCGCTGCGGAGGTGTGGGGATGCACCGGCGCGGTGTTTTTTTCGGCGCGCGGGCCTTCGGCTGCGTCGCGCGTCAGACCGGAAACCGGCTGCACCAGTCGGTAGCCGCGCTTGGGAATGGTCTCGATATAGGCACCGTCGGCACCGCCTTCGGCCAAGGTCTTGCGCAGGCGGGAGATGGCGCGCGACAGGCTCTGATCGCCGCCGAAGCGCATGCCCCAGACACGATCGATCAGATCCGTGCGCGCGATCACTTCGCCGGCGCATTCGGCCAGCGCGCACAGCACGTCCATATGGCGCGGCTCCAGCGTCAGGCGGCATTCGTCCCGGGCGATGAGATTGCGCGAGGGGTGCACGTCGAACGCGCCGATGCGGTAAACCGGGTGCAGGCTGGGGGGTGCGTCACGCACCGATGGGGGTCCCTTTCAAGCAATCCGCAAGACAGGCGGCGAATGGCGACCCCACCCGAGGCATACACGAAATACGGGACGGCGGAACCTTGCAATACCTCTCGAACCAATAGCATAGCGGCGGGAAATAACCTATCTGGCACATTATGCTTGACATCGTCACGCTGTTTGGGTACATAACCGGAACATCGCGATAGTGTGATTCGAACGGGCGGCCCTCCACCACGGCGGGACCGCCCGTTTTGGTGTCCGCTGTCGCCGCAACAGGAGGCACGACATCATGAATACCGATACACGCGGCCAGGAGCCCGGATGGGTCGTCCCCTTCCTCGATGCGCTGCGCACCGGGAACGGCGTGCGGGCGGCGGCGCGGATGGCGGGGTGACGAGTTCGACCCCCTACGACCGACGCCGCAAGAACCCGGCCTTCCGCGAAGCGTGGAACGCGATCCAGCCGGTCGACGGTCGCCGCGCGAAGAAAACCGGCCCGCGCAAGCGCCGCCATATCGCCAGGATCGAACAGTTCCTCGAAGAACTGGCCCACACCTCCAACGTCGCCGCCGCCGCGGCCGTGGCAGAGATTTCGGTCGGCCAGGTCTATCGCCTGCGCCGGAACGATCCGGATTTCGCGCGCCGCTGGTACGCCGCCCTGACGGAAGGGTACGACAATCTCGAAATGGAAATGCTCCAGCATTTGCGCGCCGGGGAAAATCCGCCTGGCGGTACGGAAAAACGCAAATTCGACACCGCCACCGCGCTGCGCTGCCTGACCGCGCATCGCGAGACCGTGGCGCGCGAGAAAGGCCGCCGCACGCTGGCCGACGAGGTCGCCACCATTGCCGCGATCAATGCAAAGATCGATGCCCTGCGCGCCCATGCACAGGCAAGCGACGCTGCGGTCCGCAAGGCGCGCAGGACCGCCGCGAAGCAAGCGGGCGCACCGGCCTCGGCGCCGAAGGCCCCCGATCATGGCTGACCTTCGCACCGCTTCGCGCGGAAACTGGCTGCGCCGGCCCGGCGAGCAGGCCGATGCCGAGCGCGAGGAGCTCGCCCGCGAGCTCGCGCCGCACGAACTTGCCGCGCTGGGCAGCTATTACTGGGAAGGCTGGGCCCGCGATGCGCAGCTTCCCCCGCGCGAAGCCTGGCGCACATGGCTCATCTGCGCGGGTCGCGGCTTCGGCAAGACCCGTGCGGGCGCCGAATGGGTGCGCGACGTGGCGCGGGCCGACGGCGATGCACGGATCGCGCTGGTCGGGGCGAACCTGGCCGAGGTGCGCAACGTGATGGTCGAAGGCGATAGCGGCGTGCTGGCCGCCGCGCCGGGCGCGCTGGCACCGCAGTTCGAGCCCTCGCTGCGCCGCCTGACCTGGGAGAACGGGGCGATCGCCTGGCTTTATTCGGCGGGCGAGCCGGAAACCCTGCGCGGCCCGCAGCATAGCCATGCCTGGTGCGACGAGATCGCCAAATGGGATAATTCGGGTGAGCGGGCACTATCGACCTGGAACAATCTGCAGCTGACCATGCGGCTGGGGGACGGCCCGCGCGTGCTGGCCACCACCACCCCGCGCCGCACCGCGCTGATGCGCAAGATCATGGCCGAGGCGCAGGCCGGCAGAGTGGCAGTGGCGACGGGCCGCACGCTCGACAACCGCGCGATACTGCCCGCCGACTATTTCGCCGCGATGATCGAACAGTTCGAACACAGCACTTTCGGCCGGCAGGAACTGGACGGCGAGATGGTCGACGCGGTCGAGGGTGCGTTGTGGACCGGCGCGCTGCTTGAGCGTTGCCGCCACGAGCGCGCGGTGCCGCCTGCGCGGCGCGTGGTGGTGGCGGTCGATCCTCCCGTGGGCGCGGTTTCCGGCGCATCGAGCGGAGGGGCGTACGGACGGAGCCACGATGCCTGCGGGATCGTGGTCGCCATGCTGGGGGTGGACGGGATCGCCTATGTGCGCGCCGATTGCTCGATCGCCGACGCGACGCCCGAGACCTGGGCGCGCGCGGTGGCCGCGGCGGCGCGCGAGTGGCAGGCCGACCGGGTGGTGGCCGAAGCCAACCAGGGCGGGCAGATGGTCGCCAGCGTGCTGCGCGCCGCAGACGTGGCTCTGCCGTTGAAGCTGGTCCACGCCTCCCGGGGCAAGGTGACGCGCGCCGAGCCCGTCGCCGCGCTCTACGAAGCCGGGCGGGTGCGCCATGCCGGCATGTTCGCTGCGTTGGAAGACCAGCTGTGCGGGCTGATGACGGGCGGCTGCTACGAAGGCCCGGGACGGTCGCCGGATCGCGCCGACGCACTGGTCTGGGCACTGACCGAGCTGATGCTGGCGAAGCGGACGCGGCCGCGGGTGCAGCAGTTGTGATTCATCCTCGGTGGTGATGGCGCATGAAGAAGCACTGCCCCGGAACAAGTCCGGGGTGACAGCTAGATGGATCGTCTCTTCTTGGTCACCCCGGACTTGTTCCGGGGCGGTGCTCACCTTGCACCCAGCGGTGGGAAGCCCAGCGTCCCGGCTAGATCGCGCCAGTCCGGGTTCGCCGCCTCTATGACGTTGAACTTCCACTGACGTGGCCAGCGTTTGATCGTCTTTTCGCGGCTTATCGCGACCTCGATATCGTCGTGCGCTTCGAACCAGACCAGGCGCTTGATATCGCGTTCATCGGTGTAGCCGCCGAAGGTTCCATCGCGATGCTGCTGGATACGCGCGATCAGATCGGAGCTCACTCCGGTGTAGAGCCGGCCGCGATAATGGCTCGCGAGAATGTAAATCGTGGGCTCGAACGTCCGCATCTGCGGTAAATGGAAGAAGCACTGCCCCGGAACAAGTCCGGGGTTACTGGCTCGGCACTCAGCGAGCGACTTAAGACCAAGGAAATACCATGTCCTTTCTCACCAATCTTGCCTCCGCCTTCAAGGGCGGGGGCGGCGGCCGCGTGCCTGTTTCGCGCGGCTTTATCTCACCCTGGGCGACCGGTTTCGATGGCGGGCCGACAGGCCGCGCGCCGTTCGACTATGTCCGCGAGGTGGCCGAGGCCTATCTCGCCAATCCGGTCGCGCAGCGCGCCGTGCGGATCGTGGCGGAGGGGGTCGGCGGGGCGCCGATTGCCTGTCCGGACGCGCGGCTGGCGAAGCTGCTGGCCTGTTCGTGCGGGTCGCAACCCCTGCTCGAAGTGCTCGGCGCGCAACTGGCGCTGCACGGCAATGCCTATGTCCAGATCGTCAAGGATGCGGGCGGCGTGCCGGTCGAGCTCTACCCGCTGCGTCCCGAACGGGTGCAGGTGGTGGCGGGCGAGGATGGCTGGCCATGCGCCTATCGCTATGTCCTGGCCGACCGCACGATCACCCTGCCGCTGGAAGACGAGGACGGGTGGCCGAACGTCATTCACCTCAAGGGCTTCCACCCGACCGACGACCATTATGGCGCGGGCTCGCTTGCCGCCGCGGCCCCGGCGGTCGCAATCCACAATGCGGCGAGCGAATGGAACCGCGCGCTGCTGGCCAATGCGGCGCGGCCCTCGGGCGCGCTGGTCCACGACGCGGGCGATGCGCAGCCGCTGAGCGGCGAGCAGTTCGACCGGTTGAAGGCCGAACTCGCGGCGGCCTTCCAGGGTGGCGGCAATGCCGGGCGGCCGATGCTGCTCGAGGGCGGGCTCGACTGGAAGGCGATGAGCCTGTCGCCCGCCGACATGGATTTCGCGACGCTGAAAGAGGCTGCCGCGCGCGATATCGCACTGGCCTTCGGCGTGCCGCCCATGCTGCTCGGCCTGCCGGGCGACAACACCTACGCCAATTATCGCGAGGCCAACCGTGCGCTGTGGCGGCTGACCCTGCTGCCGCTGGCCGCGAAGATCCTGAACGGCTTGCACCACGCGCTGGCCGACTGGTTCGGCGAGGCGCCGAGCGTCGATCTCGACCGCGTGCCCGCGCTGGCCGAGGACCGCGAGAGATTGTGGGCGCAGGTCAGCGGGGCGGATTTTCTAACCGATATGGAGAAACGCGAAATGCTCGGCCTTGCACGAATGGAGAAATCCCGATGACCCGCGAAGACATGCTGGCGCGGCTGATCGTGCAGGCGAGCGCGGGCGCGGGCGATCTCGTCACGATGCGCGCGATCGTCGAGGAAGCGAGCGAACTGGGCGCCAGCCGCGCGCTCGACCGGCTCGGCCTCGGCGATACCGAGGCGCAGGACGACATCGACGAATTGCGCGAGCTGCTGTCGGCCTGGCGCGATGCCAAGAAGGGTGCCTGGAAGGCCGCCGTGGAATGGCTGGTCCGCGGGCTCCTCGCGCTGCTGCTGATCGGCATCGCGGTGCGCCTCGGCGTGGCGGAGACGCTGTCGTGAGCCTGCGCATCGCGGGCTATGCCGCATTGTTCGACAAGGTGGACGGCGCGCGCGACACGATCCGGCCCGGCGCCTTCGCGCGGACGCTGGCGGAACGGCGCGGCGATCTCCTTCCGCTCTACTGGCAGCACCGGCCCGACCGGCGCATCGGCTGGGTCGAGACCGTGGGCGAGGATGCGCGGGGGTTGCGGATCATCGCGCGGATCGACAATCCTCACGCCCGCGCCGCCAGCATGCTGCGGGCGCGCGCCGTCAACGGGCTGAGCTTCGGCTACCGGGCGCGCCGCTTTCGCCACACGCCGCAGGGGCGCGAACTGGCCGATGTGGAGCTGTTCGAGGTCAGCGTCGTCACCCATCCGATGCAGGACGGCGCGCGGATACACCTTACAACCTGATCTCCACGCAAACAGTTTCACGCAGAGACCGCAGAGGAAGAAGTACGCCGAGGCGCAAAGATGTCTTCCCTGCGCCGCAAGCCATGATCTTTTTTTCTACTTGGCAGGAGAAGAAGCCGCTTCGCGGAAAAGCCCTACACCTCCGCGTCTCTGCGCGAAACCAATATCCTTCCCAGCCGCCTCCTGGCGGCTCTTTGTGCATCCCCTCCCCCCAAGAAAGGTGAATATCCATGAACGTAACCATCCCCACCCCCGCCGCCGATCCTGCCGAGGCCAGTTTCGACATCGTCGCGCGCCAGGACCGGACCGAAGCAGAGGTCGCCGCGCTGCGATCCGATGTCGACGAGGTGAAGGCGCGCGTCGAAAGGATCGGCCGTGCCGCCGCGCGCCCCGTCCTTGGCGGTACCGACGATACCGCGCCCGAGGTGAAAGGCTTCGTCGACGGCTATCTTCGCCGCGGTGCGACGCACGAGATCAAGTCGATCAACGGCACCGTACCCTCGGACGGCGGCTATGCCGTGCCGCGCCAGATCGACGCGATGATCGCCCGCGCGTTGACCGAGATCAGTCCGATCCGCGCCATCGCGCAGGTCGTCCAGACCGGCAGCGCGGGCTATCGCAAGCTGGTGACCACCGGCGGTACGGCTTCGGGCTGGGTCAGCGAAACCGCCGGGCGGCCCGAGACCGCCACGCCCGATTTCGCCGAGATCGCCCCGCCGACGGGCGAGCTCTACGCCAATCCGGCGGCGAGCCAGGCAATGCTCGACGATGCGGGCTTCGACCTCGAAGCCTGGCTGGCGAGCGAGATCGCGATGGAGTTCGCCCGGGCCGAAGGCGCCGCCTTCGTGAACGGCAGCGGCCTGAACCGGCCCGCGGGTTTCCTCACCGCGCCATCGTCGGAGGAATTCGACGCGGATCGCGCCTTCGGTACGCTGCAACATGTCGCATCGGGCGATGCGGCCGGGTTCGATGCCAATCCCGATGCCCGGCTGATCGACCTCGTCCATACGCTCAAGGCCGGGCACCGGCAGGGCGCGAGCTTCGTCATGAATTCCGCCACGCTGGCCGAGGTCCGCAAGCTGAAGACCGCCGACGGCGCATTCCTGTGGCAGCCGGGCCTCGTCGAAGGCCAGCCCGATCGTCTGCTCGGCTATCCGGTGGTGGAGGCCGAGGACATGCCCGACATCGCGACGGGCACGGTCCCGATCGCCTTCGGCAATTTCCGCCACGGCTACCTCATCGCCGAACGGACCGCGACACAGGTGCTGCGCGATCCCTTCACCAACAAGCCCTTCGTCCACTTCTACGCGACGAAGCGCGTGGGCGGGCAGGTGCTCGACAGCAATGCGATCAAGCTGCTGAAAATCGAGGTCTGATCTTTCTTCTCCCAACCCCGTCCCCAGCCCCGCGCCGTTCCCCTTCGGCGCGGGGTTTTTCTTCTGGCGAACAGGATATTGCCCATGCCCCCGGACCTTTCAGGCCCACCGCTCGACGAATTGAAGCAATGGCTGGCGATCAGCACCGCAGGAGAGGACGCCCTGCTTGTCCGCCTGCTCCAGACCGCGTGGCAGCTGTGCCTGCAATTCACCGGCACAGATGCCGCCGCCTGGACCGATCTGGACGAAGCGCTGCGCCACGGCATCGTGCGTTTTGCCGCGCACCAGTATCGCGAGCGCGACGCTGGCGCGGCGGAACGCATTCCCGCCGCGGTCGCCGCTTTGTGGCAGCCGTGGCGCATGGTGCGGTTGTGACCTTCGCCGCGCTCCAACGGGCGCTTATCCGCAAGGGCCGGGCGCTTGCCGCAAGCCGCGCCCGGCGAACCGCATCGCCCGACTGGCGCCGGCCCGAACAGCTCTGGCCGGAATTCACGACGAGGAACCGATAGATGGAAACCGCCTTGAAGGCCGCGCTGGTCCGCTGGCTGCGCACGGATACGGTGCTGGCCGGAATGGTCAATGCGGTGGAAGAGGAAGCGCCGGTCGCCGCCAGCCCCCCGACGCTCGCGATTGTTGCCAGCGCCAGTTCCGACTGGTCGAGCAAGACGAGTGTGGGCCGCGAAGTCCGCATCGCGTTCGAACTGGTCGACCGCGGCGACGATCCCGCCACCACCGCCATGATCGCGGCCCGCGTGGAACACCGCCTCGCCACGCTCGCCCCGCAACAGGACGGCTTGCGCGTTGTGATGACGCAATTCCTGCGCAGCCGCGCCGAACGCCCCGCCCGATCCCTGCGCGCCGTGCTGCTCGAATACCGGTTTCTGATTTTCCAAACCGCTTGAGGTCCCGGGAAGCCGGAAACCTCGATCCATCAACGCCGCGCGAGCGGACCGGGACCCCCGTTTTCGCGGGGGCTCGCATCAGGAGTATTGATCATGACCCCCCAGAAAGGTGCCGCCTTCCTGTTGAAGATCGGCGATGGCGGTTTGCCCGCGACATACGAGGCCGTCGCCGGTCTGAGGACCACGCAGATGACCATCAATGGCGACACGGTGGTCGTCACGCACAAGGACAGCGGCGGCTGGCGCGAATTGTTGTCCGGGGCGGGCACGCGCTCTGTCTCGGTGACGGCTTCGGGCATATTCCTGGGTTCTGACGCGGAAAACGCGGTGCGCGGCAATGCGCTGGCCGGGACGCTCGATGCCTATGAGCTGAGCTTCGAGGACGGCGCAAGAATGCGCGGGCAGTTCCTCGTTCAGCGGCTCGATTATGCGGGCGATTTCAACGGCGAGCGGACCTATTCGCTGCAGCTCGAAAGCTCCGGCCCGGTGGTGCCCGTATGACCGGCAGTGCGAGCAACAGTATCAGAGGCGAAGCCACGCTGACAATCGGCGGACATCCGCGCCTGCTGCGCCCGACATTCGATGCGCTGGTGCGCGCCGAGGAGGAACTGGGCCCGCTCTTCGCGCTGGTCGAGCGGGCCGGCGAAGGACAGCTGCGCCTGTCGGAGATCGCGGCGCTGTTCTGGCATTGCCTCGCCGAGCAAGAGGGCGTGCCGCGCGAAGCGGTCGGCCAGGCGGTGCTGACGCAGGGGCTCGCCGCCAGCGCAAGACCGCTGCGAGTGCTGCTGGGCGAGATCCTGAAGGGGAGCGGCCCGTCGCCGGGCTCGGGATGAGCGGCAGCTTTGCCGAAAGTGCCGCGCGGCTGGCCGGTCTGGCCGCGCGCGCGCTCGGCTGGACGCCCGCGACGTTCTGGAACGCGACGCCGGCCGAATTGCTGCTCTCGCTCGCCCCGCCTTTGCCTGCCGAGACCCCGCCCAGCCGTGCGGAAATCGCGGCGCTGATCGAAAGGGACAATCATGGATGACGAAATCGACGACCTGATCGTGCCGGTTCGCGCCGATACGCAAGGCTTCGCAGCCGATGTGAAAGCCATGCGCTCGACCTTCGATGCGACCCTGCTCGACGGGTTCGACAAGGCCACCAACGTGCTCGAACGCGGGCTGCTTTCCGCGATCCGGAAGGGCAATCTGGGATTCGCCGAGCTCAGACGAACGGCACTTTCGGCGCTCGACGAGATCGCCGCGCAGGCGCTGCGGACCGGTCTCGGCACGCTGTTCGGCGGGGCATCGCAGACGGGCGGCACCGCCGCCTTGCTCAGCGGTACGCTCGGCTCGCTGCTCGGCCTGCCGGGGCGCGCCACCGGCGGGCTGGTCGCGCCGGATCGCCCCTATCTGGTGGGCGAGCGCGGGCCGGAAGTGTTCGTGCCCGACAGTGCGGGCCGGGTGGAAACGAACGGGGGGCGCAGCACGCGCTCCGACGTGCGCGTCGCCATCACGCTCAACACGCCGCGCGGCACCGGCGCGCCCGTCGCGATGCAGCGCAGCTCGCGACAGGTGGCGAGCGCGGTCCGCCGCGCATTCTCGATTTAGGAGACTTCTCATGCCTTTCTGGCTCGCCCGCGAACGGCGGGGGCAACATTCCGACTGGATACCGCGCTTCGACCCGCGCTTCTGGACAGTCAATTTTCCGCGTCCGATGATGGCCAGCGTCGTCTCGACCGCGCCGGACTGCCTGCGGGTGGAGTGCGAATTCCACAGACAAGGCGAACTGGCCGGGCTGATCTGGGAAAGCGAGGACCGGCTCGACCATCCGCTGCTCGCCTACGCAACCCAGCGCGACTATTCGCATTGCGTGCTGGCCTTCCGCTGGCGGTCATCGGGGATACTAGCGCTCGACGTGCCGCATGGGCCGACAATGACCATCGAGGGGCGCGACGCGGCGGGCAATTTGCGCGCCTGGTATGTGCGGCTGTGGAACTACGCCACCGGGAGCCCCGAGGATGCCCGGATCGAGCTGCGGTTTTCGGACCTGCAATCGGGTTTCGGGCTCCCGGGCGAAGCGGTGTTCCCCGGCGCGATCGAGCGGATGTTCATAAGCCTGGTCCCGCAAGGCTATGTCGAGGGCAGCGGCGCCCGGCTGCCCGCCCGCGTCGATGGCTGGGCGGAGATGAGCGAGATCGCCTGCCAGGGCGACCGCGCGATGCTGGAGATCGGCGATGTGCTCGTCCCGCCGCACGGCGTGCACATGTGCACCGCTTATGACGACAGTTTCAACCAGACGCCCGCCCGGCTGGTGCGGACGATGGAAGGTCTCGGCTATCGCGGGCGGTTCGTCCACTATGTCGGGATGAGCCACTATTACCGGGTGTGGCCCTATGGCAGCAGCGATTTTCACGCGGCCTACAGTGGCGATCTGTGCCGTCCGGCGATCGCCTGGCACGAGGCCTATTTCGCGGCCGCCATCGCTGCCGGGTTCGAGCCGATCGTCTCGCTGTCCTACGAATTGCTGGCGCAGAACTGTCCCGACTGGTTCAAGCAGAAGGACCGCTTCGGCAAGTTTGCCGAGACCGGCTGGGATCCGCCTTCCTCGCTGCTGTCGCCGACAAGCTCCCATGCGAACACTTTCCTGCGGGCGGTGGCGACAAATTTCGTCGCACTGCTCGAAGCCGCGGGCGGTCGGCCGCTGTTCCAGATCGGCGAACCGTGGTGGTGGGTCCAGCCCGACACCGGGGCGCCGTGCTTCTACGATCCCAGCGCGCGCACCTATTTCGCAAGCGCGATCAGGTGGATCGACAACTTGCGCGCGCCGCTGCCGAACGGCGCGCTTGCCATGCTCGATCTTGCCGGACAGGCGCTGGCCGCATCCACGGCGGCGCTGGCCCAGGCGGTGCGCGACGCCGCGATCGGCGATGTGGAGATCCACCTGCTGGTGTTCACACCGACGATCTTCGATCCCGCCATGCCCGAACTTCGGCGCGCATCGCTCCCGACCGGCTGGGCCTGGCCTGCCTTCGACCGGCTGCAGGTCGAGGATTATGACTGGCTGACCGCCGGGGCCGACGGGGCGCGGCGCGCGGGCTACGCGGCCATCGCCGAGCGCCTCGGCTATCCGGCCGAGAACACCGATTACCTGTCGGGCTTCGTGCTCGACGAGGCGGACGCGGACACGTTCTGGCCGCTGATCGATGCCGCGCTCGACGAGGCGCGCGCCCGCGGCATCGCGCGCCGCTTCGTGTGGGCGCTGCCGCAGGTGGCGCGCGATGGATATACCCGCCTGCCGACATGGGAGACCGACATGCAGAGTTTCGACGACGTGCCCTATCCGCTCGCGCTGGGCCCCGACGCGGCGGCGGCGCCCGAATTTTCCACCTCGGTCGCAATGACCGCGTCGGGTCACGAGCGGAGAAACGCGCTGTGGTCCGATGCGCGCATGCGTTACGATGTCGGCCCCGGCATCCGTTCCGAGGAGGAACTTGGCACTCTGCTGGCCTTCTTTCGCGCCCGCTATGGCCCCGCACGCGGATTTCGCCTGCGCGATCCGTTCGATTTCAGCTCGAACGCGATGACCGGCAACCCGTCGGCCACCGACCAAGTGCTGGGAACCGGCGACGGGGCCCGGGTGAGGTTCCGCCTGATCAAATCCTATGGCGAACAGGCGCGCCCGATTACCCGGCCCGACCTTGCCAGCATCATGATTGCCGTCGACGGAACGGTGACCGGCGACTGGTCTTTCGAGACAGGGGGGTGGATCGTCTTCGACGCGGCTCCTGCCGAAAGCGCGACCGTTACCGCCGGTTTCCTGTTCGACGTTCCGGTGCGCTTCGCCGAGGATCGGCTCGACATATCCGGCCTGTCCTTCGCCGCCGGCGAAGCGCCGTCCGTGCCACTGGTCGAAGTGCGGGAGGCATCGTGAGCGGGGCCTATTTCGCCGCCGAGCTCGACACGGTGGCGACCTGGTGGCGGGTCTATCGCCGCGACGGGGTGACCCTGGGTTTCACCACGCATGACCGCGACCTGCGGTTCGGCGGCGTGCTGCATCGCGCATCGCCGGGCATCGTTCCGTCCGCGATCCGGCGCACGATCGGGTTCGAGGACGACGACAGCGAGGTGGAAGGCGGCCTGACCCATGAGGACATCGGCGAAGACGACCTGCTTGCCGGGCGGTTCGACGGCGCGTGCGTGGAAACCGGAGTGGTGAATTGGGAAACTGGCAAACATACCGCGCTGCATTCCGGCATGATTGCCAGCATCTCGCAGGAAGGCGGCAGTTTCAGCGCGCAGATACATTCGGCCAAGGCGCTGCTCGGCACCGACCCGGTGCCGCTGACCGGACCGACCTGCCGGGCACGCTTCTGCGGTCCGGGCTGCGGCCTGAACGCGGCCGGCCACGAAACGCTCGCGAAAATTTCGGCGGTCGATCCGGAAACCGGCCGGGTGCAAGTGGATGCCGCCGAACCGGCTTTGTTCGCGCATGGCACGCTGCGCTTTCTCGACGGCTCGCAAACCGGGTTGGTCATGCAGATCCTCGGCTTGGAGGGCCAGGATCTGTTGCTCGACAGCGGTCTGCACGAAGGGGTCGAACCCGGCCTGCGGGTGCGGCTGCGGCAAGGCTGCGACCGGACCATCGCGACCTGCGCCGCTCGCTTTGCCAACGCGATCAATTTTCGCGGCGAGCCGCACCTGCCGGGCAATGACATGCTCGCGCAATATCCGGTGGCCCGGTGAGCACGGCGCGCGAAGCCTTCGCCGGACAGGCCGAGGCGTTGGTGGGGACACCGTTCCGCCTGCATGGACGCAGCGAGACGGGGCTGGATTGCGTCGGGCTTGTCGCCCTTGCTCTGCACCGGGCGGGGATCGTCGGCACCGCGCCGCTGGGCTATGCCTTGCGCAACAGCGACATCGAACGCCATCTCGCCTGTGCCGGTCGCAGCGGTTTTCACCCGGCCCCGTCCCCGGCTCCTATCGAACGCGGCGACCTGTTGCTGACCGCGCCGGGTGCCTCGCAACATCATCTGCTCGTCGCGCTGGGCGGGATGCGCTTCGTTCATGCCCATGCCGGGCTGCGCCGTGTCGCGCTGCATTGCGGGCTCATTACCTGCCCCGTGCAGCAGCACTGGCGGCTGGCGCTTTCATAAACAGGAAAACCTCATGGCAACTCTCGTACTTGGCGCGCTTGGAACCGCCGTCGGCGGGCCGCTGGGCGGCGCGCTCGGCGCGATGGCCGGGCGGCAGATCGACGGCGCCATCCTCGGCGGACCACCGCGCGATGGGCCGCGCCTGAAGGATCTCGCCGTTAGCACATCGAGCTACGGCCAGCCGATCGCCAGGCATTACGGCACCGTCCGCGCACCCGGAACGATCATCTGGTCGAGCGACCTGAAGGAGGAGAGCGAGACGGCTGGCGGCGGCAAGGGAACGCCGAAGACCAGGCAATTCAGCTACAGCATCTCCTTCGCGGTTGCGCTCTCGAGCCGACCGGTCGAGCGCGTGGGACGCATCTGGGCCGATGGCAACCTGCTGCGCGGGGCGGCGGGCGATCTGAAAACCGGGGGTATGTTGCGCGTCCATACCGGACATGGCGACCAGGCTGCCGATCCGTTGCTGCGTGCAATCCTGGGCGATGAGTGCCCCGCGTTTCGCGATTGCGCCTATGTGGTGTTCGAAGATTTGGCGCTTGCTGATTTCGGCAATCGCATTCCGGCGCTCAGCTTCGAGATCGTGGCCGGTGAGGGGCGCGATACCATTGCGGAAATGCTCGGCCCGACGGGCGATGCCCGAACGAGTGCGCGGTTCGAAAGGCTTGCCGGTTTTTCGTACGATGGAGGATCTCTCGCTTCGGCGCTATCGCTGATCGATAGGCTCGAACCCCTGGTCGCGCTGACGAACAACGGCATGGTCGCCGTCGCCAATGCAAGCTCCGGCGCCTCGAGCGATAGCGCGACCGTCCCGACATTGTCCGAGGCCGCGCGCTGGAACGAGGGCGAGTTCGGACGCGAAACGGGCAAGACCTTCGTGCGGAGCGGAACCGGCGCCCCGCTCTCGGCCCTACGGTATTACGATCCCGCGCGCGATTGTCAGCCCGGGCTGCAACGGGTGCCGGGAAACGCACCGGATGGGGGTAATACGGTCCTGGAATTTCCCGGCGTGTTCTCGGCCGGGGATGCCAGAGCGCTAGTGCGGGATGCGGCGGCAAGAGAGAAGGCGCGCAACGAGGCTCTGGCCTGGCGCTGCATCGAGATCGACCCGGATATCGAACCGGGGCGCCTTGTCCGCTGCCCGGACCGGACAGGGCTGTGGCGCGTCATATCCTGGGAATGGCACGCGGCGGGGGTGGAACTGCAATTGCAGCGCCATGTCGCAATCACATCCCCTGCTGCATTCAGCGATGCCGGCAACGCATGGGTCCCGCCCGACCGCCAGCCTCGTCCCACCGTGCTGAGAGTGTTCGAATTGCCCTGGGATGGCACGGGGTCGAGCGCGGATGCCCGGCTGTTCACCGCCGCGAGCGCCGCGTCGGGGCCTTGGTCTGGCGCAGCATTGTATGCGGATAGAAATGGCGCGCTGATACCGATCGGGGATCCGGTCACCATGCGCGCCATCGGCGGAACGCTCGTAGCGCCGCTTCGCCAAAGTAATGCGCTGCGTCTCGAGCCCGGCGCGACAGCTACGATACGTCTGCACGATGCGGCGGCATCGCTCGATACGGCGAGCATTGATGCGATGGCACGTGGTGCCAATCGACTGCTCGTCGGCGCGGAGATCCTTCAATTCCTGCAGGCCGAACCGATGGGGGAAGGCCTATGGCGTCTTCATGGCCTGCTACGCGGGCGCGGCGGCAGCGAATTGGCGGCGCTCGCCGGACACGATGCAGGCACAGAGGTGACGCTGATCGACGATCGCTTGCGCGCCCTGCCCGAACATGTGGCGCTGCAGGCAAGTAATGGACGCTTCGCGGCAATCGGCCTGGGCGACGAAACGCCCGCGCAGGCGGTGCTTGAAAATGTGGGCGCATCGCGCAAGCCGCCCTTCCCGGTTCATGGCCGCATTGTCCGGAAGGGCGATGGCGCCCTTTGGCTGGCATGGACACGTCGCGCGCGCGGGGGCTGGACCTGGCTCGACGAAGTCGATCACCCGCTGGTCGAGGACCGGGAGGCTTATGAAGTCGGCCTCGGTCCGGTTGCGAACCCGTTCGCGCGCTGGACGGTTGCCGCGCCGAACCTCGTTCTCGACGCGCAAACGATGAGCCGGATCGAGGTAGATCACCCGGGCGAACCGCTTTGGGTGCGCCAGATCGGCAGCTTCGCAAGATCAGACCCGCTCACGCTCACCACTTTGGCAACTTCGTAACAGGACCGCGCAAATGACCCAGCCGATATATTATCCCGCCACGACTGCCCGCCATGCCCTCCCCCTGCTTGTACCGGGACAGGCGCAGAAGGAATTCTTCGTGAACGAAGCATTCGCACGGATCGACATGTTGCTGTGCCCGAACGTGGAGGGCGAACTTGCTGCGCCGCCAACCCAACCGGTCGCGGGACAGTGCTGGATAGTCGCACCTTCCGCTTCCGGCGCATGGCTTGGCCAGGAAACCGCTCTGGCTTGCTGGGACGGGACGCAGTGGACATTCGCTTTTCCGCAGCCGGGACAAACCGTCTACGATCGGTCGACGGATGCCCGGCTGTGTTTTGCCGAGACGTGGCAGCGGGCCATTCTGCCAGCGTCCCCCCAGTCCGGAACGACCGTGGATACCGAGGCGCGCGCTGCTTTAACCGCTGTTCTGGAAATCCTGCGGACCTTCAAACTGGCCGCCTGACTTTCTCGGGAACTGTATACACAAGGCGGCGTTGGCATGAACATTGGAGGGTTATCGAACTATTACTGCGCCGGAAATCCTCCAGTTCGGCGCGACAAATATACAACAGTTCCCGGACATTGTCCGCTTGCCACTTATGGAGCGTAAAGATAGATACGCATGCTCTCGGTGGATTTAATTCGCAAAAAGGGGAAATAATAATGCGGAAATTGGTCATAGGAATGGCGATGGCCTCCACGGCCCTAGCATCGCCAAGCCTGGCCCGTGACGGCGCCTGGTACGTAGGTGTCGAAGGCGGTGCCATGATCGTTGAAGACGTCGATTTCAGTATCAACGACGATCTTGACAGTGCTTCGCTCGATTCCGACTACGGTTATGATTTCGGCGGTTACGTTGGATATGACTTCGGTGCTTTCCGTCTGGAAGCCGAATCCTCCTATCGTGAAGCCGACATCGATGAACTGACGGTTGGTATCACCGGTTTCAATGCTGGTCCTGCTGGCGTGATCGTTCCCGCCGGTACCTACGACGCGTTCGACAGTGACATCGGCATCCTGTCTTTCATGGTCAACGGCCTGTTCGATTTCGGCGATGACGACAGCATTCAAGGCTATGTCGGTGGCGGTGCCGGTGTTGCCCGCACCGATATCGACACGCGCATCACCACTCTCGGATCTTCCTCGCTGGACGATTCGGACACCGGTTTTGCATGGCAGATCCTTGCCGGCGTTCGCGCGCCGCTGAGCGATAATGTCGATGTCGGCCTGCGCTACCGCTTCTTCAACGCTGAAGATGTGCAGCTTGTCGACCTTGGCGGACGCGATCTCGACGATCGGGTGCGCACGCACTCCATCCTCGGCACGCTGACCTACAACTTCGGGGCTCCCGCAGCTGTAATTCCGCCTCCGCCGCCGCCCCCGCCGCCCCCGCCCCCGCCCCCGCCGCCGCCGCCGCCGCCGCCGGTCGCAGCGTGCGAATCGGGTCCGTACATTGTCTTCTTCAACTGGGACAAATCGGACATCACGCCGGAAGCAGCGACGATCCTCGACAACGCGGTGTCGTCCTACGCCAATTGCGGCACGGCTTCGGTCATGCTGGCTGGCCACACGGACACCTCGGGTACGGCCGCCTACAACATGGGCCTTGCCGAGCGACGCAACGCTTCGGTTCGCAGCTACCTCGCTTCGCGCGGTATCCCGGACGGGCGCATCAACAGCCAGGCCTTCGGCGAAACGCAGCTGCGTGTCCCGACTGCCGACGGCGTGCGCGAACTCCAGAACCGCCGGGTGGAAATCACCTACGGTCCGGGCTCGGGCATGTAAGCTTCGCTACCAAAGCGAAACACAGAACAAAGGGGTCGGAGCAATCCGGCCCCTTTTTCGTTGGGTCATCGAACGTTCGAAGAAAGGAATTTCAGATGACCTGTGCCAAATTGCTTCCACTCGCCGCCACCGCGCTCGTTCTGAGCGCCTGCTCGACGATCGAGGACCTGACGACCGAACAGGTTGGTGATGCCACGCTGAGCCTGGCCAACGGACAACCCGTCGGCACAGTTCGATTGATGAATGACGGGACGGACGTATCCGTCGACGTGACGGTGACGGGCATCGAGCCCGGCCAGCACGGCTTCCACCTGCATACCACCGGTAGCTGCCGCGCACCCGACTTCACCAGCGCCGGCGGACATCTCAACCCGACCGACCAGTCGCACGGCTCGCTATCGCCGGACGGAAAGCATCTTGGAGACATGCCCAATCTGACAGTAGGTCCCAACCGCACCGGTTCGGCGCAATTCGAACTGACCGGCGATCCTGAAATGGTACTCGATGCGATTTTCGACAGCGACGGTACTGCAGTCATCGTCCATGCCGGACCCGATGATTACAGCACGGATCCTGCCGGCGATGCCGGTTCGCGGGTTGCCTGCGGTGTTCTCAGAGCGAACTGACGCGGCTCCTCAGATGTCCTCACCCGCTGCGCGTGCTCGGTCCAGCAAGGTCCGTTCCGCCTTCGGCACCGTTCGGTAGGCCACGAACAGCAGTGCAAGTCCGATCGGCACCGCGATCAGCAGGCTGAGTCCGCCGGTAGACAGGCTGCCGGTCATCGTGGACACCTGCCCCGCCATATAGGGTCCGAGGGCGAGGCCGACGAGCGTGGTCGCAAGGAAGAACGTCGCCGTGGCGGTCCCCCGCATGCGTGGCAGGACGAGATCCTGTGATGTTGCGGCCGCTGCGCCCAGCGCCGAACTGCCGAAGAGCGATTGCAGGAACGCCATGATGTAGAATGTCGTGGGGTCGAGCGTGGTGAACATGACGTACAGGAAGGGCGCCGCGGCGGTGAGGCCGAACGCGACCACCAACAGGCGGCCCGTCGGCATGCGCTCGCGCAACCAGTCGGCAGCGCGGCCGCCCATGATCACGCCCAGGAAACCCGCGACCGCTCCCGGTCCACCGATCCACCAGCCGGCAGTCGACGGAGCTTCTTCCAGAATGCGAATGGCGTAGGGCGCCGCCCAGAAGGATGCGGCATAGGACATGAAGGCGACCATGCCGTAACCGAGAATGGTCGTGAGAAAAGCCGGTGTCCCCCAGATCAGTGTGAACGTCGGCTCGTCGCGGCGCTTGAGCGTCGAAGCCCATGAGAAGATGGCGTAATAACCTATTCCCACGGCGCCCCATTGCTGCGCGTTGTCGGTAAAGTCGGCCATCAGATAGGCAATGCCCCCGATGACCACTGCCCCGGCAAGATTGACTGCGATGCCGCGCGCACCGCCCCTTGCAGCGCCGATCAGGGTGAAGGGCGGAATAACGGCGACCAGTTCGTGGAAAAAACCGCGGAACGGGTCCTTCGGTGGCGGCGTGATGATCCCGTCGCTCTGCCCGCGAACGGGCTCGCGCAAGGTGAAGACCAGAAGAGCGAGGAGCAGACCCGGAAGGCCGACGATAATGAAGGCGGCCTGCCACCCGGCAAGCCCGAGGGGAGCATCGGTCGGAAAGGCCTCGTTCCAGTTCTCGACGATCGCACCGCCAATCAGCAGCGAGACGCCACCGCCGACATAGAGTCCGGACGAATAGATGGCGAGCGCGGTCGCTCGCATCTTCTTCGGAAACCAGTCGGAAATCAGCGAGTAGGCGCTCGGGCTGGCGGTCGCCTCACCGACGCCTACGCCAATTCGTGCCACGCTCAGCATGGTGAAATTCTTGGCAAATCCGGACAGGGCGGTGAAGGCAGACCAGACGGCGAGGCCCACCGTCATCAGCCTGACGCGGTGCCAGCTATCCGCCAGTTTGCCGAGCGGGATACCGAAGAGGGCGTAGAAAACCCCGAAAGCAGTGCCGTAAAGGAACCCGATCTGGTCGTCGCGCAGGCCGAGATCCGCCTTGATGTCCTCGGCGAGGATCGAGATGATGTTGCGGTCGACGAAATTAAGGACGTAGATGATGACCAGAACGCCGAGCGCGTACCAGCTATAGGCCGGCACCTTGCCGTCGACCGTGCCCGCTGGAGTTTCGATCGTTGCGGCGGGCGTCGGCTGGGTCAATTGTCTACTCCGTCACGGCAGGTGCGTCCTTCGAATAGACTGTCGTATCGACAAGTCCCGCCTCGTCAAACCCCTTTCGACGTAGTCGACAGGAATCGCAGGCACCGCAGGCCACGCCCTCTGGCATCGGATCGTAACACGACCAGCTCCAAGCCGGGTCGAGCCCCAGCCGCTCGCATTCGCGCGCGATGTCGGCCTTGCTCATTTCCTGGAGCGGCGCATGGATCGTGAACGGAGCGCCTTCGATACCCTGCTTCGTTCCTAGCCGCGCGGTTTCTGCGAAACTGGCAATGAATTCGGGCCGGCAATCGGGATAACCCGAATAATCGAGCGCGTTCACCCCGATGAAGATGTCCCGCGAAGCCGACGTTTCGGCGAAGCCCGTGGTGAGCGCCAAGAATACGAGGTTGCGTGCCGGAACATAGGTTACCGGAATATCGTGGTCCACGCCCGACTTGGGAACGTCGATATCCGCGGTCAAAGCCGAACCGCCGAAGCGGCGCAGGTCGAGCGGCAATTCGACATGTCGTTCAACGCCCAGTTTCTCGGCAATTGCCTTGGCCGACTGCAATTCGCGCACGTGCCGCTGACCATAATCGATCGTCAGGGCGTGAAGGGTAAAGCCCCGCTCGCGCGCAAGGGCAGCGGTGACCATCGAATCGAGGCCACCCGAAAGCAGGATCACCGCCGTTCCCGGCTTTTCGTCGCTGGAAGCGCCCATGCCGTCCCGCTAGGGCGGAACCCGTACATCCGCAAGTATCAGCAATCGCCTGTACGCCGAGCTTCGGCCGAGAACTGGAAGGGTTTGCCATCAGCAATTCCCTGGCTCTCGATCTGAACGAGCGATGCGCTCTCCTTGCGAATATTGGTGCGCCCGTATCCATTTGCGCGGCAAGTGTACTGGACCGTGACCTGGTTCGCGCCATCTTCGACAACGAAGCGATTGCAATTGCCGGATCGGTGACGAAGCTGAACGAATTCGCGGCCGGTGCGCACACAGATCTTCTTCGGCGAAGAACCGTCCCGGTATCGCACTTCCCACCCACCCTTGGTCAGGCCGTCGAGCATGGAAAGCGCAGCCTGGGCGACGCTCGGGACCGTCAAGGCAATCATCATCGGCGTCGCGACGATAGCCAGAGTCTTTATCTTCATCCGAGCCATCCTAGCTCACCTTTCGTCACCGAACGCGCATAAAGCGGCGCTCGCAATCTGAATACTATACACGAATAACCTGTCCGAAGGCAGGCAAGCGCGCATCGGGTCTCACGCGGCAATTGCGAACTGTCGGGAACAGAACGCACAATCTACCATGATCAGCCCCTCTTCGTCGCGCATGTCCGCGCGGTCGGCTTCGGGAAAGCGGGCAATTACCTGTTCGTAATGCTGGACTGAGCAGCGGCAGCCTCTCTTCACTTTCTCGCGCTGCTCGATGCGCACTTCGTCCTCTTCATGGAACAGCCGCCACACCAGCGCTTCCTGCGAAAGATCGGGATCGAGCAATTCGTCGTGACGGATTGACCCTGCCATGACCGCCACGTGCTCCCATTCGGGGTGATCGAGCCGAGCGTGCAGGCGCTCGCGACCTTCTTCGCCATCGGGCAGGTGCTGAACAAGCAGCCCCGCAGCAACGCACCCTTCGCTTCCCGAACGCACCGCACAACGCATCAGCGTGGGCACCTGTTCGGACTGGTAGAAGTAATTCTCGCACGCTTCGGACAAGCAGTCGCCTTCCAGCGGAACGATGCCCTGATACCGCCCCTTTCCCCCGGCCGTGTCGAAGGTGATCGCCAGAAAACCTTTGCCGAACAGAGCGAACAAGGACGGGTTGGCGCCCAGTTCCGCCAGCTTCTCCTCGTCGAAATCGACATAACCACGCAGATTACCGCTCTTGTAATCGCACACCAGAAGATTGACGGCCCCCGCCTCGGTTTGAGCCTGCATGGTCACCTGCGAACCATCGTTCTTAAGCAGACTGCCCATGAGCGTGGCGAGAACCAATGCTTCGGCAAGCAGGTGGGTTATCGGCGCGGGATAATCATGCGCGGCGAGAATTTCATCCAGGGCTGCATCGAGCCGGACGATCCGGCCACGGGCATTGCGTGCGGGTATGGTAAAGGCGAGCGTGCGGCCCGCATAAGTCTCGTCTGGGGAAGGTATCGCGTCGATCATCGCGGGCATATGGGATCGAATACGACCGATTTTTAGAGGTGTGCTACGAGGCCAGTTTTCCAAAGCACCATAGGAGGATCGATTTTTGCGCGTGGACGCGGTTTTCTGCCTGATCGAACACGACGGACTGGTCGCCTTCGAACACCTCCTCGCTCACTTCGTCACCGATATGAGCGGGCAGGCAGTGAAGAAACCGTGCATCGGGCTTGGCCCGGGCCATCAGCCTGTCATCGACCCGGAACGGCTGCATGGATGCAAGCTTCTCCGCAAGATGATCCTGACCCATCGAGACCCAGGTGTCCGTCACGACGATGTCTGCACCGTCCACTGCCTCTATGGGGTCCTGCGTCAGTGTTACCCGCGCTCCGCCGCGCCGGGCCATCTCGACGAATTCCAGTTCCGGCTCGTACCCTGCGGGCGTGCCGACACGGACGTTGAGCTTGAAGATGCCCGCCGCCTCGAGGATCGAGTGCAGGACATTGTTGCCGTCACCTAGCCAGGCGAGCTCCAGGCCGGGAAGCGGCTTGCCAAGCTCGACGATAGTCAACAGGTCGGCAATGATCTGGCAGGGGTGCGAGCGATCGGTCAGTCCATTGATGACGGGCACCTGCGCGTGCCGCGCAAGCTCCTCGGCCTTGGCATGATCGTCGGTACGGATCATGATGGCATCGACCATCCGGCTAAGCACGCGCGCAGTATCGGCGATACTTTCGCCTCGCCCGAGCTGGCTTGTTCCTGCCTCGAGGATCAGTGCGCTGCCGCCGAGCTGGCGCATCGCGATGTCGAAGCTGACGCGGGTGCGGGTCGAACTCTTCTCGAAGATCATGCCCAGCACGTGACCGGCCAGTGGGGCGTCGGCATCGGGCCTGCCCTTGGGCCAGTCAGCGCGTGCCCGTTTGCGGTCCTGCGCATCGGCAAGCATCGCGGCAATGGCATCTCCGCCGGCATCGTTCAGGTCGAGGAGATGGTTCATCCGGCTTGTTTCAACTGGCCGAATCGTAGCTGGCCGCGCCGGCGGAAAGCTTGTCGAAGAATTCGTCGAATTCCGCCTCGTCCGCCACCAGCGGTGGCAGGATTCGCAACGTCTGGTCGCCCGCCGCCACGGTCAGCAACCGGTGATTGTCCCGCAGATGGACAAAGAACGGGCGGCTTTCGACCTTCATTCGCAAGCCGAGCATCAGGCCCCTTCCGCGTACGAAATCGAACAGGTCGGGGTAATTGCCGATGAACTGTTCGAGGCGGCTGCGCAAACGCTCGCCCTTCTCGGTCACTTCGGCGAGGAATTCGTCGTTTGCCACGGCGTCCATCACCGCCGTCCCCGCCGCCATCGCGAGCGGATTGCCGCCATAGGTCGAACCATGCGTGCCGAAACCCATCCCGCGCGCCGCCTTTTCGGTGGCGAGACAGGCGCCGAGCGGGAAGCCGCCGCCGATACCCTTGGCCGAGGCCATTACATCGGGTTCGATGCCGTAATGCTCATAGGCGTAGAGCTTGCCGGTGCGCGCGACACCGCACTGGACCTCGTCGAACACCAGCACCAGGTCGTGCTCGTCACAAATTGCGCGCAGGCCATGGATGAATTCGTCGGAGGCAGGGCGGATGCCGCCTTCCCCCTGGATCGGTTCGACGAGGAAGCCGGCCGTCTTGGCTCCTACCAGCTTCCTGGCGCTTTCGAGGTCGTCGAATTCGGCATACTGGAACCCGGCAAGCAAGGGCATGAAGCCCTTGTGCATCTTCGCCTGGTTCGAGGCGCTGATCGTCGCCATGGTTCGCCCGTGAAAGGCATTCGTGAACGAGATCAGCTCGGTCCGGTTCGAATCGCCATCGTCATGCTGGTGATAGGCCCGCGCCGTCTTGATTGCGGTTTCGACCGCTTCGGCGCCCGAATTGGTGAAGAAGACGGTATCGGCAAAGGTCTTATCGACAAGCTTCTGTGCCAACGCCTCGCCCTGCGGGCTACCGTAAAGGTTCGAGACGTGCATCAACGTTTCGGCCTGACGTTGGATCGCCCCGATCAAACCTGCATGGCTGTGGCCGAGCAGGTTGACCGCGATGCCGCTGGCGAAGTCGAGATAGCGCGTGCCATCCTCGTCGATCAGGTGGCAGTTTTCGCCCCTGACGGGACGCACACCGCAGCGGGGATAGACGGGCATGAGCGGGCTGATCGACATCGGACCTCCGGGAATTGAACGACAAATGGCGGTCCCGTGCAGGAACCGCCATTTGCGAAATGTGTCAGCGATGTATTGCCTCACGCGGTCCGGGTCAAACCGGAAGCGCGTGAACCCACCCTACTCCGGGGCAGGAACGAGGTTGACCGCCGAATGCTTGCCGCGTCGATCGACCTCGAGATCGAACTCGTAGCGCTCGCCTTCGTTGATCTGGGACAGGCCCGAGCGCTCGACCGCACTGATGTGCACGAAGGCGTCTGGCTGACCATCGTCGCGGGTGAGAAAACCAAAGCCCTTCATCGAATTGAAGAACTTGACGGTGCCGGTCGCCTTTTCGCCCGTAAGTTCGCGGCGCGGTGCGCCACCGGCATCGCCACGGTCACCGCCACCGGCACGCTGCTCCACGGGAATGACATCGCCGACGACCTGCAGATCCTGCGCCGACACCTTGCCGCCGCGATCAACGAGATTAAATTCGAGCTCCTGTCCTTCGGCCAGACCTTCGAGCCCGGCACGTTCGACTGCGCTGATATGGACGAACACGTCCTCTCCGCCGGTTTCCTGCTGGATGAAGCCGAAGCCCTTCTGGCTGTTGAAGAACTTGACCGTGCCCTTGCCAGTTCCGACGACCTGGGCAGGCATGCGGTTGCCGCCGCCGAAGCCGCCGCCTCCACCACCGCCGCGATTGCCGCCGAAATTACCTCCGCCGCCACGGTGACCACCACCGCCACCGAACCGGTCGCCGCCGCGGTCGCTCTGGAACGCCTCGTGCGGTGCGAAATCGGCGGGCGGACCCCCGAAACTGTCGAAATTGTCCTCGCCAAATCCGTCGCGCTTGTCCCGTCCGCGACGGCCCCTTTTATCGTAACCCATAACTCGAACTATACCTTCGTCGTGCTGCCTCGAACTTGACTGCACCGCACGGAGGGCCGCTTCCCGTCCGGCGCGAGCAGACACGCGACAAGCACGCAGCCTACCCCTCAATTGTGTCGCATATAGCGCGAAACATTGGTTTGCGCGAATAATTTAGCGATTAGCGCTTGTTTGGCGCAAAAATGTGACATTTTCGCAATCGCTTGCCATCGTGGATAGAGGCTGGCTATCGGGCGGTGATGGACATTATCGGCCTTTTGAGCGATCCGGCGGCCTGGCTCGCCCTGCTCACGCTCATAGCCCTGGAAGTCGTGCTCGGCATCGACAATCTGATCTTCATCGCGATTCTGTCCAACAAATTGCCCGAACATCAGCAACAGCGCGCCCGGCGAATCGGTCTGTCGCTGGCGCTGATAATGCGGATTGGCATGCTGATGTTAATCGGCTGGCTGGTGACCTTGCAGACGCCGCTATTCGATTTAGGAATAGAAGGGGCGCCCAGCGCCTATAATGGTCAGCCCTCTTTCGAAACCGCATTTTCGGGGCGCGACCTGATCCTGCTGGTGGGCGGACTGTTCCTGTTGTGGAAAGCGACCAAGGAAATCCACCATTCGATGGAGCCGGAAGACAATTCGGGCGATCTACTCGACAAGACTCCGGGCGCCGCCGAAGCGGTCAAGGCCACCTTCGGCACGGTCATCGCGCAGATCGTGGCGATCGATCTGGTGTTTTCGGTCGATTCGATCCTGACAGCGGTCGGTATGACGGACGAAATCCCCATTATGGTGACGGCTGTGGTCATCACCGTGGGCGTCATGATGATTGCCGCCGATCCGCTCGCGAAGTTCATCGAGAAGAACCCCACTCTGGTAATGCTCGCCCTTGCATTCCTGGTCATGATCGGACTGGTCTTGATCGCAGACGGTTTTGGCTTTCATGTTCCGAAGGGCTATATCTACGCCGCGATGGGCTTTTCCGTCGGTGTCGAACTGCTCAACATGGTCCAGCGCAACCGCCGGGCGCGTGAAATAGCCGAAGCGAAGGAAGCAGCATGACCGATTTCCGCAGTCTTTCGGACGATATGCTCGCCAGTCCGCAAATCACGCCGGGCGATGTGTCGGAAGCCAAAACACTTGGCGTGGACCTGATCATAAACAACCGACCTGACGACGAGGAACCCGGTCAGCCCACGGGCGCGGAGATCGAAGTCGCTGCGCGCGACGCCGGCATCGGCTATCGCGCAATCCCGGTGACGTCTGCCGGTTTCAGCGAACCGCAAGTAGATGCGATGGCCAACGCCCTTGGAAGCACCGACGGAAAGGTACTTGCCTATTGCCGGTCGGGGACGCGCTCGACGCTGTTATGGTCACTCGCACAAGCACGGGCCGGAAAGAGCGCGGACCAGATTGCCGAAGCTGCTCGCGGGGCAGGCTACGACGTCTCTCCGATCCGCCCAGCGCTGGATGCACTTTCGGCCCGGTCCGGGTGATGGCCTAGCGGCGGAAATCGAGCGGCGGGTCGCGATCGCCGAGCAACGAGACATATTCGTAATCCGTACCCCTTGCGGCTTCGAACTCGGCACGGGCGGCCGCGCGCAGTTCGGGGTTGCTGAACAGCTCGGCCGCCATCAGCGCCACGGCCTCGGCCGCTACCTGGGCACCCTTGTGCCCGATCGAATGACCGCTCGCCGCGACGGCCTGCCAGCTATGCGCGCTGGTGCCGGGGACCCAAGTTGCCGTGCGCAGTCCGACTGTCGGGGTGGCCCAGGAAACATCGCCCACATCGGTGGAACCATAGCCGAGCGATGTCTCGTAGGGCTGGATTTCCACGGCATTTTCCAGAGGCTCGGCAGCGTCGCCGAAAGTCCCGGCGATTTCTTCGGCCCAGGCGCGTTCCTCGGCCGTGTAGTCCACCCCGCCCACCTGGCGAAGCTTGGCATCCATGGTTCTTGCCAGAGTCTCGTTGACCAGGAGCGGATTGTTGCCGTGGATGATTTCCCACTCGACTTCGGTGCCCGTGCCGAGGGCGGCGCCCCGTGCGGCGGCTTCCAGCCGCGGCCATAGCGCGCGGACCTCGTCCGCGTCAGAATGGCGGACGTAATAGAAGACTTCGGCGAAGTCCGGCACCACGTTCGGTGCCGCGCCGCCCTCGGTGATGACGTAGTGGATGCGCGTATCCATCGTGGTGTGCTCGCGCATCATATTGACCATCATGTTCATCGCTTCGACCCCGTCGAGTGCGCTGCGACCACGTTCGGGAGCGCCTGCCGCATGGGCGGACACGCCGCGAAAACGGAATTTGCCCGACCGGTTGGCGAGGCTGGTCCGCGCCGCAGCGGTGTTCTCGTCCGCGGCATGCCAGTGCAGTGCGACATCGACATCGTCGAACAGCCCGGCGCGGGTCATGTAGACCTTGCCCGACCCCCCCTCCTCGGCCGGCGTGCCGTAAAGCCTGATGCGGCCCGGCGTGCCGGTCTTTTCCAGCCAGCGCTTGGTCGCGATGGCTGCCGTCAGCGAGCCTGCCCCGAACAGATTGTGCCCGCAGGCATGCCCGGCGTGCTTGTCCGCCACGGGATCGCGATTGGGCGAAGCGGACTGCGTGATGCCCGGCAGCGCATCGTATTCGGCAAGAATGGCGATGACCGGTCCGCCCGTGCCCCACTCGGCCACAAAAGCGGTCGGAATGTCCGCCACCCCCGCTTCGATGGCAAAACCTTCCTGCTGCAATTCGTCCTGCAGGAGCCCGCTTGACCGCGTTTCCAGATAGCCGAGTTCAGCCCAGTCCCACAATTGTTGCGCGACGCGCTGGGTGCGCTCTTCCTGGGCGGCGGCTTCGGCAGCCGGATTGAGGGTTTCCGCGGATAACGGAGCAGCTAGCACAGCGGCAACAGCGAACAGTACGGTTGTTTTCACGAATCTCTCCCCAATCATCCCTGCTTGCCGCAAAGCGAGGCCCGTGCCAATCCGGCAAACCATGGAACTTCCTGCAGCTTTGATCCAGTTCGGCGGCTCGCTGGTCGCGATCCTGATCGTGGTCGGAATCGCCTACCGGTTGAAGCTTGGCCCCGAGCGACGGCTGGACAGCGAAGAAAGTGCCCGCATCGCTGCCACAGAGGCGGTCGATGGCTTCGACGCGATCGACATATCGCTGGACGCCGAAGGACGCGCGGCGCTGCTGCGTGACGCAAGCGGATGCATCCTTCTGCTGCGCCAGCATGGCACCCACTTTGCCGGGCGGGTGCTGACTTCGGCTGCCGACGCGCGGATCGACAACGACGTTCTGGTTATCGACACCGCGGAAAGGCGCTACGGCGCGGCGCGGTTGCATGTCGCGGACGCTTCGGCTTGGAAGCAGGCGATCGAGGCGATAGAGTAGCATTCTGATGCCGGATTTCTCGCCCACCGAATATGCCGTGCCCGGTTTCGTGGCACTGGTCCTGATCGAGATGATCTGGGCCGCCCGCAAGAACCGTCATGCCTACGAACCGAAGGATACGTTCACCAGTCTTGCCTTTGGCCTGGGCAGCACTGTTGCCGGACTGGTGTCCGGCGGGCTGTTCTTCGCGCTCTACCTGTTCCTCTGGGAATTCCGCCTGTTCGAGATCGGCTGGGCATGGTGGGCCTGGATTGCCTGCTTCGTGCTCGACGATATGCGCTATTACTGGGTTCACCGATGCGGACACCGCGTACGCTGGTTCTGGGCAAGCCACGTGAACCATCATTCGAGCCAGCATTACAATCTGAGCACCGCGCTTCGGCAAAGCTGGACCGGGTTTCTCACATTGGGCTTTGCCTTTGCCCTGCCGCTCGTCCTGCTCGGCTTTCACCCGGCGATGATTGCCATCTGCGCGGGCTTCAACCTGATCTACCAGTTCTGGATCCACACCGAGGCGATCGACCGGATGCCACGCTGGTTCGAAGCGGTGATGAACACACCGAGCCACCACCGCGTCCACCACGCGACCAACCCTCGATACCTCGATCGCAACTATGCCGGTGTGTTCATAGTCTGGGACAAGCTGTTCGGTACTTTCGAACCCGAAAGGCGCGACGAGAAAATTCGCTACGGTATCGTGAAGCAGCTGGGCAGCTTCAACCTGGCCTGGGCCGTGTTTCACGAATGGGTCGGCATCGCGCAGGACATGTGGCACGCGCCGTGGAAGCACAAGCTGGCCTATCTGCTGCGCGAGCCGGGCTGGACGCATGACGGCAGCCGTCAGACTTCCGATCAGATCCGCAAGGACTGGCTCGAGCGAAATCGGATTGCGGAAAAAACCGTTTCATCCGAAAACCCGATTGCAGGCGACGCCGAGGCTGCCTAACCTCTCAAGCCGAGAGGAGAGCTCATGGATGAATTCGACGTAATCGTTGTCGGAGGCGGCAGCGGCGGAAGTGCGGCTGCCGGACGTTTGGCCGAAGCGGGCAAGAGCGTATGTTTGCTCGAAGCGGGCGGACGCAACGATACCTTCAAGGTCAAGACGCCCGCAATGCTGGCCTTCACCAACGAAAAGACCAATTATCGCTACGAAACCGTGCCGCAGAAGGGCCTCAACGGCCGGCCCGGATATCAGCCGCGCGGACGCGGCCTGGGCGGATCCTCGGCGATCAACGCGATGATCTATATCCGCGGCAATGCCTGGGATTACGACAACTGGGCCGAACTGGGCTGCACCGGCTGGAGCTACGAAGACGTCCTGCCGTATTTCAAGCGCTCCGAGCATAATGTGCGCGGCGACGACGCGTTTCACGGCGATGACGGCCCATTGTGGGTCAGCGACCAGAAATATGTGAACCCTGGCAGTTTCGCCTTCGTGGAGGCAGCAGCGCAACTGCAATTGCCGCGCAACACCGATTTCAACGGTGCGGACCAGAAGGGGTTCGGTATCTACCAGGTGACGCAGAAGGACGGCGAACGCTGGTCCGCATCGCGCGCCTATGTCGAACCTCTGCGTCGCAGCAGCAAGCTCGATATCCGCATCGGTGTCACGGTGAAGAAACTGGAAATCGAGAACGGGCGCGTGACCGGCGTGACTTATTCGGTCGGCAAGCGCGAGCGGACCGTGCGCGCACGCGGCGGAGTGGTGCTATCGGCTGGCGCATTCAATTCACCACAAATCCTGATGCTTTCGGGCATCGGCCCCGCAGCTCACTTGCGCGAACACGGGATCGACGTGGCGGTCGACAAGCCAGCGGTAGGCTCAGACCTGCAGGACCACATCGATTACGTCTCGAGCTGGCAGACCGAAAGCCGCGATTTCTTCGGCAGCAGCCTCGAAGGAACCTTGCGCATGGCCAGGGCGCTGGTCGAACATCGCCGACGGGGCACCGGTATCGCCAGCACCCCCTATGCCGAGGCGGGAGGGTTCTGGACCGTCATGCCCGATGCGCCAGCCCCGGACGTGCAATGGCATTTCGTACCCGCAATGCTCGAAGACCACGGACGGACCAAGGTGAAGGGACACGGCTTCTCGCTCCACGCCTGTGTGTTGCGGCCCGAAAGCCGCGGTACGGTGCGGCTCGATAGCCGCGAGGCAAGCGATGCGCCGCGCATCGACCCCAACTTTCTCGACGACGAGCGCGATATCGCCACCTTGCGCGAAGGCGTGCGCCTGTCGCACCGGATCGTTTCCTCGCCCAGCCTGGCACGCTACGAGCCGCAGGATCGCTATCCCGTCGATCTCGACGACGATGCGCAACTCGACGATCTTATCCGCAACCGTGCCGACACGGTCTATCACCCGGTTGGCACCTGCCGCATGGGCGCGGACGAGGATGCGGTGGTCGATCAAAAGCTCAAGGCGCGCGGACTGGACGGGCTCTGGATCGCCGATGCCAGCATCATGCCGCGTCTCGTATCGGGCAATACCAACGCGCCGAGTATCATGATCGGCGAACGCTGCGCCGATTTCGTCGCGGCTGCGCTCGCCGCTTAGACCACGAAAAAAAGGGCCGGAGACTGGCTCCGGCCCTTGGCTAGTCTGGTGTTCGCAGGAGGAACACGGGTTGGCGGAGGCCCCGGGGAGAGGAAGAGAGGTGCCCCCGCCAAACTGGTCTTCGTCTGGTCGTATCAGTTGTAGGCACGCTCCCCGTGTTCGGAGATGTCGAGCCCGTCGACCTCGACCTCTTCGGTGACCCGGAGACCGACGAGCGCCTTGACCGCAAGACCGGCAACAAGTGTCCCGATCCCGGCCCAGGCGATCGTGACCAAAACGCTGAAGATCTGGACCCAGAGCTGGGCGCCAAGTGCGGTCGACCCATCGCCGGGACCGGCGAGGAACGGCTGGTAGACGACCGCCGTACCGATCGCTCCGACGATGCCGCCGATGCCGTGAATGCCGAAGGCATCGAGCGAATCGTCATAGCCGAGCCTTGCCTTCACCTTGGCCACGAACAGGTAGCAGATGGCGGCGCTCGATATGCCGAGCAGGATCGCACCGAAGGGCCCGCTATTGCCAGCCGCCGGGGTGACCGCGACAAGCCCGGCTATGACGCCCGAACAGAAGCCGAGCGCGCTGCCCTTGTGACCGGCAGCCCGTTCGATCACCATCCAGGTCAACGCACCGGCAGCGGTCGCGACGAAGGTGTTGATCATCGCCAGACCAGCGGAAGCGTCGGCCTCCAGCGCGCTTCCGGCGTTGAAGCCGAACCAGCCCACCCACAACAGGCCGGTGCCGGCCATCGTCAGGGTCATGCTGTGCGGGGGCATGGGCTCGGCCGGATAACCCCGACGCTTGCCGAGCAGATATGCAAGGACCAGCCCGGACACGCCGGCGTTGATGTGGACCACGGTACCGCCCGCGAAATCGAGCGCCCCGTCCTCGAACAACAATCCGCCTCCGGCCCAGACCATGTGGGCGATCGGGAAATAGACGATTGTCAGCCAGAGCGGCACGAACAGCATGACCGCGCTGAATTTCATGCGCTCCGCCGTTGCCCCCAGGATCAGCGCGGCAGTAATCGCGGCGAAAGTCATCTGGAAGCTGATGAAGACGAATTCGCTGATGACTTCATCGGTAAAGGTTGCCGCAGTGCTTGCAGCATCGGTCTGCGACAGGAACAGATTGCCCCAGCTGAAAAAGGCGTTCCCTTCCGGCCCGAACGCGGTGGAATATCCCCACATCACCCACACCAGCATCGCCAGCGCGGCCGTGGCGCCGATCTGGGTCATGGTGGAGAGCATGTTCTTTGCGCGCGTAAGGCCGCCGTAGAACAGTGCCAGGCCAGGCAGTATCATCAGCATGACCAGCACGGTGGCAGTCATCATCCACGCATTGTTGCCCGGGTTCGGCACTGCCACGACGGGCACCACGACTTCCTGGGCAAGCGTTGCGGAAGAGGCGAGTAGCGCGGCGGAAAAAGCGCCTGCGCGAGAAAGATAACGAAGCATCGTAATTCCCCTGTGGTCCATCAGAGCGCGGTATCGCCGGTTTCGCCGGTGCGGATCCGGGTGGCGCTGGCGAGGTCGAGCACGAAGATCTTGCCATCGCCGATGGCGTCGGTGCTGGCGGTGTGCTGGATCGTCTCGACCACTTGCGGCGCAAGATCGTCGCTCGCGGCGATTTCCAGCTTCACCTTGGGCAGCATGTTGGTGGAGTATTCGGCGCCGCGATAAATCTCGGTCTGACCCTTCTGCCGCCCGAAACCCTTGACTTCGGAAACGGTCATGCCGGCCACGCCGATACCGCCGAGCGCTTCGCGCACCTCGTCCAGCTTGAACGGCTTGATGACTGCAATGATGAACTTCACGCGCTCACCCCCCTGCTGTTGCAAACCGGCCAAAGCACCGGTCTTCGCAAGTGCAGCATGAAGCGTGCCAATCAGGGAAACGGTGCAATTTCAGGAGGAGGGGGCAGCTTGGGCTAGTCCGTACTGCCTAATTTATGAGCACGTGATTACTTTTTGGTCAGCTCAAGCGTGGCGACGATCGGCAGATGGTCCGAAGCAATCGAGGAAAGGCTGGTATGGTGGACATCCATGCTGGCCAATTGCCAGTGCTTGCTGGCCACGATGCGGTCGAGCGTGGCGATCGGCTGGCGGCTCGGATAGCTGCGCCCAGGGGTGATGACCTGCCAGTTCGGGCCGAACTCGCGCATCGCGCCGGTGCTGCGCCCCCACTGGTTGAAATCGCCCATGATGACCGTGGGCTTGTCGCCCGTACTCCCGTCGATAAAACCGAGCAGCGAACGGATCTGGTCGCGACGGCGCAGACCCGAAAGGTCGAGATGCGTTCCGATGATGCGCACGGACCGACCTTCGATCTCGAGCTCGCCGCAAGCCGCGCCGCGCGGTTCGAGTGTCGGCAGGTCGAGCGCCTTTCCGGACGTGACCATCATCTTGCGCCGCACCAGCAGGGCATTGCCGTGCCAGCCGATGCTGCGCGGTCGCCTGGCAACCTCGACCAACCGCCAGGGGCTGTCGTCCAGTTCGGCTCGCGAGATCGTGGTTTCGCGCGCACCGGTCCGCCGGTCGGCTTCCTGAAGGGCGATGATATCGGCGTCGATTTCATGGAGAACGGATATGATCCGCTCCGGGTCGCGCCGACGGTCGAGGCCCACCGACTTGTGAATATTGTAGCTGGCGAAGGTCAGGCGCACACGATACCCAATGCGCAAGGCCGGGCAATCGTGCCTGAAATCAGAGAAAGTTCCGTAGCGTCGTCATGAACCGGTCAAGCTGGTCGTGATGCAGCCAGTGGCCGGCGCTTTCGAATTCGATCACCTCGGCATTGGCGAAGTGGTCAAGCCTGCCATCGCCGCGTGGGTTCGAAGCCCAGCTGTCGGCGCCGTAGAGCAGCAGGGTCGGCGCCGTTATGGCGGCCCAGGTCTGGTGCAGAAACTCGTCGGCAATATCCTCGACCGGCCAGACATTGAGATGCGGATCGAATTTCCAGCTATAGGTGCCGTCCTCGTTGCGGTTGACCCCATGGATCGTCAGATGCCGCGCCTGTTCTTCGGTCAAATAGCTGTTTTCCTCGATCATCCGCGCGAACGCGGCTTCGATGCTTTCGTATTTGCGCGGGGTGCGGGCCGATGCCGCGCGCTTCTTGTCGATCCATTCGGCAAGTCGCTGCGGATAGGGATCGGCGCGCATTTCCGCCTGCCGCTGCGGGCTGGGGCCCAGGCCTTCGATGGCGACGATCTTTTCCACCATGTCGGGGAACGTCCCGGCATAGCGAAGCGAGACATTGCCGCCCATCGAATGGCTGACGATGGTCACCGGGCCGACGCCCAACTGATGCACCAGCTGGGCCAGATCGTAGACCATGTCGTTCGACTGGTAATTGCCGTCCGAGACCCAGTCGGAATCGCCGTGGCCGCGATGATCCATGGCGATGACGTGCCAGTCGTCGCGCAGCTGTTCGGCCACCCAGTCCCAGCTGCGCGCATGGTCGCGGCCGCCATGCACCAGCACCAGTGGCGGCTTTCCACGATTGCCCCAGTCGAGATAGTGCAGCCGCAGGCGCTGCGAGATGAAAGTCTGCGAGGTCGGTCCGGCGTGTAGCGTCATGCGCTGCCTTTGACGCCAAGCTTCGCGAGCCGCAAGCCTACCGCTCCTTCGTCGAAGAGAAGTTCAGGTCCGGGTGCTTTTCCTGCTGGTAGTTCACGTCCCACGGGCTCTTGGCCATGAAGACCAGGTCGCCGTCGCGATCCTTGGCAAGATTGGCCAGGTTGAATTTCTCGAACTCCGCCTGGGCTTTCTCGTCGCCACGGATCCAGCGCGCCGTCGCGAAGGGTGACGCTTCGAGTTTCGCCTCGACCTTGTATTCCGCCGACAGGCGCGAGATCAGCACGTCGAGCTGGAGCTGCCCGACCACGCCGATGATCCACTGCCCCCCGATCTCGGGATAGAACACCTGGATCACGCCCTCTTCGGAAAGGTCGTCGAGCGCCTTGCGCAATTGCTTGGTCTTGGTCGGGTCGACCAGCGCGACGCGGCGCAGGATCTCCGGCGCGAAATTGGGCAGGCCGGTAAACCGGATCGCGTTCTTTTCGGACAATGTATCGCCGACGCGCAGCGTGCCGTGATTGGGAATGCCGATGATGTCACCCGGTTCGGCCGTGTCGGCCACCTCGCGATCCTGCGCGAAGAACAGGATCGGCGAATGGATCGCCACCGGTTTGCCCAGGCCAGACGGTGTCAGCTTCATCCCGCGTTTGAAGGTACCGGAAACCTGCCGCATGAAGGCGATCCGGTCGCGGTGGTTGGGGTCCATATTGGCCTGCACCTTGAAGATGAAGCCGGTGACCTCGTCGCGTTCGGGACTGATTTGCTCTTCGCCGGCCGGTTGCGGACGCGGCGGCGGAGCCCAGCGGTCGATCGCCTCGATCAGTTCGGTAACGCCGAAATTCTTCAGCGCCGAACCGAAGAAGACCGGAGTGAGATCGCCGCTGCGATAGGCCTCGAGGTCGAATTCGGGATAGCCGATCCGTGCCAGTTCGATGTTCTCGGCAAACCGCTCGGGAATCTGGGGGTCGCAGTCCCGCGTGCCGGTGAATTCCTTGGACGGCCCTTTGGGTCGCGCCACGCATCCGCTGGCGAAGTCGAGCACGCCTTCGAATTCCCCGCCCATGCCGACCGGATACATTTGCGGCGACACGTCGAGCGCCAGCATGTCGGCGATCTCGTCGAGCAGTTCGAATACCGGCCGCCCCTCGCGGTCGACCTTGTTGACGAAGGTGATGATCGGCACGCTGCGCAGGCGGCACACCTCGAACAGCTTGCGCGTCTGCGGCTCGATGCCCTTGGCCGCGTCGATCACCATGATGGCGCTGTCGACCGCCGTCAGCGTGCGATAGGTATCTTCGGAAAAATCCTCGTGCCCCGGCGTGTCGAGCAGGTTGAAGGTGATCCCGTCGCGCTCGAAGGTCATGACCGAGCTGGTCACGGAAATGCCGCGCTGCTGTTCGATCTTCATCCAGTCCGAACGCGCGCGCCGCGCCTGTCCGCGCGCCTTGACCTCGCCGGCAAGATGGATCGCGCCGCCGGTCAGCAGCAGCTTCTCGGTCAGCGTGGTCTTGCCCGCGTCGGGGTGCGAAATGATCGCGAATGTCCGGCGATTGGAAGTCATTGCGCGGGCGCTTACAGGCCTCGTGCCGGGGCGTCCATCCCACCGGCAGGAGCATAGAGGCTTTCCGCGGCGTGGACGTATTCGCACAATCCAGACACTATCCCGGCCACGGGCAGACGCGTGTCGCGTCTCCAGAGCGCATAGGCCGGGTAATCGAAGACGGGCATGTCGTCGACGCGGACCAGCGAGCCATCGTCGATAGCCCTCCGCGCGAGGCGCGCCGGGACATAACCCGATGCCTTCCGTTCGACCAGCCAGCGCAGGGCCATCCCGCCGATATCGAGCGAGATGCCTCCCGAATCCAGGTGGCCGACCGCCTCCGCAATCGGCGCGCGCAGGGCCTCGCCCCAGTCGATATCGACCCAGCCTTCGCGCCAGTCATCCAGGGCCGCCGAGCGCACGAGCACCAGCCTGTCGTTGACCACCTCGCGCGCTTCGACAGCCGCGCCGAGGACCGGATTGTAGAGTATTGCCAGGTCGACCACACCCGCGCCGACTTCGCGGTTCATGCGTGCCGATGCCCCGGCCGACAGCGAAAGCGCCAGTTCGCTTCGCTCCTCCCTCAACCGTGCGACCCACGGAATGAGAAATTCGGGCCAGAGCGCATATTGCGCCCCGAGCCGCAGCCTCCCGACGAAGCGCGCGGGCAGCGCGGCCTCATCGCGGGCCAGATCCCAGGTGGCCATGATCGTCTGGGCGCGGGGCAAAAAGCGCGCACCCGCTTCGGTCAGGCTGCATCCGCTACGCGAGCGAGTGAAAAGCTGCGCCCCTACACGGTGTTCCAGCGCCGCAATTCTCTCCGTCACCGAAGAAGTGCTGGCATTCACCGCACCCGCCGCCGCAGAGAAGCTTCCGCTTTCTGCCGCCGCGAGAAATGTAGCTAGCTGGGCGCCGTCCATGTGTCCGGGTAATCCGGATTGAAGATACAATCAATCGCGTTTTACAGGATTCTTTCCGGCCCGTATCCGCAAGATCACTTCAACAAGGAGAATACCGATGCGCGCTTTCATTCCGACCCTTGCCGCCCTGTCGCTGGCGGCCATCGCTGCACCGGCTGCTGCGCAAGCGCCGGAAATCGTGGTGCCCGGAGAACTCTCGACCAAGGATGCCAAGGAGTTCCGCAAGCTCGAGAAGAAGCGTCTCGAATTGCAGGAAGACATCGCCGGGAGCGAAAAGGACATCTTCAAGGCGCGCGAGCGTGTCGAGAAAGCGCAAGCGCGCCTCTCCGACGCGCAGAAGGATTTGCGAAAAGTGAATGACAGGCGCGCCGACCTCGATCGCGATCTCGAAAAGGACCGTCGCAAGCTGGCCGAAACCGAAGCACGACTTGTCGAGATGGGCGCGAGCCCGGCAAGAATGTCGCGCCGCTAAGGCAAACCGGGAAAGGGCGCGCGGGTCGAAAGTCCGCGCGCCGTTTTGCGCTGCGGTTAATTCCGCGCGATCCGGAACCCGGCAAAGCTCTGGCTTACCGGCATCAGTTCGAGCGTGTTGATATTGAGGTGCGGCGGAAGCTGCGCGACCCAGCGGATCGTTTCGGCGATGTCTTCGGCCGTCATCGGGTTCGCGCCCCCATACAGCTTGTCGTGCGCAACCTCGTCGCCGCCAGTGCGGACCATGGTGAACTCCGTCTCGACCATGCCCGGCTCGATCGAGCACACGCGCACGCCCGTGCCGTCAAGATCGCTTCTCAGCCCGAGCGAGAACTGCCGCACGAAGGCCTTGGTGCCGCCGTAGACGTTGCCGCCGGTATAGGGGTAGGTCGCCGCCACGCTGGAGAGGTTAACGATCGCGCCCTTGCGCTCGATCAGCATGGGCAGGAGCTTGTGCGTCAGCGAAACCAGGGCGGTGACGTTGGTTTCGATCATGGTCTTCCACTGATCGAGATCGCTGTCCTGCGCGCGCGACGTGCCAAGCGCGAGACCGGCATTGTTCACCAGCAGATCGATCCCGGCGAAACCGGACGGAAGCTGCTGCAACGCATCGTCGCGCGCGGCCTCGTCGGTCACGTCGAACGCGGCCGGAAAGACCTTGTCCGAACCCAGTTCCGCGACGAGCGTGTCGAGCCGTTCGCGCCGTCGTCCGGTAGCGACGCAGCGCCATCCGCTCGCCACCAGCTTGCGCACGGTCGCTTCACCAATTCCCGCAGTTGCGCCGGTGACGAGAGCAACCTTCATCCGCGCAACTCCGCACCCTGTTTTCCGGCAGAGGCGATGATCCTGTCCGAGATCGCCTTGATCTCTTCATCGGTGAAGCTCTTTTCGCCCGGCTGGAGCACGACTTCGACCGCGACCGACTTCTTTCCTTCGGGCACGCCCTGTCCGGCAAAGACGTCGAACACGCGCGCATCGACGATCGCCTTCTTGTCCGCGCCGCGCACGGCCTTCACGAGATCGTTCGCGGCGAGATCGGCGGGGACGAGGAAGGCGAAGTCGCGGGTGATCGCCTGCAATGCCGGCGGGGCGTAAGCCGGTCGCGCGAAACTGCCGCCCTTTTTCTTCTCGGGGATCGCATCGAGAAAGATCTCCACGGCCACCACCGGACCATCGACATCGAACGCCTTCAGCGTGCGCGGGTGCAGGGCGCCGAAGCGCGCCAGCACGTTCTTGGGCCCAAGTCGCAGAGTCGCGGACTGTCCGGGGTGGAACTGATCGCCCGCGCCATCCATCACCATCAGATTGGCGACCGGCGCGCCAGCTGCCTCGAGCAGTGCCACCGCCTCGGACTTCGCATCGAACGCGTCGAACGTCGCTGCCTTGCCCGACGCCCAGCTCCGCGCGGATTTCTCGCCCGCCAGCACGATCCCGAGCGTCGGCTTCTCGTCGCTGGCGCCGTCCTTGCCGCAGAAGTAGCGCCGGCCGATCTCGAACAGGCGCGAACCGTCCGCGCCGCGATCGGCATTGCGCCCGGCCGCCGAGAGTAGGCCTGGAATGAGCGAGGGGCGCATGACCTTCATGTCCTCGCTGATCGGGTTGTCGAGGGCCCACAGTTCGGCGCCTTCCCCGAAATGTTCGGCCTGAGCAGCGGGCAGAAACGACCAGGTGATCGCCTCGTTCAGCCCGCGCGCCGCGGCGGCGCGGCGCAGCTTGCGTTCGCGTTGCTGAAGCGGCGTCGCGGTCGGCTGGGCCACGCCCTCGGCGCGCGGCAGCGCGACGCTTTCCACGCGGTCGAGCCCGTGGATACGCACGACTTCCTCGACAAGGTCGGCGGCGCCTTCGATGTCGTGACGGCGCGGCGGACAATCGACCTGCCAGTCCGAACCGACCCGGAAATCGAGTGCTTCGAGGATGCGGCGCTGCTCGCCCTCGGCAACCTCGATACCGCCCAGGCGCAGGGTCAGGCCGGGGTCGAAGGCGATTGCCTCCGGCTCCACCGGCGGCTCGCCCGCGCGCACCACCTCGCTGGCGGTTCCGCCGCAAATGCGCAGGATCAACTCGGTCAGGATCGCCAGGCCCTGGTCTAGGAATTCCGGATCGACCCCGCGCTCGAACCGCGTCCGCGCATCCGAGGCAAGGCCGAGCTTGCGGCCCGTCACGCCGACCCGTTCGGGATCGAAATAGGCGATCTCCAGCAGCACGTCGGTGGTGCTCTCGGTAACGCCCGAATGTTCGCCGCCCATGATGCCGGCTATGTCATGCACGCCGTTGTCGTCGGCGATCACGGTCATCGTCTCGTCGAGCGTGTAGGTCTTCTCGTTGAGCGCCTCGATCGTCTCGCCGTCTTGTGCCCGCCGCGCGACGACCGGACCGTTCAATTTCGCAAGATCGTAGGCATGCGCCGGTCGGCCGAAGGCGAGCATCAGGTAATTGGTGATATCGACGATTGCCGAAATCGGCCGCTGGCCAGCAGCCTTGAGACGGCGCTGCATCCAGTCGGGACTGGCCCCGTTCGATACCCCCCGGACGACCCGACCGAAGAATGCCGGGCACCCTTGCGCATCATCGACGCGGATTTCGACCGGGCACGGGCCCTCGCCCGCGATTGCCGGAACATCGATTGGCTTGAACGTTCCGATCCCCGCCGCTGCGAGATCGCGGGCTATGCCGTAAACCCCCATGCAGTCGGGGCGGTTCGGGGTGATCGCGACGTCGATCACCGGCGAGGCCTGGCTATAATCCGCAAAGCTGGTGCCGACTATTGCCTCGCCGGGCAGTTCGATGATGCCGTCATGCTCCTCGCCCAGTTCGAGTTCGCGAACGGAGCACATCATGCCGTTCGATTCGACGCCGCGGATCGCGCTCTTGCGCAGTTCCATGCCGTTTGCGGGAACCACCGCGCCGGGCAGGCCCAGCACGCCCTTCATTCCGGCCCGGGCATTGGGAGCCCCGCAGACCACCTGCAACGGATCACCGTCACCGGTATCGACGGTCAGCACCTGGAGCTTGTCGGCGTCGGGATGCGGGCCAGCGGTCAGCACTTCGGCGACGCGGAAACCGGCGAGCGTCTGCGCGGGATCCTCGATCCCCTCGACCTCGTGACCGATCCTGTTCAGCGCGGCGGCGATATCCGCCACCGAAGCATCGGTCTCGAGGAAGTATTTCAGCCATTCGAGCGAGAATTTCATGCGGGCGCTCCCACCCCGGCGGACAGCGTCGGCTGATCAAAAGGAGAGAAGCCGTAATGGTCGAGCCAGCGCTGGTCGCCGTCGAAGAAAGCGCGCAAATCGTCCATCCCGTATTTGAGCATGGCCAGGCGATCGACACCCACGCCGAAGGCAAAACCCTGCCACTCGTCCGGGTCGAGCCCTGCGAAGGCGATCACGCGGGCATTGACCATCCCGCTGCCCAGCAACTCCATCCAGCCGTGTCCCGGCGCATCGCCGTTCCCGCCGAGCACGCGCCGGCCATCTACATCCTGCCAGCCGACATCGACCTCGACCGAAGGCTCGGTGAAAGGAAAGTAGGAAGGCCGCAGGCGCAGCACGATGTCGTCGCGCTCGAAAAAGGCCTTGAGGAAGGTTTCCAGCGTCCACTTCAAATGACCGAGGTGGATGTCGCGATCGATGACAAGGCCTTCGACCTGGTGGAACATCGGGGTGTGGGTCGCGTCGCTGTCGGAGCGATAGACGCGGCCCGGCGCGATGATGCGGATCGGCGCGCCCCGTTCCTTCAGCGCACGGATCTGGACCGGCGAGGTATGCGTCCGCAACAGCATGCGTGCGTTCGGCGCATTATCGAGCGTCTCATTCGCACTTTTTTGGGGGAAATAGAACGTGTCGTGCATGGCGCGGGCGGGGTGGGTCTCGGCCATGTTGAGCGCAGTGAAATTGTGCCAGTCGTCCTCGATCTCGGGGCCGGTAGCAACCGAGAAGCCGAGATCGGCAAAGATTTCAGCGAGTTCGTCCATCACCTGGCTGACCGGATGGACCGAACCTTCCGGCGGCCGGGGCGCGGGCAGGGTCAGGTCGAGCGTCTCGCTCGCCAGCCGCTGTTCCAGCTCGGCCTCTTCCAGCTCGGCCTTCCGGGCCGCGATCGCGTCGGCCACATTCGCCCGCAATTCCTGTATCTTGGGGGCTTCGGTCTGCCGCTGTTCCGGGGTCATTTTCCCGAGGGTTTTCATCAGCGAGGAAATCGACCCCTGTTTTCCAAGGTATTCTACCCGCACCGCTTCGAGTCGCACGGCATCGCGCGTCTCTTCGACACGCTGCAAGGCATCGTTTTTGATCGTCGACAGGTCGGTCATGTGTCTCTCGGCTGTTCCTGCGTCGTGCCCCTAGCGGGATGCACGCAAATGCTAAAGCCCAGTTTGCTCCGACGCGAATGGTGGCGGGGCATGAAGCGCCTGCATAGCCTCGACCGAAATGGCGCTCCTCGCAGCGACAGCCGCACCGACGACCGGGTGCGGCATGTTTGCGTACTGGCTGGGATTCATCCCCATGAACGCCCGGAACTCGCGGATGAAATGGGCCTGGTCATGATAATGCGGATCGAGCGTATTGATCCACCGCATCGATGGGTCGAGCATGAATTTGGCAAGGCTGCGCAGGAAACGTCGGCGGCGCAACAGAATGCTTGGCGCGAAACCGAAATGGCGATTGCAGAACCGTTCGAACGTGCGCATGTTCATCCCCGCCATGCTGGCGAGTCTGGCGACGGAGCCGCTATTTTCGGAAGTCAGCGCATGGTGGACGGCGTGAATCGTCGATTCGGTTTCCGGACGTTCGCCAAGCAGGCCTTCGAACGTATCGCCGATTGACCGAACCGCTGCGTCGGTATCGTCGGCGAGTCCGGCCAGAGTATCGAAGAGACGACTGATGGCGTCGAGCGACCCGTGAACATCTGTGTCTTCGAATTGGTTGGTGAAATCGCTCGCCGGCATCGCGACAAATCGCCGCCAGCCAGCCGGTGTCAGCCCTACACCCCAGAACGTGCCCTGTCCGATCCGCAGCTTGGTCGCCCGATCGGTCGGCCCGGAGATGATCGATCGAGGGACCGCCCTGAACGGACCGTCACCGAAGCCTGCTTCGTAAACCTCCGCCGTACCCGTGCGCAGATTGCCCGATTCCGGCGGCAGCCGGTCTTCCACCACATTGCCGGCAAACACCTCGGTCCGATAGAAGGTAGATATATACGGGGCCAGCGACGGTGGCGGAAGAAAGACGTCGAGGGAAATCGCGTCCGAAACATAGCGCGTAGCGTGCCCTGCCATGCGACAACCCTTTCTATCGTCTTTCTAACGCCAAAAGTTTCGACCGAGCAACCGCTTGTGCGCATCAAAAACAAGCGCTGAATGGTCCTGTTAAGCTATTTCGGCCTGTCCAGCGTCTGGACTGGCGAGCCCATGACGTTCTGCCGCTCTTTCATGAACGCACTCAAGACCGGGTGGGGCATCGCGGCGTATTCGCTGGGGCTCATGTCCATGAAGGCATGAAACTCGTGAACGAAATGCGCCTGGTCGTGATAATGCTCGTCGATCACCGACGACCATTTGCTTTTTTCCGTCAGCATGAATGCGGAAAGGGTGCGCATCATGCGCTGACGACGAAGCAACAGGAGCGGTGGAAATCCGAAATGGCGCGAGCACAGACGCTCAAGCGTGCGCTTCGACATCGAGCATCTGTCTGCAAAACCCTCGACATTGTGGACGGCCGGATCGACCAATGCTTCGTGGATGCACCGGATACGGGCTTCACTTTTCGGCGGCCCGGCGAGATCGCGAAAGAAGCGGACGATGCTCTCGAATTCGGCTTCGTCCTCGCCCCCTGTCTCGCATAGCAGATCGCAAAGCGGGGCGAAGCGTGCAAACACCGCGCTCGTGCTGCCATCGGTGATCATGTTGACATGTTCGCTGGCATCGACGCCGACAAAGCGCGCCCAGCCGAGCGGCAGCATGCCGATTCCCCACATCCGTGTGCGGGCAAGTTCGAACCGCACCGGTAACGAGCTTGGTCCGGTCGCCTGGAACCGCGCACCCCCGATCTTCGGACCACCTAATACCTCGGCGATGGGCGGGTTGAACGCGAAAAAGCGCAGGTTCGCCCATTCGGGCTGCAGGTAATCCACGACGCTTTCGCCTTCCGGCAATCCGGTTTCGAGGCGATAGAACGTGGTGAAACACGGGGCGAGATCTTCGGGCGGTACGAAGAATCTTACATTTACGGCACACTGCTCGGCCAATTGGTATCCCCTGTGCGAGGAGCATAGCGGCTTGTAAGTTCACGACAACCCGCAACCGTTCGCCAATTTACCCGTTCAAAAACAAAGGGCGCCCCAGCGGGACGCCCTTGCTATTCGTTCGTCGAAGACGAGGATCAAGCCGGCAGCGCTTGCTTTGCCTGATCGATAATCGCCTTGAAGGCAGCGGCCTCATTCATCGCGAGATCGGCCATGACCTTGCGATCGAGTTCGATGCCGGCAAGCTTGGTGCCATGCATGAACTGCGAATAGGTCAGACCTTCCGCGCGAACCGCAGCGTTGATGCGCTGAATCCATAAAGCGCGAAAATTGCGCTTCTTGATCCGGCGATCGCGATAAGCGTACTGGCCGGCCTTTTCGACCGCCTGACGCGCAACGCGAATAGTGTTCTTGCGACGACCGCGGTAGCCCTTGGCCTGATCCAGCAGTCGTTTATGTTTCTGGCGCGTGGTGACGCCGCGTTTGATGCGAGGCATAGTATATCTCCTTAGATTTCGCTGGCGTCAGTCGAGGCCGTAAGGCGCCCACTTCTTCACCGTCCTGGCGTCGCATTCAGAGAGGACGGTGGTGCCGCGGTTCTGGCGGATATACTTCGCATTATGGCTGATCAGGCGGTGCCGCTTGCCAGCGACGCCGTGCTTGACCTTGCCGGTGGCGGTGATCTTGAAGCGTTTCTTCACACCGCTCTTGGTCTTCAACTTGGGCATTTTCATCTCCTTTGCAGAGACACGTCCAACCAGCCCTGGCAGCCCTTTTGGCCAGACCGGCGATGAATCACGTGTCGGTGAAGGTGGCGCATCTAGCGACCCTGCCCGAAAAGGCAAGTCAGAAGTGCGTCAGATAGCCACCATCGACCGCCAGCGTATGACCGGTAATATAGCTGGCATCGGGCGAGGCGAGGAAGGCGACGGCCCCGGCAATCTCGTCAGGCTCGCCCCAACGGCCCAGCGATGTCCGACTGGCGAGGTGGGCGGCAATTTCGGGATCATCGGCCATCTGATCGTTCGCTTCGGTCGCGAAATAGCCGGGCGCGACGGCGTTCACCGTAATGCCGGTAATACCGAGTTCGGCAGCCAGAGCCCGCGTCAGAGCGGCAAGACCGCCCTTGCTCGCAGTGTAAAGCACATCGCCACGGGCAATATCGGCGGCAATCGAGGTTATATTGATGATCCGCCCGTACTTGCGCGCTTGCATCAGCGGAACGGCGCGCCGCGAAAGGTCGAAGGGCGCGACGAGATTCGTGGCGAGCATCGCCTGCAGGTCTTCCCGCCGCAAGCGCACGAGCGGGCGGCGGTCGCGCTGGCCGACATTGTTGACGAGGATATCGAGACCGCCCTCGGCAAGTGTCCGGAACGCGGCCGCGGTGGCATCGTCATCGGCGATATCGAAAGGAAGGATATGCGCGTTTCCATCGATCTTGCGTGCCGCCTCTTCGAGAGCAGTCCGGTCGCGCCCGTTCAGAAAGACCGCCGCTCCTTCCTCCGCGAGACGGACGGCGATTTCGAATCCGAGCCCGCGCGCGGCCCCGGTGACCAAAGCGATCCTGCCGTCCAGCGTTCGTTCGCCAGCCATGTCAGCCGGCGTAAATCATTTTCGCGGTCATGCCGCCGTCGATATCGAGATGTTGGCCAGTCACGAAACCGGCTTCGTGCAAATAGGCCACCGCCTGCGCAATATCCTCGGGCCTGCCGATCCGTCCGGCTGGATGTTGCTGGCGATCCTTGGCGCGGTGCTCGGGATGCGAGCGCGATCCGCTTTTCTGCCAGGGTCCGGTCTCGATCCAGCCAGGGCGGATCGCGTTGACGCGGATCGCGGGCCCCAGAGTGACCGCCATCGAATGGGTCAGCGCGTCCAGCCCGCCCTTGGCCGCCGCGTAGGCAAAGGTCTCAGCCTCGCTCATCACCGCCCTGGTGGAAGAGATGTTCACAATACTGGCCATTTCGGCTCGACGCATGAGCGGCACCGCTGCGCGGCTGACAAGGAAGGCGGCGGTCAGGCTGGCATCGATCCACGCCTGCCAGTCGGCCAGAGCGAGTTCTTCCAGAGGACCGCAATAGGGATCGGCTATCCCGGCATTGTTGACGAGGCAGTCGAGCGCGGCGTTGCCGAGCCATTCGCCGATGCGCTCGAACGAACGGGCGACTTCGCCCTCCCTGCCGACGTCGCATGTCAGGAGAAGCGCCATTTCGCGCGGCAACGTATCGCGCAATTCCGCCAGCGCCTCGGCGTCGCGGTCAAGCCCGATGACCCGCCAGCCTGCTCCGTGAAAATGCATCAGCGTGGCGCGGCCTATGCCGTTGCCGGCTCCGGTCACGAGTATCGTTCGTGGAGACTCCAGTCCCTTAGTGGTCATGGACGACATCACTCGATCCGCCCATCGCTTCGAGGACATCGTCCAGCCGCGCCGGCTCGCCAAGCGCAATGACGCGGCCATCGCTTTCGGCATCGAGCGGATTGCCTTGCCAGTCGCTCATGATGCCTCCCGCACCTTCGACAATCGGGACGAGCGCGGCAAAATCGTACAGTTTGAGGTCCGCTTCGACAACGATATCCACGTGGCCGCTCGCGACCAGTCCGTAATTGTAGCAATCGCCACCATAGACGATCTTGCGTTCGGCCACGGCCTTGGCGACGCCCATGAAGGCTTCGACATCGCCACCGGAAAACTGGTGAGGCGTGGTGGTGGCGAGAACCGCGCTGGACAGGTCGCGGCATGGCGCGACGCGGGCTGATTTGCCGTTGAATGTCGTTCCTTCGCCGATCTGTCCGACCCAGCGTTCGCGCGCGATCGGCTGGTCGATTATCCCAAGCACCGGCCAGCCATCCTGCATCAGCGCGATAAGCGTACCGAAAATCGGGCGCCCGGCGATGAAACTGGTGGTCCCGTCGATCGGATCGAGCACCCATTGCCTAGCCGATGCTTCGTTCCGGGTGCCGTATTCCTCGCCGATGATCCCGTCATCTGGCCGCTCGGCCTCGAGTATCGCGCGCATGGCCGCCTCGGCGGCGCGATCGGCTTCGGTCACGAAGCTACGATCGGATTTCTGTTCCTCGACCCACTCCCCGCGAAACAGCGGTCGGATCGTATCGCCTGCGGCATCGGCGAGGCGATTGGCGAGCTTCAGATCGGAACTTTGAGGCATCATCGTGCATTTGCTGCTTATTCGTTCCGGGTCAACAGAACACGGGCGGAGCTGATTGAGGTCCCTTCGGGTCGCATCGAAGGGAGAATGCAATTACTGCTCGAAACGGCGATGCGCGTCCGCAGGGGGCGACCGAATCCGAACGCCTGGCCGGAGTTCTCCGGTCCAAGACCGGAACCACCCACGGCGGCGGTCCGCTTGCTTACAGCCGCGCTCCATGCGACGCACTCGAGCCGTGGGTCGCGCGCATCGGCGTAACGTCGGTTACCATTCCCGAAGGGCAAGCCTTGGCCTGCGGCACGTTCAGCGAGCATCCCGTACTACGCATTATCTTTGGCGGAAGTTGGAGTGCCAAGACCGCCGACGGATCGTTCGTTTACGAGCCGGGAGACGACGGTCTGGCACTATATTTCGGGCCGTGCACAAAGATGATGCCATTGATTGCGCACGGGTCGTTTCGCGTGGTCACGATCAATTTCACGCCGGGCGGCGTGCTCGGCCTGGATCTTCCTCAGCAGGAAAAAACAGTCGATCGTATCATCGGATCGGACCCCTTCACGGCCAGTCCCGATCCCTTGCCGGGCTACGATCCGCAGCCCGAGGCGGACGACTGGCTTCACGCTGCCGAGAGCCAGCTTCTCGATGCCTTGCATGCTGTCGGGCTCGAGGAACCGCATCCCTTGCTGGGCAAGTTCGAGCGGTTCTGCTTCGCCGACCCCGGAGGATCGCTCGATTCCTTTGCCGATCGACATGCGATCACGCGTCGCACGCTTGAAAGGACCATCAAGCGGGACTGGGGCGTGACGCCCAAATTCGCGCTGCGTCGCGCGCGAGCCCTCGACATGGCCGCGGCGCTGCTCGACCTTGGCGATGAAGACGAGGAATCGGCCATGCGTCTTCGCTATTACGATGAATCGCATCTGATCCGCGAGATGCGCCAGTTTTTCGATGCAACGCCCGGCATGTTGCGCAACGAACCGCATCCGTTGCTGACGATTACCATGGAAATCCGTCAATCGCGGCGGATGGAAGCCTTGGCTCAGTTAGGGGATGACGACCCTCGACCATGGCGCGACCCGAAGACCGAACCGGCGTCGGTCAATCGAACAGAGAGCTGACCGAGCTTTCATCCGCTATACGTCGAACAGCCTCGCCGATGAGAGGGGCGATCGTCAGGATACGGATCTTGCCCGAATCCTGTGCCGCGTCGGTCGGCCGGATCGAATCGGTTATGACCAGTTCCTTGAGCGCCGATCCGTCCACTCGCGCCACCGCTCCGCCCGACAGCACGCCATGCGTGATATAGGCTGCCACGGTCGCGGCACCCTGGTCGAGCAGGGCCTGCGCGGCATTGCAGAGCGTGCCCCCCGAATCGACGATGTCGTCGATCAGGATGCAATGCCGCCCCTTCACCTCACCGATAATGTTCATGACCTCGCTTTCGCCGGGGCGGTCGCGGCGTTTGTCGACGATGGCCAACGGAGCGTTGTCGAGCCGCTTGGCCAGCGCCCGGGCGCGCACAACGCCGCCGACGTCGGGGGAAACGACCATCAGGTCCTGATCGCCGTACCGGGCCTGAATGTCCGCCGCCATGACCGGCGCGGCGTAGAGGTTGTCGGTCGGGATATCGAAGAACCCCTGGATCTGACCTGCATGCAGATCCACCGCCAGCACGCGATCGGCCCCTGCTTCGGTAATGAGGTTGGCGACCAGCTTGGCCGAGATCGGCGTGCGCGGACCGGGTTTGCGGTCCTGCCGGGCATAGCCGAAATAGGGAACGACGGCCGTGATCCGCCGCGCTGAAGCGCGTTTCAGCGCATCGATGCAGATCAGCAATTCCATGAGATTGTCGTTCGCCGGATAGCTGGTCGACTGGACCACGAACAGATCCTCGCCGCGCACGTTCTCGTGGATTTCCACGAAGATTTCCTCGTCGGCGAAGCGTCGCACGCCTGCATCGACCAATGGCATCTCGAGATAGGCCGCGATCGCCCGGGCGAGCGGCAGGTTCGAGTTGGCGGCCATGATCTTCATGCTGGCGAATCCCCGTTAGCGGCTGAGCGCTCCGCCTAGCCGAGAGTCATGGATATGCAACATCGCAAGGCACGTTATGCGCGATCTACGCCGCCTTGTGCTCACCCCTGATCCAGCGGACGGTGCCCGAACTGGCGCGCATGACCACGCTTTCGGTCGTCATCTTTCCATCGCGCCGGTACTTGACGCCTTCGAGCAGCGAACCGGAGGTCACACCGGTGGCGGCGAATATGCAATCGCCCTTCACCAGATCGTCGCGCTTGTAGATGCGGTCGAGATCCTCGATGCCCCATTTCGCCGCGCGCGCCTTTTCGTCATCGTTGCGAAAAACAAGACGCCCGTTGAACTGGCCACCCACGCAACGCAGCGCAGCCGCCGCCAGAACGCCTTCGGGCGCGCCGCCCTGCCCCATGTACATGTCGATCGTCGTATCCTCGTCGGTAACCGCGATGACGCCCGCGACATCACCATCACCGATCAGCACGACGCCGCAACCCAGCTCGCGCAGTTCGGCAACCAGATCGGCGTGACGCGGACGATCGAGGACGCAGACGATGATGTCCGATGGCTCCACGCCCTTTGCCTTGGCCACTGCGCGCACGTTCTCGCTGGGCGATTTTGCAAGATCGATGATCCCTTCCGGATAACCCGGGCCGACCGCGAGCTTGTCCATATACACATCGGGCGCATTTAGCAGGCACCCTTCGGCCGATGCCGCCAGCACAGCGAGCGCGTTCGGCCCGGCCTTGGCGGTAATTGTCGTGCCTTCAAGCGGGTCGAGCGCGATGTCGATCTTCGGACCCTTGCCCGGCGCACCGCCGACCTTTTCGCCGATGAACAGCATTGGCGCCTCATCCCGCTCGCCTTCGCCGATCACCACCTTACCGTCGATTTCCAGAGTGTCGAAAGCCTTGCGCATTGCCTCCACCGCGGCGGCATCGGCAGCCTTCTCGTCGCCGCGCCCGATCAGCTTCGATGCGGCCACCGCCGCCGCTTCGGTCACCCGGACCATTTCGAGCACGAGGACCCGATCGAGCGGATTGTCCGCCAAGGCAGCGTTGGTATGCGAGTTCATGTGCGGTTCAGTCCTTGAAGCGAGTTTGGCGCCACCGGGTGGCCTTGCGAATTCGTCTGCGCCGCGCCGATAAACGGAAGGGTGGGGCATTGTCGAGATACCGTCGACAGGTTTCGGCTGCCATGTTGGCCCTGTTGCTTGCCAGCCCTGCCACCGGACAGGACGAACTCGAAGCACAGCAGGGCGTGCCGCCGATGCGGATCGACCTGACGGTTCGTCCGGAGGAGGCCGACCGATCGCTCGAGAATTGCAGCGACGAACAGGAGGCAGCCACGATCTCGGGCGAAATCGTGGTATGTCGTCGCCAGAGCGATCAGAGCGACTTGCGCTACTCCGACGACGAGGCATCCGAGCGGCGCTACGCGGAAGCGACGATGAACAAGGGCGATCCGAAGGCCCCGGTCTTTTCGCGGCCTTGCGATCCCCGAACGGTCGGATGCTTCCGGATCGGCCGCGCACCGCCCCCGGCCTATATCGTCGATTTCGATGCGCTGCCCGAGACACCGCCCGGATCGGACGCTGATAGGATCGCAAAAGGACTAGCACCGCGCGGCATCGACGAGCCTGTTCGCGAACCGGCTACGGGTGGCGATTCGCGTCCAGCGCCCGGACCGGAAAATATCAATCCTTCAGGATCGGCATCACCAGAGGCGGAGCCGTCAGGCTAGGCGAGCCGTCGAGCAGGTCGATCGCTTTCGTGACACAACGCTCCGGCCCGTCATGCGTGACCATGGCGACCAGGACTTCGCCCCCATCGTGATCGCGCCCGTGTTGGATAAGGCTCTCGATCGAAACGCCGGCGTCGCGCATTGCCGCAGTGATCTCTGCGAGAACGCCGGGACGATCGTTGACCGAGAAGCGAATATAGTCCCGTCCCTGTCGTTCGCCGGGATCGGCCTGCATAATCGTCTCCAGCGCATCGACGGAAACCGAAAACGGTGGCCCCAGGTCGCCGCGCGCAATGTCGATAAGGTCGGCAACGACTGCGCTGGCCGTCGGCCCTTCTCCGGCGCCGGCGCCTTGAAACAGCAATCGTCCGGAAAAGTTGCCCTCCGCCACGACCGCGTTGGTCGGACCCTTCACCGCCGCCAGGGGGTGGCCGAGGGGGACCAGGCAGGGGCGCACGCGCTGCAACATAGACCGCCTGCCGCCAACGTCTTCGAGATGGGCCGCGCCGACCAGACGCACCACGTAGCCCAGCGTTTTGGCCTGTGTGATGTCGGCGGCTCGAACCTCTCCTATGCCAGTGGTCTCCACAGCTTCGAAGTCGATACGCGCCCCGAACCCGATGGCAGCCAGAATGGCAATCTTGTGCGCCGCATCGACCCCCTCGACGTCGAAAGTCGGATCGGCCTCGGCATAGCCCTTCTCCTGGGCCGAGCGCAGCATGTCGTCGAAATCGGCGCCGGTCCGTTCCATCTCGGACAGTATGTAATTGCACGTTCCGTTGAGGATGCCGTAGATACGGTCGAGAGCATTGGCTGCGGCGCCCTCGCGAATCCCTTTTACCACCGGAATGCCACCAGCCACAGCTGCCTCGAACTTGAACGGTGCCGAATGCAATGCCGCAAGCTCGGCAAGTGCCAGGCCATGATGGGCAACCATGGCCTTGTTCGCGGTAATCAGGCCCTTGCCGGCATCCAGAGCGGCCCGAGCCAGCGTCAATGCCGGGCCATCGGCCCCGCCGACCAATTCCACGACCACATTCACATCGCCACGCTCGGCCATGGCCTGCATGTCATCGACCCAGGCGTAGCTGGAAAGATCGACGCCGCGGTCCCTCGCCCGGTCGCGCGCGCTCACTGCCACGATCTCGATCGGACGGCCGGCGCGGCCCTCGACCATCGCGCGGTTCGTTTCGAGCAGGCGAATGACACCGGTGCCGACCGTGCCCAGTCCGGCAAGCGCCACGCGAAGAGGTTCAGCCATGGTCGGCTCCCTCCTCGCCATGCCCGAATGCGGTGCGTACCTCGTCGGGAATCCGCTCGGGCTTGCCCGATGGCAGGTCGACATGAACTGCAACGAGGCGGATTTCGGCCCTGAGCGACCCGTCCTCGGCTCCGTGGAGAGCAATCAGCTTTTCAACGCTGGAATTGCCGATCCGGGTAACCGCGAGGCGACCTTCGATCAGTTCGTCCGCCCGAATCGGCGCGAGATAGTCAAGTTCGGCACGGCGCACGTGAAATTCGATATCGGCGGGCATGCCGTGCGAGCGCCGATCGCGGTAGAATTCGGATACCAGAAGGTCGGCATATTCGAGATAGCGCGAATTGAAGACGACCGCTTGCGGATCGACTTCGGCATAGCGCACGCGAAAAGTGTGACGGAACAGTTCCATGCTCCGCCGCCTAGCGCATGGCCACATGTTTGGGGAACGAGTTTGTCTTGTCGGCGGTCTAGCTGGCGCTTGGTTGCCTACTTCGCTCACACGGGCCGAGCTGCGCGACCACGAAGGCATAATCCTCCGCCGCCAGTGCCCGGGCCCCAGGGTCGCGCGAAATATTCGCTTCATCGGGAAGGCTTGCGGGAAGCGCGCAGGCCAGCCGGTACCAGGCCAGCGATTGCGGTTGCGGCGGACGAGCCGCCTGATCGACGATCTCGGTCCAGGATACGCCCCAGATCGGCCGCTGGTTCGGCCGCCGGATCACCGTTACCGAAACCGGGCCGTCGTTCCGTGTATCGAGAAACAGCTGCGTTTCCGATTCGCCGGTCAGCGTCCCTTTCACGGCAAGCGCATCCCGGACGCCGGTAACCACGGGCGGCGCATCCGCCGCTACCAGTGCCGCCAGCACCGGACGCAACCGTGCTTCGAATGCGGGCGAGTATGTGAACTGCGAAGTAGGCTCGACCAACTGGATCTGGGATGCCTTGCCGGGCACGGCACGCGCAAACAGCAGAACATCCTGCTTTTTCAGCTTGGGCACCTTGCCTTTTTCGGTAAGCGGCACGTCGACAAGATACCGCAGTTGCTGTCCTATGGGGAAATTGCCTGCGATCAGCGCGGCGGTTTCGGCCTCGATGTAAAGGCGCGCAAAACCCGGCGCGAGGCCGGGCGCGCGTTCGGGCTCGACAGTAGCCTGGTCCGAAATCGTCGCCCGCAAGACCAGCGGTGCGCTTTCCGCAAGATCGACCATGTCGGCATAGGTCATGCTCGACGCTGCATCGGCAGATTCTTGCGCTTGGACAGGCTGACACAGCCAAAGCGTTGTGGCCAGAAACAGCGGCTTCAGTACCGAACTAGGCATCATTGACTGTACGATCCTCAATCGCAGGCGGAGACAGAATCTTCGGTTGAACCAATCCACTCCGCAGTTTCCGGTTCCATCCGCTTCCGCTACTGAATTACCCGTTAACCGATAAAGCGTTTGCGAAAGCCCGCGTATCTTGTCTAAAGGGTCGTCGGGTCCGGACAGCCGCAAAAGCGGCGTTCGGGGGAGAGGTCTTGGGGTTTCCAGCCGGAACTTCGGATCTTCTGCATCGTGTTTCCCCGCTCATGGGGCGCACGAAAGAACATGAACGGGAAGCGGCAGGCGCGATTCTCCGGAAACGGGTCGGCCGCAAAGCCCTTAGCTCCGGCATTGCCGGGGCGATTGATGGAGTGAAGCGACCGAATGGCATATGCTGACCAACAGATGAGCGGCAATCGTATTGTCGCGATCGTCATTGTTGCCCTCATCCATATCGCTTTAGGTTACGCTTTGATCACCGGTCTCGCCTACGAGGCGGCAACCCAGGTGATCGAGCGCGTAACCACGATCGATATCGAGGAACCACCGCCGCCGGAACCGGAGGACGAACCGCCACCACCGGAACCGCAGCCCGATACGGCCCCGCCGCCGCCGGTCGCGCCGCCGCCGCCGATCAATGTCGCGAGCAATCCGCCGCCGATCCGCACGCAGACGACGATTCCGCCGCCCGCACCGCCGGCGCTGCGCATTCCGCCTCCGGCTCCTGCGGCTCGGCCAGCCCCACCTCCCGCGCCGCCGCCGCCGCCGCCGCCGCCTTCGCAGGCTCGCTCGGCTTCGCCCGCGAACCAGGGTCGTTGGGCCGCGCAGATCCAGGGTGACTATCCTTCGAGTGCGCTCCGCCGTGACGAGTCCGGGACTGTCACCATGCGGATCACGGTCGGAGCCAACGGACGCGTATCATCCTGTTCGGTCACGGGAAGCTCCGGATCGAGTTCGCTAGACGATGCAGCCTGCCGGGGTATGCAGCGTTATGCCCGTTACAACCCGGCTCTGAACGCTGCTGGCGATCCTATCTCTTCTACGGTTAGCCAGTCGATCCGGTACGTCCTGCCTGATTGATAGGCGGCGGAATCAAGATATATTTTCTCAAAAGGAACACTCGCTATGATTACCAACATTCTTGCAGCAGGAGCCGAAGCCGCACCGCAGAACTCGTTCGGGTTCATGGAAGCCATGAACCAGGGCGGGCTGATCGCATGGTCGATTTTCGGCCTGCTCGTCATCATGTCGGTCGGTTCGTTCTACATCCTGTTCACCAAGCTGTTCGAACAGCGCAAGGTAATGAGCCAGTACAAGGACGTGCGGACCAGTTTCTGGAAGGCCAACTCCATCCGCGATGGTCGCACGAAGCTGGAAAAGAACAGCGCATGGCGCCAGATCGTCGACGATGCGATCGTTGCGGAAGAGCAGCACTCCAAGATGACCGACAAGATGGAAGCGCATGACTGGATGCACGGATCGATCGCGCGGTCGGAAGACACGATCAACGCCAAGCTCGCCGGTGGCCTGCCGTTCCTGGCGACGGTGGGAGCGACCGCTCCGTTCGTCGGCTTGCTCGGCACCGTTATCGGTATCTACCGCGCCCTGATCAACATCGGCATCGCCGGTTCGGCCTCGATCGATAAGGTTGCCGGCCCCGTTGGCGAGGCGCTGATCATGACCGCCATCGGTCTGCTGGTCGCTGTGCCTGCCGTGTTCGCCTATAACTGGCTGCAGAGCCGCAATCGTCGTATCGCCGAAATGCTCAACGCGTTTTCGACCGACCTGCTCGCCAACATCAACTCGAACGGTGCGGTAAAGCCCGCCGTGATGACCTCGACCTCGACGCAGGCTGCGGGCAAGGCGGCGCGTACGACGCCCCAGACGACGAAGACGGCGACCACCGGTACCGCAACAGGTGGAACAACCACCACCACGGTTAAGAAGTAATCGATGCCAATCCGGGGTGTCGGCAGTGGCATCCCGGATTGCCAGACGCATCGAACCTGAACTTACAAGGATAGGACTTTCCCATGGCGGTTGCAGTAGGCGGCGGAACAGACACCCCGATGTCAGACATTAACACCACGCCGCTCGTGGACGTGATGCTTGTGCTATTGATCATCTTCCTCATCGCAGTCCCGGTCGCGATCCAGACGATCGAACAGCTCGAAATTCCTGTTTTCGAGTCGGTCGAATCCGAAGACAAGGTGGAAAACCTGCTGCTCACCGTCAGCACGACCGATGCTGCGGGTCGCAGCGCGGGCGAGCCCGGCTTCGAAGGTGCGGCACGCAGCGGCGAATGCCGCGTCTATTTCAACAATATCACTCCGGTGACCTCGGAAGAGCTGTACGATCAGGCCTTCGAACGACTCGATGCCATCGTCCAGCGCGCCGGCGGACCGGAGCAGATCATGAACGATCCGGAAAAGATCCCGCAGGTCCATATTCGCGGCGATGTCAACGCACCGTGGTCGTGCATCGCAGGGGCGATCTATAACGTTCAGGCTGCCGGTTATCCGACCGTCGGTTTCATTTCGAACCCTGTCGATCCAAACGCCTGATCGGCGCAACGGCTTAAGTTAAGGAGCACATCTCATGGCAATGTCAGGCGGTAAGGACGATGGCGCCCCGATGATGGAAATGAACATGACGCCGTTGATCGACGTCCTGCTCGTTCTCCTCATCATGTTCATCATCACCATCCCGGTCGCGACCCATGCGGTCAATATCGATCTGCCCGCGCCCGATCCCACTCCACCCGACGTGATTGTCGAGCCGGACAAGAACAAGCTCGTCCTGACCCAGACCGACGAGATTCTCTGGAACGGTAACGCTATCAACCAAGGGCAGCTCGTTACTCTGCTCCAGCAGTCGACGCAGATGTCAGTCGAGCCTGAACTGCAATTCGAGCCCGAACCGCTGGCAAGTTACGAACTCGCCGCCCGGGTATTGCAGGTTATCAAGGCAAGCGGCGTCACCAAGTTCGGCTTTGTCGGAAACGAACGCTACAGAACGTTCGGCGCATCGGGCTGATCTGTCGATCACTGAAAGAAAAGCGAAAGGGGCGGAGCGATCCGCCCCTTTTTGTTTGCAGTCTGCATCAGGTCATGACGGGGCCGGTGGCTCGATGCTCATCGCGGCCCCAGCCAGACTTTCGGCCTCCAAGAGCAGTTCGTCATCCACTGCCCCCTGCGGAGTGGCCTCGCGTCCGATCATCACCATCACCGGCACGGCAAGCGGACTCACGCGGTCGAGTTCGACATGCACCAGCTGTTCGGCGGACCGGTCGAGCAAGCTACCAAGCCTACCTACGTCGGTCATTCGCGTCCGTGCATCGGCCCAAGCCGCTTCCAGCAACAGATGGTCAGGTTCATATTTGCGTAACACGTCGTAGATCAGATCGGTCGAGAAGGTCACCTGCTTGCCGGTCTTGCGCTTGCCTGGATGCTGTCGCTCGACAAGCCCACCGATCACCGCCACTTCGCGAAAGGCACGGCGCAGCAGATGCGAGTTCTGCACCCATTCGATGAATTCATCCTGCAGGATGTCGGGGGACAGCAGCGGCGCAGGATCGGCCACAGGCTTCAGGCCCCAGACGGCAAGACTGTAGTCGTTGGCTACAAAACCACCGGGCATCAGCCCGCGATCCTCCATCCGCCTGGTAATCAGCATGCCAAGGCTCTGGTTCGCGTTCCACCCTTCGAACGTATAATAGACGGTGTAATGGCGTTTGGCGTGCGGAAAGCTTTCGACCAGCAGCTGGCCGGGACCCGGCATTTCCGATCGCCAGTCCTGCACCTCGAGCCATTCGCGCACATCGTCGGGAAACCGCGCCCACCCAGTCCGGTCAACCAGCATGTCGCGCACCCGATCGGCCAGGTGCGTCGTCAACGGAAGGCGCTGTCCGCCATAGCTGGGGATCATGGCGCTGCTCTTGGAGGCCTTCACGAGGACCTCCATATCCTGAGTCTTGACGACCTCCAGGCTCATCCCGGCAAAGGCGAAGGTATCCCCCGGACTGAGTGAAGCTGCAAAGCGTTCCTCGATCTTGCCAAGACTGCGGCCGCCGCGTCCGCGGCCTGAACTGATGCGGACCTCGAGCATCTCGCTGTCGATGATGATTCCGGCATTCATCCGGTGACGCTGCGCCTGTTCGGGATGGGCGAGCCGCCAGACCCCTGCCTTGTCTCGAACAATGCGCTTGAACTTGTCATAGGCCTGCAAGGCGTAGCCGCCCGTCGCGACGAAAGTCAGCACGCGCTGCCAGCTCTCGTCGTCGACCCATGCATAGGTCAGGCTGGCGCGGATTTCTGCCAACAATTCCCTTTCGTGAAACGCCGCGGCACAGGCGCATGCCATGACATGCTGGGCGAGGACATCGAGCCCGCCGGGACGGAAATCCTCACCGTCGCGCTGGCCCTCATCCACGGCCTCTTTCGCGGCGGTGGCTTCGAGAAATTCGAACCGATTGCCGGGAACGAGCAGCGCCTGGCTGGGCTGGTCCAGGCGGTGGTTGGCCCGTCCGATCCGCTGCAGCAGGCGCGAGGAGCCTTTGGGCGCGCCCATCTGGACGACCAGATCGATGTCCCCCCAGTCGACACCCAGATCCAGGCTGGCGGTTGCCACAAGCGCCCGCAACTCGCCGCGCGCCATCGCACCCTCGACCTTGCGTCGCGCCTCTTTCGAAAGCGACCCGTGGTGTACGCCGATCGGCAGTTTGTCCTCGTTCACGTTCCACAGGTTCTGGAAGATGTATTCGGCCAGAAAACGCGTATTGGTGAAGATCAGCGTGGTCCTGTTGTCGCGAATCTGTTCGTAAAGCTGCGGGATTGCCCAAGTTGCCGCGTGCCCACCCCACGGTACCCGTTCTTCAACTGGCAACAATATTTCGACTTCGGCTGGCGCCCCCGCCTCGCCCATCACCAGTTCGACGCTGTCGATATCGCCCCATGGCGCGAGCCATTCGCGGAACTTTTCAGGACTGGCGAGCGTCGCAGATAGCGCTGCCCGCTGCATTCCGGGTGCGATCGCTTGCAATCGGGAAAGTGCAAGCGCGAGCAGGTCGCCACGTTTTCCCGTGGCGAATGCATGCACCTCGTCGATGATGATCCGTTTGAGCCCCTTGAAGATGTCGAGACTGTCGGGAAACGACAGGAGCAGGGAGAGGCTTTCCGGTGTGGTCAGGAGAACGTGAGGAGGCCGGGACCGCTGGCGCTTCTTGCGGTCGGACGGTGTGTCGCCGCTGCGCGTTTCGACCGTGATCGGCAGGCCCATCTCGTCGATAGGAGCTAAAAGGTTCCGCTGGACATCGTGTGCCAGCGCCTTGAGCGGCGACACATACAGAGTGTGAAGGGCAGCGGGCGGCTTGGCGCCGGACAGACGCGAGGGCGTGAAGTCGGCTAGCGTCGGGAGGAAACCGGCAAGGGTCTTGCCCGCGCCGGTATCGGCGACCAGCAGGGCATGGCGCCCGTCGTCGCTCGCCGCCAGCATGTCTTCCTGATGCCGTCGAACGCGCCAGCCGCGCCCAGCGAACCATTCTTCGATCTCTGGGGGAACGACGGCCTGCATGCCTACACAAGCGACAAAACGACGAAATCGGTTCCGCTTACCACACCTGCATTCCCGGTCCGGTCAGTGACATCGACAGAAGGTCCGTGCGGCGGATGACTGTCTCATGCTGGCTTGGTTCAAGTTAGTGTCCGATGCTTTGCCCGCGCTCCAGACCCGATAGAGCCAGTTGTTCGTCGATTTGCGCAACCAAGCGTTCCAGACCTTCCCGGCTGTCACTCTCGGCTCGTGCAACCAGTACATCCTGGGTGTTCGAGGCGCGCAAGAGCCACCAGCCATCTTTGCTGGTGACCCGCACGCCATCGGTGCCGTTCACATCGTCCGGACTGTCCTTCAATCGCTGCGTAACCTCTTCGATCGCAGCGAACTTGCGGCTCTCATCGACCTGAAACCGCATTTCCGGAGTATTCACCATGTCCGGCATTTCGCTACGCAACTGCGTCACCGGCTTCTTCAATCGCGCGGCGGCAGCGATCAACCGCACGCCCGCATACAAGGCATCGTCATAACCGTAATAATCGTCGGCGAAGAAGATATGGCCGCTCATCTCGCCGGCCAGCGGCGATCCGGTTTCTTTCATCTTGGACTTGATGAGCGAATGACCGGTCTTCCACATCAAGGGCTCACCCCCGCATTCGTCGATTCGATCATACAGCGCCCGGCTTGCCTTGACGTCGGCGATTACCGTGGCCCCGGGATGGAAATTGAGCACATCCTCGGCATAAATCATCAAGAGTTGGTCGCCCCAGATTACCCGGCCCTCACCATCGATCGCTCCGATGCGGTCGCCATCGCCATCGAACGCCACTCCGAAGTCCAGGGATTTTCCGGACACCAGCTTTTTCAGATCTTCAAGGTTTGCTTCGACAGTAGGGTCGGGATGATGATTGGGGAAATTTCCGTCGACTTCGGCAAAAAGGACGTGATGTTCGCCAGGCAGTTGCGCAACAAGCCGCTCAAGCGCTGGTCCTGCCGCGCCATTGCCCGCATCCCACCCAACCTTGATCCCATCAAGTTGGCCCGGGTCGATCCCGTCGAGCGCGCTCATCAGTTTGGCAATGTAGGAGTCCATGACGTCCCGCTTTTCGACGCGACCCTTGCCATCGACCCGTTCGCCAGCGGCAGACCTGCGGCCAAGTTCCTGAATATCGGCCCCAAAGAATGGACGGCCCTGAAATACCATTTTGAAGCCGTTGTAATTTGCGGGGTTATGGCTGCCGGTTATCTGAATGCCGCCATCGACATCCTGGGCTGACGCTTCGGCAAAATAAAGCATCGGCGTTGCACTGAGTCCGATCCGAACGACATTGCATCCAGCGGAAGTCAAACCTTCGACCAAAGCATGTTCCAGGATTGGCGAACTTGTGCGTCCATCGTAGCCGACCGCCACTTTCGAGCCCTGCGCTTCGCGCAACATCGAGCCGAAAGTGTGTCCGATCGCACGCGCGTCATCCGGGCTCAATGTCTCGCCAATGATGCCACGAATATCGTATTCGCGCAGCACGGTGGGGTCGAAGGCATGGCTCATTCGGTTCACTCCGGTTTTTCTTTTCGCAATTCCTTCAATAACAGGTCGCGGGCCCCATTAAGTTCCTGCATTTCCGAATTATTGCCGCCCCTGTCGGGATGAATCCTCGCGGTTTTTTGGCGATACGCGTCGCGAATCTCATGCTGGGTTGCCTTTTCGCCCACACCCAAGAGGTTGCGCGCTTCGGATAATGACTGGCGGCGAGCGGGTGCCTGGCGCAGATATTCCCACGGCCACTTTCCAAAGATCCATCTGCAGACCACCGAGATCAACAGCGCCAATGCGATCAACCGGATCATCGGGCAGCAGCCTGCGAAATGTCGGATCCATGTCTTGGAAGGTTCAGACTGGCAACGAGGCCGCGAAGCTCCTGCCGCGCCACCAGATGACTGGTGCCAAGATCGCCCAGTTGGCCCTTGTCGAGCAAGGTCAGACCGGAAGGGAAGAGCTCGCGGTAGATCACGCGTTCGGACAACCCTTTCGCCGTACGAAAGCCGACCCGTTTTGCCATTTCCGACAAGGCTTTCTCGATTCGGGCCATGTTGCGCGCTTCGGTATATCCGGTCCGGTTGCGCACCACGACCCAGTCCATTTCGCGCCGGTTCTGTTCGATCTGAGCCCGCCCCCGCTTGATCCGCGCTTCCCAGATCAGTTCGGCATAGAATGACAGCTTCTTCACCTTGAAGCTTTCCCCCTCGACCTGTCCGATCAAATCGAAATCGACGAAACTGTCGTTCATCGGCGTAACCAGCGTATCGGCCTGGGTGGCTGCCGACCGGGCGAGGGGATCGTCGCGTCCGGGCGTGTCCACGACGATAAAATCCGCCCCCGCGGCCTTTTCGCTGACGAGAGTGTTGAAGGCCTGTTCGTCCACGCCATCGATTGTATGGCATTCGGCAGTGGGAAGCTCGATCCCCCTTCGCGCCATCGTATCCGCCCGGTTTTCGAAATAGCGACACATCGTTCGCTGTCGGTGATCGAGATCGAACGCCACGACTTGCGCGCCGCCATAGGCGAGCGCCACCGCAACATGGACCGCTGTGGTCGACTTGCCAGTGCCGCCTTTCTCATTGGCGAAGGTAATCCAGTGAGCTTGCACGTGGGCCAAAGGGTTTCCTGAATACGATGATCGAGAACTATTGTCGGGCGCCCTTGGCCAGCGCTAGGGCATCGCGGAACCGCTCTTATCCAAGGGGACGCCAGCGTGCAAATCGTGACGAGGCTCAATGCGTTGAGAACCGCAGTCAAGGACCTGCGAGAAGATGAGAAGACGCTGGCCCTGGTCCCGACCATGGGGGCGCTCCATGAAGGGCATCTGACTCTTGTGCGCGAAGCGAAGGCAAAGGCCGACAAGGTCGCGGTGTCCATATTCGTCAATCCGCGTCAGTTCGGCGAAGGCGAAGACCTCGACGCCTATCCACGGCAAATCGCGCGCGATCGCGAATTGCTCCACAATGAGAGCGTCGACCTGCTCTGGGCGCCCGGCGCGGAAGAAGTCTACCCAACGGGCTATGCGACGAATATTTCGGTTGCCGGCATCAGCGAGGGATTGTGCGGCGCGGACCGGCCAGGGCATTTCGATGGCGTGGCGACCATCGTCTGCAAGCTTTTCAACCAGGTTCGCCCTGACCTTGCCTTTTTCGGTGAGAAAGATTGGCAGCAGCTTGCAATCATCCGGCGGATGGTGCGCGATCTCGACCTTGTACGGCCGCAGGTCGGCGCGATTTATGGCGTGCCGATCGTGCGCGAACCGGATGGTCTCGCGATGAGCAGTCGCAATGCCTATCTCTCACCCCAACAGCGAAAGCAGGCCAGCGCTCTGCCCCGCGCCATGCGCGACGCAATTGCGACGGTTTCCGACGGCGGCGACAATGGTGGAGCGCTCGAAAACTTGCGCGAAGTTCTACGTGTAGCCGGTTTCCAGAATGTCGATTACGCCGAGTTTCGCGATGCGGACAGCCTAGCTCGGCTTGATAGCGACAACGGCAATGCACGCCTGTTCGTAGCGGCGCGAATCGGTCGCACGCGTTTGATCGACAACATGCCGGTCGAAGAACCTGGAAAATGACGGAGCGGCTGGAGCGGGTAAGGGGAATCGAACCCCTCTAGCCAGCTTGGAAGGCTGGAGCATTACCACTATGCTATACCCGCCCGCTAGCGCCCGGCCTTGCCACCGGGACGGGCGGCAAGTCAACCTGGTTTAGTTGCCTTCAAGTCTGGGGCGTAGGCCTTGGCGTCGACGAGGTCAGCTCTTCGATCAGGGTCGGTTCGCTCTCGGAAGGTGGCGCTTCTTCACGATCGCGTTCGCCGCGAACGAAAATCTCGACGCGCCGGTTCGCGGCGCGTCCCTCCTCGTTCGGCGACCCGTCGGGAAGTGCATTCGGTTCGATCGGATTCTGTTCGCCAAAGGCGATAATCGTGATGCGTTCTTCGGCGATACCGTTCTCGACCATCCAGTCGCGCACGGCTTCGGCACGCGCACGGGAGGCCCGCATATTGGCCTCGTCGCTGCCACCTGCATCGGAATGGCCGCGAAGAACAATCGGGTGCCCAGCTTCTACCTGCGGCGCTTCGATGATGGTCGCGAGTTCGGCCCGCGCCCCTTCGTTCAGTTCGGCTCCTTCCGGAAACCGGATCATGGTTTCAAGCGCTGCCATACGGTCCGGTTCGACCTCGGGTTCGGCTTCGACCTGATACTCCGGCTGGAAAATGGAGCGCTGGCCTTCGGTCGGTACGGGCTCCGGTTCGGGATTGTCCCGTCTGTCGCATGCCGACAGCAAGACAAGCAACGAAACCGCCACGCTTACGATCAGTCCCGATTTCATTGACCCGCCTTCCATGGCGCTCGCCCTCCTCATGTCGTCTGTGGCTTGTTGTTGCGCTTTTCCGCGCGCCGTGTCGCCTCCTCTTGGGGACTACGCTTATGCGGCGGGGAAAAACTGATGATGATATCGCCCGCACGCGGTTCGGGACGCGCGACATGGGTGAAGAAACGGATATTGTTATTCTTGCGGACCAGAAGGAGCATGTTCGCCGCGTCAGGCAATTGCTCTTGCATATCCTCAAAATCGAATTCCTCGGAGAGTTTCGTCTTCCGGAGAACCCAGCCCTCACGCTGACGTTCGTTAACGTCCTCCACGCCAAAGCCTGATTCGAACAGAGCGCGCCCGCGAATACTGGAAGGCAAGGCACGGCGATCGCCCTCATCGCCCGCTTCACCCAGCTGGAACACGCTGTCCCGCCCGATCTCGTGCGCGAATTCATTGCACACCAACGCATTGTATGCCTCGTTATCGGTCGCTGCAACGAGATTTTGATATGGCATCAGGTCGAGATTGTGCTCCGTAGCCTCATTCAGGATTTCGCCGTGATAGAACGGCAAACCCTTGCGCCGAGCCAGGGCGAGACGTTGCCAGCTGGAATCGACAATCATGACTGGGGCGCCCAGATCGCGAACTTGTTCGGCCAAGGCAGCGGTCCAAGGCGTGCTCCCGACAATCAGAATGCCAGGTCGCTCGACCCCCTTCACGTTGAGCCATCGGGCCACGGTATTGATCGTGAAGCCATGCGCGACGATCGTCACCACGACGACCGCAAAACTCAGACCGATAAGGAGATTACCATCACCGAAACCCAGATCGGACAAACGGAGGGCGAACAGACCGGAGATGGCTACCAGAACGATCCCGCGAGGAGCGATCCATGCGAGCAGCAATCGCTCGTTCCAGGGGATCGAACTTCCCAGCAAACTGATCAAAATGGTCGCCGGGCGGACGAGGAACAGCAGTGCGAGCAGGAACAGGCCGATCTGCCAGTTGATGTAGCGCACGTCTTCCAGATCGAGAGAAGCGGACAGCAGGATGAATATTCCCGAGACGAGCAGGACTGCGACGTTTTCCTTGAACGGATGTATGCTTCGGATGCTCGAAACATTCTTGTTCGCCAGGGTGATGCCCATGACGGTCACAGCGACTAATCCGGCCTCGTGCTCGATGAGATTGCTGACGACGAACACCGCGATCACTGCGGTGAGCAGGACAGGCACCTTGAGATATTCGGGCACCGCCCCGCGGGGGAAAGACCACGCAACAGCCAACGCTGCGACGTAACCGATAAGTCCGGCAACTACCGCGGCGATGATCAGGGGCGGCACGACCTCGAACACGGTGGCGCCCGGTTGTTCGGCGACCTTGCGAAAATACTCGTAGGCGATGACCGCGCAAAGCGCCCCCGTCGGGTCGTTGACGATGGCTTCCCATTTGAGAATCGAAGCAGGGCGCGATTTGATCGAGCTTTGTCGCAACAGGGGAATCACGACTGTAGGACCGGTGACCACCAGAATGCCCCCGAACAGTATCGCGACTTCCGGTTCCAGGCCCGCAATATAGATGCCAGCAAGAGATCCGAACAACCAGCCCAGGATGACACCGACCGTCGCCAGCCGAATCACGGAACTTCCGGTATGTCGCAACTCCCGGAAATCCAGGCTGAGGCCACCTTCGAACAAGATCAGTGCGACGCCGACGGCGACCATGGGTTCGAGCAATTCGCCGAATGCATGTTCGGGATCGAACACCCCGAGGACTGGCCCGGCGAGGAACCCGGCGGCGAGCATCAGGACGATAGCCGGCCACCCGGTCCGCCACGCAACCCATTGCGCCCCGATCCCGAGGATACCCACCAGGGCTATAACCAGCGTTTGTTCCATGCCCCTCGAGGTCCGATTGCACCCGATGAAGGGCCACCCAGGTCATTCAATGCCCGAAAGCGCGTTATTATCCAAGCCGAGCGTGCGAAAAGGCTATTCTGCGTCGAATTGCATTAGCGAATGCATGCGCACGCCTTTATCGGCCAAGACTTTTGCACCTCCTAGCTGGGGCAGATCGATGGCGAAGATCGCATCTTCGACCCGTGCGCCGGCCTGGCGAAGAAGCTGCGTTGCCGCGGCGGCCGTACCACCGGTGGCAAGCAGATCATCGACAATTACCACCACCTGCCCATCGTCAATCCCGGTGGGGTCCAGTTCCAGCCGGTCGACCCCGTATTCGAGCTCGTAGTCGACAGAGATCGTCGCACAGGGCAGTTTGCCACCCTTGCGAACCGGCACGAAACCTATGCCCAGCTGCGAGGCGACGCAGGCGCCGAAAATGAAGCCCCGCGCTTCCATACCGGCAATGGCTTGGGCGCCCGAATTGTGCGCCGCGGTCGCAAGCCAGTCGATGCTCGCACCAAAGCCTTCACCGTGCCCGATCAGCGTCGTAATATCGCGGAACTGGATCCCTTGCGCGGGAAAGTCGGGTATCGTGCGCACCAAAGCCTTGATCTGGTCGGGTGTCATGAAGGCCAACCCCTTGAATGAGTGCGCCCCTCGCATCCGATCGGATGGAGGGGCGCTTGTGTCCAGGATAAACCAGAAGTGTCAGTCCTGCCGCTTTGGTTTTACTGCCGCCCAGATCTGTTTCTTCGAGAACCATGCCAGCACGGTGGCGAACAGCAGGAAGATCAGGACCGGCCAGCCAGTCTGCTTGCGCTTCACCAAGGTTGGCTCGGCAGTCCAGGCCAAAAAGGCAGCCACGTCCTTCGACATCTGTTCGATCGTCGCTTCGGTACCGTCATCATAGGTAACCTGGCCTGTCGAGGTCAGCGGCGGCGCCATGGCAAGATTGAGGTTCGGGAAATATATGTTGTGATAGAGGCCTGGACCCGGGGCGGCTTCCGGATGCTCTTCCAGCATCCGGGCACTTGGTTCCTGATAGCCTACCAAAAGCGAAGCGACATAGTTCGTACCATCCCCACGCGCCTTTGTGATGAGCGAAAGGTCCGGCGGAATGGCGTTATTGTTCGCCGCTGCTGCCGCAACCGCATTGGGATAGGGCGCGGGGAAATAATCGGTCGGCAGACCGGGTCGCATGGTTTCCTCACCAGTGGCCGGGTCGATGCCAGGGACCTGTTTGGCGGCGGCATAGGCCTTCGCCTGAGCCTCGCTGTAGCCAAGCTGTTCGAGATTGCGAAACGCTACATATTTCAGGCTATGACAGGCCGAGCAAACCTCGTCGTAGACCTTGAGTCCGCGCTGAAGCTGTGCCTGATCCCAGGTGCCGAACAAACCGTCGAACGAAAAAGCAAAGTCGATCGGATCTTCATAGGGCAGATGGTCGGGCGCCTCTTCGGTAGCGGCGCTGTAGGCACCGAGTACGAACGAATAAAGGGCAACGATTGCGAAGCCCAGGCCGATCAGGATGGCGACAAGGCGGACGCTGAGAAGTTTGGTCATGGTCTGTCTCGTACTCGCTTAGACGGCCGGTGAGGCGTTTTCGCCGAGCACGGCCTTCTTGTCCGAGCCGAGTACGGCTTCGGTGATCGAATAGGGCAGTGGCTTCGGTTTCTCGACCTGCCCGACAATCGGCAGGATCACCAAGAAATGAAGAAAGTAGTACGCCGTCGCAAGCTGGCTGAGCATTACGTACGGTTCTTCTGCCGGCGCGCCCCCGCAGATGAACAGCACGATCATCGCCGGGATCAGTCCGAACCAGAAGAACTTGCGGAAAAGCGGACGATAGTGGCCGCTGCGAACCGGCGACTTGTCGAGCCAGGGAAGGAAGAACCACAGCAGGATCGATCCGAACATCGCAATGACGCCGAGCAGCTTTGCCGGGATAAACAGGAAGTCGACCGTAAAGGCGCGCAGGATCGCGTAGAACGGCCAGAAATACCATTCGGGGACAATGTGGGCCGGGGTCGATAGCGGATTCGCCTCGATGTAATTGTCCGGATGGCCCAGCGCGTTGGGCAGGAAGAACACCATGGTCATGAACAGGATCAACGCCACGCCCAGGCCAAAACCATCCTTCACGGTGAAGTAGGGATGAAACGGCAGCGTATCGCTTTCGCTCTTGATCTCGACGCCCGTGGGATTGGAGGATCCGGGAATATGCAACGCCCAGATATGCATGATGACGACGCCGGCGATCACGAACGGAAGCAGGAAGTGCAGGCTGAAGAAGCGATTGAGCGCCGCATTGTCGGGCGCATAACCGCCAAGCAGCCATATCTGGATCGGCTCGCCAACCAGCGGAATTGCACCGAACAGGCCGGTAATCACCTTGGCGCCCCAGAAGCTCATTTGCCCCCAGGGCAAGACATAACCCATGAAAGCCGTTGCCATCATGAGCAGGAAGATGACCACGCCGAGCAACCAGATCATTTCGCGCGGGGCCTTGTACGAACTGTAGAACAGACCGCGGAAGATGTGCAGATAGACGACAATGAAGAAGAAGCTCGCGCCATTGGCGTGAGCATATCGCATGAGCCAGCCCCAGTTGACGTTACGCATGATATGCTCGGTCGTCGCGAAGGCGACCTGCGCGTTCGCCGCATAGTGCATGGCGAGCACGATGCCGGTGACGATCTGCAGCATCAGGAAAAACCCGGCGAGCACACCGAAATTCCAGAAATATGACAGGTTGCGCGGAACGGGATAGCCCGCGCCTACCGCGTTATAGATGAGACGCGGAAGTGGCAGCTTTTCGTCGAAAAAGCGCATGACCGGATTGGTTGGGGTATATTGCTTGGCCCAGGGAAAGCTCATGGTTTTCTACTCGTCTTTCAAGCTCAGCCGACTTGGATCGTGGTGTCTGACGTGAAGGTATATTCCGGCACTTCCAGATTGGTCGGCGCCGGACCTTTGCGGATGCGCCCGGCCGTATCGTAGTGCGATCCGTGGCAAGGGCAGAAATAACCGCCAAACTCTCCCTTGTTCTCACCCTCGGCGGCGCCAAGCGGCACGCAGCCGAGATGGGTGCAAACACCCATGGTGACCAGCATGTCCTCATGCCCTTCCTTCGTTCGGTCGGCGAGCGATGCCGGATCGCGCAGCGAGCCTGCAGGCGTCGCATTGGCGGCGGCTACTTCGGCCGGGGTCAACCGGCGGATGAACAGCGGCTGCTTGCGGAAAGTGGCCTTGATGGCCTGTCCGGGTTCGATCGAGGATACGTCGACTTCGGTCGAACTGGCAGCAAGCACGTCCTTGGACGGTGCCATCTGACTGATCAACGGGTAAAGTACGGCCAGCCCGCCAATGCCAGCAGCACTAACTGCGGCGACATCGATGAAATCGCGACGGCGCATGCCATCCGTGGTGGTTTCCGGAGTTGCGGTTGCAGTACTGTCTGCCATCAGCGCCTTGCCTTGCCTGCCTTGTCCGAGCGCCGATCATCAAGTGATTCAGCGCATTGTGCGGTGCCCTTCCGTACGCCGGAGCAATCAACACAAGCCAGTAAAAGCATATGCGCGAAAGCCCCCGGTGTCCCGGTTTGGTCCGGGCCTCTAGCCTCTATGAGGCACCTTGCCAACCGCCATTTTGGCAAGGCCGGTGCACCTCGACGCAACTATGGCATAAGGCCGATGACGCTTGTCTGTCTACCGTCGGTCCGTTCGCCGCGGTGGGTGGCGCGACGATAGGAATGGAACCGACTTTCCTGCGAGTAGGTATCCTCGGCAAGATCGTCAATCATCCGGATGCCAGCTGAATGCAAACGATGCGCGACAAAGGCTGGCAAATCGAACTGCCAGTGGCCCGAACGACCCGGCACGAAGAAGCGCTCGTCGCCAAGGTCGAACATATCGCGAAAGCCCGTGTCGACCTCGTAGCTTTGCTGCGCGATGGCCGGACCGATAGCCGCCGAGATGCGCCGGATACTCGCGCCGAGCCGAACCATGGCCGTGACGGTATTGCCAATCACGCCTGACCGCGCACCTCGCCAGCCAGCATGTGCGGCGCCGATCACGCCTGCTTCGGCATCCGCAAGCAGGACTGGCGCGCAATCGGCAGTCACGATTGCGAGAAGCAAGCCCGGTCGATCCGCTACCATTGCATCGGCCTTGAAAGGTTCATCATTAGGCCCCCGAACCACGACTACGTTGGCCGAATGCACCTGTTTGACCCGGACCATCCTTGCGCCAGGCAGTACCTCCTCGGCCTTGACGCCGTGCTGCGCCGAAAACGCATGCGGGATTGACCCGAGCTTTCGGGAATGGAGCAATTCAGCCAAGCGAGCGCGAAACCTGTTCGAATGTGTCGCGCGACAGCTTCGGAGCCGCCGCGATGCGCTCCAACTGTTCGCGCATCAGTCTTGCGCGCCTTTGCTCGATCCGGCGCCAACGGCCAAGCGGTGGTACGAAGCGCGCCGCCGTTTGCGCATTTATCGGATCAAGCTGAAGCACAAGATCTGTAACCATCCGGTAGCCTTCGCCACTGGCGGCATGAAAACCATGCGGGTTGCTCGCAAAGGCCATGTAAAGCGAGCGCACGCGGTTGGGGTTCTTGAGCGTGAAGTCGGGGTGATTGGCGAGAGATTTGACATGGTCGACAACTTTCGGGTGCAGCGACGATGCCTGCAACGCGAACCATTTGTCGACGACCAGCGGGTTGTCCTGATAGCGGTTATAAAAATCGATCAACTTGTGCGTCCGTTCTGGACTGTCGAGCCCGGCGAGCACCATCAACGCTCCCTGCCGGTCGGTCATGTTGTCGGCTGCCTCAAACTGTTGGGCTGCCATTTCCGCAGCCTGCGCAGGTTCGCTCGCAGCAACGTAAGTCAAGATCAACGACTTGAGCTTCCTAGCGCCTTTCGCCTCGGCATCGCGAGAAAACGGAACCTTCCCGGCGCGCTCGTACACGGCGTGGAGCTCGCCTTTCAACGCCTCGCCAAGATAAGCCTTGAGGGTTTCGCGCTCTTCATGAATGCGGCCCGGATCGGCAACCAGCATCCGCTCTGCGAGATACGTCTCGCTTGGCATCAGCAGCAGTTCGCCTCGCATCAGGTCATCCAGCCCCTGGTCAGTTGCGGCGGACTTCATTGCCATAGCTATGTCCTGCCGCGCTGCTTCGCATTCACTATCGTCCAATCGACCACCGATCGCTGAGACGAGGTGACCAACCATCAAATCCTGCATGGCCTCATAGCGTGCAAAGGGATCATCGTCCTTCGCGGCAAGAAAAACGAGTTCGTCGCGTGAAATCTCGCGGTCGATGGATACTGGCGCGGAGAAGCCACGATTGATCGACAAAACGGGCTTTTCGGCGAAATCTTCGAAAGTCAGTTCCGCGTTCTCATCGGCTAAAACTATCAGATCCTCACCGCGATGCCTGCCGGTCGCCCGATCGAACAGTGCGAATTTGAGCGGTATGGGCATTGGTTTCTTGTCCGGCTGGCCCGGAGTGGCCGGTACTTGCTGCTCAAGTCTAAGCGTTGCCCTGCCGTTCGCGTGCGAGAGGTCGACCGACACTTTCGGCGTTCCGGCCTGCGAGTACCAGAGACGAAACGGTTCAAGCTCCAGCCCTGCCCCGTCCTCGACCGCCTTGACGAAATCCTCGCAAGTGGCGGCTTCGCCGTCATGTCGCTCGAAATAGGTGTCGGTTCCTTTCCGGAAGCGCTCTGGCCCAGCCATGGTCCGCATCATACGGATAACCTCTGCCCCCTTGTTATAGATGGTCGAGGTATAGAAATTACTGATTTCCCTATAGGAATCAGGTCGGATCGGATGTGCGAGCGGGCCGGAATCTTCCGGAAACTGCACCCCGCGCAGCACGCGCACATCCTCGATTCGTTTTACCGGTGCGCTATGCATGGCCTGGCTGAACAATTGGTCGCGCAGAACGGTGAAGCCTTCCTTGAGGCTAAGCTGAAACCAATCGCGACAGGTTATGCGGTTGCCGGACCAGTTGTGAAAATATTCATGACCAATCACTCCCTCTATCGCGTCGTAATCGCCATCGGTCGCGGTTTCCGGGTCGGCGAGGACGTATTTCGTGTTGAACACATTCAGTCCCTTGTTCTCCATTGCGCCCATGTTGAAATCGGACACGGCCACTATGTTGAACAGGTCGAGATCGTATTCACGCCCGAACGTCTCTTCATCCCACAACATCGAGCGCTTGAGGCTTTCCATGGCATGTTCGGTGCGCGTCAGGTCACCCTCCCGCACCCAGATATTCAACTCGACCGCACGGCCGCCCATGGTAGTAAAACTATCGCGGCGCGCTACCAGGTCGCCAGCCACCAACGCGAAGAGATAGGATGGCTTGGGCCAGGGATCGTGCCACTCAGCCCAGTGCGTATCGCCCTCACCGCCAGTCTCGAGCTTGTTTCCATTCGACAGGAGTATGGGAAACTGCGCCTTTGGCCCGCTCATCCTGACCGTGTAGACGCTGAGCACGTCGGGACGGTCGGGATAGAAGGTTATCCGGCGGAATCCTTCTGCCTCACATTGCGTGCAAAGCATGCCGTTCGAAGCATACAGTCCCATGAGTTGCGAGTTGGCGGACGGATCGATCTCGGTTACGATCTCGAGCGAGTGGGCCTCACCTTCGAGCGTGACGAGCAGATCATCGCCATCCATTGCGTAGCCGGCACACTCGTCGCCGTTGCACCTTATTGAAAGCAGTTTCAAACCGTCACCGTTGAGGCGTATTGTTGGCGATGCGGTTGCCAGGGGATTGCGTTCGACATCCATCGTGGCCGTGACCCGCGTGCATTCGAGCCCGAGTTCGAAATCAAGGCGTGTTGTCGGAACCAGCCAGGGGAAAGGTTGATAATCCTCGCGCCGTATCTCAGGCGGAGCCTTGGGGTCGACTGCGGCGTCGGCCATTTCGGGATTGCCATCGGGTGTGGCGGGCGTGCGGGCGATATCCATGGTTATCCTGTCAATTCGGGTGTCGTTGGGTATTACGCGTTGATGGCAAGAATGTTCATTTTCGGGCTTGGTTATACGGCCGGCCGCATCGCACAACGATTGCGCGCAGAAGGTTGGCATGTCGATGCCACGGGCAGCGCAGGTAACATTGCCTTCGACGACGCCGGTTCCGTGAGCGATTGCGCTTCGAATGCGACCCATATCCTGAGCTCCGTTCCGCCTGATCAAGGCAGCGATCCAGTGCTCAACAGCTATTCCACTTTTCCAGGCGCACAATGGCTTGGCTACCTATCGTCGACGGGCGTTTACGGCGATGCGGACGGGGCCTGGGTCGACGAAAGCTCGCCCACTGGCACGGGCCGCCGTACCGCTCGCGCAAATTGCGACGCTCGGTGGCTGGAGGCAGGCGCTCGCGTGTTCCGCCTCCCCGGCATCTATGGTCCAGGCCGCAGCGCGCTCGATCGAGTTAGAGGAGGCAAGGCAAACCGGATAGACCTGCCGGGTCAGGTTTTCAGCCGGGTTCACGTGGACGACATTGTTTCCGGGGTCGTCGCAGCGATCGGGCGCGATGCGCCGCCCAGGGCTTACAATCTAAGCGATGATCTCCCGACCAGCCAGAACCTGGTGATCGAGGAAGCTTGCCGGTTGCTCGATGTCGAGCTGCCCGCGCTACAGACTATGGAAGAGGCCGAACTGAGTGCGATGGCACGTGGCTTTTATGCCGAAAACCGGCGTGTCGCCAATGGGAGAGCCAAGCGTATGCTCGGATGGCAACCTAGCTATCCGACCTATCGCGAAGGGTTACGCAGCCTGCTTTAACGCTGGCGGTGCAGACTGGCGTGCGCGCAGTGCTACGACAAGACCGACAAGGGCCAGAACGGCACCGAGAACGGTATTCGGCGTCCAGCGGTAACCTTCGAACAAGGTCGAGAGCAGCATCGCGACAATAACGGTGACGATCCCATTATAGGCTGCTCGTCCGGCTCCGATTTCGCGCACCAGCGTATAGTGCAGCGGAAAGGTTACCACGCTGCCTGCCAGCGCCAGCCAGCCGATGCCCATCCAGAACGTGGCCCGGTCGGGAAGCATGGGCGGACCGGCCGTGACCCAGGCCAGCGCGAAATCGGCAATCGTGCCGTAGAGCATTGACCAGGCAAGCAGACTGACCATCGGCAGGGCGCGTCCCGTCTCATTGGCCTGGACGACATTGGCGATGCTCGCCGCAAGAATGCCGAGCACAGCCCACAAAATGCCCAGCGGTATGCTGCCGCCGAGCGGGTTGAGGCCGGCTTCATGGATCAGCAGCAAGGCGATGCCGGACAGCGCAATCAGTGTCCCGATGACAAAGCTGCGCGTGATGCGTTGACCCAGCAACCACCAGCCTAGCGCAGCATTGCTGACAATCAGCATGGTGAACATGACCGCCACTATGCCTGATGTCAGATGTAGTTCGGCGCGATAGACGAAGTTGAAATTGCCGCAAAACTGCATGATGCCGATAGCAAAGGCGAGCCATTGTCCGCCCCGTCCAATGCGCAGGGATCGCCCCATTGCCTTAGCCAGCAGGAACATCGCCGGGGTCGCTACGGCGAAACGGATAGCGACCGACCAGCTCGGTGCCACCCCGTCGATCTGGTCGGTAATCACCCACCAGGTCGACCCCCAGATGATCCCGGTAAGCAGGAAAGGGACGACGATGCGCGCCCGCAGGAGCGTGTCGTCGCCTCGGGCAGCACTCATAGCCTGGAAATGACCTTCGCAAGTGCGCGAACGGCATTGTCGGGCGTGTTCCAGGCGGTCACGAAGCGCGCAGCATCCGCACCCCAGTCGTAAAAGCCGAAACCCTGCTTTCGTAGCGCCTCCCGCTCATCGGCCGTGCAGCGCACGAACAGTTCATTCGCTTCGACAGGGTGGATCAGACGCTCCTGACAGGCCGATGCAATTTCCGCTGCCGAAGCGTTGGCGTGGCGCGCATTGTCCAACCACAGATCGTTTTTCAGCATGGCATGAAGTTGTGCCGCCAGGAATCGCCCCTTCGATTGCAGATGTCCGGATCGCTTGCGGCGATAGCGCGCGACATCGGCCAAAACTGTATCGAAGAACACGATGGCCTCGGCGCTCATGCCGCCATTCTTCACGCAGCCGAAACTAAGTGCATCGATCGGACCCGCCGCCTCGCCGGGCGAGCAATCGAGAAACGCCACGGCATTGGCGAAGCGCGCACCATCCATGTGCAGTCCAAGACTGCGGTCTCTTGCAAGCTCGGATATGGCAGCGATCTCGCCCGGTCGATAGCTGCATCCATATTCACTCGCCTGGGTTACCGAGATCGCGTGCGGCTGGACCTGGTGCACGTCATCGCGGATCGGGTCGATCGTTGCCTTTATGGCATCGACATCAATCTTCGCGCCTTCGCCTCTGGCCAGAAGCAGCTTCGCGCCGTGGAGATAGAAGCCCGGTGCCCCGCCTTCGTCCATTTCGATATGCGCTTCTTCATGGCAGACGACGCCGCCATGGGGCTGGACCATAGTTGCCAGCGCCAGGCAGTTGGCGGCGGTTCCGGTCGCAACCCATAATGCCACGCATTCTCGACCGAACAGGTCGGAAAACCGTTCATCGAGCGCCACACTGGTCGCGTCCCCATCATAGGGCGAATCGGATTCGTCTGCTGCGCGCATGGCCTGCCAGACCCGAGGGTGGACGGCGGCGGCATTGTCGGAGAGGAATTGCATCGGAACGCGCATAGCGAGGCTCGCGTTGCTTGGACAGAAGGGAACTATCACTCATGTCCGATACCAATATCACTATCGAAAGCCGGGAAAGCAAATCGCAGGGAGCCTATATCGCGACCATACCCGGTACCGACGCAAAGGGCGAACTGACTTGGACCGCCAATAACGGCGTGCGCAGCGCGAACCACACTTTTGTACCGCAGCAAATGCGCGGAAAGGGTATTGCTGCCGAACTGGTAGAAGCGTTGATCGCAGATGCGAAAAAGGAAGGGTTCAGGATCCGCCCGGCCTGTTCCTATGTCGCGTCCCAGTTCGACGAGCACCCGGAATGGAGCGATCTGCGCGCCTAGTCCGGGGCTGTGCCCTTCTCCATCGTTTGGGAAAAGTCGAGGAGTGCCATGCTGTCGAGCAGGGCCCTGCGAAGCGACTTGGCCCGTTCAACCGGAAGGGCACCCAAGTTCAGGCGTCCACCGGCCAATCCCAAGCGCAAATCCGCATAACCGCGCCAGCGTGCAATGGGGCCCTGTACGATATCGACCGATTGTAGTTTTACCCGCGAGCCGATTGCCGTACTCGGGGCGAACAGCCCATGACGGGCGTAAAGCTGCGTATCGTCCAGCGCGTGCCGATTGAAGCGCCACAGATAGATCTCGCGCAAGGCGGCGAATATACCGAAAACAAACGGGAAGAGTGCGGACCACCACAACGGTGAGAATATCGCTATCATCGTCGCGATGATCGTCAGGATCGAAAAATTGATCAGCGCACTGTCGAAATGCGCTCGCCCGCTCGCACGATGCCAATCGAGTTTGTCGTGCGGCAGTGCAAACCCAGTCTCGCGCACAATCGGAGCAATCTCGTCCATCCGCGCAAAAGGTGCCGCATCGTGATTTGCCGAACCGCTGTCACTGGCCAGGCTGACGACCTTGAGCGAATGCCAGCCGAATCGGCGGCGGATGAGACCGGTGCGGACGCGCAGTGCCTGCACGCGGTGAACCGGCATGACCAGATCGGTGCGGGTCAGAAGGCCACGGCGACGGCGCAAGCCTTTGTCTGTACGCTCCAGCCGGAAATCCCATTCGCGCAAGACCGTGCGCACCACGCCGGTCGCCACGCCCACCAAGGCCAGGGACAGCAGGGCGAAGATAGCCCCGACGACCTGTGCCAACGCCCCAAGCCCGGCAAGATATTGTCCTGGACCGGCCAGGCGCTCCTGCCACAAGCCGAGATCCCATAATTCCCACGGCAACGCTGATTCGAAGGTCTGCGCCAGGCCGCCGAGAACCGCGAACACCGCGAGCGAAAATTCGAATATGCCGAACGCCAGAACGCGACGGGGAGGCATGGCGAAGAGCAGTTCGGGTTCGGGTTCGACGGCAGGATATTTCGGCTCATCTCCGCTGGTCGTTGGCCCGTCTCGCCGGCTGCGTACGGTCTGCCGAAGTCGGGCACCCTCGTCTTGCGAAAGATAAGCAAGCTTGAGATCGTCGCCCCCGCTTGCACCAGTTTCGAACTTGACCTCGACCAAGCCGAAGAGACGCGGCAACCATTTCTGTTCCAGGCTGACATCCTGAATTCGGTCGAACGGTACGGAGCGGGCAGCACGGGACAGCACCCCGCTTTCCACGCGGATGTCCTCGGCCCCTACCGTGTAGGTCAGCCGCGTCCATTGCAGATAGGCTATCAATACACTCAAGCCTACGATCGCCAGTGCGACGGGCACCAGATACGTCAGGACATTGCCCAAACCGCGCTCGCCGGAAATGGCTGTCGCGGCAAGGCCCAAGGGAATGACGAACTGGAACAGCATCGAAACCGCTCGCACGGCGAAGCTGCCGGGATCTGTGCGCAACGCCTTGCCGAGTGCGCTTTCGCTCATTGCGTGTTGCGGCGGATCGCCGCGCGAATGTCCTCGCGCATGGCCAGCGCATCGCGGTGGGCCAAACCGGGGAGGGACACCGAGGCGTTGTGGCTACCCGCGGTATGCACGGTCAGCGTGGCGAGACGAAAGGCTCGCTCTAGCGGCCCCTGGTTGACGTCGATATGCTGAACGCGCCCGAACGGCACCACCGTGTCCGAACGGAACAGGATCCCGCGCACCACGCGCAACCTTTCGCCAGCCAGCGAATAACCGCGCGCGGCATAACGGCGCATGGGCAAGCGGATCAGCAGCCATGTGGCCAGCAAGAGTACCGGTAACCAGACCGCACCGGTCCAGCCCGGTATGGCGATTTCGGCCACAGTAGCCGCCGCCAGCAGCACAAATGCTAGTATTGCGAACTGCACCCGAAGCATGGATCTGTAGGCCGGATCGAGTGGCGTCAGGTGGTCGGGATCGTCCATACTGTCCCAGCTAGGCAATACACCGCAGCGAATCAATGTGGTTTCGTGTCTTGGCTACGCTATGTTCGCAGCCTTGAGGGAGATTGGGATGGATATCGGACAATTGATGTTTCGCGAAGGCTTACTGACAGGCGAGCGCATTCTGGTTACCGGCGGCGGCACCGGGCTGGGCCGCGAGATGAGCGAGGCATTCCTGAAGCTCGGCGCTGAGGTCCATATATGCGGGCGGCGGCAGAACAGACTGGACGAAACCGCTGGTGAACTGACGCAGGCGCACGGCGGAACCGTCATCGGCCATGCTTGCGACATTCGCGACCCGGAAGCGATCGCAGCCATGGTCGATTCGATCTGGGAGCACGGTCCGCTGACAGGCCTGGTCAACAATGCTGCGGGCAATTTCGTCAGCCGGACCGAGGATCTGTCGGTCAATGGCTTCAATGCAATCAGCGACATCGTGTTTCGCGGCACGTTCTATGTCACACTGGACGTTGGCAAACGGCTGATCGCCCAGAATCTGCCCGGCAATTTTCTTTCGATCCTTACCACCTGGGTTTGGAATGGCGGACCGTTCGTCGTGCCGAGCGCGATGAGCAAGGCCGGGCTCAATGCGATGACCCAGTCGCTGGCGGTCGAATGGGGTCGCTACGGCATGCGGTTCAATGCCATTGCGCCGGGACTGTTCCCGACAGACGGGATGAGCGCGCGGCTATCGCCTGGCGGACGCGGCGGTAATTCGCATGACGAAATGAATCCGATGGGTCGCCATGGCGAGATGCATGAACTCGCCAACCTCGCAGCATTCCTCATGGGACCGGGCGCGGGATGGGTGAACGGCCAGACCATCGCCATCGATGGTGGTGGATTTCAAGCGCATGGCGGCAATTTCTACGGCGCGCTGAAAGACCTGGGCGACGAGGAGTGGAATGCCATGCGCCAGATGATCGAGGGCACGAACGCCGCCGACAAGGCGGATCGCAGCACCTGAGGATCAGCTCGGGATCAAGGCCTGCGCGTTCGCTCCGTCGCCTTCGGGCGCAGCGATGATATCGCGCGTCACGGCACCCTTGGAGACCGTGGCGGTTTCAGGATCGCCGACTTCGCTGCGGATGCCCGGATCGGCTGCACCAGCACGGTCGAGCACGCTGGTTTCGACCTGGCTGCGCGGGGCTGGGCCGCCGAACAGCACATCGAGCGCCTGTTCCGCCGAAGTGCCTTCTGCAGGCCGCGGGGCTCCCGGCTGCGGCGGGGTCAGGTTGAAATCCGGCGGGACTACCAGAGGAGCCTGGCGCTGCACGGCAAATTCATCGGGCCGGTCGCGATCGAGGAAGCCGCCGCTGCCACAGGCTGCTGTCAGGGCGCCGAGACCGGCGACGATTGCGATACGGACGAATTTGGTCATCAGGTGTTCTCCGCGGCCTCGGCCGGTTTGGAATTTACGAGATCGTCGACCTCGTCTTCATCATTGTCGCGCATGAAGAAAGCGCGCGCAAGGATGATGACGACGCCGATGGTGATGGCGGCATCGGCCACGTTGAAGATCAGGAACGGGCGGAAGTCGCCAAAGTGCAGGTCGGCGAAATCGACGACATAGCCAAGTTCGTAACGGTCCTTGATATTGCCCATCGCGCCGCCGAGTATCAACGCCAGCGCCAGGACATCGCCGAGCAGCTTCTCGCGCAACATCCACACCGTCACGACCAGCGCGATGAGGCCGGTCACCAGCACCAGCCCCCACCGCATTTCCGGGCTCGTCGCCTCGAACATGCCCAGCGAGACACCGAAGTTGCGCGTGAACCGCAGGTCGAAAAACGGCAGCAGTTCCATCGCCTCGCCGATCCTGTCGATACCGAGCGTTTTCGTGACATAGTTCTTCGACCACTGGTCGAATCCGAAAATCGCCAAGGCAAGGATGCAGCCGGCCAGCCTGTTTCTAAGGACGGGCGTCATGCGGCGGCATCCAGCTTCTCGATCACGTCCTCACAACGATCGCACAGCGCGCCGTCCTCGGCCACGCTGGGCAGGAGGCGCCAGCAACGCCCGCACTTCCTTTCGTTTGTCCGGCTCACAGTCACGTCGCCGCTATCGGTCCGGGCGACTGACGCGGTGATGAACAGTTCTGCAAGATCTTCGTCGGTGAAACCTTCGGGCACGGAAGCGGAAGGGACGGTCACGTCCGCCTCGAGGCTGGAGCGGATCGTCTTGTCGCGGCGCAGCGGTTCGATCGCCTCGTTCACCCGTTCGCGAAGGTCGCGCAACCTGTCCCACCGTGCTCCATCGGCGGAGACGCCCGGAACCTGCGGCCATTCGAGCAGGTGGACGCTGCCGCCATCGGGATAGCGCGTGCTCCACACCTCCTCCGCAGTGAACACCAGCACCGGCGCGGCATAGCGGACCAGCGCGTGGAACAGCAGGTCGAGCACGGTGCGATAGGCATTGCGCTTCGTGCTGTCCGACCCGTCGCAATAGAGCACGTCCTTGCGGATATCGAAGTAGAAGGCCGAAAGGTCTTCGTTGCAGAAATCGACCAGCAGGCGGGTATAGGCGTTGAAATCATAAGCTTCGGCTGCCTTGCGCAGCTTGCCGTCGAGATCGGCCAGCAACGCAAGAACATAGATTTCCAGCTCGGGTATTTCGCCGGGATCGCCCATATCGCCGACAAACGCATCGAGCGCGCCGAGCAAATAGCGAAACGTGTTGCGAAGGCGGCGGTACTGGTCGCCGACGCCCTTCAAAATTTCGTCGCCAATACGATGGTCCATCGTCGAATCGACGCTCAACGCCCACAGCCTTATGATGTCTGCGCCGTAGGTTTCCATGACCTTGAGCGGATCGATGGTGTTGCCGAGGCTCTTGGACATCTTGCGCCCGTCAGCGGCCATGGTGAAGCCATGGGTCAGCACCTGATCGTAGGGCGCGCGTCCGCGCGTGGCGCAACTTTCGAGCAGTGAGGACTGGAACCAGCCACGATGCTGGTCGCTGCCCTCGAGATAGAGATCGGCAGGCCATCTCAGCGCCTGCCACCGCCCGCTTTCCAGCGTGAAAGCATGGGTACAGCCTGAATCGAACCACACGTCGAGAATGTCGGTGACCATCTCGAACTCGTCGGGATCGTGTGCGTCTCCTAAAAACTCTGCCTTGCGCGCCTCGTCCCAGGCATCGACGCCGTCTTCACGCACCGCCGCGACCACGCGCGCGTTGACTTGCTCGTCCTGCAGGTAGGAACCGTCTGGCCGGACGAACAGCGTAATCGGCACGCCCCAGGCGCGCTGGCGCGACAGCACCCAGTCGGGGCGGCCTTCAACCATCGATCCGATACGGTTGCGGCCCCTTTCGGGAATGAACTTCACGCGTTCGATCTCGGACAGCGCGCGTTCTCGCAGCGTTCCGCCGCGATCGAGTTCCCTGTCCATCGGCACGAACCATTGCGGCGTGCAGCGATAGATGACCTTGGCCTTCGAGCGCCACGAATGCGGATAGGAGTGCTGGTAGTCCTCGCTGGCCGAAAGCAGCGCGCCAGCCTCGCGCAGATCCGAGCAGATCGGCCCATCGGGCGCGTTAAACGGCTTGTTGATCACGGCTCGGCGGCGGTCGTCCTCGCCGCCCAGCCATGTCCAATCGTCGCGGTAACGCCCGTCGCCCATGACCGCGAAGACCGGCTTGATGCCGTGCTCGCGGCACAGCAAGAAGTCGTCCTCGCCATGGTCGGGCGACATGTGAACGAGGCCCGTACCGCTATCGGTAGTCACGAAATCGCCTGCGAGAAGCGGACGCGGATTGGCGTAGAACCCGCCGAGATGGTGCATGGGGTGGCGGACCTTGGTGCCGGCAAGGTCGGAACCTCTTCCTTTCCATGTATCGTTGGGAGCGACTGCGCCGATAGTGATACCGCGACCCGGATATTTGGCATTCGCCAGCTTGGTTAGCCTTTCTGCCACCTCGTCTTTGAGCAGCGAGGAGATTAAGAACCAAACATTCGGATGGGAATTGCCGAGCCACGAGAAATCAGGGTCATCAATGTAGTCAGCGGAATCCGAGCTATCGTTCGATGCCCAAAATTGGAGCTTCTCATATTCAATGTCCGGCCCGTAAGCCAAAGCTTGGTTCACCGGGATCGTCCACGGCGTGGTGGTCCAGATTACGGCGTAGGCGCCTTTTAGCTCACTGATAGGGCTTTCCGTAATCTCGAACGCCACATCGATCTGCGTCGAGGTGATGTCTTCGTACTCCACCTCGGCCTCGGCCAGCGCAGTTTCTTCCACCGGGCTCCACATAACCGGCTTCGCTCCGCGGTAGAGATTGCCGGCTTCCGCAAACTTCATCAGCTCGGCCACAATGGTCGCCTCGCTTTCGGGCTGCATGGTCAAATAGGGATCGTCGAAATCCGCCATCAGGCCGAGGCGCTTCAGCTGCTCGCGCTGAACATCGACCCATTTCTGCGCGTATTCGCGGCATTCCTGCCGGAATTCCGCTGCGGGAACCGCTTTCTTGTCTTTCTTCTTCTTGCGATACTGCTCTTCGACCTTCCATTCGATCGGCAGGCCGTGGCAGTCCCAGCCGGGTACGAAGGGCGCATCTTTTCCCATCAGGCTCTGGCTGCGCACCACCATGTCCTTCAGGATGCGGTTCAGCGCATGGCCGATGTGCATGTCGCCGTTGGCGTAAGGCGGGCCGTCGTGGAGGATGAACTTCTCGCGTCCTGCTCGCTCCTCGCGCAGCTGTTCGTAGAGCTTTTCGTCCTGCCAGCGCGCAAGGATGTTCGGCTCCTTTTGCGGGAGGCCGGCCTTCATGGGAAAATCGGTCTTCGGCAGGAAGACGGTATCTTTGTAATCGCGCTGCTCGGACATGGGGCAGGCCGTTAGGGGAAAGCGCGCCTCTAGGAAAGTGTTTCGCTCAAGCGAGCAGCCGCTTCGCTTCGGCGCAGTCCTTCTCCATCTGCGCGGTCAATGCATCGAGCGATTCGAATTTCGCTTCGGCCCGGATGAAGTGGTGAAACGCGACTTCGATCTCCTGTCCGTAGAGATCACCTGAAAAATCGAAGAAATAGGGCTCGAGCAATTCCTTGGGTGGGTCGAATTGCGGACGCACGCCGATATTGGCGGCGCCCTGCAACTCCTGCCCGCTCGACAGCAGCCGACCGGTGATTGCATAGATCCCGTATCGGGGGCGCAGATACTGTTCGATCGACAGGTTCGCCGTGGGATAGCCAATTTCCCGCCCGCGCTTGTCACCATGCTCGACCACTCCGCGAATGGCGAATGGGCGAGTGAGCAGGCGCGCGGCCTCCTGTGGATCCCCCTCGCGCAGGGCATCACGTACGCGGCTGGAGGATACAGGTTCGCCGCAGTCCATCACCGGCGGCACCGCGCGCGTCTCGATGCCGACCTGGCAGCCCAGGGTCTCCAGAACATCGCGATTGCCGCCGCGCCCCTTGCCGAAGGTGAAGTCTTCGCCGGTCACCACACCTGCTGCACCGAGATGCTCTGCCAGCAGGACTTTCACGAAATCTTCCGCCGTGGTGCTGGCCAGTTCGTCATCGAAATGGAACACCAGCATCGCGGTGGCCCCGGCCGAAAGATAGAGTTCCTGCCGCTGCTCGAGGGTCGTCAGCCGAAACGGCGGCGCATCAGGCTTGAAATGGCGCACCGGATGCGGATCGAAGGTGGCGATGATCGACGGCCGGCCTTCCTCGCGCGCCCAGCGGATCGCTTCGCCTGCCACAGCCTTGTGGCCCAAGTGAAAACCGTCGAAATTGCCAAGCGCTATCACTGCACCGCGCAGGCTGTCCGGCAATTTCTCGCGATGGTCGAGAAACCTCATGATCCGCTTTCGCCAATGCGATGAAAGGTAACGAAGGAATACGCCGGATTGTCCCCATCAGCATCGTGATCCGCGCGTGCCACCACTTCCCATTCCGGTCCAAGCGGGGGCATGAAAGTATCGCCATCGAAATCGGCGTGGATTTCGGTTAGTTCGACCCGCTGCGCATGGTGGAGGAACACATCGAAGATCGCCGCGCCGCCGATGACCGCGATTTCGCTGGCATCGGCGCTTGCCTCGGCGATGGCCAGAGCTTCCTCGACCGAACGCGACACGTCGGCACCTTGCGAATCCCAGCGTTCGCGCCGGGTTAGCACGATGTGACGGCGTCCGGGGAGCAATCCGGGCAAGCTTTCGAAGGTCCGGCGTCCCATCACCATCGGCCTGCCCATGGTCAGCGCCTTGAACCGCTTCAGATCAGCCGGAAGGTGCCAAGGCAGGCCGCCGTCCTTGCCGATGCACCCATTCGCCGCGCGGGCAAAGATCAGGAAGACGCTCATCGGATCAATCGCGTGACATGACCCATCTTGCGTCCTGCGCGCGTCTGCTTCTTGCCGTAATCATGCCAATGCGCATCGGATACGCCAAGATGTTCGGTCACTCCCTTGATGTCCTTGCCCAGCACATTGTTCATCACGACCTTCTTGGCCGTCGTCCGGGTATTGCCCAAGGGCAGGCCGGCGACCGCGCGAATGTGGTTTTCGAACTGGCTGGTGACGGCGCCCTCGATCGTCCAGTGCCCGGAATTGTGTACGCGAGGTGCCATTTCATTGAAGACCGGGCCATCGTCGCATGCGAAAAACTCCAGCGTGAGCACCCCGACATAGCTCAGCGCGTCGGCAACCTGCCGAGCCAGTTCACGGGCCGGATCGGATTGTTCTTTGATAACCTCCCCAGCAGGCAGCGCCGATGTCGCGAGAATACCGTGTTCATGCAAGTTTCGCGGCGATTCCCAGAACCGGACCTCCCCGTCGCGCCCACGTACGAGAATAACGGAAAACTCGGCGCTGAACGACACGAGCCCTTCGTAGATCGCAGGTCTGTCCGAAAATGTGAGTGCCTCGACATCACGCTGGGACGAGAGCCGCCACTGCCCCTTTCCGTCATAGCCATCGCGTCGCGTCTTGAGAATCCCGGGCATGCCGATCCGCTCGATCGCCATGTCTAGATCGGCCCGGCTGTCCACCTTCGCATAGGGGGCCGGTCGGCCCCCCAGATTTTCGACGAAACGCTTTTCGATCAGCCTGTCCTGTGCCGTCTCGAGCGCACGGGGAAGCGGGAAGATGCCGTCTGGTGGCATCGCCGCTGCGACCGCGACGGGCACATTCTCGAATTCCCAGGTCACCACATCGCATTTCGCGGCAAACGCCGCCAGGGCCGGCTTGTCGTCCCACGCATTGATGAAGAAATCGTCGCAGACAGGTGCCGCGACATTATCACCAGCCGGCGCATAGCCGATGCACCGATAGCCGAGCCGCGCTCCGGCCACGGCCATCATCCGGCCTAGCTGGCCGCCGCCGAGAATCCCGATGGTGGATCCGCGCTCAAGCATGGCTAATCCCCATCAATCCGCCGGGCGTTCGGCAACGCCATCGCTGCGCGCCTGCCGCCATCCGCGCAGACGGTCCGAAAGCGCCTCGTCATGCGTGGCAAGGATGGCCGCGGCAAGCAGTCCCGCATTTGTCGCACCGGGTTTGCCGATCGCAAGTGTTCCCACCGGCACGCCAGCGGGCATCTGGACGATCGACAGCAGGCTATCCTGACCCGACAAGGCCTGAGACTTAACCGGCACGCCCAGCACCGGGACATGCGTCAGCGCAGCAATCATGCCAGGAAGATGGGCCGCCCCGCCCGCTCCGGCGATGATGACCTCGATCCCGGCGTCGGCAGCACTTCGGGCGAAATCGTACATCCGGTCAGGCGTTCGGTGGGCGGATACGATCCGCACGTCGGTTTCCACGCCAAGCTCGTCGAGAACCTCGGCGGCATGGGTCATGGTGCTCCAGTCGGACTGACTGCCCATCACGATGGCGACCCTGGCGCTCATCTCAACTGTCCTTCAGGTAGTAGCGTTCGCCAGCGACGTCAGTCCCGTCGAACTCGTAGACGATCGGCTGTCCGGTCGGGATTTCCAGGCCCGTGATATCGTCGTCCGAAATGTCCGAGAGATGCTTCACCAGCGCACGCAGACTGTTCCCGTGAGCGGAGATGATAACCGTCTCTCCTTGACCCAGCTGGGGCAGGATCGCCTGCTCCCAGTATGGCAGGACCCGCTCGATCGTAAGCTTCAGACTTTCGGCCCGGGGGACTTCGACCCCTTCGTAGCGCGGATCATCGGCAAGGTCGAAATCGCTCCCGAGTTCCATCTCCGGCGGCGGCACATCAAAGCTGCGGCGCCAGATATGCACCTGTTCATCGCCGTGTCGGTCGCGGGTTTCCTGCTTGTCCAGACCGGTCAGCCCGCCATAATGGCGTTCGTTGAGGTGCCAGTCGCGCGTCACCGGAATCCACAACCGGTCGCAGGCTTCGAGCGCGATGTTGAGCGTCTTGATCGCCCGCGTCTGGACACTTGTGAAGGCGGTCGTCGGCAGAACGCCTTTCGTCTGCATCAATTCGCCCGCGTTCGTGGCCTCGATCACGCCCTTCTCGGTCAGGTCAACGTCCCACCAACCGGTGAAGCGATTGGCGAGGTTCCATTCGCTCTGGCCGTGGCGGACGAGGATCAGCTTGGACATGGGGACTCCCGTTCTTCTCTAGGAGCACCGCGCGTTAGCGGTCCTCTCCATCCAAGGGAAGGGGGTCGCGGTCCGATTCGCGCATTTCGCGGATTTGCAGCTTCCGGCGGCGCAAATTCTCGCGCAGTTTCGCGGCCAGTCGTTCTTCGCGATCCGGTTTGCGGTCAGTGTTCGTCATCGCTCGGGCTTGTGCCTTGATGCGGGCGATAGCTCAAGCTTGGCTTGACTTTCCTCGGGCGTCTGCCAATAGCGCGCGCCTTGTCGGACGCTGCTGTAGCTCAGTGGTAGAGCGCACCCTTGGTAAGGGTGAGGCCGGGAGTTCAATCCTCCCCAGCAGCACCACTTTCCTGCGTCCGTGAAGCCAGTCGGGCAACCAGCAGCTTGTCGATTCGGCGCCCGTCCATGTCGACAACTTCGAACCGCCAGCCCTGATCCGTGAAATGCTCACCCTCGACGGGAAGCCGTCTGAGAACATGCAGCGCGTAGCCCGCAGCCGTGCCGAATTCCCGATCCTCGTCATAATCGAGGCCGAGCCGGTCGGCGAGTACGTCGGCCGACAGGGATCCGGCGATCAGCATCGATCCGTCCTCGCGCTCGACCACGCCAGGGCCGTCGCCAGGCTCCTGGTCGCTGGCGAAGTCCCCGACCAGCGCCGTCAGAAGATCGACCGGAGTGACGATGCCATCCAGATGTCCGTATTCATCGTGCACCATCGCCATGGCGATGTCGGCCTGCTGGAGCACGCGAAGGGCATCTACGGCATCGAGCTGATCGGGCACAACCTCGGCCTTTCGCATGAAGGCGGTAAGATCGATCGATCGCCCCTCGACCATTGCGGCGAGTATCTCGCGCACGCGGACCAGTCCGAGCACTTTGTCCGGCGAACCGTCAGCCACTGGCCACACCGTATGCGGACTTTCGTCGAGCAGGGCCCGTATCGCCGCCTCATCGGCGGAGATGTCGACCCAGTCGATTTCGGTGCGCGGAGTCATCAGTTCGCGGACCGGCCGTTGCGCGAGCCGCACAACGCCCTGCAGCATCTGATGCTGTTCATGCTCGATGACCCCGCTGCGGGTGGCTTCCGCGAACAGCATATGCAGTTCTTCGGCAGTGACCGCCCCCTGTCCAGAGCTTCGGACGCCGAGCAGTCGGAGAAGCAGGCTCGATGAGGTATCCAGGATCCAGACGAGCGGCGCCGCGACCCGGGCCAGAAGCGCCATCGGTCGCGCCATGACGATAGCGATCGGAGCAGCTACGCGCAGGGCGACCTGTTTCGGAACCAGTTCGCCGACGACCAAAGTGAGATAGGTCGTTAGGGCGATGACCAGGGCAAAGCCCGCTTCTTCCGCCCAGTCGCCCGGCGTTCCGAGGGCCACCAAGCGTTCCCCCACAGGGCCACCAAGGCTTGCTCCCGAATACGCGCCCGCGATGATGCTGATCAGGGTTATTCCGATTTGCACCGTCGACAGGAACTTTCCCGGTTCGGAAGCAAGGGTGAGCGCAACACGCGCGCCGCCATTGCCCTGCTGCGCGGCCGAGCGCAATTGCGCGGTCCGCGCGGAAACGATCGCCAGTTCGCTCATCGCGAAAACGCCGTTCAGAACGATAAGTCCGGCTATGATGAGCAGGTCGGTCCAGGGAAAGGGTGTCACGTCGTGCTGGCTAGCACAAAAGCGCGCCACTGCCAGCGCAACGGAAAATTTATCTGCGCGCCGCTCAGGAACGGGCAGGCAAATCGAATGTTAAGAAGCCAGTTGCGCGGTGGGGCGCATCCATCGTTTGCGAGCGTCCCAAAGGGAAGATCGTTCTCAGACGCTCGCTTTAAGGAGGACTGAATATATGAAGAATTCGCGCATTCTTACCGCCAGCCTGGCTGCCGTCTCGCTGATGACTGTTTCCGCCTGCGTTACCGATCCCAATACTGGCGAGCGCAAGGTCTCGCGCACAGTGCTTGGTGGTCTCGGGGGTGCCGTCGCAGGCGGCCTTCTGGGTGACGTGATCGGGGGCAAGACCGGCCGCATCATCGGCGCGGCAGCCGGAGGCGCAGCGGGGGGCTATGTTGGCTATCGCATGGATGAACAGATCAAGGAGCTGGAAGAACAGACCGCCGGTTCAGGAATCGACGTATCGGAGGTAGACGGCGGCGAGGCCATACTCGTGAATCTTCCCGACGGAGTAACCTTCGCGACTGGAAGCTACACTATCTCGCCCGGTTTCCGCGACTTGCTCGACCGCGTTGCCAACAGCCTAACGCAATATCCCAACAGCCTGGTCGACGTTTACGGATACACCGATACGGTCGGCTCCGCAGCGTCAAATCAACGTCTGTCGGAACAGCGCGCGCAGGCGGTTGCCAACTATCTTATCAGCCGCGGCGTGAGCTCGTCGCGTATTCGCTGGATGGGTTATGGCGAGAACCGGCTTGCGGTGCAGACCGCCGACGGCGTCAACGAGCCGCTTAATCGCCGGGTCGAAATCAAGATCATTCCGTTCGATCAGGAAGATGTCGAAGCAGCTCAGGAAGCGCAAGGTTACTGAGCTGCCAAAAGCCTTTTCAGGTAATAGCAAATTGCGCGGGGTCGATCGAAAGGTCGGCCCCGTTTATTTTTGCTGGGCCGCCGCCCGTTCCGCCAGTCGTTCTATGGCCGCGGCGTGAATGGCTGGCGCGCAGGCCAGAACACCGAATGCGCGAGGATTTTGCTTGTTGTATTCTAGCGGTTTTCCGTTCGCATCGGTGACCGCGGCGCCAGCCTCGCGGGCGATCAGTCCCGCTGCTGCGATATCCCATTCGAAGCCCCAGCGCAGCGTGGCCACAAGATCGGCCTCGTTCGCCGCGACCATCGCGATGCGCAGCGCGATCGAGTTGGGCTGGTCTACCGTTACCAGGTCGCGATCGGTCCTGGGCAATGAATGTGCAGGTACGCGCGAGCCGGGAAATTCCGTACGTGTTGAAGCGGACAGTTTTCTGCCGTTGAGCGCCGCACCCTGACCAGCGACTGCCTGCCAGGTTTCTGCGCGCGCAGGGGCGCAAAGCGTTCCGATAAGCGGGCGCCCTTCGCTGATCAAGGCTACGGACACGGCCCAGCCTCTGCGGCCGCGAATGAAATCGCGCGTTCCGTCGACCGGATCGACCAGCCAGATCAGACCCTTGTCGAGTCGCTCAGACCTGTCGACCGTCTCCTCCGACAGCCAACCCGCTGCGGGCAGGAGCGCGCCCAATTCCCGTTTGAGAAAGGCATCGACCGCCAGATCGGCTTCGCAGACCGGATCGCCAGGCTTCTTTTCCCAGCTATCCAGTGCGTTGCCCGCACCCGGCCAGAGGTCATAGGCGATCCGTCCCGCTTCGGAGACGATCGATTCAAGACGTGCGCTGTCGATCATTGTGGAGCCGGAACGGAACTGCACCCGAACAGCATACTTTTCAAGCGCGACCAGACATGCTTAGGCAGCGCACGACCTCCAACCCCTCAACGCGCCATACGCGAAGGACGAAATCCTCCATGAATATCCACGAATACCAGGCGAAGGAATTGCTTGCCGAACACGGGATTGCCATCCCGACGGGACATGCCGCACATACCGTCGAAGAAGCCGTCGAAGCTGCGAAGAAGCTGCCCGGCCCTCTTTATGTCGTGAAGGCACAGATTCACGCAGGCGGGCGCGGCAAGGGAAAGTTCAAGGAACTCGGCGCCGACGCCAAGGGTGGCGTCCGGCTCGCGCACAGCATCGAGGATGTCGAACGTGATGCCAAGGAGATGCTCGGCAACACGCTGGTAACCGTCCAGACCGGCGAAGAAGGCAAGCAGGTCAACCGGCTTTACGTCACTGACGGCGTCGACATCGCGCACGAATACTACCTCTCGATGCTGGTCGACCGGGCAAGCGGCAAAGTTGCCGTGATCGCCTCGACCGAAGGTGGCATGGATATCGAGGATGTGGCGCACGAAACGCCCGACAAGATCACCACCATCACGATCGATCCGGCGCAAGGCTTCATGCCGCATCATGGCCGCGCGGTGGCCTTCGCTCTCAAGCTGACGGGCGATACCAACAAGCAGTGCCAGAAGCTGGCGAAACAACTCTATACCGCGTTCATGGAACTCGACATGGAAATGCTCGAGATCAATCCGCTGGTCGAGGACGAGGATGGCAATTTGCTGGTGCTCGACACCAAGATGAGCTTCGATGGCAATGCGCTCTACCGCCACAAGAAGGTGGAGGCGATGCGCGACGAGACAGAGGAAGACCCGGCCGAGGTGGAGGCGAGCGAATACGATCTCGCCTATATCAAGCTCGACGGCAATATCGGTTGCATGGTCAATGGCGCAGGCCTTGCCATGGCGACGATGGACATCATCAAGCTGAACGGCGCCTTCCCGGCGAACTTCCTCGACGTTGGCGGCGGCGCGACGACCGAGAAGGTGACCGCAGCGTTCAAGATCATTCTAAAGGACCCGGCGGTGGAAGGCATTCTGGTGAATATCTTCGGCGGGATCATGAAATGCGACGTGATCGCAAACGGTATTGTCCAGGCGGCGAAGGATGTAAATCTTTCGGTTCCGCTGGTTGTCCGGCTGGAAGGCACGAACGTCGCCGAGGGCAAGGACATCCTCGAGAATTCGGGCCTCCCCATCGTCAGCGCCGATGACCTGGGCGATGCTGCGAAAAAGATCGTCGCGGAGGTGAAGAAGGCAGCCTGACCCAGCGCCAGTTGCCCTTGACGTAAACGTAAAGGGAACGCTAGGGCGGCTGCGTCATTCGTTAATCAAGCCGTGCGTTCTGCCGGCTGCAGCTTTGCAGAAGAAGGGATTTCGCAGCATGAAAATCCTCGTGCCCGTCAAGCGGGTCATCGATTACAACGTCAAGCCGCGGGTCAAGCCTGATGGCAGCGGCGTCGATCTAGCCAACGTCAAGATGAGCATGAACCCGTTCGACGAGATCGCTGTCGAAGAAGCGATCCGGCTGAAGGAAGCCGGCAAGGCAGAAGAGATCGTCGCGGTGAGCATCGGGCCGGCAAAGGCACAGGAGACATTGCGCACGGCGCTCGCAATGGGTGCCGATCGCGCGATCCTGGTCGAGACCGACGACGAGGTCGAACCGCTGGCAGTTGCCAAGATCCTCAAGGCCATAGCCGACGAGGAACAGCCGGGTCTCGTTATGCTCGGCAAGCAGGCGATTGACGACGATTCGAACCAGACCGGGCAAATGCTTGCAGCGCTGATGGGGCGTCCGCAGGGCACGTTTGCGAACACGGTCGAAGTCGACGGTGACAGTGTCACGGTCAAGCGCGAAATCGATGGGGGGCTGGAAACTGTGAAGTTGACGCTCCCGGCAATCGTCACGACGGATCTCCGCCTGAACGAGCCGCGCTACGCTTCGCTGCCGAACATCATGAAGGCGAAGAAGAAGCCGCTCGATTCCAAGAACCCAAGCGATTTCGGCGTGGATACAACGCCTCGCCTGAAGACCACCAATGTCTCCGAACCGCCCGTCCGCCAGGCCGGAGAAAAGGTCGAGGACGTCGATGCGCTGGTCGCCAAGATGAAGGCGATGGGCATCGCCTGAACAAACCCGGACACGAAGGAAACCTGATATGAAAACGCTTGTTTGGGTCGAACACGACAATGCTTCCGTCGCCGATGCGACCCTCGCCGCCGTAACCGCAGCTTCCAAAATTGGCGATGTCGATCTGCTGGTGGCTGGCTCCGGATGCCGCGCCGTTGCCGAAGAAGCCGCCAAGATCGAAGGCGCCGGCAAGGTCTTGCTGGCCGATGATACGGCTTACAAGAACGGACTGGCAGAAAATCTCGCGCCGTTGATCGCGGGCCTTATGGCAGATCACGATGCGTTCGTTGCTCCCGCGACAACCACGGGCAAGAACATTGCCCCACGCGTGGCCGCTCTCCTCGACGTGATGCAGGTATCGGACATCCTTTCGGTCGAAGGCGACAAGACCTTCACTCGGCCCATTTACGCCGGCAATGCGATTGCGACGGTGGAGAGCGGCGATGAGAAACTGGTGGTGACCGTGCGCGGGACCGCATTCGACAAGGCTAGTGCAGAAGGCGGCTCGGTTTCTGTCGAGGAAGTTTCGGGGCCGGGCGATGCGGGTCTTTCCAGCTTCGTCAGTCAGGAAATCGCCGAGAGCGACCGGCCCGAGCTTACCAGCGCCAAGGTCATCGTGTCGGGTGGTCGGGCGCTCAAGGATGCCGAAACCTTCGAACAGGTCATCACGCCGCTGGCCGACAAGCTGAACGCCGGGATCGGCGCGAGCCGCGCGGCGGTTGATGCAGGTTATGTTCCGAACGATTACCAGGTTGGTCAGACCGGCAAGATCGTGGCTCCTGATGTCTATATTGCCATCGGAATTTCAGGCGCGATCCAGCACTTGGCGGGCATGAAGGATTCCAAGACCATCATTGCCATAAACAAGGACGAAGACGCCCCGATCTTCCAGGTGGCAGACATCGGTCTGGTGGCGGACCTTTACAAGGCGGTTCCGGAACTAACCGAGAAGCTTTGATTTTTTCGCATCGACGATTTAGCGCTCCCCCTGGCACCATTCCGGTGCTGGGGGGATTTGCGTTGAGGGTCGCTTTACCTACATGTTTACTGCTCTGGCCTGCCTTTGCCTCAGCCCAACAGGCACATGCGCCGGAGACGCTTGTGCCCACGACAAATTGGGTACTGGATTATGCCGAAAACAGATGCCGGATCGTCCGGGAATTCGCGTCGCCTGACGGTAACGAGAAAACTGTCCTCTTCTTCGAACAGCAAGTCCCCGAACAATCATACACTTGGCTCGTGGCGGGAAGTGCGGTGCCGAACCGTTCAACTATTTCGGTACGGTTCGGCCCGGTAAACCAAACGCGAGAAACTCCGGGTCGGCAGCTCTCGTTTGGTCAATTCGAACAGGCGATCCGTGGCACAGGATTTTCGCCCACGCTCTCTTCCGTTGCCGGCTCGCGGAAAAAGAGTTCCGAAAACCGGTTACGTGAGAGCACCTCCCGCGACGGCGCACCTTCCACGACGCAATCTTCCATGCCGCGGCCACCCGTCGAGAGTATCGAATGGCTGGATATCGAAGCTGGAACTAGGAACGCCGTGCGCATACCGCTCGCCGAGATGCCGCAGATTGCAAAGGCGATGGAGTCTTGCATGGACGATCTCGTGCGGTCATGGGGTGTCGATCCGGCACAACAGGCTAAAGTCGCGCATCCGCCGAAATGGAAGAATCTCGACCATGTCGCTCAACGCATTGTCAACACCTATCCAGATAAAGCAGCGCGTCGCGGTGAGCAAGCTGACCTGCAACTCAGGCTGATGATAGAAGCCAGTGGTGAGCCTTCCAAATGCGTCCGGACCAATTTGACGCAAGCAGACAACTTCGACAATTCGGCCTGTCTCGCAATTATGAAAGACGCGGAATTCGAACCCGCTCGGGACACTGAAGGTCGGCCTGTCCGGTCCTACCTCGTACAGAGAATCAAGTACATTTTGCCCTGACGCTTTGCGGACTGGTGCTGATCATGCGCGTCAGCTCAGAACAAGCTGGCAAGAAAGTGGAGCGTCAGGCCCACCAGGCCGCCCACCATCGTGCCGTTGATGCGGATGAACTGCAGATCTCGGCCTACAGCGCTTTCGACGCGATCGGTAATGGTCGTCGCATCCCAGCGGCGGACCGTCTCGGAAACCAACCGGACAATCTGATCGCCGTATCGCGTCGCGATGCCGACAGCGGTGCGGCGCGCGAAGCGGTTGATCTGAGTCTGCAACCGGTGGTCGTCACGGAGTGCTTCGCCGAGTTCGCCAAGGGTCTCGCCGAGATATCCCGCGCCGGTGCCCCCCGACGAGCGGATGCTTTCGATCAACCGCGCACGGACACGCTCCCAGACACCCTGCCACCATTCGGCGATCGCCGGGTTGCGGATAAGCTCGCGCTTCATGCGCTCGACCCGCTCGCGCATTTCGGGGTCATCGCGCAACCCCGCCGCGAGTTCCTGCAATCCTTCCTCGATCTTGTTGCGTAAAGGATGGTCGGGATCGACCAGCACTTCGGCTAGCAGCTTGTAGAGCCCGTCCAGCACTGAATTGGCAAGCCGTTCGTCAAGTCCGGTGAACCGCAACACCGCGTTGGCCCGCCGATGGACCATGTCACGCACCATCGCCTCATTGTCCTCAAGCACCAGCCCCGCCCAACGGATTATCTTGTCGATCAGAACCTTGTGACGTCCATCGGCGATCATCGAATCGACCAAGCTGCCAAGCAGTGGTGCAATTTCGAGCCGTTCCAACTGAGCCGACAATCCGCTGCGTACCTGCGTCCCGAGCCGCTCGGGGTCGAGCGATTCGAGCACTTCGACGATAAGGTCGCCGGCACCGGCGCGGATACGAGGATCGTTCGCCGCCCTGGGATCGGCAAGATATGCGCCGACGGCAGCGGCGAGGTTCATGGAACCCATCCGCCGGGCGACAACGGCGGGCGTCAGAAAGTTTTCACGCAGAAACCCCGCCATCGTGTCCGCGATCCGGTCCTTGTTTTCGGGAATGATAGCCGTGTGCGGTATCGGAAGGCCGAGCGGGCGGCGGAAGAGAGCAGTCACCGCGAACCAGTCGGCCAGTCCACCCACCATCGCGGCCTCTGCGAAAGCGTGGAGATATCCCCAGGCGGGATGCACTTCCAGATACTGTCCCGACAGCAGGAACAGGACCGCCATCAGAACGATCAGACCGGTCGCAGTGCGCCGCATGGTCCGCGCACGGTCGGGAGTGATCGGAGGACCTTCCAGAGGCAGGCCCGCTGACGCTCGCTTGGTCACTCGGCGGGCTCGGCCTCCGGTCCGTCGATTGATCCGTGACCCTCATCGCCTGGTCTGTAAGTCAGGAAGCGGTGCCGCATCCACGGGCCGATCCGCTTCTCGAAACCATCGGCGAGACTGAAGCCAGCCGGTACGATCAATAGTGTCAGCAGTGTCGACATGATGAGACCGCCGATAACCACGGTTCCCATGGGCGCACGCCAGGCTCCGTCACCTGTGAGCGAGATTGCCGTCGGCACCATTCCCGCCGTCATGGCCACGGTCGTCATCACAATGGGCTGGGCGCGCTTGTGCCCGGCTTCCATGATGGCAGAAAGCTTGCGCGTTCCCGTCGCCATCTCCTCGATCGCAAAATCTATCAGCAGGATCGAGTTCTTCGAGACAATTCCTAGAAGCAACAGAACCCCGATCAGGACCGGCATCGACAACGGTTGGCCGACGACCCAGACAAGGAAGATGCCGCCGAGGGGCGCCAAGGCAAGCGAACACATGTTCACCAACGGGGACATGAAACGCTTGTAGAGCAGGACCAGCACCGCGAAGACGAGAAACACCCCGGCAATCAACGCCGTCGAGAAATTTTCCGCAAGCTCGGTCTGGAGTTCATCCGCGCCGACCTCGTCACGGATCACGCCTTGCGGAAGATCGGTCAGCGTGGGGAGCTGGTTTATTTCCTCCATCGCATTGCCGCGCAAGACATCTGGCGCCAGATCGGCACCAATGAACACGCGACGATTCTGGTTGTAGCGCTGGATCGAGGTCGGACCGGCCCCGAAACTAATTTCCGCGACCCGGCTGAGCGGAACGGAACCGCCGCTCGCGATCGGGACGGGCAGGTTCTCGATAGTCGTCATGTCCTGCCGCGAACTCGTCGGCAAGCGTACGTTGATCGGGATTTGCCGGTCGGAAAGTGAGAATTTGGCCGCATTCTGCTCGATTTCGCCGAGTGTTGCGATGCGGATGGCCTGACTCAGCGCCACAGTCGTCACGCCCAGTTCCGCTGCAAGGTCCGGTCGGGGGCGAATGATGATTTCGGGGCGATTGATATCCGAAGCAATCCGTGGGGCAACGATTGACCCGATGCCACGCATTTCCTCGACAACCTGAGCCGCAGTGTCTTCAAGCAGATCGGGATCGGATCCTGCCAGCATGATGGTCAGGTCCCGGCCGCTCCCGCCGCCGCCACCCGCGCCGCCCATGCTCTGGAAGCGAACGCGTGCGTCCGGTATCTGGGCGAGGGTCGGCCCTAGCGCCCGGGTAAATTCGAAGGATTTGCGTTCGCGATCCTCTTTCAGCGTCACGTAGAGCGTGGCGTTGCCTTCACGCACCCGTTCTAGGACCCGCTCGACTTCGGGCTGCTCATACAAGATGGCGGCTACGCTGTCCGCAACACCCTCGGTCGTGTCCAGTGTCGTACCGGGCACCATTTCCACTTCGACCTGGACGTTATCATCGTTGATCTCGGGATCGAACTGGAACGGGGTGTTCATGAACAATAGGACGGTGATCAGGAAGGCAAAGTAGCCGATGCCGAGCATCCAGACGCGGTGATCGTAGAACCGCGCGACAAGGTATTGCCAGCCATCGTGAAGCTTGCGACCGAGCAGGCGCGTGACCAGGCCGGGGATGGCCAGCAGTATTTTCACCATCAGGAAGCCGACCGCCGTGACAACCGCCAGCTGGAGGATCAGGATCAAACGACCGAGCAGGAATCCCAAGCCCTCATTGGCGTTGAAGCCCAAGGCGATCGGGATGCTATCGGAAAGGCCCAATCCGGAGATCGCCCCCCACACCATGAACACCGCTACCGCTGGGGCGGCCAGAAGTACGACCAGCAGAAACATGAAGGACAACACGTAAAGCCAGCGCCGATTCGGGCCGTCCAGACCCTCGCGGCGAGCGAGGAGTTTGCCCCGGTCGAGCGACCAGCTCAGCACGCGCATATAGCGGTCCATCCACTTGCCGCCGCCATGCTCAGCGTGACCCTTGGCCTTGAGGAAATAGGCCGCAAGCATGGGAGTGATCATCCGCGCGACAGCGAGGCTCATCAGCACGGCAACGACCACGGTCAGACCAAAATTGCGGAAGAATTGTCCGGTAACGCCCGGCATCAGTCCGACAGGCAGGAAAACCGCGACGATACAGAAGCTGGTAGCGACAACCGCGAGACCGATCTCGTCCGCCGCGTCAATCGATGCCTGATAGGCGGATTTGCCCATCCGCATATGCCGCACGATATTCTCGATCTCGACAATCGCGTCGTCGACGAGAACGCCCGCGACGAGCCCGAGAGCCAGCAGCGAAAGAAAGTTCAGATTGAACCCGAGTAGATCCATGAACCAGAAGGTCGGGATTGCCGAAAGGGGAATGGCAATCGCGCTGATCACCGTGGCGCGCCAGTCGCGCAGGAAGAAAAACACCACCACAACGGCCAGGATCGCCCCTTCGATCATGGCGGCTATCGAACTTTCGTACTGGCTTTCGGTGTACTTAACGGTGTTGAACAGCGGAATGAAGGTGACCCCGGGATTTTCCGCTTCGATATCGGCGATGATCTCCTTTGCGGCGTCGAAAGCAGTAACGTCCGATGCCCCCTTCGCTCGCGACATGTAGAAGTTTACGACCTCCTTGTCGCGAACCTTGCTGATCGAAGTCCTTTCGGAATAGCCATCGCGCACCGTGGCGACGTCGGCCAGCTTGATAGTGCGCCCTCCGCCCAGCTGTATCTGGCTCTGCGACAGTTCGTACGCCGTTTCGTTATTGCCAAGAACGCGCAGCGACTGGCGCGTTCCTCCGACCTCGGCCACGCCACCCCCGGCATCGAGGTTGGTCTGGCGCAACACGCTGTTGATCTGCCCGGCGGTGACGCCAAGGGCCTGCATGCGTGCCGGATCGAGAATGACCTCGATCTCCCGATCGACCCCGCCGAAACGGCCAACCTCGGCCATGCCTTCGACCGACAGGAGCCGCTTTGCGATCGTATCGTCGATGAACCAGCTGAGCTGTTCGATCGTCATATCGTCGGCTTCGACGGCGTAGATACCAAGGAACCCACCCGCGATATCGATCTTCGAAATACGGGGTTCCAGAATCCCGTCGGGCAGGCTCCCGCGCACCGAATCGACCGCATTCTTGACCTCGGCCACGGCATCGTTCGGATCGGTGCCGACTTCGAACTCGACGGTAGTGTTGGAACTGCCCTCGCGAGCGGTCGAACTGATATTGCGCACGCCGTTCAGCGAGCGCACCGCGGATTCTATCCGTTGGGTAATCTGGTTCTCGATTTCGGTGGGCGCGGCGCCCGGCTGGCTCACCGTTACGTTGACGCCCGGGAACTCGACGTCGGGATTGTTGACGACATCCATTCTGGCGAAGCTGAGCATTCCGGCAAGAAGCAGCGCAACAAACGCCACGATCGGAATGACGGGATTTCGGATCGACCAGGCGGAGATGTTCTGAAGGTTCATGGTAAGGTCTGTCAGCCAGCCTGCCGCACGGGATTGACGGTCTCGCCAGCATTCAGGAACCCGCCGGCACGCAGCACAACGCGTTCGCGACCGGTCAGACCTTCGGCGACGATCACTCCGTTCTGCGTTACGGGACCAAGTGTGATGGGTCGCCGCTCGACCTTGTTGTCGTTACCCACGATATAGACGTAACTGCCATCGTCATCCGACAGGATCGCGCTTTCCGGTAGAAGCGGAGCGTTGACCGTTCCACTTTTTATAACCGCTGTGGCAAAACCACCCGGTCGCAATTCGGGTGCGTAAGGCAGAGCCACCCTTGCCGTGCCTTGACGATCTTCGGAACTAATCGTCGGAGCCACTTGCCAGACCTGTCCGGAAAAGACCTTATCCGTACCGACCGGGGTTACTTCGACCCGCGTTCCGGCTGAAATTCTGGCAAGCTCTGACTCGCCCAGCCGCGCGAGCATTTCCATCTCACCACCTTGGGCAATCCGGAAGAGCGGCGGCGATCCCGCGCTCACGGTCTGGCCGGGCTCGACTGCACGCTCTAGCACGAGGCCCGAAGCCGGCGCTGTAATATTCAGACGCGCGTTGCGAGCCTGCAATTCGCGCAATTGGGCCTGAGCGACACGTACTCGCGCCATCGCCGCATCGCGGGTGGCGGTCAACCTGTCGACATCGGCAGTCGAGACGAAGCCCCGCTCGACCAGTTGCAGCGCTCGATCGAGATTGGATTGCGCCAACTCCGCATCGGCTTGCGCGACCTGGATCTGCGCTGCCTGGCTTTGTACTTGCTGTGATTGAACCGAGCGATCGATGACCGCGAGCACCTGGCCCTGCCGCACCCAGTCGCCTGCGTCGACCGGAACCGATACAACCCGGCCGCCCTCACCAACGACTCCGACGGGCAATTCGCGGCGGGCTGCTAGAGTGCCAGTCGTGGTGATTTCACCTTCTACCGCGGAGCTGCCCGGCGCGATCACCGTGACCGATGGCGCCTGACCGTCATCGCCGCCCGCCGGGACGGCAGCACCGTCGCCGCGCATAAAGAAAAATGCGGCGATCGCCGCCGCAAGGACCAGAATGCCGATGATCGCGATAAGGCGCAAGCGCCCGCCCGAACCTTCGGGGTCCTGGGGCTCATCATCGAGCTCGATCGTTATCGGCTCGCCTTTTTCGGAGGTGATCCTCGATTCGTAGTTCATCGCCTTCAAGCCCCGAAATATGCGCTGCGCGAAAGCACTGTATTATCTTGCTACATCACTAATGGCAAGGAAATCGCGCGTCGCGGCTCTAGGTGGCGGATTTGCCTGGGGCAACGTGGCCCTCGACGGGTAGCGCCCGTAGCTGGACGAATGTCGTAAATTGACCACAGAGGCCTGAAAGAAAAACGGGGACCTGTGTGAGGAACCCCGTTCATCTTGCGTGAGCGGAAGTAGGTCTACCGAACTCGACCGCGTTGAACGAGGTTGGCGATCCCCAGCAGAACTATCGCCCCAAGCAGGGACATCAGGAGTCCGGGAATACTAAATTCGGTGAGCGTGGAACCTACGCCGATGAGAGAGCCGATAAAGCGCCCGATGAAGGAGCCGATGACGCCAACGACGATATTCCAGAAAATACCCATTGATGCGTCGCGGTTCATGACCAGGCTGGCCAGCCACCCGATGATACCGCCGACGATAATTGCGATAATCCAACCCATTGCAAATCCTCCTGTTATTTCCTGCCTGCTCTGTTCCGGTCATACCGGCTGAGCACGCAGGATGGCTTTCCCCGCAATTAGATGGGGTATCGCAGGAGCGGCTGGACTGAGGAATGGTTCCCGCTGACGGGTTAGCGCTCAGTATTTGAGCTGGCGTTCGTAGAGATCGCGATAATGCTGGATCCGGGTGACCCGCAGGCCCTGCATCCCTGAGCGGTCGACCGCGCGTTGCCACGAAGCAAATTCTTCAAGACTCAAGGAGTATCGATCCAGCACTTCGTCGATCGTCAGAAGGCCGCCATTGACCGCTGCGACAACCTCTGCCTTGCGCCGTACGACCCAGCGCCTGGTGCCGGGCGATGGAAGGTCGTCGATAGTCAGCGGCTCGCCAAGCGGTCCGATAACCTGCGCAGGGCGGATATGCTGGTTTTCGATCATTATTTCTCTCGTTCGCCTTGCACCGCGTCGCCTGCGGTATTTCCAAGGCTTACAACCGTGTCTTTGCCATGACTTAAAGCATCATGGTTAATACCCCCTTTACTCTCCTCCACGTTTTCCCTGCGCACATCACCGAAGGCTTCAAAGCCCCCTTCGACACGCTGGATCTCGTCGCGCAAGTCCCGAGTCGCAGCAATTTTCGCCACGAGATCGGTCCATCGGAAACGGCGAAGATCCGGCTCTTGCGTGGCATCCCTGAATGCCCTGCTCTCGATTTGCCCCTCGAACATGAGACTGTGGATAAGCACGTATGGTAAAGAGAAAGTGAAGCATCGCCCGCGGCGGTTTTCCAAGCCCTATGGAGGCAAGTACCCAATCCGTGTATGAGGCGCATGATGCCCGTAGATCTGGACATATCGCCAGCTGTTGCCGCTGACCTTTTCGACTTGCCCCGCCCGGCGCATGACTGCCGGATCGTGGTCGCGATGTCAGGCGGCGTCGACAGTTCGGTCGTCGCTGCATTGGCAGCCCGCAGCGAAGCCGAAGTCATCGGCGTGACCCTGCAATTGTACGATTATGGAGCGGCAAGCGGGCGCAAGGGCGCCTGCTGTGCCGGAGACGACATCCAGGATGCGCGTTCGGTCGCCAGCCGGCTGGGTTTCGCGCATTATGTGCATGACCACGAGAATGCTTTTCGCGAAAACGTGGTCGAAGCTTTTGCCGACGAATACCTCGCCGGACGCACGCCCGTTCCCTGCATTCGCTGCAATATGGGGCCAAAATTCACGGATCTCTTCGCCATGGCCCATGAACTGGGTGCAGACTGTCTGGCAACCGGTCATTACGTGCGACGTGTCATGGGCCCGGCAGGGGCAGAATTGCACCGCGCAGCCGATCCGGCGCGTGACCAGTCCTATTTTCTTTATGCCACGACCGAGAAACAGCTCGATTATCTGCGCTTCCCGCTGGGTGGCATGCCCAAGACGATGGTTCGCGAGCTTGCCGAGGCCGCAGGGCTGCGCAACGCGGCCAAGCCAGACAGCCAGGATATCTGTTTCGTCCCCGATGGCGATTATGCGAAAATCGTCACGAAAGTGCGACCCGAGGGTGCGCGCCCCGGCGAAATCGTACATGCCGGTACGGGTGAAAAACTCGGCGAACACCGCGGCGTGGTCCATTACACCGTGGGGCAGCGTCGGGGGCTCGAAATCGGCGGACAGCCGGAGCCGCTTTACGTGGTCGAAATCGATGCGGACGCGGCCAGGGTCATGGTCGGCCCCAAGCGGATGCTGGCAGTGGAAGCTGCGCGCGTCGTCGAAACCAACCGGATAGGGCCGCTGCCCGATACGCAACTCACTGCCAAGGTGCGCAGCCTTGCCAAGCCGGTCCCGGTCACCCTCGACGGGCCCCTGGGAGAAGGTGAAGCAACCACCCTGCGCTTCGCGCAGCCCGAATTCGGGGTCGCGCCGGGTCAAGCAGCCGTCGTGTATGCCGGGGATCGCGTCGTCGGCGGGGGATGGATCGATTCGACGGTCGGCTGCGGAGCCTAGTCGCGCCACTCCCGCAGCACACAGCCATAACCTTCTTCGAGGCGCGCGGTCTCGGACGCAACGAGGGGTATCGAAGCCGTCACGCTTTTTGCGGTTTCATCCTGGCTGAACGAGATCATCTCCATGCCTGCGAGCTTGTCCTTGGCACAATCGTCAAGACTACGACCGGCCACGAAACGGCACGAACAGGCGACTCGCGCGCCGTAAGCGACACCGGCTCCCGATGTTTTGCGCAATCCCTCGCCCCAGGCGATCCAGGCAGCGGCAAGCAAAACCGCCAGAACGAGCAGGGCCCACAACCAGCGGCGCGATTTCGTTGTACGGCTTTTCGCCATTGCCAAGCGGGATTCCCTCGTGCGACTGACGCGGCCATGCTGTCACGTCTCCGCCCCCTTATCGCCATCCTCGTCCTTGCCACAACCCTTGCTGCATGCGGATCTTCCGAAACGGTCGAAAAGCGTCCATTGAGCGAAGAAGCCCTGGCAGCGGTCAAGGACGATCCTGGCGCGCCCACCAAGGCTCTTGCGCGGGAAATCGACGATCTGTTCGCTCGGGAAGGCCTGGGCGAAACGCGCGCTGTAGTAGTGATGCAGGGCGGCGAGATCGCGGCAGAACGCTATGGCGACGGTTATGACGCCGATACCAGGATGATCAGTTGGTCCATGGCGAAGACCGTCACCGCGACGATGATCGGCATGCTGGTCGCTGATGGACTGCTCAGTCTCGACGAGCCCGCCCCGGTACCCCGCTGGCAACGCCCTGGGGATCCACGCGCCGACATTACCCTGCGACATCTCCTGCAAATGCGCAGCGGCCTCGATCATACCGAGGCCGGTGATCCGCCCTATGAGAGCAGCGAAGTCCGCATGCTGTTTCTCGATGGTCGCGACGACATGGCCGACTACGCCACGGCACAACCTTTGGAAGCCGAGCCAGGTTCGAACTTCGAATACTCTTCGAACACAACCGTCATCCTCGCGGATATCGCGGCGAGGGCGCTGGCCGACAGCGAAGAGCCGGAAGAGCGCCGCCGTGCCGTGGCCGACTACCTTCAGACGCGACTGTTCCGGCCATTAGGCATGACGTCGGTCGTGCCCGAATTCGATAGGGCAGGCACGCTTATCGGCGGAAGCCTGATGCATGCCACCGCTCGTGACTGGGCGCGTTTCGGCGAGTTGTTGCGCAACAAGGGTTCCTTCCGCGGCGAACAGATCGTGCCCCGCCAATGGGTCGAGGCAATGACGACGCCGAGCCCTGCATCGCCGCATTACGGCCTCCAGACATGGCTCAACCGTCCTACCGGAGAGACCGAGCATCCGCTCTTTCCGGATCGCGCGCCCGAAAGCGCATTCTCGCTAATCGGTCATATGGGGCAATACGTGTTCGTCTCCCCTGATCAGGCTTTGACGGTCGTCCGCCTGGGTCATTCCGATGCACCCGAGCGCAAGGCCATGCTCCAGCAGCTTGCCGATATCGTCGAGCTTTATCCGGCGCGATGAAGTCCGGTGCAGGCAGCAATATTCATCAAGCTTTTGGTCTGGCTTCGGGAAAGCATTCGACCTCGCGGGGAATCACGGGAGATAGAAACTTCCCTTAACCACCGTAACACATCGCCCTGACAGCACAGCTTTATCGCCATCGCGACGACATGTCGCATGTCCGCCGCGCTTCGAAGCCTGAAAGGCGGTAAAGCATTCGCGACCGAGCCGTTCGGTCCAGAAATAGGTGAGGGCCGAATGGGCCGACCCGGTGAAGCTGTCTTCGTCCACCCCGCCACCGGGAACGAAGACCCGGCTGACCACGTCGGTATGCGTGCCGGGTGCCGTGCAGATGAATTGGTCGTTACCCAGAGCTTCGAGCTTGCGTAGATCGGGGGTAAGAGCGCGAACCTGTTCTTCGCGATCGAACAGGTAGATTCCATAACCTTCCGGATCGAGCCACACCTCGGTCGGTTCGGCACCGAGCAGCGCTGTCGCAGCGGTCCACTCGCCAGGTTCGGTCCTGATCAGGGGCAGGGCCAGTTCGTAACCCGCTCCGACCCGTCTCACCTCGAGAACGCCGGCCTTGCGCGTGCGAAGGGCAACTCTCTCGTCGCCGCTCAGGCTCAGCAGCACATGGCCGCTTGCCAGCGTTGCGTGACCACACAGTCGGACCTCTTCGGTTGGGGTGAACCAGCGCAGTTCATGATGGGATTCGCCGCTCGCATCCTTCACGACAAAGGCGGTCTCGGCGAAATTGTTTTCTTCGGCAACAGCCTGCAAGATAGCGTCGTCAAGCCATTCTTCGAGCGGCATGACCGCCGCCTGGTTGCCGGCAAAGGGACGGTCGGCGAAGGCATCGACATGCCAATAGGGCAGCTTCATGGTAATTGCGTATCCAGTTTGGCAAACTCGTCTTCCTCGACGAGCGGGTTGTCGGGCTCGTCGACATGTCCCTGCGGATCGATATGGATCAGCAGTTCCATGCCGGGAAATTGCTGGCAGAGATCGGATTCGACCCGTTCGATGATGTCATGTGCGCGTGCCACTGTCATGCCCGGCGGCATGTCGACATGGAATTGCACGAAATCGCGATTGCCGCTGGTCCGGGTGCGCAGATCGTGCAGGTTCGACAGTTCGGGATGCTGTGCCGCCGCTTCCACGAACGCCAATCTTTTTTCCTCGGGCCATTCGCGGTCCATCAGATCGTCCACCGCATCCTTGGCTGCTCGCCACGCGCCCCACCCCAGCCAGGCAGCGATGGCAAGACCGAACAGCGGGTCGGCAAGGCCCAGGCCGCCATACTGGTCGAGCGCCAGCGCGGCGATGACCGCCAGATTCAGCAACAGGTCCGACTTGTAGTGAAGGTGATCGGTTGCGATCGCCAACGACCGCGTACGGCGGATGACATAGCTTTGCCACGAAATCAGCGCGAGGGTCAGGACGATTGCTATCGCGGATACGGCGATGCCTTCATTCGCGGCGGCGGTCTGTCCGCCTTCTGCAAGCTGGACGGTTGCGCGGATGGCGATACCGAAAGCTGACAGGGCGATGAGCATGACCTGAAAGATCGCGGCCAGCGCTTCTGCCTTGCCATGACCGAACCGGTGGTCCTCGTCCGCCGGCATCGATGCGATCCATACGCCGGTCAGGGTCGCCAGGCTGGCGATCAGGTCGAGCGCGGAATCGGCAAGACTGCCGAGCATGGCGCTCGAACCGGTGCGCCAGCTGGCCCAGCTTTTCAGAACGACCAGGATTATCGCCACCGCGATTGATGCGATCGCGGCAGAGCGAGTCAGCAGCGAACGGTTCGTACTCACGGATAGAGCAGCGTGTTTTCCCACGCTTCCGCTTCGTCTTCGCGAAGAAACAGTCGCCGATCATGGAGGCGGTTGGCCCGGTCGTGCCAGAACTCCATCCGGCGCGGACTGAGGCGGAAGCCGGTCCAGTGGGGCGGGCGGGGAATGTCGCCCTCCGGATAGCGTTCGGCGATCGCATCAACCCGGTCGAGATAGACGCGCCGCTCGGGCAACGGTCGCGACTGGTCGCTGGCAGCCGAGCCGATCTGCGAGTTGCGCGGGCGAGAGTGGAAGTAGTTGTCAGCCTCCTCTTCGCTCACCTCTTCCAGCGGGCCTTCGATCCGGATCTGACGCCGCAAGCTCTTCCAGTGAAACAGTAGCGCACCATGCATGTTGGCGCGAATTTCCTCGCCCTTGCGGCTGGCAGCATTGGTATAGAACACGAAACCATCGTGGCTGCGATCCTTCAGCAGGACCATGCGTACGCTTGGCCGACCGTTCGGCGTGGCTGTTGCAAGCGCCATCGCATTGGGATCGTTTGGCTCGCTCGCCTTGGCTTCGCCGAACCAGACCTCGAACAAGGAGAAAGGGTCGCTCGGGGGAATTTCGCTCGTCGCTTCGCTCATGCCGCACCCCGGCAGCGCAAGAGACATGGACCGCATGGACCACTATCCAGAGTGAAAAAACTTCCCCCCCGTGCATGGCTGCGCACGAGCGGAACTTTGCCGGTGTCAGAGGGGTTCGAGCGGTACATGAACGATCCCTTACCCCTGCGCGACCTTGTAGGAAAGCCTCGCCGCTTGCGTGCGCCGGGCGATGCACTTAGCTAACTCCCCATGTCTGACCCGTATTCGACCCTTGGTATCCAACGCGGCGCGTCCGAAAAGGACATCAAGAGCGCCTATCGCAAACTCGCCAAGGAATTCCATCCCGATCGCAACAGGGATAACCCGACAGGGGCGGAACGGTTCTCGGACATTACTAAGGCGTATGACCTGCTGTCCGACAAGGACAAGCGGGCGCAATTCGACCGCGGCGAAATCGACATGGAAGGCAACCCGACCCACCCCTTCGCCGGGATGGGTAGAGGCGGCGGCTTCAACGGCGGATCGAACCGTACCGCAGGTGGACAGCACGGCTTTCGTTCCGAAGACTTTCAGGGTTTCGGCCGCGAGGAAGTGGATCTTGGAGACATATTCGAAGGCCTGTTCGGCGGGCGCGGTTCGCGCAGTGCAGGACCAGGGTTCGGCGGCGCGCAGCAACAACGGCGACCGCAACCACAAAAGGGGGCCGACATAGCGTACAAGCTGCGCGTTCCTTTTGTCGACGCAGCCACGCTGAAAGACCAGCGGATTACCCTCCCCGACGGAAAGACAATCGACCTCAAACTGCCCAAGGGCGTCGAGGACGGGACCCAGATGCGACTCAAGGGGAAAGGCGAACAAGGGCCCGCGGGGACTGGCGACGGGCTGGTCACCATCGCGATCGAAAAACACAAGGTCTATCGGCGCGATGGCGACGATGTCCGGCTGGATCTGCCCATCACTCTCGATGAGGCGATCGCTGGAGGAAAGATCCGCGTACCGACCGTTGATGGTCCGGTGATGATGACTGTCAAACCCGGGACGCATGGGGGCACGGTGCTCAGGCTGAAGGGCAAGGGCTTTTCGAAGAAGTCGGGCGGGCGCGGGGATCAACTGGTCATGCTCGAGATACAGCTTCCCGCCGATACTGCGGAACTTGCCAATCGCCTTCAAGGGTGGAAGGACGAAAGCGACCCACGCAGCAAGCTCGGGGTGTAAGACTTTTGCCTGAAAAAGACCTTCCCAGCCCGGAAGATCGCGAAGTCAGGTCGCTTTCTCCCGAAGCGCGGCGCAGGGAAGCCGCCACGCTGCGCGGCCGCGTGGTGGATCGTGTCGGACCCGGTACCAAGGCCTGGGAAGTTGCCAAACGCACCGCAGTCGGCACCTTCAACGATGGCTTCATTCACGCCGGCAACCTTGCATATCTGGCGATGTTCTCGATTTTCCCGTTCTTCATTCTCGGGGCTGCGTTGTTTTCGCTGGTGGGTGAAGAAAGCGAGCGAGCGGCCACCATCAACGCCGTTCTCTACGCCCTGCCCCCGATGGTCGGCAATGTCATCGAGCCAGTTGCGCGCGACGTGATCGAGGCGCGGAGCGGATGGTTGCTTTGGGCCGGCGCGTTCGTGGCTCTCTGGACCGTCGGCAGCCTGGTGGAAACGATCCGCGACATATTGCGCCGCGCATATGGCACGCATCTTACGCATGCCTTCTGGAAATACCGGATTTTTTCCTCCGGTGTCATTATCGCAGCGGTGCTGTTGCTGATGCTCTCGCTCTTGGCACAGGTGCTGATCGGAACCGCCCAGCAGGTGATCGAAGCCTATTTCCCGCAACTGGTCGATCGGGTGACAGACCTTCGCCTGTCGCGCATCGTGCCGGCGCTGGGCCTGTTCGGTTCGCTGTACCTCATCTTTTACACATTGACCCCGTCGCATTATCGCCACCGACGGTATCCCAAGTGGCCAGGCGTACTGTTCACGACGGTCTGGTGGATCCTGGTGACCACGCTGATGCCGATCGTCCTGCGCAGCTTTTTCACCTATAACCTGACCTATGGGAGCCTTGCGGGGATCATGATCGCGCTGTTCTTTTTCTGGCTTGTCGGACTGGGCGTGGTAATCGGCGCCGAACTGAACGCCGCACTGGCGGAAACACCGGAAGAAGAACGGGTCGTGGCCGGACACGAAGACGACCGGCAAGAAATCGAGGAAGGAAAGGAAACGGCATGAGCGCATTGATGGCGGGCAAGCGTGGCCTGATAATGGGCCTGGCGAACGACAAGTCGCTGGCTTGGGGCATTGCCAAGCGGTTGAGCGAACATGGCGCCGACCTGGCCTTTTCCTATCAGGGAGAGGCGCTGAAAAAACGTGTCGGCCCGCTGGCCGAACAATTGGGCAGTGATTTCATATTCGAGTGCGACGTGTCCGACATGGATGCGCTCGACCGCGCCTTCGATATGTTGAAAGAACGGTGGGACACGATTGATTTCGTTGTCCATGCGATCGGATTTTCCGACAAGAACGAACTGCGCGGCAAATATGTCGACACCAGCCTCGACAACTTCCTGATGACGATGAACATCTCGGCCTATTCGCTTGTCGCGGTGGCGAAGCGAGCGCGAGCGATGATGTCGAACGGCGGCAGCATATTGACGCTCACCTATTATGGCGCCGAGAAGGTCATTCCGCATTACAACGTCATGGGCGTGGCCAAGGCGGCGCTGGAAACGAGCGTACAATATCTCGCCAATGACCTCGGTCCGGAAGGCATCAGGGTCAATGCGATCAGCGCGGGACCCATCAAGACGCTGGCCGCAAGCGGGATTGGCGACTTTCGTTATATCCTGCGATGGAACGAATTGAATTCGCCCATGCGTCGCAACGTCACGATCGAGGATGTGGGCGGTTCGGGTCTGTATTTCCTCTCCGACCTGTCGAGTGGCGTGACAGGCGAGGTGCATCATGTCGATGCGGGCTATCACGTTGTCGGCATGAAGCAGGAAGACGCTCCCGACATCGCGCTCGACAAGGACTAGAATGGCGCGCATCCTAGTAACCGGTGCGGCAGGCTTCATCGGCGCCGCGGTAACAAAACGCCTGTGCGCGCGCGGTGACAGCGTCCTCGGCCTCGATAGCCTCAACGACTATTATCAGGTGTCCCTGAAAGAAGATCGTGTCGCCGACATCCGGTCCGTTGCGCCGGAACGGTTTACCTTCAAGAAAGTCGATTTTTCCGATCAGCATGCACTCACTGCTGCATTGGCGGGCGAGGAATTCACCCGCATCGTGCACCTCGGCGCTCAGGCCGGCGTTCGCTACAGTCTCGAGAACCCACGAGCCTATGTCGATGCGAACCTGACCGGCCAGGTGAACATGCTCGAAATCGCCCGCGAGCGCGCCGTCGGCCATATGGTCTATGCCAGTTCGTCCTCGGTCTATGGGGGTCGGGCAACATATCCATCGTCAGTCGACGACCGGGTCGACCATCCCGTGTCGCTCTATGCTGCGACCAAGCGAGCCGACGAACTGATGAGCGAAACCTACGCGCATCTGTTTCGGCTGCCGCTCACGGGTCTGCGGTTCTTCACGGTCTACGGCCCCTGGGGCCGCCCGGACATGGCGCTGTGGCTGTTCGCCAGCGCAATCTTCGAAGATCGCCCCATCCGGATTTACGGGGAAGGCGAAATGTACCGCGATTTCACGTATATCGACGATATCGTCACAGGGGTCCTTGCATCCCTGGACAGCGCGCCGAGCGATGACGGCATGGCGAAGCCGGGCGGGAGCATGGGCCCGCACGCGATCTACAATATCGGCAACAACCTGTCCGAACATCTGATGAAGGTGATCGACCTTGTCGAACAGGCATGTGGAAAAGCGGCTATCCGCGAATACCACCCGATCCAGCCGGGCGAAGTCCGCCGGACCGCAGCCAATATCGAGGCCATCCAAAACGATTTGGGATATGAACCGACCGTTCGCATCGAACAGGGCATTCCCGCTTTCGTGGATTGGTACCGGGAGTATAGCGGCGTCTGACGATCAGGCAGCGTCAGGCCAGATACCGCGCGTATCGTAAATCACCTTGTCGTGTCGCTCTTCCGCGGGGATCACCTTGAAAACGTCGTGATCGACCAGCGGTATCAACACGGCGCATTCTTCCAGCGCGGTATCGATATCGACTAGCCGGGCGCCGGTCCCCTTGAACTCCGGCGGTAATTCAACGGCATAGGGTTCAACGATGTAGACCCGATCGCCGAATTCGCGCGCCAGGCTGGCGGCGATGTAGCGCGCAGGGCTTTCGCGAAAATCGTCGATATTCGCTTTGAAAGCCAGACCGAGACAGGCGACCTTCTCTGTCGGCGCAGCTTTGATCAGCTGCCTTGCCTGGTCGAGGACGTGGTGCATCTTGGCATCATTGGTCTCGCGTGCCTGGCGTATGATCTGCGCTTCTTCGGGCGCTCCGTGGACGATGAACCACGGGTCGACCGCAATACAATGGCCCCCCACCCCGGGGCCGGGTTGCAGGATGTTCACCCGAGGATGCCGATTGGCTAGGCGTATCACCTCCCACACGTCGAGACCCTGGCGATCGGCAATCATCGACAGTTCGTTGGCGAAAGCGATGTTCACGTCGCGAAAGGCGTTCTCGACCAGCTTTGTCATTTCCGCGCTTCGCGCATCGGTGGTCACGCATTCACCCTTTACGAACCGCTTGTAGAAGGCGAGCGCCTTTCTAGCGCAGCGCGGCGTAATCCCGCCAATCGAGCGGTCATTATGCGTCAGTTCTTCAAGGATCCGTCCCGGAAGCACGCGTTCGGGGCAATAGGCGAGCGAGATGTCCGCACGCCCGTCGCACTGTCCTGGCAAAGCGAGGTCCAGGCGCCTTGCGGCGATCGTGTCGCGCACAACCTCTGTCGTGCCGACTGGTGACGTGGATTCCAGGATCACCGTGTCGCCCGGTTTCAGCACATCGGCAACCTTTTCCGCCGCCGCCATCACGTAGGATGTATCGGGGGTGTGGTTGCCGTCCTTCGCAAACGGTGTCGGAACGGCAATCACGAAAACGTCGGCGGGTCTGATTTGAGTTGATGCCTTCAGCAAGCCACGCTGGACCACGGCCTGGACCAACCCGTCGAGATCGACTTCCTCGATGTGGATTTCGCCGCGATTGATCGTGTCGACGACGTCTTGCGAAACGTCGACGCCGTGTACCGCACAGCCGGCGCGTGCGATGATCGCCGCCGTTGGCAGGCCAATATATCCCAGGCCGATAACGCAGACATCGGGTTTGGTTTCACCGCGCATTTCATTCAAATCCCTGAAGTTCGGGCGATGCCCTAGACCATGCGTTTCGTTTTGACAGCAGCGCTGTTCACTGCGCGGTGAGCAGATCTGCAATCCGCGCGGCCGCTTTTCCGTCCCCGAATGGATTGTGGGCCCGCGCCATCGCGGAATAGGCCGTTTCGTCTTCAAGAAGGCGTTCGACAGCCGATACGATAGTATCGGCATTGGTACCCACCAGCATGGCCGTTCCGGCCTCGATCCCTTCCGGCCGCTCGGTCGTCTCGCGCATGACGAGGACCGGCTTGCCGAGCGCGGGTGCTTCCTCCTGCACCCCGCCGCTGTCGGTCAGCATCAGATGGCTGATGTCGAGAAGCCTGGCGAAATGCGGGTAGTCGAGCGGTTCGATCAGCGCGACGTTGTCGAGTGCCCCGAGCCGATCGTTCATCACCGCGCGTACGTTGGGATTGAGATGCACCGGGAAAACGACCGCGACATCATCGCGGGCAGCGATGCGCGTGACAGCATCCGCAATCTGCATCATCCCCTCGCCGAAATTCTCCCGGCGATGGCTCGTCATGCCAATGATCCGCTTGTCGGCGAACCTTCGTTCTATGCCAGCGAGCCCGGAGGCGAGCGATGGCTCGTTCTCGATCCGTTTTGTGACCCATTCGAGTGCGTCGATTACCGTATTTCCAGTGACGTGCACGCTTGAAGCGTCGATATTTTCTCGTTTCAGTGCCCGGGCTGCCGTTTCAGTCGGCGCACAGTGGAGCGCTGCGAACGTGCCGACCATGCGACGGTTCACCTCTTCAGGCCAGGGATGATGGATGTTTCCGCTCCGTAAGCCTGCTTCGACATGGCAGACAGGAATCTTTCGATAATAGGCCGCGAGAGCACCGGCCATGACCGTCGTCGTGTCTCCTTGCACCACGACCCAGTCAGGACGTTCTTCATCGAGCACCTTGCCAATTTCCACCACGGCGCGGGCGGTCAATGCATCGAGCGTCTGGCCCGGCGTCATCAGATCGAGATCGTATTCGGGCACGATACCCGCGATAGCCAGCACTTGGTCGAGCATCGCGCGGTGCTGGGCCGAGACGCAGACCACGCTCTCGAAGCGCTCATCGGCTTCCAGAACGTGGATCAACGGAAACAGCTTGATCGCCTCGGGGCGTGTGCCGAAGACAGTCAGAATTTTTTGTCGGTTGGCCATACCCGTCGCCTTAGCCGCGAAGGGTTAAGCGGCGGTAGACGTTATTCCGGTTCTGGTAGCGTCTCATCCTCTTCCGCGGTTTCGACACCCCGTTCGCGGGCCAGACGTTCCATGTATTCGCGCTCGACCATCTCGACCCGCTCCTGTTCGGCAGCAGCATCGGCATCAATCGTCGACAGGCGTTCTGCCCGTGCTTCCTCGACCAATTGGCCGAATCGTACATCGCTGCTTGCCTCGCGATCGGCATATGCTTCGTCAATCATTTGCTGTGTACAGCCGGTGAAGCCGCCAGCGCCAGCCGGGGAACAGGACATGATGCCGAAATCGCCAATCATCTCCAGACGCTCGACACGCTGCGCCCAGGCTTCGTTTGCCGGATCGTCCGAAAAGCGCAGGCTTTCAGGAATACGAAACCTGTCATTTTCGGACTTGCGCGCGCAAACCACAATCTGGTCTGCCGTGCTTTGCGGGCATTCGTCTTCGCCATACACAATGACCATGTTGTAACTGTCATCACCCGTTTCGACAGCCTGCTGCGCGGCAGCGGGCAAGGCGTAAGCAGCAGCGCCAAGCGCGGCGAAGGTCAGGAAGGGCTTTAACATGGCGGTCCTCTCGGATTGGAACTGGCGAGCGGGCATCAAGACAGGTTGCGCTGTGAATTGGCAATGAAGCGCTCAGACGGGATGGCTTGTTCCCGTTACACGCGTTCGGACAGGCGTATTGCGGTACGGCAGCCAAGTCGGATCACCGCCGACAACAAGGGATAGCCTGGTGCTCGTTCTGCGCCTGCGGCCAGGGCAGCATCGCGATGCTGGCGCTCATCCTCACGAAATTCCTCGATCATGGCCGCCAGTTCCGGATCTTCTCCGGTTTCGAGCAATTGATCGAGCTGGCGCGAATAATGATCGTCGATCTCGGTTTCGACCGCGGCAGTGCACGCCATCGCCGCTTCCGGACCGATCAGCGCCGTCACCGCCCCCAGCGCAAAACCGGCCTGGTCCCAGAAAGGCTGAAGCGCGGTCGGACGCACGCCGCGCCGCGCCATCAGCGCGTCGAACTTTTCCCGATGGCCCGCCTCCTGCTCGGCCATTCCGGCAATCTCCGCCGAGTCGGGCCCACGGTCGCCCATGACGGCGAGTTGACCGGCATAGATCCGGGTCGCGCCGAATTCACCCGCCTGGTCAACGCGGATCATCCGGGCGATGTGGTCGGGTACCTTTGTCATACGCGACCTCCCTTGCGCAGCAGCACCAGGATGGCAATGCCCGCCGCAGTCGAGATCAGGAAATTGAACCCAGCCAGGCTGATGCCGAACAAGGTCCATGGTGCCTCGTCGCACCGGATCATCGGAGCGCTCATGATATCTTCCAGCGCGTTTCCGGTTCCGCCGGACGTTATTGCTGTGCAGGAGGTGATACCTTCCCACCAGCCGTACTCGACCCCCGCGTGGAACAGGCCGATCGCTCCCGAAACGAGGATCGCAACGGCCGCAAGCCCGGTCCACAACCTCTGCGGCGGAGCAGCATAGGCCAGCAGCGCCAACGCAACCGCGACGAAATGCGGCCAGCGCTGCCACCAGCACATCTCGCATGGGTAGAGGCCGAAGCCGTATTGCCCGACATAGGCCCCGCCCAGAAGAAGAGCGGGCACGGCCAGCGCCAGCGCGCGGGCGAGGCGATCATGCGGCTTCAGGATCATTCCCTGCCGGTTTACCCTATTTGCGACGCGCGGCAATGCTCGAAGGGGCAGTGCGACGCAGCGTTTCGAGAGCGTAATGCAACTGGAAGTCCTCGATGCCCATCTCTTCCAGTTCTTCGGCGGTCTTCTGGAAGCGCGGATCTTCGCGCTTATCCGTTTCCATCGCCTCGTCCTCCAGGCCGATCTCATTGATCAGATGGCCGCGCAAATCCGATTCCCGCATACGGAATCGCGCGCGCTGCGCCAGATCGGGATCGGAGAGTTGCGGTACCGAAATATCGGGCTTGATACCCCCTTCCTGCACCGAATGGCCCGCAGGGGTGTAATAGCGTGCCGTAGTAAGCTTGAGCGCGGCATCGCGGCCGAGCGGCAACAGTGACTGAACGCTTCCCTTGCCGAAGCTGCGATCGCCCATCACCACGGCCCTGCGATGATCCTGCAAGGCACCCGCGACGATCTCAGAGGCCGAGGCGGAGCCGGCATCTATCAGCACGACGATCGGCACGTCCTGCGCAATATCACCGCGGAACACCGTTTCGGCTTCGTAAACTATGTTTTCGCCCCGCACTCTCCCCCGCTGCGACACGATGCGTCCTTCGGACAGGAACAGATCGGACAAGGCCACCGCCTCGTCGAGCGAGCCGCCCGGATTGGATCGCAGATCGAGCACCAGGCCGTTCAGTCGACCGCTTGCCTGTGACTGGAGATCCTCCCACGCAGCGAACACGTCGCTACCGACGTCGCGTGAAAACTCGTTGATCATGATATGGCCGATATTGCCGTCCTCGAGCTCCCAGGTGACCGGTTCGAGCTCGATCACGCCGCGCTTCACCGTCACGTCGAACGGCTCGTCGCGACCGGGGCGGAAAATCGTCAGACCGATCGACGTGCCTTCGGGCCCGCGCATCTGCGCAACTGCTTCGTCAAGCGACTGACCAACGATCAGCTTGCCATCGAGATGGGTGATGTAATCGCCCGCCTTTATACCGGCCTTGTCTGCCGGACTGCCCCGGAACGGCGAGATGATCTTGACCGCCCCGTCTTCCATGATGACCGACAGGCCAAGACCCGAATAATTGCCGTCGATCATGGTTTCGAGCCGCTGAAGATCGCCGCCGTCGAGATAGCCCGAATGCGGGTCGAGCGCGGCAAGCATGCCATCGATCATGCCGCGAATCAGCACGTCATCTTCGACCGGTTCGACATAGCTCGCCTTGATCCGCTGATAGACCGCCAGAACCTTGGCAAATTCCGGACCTGCGCGACCATCGACCTGCGCCATGCTGGCAGTAGTTGCCGGGATCAGTGCCACGGCAGTTACGAGGGCCGCCGACCGGGCAAAAGCGGCTAGTTTCTTGGACATGCGGACTCCATTGCGCTTGAGCGCAGTTTATCGCGCATCGGCGGTGAATACCACATGAGTGCTCGGTCGTCGTTTGTGAAGGGACAAACGACGAACGGCTTACCGCAGATAGTCGAGCGGATTTACCGGAACGCCATCACGTCGAAGCTCGATCGTCACCACCGGATTCGTTTCTGCGGCAAGCCCCAGCGGAGAACCAGCGGTGACCTGCTGGCCGACCGATGCGTCGAGCGAGGCAAGGCCAGTTATCAGGCTGGTCCAGCCACTCGCATGCTGGACGATGACGATATCGCCATACCCGCGATAGGGGCCGGCGAAGGCGATTCGACCTGCTCCTGGGGCGACCACTTGCGCGCCAGGACGCGAAACCAGGCCGATGCCAGCCTGGCGCGCGCCGCTCGCGCCCGCCTCGTTGAATCCGTAAGCGATCCGACCGGCGATCGGTAGTTGGTAGCGCGAGGGTGGCGCCGTCGCGGTCGGTGTCGGAGCCGGACGGGGTGCAGCCCGCGCAGTCGCCGGATCGGCCGGCCGGGGCATGGGCCCGGGAAGCGCGGCAAGCCGCTCACGCCGCACTCCGGCGTCATCGAGCAGCCCGACCAGCGCGTTGAGATCGCGGGTCTGTTCGGCAAGCACGAGCGCGCGGCGTCCCTCGCGGTCCGCGCCCCCGGACGCCAGCCGGGCGGCTCGCCGTTCCGCGCCAGCCAGCGCCACCAGCTGTGCGCGGCGCTGGCCAAGCTCGGCCTCGCTCTGCCGGCGCTCACCAAGCGCTTGCCGCGCCTCGTTTTCGAGCATGCGGGCACGATCGAGATCGCTGCGCAAGGCGGCGGTGCGGCGGCGGACCAGTGGAATAGTGCTGTCGAGCACGGCGCGAGTATATACCAGTTCGCGCAGGCTTCCCGGCTGGAATGCCGCCAAGGTAACCGGACGTTGCGCCAGGCTTTGCAGTGCAGCAGTCAGCCTGACGAGCGGTTCGCGCCGCGCGGCCAGCGCGCGGTCCAGCGTTCGCCGACTTCGAATGGCGAGCCCATACCTCGCCTCGGCAGCGCTTATGGCAGCTTCGGCCTGCTGGACCCGGGCGGCCAGCGCAGCGGCTTCTTGGGTGGCCCTGTCAGCGGCATTGCGTGATCGCGCCGCTTGCTGCTCGAGTTGTTCACCCCGAGCACGCGCGGCGCGTTGCTGTTGTCGGGCCAGATCCAGGGCTGCGCGCGCTTCATTGGACGAAGAAAATTGTGCGCCGCCCTGCGCCCCCAGTGGATGCACTGTTAGTGCGGACGCCGATAGCCCCGCAATCGTGGCCAGGAGGGCGAAACGACGGATCACGAAATCCTCCCTGCCCGATTATCCACTGCGATGGTAGGGATGTCCGGCAATGATCGTGGTCGCTCGGTAGAGTTGCTCCGCCAGCATGGCGCGGACGAGCAGATGCGGCCAGGTTGCCTTGCCGAAAGCGAGCAGGAGGTCTGCCCCGTGTCGCTCCTCGTCCGAATGCCCGTCCGCAGCCCCGAGCACGAAGCGGCATTCGCGAATTCCGTCGTCGCGCCACCGCTCCAGCAACTCTGTCAGCTTCTCGGAGGAAATGTCAGTGCCACGCTCATCGAGCAACACGGTCCGGCAAGGAGTTTGCGGGTCGGGAACACGACCGCCCGTTTCCGGCAATTCGGTAATCCTGAAAGGCCATGCAAGACGTTTTTGATACCGTCCGAGCAATTCGCCTTCGGGAGACCGCGCGATCTTACCCCGCGCGACGATGTGCAGAAGCATGGCGCTCAACCTTGTAGCTGTTCGAGGTCTTCTGTCGAACGAGCTCCTTTTCGAATGTTCAGGCAGCCTTGGCCGGAATAAGGCCCAGGCTTACGCAGTCCCGGCAACCGGGGGCGCGTCTCCGAAAGCCCACATGCGTTCAAGATTGTAAAAGCTGCGCACCTCGGGGCGAAAAAGGTGGACGACCACGTCGCCAGCATCAAGCAGAACCCAATCGGCGGCGGGCAGACCTTCGAGTCTGACCGGACCATATCCTTCCCGTTTCAGCTTTTCTGCAAGCTTTTGCGCCATGGCGGCGACCTGCCGGGTAGAGCGACCAGAGCCAATCACCATGTAATCAGCGATCGAACTCTTGCCCTCGAGATCGATGGTAACGACCTCCTGCGCTTGATCGTCTTCGAGTTGCTGCAGCACCAGAGCGAGCAGAGGATCGTGGTTCTTGTCAGCCACGCCGGACACCGGCGTGGACATCTGCCCGGCTTCGACCGAGCGGGTATGCGCCTGAGGCATAGGCGATTTCTTCACTCCTGAATATTAAGGTAAGAACCATGCAAGGAAGAACGCACGTCACGTCGTGGTTGTTTCCTCGGCAGATCGTACCAAGCGATGAGTCAGTTGGTCTCTCGGAGGCGGCCCGGAAACGCGTGACGCCCAGTCCGGATCGGCGCGGCGGATAGCCGTGGCAGATCTGGGGTCGGGATCAAAACGCAATGTCACCAGGGCCGGTGCGCTCCATTCGCCCCGGTTCACGAAACTGGAAAGAGGCACTGAAAAACGCCTGAGCCAGGCCGCTGCGGGGCTTGCAACGGCACGCACCTCATAGCCGGGTCGGGCGATAACCGCAATCGGCATCGTATGCGCAATCCTTCGCCAATCCTTCCAGAGATGGAATTGAGCTAGATTGTCCGAGCCCATCAACCAGATAAATTTTTGCTTTGAAAAGCGTCGGGTCAAAGCGCGCAAGGTATCGACCGTGTATCGCGTGCCCAGTTCGCGTTCGATCGCCGTGACGCGAATGGGCGCGCGGCGCGCCTGCGTGATCGCACTGGCGAAACGAGCTTCAAGCGGCGCCATGCCCGCTTTCGGCTTGAGCGGATTTCCAGGAGAAACGAGCCACCAGACCTCGTCCAGCCCAAGCGCTGCAAGGGCAAGTAGAGAGATATGGCGATGTCCACCATGCGCCGGATTGAAACTGCCGCCCAACAGGCCGATTCGATTTTTGCGCATCATCGACCGGTCAGCTGCTGCGAATTGTCGCGACCGTACAGTCGGTTAGGGAGAGGGCGGCGCTGCAAAACAGGAACCAATGGTAAATACCGGCTTAATGTTTGGTTCCCGGATTTGTTCGAATATTTTCCTTTCGCGAAACGGTTCATCGCATTGTTCCATCGACTCGTAGCATTGGCGGGAACCCCGATTCGATTTCTTTAGAAACCTTTGTTAGCGGTCGGTCACGGGATAAAAGACCAAGGGACGGGTCGTTTTGAATAAACAGATCAAAGCCGGCGGCGGGCTAAGCCGTATCAAGGCGTGGTTTCCTGATCGCGAATTTTTCATGCGATCGGAAGGCCAGGTTCGTTTTATCACCATTTCCTCGAGGGTACAGATTGCCGCTGCGGCAATCGTACTGGCGATCTTCGCCGTCTGGGCGGTATCGATGAGCGTTGCCGGCTGGACGCAATATCGCGCGACCGCCGATCGTCTGTTACTGCTGGACCGTGAAGCCAAGGTCGCCACTGCCGAGGATCGGGTGGACGCCTATCGCGGCGATATCGATGCCGTGGCCAGTGATCTGGAAAAGCGGCAGGAATTCATCGAAGACATGGTCGGTTCGCTACCCGACGACCTTAAGACCGTCGGCAAGGTCAGCGATTCGGCATTCGAAGCTGCAGAAACCGTCGACAAGATCAGCATGACGATCCCCGAAGCCGCCGCCCTCGCCCGGGTCGAAGCACGGCAGCTTGCCTTCGTGGAGGGCCTGACGCGATATGCCGACTGGCGCGCCCAGCGCGCTGCCGCGGCTCTCAAGCAGCTCGGTCTCAATCCCGACAGCATGGTTCGCAATGCCGATCGCACGGCGATGGGTGGTCCGCTCGAAAGACTGGTCACAGATACTGACGGAACGATCGATCCGCGTTTCGAGCGCCTCGGGCTTTCGATCGCCCGGATGTCCGCACTTGAACAGGGTTTGGAGGGCGTTCCCCAGATCACCCCGGCGCACAAGGACATGATTTCTTCGGGGTTTGGCTATCGTCGTGACCCGTTCAACGGCTCCGGCGCGATGCACAAAGGGCTCGATTTCCGGGGCAGCATCGGGTCGCCGATCCGCGCAGCAGCGTCTGGCCGGGTCAGTTTTGTCGGATGGAAAGGCGGTTACGGCAAGACTGTCGAGATCACTCACGGCAATGGCATGATGACTCGCTACGCTCACATGTCGAAGTTCGATGCAGCAGTCGGCCAGCGCATAGAAGCCGGCGCAACGATCGGTGCGATTGGCAATACCGGTCGTTCGACAGGCCCGCATCTGCATTTTGAAGTCCGTATCAACAATCGCGCAGTCAACCCGCGTACTTTCCTGGAGAATGCTCCGAATGTTCTCGAAGAAATCCGCCGAGCTCCCCAGCTCGCCAGTGCCGAATAGTTCAGGGCGCACCATGACTACCAAGAACAGCTCGACCTTTTCCGTTCTCGGTTCGGATCTTTCGATAAGCGGGGATATCAAGGCCTCTGCCGATCTTCATGTCGACGGTTCGGTCGAAGGCGACATTGCATGCTCGTCGCTCGTACAAGGCGAAACCAGCACCGTGACCGGAGCCATCGAAGCTGAAAGCGCCCGGCTTGCCGGGACGGTCAAAGGATCGATCACCGCGCGCGAACTGGTTATTCTAAAAAGCGCAAGGATCGAGGGTGACGTGTTCTACGATGCCTTGACGATCGAGCAGGGCGCTCAGGTGGAGGGCCGTTTTGCCCATCGCGATGCCAAACCGAGCGCCGCTGCTCCCAAGCAGGCAGCCAAGCCCGAGCTTTCGGTAGCGAACTGAGCCCGTCGCTTCGGACGAAAGCGGTCGCTTCGGCTAGACCGTATCGGCTCTTCCAGTATCTAGTCGGGCAGAACTTCGGGCCGCAGTGCTTTTCGGTCCAGCTTGCCAATCATTGTTTTGGGCAGGTCGGAGCGCAGGACGACGTCGTCCACCCGCTCATGCTTTCCGACCCTGGCGTTGAGCCAGTCTTTCAATTGCGCAGCCGTCATCGTCGTTTCTTCGTTTAGAACGGCGTACGCCACCGGGCACTCTCCTCGATACGCGTCAGGATGACCGATAACGAGGACTTCCTTCACCGCGTCGTTCTCGAGCATCACCGCCTCGACTTGGCTGGGGAAGACCTTGAAGCCGCCGACCGCGATCATGTCCTTGATCCGATCCACAATCACCAGATAGCCATCGTCATCGATGGTCGCGACATCGCCGGTACGGAGCCAGTTCTCGCCATTATGGACTGCAAAGGCTGCAGCGTCCGTGTCGGGCCTGCTCCAGTAACCCTGCATGATCTGGGGGCCACGGATAACCAGTTCCCCCGGTTCGCCATCCGGCGCGAGAGAGGTGGGATCCTCCTTGTCGAGCAACATTACCTGCGTTGCCGGGAGCGGCAGGCCGATGGTGCCGGACTTGCGTGTGCCTTCATAGGGATTGGTCGAGACAACGCCCGAACTTTCCGTAAGCCCGTATCCTTCGACCAGGCGAACGCCCGTGCGATCCTCGAACTTTTCGCGCACCGGAGCAGGCAGCGGAGCGCCGCCAGAAATGCATATCTTCAGGCTCGACCAGGTGGTGCGATCGAAATCCTCGTGATCGAGCAATGCCTGGAACATCGTCGGCACCCCGGGAAAAGCTGTTGGCCCGGTCCGGGATATGGTCTTCAGTACCTGACCGGCTTCGAAGCGCGGCAGCATGACGATGCATCCGCCCCGCGCGACCGTCCGGTTCAGCACGCAGGTGTTGGCGAACACGTGGAACAGTGGAAGCGCCCCCAGCACGACGTCGCGCTCGGCGCGGTCGAAGGGATCGATCAGGTCGACCTGGATCGCGTTGCTCGACAGGTTCGCATGCGACAGCATCGCCCCCTTAGGCGTGCCGGTCGTCCCGCCGGTATATTGCAGCAGGGCCAGATCCGTCACTTCGAGAGCGGGCAAGGTGGTCGGCGTTTTCGATAGCCAGCCAGCGTACAGGGACACCGCTTCGCTTCTGGGAATTCTCGCGGTTTGCTTGCGGCCAATCGTTCGCAGGGCGAGCGATTTGACGCGCGGCAGCACATCGCTCAGCCGCGCGACCGCGAGCCGTTCCAGCGACGAATGATTAAGGACCGCCAGCGCGGTCGGCAGCAGCATCGGGGAATCCAGCGTTACCAGCAATTTCGTGCCGGAATCTTCCACCTGCTGCGCCAGTTCTTCGACCGTGTAGAGCGGCGAGAAATTGACCACCACGGCCCCCGCCATCATCGCCCCGTAATAGGCGGCAACATAGGTCGGGACATTGGGCAGGAAGAGGCCAACACGGTCGCCGCGCTCGATACCGCGAGATGAAAGACCCGCGGCAAAGCGACGGGCTTCTTCGAACAGCTCGCGATAAGAAAATGTTCGTCCGAGAAATTCGACCAGTGGCGCATCGGGCCGCGAAGCAGCCTGCTGCTCGAACATCGCGTGCAACAATTGCGGACGGATGGTCGAATTCCACGGCGCGGCATGGCCATAGTGAACCGGCGGCAGAGGGAAACGCTTATTGACAGCCATGTCAGTTCCATGGCTGATCAGTTTTCAAAGGCAAGCAAAAAGGGCGACGCAAGGTCTGCGCGTCACCCCCCGGTCTGGATCGCAAAGATCCTAGGCCTTGCCTGCGCCTTCCTCTTCCGAAGCGCGCTTGGCGCGGAGCCATTCTTCCGCTTCGTTTTCCTGCGCAGCTTCCGCAGCAGCCTTGGCATTCGCATCGCGTTCCGCGCGCAATTCCTCGATCAGCTTCTCGCGATCGTTTCCGCCGGAAACCTCGACCGGTGCCGCTTCGCTGTCGGTGCCCGCCTTCTTGGCCGCCTTGGCCACCACCGCGTCGAGCTCTCGCTGAGAACACAGGCCGAGCGTCACCGGATCCTTGGGCTGGATGTTCTGGATATTCCAGTGACTGCGGTCGCGGATCGCGGAAATGGTGTTGCGCGTGGTGCCGATCAGCTTGCCGATCTGAGCATCGGAGATTTCCGGATGGTTGCGCAACAGCCAGGCGATGCCGTCGGGCTTGTCCTGACGCTTCGATACGGGCGTGTAGCGTGGACCCTTGGTGCGGGTCACCTCGACCGGGGCACGCTGCATGACCAGCCGATAATCGGTATCCTGCTGACCCTTCTCGATCTCGGCCTGGGTAAGTTCGCCCGCATGCACCGGGTCGCGACCGGTGTATTTGCTGCCCGCGAGATCGTCGGCCATGGCCTGGACTTCGAGAATATGCAGGCCGCAGAATTCGGCTACCTGTTCGAAGCTGAGCGACGTGTTGTCGATCAGCCAGGTAGCGGTCGCGTGTGGCATGAGCGGTTTGGGTTGGTCGGCCATTTCAGGTGCCTTTTCTCGTAACCGAAAATAGAAGGGCCGCCCCTTTCGGAGCGGCCGTTGCCTCGCCGATGTAGTGAAGAGCAGCGCTTTCGGCAAGCGAATCTCTGTTGTTCCGTCGGTTTCTCTTCGAAGACAGACCACCGTGTCCGCGCTTCGGCGTTTCACTGAAATAGTGGGAGCCGCGACGCCACGTTCCTGACGATACCTATCAGGCAGGTTTGCGGCATGCAGCTTGCGGCGGGTTGCGCGAAGGGTACCAGGAGGCGGCGGAATTCAGTCCGCAAGCACCTTCAGCACGATCTTCCCGATATGCTCGCCCGCTTCCATGTGCGCGTGAGCGGCGCCCGCTTCGGCAAGGGAGAAAGTCCTGTCCATCACCGGTGCGATCGTACCGTCTTCGAACAGCGGCCAGGCGTGATTGTGAATTTCGTCGGCGAGCAGCGCCTTGAATTCGTCGGACCGCGGTCGCAGGGTCGAACCGGTCAGCGACAGGCGCTTGCGCATCACCGTGGCCATGTTGATCTCTGCTTTCAGCCCCCCGAGCACGGCAATCGTCACATGCCGGCCATCGTCTGCCAGACATTCGATATTCCGCGCGACATAATCGCCCGAAACCATGTCGAGCACCACGTTGACGCCGGCCCCATCTGTAAAAGACTTCACCTCTTCGACAAAGTCCTGCTGCTTGTAATTGATTGCCAGGTCCGCCCCGACCTTGCGTGCCTCGGCGCATTTCTCGTCGGAACCGGCGGTCGTGACGACCTTGATGTCGAAGGCCTTGGCCAGCATGATCGCCATCGTGCCGATCCCGCTGGTTCCGCCATGTACGAGCAGGGTATCGCCATCGCTGGCCCAGCCGCGTTCGAAGACGTTGTGCCAGACCGTAAACAGGGTTTCGGGTATCGCTGCGGCGGTTTCGAGCGACATCCGCTCCGGCACGTGGAGGCAGTGTGCGGCATTGGCAAGACAGTATTCGGCATAACCGCCGCCGTTGACCAGCGCGCAGACGCGGCGGTTGAGGAGTTCGGGTGCCGTCCCTTTCCCGATCGCGACCACCGTTCCCGCGACTTCGAGCCCCGGTATCGGCGAGGCGCCCGGCGGCGGCGGATAAAACCCCTGGCGCTGGATCACGTCCGGGCGATTGACCCCAGCATAGGCCACGCGAACAAGCACTTGGTTCGGACCAGGTTGCGGCACGGGCAACGTCTCGGGACGAAGTACCTCGGGCCCGCCGGGATCATCATAACCCATGGCGGTCATAGTTTCGGGCAGTTCTACGGCCACTGGCGCCCCCTGTTTGCGCGTTGTGCAACCGTGGCGTCGGTGCCACGCGGCGGTGCAATACCGCGCAGCCGTGTTGACAGCAACCGTGGAGGAGAGAAGACTGGGGGCGATGGATGAAGACGACCGTCCGCGCCCCAGGGGCGACGCTGCGAGCAAGCTCGCCACGGAGGATCTCGGCCCTTATTCCCAAGACGAATTGCAGGAGCGGATCCAGCTGCTCGAAAGAGAGATCGCCAGGGTTGAAAAGCACCGCCTCAAGGCGGCCGCCAGCCGCGATGCCGCCGACGCACTGTTCGGGCGAAAGGACTGACCTGATGGAAGGGGGGCTGAAATTTCCTGCCTCCGCAACCATATCGGTCGCACATACAGCTTCGGCTAACTTTCACCGCCTAGGCTGCATCCCTCTCGCGCATCGCGAGTCCCAAGGAAAGACGATCTGAATGCCCAGCTTTGCAGCAAATCTCGAAAAGACCCTCCACGCCGCGCTCACCGACGCAGGTGAGCGACGGCACGAATATGCAACGCTCGAACATCTTTTGCTCTCGCTCATCGATGACGAGGATGCCGCGCAGGTGATGACCGCCTGCGGTGTCGAGCTCGACGAACTCGGTGCCGTGGTGAAGCAGTATCTCGAACAGGAATACCAGTCGCTCAAATCCGACGATTCCTCCGACCCGCAACCAACCGCCGGGTTTCAACGGGTTATCCAGCGCGCGATCCTGCATGTACAGTCCAGCGGCAAGGACACCGTCACCGGCGCCAACGTGCTCGTCGCGCTGTTTTCCGAACGTGACAGCTACGCGGTCTATTTTCTGCAACAACAGGACATGAGCCGCCTGGATGCGGTGAGCTTCATCAGCCACGGTATCGGCAAGGGCGGCAAGCAGATCGGCTCCAGCCCGCCGCAGAACGTAGAGGAAAGCCAGGCGGAGGGCGATACGAAGCCCGAAGGCAAGGGCAAGAAGGAAACCGCGCTTGACCAGTTCACGGTCAACCTCAACAAAAAGGCCGAAAACGGCAAGGTCGATCCGCTGATCGGGCGCGGTCCGGAAGTCGACCGGACGGTACAGATCCTGTGCCGGCGCTCGAAGAACAACCCGCTCTATGTCGGCGATCCGGGCGTAGGGAAAACCGCCATTGCGGAAGGGCTCGCGCGCAAGATCGTCGAAGGCGAGGTGCCCGACGTGCTGACCGGCGCTGTCATCTATTCGCTCGACATGGGCGCCCTGCTTGCAGGAACGCGCTATCGCGGTGATTTCGAGGAACGGCTGAAGCAGGTCGTGAACGAACTCGAAGGCATGCCCGATGCGATCCTGTTCATCGACGAGATTCACACCGTAATCGGCGCAGGTGCCACCAGCGGCGGGGCAATGGACGCTTCCAATCTCCTGAAACCGGCGCTTTCCAGCGGGGCGATCCGCTGCATCGGGTCGACCACCTACAAAGAATTCCGCAATCACTTCGAAAAGGATCGGGCATTGCTGCGCCGGTTCCAGAAGATCGACGTCAACGAGCCGACGATCGAGGATACGGTCAAGATCCTCAAGGGCCTGAAGACGGCTTTCCAGGATCATCACAAGGTGACCTACACCGCCGATGCGCTGAAGACCGCTGTCGAGCTGTCGGCACGGTACATCAACGATCGCAAACTGCCCGACAAGGCGATCGATGTGATCGACGAAGTCGGCGCCATGCAGATGCTGGTTCCGCCCAGCCGCCGCAAGAAGAAGATTACCGCCAGGGAAATCGAACAGGTGATCGCGACGATGGCGCGCATCCCGCCCAAATCCGTTTCCAAGGACGACAAGAAAGCGCTCGAAAATCTCGAGCGCGATCTGAAGCACGTCGTCTTCGGGCAGGACGCGGCCGTAAAGAAACTGTCGACCGCGATGAAACTGAGCCGCGCCGGTTTGCGTGATCCCGACAAGCCGATCGGTTCTTTCCTGTTTTCCGGTCCAACCGGCGTCGGGAAGACCGAAGTTGCACGCCAGCTTGCCAGCATCATGGGCATCGAACTGAAGCGTTTCGACATGTCCGAATACATGGAGCGCCACAGCGTTTCGCGCCTGATCGGTGCGCCTCCGGGCTATGTCGGTTACGACCAGGGCGGTCTGCTGACCGACGCGGTCGACCAGAACCCGCATTGCGTGTTGCTGCTCGACGAAATCGAGAAGGCGCATCCCGACCTGTTCAATATCCTTTTGCAGGTGATGGATAATGGCCGGCTGACCGATCATCACGGCAAGACGGTCGATTTCCGCAATGTCGTCCTGATCATGACCACCAATGCCGGCGCCGCCGACATGGCCAGCCAGGGAATCGGTTTTGGCGATGTGAGCAAGGAAGATGCCAGCGAGGAAGCGGTCAAACGCATGTTCACGCCGGAATTCCGCAACCGTCTCGATGCGATCGTCCCGTTCAGCTATCTTGGCAAGGACACCGTCGCGCGCGTGGTCGACAAGTTCATCCTGCAGCTCGAGCTCCAGCTTTCCGAACAGAACGTCGATATCCAGTTCGACAAGGACGCGCGTTCCTGGCTGGCGGACAAGGGCTATGACCGGCTGTATGGTGCGCGCCCGATGGGCCGGCTCATCCAGGATCGCATCAAGCAACCGCTTGCCGAGGAACTGCTGTTCGGCAAGCTTGCCGATGGCGGCGAGGTTCACGTCAGCGTCAAGGATGGCAAACCCGCCTTCGAACTGACCCCTGCCCCGCCCAAGGCGAAACGCAAGCCGTCGGCCAACAAGTCCAAGGCTGCGAGGAAGTCGGCGGCCAAGGGTACAGGATCGGCCGAGCCTGAGGCCGACGCCAGCGAAGGTCGGGGCGACAAGGAAAGCTGACAGCCTCGCCGACACGGACAGGATCGACACGGACAAATGGGGAGCGGCGCAAGTCGCTCCCTGTTTCGTTTCCGAAATGGCAGGTTGAGCAAAGACCCCGCACGCGCTAGTCGCCCGGCTTGAATTCGGCTTGGGGCGGGGCGTCCGGATGAGTGTTCTTGAAGTTCGGGATCTGACGAAGCGGTTCGGCGACGTGCTGGCGGTCGACGATCTGAATTTCGCGGTGGGCGAAGGGGAAATCTTCGGCTTTCTCGGGGGGAATGGCGCCGGCAAGACCACCACTTTGCGCATGGTGCTCGATATCATCCGGCCGACCTCCGGTACGATTACCGTGCTCGGCAGTTCGCCCGACCGTCGCAATACCGCAGCGATCGGCTTTCTGCCCGAGGAACGTGGTCTTTACGCCCAGATGAGCGCGATCGAGACGATCGTCTATTTCGGCAAGCTCAAGCTGATGTCGGGTATCGACGCGAAGAAACACGGGATGGAATTGCTCGAACGCTTCGATCTAGCCGATCGGGCCAAGAGCAACATCGGCGACATGTCCAAGGGCATGGCGCAGAAGGTACAGCTGGCCTGCGCCCTGGTGAACCGGCCGCAATTGCTGATGCTGGACGAACCGTTCTCGGGCCTCGACCCGGTCAACCAGGGCTTGCTGGAGGACGAAATCCTTCGCGCGTCGCAGCGCGGGGCGGCGGTCATGTTCTCGACGCACGTGATGCAGCATGCCGAGCGACTGTGTGACCGGCTCCTGCTGTTGCGCAAGGGACGCAAGCGGTTCGAGGGTACGCTCGAGCAGGCTCGGGACGAATTGCCCGGACGCATATCGGCCCTGGCAACCCCCGAGATCGCCGGCGTCCCTGGTATTTCAGCGGCTACCGTACGTAACGAAGCGCACGGCGGATGGGCCGAGTACGATATCCGGCTCGATCAAGGCTATTCGGCCGAACAGGTGCTCGAAAGCTGCACGGCGCAAGGCATAAGGCTGCGCCGGTTCGAGGAACGGCGCCCTTCGCTGCACGAAGTGTTCGTCCAGCTGGTCGGCAGCGATCAGGAGATAGGCTCGTGAACAACATCCTGCTCATCGCCCGCCGCGAGTTTCGCCAGGTCGCGGCCATGAAGAGCTTCTGGCTGACCTTGCTGCTCATTCCGCTCGCGCTGGCCATCGGACCGTTGCTGACAAGCGCGCTGGACGAAGAAGAAGCAACCAACGTCGTCCTGATCGACCGCGCGGGGGGCTCCGCCAGCGCCGCGATCGAGCAACGCTTTGCGCTGGAAGAGGACCGCTTCGTGCTGCGCGACCTGTCGCGTTACGTGAGGCGTCACGATCTGGAGCGCGCGGATCCCGAAGCGATCTGGGCCCAGTACGATCGCTGGTACACCGATGCCGATGTCGCAGCATTCCGGCAGGCTGGCGGTCTCGAGTCTGCCCTCGAGGCTATCGACGCAGTCCGCTCGGAAGACACCCCGCCCTATGAAGCGGGCGCACCGCTCTACAGCTTCGCGAACGCCGATAGCGACCTTGCGGCTTCCACCGGAGATGCCTTGCAGGCGCGGGTCGATGCCATGCTGGAAGCGGACGATGATAGCCCGGCCGGCGAGGCTGCCGATGTCGTGGTTCTGGTCGACGCAGGCTATCCGCAGGATCCCACCGTCCGCCTGTGGTCGAACGAACAGCCGTCCACCGGTTTCGTGACGACCTTGCAGGACGTGCTGACCGTGGACCTGCGGCAGCGCCTGCTGACCGATCAGGGGATCGCCCCGGCATCCGCCGCCGCAATCCAGTCCGCGGCCCCGGCGATCGCGGTGACCACGCCCCCGCCCGGGGGCGGCGCACGCGAAGCCTTGCTCATCCGTTCGATCGTCCCGCTCGCGCTCGCCTACATCCTGATGATGGCGCTCATGCTGTCGGGCAGCTGGATGCTCCAGGGTTCGGTGGAGGAGCGTTCGAACAAGCTGCTGGAATCCCTCCTTGCCTGCATTCGGCCCGAAGAGCTCATGTACGGCAAGCTCCTCGGCGCCCTGGCGGTCGGTTTCTCGATGATCCTGGTCTGGCTCGGATGCGCGGCCGCGGTGGTTTTCTTCACGCAAGGGGCGATTTCCGACATGATCCGCCCTGCCCTGGAGCCGCTGACCTCGCCGGGTGCCATTCTCGCAATGATCTATTTCTTCGTCGCGGGGTATATCGCGATCTCGATCCTGTTCGTCGCGGTCGGCGCGCTGGCCGATTCGATGAGCGAGGCGCAGGGTTATCTCATGCCCATCCTGCTGGGTATCCTGCTGCCCATTACCTTGCTGATCAATGTGATCATTGCCGGCCAGGAAGGCTTGCTGGTCCAGGTTCTGACCTGGGTTCCGATCTGGACCCCGTTTGCGGTGCTCTCGCGCCTAGGCATGGGTATCGAATGGTGGGAAATGGTCGGCTCGGGCATTCTGCTGGCCGGTTTCATCGCGCTGGAAGTCATCTTCCTCGGCCGGCTGTTCCGCGCCAGCCTGCTTGCCACTGGGCAGAAACCGGGCCTCAAGCAGCTGGTCGATCGCTTCAAACCGGTCCGCACCTGAGCAGCCCGGGAACGGATCGCGCCCGCTTCGCTTGAATCGGGCATGGCAGCGCCCTTTTCCTGGATCCGGCCCGAACCGCACGGGATCCACGTCGTGCCTGCCGACAGTTGGGTCGACCCGTCCAGACCCGTCGCTTCGGCCCTGGTCACCCATGGCCATGCCGACCATGCGCGCGGCGGACACGGCAGGACCGTGGCCACGCCCGAAACGCTGGCGATCATGAAACTGCGCTACATGACCGGCGAAGGTCCCGGCGGCGGCGCCACGCGCGCAGTCGAATATGGCGAAACGGTCCGTCTGCCGGGCGAGGTCGATGCGACGTACATTCCCGCCGGGCACGTCCTTGGCAGCGCCCAGATCCTGCTCGAGCATGCGGGCGAACGCGTGATCGTGACGGGCGACTACAAGCGCCGGGCCGATCCGACCTGCCCGCCTTTCGAAGTCACGCCCTGCGACATTTTCATCACCGAGGCGACGTTCGGCCTGCCGGTGTTCTGTCATCCCCCGATCGAGGAGGAGATGACCAAGCTGCTTGAACGGCTTGCCGCTCACCCCGATCGATGCGTGCTGGTGGGCGCTTACGCACTGGGCAAGGCGCAACGCGTTATCGCTGAACTGCGCCGCGCAGGGCACCATGCGCCGATCTATCTGCACGGTGCGATGGAAAAGATGTGCCGGCTCTACGAAGAGCACGGCGTCGATCTGGGCGAGCTGCGGCTCGTCATGGATTACAAGAAGGAGGATATCCGCGGACACGTGGTCGTCAGCCCGCCCTCGGCCCTGAACGACCGCTGGAGCCGTCGGCTTCCGGACCCGATCACCGCGATGGCCAGTGGCTGGATGCGGGTGCGCCAGCGGGCAAGGCAACGCAATGTCGAACTGCCGCTGGTGATTTCCGATCATGCCGATTGGGGCGAACTCACGCGCACGATCGAGGAGGTGGGCGCGCAGGAGAACTGGATTACGCACGGGCGCGAGGATGCGCTCTTGCGATGGTGCCAACTCACCCAGCGCCGCGCCCGGGCCCTGGCGATGGTCGGCTATGAGGACGAGGACGACTGAGGGGTGGACGAGTTTGCTGCCCTGCTCGACGCGCTGGTCTATACGCGCAGCCGCAACGAGAAATTGCGGCTGATCGCCGAATATCTGAATGCGGTGCCCGATCCCGATCGCGGCTGGGCCCTGGGTGCCCTGGCCGACGGGTTGGACTTCCCCGCGGTCAAGAGTTCGACAATCCGCAATCTGCTCAAGGACCGGATCGATCCGGTTCTATGGACCTTGAGCCGCGACTTCGTGGGCGACACGGCCGAGACTGCGAGCCTTTTATGGCCTGCTCCCGACCAGGCGCCCTCCCCGCCCGGCGTGAGCGAAACCGTGGAACTGCTATCGGCCATGAACCGCAAGAGCGTCGTCGCGGAACTTCCCAGGCTGCTTGATCGCCTGGATGCCTCGGGTCGATACGCATTGCTCAAACTGGCGACCGGGGGGATGCGGATAGGGGTGTCCTCCCGCCTGGCAAAGACCGCTTTCGCGCAGGCCTTCGCCGTATCGGTGGAGGAAGTGGAGGAATACTGGCACGGCCTGAGCCCGCCCTATGGCGAACTGTTCGACTGGGCCGCGCATGGCAAGCCCCCGCCCGACATCGAAAACCTTCCGGCCTTCCGGCCGTTTATGCTGGCCCATCCGCTCGAAGACACCGTGGTCGATCTCGCCGATTACGCCGCCGAGTGGAAATGGGACGGCATCCGCGTCCAGCTTGTCCGCGCCGGGGGCGAGACGCGGGTGTACTCGCGTTCGGGCGACGATATCTCGGCCACCTTTCCCGAACTGCTCGACGCTCTTCCGATGAATGCCGTGCTGGATGGCGAGTTGCTGGTGCGCGGGGTGCACCAGGGCGGCGCGGAAGGCGGGGCAGCCAGCTTCAACGCGTTGCAGCAGCGGCTCGGCCGAAAAACCGTGAGCAGGAAAATGCTTGCCGAAGCTCCCGCGTTCATACGCCTCTACGATGTGCTGATCGTCGAGGGCGAAGACCTGCGCCAATCCACGTGGACCGAGCGCCGTGCCCGGCTCGAGGATCTGATCGAGGCCCTGCCCGAGAGCCATTTCGATCTCAGCAAGGTCGTCGAGGCGCGCGATTTCGAGCATCTGGCCGAAATTCGCGAAGGCAGCCGCGACGATGCGATCGAAGGGCTTATGCTCAAGCGCCGGGACAGCCCCTATATCGCCGGGCGGCGCGTGGGATATTGGTACAAGTGGAAGCGCGATCCGCTGCTGGTCGATTGCGTGCTGATGTACGCGCAGCGCGGCAGCGGCAAACGCTCCAGCTTCTTTTCCGACTATACCTTCGGCTGCTGGGACGGCGATCCCGATATGGGCGCGGACCTGCTACCCGTGGGCAAGGCCTATTCGGGCTTCACCGACGCAGAGTTGAAGAAGCTGGACCGCCACGTTCGCCAGAACACCGTCAACCGCTTCGGTCCGGTGCGCGAGACCGAAAAGACGCTGGTGTTCGAAGTGGCGTTCGACAGCGTGCACGAAAGCAAGCGGCACAAGTCAGGCCTTGCCATGCGCTTTCCGCGCATCCACCGCATTCGCTGGGACAAACCCCCGCACGAGGCGGACAGGATCGAGGCGCTGCGTGCGCTGATCCGCGACTAGTTGCGCTGCGCGACTTGTCCGCTGGCCTGCATCGGCAAGGGACAAACATGGAGCGCGTGCGGCCGGTTCAGTGCGATGCCTTGACCGCTTCGGCGTGGCTTTTCGCATTCTCGGCATAGTGCGCCACGCCCATCCGCATGCCGGCTATCGCGGCATCGTCGAGATCGCGCATCTTTTTCGCCGGTCGCCCGCCCCACAATTCGCGGGCGCCGATCACCTTGCCCTCGGTCAGCATGGCACCCGCCGCCAGCATCGCATCGCTGCCGATCACCGCCTTGTTCATCGCGATGGCCCCCAGGCCCACGAAGCCGCGATCCTCGATCGTACAGCCGTGGACCATGGCCATGTGCCCGATCAGCACGTCGTCTCCGATGATGAGCGGCGATCCGTCGGGGTCGCCGGGCCGTTCGGGATCGCAATGGCATACGCTGCCATCCTGGATATTGGTCCGCTCGCCGATCACGATCCGGCTGACATCGGCGCGCAGCACGCAATTGTACCACACCGAACTGTCCGCGCCGATCTCGATATTGCCGATGATCGTGCAGCCCGGCGCGACGAAGGCGCTGTCGTGGATTTTGGGCGTATGCCCGTGGATCGGGATGATGGTGACGCCGGGGCGGCTCGGGGTCGAAGTGGCAGTCATTGAAGTTCCTTTGCGTAGGCGACATGCGGGCGAAGCGGATCGCCGACCTCTATTCCTTCGTATTCATAGTCGAGTTCGGGGCGGTGCGTCATTCCTAACCGCTCCATCAATCTGCGGCTGCGCGTGTTGATCCGCGACGTGACGGCCACCACGCGTCTATCGGACAGATGGTTGATGGCCCAGTCAAGGCAAGCCAGCGCCGCTTCGCTGGCATAGCCTTTGCCCCAGCAATCGCGCGCCAAGCGCCAGCCAATTTCCAGCTCGCCGAAAATCGTGCCCTCATGCCCGCGATCGAGCCCGCAGAAGCCAATTACGCGCGAGTCCGTTTTTCGCTCGATGGCCCAATAGGTGAATCCGCCGTTCCGGCGCGAGCGGTTCTGCAGGTCCGCTATCAGATCGACGGTGTAGTCCAGCTCCTGGACCTTGCCCAAGGTTGCCATCACTTCCGGATCGCGATGCAGGCGGTGAAAGTCGCCTGCATCGTCAACCCGCCAGTCCCGCAGGATCAGCCGCGCCGTTTCGTGCCGGAATTCAGCCATTCAGCAGCCGTGCCGCCACGGGTGCATGATAGGTCAGGATTCCGCTGCAACCCGCTCGCTTGAAGGCAATCAATTTCTCCATCAGCAACGCCTCGCGATCACCCACGCCGGCCGCCGCGCCCGCCTCGATCAGCGCGTATTCGCCGCTGACCTGATAGGCGAAGACCGGCACGCCGAAACGCTCCTTCGCGCGCCAGATGATATCGAGATAGGCGAGGCCCGGCTTGATCATCACGCTGTCCGCGCCTTCGGCGATGTCCATCGCGATCTCGCGCAGTGCTTCATCGCCATTGGCCGGGTCCATCTGATAGCTCTTCTTGTCGCCTTTCAGCAGCCCCCCGGACCCCACGGCGTCACGAAACGGCCCGTAAAACGCCGAGGCGAATTTCGCCGCATAGGCCATGATCTGCACGTTCGGGTGCCCGTTCATTTCCAGCGCCATGCGGATCGCGCGCACCCGTCCGTCCATCATGTCCGACGGCGCGATTATATCGGCGCCGGCATCGGCCTGGTTGACTGCTTGGTCGACCAGTACCGCGACCGTATCGTCGTTGACGACATAGCCGTCATCGTCGAGCAGCCCGTCCTGCCCATGACTGGTATAGGGATCGAGCGCGACGTCGGTGAGGATGCCGATATCGCTTCCGCAGGCATCGCGGATGGCCTTGATCGCACGGCACATCAGGTTGTCGGGATCGAGTGCCTCGGCCCCGTCGTCGCTGCGCTTGCCGGCCGGTGTGTTCGGGAACAATGCGACGCATGGAATGCCCAGATCGAGCGCTTCTTTCGCACGTTTTGCGGCGCCGTCGACGGACCACCGCGATACGCCCGGCAGACTGGCGACCGGCTCCTCGACACCCTTGCCCTCGGTAATGAACAGCGGCCAGATCAGGTCTGCCGGTGTCAGCACCGTTTCGCGGTGCATCCGACGGCTCCATCGATGCGCGCGGGTTCTGCGCAGGCGGGTATTGGGAAAGGAAGCATTGCTCATGGCGAATGCTGTGCCGCAATGGCGGTCTTCGTGCAATCTTACGAGCGGTCGGGGCGATCGAGCCTGTCGATCTCTCGCTGGGGAAGCCGCTTCTGCTGTTCCTGAGCCGTGGGCGCTAGATCGGACAATGCCGCCCCCGCCTCGACCGTCTTGAGTTTCGCCAGCATTTCCTTGAACCGCGCCAGTTCGGGGCCCGCAAGTTGCGCCCGGCTCGTGTATTTCACGTCCGCCGGGTCGATCGCGCGGCCGCTGCGATACATCTCGTAGTGCAGGTGCGGGCCGGTCGACAGGCCGGTCGAGCCGACATAGCCGATCACTTGTCCGCGCCGGACATTCTGTCCGCGGTCCACGGCGATGCGGCTCATATGGCAATAGCGCGTGTCGAGATCACCTCCGTGACGCAGGCGCACGGCATTGCCACAACCGCCCATCCGGCCCGCACCGGTCACCCGTCCGTCGGCCACCGCGACAATCGGCGTGCCGTGCGAAGCCTTGAAATCAAGCCCCGAATGCATCCGTCTGTAGCCGAGGATTGGGTGGCGGCGCATGCCATAGCGCGAGGTCGTCCGCCCCGGGACCGGCGCCATCAACCCGCCACTTTCCTCTCCTACCCCGCTGGCTTCGTAGAACTTTCCTTCCTTGCCCCATCGCATCAGCTGGAGTCGCGGCTTCTCGCCCCGCTCTATGCCGGCATAAAGCAGCCGACCGGCCTGTCTTTCGCCGGTCGCCGCGCGACGATGCGCGACGATCATGTCGAACGTATCGTCCGAACGGATGTCTCGGTCCAAATCGACTTGTTGGCCTAGAGCCCTGAGATAGGCCTGAACCGCACTGGCGGGCGCTCCGGCAGCCCGCGCCGAACGATACAGACTGTCGCCGACCGAGCCGCGAATGCGCAACGGCGTATCGTCCACGCGGATCGGCCTTCTTGTAAGCGAAAGATCGCCGCCCGCTTCCATGCGCGAAACGGTTAATTCGAGATCGAAACGCGCACGAAAATCAAGAGACTCGATCGTGCGGGGCTGACCCGGAGCCGGCCTGCGGCCAAGCACGATGTCGAACGGTGTGCCGGGCTCGAGTTCTGTGAGCGGAACTGCTTCGCCTACCATGGTCTCGAGCAAGCGCGCTTCACTCGCGCCGACCCCGACGCGACGTAGCATCCGTTCGAAACTGTCCCCTTTCGCCAAAGTCGCAACCATTTCGAGGCTGGGGCGCTCAGGCGCTTCTGCAAGCGGTTCCACCAGGGCGGTCGCGCCCATCCTGCGACCGCTATCGCCACCCAGCGCCAGGGGCATGATCATCTGGCTCCGATATTCATCGCGCTGAGCCGCATCGATATCCGTCGACGCTGCGGCCTCGAGTGGCTCCAGGCTTGGCCAGAAGGACAAGGCAGCGGCTGTCAGGCCCACGAACGTCCCAAGCCCCCGGAACCAGCGCCCACTGCCAATCGCCTCGCCAAGGTCGGGCGCGATGTCGAGCGATCCGAAATGCGCAGCCAAGCTCTCCCGCATCGATTTGCGGGAAAGCTGTTTGCCGGAAGGGGGGGGCTCCACGATCTGATCGCGGGCAAGGGCCGCCGCCGGCTGGCCAAGGCCACCCGTCATCGGCTCGCCACTTCCGGCGTCGTTATCCCCGCGGGACTGGTACACGCCAAACCCTCCTTGCGCGGCCGCTCCTGCGTAGATGGATGCGGCCCGGCCCTCGACGGACCTGTGCCCCTATTTCCTGCCGAAACAAAGTAAAGACCGGCTTAACTCGCGACGATGCGAGTCCGATCTACGATGAATCGAGTCTTCTCGCGGTTCGGCGGTTGCGGGCGGGGTCTCGCGCTGCCACGTAGGGAGCCGTGCAAGATACTGCGATCAAGGCGGTTCTCGGACCCACCAATACCGGCAAGACGCATCTGGCGATCGAGCGCATGTGCGGCCATTCCAGCGGGGCAATGGGTTTCCCGCTGCGCCTGCTTGCACGCGAAGTTTACGACCGGGTTCGGGCTATCAAAGGGGACAGCCAGGTCGCGCTGATTACCGGCGAAGAGCGTATCGAGCCTGCGAATGCACGCTATCTGTGCTGCACCGTAGAAGCCATGCCCCGTGACGGGGGTGGCCGGTCGTTCGTGGCTCTGGACGAGGCGCAGTTGGCCGCTGACCGCGAGCGCGGACACATCTTTACCGATCGACTGCTCAATGCCCGCGGTCGCGAAGAAACGATGCTGCTGGGCGCGGCAACGCTCGAACCGCTTGTGAGGCAATTGGAGCCGAAAGCGGAAATCTCGGATCGCCCGCGTTTTTCAACGCTGACCCATATTGGACCGCGCAAGCTATCACGCCTGCCGCCACGTAGTGCGATCGTCGCGTTCAGTTCCGAAGCGGTTTACGCAGTGGCGGAAATGCTACGCCGGTTCCGGGGCGGCGCAGCAGTGGTCATGGGGGCGCTCAGTCCGGAAACCCGCAACCGACAGGTCGAACTCTTTCAGAATCGCGAAGTCGACTATATCGTGGCTACCGACGCAATCGGCATGGGCCTCAACCTCGATGTGAACCACGTCGCCTTTGCCGGTCTCACCAAGTTTGACGGCGTGCGCATGCGCCGACTCTTACCTGCAGAAATGGCCCAGATCGCCGGTCGCGCCGGCCGCCACCAGACCGACGGCACCTTCGGCTCGATGGCCGGAGGTACGAAGTCCGGTCCGGCGCCTGAATTTACGGACGAAGAAATCTACGCGATCGAGGAACATCGCTTCGCGCCGCTGACGAACCTATACTGGCGCGAGGCGGAACCCCGCTTCGATACTATCGGAACCCTCATTGCCGATCTCGAATCACCGCCTCTCGACCCCGCGCTTCGCCTCGCGCCCGAAGCCATCGATCTTGGCACTTTGAAACGCCTCGCCGAAGATCCGATTGCGCAGACCGTCCGCGGTGCTGGACAGGTGCGCCGTTTCTGGGAAGCTTGCTCACTACCGGATTTCCGACAACGCGGCCCGGACGTGCACGCACGCTTCGTGGCCCGGCTCTGGCAGGACCTGTCCGGAGGGTATCTGGGCGCAGACTATGTCGCGGCCCGCATATCGGAACTCGACATCATGACCGGCGATATCGATACTCTTCAAGGGCGGATAGCCGCGATTCGCAGTTGGGCCTATATCTGCCAGCGTCCCGACTGGGTACTCGCCAGAGATGAAATGGCGGCGCGCGCCCGAGCAGTCGAAGCAAAATTGTCAGATGCGCTTCACGCGCGCCTGACCGAGCGGTTCGTCAATCGGAGGACGACAATCCTGATGAAATCACTGGGCGAAAATGCAAGCGCGCTTCCAATCGAACTGGCCGAGGATGGTGTGGTAACGATGGAAGGTGAGCAACTGGGGCATGTCGAGGGGCTCCGCTTCGTCGTCGATCCTTCCGCGCGGCACGAGGATCGCCGGATGTTGCTGGCTGCTGCGGAAAAGGCACTTCCGCGCCTTCTTGGAGAAAGAGCGCAGAAGGTGTCTGCGTCGAACATGAGCGACATCGAACTGTCGCGCGGGGTAATCCGCTGGCAAGGGCAAGAGCTTGCGCAATTGGAACAGCGCGAGCGCACGATAAAGCCGGTACTGCACCCATCCCGCGAAGTAGCCGCCCTACCCGAAATTCCGAAGGGCCAACTCATGGCGGCGCTCGAAGACTGGCTTTCGAAGCAACTCGAGGTGCTTGAGCCATTGGCGAAATTGCAAGACGCTGCGAACGAAACAGAGACCGGATCTCAGGCGCGCGCCTTGTTGCTCAACCTCATTGCCGGACATGGCTATGTCAGCCGCGAAAACGCCGGAATCGAACATGTCCCCAAGGAGATGCGCCCGTTCCTACGGCGGATCGGCGTTACCTTCGGGGCGCTCGACATCTTCGCGCCTGGCCTGCTCAAGCCCGCGCCGCGCCAGTTGCTTTACAGGCTCGGAGTGGATCGCAGACCATTGCAAGAGGCAATGCTGCCGGTCATTCCAACCTCGAAGAAGCTACCCGCCGGATATCGACGCGCGGGAAGCCAGGCAGTTCGTATAGACCTCGTGGAGAAAATCCTGAAGGCCGCGCACGAAACGCGGTCCAAGGTGCAAGCCAAGGATCGCAAGCGCAAGTTCGTCCTGGACTATGCGCTGCCAATATCGATCGGCCTCCAGGAAATCAGTATCATGCGCTTGCTTGGCGATGCCGGATTTCGCGTACACAAGGCTCGGCCACTGGCCGAAGGCGCATTTGGCCCGCCGCGCCCCGACCTGTGGGAATGGCGTCCCGCGCGCCGCAAGCAGCATCAGCGGACAGAGCAGAGCGAACCGCGACAGGGCAATGCGTTTGCTGCACTTGCCGACCTGGTTCGCTGATCTGGTCGCAAGATGAGGATAGACCGGCTGCTGTGCCAACTGCGCTTCGTGCGAACGCGGAGCGCGGCGCAGGCGTTGGTTGAAACGGGACATCTCCGGCTGAACGGAGAGCGGATATCTCGTTGTGCACGCGATGTACGTGCGGGTGATGTCCTGACCTTGCCGCTAGGCAAGTCCGTGCGCCTGATCGAAGTTGTGGCAATTCCCGAACGTCGCGGGCCTCCCCGCGAGGCGCAGGCATGCTATCGCGAGCTTGACCCGAATGGATAATCCGCCCTAGCAGCGCCAAAAGCCAACCATCTCGCCAAGGACTACGCCGCTCATGACTTATGTTGTCACCGACGCCTGCATCAAGTGCAAATATACCGACTGCGTCGAGGTCTGCCCGGTCGATTGCTTCTACGAGGGCGACAACATGCTGGTGATCAATCCCAGCGAATGCATCGATTGCGGCGTTTGCGAACCTGAATGCCCGGCCGAGGCTATCCTGCCCGATACCGAGGACAATCTCGAGAAATGGCTGGAGCTGAACACGAAATTCTCTGCCGAGTGGCCCAACATCACGCAAAGCAAGGAACCGCCTGCCGACGCCGATGAACACAAGGACGAGGAAGACAAGTTCGATAAGTACTTCTCGCCCGAGCCCGGCGAAGGGGACTGATTTGAACGACCAAGTTCCGGCGCATGCCGATCGGAAAGACATTCCGGCCAGACATAACGACAATTGGTTCGCCGCGCTGAAAAGCGCCTGGACGCAAGCTGGCAAGGATAATGCGGACATCGTCGCAGCGGGCGTTGCCTATTATGCGTTTCTTGCAATCGTACCGCTGATCGGCGCAGTGGTCCTGACCTACGGTCTCGTCGTCGATCCACAAACGGTGGCCAGACACGCCCAATCCCTCGCCGGCACCCTTCCCCAGTCCGCGGCCGACCTGATAACCGAACAGCTTGAATCCGCGACGCAGACCGCGAGCGGGGTCAAGGGTCTCGGCTTGCTAGTTGCTCTGGCGATCGCACTGTTCGGAGCACGAAAGGGAGCCGGAGCAATCGTAAAGGCGCTCGACATCGCCTATGACCTCGAAGACCGTCGCAGCTTCCTGCAAAAGAATGTCATCGCGCTGTTGATTACCTTAGGAGGTATCCTGGGGCTGGGCCTGGTGGTCGGGGCCATCTCGATTACTGGTCTGCTCTCCGGTCTCGCGGCCAAGATCGCAAGTTATCTGGTCATTTTCGGTGGCGCAGTTCTTGGCGGCTGGGCGTTGTACCGCTTCGCGCCCGATCGCGATCCTCCCGCGCCGCGTTTTCAATTGCCCGGAGCCCTCTTTTTTGCTGGCGCATCTGTGTTGCTGACCGCCGCTTTCGGAATTTATGTTGCAAATTTTGGAAGCTACAACGCCACATATGGATCGCTTGGTGCAGTCGTTGTTTTGCTCACGTGGTTATATCTGACAGCATACGCGCTGCTGGTGGGGGCCGAACTCAACGCACCAGCGGAGCGCGAAAGCCGCTAGCCTCGGGCCGGACAAGTTGCGACTCGCAATTTTTCGATGTTCATGCTATATAATGCAACAACTGTACCGGTTTGCACCCGGACAGATGTGGCAATTTAAAGGGTTAGGCACCTTTCGCAGCATCGAGCTTTGATTGCAGCCGCATTCTTTTCTGAGATGCGGCCGGTTGGATATGGCGTTGCGGAATAACGGTCTTTCCTGATGAAAGGATGTTCCATGGCTAGCAAGGCAGATGCCTTCGACGTTGGCGATTACGTTGTTTACCCCAAACACGGTGTTGGCCGTGTGATCGAGCTACAGAGCGAGGAAATCGCAGGTATGCAGCTCGAGCTCTACGTCTTGAGATTCGAAAAAGAACGCATGACGTTGCGAGTTCCTGTGAACAAGGTCGAGTCGATCGGCATGCGCAAACTGTCGAGCGACAAGACGCTCAAGGAAGCGATGGAAACACTGAAGGGCAAACCGAAGGTCAAACGGACCATGTGGTCGCGCCGGGCCCAGGAATACGAGGCCAAGATCAATTCGGGCGAGATCGTGCTGATCGCGGAGGTTACCCGGGACTTGTTCCGGCCCGATGACCAACCCGAGCAAAGCTATTCGGAACGACAGATTTTCGAAGCCGCTTCGAGCCGGCTCGCCCGCGAGCTTGCGGCAATGGAAAAGACCGACGAGCCAACCGCGCTCGAGAAGATCCTGAACGTGTTGCGCGAGCATGCACCGCAATATTACGAGAATACCGAAGACGCCTGATACACGGGCACCGCACCAGACCGACAGGGGTCGCTTCACACCGAAGCGACCCCTTTTTTCATTTCTTGCAGCAACCCATGCAGTGTATTATACCAACAATACAGAATGTATCGTGAAAGGAATGACCCATGACACTCCACGCGCTATTCAAGCGGACCTTGCCGCTGATCGGTTTTGTCGGTGTCGCCCTTGTCACTGGTTGCAACAACATGAACATCGCGTTCGGTGAAGGAGACGGCGTACCATTGGCCGAACTCGACATGGCGGGGGCCGCACCAACCGAAATCGCGCTGGCAGGACCAGATCATGTGGTCGTTCGCGAAGGATCGAAGTTCGACATCGAGGTTTCCGGAGACGAGCGCGCCGCGGACTTGTTGCGCTTTTCATTGGAGGACGACGCGCTGGCGATCAGCCGCGAAAATGGAAACTGGCGAAACACCGGAACCGCTACGGTTCACGTAACCGTTCCAATCCTGACAGCCATCGTGGTTGCCGGATCCGGCGATATGGAGACCTACGGTCTGACCGGTGCCTCCGAAGCGACGATCGCCGGCTCGGGAACAGCCAAGGTGATGCAGGTGAATGCGCAATCGTTCGAGGTGACTATTGCGGGATCAGGTGATCTCCATGCCGCAGGACAGACCGAGGCGCTCGAATTGACGATAGCGGGATCGGGAACGGCAGAGCTGGCAGCATTGCAAGTTGGCGAAGCAGATGTTTCGGTCGCCGGATCGGGCGATGCAGAATTCGCTTCAGACGGCCGGGTCGATGCTAGCATCATGGGATCTGGAACCGTCACAGTCAACGGCCGGGCGAGCTGTACGGTAAACTCGATGGGATCCGGAACGCTCAATTGCCGTAGCCCGCGCGCCGACGAAGATGCTGTCCGCAAGCAACGTGCCGATGAAGACCAGCAAAGCGATCCGGGAAATTGAGTTAATCGACCATTTCACCTGGGCAGGTTATGTCGTCGCGTCGAAAGGATCTCGTATGCGCCGCCTTGCTCTGATTGTGCTCATCCCCTCAAGCGTTCTTCTGTCGGGGTGCCTTGCCAAGACTGCGTTCGATGTTGTCACAGCGCCGGTGCGAGTGGTTAGCAAGGGCGTCGATCTCGCGACGACGAGCCAGTCCGAAGCCGATGAAAAGCGCGGTCGGGAAATCCGCCGACGGGAGGCACGCCTCGCGGAGCTTGAGCGCGATTATGCTCGTCAACTTGATCGCTGCGAGGACGGCAATGATCGCGCCTGCGACAAGGCACGCAATATATACGCCCAGATGCAGCAGATCATCCCGACCATTCCAGTGGAACAGGACGATTAGCCTGGCGGAGTGGCTGCGCGCCTCAAACGGTCGTTTATTGCCATGCCGATGCCCTCTTCGGGTATCGGTACAACTGCGATCCGTGGCTTGTCTGACCGCGCAGCATCGTGAAGGCATCCATAGAGGCGTGACGCCGCTTCTTTCATGTCTCCGGCAGAAGACAAGTTGCAGTCGCCGAGAGAACTGCCAAAGCCGATACAGAATTCATCTTTTGCAATCGCGGTCGCTTCCAACCTTATCGGCTTTCCCGGCGAGTAGTGGCTGGCAAGCTGGCCAGGCGCCTCGATCGTGGAATTGGTCGTGGCGGCACCAAGTTCGATGGGACCTGGTCGAAGGACATCGGTCCTGCCGTTGTCACGCACCGCCACGATCGTCGATTCCAGTCCCGCTGCGCAGGCACCGGCATCGATCACGGCGTCAATCCGCCCATCCAGCGATGTAAGGACATGTGCCGCCGTCGTGGGACTGATGAAGCCGCTGCGGTTCGCCGAAGGTGCTGCGAGCGGGAAATCGACATTCGATAGCAGGGCGCGCATGACCTGATGGGCTGGAATGCGAATGGCGACCGTGTCGAGCCCGGCTGTTACAGCGCTTGCGAGCCGAGTTTCCGAAAGACTTTGCAAGACGAGAGTCAGAGGTCCTGGCCAATAGAGCTCGGCGAGCCTTTCAGCTTCCGGGACGAATTCACCGAACGATCGGGCGTGCTGCAACGTACCAACATGTACGATGAGCGGATTGAAAGTGGGGCGCCCCTTGGCCTGGTAGATGCGCGCCACCGCCTTATCGCTATCGGCCCGAGCGGCTAATCCGTAGACGGTTTCGGTCGGCACTGCGACCAGCCCGCCGGCGCTCAGGATTTGCGCCGCACGCGCAATGCCACCTTTGTCAGGTTGAAGCGTTTCCGTAACGTATTTGCCGCGCATGCCTGCGCGCTATATCTGCGTGTGATCAAAGCCAAGAGGAAGTGACGTGACATACACCGCCGCCACCCAGGATCAGCTTCTCGCCATCCGCGTAAACGCGGGCATCGAAGAACTGGCTCGGTCCGAACAATTCGCCGCGGCAGAAGCCGACATGGTAGAAGCCATTGTCGGCGGCATTGGTGAATTCGCGGAGGGCGAATGGGCGCCCCTGAACCGGATCGGCGACCTGGAAGGCGCGCGGTTGGCCAACGGGGTCGTCTCGTTGCCCGATGGGTTCGAACAGGCGTATCGTCACTATGTCGAACAGGGTTGGAACGCCATTAGCGGTCCTGTCGAATACGGCGGACAGGGTTTGCCGTTCACGCTGGCCTGCAACGTTCTCGAAAATCTCGGCACGGCCAACATGGCGTTCAATCTCCTTCCCATGCTCAGTGTAGGTGCGATCGAATCGCTTGAGCATCATGGCTCCAAGGAACTGCAAGAAAAATATCTGCCCAAACTGGTCAGTGGCGAGTGGTCGGGGACGATGAATCTGACCGAACCTCAGGCCGGATCCGATGTCGGGGCGCTGCGCACGACGGCCACGCCGATTAGCGACGGCGATCATGCCGGGAAATATCGCATCAAGGGTCAAAAGATCTACATAACCTGGGGTGAGCACGGCCTGGCGAACAATATCATTCACCTTGTCCTTGCCCGTTTGCCGGACGCCCCGGAAGGGAGCCGCGGCATCTCGCTGTTCGTGGTCCCTAAATATCACGTGAGAGATGATGGGTCGCTCGGGGGAAGTAACGATCTTCGCTGCGTAAGTATCGAACACAAGCTCGGCATCAATGCGTCGCCGACCTGTGTCATGAGCTACGGCGATAACGACGACTGCATCGGCGAGCTGGTCGGCGCAGAACATCGGGGGCTGGCAGCCATGTTCACCATGATGAACAATGCCCGCATCAACGTGGGTAACCAAGGCGTGCAGATCGGCGAGCGTGCGACTCAGCAGGCCCAGGACTATGCCCGGGAACGGATCCAGTCGGCCCGTGCCGGCTCGCCTGATCGTGCTCCGGTGGCAATTCTCGAACATCCCGACGTTCGGCGAATGATCCTGCGGATGAAAGCCCTGACAGAAGGCGCGCGGGCGCTACTGTATTATACCGCCGGACAGGTCGACCGCGGCACCCTTGGGGATACGGAGGCCAAGGTGCGTGCCGAAGTGCTGACTCCGCTGATCAAGGCCTGGGGTACCGATGTCGGCATCGAAATCGCCAGCTTGGGTGTTCAGGTCCATGGTGGGATGGGATTTGTCGAAGAAACCGGAGCCGCACAGCACTGGCGCGATTCTCGTATTGCGCCGATATACGAGGGAACCAACGGCATCCAGGCAGCTGACCTGGTGACCCGCAAACTCGGCATGGACGATGGTCAGGCGCTAATCGGCCTGACTGAAGAAATTGCACGCGAATGTGCTACGGAACCGGCTCTGTTTGCTCTGGCAGGCGATTGCGCCGGTGCGGCGAAATGGATGCGTGAGGAAGCGAGCCTCGACGATAGACTGGCAGGTTCGGTACCTTTCTGCACGATGCTGGCCGTGGCCACTGCGGGCTGGCAGCTCGTACGCCAGCTGCGTGCAGTGGAGCGCGGAGACGCTCGTGGACAGCAAGCTTCTGCCAAGCGAGCTACGGTGCGTTTCTTTCTCGAGCGAATCGTTCCGGAGGCGCGAGGGTTGAAGGCATCCGCGACGGCGGGTGCCGAGCAGCTTTATGCGTTGACAGTCGACGAGCTTGTCGGATGACCTACTCGGCGGTTACGGATCGCGCGTAATCATCCTCGCCAAAAACGGCTTCCTGTCCGCGCAATTCGCGCCTGACGGGTAGCCGCTCACCGGTCACCCGTTCGATCGCCGACTGACCGCTGGCATAGGGCGCGGTTACACGCCAGATGATCCCCGCTGTATCGTCGCTTACCAGCAGAGAGCCGTCGCCCGCCCATTCAACCCAGGTCGGGCGTCCGCGCGTCGTGCCTTCGCCTGTCAGGAACCCCCCAAGCACCTCGATGGGCTTGCCTGTCGGATTGCCGCGCTCGTCGAATTCCACATACACGACGTCGTACCCTGAGGGAGGCTTGCGGTTCCAGGAGCCGTGGCGGGCGACGAACGCGCCGCCGGAAAACCTCTCGCCCATCGTGGCCCCCTCTTCGCTGAACACGAACCCTAGCGCCGCCACGTGGGGGCCCAGAGAATATTCGGGCGTACGCACGTAATTTATATACTGTGGAATCGGGTACTTCACCCGGCGATCGTAGTTCTGGCCCCAATAGACCCAAGGCCACCCGTATTGAGCGCCGACCGGTACATTGGTCAGGTAGTCGGGCACCAGGTCGGAACCCAGCATGTCGCGTTCATTCACCGTGGTCCATAGCTCACCAGACCAGGGGCTGAAATCGAGACCGTTCGGATTGCGCAGTCCGCTGGCAAAAACCCGGCGGCGTCCAGTCTCCAGGTCGATTTCCCAGATGAGCGCTCGTCCTTCCTCGGCTTCCAAACCCTTGTCGGCAATATTGGTGTCGGAACCAACCGCGACATAGAGCCGATCACCATCCGGATGCAGTGCAAGATTGCGCATCCAGTGACCTCCTCCGGCAGCGAGATCGGTAATCTTGCGCGGTTCACCCGAAACACGGTCGGCCCCCAATGCGTAAGGAAAGGCCAGGACCTCGTCATGATTTGCAACGTAGAGCGTGCCGTCGGTCCAAGCGAGCCCGGAAGGCGAATCGAGGTTGTCGAGCAGGACCTGCTTTACCTCTGCCCGACCATCGCCATCGGCGTCGCGCAGCAAGACGACCTCATTCGCTGAGTCCCCGGTCGCTCCGGCACGCGTCATCAACAGATCCGCGATCCAAGCGGTGATGCCGCCACTCTCGCCACTGGTGGGCGAACGGGTGAGAGACACCAGAACGTCGCCGTTGGGCAACGTCTGCAGCGTTCGTGGATGGTCCAGCCCTTCGGCGAAGCGATTGACCGCGAGGCCCGAGGCGACGTCCGGTACCTCGCTTGCCCCCCAGCCGACGGGTTCGGCGATCGCCACCGTCGGAATCGTTTCCGCATCTGGCTCTTCAAGTTTAGGGTCCGTGCCGACCACGTCGCGTATCGGTATATCGGCGATATCACCCCGGGTCAGAAAATATCCAGCCACCAGGACTATCAGCAAAAGGACGACGAGCGCGATGCCCAGCTTCTTGAGAATGCTCATGGTCAATTGCGATAAGCGAGGGCGGCATGCGGGGCAATGGCTCTTGCGACATCCAGCGAGGTCCCTACATCGCGGCTCATGTTCGATTTCAGACCCGCGCCCGATTGCCCCAAGCCCGAGGCTTACCGCCAACTTCGAGATGCCGCACACGCATTGACCGAGGGCGAGTCCGATGGCGTCGCGAACATGGCGAATATTGCAGCCTTGCTGTGGGATTTTCTTCCCGCCCTGAACTGGGCCGGGTTCTACCGCATGATCGATGGTGAACTGGTGCTGGGCCCGTTCATCGGCCGACCCGCCTGTATTCGCATTCCGGTTGGTTATGGTGTTTGCGGTGCGGCAGTCCGCGATTTGAAGACCCAGCTTGTCAGGGACGTCAACGCATTCGATGGTCATATCGCCTGCGATGGCGATACCAAGTCCGAGCTGGTGGTACCGATCCTGCGTAGTGGGCAGGCGGTCGCCGTAATCGATCTGGACAGCCCGAAAGAGGCTCGTTTCGACCAGGATGATGCTTCTGGGATTGAAAGCCTCGCCGAACTGATCGGACCCCGGATCTGATCGATACCGTACCGCTGCGGCACATCTGTAGTTCGTTCATTTTGCAGAAGACGGGCAAAGTGGTATTCAGGAGCTGAAGTCCACGACGTGTCATATCACGTGGGGTTCATTGTCGGAGTGCGATCTATGACGACCAGACTGCTTCTCTTGCTAGCCTCATGTGCCCTCGCCGGAGGGGCGAACGCCCAGGACATAGATTACGAGATTGGCGAATACGAATACGTCCAGCCGACGCCAGGGCTGGATGACGATGTCGTAACCCAGCCCGTCTCCGAAGACGAGGTCGAGCGTGGGGCGGTCCGGGTCATCCCGGCCAGACAGGGACAACCGGTAGTTCTTGGCCCACTCCCTGCTCAATCGGCCACTGAGCTGGAGCGAATCGTCCCAAATCAACTTGAATTGTCGACAGGACCTCAAGTAATTGTTCCGGCTCCGGAACGCGCGGTCGGACAAGACCAGACGCAGACCTTGGCTGACCGACATGGAATTCTCGGCCCTGGTCTGCCCGGAACCACGCTGACGCCTCCGTCGAAAGAGTCGGTCATCTACGCCTATCCAGGCGCAGATGGCTCTTACTATACGGTCCCTGGAAACTCTGCGGATGTACTGTATCGTGGTGATCAGGTGAGTACCGGAATGGTGCCGGATGGGTACACAAACTACCCGTATGTGGTTTCAGAAAGTTCAGGAGCCGCCTCCCTTCCGCCCGGATCGCAAATCATTTCGTTTGACCGCGCGACGTGGCTGGAGGAATGCCGGGCTCGCCTGGACACCCATGATGAAATTAACCGCGGAAAAGTAATCGCTTCGCTGATGGGACCAGCGGGCGGTCGCGCCGTTCCCAGTCGCATTGATCGTCCGTCCAATCGAACGGTGGGCACTGTGCTCGAGACGGGAGCGGGAGCGGCAACCGCGACGGTTGCAGCAGGTGATCGCACCGAGGTCTTGTCCGGGTCATACTATCAGTGCCAAAGCTATCTCGACGATTATGTCGCACGCGCCCGTGAAGGTGTTTTCCAGTACCCTAAGCGCAACTCAGAGCAATATATGCTTGTGCCGGTTACTGTCCTCGTTCCTCAGCGTGCAATCTATAGCGATGGAACGCCGGTTGAGTGAAAGCGGTCCTCGCTGGCACTCGCTAAGCTGGAGCGCGCACAATCAAGCGTCAGTTCAGGCATTTCAAAACTGTCCGGATCCATGCGATCTAACAGCTTGATCCGGCATGCCGGATCCGACTCGCCAGCGATGACGAGGTAATCATCGTCGGACAGTGCGTTGAAATCGAAGATCCCGTCGAATGCCACCGTGTATTCGCGAGCCGAAGGCTGTGCGACGAGACGAGTACCGACCGGTAGGGGCCGACCAGAGCGATCTTTGACCTGGACCAGTTGGGAGCGGTGAGCTTCGACATCCATATCCACCAGCGCCACGGCCCCTCGCGAGATGATCACTCTTTTATAGGTTTGGCGGGCTACGGCGTCGGGAGGAAGCAAGTCTGGATCAATATCGAACTGCATCGGTACGAGCGATGGAACATTCGCCACCAGCAAACGGCCCTTTTTACCGGTCCTGCCTGCAAATCTGTTCTCATGTGTAATCGCAACCCCCTCGATCGCGCCGGCGCGTACTAGCGCGTAGGAACCTGATGTCTGGTTGCGTGCGAAAAACTGACGATCGGTAATAATTATCGTACCTTGAGCGCTTCCGCGAAATGCAACATGGCCACCAGTGTATTCCGCTTCGCCCTGAAAGCGTGCGAAGTTGGAGCGGTATGACACTGCACCCGCCGCCCTCGTTTGATCCGATAGTGATGCGTTAACCGCATAACCTAGATCGCCTGGATCCAGCTCGGGACGGAAAAAGCTAAGGTCGCCCGAGGTTTGCTGGCCATCATGCCGAACGGAGGCCAGCAAGCTGTTTCGCCCACCGAAACGGAGGGAAATTCCTGCTCGTGCAATAACCACATTCCGCTCGGACTTGCGGTATGACACATCCGCCGTCACCGAAACGCCCTTGCGTAGTTCATGCCTCAACGTCGCGCGAGCAAAGTCGACGCGAGAGTTCCGGTATAGATCCCTGGCTTCGCCTACGCGCTCCTTGCGTGCAGCCGAAAGCTGCAGACGCGATGCGCTGCCAAGATCGAAGTCGATTGACGCTATGTATTGCCGTGCGACCGGCTCATCGTCGGTCTGACTGGCGACATCATTGTATCCGGCGGTCGGAACAACGGCCTCTAGCCGACCTGAAACACCGAACCCATTGGATTCGACGCCTCCGCGAAACAACATTCCCGACTGCGACAAGGTATTGCTATACCGTACTTCAGCGAAAGCCATGGCCAGGTTTGCAACCGTCGCCTGCGCTTCGGCACCGATGTTCCATACTCCCAGACCGGCCTCGCCCGAAACGCCTGCGGAGAGCAACCTCGAGAGTCCTCTCCGCACGAAAAACGTCCCTACAGTGTCACGGTAGTCGTTGCTGACCTCGCCAAACCGTCGTCGAAGCCATCCAATATTCGCGGCCCCCTCCCACAAGCCCTTGGCAAGCATATCGCGTGAAACATAGAGTCTCGCCGACTGAATTGTTTCTTGACCCAATTCATTGCGCAGAACTACGGCCACCTCCCCACGGCCGGGAGGAAGCGGAATATTGTGAACGCGAAAGTCTCCCGCTTCGACCTCGGATCGCATGAGGCGTTGATCGTTGATGAGCAGGTCAACGCTGGTCGGCACCGCAACCGAACCCGCGAACTCCGGTAACGGGCTGATGATCAGATCGGGGCGCAAACCGAAATCGGATCCGATCTGAAGACCACCGACCCGCAAGGCCCTCTGGCCATCCGCGCCGGCCGTCACGATGTCTCCCGCTCGGACGACCAGCCCGCGCGACGGTATCCCCAGTACGGCAGTGGTATCCAGCCTGACCACCGTACCCCGGTCGCTCCCCGAGTTTGGTGCTATGGAGAAGGCTCCGCCAACCGAAAAATTTCCGTAAGAAAGCCTGGGCGAAACCAGAGCAAGCGTCTGGGCCTTGCCATCCGCCACCGCGCCATTGATCGAGTAGTCGACAAGGCCCGCAAGGAGCGGCGAACGCTCTCCCCCTTCATAGTTGCGCCGCGCAACATTGATGTCGTTCGGGCCGTCCGATTTACGATAAAGCTTTACCGTAAGGCGCTGTGTGAGGCGATCGAAGTGCCAGGAAGCAATCGCGAGATCTGCAAGCTTTACAAATCCGGTTTTACCTTCTGGAAGCGGGATTCCCGCCATCTGCGCACTGGCGGCGTCTATCGCGAGATCTTGGCCATACCATCGAAGATCGACCATCCGTGAAAGCTCGCGGCCATCGATCATTGCCAGACTGAGACCGGGCCCCTCCCGGTCGGCCTTACGGGCGGCTTCAAGCGTCAGGTCTTTGGAAATGGCGAACGGATCGCTCGACTGCGCGGCCCCTTTGGTGGGCGCGAAGACGAGCGATGCCGCAACCAGAGAGGCTGCGAACGTAGTTTTAGCTGCAGTTGACGGCAACCTGAGCATCGACGGGTTCGCCGTCCACGCTGGCGTTCACGCGCACAGGCGAGACAGGACAGCCCTCGGGAAGAGCCCAGTCCGCCCAAGACCCTCCGTGAACATAGTGTAAGCTGACCCCCTCTACAGGAATTTCCGTTCCATCAGCGTCTGTTAGGGCCAAATTCACCATGCGGACCGTTTGCTGACCGGAGTTGGCGACGCGCAGGCTGTTGCCCTCGATCGACCATCCAAGGTTTGCCGGCATCGCCTGTGCCCGATCGACAAACATCGGTATGGTAAACCGTATTCGCGTCATCGCCTGCCCACCTTTTTCCAACTCCGGATCGGGGAGCTGGTCGACAGCAATACGGTAGCGACGCTCGCCCACCGATGGCATCGGTCGACGCATGACGCGGAAAATCTGTGTGTCGCCCGGTTCGATCACTATGATGGCCGGCGAGACCATAACTTCGTTGGTCGGTTCGTAGACGTCCTCACCGTTTTGCTGGCTCCAGCCGAACGCGCGGACCTGAACGCCAACGGGACGCAGGGAAGGATTGAGCACGCGCATCGTGTCGTATTGCTGCGCGCCATCGAGTTCGATCCGAAGAGGTGCCAGAGTTACCCGCGATACCACCGGCCCATCGTCCGCTGCGCCGTTTTGTTGCGCGACTACGGGAACGCCCGTTGCCAATAGCGGCAAAGCCACGAAAGATGTTAGTAGAGCGGATTTCACAAGCGACCCCTTCGAATTCGAATTCTGTGTCCTGTTCGATCAGAAGCTGATGGAAACGGTGACGGTGTCGGTGTAGCTGCCGGCGATCACATTGGCGGCGGTCGAAGGGATGCGGCCATAAACTGTGACGGTTTCGGCCGAGCCCGTGGCTGTTCCGGCGGGGTTTACCCCCGAAGCGGCCCAAGCGGTGGACCGGGTAGTATCGCTGTACAGATCATATGGGATCTGATGGTCAGTCGTGCCGTCATTGTAGTTGAGGTAACGCTGCGTTCCCGCACCGGCATTCGAGCCATCGTCGAGGCTCATCGTGTAATCCGCACCGATGGTGCATGTAAGGCTGACTGATGCGGTAGCATCGTGGTTCGTGCCGCTGATTACGCTCAACGTGCCAAAGTTCATTGTGCTGTTCGCGACGGTGCACGAGTCTTCGACGGTAGCACTGACATCAAGATCGGCGGTATTGGCATATGCCGGAGCAGCCAGGACCGTACCGGCGCCAGCGGCGGCCATGAGAATCTTACGCATTGAATTGATCTCCTAAACCCTGTTCCAAGCGGGTGATTCGTATTTCTACGTATCGCGGGTATAGAAACGGTTAAGCCGTGACAGGCTGCCCGACGGCTTCGGCGGCCCTGCGAGCCAGAAAGTAAGGGCCGAAGCTGCCGAGGATGGTTAACGGGCGGTTGCCGGTCAGAAAAAACGAGCGAGTACCAACTTGGCTCAGAAATCAATGACCACGGTTATCGTGTCCGAATAAGTTCCGCCGCGCACACTGGCGTCGTAACTCGGAATCTCTCCGTAGACGACAAAGTCTACACGGCCGGTCGAACCTGAAGATCCGCCTACGCGCTCCTTGCGCTTCGTACTCCAGATAATCCGATACCCTGGGTCGGAGTATACGCGATAGCGTAGATGGTCACCGGTCCGATCGTTGCGCATCCGCCGATTGATGCCGTTCGCGTTCAGCCCGTAATCAAGTGAGACATTGAATTCGACATCTGCCGCACATGCCAAGCTAATCGTCGAAGTCGAACGCGAAACACCTGACGTACCGAAGAGCAACCCGAAATGAAGCGGCTGGGCGGCAACGCTGCAACCATCATTCATCGCGGCATCGAGAGACATAGCGTCGGTTTCGCCCGCAGCCTGGGCAAAGGCCGACTCGCCAAGTAGGCACAGTGCCGCGAGGGCGATGGCAGGATAGAAGCTGGAATGGGTCATCGCGAGACAGTCAGCGATGCCATTTAGACTAATATGGTAAACAAAGCCCTTCCGCGCACCGCGAGCGTACGACCCGAATGCACATCAGATTTCCCCGCCCGTGAGTCGCTGGCAAACGAGATCGAGCTGGTCGAGCGTCCGGTAACGTATTGTAACTGTGCCGGTATTTGGGGTGGCATCTGTTTTAATATATACAGGGAGGCCGAGAAATTCCTCCAGATGCCCTTGTACCGCAGCGATATCGGCATTGTCTTCCTGACTTTGCCCAGATTTGGTCTTTGAAGATTTCTTGCGCAATCGATCCTGTGCGGACAGTTTTTCAATATCGCGTACAGACATTTTGGAGGCCACCGCGTCGCGCGCAAGCTCCGAGGCATTTTCGCGTCCAATAAGGGCTCGGGCATGGCCCATTGATAAGGACCCGTCAGCAACAAAGGCAAGAACTTCGTCGGGGAGCTGGAGGAGTCGCTGGAAATTGGCGACATGGCTGCGCGATTTGTCGACCAATTTTGCAATTTCAGCCTGAGTCATGTCTTCATTGTCAGCGAGGCTCTGATAGGCGCGGGCCTCCTCGACAGGGTTGAGATCCTCGCGCTGAAGGTTCTCGATCAGTGCTATCGCCATAACCTCACGCTGATCGAGATCACGGACAATTGCCGGAATCTCATGCAGTCTGGCGCGTTGCGCTGCGCGCCAGCGACGTTCGCCTGCGACGAGCTGATAGCGCCCCCCGGCTATGGGACGGACAATGATGGGCTGAATTACGCCCCGGGCGGCGATCGAAGAAGCGAGGGCATCCAGAGCCTCATCATCGAAACTGGTTCGGGGTTGCCCCGGAAGTGGTTCGATATCGGTGACCGGTATCAGGCGCAGCCCACCTTTGTCGTTCGCTTTTGTCGGACCGTCAGACAAATTTTCGTCGCCGGTGCCACGATCGCTCCGCCCTAAAGGCTCTTCGCGCAGGGTTTCCCCCATCAGGGCCCCCAAACCCCGCCCAAGCTTCCTCTTGCGATCAAGCGATCCAGATGTGTTCTGTTTGTCAGCCGTATCGCTCATGCTGCTTTCCTCCTGTCAGGCAGTCGTTCGATCAGTTCCCGAGCCAAACCAATGTAAGCCCGGCTTCCCGTGCAATTATGATCGTAAATCAATGCGGGCATTCCATGACTTGGGGCCTCTGAAAGACGAACATTTCGGGGAATGACGTTTTCGAAGACGAGTGCACCCAGACAATCCCGAACGTCGTCCGCGACTTGGTCAGTCAACCGGTTTCGCCGATCGAACATGGTTAGTGCAATGCCAACAATACCCAGATCGGGATTGAAGCGCTCCTGGACGCGCTCGACTGTCTGGAGAAGCTGGCTGAGCCCTTCGAGGGCGAAAAATTCGCATTGCAGCGGGACCAAGAGAGTGTCTGCCGCACACAATGCGTTGAGAGTAAGGAGACTCAACGATGGCGGGCAATCGATAAAGCAAATATCGTAATGACTGAAACTATTTTCAGGCCGGTTGGCGAGACAAGCGGCGAGGCGATTCGTCCGATCTTTGATGGCGACCAACTCGACCTCTGCTCCGGACAGATCCTGCGTTGCTGGCACAATGTCCAATCCCGGGATGTCAGTAGGAAGCGTACAGGCGCTCAACTCGGCTTGATCGACCAAGAGATCGTAACTGGACATCTCGCGCGCGTCATTAGCGATACCGAGTCCAGTGGATGCGTTGCCCTGCGGATCGAGATCGATAAGCAACGTCTTCCAACCTGTCGCCGCCATCGCAGTAGCCATATTGATAGCGGTCGTGGTTTTGCCCACCCCCCCCTTTTGGTTCGCCACTGCGATGATGATCATCTTAGGCCCTCCAGCGCCCTGTACCGACAATTATCCCCGCATCGGCATCGGTGCGGGATTGTTCCACGTGAAACATATTCTGCGCGCTCGGCAGTTGACTTAGTTCCTGCGCCGCAGAACGACCCTTCGGCAAGACCCAGCGCGTCCGGGCTGTGGAAAATCGCGCGGACAGTTCCAGAAGTCGCGACAACGGTGCGAAAGCCCGAGCGGATATGACATTGGCTTCCAAACTAGGAACGAGTTCCAGCCGCGAACCTTCAATCGAGCAATTGGGAAGCTGCAAATCGCAAACGATCTGCTCAAGCCATTCGATACGGCGCCGGCGGGATTCGACGAGGTGAACCTGCAGGTCGGGACGACAGATTGCTATCACAATACCTGGGAAGCCGGCTCCGCTACCGAGGTCGAACCAAGGTCCAGCACAATCTTCCGTGTGGTCCAGAAGTTGCACGGAGTCTGCGATGTGTCTTCGCCAGATGGATCCGAGCGAGCTACGAGCAACCAAGTTCTGCCGCTCGTTTTCTTCTTTCAACGCATCTTCCAAAAACTTGAGGCGATCCAGCGAAGCCTCGTCGCAAAAGCTGGCGACATACGCCTTGGCCTCCTGCTCGTTCGAAATCATGCCTCAACTGGCTGCGAAGCGAGCCTACGAGCCTGGACGAGAACCGCAGCGAGAGCTGCTGGCGTAATCCCCGGAACACGCATAGCAGCGGCCATGTTCTCGGGTTTGGCAGCGCTAAGTCGTTCGACCATCTCGTTTGAAAGTCCAGGTACATTCGCATATCTGAAGCCGGCTGGCAATCGGACGCCCTCGCTCTTCCTGAGATCGGCAATTTCAGAATCCTGACGCGCGAGATAGGGCGCGTAAACCGCATCCTCGCAAAGCTCGTTCGCCACTTCCGAGTTCGGATCAAGTTCGGGTAACCACGACATCAGGTCGCCGAGACCAACGTTTCCGGTCGACAGCCAATCCCGAACCGTCTTTGATCCCTCGTCTCGTTTCACTGCTGCGCCAGCTTCGGCCAGGTCCTTCGAGTGCAACGTTCTCTCAAACGCATCGTCCAGTAAATTGCGTTCGTCTTCTCGTCGAGAAAACCATTCCCGCCGCTCTGAACCTACCAGCCCGACAGCAATACCGGTCGGGGTCAATCGTGTGTCAGCATTGTTGGCGCGTAGCCGCAGGCGATACTCCGCGCGCGCTGTGAGCATTCGATAAGGCTCCGATATGCCCTGGAGCGTAAGATCATCGATCATCACAGCGATATAGGAATTGGTACGATCCAGACGGGCGGCCTCCAGCTCCAACGTCGCGGATGCCGCCTGCATCCCCGCGACCAGTCCTTGGGCTGCAGCCTCTTCATAACCTGTCGTGCCATTGATCTGCCCAGCGCAGTAAAGGCCGGGTACCGCGATCACCTCGAGCGAAGAATTCAATGCCCGCGGATCTATATGGTCGTACTCAACTGCATAACCTGGAACCTCCATTCGCACATTCTCAAGACCTGCCATGGATCGGAGCATTTCGAGCTGTGTCTCCACTGGGAGCGAAGTAGAGATTCCATTCGGGTAGACCAGGTGCGTTGACAGGCCCTCTGGTTCGAGAAACACCTGGTGGCCCTCACGATCGCCGAAGCGGTGGATTTTGTCTTCGATCGAAGGGCAGTAGCGTGGCCCGGAAGCGCCTATCGCCCCTGAGAAAAGCGGCGAGCGATCCAGGTCGCGACGAATAATGTCATGGCTCCGCTTGTTTGTCCGCGTTACGCCGCAGAAGACTTCAGGGTTCTGGCGAAGCGTGGTTAGCGACGACATTGTCCAGCCCTCACCATCCGAAGGCTGTCTTTCCAGCGTAGCCCAGTCGATCGTCCTACCATCGAGCCTCGGAGGCGTACCAGTCTTCAGCCGCCCTATTGGAAGATCTGCGCCCCGAAGCTGGCCAGCGAGCCTTGTCGCCGCGTTCTCCCCTACACGTCCGCCCTCGTGAACTTCACCCCCACGATACAGGCGCCCGCCAAGAAAGGTTCCAGTGCAAAGGACCACAGACCGTGCCTGCACCCGCTCACCATCGGCGAGTTCCACGCCCGCCACCCTCTCGTTCTCGAAGGTTAGGGCAGCAACCTCACCTTCTATCAGGAATAACCGATCCTGCTCGCTGATGAGCCTCTGCACCGCGCGGCGAAATAGTCGTCTGTCGGCTTGAGCACGGGGGCCCCAAACAGCACTCCCTTTCGAACGATTGAGCATGCGATAGTGGATCGCAGCCTCGTCGGTCGCGCGCGCCAGAATTCCGTCGAGCGCATCGATTTCGCGGACGAGGTGTCCCTTTCCAAGCCCCCCAATGGCGGGGTTGCAACTCATCGCGCCAATCTTCTCCAGATCAAAACTGATGAGTGCGGTACGGGCCCCCATCCTCGCTGACGCGGAAGCAGCTTCGACACCGGCGTGTCCACCGCCGATCACAATGACATCATATCGGGTCATGGACATTCCCTAGGCGGCACGAAGACTCACGTCAAAAACGAAGTTGTTCCACGTGAAACATCTATTTCCCAATACAGAACCGCCCGAAGAGAGCGTCAAGCATCTGCTCAGTGGAATTACGTCCCAAAAGCATATCGAAGCTCACACGCGCTCTGCGAAGTTCCTCGCCAACGACCAGAAGGTGACCCGCCTTTGCGGCGCGGAAGAGCGCATCAGTGGCCTCACTTACCATTCTCTTCTGCGCGCGGGAGAACGCGATTTGATCCGGTAGTGGGAGAATCTCCCGGGCATCGGCCTCAAGCTGGGAAACGAGGCCTTCAACGCCCTGCCCCGTTACAGATGAAACAATGTGATGTGCTCCTGTAGGCTTGGTAGAACCAAGATCTGCCTTTGATTGGACGACAATCGAACCTGTTGGAGCATCGGATTCGTCGCCCAGCCAGAGCAAAATATCAGCATCGCCTATCTGGGCCCGCGCCTTCTCAATACCGATCGCCTCGATGCTTCCGGAATGATTTTCTCGTATCCCGGCCGTGTCGACCAACACGTAAGGGACGCCACCCAGTGCGACAGGTCTTTCGATAACGTCCCGCGTGGTGCCCGCCTCCTCCGAGACAATTGCCACGCCTTCGTCAACTAGGTAATTGAAAAGCGATGATTTTCCGGAGTTCGGAGGTCCAGCCAAGACAACTCGTACTCCCGCTCTCAATCGGTCAACCGAGGGACGAGCAGTGATCGCAACCATTTCGTTGGCTAGGTTTTCAACATCGCGCGTGAACCCGGGAGGCAAGTCCGCGACGTCGTCTTCGTCGCCAAAGTCCAGAACCGCTTCGATTGCGGCCCCGAGTTGCAGAACAATACTCCGCCATTCTTCGATACGGCGTGACAAGCTGCCATTCGCCGAAAAAAGTGCTTGGCGCCGTTGCCATTCGGTTTCAGCTGAAAGCAGATCGGCCAAACCCTGCGCCTCTGCCAGATCGATACGCCCCATCGAAAAAGCGCGTCGGGTAAACTCGCCCGGAAGTGCCTCGCGCAACCCTTTCATCCTGCCGAGAGCCTCAGTCACCGCCAGGACGACTGCACGCCCTCCATGACAGTGCAACTCGACAAGGTCCTCACCGGTAGCGGTATGCGGGCCGCAGAACCAAATAACCAAACTTTGATCGAGTACTTCGCCGTTGCTATCTCGCAGAGTCCGAAGGGAAGGCTTGCGTTCAGGTGGGGGGTTTCCCGTCAAAGTCTTCAACGCCGATCTCGCGGCCGGACCGCTGATGCGGATCACCGCTATGGCAGCCGGCGGCGCACCGCTCGACAAAGCGAAGATCGTATCCGTCATCGCGAAAAACCGTCAGTCTTCTTTCGAAGGAGTATCCCCACTCGGTCGGGTCCGACCTGCGCTTGCCCCTTCCATGAAGTTCTGAAACAACTTGAAGCCCGCCTGGCCCATCGGCGCGAGTTGCCGGGCATATTCCTGCAGCTGGTCTGTACTCGAAACTCCCTGCATCGCTTTGGAAATCATGTCCACGTACACGGCATTCGCCTGTCCTACATCGGGCAAACCCATAAAACTTCGCGCCTCTTCAGGGGTGCAGTCGATTTCGATATGGACCTTCATGCCGGTTCCTCCGTTAAGGCGATGAATGACCTATCTGGGTCAGTATCCGCCTTATCGCAAGCGCCAGGCCATTTCGAGCGCGTATGGGAGAACTACTTCATGACCGAGACCGTCCAGATTAACACGCTTTCAGCAAATGACGAGTTCACGGCTTACGTCGCGAGACCCGCAAAAGCCCCCCGCGCGGCAATTGTGGTCATCCAGGAAATCTTCGGGGTCAATGCCGGCATTAGGCGCAAGTGCGACAAACTCGCCGAAGACGGTTATCTCGCCATTGCTCCGGATCTCTTCTGGCGTCTGGAACGCGGGATCGAGCTCGACCCCGATGTCGAACCGGAGTTCCAGCGCGCGCTCGACTTGATGGGCAAGTTCGATCAGGACCAAGGGGTTCGCGACATCGAAGCGACCATCGCCTTCATTCGCGAAAAAGAAGGCGTGAGAAAAGTCGGTGCGGTTGGCTACTGCCTGGGTGGTCGCTTGGCCTACATGGCGGCAGCCCGCACCGATAGCAATGCGACTGTCGGCTATTACGGTGTGGGTATCGACGAGCTATTGAGAGAAAAGCACGCGATCGCTCACCCCCTCATGCTGCACATCCCGACCGAAGATGGCTTTGTGGACAAGGAGACACAAAAAGCCATGCACGATGGGTTGGACGATCATCCAAAAGTAACGCTGCATGATTACGAAGGCCTCGACCACGGGTTCGCAACTGAGTTCGGCGACCGGCGGGATGAAGACGCCGCACAGCTGGCCGACAAGCGTACCGCCGAATTCTTCGCCGAGCATCTAGGTTAATGCAGAACCGCGCCAAAACGCGTGAGTCGTCGGAACTCTTCATGCGCTTCGGCCCGACTGTGGTCGTCCTCTTGCTCACCATCCTTTGTGCTATGGTCGAAGGGTTGCGCTGGGCCTTGGTCTTCACCCTCCCCGTCTTCGGGGTGGCGGTATACGATTTCTTCCAACGGGAGCATACGTTGTGGCGGAATTATCCGCTTCTGGCGCGTGTACGCTGGATCCTAGAAGACCTACGCCCATATACGCGCGCATACTTCGTGGAAGGCGATCTCGAAGGTCGTCCCTTCAACCACGACCAACGGGCCCTGATATATGCCCGGGCAAAAGGGCAGCTCGACTCGCACCCATTCGGCACGGAACTGGATGTTTATTCTGACGAATATGAATGGCTCGCCCATTCGATCGTGCCAAACGAAAAGGTCGAGCTCGAATGGCGAGTCAAAGTCGCCAGCACTCAGTGCTCGAAACCCTATCCCGCCTCACTGCTCAATATTTCGGCGATGAGCTTCGGCTCGCTGTCTGCCAATGCAATAATGGCATTGAACAAGGGTGCGGCAGCTGGAGGCTTCTACCACGACACCGGCGAAGGGGGCCTTTCCCGCTACCACCGTTCGCATGGAGGCGATCTGGTATGGGAAATCGGCAGCGGCTACTTCGGTTGCCGCGACGAAGATGGCAATTTCGATCCTGGCAAGTTCGCTGAGAATGCTCAGATCGATCAGGTAAAAATGGTAGAGATCAAGCTGAGCCAAGGTGCCAAGCCTGGCCATGGAGGCGTTCTTCCAGGCGCAAAAGTCACCGAAGAAATCGCCGAAGCTCGTGGGGTTTCTCTAGGACAGGATTGTATCAGTCCCCCGGCCCATTCAACCTTTTCTACCCCGGTAGGCCTGCTTGAATGGGCAGCAAAACTTCGCGAGCTCTCCGGTGGCAAACCTGTGGGGATCAAGCTTTGCGTCGGTAAGCCGCACGAAGTTTTCGCATTGATGAAAGCTATGCGCGAGACCGGCATCCGCCTCGACTACATCGTCGTTGACGGAGCCGAAGGTGGCACGGGCGCCGCTCCCGTCGAGTTTTCAAACCGCGTCGGAATGCCCCTTCGCGAAGGGCTCATTCTTGTGCGCAACGCCCTCATCGGGACAGGACTGCGTGGTGAGGTAAAGATCGCCGCTGCCGGCATGGTTCACTCCGGCGCCGGCATGGCCATGAACTTCGGTCTTGGTGCAGATTGGTGCAATGCAGGCCGGGCTTTCATGTTCGCGCTCGGCTGCGTGCAATCCATGAAATGCCATGCCGATACTTGTCCGACCGGCATTGCAACACAGGATTCGACCAGGCAACGCGGCCTCGTGGTCGGCGACAAGGCCGAACGGGTTGCCCGGTTCCAACGCCACACCTTGCATTCGCTACGTGAAATGGTTCTTGCGATGGGTCTCGATAACCCATGGCAGATCGAACCGTGCCATGTATCCGAACGCTTGAATGCAGCCCGATCCGACACGATCGACGACATCTACCAGTTTCTGGAACCGAACCAACTTCTCGACGCGCCGGAGACGACGCAGTATGCCGATCACTGGGTCGCAGCGCAGGTGGAAACTTTCGGAGAGGCGACATGTCGGCAGAACTAGGATTGAAGCGCTGGCGAGCAGTCGTTGACGCTGGCTCGTCCTCCGAAGCCCTCGCGGACATCGTCCACCAGGATGCTGTTTTTCACTCGCCCATCGTTCATACGCCACAACAGGGTAGATCGATTGTCGTCGCATATCTTTCTGCCGCCGGCCAAACGCTCGGCAATGCGAGTTTCGAATATGTTCGCGAACTCGTTGACGGTGATAATGCCATGTTGGAATTTATTACGGACATGGATGGTGTCCACGTCAATGGCATAGACCTTATCCGCTTTGACACAGACGGCTCGATCGTCGACTTCAAGGTAATGGTACGGCCGATGAAAGCGGTGAACAAGGTGTGGGAAATGATGGCCGCGCAGCTTGAGCGGATGAAAGCTTTACAAGTGCGTGATGACGAAATCGGCACGTTGAGCCAAGCCGGTCGCCGATAGCTCGATTAAATCGTAGCCGTGAGCGCGCCAGGCCGCGCTGACGGCTTCATCGCTTGCCACCGCCTCTTCCCACGTCTGGATACGCTCGTCATCCGGACTGTAGATTGCCTTCCAGGCCTTGGCGCGGAAGACGGGCCCATCGAAGCGAAGAGTTCGGCACGCATGATCGATCTCTCGCGAAACCGGCAAGTCCTCTGCTTGCAAGAAGCCGGCGATATCGCAAAATCCGCGATCGAATATCACGGGTTCGGTGCGAGAAGCATTTTGCCACCGTTCGAGCTGGGCTTCGAGCATGACGTCGGCGAAGCCAAGCGGATTGCAGTCGCGAAGCTCCATTCCGCCCGGTGCTTTCAGGACGATTCGCGCAACTTCGGGCACGGTCCCGATACCGCGCCGTGCCAGCTCCTCCAGCAGGGTCGATTTGCCCGCACCGGGTCCGCCGGTAATCGCGGCTCTCCGGATAGCGGGCATCAGCCTACTGGTTCATGTTCTCGAAGAAGTCCTCGTTGGTCTTGGAATCCTTCATCTTGTCGAGAAGGAATTCCATCGCATCGATCGTACCCATCTGCATGAGAATACGACGCAGAACCCACATTTTAGACAGCTTGTCCTTTTCGACCAGCAGCTCTTCCTTGCGGGTGCCGCTCTTGCCCACGTCGAGCGCGGGGAAGATGCGCTTGTCTGCGACCTTCCGGTCGAGCACGATTTCGCTGTTTCCGGTGCCCTTGAATTCCTCGAAGATGACTTCGTCCATCCGGCTGCCGGTATCGATCAGCGCTGTGGCGATAATAGACAACGAACCGCCTTCCTCGATGTTGCGAGCCGCGCCGAAGAAGCGCTTCGGGCGCTGGAGCGCGTTGGCATCCACGCCCCCGGTCAGCACCTTGCCCGAACTCGGCACGACCGTGTTGTAAGCACGACCAAGACGCGTGATCGAATCGAGCAGGATTACGACATCGTGCTTGTGTTCCACCAAACGCTTGGCCTTTTCGATCACCATTTCGGCGACCTGGACGTGGCGGTTGGCAGGCTCGTCGAAAGTAGAGGAGATGACCTCCCCCTTCACACTGCGCTGCATGTCCGTGACTTCCTCGGGCCGCTCGTCGACCAGCAACACCAGCAGGAAAACCTCCGGGTGGTTGTCGGTGATTGCCTTGGCAATGTTCTGCAGCAGCACCGTCTTACCCGTACGCGGCGGTGCGACGATCAAAGCGCGCTGGCCTTTGCCCTGCGGCGAGATGATGTCGATTACCCGAGCCGACTTGTCCTTCACCGTCGGATCGAGCGTATCGAGCGATAGTTTCTGATCCGGGTAGAGCGGCGTAAGATTGTCGAAATTGGTCCGGTGACGAACCGCATCGGGATCGTCGAAATTGACTTTGTACAGCTTGGTCAGCGCGAAGTAGCGCTCGCCTTCTTGCGGTGCGCGGATTTCACCTTCGACCGTGTCACCGGTTCTGAGGCCCCATTTGCGGACCTGGTTGGGTGAAACATAGATATCGTCAGGACCGGCGAGGTAATTCGCTTCCGGGCTGCGCAGGAAACCGAAGCCATCCTGCAGCACCTCGATGGTGCCAATACCCATGATCTTCTCTTCGTATTCCTCATCCTCGGCGAGTTCGCGAAGGATGCAGAACATCAGGTCCTGCCGCCGCATGGTGGAGGCGCCTTCGACACCGAGTTCTTCGGCCATCGCAACCAGATCAGCCGGCGCTTTTTCCTTCAAGTCCTTGAGATGCATCTGTTTTACTCGATATTCGGGATAGGATAGCCGGCAGGTCGGTAATGGGCTTGGAGAAAGCGGACCCGGTTCCGACAATCGCGGAACCTATGACCGGAGGATGCGATGTAGTTACGGATGCACTGGAAAGGCGTCAATCGCTAAAGCGACAGTCGGTATCGTCAGAACGGTTTGACGACGACCAGTATGACGATAATCGCCAGAGCTACACCCGGAAACTCGCCCCAGATGCGCAATTGTTTCTCCGTCAGCGGACGCTCGCCAGCGGCCATCTTTTTGGATTGCGCAACCATGTAACCGTGAAAGCCGGTCAGCAGTAAGACGAAAACCAGTTTTGCATGCAGCCACCCCTCGTCCCAGGCACCAATGGCAAACGCCAGCAAAACTCCCAGGATCCAGACTACTATGAGGCTCGGGGTCAGGATGACCTGGCGCAACAGGCGAATGCGCTTTTCCCACAAACCGACTTCGTCGGACGCCGCCGCTGCGCGGTGCAGATAGATCATCTGACGCGGCAGCATGAACAGGCCAGCCAACCAGAACACCATGAAAATGATATGTCCGGCCTTGAGCCAGTAATAGGTCATCGCGAGCACATCCTGCATTGCTATTCCATGTAGGGCCGGTGCAGCGCCGCGTCACCCCTCGAAAGATCGCACAGCGGAAATGAGCCGCTCGACATGCGCGACAGGTGTACGACGATCGATCCCGTGGCCGAGGTTGAACACGTATGGGCGATCGGCGAATGCTTCGAGAATTGCGCGGACCCGCTGTTCGAGACGGTCGCTTCCCGCGAGTAGCAGCAGTGGATCGAGGTTGCCCTGCACCGGCAAGCCGGCGGGCAACTCGCGCGCCACCCATTCGGGATCGAGCGTTTCGTCGACACCGACAGCGTCGACACCGGTTTCGCGCGCGTAGGCCGGTAATTTCTCTCCCGCGCCCTTGGGGAACCCGATCACGGGAATGTTCGGATGGGAGTCCTGCAGCGCCTCGACAATCCGCGCATTAGGTTCGATCACCCACCGCTCGAATTCGTCGGGAGCCAGGCTGCCAGCCCAGCTGTCGAACAACTGTACCGCCTCTGCACCTGCCTCGATCTGGCCGCGCAAATAGGCAATTGTCTGATCAGCAATAACACCGATAATATCATTCAGCGCGCCAGGATCGCGATAGGCCATCGCCCGAGCATCATGCTGGTCGCGGCTCCCCTCGCCGGCCACCATGTAAGTCGCGACAGTCCAGGGGCTCCCTGCAAAGCCCAGCATTGTCACGCCTTCAGGCAGGCGCTGGCGGCACAAGCGCACAGTTTCGTAAATCGGCTCGTATCTCGAACAGTCGGGGCTCAAATCGCGTAGGTGTGCATCGACAAGCCGCGGCGAAAGCTTCGGCCCCTCGCCCGCCAGGAATTCGAGATCCTGGCCCAGCGCATGCGGTACGATCAGGATATCGGAAAACAAGATCGCTCCATCGAAACCGAAACGTTCGATCGGTTGGAGCGTAACCTCGCACGCTGCCTCACTGTCATAGGCAAGTTCCAGAAACCCGCCTTTCTTCGCACGCAACTCGCGGTATTCGGGAAGATAACGACCCGCCTGTCGCATGAGCCACAAGGGTACGCGCTCGCTGCGTTTTCCGTTCAGCGTATCGAGGAGGAGACCGGGCATTTTAAGAGAGTCCAATCCAATAATACTTAGTATTTATAAAGTTGATGGAGTCTGTTGGCCCTGTGGATTTCAGGGATAAGCCGCCCCTGCCCGAATTCTCCCGCAATGCAAAGACTCCGGGGGATGTCCGACTCGCCGCAGGGTTTGAGTCGAGTCTTAGTTTTACGCCCTATCCCCAGCCTGTCTAAAACCTTGTTCGCCTGTGCGGGAATCAGCGGCTGGAAGACTCGGATCGGGGAGCGATCCGGGTCCCGAACTTGTCGCCAGCTTTCTCCCGTGGTTTATGCCGGATATTCTCCACAGGCAGCGGGACCGCATTATTTCCGATCGTATTCACCTCCATCTGTTGTCCGATTCCACCGGTGAAACGCTGGAAATGCTCGCCAAGGCTGCACTCGCGCAGTTCGACGATGCCGACGTGGTGCGTCATTTCTGGCCGATGGTCCGCTCGCGCCAGCATCTTGACCGGATCGTACCCGAACTGAGAGCCAATCCGGGGCTCGTGTTGTTTACTCTCGTCAATCAGGATGCGCGTGATCGTCTGGAGGCGGCTTGCGGACAGATGGGCCTGCCCGCGATTCCAATACTGGATCATGTGACCGAGGCGCTGGAGAAGGCGCTTGGCCAGGAAGCCCATGGTCGGCCCGGGCGCCAGCACGCGATGGATCAGGCGTATTTCGAACGGGTCGAAGCCATCCAGTTTACCATCGCTCATGACGATGGGATCGCCTGGGACGAATGGGAAGAGGCCGACATCGTTCTTGCCGGCGTATCGCGTAGCTCCAAAACGCCGACCAGCATTTACCTTGCCAATCGCGGTTACAAGGTCGCCAATATTCCTCTGGTGGTCGAAAGCCCTCCGCCGTCCGAGCTGTTCGAACTGAAAAATCCACTAGTGGTCGGCCTGACCACCGCACCCGAAAGACTGGTCCAGATTCGCCGCAACCGCCTCCTTAGCCTGAACGAAGAGCGCAAGACGGATTACGCGGATCAAGAAAAGGTGCGCCAGGAAGTCCAGTTCGCCCGCCGCATGTTCGCCGACAATGGTTGGGCGGTGATCGATGTGACGCGCCGCTCGATCGAGGAGACTGCCGCTGCGGTTATCCGGCTATATAACGAGCGGGAGGCCCGGGGTTCGTCGCAAGGGGCCAAACCGATATGACAACCTTGTCTCGCGTCCCGATAGTCCTGGCTTCGAAAAGCGCTTCTCGCAAAGCGATGCTGGAAGCGGCGGGAATCTCCTTTGAAGTGGCCGTTGCGCAGTGCGACGAACGGGCATTGGAAGCGGAAATGGGCGATGCCGACCCGGCTGAGATCGCCCAGGCCCTGGCTGCTGCCAAGGCTGCGTCCGTACAGTCGGAACAGCTGGTCCTCGGTTCGGACTCGCTTGTCGAAGTCGCGGGTTGCCGGTTCGACAAGCCGAGCACTCGCGAAGATGCTGCTGCGCATTTGCGGTTCTTTTCCGGAAAGGTCATGACCCTGCACAGTGCAGCGGCCCTGGCCAGGGACGGACAGATCATATGGGTGGGTTCCGATTTTGCGCGTCTTCGGTTTCGCGAACTGACCGACGAGTTCGTCGACGTCTATCTTCAAGTCGAGTGGCCAGCGGTGTCCTCTTGCGTTGGCGGCTTCCGGATCGAAGGGCCAGGAGTGCAGCTCTTCGATGGTGTCGCGGGCGACCAGTTCACTGTTCTTGGCATGCCGCTGCTGCAAGTTCTCGAGGCATTGCGAATTCAGAACGTCCTGATTTCATGACCATGTATGCAGAAGTCATCGGAGACCCGGTCGCTCAATCCAAATCGCCATCGATACACGGCTTCTGGATTGATAGGCTGGGCTTGCAGGCAGACTATCGCTCAACCCACATTCTCGAAGGAGAAATCGAAAGCTATCTGGCCGAGCGCCGTAGTGACACGGCTTGGCGCGGTTGCAACGTGACGATGCCCCACAAGCAGGCAGTCATGCCTTTTGTCGATCGACTTGAGCCAGTGGCGAAACAGATCGGGGCAGTGAACACGATTTATCTCGGCCATGACGGGGCATTGGTTGGAGCCAATACCGATCAAGCAGGGTTCTTGGAGCCGCTTCGCGAAGAGCTTGCTCAGCAGCATTATTTTCGAATGGCGCGTGTTATCGGCACGGGTGGGGCGGCAAGGGCCATTGTCTCCGGCATGGTCGCCAACGGATTCATCGTCGTTCTTGCCGGTCGCAATCTGGACAAGGCGCGGGCACTTTTGAAAAAACTCGCGAACGACGGCGATCACCATGCCGTACATCTGGCGCACTTTGCCGAGCCGACCGACTTTATCTTCGATGACCGCGTGGGATGTTGTGATCTGGTTATCAATGCTTCGCCGCTGGGCATGCGTGGACAGGCACCACTGGAATTCGACTGGAGCCATGCCCCCCCAGGGTCGATCGCGTACGACATCGTCACCGATCCGCACGAGACCGATTTCCTGAAAAAGGCGCGCGAACACGGGCACGAGACTGTCGACGGCATCTCCATGCTTATCGGACAAGCTGCCGCGGCATTCACCCGGTTCTTCGGGGTCGAACCGCCGCGCGAGTATGATGGCCACTTGCGTGAAAGGCTTACATCATCTCGCGCCCGCTAACCGTAGGACTCACAGGGTCGATTGGCATGGGCAAGTCGACTGTCGCTGCCATGTTCAGGGCAGCGGGCGTGCCCGTCTTCGACGCGGACGCTGAAGTCCGCGCCATGCAGGGACCCGGCGGAGAACTCGTTCGCAAGATCGAAAGCGCATTTCCCGGCGCGACAGGCGCGGAAGGGGTGCTGAGGGACCAGCTTGGCGCGCAAGTCTTCGGCAACCGCGACGCGCTCGATAGGTTGGAAGCCATAGTCCATCCTGCTGTTCAGCATAAGCGCGAGGCTTTCATGCTCGAGCATGCCAATGCCCCGGTTGTCGTGTTCGATATTCCCTTGCTGTTCGAAAAGGGCGGTCACGAGACCGTGGATCGAATTGTCGTCGTCTCGGCACCGGAAAAAACGCAGCGCGAACGGGTACTTGCAAGGCAAGACATGACGGAGGAAAAGTTCGCACAGATCTATGCCTTGCAAGTTCCCGACGCCGAAAAACGCATGCGGGCGGATTATCTGATCAATACAGGCCTATCGCTCGAAGAAACCGAGGCTGAAGTTCTCGTCTTGGTAGATGAGTTGAAATCCGTAGCGGCGGAGCGCCAGGCCCCCTAACACCCTTGTAATTGCGAGCTACCGGTCCGATAGGAAAACCAATGCGCGAGATCGTGTTCGATACCGAGACCACCGGTTTGGACCCCAAGACCGGGGACCGGATGGTGGAAATCGGCTGTGTTGAGATCGTCGATCTCATGCCCACTGGCAATACGTACCACGCTTATTTCAACCCCGAGCGTGACATGCCTGCCGGGGCCGAGGCCGTACATGGTCTGTCGGCAGCTTTTCTGGCGGACAAGCCGCTGTTTCGCGACCAGGCAGCCAGACTTCTCGACTTTGTCGGCGATGCTCCACTGGTTGCGCACAATGCCGGGTTCGATTTTGGATTTCTCAATGCCGAACTGGCGTTGTGCGAACTCCAAGCTGTGTGCATGAGCCGGATGATAGATACGGTTGCGATAGCCAAGAAACGGCATCCCGGTGCCAAGCTTTCGCTTGATGCGCTTTGCTCGCGATACGGGATCGACCGCAGTCACCGGGTCAAGCATGGCGCCTTGCTGGATGCCGAGTTGCTGGCGCAGGTCTATGTCGAATTAAGGGGCGGTCGGCAAATTGGCTTCGAATTGGCAGCAGAATTAACCAAACCCGCCAAGAACGAGTTTGTTGCAGTGCGTAAGGCGCCCCCCGGTCCGCGACGTGAACCACGTCCGCACGCGGCGAATGAAGCAGAACTGGCTCGCCACCGGAAATTCGTTGCCGGGATGGATAATGCCCTCTGGGGGTAGAGGTCCCTATATTGCACGAACTGGATCTTTCCGAGGAAAGCGGGGCCAACAAGGAGAATGAAACCAAATGGATATCCGTGTTTCAGGCCATCAAATCAAAACCGGTGCCGCCTTGCAGCAACATGTCGATGACCGCCTCAATGCGATTGTCGACAAGTATTTCAACCGTGCGCTTTCTTCGCACGTAACCTTTGGAAAAGCCCCTGGCGGAGCCTTCACATCCGATATCGTCACGCATGTGACACAAGGACTTATCCTGAAGGGACATGCCGAAGCTCACGACATCCATCAGGCCTTCGACAAGGCGGCTGGCAAGATCGAAAAGCAGCTTCGACGCTACAAGCGGCGCGTTCAGGATCGACACCAGCAGACCGACCATGCGCTTCATGAGACAGAAGCGGCGTATACGATATTCGGCACTCCGGAGTTGGACGAAGAGGAGGAAGTCACTTCGGACAGCCCTCCGATCATTGCCGAAACAAAGGCGATGATCCCGGTGTGCAGTGTGGCAGACGCGGTCATGTTGCTCGACCTTCAAAACTCGAACGCCCTGCTGTTCAAGAATGCGGGCAGTGCGCAACACAACATGATTTACCGGCGCCATGACGGGTCTATCGGCTGGGTCGAACCACGCCCGGGGGCCTGACTGCATGTCAACAGTAGCGAGCAGCGGAGCCGAGCGGCATTTTCGCGCGCTTGAAAGACTTTACGCATCCGCCCCGGTCAATGATCTGTTCGATTCGAAGCTGACTATAACGGGTGATGGCACGGCTCGATTGAGCTTCGAAGTTACCGAGGCAAGCTATCACGCGGCCGGCGCTGCCCACGGGACGATCTATTTCAAGATGCTCGACGATGCCGCTTTCTATGCAGCCAACACTTTTGTCACTGACCGCTTTCTGCTGACGACCTCGTTCAATCTGCATTTCACCAAACCCGTTCGCGCTGGCCAGGTCGTCGCCGAAGGACGCTGGGTAAGTGGTCGCAAACGGGTGTTTGTCGCCGAATCGCGGCTTGTCGACGCCGAAGGCGACGAGATAGGGCGCGGTACGGGCACCTTCATGCGCTCGCGCATCGCGCTGTCCGGACTTGCCGGTTACACCTCGGATAGCTGACTGTTGTTGGATTCGAGACTTCCCGCCCATGTCGAGGTTTCTGGCCTTCTCAGGTCCGTTCAGTCTGCTGGCGGCTTCGGCACGGTGCTCAAGAAGGGCGAGAAGGACGCCGGGGTCATTCTGGTGATAACCACGCATAACGGACGTTTCACCAGGCTTTGGGAGCGGATGCCGCAGCTTGATGGTTCGCGCAGATTCATGGTGTCGAAAGAGCAAGATGCTGAAAACAATGTATCGTTTGGCGATTACCTCGCAAGGCGGCTCGCGAACGACCCTGATTGTTGGGCAATCGAACTGGATATCGAAAACGCAGAACGGTTCGTCGCAGCTCCGTCCGGTTAGCTTGACTCGGTTTCAATTGTGACTATTTGCCCGTTCAGCTTGAATGCGTAGGCGGTCTGTCCGGCAAAGGGGTCGGTAGGCAAGCACGCAGACGGGGGACGGTCGGCAGGCCACATCGGATCGAGTTTCGAGGCGTGAACGCGCCAGGGATCCTAGCCTGCGACAGACCTTTCACCGCTAAGTCAATCGGGATCATGGTTCGTAAATCAACCACGCTTACAGCGGCAGTTGCCGCTGCGCTCATTTCTACTCTCGCTGGCGCCGAAGGGTCCGGCGCTAACGCCCAGGTCGCAATCGAGACGACTGAAGCCGCCATGGCCGCGGCTCCGCTTACGGATGAAATCGTGCCTGCCTTTATCGAAAAGGAAGTGGTGCAGGAACTTCCAGAAGAAGTCGCCGAAGACAGTTCGATAGCTGCCCCGCTTGCTCAGAGTTTGCGCGAACTCGTAGCGGCCATGCCCAAAGGTGGCGAACTTTCCGACGAACTCCATTGCCTCGCCGGTACGATCTATTTCGAATCGCGGGGCGAGCCGCTCGATGGCCAGCTTGCAGTGGCGCACACCGTCATTAATCGGGCCGCCGATCGCCGCTTTCCTTCAAGCTATTGCGGTGTTGTCTATCAGCGCGCGCAATTCTCGTTCGTGAAAGACGGCCGCATGCCGCGTATCAAGACCGGTTCGAAAGCCTGGGCGAATGCCCAGGCGATAGCTCGCATCGCTCATCGTGGACTGTGGCACAATGATGCCAAGGAATCGCTGTATTTTCATGCGAATTATGTTCGGCCTAGCTGGTCGCGCCGCAAGGTTGCACTGACCACGATCAACACGCATATCTTTTACCGCTGACAGGGCGCTCGCCGGAATATGGCCGTCGCAACGATGCGGCGGCCATCGGCATTCAATCACGCAAGTCAACCCAGACCGGCGCGTGATCGCTGGCCCGTTCGCGCCCTCGATAATCCTTGTCCACCCCAGCAGCCTCGATGCGGTCTGCCAGCTCGGGCGAGAGGAGCAAGTGATCGATCCGGAAACCGTGATCACGCTGCCATGCGCCAGCTTGGTAATCCCAGAAGGTCCACACCCCTCCGCGCGGATTGAATGTATCGATTGCATCTGTCCACCCGTCGCCGAGAAGGCGGTGATATGAGTCCCGCGTTTCCGGCTGCATCAAGGCATCCTCGGCCATGGCGCGCATGGACCAGACATCTTTGTCTTTCGGTATGACATTGTAATCACCCACCAAAGCAGTCGGAACTTCCTGCGCCCATAGCGTACCGGCATGGGCACGCAGCCGTTTCATCCAATCCAGTTTGTAATCGAATTTCGGCCCGGGCTGCGGGTTGCCGTTCGGCAGGTATATGCAGCCGATCCGGATGCTGTTCACATCGGCTTCGAGATAGCGCGCCTGTTCGTCTTCATGGTCGCCCGGCAGGCCCCGGCGTGTCTCCAACGGTTCGATGCCGTCGGCAAGGATCGCGACACCATTGAAGCTTTTCTGACCATGCCAGATTGCCTTATATCCGATTTCCTCGAATTCGTCGGCAGGAAAGCCTTCGTCCATCGTCTTGATTTCCTGCAAACAGGCGACCGTTGGCCTCGTCTCGGTAAGCCACTCCTTCAGCCGCGGCAGGCGAGCTTTGATTCCGTTGATGTTGAAACTGGCGATACGCATGGCCCGCCTGATGCCTGAAAGGCCGGCATGCGTCTAATCTAAATGCCGAAGCTGGACCCGCAGCCACATCCGGCTGCCGCCTGAGGGTTCTCGACGCGGAAAGCGGCACCTCCCAAGGACTCGACGAAGTCTACCGTGCTTCCCGCGACCAGATCGAGGCTGACCGAATCGACAACAAGGCGCACGCCGTCCGTCTCGCTGACCGAATCGTCTTTCTCGGTGGAATCGGACAGACCGAACCTGTACTGAAAGCCCGAACAGCCTCCACCATCTACCGAAAGTCGCAGGATCGCAGGCTTGGACTGCTTTTGCGCGATCTGCGCCACCCGCGTTGCGGCGGCTTCGGTGAGTGTGGGCGCGGTGCTCATGCCAACAATGTAGGAACTGCCTGCCGCTGGCTCAAGCGTGCGCGATGTAATCGCGCAAGGCTGCTGCTTCGTGCTGCACCTCGTCGAAACGCGATTTGACGAGATCGCCGATGGATATGAATCCGCACATCGTCTCGCCATCGGTCACCGGCAAGTGCCGGATCCGGCGTTTGGTCATCAGGGCCAGTGCTTCGTCCACCTTGGTTTTGCGATCCACCGTGATCGCAGGCGAGGTCATTACCTCGCCGGCGGAGCGGGCAAGGCAGGCATCGCCTTCCTCCGCGAGCCGATAAATCACGTCACGTTCGGAGAATATTCCCACGACCTGACCATCGCTCATGATGGGAAGCGCCCCGATTCGCTTGCGAGCCAGCAGGGCAACCGCTTGGTGGACGGTCGCATCGACGCTGCAGGATATGACGTCGGAACTTGCCCGATCCGCGATGATCCTGTCGATGTCCATGCGTCTCTCCCTGACTGTGCCACCGAAGACTGCCATTTCTTTCCATAAAAAGCCAGCCGGAGGATAACGAGGGAGTTGCGTGCTTGGGTGCGGGCAGCCATGGCACCGGCATGTCGAAAAAATCTCCGCTCGACGATCCGGAACAGGCCACTTTCGCCTGGGCGCGCTACAAGCGGCTCATGCGCTTCATGTTTCTGCTGACGGCGGGCATCGTGGCAATTGCCATGGCGCTACTCTACGACGGAGAGAGCGAAGCGTCGGTCCATTATTACATCGCGATCGCCCTGGGGATCGGGTTTACGATGCTTCTGGCGAGTGCGCTTATGGGTCTTGTGTTTCTGTCGGCCGGGACGGGTCACGACGATTCCATCGGCAAGGACGACTAGTCGGTCGGATAGAGACGGTATTCTTCGACCGGAACACCACCGATCAGGTGCCGCTGGATGATCGCCTCCAGCACTTCTTCGCGACATGAATGGTACCAGACATTCTCGGGCCAGACGACCGCGATGGGGCCAGCCTCGCATATCTGAAGACAGTCTGCCTTCGTTCGCTGAACGTGCCCCTGCGGCCCGACCAGTTTGAGTTCCTTCAGCCGTCTCTTCAGATATTTCCAGGCTGCCTTGCCCTCTTCGCGGCGACAACACTTCTGCTTTTCCGAGATAGCACAAAGGAAGATCTGGCGCTGGGCGGTGGCACCGCCAATTTTCTTCAACGCCTTCTCGGCCTTGTTCAGACCCTTGCCGTTCATCCTTCAGGCTTCAACCATCGATCGAGCCAGGCAAAAACCGTTTCATGCCACTGCAGCGAGTTCTCTGGTTTCAGCACCCAGTGGTTTTCGTCCGGGAAAACCAGCAACTGGCTGGGAATATCACGCTCCTGAAGGGCCGTGAAGCTGGCTAGGCCTTGAGTGTAGGGCACGCGAAAGTCCTGCTCTCCGGTAATAACGAGCATTGGCGCCTGCCAGTTGTCTACATGGTTCGCGGGGTTCCATTTTTCATACAGCTCAGCCTGTTCGGAATAGCTACCGCCGAAATCCCACCGCGGAAACCACAACTCTTCCGTGGTGTAATAAAAGCTTCGCAGATCGAACAAGCCGTCATGCTGCACCAGGCAATCGAACCGCTCGGGCCATTTGCCCGCAATCCAGTTCATCATGTATCCGCCGTAGCTGGCCCCCATCGCGCAGGCTCTGCTGCCGTCTATCGTGGGATCCTGGCTCAAGGCGAATGCCAGGCCTTTCTGCAAGTCTTCAAGCGGCTTGCCGCCCCAATCGCGATTGATACTGTCAGTGAAGGCTTGACCGTACCCGGTGCTGCCATGGAAATCGATCGAGATGACCGCGTAACCCTGGCTCGCCAAGACCCGTGGGTTCCAGCGGGTCGACCATGAATCGGCAAACGAACCTTGCGGTCCACCATGGACGTAGAGAATGGCCGGAATTCTGCCATCGAACGTTTCCGGTTTGGTGATCTGGCCCCAGACCGTATCCCCTTGCGCCCCGGTAAAGCTGAACCGATCGATCACGACCGGTGTGAGCTCCCCCATTCGGGCCATGGTGACGTTGGTGAGCGGTTCGGCCTGAGCCCAACCTTCGGAAAGGTAAAGTTCCGGCGGCGCGCCAATGGAATCGCGGGTGAAGAGCAGTTTGGACTCATCGAAAGGAACGACATTGCCGATATGCGCTTCATTGCCGGCCATCAGGTCGAGCCGTTCCACGGTTCCGTCTCGCGGATCGATACGGAACACGGGAGTGTCGAGAACGTCAGCCGCGGTGGCAACTAGCCAACGCGAGTCCGGCGTCCAGGCAAGCGAGGCCACCGAGCGATCCCAGTCGGCCGTGATCGGCGTGACCGCTCCGGTTTTCAGATCGCGTAGCATGACCACCTGCCGGTCAGCTTCGTATCCAGGCCGGGCCATGGCGACATAAGCGAGATACTGGCCGTCCGGTGAAGGCGTCGGAAGGGCATCGAGCGCTTCGTTCGCATTGGTGAGGTTAATGAGAACCGGCCTCGACAGGTCGGACCACCAGATATCGAGATTGGTCGAAATGGGCTCGTCCGCGCTTGCTTCGCGCGCAACGAAATAGACACCGGATCCGTCCGGTGCCCAGGCAAGGTCCTCATCCCCGCCGAAGGGTTGGGTTGGCGTATCGCCGGTCGGTCCCCCCATCCCCTCTGGCCCGTCGAGCGCAGTTCCGTCGCCCTGCGCAACACCATCCCGGAGGGGGAAGGCAAAAACGCGGTTGAAGATTCCAGGCGTCTCCCAAGTGTCCCAATGGCGGTAGAAACCGCCATCGCCTTCGTAGAGCCGTCCGCTACCCGGGCCGGGCAGATGACCTTCCACCGGATCGTCGCAATCGATGGTAACGCAATTGCGAGAGATTGCAGTCCAGATCGCGATTTTGTCTCCGCCTGGAGCGACCGCAAAACCACCGACATCGCGGGCGGTGTCTGTCACCTGCATTCTTTCGGAAATCGACCCATCGCCCCCGATCCTGGCGCGCCAGACCTGTTGTGTCGCATCATCGGCAACAGTTGCGTCATCAGCCAGGAAGTAAAGCCAGCCATCACCGCCGAAGCGTGCTGCGTCGCCGATCGGGCCAATCCGTACCGGCTCGGCATCCATGTCGGTGAGCGAGCGGAGATAGTACGCGGTTTCCCGCTCAAATGTCGCCGGCTCGGTTTCGGTGACGGCATAGATGGCCACAGTTCCATCGGAATTGACCGAAGGACTACCCAGACGCGGCATCGTGACGAGGTCTTCTGCGCTCATCGGTTCGCGGGTGTCCTGTGCGTAAACAGGAACCGAGAAGAAGGTGAATGCGCCAATGAAAGGAAGCGCAAGCTGAAGGCGTGCCAACATGAGCAGCGGTCTAGGCAAGCTTTCTTGCGATGTTAAGCAATTAGATCAGCTGCGCTTGCCTGCAATGCGCGCGATTTCGGCCTTGACCAGATCCTCGACCATTTCAGGAAGGTTCTCGTCCAACCACTGAGCCAGCATCGGTCGCAGCAGTTCGCGTGTGAGGCCTTCGAGTGAAGTTTCCCCGGAGCGTACGATCTGCGGTTGCTTGCCAGGCTTTGCCAGCATCGAAAGGGCAGCGAAATTCTGCCGCATCGACTCGCGGGTTCCGGCGCGGATTAGTGCGTCCGGCCCGTCCTCACGCTCTTCGGCTTCGGCGGGCGGATCTTCCGAAATCGCGATCTCTTCGGCAAGTTCGAGAACTTCATCGGATTCATTTCCGTCGTCAACCGACGGCGGTTTTGCTGAAGCCCCCTTGGGCCGACGATCGAGACTTGCCGAATCGCGATGGTCGCGTGCGATGACTTTCTTGATGGAATCGAGAATTTCCTCGACCGTCGGTTCGCCCGGTTGTTGCATCGCCTCTGTCCCTGTCTTGCGAATCGCTTATGCCGATTCGGTAATACTATCAATACTCCGGGTCGAGTTGGATTTCATCTGCTGGAGGAATTGAAGCGTCGGGGGCCGGCACATCGACCGTTCGCGTGGTCATGATGACTGGTTCCGGGTCGCGATCCCAATCCCAGATCCTGTCGCGCACACGATCATAATTCTCGATCGGGTCGTAAAGCACACCCTCGCTCAGCAGACCCAGATCACGCGCCTCCGCGCGGCCCATTGCTGCGAGCAGGGAAAAACCGGCGACATATGCGTTGCGGCGGGCAGTTACCAACTCGACTCGGCTCGTCAGCAATTCCTGCTCGGCGTTCAGAACATCGAGCACCGTCCGGTTGCCGATGGAATTTTCGGCGCGCACGCCTTCGAGGCTCAACTCTGCTGCAGAAACAGCGGTCTGCGAACTTTCGATGATTGCCAGCGCTGCCTGCCAGCTCGACCAGGCAGAACGCACCTGGGCAATGACGTCGCGTTCGGTAGCCACGATGTTTTCGAGCGCCGCTGAAGCACGTGCCTGTGCCTGCCGCTGCAAGGCAGCAGGGCGACCACCCTGAAAGAGGGGAATGCTCAGCACTACGCCCGCCTGCGCCGCCGTTGCCGTCTGCGAGCTTGCTATGACCGGACTGTCAGGGTCGAGCGGATCCGTCAGTGCATCCGGAACGCTGCCGAGAAAGTTCTGATAGTCGTATCCGCTGACGATGCGTAAGCGCGGCAGGCGACTGGCACCCGCGACGTCTATTTCGTAGCCTGCGGCCTGCGCACGTTCCTTCGCGGCAAGAAGATCCGGGTTGTTTGCCAAGGCTATATCGACAGCGGTTTCCATCTCTTCGGGAAGCCCCGGCAAAGGCGGTGGCGCCTGAAGATTTGTTGGAGCCTCTCCGACGAGGGCGATGTAATCCTCGCGGGCGGCAATCAGGTTGGCCTGCGCGCTTCGAAGATCGCCGCGAGCAAGCGCAAGTCGCGCTTCGGATTGGGCCACATCCGTGCGCGTTACGTCGCCGATTTCAAACCGGTCGCTCGTGGCCTGGACGTTGACCGTCAGCACTTCGACCTGATTGCTTGACAAGCCTACGAGTGCCTGACCTCGCAAGACATCCATATAGGCAGCGACGACCTGCGTGAAAATCGCGCTTTCCGTGCCGCGCAAATCGGCACGTCCGGCCTCCACCCGCTCCTCGGCCGCCCTGACTGCGTTCTTGACGGCACCGCCGGAATAGATCGGCACGCCCAGATCGATACCGACACTTAGGACTCGGTCCGGCTGAAAGAAGTTCGTCGAATTCTGGATAAGAGCTTCGGTTACGGAAACCGTGCTGCTCAAATCGGGTAGGCCCGATGCCCGTTCGATCGGAACGTTTTCATCCGTTGCGCGCAGAGTTGCGCGTGCGGCTTCGAGGGTCGGGTTATCCAGATAGGCCTGGGTCAGCGCTTCCTGCAATGTGTCCGCCGATGCTGGCGATGCAAAAGCGATTGCCAAACAACTGGCGCCTACGACTACCCTGCCAACAACCCCTCCTGTCAGCATCAGAAACTCCAGCTGCCGGGCCGATCGAAGGCGGAAAGGCGGGGTATGCCCATTTCCGCCAATGACACCAGAGCAAGCGCCTTGCCCGACTTCCTGCCTGCGGCGAGCCGGGTCACCCCGCGCTCGACAAGCCCGGTGATGATCCGGCCATCATCGCGAACCATCTTGGCAATGCCTTGCGGAATTTGTTCGACAGCTCCGTCGATCAGTATGAGACTATGCGACCCCTTGCCGGTTCCCGATACGGCCTCGTCGGGTGATATCGTGCTGACCGAATTGACCAGCGGTTCGATCAAGGCCGGCAAGTAGCCGCTGCCGCCATCGATCACCAACACCGTGTCGGAGGGGCGCGGCTGAGCCTCGGCAAGCATCGCACCATGAAACAGGGGGGCAGGCAGGACCTTGCCATCGCCAAGTCGGATCGCACGATCGGCATACGCCGTCGCACGCAGCGCCTCGGGCACGAAATCCTCGCGCGGAACGGCATTCATCCGTTCCAGCACATAGGGTTCGTTTACCCCGCTGGTGCGCAATTGACTGTCGATCATTGTCCGCCGGGCGGCGGCGAAATCGATGGTAGAGGCAAGCGTGGTGGTCATGTCAGTCCGTGCTGTCTTATATATCTAACACACATCGTCAAGGTTTCCTGCTCTAGGCGCAAGCCCGGGGGCGGCCAAGCTCTTTGACCGATGGCAGTCAACGCGGTTATCGGGGAGAGCAAATCTGCAACATGGGAACGCGCGGCGATGAGCGACATGACTGTCATACGGGAAGAAGACCTGATCGAAAGTGTCGCCGATGCGCTGCAATATATCTCTTATTACCATCCGATGGATTACATTCGCGCACTCGGCGAGGCCTACGAGGCCGAACGGGGCGTAGCCGCCAAGGATGCGATTGCGCAGATACTCACTAACAGCCGCATGTGTGCCGAAGGCCATCGCCCGATCTGTCAGGATACGGGAATCGTCAACGTCTTCGTCAGATGGGGCATGAACTGCCGCCTCGATAGCGCGCGCCCCTTGCAGCTTGTTGTCGATGAGGGTGTGCGGCAAGCGTACAATCACCCCGACAACAAGCTCCGCGCCTCGATCCTCGCCGATCCTGCCTTTACCCGCCGCAACACGCGCGACAACACACCGTGTGTTCTGTCGGTCGAAATGGTGTCGGGCAACCAGATGGAGATCGACGTCGCTGCCAAGGGCGGGGGCAGCGAGAACAAGTCGAAGTTCAAGATGATGAACCCATCGGACAACATCGTCGACTGGGTTGTGGAACAGCTTCCCTCGATGGGCGCGGGATGGTGTCCGCCGGGCATGCTCGGCATCGGCATAGGCGGTACCGCAGAGCACTGCATGAAGCTTGCCAAGCTCTCGCTGATGGAACCGATCGATATGGGCCAGTTGAAAGCGCGCGGAGCGCGGAGCGATCTCGAGCAATTGCGCGTCGACATTTTCGATGCTGTCAACGCGCAGGGGATCGGCGCACAAGGTCTCGGCGGCCTCTCGACCGTGCTGGACGTGAAGATTCTCGACGCGCCATGTCATGCCGCCGGCAAGCCGGTCGCGATGATTCCCAATTGTGCTGCCACCCGCCACGCGCATTTCGTCCTCGACGGTTCTGGCCCGGCATATCTTGAGCCCCCTCGTATCGAAGATTATCCGCAGGTCACCTGGCAGCCGGACCAGGCTGCCAGGCGCGTGGACCTCGACAACCTCACGCCGGAAGAGGTCGCAGGCTGGGAACACGGCGACCGCCTGCTATTGTCCGGAAAGATGCTGACCGGTCGCGATGCGGCGCATAAGCGCATCCACGACATGCTTGAGAAAGGCGAGGATCTGCCAGTCGAATTCAAGGGTCGCGCAATCTACTATGTCGGCCCGGTCGATCCGGTCATGGGTGAAATCGTCGGTCCAGCCGGGCCGACGACGGCAACGCGGATGGATAAGTTCACCGAAATGATGCTCGATCTCGGTCTTCTGGCGATGATCGGCAAGGCTGAACGTGGACACGACGCAGTCGAAGTCATCAGCAGGTTCAGGGTTGCCTACCTCATGGCGACGGGCGGCGCGGCCTATCTCGTCAGCCGGGCAATCAAGAGTGCTCAAGTCGTTGCTTTCGAAGATCTCGGGATGGAGGCAATCTACGAATTCGAAGTGCAGGACATGCCGGTCACCGTCGCGGTCGATGCTGCAGGCAACAACGTCCATACCCTAGCGCCCGCGCAATGGCGCAAACGCATTGCCCAGGGAGATTTCGAACCAGCCTGATCCACTCAACTCTCGACCAAGGACCCAGACGGGTCGACCGCAGCTATGGATTATTTCATCAGGGCGCGCCAGAGCAGAGAGGTTGTCTGAGAAATACGCCTCTTCTGTCGAGCCTGCGCGGGTGGCTATCCGTACGGTACTCCTGTCGATCCTCGGGCTGTGGCTCGCCTATTTCGTAATTTTTACCGTGCGCGGCTGGGTTGTCGGGCTCGACCTCCAGGCGGAACTGATCATACGCCGTCTTGTCGTTGCCGGAGCGGGCGTAGGTGCAACGTTTCTTCTTTGGCTGGTCCTGCGGCTGTTCGATCACCGGAGTCTTGCGTTGCAGGTGGCTGCCGCCGTTGTTCTGGCGATGCCGACAGCGTTGCTGATCGCGCAAACGAACCAGATGATGTTCGCCGACCTGCAAGACAGGCTGGAAAGCGAACTCGCACAGGAGAAGGGATTCTCGCTGCGGCGCGACGAGGCGGGCAATGTCATCATCGAAGCGCCGGCGAGCGGCGAGGGCGAGATCGACGAGTCGCTCGGCCCGGCAATCAACCGGGTCATACTGCCGGCCGAAACCGCAACCGACCAATGGCTGCGCTTGGTGGAACTCGCACTCAGCCAGTACTTTCTTCTGCTTGCCTGGGCAGCCTTGTACTTCGCGCTGCTCGCCGGCGCTCGTGCGCGCGAAGCCGAACGACAAGGAGAACGCTTTCGTAGCGCGGCCAAGGCTGCGGAACTCAGGAGCCTGCGCTATCAGGTAAATCCGCATTTCCTGTTCAATACGCTCAATTCGCTCTCGGCCCTGGTGATGACGGGCAAGGTCGATCGAGCGGAACAAATGATCCAGACCATCTCGCGTTTTTACCGCCACAGCCTAGCTGAGGATTCCACGGGAGATGTTGCCCTGGAAGACGAGATTGACTTGCAGGAGCATTACCTTGAGATCGAATCAGTGCGTTTCCCGCGAAGGTTGCGGGTGCATGTGAACCTTCCCGCGCAACTCGCGCACTTTCAGGTTCCCGGGATGATCCTCCAGCCATTGGTAGAAAACTCGGTGAAATATGGCGTATCGACCAGCGCCAAACCGGTTACGGTCACTATTTCAGCTCGCGAGGAGTACGGCCGTCTTGTCCTGACTGTCAGCGACGATGGGCCCGGGAAAGGCGATGTTGGTGGGTTTGGTATCGGTCTTGCAAATGTCCGGGATCGGCTCAAAGCTCGCTTTGGGGATGAAGCTAGTATCGTCTCCGGAGCAACGAAAGATGGCTACGAGACCGAACTGCGGTTGCCGATGGTGAAGCATGGCTGACGACAGCGAGAATAGACTGCGCACCCTGATAGTGGACGATGAACCGCTGGCAGTCGAGCGCATGCAGGTCATCTGCGCCAAGATTGATGATCTCCATGTTATCGGTACCGCGAGCGATGGGGCTCAGGCCTTGCGGCTTGTCGACGCGCTGAAGCCGGATCTGATCCTGCTCGACATGACGATGCCCGAAGTCGACGGTCTGTCGGTAGCAAGGGCACTGGCGAAGGCGGAACAGCGCCCGGCGGTGGTCTTCGTAACGGCTCATGACAATTATGCCGTTGAGGCGTTCGATCTGGATGCGGTCGATTACGTTCTCAAGCCGGTCAAGCCGGACCGTCTCGAGCGAGCGGTCCAGCGGGCGCTGGCGCGTCGGGACGACACCCGGCGCGGTCACAGTCCTTGGCTGGAAGAACTGTGGATCCCGCACCGGTCCGAGCTCATCCGGATTGCCACATCAGAAGTTGGGCGGATCGATGCGGAACGTGATTATGTCCGCCTTTATGTGGGAAATGGCGACGAGGTGCGCACCTATCTTCTGCTGCAGACGATTGCCGGGCTCGAAGATCGACTGGATCCTGCTCAGTTCATCCGCATCCATCGTTCCACCATACTGCGCAAGGACCGTATTACCGGACTGCGTCATGACGGTCTGGGCGTATGGTCGTGTGAGATCGAAGGTGAGGACGCCTTGAGGATCGGGCGAACCTATCTTCCCAAGGTAAAGGCGATGGCCGGACGTTAGTTCCTCCATGCCGCCGACATCTGTCTGATTGCAAAAAAAGGGCCCCGCCCCGGGGACTGAAGTCGGGGCGAGGCTGCAGGAAGCGGCATTACCGGGGGGGTTAGCCGCCCTTGGCTTCCCGTTCGATCACGGCTGCCAGTTGTCTCTTCGCTTGGACCTTGGCCTGTTCGTAACAGGCAAGCGCGTCAGGATTGCGAATCCGTGTTCCTGTCTGAGTGCGTTCCAGTTCGCAAACCTTGCGAGCCGCCGCATCGATCCGTCGCTCGAGTTGTTTCTGACCTTCAGGGGAAGACAGATTGAGGTCTGAATATTCGATCGAGATGCTCTCGGCGTGCGCGCTGGCCATCGGCACGACAAGAGCCAAGGCGGACAGCGTTGCAACAATCTTTTTCATTGCTCTTTCCTCCAGGTTGCGGCGGGTTCGGTCTTGGGGGACTGGGTAAATATGAACCCGCCGCTGCCAACTGTATTGCCTGGCTACAACTGTAATTTCATGCCGGTTTCGATGGACGACGGCGATTTTGGACGGCGGTCGTGTTCTTGCCGACGAAGAGCTATTGGCAATCGGCGAACGGCCCGCCTATGCCCTTTGTCGATGCTGCTGGCGGTTCTCTTCGTACTGGGCGTCGCGAACTTCGCGATGCACAAAGCGGTGATTGCCAGCCATCACCCGGCGCTGGAATCGCTCCCTGAACTGTTTCGGCGCGATGGTGGAAGGTTCACGCTTGTCTTCGAGTTCGTCGTTCTGCTTGCCGCCATGCTCCTGACCGCGAATGGCTGGCCAAGCACAGCTTGGTTTTATGCTACCTACAGCGTTTTCAATGTCGTAGCCGCCTGGCTAATGCTCAGTGATCGCGTCTAGCGGCTGGAACCGGAAGCGGTTTGCAGCGCTCCATCTGTATGGACGGCATGACCCCTTCATGGCTGCTGATCAATTCGCAAAGCGGCAGCAATTCTGAAACGGCGTTGGACGCGCTGCACAATTGCTGCTCCCGCAACGGATTTGCGATCGAGCGAGAGATCGTTTTTCCTGAAGAAGATCTTCCGACCCGTGAGGAACTCGAGAACGCCAATATCTCCCGCCTCGCCGTATTCACGGGGGACGGAACCTTGAATGGAGCAATCACTGGGCTTTATGGCTGGGGTGGAGAAGTCCTTGCACTACCCGGCGGCACCATGAACCTGCTGTGTCATCGGCTACACGGCGATGCCGATCTGGACACGATCATCGAGCGCATGGCGTCAGGTGCGTTCCGCAGGGTTCGACCGCTCGTCGCCCGCTGTGAGAAAGGCGATGCTCTTGCTGATCTCCTGGCCGGTCCCGGTACGGCGTGGGCGGACGTCCGCGAGGCGATGCGCGATTTCGACCTGCCGGGAATGGCAGAGGGTATGGGCGAGGCCTTGGCCGAAACGACAGGGGGGCCTACGGTGCAATGTGTCGAACCGGCACGCGGCCGGCGGGCCGGCTATCCGCTGATGGAACTTACGCCCGGACATCGCGGGCTGTTGCTCGACGCGTATCATGCCGAAGATATCGGAGAATTCCTACAGCAGGGCTTTGCCTTGCTGCGCCGTAAATTCCGCGAAGGACCTCATACCCGGCTGGGGCTGGAAGATATGTTCACGCTGCAAACCGTCGATAACTCGCCGCTCCACGTACTCCTCGATGGTGAACCGGCGACCCTTTCGGCCCGCGCGTCGATCGAGGTAGCCGCATGCGAAGTCGATCTGCTAGCGACCGCCCATGGTTTCTGACATGCGCCGTATATTTCACCTCTCGGACATTCATTTCGGGCTCGAGAACAATCGCGCGCTCGACTGGGTGAAGCAGGAAATCGAAGAACATCAACCGGACGCTGTAGCGATCACCGGTGATCTTACGATGCGAGCCAGATCGCGGGAGTTCGAGGCGGCTACGCACTGGATCAATTCCCTCCAAGCCCCCGTGACTGTCGAAGTCGGCAATCACGACATGCCTTATTTCAATCCCATCGAACGGTTCTTTGCGCCTTATCGCCGGTTTCGAGGGATGGAGGAGAAAGTAGAACGCGAGATTGACCTCGGGACGCTTCATATCGTGCCATTGAAGACCGCCGTACGCGCGCAGCCGCGTCTGAACTGGTCGAAAGGATGGGTGACCGATGCTGCGCTGGCCAAATGTCTTGCTGCTATCGATGCCCTTCCCGGCGGGACGCGAGCCTTGGTCACGGTCCATCACCCCTTGCGAGAAGTCGGCACACAAGGGACTGCGCTCACCAAGCATGGCGACAAGGCCCTGCGCGAACTTGCGAAACGTCCGGTCGAGGCGGTCCTTTCCGGTCATGTCCACGATGCCTTCGATATCATGGAACAGACGGGCGAGGGTCCAATTCGAATGATTGGGGCTGGTACTTTGTCGAAGCGGACCCGCTCGACCCCGCCGAGTTTCAACGACCTCGAATGGGATGGCGAAGGGCTGACCGTCTGTGTGCGCAATCTCGACGATGTCGAGACAGGCGACATGCAGATTGACGACGTGCCCGAAAACGCGCTCCCGCCGCGCCGCGAGTCAGACCCTGTAGCGCCAGTTCGGCAGGTGCCGCGCGTCGATCCCCCGGTCCGCTAGCTGGCTCGCGCATCAGAAGAAATTGATAGGGCTGTGCCTCTTCTAGCTCGCCGAAACGAAAAGGGCGGCCCCTTGCGGAACCGCCCTTCCTCGGTGATCGTGAAAGTCGCGATTTAACGCTTCGAGAACTGGAAGCTGCGGCGAGCCTTGGCCCGACCGTACTTCTTGCGCTCGACCACCCGCGGGTCTCGCGTAAGGAAGCCTGCAGCCTTCACCGTGCTGCGCAACGCTGGCTCGTACTTGGTAAGGGCCTGACTGATACCGTGCTTGACCGCACCGGCCTGGCCCGAAAGTCCACCACCACTCACGGTGGCGACGACATCGTACTGCCCCTGACGCTCGGTAATGGTGAAGGGCTGGTCGATAATCAGGCGCAGCGTCGGACGCGCGAAATACACTTCCTGATCCTTGCCATTGACGATGACCTTGCCGCTGCCAGGCTTGAGCCAAACGCGCGCCGTCGCATCCTTGCGCCGACCGGTCGCGTAAGCACGACCTTCCTTGTCGAGCTCCTGCTCACGCAACGGAACTTCGGCAGTCCTGGCGATGTCCGCAGCGTCACCCTGTGGTGCATCTGCGGCGATATCCTTCAGGTCGGCGAGGTCGGAAACGCTCTCGCTCTTCGGCTTGGTGTCTACCGCCGCACCCGTTTCGACCTTGGTTTCGGTTTCGGGGTTCTTTTCGTTATCGGATTCAGAGACCATTATGCGACAACCTTGTTCTTGCGGTTCATCGAGGCAACGTCGAGCTTCTCGGGCTGTTGGCCGTCATAGGGATGCTCCGTGCCGGCAAAGACATGGAGCGCACGCATTTGCGCCCGACCCAGTGGTCCGCGCGGGACCATGCGCTCTACAGCTTTTTCCAGGACGCGTTCAGGGAAGCGGCCTTCAAGCACCTTCTCGGGCGTCGTTTCCTTGATACCGCCGATCCAGCCCGTGTGCCTGTAATAGACCTTGTCAGACATCTTCTTGCCGGTGAACTTCACCTTCTCGGCATTTATGACGATCACGTGGTCGCCACAATCGACATGGGGCGTGTAGCTCGGCTTATGCTTGCCGCGCAGATGGTTGGCGATGATTGCCGCCAGGCGACCCACAACGAGTCCTTCGGCGTCGATAATGTGCCAATTCTTTTCGACCTCGGCCGGTTTGATCGACCGGGTGGCCTTGGTTAGAGCCTTCATGGCTATTCTTTCCATTCCGTTGATTTGTTAGCGAGCGAATCCGCGAAGCGAGTTCGCCAAGCGCGAGGCAAATGGCCGCTGAACGCCTGTAAGTCAAGCAGTTCTGCGCCTTACACGAGCGGTAAAACTATACCGCGTCATTGTTCGGGGGCAATTTTGCGCGTCTTGCGCTAGCGGGTTTTTGCAGTAGGTGCTCGTTGCGAACCCGGTATCGTCGCGGCGTCAGCCCTTGATTGACGTCCGAGGACATGCGCGCCCCACGCAACGGCCGCGACCAACAATGCGCCTACCAGTTGGTGCGCGACGGCCACCCATAGGGCTACGCCGGTCCATACGGTCGCGATACCTAGCAGGATTTGGGTTCCGAAAGCAGAGTGGATGGCGAGCGACGCGACACGCTGTTTCGGCTTTACGCGCCGTGCCATCACGATCAGGGCGACAACCGCCGCCCAAGCCCACCACCGATGGAGAAAGTGGATGAGGTACGGATCGTGCGTTGCGGCCCAGAACAGACCGCGGGAGTTGTCGAATTCGGGCATGAAACGCCCTTGCATCAATGGCCACGTGTCGCTTGCCAATCCTGCGTTGAGCCCCGCGACCCACGCGCCGAGCAACAGTTGCAAGAAAAGTATTGCCGTCACCCATCCCGCCGCCATGGTCCAGGAGGCGGGTCGGGCGCGGGCTGCCGCAAGCGTGCGCAGGTCGAGCGCGGTCCAGATCAACCCGCCCAGCGTGAACAGGGCAGTCAGTAGATGGATCGAAAGCCAGAAATGGCTGACATCCGTCATGGTCCCCGCAAGACCGCTACGGACCATGAACCACCCGAACACACCCTGCAGTCCTCCGAGGGCAAGCAAGGCGACGAGCCGCCATCTATACCCCTGGGGGATGGCATTGCGCACCCAGAACCAAGCGAGTGGCAGGGCAAAGGCAAGACCGATCAGTCGGCCAAGCAGGCGGTGAAACCATTCCCAGAAGAAAATGAACTTGAAGGCTTCAAGGTCCATTCCCGCCGGACCGGTGACGTTCCGGTATTCCCCCGTCTGCTTGTACAGATCGAACTCAACCTGCCACGCTCTATCCGACAGCGGCGGTATGGCGCCGGTAATCGGCTTCCACTGCGTGATGGACAGGCCGCTTTCGGTAAGGCGTGTGATCCCGCCCACCGCGACCATCACAACCACCATCGCTGCGACGACGAACAACCAGTTGGCCAAGGCAATGGGACGTGTCGAAGCGGACGATTTGGTCATGGCGTCTGAATGCTGAGCAGCCTTGCAAATCTCAAGTGCAAATCGAACAAGAAGCATGCCGATCGCGGCAAGCGCCGTACTCTCCCTTGACCCGAGGTTTGGCCTTGTATCAGGTGACATTGTAACATACTTCGCATGTAATGTTGCAACGCGCCTTTCATCCGATTCGTCGGCGGCTCGACCGCGCAGGTATATTCCTGTCTGGTGCTTGTGCGGTGCATTGCCTTGTCTCGATTGTCCTCGTTTCGGGTCTTGGCATCGGGGGTGAATTCTTCCTGGCGCCGGACATCCACCGGGTCGGCCTGCTGCTGGCAACGCTGATCGCAGGCGTTGCGATCGGGTGGGGTGCCTTGCGTCATCGCATGGCCGCGCCCTTCGTCGTGGCGATGACCGGTCTTACCTTCATGGGTGCCGCGCTTGCGGTTCCGCATGGTTACAAGGAAGCGGTACTGACGATCATCGGTGTTGCTTTGGTTTCACTGGGCCATATACTCAACCTGCGGCACGTACATTCCTCGGCTTGCAAGGCGCGCTGCGGGGACTAAATCGGGCCATATGATTGCCCTGACCATCAATGGCGAGAGCCGGAAAACCTCCGCTTCCACCCTTTCCGAACTTGTCCGCGAACTCGATCTCGACCCTGAAAAGGTCGCGGTGGAGCAAAACGGTACGATTGCCCCGCGCAGCGAGCTGGCAAACCACCGGATCGGCGAAGGCGATACGCTCGAGATCGTGCATTTCGTCGGCGGAGGGCAGCAGGACGATAGCTGGACGGTCGCCGGTCATACCTTCACCAGCCGGCTCATCGTGGGCACGGGCAAGTACACGGATTTTGCGCAGAACGCTGCGGCACTCGAAGCGTCTGGTGCGCAGATCGTAACCGTGGCGGTGCGCCGCGTGAACGTCAGCGACCCCAAGGCGCCCATGTTGACCGATCATATCGATCCGAAAAAGGTTACTTATCTGCCCAACACCGCCGGGTGTTTCACTGCCGACGAGGCGATACGCACGCTGCGGCTCGCGCGCGAGGCAGGGGGCTGGGATTTGGTCAAGCTCGAGGTGCTGGGCGAGGCGCGCACGCTATATCCGGACATGCGCGAGACGCTCAAGGCGACCGAGGTTCTGGCAGGCGAAGGGTTTCATCCGATGGTCTACTGCGTCGACGATCCGATCGCTGCGAAACAGCTCGAAGATGCAGGTGCCGTCGCGGTAATGCCTTTGGGCGCCCCGATAGGATCGGGACTCGGCATCCAGAACCGCGTGACTATCCGTTTGATCGTGGAGGGCGCGAAGGTGCCGGTGCTGGTCGATGCCGGCGTGGGCACGGCGAGCGATGCAGCGGTGGCGATGGAGCTGGGCTGCGACGGGGTCCTGATGAACACCGCCATCGCCGAGGCGAAAGATCCGATACGCATGGCGCGGGCAATGAAGCTTGCCGTAGAAGCTGGACGCGAGGCTTACCTGTCCGGCCGAATGGCGATGCGCAAATATGCTGACCCAAGCAGCCCGCTTGCCGGCCTTATCTGACGCCGCTTACGCGTTATTAACCATCTTCGGTGACACTCCGGCTTGAACAGGAGGTGTCGATCATGACCGTCACTAATACCGCATCGCTGACAATCGCCGAAATACGGGAGTTCGCTGGCTTCACCGCCGCCGAGCAACGTTATATACGCCGCAGCCTCGACATCGGACTGCACCGTTGCGACGCCTTCCGGATCTGGGCTCGCGACGCATGCGAGAACGCTGCGATCCGGAGCCAGTACGTCTCCTATCAAGAACTCAAGGCGCTCCGCCAGTCGGTGCCCGCAGAAACCGGCTTCGACGCGATCGAGGGTTTCGTCGGAAAGCTCACGCGCGTGGCAGCTTTCGATCTGGCGCAGGAACGGATCGACAGTTTTTCTGCCTTTCGTTTTCTTTACGAACGCCTGCTTTCCGCCGATGTTCGTCCCTGGCTTCCTAGCGCTTTCTGTGCTGCTGCAGCTTTGCCGCAGATACGCCCGGAGCGTCGCAAGAGGTTGCTTCAAAGCTTGAGCGAAGCCGCCGCGACCGCACCAGGCTGGTCCGATCGCGCCCCAAGTTTCTATCCTGAATTCATAGAGTAAGCAGCGGCTTAAGAGCGATACAACCCGCCAAGTCGGTCGCCGTAGCGTTCCTTGATCTTGTGGCGACGGATTTTCATCGAGGGCGTCATTTCCTCGTTCTCGATCGTGAAGGGTTCGTCGGCGAACGTGAATTGCCGAACTTTCTCGATTACCGACAGGTCCTTGTTCACCCTATCGACAGCAGCCCGCACAGCTGCCTTGAATTCCGGAAGCTGCTGTACCTGTTGGCAGTCGAATTTCTTGCCCTGCGCCTGGCACCATTCCACAGCCCATTCTGCGTCCGGAACCAGCAGACCGACGATGTAGGGGCGCTTGTCGCCCGCCACCATCGCCTGTGCGATTTCGGGTTGCAGCGTTAGCATGCCCTCGACCTTCTGCGGGGCGATATTGTCACCCTTGTCGTTGACGATCATGTCCTTCTTGCGGTCGGTAATGACGATACGACCCTTGGCGTCGAGATGGCCGATATCTCCCGTATGCAACCATCCATCCTTGATCGTGCGATCGGTTTCGGCCTCGTTCTGCCAATAGCCATGCATGACCAATTCGCCGCGACAGAGGATTTCTCCGTCCTCGGCTATCCGTATGTCTACGCCGCGCAGGGGAGGGCCGACCGAATGCATGGCGATACCTGCTTTGGGGCGATTGCAGGAAATAACCGGACCTGCTTCCGTCTGACCATACCCCTGGAGTAGGGTCAGTCCCATTGCGTCGAAGAAGATGCCGACTTCGGGATTGAGCGGCGCACCGCCAGATACCATCGCCTTGAGCCGACCACCGAAACGCTGCCGGATTTTCGGGCGAAGCAGCCGTGCGACAGCGAATTCCTTCACGCTGTCACCGAACTGCCTTTCTCCTGCAGCGCGACGGGTACCGATCTCGAGAGCAGTATCCATCAGCCTCTCGGCCATCCCACCCTGCTTTTGGACCTGTTTCATGATGCGTGTCCGAAGGACTTCGAACAAGCGCGGTACGACGACCATGACCGTCGGACGCGTTTCTTCGATATTGCTTGCCAGCTTTTCCAGACCTTCAGAATAATAAATCTGCGCGCCAACGCTGATCGGCAGGAATTGTCCCCCTGTATGCTCGTACGCGTGACTGAGCGGCAGGAAGGAGAGGAACCGCTCGTCTTCCTCGATACCGAAATCCTCGATCAGGACTTCCGCTGCGCCGGCGGCGTTGCACAGGATCGCCCCGTGGTGCTGCAAGACCCCGCGCGGTGCACCGCCGGTCCCGCTCGTATAGATGATGCATGCGGTATCGGCGCGTCCGATCCGGGAGATACGTTCGTCGACGGCCTTGCGCGCTTTTGCCGCATCGCCATTCGTCATTTCGCTCCAGCCGGTACACCTGAGATTGCCCCCCTGATAACCGCGGACGTTCTCGATCGGAATGATATGCTCGACGATACCAGTGCGGAATATGGCGGGGATCAGGAGTTGCGCGAGCTTGTCGTTGGAGACGATAACCGCCTTCGCTCCAGAATTGTCGAGGATGTGGACATGGTCGCGCTCCGTGTTGGTCACGTAGGCGGGAACCGTGATGCATCCCGCCGCCATGACCGCCAGGTCGGCAATACACCATTCGGGCCGGTTTTCGGAAACCAGACAGACCCGGTCGCCGTCTTGCAAACCCATTCCGCGCAGGTTTTCAGCCAGCAGGCATACAATTCGGGCGACCTCGCTCCAGCTTTGCGTCGTCCAGACGCCGCCGCGTTTGGCCCCGAGGAACGCGCGGTCGGGATGGGCGTCGGCGCGCTTGAGGAAAAGTTCGACGAGATTATTGGCGGAATCGATATCCGACAGCACGGGCAGCCTCCTCACATTTTGTCGTTGCGCGTCCATAGGCAGGCGTGGCTTAAGCACTCGCGCTATCAGCGGCAAGGCCGGTCAGGGCAGATCGACCATCCCGTCAAGGCGCGGATCGCGCGCTGCGATCCAGCCATCCTGCGTATGCAAGACAGCACCGCCCTTAACGGGCGCTTCGCGAATGATCACATCCGAATGCCCAAGCGCGCGAAAGGCGTCGGACCTGGCCTCAAGCCAGGTTCCATCCTCCAAGAGCAAACTGTCCCCGAAGGCCATGATGAAGGGCAGTCCGAGCGCTTCTTCGGCGCTCAGGTCGAAATCGATGATGCCGATAATGCTGCGCGCTGTCTGAACCGGAATGGTACTGCCGCCAGCCGCTCCGACGGCGAGCAGCGGGCGGCCTGCCGGATCGTAAACGATCGCGGGTGCCATCGAACTTCGCGGACGTTTTCCGCCTTCGACCCTATTGGCGACGAGGCGACCATCGACTTGCGGAGCACGGCTGAAATCGGTCAGTTCGTTATTGAGGAAGAACCCCCCGGCCATCAGCCCCGATCCGAAAGCGCCCTCGATCGTGGAGGTATAGCTGACCATGGTGTTGGCTGAATCGACGATCGCGAAATGGCTGGTTCCGTTTTCTTCCGGCTCGTTTCCATCCGCAAGCGCCCGTGAAGCGCCTACCGGCACTCCGGCCTCGACGATCGCCAGCGACGAGTGCGTATCGATCAACGCGCTGCGTTTTGCCAGGTAGTCGGGATCTAGAAGCCCGGCGACCGGTACCGAAACGAAGTCGCTGTCGGCCAGGTACAATTCGCGGTCCGAATAAGCCAACCGTTGTGACTCGACGAACAGATGCCACGTCACCGGGTTCTCTACTCCGAGAGCCGATAAATCGAAGCGTTCGAGCTGGCCGAGGATCTGAAGAACGGCGATGCCTCCCGAAGTCGGCGGCCCCATGCTGCAGACGCGGTGCGCGCGGTAGGTTCCGCATACAGCGTCTCGCGTGTTTGCCTGATAAGTTTCGAGGTCGGGCAGATCCATAGCCCCTTCGCGCGGCGTTCGGGACGCTACGGTCGTGACGATTTCCTCCGCCAGCGTGCCGCTGTAGAACGCGGCAGGGCCGATCGCGGCTATCGCTTCGAAGCTTTGCGCAAGCCGCTCGTTTCGTATCCTCGTTCCAACTGGCAATGCAACTCCTTGCGTATCGTAGAAAAGTGCTCGGCCAGTGTCCGTCCATCCGGCTCTGTTTTTCGATGATTCCAGCATGCCATGCAGCCGCGGATTGATCAGGAAACCTTCGCGCGCCAAGCTTATCGCGGGATCGAACAGTTCGGCCCAGTCGAGCACGCCGTGTTCGGCATGGACCTTGGCTGCCAATGCGATATTGCCAGGCACTCCGACACTGAGCCCGCTGCGAACGGAATCGATGAATGGCGGAATTTCGCCTGTCTCCGTCAGGAACCAGTCGGGTGATGCGCCGGCAGGCGCCGTCTCGCGTCCATCATAAGTGATGACATCACCGTTCTGCTCGCCTCGTACGAGAAAGCCTCCCCCGCCGATCCCCGAGCTCTGCGGCTCGACGACGGTAAGCGCGAGCATCACCGCGATGGCCGCGTCGGTGGCGCTGCCACCCTTGCGGAGGATGTCTTCGCCTGCCTCTTGCGCGCGGGGGTCGGCGGCACTGACTGCGCCGGAAAGAGCACGACCGGAACCCTCGGCGGGCAGGGGAGGCGCCGTGACACATCCAGCCAGAGCGAGAGCGAGCGAAGCGGTTGCAATCCGGAACATGGTCTCGACGCTATTCACTTCCGACCGCTTCGGCAATCGAGCAGAACCCATCACGGCGCATAAGATACTCCAAGTCTTTAACAATACGGCTCGCAAGGCTCGGCCCTTTGTAGACCAGGGCGCTGTAAATCTGAACGAGGCTCGCGCCGGCGCGGATGCGCTGCCAGGCGTCTTCCGCCGAGCTGATACCGCCCACGCCGATCAACGGGATAGCTCCGTCGGTTGCCGAGCGGAAGTCCCGCAGGCGTTGCAGCGCAAGATCACGCAATGGCGCTCCGGATAGGCCTCCGGCTTCACTTGCGAAGGAAGAGCGCAGGGGTGGCCGCGAAACGGTCGTGTTCGAGACAATCAGGCCATCGAGCTTCTTCTCGATCGCTATTCGCGAGATAGTATCGATATCCGCCGGCTCCAGGTCCGGCGCAATCTTCAGGAACACCGGGGGGCCGGCACTGCCACGCTCGGCCAGCACGGCGTCCAGCAAGGCGAACAGCGCGCCCCCGTCCTGCAGTGCTCGCAGACCGGGCGTGTTGGGGCTGGATATGTTCACGGCGAGATAACTCGCGAACGGCATCATGGCTCGCGTCATTGCAGCATAATCCGCAATGCGATCATCGCTGTCCTTGTTCGCGCCGATATTGATCCCCACGATCCCCGAGCGTCCGGAGCGCCGCTTCAAGCGAGCCTTTGCAGCTTCCCCCCCGCCATTGTTGAATCCCATGCGATTGATGACAGCCCGATCCTTGACCAGCCGGAACAGCCTGGGTTTTGGATTGCCGGCTTGCGGGCGAGGTGTCAGCGAACCAACCTCCACGAACCCGAACCCCAGCCCCAGTAACTGGTCGGGAACTTCGGCATCCTTGTCGAAACCTGCCGCGATGCCGAGCGGATTGGGAAACGAAAGGCCTGCAACATCGATCGCCAGCGGTCCGCGCTTTGGCGGCTTGCGGACTGGCGATACGGACAATGCCCGGACGGTAAGGCGGTGGGCGCGTTCGGGATCGAGAGCGAAGAGCGCCGGGCGGACGAGATCGAACAGCATTGCCAGGCCTATGGCGCTCGTCCCTGTTCTTGTCGAGCCGTGACCAAAAGCCGGATTGTAAGAAAACGACATTGAAATTGTCCCGATATCGCGAACGACTGGCCAAGATGTCGCCTTGATACAATCATTCCGCGCAGACTCGGAGTATCACAGAAATGCGACCCGAAGGGCTCGGAGCAGCTTTGCAACGAGTTCTCGACTTTACAGGGGCGGCTCGTTCTCGAGCCGCCCTTTTTTTGTTTTCTCCACTATGGATGTGGTGCCACTTGCAATAAATGGCGTTTTTATACAATGTCGTTGCAGTGGGGGCGTAGTTGGTGGCAAGATCGGACGATCAGGAATCTTTCGGCGGGTTCTGTTTCGTGGCCGCGCCACCTGATCTCGTCCCTTTTTGTAATTCCTTGTATACTTGGCAAACCGAAGAACACGAACTGGCCGACATACTACCGGCCTATTCCGGACAGATGGCGGCTTTCGTGCAAGGCGAGGCCAGAATGTTGTTCGACGATGGCGAGATCGGGCGAAGCAGCGATGCGCTGTTCCTCGCACCGCTCTGCGAGGCTCGGCCTTTCGAGGTGCGCGGCCCGGCGCGCCTGTTTGGCGTTTCGCTGAACTTTCGCGGCTGGGCGGCGCTTACCGGACTTTCGGTGCAGGATCATCACGATGCCTTCCTCAGTCCGGCGACAGCAATAGGTAGAGAACTTTCCGAAGAATTTTCTTCACTCGCCCCGCGTTGGCGGACGCGCGAGATTGACGATGCGACCATGCTCGACGCCTTGGCTGACATCGTGCGTCGTGGTCTGTCACCACTATCGGAACCTCATCTTGCGCTGATTGACCGGACGCTGGAGTGGCTTTCGAGTTCACTCAGGCCCGAACTGGACGACCTATACAGCACGCTTCCCTATTCGAAGCGGCAGGCCCAGCGGCTTGTCGCGCGCTTTTTCGGACAGTCGCCAGTGCGGCTGGTGCGCCGGTACCGCGCGTTGCGGGTCGCGACATTGCTATCATTACCGGAGCTTCCCGAGGCGGTCGAAGCAAGCATCCGCGATGCGTTTTACGACCAGGCGCATATGATTAAGGAATTGCGCTTCTTCACCGGGCGTACGCCGCGCAAGCTGGAGCCAGACGGCAACTCGCCGTTCAACGACATGCTTGGCCCCGACGGTTACGGTGCGGTCGACCTGTTCGGATCGGGCGAGGCGCAGCAACTCGGGAGGAAAGCAACCTAATTGCTAACGACTCGCAGCTGGCGGTTTGACGTTGAATTCGCCCGGTTTGCTGCATACATGCCCAATCGGATCGAATTGGTCCGATTTAACTATGCGTCTGTCAAACCTCGCCGATTACGCTGTCGTCACGATGAGCCAAGCAGCGCGTCATTGCGGTGGCGCGCGAACCAGTGCGTCGGAACTGGCGGCCGAAACCGGATTGCCCACACCCACCGTACAGAAACTGGTCAGCAAGCTTTCGGCTGCTGGCTTGCTACGTTCGACTCGCGGCGCGGGTGGCGGCCTCCAATTGGCTCGGCCCGCAGCAGCGATTACCGTGGCGGACATCATCGAGGCGGTCGAAGGGCCGATCGCGCTGACCGCTTGCATCGAAGGGACCGACTGTCTGGTCGAGCATGAATGCAGGGTCAAACCGCATTGGCCGATCGTGAACGAGGCGCTTCGTGGTGCCCTGGCAGACATTTCACTGGCGCAGCTTGCGCGCGAAAGAGAGATCGCATGAGCGACGATATTGATATTCAGACGAAGCCCGAAATGGATGCGGAGGCCCGTGAGGCGGCGGCGCAGGTAGCGGAGTACGAACATGGCTGGTCGAGCGAGATTGAAACCGAGTTCGCCGAGAAAGGTCTGAACGAAGACACGGTCTGCTTCATTTCCGCCAAGAAGAACGAGCCGCAGTGGATGCTCGACTGGCGTCTGAAGGCCTTCCGCCTGTGGCAGGACATGGAAGAGCCGAACTGGGCGAAGCTCGGCTATCCCGACATCGACTACCAAGATGCGTATTACTACGCCGCGCCGAAGAAGAAGGTGGAGCTTGAGTCGCTCGACGAGCTCGATCCCGAAATCAAGTCGGTTTACGACAAACTCGGCATTCCCGTGGCCGAGCAGGAAGTGCTCGCCGGGGTCAAGGGGGCCAAGAAGGTCGCTGTCGATGCAGTGTTCGACAGCGTCAGCGTCGCCACCACTTTTCGCGAGGAACTGAAAAAGGCGGGCGTCATTTTTCTGTCGATCAGCGAAGCAATCCGCGAATATCCGGACCTCGTGAAGAAGTGGCTCGGCAAGGTCGTGCCGCAGCGTGACAATTATTTCGCCACCTTGAACTGCGCGGTCTTTTCGGACGGTACGTTCGTTTACGTGCCCGAGGGCGTACGCTGCCCAATGGAGCTTTCGACCTATTTTCGCATCAATGCCGAGAATACCGGCCAGTTCGAACGCACGCTGATCATTGCCGAAAAGGGCTCTTACGTCAGCTATCTCGAAGGTTGCACCGCGCCGATGCGCGATGAGAACCAGCTTCACGCCGCCGTGGTCGAACTGGTCGCGATGGAAGACGCCGAGATCAAGTACTCGACCGTGCAGAACTGGTATCCCGGCAATTCGGAAGGCGTGGGCGGAATCTACAATTTCGTTACCAAACGCGGTCTGTGTCAGGGCGCGCGCAGCAAGATCAGCTGGACGCAGGTCGAGACGGGCAGCGCGGTGACGTGGAAATACCCTTCCTGCGTGCTCAACGGCGTGGACAGCGTGGGTGAGTTCTACTCGGTCGCGGTGACCAACAATTACCAGCAGGCCGATACCGGCACCAAGATGATCCACAATGCGAGCGGAACGCGCTCGACGATCATCTCCAAGGGCATCAGCGCGGGCAAGTCAAACAACACCTATCGCGGTCGCGTGGCGATCGCCACCAATGCAGAGAATTGTCGCAATTACACCGAATGCGACAGCCTTTTGCTCGGCAGCGAATGCGGCGCGCATACCGTGCCCTATATCGAGGTGAAGAACCCGACCGCTCAGATTGAGCACGAGGCGACCACCAGCAAGATCTCCGATGACCAGCTGTTCTACGCCATGCAACGCGGGCTGGACGAGGAAGAGGCGGTGGCGCTGATCGTCAACGGTTTCGCTAAGGACGTGATGAAACAGCTGCCGATGGAATTTGCCGTCGAAGCGCAGAAGCTGCTGGCGATCAGTCTTGAGGGGAGTGTGGGGTGAGCGACCGCAAGACCCTCCAGCTGCGCGACCCGTCCGAGACCGACGCTGCGCCAGCCGTCAAGAAGCGCGGGCGCGGGTGGGAAATCTCGGAAAAGCGCCTGGACAATCTGCATGAGCAGGCGCGCAAGATGCGGCGGCATTCCTCGCCGGCGCACAAGGCGCTCGCGGCGCGCTTCGCCAAGGAAGATTTCGGCAAGTTCAAATTCACCCGGCACACGGTGGTCGGCTCGGCGATCCTCGATTTCGTCTCGCACCCGCTGGGCTTGGCCGTGGCGATCGACGAGCCGGACCAGAACGATGCGCTTGCCAGGCGCCGCGACAAGAGCCTTTCCGCAGTCGGTATCGAGGTCTTCCGCATCCCCGCTGAAACGATACTCGAGGATGTCGAAGCTGCGATGCAGCCGATCTTCGCCGCCATGAATGCGCGCTACCGCGACAAGCAGACCGCGCGCCGCGACCATCAATCGAAATACGGCGCGACGCCACGCGGCGCGCCCAACAGGAACCGCAATGCTGAAAATCGATAATCTCCATGCCGAAATCGACGGTAAGACCATCCTCAACGGCCTCACGCTCACGATAGAGGCGGGCGAGGTTCATGCGATCATGGGTCCGAACGGAGCGGGCAAATCGACGCTGGCCTACGTGCTGGGCGGACGGCCCGGTTACGAAGTGACGCAAGGCTCGGTCGAGTTCATGGGACAGAACCTGCTCGATCTGGAACCGCACGAGCGCGCCGCTGCCGGCCTGTTTCTCGGCTTCCAGTATCCGGTCGAGATCCCCGGCGTTTCCAATGTCCAGTTCCTGCGCGAGGCATTGAATTCGCAACGCAAGGCACGCGGCGAGGAGCCGCTGGCCGCGGGCGAATTCCTTAAACTCGCCAAGGAAAAATCGGCGTTGCTCAAGCTCGATCCCGACATGCTCAAGCGGCACGTGAATCTGGGTTTTTCAGGCGGCGAGAAGAAGCGTGCCGAGATGGTCCAGATGGGCATTCTCGATCCGAAATTCGCCGTTCTCGATGAAACCGATAGCGGCCTCGACATCGACGCGCTGCGCGTGGTCGGTGAAGGGATAAATGAAATCATGCGTCAGCCCGGCAAGGGCGTGTTGCTGATCACGCACTACCAGCGCCTGCTCGAAGTGGTGCGTCCCGACAAGGTTTCGATCCTGTCGCAGGGGCGGATCGTGAAGACTGGCGGCCCGGACCTGGCGACCGAACTTGAAAACGAGGGTTATGACGCGGTGATGGCAGCATGAGTATTCTCGTAGCACTTTTGCTGGCGCAGGCCGGAGCAAACGCCGCCCAGCTTCCACCACCTAGCGCGGCAGTCGCTGAAAATATTACCGTCATCGGCAGCCGTCTCGATGACTGGAAGGGCGGCGTTTACAAGCGCGACGGCAAGCTCACCTGCCGGATCGAGGAAAGCAGCGGCGATACGGAGATCGACATGATCCGCTGTGGAGCCATGATCCGCTGCTTTACTCCAATGACCGAGACAATGGATGCGGTCGCCCAAGCGGACTTGCCGACCAGGGAACGCAACCGGCAATTGAGCCACCTGGCGCAATCGGCGCAGCCTTGTCTCGATGCTGCTCATAAGATCGGTGTGCGGATGCTCGCGGAAAAGCGGGTAGCGGAATGACCGGTACGATCGAACTTCCGACCCGTCGCGACGAAACCTGGCGGTATTCCGCCGTCGAGCGGTTGCCCGGTGTCCCGCTCGACAATTGGCGCACGATCGACGTCGCAAGCGGAGACAGCTTTCACGATACCCTCACCATTGTCGACAGCGACGAAACCAGCCCGACCGAACTGCACCGCTGGCGCGTGTCAATTGGGGAGGGCGCTCGCTGCGAGATCTTCGCAGTGCTGGCCTCGGCGGAATACGCTCGGCTGGAGGTAGAAGTCACGCTGGCGCGCGGGGCGCATTTCGAACTGGGCGGTATCACGGTGGGCGGACGCGACACGGTTCGCGAAATCGTTACCCGCACGATTCATGCCGAGCCAAATGGCACCAGCAACCAGACCGTGCGGAGCGTGCATTGGGGCCACGGAACTGGCAATTTCCTGGGTAATATCGACGTCGTGCGCGATGCACAGAAGACGGACGCTCGACAGGATTTCAAGGGCTTGTTGCTGGAGAAGGGCGCGAGCGTGAATGCCGTGCCCCAGCTCGAGATATTTGCCGACGACGTAAAGTGCGAACACGGCGCGAGCATCGGCCAGATGGACGAAAACGCGCGCTTTTACATGGCCGCGCGTGGCCTTTCGCCCGAAATGGCGCGCCGGCTTCTGGTCCAGGCCTTTCTCGGAGATGCGCTTGTATCGCTGCATGACGAGGAAAAGCGCGAGCGGCTGATGCGGATCGCGCTCGACAAAGTGGACAAATATCTGTGAGCAACACGGCTTCCCTGGACTTTGAACTGCCCGGCACCAGCAGCAAGGAAATCCCCGCCCGGGTAGGGGCGCAGCTGCGCGGCGATTTTCCCGGCCTGCTCACCGTGGATGGCGAGCCTTGGCACTATCTCGATACTGCTGCTTCGGCGCAGAAGCCGCAGGCGGTAATCGACGCGATGGCGCGTGCGTTGGGCGAAGAGTATGCCACGGTCCACCGCGGCGTCTATGGCCGCAGCGCGCAGATGACCCTCGGCTACGAAGCTGCCCGCAGGCGCGTCGCGGACTTCATCGGAGCCAATAGCGAGAACGAGGTCGTATTCGTGCGCGGCGCGACCGAGGCGATCAACCTCGTCGCTGCCAGCTGGGGCGGGACAAATCTGGGCGAAGGCGACCGGATCGTGCTGTCCATGCTCGAACATCATTCGAATATCGTTCCGTGGCAGATGATTGCGGAGCGTACGGGCGCGCAGATCGATATCTGCCCGCTCACCAAAAGCGGAGAAATCGATCTCGGGGCGCTCGAAGCACTGTTGACCTCGCGCACGAAGCTGGTCGCACTGGCGCATGTTTCCAACGTGCTCGGTAGCATGCTCGATGCGCGCGCGGCAGCGGATCTGGCGCATTCGGTCGGGGCGAAACTGTTGCTCGACGGGTGCCAGGCGGCGCCGCGCATGGCGCTCGACATGGCCGCAATCGATTGTGATTTCTACGCTTTTTCCGGGCACAAGCTCTATGGCCCGACCGGGATCGGGGTCTTGTGGGCGCGGGAAGACATCCTCGACGGAATGCCGCCCTACCAGGGGGGCGGGGCGATGATCGAGAAAGTTTCGTTCGAAAAAACCACCTATGCCCCGCCGCCGCAGCGCTTCGAAGCAGGCACGCCGATGATTACCGAGGCCATCGCGCTGCACGCGGCGATCGATTATCTCGCCGCATTAGGTGTCGATCAGACGCTTGATCACGAGCGAACACTCGCCCGAACACTGCGCGAACAGTTGGGCAGCATCAATTCGGTCACGCTGTTCGGCCCCGACGAGAGCGCGGGTATCGTAAGTTTCGCGCTCGAGGGGGTTCACCCCCACGATCTCGGCACCATATTGGATGAAGAGAACGTCGCGATCCGGGCCGGCCATCACTGCGCCCAGCCGCTGATGAAGCACCTTGGCGTTCCCGCTACCGCGCGGGCCAGCTTTGCACTTCATTCGGACGAGGACGATATCGCCGCCCTGATGCGCGGCATAGAAAGAACCCAGAGGATCTTCGGATGAACGAAGAAACGAACAAGGAAAGAGACTTCATCGCGGCGCCATCGCCGGCCGACGTGGTGGTGGGCAGGCCGCCGGAGAAGCCGAGGCGCGCACGTGTCGAGGACGCGGTCGATGCCGACGAGTCCGCCGGTGCGAAGCTCGAGCGCAAGCGCGACTATCTGGAGGGCTTCCTGCAGAAGAAGCCGGAATCCGAAGGTGTCGGTGGCGCGGGCGGTGCATTGCAACAGGCGGTGGTCGATGCGCTGAAGGAAATCTACGACCCCGAAATCCCGGTCAACATCTACGATCTTGGCCTGATCTACGGGGTCGAGGTGGACGACGAGAGCGACGTGGTCGTGACCATGACGCTGACGACGCCGCATTGCCCGGTGGCCGAATCGATGCCGGGCGAAGTCGAATTGCGTGCCGCGAGCGTGCCGGGCGTGCGCGATGCCGAGGTCAATCTGGTCTGGGATCCGCCCTGGGGACCGGAAAAGATGACCGACGAGGCCCGTCTCGAGCTGGGGATGCTTTGATGTCCGACACGAAAACCCGTCCCGCGCCGAAAGCTGCTATTGTCCTGACCCCTGGCGCCGAAAAACGCGTGGCCGATCTCATGACGAAAGCCCCGGACGATGCGATCGGGGTCAAGCTGTCCACCCCGCGTCGCGGCTGCTCGGGCCTCGCCTATTCGGTCGACTATGTCACCGAAGAAGCGAAGTTCGACGAGAAGATCGAAACGCCCGGGGGCATTTTCTATATCGACGGCGCCAGCGTTCTCTATCTGATCGGCAGCACGATGGACTGGGTCGAGGACGACTTCACGGCGGGATTCGTGTTCGAGAACCCGAACGCCAAGGGTGCCTGCGGCTGCGGCGAAAGCTTCATGGTCTAGCGCCGGAGCGCTGCGACACAGGCTGCCCGATCGACATCAATTCCATCGCTGGCGCGGCGCGCATCGACATAGGTCGCGGTTGGCTCGCCGCGAGGGGTCAGCGGATAGAGATAGACATCCAGCACGCAGGCTTCACCGGCGAACTGCAGTTTGCGGGCATCACCTTCCTTCACTGACAATCGCGGCGCTCCGAAAGTGTTCGCAAGTGCCGTTTCGTTCTTGCCGATGACATTCTCGAGCCCCGGCACGCTCATGATACGCGGCGCTCGGAATGTCCCGACAGAGGGGCTTACCGTCACATCCTGCGGCGGCGGCGAGGCAGACGCGTTCGGCACACGCGGCGTGACCGGTTGCTGAGGGGCGCTTACGCACGCTGACAGCGCCAGCAACAAGAGCGGCATGAGTTTACGCAAGATCTCGATCCTTTCGGCCACGATGCACCAAGTGAGTGGCGCTTGCCGCGCCCAGTATCGGGGCGAGCAGATTTACGAAGGGTATGGCCAGCAATCCGGCGACAACGCCGCCCAGCGCGAAACGCGACAAACGGCCCATCGGTTCGGTCGCGGCCTCGTCGATCCGGTACCGCAGCCATACCATGTCCTGCAATTCGCGACCGAGCAGGACGGCGTTCACCAACCAGAACAGCAAGGCTGTTCCCGCGCCCGTGACCAGAAGCGCGGCGGCGAAGGGCAGCGCCAGCAGATTGAACAGCAGTGCGCGGCCACCGGCCCGCAAGCTCTGGGCAATTTCCTGGCGCAGCGGCAGGGCCCGCGCATTGGCCGCGTCATCCGGATAGTGCCTGGCCTCTACCGCGCGGACGACTTCGTCGGCAAAGAACTGGATCACGAAAATCGCGACAATGCGGAAAAGCAACCATGCCCCGATGATGGTGGCCAGTGCTGCCAATAGCGGACCGATGCGCGACCCGTCTTCGAGCCCGGCCCATTCAAGGGCGTATTCGAAACCAAGGCTCATTCCCCATCCAAGCGCGATGAAAACCGCCAGCGTGATCAAGGCGGACTTGAACAGCACACGCAGGATCGCGGGATCGCCCAACTGGCCGATAGAAAGAGCAAGGGCGCGGGGAAGCGAAGCCATGACCGGGCGGGAATGCACACGGCGCGCGGGCGAAGTCAACGCCGCGCTTGGCCTCGTTCCGATGAGTCGCTAACGCCCGCCGACCGAACGAAATCTTGGAGTATCCAGTGACCGAACCCCGCTACGACGTAATCGCCATCGGCAATGCCATCGTCGATGTCATGGCCCCTTGCGAAGAAGCCCTGATCGACGAGCTCGACCTTGCCAAGGGCGGGATGACCCTGGTGGACGAGGATGGCGCGCGGCGGCTCTACGATGCGATGGGACCGGCGAAGGAAATATCCGGCGGCTCTGCTGCGAACACGCTCGCGGGCATGTCTGCGCTGGGGGCACAATGCGCCTTTGTCGGCCAGGTCGCAAAAGACCAGCTGGGCGACGTGTTCAGTCACGATATTCGTGCGGTCGGGATCGATTTCGACACGCCGGTGCGGGACGGCCAGCCCTCGACCGCGCGCTGCCTGATCTTCGTCACGCCCGATGGCGAGCGGACGATGAACACGTTTCTCGGCGCGAGCCAGTTCCTGCCGCCCGCGGCGGTTGATGACGACCTCATCGCCAGCGCGGGCATCCTCTATCTCGAAGGCTATCTGTGGGATCCGGAAGAACCGCGCAGCGCCATGCGCCGGGCGATCGACGTGGCGCGCAATGCGGGCCGCAAGGTCGCTTTCACCGCCAGCGAAAGCTTCGTCATCGAGCGTCATGGCGACGATTTCCGGCGGATGATCGACGAGGGTTTGATCGACATCCTGTTCGTCAATGAAACCGAGCTGGCGACGCTGACCGGCAAGGACGATTTCGATGCCGGCCTGGCCGCGCTTCAGGACAAGGTGCCGGTGCTCGTCGCCACGCGCAGCGCCAGGGGCGCGGTCGGCATCGCGAATGGCGAGCGCGTTGCGATCGAGGCCGAACCGGTCGATCAGGTCGTCGATACCACCGGCGCGGGCGATCTGTTCGCCGCCGGTTTCCTCACGGGCCATTCGCAGGGCAAAAACCTCGAAACGTGCCTGCGGATGGGCGCGATCTGCGCCGCCGAGATCATCTCGCATTACGGCGCGCGGAGCGAGGCCGATCTGAAAGCGCTGGTGGCGGACAAGCTGGGCTGAACATCGCTTTTCCGTTCGTGCTGAGCTTGTCGAAGCACTGTCCTTCTCTTGGGCGGTGCCGCACGAAGCAAATGCAGCCCTTCGACAGGCTCAGGGCGAACGGATTGAAAGGGCTTGCACCAAGGACAAGTCGATAAAACAATTGCGGGGCGGAACTCTCCGAACAGACACCGTAAAGCGCGCCAAAACGCGCAAGCCCCGCACTGGCTGCCCGGACTTTTTGCGTGGAGCGCGAGCATGATTTCAAAGAGCGGGTCGGTCGCTAGCGTACCGTCGGCTGTAGGAAAGCGCATTCGCACGAAGATTTACAACGCCAAGCTGCTGCTTGCGTCCGGCTTAGGACGCCAGATATGGCCGAAACCTGCCTTTCCGCTAACGACCCCATTGCAGTCGTATCGACTGTACCGTTAGCTACCTAAAAGCCGCCATCAAAAGGGAGGGTTTTCCAGCATGCCCAGCTTCAATGTCGCTCGCTGTCGCTTAACGAGATCATTCACCTCGTGCCTGAAAGCGTCGGGCCGGTTGATAAGCGGCAAAAAGGGAGCAGCACGCTTCGTGACTCGTTCATCGGTCAATTTGTCCATGAATTCTTGTGCGTCATCGAACCTACCGACTAGCCCGGAAGCAATACCTGCTTCGTAGCCCCACCAGCTAGGCCCCATCCTGTCAGGGCTGCTCCGCGCTTGCTCGACAACAAAATCAGCGATTGATTGTAAGGAAGGAAATCTAGCTTCGATCTTCAAAGCTTCTGCACGCGCAACCTTGGCGATCTGGATGGCTGCGTCTCTGAATTGATCTTCGTTCTCGAACTCCGCACGGCAATCCGAGGGAATTGCTTCGTTGAAGCTCATGAAACCAGCACCGACCCAGAGCCAATGCGCAGCGTTCGTAAGTGATACGCTTTTAGACCAACGGCTTGGAGTGAACTCCACCACGTTGAGCCAGTAGCGGTGATCTGCAATCCAAAGCCTAGATCGGCCCCTCCGCTGAAAACCGATCGGCCCAAGCTCTGCCTTGGCAGCTGAGGCAATAATTTTACTATGTGTGTTGCTCATCGCACTCAGTTCGACCGTGGCAGCACGTTGGTCAATGGCTGCTATCCCCGAAAGGTAGGCGAAAGCTGACAGCCCGCATACCACCCCAAAAGCAGTCATTTACACGATCTTGCCTTGCTGTTAAAATCGGACTTCAGCGCCGCCAGACAAGCTCAGCCATGCCGCTCCCTGCGCACCTCCCTTTGTCCAATATCGCGGCGGCAGAAACCATCGGGAAATTCGATCGCATCCACGGCGGCATAAGCGGCCTTCTGCGCTTCGGTCGCGGTGGGTCCTCTGGCCGTTACGTTGAGAACCCGGCCGCCATTGGCGGTCAGCGTTTCGCCATCCAGTTGCGTCCCGGCATGAAAGATCTTCGCGCCATCGGCCTCGGCCTTGCCCAGCGAGATCGTGCCACCCTTTTTCGGCGTGCCGGGATAGCCTTCCGCCGCCATCACCACGGTCAGCGCGAAATCGTCCGATAGCTCCGGCGCTTTCACCTCGCCCAGCCTGCCTTGTGCGCAGGCGAGCATCAGTTCGACGAGGTCGCTTTCGAGACGCATCATCAGCACCTGGCATTCGGGATCGCCGAAACGCGCATTGTATTCGATCAGCTGCGGATCGTCCTTCGTCAGCATCAGCCCGGCATAGAGCACGCCGACATAGGGCATGCCTTCCTCGCGCATGGTCCGCACGGTCGGCTCGACGATCTCGCGCATGACCTGGGACTGCAATTCCTCGGTCAGCACGGGGGCGGGGGAATAGGCGCCCATCCCGCCGGTATTGGGGCCCGTATCGCCTTCGCCGACGCGCTTGTGATCCTGCGCGGTGCCGAGCGGCACGATCGTCTCGCCGTCGGTCAGCGCGAAGAAGCTGGCTTCCTCGCCGGTCAGGAATTGCTCGATCACGACCTCGCTGCCGGCGCTGCCGAACTTGCCTTCGAACAGGTCGTGCAGGGCGTGCTGGGCCTCTTCGCGCGTTTCGGCGATTATCACGCCCTTGCCCGCCGCAAGCCCGTCGGCCTTGAGCACGAAGGGAGGATCGAAGCGTTTCAGCTTTCCCCACGCCTCCTCGAGCGAGGTGGTGCGGTAGAAGCGGGCGGTCGGGATATTGGCCCGTTCGCACAGGTCCTTGGTAAAACCCTTGCTGCCTTCCAGTTGCGCAGCTGCCCGGGACGGACCGAAAGCGGGGACGCCCGCATCGCGCAGCGAATCGGCCAGCCCGTCGACCAGCGGTGCCTCGGGGCCGATTACAACCAGGCCTATCGCGTTTGCCCGGCAGAACTCCACGACAGCGGCATGGTCCATCGCATCGAGGTCGATACAGGTCGCTTCCTGCGCTATGCCGGGATTGCCGGGCGTCGCCCACAATTTGCCGCACAGGGGCGATTGCGCCAGTTTCCACGCCAGCGCATGTTCGCGCCCGCCGCCGCCCAATAAGAGGATATTCATGGCCGCCGTAGTCCCGTCAGATAGAGATAATGCCGACTTGGTAGCGAAGCAGCGGGCGGGCGACAACGCCGAGCCGCTCTCGGTCGGGGAATTGTCGCAGGCGCTGAAACGCACCGTGGAGGATCGCTTCGGCTTCGTGCGGCTGCGCGGCGAATTGTCGGGTGTGAAACGCGCGGCCAGCGGCCATCTCTACGCGGCGCTCAAGGACGCGACGGCGGTGATCGACGCGGTGATGTGGAAAGGCAATGCCGCGCGACTGCCGTTCCGGCCCGAAGACGGGCTGGAAGTCGTCGCAAGCGGCAAGATCACCACCTATCCGGGCCGGTCCAAATACCAGATCGTGGTCGAACGGATGGAGCTGGCGGGCGAGGGCGCGCTTCTGGCCCTGCTCGAAAAGACCAAGGCACGGCTGGAGGCGGAGGGATTGTTCGATCCTGCCCGCAAGCGCGCTCTGCCCTTCATCCCGAAAACGATCGGGGTTGTTACCTCCCCCACCGGCGCGGTGATCCGCGACATCCTGCATCGGCTGTCCGACCGGTTCCCCAGTCGCGTGATCGTCTGGCCGGTCATGGTCCAGGGCCAGGGTTCCGCGGACCAGGTGGCAAGTGCCGTACGCGGGTTTTCCGCCATGCCCCGGGACCATCCGGACCGGCCGGATCTGGTGATTATCGCGCGCGGCGGCGGATCGATCGAGGATCTCTGGAGCTTCAACGAGGAAATCGTCGTGCGCGCGATCGCCGAATGCACGATTCCCACGATCAGCGCAGTCGGGCACGAAACCGACACGACGCTGGCCGACCACGCAGCCGACCGCCGCGCGCCCACCCCCACTGCTGCGGCCGAAATGGCCGTGCCGGTGCGCGCCGAGCTGGTGGCGACACTGGCGGATTTCGCGCAGCGCAAGCGCCGGTGCGCGCTGAGGCCTGTCGAGCTCGGGCGCGAGCGGCTCGAAGCGCGGCTGCAACGCCTGCCCGGGGCGGAGGCATTGCTGCAACCGCAAGCGCAAAAGCTCGACGATCTGGCCGAACGGTTGCGTCGCGGGCTGATGGATCGCGCGGCGCTGGGGCGCGAAAGGCTCGGCATGCTGCGACTTTCGCCCGCCGCGCTCACCCGCAATCTGCGCGATGCCGAAAGGGCGCTGCAAGGCCAGCGACTTGTGCCCGCGCTGGCACGGCGGCCGCTGGCCGAACGGAGCGAGCAGCTGGCGGCGTTGCGGCGGGTGATGCAGTCGCTCGATCCCGAACTGGTGCTCAAGCGCGGCTATGCGCGGGTTACCGGTCCGGATGGCAGGACCGTTACCGACCGGTCGGCGGCGGTGAGGGAAACCGCGCTAACGCTGAAATTTCGCGATGGCGACCTGCCGGTCGTGCCGCGCGCCGGCAAACCCGCTTCGAAGCCGCGCGGGGCGAACCTTGGCAAAGGAACGCCCGGCGCGCAGGATGATTTGTTCGGTTAAGGCGCACCTGCTAGGACTAAGGCATGCTGATGAACAAGAAATCTGGCCCGTCAGGCGGCGAGGCCAAGCTGCAATACGGCCCCTCCGGCTTTCGTGTGCTGCGCGCGGGCCAGCACGTCTTTTGCGCGATGAGCGGCGTACCGATCCCGCTCGATGAGCTGCGCTACTGGTCGGTCGAGCACCAGGAGCCTTACGCGAACGCCCAGCTGGCGACGGAGCGGCTGAAGCCGTGAAGCATTGCCGGGTCGCGCCGCTTTTCAGCCTGTTTCTTGTCGCCTGTGTTCCCAATTCCGCGCCGGAGCGGGTCGTCGCGCCTCCTGCCGTCGTGCAACCTGTTCGTGAACCGGTATCCGTTCCAGCTCCGGCCCCCACGATTGCCGAGCGCCCGGCAGCGTTTGCCTTTGCCGGCGAGCTTGAACAGGGGGGCTGGATACGCGGGCAGGCGCCCGGCGGCGCGGTTGCGGCGAGACTGGGAGACACGCCGCTGAGCCTTGACGAGGAGGGACGTTTCTTCGCCGCTTTCGATCGCGATGCGGCTGCATCGGTGACGCTGAGGGCAACGCTCAAGGATGGCCGTGTCATCGAAAGCCCGCTCGCCATCGCACCGCGGGACTGGGATATCGAGCGCGTCAATGTCGCGCGCCGTGCCGGCGGAGCCTCGGCAAACTTCATGCGGCGCCGACAGCCCGAACTGGACGCGATCTGGGATGCGCGGCTGAGAGACACCGGGTCGAAGGGCTGGCGGCAAGACTTCGTCTGGCCGGTTACCGGGCGTATTTCAGGCCGCTTCGGATCGCAGCGTATCTATCGCGGAGAGCCCGGCAGCTATCATTCGGGGATCGATATCGCCACCGGCACCAGCGGCACGCCCTATGTCGCGCCGGCCGACGGGGTGGTCGTTCTGGCCGAAGACGATTTCAGCCTCGAAGGCAAATTGCTGATCATCGATCACGGTCAGGGCCTGAACAGCGCCTTCCTGCATAGCTCGCGCCTCTACGTAAGCGAAGGCGAACAGGTGCGCCAGGGTCAGCATATCGGCGATATCGGCTCGTCCGGGCGGGCGACGGGACCGCATCTGCACTGGAGCCTGAAATGGCGCGACGCCCGGCTCGACCCGCTCCTGTTTACCGGGCCGATGCGCTGAGCGGGCCGACCCCCGGTCTGTCGCCTCCGAACTGAAACCGATCCATGCGTCCTCGGCGCCTCCTCCTCGGGCTCGTCCTGGCCGCGGGCCTCGCCCCCTCGCTTTGGGTGCGGACCGATCCGCCGCCGCCCAATGTCAGTCCGTTTGCACAGATCCGACCGCTCGATGCGGGCAACGCAATCGCCGGGCCATTCGCGCTCGCCGGCGCCTGGCGGATCACCGGCGAGAGCGATTTCTTCGGGGGATTTTCAGCACTGACTTCCTTGCCGGGAGAGCGGATGCTTGCCGCGAGCGACGGCGGGTACAAGCTCGTCTTCGTGCGTCCCGACCGGCGCGGCGCGCCGGCCCTGCTCAGTCGCTTCGGGGCACCATACGACGGAGAGAAGGTGGCCTACGATCTTGAATCGCTGACCCGCGATCCGGATAGCGGATTGATCTGGGGCGGGTACGAGGGCAGCAACGCCGTTCGTCGCTTCGGGCCGGACCTGTTGCCGCAGGGTTTTCGCGCAATCCCCGAGATGAGCGACTGGGGTGACAATAGCGGCGCGGAAGCTTTCGTCCGGCTCCCCGACGGCCGGTTTCTCGCACTCGAGGAAAGCCCTTCCGGCCGGGGCGGAGCTCATAGCGCGCTGCTGTTCGCAGGCGATCCGCTGCGATCCCCTTCGCCCGATCGGCTCGTCGTCGAAATTCCCGACGGCTACCGGCCGGTCGATCTGGCACTTGGCGACGATGCACGCTTGCTTATTCTGCTGAGGCGGCTCGTCATCTCGATCCCGCCCGATTTCGATACGGCGATTGCTTCGATAGATATCGCGGACCTGGAACCGGGGATCAGGATCGAGGCAGACCTGCTCGCCAAACTGGGCAGTGCGTTCCCCTCCGACAATTTCGAAGGGATGACAGTCACCAACGATGCTTACGGCACGCATATCTGGCTTGTCTCGGACGATAATTTCATGAGCTACCAGAGCACGCTGCTGCTGAAGCTGCGCTGGAACCAACGGCAAAAGGCGCGCGAGTAAGCCCGCACGCCTTCTTTGCAATCGATTTTTCAAAGCGCCGTGGCGCTGCGCCTCAGGCGGCTTGCGCTTCAGTCGCAGCTTTCTTGAGTTCGCGCTTTACCTTGAGAGCGCGGTCGGACAGCTTGGCATCGCTGGTCTTGAGCAACCAGTTGTCGAGCCCTCCATTGTGTTCGACCGAACGCAGGCCCTGCGTCGACACGCGGAACTTGAAACTGCGATCGAGCTTCTCGCTCATCAGCGTGACGTTCTGCAGGTTGGGCAGAAAGACCTTCTTGGTCCGGTTGTTGGCGTGGCTCACATTGTGACCGACCTGGCGGCCCTTGCCGGTGAGTTCGCAGATGCGCGACATGATGTGTCTCTCGTTCGAATGGCTGGGCGAGTTCCCTTGGCCGCAAGACACGGACGGGGCCTCTGTTTATCCCGGAAAGCGGCGCGCATAGCCTTGGGGATGCGAATCGTCAAGCTGACATGATGTATTGCGAGACAATGCGCTCGGCTGTAGCGCTTCGTCTCAGGATCGAGGAGAATGACAATGAAACGGATCGCAACACTGGCCATTATCGCCGGATCGGCCTTCGCCCTGTCCGCATGCGACGTCGACCAGACCGAAGAAGGCGAGATGCCCGAGGTGGACGTGGAAGGCGGCAACATGCCCGAATATGACGTGAGCGGGCCGGAAGTGGAAGTCGGCACCGAAGAGACCACCGTGGAGGTCCCCACAGTCGATATCGAATCGGCGGACGATGCCGAAGGCGAACCGGTTACCGAACCGGGGGAATAGGCTCTTCCAGACCAGCGAAGGATCAGGCCGGTCCATGTGGCAACTCCAGTTCATGGACCGGGCGATCGCTCTTGCCGAAGAAGCCGCGCTTGCCGGGGAGGTTCCGGTAGGCGCAGTGGTAACCCGGAACGGCGAGGTCATAGGCGAGGCGCACAACGCGCCCCGCGAAACCTGCGACCCGACCGCCCATGCGGAAATTCTGGCCCTGCGCCGCGCCGCCCATGCCCTGGGTAGCGATCGGCTCGCGGATTGCGAGCTATGGGTGACGCTGGAGCCGTGCGCCATGTGCGCAGGGGCGATCGTTCACGCGCGGATCGACAAGCTCTACTACGCGGCAAGCGACCCGAAGGGCGGCGCGGTCGAACATGGCGCACGTGTCTTCGAACAACCGGGCTGCCTGCACCGGCCGGAGGTCTATTCCGGCATGGGCGAAGCACGCGCCGGAGAAGTGCTGCGCGAATTCTTCCGGCAGCGGCGCTAGAGGCCGCGCCAGATCTTCGCTTTCGTTTCATCCTTCGCGCCGTAGCGACGTGCATCGCACGCTCTGGGCATGAACCGCTTGTCGTAGCAGAGCCGCAATTCCTCCAGCCACCCGTGCACGTTGAGCCTCACGCCCACCGCATCCCGCGTCCATCCGGGATTGGCGTCGACGAAACGCGTTCGGATCGTGCCGGCGGTGAGGTCGTCCTCGCGGCTGATACGGTCGTAATCGGGAATCCTCAGCCCCTCCCACAGAATGCGCGTGACCTTGAAATAGGTCGTCGGTTTGCGCGTCATGCAACTACCGTGCTTCGCCCATTGTCGTGCAAGCAACGCCGCCGAGGGCGAGATGCACATGTTCGCCGCCAGTTCGCGCGCCAGGGGTCGAGGGCCGGTTGCGCACCATTGCGGCCAGCTGCGCCCGCCCTCGGGCCAGAGGCCGTGGACGACAAGCCCGAACAGTCCGGAACGGCCGCTGCATTGGCGGGCATGGCGGGACTGACCCTCGCGGAGCTTGCAGAATTCCGGGCTCCAGCTGAGCGCGAGCGTATAACCGGTGACAGCAGACCGGCGCTCGGGACCATCGGGGCGTATGTTCGGCACCTGCACCTGGCGGGGAGTCTTGCATTGATAATGCTGCGCAGCCAGCGGGGCGGCGGGGAAAAGCGCGCCAGCCAGTGTCAGCATGGCAATCCGGCTAAGGCGTCGCACCATGATCCTCGCCGCCGCTCAGCCACGCGCGCGCATCGGCGCGGAACAGCATCGCGATCGCCCCCAGCTGCAAAATGGTTACGGCCACCGTCAGCAGCGTCCCGGGATCAGCCAAACGTGCAAAATCGATGTCGAGAAACAACAGCCCGATCGCGGTCAGCGCCACGAGGATCCATTTTGCCGCATTGCTGGCGCGGCGGGCTATAAGATACCACAGCAGCAGCGGGATCAGCAGGCTCATGACCATCACCGCGACGACGACCCCGACGCCGAAGCCCACCCGGACAAACGCAGGATCACTTTCGACCCGCGCAATCAGCGCGTCATACTGCATTACACTGCTGACCAGCGCGATCGCGAGGCTCAGCAGGAACAGGCGTTCGAACCAGACGATGGAAGCCGGGCGCATGGATGATTTCCCCCTGTAGGCAGGCCGGCATGGCTCTAATTCACAAGGGGGTAAAGTCCAGTCCGATATCGGCAGCAGGCGCGCTTTGGGTAAGGCGGCCGACCGAAACATAGTCCACCCCGGTTGCAGCCTTGTCCCTGATGGTTTCGAGATCGATGCCCCCGCTCGCCTCGGTCGGGACGCGTCCGGCGACCATGCCGACCGCATCACGAAGGGTCGGCGGATCCATATTGTCGAGCAGCAGCCTCGTTGCCCCCGCCGTTAGCGCCGGTTCGATCTGGTCGAGCCGGTCGACCTCGCAAATGATGTCCTCGACACCCGCGGCGACCGCGCGGCGAACCGCCTCGCCAACCGATCCGGCAACGAGCACGTGGTTGTCCTTGATCATCGCCGCGTCCCACAACCCCATGCGATGGTTGCTTCCGCCGCCCATTCGCACGGCGTATTTTTCCAGATATCGCAGGCCGGGAATGGTCTTGCGCGTATCGAGCAGCGTGCAATCGGGGTTGTCCATCGCGCGAACATAGTCGGCGACCATCGTGGCAATACCCGAGAGGTGCTGCACCGTGTTCAGTGCGCTGCGTTCGCCTGTCAGCATTGCACGGGCATTGCCTTCGAGCCGCATGAGGTCGGTGCCTGCGGGGACCTGCGAACCTTCGTCCACAAGGATTTCGACCGTCATGTCGGGGCTGAGCGCGCGAAAGAATTCCGCGGCCACGGGAAGGCCCGCAACGCGGATTGCATCGCGCGTGTCCATGACCCCGGCAAAGCGTGCGTCCGCAGGGATGACGCTGGTGCTGGTGACGTCGCATCCGCCGCCCGGAACGCCGACCCCGAGATCCTCGGCGAGTGTTTCGCGGACAAAGCTTTCGGTATCGAAATTTTCGAGTTCAAACACGGAAAATGTCCTCGTTCGAGCGAACCATGTTGCGGAGCGCCCATTACCGGACTCGCTTGCAATAGGACGATTGAAGAAACGCGCAACCGCCTGACGGGTGAATGGAACAAACGAGGTCAGTGCACGAAGCGGGCAACCACATCGCGATAGCTGCGGCTGACCTTCACTTCGGCGCCGCTATCGAGCACCAGGAAGCATTCGCCATTGGTGTGCGGCTTGACCTGGCGCACCTGGTCGAGATTGACGATCGTCGACCGGTGGACACGCTGGAACTTGCGCGGGTCCAGTCGCCGCTCGAGGTCCTTCATCGTCTCGCGCAGGATCAGCGAATTGTCGCCGGTGTAGATGCACATATAATCGCCGGCGGCCTCGATATGCTCGATCGTGCCGACTTCGACCCGGAAGATCTGCCCGCGATCCTTGATGTTGATGAGTTTTTCATAACGACCCGCTGCTTCGGTGTCTTCGCTCGCCAGTTCCTCCGCTGCCTCGGGGGCGACTTCGGACAGAACGCTCATGAGCTTTTCCGCCTCTTCGGTCGACTTTTTCTCTGCCAGCCGCTGCCGCACACGCTCGATCGTGTCGGCCAGCTTGTCCTCGTCCACCGGCTTCATCAGGTAATTGACGGCGTTCGCCTCGAATGCCCGGATGGCATGTTCCTGAAACGCCGTGACGAACACGAACAGCGGCGGGTCGATCTCCATAACCCCCTGGACCACGCTGAAGCCGTCGAAGCCTGGCATCTGAATGTCGAGAAAGACGAGGTCGGGCTTGAGCGTCTTGATGGCGCGGATCGCCTCGCGCCCGTTCTGGCAGGTTTCGATGATCTCGATGTCCTCGAACGGTTCGAGGCGTAGCTGGAGCCCCTGGATGGCGAGCTTTTCGTCGTCGACGAGAATGGTTCGGATGGTCATGTCGTTTCCGATGCTTTCAGGGAGGGTTGCAGGGGCGTAACGGGCGAGGGTGTGGCTGGTTTCTGCGCCGCTGCATCTGGCGCTGGGCTTAACGATCCGGTTTCGGGTTCTTCCTCGCTTTCGAACGGTATCTCGATCAGGACGGAAAATCCCCCGCTTTCCGGCGAACGGATTTCGAACCGGTGTTCGTCGCCATAGGCCTGCGCGAGGCGGTCGCGAATATTGGCGAGGCCGACACCGGTGGAATCGCGACGGGCGTGAGTCGGCCGCACCGCGGGCAGGCCGGCCTCGGTCCCGTCCATCGTGATCCCTGGTCCCGTATCGGAGACCGTGACGCGCAATCGAGGGCCTACAACCTGCGCGACCACTGCGATTTCGGCGCCCTCTTCCTGCGGGCTGACGCCGTACTTGATCGCGTTTTCAACCAGCGGTTGCAGCAGCATGGCGGGCAGGCGGCCTTTCGCAGCATCCGGTTCGATGCGGAAATGAGTTTGCAAACGCTCTTCAAAGCGCATGCGTTCGATGTCGAGATAGAGTTTCAGCGTCTCGACCTCCTGCGCCACGGTCACCTTCCCGCCCGGCTGGGTGACGAGCGTATGGCGCAGGAAGCTCGAGAGGCGCGTCAGCATGGCGTTGGCGGTCCCGCTCTGCTTCAGCAGCACCAGTGTGCTGATCGAATTGAGCGTGTTGAACAGGAAATGCGGGTTGAGCTGATAGCGCAGCATGGCGAGCTGGGCGCTGGTCGCCTGTGCTTCCAGACGCTCGAGCCGGTCGGTCTGCTCCTCGACCTGAAGAAAGAAGTTGATCGCGTAATAAAGCGCCGACCATGCTCCGAGCAAAGTCATGTCGAAAAAGAAGATCCCCACGAACAGGCTGGCGAAATTGCCATCACCCGACGATGCGCCCGCCACTTCGAGCACCCAACTGTCGATGAACGCGTAAACTCCCGTGGCCAGAACCAGAGAAGCCGCGGTGGCACCCCAGGTCACCAGCGGCCGCTGCTTGATCAGCTGCCCGTAGATCACTGCCAGTATCAGGCTGATCGAAAAGCCGGTAATCGTGGCAATCAGGATAATGACCAGTCGGTCCGGCGGCTGTCCGTTGGCGAGCGCCGACATAGCGCGTAGCATCGTTGCTCCACCCCAGCCGGCCAGCTGGAGGTTCCAGAACGCCTGATTCTTGTTCGCGAAGAAGGGCGTCGGGCGGATAGGCAATACGGCCATGCTAGCTATCTCTAGCGCAATTGCGACAAGCTGCGCCAGTCGCTACAGTGTCGTACACCGTCAAACCGAGGGAGAGACGCGATGGGCGTCCAGGAAAACATTGCACATTCGGCCAGTGAACGGGCCAAGTTCCGCGAGATGAAGGAAGGGACTTCCGAGGACTGGCAGATCATCGGCGGGGAATACCGGGCCTTTGCCAAGGGTTTGCCCGACCGCGTGCTCGATCATCTGAAACTGCTCGATGGGGACTTCGGCGGATTTCCGGTGTGTCGCCTAGAACACTCCTTGCAAACCGCGACTCGGGCCCATCGCGACGGGCGGGACGAACAATATGTCGTCATGGCTCTATTGCACGATATCGGCGATACGCTGGGCAGCTATAACCATCCCGAGGTCGCTGCCTCGATCATCAAGCCGTTCGTCTCGGATGAGAACCACTGGATTTGCCAGAACCACGGCGCCTTCCAAGGTTATTACTATTTTCACTTCCTCGGCATGGATCAGAATGCGCGCGACAAGTTCGCCGATCACCCGCATTTCGAAGCCTGCCGCGAATTCTGCGAAAAGTACGACCAGGCAGCGTTCGATCCCGATTACAAAAGCGAGCCGCTGGAATTCTTCGAGCCGATGGTCAGGCGCGTGATGGAAAAACCGCTTGCCTCGATGTACACCAAGGCGATCGCCGAAGAATAGGTCAGCCCTCGCTGTCGAGCGCCGCCGCCAGCCTTTCGGACGGAACGTAGCCTTCGATAACCTCGTCGCCCGCGACCCAGCTTGGCGTGCCGGTGAATTGCAGCCTTCTGGCCAGAGCCATGTTCTTCGCCAGTTCGGCAGTGGCCTGGTCGGACGCTGCGAAGTCCCGCGCTTGCTCCAGGTCGAGACCGGCAATGCGCGCCGCCTGTTCAACGCTGTCCTGCGTCGGCGGGCCGAGTTCGAACATGGCATGATAATATGCCGGAAACTTGCCCTGCCGCGCCGCAGCCAGCCCGAAGCGTGCGGCCTGCTCGCTTCCCTCGAAGATCGGCCATTCGCGCACGATCACGCGCAGCTCAGGGTCGGCCGCAATCAACTCGTCGATCTCGGCGATGGACTGGCGGCAATAGGTGCAGCCGTAATCGGTGAATTTCACCAGCGTCTTCGAACCGTCGCTGTTGCCGAGCACTGCACCCGGGAAGGCGGTGTCGACTTCGTCCGACACGTCCGCCAACCGCTCTGCTGCCTGGTCGCTTTGATAGGCTTCCGCCATTTCGGGGAGGATTTCGGGATTCGCCAGAAGGTAGCTTCGGGTAAATCCGTTGCCCAGGCCGGTCGCCGACCACAGGGCCGCCCCGCCGAAACCGAAGGCAAGCGCGACAAGCGCCGTAATCAAATGTCTGGTCATCGGTGTTCGTTATGTCCGTTCTAGCGTGCGCTCTGGCATTCACGACCGCCGTTTTGCGCTTCGCATTGCTGTTCGAGAAGGGCACGCGCCTGAAAGCCGATATCCTGTGCACGCAGCCAGTCGGGTGATCCGGTCGGCAGCGCCGCTTCGGCGAACCCGGCGCTGCGGATGGCAAGAGCGTACTGGCCGTTCATCACCTGCTGTTCGGCGCTGGCGAGGCGCGCCCGGGGCATGTCGCCGCGTGCGGCATGAACTACGCCGAGCTGATACCAGGCAAACGGGTTGCGCCGGTCGCGGCCAACGGCGGCGCGCAGAACGCTTTCCGCCTCTTCGAAATGCACCTTGTCCTCGGTCGCGATCAGGGCATGGCCGAACATGGCAGCTATCAACGGTTCGGCATTGGTCAGCGCCGTCGCCCGGCGCAGAGGGTCCAACGCTTCGTCGGGGCGCCCGGATTCGAGCAGGACCTGGCCTTTCAGCTCGAGGAAGTAGGGATCCTGCGGATCGGCGACCAGCAGGGCATCGGCGGCGTCGAGTGCGCGATCGACGCGAGCATTCTTGTGATAGGCATAGGCGCGGGCATAGAGCGCGGGGATTGTTTGGTCGCTTTCGGGGTAGTCGCGCAGGGTCTCGGACGGCTTGGCGAGATAGCCGCTCAATTTCGCCTTGATCCGTTCGAACCGACGTTGGTGTTCGGCGTTCGCAGCCGCATCCCAGGCCGGGTCTGCTTCGTAAGCCAGCCGAAGCGAAGCGATGCGATCGCCCGAAAGCGGATGGGTACGGGAGAAGGTCGCGTCATCGTCCTGGTTGCGGGCATATCGGTATTCCTGGTTCAGCAGCTTGCCGAAGAAGGCCAGTGAACCGCGTCCCGAAATGCCCGCGTCCGAAAGATATTGCGCGCCCGCCGCATCGGCCGACGATTCCTGTGTACGGGTAAAGGCAAGGAACTTGCCAAGCGCGGCTTGCTGACCCGCCATCATGATGCCCATCGCGGCATCGCCTGCCCCGGCCAGAACCGCGCCTACTCCTGCCAGCATCGACAGCAGCGATATCTTGGAGGCCGCCGCAGCCCCTTCGCCATAGCGCAGGATGTGGCCGCCCGTGATGTGGCCGAGTTCGTGTGCGATCACGCCCTGCACTTCCTCGGCAGTATCGGCGGCATCAATCAGCCCGCTATGGATATAGACCGCCTGACCACCGGCGACAAAAGCGTTGATCGATGGATCGTGTAGCAGGACGATATCGACATTGCCCGGCTCCAGTCCTGCAGCTTCGACCAGCGGTTCGGCAATATCGTTCAGAAAATGTTCGGTCTCGGCGTCGCGCAACACGCTCTGTGCGGCGACCGGCTGTGCGGCGATGACCGTAGCGGCAAGAAGCGCGAGCAGGCGAGCGAAAATGGACATTGCGCGATTGCTAAGGGTTTTCGGCCTGAACCGGAACTGAAACCTGATCGGCATTGCTAGCGAATTCGACGATCCGCGCGGTCACGTCGCGGCGCGTACGCCATGGCGACGCAAGTGCAAGCAGCGGATCATTATGGCTCCAACCAGGGTAGAAAGCGGTTTCGACTGTCGCGCCCGCCCTCGCGAGACCGGTAGCAAGGGCGCGGGTGTTGCGCGGCCTTACCACCGTATCGGCCTCACCCTGCATCAACAGCATCGGTGGCGCATCGGCACGGACATGATGAACCGGCTGGCTGTCCTGAGCAGCGTTGACCGAGCCGAAGGCGGCCCGCGTGGATTCCTTGTCGAAGGGAAAAAAATCGTAAGGTCCGGACAGGCCTACCACGCCTGCTATCGCGCTGTCGGGCACGTTGCGAGCATCGAGCCAACGCCGGTCGAGCGCGACCTGCACCACGTTGTAGGCGCCTGCGGAATGCCCGGACAGAAAGATTCGTTCCGGATCGCCGCCATAACGCGCGATGTTCGCATGGGTCCATGCGATCGCGTCGGCAGTATCCTCCAACATGGCCGGATAGCGACCCTCTTCGCCCAACCGGTATCCAGCCAGGACAACGACGAAACCTTCGGGAGCCATGGCGCGGGCGACAAAGGTATAGTCGTCAGGATCTCCGTCGCGCCACGCACCGCCATGGACGAACAGGAAGACCGGCAAGACCCGGTCTTGCCCATCCTGTCGGTAAACGGCGATCTTCTGTGCTTCGTCGGGCCCGATCACCTGCTTTTCGACACGCTCGATGTCGCGCCCTCCCCCGGTGACCCTATCGAGCGCGTCGAGAACTGCCGGCCCATTCATGCGGACCGCGGCCCAGAGCGCGATTGCCAGCACCAGGGCGCCAAGTGCGAACAGGCCGATCATTCGCAACACCTTGCTCATGAAGATTTCGCCTCGGTCTTCTCGACCGTTTCCACGATGGCGGTAGCCTCTTCATCTGCCAACAATCCTGTCGCTGCCAGGAATCCGTGTCCGGTAGCATAGTCGTCACCCAGCCAGAGCGGGATTCCCGCCGCTTCCAGGGCCTGTTTCGCTGCCAGTTCCTTCGGGCTCATCGCATCACCGACCTTGCGGATGAACACGGCGCGCACGCTTTCGGGATTGTCGACGGCGATCTTGCCGAACGCGGTCAAATCGCCCTGGCTATCGTCTCCGATGAGGGCGAATTTGAATTCCGGATAGGTGGCGAGGATATCCTCGATCGCGGCACGTTTGTGCGCGCCGTGACTGGACGATCCGAACGTCGCTCGATTGAAGCCCCAGTCCCGCAGCATTATCGGCCCCAGCGGCAATCCGCGTTCGCGAATGTAGGTCACCAGATAGCTGAACAGGTTCCAGGGACTCGAAGAGACATAGAAAAACGGGCGATGTGTGGCTGGCTGGCGTTCGCCGACATGGGTTTCCCGCTTCGCCAGCACTTCGCCCCCGCCCAGCGCATTGTAGAAGACATCTGCGCCGGGGACGAGAATACGCTCTTCGGGCATTTCGACAAGTAGGCGCCGCCAATTGCGCAGAACAGCCCGGAAATTGCCGGTAATGCCGGTTTCGATGATTGTGTCATCGATATCGGAGATGACCGCCAGTCCGGTCGCGGTGCCCGGTGCCAGCACATGGCCGTCGATGCTTTGCGCTTTCGCCCCGTTCTTCCAGTGGAAGACCACGGTTTCCCATTGAGGGTCGTCGGCATAATCCCGTTCAGGGTCGAGCCTTATGTCGAAATGCACGAAACCTTCCTTGTCGGTCAGCCCTTGATGGCGATGGCTTTCCCGACCCGGGCGGGCGATTTCCAGCTCGACCGGTAATTCTGCGACTTCATGGCTGGCGAATTGCGACAGCATGGTCTTTGCCGCGCGCCAGCGCCCACGCCTCTCGAACTCACCGACCCGCGATCTGAGCGCGCGCGCTATGATGTGCAGCCGCTCGCGATTGCGGTAACCGAAATAGGGCTGGATGCGGACGGAAGATGTCGGAAGAAACGGCATTGCCCCTGCGCTAGCCAGTGCAGCGCGGAGGCTACAAGCGTTTTCTTGGCGGGAGTGGCCTAGCCTATCAACTTGCGCGCGGCGCGCTCGATCAGCGGAACATCCTCGGGCACTTCGCCCAGAACGACCAGTTCGCCTTCTGGCGTGCGGCGCACCATGACCAGCGCGAACTCGGCCCCTACGTCATCGAGATCCGCCAGCGAAAGCGGCTCGATCTTGCGCAGCTTCCTGGCGAGACTGCCGCGTACTTCGCGTCTGTCGGCGACCGGCTTGCCCTGCTCCTCCTTGCGCGCCCGGCGCTCGGCATTGAGGACACCTTTAAGGCCGCCGTCGGCCTTGCGCAGGAAAGTGTCCAGCGTGCCCCGCTCCACGCCCAGACGATGAGCATGCGCGAGGACCGCCGCGTATTCGGTCAGGCGGGTCTTGTCGTAATCGACCCCGAAAACCAGCTTGACCACCGGCGTCATCGGCGCGCGTTCCTGGACCGTCAGCCCGTTATCGGCGAGCAGATCTTCGTATTCCTCGCAGTTTTCCTGGGCCTCAAGGCTGAAATCGTAAGCGCGACCAACCGCCTCGTATAGTGCCTTTCGGCTTCGATCCTCATTGTTCTGCGCGGTTTGGGCCAGTTCGCGTGCTTCGGCTAGACAGTCGAAGAGACCTTCGCCGGCCATGCCGTCACGGTAGATTGGCGCGTGTATGGAGTCGGCCTCATCGTTCGGTTCGACAGGACCCGCGTCGGCTTCGTCGATCGGATCGCTCGAGCTTTCGGACTCTGTTTGCGCTGTGTTCACGACATCGTCGACCGTGTCGTCGTTCGGCTCTTCCGCGTGCGATACGTCGAAGGCGCCGGGATTCTCCGCAACCACCGGTTCGTCATCTTGCCGGACAGCAGGCTCCGCTCGCTCGGGCGTAGCTTCGTAGGCTTGCGGCACGGCCGGCGCGGCTTCGGTGCGGGAGAGATCAACGCTCTTCTTGCTACGTTCCCCACGGCTGACGAGCGAGATCAGGCTGCTCGACGTCTCTTCGTCCGCGAGCGGATCGACAACATCATCGACATCCTCCTCGTCGGGTTCATCGTCCCAATCGGGAAGGCCGTAATCGGCTGCAGTCTTGATCCCCGTGTCGAATTCTTCCGCATAATCGTTTTCGGGAGCCCCTTCGTCATCGAAAACGTGGCCCCCGACCGGGTTGCCCAGCGCATCCACGCCGCGACCGGGCTTTGCCGCGCGTTCTGTGAACGTTTCGGGGGAACTCTCTTCGTTGTCATCTACCACATTTTGCCCGAAAGCTGGCGACGGCAGCGAGAGTGACGCGCCATCTCCGGCCATTTCGGCATTTGCCGGTTCCGCCATCGCGTCTTCGCGTTCGTCTTCGACGAGACATTCCGCAGTCTCGACAGGCTGGCCGGTCTCCGCGTCGTCACTGTCCTTGCCTAATGCCTGATCGATCTGGAGCAGCAGTTCGTCGGCGGTGGTTGGATCGGCCATTTCCTTCCAGTTGATAACTCCGAAGATGTAATCGATCGAGGCGTCGTTGGACGAGAAGGGCAGCAGAATGCCGCGGTACAGCACGGTGGTTCCGTGATCGTTGACGAATTCGGCCTCGAACCCGATCGGTGCCTGGTTGGCAAGGATCTGCATATAATGGTCGGTGATACGGCTGAGCACGGAACGACCGGGCACTTCCGACAAGCGAGCCATCGAACTGTCGTGTCCGCATTCCGCTTCGAGCTCGCGACCCACGAACCGGACTCCGGGATCGTCGATGCCGTCTGTAAAATCGAGCAAGACCGAGTACGGACCGAAATCATCGAGCGATTCGGGATCGAGGTCCTCGACATTGGGAAAGTTCAGATCGCCGAGAAGACTGGCCCAGTGGTTGTAGGCACGCACCTGCATCCGGCGTTCGTCCTGACCAACCGGAGAAGGTGGCGAATCGAGATCGACCTCGGACCCGTCGACGAAGTCGTCGTAATCCTCTTGTTCGTCTTGCGCGCCGAAATAGCCGCCCAGCCTGTCCATGGATACACTCGCCCCCGAAGAATTTGGCTCAATAGCAAAGCGTTCTGGGCGCTCGTGGTAAACATATGGTTAACCCGATGAACCGTCTCGTGGGCTTCGGGACCGGCGATCTCACAGCATATAGCGCATCTTGATCTTCATCGCGCGGTCGGTCGTCCCGACATCGAAAACCGCATCGTCGAATCTGGGTGGACCCATCCGCACCTTCGCGTCGCGTGAAAACCCAAAACCCTCGCTTGGCATCATGCCAAGTGCGCGGTCGGCTTTTCCGTTGGCATTTTCGTCATGAAGGAGGGCGATGGCGTAATGACCGGGCAGGACATTGTCGAAGGTGAAGGTCAGGCTGCCCTCGTGCGCCATGACCTTTGCGCCATACGCGCCGGGCACACCGCGACACTTGGGAAAGCTGGCTTCATCGTGGGTCATGCAGGCACGCACAACTCCATCCGCACTTCGCAAATCGGTAACGGTCACCGTCACGCGGGCACCGTCTTCACCCGCCGCAAGCAGGGGCGCCGAGACAAGCATCACGCCAGCCATCGGAGCGACAAGCTGTTTCACGCGTTGGGGCTCAGCCCACGGTCGGTTCTGCACAAGCGATCCCAGAAGCGGAAATAGAGTCCGTAATTGCATTTATATTCTTCATGATGACGCTGGTGGTGGCTCGCGGTTATGAGCCAGCTTCCTAACCGCGAGTGAACCAGCGTCCGCGGAAACATCTCCCAGCCCATGTGGTTGGTAACGCCCATTACGGTCATCACCATCAGAACCACACCTAGCATGGCGACGTGGATCGGGATCAGGAAGACCAGCGCCGGGATGACGATGGCGCCGGTCAGAGCTTCCCAGGGGTGGAAGCTCATTGCTGCCCAGGCGGTCGGCGGGCGGCTCGCATGGTGGACCGCATGCATGGCGCGGAACCATCTTGGGCGATGCATAACGCGATGCGTCCAGTAGAACCACGTATCGTGCGCGAACAGGAACAACAGCGGCGCAACCGGCAGATACCAAAGTGGATAGGCTTGCCAATCGGTGTAGATGCGAGTCCAGCCATGCTCTTTCCAGCCCCACGCAACCACGCCCGCAGGCACGCCGTAAATCGCGGCGGACGCTAGCGACCAGCTGAGCTCCCGGCGAATCTGCGCTCCGAGCTTCGCATGATAGCCAGGTCGTACGCGATTGGTGACAAGCGCGAAAAAACCGCTCGAAGCGAGGTAGCGGAGCGCGACGATCGCGGTCATCGCTGCGGCGGATAAGGTGATGGCGGTCCACATTGTCGATCTGCCTTATGCACCAAACCTTACGCTCGCGTCTATTCTGCCATTCCGAAGGGCGCGCAGTCTATATCGATTGCAACTGTCATTCGCCGCAGGGCAGCGCGAGCAAGCCGCTCGACCTCTACTTTTCTACGTGCCGCGGCAAGCGGATGGAGTGGCGCCGGCCGGACGATTTCCCCGTCATACGCATCAGCAACGATTATTCCGCAGCATTCGGGCTTGTATCCGTCGCCTTCGAGAGGCGAACGGTCGAGCCCGGGCGGAAGCCCCCAGTAGAAACGATCGCAGTAGTCGAGATAGTCTGGCCATTTGCCGTCACCAAGCAGATCGCCACGCTGGACCTTTATCTCGACGATAATGACGCGACCCTTGCCATCCACGCCCATCAGATCGGCTCGCCGCCCGTTCCGCAGCGGCATTTCCGGCAGGCACCAGATGTCGTTGCGGGCGAACAGGCGGGCAATTCCGCGCGTTACTGCTGCGGCGGTCGGATTCTCGGTCGAACGTGCGTCAATCATCGCACCGATCTGGAACAAAGAAAGAACTCCGTCAACCAGGCGATCGGCAATCTCGTCCTCGAAAGGGGCTGGCAACAAAAAGTCCCATCGATTGATGGTTAACCGGTTTGCCATGGTAAACAGGATGTTTACCTTGCCCGGAGTCATGGGGCGAGAAGCACTGGTGCAAGATTGGTTTTATAAAGAAAAAGTCGCGGCGATATGCAGCGAAAACCTCGCTGCGAAATGGGCACTACGTGGTTTCCCGCACGGACCAATACACGTGCCCGATACCCAATCTGGCGATGGTTTCGACGAGAGTTCAAGGAAAGTTCGTCCAATGGCAGGTCGCGAACGCGCCGGATTGTTACTCCTGACCATGGCCGGTCTCGGCGGCATCTTTCCGCCCGCGGCCCACGCGCAGCAATCGACTGGCGTGATGCAGGTAAGCGCGACAGTGACCGAAAGCTGCAGCGTCACCGCCTCGCCGATGGCCTTTCAACTCGATAATGCGCCGGGAACGCGCGCTATCGCCCAGGCATCGATCGCGCTCGATTGCAATGGTCGAACGGCCTACGAGCTTGCGCTCGATACGGGGTTGAACGCACGAGGTGACAACCGCCACATGGCCGATACTGCGAGTGGTGCGACGCTGGCCTATGATATCTACAGCGACCCCGCGCATAGCAGCCGCTGGGGCGACAAGATGGGCATCGACACTGTTGCTGGGATTGCCGACAGCCAGGGGCACGGGCGACACCTTGCCTATGGTGCGATCGCTGCGACCCAGTCCGGGCTGGCAGCCGGCACCTATACCGATGCGGTGGTGGTCACCGTCAATTTCTGAATCATCGGGCTGCCTCGACGAGATCGACGATAGCGGTGCGCGCAGCATGGAATTCTCGCCATAGTACCAGCGCTGCGATCGTCGTGTCCTGTCCCTGAGCGGTCAGGGCAAGCAAGGCACGCAATCCCGGTTGCATCACCGCGGCGAGATCGTCGATCCCGCGAGCCGCTGCCTCGAATATGCGCTCTCCGCGATCGGCTGCGCGGACCGGCAATTCGATAATCTCGGGCCCAGGGGTTTCGCGGCCGAATTGGGCGAGGTGGCCGACCGCGGCCGCGGCGTCATGCACCGCCTTCCATTTGTGGGCGAGATCCTCAACGGACGGTAGCCGGCGCGGCCCAGCAGGGACGGGTTCCAGCATGGTAGCCTGGCTCAGGTCGAATTTGTGGGACATCGCGCTCATGCATCGCAGGCTTAGGTCCGGTCCATTGCCAAATCGCTAACGCCTGGCTGGTCGCGCCCTCTCGCACTTTTCGGGTGGCGGCCAGCCCGCGGCTTTGCTAAGCGCCGCGCACGCCCAAGCGACAAGGGCACCCGTAGCTCAGCTGGATAGAGCGCTGCCCTCCGAAGGCAGAGGTCACAGGTTCGAATCCTGTCGGGTGCGCCAGCTGCGGGCAATGCAAGAGATCGCTGGAACTGTCCGTTCACCTGTAGGGATGCGTTTGATGCAATAGGTGTGGCGCGCTCGTACATGGATAAAGAGACAGCCTCGCGCTATCGCGGATTCCGAAAGGATCGCTTGACCCATGGACAATCTCGACGCCCTGATCCTGGCCCGCATCCAGTTCGCGTTCACGGTCAGCTTCCATTTCATCTTTCCGGCTTTCTCGATCGGGCTTGCCAGCTACTTGGCGGTGCTCGAGGGGCTGTGGCTGAAAACCGGCAAGCAGCTCTATCTGGACCTGTTCAAATACTGGCTGAAGATATTCGCCATCGCCTTCGCCATGGGCGTCGTGTCAGGGATCGTGATGAGCTATCAGTTCGGCACGAACTGGTCGGTCTTTTCCGATCTCGCCGGTCCGGTGATCGGGCCGCTCATGGCCTACGAGGTTCTCACTGCCTTCTTCCTGGAGGCAGGGTTTTTGGGCGTGATGCTGTTCGGGATGGAGCGCGTTGGCAGGAAGCTGCACTTCGCCGCCACGATCATGGTGGCGCTGGGCACTTTCATCAGCGCGTTCTGGATACTTTCCGTCAACAGCTGGATGCACACTCCGACCGGTTACGAAATCGGCGCGAACGGCCAGTTCCTGCCTGGCGAGAGCTGGCTGGCAATCATCTTCAATCCCAGCTTTCCGTACCGTCTCGTCCACACGGTCCTTGCCGCTTATATCACGACCGCGTTCGTGGTCGGCGGCGTGGGCGCCTGGCATCTCCTGAAGGACCGAACAAACCCGCATGCGCGCAAGATGTTTTCCATGGCGATGTGGATGGCGACGATCGTCGTTCCGGTTCAGATCTACGCCGGCGACATGCACGGGCTCAATACGCTCGAACACCAGCCGCAAAAGGTAATGGCGATGGAGGGGCACTATCAAAGCTACCCCGACGGTGCGCCGCTCTATCTGTTTGGCATCCCCAATGACGAGGAGCAGCGGCTGGACTATGCGTTCGGGATCCCGAAGTTGTCGAGCCTTATCCTGAAGCACGATCTCGACGCCCCGCTTGCGGGCCTCGATACCATTCCCGACGACGAGCAACCGCCGGTGGCGATCGTCTTCTGGTCGTTCCGCATCATGGTCGGTCTGGGCTTTGCGATGCTCGGGGTCGGCTTGTGGGCCTTGCTCGCTCGTTGGCGGCGCAAGCTTTACGACTGGCGATGGTTGCACAAGGTGGCTCTGGTGATGGCGCCCTCGGGCTTCGTCGCGGTCATTGCCGGCTGGATAACTACCGAGGTCGGCCGTCAGCCTTATGTGATCTATCGTCTGATGCGGACTGCTGATGCGGCCAGCCCGCTCGATGCTCCGGCCATCGCTGCGTCGCTGCTCGCATTTGTGGTCGTCTACTTCGCTGTTTTCGGAGCGGGCGTGTGGTATATTCTTCATCTGATGCACAAGCCGCCTCATGCGCATGAGAAAGGCGTCAAGCGGGGGGACAAGGGTCCGATCCGGACGGCCGGCATCACCCCTGGCCCGACACAGGACCCGACCGACGCAACCCGCCGCGATTTATCCGGTACCAAACAGGAACCACAGGAGCGCCCATGAGCATCGACCTGACCGTCGTCTGGGCGTTCATTATCGCCTTTGCCGTTTTCGCCTACGTGGTGATGGACGGGTTCGACCTAGGTATCGGCATCCTGTTCCCGACGTTCGCAGTCGGGCCGGAGCGAGACCGCGCGATGAATTCGATCGCGCCGGTATGGGATGGCAATGAGACATGGCTGGTACTCGGAGGCGGAGGCCTCTTCGCAGCCTTCCCGCTCGCCTACGCGGTCATACTGCCCGCGACTTATCCGCTGATCATCGCGATGCTGCTCGGGCTCGTCTTCCGCGGCGTCGCGTTCGAATACCGGTGGCGCGATCCGGGACATCGGCGGTACTGGGACGCCGCCTTTACCGGAGGTTCGCTGGTCGCTGCGATGGCGCAGGGCATGACGCTTGGTGCGTTGCTGCAAGGCGTTGAGGTCGTCGGGCGTTCCTATGCGGGTAGCTGGTTCGACTGGCTGACCCCTTATACCCTGTTGACCGGCCTCGGCACGGTTGCCGGTTATGCCTTGCTTGGTGCCACATGGCTGGTCTGGAAACTCGACGGCGGAAGCCAGCATCATGCCCGGCAACTCGGCAAGAAGGCGGCCTGGGCCACGCTGGTATTGATGGGCGGCGTCAGTCTCTACAACGTATTCCTGAATGCCGATTATGCGGCTCGCTGGTTGACCGCACCGGAAATCTACTGGGCCGCACCGGTCCCGATCCTCACGGCCATCATCGCCGTGGCGCTGATCCGGGCCTTGTCGGTCGAACGCCATAGCAAGCCGTTCTGGCTTAGCATCGCGCTTTTCTTCTTCGGAATGGCCGGTCTTGGCGTGACCATGTGGCCTTATGTCGTTCCGCCAGACCTGACCATCTGGGACGCTGCTGCCCCCAAACGAAGCCAGGTGTTCATGTTGGTCGGCGTCGCGATCACGATGCCGTTGATCATCGCCTATACCGCCTGGGCCTACTGGGTTTTCCGCGGCAAGGTCGGGCATGAAGGCTATCACTGATGGTCGAGCCCGGGCCAAAACCCTTGTGGCAGCGTCTGGGCTGGATGCTGCTGATCTGGGCGGGAAGCGTGCTTGCGCTTGGAGTGGTCGGCTGGTTCATCCGCTGGTGGCTGAAGGGCTGATGATGGCGCGAATAGGATTCGATTGCAGCAGGGCCTAGTCGAAACACTATCTTAACGGCTAAAGCGTTGCGTTGATGGACCGTACCAGCTTTCAATCCGGCCACCAGCCGACCAACTTGCACGAGGGAAGCCACCGCGCCATGTCCGCGCCGGAGGGCCGACGGTCGGCTGTGGCCCGTCCTCGGATCGGGGTGATTTACAATCCCCGCAGTCATCGCAATCGCGGACAGGATCTCGATCGCATTCAACGTCCCGACATCACCGTGGCTCAACCGCGCGCGCGTGAAGATATTGCGACGGCGCTGGCGGAATTCGCGCGCCAGAAGATCGATTACCTGATCATCAATGGCGGTGACGGCACCGTGCGCGATGTCCTGACGATGGGGCAGGATGCCTTCGGATCGCAATGGCCCGCGATCGCCGTGCTGCCAAAGGGCAAGACGAATGCGCTGAATGTCGATCTTGGCGCGCCCAGCGGTTGGAGCCTGCCAGATGCGATCTCCGCCTTCGAAGAAGGCGGACGTATTCGCCGACGTCCCCTTTCCGTCCTGCGCGAAGGGTCGGGTGAGCCGCCCATGCTCGGGTTCATCTTCGGGGCCGGCATATTCACGCCCGCCATCGAGGCGGGGCAGGGCGCGCATCGACTCGGGTTCTTCGACAGTCTTGCCGTCGGAGCCGCCGCATTGTGGGCCGTGGCGCAGGCGATTATCGGGCGCAGCGGCAATATGTGGCGTCGCGGTACCGCCATGACGTTGACGTATCTACCATCACGCGAACCCATTCCCCGATCGGCTCATGGCAATTCCGATCGGCGCTTGATCATACTCGCATCGACGCTGGAACGCTTTCCGATGCACCTCAAGATGTTCGGCCCGACGCGCGGCGGATTGAAGCTGGCGATACTTGATCGGGCGCGCCGCAGAATGCTTGCAGCCCTTCCGGCGATTTGCCTTGGCTGGCGTCCGTCGTGGTTGCCAAAAGCAGGGTACCATCAACTCGATCCCGAGGGTTTCGCAGTCGACGTCGCCGAGCCGGTCATTCTCGACGGGGAAGCATTTCCGCCCGGTCGCTATCGCATCTTGCAGGGCCCTGAACTTACTTTCGTCACATCGTGAACGATAGCCTCGAGCAGCGGATTGACCACGCATTGACGGGCGAAATCCGCCCCGAGGTCAAAGACTATGCACACCAACTGGGAGAAGAGTCCGGGGCGCTCGGCGTGCTCTTCTACGGGTCGAATCTGCGCACCGGTTCGCTGGAAGGAGTGCTGGATTTCTACATTCTGCTTCCAGGACCCCAGCGCGAGCGGATCTGGCCCCGAGTTAGCTATCGCGAATGGGAAACTGCAGGAACAACCCTGCGCGCGAAGATCGCCACGATGTCATACGATCGCTTCGCGGCAGCTGCCTCGGCCCGGTCGCGCGATACGACCATATGGGCGCGTTTCGTGCAGCCCAGCGTGCTTGCCTGGGTGCGGGACGAAGCAGCGCGCGACAAGATCGGGCGCGCGCTCACCGATGCGGCGCGCACAGCTGGCCGGCTTGCGGCTGCGCTCGGTCCGGCTCGCGGAACAGCCGACGACTATTGGCGAGCCTTGTTTCAGGAAACCTATCGCGCGGAATTTCGGGTCGAGAAGCCTGGTCGCGAAGATACGATCCTGTCGGTGAATCCCGCCCATTTCGAAGGATTGTTGCCCTTGGCCTGGCAGGCTGAAGGTCTGGATTTCGATCGGTACGGAGAACGCCTTTCACCCCATCTCGACGATAGCGAACGACGCAAGATCCTGAGCTGGTGGCGACGCTGCGCGCGGCTCGGCAAGCCGCTCAACCTGTTGCGGCTGGCCAAGGCGACGTTCACGTTCGACGGTGCCGCGGATTATGCCGCGTGGAAACTGCACCGGCATACGGGCATCGCCCTTGAGGTCACGCCGTTTCGAGCCAGGCATCCGCTCCTTGGCGCGCCGGGCGCCTTGGTCGAACTGCTCCGCAAGCGCCGCGCTCAGCGATAGCGCATGCGGATGGAGATCGGTTCGACCCCAGAACCTACCCGGAACGCCGTTTTCTTGTAGCTGGGCTTGCCTAGGTTGAAGATGTTGATGCTCGGATTGTTCGACATTGCGCCACCATCGGCAAAAATATCGGTATCGCCGTTTCCATTGACATCATGGCGAGCCGCGATCGCATAAACGCCCGGCGATGGCACGGGCATGCAGAAGGTCATCGAGCCTGCGCGCGCAGGGGCTTCCATGCGATAGATCCAGCGACCCGATTCAAGCCAGTCGGCCTTCGTTCCGCGATAGCTTTGCACGCGGATCGTGCCCCTGGTTTCCTTGATATCCGTGATCGTTACCCGCACCGCCGGGCCGCCTCCTGCAGCGCATTTGGAATTGTCGTTGGTTATCTTCTGACGATATTGCGCCTGTGCGGATGGAGCCGCGAAGGCCCCACTCAGGACGAGCGCGGCTATGCCGGCAGTGGCGATCTTCGAAAAAGTCATGCAAATCTCTTTGGCTCGTGTCCGGGCCAGCCTAGTAGTCGGCGACCCCCTGTATGCCGTGTCTCTAGAAAAACTCGCTGAATTGCGCCTGAATTTCCGGGCTCTCCTACAGGTTCCCATGTGGAAAAGCATGGTTGCTAGCTTGTGGACGATCCCCTCGCGGGCTTAGAGCGGGCGGACCCCGATGAAATGGGCCAGAGCCATGGCAGCACCGCTAATTTCTCCTTCGATCCTGTCCGCCGACTTTGCCCGGCTGGGGGAGGAAGTGCGCGCGATCGATGCGGCCGGGGCGGACTGGATCCATGTCGATGTGATGGACGGACATTACGTGCCGAACATCACCATCGGTCCGGCGGTGGTCAAGGCGCTGCGTCCGCATACCAGCAAGCCGTTCGACGTTCACCTGATGATCGCGCCGATCGATTCCTTTCTCGAGGAGTTCGCTGAAGCAGGGGCGGACATCATCACGGTCCACCCCGAAGCGGGTCCGCATATCCACCGCACTTTGCAGGCGATTTCCGGGCTCGGCAAGAAAGCAGGCGTGGTGCTCAACCCCGGCACACCGGTCGATGCGCTCGATTACCTCCTGGAAGACGTCGATCTGGTCCTGGTGATGAGCGTCAATCCCGGTTTTGGCGGGCAAAGTTTCATCCATTCGCAATTGAAGAAGATCGAACAGGTCCGCGCGCGTATCGATACGCTAGGCAAGCCGATCCATCTCGAGGTTGACGGCGGGGTGAATGCCGAGACCGCGCGGCTATGCGTCGAGGCCGGGGCGGACGTGCTCGTGGCCGGATCGGCGACGTTCAAGGGCGGTCCCCAGCGCTATGCAGACAATATCGCTGCGTTGAAAGGTGATGCGTGAACGCAGAGCTGAGCACGTTCGCCCGGCGCGACACAGGGCTCGACAGCGAAGCGCGCGCACTGCCTCTTGGCGACGGTGAAGAAACGCTTGTCGTCTCGCGCGCGGAGGAGCCGCTGGTCGACACAGTGCCACTCGAACCGGCGCACTCTCTGGTTCTGGCGGATTTCGCACCGCCGCGTACCGGGGCGATCGATGGCATGCTGCGCTGGGCCTACCGCCTCGGCATACCGGGTTCGGTCCTTGCCGCTCCCTTGCAAAAACCGGCAGTGCCGCGCTTGCTTGGCACGGTCGAAAGCCCGCTTGGTGGCAATCGGACTGCCGGGATGGCTTTGCGTGCGGGCCATGTGATCGTTCACAGTTTGAAAGTGCCGATCGACAAGCTCGACATGCACAGCGTCTCCACGCTCACTCCGCCCTTCCTGCGGCTCGTGCATGGTTTTGGCTGGCTGCGCGATCTGGCGGCCTGCGCTCCGCGTAGCGAGTGCGCACCGGTCGCCGAAAAGCTGATCGCGCGCTGGCTCAGGGCAAATCCGGAACCTGCCAAGGGGCCGGCATGGACAGTGGAACACGCTGGCCTGCGTCTGATGGCCTGGCTGGTCCAGGCCCCGCTCGTTCTGTCGGGCGATGCGAGATTGCGCAGCGACATCTTGAACGCGATGGAATCGAATGCGCGCTGGCTCGACCGGCACGTGGTCAATGCGGAGGACAATCTGGGTCAGGTCTCCGGTTGGTGCGCGATCGTCGCAGCCGGTCTCCTATTGCCCGACGGACGTCCGCGGCGGTTGTTCGGTGAGGCTGGCCTGCTCCGCGCGCTGGGCATGTTCGTCAGCGAAGATGGCGGCGTACTTTCCCGTAGTCCGGCAGCGCAGATGGAAGCGATCAAGCTGCTGGTCGATCTCCGGGCCTGCTACACTGCGGTCGGGCAAGACGCGCCGCCTGCGCTCGACACGATGCTCGCTCTGCTCGTTCCGCCCTTGCTGACCTTGCGGATGGGGGATCGTGCGCTCGGCAGCTGGCAGGGTTGCGGGGCAGTTTCGGCGGATGAGCTCGCCGATCTGATCGCGGCGAGCGGTATTCGCGCCCGACCCGCCAAGGACCTGCGCCACTGGGGCTATCAACGCGCCGATGCGGGCAAGAGCGTGCTGGTGATGGATGCTGCCCCACCGCCAAGACCGCGTCATGCGCGCTATGGCTGTGCATCGACGCTTGCCTTCGAGTTTTCGCATTGCGAGCAGCGGATTATCGTGAATTGCGGAGGGGCGGAACTTGCGGGGGGTCAGACGCCTGTACGAATCGAGCAGGGCCTGCGCGGAACGGCTGCGCATTCCACATTGATACTCGACGATGCCAATTCGACGGCGGTGCTGATCAAGGGGCAGGTCGGCAAGGGCGTGGAGGAAGTCGATGTCTCGCGCACGATCGTCAGTCAGAAGGGGCGCGATGCCACCCGGCTGGAGGCGTCACACAACGGCTATGCCGCGCGTTACGGACTGCTGCATCGGCGCATCATCCTGCTGTCCGCCGATGGGGAAGAATTGCGCGGGGAAGATGTCCTCGAGCCTTCCGGCCGAAGCGGCAAGCGCGGCAAGATCGCCTTTGCCATTCGGTTCCATCTTGCGCCGGGCGTCGATGCCGGGCTTTCCGAAGACGGGCGCGGAGCAGGCCTGGCGTTGCCTGACGGAAGCTATTGGCAATTTCGGATCGGCGGCGATAGCGGCGAAACGGCCCTGGCGATCGAAGACAGCCTGTGGGTCGATGGCCAGGGCCGTCCGCGCGCAACCAGGCAATTGGTGGTCGAAGGCTTGACCGCCCGCAGCGGGGCCCGGTTCCCCTGGCTGCTCAAACGAATGGGATGATTTTGCGTGACTGACGTAGCGATCAAGCGGGCCCTGCTTTCGGTGTCCGACAAGGCCGGATTGGCAGAACTGGGCGAGGCACTGGCGGCTCGCGGAGTGGAGCTCGTCTCGACCGGCGGCACCGCAAGGGCGCTCCGCGATGCCGGACTGGACGTAAGCGATGTTGCCGACCTCACCGGGTTTCCCGAGATGATGGATGGACGGGTCAAGACCTTGCACCCCAAGATTCATGGCGGACTGCTAGCGCTGCGCGATAATGAAGAGCACCGGGCTGCGATGGAGGCGCACGATATCGGTGGGATCGATCTCGTGGTGGTCAATCTCTACCCCTTCGAAGCGACCGTTGCGAAGGGTGCTGCGCGCCCCGAGATCATCGAGAATATCGATATCGGGGGGCCCAGCATGGTTCGCTCCGCCGCGAAGAACCATGGGTTCGTAACCATCGTGACCGATCCGGCCGATTACCGGCTCCTGCTCGATGAGCTGGAAGGTGGCGGCACCACCTCGCACGCGTTTCGCAAGCGCATGGCGGCCAAGGCATTCGCCGCGACCGCAGCCTACGATTCGATGATCAGCCAGTGGTTCGCCTTTGCCGATCAGGGCCGGACATTCCCCGAGATGCTGGCAGTGAACGGCAAGGCGCCGGTCGAACTGCGCTATGGTGAAAACCCTCACCAGAAAGCTGCGCTTTACACGCCAGTCGGTCCGCACGGTCATGGGATTGCCCAGGCAGAGCAGTTGCAGGGCAAGGAACTCAGCTACAACAATTACAACGATGCCGATGCGGCGCTCGAGCTATGCGCCGAATTCCGCAGTGGCGACCCGGCGGTGGTTATCGTGAAGCATGCCAACCCTTGCGGGGTAGCGCAGGCGGGCACCTTGACCGAGGCCTGGAACGCGGCGCTCGCGTGTGACAGCGTGTCGGCCTTCGGCGGTATCGTCGCGGTCAATCGCGAACTCGACGAAGAGACGGCACAGGCGATCTGCAAAATCTTTACCGAAGTGGTCATCGCTCCTTCCGTCAGTGACAAGGCGCGCGAAGTCTTCGCGACCAAAAAGAACCTGCGCCTGCTGGTGACGGGTGAACTGCCTGATCCGCGTCGCGGCGGATTGACCGTCAAACCGATTACGGGTGGGCTTCTGGTGCAGACGCGCGACAACGGAGCAATCGATGAAGCCGATCTGAAAGTGGTCACCAGACGCGAACCGACCGGGCAGGAATTGCAGGACTGCCTGTTTGCATGGACCGTGGCGCGACATGTCAAATCCAATGCCATCGTCTATGCCAAGAACGGCGCGACTGCCGGAATCGGTGCGGGTCAGATGAACCGCCGCGATTCCTCGCGCATAGCCGCGATGAAGGCTGTCGAAGCGGCGGAGAAATACGGTTGGGACAAGCCGCTCACGGTTGGCAGCGCAGTGGCTTCCGATGCGTTTTTCCCCTTTTCGGACGGACTGCTTGCCGCTGCCGAAGCCGGCGCCACGGCCGTGATCCAGCCGGGAGGATCCATCCGCGACGAGGAAGTTATTGCCGCAGCGAACGAGGCCGGACTGGCCATGGTCTTCACCGGGATGCGCCACTTCCGCCATTGATTAATTTACTGCCTGCCGAACCTGAACGCCCGGCGACAGGCAGGTTAAGCATGTTGCAATTCGCGCGCGTGTAACCAGATGGAACAACGCAGCGAAAGAACAGAACATGAAGCTTTTCACCCCCGACCTGTATCGCAATTTCGGCATCGGTTTTGCTGCCGGAGCCCTGGCGCTTGTTATAAACAATGGCGAAATCCTCTCGGCCGTGCCGCAGCTCGTAGCAGCGATATTCTGATGCGGTTTCGCGCGACCCTGCTTGCGGCCTCGTTTGCCCTGGCCGTATCCGCATGCCAGCAACCCGCGTTCGCGGCAGAGAAGGTGGTCGAGGCACCCCAGGCCAAGCGAGTGGCCAAGGAAAGTGGCCTTAAGACCGCGATCTTCGCGGGCGGTTGTTTCTGGGGTGTGGAAGCTGTTTTCAGCCACACCAAGGGTGTGACCAGTGCAGTCTCCGGCTATCACGGGGGCACCGAACGCCAGGCCGATTACAAGCTCGTCTCGTCCGGAATTACCGATCACGTCGAGGCGGTGAAAGTGACCTACGACCCGAGCGTGATACGCTATGACCAATTGCTGCGGATATTCTTTTCGGTCATCGCGGACCCGACATTGAAGAACCGCCAGGGTCCGGATCGCGGCGCACACTACAACGCCGAACTGGTCCCGCTTTCCAATGAACAGCGTACGGTCGCGCGAGCCTATCTTGCGCAGTTGAAGTCCAGCGGTCTCTGGTCGCAACCAATCGTCACCAGTGTCGAACCTGCCCGCAAATTCTACCCGGCGGAGACCTATCACCAGGACTTTGCTGCCAAGAACCCCCGTCACGGATACATCCAGCGCTGGGACGCGCCGAAGGTCGCGGCTTTGGAGCGGCTTTACCCTGGCGTCTACTCGGGCAGCTTCCAGCGCGACTGACTTGCGCGGCCTGGGTTGGGCGCTTACCTCTAGCCCATGCCAGCACAAGCACATTCGCACACCGAACATTCGGGCGACCAACTCGTCGATGCCGCGCGCCATACGCTGACCGATCACGGCGAACAATGGACAGGCATGCGCCAGTCGGTGTTCGAAGAGCTTGCGCGACATGACAAGCCGGCGAGCGCATACGACATTGCCGACAACCTTTCGCAACGGCGCGGCAAGCGCGTAGCGCCGAACAGCGTCTACCGCATCCTCGATCTGTTCGTGCGCACCAATCTCGCCAATCGGATCGAGAGCGCGAATGCCTATCTGGTCAATACGCATCCCGGCTGTCGCCATGACTGCATTTTCCTGATCTGCGACGATTGCGGCAAGGCCACGCATCTCGACGACGAACGCGTGACCGGCGCCCTGCGCGAAGCCGGACACGATGCTGGGTTCAGTGATGTGCGCCCGGTTGTCGAACTGCGCGGCCTGTGCGACGATTGCGCGGCCTGATCCGCGCCAGACGGTCGGACGATGCCGGCAAACGGTTCATCGACAGGTGGCGTTTGGCGGTGTAAGGCGGCTTGATGACTACGCGTCCCGAAACGCCGCTGCTCGACACGGTCACCGCTCCAGAAGATCTCCGCAGGCTCGACAAGAGCCAGCTCAGGCAATTCTCTGACGAATTGCGAGCCGAGATGATCGATGCCGTCGGGACCACCGGGGGCCACCTTGGCTCCGGCCTCGGGGTGGTCGAGCTGACCACCGCCATCCATTATGTTTTCAACACGCCCGACGACAAGCTCGTCTGGGATGTCGGGCACCAGTGCTATCCGCACAAGATCGTGACCGGGCGGCGCGATCGTATCCGCACGCTGCGCCAGGGTGGCGGACTGTCCGGCTTCACCAAGCGCAGCGAGAGCGAATACGATCCGTTCGGCGCGGCGCATTCCTCGACCTCGATCAGCGCAGCGCTCGGCTTCGCCATGGGCAAGAAGCTTCAGGACCAGCCAGGTCGCGGCATCGCAGTGATCGGGGACGGCGCGATGAGCGCCGGGATGGCTTACGAGGCGATGAACAACGCCGAACAGGCAGGCAATCGCCTCGTCGTGATCCTCAACGACAACGACATGTCGATCGCGCCCCCGGTCGGCGGCTTGTCGGCCTATCTCGCGCGGATGGTCTCGAGCAGCGAATATCTCGGCCTTCGTTCGATGGCCTCCCGCATCGCCAAGAAGCTTGGCCGTCGCGTGTGGGGCGGGCTTGAAAAGGCCGAGGAGTATACCCGCGGCATGGTCACGGGCGGCACGTTGTTCGAGGAGTTGGGATTCTACTATGTCGGGCCAATCGACGGCCACAATCTCGACCACCTCATACCGGTGCTCGAAAACGTGCGTGACAGCGAGCAGGGCCCGGTGCTGATCCACGTGGTGACGGTCAAGGGCAAGGGCTACGCCCCTGCCGAGAACAGTGCCGACAAGTATCACGGTGTCGCCAAGTTCGATGTCGTCACTGGCGAACAGAAGAAGTCTAAGGGTGGACCGCCTGCCTACCAGAACGTCTTCGGCGATACGCTGGCCAAGCTCGCGGAAACGGACAAGCGCATCTGTGCCATTACCGCCGCCATGCCGAGCGGGACGGGCGTCGACCGCTTTGCCCAGGCGCACCCGGACCGCGCCTTCGATGTCGGTATTGCCGAACAACATGGCGTGACCTTCGCAGCCGGTCTCGCCGCGCAGGGCATGCGTCCTTTCGCGGCAATTTACTCGACCTTCCTCCAGCGCGCCTACGACCAGGTGGTGCACGATGTGGCGATCCAGAACCTGCCCGTGCGCTTTGCCATCGACCGCGCTGGGCTGGTCGGTGCGGACGGTTGCACCCATGCCGGCGCCTTCGACATCACCTATCTCGCCACGCTTCCCAATTTCGTCGTCATGGCGGCCGCGGACGAGGCCGAGCTGGCGCACATGACCTACACGGCGGCCGAACATGATGACGGCCCGATCGCCTTCCGCTATCCCCGCGGGGCGGGAACAGGCGTGGAGATCCCGGAAACCCTGGAAAAGCTCGAGATCGGCAAGGGCCGGGTCGTCCGCGACGGCAGCAAGGTTGCCATCCTTTCGCTCGGCGCACGGCTCGAAGAAGCGAAGAAAGCCGCCGAACAGCTAGAGGCGAAGGGTCTTTCGACCAGTGTCGCCGACATGCGCTTCGCCAAACCGCTCGATACCGACCTGATCGAGCGTATGATTCGCACCCACGAGGTCGTGGTGACGGTCGAGGAAGGCGCGGTTGGCGGCCTCGGCGCGCACGTGCTCACCTTCGCCAGCGACACGGGGCTGACCGATGCCGGGCTGAAGGTCCGGACCATGCGCTTACCCGATGTGTTCCAGGATCAGGACGATCCGGCCAAGCAGTATGACGAAGCCGGGCTCAATGCCCCGCAGATCGTCGATACGGTACTCAGCGCGCTGCGGCACAATTCGGCCGGAGTGGAAGAGGCCCGGGCCTGAACCGCCCCCAGCGGTCACGATCCCAACGGGGACCATCGGGCTTTCGGACATAGTGAGCGGAACCTGGCCACTCGACGGATAGGACAGGCGCTTCTAACGTGGGGCCATGCCTTTGCTTCAGATCGAAACCGCCGACCACGTCGTCACTCTCACTCTCAATCGCCCCGATACGATGAACCCGCTGGGGGCGAAGGGCGATGGTGATGCTTTTGCCGCTGCCTGCGATGCGATCAACGCCGATATGGACGTGCGCTGCGTGATCCTGACCGGAGCGGGCCGGGCGTTCTCGGCGGGCGGCGATATCAAGGCGATGAAGGAGCGGACCGGCAGCTTTGGCGGGACCGCGCCGGAGATTTCCGACGGCTATCGCGACAACATCCACAAGGTGCTGCGCGCGCTATACGGCCTGCGCGTGCCGCTGATCGCGGCGGTCAACGGCCCGGCAATAGGGCTGGGGTGCGACCTGGCCTGCCTGGCCGATATGCGCATTGCAAGCGATCGCGCCAGGTTCGGCGTCACATTTCTCAAGCTCGGAATTATACCGGGAGACGGGGGCACCTGGATCCTGCCCCGTATCATCGGCGAAGCGCGGGCGGCCGAACTGTTTTATACCGGCGACCTGATTGATGCGCAGACCGCATGCGACTGGGGCTTGGTCAGCCGGGTCGTGGGCGACGATGCCTTGATGGAAGAGGCGCGCGCGCTTGCCACCAAAGTTGCCGCCATGCCCCCGCACGCCTTGCGCCATGCGAAGAACCTGATGCGGCAGGGCCGAAGCATTACCTATGATACCGCGCTAGAAATGGCTGCCAACACGCAGGCGTTGATGCACCTCACCGCCGACCACATGGAAGGGGTCGACGCGTTGCTCGAAAAGCGCTCGCCGCAGTTTCGTGGCGAGTAATTAAAGCCACCGCCATATGCCGGCCGGCACACCGCCGAGCGGGATATGCACCCACATCAGCACCGCCCACGTCAGTAACGCGGCAAGCCAGCCGATCCAGCCCAGCTCGCCTAATTGCGACAGGCGCGGCCAGTATGTGGTTTGCGCTTCCCATTCGACCCACGCCTCACCCATCTGCACACGTTTCTTGCGATCCTGCAGCTTGGCACCGACCAGCGCCAGGACGAGTATTGCCAATGAGACGATGACGGTTCGCGTGCTCCACCACAGGAGCAGGTGCGAAAGGGCCCACAGGCCGAAACCCCACATCATCGGATGGCGAGTGACGCGGAAGGCGCCCGCCGGTCCGGCACGCGCGGCGGCCTCGGCTCCCGGCATCGGCATGGAAGGATTGCGCGGTGTCAGCGAACCTAGAAACAGTGCGATCGCGGGCGAGGTAAGGACCGTCGCCACGATCCACCCGATGTCGCCCGACCCGCCGAGGTCGGAAGCGGGCGCATCGCCAAAAGCGAACCACATCCATACGAGACAGACGACGGCAACCGCGTTGTAGATTGCCATGAAGCCGCCATAGCCTCCCATGCGCACCAAGGGCGCGCGCAGCGGGTGCGATAGAGCAAAATGCGTGCCGACCAAGGCGATCGAAGCAGCGGCAAGCGAAGTCAACGGATCCATGGCGAACCTCCCGCACTGCGCCGTATCACGATTGGCCCGGCCGCGCGACGCCGCTTATCGGCGACTTTCGATGTCGAGCAGCTCGACTTTGAACAACAAAGTCGCTCCGCCGGGGATGGGCCCCTTTCCAGTTGCGCCATAGGCAAGGTCGGCAGGGGCAGCAATTTCGATAATATCGCCGACACCCATTACGGGAATGGCCATTTGCCAAGCCTTGATCAGTCCACCGAGCGGGAACGTCGCGGGCTCTCCGCGATCGTAACTGGAATCGAAAGTCCGTCCGTCGGTGAACGTTCCGGCATAGTGGACGGTCACGGTGTCCTCGAGGGTGGGATGCTCGTCGCTTCCGGCATATTCGAGGTATCGCCAGCGCAATCCGCCGGGCATGGTGCGCCAGCCATCCTCGCGGCTCAGCCCGGACAGATAGGCTTGCTGCGCACTCATCCACGCCAGGTCCTGCGCCCGGTCCGCGGGACTATCCTGCGCGGAGAGGGCCGTAAGCCCGAGCGCCGCGGCTGCTGCGCCGAGAGCGATTAACGCGATCCGCATGTCGGGCGGTCCCTTACCAGTCATAGGCTTTGGGCAAGTCGCTCTCGTCGAGATCGCGATAGCGATCGCGCAGGCGGCTCTGGTGGTTTTCAAGCGGTTGTTCGATGCCGTCGATGAACACCCGCTCGGGCATCGCGCCAACTTCCAGCGGATCGCTGTCCCACAGGACCACATCGCCCAGTGCTCCGGGTGAAAGCACGCCCGCGCTCCCCCCCAGACCGCTGATCTGTGCCGGGATCGAACTGATCGCGGCGAAGGCCTGCCCCCAGCTCAATCCGTCAGCGCCGGGTACGCGCGCCAGAGCAACCAGATTTCCCGCATACTGGTTGAGGTTGCGCGGGTTTTCCATCGCCGCGGCATTTATCGCGACCTTTACGCCGGCCTTGACCATGCGACCGACATTCGACTGCGTGCTGGCAAGTTCCTCGAAATTCTGCGGCAGGTCGTCAAGTCCGTCGGCGATGACCGGCACGCCGGCAGCAGCAATCTCGCTCGCCACCAGCCAGCCTTCGCTCGCGCCTACGAGAACCAGGTCGAGCCGTGGAAATTCGCGAGTCAACGCCAGCGTGCTGCGAATGTCCGAAGCGCGTTCGACATATACGTAGAGCGGCTGTTCGCCGCGCACGACAGGAACAAGCGCCGCCGCATCGAAGCGGGTCAGCAGTACGTCACCGGCCCGGTCCGATTCCTCTCCGGCGAGACGGGGATCGATCGGCAGGTCGTCGCCCGTCGAGATTTCCCTGCCATCGCTGCTGAGGCCCGGTATGCGCGCCTGGTCGCCATAGCTGCCCGCCTCGCGCAAGGCGTTGCGTAACAGAGCGTGGGTGGCGGCGCGGCTTCCGCCCGCGATCCTACCGCCCTGTTCTCCCAGCGTCACGACCTGGAAGGCACGCGGACGATAAACGGCATTGGGGTCGGCACCCAGATCGATGATCGAGCCCTGCCCACCAAAGATAGAACCCGAGGGCTGGGTGACCGTGGCCGCCCGGGTAATGCCGGCAGCACGGTGGACGAGGATATGCTGCGAGTTCGGATTGACGATCGGCGCGACATCGAGCGCGGCGCTGAACGGAGAACTGCCGGCACGGGTATCGTTCGATTCGCTCACTGCGCCCACGTCCCACAAGCCAAGCTGGGTGACGGTGGCGACGAGGCCCGGCGTGACCCACTTGCCGCTTCCATCGACCGAACGCACGCCCGCCGGAACGGCCACGCCACTTCCCGCGGCGACGACGCGCCCATCAAGGATCACCACGGTGGCGTTTTCGAGCGGCTCGCTGCCATCGCCGGTTGCTACCGTGGCATTCGTGATGGCAACGTCCTGGGCCGAGGCCGGAAGCGCGAGCGCTGCGAGCGCAGCGAAAGCAAACCGCTTCATTTCACGTCTCCTTCACCCGGTTGGCCAAGCTCGAAATCGCTCACCGGTCGCAATTCCGGGTTCGATGAATCGAACAACAGAGCCCCGTCGACCCACACCTTTTCGGGTCGGGAGTAGACCGAAAGAGGATCGCCGTTCCACAATACCAGATCGGCCATCTTGCCAGGTTCGAGGCTGCCGGTCATGGCATCGATGCCCATCGCCTTGGCCGGGTTGAGCGTGATCCAACGGATCACTTGCGCATCGTCGATCTCGATTCCGACGCGGCGCCCAGCGGCCTGCGCCTTGGCAGCCTCCTGGTTCAGCCGCTGGATGCCGTTCGCATCGTCCGAATGAATAACGACGCAGGCATTTTCGCGCTGGAGAAAAGCAGCATTTTCCAGAATACCGTCATAGGCTTCCATCTTGAAGCCGTACCAGTCGGCCCAGATCGCGCTGCACACGTCGTTTTCGCGCAGCAGATCGCCAATCTTGTACGCTTCTACCGCGTGGTGGAAGGCAGAGACCTTGTACCCCATCTCCTTGGCCATATCCATGACGAAGGCCATTTCGTCGGCGCGATAGCAGTGATTGTGTACCAGGATATCGCCGTCGAGAACGCCTTTCAGCGTCTCCTTGGCCAAGTCGCGCTTCTCGCCATCATAGGCTTTCGCGTCGAACCAGGTCTGGCGGTTGACCGCAAAGTTTCCCATGCGGGTGGAAGGCATCCGGCCCTTGTTGCCATAGACGCGCTTGGGGTTTTCGCCGCAGGCCATCTTGAAGCCATAAGGCGCGCCGGGAAATTTCATGGCCTGCACCGTGCGCGCAGGCACGTTTTTCAGTGTCGCCGAGCGTCCGCCCATGAGATTTGCCGAGCCGGGCAGGATCTGCAGGCTGGTCACGCCGCCATTCGCCAGCGCGCGGGTGAAGCCGGGATCCTGCGGCCAGACAGAATGTTCGGCCCAGACTTCTGGCGTGGTCGGGCTGGTCGCTTCGTTGCCGTCGGAATGCGCGTCTACCGAAGGCGTCGGGTAATCGCCCAAGTGCGAGTGGATGTCGATGATGCCCGGCGTCACGAATTTGCCGCTGCCGTCGATTCGGTCGTATCCCTCGGTTTCGAGGGAAGCGTCCCCGACAGCTACGACTTCGCCATCGCGGAACAGCACGGTGCCGTTGTCGATGCGATTGCCCGCGCCGTCGAAGACTGTCGCGCCGACGAGCGCGGTAGGGCGTCCGGGGTAGCGTTCGTATGTCGAGGCATAGGGCGTGGCGATTTCGGATGAGCTGCGCGAAGTTCCGGTGCGGTCGCTATCTGAAGAGGTGGCGCAGGCGGCGAGCGAGAGCGCCGCAACGCAAGCCAGTATCGGTTTCATCAGTGTCATTCGATTCCCGTATCGAAGAAAAAGGGCCGGTGCGATATGCCCCGGCCCGGTAAGAGAAATCTAGCGGTTTTCTTCGTGCTTGCCCGGCACTTGCGGATTGGTGGACGGGTGCATGCCGGCTTCCTGCGCTTCCAGACCGGCGCCAGCCTGACCTTCGAGGTCGTCGCCGACATTGTCGTCGCGAATCGTGTCGAGATGCATCAGCTTCTTGATAAGCGGGCTGATGACCATGACGCTGACACCTATTGCGACCGCATACCAGCCGACAGTCGAATAGACATCGAGCACAACCTGCTTGCCAGCTTCCTCGCCAACGCCCTCGGCGCCGGTCGCAGCCGCGATCAAGCCAGCGGCAAAGTTGCCCGTCGCGGAGGCGAAGAACCAGGTGCCCATGACGAGTGAGGCGATCTGGGTCGGGCTCAGGCGATTCATTGCCGAGAGGCCCACAGGACTTAGGCAGAGCTCACCGGTGGTGTGCAGCAGATAGATCAGGAAGATGAAGATGACCGGCGTCGGCACGGTGATCCCAACGCTTTCCGCGCCCCAGACGAGGACGAGGAAACCGAGACCGACCTGGATAACGGCAAGACCGAACTTGAGCGGCGTCGAGGGTTCCTTGCCCTTTCGCGCCAACCCCTGCCACAGCATCGCGAAGATCGGTGCGAGCAGCACAATGTAGATCGCGTTGATCGACTGGAACATCGATGCGTTGACGCCCTGCGTGTCGACATGACGATCGGTGAAGAGGTTGAGGGAAGAGCCCGCCTGCTCGAACAGCGCCCAGAAGACGATCGAGGTCAGGATCAGGAACATGGCCGCGAAGATGCGATCTCGCTCGTCAAAGGCCTTGGCGATCGACTGCTGGATTAGGACGGCAACGAGGACAGCGAGACCCCCCAGTGCAACATAAATCATGGGTTCGTTGCCAAGTGCAGCAAGAACAATACCGACAATCATCACGACTGCAGCCGCCATATACGTCATGAAGGGGCCCTGCGGTGCGGCCTTCCAAGATCCATAAGCCAACTTGAAAGTCACGATAGCGAGAACGTAGGCAACCAGGGCACCGCCGAATGCGCCAAGGACGGTGCCGACAAGCTCCTGGTACTGGATAGCAGCCCAGCACAGCAGGACCATGGCCAAACCGGCGCCGTAAATGCCCCATTCCTTGCCGCCCTTGATCTTTGCGGGATCCTTGGGCTCGCCCTTGCCGAGCAAGAGCGGTTTGCCGATGACGAAGAACACGAGACCGATCAGCATGCCGAAGCCGGCAAGTCCGAAGCCGTACTGCCAGCCATAGGTCTGGCCGAGATAGCCGCAGATGATCGACGCGGTCGCCGCGCCGACATTGATGCCCATGTAGAAGATGGTGTAGGCCGGGTCGCGGCGGACGTCCGTCCGGGCGTAAAGCTGGCCGACGATCACCGAAATATTCGCCTTGAGGAAGCCTGAGCCCACGATGATGAGGGCAAGAGCCAGCCAGAAGACATTGATGATCGGATCGTCCTGGCCACCGCCACCTTCGAAGGCCATGAAGAAGTGGCCGAAAGTCAGCAGAACAGCGCCGAACAGCACAGCCTTTCGCTGCCCGATATACTGGTCCGCCAGATAGCCGCCAACGACCGGAGTGATGTAGACGAGCGCGGTGTAGGCGCCATAGATGATCGAGGCCTCGCTGTCGGAAAACAACCAGTGCTGGACCAGGTAGAAGATCAGCAGGGCGCGCATGCCGTAGTAGGAAAAACGCTCCCACATCTCGGCCATGAACAACAGGAACAGACCCTTGGGGTGTCCGATCACTTCCGCCTGCGGACGGGTGATCAGCACGACGCCGCCGACAAGGAAGGAAATCAGCGCAAATACAGCGATCCGAAAGGCCCACATCTCGAATGCGGAGCCGAACGTGAAAAGAAGACCTTCGACCATGAAAATCCGGTGTCCCTAATTATCCGGAGCTTCGCGTTGCAACGCGACCTCCTCCCCAAAATTGCGCGCACCCTAACGGTTTCATCGCCCATGTGAAGCATTAGTTACAGGCGCGACCACATTGCCGCGTGATGAACCCCACTGGCAAGCGCTAAGTAGTCCGGGAACCTTGCGCGACGCGGTGTATTATGGCACTGACGCAGTCCTGTCGGGGAAACGCCATGAACAACCAGTCGAAGCCGGTCTATCTCAAGCTGCGCGACATGATTGCCGCCGCGATCATCGACCGGCGATATCGCGAAGGCGAGATGCTGCCGTCGGTCCGTGCGCTCGCTGCCGAACAGGGGGCCAATCCGCTGACGGTCGCCAAGGCTTACCAGCAGTTCCAGAACGATGGCCTGGTCGAGGTGCAGCGCGGCGTCGGGATGTATGTCGTCGAAGGTGCGGCAGAGCGGCTGCGGGCAAGCGAACGCAAGCAGTTTCTCGACCGCGAATGGCCGGAAATTCGCGCGCGAATGGATCGTCTCGGCATCGCGCCGGCAGAGTTGCTTGCCAACGCCTGATCCGGCCGAACAATTCACAAATGTTATTCTTTTTGCAAATTTCGCCATTCGTCGTTATGTTGCGACGGTCCGCGCGATGCTGCCGCGGTCAGACGTAGCACAGCACTGTTTATCGGGCGATCCTGACCAAACCGGGACCGCGGGGGAGTACATTATGATCCGGTCCGAACTTCTTGCCGAACTGGTCCAGGACAATCCCGATCTGCGTCCCGAGGAGGTCGAGCGGATTGTCGACATTTTCTTCGAGGAAATTGCAGAACGGCTGGCAGAGGGCGGGCGAGTGGAACTGCGCGGTTTCGGCGCGTTCTCGACCCGTGAACGCGACGCGCGCAAGGGCCGCAATCCTCGCACTGGCGAGGCTGTCGACGTTCCCGCGAAGAGAGTCCCCTATTTCAAGCCTGGCAAGGACATGCGTCGCCGCCTGAACGAAAACTAAAGGCAGGTTCCAAACCACAGATTGCGAGGTCGCGCGCAACCTTCTAGGCACGCGCAACAGCAAGCGGGTGTGGCGGAATGGTAGACGCCGGGGACTTAAAATCCCCTGTCCTTTGGACGTGCTGGTTCGAGTCCAGTCACCCGTACCAAGCGCCTGCCAGTTCGCTGACAGACACGCACGGCAAGGTGTCGGGCGAGCTTACAATCGTCGGACCAGTTTTAGCTTCGTATTAACCCGTAAGTGTCCATCGACTATAATCGAACGGGTGTTGGTCCATCACATGCAAATCGGTCGCGCACATCGGTAGGCATTTATGGGGGAAGCAGACGCGATGAACGCCTTTACGGGACGAATTTCGGAAGCGGATATGTCGAACGAGGTCGGCAATGTTCGCGGGGCTCCGCGTTTTACCTCACTCATTCGTGCGGCAAAGCTTGTTTGCGGACAAGGCGAATTCATCTGCGTCGTCCGCGATGTTTCCGCCACGGGCGTAAGTTTGCGCACTTTCCATCGCCTGCCGACGGACCACACGGTTGCCCTCGAGCTTCAGAATGGTGCCAGCTACGAGATGCGCCAAGTGCGTAAATCGGGATATGATGCCAGCTATGCTTTTCATCGACCGATAGCGGTAGAGCATCTGGTCCAGGAAAACTGGGAGTATCCTAAGCGCCAGTTGCGCTTGCATCTTGCAGTTCCTCTCACCCTAACGGCGCTGGCCGGGCGCTTCGAGTGCGTTACGCTTAACCTTTCGCAGCAAGGTGCGCGGATCGACTGCCGCCAATTGCTGGCCATCGATCAGACGGTACGCGTGGAAAGCCCGGTTTTTTCCGAGACACGCTGCAAGGTGCGCTGGCGCAAGAACGGTCAGTACGGGCTGGTGTTCGACAACACGTTCAGCCTCCGCGAGTTCGCTCTGTTGGCCGCACAGGTCCAGTGCCCGTCATTGCTGCAGGACGAACCGGACTGACCCGCGTACCGGGTGGCACGACCGGTTTAATCATCTCCTAACCAATTTCCTTCACACCCGCCGAGACAACAAGCGGGGAATTGCATGACCACTACAGCCAGCACGCTCAGCGTCGATGTTGCGATCATAGGTGCGGGGCCGGCTGGACTTACCGCAGGATATCTGCTGACGAAGCAGGGCAGGTCAGTGGCGATCATCGAGAAGGATGCGACCTATGTAGGCGGTATCAGCCGCACGGTCGAACATGCCGGCTATCGGTTCGATATTGGCGGACATCGTTTCTTCTCCAAAAGCCGACAGGTAGTCGACCTGTGGGACGAAATACTTGGCGAGGAAGACTTCATCCAGCGCCCGCGGATGAGCCGCATCTATTACGAAGGCAAGTTCTACAGTTATCCATTACGAGCCTTCGAAGCCCTGTGGAATCTGGGCATCGCCCGCTCCGTCATCTGCATGACGAGCTATCTGCGCTACAAGGTATTTCCCCGCAGGGAGGTGAAAAGTTTCGAGGACTGGACTGTCAACCAGTTCGGCGAAAAGCTCTACTCGATATTCTTCAAGACCTACACGGAGAAAGTCTGGGGCATGCCCTGCGACGAAATGAGCGCGGATTGGGCAGCACAGCGCATCAAGGGACTGTCGCTGTGGGGCGCGGTGGTCGACGGCCTCAAGCGCTCGCTCGGTGTCAACAGGAAGCCCAATGACGGAATGGCGACCAAGACGTTGCTCGAGACGTTCCGCTACCCGCGCCTTGGCCCGGGCATGATGTGGGACGCGGCGCGCGACAAGATTTGCGCGACCGGTCAGGGGCAGGTGCTCATGGGCCATGGGCTCAAGCAGCTCGCCAGTAACGGTCAGGGCGGCTGGCGAATGTGCGCCGAAGGTCCGGACGGGGAAGTGATCGTCGAGGCTGCCCATGCCGTCAGCTCCGCGCCGATGCGCGAACTGGCGAAGCGTCTTCACCCGCTGCCCGAAACAACATTGCAGGCGAACGATCTCAAATACCGTGACTTCCTTACCGTCGCCCTGATGGTCGAGGGCGAGGATCTCTTCCCCGACAACTGGATCTACATCCACGATAGCAAGGTGAAGGTCGGCCGCGTCCAGAACTTCCGCAGCTGGTCGCCCGAGATGGTGCCGGAAGTCGACATGGCCTGCGTCGGCTTGGAATATTTCTGTTTCGAAGGTGACGGCCTGTGGTCGATGACAGACGACGAACTCGTAAGTCTTGCGACGGATGAAATGGAGATTCTCGGGCTCGTCGAGCGAAGCAAGGTCAAGGGCGGCGCGGTGGTCCGGCAGGAAAAGGCCTATCCGGTCTATGACGAGCATTACGCCGCGAATGTCGAGGCCATGCGCAGTGAGCTTGAAGCAAAGCATCCTTCCCTGCACCTCGTCGGGCGCAATGGGATGCATCGTTACAACAATCAGGACCATGCGATGATGACCGCCATGCTGACGGTCGAGAACATCGTGGCAGGCGAACGGCACTACGACATCTGGTGCGTCAATGAGGATGCCGAATATCACGAGGCGGGGGACGAGGGTGAGGAAAGGGTCCTGCCTTCTCGCGACGCCATTCCGGTCAGCGCGGATCAGGCCGCTGCTCTCGCTTCTGTTCGTGACGTTCCGCAGCGCGCCAAGCCGAGTTCGAAGGCCGCCTGATGAACCTGACGAGGGTTCGACTGGGCGACATTCGTTTCGTACGCTACCTGTTGGCAAGCGCAGGTGCGTTGGCGGTCGATGTGGGTACCTTCCTCGCCTTGCTGTCCGGCGGTGCGCAGGCTGTTCCGGCGTCGGTCGCTGGATACGTGCTGGGGATCGTTGCCCACTGGCTGCTGTCGAGCCGCGCGGTTTTCGTCGCAAACGTGGCCGTTGGCGGAGCGGCTCGTAACTGGCAGAAGGGGCTGTTCGTGTTGTCGGCGCTGATCGGCCTTGGGTTGACCACGACGATCGTTGCCATTGCCGAGTCTTTGGCGCTCGATCCGCGCCTTGCGAAACTGGTCGCGATCGGAGTGAGTTTCTTGGCAACCTGGCTGTTGCGGAGCCAGATCGTTTTCAGTCGCCGGATCGCGGGATGAACGTAGAGCCGGGGCGAACCCAGCCGGCTGGTATTGCACAGCGCCTATTGCTTGTCTGGCTGGTGCTGAGCGCAATTGCGCTGGCAGTGGCGGCGCCGCGCCTCGCCGAATTGAACCTGCGCGGGGACGACGCGTTGCGGCTGGTCCAGGTGCGCGATCTTATCGGCGGACAGGCCTGGTTCGATCTTCGCCAATACCGCATCGATCCCGCTGCGGGACCATTGATGCACTGGTCGCGTCTGGTCGATGCGCCGATCGCGCTCGTGGTGTTGCTGCTTACGCCGCTTGTCGGACAGCCGGATGCGGAGATGGCTGCGCTGGTCGTGGTGCCACTGCTGACGCTCGGCGTTGTCGTTGCTGCTGTCGGCGTTGCGGCAGGTCGGTTGTTCGGCCTTCGCGTCGCGGGCTTGGCTGCCCTGTCCGTGGGGCTGCTTGGACCGGTGCTGTTCCAGCTTCAGCCGACGCGGATCGATCATCATGGCTGGCAGGTAGCCGCAATTGCCGTAGCTTTGCTCGGCTTCCTGTCACACGACGTGCGCCTCGGGGGAATCGTTTCGGGGATTGCGCTCGGGATCGGCATGACGATCTCGCTCGAAGCTCTGCCCGTCGCAGCCATATTCGCTGCCATCTACGCGCTGCGCTGGATGCGCGAGGCTTGGGAAGGTGAGCGGCTGGCGTGGTTCCTCTTCGCTATGGCCGCGACTCTTGCAGGTCTGTATGCCGCGACACTCGGACCCGGCAATCTTTCAAGCTATTGCGATGCTATCGGCCCGGCGCATATTGCTTTCTTCATCGTGGTCGCGGCTGGCACATTCGCCGCTACAAGAAGCAATCGCTGCTCGCCTGGTTTCATTGCTGCCGCACTTGGTGCGACCGGTCTCGCGGGCCTAACTCTTTTCGGTACGGTGGCTCCCGATTGCATGCGCATGCCGTTCGGTGCGCTCGACCCGCTGGTGCGTGATTACTGGTATCTTAATGTCGGCGAAGGTCGGCCAATCTGGGTACAGGATCCTGCGCTTGCCGTCCCGGCGGTCATCCAGCTTTGTCTGGCCCTGGTCGCCTGTGCGCTGATGTTGCGTCGGACCGGTTGCGCACGGCGCTGGCTGGTGTTCGACTATCTTCTCTTGCTCGTCGGGGTGACAGTGCTGGCACTGCTGGTCTGGCGTAGCATGGCCTTCGCTGGCGTAATCGCCGCGATACCGCTGGGCTGGCTTGTCGCCCATGCCATGAAGCGAATCGAAAGTCTTCAAAGGCCAGTCGCAAAGGTCGTCGCGCTAGCGATCCTCGCCATAGCGGTGATGCCCGCTATCATTATTCAGACTAGCGCACCGCTACTCGCTCGCCAGCCGGCCACGCCAGTCGGCGCTGCAGCCGCGCCGGCGCGTAGCGTGACGGACAGCTCCTGCCGCGATAAGAAGATACTTGCTCGCTTCGCAGCCGTACCGACAGGCACAGCTTTCGCGCAGTTCGATGTCGGCCCTGCCATTCTGCTTCACACGCCGCATGCGGTGGCCGCCACCGGCCATCACCGGGCCGAACAGGCGATGCGCGAAACGATCGCCGGCATGCTTGCCACACCGGACGAAGCAGAGAGCATCGTGCGTGCTCGCAGTGCGGATTATGTCGTCTTGTGCCGGGACATTAGTGAAACGGCGATGTTCGCCGAGGCGGCACCCGATGGGCTTGCCGCCACGCTCAGGGGCAGGGAAACGCCTGACTGGCTCGAGCCCTTGAGTGGCTTTGAAAATTCGTCGCTGGGCGTCTGGCGAGTCCGTCAGGCGGCGCGGAAATCCATCGCAACGCCGTTGATGCAATGACGCTTGCCGGTTGGCTTGGGACCGTCGCTGAAGATATGTCCCAAATGCCCGCCACAATCGGCGCAGTGGACTTCGGTACGCGGATAGCCGAGCTTGAAATCGCGACTGGTACCGACCGCGCCCGAATTGATCGGAGCATAGAAGCTGGGCCAGCCAGTACCTGACTCGAACTTGGTCTTCGAGCTGTAGACGGGGTTTCCGCAACCCGCACAAACGAAGGTCCCGGTACGCTTCTCGTCATTGAGCTGCGAGGAATAAGGGCGTTCGGTGCCTTCCTCGCGCAACACGCGGAACTCGGCCGAAGTCAGTTTCTTGCGCCACGCGTTCTCGCTCATGCCCTTGGGGAAGCCCTTGGCCTCGGCACGGCCCGAGCCGCAGGCCGCGAGCGTGGCAAAACTGGCAGTTGCGCCGATCCAGCCAAGAAGACTGCGGCGCGATTGGGCGGAATTGAGGGTATCGTTCATGAGACCGGTATAGCGCAAGCCGCATGAACAGGTGCTTTCATACCCTCAGAACTGGGTGACCTCGACTTCCAGCTTGCGAAAACCATGGACGAAGTTGGCACGGACCCGTTCGACGTCCCCGGCCACGTGCACGCGCATCCGACGCTTGTGCAGTTCTTCCAGCAGGACGCGCAATTGCAGTTCGGCAAGGCGCGCGCCGACGCAGCGGTGGATGCCGTAACCGAAGGCGATATGACGACGCGCATTCTCGCGTTCGATATCCAGTCTGTCCGGATCCTCGAACACCTGCTCGTCGCGATTTGCGGAAAGATACCACAGCACGACCTTGTCGCCCTTCTTGATCTGCTGACCGAACTGTTCGGTATCCTCGGTACAGGTGCGACGCATGTGGGCCAGCGGGGTCTGCATCCGAAGGCATTCCTGTACCGCGTTGGGTATCAAATCGGGGTTCTGTTCGAACAGTTTGCGCTGATCGGGAAATCTGTCAAACGCGTGGATGATTCCACTCATCGTGTTGCGCGTAGTGTCATTGCCGCCGACGATTAGCAGGACCAGATTGCCCATGAATTCCTCCGGGCTCATCTGGTTCATGGCGGGCGAATGGATCATCATGGAAATTAGGTCGTCGCCGGGTTCCTTGTCCTGCGTGCGTTCGATCCAGAGGGACTGGAAATAGGCACCCATCTCGCGCAGAATTCCCTGCCGCATCTCGTCGAGTTCGCGCACGGTGGCGAGCTCGGTATCGCCCGACCAGTCCGACCAGAACGTCAGCAGGCGGCGGTCTTCCCAGGGAAATCCGAACAGAATGGCCAGCATGCCGGTGGTCAGTTCGATGCTGACCTTATCGACCCAGTCGAACACTTCGCCATGCGGCAGGGTGTCGAGCAATTCCCCGGTGCGTGCGCGAATTTCCTTTTCCATGTCACCCATCGCCGAAGGCGTGAACTTGGGCGCGACCGTGCGCCGCTGGCCGGTATGCTGCGGACGGTCCATGGCGATGAACATCGGCAGTTCGAACCGCTCGCGCCCTTGCGCTTCGAGTTGTTCGTCACTCAGCCGTTCGAGGATCGTGATGCCGCCATGTTCCCAGCTGGAAGAAAACAGTTCGGGAAGCGCCTCGATATGCTGGATCGCCTTGTGTTGCACCACTGCCCAGTAGGGGCCGAACGGACTTTCCGGAATGTAATGGAGCGGGCCCGCTTCACGCATCTCCTTGAAGATCGGCTGCCAGGTGTCCTTGGCATAGATGTCGCTGCGGCTGACATCCCACTTGTGCGGATGGTCGAGCTTGAATTCGGGGTGTTCGGCGAAATGGGTCTTCAGCGCCTCGTATGCGCTGGGTGAACGGCGGACTTGCGGACGTTCGATCGGCTGGGTGGCCATGGCTCTCTCCTTGGCGAGCGACTCTTTTCGGCCGCTCTTTTTGCAATCGCCATCCTGCCCTAACTGACACAGCTGTCAATAGTGCGTTGCGAATCGGGACTGGATTTTGGACCGGTTCAGGGGTGGCCAGGTCAGGCGAGTGTGGTTGCGCCGACGTGGCCTTTGACGGCTCGGCCGCCCTTGCCCGATTTCATGACCCGACGGCGGAAGATGGTCGCACCTGTCCGCACGAACACCGCTACACACAGCGCTTGCCACATCAGTGCCACTGCATGCGGCCAGAGCGCGTCGGACTGAGCTGCGCGTGCCAGCATCGCGAATGGCGAAGACAACGGGAAGATCGCGGCCGTTATTTCGAGCGGCGAACCGGGGCTGGTGATTGCTGCGGCCGCAAGAAAGAAAACCAGCAACTGCATCATCGTGACTGGCATGGACAGCGTCTGCACCTCGCGTACGGTTGCGGCCATTCCGCCAATGGTCAGAAACAGCGATCCGAGCAGCAGATAGCCAAGCGCGAAATAAACGATACCGAGCGCGGCGAACATCGGCCAGCCAAGCGCGGGTTCAGGCAGGCTCGGCAAGGCTTCCCCCGCGACAAGCACGATTCCCGCGCCTGCGACGCCCCAAACCGCTATGCCGACGAAGCTCACTCCGAGCATTGCCATCAGCTTGCCGAAAAACACAGCGTCCATGGGAATAGCTGCCGCCAGCACTTCGATGACCTTGTTGGCTTTCTCCTCGACGAGGTTCGAAAGAACCATTCCCGCCAGCAGCATCATCAACAGGAAAAGCAGCAATTGTCCCGCCTGTGCTGTACGTATGCGGCTGGTGCGTGACGCCGCCGTGCTGGTTTCGACCCGGCTTGTCGACAGTTCAGGAAAAGCACCAGGAGACCCGTCCATTGCCTCCTCGGCCAAGAGCGTGACCGGCCCGCTCCAGCGTGCAATCTGACTGTCGGTAGCCGCGATCTCTGGTTCGGCAAGCGTCCCGCTGACGACCGCGGCATAGGCTGCGCCGGGCCGCTTCAGAATGGTTTCGGGCGCATCGGCACCAGTTTCCCGCTTCAGCGCAGGCAGTGCAATGCCGATTTGCGGAGCCAGTCGCTCATATGCAGCAAGCATCGCTTTACTGTCTGTTTCTGACATGGCCAGCGCAACGGTCGTGGATACCGCTTCGCGCTGCACCTGCCCGCCAATACCGCCCGCCAATGCGCCAACCAGGATCGGGAACAGCGGACCGAGCAGGAAGAAGACAAATGCGCGGCTGAACAAGATCGCGCGGAAATCGCGCCGGGCAACGACGCTCGCCGCCTCGAACAGCGACAGACGGGTAGTGTCGATCATCGCCCCGTCTCCGCACCGCTGTCCTGACCGAGCGCACGCGCGGCGGCCTCGCCCGCAATCTCAACGAAGGCGTCGTGCAGGCCGGCGCGTTCGATGGAGAGCGAAAGAATACCCGCCTCACCTTCGATCAGTCGCTTGAGCAGCATTTCGACACCCGTCTCCGGGAGTGGGAAGTGCCAAAGGTGGCCACCTCCTGCCTTCGCGTCATGACGGGTGCCGCAGGGCAAGGCGTTGTGCCACGCGCCGTTGCCATTGCGGGTTTCCAGCCGGACCTGAGCCGGGATGCGGTCACGCGCACAATCGACCGAGCCGGCATAAGGCACGCGCCCTCCGGCGATGATCGCAACTTCGTCGCACAATCGCTCGGCATGGTGGATGACGTGGGTCGAGAAGATTACCGTCGTTCCCGCGCGTGCCAGCTCACGGATCATGACCTCGAGCTTGCCCTGGTTAATCGCGTCGAGCCCGCTAAACGGTTCGTCGAACACCACCAGTTTCGGACGGTGCACCAGCGTTCCGAGCAGCTGGACGGTCTGGGCCATACCTTTCGACAGCTGGCGAACCTGTCGGTGCACCGCATGGCCGAGGCCATGCCGTTCAAGCAATTCGCGCCCTCGCGTCTTGCCCACGTCCAGCGGAAGCCCGCGAAGCGCGCCGAGAAAGGCTATTGCCTCGTCGCACCTCATCGCCGGATACAGGCCGCGTTCCTCCGGCAGATAGCCGATCAGCTTGGCCACTTCATGCGGACGGTCGTTGCCGAACACGCGACGTACGCCCGCATCCGGGTCGATGATGCCCAGCAACATACGCAAAGTTGTCGTCTTGCCTGCACCATTGGGGCCAAGAATTCCGTAAATCGCGCCTGTGGGCACAGAAATATCAACTCCGTCGACCGCCAGCGTGTCGTCGAACCGCTTGACCAGTCCGCGCGCCTCGATGGCGAGCGGCGGCGATTCGGCATTCATGGGTCGCGTCATCGCGCCGGTCTCTATAAGCATGGGCATTGCGCTTAATCGTGTGCAGTGAACAGGAGCATGGGCAAACGTGGTTAATTCGCAGTTGCAGGCCGATTTGCGCGCGGAGGCTGCGCGGCTGGGCTTCGCCACATGTGGGTTCGCATCGGCCGCGCCCGATCCGCGACGGGAGCGGCGGCTGGAAGAGTTTCTTGGCCAGGGGCGCCACGGCACGATGGAATGGATGGAAACGCGCAAGGCGCAGCGTGCTTCGCCCCAGGGGTTATGGCCGGAGGCGCGGAGCGTGGTCGCGCTGGGGATGAGTTATGCGCCCGACGTCGATCCGCTGGCTCTGGCAGACGAGTCGGACAAGGCTCGCATATCGGTCTATGCCCAGGGTCGCGACTATCACGACGTGGTCAAGAAGACGCTCAAAGCGCTCGCCCGCTGGCTCGTCGCTCGCGAGCCGGATAGCGAGCTGAAGGTCTTTGTCGATACCGCGCCGGTCATGGAAAAACCGCTGGGCGAAGCGGCCGGTATTGGGTGGCAGGGGAAACATACCAACATGGTTAGCCGCGATCATGGCAGCTGGCTGTTCCTCGGCGCAATCTATACAACGCTGGAATTCGCACCCGATCCGCCGGGTCGCGATCTGTGCGGTAGTTGCCGCGCGTGCCAGGACGCCTGCCCCACCGAGGCCTTTCCGAAACCATACCAGCTCGATGCCCGCCGATGCATTTCCTACCTCACCATCGAGCACAAGGGACCGATTCCGGAAGAATTTCGCGAGCCGCTCGGCAACCGCATCTACGGCTGCGACGACTGTCTGGCGGTTTGCCCATGGAACAAATTCGCCGACACGGCGCACCGCCATATCAAGCTCGCCCCGCGGGAAGAATTGACAGCGCCGCTGCTTGCCAGGTTCCTGCAGTTCGATGATACCGAATTTCGGCAATTCTTTTCCGGCTCGCCGATCAAGCGGATCGGTCGCGACCGCTTCGTGCGCAACTGTCTGTACGCAGCCGGAAACAGTCAGATTGCCGCTTTGGGCGCGTTGGTGCTCCCGCTATGCAACGATGAAAACGCGGTCGTCAGCGAGGCAGCGACTTGGGCGCTGGCGCGCCTCAGCGCATCTCCTTGAGCGGAACACCGGGATCGGCAAGCAAATCCGGGTCAAGCTCTGCACGTTCCATCACGAGCTTGCGACCCTGAACGTAATCCTTCGTATTGTTCACGCAATCAAGCGCTACGACGCGGTTTTCCCGGAGGTAGACGACGGAGAATTTCGCCTCGGCTGGATCGCCGCGCAACACTGTTTGATCGTGCCCGATCGAGATGCCGACGGTCTGCAATCGCAGATCGTACTGGTTCGACCAGAACCACGGCACCGCGTCGTAAGCCTGCTTGTCGCCCATGATTGCCTTGGCCGCCGTCGTCGCCATGTCCGTGGCGTTCTGAACTGATTCCAGCCGGATGACCTTGTTGTCAGCATAGGGGTTGGCATGCGCTGCGCAGTCGCCGATCGCATAGATATCGTCGAGCGAGGTGCGAGTGTATTGGTCCACGTCGACCCCGTTGCTTCCTGCCGCCCCCGCCGCAATCAGTGGCCCGACCGACGGCACGATGCCAATGCCGACGATTACAATATCGCAGGCAATTGTCTCGCCGGAATCGGTCAGCACTGCCGTCACCTTGTCGCCGTCGCCCTCGATCCGCTCGACAGCCGTGGACAACCGCAGATCGACGCCCTGCGCGCGATGATAAGTCGCGTAGAATTCCGACAGGGCCGGCCCTGCAACCCGTGCCAGAACGCGATCTTCCATCTCCACAACCGTGACGTCGCAGCCGAGCTTGCGCAGGACCGCGGCAGCTTCCAGCCCGATATAGCCGCCCCCGATAATGACTGCGCGTTTCGAGCCGGCCAGCAATTCCATTTTCAGTGCATCAACGTCGCGCCGGCTGCGTACCGTGTGGATGCCGCCAAGATCGGCCCCTGAGCACGAAAGACGACGTGCATCGCCGCCTGCTGCCCAGATCAGTTTGCGATAGGTAACCCTGCTGTCATCGGACAGGGCAAGCTCATGCGCCATCCAGTCGACTTCGTTGACATTGCAACCGAGCCGCAAACCCACCTGCCGTTCGCTCCAGAACTTTTCCGGTCTGATCTGGATGCGTTCGAAGGGCTTTTCGCCAGACAGATATTCCTTCGACAGGGGCGGTCGTTCATAAGGAAGATTGCGGTCGCGGCTGACCATGAGGATCGTGTCCTCATGACCATTCTGACGCAGCGCGATTGCAGCCTGCGCACCGCCGTGGCCCGAGCCGACTATGACGACGTCGTAATGCTCCATCGGCAGAACGGCTGGCGTGAATTCGGCCCGCGGTCAAGCAGCGATCAACGCGTCAACAGATTGCGCGCCATGCTGGCGACCTGTGCCAACATGGCCGGGGCAACCGGCGACTGGGCCTGTGCCCGGCCGATCATCGAACGAAAACTGCGAACCGCAACCGCGTTTTCCTCTGCCCATTTGTCGACCACTCCGCAGATGTCCTTGGCTGCGCCTTTGCGCCGTGAAAGTCGGCGCAGAAGTTCGAGCCGCATTTGCTGGAAATCCCGTGCCAGGCCGGAAACAAGCAGCCGTTCCCACACGTCCGACGGGCTCATCATCGCGGCCGTACTCTGCGCCCAATCGATGCCCAGTCGGCGACCGATCTCGGTGAAACCGCGCGTCAGTGCGACCGGCTTGATCCCGGTGCTGCTGGCCAGCGCCGCGAGACCGACCGCCCCGTCGAGATCGAACAGGTGCGTAATCCGCGATGCCAGGTTCTCGGGCGCTCCGGTTTCTACCAGCTGGGCCAGCAGGCGAGCGGATTGTTGCCGCGTTTCGCTGGACAGGAGATCTTCGGTCGAATCCGACAGCGCCGTGACGCCCTTGCCGAGATCATCGACCATTGCGGAAGGATCGACTGTTCCCGCAGACGTGCGCAAAATGTCCGACATCAAGTTGCCGATAGCCGCCGCTAGCCGGTCGAACAGCGTAAGGCGGGCACTTTCAGGCATCGCTGCCGTGTCGAGTGCGTGCCACAGATCGCCGAGTTCGAACATCGTTTCGGCAACGACAAAGGCGGCCGCCACTTCGCATAGCTCGACCCCCTCTTCCTCCGCCAGTTCGAACGGATGGACGAAGCCTAACCGGTTTATAATTCGGTTGGCCAGTTTGGTGGCAATGATTTCGCCCCGCAGACGATGCTCGGAAATTTGCGTTTTAAACTTGCCGCGCATGGGTTCGGGGAACGCTTCGAACAGGGTTTCACTGAGCAGGTCGTCGTGCGTTAGTTCGCTGCCTTCGATAGCGTCCTGCAACACCAGCTTGCTTGAGGAAAGCAGCACGGCAAGTTCGGGCCGGGTAAGTCCGGTGCCGTCCGCCGCGCGTCGTTGTAGCGTCTGATCGTCGGCGATGCCTTCGGTGCGGCGGTCCAGATTTCCACCGGCCTCCAGCGTTTCAATCATATGACGCTGCGATTCCATCGCTCGCGCACCGCCGATTTCCGCGATGGATAAGGCGAGTGCCTGCAGGCGGTTGTCCTCCAGCACGAGGGCCGCGACTTCGTCGGTCATCGACCGCAGCAATTCGATACGCTTGGGCTCGCTCAACCGGCCAGCCCTCTTGGCTGCGGCAAGCGCGATCTTGATGTTGACCTCGTTATCCGAGCAGTCCACTCCGGCCGAATTATCGATGAAATCGGTGTTGATCCGCCCACCATTGGTGGCGAATTCAATGCGACCGGCTTGCGTTACGCCCAGATTGGCACCTTCGCCGACCGCCTTTGCTCGTACCTCGGCTGCATCCACACGCACAGCGTCGTTCGACGGATCGCCGACCTGAACGTTGTTCTCGTGACGCGCCTTGATGTACGTGCCGATACCGCCGAACCAGATCAGATCGACTGGCGCACGCAGAATTGCCGAGATGAGCGTCTCTGGCTCAATAGTGTCTGCCTCGATGTCGAGCTTGGCCTGCATCGTCTTCGATAGTTTCACCGTCTTCGCATCACGTGGGAACACGCCACCCCCGCGCGAAATCAGGTCCGTATCGTAGTCCTCCCAGCTCGAACGCGGCAATTCAAACAGCCGCTTGCGCTCTTTCCAGCTTGCCGCCGGGTCGGGGTCGGGATCGAGGAAGATGTGTCGATGATCGAATGCCGCGACCAGCTTGATAGCCTTGGACAGGAGCATGCCGTTACCGAAGACGTCGCCTGACATGTCGCCGCAACCGACCACTTCAATCGATTCCTCCTGAACGTCGATACCGATCTCGCGGAAGTGACGCTGGACGCTGACCCACGCGCCCTTGGCGGTAATGCCCATGGCTTTGTGGTCGTAGCCGTTGGATCCACCACTGGCGAAGGCATCGTCGAGCCAGAAATCCCGATCTTCCGCAATCGCGTTGGCAATGTCTGAAAACGTTGCAGTTCCCTTGTCGGCTGCGACAACGAAATAGGGATCGTCGCCATCGGTGATCACCACGCCTTCGGGGTGGACGACCTTGTCATCGATGAGATTGTCGGTGACCGACAAGAGCGTGCGGATGAAGACCTCGTAACTGGCGCGACCTTCGGCGAACCAGGCTTCGCGGTCGATCGCTGGATTGGGCAATTGCTTGGGATAGAAACCGCCTTTTGCCCCGGTCGGCACGATTACCGCGTTCTTGACGCGTTGGGCCTTCATCAGGCCGAGGATCTCGGTCCGGAAATCGTCGCGCCGGTCGGACCATCGCAGACCGCCGCGCGCTACTGGGCCGGCGCGAAGATGTATGCCTTCGACCCGCCGCGAATAGACGAAAATTTCGCGCCAGGGGATCGGCTTGGGCAGGTTGGGGACCAGCGAACTGTCGATCTTGAACGCCAGTGCTTCGCCCGCCGCAGGCGAAAACGCATTGGTGCGCAAGATCGCATCGATAAGCGAATTGTAGAGGCGCAGCAGGCGATCGTCATTGATTGCCTTGATCTTGCTCAAACCTCGTTTGATCTCGGCGCGCGCCGCGTCAGCGGCGCTATCGCGGTCGTCTTCGAAGTCGGGATCGTGACGCGCGGTGAACAGCGCTACCAGCGCCTGCGTGACATCAGGAGCAGCCGCTAGTGCATCGACGACAGTATAGATGGTGAAGCCCATCCCCGCCTGGCGCAGATAACGATAGAAGGCGCGTAGCCAATCGGCCTCACGCGCACTCAGACCTGCTTCGGGCACCAGCCGGTTGAACGGATCGTTCTCCGCTTCGCTGTTCAGGACGGCGGCAATGGCTTCCTCGATGGGTCCTGCCCGATGAACCAGTTCGTCGGGTTCGGTGCCCTGGGCAAGATCGAGCCGGAAATCATGGATCGTCCCAAGCCGTCCGCCGTCGAGCACCGTCGGCATTTCCGACTGGACATGAAAACCGAAATTCTCGAGCGCAGGCACGCCTTCGGACAGCGGCAGGCTCCCTTCGGACTGATAAAGCTTCAGTCTCAAGCAACCCGTTGCTTCCCGCTCGCAATAATACATTCGTGCGCCACGGCGCATGCTGTCCGGATCACGCTCGGCCCCCAGATCGTGCAACCGGTCGATATCGTGTGCTGCCTCGCGTGGGCCGAACCGACCGCGGAAGGCAGTCGGGAAGAACTCGGCGAAGCGCAAGGCCAGTGCCGCGGCTCGAGAAGGATCGTCGAAGCCCGACAATTCGGCTTCGACCGCCTGTGTCCAGCCGCGCAGCAAGGTCTGCAGCTGTTCTTCTACCGCTTCTTCGTCCGGAGTTTGCTTACCATCGCGGATGTCGAGGACAAAGCGGAGCGTGGCAAGGTGGCCGCCCTCGACTGCCAAGCTCCAGTCGAGCAGCCGCGCTTCCGCGCTGTCTTCCAGCAGCGTCTGAATTTCATGGCGTACTTGCGTTGCGACCATATCGCGCGGCAGCCAGACGAAAGCGAAAAGATGCCGGGCGAGCGGTGCCTCGACCAGCGCCAATCGGGGGCGGGGCCGGTCGACCAGGCTCATCATCGTGGTTGCGATCCGCTCTACATCCCGGTCCGAAAATCCGATCAGGAGGTCATGCGGAAGCGTGGTCAGCGCATGAACCAGGGCCTTGCCCGCATGCCCCGTCTCATCGAACCCGTGCTTTTCGCGAAGGTCATTGAGTTGGCGGCGCAAACGCGGAACAGCGCGCGGCGGCGCAGCGAGGGCAGCGCTTGTCCAGACCCCGGCATGGATCGAGAGCGATCGAACCTTGCCGTTTTCGCGTAATGGAACGATGAACAGGTCGAGCGGTACCCGGCGATGGACGTGGCTCATCCGGTTCGCCTTTATGATCAGCGGCATGCGCGTGTTCGTCTCATCGTCGAACCACGCGAAGGCTCGTTCATAGGAGGGGTCCGCCAGCAGTTCGGACGCGCTTTTCCGGCAAATGCCCAAGGCGTCGGACTGGGTTCCGTCGCGATGCCGCACGAGGTGGCCTAGCTGGGTCAGCATGCCGTCGTTGAGCCATTCGAGCAGCGCCGCGCCTTCGCCATCGGCATCGGCAATCCGCTCGGCATCTGCCAGCATCGCACTTTGCATGTCCGGCCAGTCTTCCACCGCGGCGCGGACATCGGCGAGTGCCTCACGTAACGTGTCTTCGAGCTGCCGCCGGCTCTTGGCATCGACCCGCGCTGTCTCGAGATAGATCATCGACTCCCAATAGGCATCATCCGGCTCGCCATCCGGGATGACTTGCAGATTGCAGTCCCTGTCACGTTCGACCGGGACGACGGGATGGATCAGGCGATCGATCGAGAGGCCCAGCGAAGCGACTGCAGCTGCAACCGAATCAACCAGAAACGGCATGTCGTCATTGACAATGGCGATGCGCGTCATCCGGCGGTCGTCGCTAACGCTTTCCAGCGCGATTGTGGATTTGCCGAAGGCACGGTTATAGGCGGCCTCTCCCATGAATTGGGCCGCTTCTTCGATCTTGCCCTTCTCGAACGGGGTGTCACCGCTCAGCAGGGAAACCTTCATCTGTTCGATCAGACTGGTATGAAGTTTCTTGGAAAGTCGTACCGTATCCGCGCTTTTCGATCCCATTGGGAACCTCTCTCATGGCGGGCCACGATCCGTTCGTACCCGCAACCTCGTTAGTCGCGACTGGGCGACAATTTCGGCGCGCCTAGGCCCGCTGGTAAGTCTCTGCAAGCGAGCGTGCGCGATTTCGCAACCGTACGCGCTGACGCTACGGCTTCTTTACTGACTCACGCCGCGAGGAGGTGTTCCAGCGAAGCGACCCTCTCGGCCGGATCGTAAGTGCTGCCGCCAAAGACAATTTCATCGGCCTGCGTGCGCCGGGCAAAAGCCTCCACCGCCGCGCGCGCTTGTTCAGGAGTGCCGATCGCACTTGCCTGACCGATATGGGCAAGCATCCGTCGTGCGGCTGCAGGAAGGCTATCGCGATAATCGCGCACTGGCGGTGGCAGTTTGCCGGGTTTGCCCGTGCGCAGCGCCACGAAGGCCTGTAACTGCGAACTGGCAATATACTCCGCTTCTGCCTCGGTTTCACTAACGAACAGGTTCATCGCAACCATGACGTGGGGCTTCTCGCATGCCTCGGAGGGCTGAAAATCACGGCGGTACAGCTCGAGCGCGGCATCGAGGTGGTCCGGCGCGAAGTGACTGGCGAAAGCGTAAGGCAAGCCTAGTTTAGCCGCCAGTTGTGCTCCGAACAGGCTCGATCCCAGCATCCAGAATTCAGGATTGGCGCCGAGCCCCGGTGTGGGGTGTATCGTGGAATTGCCGCGCATCAGGCCCTGCAGTTCGACCACGTCATGGGGGAACATTTCGGCGGCGCGATGCAGATCCTTGCGCAATGCGCGCTGCAGTTCCGGCCCGGCCCCGGGCGCGCGGCCCAGGCCCAGGTCAACCCGTCCGGGAAACAGCGCGTCGAGCGTACCGAACTGTTCGGCGATCTGGAAAGGCGTGTGGTTGGGCAGCATGATGCCGCCCGAACCTATTCGAATGGTAGAGGTCGCGTTGCCGATATGCGCAAGCACCACCGAGGTTGCGCCGCCGGCAATGCCTTCCATGGCGTGATGCTCTGCTACCCAGAAACGTTTACAGCCAAGCCGTTCGGCAGCCCGGGCCAACGCGGTGGCGGCAGCAAGCGCCTCGCCCACCGTCCCGCCTTCGCGGACCGGGACAAGGTCGAGAACAGAATAATCGGTCACTGTCCAAGCTGCTCCAGATAGGCCCGCGCGCGGTTCGCCTCGTCGCTGTCGGGGTCAACGACTAGCACCGATTCGAAGCTGCGCCGTGCGTCATCCTCGCGTCCGGACAGCGCTGCGATAACGCCCGCCTCCAGACCTACCGCCGGATCGCGTGGGCCAAGGATGGCGGCCTGCTCGATCTGCTTCTGCGCCTCGCCAAGGCGTTGCAATCGCCGGGAGAGGGTCGCTGAAAGAAGCCATGCGCGCAGGTTCGATGCATCCGAAGTCCGCGCGTCTGCGAGGACGCGGGCAGCGTCGTCGGGCCGCCCAGAAGCTACCAGCGCGCGGGCATGATCCACCTGCAGACCAGCGATCAAGCTTGCATCGCCACTATTCGCCGCTGTCTGGACGGCCTGCGCAAACAAAGGTTCGCTCGCAACCGCATCACCTCCGGCCAGCGCCGCGTTGCCGGCCATGGCCATAAGCCGTGCCCGGTATGGGGCGTTGTCATCCGGAACCTCGCTACTCGCCTGTTCAAAGAGTCGCCTGGCCTCGCTAAAACGGTCGAGACCCACCAATGCGAGGCCCGCGCAATGCGCTGCCTGCGCATTGTCCAGTTCGCCAGTTCCGGTTTCCCGCCACGCTTGTGCGAAATCTAGCGCATCGTCAGGCGTGGTCGAGGCCAGCGAGAGACAACGCGACAGATTGCCCGAAGCGGGCCGAGCAGTTTGCTCCGTCGTTGCGCGCGGCGAACGATTGGCGAGTTCGTCCGGAATACCGGGCATTCCCCCGACGGACGGGTTGGGGCCGACCTGCATTATCAACAGTGCCAGGGCGGAAGCGATCATGCAGATATCTCCAAAAGCGACCCGACCGTGTGCAGCAGAAGGCCAATATCCTGTTCGCGCGAAAGCCGGTGATCGCCGTCCTTTATCAGCGCGACCTGTACATCGTCCGAACGCAGGGCGGTCGCCAGCCGCAGCGAGATGTCCCACGGCACATCCTCGTCCCGCTGACCGTGCAGCAAACGCACGGGAGCATCGATCGCGATCGTCCCGCCAAGCTGAAGCCGCGCCTGAGCATCGGCGAAGAAGCCAGGGTATGTCGGGGTCGGTTCGGGGCCGTAAGGATTCTCGTCGAACACCGTTTCACCGCGCGATAGCGATTTCTGTTCGGCGTCACTGCGGCCCCATTGGGTGAAGTCCGGCGCGGCCGCGATGCCGATCAGGCCCGCCAGACGTTCGCCCAGCGCCGTGCCGACGAGCAGCATTAGCCACCCTCCCATAGACGAGCCGATGATTACGACTGGCCCGTCGACCCGCGCCTCGATCAGCGTCAGCACCTCATCGCACCAGCGCGACAGCGTGCCGTCGGCAAACTCGCCTTCGCTTTCGCCGCAGCCAGAATAATCGAGCAGCAGACAGGCCCTGCCTTGTTCGCAAGCCCAGTCGAACAACGCGGTAGCCTTTCCGCCTGCCATGTCGGACATGTAACCGGGCAGAAACACCAGTGTCGGCCCACGGCCGGGTGCGAAGCGATAAGCGATGCGTCGCCCGTCGGGCATGGTGTGAAATTGCGTCGCGGTCATCGGAACGCGATGTCGAATGCCCGACCCGCGATTGCAAGGGGTGCCGACCCGAACCGAAGGGAAGGCAATAGAACCCTTACTCGTCGCGCAGGAAGATTTCCTCGATCCTCAGGTCGAACACGTCTGCGATGCGGAACGCGAGCGGGAGCGAAGGATCGTAGCGCCCGGTCTCGATCGCATTGACGCTTTGGCGGGAGACTTCGAGCCGGTCGGCAAGGTCCTGCTGGCTCCAGTCGCGTTCGGCGCGAAGCACCTTGAGGCGGTTCTTCACGATCCCCTCCGGCTCTGCCAGGCTTGCCCGATCCCCATGCCGAGCGCCCAGATTGGGACCGACCACCATCCCGGAACATGCGGGACGAGTTCGAAAGTCTCGAGGAAACCCCAGAAGCTGCCGATGGCGAGGACGAAGCCGAGTCCGACGAGCGAGGCCATGATGAACCGGTGACGCAGATATTCGTCGCTTTCTTCGGCAAGATAGCGGCCCATCACGTAGAGCATCCAGAAAATCGGCAGGATCGGGAGCATGGCCAGAAGCCAGGTGACACCGGTTGCGGGGTCGTGATTGCGCCAAATCCACAGGGCAATGCCGAGACCCAGAAGGTAGGCAAGCGAGCTTGCCATGATGCCTTTTACGTACCGTATTCCAGGTTTGCTGACGGAGCTTCCCGCTCGCGCTTCTTCCAGCGAAGCCCGAAAACACAGGATCATCAGGGCGACTGGCACGATTGCGAAGATATAGGCGGTCTGCGGGTTTATCGCGTCGGAGATTTTAAGAATGAGAATGGCCAACCCCGTGGCGACGGACAGGCCGCCCCACAAGGCTGCGCGGCGACCGCTGGTCCGTGCGCCGCCCATCATGCCGCCTTCCGCTTTGCGAAATTGCAGCAACCGGCGCGACCCATCCACACGCTCGGGAAGAGAGCCAGGAGGGCCACCGGCGCGAACTGCGCCAGCGTTTCAGGAACGATGTCTAACACCGCGAGCAGCGCGATTCCGATCATGGCCGAGGCCAATAGGAGGGGCGCAACAAACTGTTTCATAGCAAGCATACTTTTCATAATATAAAGCACACTTGCCACATACTTGACGGAAATGTCAAGCGTGCTTTGCATTTTGACGCGCTTCCTTGCCAAAGTATGTGTCACAGGTGTCAACACCCCGTCATCGCGGCTAGATAAGCGGCGGCCAGAGGAGAACGCCTGATGATCGACGCCACCGAACCCCCGCCCGCCGCCGGGCTCTCCGCTCTGGACCGGCGCAGCCTGCTTCGCGGCGGGGCAATGGGGGCGGGGCTGCTCGCCATGCCGCTTTCGGCGCAGACCAGCGCGCGCGGCTTCACCCATGGGGTGGCGAGCGGCGAGCCTGGACCAACCCAGGCCCTTCTGTGGACCCGCTACGCTTCGGACCAGGATACGCGGATTGGTTGGCAGGTGATGGAGGCCGATGCCAGCCGCCGCATCGTCGCGGAAGGCAACGTTACCGCATCGCCGGAGAACGACGGATGTTGCAAACCGATAGCGACGGGGCTCGAGCCGGACAGGTGGTATTACTACCGCTTCATCGCGCCCGACGGCTCGGTGTCTGACGAAGGCCGCACCCGGACGCTGCCCGCCGGGCCAACCGACAGGTTCCGCATGGCGGTATTCTCCTGCTCGAATATCGGATTTGGCTGGTTCAACGCCTATGCGGCCGCGGCCCAGGCCGACGATGTCGACTGTGTCCTGCATCTGGGCGACTATTTCTACGAATATGGTCCGGACACCTATCCTTCGGCGAACGAGGCCCAGCCGGGACGGATACTCTTGCCGGCCAGCGAGATCGTGAGCCTTGCCGATTACCGGCTTCGCTACGCGACCTATCGCAGCGATCCCGACCTGCGGCGATTGCACCAGTTGTACCCGATGATCTCGGGCTGGGACGACCACGAAAGCACGAACGACAGTTGGGAGGGCGGGGCTCAGAACCACCAGCCGGAAACCGAGGGTGCCTGGGACGTTCGCAAGGCCGTCGCGATGCGTGCCTATCGCGAATGGATGCCGGTATCCGACGAACCATGGGCGACCTACGAGATCGGAGACCTCGCGACGCTTTTCCGGCTGGAAACGCGCCTGACTGCGCGAGCCGAACAGTTCAGCCTCTCCGATCTGTTGCAAGGCAAGAGCGACGCTGAGCAAGCGATCGCGGCCCTGACCGCTTTCCGGCAAGGAGACTATCTGGACAATTCGCGCGAAATGCTCGGCGCTCAGCAGCAGGACTGGTTGGCGGATGGGTTGAGGCGCTCGAGGGCGTCCGGCAAGACCTGGCAGGTTCTCGTGCAGCAGGTACTGATGGGCCAGCTATTCACTGCGCCGCGTCTGGCCGAAAACCTGCCTGGCGACATCCCTGCTTTTGTCCGCCAGCGTATCCTGGCAGGAGCCATGGCGTCCCGGGCCGAGGTGCCGCTCAGCATGGATGCCTGGACCGGTTATCCGGCGGCACGCGCACAAGTATACGAAGCTGCGTTGGCAGCGAATGCAAATCTCGTCAGCCTTGCCGGTGATACCCATAACAGCTGGGCGTTCGAACTGGCCCACGAGGGGGTGCCTGTCGGTATCGAGTTTGGTGGTCCCTCCGTCACATCGCCCGGGCTCGAAGCCTATGCAACGCATCTCGCGCCTGGCGATCTGGAACGCGAAACGGTGCGCTACAACCGCGAGCTTGCATGGATGGATGCCTCGCGGCGGGGTTACATGGCGGTCGAGCTGACCCCGGAGCGCGCGACAAGCGAGTATCGCTTCCTGGCCAGCGTGCGAAACAGGGGATCGGGTATCGTGGCTGCGCAACGCGTGAGCAGCAAGGCAGGTAGCCACCAACTCGATATCATTTGAGAAATGCGCATAACTTGGCTATTGCGCAGCGCATCATGTTCACGCTTATGCTGACAATGACTACTACTGTCCCGAACGACCGGGGTCGGTTGGTCGCGGCCTGACCCGCGTGACCGCCGTCCGGTTTCGGGCGGTTGGCGTTCCTCCCGAAATCGATTTTCTCGCAAACGCCGCTTCAAGGCCATGCGCGCCTGTGCCATGGCGCCTGCAAGTGAGCGCAATCAGCAAGCGCCCCGACAAGTGATACGGATGAGACGATGACGGAACTGCTCAAGATCAGCCTGCCCGACGGTTCGGTTTGCGAAATGGAAGCGGGCGCGACCCCTGCCGATGTCGCTGCCGCGATCGGTCCCGGCCTCGCCAAGGCCGCCATTGCGGCCCGCGTCGACGGTGAATTGCGCGATATAAATCGACCATTCGAAGGCGATGCCGAACTGGCGCTGGTGACAAGCCGCGACGAGGCCGATGCCCTCGAACTCGCCCGCCATGATTTCGCCCACGTGCTTGCCGAGGCGGTGCAATCGCTCTTCCCAGGCACGCAGATCACCTTCGGCCCGGCGACCGATGACGGGTTCTACTATGATGTAAAGGCCCCCGAGAACCGCGAGCCGTTTTCCATCGACGATCTGCCAGCGATCGAGGAAGAAATGCGTCGCATCATCAAGGCCGACAAGCCATTGCATCGCGAGGTCTGGACGCGCGAGCAATTGATCGAGAAATGGAAATCCGAAGGCGAGACGTTCAAGGCGGAGTGGGCGAACGAACTTCCCGAGGACGAAGAGCTGACGGTTTACTGGAGCGGACCTCCTGGGGACAAGGATTCGTGGCTCGACATGTGCCGCGGCCCACACCTTGCCAGCACGGGCAAGCTCGATCCGCAGGCCTTCAAGCTGACGCGCGTTGCAGGGGCCTACTGGCGCGGCGACCAGAACAACCCACAGCTCACGCGCATCTACGGGACGGGCTGGCTCAACAAGAAGCAGCTCAACGCGCATCTCACGCGCATGGAAGAGGCCGCCAAGCGCGACCACCGCAAGCTGGGTCGCGAGATGGACCTGTTCCATTTGCAGGAAGAAGCGCATGGCTCGGTGTTCTGGCATCCGAACGGCTACCGAATCTGGCGCGAGCTTGAAGCCTATATGCGACGCAAGATGGATGCTGCCGGCTATCGCGAGATCAAGACGCCGCAGCTGATGGATGTGCGCCAGTGGGAGCAATCCGGTCATTGGGGCAAGTATGCGGAAAACATGTTCGCCGTGCCGGACATGGTGCCCGAGGTCGAGGAACTGGGCGACGGGCCGGCCAATCCCTCGGTCGCGCCCGATGCCGACTGGATGGCGATCAAACCGATGAACTGCCCGGCGCATGTGCTGGTCTTCAAGCAGGGCATCACCTCCTATCGCGACCTGCCGATCCGGCTGGGCGAGATGGGCTGCTGCCACCGAAACGAGCCGCATGGCGCGCTGCACGGTATCATGCGCGTGCGCCAGTTCACGCAGGATGATGCACACATCTTCTGCACCGAAACGCAAGTAGTCGAGGAGGTCCGTGCCTTCTGTAAATTGGCGGACGAGGTCTATCGCGACTTCGGTTTCGAGTATCATGTGAAACTTGCCTTGCGTCCTGAAAAACGGTTCGGGAATGAGTCGGATTGGGACAAGGCCGAACAGGAATTGCGCGATGCCGTTGCCGAAGCGGGTATGGCGAACGAGCAATATGGCTGGGAAGAATTGCCGGGCGAAGGCGCGTTCTATGCGCCCAAGCTCGAATGGCACCTTACCGATGCGATTGGACGGACCTGGCAGGTGGGCACGATTCAGGGCGACCGCGTGCTGCCCGACCGGCTCGACGCCTCCTATATCGGGGAGGATGGCGAGAAGCACCGTCCAGTCATGCTGCACCGCGCAGTTTTCGGCTCCTACGAGCGCTTCATTGGCATATTGATCGAACATTTCGCGGGTCGACTGCCGGTCTGGCTCGCGCCGACGCAGGCGGTGGTCGCGACAATCGTCTCCGATGCGGACGACTATGCGAGCGAAGCAACCGCGCAGTTGAGGGCGGCGGGTATCCGCGTCGAGAGCGACCTGCGCAACGAGAAAATCAACTACAAGGTTCGTGAGCACAGCCATGCCAAGGTTCCGCACCTGCTGGTGGTCGGCAATCGCGAAGCGGAAGAAGGCACCGTCGCCATCCGGACGCTAGGCGAGAAGGAGCAGCGGGTGATGCCGCTCGACGAAGCCGTCGCCATGCTGAAGACCGAAGCGACGCCTCCAGACCTGCGCGATTAGGAGCGCACCTTTATGGAAGTCCTTGCCGGCTTCACCATCGCGCAAATTGGTGGAGCGCTGGCCACTGCACTGGTTGCAGCGTTCATTCGCGGGCTTGCCGGGTTTGGAATGGCTATCCTGCTCGTGCCGGTATTGGCGCTTGCGCTGACCCCGGTAGAAGCGGTGCTGGTCACCAACGGAGTGGCGTTGCTGATCGGGCTTAGCGAGTTTCGTACCATCGTGCGCGAGGCCGAGCGTTCGGCCTGGGTCATCGGCGCCTGGGTTCTGCTCGCCACCGCTCCCGGACTGTGGCTGTTGAACCTGACGCCATCCGATCTTGCGCGGGTGTTGATCGCGTTCGTCGCCATGTCGGCATTTGCGGCAATTCTGTTGCCGCAACGCGCGGCCGAATTGCCCGGCCATCTCCATACGGGCACTACGGGGTTCGCATCCGGATTGTTGACGGGATTCGCTGGCATGCCGGGGCCGCCAGTGGTGCCGTATTATGTCGGGCGCGCGATTCCGCGGGTGCAGGCAAAGGCGTCGATGCTGCTGGTCTTCACGATTGCCGCCTTCGCGGGCCTCGGTTCGGGCGCAGCGCTCGGACTGATGCAGCTGCGTTATCTGATCCTCGCGGCGATACTGTTTCCGGTCGTGCTTCTGGGCAACTGGTTTGGCTCGCTTGCCTTCGGAAAGGTGAGCGACCCAGTCTGGCGGAGCTTCGTCGCGGCGATTCTGGCCGCCGCTGCCGCAGTTGCGCTGGTAAAATTGCTAGAAGGGTAGGGCCGGTCCGGCGAAGATCAGCGCGAGGCCAGATCCGCTCACTAGCAGGGTGCGCGCAAGGTCCATTACTGGAAGCGGCGCAACATGTATGCGAGCAAGAGCGATTGCTTTAGCCATGCATGCATTCTCGGCGCAAGTTCCTAACGAAGCGTTAAGCTCGCCAACCTGCCGACGGCATTTGCTGGCTTGCGCAGTGAAAACCGCCACCACCGGCGAGAACGGCATCCGCAGGCAAGCCGACCGTCGCCCGGTCGGGGAAAAGCTCCGCGACGGCAGCCACACCTTCATCGTCATGAGGACTGCCGAAGGTCGGTACGACAACGATATGGCTGGTGATCGCGAAATTGGCGTAGCTGGCGGGTTCTACCCGGTCGCCGCTTGTGACGAGACCGGGCGAAGGTATCTCGCGGATAGTCACGCCCATGAGTTCGGCTCGCTCCCGGGCTTCGGCATAGACTGCGCTGTTGGGATCATTCTTTCCCGTCGGACGCGGCAAAGCGAGCGTGTTCGGGCCCGCGAACCGCGCAAGATTATCAACGTGGCCGTCGGTATGATCATTGAGAAGCCCGTCGCCCAGCCACAGGACACGCTCGAAGCCAAGATCGCGGCTCAGGCGGTGCTCGATTTCTTCGCGCGACAATTGCGGATTACGGTTGGGGTTCAACAGACACTGCTCTGTCGTGACGGCAAGGCCGGTCCCGTCTCCGTCGATCGCCCCGCCCTCAAGTATCCAGTCGGAAGTCCGTAATTCCAGTCCGGCGTCCCGCGCGAGCTCGGCGCCCACGGTCTCGTCACCGTCCATGCGATACTTGCCGCCCCAGCCGTTGAAACCAAAACGTCGCGCCGCGCGCCTACCCTGGGCGCTCACAATCAACGGACCGGTATCACGCAGCCACACATCGCCATAGATACGACGCTCGAGTTTCACCGTAGCGGTAACGAGGCGCCGGGCACGCGCCTCATTGGCGGCATCGCGCACCAGGAGCCGCACCTCCTGCCCGCTCTCGGCAACCGCGTTGGCGAAGGCGGCGATCTGCTCCTGCGCACGCGGCAGAATTTCTGGCCATTCCTCCGCATCGTGCGGAAAACCGATCCATAGCCAGTCCTGCGGTGCCCATTCGGGCGGCATCCTCAACGTCATGAGCAGGAGTTCCCAGCGCGGATCAGTTGCCGCAAGCCGCGCCCTGACAATCCCTGTCCCGGATCGCGCGAAATTCATCGCCTTCGTTCCAGTTTGGCCAGCTTGCACTTTCGCCCAGAGTTCGCCCGATACGATAGAACAGCGCGAGGTCGGCCATCACACCCGACCAGTCCCAAGTGGGATCGTATTCGTCTTTCGGACCATGATAGCGGTTTTCCCGGTAATCGGCAGCAATGGCGGCCCCCGCCGCGCGGCCACCCTCGACGAGATCCTCGCCTCCGTCGACATAGAGCATCGGGACGCCGCGCTTGGCGAAAGCGAAATGGTCCGAACGATAGTAATAACCCGCTTCGGGATTGGGGTTGGGCGTCGAAATACGTCCGTCTGTAACAAGCGCTGCTTCGAGAAAATCGTCCAGCTGCGACTTGCCTGGCCCGACGACAGTTACATCGTTCGACGGTCCGGCCATCAGGAAGGCATCCATGTTGATGCCGCCGACAGTCCGATCCAGCGGAAAGACCGGGTTCGCGGCGTAGTAGTCCGCGCCGAGCAATCCCGATTCCTCCGCGGTTACCGCGAGGAAAACGAGCGTGCGCGAGGTTGGCCCAACATCGGCATGCGCTTCGCCCAAAGCGACCAGCGCGGCAGTGCCCGTCGCATTATCGACTGCACCGTTGCAGATATCGTCACCATCGAGTGCCGGGGTGCACCGGCCCAAGTGATCCCAGTGTGCGGTATGCATGACGTATTCGGTCGGCCGTTCATCGCCGCGCAGCATGCCGATGACATTCTGCGACTGGAACGTACGGATGTCGTTCGAAAAACTCGTGGAGGCCGTCAGCCCGAGCGGAACCGCGGTGAAATCGCGTTGTTTGGCGGCTTGCGCAAGCTGTTCAAGATCGCGACCTGCGGCTTGCATCACACGCTGCGCGACCAACTTCTGAATCCAGCCATTCACTTTCGTCAACGGCGGCGCATTCTCGCCGCGCTGCGCGTAGGCTTGCGGTCCTGACCAACTCGATTCGACCACGTTCCAGCCATAGGAAGCCGGTTCGGTGTCGTGGATGATGATCGCGCCGGCCGCGCCCTGCCTCGCGGCTTCCTCATACTTGTAAGTCCAGCGTCCGTAATAGGTCATCGCCTTGCCATTGAACGGACCGTCGAGCGTTTCGCTACCGAAATCGGGATCGTTGACCAGGATGATCGCGGTCTTGCCGGCCATGTCGATCCCGGCATAATCGTTCCAGCCGCGCTCGGGTGCGTTGATTCCGTATCCCACGAAGACCAGTTCGCTCTCATCAAGCGTGGTTCGTGCGTCTTCGCGGTAACTCACCCCGACCCAGTCGCTGGCGTAGTCCAGCCTTAGCGGACCGTTTGCACCCCCCGAAATGGTCAGCGGCGCAAAATCCCTGCCGGTAATCTCGACCAGCGGCACCTCCTGCACCCAACTGCCATTATTGCCCGGCGCAAGTCCGGCCTTCTCGAACTGTTCGATAAGATAGGCGACGGTCTTTTCTTCGCCGGGTGTTCCCGGAGCGCGCCCTTCAAACTCGTCCGAGGACAAGCGTCGCGTTACCTGTTTCATTGTCTCTTCAGACAATTGGCCAGAAGCGACTTGCGGGATGTCGAGCGCGTTGTTGCCAGTGCTGGCAACGTCCTCGTTCATCGCGCACGCAGAAATCGCCAGCGCGGTGCCGACAGCGAATATCGAACGGATCATGGCGGTAGCCTCACTCATCTTACGTTTGCGGAATGCTTCTTGCACCGGGGCGACGCAAGGGCAAGCTTGCCCTCGACCGCCCAGAGCGCCAGAGATTGCCGACAATGGGAATTGACTGGACTTCAGCGCTTGGGCGGGCACGCGAACATTCGCCATTCCTCGCCAAGGCGCTCGATCAGCGACCTGATCTGGCTGGGTTGCTCGCTGATGGACAGGACGAGCAGGCGCTCCTTTACGCAAAAGCAAGCCAGAATCGTGCCGATGTCGCGACATCGTTGCGGCGCGAGCGGCTCGACCTGGCCCTTGTATTGGCAATAGGCGATCTCGCCGGGGCCTTTTCTCTCGACAAGGTGATGCGCGAATTGTCCACCTTTGCCGACCGCGCCCTGCATGCGGCCATTTCTGCCGCCATCGCACGCCGAGTTGAAGGCGCACGTCCCGACGGGATGATCGGTCTGGCACTCGGCAAGCATGGAGCAGGCGAGCTTAATTACAGTTCGGACATCGATCCGATCCTGCTCTACGATCCCCGGATCTTGCCGAGGCGCGAGCGAGACGAACCCGGCGAGGCCGCGCAACGTTACGCGCGGGAAGTCGTACGCATGCTGTCCGACAACACGGCTGAAGGTTATGTCTTTCGCGTTGATCTGCGTTTGCGCCCGGCCGCGGAAGTCAGTCCCCTGGCACTTTCTCTGGACTCGGCAATTTCGCATTACGAAAGTTCGGCGCTCGCTTGGGAGCGGGCCGCGTTCATCCGGGCGCGCTCTTGCGCGGGCGATATCGGAGCCGGGGAGGTGTTTCTCGACCATATCCGTCCGTTTGTCTGGCGCCGCAGTCTGGATTTCGGCGCGATCGACGAAATTCGGCGGCTGACGCATAGGATCCGCGACCAGCATACCGGCCCGCGAGAGCCGAAGCCGGGTTTCGACCTCAAGCTCGGTCGTGGGGGAATAAGGGAAATCGAATTCTTTGCGCAGACGCACCAGCTTATCCATGGTGGCCGTGACCGATCGTTGCGAGCGCGGGGCACGCGCGCCGCACTTGATGCCCTGGCGGCGAGCGGACGCATCGGGGTTGAGGATTCCCGTGTGCTTGGGGAAAGCTATGATGGCTTGCGGGTGATCGAACACAGGTTGCAAATGGTCAACGACCGGCAGACGCACAGTCTCCCAGATGATGCCGCGCTCGAAAATGTTGCGAAACTGCATGGACTGACCGACGCAGCGGCCCTGATCGATCATGTCCGCACCCTTAGTACACCGGTGGCCGAGCGCTTCGATGCCCTGCTCGACGAAGACCGCATCTCGGTCCCGCAGTCCAGCCCGCACCTCGAGACGCGGGACGACGCGCCGTCATCGCCGTCAAGGCAATTGCGAGCACGTGTTTCCTCGTGGTCCGATGGCCGCTTCGCCGCCCTGCGCAGCCCTGCCGCATTGTCGGCATTCGAAAGCATTCAAGCGGACCTGTTGACCTCTCTTGCGACGTCGCTGGAGCCTGAGCAGACGCTTGCGCGGTGGGAAACGCTGATCGGTCGGCTGCCTTCGGCGATCAATCTGTTTCGACTGCTCGAAGCACGGCCAGGGCTTTTCCAGCTCATTGCAGATTGCTTCACGCTGGCCCCACCGCTCGCGGAAGAACTGGCGCTACGTCCGGAACTGCTGGATGCGTTGATCGACCGGACCGCACTCGACCTGCCTCCGGATGTCCCGGAGTTGGCTACGAAAATGCAGCTGCGTGAACGGCGCGACGATTACGAGGATCGGCTCGACCGGATCCGTATCGTCACCGCCGAAACACGCTTTGCCCTTGGCGTCCAGTTGATCGAGGACGCGCATGATCCGCTCGCGATCGCCGCCGGACTCTCGCGGACGGCAGAGGCGGCCTTGCTGGTTGCGGTGGAGGAAGCGAGCACCGAGTTTGCGCGCAAGCACGGCAGAATCGAAGGTGGCGAGTTGGTGGTGCTCGGCTTGGGCCGATTGGGCGGGGGGCTTCTGACGCATGCTTCGGATCTGGACATCGTCTATTTGTTCACCGGAACGCATGAGGCAGAATCCGATGGTAATCGGCCCCTTGGGGCAACGCTTTATTTCAACCGGTTGGCGCAGCGCGTGAGTGCGGCTCTGTCAGTCCCGACCGCACAAGGAGCGCTCTATGAGGTCGACACCCGACTTCGCCCGCAGGGCAACCAGGGCCCCCTGACCGTCAGCCTCGACAGTTTTGCGCGATATCAGCAGGAAGATGCCTGGACCTGGGAACACATGGCCCTGACACGTGCCCGGGCTCTGAACGGCACCCTGACGGCGCGCGAGGCCATCGAAAAGGCACTCAACCAGATTCTGCGTCGCGAACGCGATCCCGGTCGTTTGCGCGAAGACGTGCTCGCGATGCGCGAAGAGATGGCTAACCACAAGCCAAGCCGCGGACCGCTCGATGTGAAGCTGCTGCGCGGTGGACTGATCGATCTGGAATTTCTTATTCACTATCTGCAGCTGCGCGAAAGAACCGGTTTCATACCGGCGCTGGAAAAGGCGATAGAAAGCCTCGCCAAGAGTGGTCATCTTCCAGGCGAACTCGGTCCGGCGCATGACTTGATGACGCGGACGCTGGTGGGCACCCGGCTTCTTGCACCTGACCTGTTGCGTCCCAACGACGCAGCCCGGCAATTACTGGCGCGACAGAGCGGATGCCAAACCTACGAAGATTTGCTCAACAGCATTGCCGACGCTCGTCATGCGGTCGCATCGACATGGGCGAGAGTTTTCGAGCAGGAACTGGAGATCGATCGATGAGCGGAAGTTTCGACGAAGGAGACGCTTTCCCTGACTTTGCCTTGGCCACGCCGGACGACGGCGTCGTTACCAAACAGGATTTGGCAGGAAAGAAAGCTGTTCTATTCTTCTACCCAAAGGACAACACGCCCGGGTGCACGACCGAGGCGAAGGAATTTTCAACCCTGAAGGGCGAGTTTGCCGATGCTGGAGCCGTCCTGCTGGGCATCAGCAAAGACTCACCGCAGAAACATCGCAACTTCATCGCCAAGCATGATCTGAAAGTGGATCTGGCGACAGATGAGCAGGACAATGGATTGTCAGATCTTCTCGGCGTGTGGAGCGAGAAGACCAATTACGGCCGCACCTATATGGGCATTGTTCGCACGACCTACCTTTTGGACGAAGGGGGCGAAATCATCCGGATCTGGCCGAAGGTTCGCGTAAAAGGGCACGCTGAAGAGGTGCTGCATGCGGTTCTTAAACCATGACATCGCATCGATTCGCGAACTCCTACTACAAAGCGTTGCGTGGCGACGACGGACCGTTGGTCGGCTAAAAGCCGGAGGCTCCGTCGTCAGGTCACTGATACCGAATTTACAACCACAGTTCCGAGCGGCGGGTCTCGGAATTTCGTGCTCAATGCCGAACGGAATGGATGCTAAGGCGCTGAAAGAAAACCAAGGCTTTTCAGAGCGAGCTTATGGCGAAGGAAAGTGGGGTCTTAATTTTATAGGCTAAATTTGAACATTCTCTTCGAAAGCAAGGGCTCCGCAACCCGCTCAAAAGTGCAGAAAAATCCTACTGGCCGTGATTTTCCCAGGTAAGAAAGATTCGTTTCAACGACTCAGCGCGTTTGACAGGCAATCTGCCGCGCAACTTCCATGCCGGTCTTGTGTCATTAACTTTTAACCGGATAACCCAAACTTACGAGTTGCCGGGGGGTTCCGGCGTTTACTGAAAAAGATTTGGTCAGAGCGTGGGGCGCTCTATCGAATCGGGATAAACGGCGCGGGACAGCGTCGGCAAGGACGGGTTTGCAATGATTTCGAAGCGCTACACGCTTTCCTTCGTCATGGCCGTTGCGGGTATGACGATCGCCGCCGCTCCTGCTCAGGCAAATGAAACCAATACCGCTGTCGCGGTCGGTGCCATCGACATGTCGAAGGTCGCCGCTCCTTCTCAGGATGGCGACGACGCTCAGTTCCAGCAGCTTTTCGCGAAATGGGAAGAACTCGATCGGTCCGCCACTCGCCATACCAAAGTCTCCGTCCCGTCGCGCATGCCGCTGGATGATGCGCGTCTGACGAGCGATTACGGAATGCGCACGCACCCTGTGCTTGGTGGTCGCCGCAGCCACAATGGCGTGGACCTGGCTGCTTCGACCGGCACGCCGATCTACGCGACCGCCGATGGACTTGTCAGCAAGGCCGGCCGTTTCGGCAGTTACGGCAATTACGTGTCGATCGAACACGGTGCGGACCTGCAGACCCGCTTTGCCCACATGTCGCGAGTAGCGGTTGCCGCAGGTACGCGGGTCAAGAAAGGCCAATTGATCGGCTATGTCGGTTCGACCGGCCGGTCGACCGGCCCGCATCTCCACTATGAAGTGCGTATCGCCGGCAAGGCGGTCAATCCGGTTCCCTATATGGTCGAATCAGAAGCGCAGCGTGCTTACGCACTGGCAATGGGCACCGGCGGCCAGGGTGGCGGTGACGAAGACTAAGGACGACCAGCCTTTCGGGATCGGAAAAAAGGGCGGTGGGGTATCCTACAGCCCCTTTTTTCTTGTCTGAAGTAAATGCTAGGGTAGGTTTCCAACTGCAACCGGACGGGTCCGCCGAAGAGATCGCCGGAAGAGAGAGGCTTATCCATGCACCCAATCGCGCACGCGCAAACACGTCCCGACCATCCTGCTCTCATCATGGCGGGAAGCGGTCAGACAGTCACTTTCGGCGAGATGGATGCCTACGCCAACCGGTTCGCGCATCTTCTGCGTTCGCAAGGGCTGAAGCGCGGCGACCATTTCGCGGTGTTGATGGAAAACACGGCGCACTATTTGCAGATCGTATGGGGTTCGCAGCGGGCAGGCACGATGATGGTGCCAATCTCTACGCGTCTGACTGCCCCCGAAATCTGCTATATCCTGCACGATGCAGGCGTAAAACTTCTTATCACCACTCGATCGTTCGACGACGTCCTCGAAGGCATTCGCGAGCAGTGCCCCGAGGTATCGATACTGGTCGTGGGTGGCCAAGGCGAGGAAAGCTTTGAAAACGCCCTCGCTCGACAACCCAGCGAGCCGATAGCCGACCAGTCACCGGGGCAGTACATGCTCTACTCCAGCGGAACGACTGGTCGGCCGAAGGGGGTCAAGCCAGCGCCGCCCGAGGACGACGATATCCAGGCGGTCAACCCGCTCGTCGGACTTGCGGTAATGGGCGCAGGCATGCCGGCGGACGGCAGCATGGTCTATCTGTCCCCGGCCCCTCTCTATCACGCGGCCCCTCTTGGATGGTGTACAACGGCTCAGCGCCTGGGTGGTACAGTTGTCGTCATGGAGAAGTTCGATCCGGAGCACGCGCTGGCGACGATCGAGAAATACCGGATTACCGACAGCCAGTGGGTGCCGACGCATTTCGTCAGGATGTTGAAGCTCGATCCCGAAGTTCGCACGAGATACGACTTGTCGAGCCATCGCAGGGCGCTACATGCCGCTGCGCCCTGTCCGGTCCCGATCAAGCGCGAGATGATCGAATGGTGGGGTCCGATCATCAACGAGTATTACGCCGGGTCCGAAGGCATCGGCATGACGCTGATCAAAGCCGAGGACTGGCTCGAGCATCCTGGAAGCGTGGGCAAGGCGATCCACGGCACGGTCCACGTCTGCGGTCCCGATAGGGAAGAGTTGCCCGCGGGTCACGACGGACTGTTGTTCTTCGAGAACGAGACGATCCCGACCTATCACAACGATCCGGAAAAGACCGCCGATGCAATGCATCCAAGAGGCTGGATGACGCTGGGCGATATCGGGCACGTCGACAAGGACGGATATCTCTATCTGACCGACCGCAAGAGCCACATGATCATCTCAGGCGGGGTGAACATCTATCCGCAGGAGATCGAGAACCTGCTGGTCACCCACGATAAGGTGATGGACGCGGCGGTGATCGGTGCCCCTTGCCCCGATTTCGGGGAGAAGGTCGTCGCTGTGGTCCAGCCGATCGACATGATCGAAGCAGGTGAAGCGCTCGAAGCGGAACTGCGCGATTTTCTCGCTCCGAATCTGGCCAAGATCAAGATGCCCAAACTGTTCGATTTCCGCTCCGAACTGCCGCGCGAGGCGAACGGTAAGCTCTACAAGCGCGAATTGCGTGACGAGTATGCCAAGAGGGCCGAGATCGAAACGGAGCAGGCCTGATGACGACTCAGACCAAACCCCGTCTTGATCCGCAAACCGCGCGCCAGGTCATCGACCCGGCAAGCTATGCCCAATGGACTCCGCTTCTCGACACGTTCGACCGGCTGCGCGAGGAGAGGCCCGTCGTTTGGGTCGAAGCGGCTGACGATGTTCATCCGCCCTTCTGGCTGGTCACCCGCTACGACGATGTCATGCGCATCTCGAAGGACAATGAGACCTTCCTCAACAATCCGCAGACGGTCGTGTTCTCGCTAACCGAGGGCATCGAGTTCGCCAAGAATCTGACCGGAGGCAGCCCCCACCTGGTTGCCAGCCTCGTCACCTTCGATGCGCCGATTCACATGAAGTACCGCAAGCTGACACAGGAATGGTTCATGCCCAAGAACCTGCGCGGCGTGGAAGACGAAATCCGTCAGATCGCAAGTTCCGCGGTCGACCGGCTGCTCGAAGGCGGTAATGAGGCAGATTTCGTCAAGGCGGTTTCCGCGCCCTATCCACTTCATGTCGTCATGCAGATCCTCGGCATTCCGGAAGAGGACGAGCCGCGCATGCTGATGCTGACCCAGCAGATGTTCGGCGGGCAGGACGAGGATCTCAACCAGTCCGGCGTGAAGAACATGACCACCGAGCAGATCACCCAGCTTGTCGCGGGCGCGGTGAAAGATTTCGAGGCGTATTTCGCACGCCTCACCGCAGAGCGGCGTATCAACCCGACCGACGATGTCGCCAGCACCATCGCCAATGCCAAGGTCGATGGAGAGCCTCTGAACGACCGCGACATGATGGGCTATTACATCATCCTCGCCGCAGCCGGGCACGACACCACCAGCGCGAGCACGGCGGGCGCGATGCTGGCCCTTGCGCAGGACCCGGAACAATGGGCTCGTGTTCGCGCGGACCGTTCGTTCTTACCCGGGATCGTCGAAGAAGCGATCCGCTGGACCACGCCGGTGCAGCACTTCATGCGCACCGCAGCGGCCGATACCGAAATCGGCGGCCAAGATGTCTCCAAAGGCGACTGGTTGATGATCAACTACGTTGCCGCCAATCACGATCCGGCCCAGTTCGACGACCCTCGGCGGTTCGATTCGAGCCGCAGCCCCAATCGGCATCTGGCCTTCGGGGCGGGTGCGCATCAATGCCTTGGCCTGCACCTCGCCCGGCTGGAAATGCGGATCTTGTTCGAGGCGCTGCTCGACCGGATCGAGACAATCGAACTGGCGGGCGAACCGGCGCGATCGAAGTCGACCTTCGTCGGCGGCCTCAAGACCTTGCCCCTGAGGTTCGAGGCAGCCTGATCGATGTAGCATCGCATGAAATTCACTCGAGGATAGGTCCTAGCGCAAAAGCCTTTCCGCCATGACCCGCACGTCCGCGCCCATGTCCTCGCGCTCCAGCGCCAGCGCCAGTGTCGCTTCGACGAAGCCCAGCTTGCTGCCACAATCGAACCGGCGGCCTTCGAACGTAACAGCGTGAAACGGCTGGGTGCCGATCATTCTGGCCATTGCATCGGTAAGCTGGATCTCGCCTCCTGCGCCCTTGCCCTGGTCTTCCAGCACGCGCATGACCTCCGGCTGGAGGATATAGCGGCCAGACACGATCTTGTTGGAAGGAGCATCGGCAACAGGCGGTTTCTCGACCAGTCCGGTCACCTCGGTAAGCGTGTCCGACACGTGATCTCCCGGCGCAATCACGCCATAGCTCGACACGGCTTCCTTCGGGACCTCAAGGACCGAGATCAGATTGCCGCCGACCTGCTCGTAAGCCTCGACCATCTGCTTCATGCAGCCGGTGCCGCCGTTCTGGACCGCCACCATCAGTTCGTCGGGCAGCAGGATGGCGAAGGGTTCCTCGCCCACGATCGCCCGCGCGCACCAGATCGCGTGGCCCAGGCCCAATGGCACCTGCTGGCGTACGGTGATGATGTCGCCCGGCGTTGCACGTGTGCAATCGAGCACGGAGAGATCCTTGCCGCGTTCCTCCATCGTAGTCTCGAGTTCGAAGGCTATGTCGAAATGTTCGACGATGGCAGTCTTGCCGCGTCCGGTGACGAAGATGATCTGCTCGATGCCTGCCTCGCGCGCCTCGTCCACCGCATACTGGATCAGGGGGCGGTCGACGATCGGTAGCAGTTCCTTGGGGATAGCCTTGGTGGCGGGCAGGAAACGGGTGCCAAGCCCTGCAACGGGGAAGACGGCTTTCTTGATCGGTTTGTGGGTCATGCGTGTCCGGTATGTGTCGCGTTTCGCACGGTCAACGCACATAGGTTAAGGTCGTGCCCTGGCTTGCGCGAACTCTGAAAGGCACGATACTTGCCAGCGGCGCTGGCATGTCTAAAGCCTTCGCACCATGGACAAGCTCATTATTCGCGGCGGCAATCGGCTGTCGGGCACGATCCCGATTTCGGGGGCCAAGAACGCCGCGCTTACCCTGATTCCCTGCGCGCTACTAACCGAGGAAGCGGTCACGTTGCGTAATTTGCCGCGGCTCGCCGATATCGACGGGTTCCAGCACCTGATGACCCAGTTCGGGGTCAGCCACACGATTCCCGGCAAGCGGCCCGAGGATTTCGGGCGCAACGTGACGCTGGAAGCGATGCGCATAACCAGTTCTACCGCGCCTTACGACCTCGTGCGCAAAATGCGGGCCTCGATTCTAGTGCTGGGTCCGTTGCTGGCGCGCACAGGCGAGGCAAAGGTTTCGCTGCCCGGCGGCTGCGCGATTGGAAACCGGCCTATCGACCTGCACCTGAAAGCGCTGGAAGCGTTCGGGGCGCATATCGAGCTGGCGCAGGGCTACGTAAGGGCGTCTGCGCCGGACAGCGGACTACCCGGTGGCGAGTTCGATTTTCCTGTCGTTTCAGTCGGCGCGACCGAAAATGCAGTGATGGCGGCAGTGCTGTGCAAAGGCACCAGCAAGTTGGTCAACGCCGCGCGCGAGCCGGAAATAGTCGACCTGTGCAACCTGCTCATCGCTATGGGCGCGGAGATCGAAGGCGTTGGAACGTCGGACTTGACTGTACACGGGGTAAGGAAACTGCATGGGGCGACCTATCGTTGCATGCCGGACCGTATCGAAGCGGGCTCCTATGCCTGTGCTGCCGCAATCACGGGTGGCGAGGTGCGGCTAGAAGGCGCTGAAGCGGGTGACATGGGATCCACCATACACGCGCTGCGCAATATCGGCGTGACGGTCGAGACTGACCGGCATGGAATTGACATCGCTGCCAATGGCAAGCTTACCGCGCACAATCTCACAACAGCGCCCTTCCCCGGCCTTGCTACCGACATGCAGGCCCAGCTGATGAGCCTGCTGACCAAGGCGGAAGGGACCAGCGTGCTGAAGGAAACAATTTTCGAGAACCGCTTCATGCACGTTCCTGAATTGCGGCGGATGAGCGCCGATATCGAGACAGAGGGACGCACGGCAATCGTGCGCGGTCCCGTCGAGCTTACCGGGGCAGAAGTCATGGCAACCGATTTGCGCGCCTCGATGAGTCTTGTCATTGCAGGCCTCGCTGCAAAAGGAGAGACGACAGTGCGGCGCTTGTACCACCTCGATCGGGGTTATGAACGGCTTGAAGAGAAGCTTCAGCTAGTCGGCGCGGATGTCGAACGGGTTGGCGACGACTGAAGCTGTTTGTGCGGACCTTTCCAGGAATTTGCGCGTTGAATCGTCAAGAAAGGAAATCGCACATGTTACTCAAACTTCTCGCACTCGGCGGCCTCGGATACGCCGGATATCGCTACTATGAAAAGAACAAGGTCGACCCCAACGGGGTGGCCTTCGCGGACGGTCAACCGAAGGGCCAGTTCCGTGACGCCGGCGCCAAGGCTACCACGACCAACGATTCTATGAGCAAGACTGACGAGGCGCTCGACGAAACCTATCCGGCGAGCGACGCGACAGCCAAATACTGATCGATCGAATAATTCAGATCACGGGGCGGCTGGCGTGATCCAGCCGCCTTTTTCGTACGTAATCAGCCAAATTCGGATCGCGCCTGCCAGACCGGGCGGAGTTTCGGCCCGAATGCGCTCAGCATCGATTTCAGCTACCAGCGCATTTATCGACTGCCCCCGCACTGCCGCCGCCGTGGAGAGCATTTCCCAGAACACCGGCTCGAGACTGATCGAGGTGCGATGTCCTTCGATGCGGACAGAGTATTTCTTCGGTGGGTGGTAGGGCGGTGTGTCCATGGCCAACTCCTACAGAACCAAGTGCGTTTCTGGCACGAGTTTCTCGTAAAAGAGGCGACGCCTAAAAACTTCACGCAGCCAAGACCGGTTTTACAGCTTGATTGCATGCGTTTTTCCATCGAAATCATGGCTAACCCCAGCGCAGCTAACGATTGGTTAAACAAGAGCTCTGTGGCCCCCGCAGCGGGCCTCGGAGATACCGCCGCTGCCCACCACGAATTTTTTGGGGGGCTGGGGGGCGTAACAATCAAGGCATGTCCGCTGGCTACGAGACGTTGACCGACAAGGAAAAGGAAACGCTGAGGCTGATCGTGCGTGGGCACGATGCGAAGTCGATGGCGCAGGAACTCGACCTGTCGGTCCACACGATCAACGAGCGCCTGCGCGCCGCGCGGCGCAAGCTGTCGGTCACCAGCAGCCGAGAGGCGGCGCGGATTGCTTTCAAACAGGAAGAAACGCACCCCCAATTTTCTGGACCCAAGAGTTTCGGGGATGCCTTGAACCTCGCAGATCGCAATCAACCGGGCTTCGGGCACTACGCCCGCTGGTTGATAGGAGGTCTTGTCATGTCACTGTTTGCAGCATTTCTGTTTCTTTCCTCTCCCTTCGTGGACGAGCAAGTAGAATACCGCCCAGCCGAGGTGGTCGCCAACGATGCAGCTATCGAGTCCGCAGCCCGCGAATGGCTGGAACTGGTCGATATGGGCGACTGGCAGGCGAGCTACGAGGCGACGGCGAGTTCGTTTCGTGAGCTGAACACAACGGAAAATTGGGAATCTGCATCGCTCCAGGCGCGCGAGCCTCTCGGCGAGGTATTATCGCGGGAGGCTATCACGGTCCAGAACATACCCGCCCCGCCCGCTGGTCTCCAGCTGATCCGGTTCAAAACGGATTTCGCGGCGACCGGCTTCGAAACCGAGACTCTCACGCTACAGCGGGAAGAAGGCGAATTCAAAGTCGTCGGCTATTATATCGACTGACCGGCACGGGGGGGGGGGGGGGGGGGGCCGGGGCCCCCCCCCCCCCCCCCCCAAAAAAAATGATGGCCCCCGTT